>NZ_CP188297.1:0-3867371 GCF_050030965.1 Glutamicibacter sp. 2E12
TCCATGACCTAAGAACTTCGAATTAAGGTTTCCTGGACGCGATGGGTCCGGGAAAACAATCAAAAGATCTGTTGCTAACTTTTCAGCAACTTTTCCTATGTCATCGGCTGATTCAAAATCATCTGCGACTAAAATTTCAGCACCGGACGAAGATAGAGCCGTAACAATATCTGCGTGTAGGGCTTTGTGGCCTTCACGTTGAAATAGCAGCGTTATTCCATAGCTGTTACGTTCGATCCTTTTGCTCGCTACAATAAAGTCTTCATCAACCATATCCGGAATATGTACTACATTTTTGATTCCGGCTTGCTTACACGCAGCTACCATTGATTTATCTGGGCTTGTAATAGCATCAGATATGGAAGAAAGTATCTTCGTTCGCATTGTAACTTCGGGGCCCAGAAGCGTTTGCGATATGATTACTGTACCGCGATCCGCCAGCGCCTTCCTGCTCTTTTTATCAATAGAATAATTATCGCCGATCAATATGATTGAATCATATTCTTTGTTTTGATTATCTTCAAAACCATTTACGTTTATAATACGCGCAAATACTTCCGTAGGATCGGTGATACTAAAATTTTTTCCATTTCCGAAAATGTCGAATTTTGTGACATTTATTCCTAAGGAAGCTATCTGGCGATAGAATACGTTTGATGGGGAAAAGGTAAACTTCCAACGTTCTCCTATCAACAATACATTTTCGCCTAGTTTTTTAAACAGGAAACCGTCTTTTTTATTGTCTTCCGATCCTCTATGCGCGGTCGAGGATAACTTATGCTTTGTTGAATCCTGCAAGTACGTGTTGGTATTCGTTCCATCAGTAGGGTGATCATGGAGGTTAGATTCGAATTGCCGGTACCAGGATGATCGAGCGTTAGAGTCCTCCGCTTTCCATGAATCGCTTTCCATTAAGGATTCAATTGCCATAACTCTGGAGGCCGCTTGATAATATTTGGTGAATTCATCATACGTTCGGATTGAAATTTCTTGCAGAGAGTCGCTCTCGAGTAAATTGCGTGTCAGACTTTCACACGTCGCTATATCAGCAACTCTTAGACTATTTTGAAACGAACTGGCGGATATGTTGTCTGGCTCTAATGAAACGATAGGTAAACCCATTGCCGCGTACTGAACAATCCGGCTTGGAGTTTCAAAATAACCTAAATCGCCAAGCTCTTTGAACCACATGGGCTGGTCTTTGTAAGTTTGGAAATATTGGGGGATATTGACCGCGATTTTTGCGCTTGACCCAACCCTTCGTATTTCCTCTTGGGTATCCAAGTATCCGCCGCTGAGTCCAAGGTAATCTGGATTGACATTGCCGTGAATCTTTAAGGACGAGGAAAGCAATCCTAGGTCATAATATCGTTGGCGTCTTATAGGACCAACTGCATTTCCCAAGAAAAGAAGATCGCTCTCTGGTTCATTTTTTCCGTAAGAATACGGGAACTCAATAGAGTCCGTCCAGAATGGAAAATTGATGCCCGTAGGATACCCGAATTTTGATTCGTAAAAATCAAGAATCGGTTTTCCGCCGCAGTGAAGCACAACATCATATTCGTTAATTGAGTATTTATAGGTTTGGTTCCAAAGTACCGGATCGTCAGATAACCAAACATAAAGTTTCGCACCTGAAATTCTGAGTCTCCTGAGTAGTGGAATTGGTAAAGCTGAAGGTCGGAAAACGATGATTATATCTGGCTTGAACTCAATAGTGTCGTCGATTGACCTTTGAACTAATTCCAGGTCCTGGCCTTCAGTGATGTACTCAAATCCCGAAGTCAGTTTACCGGTCTGGTACACGTGGTGTCCACGGTTCTGAAATGCCCTTCCCAGAGACCTAATCACGTGCATCTCTTGGATTCCATCAAACAATACTACGCGCATGCAATTCTCCTACTGGCTATTTCCCAATTCCCGGAGCACTATAGTTAGGAACTGTGGCATATTAGCCTATTTCGACAGCCACGTCTTATTTTAGCTCGCTATTCTACCCAATTAAAATTTTATTTTCTCTCCAACGTACAGCCATAGAATTCCGAAGTCGCCGATGGTCCCGCAATGTTTAGTATCCCGAATAAGTATCTGTCAAACAATAGAGGCTATGTATTAGGCTCCTACACGCACGAAGTAAGTCACCAAGGTCTGACCTGTATCAGTCAAACCTCGGTGACTAGAGAATATAATATACGTTGGTCCAATGAACGGGCTAGTCAGCCAAGTTAATTTCTCGTGCGACGCTCGCACCGATCGCCGCACCCACAACATCCAGAACGCCCTGTGGCAGTGCCGAATCTATGTTGATAACAGCCAAGGCCTCCGCCTTCTTTTCATCTCGGGCTACCTGCATGCCGGCAATGTTGACGCCCTGCTCCCCCAGCACGTTGCCCAGCGAGCCAACGACGCCTGGACGATCCGCGTAGCGAACCACGATCATGTGATCCGAAATAGGGATTTCGATTTCGTGGCCGTTGATGCCTACGAGCTTCTCGATCTGCTTAGGACCGGTCAAGGTACCCGCTACAGCAAGCTGGGTGCCCTCGTTGGTGGACCCCTTGATGGTCAGCTGGTTGCGGTATTCAGGCGAATCAGGGGTGGTGATCAGACGGGTAGCAACACCGCGCTGCTCAGCCAAAACCGGGGCATTCACGTAGGAGACCTGATCCGAAACAACGTCCATGAAGACGCCTTTGAGTGCCGAGAGCTCCAGTGCCTTGACATCCAGTGAAGCGATCTCGCCGGCAACTTCAACGTCAATGCTGGTCAGCGAGCCGGAAGTCAATGCGTTGAAGATACGACCCAGCTTCTCAATCAGCGGGATGCCAGGGCGCACGTTCTCATCGATGACGCCGCCGGCAACGTTCACAGCATCCGGGACCAATTCGCCGGCCAGTGCCAGGCGAACCGACTTGGCAACCGAGACGCCAGCCTTTTCCTGTGCTTCATCGGTTGAAGCGCCAAGGTGCGGGGTGACGGTGACGTTCTCGAATTCGAAGAATGGAAGATCGGTGCTTGGCTCCTTGACGAACACGTCAATGCCAGCGCCTGCAATCTCTTCATTCTTCAACGCTTCGTAAAGCGCGTCTTGATCCACCAGACCGCCACGAGCCACGTTGACCACGTATGCGGACTTCTTCATCTTGGTGAAGGCATCCTTGCCCAGCATGCCCAGGGTTTCCGGAGTCTTTGGCATGTGGATGGTGATGAAGTCGGCCTCAGCCAACAGCTCGTCCAAGGTCAGCAGGGTGACGCCCAGCTGTGCTGCACGGGCAGGAGTGACGTATGGGTCGTAGGCAACGATCTCCATGCCGAAGCCCTGCAGGCGGGCAGCAACCAGTGCACCGATGCGGCCCAGGCCGATAATGCCGGCCTTCTTCTCGAAGAGTTCAACGCCGGTGTAGGCGCTGCGCTTCCATTCGCCGTTCTTCAGCGATGCGTTGGCAGCAGGAATGCGGCGTGCCAGGGACACGATGTGGCCCACGGTCAATTCAGCCGCGGAGATGATGTTGGAGGTTGGAGCGTTGACCACCATGACGCCAGCCTGGGTGGCTGCCTTGATGTCTACGTTATCCAGGCCCACGCCGGCACGGGCGATAACCTTCAGGTTCTTTGCTGCGGCGATAGCTTCGGCATCCACCTGGGTTGCGGAGCGAACGAGGATTGCATCTACCTCGGCAATGGCTTCGAGCAGCTGGGAGCGGTCAGCTCCGTCTGTCTGACGAATTTCAAAGTCGGGGCCGAGAGCAGCAACGGTTGCTGGGGAGAGTTGTTCGGCCAGAAGTACGATTGGCTTGTTGTCAGACACGGGTGTGGCACCTTTGCGATTTCTTGGGCTGATGCTTGCATGAAAGCAGCGGCTAATCGCTGCTTACATTTCCAGAGTAGCGCTATGCATCCCCCGTTTTCCCTTGAATTCACGCATGTTACGCACGGAAAATCCGACTTTGTGAAAACTTTCACTTATTCGATAAACTGTGACGAGCGCTATCCTGACATCAACGGATATTCTTGCGAAATTTCCGCATCCAAGCCCAACCTGCCGTCTGCCGCCAGGTTTATTACGGTCCGGGATACGCCACATAGAACCAGTTGATTCCCAGATCCTCTCAATGGCCGCCAGCACTTGCGGTAGCGTTCATCCACCAAATAGCACTCTCGCCCTTGGAACAGAGTACCGCCTATTCGTGAACGCATTATTTTCCGGCGGGAACACCTGTCCAAGGCACACTGCAGCATGCAGCGCACCGAGTGTCTGGGGAATCCTGAAACCACATACTGGCATCTTCGGCCGTGTGACCTTGGGGGATGGCTCTGGCGCGCGTTGGCGCTTGACGGCCCATACCCCGTCTCCGTTTGGGAGAAGGGACCAGGCCAAACCTGAAGCAGGATGGTTCGCAGCCCGACGACGTGGCCATCACCCGATGGACCCTCCTGCCTGTTCCAGCGTGGTGCGCCTGGACGGCGGTCGAGGCTTCCGTTGCCCGTCCAGGACTTGAATCTGCGCAGGCAGCGTCCGCACCGCTTAGTTGGCCTTCTCCCCAGAGCCACACCCTAGATACTCTCGTTTTCCGTGTAACCGCTATCTGGCTGATGCAGGCAGTCCATATTCTGGGATCAGGTGTGGCCTACTTGCTTGCCGCGCTGTTGATTTTCCCGTTGAAAACGGGTTCTCTCCAAGGGGATGGAATGAGCGCGGCGGATCTTCATGTCAAGGAATTACCGCTTTCCAGCGCCCGTCGCATGCTGCTGATATCCATTGCCGGCGCAGCTTTTGCGGGCTTGGTATTTTCCTTGCTCGTTGCCCTGCCCGCCCGAGCTGCCGATCCCTGCCAGCCAGCTGATAATCCCATCGTGTGCGAGAACTCCAAGCCGGGTGCTCCCTGGACCGAATGGGATATCCAGGGCGCAGGAGACAGCTCGATCCAGGGTTTCGCCACCGACATCAGCGTCAATGTCGGCTCGCCGGTCGATTTCAAGATCGATACCGATGCGCCGGACTACACCATCGATATCTACCGCACCGGCTGGTACCAGGGATTGGGAGCGCGGAAGATCACCTCGATCTCCCCCAGCGTCCCGTTGCCGCAGAATCAGCCAGAGTGCCTGACCGAGCCCTCCACCGAACTCACCGACTGCGGCACCTGGAAGGTTTCGGCGAGCTGGAATGTCCCGGCCGATGCGGTCTCCGGCGTCTATCTTGCCAAGCTCACCCGCAGCGACAACGGGGGCTCAAGCCACATCACCTTCGTAGTCCGCGATGAAGCCAGTACCTCGGACGTGCTCTTCCAGACCTCGGATCCCACCTGGCATGCCTACAACCTCTATGGCGGATCCGACTTCTATTCGGGTGCGGCCAATGGGCGCGCCTTCAAGATCAGCTACAACCGCCCCTTCGCCACCCGCGGCGGCATTGAATCCAGGGACTTCTACTTCGGTGCCGAATACCCGATGGTCCGCTTCCTGGAACGCAACGGCTATGACGTGAGCTACTTCTCCGGAGTGGATACGGACCGGCACGGCGACCTGCTGGCAAACCACAATGCCTTCCTCTCCGTTGGCCATGACGAATACTGGTCCGGCGCCCAACGGGCCAATGTGGAAGCCGCCCGGGATGCCGGGGTGAACCTGCAGTTTCTCTCCGGCAATGAGGTGTACTGGCGGACCCGCTACGAGCCTTCTAACACGGGAGGAAATGACTACCGGACCCTGGTCAGCTACAAGGAGACCTGGTCCAATTCCAAGATTGACCCGTCCACCGAATGGACCGGCACCTGGCGCGACCCGCGTTTCGCCTCGCCAGGCCAAGGCGGAGGATTGCCCGAGAACGGCTTGACCGGAACGGCCTATATGGTGAACTCCGGAGATCTTCCGGTCACCGTCAATAGCCAAGAAGGAAAGATGCGCCTGTGGCGTGACACCGAATTGGGCGGCCAGGAACCCGGCAGCACTACCGAGCTGGCTCCGCACACCGTGGGCTACGAGTCCAACGAGGACCTGCCCAACGGCTTCCGCCCGCCCGGGCTCATCCACCTGTCCACCACCACGGGCGAGATCCCCGAGTACCTGCAGGATTTCGGCAACCAGGTGGCGCCGGGAACCACCATGCACCACCTCACGCTCTACAAGGCGGCCAGTGGAGCCAGCGTCTTCTCGGCAGGTTCGGTGCAATGGACCTGGGGCCTGGACCAATGGCATGACGGAAATGGCGCTGAGGAAGACCCCCGGATGCAGCAGGCAGAGGTGAACCTGCTGGCCGATATGGATGCCCTGCCCTCCACGCTGATGGGCGAGCTGGCCTACCCAGACGCGCCCAAGGATCTGCAGCCGCCTACCGTCCAGGTCACCGAGGCACCGGCGAGCGCCGTGGGCTTTGGCGACCAGGTCTCGGTGAAGGGAACGGCCAGCGACGGCCAGGGGCAAGTCGCGGCCGTCGAATATTCCTTCGACGCCGGGCAAACCTGGAAGCTGGCGCAAGGCACCACGCAATGGTCCATCAACGCGGTGCAAATGGGCACCGGTGAGCAGGATTTGCTGGTGCGCGCCGTCGACGATTCGGGGAATTACCCGCAGAAGGGAACCCCGGTCCCCTATGAGGTCACCGGCCCGTACAGCGCCTATGGCCAGTTCACGCCACAGACCCCGGATTCCGGCGACGGCTCCTCGGTGGAGCTGGGCCTGCGCTTTACCGCAGCCAATGACGGCTATATCACCGGGGTGAGATTCTACAAGTCCAAGGCCAATACCGGCACGCACACCGGGACGCTGTGGAACCTGAACGGCACCGCCCTGGCCACCGCCACATTCTCCAACGAAAGCGCCGAAGGCTGGCAGACTGCCATGTTCAGCAATCCGGTGGAGGTGCAGGCCGGCCAGGAATTTGTCGCGTCCTACTATGCGCCCCAGGGCCATTACGCCATGCAACTGCAGGACTTCGCCTACCGCGGCGTGGATGCTTCCCCGGTCAAGGTGGCCGGCGGCTTCGGCACCCCGTCCGCTGGCCTCTACAGCAGCTCTGCCGGGTTCCCCACCACCGCGTGGGACCGCAGCAACTACTACGTGGATGTCCTCTTCGAGACCGGTGCGTCCATCGAGCTCAGCGCCTACGGGCAGACGCCGCTGAATACCGCCCGCAGCGTCCCGGTGGCCACCGCTATCGGCACCACCTTGTCGAAGCAAAGCGATCCTGCTTCGGTGGGCATCACCGTGAAGAATTCTTCCGGGCAGGAAGTCGCCGGGCAGAGCGCCTATGACCAGACCACCCGCCGAGCCACTTTCACCCCGGACGCTTCGCTGGCAGAAGGCGAGGCCTATACCGTGGTGCTAGCGGCCAAGGACCTGACCGGAAATGACGTGGCCCGTGGCAATACGTGGTCCTTCCGCACCATGCTGCCGGTGCCCGAGGATCCTTCGGCCTGCCCGTGCGGGTTCTACAACGACCAGGAAATCCCGGCTGATCCTGCGGTCAACGACGGAACCCCGGTCACCCTGGGCACCCGCTTCAGCGCCGATACCGACGGGGTGCTCAACGGGTTGAAGTTCTACCGTTCCCCGGGGGAATCCGGCTCGCATACCGGCTGGCTCTACTCGGCTACCGGCAGTGCCATTGCCCAGGTGCAGTTCCCCGATGATTCGGCCACGGGCTGGCAGTATGCGCAGTTCGATTCGCCGGTGTCCATCAAGGCCGGTACCGAGTATGTCGCCGCCTACCGCAGCAATGGCATCTATCCGGTGACTCCCGGCAGTTTCGGCCAGCCGACCACGGCCGGGCCGCTGCAGACCACCGGCAACGCCGGTCAGTACAGCTACGCCGAGGAATTCCCCGGAACCCGCGTCTCGGCCAGCTACCTGGTGGATGTCAGCTTCACCCCGCAGGCAGCGCCCGTGGGCCTCACCGCGCAAATCCCGTCGCCGGGGAAGAACGATGTCCCGGTCGAAACGCAGATCTCGGCGGCCTTCAGCGAACCGCTGGAATCCGGGGCAGCACTGGAGGTCAACACCCCTGGCGGCCCGGTGGCCGGCAGCTCGGCCCTGGATGCGGACGGGACCACGCTGAGCTTCACCCCGGACGCGCCGTTGCCCGAGGCCACGGTGGTCACCGTGGCGCCCACCGGGATCTCCGGCACCCAATCCGGGGATGCCGAGATTGCCGCCTGGAGCTTCCGCACCGCCGGGCAGGGCACTGCGCTGAGCACCTTCCTGGGCGAGCAGGCCCCGGCCAATACGGATCCTGGCGACAATGCCCCGGTGGAACTGGGGCTGAAATTCACCGCCCGGAAGGACATCGCGATCCACGCGCTGCGCTACTACCAGGGGCCGCTGGGCCAAGGCGAGCATACCGGCACCATCTGGGATGCCCAAGGAACCAAGCTGGCCTCGGTTGCCTTCGAATCCGCTGCAGCCGAGGGCTGGCACACCGCCTACCTTCCAACACCGCTGGCCATGGTCGAGGGCAGCGAGTTCATCGTCTCCTACCAGGCACCCAGCGGCGGCTATGTGTACACCTCCGCTGACTTCGCCGACGGCAAGTCGAATGCGGAGCTGGCCCTTTCCGGATCCAATGGCTTGTTCACCTATGGCTCCGGCAGCGTCCCAGCCAGTTCATGGAATTCGAGCAACTACTTCGTTGACCTCGCCTACACCACCGCAGATGGCGCCAGCACTCCGGGCCCGTCTCCGACAGCTACAACTGATCCCAGCCCCACCGCCGCGCCGCTGGAAGTGACCGCCCTGTCCCCCGCCGCCCAGTCCTCCGGCGTTGCTCCAGATGCCAAGATCACGATGAGCTTCAACCAGAAGATCGATGCGGCCGGCACGCTATCGGTGGCCAACGGGCAGGACGCCATTGCCGGGGCCACCACGCTGGAGGAGAACGGCACCATGCTCTCCTTCACCGCAGATGAACCGTTCCCGGCCGATGCCATCATCACCATCTCGCCCCAGAACATCAAGACTGCCGGAGGCCAAGAGGCCAGCGTGGAGCCGTGGTCCTTCCGCATCCAGCCGGACGCGGCGCAAGACCCTGAGGCCTGCCCCTGCGGATTGTTCAGCCGCCTGGACTTGCCGGCGGTTCCCGCCATCTTTGACGGCGTCCCGGTCACCTTGGGAACACGTTTCTCCACGGATACCGCCGGGCAAATCCTCGGCCTGGAGTTCTACCGCAGCGTCGGGGAAACCGGCGCACTTGACGGCTGGCTCTATTCCTCCACCGGAGAAGCCATAGCGCAGCTGCAGTTCCCGGACATCCCGGTCTCCGGCTGGCAGTACGCGGCCTTCGACGCGCCGGTCGCCATAGACCCGGATACCGAATACGTTGCCGCCTACCGCAGCAACGGCGTGTACCCGGCCTCGCCCGGGGCCCTGGGAAACGCCCTGCAGGTCGGCGCATTGAAAACCACCAGCTCCGCGGGGCACTACGGCTACGGTGAAGGATTCCCGGCCTCCACGGTGTCCACCAGCTACCTGATGGATGTCAGCTTCCAACCGGAAGCGGAGCCCCTGGCACTGGCCGGCCGCACCCCGGCGGCCGGGCAGGCCGAGGTAGCCACCGGCAGCACGATCTCCCTGGAATTCAACCAGCCGGTCAGCAGCCAGGCGGAGATCATGGCCAGCGCCAACGGTCCGGCGATTCCCGGATCCACTGCGGCCAGCAATGGCGGCAAGACCTTGACCTTCACCGCCGACACCGGGCTTCCCGAGGCCAGCGTTATCACCGTAGATGCCCAGAACCTGCTCGGCGACGGAACTGCGCAACAAGTCATGGCCCCCTGGACCTTCAGCACCGTCGGTGCCAACGCCCCGACAGCATCCTTCCTTGGATTGGATTCCCAGCCCAGCGTGCTGGATCCGGGCGATAATGCGGCGGTGGAACTGGGCCTGCGCATGGTGGCCGAACAGGACCTGCGGATTCATGCCCTGCGCTATTACCAGGGCCCGCTGGGTGCTTCGGCGCGCACCGGCACCATCTGGGATGCCGGCGGCAGCCAGCTGGGCAGCGCCAGCTTCGATGCCACCAGCGAGCAGGGCTGGCACACCGCCTATCTGGGAACACCGCTGGATATCGCCCAAGGCACCGAATTCACCATTTCCTACCAGGCGCCCCACGGCGGGTACGTCCACTCACCGGGAGAGTTAGCTCAAGGCAAATCCACGGCCGGGCTGAGGCTGGAAGGCTCCAACGGCGTCTTCCGCTACGGTGCCGGCACCATGCCCGGCAGTTCATGGAACAACACGAACTACTTCGTGGACGTGCTCTACGAGGTACCAGAGGCGGCCGCACCAGCCCCAAGCAGCGCGCCGGCAGATGCATCGGCATCCACCGCGCCACCCGCTTCCAGCTCCTCCACCACTGCAGACTCATCTGCCTCGCCCAGCCCGCCAGCGACGCAAGACCCGGCACCGGGCGCAACCAGCACCCCCGGCGATCTGGGCAGTCCAACGGCCGAGCCGTCCACCGGCGCCCCGGCTTCTTCCACAGCGCCGGCCCAATCCCCGGGCAGCTCCGGGCCAGGAATGGGAACTGCCAGTCCGAGCACGGCGGGCCCGACTCCCTGAGTGCTGCCTGGCCGCCCCGCCGCCCGGGGCTTAGGCATGGCTACTGGGCGGCGCGAACCACGGAGGGCGACCACGCATGCTCAATGAACAGCTGCGCCGTGGCGTTGGCCTGGGCCTCGATGCTGAAAACATCGCTATCCCCCGGGGCGCCAGCCCGCGGCATGCCGAAGAGCAAGGTCCCTTCATCCAGCCACTCCAACTGGTCATCGAAGCCGAGCTCCAGCCCAATGACCGTCTCCTTGCGGGTTTCCAGGTCCAGGACGGCAATATCCCAGTGCGCCAGCCCCGGCTGGGCGCGGCGCTTCTTGTACGCCACCTTGGAGCCCTCCGGCGACACCGAGGGGCATTCGGCGTTGGATGCCACCGATACCAGGCTCCGGCTGTCCAGGTCTCCCTTGGCCAGCCAGGTCTGGTTGCCCGAGGCCACCGTGGCATAGAACTCCTTCTCGGATAAGAAGCTCACGCCCCACACGTTGCGGTCCACGGCGGTCAGCGGCTTGCCCTGGATATCCATGGAAAAGTCCTCGAGGTTTCCATAGTCCGGCCCGCCCACGGATCTAATAGTGGTCTCGGTGGAAAATTGGCCCGCGGCATAGGAATGCCCCGTGACGAACGCGGTGGTGGCCACCAGCCCGCCATCGGTTATGCGGGTGCGACTGGGCACGCCGGACAGGGGATGCTGTTCCACCGGGTGCTGCTGGGCATTGAAGACCGTGGCATGGAAGGTGGTGGGGATGCCGCGCTTGGTGCGCAGGCAGGACAGGTACGTGCTCGTGGCGTCCACCCGGTCGCAGGCCTGCTGCGAGAGCTGGCGCGGCCCCGAAGGTTCTGCCAGGGCCACGGAGGCCACCTGCCCGTAGCCTTCGCCCAGGGCGGTATTGCGGAAGATGATCCGGTCAGCTGCCGCTAGTTGGCCGGTGATCGCCGCCGCCGAGGCGCCGGTGGTGCGTGCCTGGTATCGGCCGTAGGCCTGGACCGCGTAGATGGCGACGAACCCCAGCACCAGCACCGCGATCACCACCAGGGCCAGCCACCTGCTCTTGGCCGGGAACCGGGAATGGGCAGGTGTCATGGGGCGACCGCATTCCCCGCAGGCTTGCCGCGGCCAGCCAGCAGCCGCCAGGCAAGGGGAATAAGCAGCAGCAACAGCGCTGCCGCGATGAGCATGGCGGTGGTGCTGCCCAGCAGGATCCACAGCACTCCGAAGCCGGAGGACGCCAGCAGCCGGGCCACGGCCACCACCGTCTGCGCGGCCCCGATGGCGCTCGAGGTGGATCCGGCAGGGGCCAGCTGGCCGGCCAGGGCGGCGAGCACCCCGTCGGTAGCCGCATAGAAGGTGCCCAGCAGGGCCAGCGCGCCAAGCAGGAACAGCCAGGAGCCGCCGGCGGCCGCGCACGCGTAGGCCAGGGCCAGCGCCAGATGCCCCAGGACGAAGACGGCCGCCCGCGAGGTCCGGTCCGCCAGCCTGCCCAGCGGGAGGGCCAGCGACAGGAAGAAGAGATTCGATCCGACGAAGAGCAGCGGGAACCACAGGGCATCGAGCTGTCCGTGCTCCATCAATGCCAGGTACACGAAGCCATCGCCAATGGTCAGCAGCCCCAGGAACCCGGCGGCCAGCAGCACCCTGCCCAGCGGCCCGCGGGCCAGTTCGCGCAGCTTCGGCTTGCCGGCAGCCATGGTGGCATCCGGCTGGTCCGCGGCGGCGGGTCCGGAATCCACGAGCTTGCTGTTGGGCACCAGCAGGGCCAGCACCGCCACCCCGAGCACCGCGGCGGCCAAGGACACCACGAACACCATCCGGTAGTCCCCGGGAACCAGCACCAGCACCAGGAAGGCCAGCAACGGGCCGAAGGTCGCGCCGAGCGTGTCCAGCAGCCGGTGGAGCCCGAAAGAGCGGGCCAAATGCTCGGGCTGCGACGCGGCCCGGATCATCGCATCGCGCGGTGCGGTCCGGATCCCCTTGCCGATCCGGTCAAGGCCGATCACCCCCAGGATGCCGCCGAACCCGGTGGCAAATAGCAGCCCGGCACGGGCGAGCATCGACAGTCCGTAGCCGGCGGCGGCGATCGGCTTGGGCCGGTTGCTGCGATCCGCGGCGTAGCCGGCGCCGATGCGCACCACCGAGCTGATGGACTGGTTCATGCCCTCGAAGAAGCCGTAGGCCACCATGGACATCCCCAGGGCCCCGGTGATGTACAGCGGCAGGATGGCAGCTACCGACTCGGAGGAGATATCGGTCAGCATGCTCACCAGCCCCAGGGCGATAACCGTGGGCGAAGCCTTGAAGGCCACCGTTGCGGCACGCTGCGCCCCGGCGGCTTTTCCGGATTTCCAGTCGGAAAGGCTCAGGTACACCTGCTACTCCTGGACTTCGAAGATGCCCGCGGCAACGATGGAGGTAGCCCCGGTGGGCAGCTGGCGCACGGTCACCGTGGTGGAATCGGCCCCGTAAGAGCCGGAGAGCTGGGTGGTCCCCTCGACCGGCGCGCTCTGGGTGGTCAGCCAGTTGAGCTCCTCGAAGTGCTTGGCGTAGAAGTCCAGCACCTCATCCACGCTGTCGCTGCTGCGTCCCTCGACGCCGACAAGCACCTTCTTGGCCTGGTTCTGCACCGAGGACTGCACGATGGAGGTGGACTCGGGCACCGGGACGGCGGCCTTCGGGAATCCCTTGACCAGCTTGCCCTCGGCCACCGAGGACTTCGGGGCCGTCTCCAGCACCGGTTCGCGCTTCGGGGTATCGGGCAAGGCGAATTTCGAGGGCTTGGCCGCTTGGGGCACTTCCAGCCGGGATTCCGTGGCGCTGGGCTGCGGGTCCCAGGAGGGACGTGTCGCCTCGGGCTTCGGCGCGGACTGCTCTGGTGCGGATTCTTTCTTGGATTCACCGCTAGGCTCGGCGGTTCCAGCAGTTGCCGGGCCGTCCGTGGGCTGGGCTGCGGGGCTGGTGGCCACAGGATCCGTCGTGGCTGGCGATTGCTGGCCCGCGGTGGGTTTCGGCCCGCCGAAATCCAGGGCCAGGGCGGCCACGAGGAGTATCGCGGCGGCACCCAGGATGATCGTGGCCAGAACCTTGCTTTTCATGCTTTCCCCCAGCACCCATCCGGTATCGAAGAAATACGGGATGACCTGCTCACTAGGCTATACCTCCAAGAAGGAAGATATAAGCGCGGTACGGAAGCTGCGCTACTCGAGATCTACTTGCTTCGGCTGATTGGCTGCCTTGCCTGTACCCTCGTTCTGCGCTGATCAATTCCGTGCCAGTCTCCAGGACTTATGCTCAATCCAACAGGGATGCGGCATTGGGGTCCGCTTCCCGCGCCGTTCTTCGCGGACCGGATTCTTGGGGGAAATTTCATGACTCGCATCGAGCAGACTGCCGATGTCTCGCCGTCGGCGGACATCGGCCAAGGCAGCAGCATCTGGCATTTGGCCCAGGTCCGCGAAGGGGCAGTCCTCGGGGAGAACTGCAATATCGGCCGGGGCGCCTACATCGGGCCCGGCGCGGTCCTGGGCAGGAACTGCAAAATACAAAATTATGCGCTGGTCTACGAGCCGGCCCGGCTGGGCGATGGCGTGTTCATCGGCCCGGCCGCGGTGCTGACCAATGACCTGTTTCCCCGGGCCATCAATCCCGACGGAAGCCGCAAGGCAAACGGGGATTGGCAGGCCGTGGCGGTGACCATCGGCCAAGGCGCATCCATTGGCGCCCGCGCGGTGTGCATCGCGCCGGTGGACATCGGCCAGTGGGCCATGGTGGCCGCCGGAGCGGTGGTCAACCGCGACGTGCCGGCCCACGCCCTGGTGGCCGGAGTGCCGGCACGGCAAATCGGCTGGGTGGGAACCTCCGGGCAGCGCCTTGAATTCAAGGACGGCTGCTGGCAGTGCCCTGCCACCGGCGAGCGCTACGAGCAGCTGGGAACCGGCTCCATGACCTCGGCCTGAGCCCGGCCGCCCGGGCCGTACCGTACTTCTTTTTCCTTTCCTTGCCGGTGCGCGGCAGGCCACGCCGGACGCGCACCGGCATCCGCAAGCAATCCAGGGATGATCATGACTGACGCAGCTGACCGCGCCGACCTCGCCGGAATCGTGGTGGATTTGCTGGCCCAGGATGAGGCCGTGCACCGCATCATCAACCACGCGCTGCACGTCAGGCGGGAAGCCGATTCCCGGCCGGCGGCACTGTCCGTGGTCTCGGCAAATCTGGACCATATCGTGCAATTCGGCCACGGCGGGCGCTGGCAGGGGACGCTGGGCGATTCGCTGCACCCCACCTGGTCCTTGCGTTGCCTTCCCGACGCGTTCGATGCCCCGGCCATGCAATGGCTGAACCTGCTGGACGGAGCGCCGCTGGTGCTGCGCGCCAAGCAGCTGACCGGGCGGCGCTGGCCGCGCCTTGCCGGCAGCGACCTGATCGGCCCGATCCTCGATGAGGCCGCAGCCCGCGGGCTGCGGGTGGGATTCCTTGGCGGGCAGCCAGCCATCCAGGCGGAACTGGCCGTGCAGCTGGCGCAGCGCCGCCCTAAGCTGCAGGTCTGCGGGTTCTGGGCACCACAGCGCCAAGACATCGAGGACGAGGGCCGCTCGCTGCGCCTGGCCGAGCAGATCCGTGCAAGCGGCACCGATATCCTCGTGGTGGGCCTGGGCAAGCCGCGCCAGGAGCTGTGGATGGCTTCCTACGGCGCGCTGACCGGCGCCAGCGTCCTGCTGGCCTTCGGTGCCGTGGTGGATTTCCTGGCCGGGACGGTGCGACGCGCACCGCAGCGGGTCGCTGGCAGCGGACTGGAATGGGCGTGGCGGCTGGGGCTGGAGCCGCGCCGGATGGCGCGGCGCTACCTGGTCGATGATCCTCCGGGCCTGGTGGCCCTGCAGCGCCGGAGCCAGCTGCTTGCGCCTGGCACCCGGGTTCAGCCCCTGCCCGAGGCACCCCGGCCCGTACGGCCGCTGCACCAGGTCGGGTCCGGCCGCTTCACCACCGGCCGGGGTATTGCCGATGTGGCGGTGCTTGCCGTCACCTACAACAACGCCGATTCGGTGGACCAGCTGATCGGCAGCCTGCGCGCCGAAGCCAGCGGCCTGCGGCTTCGCGTGGTCATCGCCGACAACGGTTCTTCGGACACCACGGTGGCGCAGCTAAGCGGGCACGATGATGTCATCGTCATCCCCACCGGTTCCAATCTGGGCTATGCCGGCGGGATCAATGCGGCCCGCCGGCACGCCGGGGACAGCGCCGCGGTGCTGGTGCTGAACCCCGATCTGGCCGTGGGCCGCGGAGCCATCAGAAGCCTGCTGCAGCGCCTGCGGCACAGCCGTGCCGGAATCGTGGTCCCCCGGCTGCTGGAAGCCAACGGACGGACCTACACCTCCTTGCGCCGCGAGCCGAACGTGGCCAGGGCCGCCGGGGATGCGCTCTTCGGCGAGCGCCTGGCCCAGCGCCCGGGCTGGGGCTCGGAAATCGACTACGATCCCGAGAGCTATGCCCACCCGCACCGCATCGACTGGGCCACCGGGGCCGCCTTGCTCATCGACTCGGCACTGGAACGCCGGCTGGGCCCGTGGGATGAGCAATTCTTCTTGTACTCCGAGGAGACCGACTACTTCAAGCGGGCCCGGGACGCCGGGGCGAGCATCTGGTACGAGCCCGCAGCGCGCATGACCCATGAGATGGGCGGCTCCGGGGCGTCGGTGCAGCTGGAGTCGCTGATGGCGGTCAATCGGATCCGCTACGCCCGCAAGCACCAGCCTGCGCGCACCGCGGCCCTGTTCCGCACGGCGGTCATTGGCCATGAGGCGTTGCGCAGCTGGAAGCCCGAGCGCCGCGGGATCTTGCGCACGGTGGTGGATGAGCCGTCCTGGGCCACCCTTCCGGCCGCGACCGGCGGCGTGCAGCCCGCCCGGCAATTCCCTTCTGGCACGGTGATCATCCCGGCGCACAATGAAGCGGCGGTCATCGCCCGGACCCTGGAGCCATTGCAGCCGCTGGCCCGGGCCGGGCTGGTGCAGGTCATTGTCTCCTGCAACGGGTGCACCGATGGCACCGCGCAGATTGCCCGCGGCTTCGATGGGATCCAGGTCATCGAGGCTTCCGCCTCGTCCAAGGTCGCGGCGCTGAACAAGGCCGAGGCCCAGGCAACACGGTTCCCGCGGCTGTACCTGGACGCGGACATCGAAATCGCGCCCAGCGCCCTGCGCATGGTGTTCGAGCACCTGGCCACGCCGGGGATGCTCTCGGCTCGACCGGCCTTCGCCTACGACACTACCGGCGCCTCTTGGCTGGTCAAGTCGTTCTACCGCGCCCGGCGGCGGATTCCCGGCACCAACCAGGCGCTCTGGGGTGCCGGGGCCTATGGGCTGAGCAGGGAGGGGCGGGCCCGCTTTGCTGATTTTCCCGCGGTGCTTGCCGATGACCTGTTCATCGACCAGCAGTTCACTGCAGCAGAGAAGACGGTGCTGCCCACCGTCCCGGTGCAGGTGAAGACCCCGCGCAATGCGCATTCGCTGCTGGCCATCTTGCGCCGGAACTACCGGGGGCAGCATGAGCTGCACCGGTCCAACGCGGCGCAGCCGAGCACGCGTTCGACCCTGGGCCAGCTGCTGGCTTCGGTTTCCGGCCCGTTCTCGGCCTGGGACGCCCTGGTGTACGCCGGCATGGTGGTCTTGGCCCGGGTCCCGAAGAAGCCCGCTGCTGCCGGGCCACGCGCGGTGTGGGAGCGCGATGATTCCAGCAGGCAGGCTGCCTAGGCCCGCCGTGCGGTGCAGCGCTTTGCCCTCGCGTGCCTACGCCGGGGACCGGCGCCAGGAGACGAACTTGTGCAGGCTCATGGCCCCGGCGAAAGCGGTACCCAGGGCCAGGGCCAGCAGGACCGCCAACGCGTACTTGGTGCGCACATCCACATAGCCCACGGGAATGGTCTGCGCTACCCGTTCGGTAGTGATCTGCGAGGATTTCCAGATGCCGGCAGCCTGCTGCGGTTCCGTGGCCAACGCGGCGATCTCCTTCGATATCTCGGCGGCCCGCTGCTGTGCAGCTTCCGGCGTGCTCTTGACGATCTCCACGGAGAGCTGGGACTTGTTGAAATTGGTTTGCCATTGCCCGCCGGCATCCGGCAGGTATACCGCTTCGGCATCGTGCAGGCCGGTGCCGTACAAGGGCGCCCGCACCGGACGGATATCGGCCTCACGGTGCTTGTCCTGGTAGATCCGCTGCACCAGCGCCGCGTAGTGCACGGTGGATGAGGCCTCGGTGCGCAGCGCGTTGTCCTTGGTCGCTCCCGGCGGAGCCTGGAACACGACGTCGAACTTCGTGTAGTACACGCCCGTGGCAGCACGGACGTTCAGCCCTGCCGGGATGAACGCGGCCAGGATCAGCAGCACGGCAAACCACCAGCGCAGCACCACGAACAGCAAACGGCGGATCCGCCGCTTGGTCAAGCGCGGCGGCTCCCCCGGCCCGGCCGCCGCCATCAGCGGTGCGGCGGCCAGCTCCTGCGAGATGTTCCAGTGCGCGCCGGCCAGGCCCAGCATCAGCGAAAGCATGCCCATGGCCTGGGGGAAGTGGAATGAGTCGAAGAAGGCGCTGAGCAGGGCGGCGGCCAGGATCCCGGCGCCAATGGCCGGCCCCAGGGCCGCGATCTTGCGATCCGTTCCCCACGGCCGGAAGATCGTGCAGGCGGCGCTGATGAGCACCAGGGCGATGAAAGCCAGCACCCCGAGCACCCCCAGCTCAATGAGCAAGCCGATGTACTGGTTGTCGAATATCCGGTAGTCCGCGGTCATGGTGCCCAGTCCGCGCCCCAGCCACGGGGCAACCATCAGGTACCCGGCAATCGACGGGTAGCTGGAGGTGCGCGAATCGATGCTGGAGTCGGGGCCGGAGAACATGCCCATGATGGTCCCGGCAAGCCCCGGGACGGCCACGTACAGCACGCCAAGGCCGGCAAGTCCCGCGATCAACGCCATCTTGCGCACCCGCGGGGACCAGGTGGGCACCAGCACCAGCATGGCCACCGCGATGCCGATCAAGGCAGAACGCGTCACCGAGAGGATCGCCGCCCCGCCGATCAGCGCGGATGGAAGCCATCTGGCCACCATCTTCTGCCCGGCCCCGTATATGGCCAAGGTCAGGGCAACCGGCAAGGTCGCCGAAAGCACCGAGGCATACTCCAAGGTGTGCCGAGCGGTCGCTTCGGGGCGGATGAAGCCCGCGCGGGAATCCACCCCGCCGGTCCCGGCACCAGACAGTCCCGGGATGTCGATCTGGTCAACGAAATCCAGGCCGGTGAAGAATTGGACCAGGCCCAGCAGCGCGTAGCCGCCGCCCAGCCAGGCCACCCGCTTGAGCAGGAGCAGGAACCGCTCGCGGTCCCGCAGCCCGTCATTGGCCACCAGCACCACCCCGGCGAAGCCGGCGATCTTGATCAGGTTCATCAGCGCGCCATTGCTGTCAATGAAGGGCAGCGCCAGCTGCGATGAATTGACGTAGCTGGCCAAGACCATCCCGATGAAGACGAACAAGGCAATGCGGATGATCTGCAGCCTGGGCGCCTGCTCGACACGGATTCCGCGCACATGGTGCCAGACCCACCACAGCAGCATCGCCAAGGCGAAAAGCGTGGAAGGAGACCCGGCGGCACCCAGCGGGCCGATCCCCCGGTCGGAGGGGACTGCCAGCAGCAAGAACAGGTAGGCGGTCAACACCGTCGTGGCATCGATCCGCTTCACGGGCCGCGGTTCGAAATCGCGCAGCTTCTGCCTCAAGCCCCCGGCCGGCCCGCTAGCCTCTGAGGCGAGCACGTTCGCTTCCACGCTTCATCCCGGTCTCGGACCCGGTGTGCCCAGGTTCCTGCTCCACCGGCTGCACGGAGGACTTCAGGGGCTGGATTGGCGCCAGGCTTCCTGGACCTTCGTGCACCGCCAGCGATCCGGTTCCCCTTCCCAGCTTCCGCAGTGCACGGCGCTTCTTCAATGCCAGCAGCATGCGATCGAGCAGTCCGGCGCCCAGCAAGGAGGCGCTGATGCCGCCCAGCGCAACGAAAGCCGTGAACTGGATCTGCCGTTTGCTGTTCGGCTCCGGCACCTGGTCCTTAGACAACGCCATGGAGGTGATCACCGAATTCTCCGGCACGTCCAACTCGGCCTGCAGGGTTTTGAGCGTGGCGGGAATCGAAGCCAAGGTGTCCTCGAGCAGGGATATGGTGTCCTCGGCCGTGTCGGCAGTCACGGTGATCGCCGCGATGGGACCGGAAGTGGTCGCATCCTTGGCAATGGCGACTTCAGCTCCCTGGTACTTCTCCACGATCGGAGTAATGACTTCCGGGGAGGTGGTCTTCACCTGGAGCACGCCCAGCGCCTGGTCCAGCCCTCCGAGGTAGAGGTACGGATTGTCCCCCACCGTCACCGCGACCTTGGGCGGAATGAGCACCACGCTGCCCTCGGCCTCATAGGTCGGCTCGATGGCATTGAAAATGTAGTAGCTGCCCAAGCCGGTAAGCACCAGCCCCAAGACCAGGATGTACCAGCGTCTGAGGCAGCTGAAAAGCAGATCACGTAAAAACATTGTTTCCCCCAATTTTTTGTTTTCACCCGGTGCCGGCTTCCCCAAGCCTGCACCTGCAGCCCATTGTCCGGGCTGTTGGACAGTAGATCAATGGATCCGGGCTCAGCGCCGGGCAGGAGAATATTTCCCTGCCCATTCCTTGGCCCGTCCCAGCAGGTCCCGGCCTCCCAGGGCGATGATCGCCTCCTTGGCGCTGCGGCGCAGAACCTCCTTGAGCACGCGGGCAGGACGCAAGATGAATCGCTCGCCCAGGCTCTCCCAGCCCCGCGGCGCGACGGCATCGTGCAGGCCGCCGGCAAAGTCCCGTGCGTAGGCCCCCGGCCCCACCCGCCGTCCGCGAACGCGGTTGCTGACATTGGAGCCGTGGATCACCTGCAGCCAGCCGGGCTTCCCGCCAATGCCGATGACGGGCAGATGCTCCGAAAGCCTGTTGTGCCAGTCCATCCAGCAGGTTTCAGGCTCGCTCCACGGGGCGGCCACCGAGCAGAAGGCGTTGAACGGGTCCTGGCGCAGGTACAACCGGTGCCCGCGCTGGATCAGCCCCTGGCCGATATACAGCGCCGCGGGGCCCGCATCGGCCACGGCATCCTGCACCCTCTGGACAAAGTCCAGGCACAGTCCGTCATCGTTGTCCAGGTTCGTGGTCAACAGGACGTCACGGGATCCCGCACCGGCGGCCCTGAGGTCGTGGAGCAGCTCTGCTGGCGAAACCGAATCGCGGAACACCGGGATGAAGCTCCGGTCCGCGCCCAGCTGCCCGATGCGCTCCTTGAGCCACTGCGGGCTGTGCGGATCGAAATAGATCACCCAGGTGAAATCCTTGCGCGTCTGCTGCCGGATGCTGGGAAGGCAGTACTTCTCGAACAGCTCCTGCCGGCTGCGCAGCCAGCCATCCTGGGCGCGGGCCAGGCTCTCCACCCCCTTGGAGGGGAGATTGAACCGGGTCAGGATGATGTGGTCGATAGTCGGTTTCATAGCTTCACCTTGTAGACGTGGTAGCTGTACTCGTGGTCGAAGGAATCAACGAAGGCCCCGTTTTCCACCGGGATCTGCCGATCCTCGAAAAGCACTTCAACTGTTCTGCCGGAAATCCCTTCCGGCAGCTGGAGCTGCAGCTGGCCCGGCTCGGCACCCGGGACCGGCATGGCAAAGACATACGCATGCCCCTGGTGCACCTTGAGCATGGTGTCTGCTCGGGCATTGAATTCGAAAGCCAGGGACTGGGTGTTGATCACCTGCGCCAGCTGGTGGATCTGGTTGTTGACGATGCGCGCGGCGTCAACCTGCCGGGCACCGCAGTACCCCACATGCACCTGCGCCATGCGGAAGACGTTGCCGCCCTTGCACGGCCCGGAAAGCGCCTGGTTGAAGTACAGGATGCCGCGGGCCTCATGGATCACCGAGTTCATCACCGCGCCGCGCAATGGCCCGGCGCCGATGTAGCCATCGAAGGCGGCCTCGTTGTCGGTGCCGCCCATGTTCTCCACGAACTGCCACAGCGGCTGCAGCTTCCCGTCCTGGGCATCGCGTTGCCGCAGCGCGTCCATGGTTTGCCCGTAGCTGGAGGCCGTCCGGCAGGATTCCTGCTTGATCGGCACCAGGGAGACATCGCGATAGGGTTCGGCCGCGCAATGCGGGATGGTGTACCAGTACTTGTCCACCGACACCACGTCGGTGTAGCCGTTGACGTACTTCTGCGAGTCGCTGGCCGCCATGTCGTTTTCCAGCACCATGTAGGTGAAGTTCGCGTACTTGAACAGCCCTTCGGGCACCTCGGAGCTCAACTGCGCCAAGTGCTCGCGTCCGGCTTCGGGCTCGAACCGGCCGTCCACCTCGTCATCGAGGATGTACCCGACCCAGCTCGGGGTGCTGGCATTGAAGGTCCCGTTGATGGCACCGCCGATCCAGTACAGGCCGTTGGAATCGAGCCAGGCCGCGTCGAAGCTGGCCGGCATGCCGATGTACGTGTTGATTCCCAGGGCCTTGTCGAAATCCACTTCTTCCTGGCTGGAGATCCCGTTGTACCAGGCCACGATCGGGAAGAACGACGGGTCATCCCAGCCGGCGGCGTCGGCCCGGGGAAATTGCTTCCAGTACTCCGGGCCGCCCTCCCACGGGATCTGCTCCAGGCCCAGGGGCCCGATGCTCGGCGGCGGCGGCTCGGCCTGCGAACTGGTGCAGCCGGCCAGGGCCAGGGCGCAGGCCGCGGCCAGCGCCAGGGCGAACATGCTTTTCATTACTGCACCTTGATCCTTCCGATGAGGCTCGCTGCCCGCGCCTGCCAGGAATGCCCGTTGGCGAAATCGATCCGCCGCTGGCGGTCGCTTCCCTGCGCGGGGCCGGCCGCGAGCTGGCCTGCGAGCTCCACGAAATGCTCGGGAGAACCGGCGACACGGATGAACGGGGTGTCCAGCCAGCGGACGGCCGGGGAATCGGTGGAGACCACGGCGAGCCCGGCGGCAAGGTAGTCCAAGGTCTTCAACGGGAAGCTGGCCCTGTTGAATTCGTTGTCCAGATAGGGGGTGATGCCCACCATGGCGCCGGCGAGCAGCGCGGGCACCTCGCCGGGCGCAACCTCTCCATGCCAGTGCACATTTTCGGCGGCCAGGAACCGGTCCAGGCCTGCTACGGCCACCGGGCCGCGCTCACGCCTCGGGCCGATCACCTCGATGGGCAGCCCGGAGGCGGCCAGCTGCTTGAGCACCTCCATATCCAGCCGCTCGTTCAGCTGGCCCAGGAGCACCACCTTGCCATTCGGTTCCGGCGCCGGGCCGCTGCCCTGGCCCTGCGGATACAGGACCGTGCACCCATTGGGAACCACCTGCACCACCGCGTTCGAATCCACCTCGTGCAGCACCTGTTCCAGGTACGGGGACACGGCGCTGACCTGGTCGGCCGCGGCCAGGTTCTTCGCGAGCCGGCGGCGCACCTGCCGGGGGCCAAGGCCCATCATCGCAGCGCCTTGAACCCAGTCATCGGTCACGTGCAGCAAGCGCTCGCCGGTGGATCCGGCCGGGAAT
This sequence comes from Glutamicibacter sp. 2E12, assembly GCF_050030965.1. Lineage (NCBI taxonomy): Bacteria > Bacillati > Actinomycetota > Actinomycetes > Micrococcales > Micrococcaceae > Glutamicibacter > Glutamicibacter sp. 2E12. The sequence goes on from NZ_CP188297.1 coordinate 23,125, forward strand.
TCATCGCGCGGCGAGAGCAGCAAGGTGGCCTGCACGCGCAGCCCGAGGCGGCGCTGGGCCCGGAGCATGGCGGCATCGCGCAGGGCCTTGGCCAGCCGGTCCAGTCCCGGGCGGGTGAACCCGGGGGCGACCAGGTAGCGCAAGCGGATGATCGACTCCTGCAGCTGGTCCAGATGCGCGAAGCCGGCCCCGGCGGGCCGCAGCACCCGGGCCGGGCCGGCGAAGGGCACCGGAGGGTCCACCCACAGCACCTGGCAATGCTCCGACAGGGCCTGGGCCAGGCGGTGGTCGGTGCCCTGGGTATCTTCCCACCGGGTTCCCGGGATGACCACTATGGCATCGCGCAGCCCGCGCATCAGGCACGCACCGGAGGCCGGACGGATGCCCCGGCCGGACGCAGGGCAGCCGTGGCGTTGAAGTCGTCGGCGGCCACGCTGCCGCGCATCCGCGCGGCCAGCCGGGAGAACTTGTACCGGGCAAAGCGGGCGGCGGCCAGGGTGTACTCCGCGCCCAGCCGGTTGCGCCCCTGGCCCTGGGCCAGCACCTGGCGGTAGAACTGCACCTGGCGCCGGGCCGATGCCTGGAGCGAGAAACGCTCAACCACCACACGGCGCGCGAAATCGCCCAGGCGCTGGCGCAGCGCCGCATCGGCCAGCAGCGGGCGCAGCTGGGCTTGGAGCGCATCGGCCCCCTGCCCGCTGCCCGCTCCTGCCCCGTACCACCCCTGGAAGAGGAATCCGGGCAGGGAGGATTCATCCACAACGCGCCAGAACCCGCTTTCGCCCTGGACCACCGCCGGCTTGCCGAAGGCCATGGCCCGCAGGATCGAGCCTCCCATGCCCAGGACGATATCCGCCTTCTGGTAGACCCAGCGCGGATCCTCCAGTTCCCCGGTGAGCACCACGCGCAGCTGGCCGGCGCGCCTGTTGGCCTCGTCCGCGGCGGCAGCCACCTCGCCGGCCGCCGGGCCGCCGCCGGCAATCACCAGCTGCACCGGTTCCCCGCCCGGGATGCGCCCGATGACCTCGATGGCCCGCAGGATTCCCTCGAGCTTCATTTCGCGGGCCAGCCGCGAGACGATCGCGATGGTCAGCCCGCCGCCGTGGATCCCCCAGCGCTGCGACATCTCGCGCACCGGCAGTTCAAGGCCCGGCCGGTTCAGCCGCGTGTCGATGGGCGGTTCCATCAGTTCCACCAGGGCGCGTCCGAATTCCCGTTCCGCCGCGGCGATCTGCTCCGTGCCCACCAGCAGCGGGGTGTGCGTGGGAATGAAGGGGGCCACGGACATCGACAGCACGGTGCTGACCGCCGTGGCCGGGGCATTGAAGCACGCCAGTTCCGCTTCCAGGCTCGGAGGCCACTCATAGCCGTGGACGATGTCGATGCCGCGCTGGGCGATGGCCTGTTCCAGGGCGCTGACCACCTTGCGGCTTGGACGGCGGCCCGGCTCGGGCAGCTCGATGAATTCCAGGCCGAGTTCGCCCACCTTGGCGCGCAGGCTGCCGTGCTGCCCGGCAACCGCCACATCGTAGCCCAGGTCCTTGACGGCCGCTGCCAGCTCGATGGCGTTCAGCTGGCTGCCGCCCAGGTTCATGTCGTGCGGGTAAACCAGGATCTTCATGATGTTTCCTCCAACGTTTTCGCCCGGGCAATCCCCCGGAGGCTGGCCAGGTCCTCTCGGCGCAGGTAAATGAGCCCGGCCATGGTGGCCAGGCACAGGCCGCCCACGGCCAGCAGGCCCAGCAGGGCATTTTCTATGGACGCCACCAGCATCCAGCCCGCGGCTCCCAGCCCCAGGCCGGCCAGCACCGGCAGCCATAGGCGGGCGGACAATGCGCCCAGCCCGATGCCCAGGGAGCGCAGATTCCACAGGTACAGGGGCAGCATCACGGCAAAGGCCACGGCCGCTTGCACCGCCGCCACCCCGGCCAGACCGCCGAAGCGGGCTCCGGCCAGCAGCGAGGGGATCAGCACGAGCAGCCCGATGACCTGGATGCGCAGGATCGCCGTGGTGCTGCCGATCACCACGATGCAGTCGTAGGCCAGTTCGCAGAAGACCTTGGACAGCGCGGCAATGACCAGCCAGCTGAGCACCGGCGCCGCTTGGCTCCAGGGATCGCCGTAGACGAAGCGGACCAGCGGCTCGGCCGCCACTGCCAGCGCAATGAATGCCGGGATCGTGGCGCAAGCGACAATGCTGGATAAGGCGATGATGAATTTCTTCAGCCCGGCGAAATCCTGCGCCAGCGCGGCGAAGGTTGCCGGCGCAACGCGCCGCAGCGGCTGGGAGACAATCGACAGCGGCCAGCTGGAGAGATTGAAGGCCAGCACGTACAGCCCCAACGCGATCGGCCCGAGCATGGCACCGGTGGCCAGCTGGTCCGCGTAGCCGATGGCGAAGACGATCATGCTCGAACCGGCCAAAGGCAAGCCGAATTTCAGCAGCGCCCCGGCCGATGCCTTGTCCCACCCGAAGCGGTAGGGCAACGGCGAGGCCCTGAGGAACATGATGGCGGAAATGATCCCGCCCAGCAGCCGGCCGATGGCCAGGGCCATCGCCCCGAATCCAGCCAGGGCCAAGACCACCGAGCTGATGGCTCCCACCCAGACGTTGACCTGGTCGATGCCCATCCGGGTGCGTTCCGCGAATTCCCTTTGCAGCAAAGCGGCCGGGGCCGCCACCGCCCCATTGACCAGCACCGAGACGATCAGCAGCCTCAGTACCCAGGTGGCCGAGGCATCGCCCATCAGCGCGGTGAAGGACGGGGTGGCAAGCCACGCAACGGCGCAGAAGATGGTGCTGCCGATCACCGAGATCGTATTGACCGTGGGGGCAATCACTGCCGGATCGCCGGGCCACCGCACGATGGCCAGGCTGACCCCGAGCTCGTTGAAGCTGAGCACAGCCATCAGGGCCACCAGCGCGATGGCGAAGGTGCCGAATTGCTCCGGTCCCAGGATCCTGGCCAGCACAATGCCGATGCCCAGGGTGCCCAGGCGCGAAACCAGCGTATTGCCCAAGGACCAGGCAAAGGCTCCCGAAGAGGTCAAGGCGCGTGCGGCCCGCGGGATCTTCGGTTCCCGCAGTGCTCCTTCCCCGGCCATGGCTACAGGGCCCCGGACAGGGCGTCGGCCACGCGCTGCTGCTGCTCGGGCGTGATATGCGGATACAGCGGCAGGGAAAGGATCCGCGCGGCGGCCCGCTCGGCCACCGGGAAGTCCCCTTCCCGGTAACCCAGGTGCGCGAACGCCTGGGTCAGGTGCACCGGCTGCGGATAGTGGATTGCCGCTCCGATGCCGGCCGCGTTCAGCTGGTGCAGCACCCGGTCGCGGTCCGGCACCCGCACCACATACAGGTGCCATGCGTCCTGGTTGCCCGGTGCCTGCACCGGCAGCTGCACCCCGGGCAGCCCGGCCAGCAGCGCGGCGTAGCGCCCGGCGGCCTGCCGGCGCGCGGCGTTCCATCCGGCCAGCCGTTCCAGCTTGGCGCTGAGCACCACCGCCTGGATGGCATCGAGCCGGGAGTTGCGCCCGATCGCCTCGTGCTCGTACTTGACCCGGCTGCCATGGGCCGCGAGCAGCCTGACCCGGGCGGCGAGCCGGGCATCAGCGGTGAGCACGGCCCCGGCATCGCCGGCGGCGCCCAGGTTCTTGCCCGGGTAGAAGCTGGTGCCGGCGATATCCCCCAGGGTGCCGGCGCTGCGCCCGTGGCGGGTGGCGCCCTGGGATTGGGCGGCATCCTCGATGATCCTGGCCCCGCACGAGCGCGCGATCGGTTCCAGCTGTTCGACGAAGGCACTCTGGCCGTAGAGGTGCACCGGCATGATGGCCTTGGTCCGCCTGGTTACGGCCGCGGCGACGGCCGCCGGATCAATGAGCAGGTACTGCGGATCCACGTCCACCAGCACCGCGCGCGCCCCGGCCAGGTGGATGGCCTCGGCGGTGGCAATGAAGGTGTTGGCCGGGATGATCACCTCGTCGCCTTGGCCGATGCCGCAGGCGCGCAGCGCCAGCTCCAGCGCGTCGGTGCCGTTGCCCACGCCCACGCAATGCCCGCCGCCAAGGAACGCGGCATACTGCTGCTCGAAGCCGGCCACGGCGGCACCGCCGATGAACGCGGTTTCGGCGAAGATCCGGGCCAGCCCGGCATCCACGGCGCCTTGGACCTCGCGCTGCTGCGCTGCGAGGTCCACCAGCGGGATATGCCGCTGCGTTGCGGTTCCAGTCAATGCCATTGCGCAATTCCTTGCTTCGAAAGTATGTGGCGGGCCAACGGTGGCGTGCCCGGTGCGCGGTGCCATGCCGCGCCCCTAGCCCGCGGCCCGGGGGCCGTAGAGCTTGCGCGCCGGGGATCCGGCCCAGGTCTCGCCGGCCGGGATGTCCTGCAGCAGCGCCGAGCCCATGCCCAGCACCGCATCAGCGCCCAGCGACAGGTTCTCGCGCACCGTGGCGTTGGAGCCGATGTACACCCGGTCGCCCAGCTGCACGTTGCCGGCCAGCGTGGCCCCGGCGGCCAGGGTGGAGTAGTCGCCCAGCCGGTCGTCATGGGTGAGCATCGCATGGGGCATCAGCACGCAGTGCCGCCCGATGGACACATCGGCGGTGGCCACGCACCCGGCCAGCACGATGCATCCCGGAGCCAGGCGCGTGCCGGCCCCGAGGAACGCCGAGGCATGCGCATGCGTGGCATAGCGCGAGTCATCCAATGCCAGCCGGCCGGCGATCGCAGCCCGGTGCCGGCCCTGCCCGGCGCAGAGCAGCAATTGCTCGGTGCGCCCCGCGGCCATGTCGAGTCCCCCCAGGACCCGGACCGAGCCCATCATGCTCCCGTGCAAAGCCGTATTGTCATCGAGCACGCCGGCCACCTCGTGGTCCCCGGTGGACTCGATCGAGGCCAGGGTTTCGCGCGCCAACCCGCTGGCGGCCAGCAGGAGTATCCGGGCCATGTCACTCGCCGCCGGCGGCGGCCAGCGCCTGCGCGAGCACGCTGGCGATGACTCGGTCTTGCTGCTGCTCGTCCAGCTGGTGGTAGAGCGGCAGGATCAGCGTATTCGCGGTGAGCCGCTCGGTCACCGGCAAGGCGGTGGTGGTCCCCGAATGCCCGGCGTAGGCCGGCTGCAGATGCGAAGCCATGATGCCGCGGCGGGCGGAAATGCCATCGGAAGCCAGCTGCGCCAGCAGCCCCTCGCGGTCCACCGGGAATTCCGGGCCCACTTCGAGCCAGAACGACTGGTAGTTCGAGGTCCCGTACCCCGGATCGGTGACGCACCTGAGCCCGGGGATGCCTGCGAAGGCCTGCTGGTAGCGGGCGGCAAGGGCCCTGCGGCGTTCAACCATCGCATCGAGCTTGCCCAGCTGCACCAGCCCCAGGGCTGCCTGCAGGTCGGTCATGCGGAAGTTGTAGCCGATTTCCCCATAGCTTTCCTGCGGGGCCAGCGTGGAGCTGTGCCGCTGCGCCGCCGAGACATCCATGGCATGCTCGCGCAGCTGCCGGGCGCGCTGCGCCCAGCTGGCGTTGCCGGTGGTCAGCATGCCGCCTTCGCCGGTAGTGAGCAGCTTGCGCGGGTGGAAGGACCACGCCGAGACGTCGGCGCCGACCCCGGCAGGGGCCCCTTGGTAGGTTGATCCTGCCGCGCAGGCCGCGTCCTCGATCAGCACCAGGTGCAGCTCGTCGCACAGCTGGCGCAGCGGTGCCAAATCCAGCGGCATGCCGCCCTGGTCCACCGCGATGATGGCGGCGGTCTTCTCCGTGAGCACCTCGCGCACCCCCTGCGCGGTGATGTTTCCGGTGGCGGCGTCCACATCGGCGAACACCGGGCGCGCCCCGACATAGGTCGGGGCATTGGCCGTGGCCACGAAGGAGAAGGACGGGACGATAACGTCGTCGCCGGCCCCCACCCCGGCCACCAGCAATGCCAGGTGCAAGGCGGTGGTGCAGCTTGAGGTGGCCACCGCGTGCGCCACCTGCTGGTGCTGCGCGAAGGCTTCTTCGAAGGCGGCGGTGCGCGGCCCCTGCGCGACCCAGCCGGAGGCAATGACCTCGGCTACGGCGTCTATTTCGGCTGTTCCCAGCCATGGTTTCATCACGCTGATGCGATCCATGATTTTTCCCCCAAAAAATCGTTGTCCGCTTACTTGCTGGCGCCGATTGGCTTGTGCAGTGCCCGGCCTGCGGCGACTTCCTCGCGCAATGGCTTCCACCATTCCACGAGCGCCCGCAGTCCCTCTTCCAACCCGATGCGGGCTTCGAAGCCCAGGTCCTCGCGCGCTGCGCTGGTATCTGCCAGGCGGCGGACCACCGAGTTCACCGCCCGTTCCGGCCCGTATTCGATGGGCAGATCCGAATCCATGGCAGCCAGCAGCGTCCGGGCCAGTTCCGCCAAGCTGGTTTCCGTGCCGCTGGCCACGTTGTAGACGCCCTCGGCGACCGGGCTGCTGGCGGCCAGCAGGTTGGCCCGGGCGATGTCCTGGGAAACCACGAAGTCCATGGTCTGCGAGCCATCGCCGAAGATCAGCGGCGGCAATCCATCGGCAATGCGTTCCATCCACCGCACCAGCACCTCGGTGTAGGCGCCGTGCACATCCATGCGCGGCCCGTAGACGTTGAAGTAGCGCAGCATCACGTAGTCGATCCCGTACATGGCGCGGAAGGACTTGAACAGCCCTTCGTTGAAGGTCTTGGCCGCCCCGTACAACGTGTCGTTATTGTATGGGTGGTGGCGTTCTGCGGTCGGGAATTCCTCGGCCATCCCGTAGACCGAAGCGCTCGAGGCCGCCACGATCTTCGGGACCTTGGCTGCCACCGCGGCTTCGAGCACATTGAAGGTGCCATTGACCATGACGTCCACGGCCAGGCGCGGTTCCGCGGCGCACTGGGTGATGCGGATGGCCGCCTGGTGGAAGACCATGTCCTTGCCCGCCATCACTTCGCGCACCAGCACGCGGTCGGCGATATCCCCCACATAGAGGGTCACCCGCCCGCTGGCCAGCGCGTTGGCGAGATTGCTCCGACGCCCGCGCACCAGGTTATCCAGCACATCGACATGCGCGGCGCCTGCGGCCAGGAGCTGGTCGACAATTTCTGACCCGATGGTGCCTGCACCACCGGTGACAAGGAATCGCTTCCCGGCCAGGTTTTCAATGTTTCCGCTCATAGTACGTTCCCCATAACGAGTGTTTTCCGGTTGCTGGTGGCTTGCGGGATGGAGCCTGCGGCCAGGGACAAGCTGGCATCCTCGAGCACCCTGAGCACCCGCAACGCCGAGGGCCCATCGGTGGGCGCGGGCCTGGATCCCCTGATGCTGGCGGCGAATTCCGAGACCATCAGCCCCAGCGGCTCGAATTCCGACAGCGCCGGCGACCAGGTATCCCCCAGGCGGTAGGAAATGGTGGCGCCCTTGCGGTCTTCGCTGTCGGCGCGGATCATTTCCTGGCGTTCCAGATCCACCCCGCGGTCGAAGACCGTCAGCCGCTGCTGCGGGTTCAGGTCATCCCACACCAGAGTCTTCTTGCTGCCGCCAATGACCATCTGGCGGATCTTGGTCGGAGAGAGCCAGTTAACGTTGATATGCGCCAGGATGCCGCTGTCCAGTTCCATGGACAGGTAGCCGATGCAGGATTTCCCTGCTCGCAGCGGGTCCGATCCCAAGGCGGTCACGTTGCGGGTGTTCAATCCACCGGGAATCACGAAGTCCAGGATGGACAGGTCATGGGGCGCGAGGTCCCAGAAGACATCGACATCCGGCTGGACCAGTCCCAGATTGATCCGCGTGGAATCGATGTAGAGGATCTCCCCCAGTTCCCCGGCGGCCAGCAGGTCGCGGATCTTGAGCACCGCCGGCGTGTAGCAGTAGGTGTGGTCCGCCATGAGAATGGTCCGGGCTTCGGCTGCGGCCTGGACCATCTGGGCTCCGTGCACGCTGTTGTCGGCCAGCGGCTTTTCCACCACCACGTGCTTGCCGGCGGCAATGGCCTGCATGGCGATCTGGTGGTGGGTGCGCGCCGGGGTGGCAATGGCCACGGCGTCGATGGCGTGGCTGGCCAGCAGCTCGTCCATCGAGCCGACCACGGCCGGGTTGCCGGTCTTGCGTGCCAAGGCTTCGGCACGGGCCATATCCATGTCGCAGATGGCCACCAGCTCCCATTCGGTGCTCATCGCGAAATTGCGGGCCAGGTTCGGGCCCCAGTAGCCGGCGCCGATGACTGCTACGCGCAGCGCCGGGTGGATCAAGGTATCGGGTGCAACACTCATCAGTAGGCTCCATCAGATTCGATCATCACACGAAAGGTCCGCCAGATGATGCGCAAGTCGCTGAGCACGGTCCAGTTCTCTGCGTAATACAGATCCAGCCGCACGCTTTCTTTCCACTCCAGGTTTGATCGTCCGGAGACCTGCCATAAACCGGTCACCCCGGGCTTGGGCAGCAGTCGGCGGCGGGTGTGCCCTTCGTAGGACTCCACTTCGGTGAACAAGGCCGGGCGCGGTCCCACCACCGACATGTCCCCGCGCAGGACGTTGACGAACTGCGGCAGCTCGTCCAAGGAGTGCTTGCGCAGCCAATGGCCGCAGCGGGTGATCCGCGGGTCGTCTTTCACTTTGAAGAGCGGGCCTGCCCCCTGGTTCAGCTCTTGCAGGGCGGCCAAGCGCGCTTCGGCATCCTGGACCATGGTGCGGAATTTGATCATCTTGAATGGGCGCCCGTCCTGGCCGGCCCGTTCTTGAACGTAGAAGACCTTCCCCGGGCCGTCGCGCCGGATCAGCAAGGCGATCACCAGGAAAACCGGCGACAGGGCCAGCAAGGCGAGCACGGAAAAGACGATATCGAAGCCGCGCTTGAAGAAGTAGCGCGCCCCGGTGAACTTCGCCAGCTCCACATGCAGCAACGGCATCCCATCCACCGGGCTGGTGCGCACCCGGCGGCTTGCCACTCCGATGAGCGAGGAGGCCACGATGAGCTTGGCCCCGCTGCTTTCCAGTTTCCAGCCCAATTGCTGCAAGGCTTCGTTGCCTCCGGCCAGGGGCCCTGCGACTACCACCGAATCAGCGTGCAACCGGTTGACTTCCTGCTCGATGCCGCCGGTGTCATAGGCCAGCGGCAGGGTCGGATCGGCTTTCCGGATCGCGCGTTCGACTTCCAGGTTTGGCGCTCCGTCCATCAGCACGCCGACCACCCGGTAGGCAGGTCCCGACTTCTTGGAAATCTGCCGGACTGCAAATCCAGCGTCATCCGGCTGGCCGTACACCAGCACATTGCTCAAGGCGTAGCCGCTTCGGCAGCGCCAGCCCAGCCACTGGCGCCAGGTCCACCTGCCGGTCAGCAGCGCGGACAGTCCCAGCGGCAAGGAAAGGAGCAGGAAGATCTTCAGACTCTCCTGGCCGGTGAGCACGATCAGCACCCCCATGAAGCCGGCAAGCACCAGGCCCGAATAGACCATGATCTTGTATTCCTGCATCCCCACCGCGACGCTGCCCAGGCAATGGGCTTTGAAGGACCGCAGGCTGATCATCCAGGCTGCGGTGAGCACCAGCCCGGCCAGCACGTAGTAGTGCGTGCTGCCTGCAAGCTGCGGGTGCAAAAGCGAGCCCTGGGCTTGGGCGATTGCCGGCAAGGAGCTCACCAGCGCAATCACCAACAAGTCAGTCCCGAATAGCCGGCGCAGATAGGCGCGGCCCTTGGCCCCGGCGGTGCCGGCTACCCCGATAATTGATGGACGCGCCAGCGTCCAGGTGCCCAGCGACGATACGCGATCCTCGCGCAGCCTGCTGCTAATTTGCGACATGTCTTGTTCCCACCCTTGCTAGCGATTCGACGCAGCATGGGTGGTCGCAGACCGGCAACACAAAGCAATGCATCTGTATTCCCCCAAGAAATAAGCGAGTTCCCCAAAAACACAAGGCAATCACGCTGTCCCACGAGCCGGATTGCCGTTGTGTACCTTGAGCCTAAAGTGCAATGGCAGCCGATACACGAGTGGAAGAACACCCAAAAGACCGCCCGCATTGCCCGTAACTACTCGCGTTGCACTTGGTTCCTACTCGCTTACTACTTGGAAAGATTTTGCCGGGAACGGGAAAACCCTGCATCGGCGCAGAGGGGTTGCCGATACAGGGCCTTTTCGGGAAGGGACCGGCGGTCGCGCTGGGGGTAATCCTCGCGGATTCGCTGGCCGCCGGCCCCGTTTCTGGGATGAGCTTCGCCGCCACAACACCGACCGCTGCCAGACAGATACGCACTCGTTGAAAAAAAGAACTCCTGCGTAATTCGCCAGCTCCCGCATTTCACATTACCCACCAGCGCAGGGCGGGGCACGGGTGGTACTTACCCCAAGATTGCGCAGACCGGCACCTGCTACTTGCGCGTTGTACCCGCTTCCAGCCCGGCGTGGTCCAATTCCGCGCGCTCGGTGATCCCCAATTTGGAAAATACCCGGTAGAGATGGCCTTCCACCGTACGCTGCGAGACGGTCAAAGCCCGGGCAATCTGGGCATTGTTCATGCCTTGCCGGGCGAGGTTGACGATCTCGGTTTCACGGGCGGTCAGCTCCGTAATCGCGAGAACGCGGTCAATGTACTTCCCCGGCTGCATTCCGTGCTGCTCGATCAGCCGGGCCGCCCGGCGCAGCAGTGCACCGCACCGGCGCTGATCCCCGGCCTGCGCATAGCGTTCGGCCGCCCGAGCCCAGGCTTCGATCACCACCAGGTAGTCCTGCTTGGACAAGGCCTCCTGCGCCAGCTGCTCCAGGGGTTCTCCGAGACGAGAGCCGCGCAATTCCATCAAGCGCGCCTGCAGCGCAGCGCGCGAACCTTCCTGGCCGGCGGCCAAGGCCCGCAGCCTTTCCCCCTTCGCTGATTCGGCCAGCTCTTCGTCACCCAGCTGCCTGGTCAAGCTGAACAGGATTTCGCGTTCAACCATCGGGAAGCATTGCAGCGACTCGCCCTGATACGGATTGCCCAGGCCCGCGGCAAAAGCCCGGGCAAAGATCCGCTGCTCCGAGGATTCCTCGCCCAGCTGCCCGGAGGGCGAAATCATGCCGCTGGAACTGAAATCCTCGGGCGCAGTAGCCAGGGCCACGGGCACATCGATGCCCATGCGCGCCAGCAGCAGCCGGTAGAGGTTGCTGGCCAAGGCCAGCAACTGGGTGGTGTCCACGATCTGCAGCTCGGTGACCGACTCGGCCATTTTGGCCAAGGCCGGCTGCACCTTGCCCTGCAGCAGGTGGCTGATGCCATCGAGCAGCGAGATGGCTCCCTGGTAATGCTGGATGGAGCGGAGCCTGGGTTGGCGGTAGGAATCGATGAAGGCCTCGGCCCGCTCGTATTCGCCCAGGTACAGCAGGTTCCAGCCGATGCGGAAGAATACCCGCACTTCGTACATTGCCTGCAGCGGCGCATGCTCCTTGAGCAGCTCCAGCACCGGCTCCAGCAGTTCCAGGGCCTGCTGGCAGTTGCCGGCGGAGCTATGAAGGTCGCTGAGCATGATCTTCCCGATGAATCTGGCCTGCACAGGCAGCTGCGGATCCGAAAGGAAATCCTGCAATTCGGCCACGCTGGGCAGCGGGCCGCGGGGTGTATTCACCCTGATCCAGAAATCCAGCGCCTGGGCCCCGGCGCTTTGCAGAGCCATGAAGCCGGCCACCGCTTCGCCGTCCGGATGCCCCTGGGCCCGTTGCCGCCATTCATCCAGGATCCGCTCCAGCTCTGCGCCGTCCGCTTCGATGCAGCTGGTCACCTCTACCAGGTAGGCATAGGCCTGGCCCAGCAGGGAGAGATCGGTCAGCTGGTCGATCAGGCGCAGGAGCAGGGCGCGTGCGGCATAGTGCCGGCCCATGCTCAGCAGCACCTGCGCTTCGAGCAGCGCTCCTTGACCATGTTGCTGGGATAGCTTGCCCAATTCGCAAAGGCGCAGGGCCAGGGTGAAGTCCAGGTTCCGGGCGGTTCGCTCGGCGCATGCCAGGACCAGCTCGGAGGGCACTTGCTTTCCGATTTCCAGGCACCACAGCACTTCCCTGGCACTATGCGCCTTGCCCAGCTCGGCTGCCGCGGCGTACCACAGCTCATGCAGCTGCGCAGTATCCTGCTCCGAGGCCAGCGCCCGGACGATGCGCTCCATCAGCCTGGATTTCAAGCAGACCGCACCGCCATTTAGCACCAGCTCCCCGGTTTTCACCAGCCGGCCGTACGGCAGCCCGCATTGCTCCAGCAGATCCGGTTGCTGCGGGCCAGCCAGGGCCAGCAGCAGCAAGGTGCGCCGCTCCTGGCTGGAAAGGCCGCGGGTGATCTCACGGCCCAGCGACAGCAGCCGGGTATCGATTTCCGGCAGGGCACGGGCCACGATCCACACCGGCTCGTGGATCGAGCGGTCCTGCGGCAGCCGGTCATCATGGAACAATGTGCCCTGCTCCATGCAGGACGCAGCATAGGCTTCGACAAAGCGCGGGTTCCCTCCGGTGACCACGTCGATCAGGCGCACCGTGCCAGCGCCGAGCCTGCGCCCGATAACGCCTTCGGCCACCGCACGCACCCCGTTGCGGTCCAGCCGCTGCAGGACCACGGTGGTGAAGGAACCAAGCTCGGCCAACGTGGCCAGCGGGCTGCCTGCCTGCAGGGATCCGTTGCCCAGTGCCAGCACCTTCACCTCGGCATTCTCCACCAGCAGGGAGAGGAGGTAGCAGGACTGCGGGTCCAGGAACTGGGCATCTTCCACGATCACGATATGCGGCGCGGCGTGCCCGCGGGCAGAGAACAGGCTCCGGTTCAGCTCGCGCAGCACGCCCACCGGTTCGTCGATAGTTTCCAGGGCGCCCAGGTAGGGCGACAAGGCACCATGCGCAATGGTGCTCAATGACGGCGTGCAATGCAGCTTCATCACCGGCTCCTCGATGCCCGGGGTGGCCAGCACTGCCTCTACCAGGCTGGTCTTGCCCATGCCCAGCTCACCCAGCACCACGACTCCAGCAGGGCCTGGCCGCTGCAGGATCTGCAGCAGCTGGTTGTATTCAGTTGGCCTGGTTCTAGTGATCAATTGCTGCTGTTTCATCTCAACCCTGCAGTACGGCGGCTGGTGCGGTCCAGGGCGGTGAGCTCCTGCCGGTTGCGAACCTGGAGCTTGGAATACACCTGGTACAGGTGTCCTTCCACGGTGCGGATCGAGACGCCGTTGAATTTGGCGATTTCCAGATTCGTCTTGCCTGCGATGGCCATCTTGGCGATCTGGGCCTCGCGCTTGGTCAGCTCGCGCATCCAGACCGGCTGCTGTTCCAGGTCGTCGAGCTGCAGCTCGTTTTCCCGCTGGATCTGCGGAGCCGAGGCGCGCTTGAGGCCGTTGACCATGCGGGAGAGCTTGCGCTGGTCCTTGACTTCCAGCGCGGCGACGAATTCGTTGTGCGTTGGCGTGGCCATGAGCAGGTGCCCTGTTTCGACCATGTCCTGCAGCGCCAAGACAAGGCGCGACGAGTCCATGGCTTGCGCCGCATCGGCGAGCGCCTCCAGGTTCTGCCCGACTACGCCTTCGCATCGGCTGGCGGCACTGCGCAGCTGTGGCAGCACGCCCCGGTCCCCCAGGCGCACAATGAATCCCAGGGTCAGTGCTTCGAGCAATGCATGCTGGCCGTCACGGGCCAGCTGCGCGAAGGAAGCCAGGCGCCGCCGTGCGGCCTGCGCCGAACCGAGTTCCGCCAAGGCAAGGCAGGAGAAGATTTCTGCCGCCCAGGAATAGAAGCTCAACGGAACCTGCATCCCCCCGGGGGTCCCGTACTGCGGGCAAATCAGCACCGAGGCCTCTGCCCTGCGCCCGGAGCAGGCCAGCGCATAGGCGATGACCGACCCGATCAGCGCTTCTGTTCCCGGGTCTCCGGCAACCTCCATCTGGTGCAGGCTCGGTTCCAGCAGGTGCAAGGCAGCCTCGTAATCGTTGCCCAACCCGAGCAGGATCCCGCGCATGATATTTCCATAGGAAATCAGCAATGGGTTAATGTACTGCCCATCGGCCAAACGCTGGGCGCGGTCCGATGCCAGTTTCCAGCGTCCGGCGAGCAGTTCTGCTTGGAGCAGCTGGAACTCGATGTCCGCGGCGTCTTCGGAGTGGAAATTCGAAATCGCCGGGCCGCTGAAGCGGACATTGCGCAGTTCCTCGTCCACGTAGCGGACCAGCTTCATGGCATCGGCCTGGCGCGCCTGCGCCGCCCAGCTGGCAGCTTGCAGCGACAGGGACCTCAGGTGCAAGGACTCGCTCATCCAGCCCGAAGAGGACACCAGTGCCTCGCTGCTTCCGGCGATGCTCGTTTCCTTGGTCATCTCGGTGCTGAACAAGGTAGCGAAGCGGCTGAGCAGTTCCAGTTCCTGGAAGGCGATATCCAGGGATTCGCGCGGACCGGATTCCCTGATGGCCTGGTCCAGTCCCGCCCTGGCCAGGTCGATTGCTTCGACTCCGTGGGACAGCTGGCCGAGCATGGCCAGCGCGCGCACGTGCATTTCCACAATGCCCACCCGGGTGCGCGGGTCAGCTGGCCAGCGTTCGGCGAAATAGCCCTGCTGCTGGAAGTCTTCAGCCACCTTGAGCTGCGATGCGTGGTCGCCCAGGTCGTTCAGGGACTTCAGCTGCGCCAGGACCTGTGCAGCTTCCGGATCCGTGTGCAGCTTGGCGAGCAGTTCCACGACGCGGGCGTGGGCCTGGTTACGGTATTCGGCGCTGACCAGCAAAGCCAGCAGCGGATTGGAAATCCCCACCTTGCCGACGGCTCCGGACAGGTAGTTGGCCTGGCCACGGTTCAGCAGGCCGTCGAGCTCGCTGGTGAGCTCCGAACGGTGGATGCGATCGAGCGCCACCGGTCCGCCCAGGGCCAAGGCCCCGAGCAGCTCGCGTTCGCCGTCATCGAGTCCATGGGTCATCGCGGCATGCAGGGACTGCACCGCAGGCCCGGCCTCCAGCGTGTTCACCTTCAGGACCCAGGTCCCGTTGTGTTGCAGCAGCTGGCCGTCCTCGCGCCAGCTGCGCATCAGCTTGAGCATCAGCGAGCGGTTGCCGCCGGCCAGGTAGCACAGGGTTGCAGAGTTGTATGCGGAGACCCGCCCGCCAAGCTCCTGCTGGACGAAGGCATGGGTTTCGGTGCTGCCCATCCGGTTCACGCAAAGGTGCTCCAACCGGCCCGAGCGGTACAAGGCGAACAGGTCGCCGGGAAGATCCTGCACATGGTCGCAGATCACGATTAGCTTGATCTTGCCCATTGCGGCCAGCTGGGCCAGCAGCGAACTTGATTGCTCATCAATCAGCTCGGGCCGCCCGAGCATCACAATCGATGGCCGCTGGCCGGTGCACAGGACGCGCCCCAGTCCGTGGATCATTTCATGCGGGGTCGGGTACTCGCCCACGTCGATTTGGGCAAGCAGGAAGGAAAGCGCACCGAGAGGCACTTTCGTGCCGAAGTTGCTTCCGTTCACTCGGATCAGCTGCGGTGGTTCGGCCAACTGGCCCAGTTCCGCTTCCACCAGTGCCCTTCGCCCACTGCCCACCGGTCCGGAGACCACGGATCCGGCGATGTGCGGGTCGGTCAGGACCCTGCCCAATGCGCTTTTCGAGATTCTCAAGAATTTCGAATGTATCTTGTTTTTTCCCCATTGCCTCTGAGCATTGCGAGTGCTGGCAAGGGAGATGATTCGTGAATATTCCATTATCCAAACCGCCCCAATCGGTTGGTTCCCCCAAATGCACGGATGGCATTACTTGATTCATCCGCGTAGTCTTCCATCCTAGGGCGAGCTGGCAGCGAAATCACCCTGTTTGGCGCATAAAATGAAGCTCAGTCACTTTTTCGGCTTTTCCCAGTGAACGCATAGTGCCGCGCAGCCTGGCGCCTCACGTGGGCTTGCCCTCCGCGGCCATGCGATGACTTGGAACTACTGGTGGTTCGGGCGGGTTTGGCGGATCAGGCTGAAGGCATTTGGCCGGTGGTCCAACGGGCACTTGGACCACACTCGATTTTTACCTACTTGGTTTTCACGGCTTCACGCGGCTCGCGTGAAGGAACTGCTCCAGCAATTCGGGCAACGGCAGCTGGGCGAAGCCGGTCGCCTGCAGCTTAGCGGTGTCCATGGTGCTGTTCGCCGGCCGCGGCGCCAGCTCCGGCTTGCCCAGTGCATACTCCTGCGTGGAAATCGGGTGCACGGCATCCGGGTCATAGCCGCAGAGGGCGAAGACCTCGCGGGCAATCTGGTACCAGCTGGCCGATTCGCCGCTGCCCTGCAGATGGTAGATCCCCGGGTCGCTGCCAGTATCCAGCAGGTGCATGATGCCCCGGGCCAGTTCGCTGGCAAAGGTCAGCCGGCCGAATTGGTCATCAACCACCCTGGGGCCAATGCCTTGCTCGGCCAGCCTGCGCATGGTGGAAACGAAGTTGTTGCCCTGCCCGATAACCCAGCTGGTGCGCACCACATAGTTGACGCCATGAGCCAGCACTGCCTGTTCGCCGGCGGCCTTGCTCTGCCCGTAGACGCCGGCTGGAGCGATCGGATGCTGCTCGTCGACCTCGCGCGCCGCGCCATCGAAGACATAGTCGGTGGACACGTGCACCAGCGGCACGCCCTGTTCGGCGCATCGAGCGGCGAGCTCGCGCACGGCTACCGCATTGACCCGCCAGGCCTCGGCACTGCCCGGGGGCGTTTGCGCCCGGTCCACCGCGGTCATTGCCGCGGCGTTGACCACATGGCTGCAGTTCGAAAGGTCCAGCGAGGAGGCGAAACCCGGGGACAGCAGGTCCGCCTCGGCCCGGGTGTACAAGGCGATCCGCTCATCGCGCTGCGCCAGCACGGCGAAGGCGCGCCCCAGCTGCCCGCTCCCGCCGAGCACCGCGATCTTCTTGGGCTGCAACGGTTTCGCCTCGGCCAGCAGCGGGTGTTCCCTATCGGCTTTGGAAATAACGGCCGCGTCGAGGCTGATGGGCCACGGGATCCGCAATTGCGGGTCGGCGAGATTGACGTAGCTGTACCCCGCCCGGGCTGCGTCGGTCCAATGCTCGGTGACCAGGTAGGAATACACAGTGTTCCCGGCTAAGGTCTGGAAGGCATTGGCCACCCCGCGCGGCACGAAAACCGCTTGGCCTTCGCCCATATGCGTGGTGAACAGCCTCCCGAAGCCCTTCCCGGGGCGCAGGTCCACCCAGGCGCCGAAGATCTCCCCCGATAGCACCGAAATGTATTTGTCCCAGGGTTCGGCATGCAGTCCGCGGGTTGTCCCGCGCTGGGCATTGAAAGAGGCATTGTTCTGCACCGGCCGGAAGTCCGGCAACCCGGCGGCCACCATTTTCTCCCGTTGCCAGTTCTCCTTGAACCAACCGCGCTCATCGCGGTGCACCGGCAAGTGCACCACCTTGAGTCCCGGAATCGTGCTTTCCTCCACCTGCAATTCCGCTGTGCCTCCCATCAGCTGGCAACCTTCAACGCATCGGCCTGCTGCTGGTAGCGCTGTTCGGCCTTCGCCTTGGCCGCCTCCCACCAGGAACGGTGCTGCCGGTACCAGTCAATGGTTTGCTCCAGCCCGCGTTCCAGATTGGTGTACCGGGGTTCCCAGCCAAGCTCGGCGCGCAGAACTGTGGAATCAATGGCATAGCGCAGGTCATGGCCGGCACGGTCAGCCACGCAGTCGAAGCCATCAGCCGTTTTGCCCATCAGCCCCAGGATCAGCCCCAGCACTTCGCGGTTGCTCTTCTCCCCGTCGGCGCCGATCAGATAGGTGCGGCCGGAGTCTCCTGCTTCGAGGATGAGCTGCACCGCCGAGGAATGGTCGCTGGCGTGGATCCAATCGCGCACATTGGCGCCATTGCCGTAGAGCTTGGGCTTCAGCCCGCCGAGGATATTGGTGATCTGCCGCGGGATGAACTTCTCCACATGCTGGTACGGACCGTAGTTGTTCGAGCAGTTGGACAGCGTCGCCTCGATCCCGAAGGAGCGGACCCAGGCCTTGACCAGCAGGTCGCTGGAGGCCTTGGTCGCCGAATAAGGACTGGATGGCTTGTACGGCGTGGTTTCGGTGAAGCGCTGCGGATCATCCAGCTCCAAATCCCCATAGACCTCGTCGGTGGAGATGTGGTGCAGGCGCACGCCATGGTTGCGTACCGCTTCCAGGAGTTCAAAAGTCCCCAAGACATTTGAATTCACGAAACTGCGAGCATCATGCAAGGAATTGTCGTTGTGCGTCTCGGCCGCGAAGTGGACCACAGCATCATGCTGCGGCACCAGTTCGTTGACCAGGACGTAGTCGCAAATGTCGCCCACAACGAGGTTGAAGCGATTGCTGTCAAGGCCTTCCAGCGACTGCCGGTTTGCCGCGTAGGTCATCTTGTCCAGTACGGTGATTTCACTGTCGGAGTGCGCGATCATGTGGTGCACGAAGTTTGCCCCAATGAATCCTGCTCCCCCAGTTACAAGGATTCTTTTCATCTCACTAATGTAGCCAGAGGGCTACGCAGCGGGGCAGCATCCTAGCAATTCTCGAGTATGACTACTCTGACGCGACTACTTCACGCTTCATTAGGCTCGATAGCCATGAGGGGAATAATTCTAGCTGGGGGAACCGGGTCGCGTTTGCACCCAATCACGCGGGGAATATCCAAGCAGTTGGTGCCTGTCTACGATAAGCCGATGATCTACTACCCGCTGTCAACGCTGATGCTTGCCGGGATCCGTGAGATCCTGGTTATCACCACACCACAAGATGAACCGCAGTTCCGCAATCTGCTGGGCGACGGTTCGCAGTTCGGCATCGAGCTCACCTACACGGTCCAGCCCAAGCCCGAGGGCCTGGCCCAGGCATTCGTGCTTGGGGCCGAGCACATAGGCGACGAGTCAGTTGCCCTGGTGCTAGGCGATAATATCTTCCATGGTCCGGGATTCGGCACGCAGCTTGGCAGGTACTCGGATCAACCCGGGGCGACTATTTTCGGCTACTGGGTCAAGGATCCCAGCGCTTACGGAGTGGTCGAGTTCGACGAGTCAGGATGTGCCATCTCGCTGGAAGAAAAGCCGCTTGAACCCAAGAGCCATTTCGCAGTTCCCGGTTTGTATTTCTATGACAATTCCGTGGTCGAGAAGGCCCAGGATCTGCAGCCTTCGGCCCGCGGGGAACTGGAGATCACGGATATCAACCGGCTCTACCTGAACGATGGCGCTTTGAATGTCACCGTCTTGGCGCGCGGAACCGCCTGGCTGGATACCGGCACCTTCGATTCGCTCAATGACGCATCGAACTTCGTGCGCACCGTCGAGGCGCGCCAGGGCCTGAAGATCGGCTCGCCCGAAGAAGTCGCGTGGCGCCAAGGCTTCATCGATGACGGCCAGCTGCGGCACCTGTCTCTTGCCCTGGGCAAGAGCGGCTATGGTGACTACCTGCTGCAGCTGGCCGAGCAGGAACTGGTCGATCCGCATCATTCGAAGCTGGAATCGGCCACCCCGGCACTGCCCTGATCCATCGATCTATCCATCGTCTGCCGGGCGTCCAGTTCGGCAGATGTCCACTGCCGCGCACGGAATTCGCAGGCGGGCTGCGACCTATCTTGGCCGGTTGCAGCTCGAGGACGCTGCAACTCAGGAACGCGGGCCGTTCTCGTACCGCTCGGGAATGATCTTTTTGGAAGCATACTTGGAATATGGCGGATCCCAGCCCTGGTAGACGCTGATTCCGGCTTCGAGGAATGCGGTCATCGTCTCACGCAGCGGCCGATGCCAAGAGGTCGGTGATGCGGCCTGTCCTGTGAAGGACAGTTCATCGGTGTATTGGACCCGCTGGAAATAGTCTTTGCCAGGGTGATTCCACGGGTACTGGATCGGATGGTTCAGCGACAGTAAGTGCCTGCCGCCAGGCTTGAGTACGCGCCGTATTTCTGCCAGCGGCCCTGTCCAGTCCTCCAAGTAGTGCAAGACCAGCGAGGCGATTGCGTCGTCGAAGGAATTCGTCTCGTAGGGCAGTTTCTGCCCCAGGTCCGTGACCCGCAGATCAGCACCGTACTGGAGCCGAACACGCGTCAAGTCGATTATCACCAGAACCGCAACGGTTGTCGAGGAACCGCCGCCAGGCGACATGACCGGCCATCTGGAGTATTTGCCGGCCGGTCGTAAAAGACAGTGAGAAGGGTCGGCTCGTTCTCGTCCGAAAGAGCCCGCGCAAAGTCCTCGTAGGTGGTTCCAGCGGTCTCTGTTCACCTCTTTTTAATTTCCTTTTTAGGCGACTTATTAGAGCTTTTTCAGGACCCCACGGTATCCGTTTTCCACGAGAAACTTCGCGTTCTCAGCCTTTCCAGCCAACAAATTGATCGTCCGCATCGTTTTATTAATCTTCAGTGTTGACGAAAGTGAAATCCATCCGATACGCTGTCGCCATATCACTCGCCCGGATTTTGGGGGTCCGGCAAAACTTGGGGAAAGCCAGTTGGTCGTGGGGATCAATTGGCTGTAATTTAGGCACTCGTTTATGGGAAACGAGCGTCAAATTCTACGCACCAGTCTGCGTTCTTCAGGTTTAGCATCCCCAATGTCCTCGGATATTGGGGAATTCTTGTGTTTGGCAGACCTGTTGGGGACAGAGTTGCACGACGGAACAACGGTCGTACAGGTAAAAAGTCCTTGCTCTGGGGAGCAAAAAAACATTGCACTTCGCAAAGCGCCTTTTCCAGTGTTGCAATTAGCGCCGGAATTGTCTTCTCTCTGGCATTCGCCGGAACTTTTGTGCCAGCTTCCGCTACTTCGGTGAGCGAATCTTCAGCGGAAGCAAAACTCGCACCGTCGGCTGCTGAAACCGAACCGGCAGCCACGCTTGTTTCCGCGACGCCCACGAGCCCGGCACCCTCTTCGACTGAGCCTTCCGCTGCTGCGGCTTCTTCCGAAACCTCAGCGCCAAAAGCGAAAGCGTCCAAGCCGCCGGTTGAAACCAAGCCAACGGTAACGCAGTCGCCGAAGGCCGCGCCGGAAACTGAATCCGAGGCGCCGGTTGTTCAAACGCCACGAGCCGAGGAATCGGCAAGCGAAGAGGAAAAAGCCTCCGAGGCACCTTCTAGGGCTCCAGCGTCGAAAAGCCCGACAGCAACTGCGCAGTCCTCGGCACCTGCCGAGCAGTCGCCTACCGAAACTGCCAAGAAGCCATCGGAATCACCATTACCGACAGCCTCGCCCAGTGAGGCTGACAACAAACTGCTCGCACCGATGGCAGTAGGGGACGTCTGCAGTGCTTCCCAGGCATCAACTCAGATTCTTGGGGGATTTGAGCTTGATGGCAACCTGTGCGCCAACGACGGTGCCCTGGATGATTGGACGACCGTTTTGACGCAACCATCGGGCAACGATGGTTTCGACGACAGTACCCAATTCACCCGCGGTGCCAGCGAAAGGAGCTGGCCGTGGGCTGCGAACCAAGTGAACGGTACGGGCCAAGCATCCGGCCAAGCAGATATTGGCCGCAACTACGCCTATTCGACAACCAGCGATGGCCATGTCTTCGCCTTCTTGGGATTCGAGCGAGGGACAAGCACCGGCACCATCCGCTACATCGTTGAGCTCAACGCCAAGAAGAACGACCCCGCGGTGATTCCCACTCCGATTCGAACCGACGGCGACCTCCGCCTGAGCATCGAGCAGGATGGCAATAATAATCTGGTCCTCGCCGGTGCCTACATGTGGAACGCGAGTACCGAAAAGTGGGTGCAGCAGCAAACCCTGAGCGGTTTTGTCGGTGCGACGAATACCCAGCCCATTACCGGCTTCGATGGAATCAGCACGATCCCGGTGCGAGGCTTCGCGGAAATCGGCGTGGATCTGACTGCCCTGTTTGGGGAAGCTACCTGTACCGGAAATTACGGCACGCTGAATCTGCGTTCCTCCTCCTCGCGTGAAGAAACTTCCAATTTGGGTGACTGGATCGCCCCGATTTCCCTTGCCGTGCCAAGCACCTGCTCCAGCGTGCTGGTCGAGAAGAACTGGGTCATCGACGGTGAGGAATTCGAGAACGGCCAGCAGCCCGATGGCATCGCCGCTGCACTTGAGCTGACCGGCCAAAACTCGCCTCAGTTCGGTACCGGCTACGCCAAGTACAGCAATGGCACCGATTACGAGGCCAATGATGAAATCACCATCGGCGAGTCGGTGGCCCAGCTGCCCGCAGGGTGCACCAATGCCCCCTCGGGAGATCTGGGTGACCATGTATTGCAACCTGGACTGAACTCCTACACGGTGACCAACACCGTCAACTGCACCACCCTGACCTTGGAAAAGGAAGTCATCGGCGAGGCAGCGGCCACGGAATGGACGCTGTCAGCTGATGGCAGCTCAACGGATCTGTCCGGAGTGACCGGCAGCGAAGGCGTCACCAATGTCCCGGTAGCTGCCGGCCAATACGTCATCTCCGAAACCGGACCGGAAAACTACCAGCTGACGGACCTGGCTTGCGAGGGCGCGGTGGTTGGCGATGGCAACACCATCACCATCACTGCCGGAAGCAAGGCCACCTGCGTGCTCACCAACACCCAGGAAATTGACCTGACGGTCACCAAGACCTGGGTGGTCAATGGCACCGAGTACGCTCACGGCGAGCAGCCGGCAGGAGATGCGGAGTTGAGCATTGACGGCCAAGCAGCTGAATTCGGGACAACCAGTTCCGGGCATCTGATCGGGGACGAGGTGGCCATCGAGGAAACCCTCACCGGCACGCTCCCCGAGCTGTGCCAGGTGACCAGCTCGACCATTGACGGCGTCGAAGGGCAATCCGCCACGCACACCATGGCCGGGACTCCCTCGCCCAATGTGGTGGCAATCGTGAACACCGTGGAATGCGAACAACTTTTGACGCTGGTCAAGGTGGTGGACAACGAGGACTTCAACGGAACCTCGACCACCGATGACTGGACGCTGAGCGCTTCGGGCACCGCGGGGAGCATCGAAGGAAAGACCGGAGAAACGGCCGTCACCGAAGCATCGGTGGGCGTGGGAACCTACCAATTGGCCGAGGAAGGCACCGCCGCAGGCTACGAACCAGGCACCTGGAGCTGCGTCGGCACCGGAAGCGGCGAAGGAGCGGCGATCACGCTGGAGCTTGGCCAAGAGGCCACCTGCACCATCGTGAACACGGCCCTTCCCGGTTCGGCCAGCTGGACCAAGACCACCGTTGACGGCGACCTGCTTGCAGGTGCCGAATGGACCCTGACCGGACCGCTGGGCGATGAGTCGGAAGCCATCGCGGTCACCGACTGCATGGCCGAAGGCTGCACCGGACCGGATATGGATCCAGCCAAGGGCAAATTCGCCTTGGCAAACCTGAAGTGGGGCAGCTATACGCTTCAGGAAACCACCGCTCCTCCGGGCTACGTCAAGGACGAGCAGATCCATGAGTTCGAGGTCACCGGCGACGCACTGCAGATCGAGCTTGCTGCCATTACCAATGAGCAGCAGGACGGTCCCGTGCTACCACTGACCGGTGGCATCGGCCGAGATCAGATTTATCTGATTGGCGGCGCAATCCTGGTACTGGGGCTGGGCATCTGGGGTGCACAGGCCTTCCGTATCCGTCATAGCCGCAACCTCGGCTAGATTCAACCAATTCACCAATCACGCTGAACTTGGGTAGGCGTAAAAATCACTCGCACAAAAGGAGTAATCGTGTTCACGCAACGCAGACTCGGCAAGCTGATTGCCGGAGCAAGTGCCATGGCACTTGCTGGGATGGGGCTATTTGGGGTAGCCGCCGCATCCGCTGACGAAATTTCGGATATTACGCCGGGGACCCCCGGCAGCATCTCGGTCCACAAGTCTTCAGCGGACCCTGTTGAAGGCCTCAACAACGGCTCCCTGCTGGAACCGGACCCCGGCGCGGGCCTGGGCCTGGATGGCGTTGAATTCACCTTGCAGCAGGTGCTGTTCGACGGCGAGCCAATCGACTTGAGCGTGGCCGACGGCTGGGAACTGGCAGAAGCCCTGGCACCAGAATCCGCCGGAGGCGCATTGCCTGCAGGCTACACCCTGGACACCAGTGTCCCCCAGGTAACAGTGGGCGGTATCGCTACCTTCAGCGGTTTGGACTTGGGACTGTATCTGGTCACCGAAACCGATTCGGGCGACAACCTGATCGATGCCGCGGCCGCACCGTTCTACGTGAGCATTCCTTATCCGAATGCCGACGGCACCTGGAACTACGACGTGCACGTCTATCCGAAGAACACGCTGAACACCATCGAGCAGACCAAGACCGTGGATGATACCGCCGTGTTCCTGGGCGATGAGGTCACCTGGACACTGGTCACCGATGTCCCTGACTCGGATCTTCCCTACAAGTCCTACACCTTGACCGATAGCCTCTCGGGGAACCTCGATTTCATCTCCTGGGAGTCGGTATCGATTGGCACCGGGGAACTCGTTCCTTTTGATGACTACACCATCTCGGCCGACAATGCGGTGATCACCTTCACCGGGGCGGGCCTCGCCAAACTCGATGCGGCTGGTGCGACCACCGTGACGGCCGTCTTGAAGACCAAGGTCAACTCGATCCCTGAAGGCGGAGTCATCGAGAACACCGCGACCGTGAACATCAATGGCACGGAAGCTGATGGCACCACCAACACCAACCTGGGCACCTTGCAGCTGGAAAAGAAGGCTGAAGGCGAGAACGGTGCACTGCTGGACGGCGCGGAATTCGAGCTCTATGGAACTGCACCTGATGCCGAGGGCGAACCCACCAGTTCGCCTCTGGCTACCGGAACCACGGTAGACGGGGTCGTCAAGTGGGAACTGCACCTGGGGATCGAGGACGACATGGAATCGAGCTACTGGGTCAAGGAAACCAAGGCGCCAGCCGGATACGTGCTTCCCGCTGATCCGTGGTCCGGCGAACTGGTTGTCACCAACGGCCAGATCCTGATCGAGACCATCACCAACCACAAGCCGACCGGTCCTGATCTGCCGCTCACCGGTGCCTCGGGCACCGTGCTGTTCACCATTGCAGGTCTTGGCCTGATGGCCGCCGCCGGTGGTGCGGTACTGGTGAAGCGCCGCCGCTCGCGCACCCAGGGCTAACCCGCGTACTGCTTGATGCAGCACCAGGGTAGCCAGTAGATGGTGGGAGAACTAAGCATTGCTTGGGACTCCCACCATTTTCTTTCTGAACTTCCTGATTCCCAAGACTTCATAGGCAGAAATCATGAGCTCAACTCCCAGTTCCACGCTTTCCCCTCCCCCGCAGCACAGGAACCGCTGGCGCGTCCCGGTGTCCACGCTGGTGATCGCCGTCGTCTTCCTGGCCGGTACGCTCATGCTGCTGTACCCGCCAGCGGCGAGCTGGTTCTCGCAATACAACCAATCCAAGATCATCAAGGAAATCTCCAGCGACGTGTCCCACGAGGGCAGCTCCACGATTTCCCAGGAGCTGCAGCGGGCCCGGGAGTACAACGAGGAACTGGTTGGCGGCGGCTTATTGGCCCCGGGCAGCAATATCCCTACCAGCAACGGATCGGTGCGGGAAGATACCGAGTACGATTCCCTGCTCAACGTCAACAGCGAGGGGCTCATCGGCCGGCTGCGAGTCCCGTCGGTGGACATCGACCTGCCGATCTACCACGGTACCGATGACCAGACCTTGCTCAAAGGCGTCGGGCACCTGCAAGGCACCGCACTGCCTGTGGGCGGGCAGTCGATGCATGCGGTGCTGACCGCTCACCGCGGGTTGCCCGAGGCCAACCTGTTCAACGATCTGCCCCAGGTGAAAATCGGCGAGACCTTCAGCATCGAGGTCTTCAATGAGGTGCTGACGTACCGGGTGGTTGAAACGCAGACGGTAGAGCCGGATGAGACGAAGGCTCTGACCCCGCAATTCGACAAGGATCTGGCCACCCTGGTCACCTGCACTCCCCTAGGCATCAATACGCATCGCATGCTGGTCACCGGCGAACGCGTGCACCCTACGCCGCGCGCAGATCTGGAAGCCCTCGGCTCCACTCCTGAGATCCCGGGCTTCCCCTGGTGGAGCGTCTGGCTCGGATCAGCACTGCTGCTCCTGGGTACTTGGGTGTTTCTTGCAGGTCGCACCCGTTCTGGCAGGAACATCGGCGGCTAACCCGCAGCGGCAGGTTTGCGCCTCGCCGGCTAGCGCGTCGAGCGCAGCGAGAAGAACAGGAAGCTCAAGAACGCGTCGCGTTCGCGCAGCTCTTCTGGAATCACGCCTTCGGGCGCATCCTTGGCATACGGAGGCTCCCAGACACGTTCCACCGCGAACCCTGCGGAGATCAGCGCCGTCATGGTTTCATGCAAAGGCCGATGCCAATAGGTCAATTCGGCAGGCTTCCCCTTGAAAGTCACTTCGTCGGTGTACTGGGTGAGCTGGAAGTAGTCCTTGCCGCGGTGGTTGAACGGGTAGAGAATCGGGTGGTTCACCGACATGATGAGCCGGCCGCCGGGCTTGAGCACCCGGCGGACTTCTTCCAGTGCGTAGTCCCAGTCCGGCAAGTAGTGGAACACCAATGAAGCAATGGCGTCGTCAAAGCTGTTGTCGGCATACGGGAGCTTCTCCCCCAATGTCGCCACTTTCAGGTCCGCGTCCTCGCCCAGCCGCTGGCGTGCCAGATCCACCATGGCCCGGCTGGTGTCGAAGCCCGAGACGCTCGCGCCACGGCTCATGAGCTGCTCGGACAGCGGACCGGCGCCGCAGCCGATATCCAGGATGTCCCGGCCGGCAACCTCTCCCGCCAGTTCCAGGGTGGCTGGCCGCTCATAGTAGGCGTTCAGCATGCTGAATTCGTTCTCGTCAGCGTAGTCTTGGGCGAAATCGTCGTAGTTGCTTTCCTGTGGCACGGGCGCGCTCCTTTGCATGGTTTTGCCCGAGCCTAGCAAAGGCTTCAACTAATCATTGGGAAAACACTCGACTGCTCGGGTAACGCTTTGACGGCAATAGCCGCAATCGATCACAATCGCGTCCAGCCATAGTTTCTATTCCCAGTCCAGATTAGAATCAGCACATGGGACCGATCAGTGCCCATGCTCGCTCGACTTTCCATGGGGAGAAATTGAATAAATTAGTTCAGCGTTCGCTCGCTGTCATCGCTTCGGGAGCACTTGTATTCTCCGGTGTCTCCGCGGCCACGGCCGCTCCGTTGCCCACCAGCATGTCATCTGCCAGCATCGTTGCTGCGAAGAAAAAGGCTCCTGCGGTAACCATCAAGAAAATCGGCACGAAAACAGTCAAGGGTTCAGCCAAGGCAACCATCAAGCCTAGCTATTCCAAGGCAAAGAACGTGAAGATCAAGTCGGCGTTGCTGAAGGTGGTCAAGGGCAACAAGACCGTCGCCAGCAAGAAGAAGTCCGTCAAGCTTGCAGCGGGCACCTACAAGGTCACCACCACGGTCAAGTACCAGCTCAAGGGCAAGACCTCGACCGTGCAGAAGACGCAGACCTTGCTGGTGAAGAAGGCGGCCGCCAAGCGTTCCGTGAAGATGAGCGGCAAGGCGAAGAACTGCCCTGCAGGCTACCCGGTGAAGGGCAACCGCACCGGCAGCCAGAAGGAGTGGAAGTACCACGTCAAGGGACAGCGCTTCTACAACATCACGAAGCCAGAAGAATGCTTCAAGACTGCAGCTGATGCGCGCAAGGCCGGCTACCGGGCTTCGAAGCTCTAAACCTGCCTGGCTGGTATCCGACCCAGCAGACCAAAAAATCGACCTCGGTTGCTTCCCAAATGGAAAGCAACCGAGGTCGATTTATTTTGTTCAGCTTATAAAGCTAGTTGTCAGCGCGCAATTAGCGGGCTACCGAACCATCTACGTAGTCATCCGAGGATGCATCCGAGATCCAGGAGAACAGCGAGCGCAGTTCGCGGCCGGTGGTCTCGATTGGGTGGGCTTCGCCCTTGGCGCGCAGTTCCTTGAACTCCGGAGCGCCGGCCTTCTGGTCTTCCATGAAGCGGTTGGCGAAAGCCCCGGACTGGATATCAGCCAGCACAGCCTTCATGTTTTCCTTCACCTCTGGGGTGATCACGCGTGGGCCGGAGACGTAGTCGCCGTACTCAGCGGTGTCGGAGATCGACCAGCGCTGCTTGGCGATGCCGCCTTCCCACATCAGGTCAACGATCAGCTTCAGCTCGTGCAGCACCTCGAAGTAGGCGATTTCCGGCTTGTAGCCAGCTTCGGTCAGGACCTCGAAGCCGTACTGGACCAGCTGGGAGGTGCCACCGCACAGCACAGCCTGCTCGCCGAACAGGTCGGTTTCGGTCTCTTCGGTGAAGGTGGTCTCGATAACGCCGGCACGGGTGCCGCCGATGCCTGCTGCGTAGGACAGTGCCAGTTCCTTGGCGCCGCCGGTGAAGTTCTGCTCCACGGCGATCAGGTCAGGGATGCCGCGGCCGGCTTCGAATTCGCGGCGCACGGTGTGCCCTGGCGCCTTGGGAGCAACCAGTGCAACGTCGACGTTGGCTGGTGGCTGGATGAAGCCGAAGCGGATGTTGAAGCCGTGGCCGAAGAACAGCGCGTTGCCCTCTTCGAGGTGCTCGGCGATCGACTCGGTGTAGACCTGGGCCTGGACCTGGTCCGGGGTCAGGATCATGATGACATCTGCCCAAGCCGCTGCCTCGGCAACGGTAGCTACCTTCAGGCCTTCGGCCTCGGCCTTGGCGCGGGACTTGGAGCCCTCAGCCAGGCCGACGATAACCTCGACGCCCGAGTCGCGCAGGCTCAGTGCGTGGGCGTGGCCCTGGGAGCCGTAGCCAATGACAGCTACCTTCTTGCCCTGGATGATCGAGAGGTCTGCGTCGTCTTCGTAGTACAGATCAGCCACTGTAATTCTCCTTATTTGTGCTTCTGGTAAAGAAGTCTTGTGCTTAGGCACTGTTGCTTTCTTCTAAGCTAGGTGCCAAATACCTAAATTTGTAGTTCGTGTCTCTTGAAGTCGTTGTGCGCTTAGGCGGACAGCGTCTTCAGGGCACGGTCGCTCATCGACTTTGTTCCGCGTCCCACGGCCAGCGTTCCGGCCTGGACGATCTCGCGGATGCCGAATGGCTCAAGTACTGCCAGCAGTGCTTCGATCTTCGCCGCATTGCCGGTGGCCTCAACGACCAGCGAGTCCGTGGATACGTCGATCACCGATGCGCGGAACAGCTCCGCGGCCTGGGTGACCTGCAGTCGCGTCGCCGCATCGGCGCGCACCTTGATCATGATGTGGTCGCGCTGCACCGAGGTTTCCGGCAGCAGTTCCACGATCTTGATGACGTTGACCAGCTTGTTCAGCTGCTTGGTGACCTGCTCCAGGGAATCCCCTTCGGCGTCCACCACCACGGTCATGCGGCTGATGCCGGCAATTTCCGTGGGGCCCACTGCCAGCGAGTGAATGTTGAAGGCACGGCGGGCGAAGAGGCTGGCGACGCGGGTGAGCACGCCGGGAACGTCTTCAACCAGTACCGAAAGCGTATGCTTTGCCATGTTCTAGTCCTCCTCTTCCCATTCAGGGGTCATGCCGCGGGCAATCTGGATCTGGTCGTTGCTGACTCCCGATGGGACCATTGGCCACACCATGGAGTCGGCCGAGACCACGAAGTCGATGACTACCGGACGGTCATTGATTTCCAATGCCTTCTGGATGGTCGCATCGATATCCTCGTCGCGTTCGCAGCGCAGGCCCACGCAGCCGTAGGCGTCGGCCAGCTTCACGAAGTCCGGAATCCGGGCGGTTCCGTGGCCGGTGTTCAAATCGGTGTTGGAGTAGCGGCCATCGTAGAACAGGGTCTGCCACTGGCGGACCATGCCCAGCGACGAGTTGTTGATGATGGCAACCTTGATGGGGATCCGGTTGATCACGCAGGTAGCCAGTTCCTGGTTGGTCATCTGGAAGCAGCCATCTCCGTCAATGGCCCAGACCACGCGGTCCGGCTGCGCCACCTTGGCGCCCATGGCGGCAGGCACCGAGTAGCCCATGGTGCCCAGGCCGGCGGAGTTCAGCCACGAGCGCGGGCGCTCGTACTTGACGAACTGCGCTGCCCACATCTGGTGCTGGCCCACGCCTGCCACGTAGACGCCTTCCGGACCGGTCAGCTCGCCGATGCGCCCAATGACGTTCTGCGGAGCCGAGAGGCCATCGTGGGTTTCGGTGTAGCCGATCGGGTAGGTTTCGCGCAGGCGGTTGAGCAGTCCCCACCAGCCAGCCAGATCCTGCTGGGCTTCGTTCTCGAAGCGCGAGGCGCAGGCCTCGTGCAGCTGCGGGATGATTTCATCCAGCGAGCCAACGATCGGCACATCGGCCACGCGGTTCTTGGAGATTTCCGCAGGATCGATATCGGCGTGGATCACCTTCGCGTTCGGCGCGAAGGTGGAGAGCACGCCGGTGACGCGGTCATCGAAGCGGGCCCCGAGGGTAATGAGCAAATCCGACTGCTGCAGTGCGGTGACCGCAGAGACGGCACCGTGCATGCCGGGCATGCCCACGTGCTGTTCATGCGAGTCCGGGAAGGCACCGCGTGCGGTCAGCGTGGTGACCACCGGCGCGTTGATGAATTCCGCGAATTCCTTGAGCTGCTCATGGGCGTTGGCCTTGATCACGCCACCGCCGACGTACAGCACCGGGCGGGTTGCCGAAGCGATGAGCTTGGCGGCTTCGCGCAGCTGCTTGTTGTGTCCGCGGGTGACCACGCGGTAGCCCGGCAGGTCGACCTTTGGCGGCCATGAGAAGGTCATGTCGCTCTGCTGGGCATCCTTGGTGATATCCACCAGCACCGGACCGGGACGGCCGGTCTGCGCCAGGTAGAAAGCGCTGGCCAGCGTGCGCGGAATGTCTTCCGCGTTGGTGACCAGGAAAGCGTGCTTGGTAATCGGCATCGTGATGCCGACAATGTCTGCTTCCTGGAATGCGTCAGAGCCAATGAAAGCGCTATTGACCTGACCGGTGATTGCCACCATTGGTACCGAGTCCATATTGGCATCGGCCAGTGCGGTGACGAGGTTGGTTGCGCCTGGTCCGGAAGTAGCGATGCATACGCCCACTTCCCCGCTCACCATGGCGTAACCCTGTGCGGCATGGCCGGCACCCTGTTCGTGGCGGACCAAGATGTGGTTAATCTTGGTCGAATCCATCAGTGGATCATAGGTGGGAAGGATGGCCCCACCTGGTAATCCGAAGACGTCTTTGACGCCCAGTTCTTCCAGCGAGCGGACGATGGCTTGTGAGCCCGTCATCTGTGTGGGAGCAACGATATTATTCGGACCCTGTACCGGGTTCGAAGCCTCCACGACGGAAGAGACAGCGGCGGCGGCATCCTTGGTTCGATTGATTGACTTCGCAACCGACGCCGGATTGGCGGGTGTTGAGTTGCTCATCGGGATCCTTTCCATATCTATCTCTTCGTTTGCGCATAAAAAACGCCCCGCGGCCGTCACTACTGACGAAAGGGGGCTTGCGCGTTACCGACGTACTGTCCGTGGTGTTGGACAGTGTCTCAGGCTCCGCGCCTGATAACTAGTAGTACATCGGTGTTTGTTTGCATGCCTCTAGTTTTCTCCACCTCACGGCAAAGAGCAACTAGACACCCTGTTTATCTCATTATATGAGATGGATGTCCAAGCCTTGGACGCGACACCGCAAACAAGCCTTGGCTTTTTCGCTTCATAGGCACCAAAAGTGCCTGTCGAAACGGGATTAGCTGGAGACAAGCACCAGCTGCCGGGAATGCGCATCGCTCGCGCTGCGCACCCCTTGCTCCAAGGAAGTCCCCTGCCATGCAGTTGGTTTCGCTTGCAGCGTTGAGCCGGGAAAGGCATGAGTTCCGTCGATGGCCACACGGGCGCATGGCTTGGCGACTCAATTAGCATCCTGGCTCATTAATCCCATTCTAGAAGTCAATATGACCAATCAGATAACCCATGACGTGCCGATGACACATTTCGATAAATGTTGCGACTGGTCAAATTGTCCAAAGTTATCGGTAGAGTATTAGTTATGGACAAGCGCCCAGACGAAAATCCAACCCAGCAGGTAAAGGCCCGCCTCCATGAGGCCTTCGACTCGCAGATCCCCAACTTCGCCAGCTACAATCTCGTGGCGGGCACCGGCATCGCCGGCTCCGGAGGGCTCAAGGTCATTGGATATCGGCGCCAACCAGCGGAACTGATTATTGCGCCAGTGAATGCCAGCAGCTTGGAAGCATCCGAGGATGCGATCAACATCAACAATACGAATGTGAACCAGCTCGCCGAGCTCAGCGATGGCGGCTACGAAATCGCGATCTCTTCGGGCCGAGTGTTCCGCTTCAGCATTCCCGAAGCGCCGAGCATCGACTTGCATGTCGATGATGCCATCAGCATTGGTGCCACCATTGACCAGAAATCCGATGCAGAGGACTTCGCTGATTTCATGGACCACTTCATGAACACCATCGAAGGCACCGAGAACTTCGTATAGCCGGCAAGAGAATTCCCGATAGCAAAGGCCATCCCGCCAGCTAGCTCCATTGGAAGCTACGCGGCGAGATGGCCTTTTCGCTTACAAAGCCCCGGGATGATTCCCGCGGTAGTCGGAGGCGAGCAGCTGCCCTTCGACGGTGAGGATCTCAACCCGGTCCAACTCGATTGATTCGTAGCCGACGGAGGTCATGACCCGCTCGGCATAGCCGGCAGCACTGCCCTCCGCGATCCAATCGCTGCCCTCCACGACAATGGCGAGCACGCCCTGGACTGGAGAGAGCCACCCCACGGTGGCGTACTGGATGGAATCCTCGGCGAATGAATGGAAGCCGGCGGCGCCCTGGCCATTGAGGTACTGGAAGATCTTCTGATCCGCCCATTCCTGGCGCCCTTCGACTTCCTGGAGGTTGTCGGCATACTTCGGCAAGGCCGCGATCTGCGGGCTCACGCCAGGAGTTTGCGCGGATGCTTCGAACTGGAGCGGGGCACAGCTGGCCAGGGACGAAGCCAGCACCAAGCCGCCGGCGACCACACTGGCCTTGCGCAACGCATCGATGGCCACGCAGCGCCGCTGGATTCCGGAAGAAATTACTTGAAGCACCATGCAATCGAGCATAGCCAATGACCCGGACAATTCCACAGGAATCACCCTGCACGGATTCCACGCCGGCGGCGGGCCCGGAATCAGCCTTGCTCGACCTGGTACAGGGACATCCCTGCAGCCTGCATCACCAGCCACGGGCTGAAGGCCCACGGGGTGGCGCGCAGGGCTTCACCGAGTTGTGCCGGATCCGCCCAGCAGTAGTCCATGACTTCGTCCGGGTTAGCGGAGATCTCGCTGTCGATTATCGCGGTGAAGACCGGGCAGATTTCGTTTTCCACAATGCCCGAGGCATCCACGGCGCGATAGCGGAAGTCCGGCAGCGCCGATTCGATGCGGCTGACCTTGAAGCCGAGCTCATGGGCCGCGTGGCGCGTAATGGCTTCTTCGAAGCTCTCGCCGGGCTGGGGATGCCCGCAGAAGGAGTTCGTCCAGACCCCTGGCCAGGTCAACTTGGACAGGGCACGACGCGTCACCAGCACCTGGCCAGCTTGATTCTGCACATGGCAGGAGAATGCCTGGTGCAGCACGGTATCCGTGGTGTGAACCAATTCTTTCGGGTGCGTGCCAATAGGCTGGCCTTGATCCGAAAGCAAAATGACGTCCATTGAAATCCTTGAATCCCCATCCGGGTCTAGTAGGTGAAAAGTGCCGAAAAGATCAGGAGCATGGTCAGCAGGAAACCGCACAGGTAGTTGATCCACAAGAATCTCTTCCATCCTCGATTAACCGTACCCGAGCTTGCATCGCTGATTCCAAGATGGGGTAGGACGTTGAGCACATAGGCCAGGGCCAGCACCGCCGCCCAGCGGCCAATCCCCGAAAGGCCCACCGCCACGAGCACTCCGGCCAGCAGGTAGGCGGCCAAGACCAGGTAGATGGTCGTGCGGGCCGACAAGGCGGTGGCGATCGAGGACAGCCCGCCTTGGCGGTCGGGAACAATATCCTGGATGGCGCCCAGGGCGTGGCTGGCCATCCCCCAGAGCAGGAACGCGCCGAAGACCAGCCACTGCTCGGCCTGCACGCTGGCGCCAGCAAGCACCCACCCGTAGACCGCCGGGGAGACGAAGTGCACCGCGCTGGTCAGCGAGTCCAGCCCGGGCCTTTCCTTGAAGCGCAGCCGCGGTGCGGAGTAGGCCAGCACCGCAAGGATGGACACGGCCAGAACGAGGTTGGCTGCGCCGTCCCCGGCTGCCGCGAGCACCACGAGGAACGGCGCGGCGCACAGGACGCAGGCGATGAGCAGCGCCTTATGGCTCTGCCTGGACAGCAACGCCCCTTCGAATCCTCCCTTGCGCGGATTGCGCAGGTCCGATTCGTAGTCGAAGACATCGTTCACGCCGTACATCAGCAGGTTGTAGGGGAAGAGGAAGAACACCGTGCCCAGGACCAGGCGCCAATCGATCCCGCCGCCGGCCAGCAGATAGGCGGCGGCAAACGGGTAGGCGGTATTCACCCAGGAGATGGGGCGTGAGCTCAATACGATTCCGCGGATCATGAAGCGTCCTTTCTGTGGCTGCGGGCACCGAGCAGCCACCACAGCCCGGGAACCAGGAAGACCGCGCAGGCGGCGTAGAAGAAGTCTTCAATCGGGGCCAGGCCCAGATGCAGCCCGGACAGCGTCCCGCTGCCGTAGCCAAACAACCCGGCGTAGATCATCAGGTTGTCGAAGATCGCCGTGAGCACGAGCATCAGGGCCATGGCAGCGCCCAGCGGCTTGGCCACCGAGCGCAGGCGCTGCTTGCTGGCGGCCAGCCCGGCGGCAAAGACGGCCATGGCCGCAAATAGGAAGCAGAGGCTCAATTCAAGGAACATGGTTCTCCCCCAACGTGCGCTTGGATGCTTTCGGGTTCCGGTTGCGCAGCATGCTGGCCAGCACCGGCAGCCCGGTGAAGGCAATCATGGCGCAATAGCACAGGAAGACCAGGAAGAAGACTTCTTCCAAGGGGAACTGCTCGCCCACCATGATTCCGGTCATGAGCTCCGATTCCTTATGCAGGAAGATGCCCTGCCTGATGGCCAGCACATCCCAGAGCACGAAGAATCCGGTGCCCAGCCCCAGGGCCAGGATCCCGCGCACCGGATGGCGGAAGATGAAGAGCTTTCCCTTCGCGTCCAGCAACCCCATGCAGGCCAGCAGTGCCAGCAAGATGCCCAGGTAGATCATGCTCCGGCCTCCTGCCGCACCGTGGCCGCGAAGTTTTCGTCCATGGGCCCCGCGGCCTTGATCCCGAGCACCGCTTTGGCAGCCAGTTCCCCGCTGATCAGGCACATCGGCACACCGATTCCGGGGCGCACGGTGCTGCCGGCATAGTGCAGCCCGCCCACCTTGGCGCTGCGGTTGCCCGGACGCAGCATGGCGCTTTGCCCCAGGATATGGGCCAGGCCCAGCGCACCGCCTTTGAAGGCGCCGTACTGCTGGACGAAGTCCCCCGGGCCGATGCTCTGGCGCACCACGATCCGCTCGCGAAGATCCTTGATGCCAGCCCATGCGGCCAGCTGGTCGATGGCCGCGTCGGCCACCGCTTCCACCGCGGCATCTCCTGCCCCATCGGCTGCGCCAATCCCCCATTCGGGCATGGCCGGAGCTGGAACCAGGATGAACAGGTTCTCGCAGCCCTCCGGGGCCACCGAGGGGTCGGTGGCACTGGGCTTGCAGACATAGATGCTGGTTTCCGCCTCCAGCATCCGCCCTTGGCGAATCCGCGAGAAATTCTCTTTCCAGTCGGTGGTGAACAGCAAGTTGTGGTGCTCCAGCTGCGGCAGCTTGCCGCTGATGCCCAGGCAGAGCAGCACCGCGCTGGGGCCGGGGTCCTTGCGCTGGAAGCTCTTGGCGGTATGGGTCTGCAGCGCTTCGGGCAGCAAATGGCCTTCCAGGTGGCGCACATCGGCGGCTGCGATCACCTGGGTCGCCGGGGTGCGCTGCTGCCTGCCGTGCGCGTCGATCCAGCGCACCGCGCTGACCCGGGGATTTTTCCCTGCGCTGGCTTCAATGGCCGTTGCGGTCGCTGAGAGATGGATGGCCGCGCCGTGTTTCCGGGCCAGTTCGGCCATGGCGTCGGCCACCGCAGCGAAGCCTCCCATCGGGTATTTCACCCCGTCGGTGAGGTCCAGGTGGCTCATCAGCTGGTAGAGCGCAGGGGTGCGGCTCGGGCTGGAGCCCAGGAACACCGCCGGGTATCCGAGCAGCTGGCGGATCTCGTTGCTCGAAAAGCGCCGGGCCACATGGCTTTCCAAGCTGGAGGCCAGCAGCTGGGCCAGTTGCGGGGTCCGGCGCAGGATCCTTGGGTGCAGCAGGGAGGTGAGCGAGTTGAAATCGTCATAGAGGAAATGCTCCAAGGCCAATTCATAACCCTCCTTCGCGGTGCGCAGGTACCGCTCCAAGGCTGGGCCGCTGCCCGGTTCCAGGGCTTCGAAGAGTCCGCTGGCCGCGGCGCCGGTACCGACATCCACCGGTTCTTCGCGGCCCTGGAAGAAGGTGCGGTAGCCGGTGGCCAGTTCGCGCAACTCCAGCTGTTCGCTGGCGCTGGTGCCCATGAGCTTGAACCAGTGCTCGAAGACCTCGGGCATCAGGTACCAGGAGGGGCCGGTGTCGAAGCGGAACCCGTCGCGCTCCAGTCGTCCGGAGCGACCGCCCGGATGCGGCTGCTGCTCGATCAAGGTGACCTTGCAGCCTCGGGCGGCGAGCAACCCGGCGCTGGCCAGGCCGGAGAATCCGCCCCCGATGACTACGACTTCTCTTTGTGCGTGGTTCATCTGCTTGCTACTTCCATTCTTGGCTTGCGGCCGGTGGTGCCCCGGGTGCCCAGCAGCACGCGGGCGGCGATCAGCGCCTTGCGCGGGGCGGAGACCGAGATGCGGGTGCGCAGCAGTTGGGAGGCCGGGGCCTTGTCCAGCTGGGAGTTCAGTTCGCGGAACAGGTCATGGGCCAGGCGCACCGCCCGGGCAGCGGACGGGGCCAGGTAGGGCAGGCCGGCGCGGGCCTGGGCCAGGTCCTGCTCGATCTGCGCAACCAGCTTCGCCTTGCTTGGCTCATCGAATCCTGCCGGGTCCAGGCCGGGAAAGTAGCTGCGTCCCAAATCTTCGCTGTCTTCTGCCAGGTCGCGCAGGAAGTTGACCTTCTGGAAGGCCGCGCCCAGGCTGCGGGCGGCGTGCTTGGCGCGCTGCGCCTGGGCAGGCGTCAAGTCCGGCGCGGCGGGCATCGCCTGGAAGACCTGCAGGCACATCAGCCCGATGACTTCGGCCGAGCCGTAGATGTAGTCCTGCAAGCTGCGCGCATCATGCTGCCCGGTGCCCAGGTCCGCGCGCATGGAGGCGAAGAACGGGGCGGTGAGCTCGGCGTGGATGCCGGTGGCCCGGGCGGAAATGGTGAAAGCGTGGACCACCATGTTGGTGCTGTACCCGCGTTCCATGGCGCGCAGGGTTTCCGCTTCCAGCTCGTCCAGGCACGCGGCGATGGCCTGGTTGTCCAGGCCGGCCTGGCAGGCCACCCCATCCACGATTTCATCGGCCAGGCGCACCAGCGCGTAGATATTGGCGATGTGCCGGGCGCTGGCGGCATCCAGCAGCTTGCAGGCCAGCGAGAACGAGGTGGAGTATTCGCCCAGCACCACCCGGGCGCTGCGCTGGGCGGTGCGCGAATAGTGCTCCAAGGCGGCGGTGCCTGCGGTGCTGTGAGGGGAATTGTCAGGTTTCATGGCGTTCAGCTGCTTCGATCCAGGATCAGGCCAGTGCATTCGCGCAGCAGCGTCCGGGCTTCTTCGGGCAGGTCCAGGAAGGCCGCGGAGCCGGTGGCCCGCGAGCAGAGTTGCTTAGCCAGCTGCCGGGCGAAGCGCTCGGCCCCCTGCGCGGCCAGTTCCTGGCGGATCCGGCCGGCATCCACTGTTCCTTCGCGGAATCCGCCCAGCAGCTTGGCGAATTCGGGTTGCTCGCTGGCCAGGGCCAGCAAGATGGTGCTCTTGAATTCGCGCAAGTCCGATTCCACCGGCTTGCCGGTGCGTGCCGGGTCCCCGAAGGTGCCCAGCACATCATCGATGATCTGGTAGGCCACCCCGAGCTGGCAGCCGACCGCGCCGATGGCCTCGGCCTGGCCGGGGTGCGCCCCGGCCAGCAGCGCTCCGGCCTGCAGCGGCAACTGGAAGGAGTAGGCCGCGGTTTTCATCTGCTCCATGCGCAGCACCTGGCTGGTGGTGGCTGGAGCCGGGCCCAGCGAGTAGAGCAGGTCCTCGAGCTCTCCGGCCCCTGCCTGCTCGATGGCTTGGAAGAAGGCCTGCTGGACCCCGGCTTCGCTGTCGCTTCCGGCCGAGGCCCTGGCCGCAAGCTTGATCGCTTCGCTGATCAGCAGGTCCCCGGCGATGATGCCCACGGAATTGCCCGCATGCTCGGCATCGGCCCGGTTCCGGCCGCTAGCGATGGCGTGGTCGCGGTAGAGCGCCGAGATCGTCTTTTCCCCGCGGCGCACGAAGTCGCGGTCCACCACGTCGTCGTGGATCAGCAAGGCGGCGTGCAGTAGCTCGAAGGCGCAGCCCAGGTCGACGGCGCGGGCCTCATTGCGGCCGCCGAAGGCCCGGTAGCCGAGCATCACCAGCCCCGGGCGCATCAGCTTGCCGGTAGCCAGCCGTTCGGAGATCCGGGACCAGAGCAGCGCAGTCTGCGCGGAGTAGGCGGCGCTGCGGCGCTGGGCCTGCGTGGCCAGCAATTCCAGCCGATCGCTGATGGCGCGCCGGGTGGGTGCATCGATGAGCCCGCCTGAGGCTGGCGCGCCAGCCGCTTCGGCCGGCGGGGCCTGGTGTGTGGTGGTGTGCATTCTCATGGTTCCCTACTGAAAGGATGTGGTGGGGTTTGCTTGGTTCTCTTCGCTGGTCACGGTGTCCCGCGTCTCCAGCTCTCGCCGGGCGTCTTCGAGCAGCGCGCCCAGATTCCTGCGGGACGGCTCGTCCAGCTGCGCGTAGAACGTGTGCAGCTTGCGCAGCAGCACCTGCCCTGGCCCGGTGGACACCGGGAAATTGGGTCCCTGTGCCACCAGGGTGCGCCGCCGGTCCGCGGCATGGTGCCTTCTTTCAACCATCCCGCGGGCTTCGAGCCGGTCCAGGACCGAGGTGATTCCTGCCGATGACACTCCCAGTTCGCGGGCCAGTTCCCCGGAGCTGGGCGTTTGCATGGAACGCAGCAGGTTCACCGCACGCAAATCTGTATCGTTCAGGTCAAGGCTGTGGCGCAGGCGCGCTTCGCTCAGTGCATAGGACCGCTGGAGCTTGAGCAGCAACCGGAACACTTCCGAGGCAATCAGCGGACGTGAACAATCCATGATAACTTCTCTCGCCTAGTTGATATTTAGCTTTTCTAGATACATCATGGTTTAACTATCTCGTTTTGTCGACTCGAAGCGGGAAAAATTTTCAACCGACATCAGGAGCACACGATGAGCAGTTCCACGGATTCCCCGAATTTTCCCTACCGAGCCCCCGCGTCAGCCACATCCTGGGCACTGCCGGTGTTCACAGCGATTGCCCTGATCCTGGCCATTGCCGTTTCATTCATCGGAAGCGGGGCCCTGGGCGGAACTCCGGTCCAGCAGGCAGCCGGCGGCTATCTGGGCGCTGACTCGACGCTGCTGGCCCCCGCGGGTCCGGCCTTCTCCATCTGGAGCGTGATCTACGCCGGGCTGGCCGTCTACGGAATTTTCCAGCTCACCCCCGCCGGACGCCGCTCGGCCTGGGCCGCCAAGCTGCGTATTCCCGCGCTGCTTTCGGCATTGCTGAACGCCGCATGGATTACCGTGGTCCAGCTGGGCTGGCTGGGCGCCAGCGTCGCGGTGATCTTCATCCTCGTCGCGTGCCTGGCCTGGATGCTGACCATCATGGTGGCAGGCACCCCGGCCTCGCGCACCGAATACTGGATCATGTGGCTGACCTTCGGCATCTACCTGGGCTGGGTCTGCGTAGCCAGCATCGCCAACACCTCCGCATGGCTGCTCTCCCTGGGCTTTGGCCAGGACGCCTCCTGGGCACCAGGAGCGGCAGTGGCACTGCTGGTGGTCGCAGCGGCCATCGGACTGGGCACCACCGCCTACTCGGGCAGGATCTTCACCGCCTTGGCCATCGCCTGGGGCCTGGGCTGGATCGGCGTGAGCCGGCTGTCCGGAACCAACCAGTCCGAACTGGCCGGGTACGCCGCGCTGGGCTGCGCCGCGCTGCTCCTGCTCGGATCCATGGTTATCGCCTGGCGCAAGCGCGGTGTTCGAACTCCATGAGCCTGATAGCAGTGACCGGAGCAACCGGATATATCGGCGGACGGCTGGTGCCCCTGCTCTTGCGCAACGGGCACCAGGTCAGGGTTTTCACCCGTGACGCGCAGCGCCTGCGCGATACCCCATGGCGCGGCCAAGTCGAGATCGTCGAGGGCGACCTGCAAGATGAGCACGCAGTGGCCAAGCTCTGCAAGGACGCGGATCTGCTCTACTACCTGGTGCATTCGATGTCCGGGACCCGGGATTTCGCGGCTCAGGAAAAAGCGTGCGCGCAGGTCATGGCGCAGGCCGTACGCGAACAGGAGGTCAGCCAACTGGTCTACCTTTCCGGGTTGCATCCGGCAGGCGAACTCAGCGAGCATCTGGCTTCGCGCGTGGCCGTGGGGCAGATCCTGTCAGCGGCCACCAGCACCCTGGTGCTCCAGGCGGGCCTGGTGATCGGCTCCGGCTCGGCCAGTTTCGAAATGGTCAGGCACCTGAGCGATGTGCTGCCGGTGATGCCGGCCCCGCGCTGGGTACTGAACCAGGTCCAGCCCATCGCCATCCGCGACACCTTGCACTACCTGGCGGCCTGCGCCGAGCTGGCGCAGCCCGCGCAGGGAACCTATGACATCGGCGGCCCCGGCACCTACAGCTACGCGCAGCTGATGAAGATCTACGCCCAGGTGGCCGGCCTGCGCGAACCGAAAGTCTGGCCGTTGCCGCTGCTCACCCCGCGGCTGGCTTCGCACTGGGTGAATCTGGTGACGCCGCTGCCGCACACCCTGGCTTCCGCGCTGGTGCAGTCGCTGCAGCATGATTGCGTCATGGGCTCGCGGGACATCGATAAGCTGATTGCCCCGCCGGCCCAGGGCTTGTGCGATTATCCGCGAGCGGTGCAGCTGGCACTGGAGAAGATGGATGCCGACGCGGTGCAAACCAGTTGGGCTACCGCCCAGCCGATTTCGGCACCCGCCGAACCGCTGCCCTCTGATCCGGATTGGTCAGGGCGCAAGGCCTACACCGACATCCGCCGCATCAGCACCACGGCAACCGAGGCGCAGCTCTTCAGCGTGCTGCATCGGCTCGGCGGGGAATCACCGTATTTCGCCTTCCCCGCCCTGTGGAAGCTGCGCGGCTTGATGGACAAACTGGCAGGCGGCGTGGGGTCGCGGCGCGGACGCCGCTCGCACAGCACGCTGGCACTAGGAGATGTGGTGGATTGGTGGCGCGTGGAAGCCCTGGAGGAAAACAGCTTGCTGCGCTTGCGCGCGGAGATGCGTGCACCGGGCCAGGCATGGCTGGATTACCGGATCGACAAGCGAGCTGACGGGCGCAGCGAACTGATCCAGCGAGCGGTGTTCTTCCCGCGGGGCTTGGCCGGACGCTGCTACTGGTGGGCGGTATACCCGTTCCATGGGGCCATTTTCCCGGCCACCATCAAGAACATTGTGCGCGATGCGGAAAAGCAGGCGGCTGGCTGAGGATCCAGCACGTCCCGGTACTAGTCCGCTTCGCCGGCAGTCGTTGAATCGAGGCTGCTTTCCAAGGCATCGGAGGTCCCGGCAAGGAACCGGATCACTACGTCCCGCTCCTCGGGGCTCATCGCGTTGGCCACTTCGAATCTCTTGGCATGGTGCCGCCCCACTTGCTCCCGTGCTGCCAGGTGGGTTTCCTCGGTGACCTCGACGCATTGCGAACGCCGGTCGGTTGGATGCCTGGTGCGCCGCACATGGCCGTGGGCTTCCAAGCGGTCAATCATCTTGGTGACCGATGCGCTGGAAATTCCCAGATACTGGCTCAGCGCACCCGGGGTGACGGATTGGCCCGCATGCTTGGCGGAGATCATCTTGCGGATCGCCCGCATGTCGGTTTCGTTCAGTTTCATGAACTGCTGGGAGCTGCGCATGA
The DNA here is from genome assembly GCF_050030965.1 of Glutamicibacter sp. 2E12. Lineage (NCBI taxonomy): Bacteria > Bacillati > Actinomycetota > Actinomycetes > Micrococcales > Micrococcaceae > Glutamicibacter > Glutamicibacter sp. 2E12. The sequence goes on from NZ_CP188297.1 coordinate 65,259, forward strand.
TGCGGCGTTCGATCTGGCGCATCCGGCCCATTTCAGCCATGATGCGGTCGATTTGCTCCAGATTGGCAGGGGCTATGCCCGCCCGCTTGATCAGGTCCTGGCCAGGATCGGATTCAGAAAGCCCATACATGGTGGGCAGTTCCTTGGCTGCCATGGTGCCCCTCCTCCTCGGATCGCGGCCGCTTGCCTTATTTGGATCATACGCTTGGTCAACCGCTGCGGATGCATGCAAAAACCCTGCGGCCGATGGAATCAGACCGCAGGGTTCAGTTGGTGCGAGTAGAGAGACTTGAACTCTCACGTCCGAAGACACTGGAACCTAAATCCAGCGCGTCTACCAATTCCGCCATACTCGCTAGCGCTACACCGGAAACACTGTTTCCTCGAAGGCGACCTCATTTAGTGTAGCGGAAGTTCTGCCTGATATGAAATCAGCCAAACAAGGGGTCTACTTGGGATCAATGCCCAAGTCACGGCGCAACTTGGCTACATGGCCGGTGGCGCGAACGTTGTACTGCGCCAGCGCGATTTTGCCCTCTTCATCGAGCACGATTGTGGAGCGGATCAGGCCCTCGTAGACCTTGCCGTAGTTCTTCTTTTCTCCCCAGGCGCCGTAGGCTTCAGCTACTGCGTGGTCCTCGTCGGAGAGCAGCGGGAAGTTCAGTTCTTCCTTGGCGACAAATTTTTCCAGCTTGGCGGTCTTGTCCGGGGAAATGCCCAGAACTGCGTACCCCAGGGACTGCAAGGATTCGAGCGAATCACGGAAATCGCAGGCCTGCTTCGTGCAGCCCGGGGTGGATGCGGCTGGGTAGAAGTACACGATGGTCTTCTTGCCGCGGTAATCGGCCAAGGCAACAGACTTGCCAGCAGCGTCCTGCAAGGTGAAATCAGGGGCCTGGTCACCGATGGACAGACGGTTCGTCTTTTCGGAAGTACTCATGAGCTGATCCTCTTTTCTTTGCGGTATACAAAAAATCCGACCTGACGAATCAGATCGGATCTACTGTGCGCCCTCCGGGACTCGAACCCGGAACCTAATGATTAAGAGTCATTTGCTCTACCAATTGAGCTAAAAGCGCTTCCTCGCTCTGACTAGTTCTTTTTCAGAACTCGTCTTTGCGACGTAGACAATCATAGGCAGAAATGATGCAAAAGCAAAAATCGGCCAGTACCCGACCTGAGAACATAAAAGTCCAAGTCAGATTCATAATATCACATTTGTCCGGCTTGAAAGTAATCTAAAACACACATAGTTTTCCGATCCGGACCTCACTATCCACCGGCGGGGCAAATCCGGGATTTGCCACTCGCGGCCAGCACTCCCGCTCGGCTCCGGTCCGCACAGCACTCCGGGCGCACCTGCAGCAATGATTTCCACGAAACCGCAATGCGGCGTCGCCCGAAGGACCAGCCGCCAGCCGGTCAATTTCCCGCCAGTGGCCTCGAATCCTTTCCCCGATCCCCTCCCGGCTCCGGCGCGGGCCAGCCTACCGGCGACCACAGGCCAAAGTGGTTCCGTGTCAAGCGCTAGCTGGTCCACCGGGACAAACAAAAAAGGCCAGACCGAAGCCTGACCTTTGTTTTGTGCGCCCTCCGGGACTCGAACCCGGAACCTAATGATTAAGAGTCATTTGCTCTACCAATTGAGCTAAAAGCGCGTATTTATTTATGAAAACAAGTTGTCTGGTGAACCGAACAAATTGTTCGTGCGCCCCCCGGGACTTGAACCCGGAACCTAATGATTAAGAGTCATTTGCTCTGCCAATTGAGCTAGAGGCGCCCGCTGCGATGTTCTAGAAGCTTTTCGGGCTTCGCGCTTTCGCAACGAGATAAAACTTTACCAGCAATTTCCCTCAGCGCAAATTCGGGGGCCAGTATTCTGCGGTGACCTTCATTACAGGACATGACTAGGGGTTACTACCAAAGCGCGGATGGGGTTTGTACAGTGTTTCCATGAGCACCCAACGAACGATTTCATTCCCGACACAAGATCTGATTGATGCGGTTGGTCCGATCCCGGAAAACCTCAAAGCTGTGCTCTGGGACCTGGAGAGCACCCCCGGAACTGCGCTGGAAGAAATCGACATTGCCATCCTTCCCTATATGTCGAATCCCCAGACGCTGAAGAACATCCGCAAGGCACCGAACGTCAAGATCGTCCAGACCCAGACCACCGGCTTCGACGGAATGGTTGACCTGATTGGCGATCGCGCAAATATCAATACCGCGGCCGGCGTCCACGCGGCGGCTACCGCCGAGATGGCCATCGGCCTGGCCATCGCATCCCTGCGCGGCTACCCGCACGCGGTCCGAGACCAGCAACAAGGCCGATGGAATCCCCAGCAGTGGCCCGGCTTGGCTGATCGGACGGTGGCATTGGTTGGCGTGGGCGGCATCGGCGAAGAGATCCGCAAGCGCCTGGAGCCCTTCGAGGTCAATCTCATGCGCTTCGGCTCCACGGCCCGCACCGATGAGCATGGCGAGGTCTTCGCAACTTCGGATCTCGCAGCGCGCGCGGCGGAGATCGAAGTGCTGATCCTGATCGTGCCGCTCAACGATTCCACCCATCATCTGGTTGACGCTGATCTGCTGGCTAAGCTTCCCGACGGTGCAACCGTGGTCAACGTCGCGCGCGGCCCGGTGGTGGATACCGAGGCAATCGTGGCAGAAGTCGCTTCGGGCCGCTTGAATATGGCATCGGATGTATTCGATCCAGAACCCCTGCCGGCCGATCACCCATTGTGGCAGCACCCCAATGCCTTGGTCGTTCCCCACAACGGCGGCAACACCAAGGCGTTCTTCCCGCGCATGGTGAAGTTGCTCAAGAAGCAGGTGCAGGCCTGGGCCGCGGGCAACGACGGCGAGAACCTCGTGCACCGCAGCTAACAATTTAGCGACAGTTGACGGCTCCGGGAGTTTTGGCTCCCGGAGCCGTGGCCGTGGTGCGCTATCTTTGATAAATACCTTTGCGCACATTTACTTGCTTGTTCCCTGCGCGAAGCAGTACCGCCTGCCATAGGAAGATGAGTCATCCCAGTGCCCGAATTGCCATTGAAACTCGTATCACGACGCGCATTGCTGACCGGTACATTGGCGACTACCGCACTGGCACTGACCGCCTGCACCGGAAATTCGGGGCCCGCGTCCTCCGCTTCGCCCACAGCCTCGGCCAGTGCACCGCGCATTCCCCGGACCCTGCGCCTGGCAGCAGCCGCTCCCCCGGTCAAGCTCGATCCGGCCATCGTGGCGGATAACGAATCCTTCCGGATCACCCGCCAGGTGTACGAGACGCTGGTCGATATCGATCCCGATACCGGTGGCGCGGTAGCCGGCCTGGCCGAATCCTGGACCGAAAGCCCTGATGGCTTGCGCTACACCTTCACCCTGCGCGAAGGCGTGCTCTTCCACGACGGCACCGAATTGACAGCAGAAGCAGTTGTCGCCAACTTCAACCGCTGGGAAAGCTTGTCCCCGCAGCTGCGCGCTTCATCCAGCCAGGGCTTTGCCAATGTTTTCCACTTCGACAGCGATATCCCCAAGCTTCCAACCGCCAAGGAACTCGAAGAAGAGTTCAAGAGCGCTGCCGACGCCAGCGAAGAGGAACTGGCCACCCAGCAGCTACGCACCAAGCAGCTTGAAGAGCTGACCAAGAAGTTCGACACCAAGCTCTTCGAAGGGAAGTCCGCAGCCGGTTCCGCAAGCTATTTCGAATCCGTCAAGGCAACCGGCAAGTACCTGGTCGCCTTGAACCTGCGCCGCCGGCTGCCAGGGCTGATCGAAGCGCTGACCCTGCCGGGCATGGCCATTGCCGCGCCCAGCGCGTTGACCGGCGGCCCCGGGCAGAACCCGGCCGAGTCGCTCTCCACCCACCCGGTAGGTACCGGGCCATACACTTTTGTTTCCCATGAGGACAATGTGGTGCGCCTGGAGATCTTCAAGGACTATTGGAATCAACCGCGGCTATCCAATAACACCGCGCATCCCGAGGTTGCGCTGATCTCAGCTGTTCCTTCGCCCTACAACCGCGAAGGCGCACTGCTGGCCGATGAAATCGACGGCTTCGACATGGTCTCGGTGGACATCATGCGCACCCTGGTGCGCAATGCCAAGGTGGTTGTCCAGCGCGATCCCTTCTCCGTGCTCTACCTCGGCATGAACCAGCGCAATAAGTGGCTGGCCAAGCCGGAGTTCCGCATGGCCATTGCGCACGCGGTCAACCGCAGCTCGCTGGCTGAGAAGCTGTTCCTGCAAGGGTCCAAGCACGCTTCGACCCTCTTGCCCTCTGCCTTGAGCATTCCGGCACCGGAAGATACGCCGAACCACGATGCGTCGAAGGCCAAGACCTTGCTGGCCGAGTTGGGTTACAAGGGCGAACAGATCGAGTTCGCCTACCCGCTGCAGGTTTCGCGCAACTACCTTCCGCTGCCTGAACGCACTTTCGCGCAGATCGCCGAGGACCTCGCCGCAGTGGGGATCCGCATCAAGCCGCGCCCGATTGCATGGACCGACGGCTACGTGCAGACCGTGCAGTCCAAGGACTTCGAGGGACTGCACCTGCTGGGCTTCTCCGGCGGCTACCGTTCGGCAGACGACTTCCTGTCCGGCATTTTGGCGGCCAAGGAGAATGAGTTCGGATACACCTCGGCGTTACTTGACTCACAGATCATGCTGTCCCGTTCCATCCCTTCCGGAGAGGAACGGACCGCCGCCTATGCCGATATCCTCAAGACCCTGAACGCGGATCTGCCCGCGCTCCCACTGGTCTTTCCGATCTCTGCGCTGGCGTTTAACGGCAACGTCACCTTCTATCCTCCCTCGCCGATGCTCAACGAGTGCTACGCGGATGTGCAGATGGCAAACTCGCCGTCTATCTCAAGTTAGTGACCGTTAACCCAGTTAACGATTTCTAACCCCCGGGGATATAGGTCTACTCTGGGAGAGAGCAAAGTATCACTGTCGATGGAGATCCTCGTGCCTTCTGAAACGTCAACCGAATCTTTTGACGTAGTACTAATCGGTGCCGGCATCATGAGTGCCACCCTTGGCACCATGATCAACCAGCTGGAACCAACCTGGTCCATTGGTCTTTTCGAGAACCTGGACAAGGCCGGGCAGGAATCCTCCTCCCCTTGGAACAACGCAGGTACCGGCCACTCGGCACTGTGCGAACTGAACTACACCGCTGCCAAGGCTGACGGATCGGTCGATCCGGCCAAGGCCATTGGCATCAACGAGCAGTTCCAGGTTTCCCGCCAGTTCTACTCGTGGGCCGTCGAGAACAACCGCGTTGCCGACAACAGCTTCATCAGCGCCCTGCCGCATATGTCCTTCGTCATCGGCGAGGACCACTCCAAGTACCTGCAGACCCGCTACGAGGCACTGAAGCCCAATGCGTTGTTCGAGGAACTGGAAATCACCAACGACCTGGACACCATCAACCAGTGGACCCCGCTGGTGGCCAAGGGCCGCGATGCCTCGCAGAAGGTTGCCGCATCCCGCGTTGTCTCCGGTACCGATGTCGACTTCGGCCGCCTGACCCGCGACCTGACCGACTCGCTGGGCGCCGCTGGCGCCTCGGTGAACTACGGCCACAAGGTCAAGGGCATCAAGCGTTCGGGCGCCGGCTGGGAATTGAGCGTCAAGGACAACGCTTCGGGCGCAGTCAAGAACGTCAAGGCCAAGTTCGTGTTCGTCGGTGCCGGCGGTGGCGCACTGCCACTGCTGCAGAAGGCTGGCATCGACGAGATCAAGGGCTTCGGCGGCTTCCCGGTCTCCGGGCAGTTCCTGCGCTGCACCGATGAGACCGTCATCAACCAGCACCACGCCAAGGTCTACGGCCAGGCTTCGGTGGGCGCTCCTCCCATGTCGGTACCGCACCTGGATACCCGCTTTGTCGACGGCAAGCGCTCGCTGATGTTCGGCCCCTACGCCGGCTTCTCGATGAACTTCCTGAAGTCCACCGGCCAGCTGGATCTCCCGTTGTCCCTGCGTCCGCACAACATCATCCCGATGCTGGCTGTAGGCAAGGACAACCTGGATCTGACCACTTACCTGATCAAGGAAGTTCTCAAGTCCCGCTCCAAGAAGGACGAGGCGCTGGCCGAGTACTTCCCGGATGCAGATGGTTCCAAGTGGGAGCTGATCACCGCTGGCCAGCGCGTGCAGGTCATCAAGAAGGATGCCAAGAAGGGCGGCGTGCTGCAGTTCGGCACCGAGGTCATCACCTCCTCGGACGGCTCGATCTCCGGCCTGCTCGGCGCTTCGCCAGGCGCTTCGACCGCTACCCCGATCATGGTCGGGCTGCTGTCGCGCTGCTTCCCCAAGCAGTTCGCAGGCTGGGAGTCGAAGCTCAAGGACATGATTCCTTCCTACGGCCAGAAGCTGAACGAGAACCCAGCACTCTACGCTGAGGTCAAGGCAGCCACCGACAAGTCCCTGGGACTGTAGGCACCAAGCACAACGAGAACCGCCCACCAGCATTGGTGGGCGGTTCTCGCGTATCCGGGCACTGGTCGGGCTATGGCCGGTCCAGCGGCTCGCCGTAGGGGTAGTCCACCCAAGCACCAGCGCCAAGGTCGGGGCAATGGCGTTCGGCGCCGTGGCGCGTGCACGAGGCGTCAGCGGGATACCGGTGCCCTTGCAGCAATTTATCGGCCTCGGCCCAGCCCAGGCCGGAGACTTCCCGCCCGTCGGCGTAGCGCAGGGCATAGCTGAAATAGCGGTAGCGGATCCTGATCAGCCGCCGGATCCCTTGCTGTGCGGTGGCTTGCACCGCAATCGGCATCTGCAGACTCATGTCCCCAGTATTCCATGCGGCCACCAGCCGCCGCCTTCCCTTAAGAATCGGGCAGGCGCTCCAGCACCACTGCGCGCGCCGCGGCATCGGCAGCATTGGCACGTGCGGGCGGGGCTGCCCCAGGCCGCTTCGGGGTAATCCATTGGGATGATTTTGCGTGCTTTACATCTCCCGGTGACTGTTGAGCAATGGCAACCAACTAAAGTTGAGATCAGCCCTTCCCACTGCGACACAGCTAGGACCACACCCGCATGCAGCGCTTGGCCATCTTGTCATTGAAAAACCGGGCGCTCATTGCGCTCATCACGGTTTTCGCCGCCGTCTTCGGCGTGATTTCCATGGGATCGCTCAAGCAGGAGCTGATCCCCGCCCTGGAATTCCCCCAGATCTCGGTCATGGCAACCCAAATGGGCTCCAGCCCCGAGGTGATCGACGAGCAGGTGGCCGAGCCGCTGGAAACCGCTTTGCAGGCAGTTGAGGGCCTGGAATCCTCCACCGCTACCTCGCAGACCGGCTTCACCCGCATCTCGCTGACCTTCGAATACGGCACGGACATGGATCGTGCCCGGACCCAGGTGGAACGGGCCATTGCCAATTCCAAGGCCCAGCTTCCCGAGGATGTCGAGCCCACCGCCTTCGCCGGCTCCATCGCGGACTTCCCGGTCCTGGCCCTGGCCGTCTCCTCGGACCAGTCACTGGAAGCGCTCAACGACGACGTGGAGCGCCTGACCCTGCCCAAGCTGCAGAAGATCGAGGGGGTCCGCGAGGCCTCGGTCTCCGGTGGCGCCTCCCAGCACATTGCGGTGATCCCGAAAGACGACCAGATGCGCGATGCCGGCTTGGCCGTCACGGATCTGAAGGACGGCATCGAGAACGCCGGCTCCCCCATGCCCATTGGCAACATGGACGTCGATGGCCTGGAACTGCCGGTCATCGCCGGCTCCACCCCGGACAGCTTGGAGGCCATCAAGGATATCCCGCTGGTCACCGATGGCGGTCCGGTGCTGCTCAAGGACGTCGCCGAGGTCTCGGTCAAGGCCGATGAGGCCACCAGCATTACCCGCACCAACGGCGAGGAGACCCTATCCATCCAGGTCACCAAGACTCCCGATGGCGATACGGTAGCCATTTCGCACGCGGTCACCGCAATGCTTGCCAACCTGGAGTCAGAGCTGGGCCACAAGGCCACCTTGACCACGATCTTCGACCAGGCGCCCTTCATCGAAGACTCGATCAAGCACCTGGCGCTGGAAGGCGCCCTGGGCCTGGGCTTCGCGGTGATCATCATCTTGGTGTTCCTGTTCTCGGTACGCTCCACCCTGGTCACCGCGATCTCCATTCCGCTGTCCCTGATGGCCACCTTCATCGGGATGAATGCCTTCGGATACACGCTGAACATGCTCACCTTGGGCGCCTTGACCATTTCCATTGGCCGCGTGGTGGATGACTCGATTGTGGTGATCGAGAACATCAAGCGCCACCTGTCCCATGGCGAATCCAAGGCGCAGTCGATCCTGCTGGCGGTCAAGGAAGTGGCCGGCGCCATTACCGCGGCGACCCTGACCACCGTGGCGGTCTTCTTGCCGATCGCCCTGGTGGGCGGCATGGCCGGCGAACTGTTCAGCCCGTTCGCGCTGACCATGACCATCGCACTGCTGGCGTCGCTGCTGGTATCGCTGACCATTGTTCCGGTACTGGCGTACTGGTTCCTGCCGCACCGCCCGGGCAGCGGCGAAACCCATACCGTGCATGTGGCCGAAGACAAGTCGTGGTTGCAGCGTGCCTACATTCCGGTGCTGGAGGGGACCCAGAAGCACCCGGTCATCACCTTGCTGGCCTCGGTGCTGGTCCTTGCCGGCACCGTGGCCATGACCCCGCTGCTGAACACCAATCTGCTGGGTTCCACCGGCGAGAACTCCATTTCCATCACCGCCAAGATGCCTTCGGGCACCTCCATGGAAACCACCGAAAAGCAAGCGGCAAAGATCGAGACAGGGCTCGCTGATATCGAGGGAATCGAAGATGTCCAGCTGACCGTGGGCACCGCCAGCGGCATGGCTGCCATGTTCTCCTCCGGCTCGGATACCGCAAGCTTCACCGTGATCACCGATGCCGATGCCGACCAGGAAGCGCTGACGAACACGGTTCGCGAGCAGGTGGAAGGCCTGGACCTGGCCGAGGACCTGGACCTGAGCTTCGGCTCGAACTCCTCGGCCATGATGTCCAGCGATGTCACCATCGAGATCAAGGCCCCGGACGAGGGGATCCTGCGCGAGGCGACCTCCATGATGCGCGAAGCACTGGAAGGTACCGCGAACGTCACCGAAATCTCCGATAACCTCTCTGCCGAACGCGAGCAGGTGTCCATCGATATCGATGCGCAGAAGGCTGCCGAGGCGGGATTGACCGAGACCCAGCTCGCTGGCATGGTCGCTTCGCAGGTCTCCCCTGTTCCGGCAGGCACCTTGCGCCTGGACTACACCGACATGACGGTGCAGATCGGCGAGGGGATGGATCTGGACAGCCTGGCGAAGCTGCGCGAGCTGCAGATCCCTACCGCCGCCGGCATCAGGGAACTGCAGGATCTGGCCACCGTTGAGCGTGCCAAGGTGGTCCAGCAGGTCACCACCTCCAACGGCGAGCGTATCGCTACGGTCACCCTGGCTCCGGTGGAGAACATGCTCGGAGAGGTGTCCAAGGACGTCGCCACGAGCCTGGACTCGGTGCAGCTGCCCGAGGGCGCTACCGCGGAGATCGGTGGCGCCGCAACCGAGCAGGCCGAGTCCTTCAACCAGCTGTACCTGGCACTGCTGGCGGCCATCGCGATTGTCTACGTGATCATGGTGGCCACCTTCAAGTCGCTGATCCAGCCGCTGATCCTGCTGGTCTCGATTCCCTTCGCGGCGACCGGCGCTATCGGCCTGCTGCTGATCTCGGGGATCCCGCTGGGCTTGCCTTCGCTGATCGGCATGCTGATGCTGGTGGGCATCGTGGTGACCAACGCGATTGTGCTGATCGACCTGATCAACCAGTACCGCCAGGACAGCGCCGAGCGTCCGGCCATGTCCCTGGAGGATGCCATCATGCACGGCGCCCGCCAGCGCCTGCGCCCGATCCTGATGACCGCCCTGGCTACCATCTTCGCGCTGGTGCCGATGGGCCTGGGCCTGACCGGCCAGTCCGGATTCATCTCCCAGCCGCTGGCCGTGGTGGTGATCGGCGGCCTGGTCTCGTCCACCGTGCTCACCTTGATCCTGGTGCCGGTGCTCTACCGCTTGGTCGAGTCCCGCAAGGAGAAGAACGCCAAGGCCCGCCGCGCGCGCAAGCATTCGGCGCAGCAGCATACCGCTGCCCAGGACCTGTCCCGGGCTATGGATAGCGCCAGCGCCAAGATCGTTCCGGGCGCCGCGCCAGAAGCCGCGGCCACGGAGGCCTCGAAGACCGCAGATGCCGGGAAGAGCCCCGCGGCTGCCCCCGCGCCGGCCGAAGCCGCTGGCCAGGTCGTCAACCCGTTGACCGGCCAGATCCCGGTCTCGCGCAAGGAACGCCGGGCCTTCGAAGAGCTGATGAAGCAGGCACCGCCCAAGCCCAACGACTAGGCTTTGGCGACGCCATGACTCGGGCCTGCAACCACCTTCGTGGTTGCAGGCCCGAGTCCGTTTGCGCGCTGTCCGCGGCCGCTGGCCCTAGACCAGCCGCAGCTCCGTCAGGCAGGTTGCGCTGGACTGCCCGGCGGTGGACACCGTGGTCTTGGCGCTCTTCCCCTGGTAGGTGAATTCAAGGTCCACCGTGATTCCCCGCGGAACCCAGAGGCCGATGAATCCGTTGTCGAAGGTTTCCATGCCCTGGTCCACCAGCACCTCCCCGGTCTCGGCGTTCACGGCCTTGACCCCCATCTCCTTGCCTTGCAACTGCCCAAGGCAGGTGGTGAGGCTATGGAAATGGCAGCTGTGCGTCTGGTCCACATAGGGCGCGGCCGAAAGATAGTACTGGCCTTCCGGCAGCGGCAGGTTCGCGGTGCGTCCCGACGCATCGGCCAGCACTAGCTGCGTTGGCTGCACCATGGCGGTGAAGTTCTCCGGCCGCTGCTCCTGCGGCAAGCGATCGAGCCGGTCGATGGCCGCCTTGGCGTCGAGTCCTTCCAGTCCCAGCTCGGCGAGGAACTGACCGGTGTCCTCGGCCGCAACCACCGTTGGCTCGGGCTGCGCGACGGGTGCCGCAGCGGTGCTGCATCCGGCCAGCATGGCCAGCGCGAGCAGCGAACCGGCGCCCCTGGCCGCAATGCGGGCACGGTAGCTCTTGCCGCCGGCAAATATTCCAGACATGGCCACTCCCAACCTTCCTGTCTCCAATTCCGGGCTACAGCGTCTCAAGCAGCTGCTTCATCTCATTGATTTCCCTGGTCTGGGAATCAACGATCTGCTGGGCCAGGTCGAGGGCCGCCGGGTAGCTTCCCTCGCTGATCTCGGTCTTGGACATCTCCACGGCGCCTTCGTGGTGCATGATCATCTGCTCGAGAAAGAGCCGGGCAGCGTCGGAGCCGGTCGCGTCTTCCAGCGCCTTGATCCCCTCTTCCGGGACCATCCCGTCGCCGTGGTCCATGCTCCCGTGATCCATCCCGCCGGACATATTCCACTCGGAAAGCCAGCGGTCCATGCGTTCGATCTCCGGGGCTTGCGCAGCCTGGATCCTTTCGGCCAGGGATGCCACCTCGGCGGGAATCCCGGATTTGCCCAGCAGGATGCCGGACATCTCGATCGCCTGTTCGTGGTGCAACTTCATGCCCGCGGCGAAGGCCATATCGGCGTCGTTGGCCGACGCGGACTGGTCCATGGAATGCCCGGAATGCGAACCGGAGGCCGAGGCGCTGGGCGCCTCGGTGCTTGCTGGTTCCCCTGCGCATCCGGCGAGGGCGAGCGTTGCACCCAGTACGAGGGCGCTGGAAATGAGGGTCTGCTTGTTCATGGTGATTCTCCTGGTGGATCTGGAACGTGAGCGGCGCCCGCCTGCGGCGGCGCCGGAACTAGCTGGAGGCCAGTGCATCGACCGGCCAAGTTCTCACGTTCGGCAGATCCCCAACGCAACCAGATCGGGTTTATCCGGTGCGATCCCCCGCAGTTCCGGTGCCGCGCACAGGGTCCGCGGGAACACCGTCCGGAGAACGGCTACGGTCTGCGGCGGCCGCAGGAACAGCAGCATGGCCAGCAGCGCCAAGACGCAACCGGTGGCGGCCATCTCATGGCCCATCGGGCAGTCGGTGCAGCCCTGCTCTCCGCCGCCTGCATCGGCTGGCGGAGCCTGGTGCGCGGGCAGGGTGTGAGCCGGATGCGCCTGCGCGACCGGGGCCGGGACCGTGGCCGTGGCCAGGGATTGCGCCGAGGCTCCATGATGCATCACATGCATCGAGAACAAGCCGAAAAGCACCGCGCTGATCAGCAGCAGCGAGCGGACTACCGCCAGGCGGGGGCAGGTGCGCCCTCCGGCCTTCGCCAGGTAGTTGCCGATACTCATGGCTCCCAGCTTAGCGACGCCAACGCAAGGGCGCGAAACATGACCCCATCAGCCGGCGGGACAAGATCCCTGCCGGTGCTCCGACCCGTCGCTGTCCCCCGATTCCAGTGCCGGTCCGGCTCCAATTCCAAATCCGATTCCAAGCCCCGTCCTGCGCTCCGCGCAGCGCCGTGCCTGGAGAATCAATAATATAAGTTGCGCACAATTGAATTGCGTGCAATCATTATTCCATGGCAATAGTTGACGACATGGTGTGCTTCTCCCTCTACTCGGCCAGCCGGGCCACCACCCGCGCATATACCGAGCTGCTCGCCCCCTGGCAGCTGACCTACACCCAGTACCTGGTGCTTGTCGCACTGTGGTCCGAAGACGATAAGCCGGTGCGCGAAATCGGCGAGATGCTCCAGCTGGACTCCGGGACCCTGTCCCCGCTGCTGCGCCGGCTGGAACAAAAGGACTTCATCGAACGCCAACGCGATGACCAGGACAGCCGCGTCGTCAACGTCCGCCTGACCCCCGCTGGCGTATCCCTGCGCAAGGAACTGGCGCATATCCCGGCGCAGATTGCCTGCGGCACCGGGTTGTCGGATATGGAAAGCGCCAAAGCGCTGCTGGCATCCCTGCACCGCATCACCGCCTCCATGCAGCAAATCCCCGCTCCGGACCAAGCCTCCGGACAATAGCTACCAGATTTCCCCCTCATCGAAAGGCAGTTTCATGGAAACCCTGTACACCGCTGAATCCCTGTCCACCGGCCAAGGCCGCGAAGGCCGCGTCCAGACCCCGGACGGCAAGCTCGATCTGGCCCTGGCCTCCCCGGCAGAACTGGGCGGTTCGGGAGCCGGCACCAACCCGGAACAGCTGTTCGCCGCTGGCTACGCCGCCTGCTTCCACTCGGCATTGAATATGGTGGCGCGTGGCCGCAAGGTCAAGATCGAGGACTCCAGCGTCGGAGGCCGAGTCCACCTGAACCGCGAGGGAGAGAACGGGTTCAAGCTCTCGGTTGAGCTGGAAGTCATCATTCCCGGCATGGAACCTGCGCTGGCCCAGGAACTGGCTGACGCGGCCCACCAGGTCTGCCCCTACTCCAATGCCACCCGCGGCAACATCGATGTCCTGGTCAGCGTCAGCGATGACTAGGTCTCCCGCGGCGAAACCCCTGGGAATCGCCCGGCACGGCGCACGGAGTGCGCTCGGGGCATTCCTGGTCTTCGCCGGGGTCAGCCACCTGAGCTTTGCCCGCGAGGAATTTCGCGCGCAGGTCCCTGACTTCGTCCCGCTGGATCCGGACCTGACGGTCATCCTTTCCGGTGTCGCCGAAATCGGCCTGGGACTTTCCTTGCTGGCGCTGCTCAAGAAGCGGGTCGCCGTGGGCTGGATCGCCGCGCTCTTCTTCGTGGCGGTGTTCCCCGGCAATCTCGCCCAGTGGCAGGAGGGACGCGACGCGTTCGGCCTGGACACCGACGGGAAACGGCTTGCCCGGCTCTTCTTCCAACCAGCGCTGGTAGCGCTTGCACTGTGGAGCACCGCCGCATGGCGAGACCGGGCCCAGCTTCGGTCCAAGGCCTAGCAACTTCAGCCACGTGCGCACAGCGGGGTATCGGGCATCACGCCCGATACCCCGCTGTGCGCTGCCTGCGGCTAGGCGTCGCGCCGCTTCAGCGAAACATATCCGGCTCCGGGCAGGGCCACGGCCCAGCCTGCCAGCACCAGCAGCGCCACCGTCGGCCCATAGGGTTCGGTGGCGCCGGTGGCCATGAACGTCGCCGCATTGCTGGGCAGGTAGTCGGCCACCGTCTGCACCCATGAGAAGGGAATCAGCTGCAGGATCTGCGGCAGCCCGGTCACCAGCATGATCGCCGAGACGATTGCCCCGGCCGAGTTCCGGCACAGCAGCCCGAGCCCGAGCACCATCAAGCTCAGCAGCGCCAGGTAGGTTCCGGCGCCCAGGCAGGCCGAAACCAGGTCGGAGACGGCGAATGCCCCGTACGGCCCCGCGCTGAGCGCTGCCGGAATGGTGCCCACGCCGATCATGGCCACTCCGGCAGCGAAACCGAGCCCGGAGAGCAGCAGCGACTTCGCTGCCAGCAGCAGCCCGCGGCGCGGTACCGCTTGCAAGGAGGTGGTGATGGTGCCGCTGGAGTACTCGCTGGTGATGTGCAGGGCCGCGGCGGCAGCGAAAAACAGCTGGCCGAATTGCAGGGTTGCGAAAACCATCAGCGGGGCGGGCATCGCCGTGTCGAAGCCATTGTCCCCGCTGGCTTTCGCACTGGCACCCAGCAGCCACCCCAGGGCGATGGACAGCGTGATTCCCGAGCCATAAAGCCAGAGCAGCGACCGCAGCCCGAAGAATTTAGCGGCCTCGGCGCGCGCCGCCGCCAGCAGCTCTGCGCCCAGGTATCCGGATGCGGACCCTTTGATCTGCAGCGTGCTCATTTGCTTCCCGCTCCCCTAGCTGATTCGGCGGAGTACTCCACCATGCCATGCGTCAATTGGTTGTAGGCGTTTTCCAGCGATCCGTGGGCAACGCTCAGTTCATGCAGCTCGATGCCATGGGCGAAGGCCAGCCCACCGACATTTTCCAGCGGCAGGCCGATGACCTCCAGCCGGTCCTCGCCAGCGTTCAGCTCGATGCCCGGTCGCTGCAGGAGTCCGGCGAGCGCCGCGAGCTGCGGCGAGCGCACCGTAATGACCTGCTGGGTGAATTGCCTGATCAGCTCCCTGGTGGGGGCTTGGGCGATCAGCTCTCCACGGCCGATCAGGATCAGCTGGTCCGCGACCTGCTGCACCTCGCTCATCAGGTGGCTGGAGACGAAGACGGTCCCGCCGCGATCCGCCCGGGTTCGCAGCAGCTGCCTGATCCAGACGATCCCTTCGGCATCCAGCCCGTTCATCGGCTCGTCCAGGACCAGGATCTCGGGGTCGCCCAGCAGCGCTGCGGCGATGCCCAGGCGCTGGCGCATGCCCAGCGAGAATCCGCCGATCCGCTGGGTGCCCACGGACTGCAGCCCGACGTCGGCCAGCACCTCATCCACCCGGGTTGCCGGGATCCGGTTGCTTTGCGCCAGGGATGCGAGGAAGGTGCGCGGGGTGTGCCCCGGGTGCCCCGCCGTGCCGCAGATGTGCGCTCCGAGAACCTGCAGCGGGTAGCGCAGCTGCGCGTAGGGAACCGAATTGACCAGTGCCCGCCCGCTGCTGGGCGCGTCCAGTCCGAGGATCATCCGCATGGTGGTCGATTTGCCGGCCCCGTTGGGTCCGAGGAATCCGGTCACCTGCCCGGGTTCTATGGTGGCGGTCAGCGCATTGACGGCGCGGGTGGCGCCGAAGTCCTTGCTCAGCGCTTCAAGTGCGATCATGGTGTGCTCCTTTGGTTCTGCGCTCAACCCTAGGATTCGCCCGGGCTGCCGCGCACCGGCTGGAAGTCGGCCATCGCGCGGCCCCAACCCCTACCTTGGTCGGTGTCTGGCTGCGCCGATTCTGCGTAGCATGTTCTCCATGACTACCTCGTGGAAGCAGCCGGTCCTGTTGCTGTTGCTGGCTCTGTGCGCCTATCTGGTTCCCATCTCCACGAACGGGGCCTGGGTTGTGCTCGCTCCCCTGGCCGCGGCTTGCAGCTACCTGGCCGGACGGCATGTGTCCGCGCTGGCCCATGGATTGCTGGCCCTCGGGGCAGGAACGCTGGCCTCCGGGGTGACGCTGGCATGGTCCTCGCACCTGAGCCTGCTGGCCTTCGCACTGAATATCCTTACCGGTCTGGTGCTTTTCGCGTTGCTGCCCTGGTGGGCGGGCCGGGCGCGGCGCAATGCCGTGCTGTTCCGCAGCCAGGAGCGCCGGCATGTGGTGGTGCAAGCCGAGCTGCGGGAAAGGGCGCGCATTGCCGAAGCCATGCATGACCAGCTGGGCCACGATCTGGCGCTGCTGGCGCTGTCCACCGGCGGGCTGCAGGTGTCCTTGGAAAAGGGCACGCCGGCCTACGAACAGGCTAAGCGGATCCGCGAGCAGGCCGATGAGTCCATCGAGCATCTGCACCAGATCATCGGGGTGCTGCACGAGGACGGCGAACAAGCGCCGCTGGGCCCGGCAGGTTCATCGCTGGAGCAGCTGGTCGAACAGGCCCGGGCCAAGGGCATGAAGATCAATTTCTCCCGGAAGGGCCCCTCGCTCCAGGCCCCCGGATCCATCCGGTGGGCCGCGGTGCTGCGCCAGGTGGCCCAGGAGGCGTTGACCAATGCGGCGAAGTACGCGCCGCACGCCGAGGTGGACCTCGAGCTCGATACGCGCTCGGAGCAGGCGGTGCTGAGCATTTCCAATCCGCTGCATGGCCCCCTGCCTCCCAGCCGGGTTGGGGCCACCGGGATAGCTTCGCTGCGCGGCACCCTCGAAGCTGCCGGAGGCTCGCTGGCGGTGCACCGCACCAAGGAGCGTTTCGAACTGCGCGCTTCCATTGCCCAGGCATTCCCGTACCCGGCGCCTGCCGGGGTGCAGCCGCCGGTGAAGCGCACGAGCACCTCGATGCTGGTGCTGATGCCGGTCCTCGCCGTCACGGTGATTGCCGCGGCCCTGCTGCTGTTGCAGCATGCCACCTACCAGGCCACCGCCCTGCACCCCTCGGACTTCCAGAAGCTCTCGGTGGGCATGGACGCACGGCAAGTTGCTTCGCTGGTCCACGCCCCGGGCCTGGATGAGCCGCTTCCCGTGATCGACGAGCCGGCACCGCCAGGGGATGCGCAGTGCCGCTACTATGCGGCCCGGACCGGGCTGCTGGATCTGGGCAGCGAGATGTTCCGCCTGTGCTTCGCCGATAACGTACTGGTTTCCACCGACCACCTCTACCCCGCCGGCTAGCCAAAGGAACTGCAGATGAGCATGGATACCCCCGTCAGCGTCCTGCTGGTGGATGACGATGCGCTGATCCGCGCCGGGCTGCGCGCGATCCTGTCCAGCGACCCGGGCATCTTCATTGCCGGGGAAGCGGAGAACGGGGTGCGCGCCATCGAACTGGCCGCGCGCTTGGACCCCTCGGTGATCCTGATGGATATCCGCATGCCGCAGCTCGACGGACTGGGAGCCATGGA
Source organism: Glutamicibacter sp. 2E12 (assembly GCF_050030965.1). NCBI lineage: Bacteria > Bacillati > Actinomycetota > Actinomycetes > Micrococcales > Micrococcaceae > Glutamicibacter > Glutamicibacter sp. 2E12. The sequence continues at coordinate 82,641 of NZ_CP188297.1, forward strand.
AGCAATCCTGGGCCAGGCTCCGGAAACCAAGGTGCTGGTCCTGACCACCTTCGGCGAGGAAGAATACATCGACCAGGCCATGTCCGGCGGAGCCTGCGGATTCATGCTCAAGAGCTCGGGACCCGAGGAACTGCTCGGCGCCATCCATGCGGTGGCCGAAGGCGCCGCGGCGCTCTCCCCGCGCATTGCCCGGAGGGTGATCGACAAGGTGCGCGGGATCGACACCGCCGCGCAGTCCCGGGCCCGGTCCCTGGTCCACGGCTTGACCGTGCGCGAACGCGAAGTCCTTGCGCTGGTGGGCCAGAGCCTGTCCAATGCGGAGATTGCCGCCCGGCTGGTGCTCACCGAGGCGACAGTCAAGGGGCATATGACCGCGATCCTGCTCAAGCTCGGGGCGCGCAACCGCGTGGAGGCCGCCCTGATTGCCTATCAGGGCGGAATCGTCACTCCACGGCGCCGGTAAACCCGTGGCTGGAGTTCGCATCGAGTTTGCGGATCCAGCGAGAGCCTTCGCCTTCCGCGGCGGCCTCATCTCCGGGGTTGACCAGCGAGCAATTCTTGATCGACAGGCATCCGCAGCCGATGCATCCATCCAGCGAATCCCGCAGCGATTCGAGCTGGAGCATGCGGCGATCGATGATCTGCTTCCAATGCGTGCTGAGCTGTTCCCATTCACTCTGCCGCGGCGCCCGGTCTTCGGGCAGCTCGCCCAACGTGCCGGCGATTTCAGCCAGGGTCAGGCCCACGCGCTGGCCAGCAGCGATAATCGCCAGCCTGCGCAGCGTGTGCTTGGGGAACACGCGCATGTTCCCGTTGGTCCGCGTGGAGAAAATCAGGTTCCGCGACTCGTAGTACCTGATCGCGGCCACTGATACTCCCGCGCGCCGAGCGAGATCCCCGATGCCTAATTGGCTTTTCCTTGTTGGAACTGCGGAGTGGCTGGAGGATGTCATATGAGGAATTATTCAGGTCCGGCCGCTTGACCTCAAGTTAGCTGGAGCCTGTTGGCTGTCGTATGAACTTCTACGAAAGGCCAACTCATGACCGCAACCCAGATTCCGCCATGCACCATCCTGTTCGCTCGCATCCAGGAGCAGCAGTCCGGTACGGATACCGGATCCGCGCTGACTGCGCGCCAGCTGCGACGGGCTTTGCGCCAGTTGCGCAAGCACAGGCGCAATTGCCGGTGCGTGCCAGGGCAGCCCTCTTTGGAACCGGCCCACGAGCAAGGCAACTTGTTCTGGGGTGCAGGTTTCATCCCCACCCGCCGTTGACTCATTGCTCATTGACTTATTGCCCATTGACTCATTGCACGTTGCCGGCAGTGTGACGGGCACCCGCCGGACGGTGCACCCCAGGAAGGGACATCTCCGAGGAGCCCGGGAATATTTGACGCATCAACTTGTTATTACATGCATACGCATATAAATTGGTGGCAGGACATAACGCTTGCACCAGGAAAACAGGAGTGGACATGCAATTCGGAGTATTCTCAGTCAGCGACATCACCCGCGACCCGACTACCGGCCGCATCCCTACCGAAAAAGAGCGCATCGACGCATCGGTGGCGATCGCCAAGAAGGTCGAAGAAATCGGCATGGACGTCTACGCCATCGGCGAGCACCACAACCGCCCGTTCTTCTCCTCCTCCCCTACCACCACACTGGCCTACATTGCCGCCCAGACCGAGCGCATCATCCTTTCCACCACGACCACGCTGATCACCACCAATGACCCGGTGAAGATCGCCGAGGACTTCGCCATGCTCCAGCACCTGGCAGATGGACGAGTGGACCTGGTTCTGGGCCGCGGCAACACCGGGCCGGTCTACCCATGGTTCGGCAAGAACATGCAGGACTCGGTCAACCTGACCGTGGAGAACTACCACCTGCTGCGCCGCCTGTGGGATGAGGACGTGGTGAACTGGGAAGGCAAGTTCCGCACCCCGCTGCAGAACTTCACCTCGACCCCGCGCCCGCTCGATGACGTGGCACCATTCGTCTGGCACGGATCAATCCGCACCCCGCAGGTAGCAGAAATCGCCGCCTACTACGGTGACGGCTTCTTCGCCAACAACATCTTCTGGCCAAAGGAGCACTACCAGCAGCTGATCAACCTGTACCGCGAGCGCTACGAGCACTATGGGCACGGACGCGCCGACCAGGCCGTGGTTGGCCTGGGCGGCCAGTTCTACATGGCCAAGGATTCCCAGCAGGCAGTCAAGGAATTCCGCCCGTACTTCGATAACGCCCCGGTCTACGGCCATGGCCCGTCGTTGGAAGACTTCACCTCCCAGACCCCGCTGACCGTTGGCTCCCCGCAGCAGGTGCTGGAGAAGACGCTGTCCTTCCAGGAGTACTTCGGCAGCTACCAGCGACAGCTGTTCCTCATCGACCATGCCGGCCTGCCGCTGAAGACCGTGCTGAACCAGCTGGACCTGTTCGGCGAGTACGTACTGCCTGAACTGCGCAAGGAAATGGATTCCCGGGCACCGAAGGACCTTACCCCGGCTCCTACCCATGCGGGATTGGTTGCTGCTCGCGACGCTAAACTGGAAGCTGAGCAAGCAAACACCAAGGAGCCTGTAGCAAGTGACCGGGACCAGTAATCCAGCAGCCTCATTGAAGGTCGCCACCGATGCCTGGGAGGCTCTTTTCCGGGCACAGGTGGCGGTCATGCGCCAGATCACCGCAATGCCGGAGTTCGGCAAGCTGTCCATGCGCGAGTACGACGTGCTGTTCAACTTGCGCACCTGCCCCGGCGGCAAAAGCCGGATGGTAGACCTGAACAAGCAGTTGCTGATTTCGCAGCCCAGCCTCAGCCGCATGGTCACCCGATTGGAAGACCAGGGGCTGGTAGTTCGCGAGGCCGACCCGGATGACCACCGTGCCATGCAGCTCTCGCTGACCGAGGCAGGCCGCAAGCTCCAGCAGGAAATCGGAAGGGAGCACGTCAAGCATCTGCACAATTTGCTGGGCACCGCACTGACCGAAGAAGAATTCCATGAGTTGGAACGCTTGAGCACCAAACTGCGTGAAGCGGTGCAGTAGCTTTTGCCCCAGCCCGGAAGGACATGCCATAGGCAGCTCCTTCCGGGCTCCCGGGCATTCCATGGGATTAAATTGATTCAGCATCAACTGTTCAATCACGGCGCACAGAAGGCAGAACACTCTTGAAGGACGAAAAGCTATTCAGCTTGGAAGAAGCTGCCAGCACCCTTGGCGTAGAAACCAAGGAGTTGCGCAGCTATCTGCGCCAGCATCGTCCCAAGGGCGCCATCCAGAAGCCGCCTCAGCCAGGTGGCAACTGGCATGTCTCCGCCGCTTTGCAGACCCAACTTCAGTTCGCCGGCGCGCCGGGGCTGGAAATTTCCCTCACGCCCATTGACGACCAGGTCATTGAATCCCTGGACTGGTCGCCGTGGGACTCCTTTGAAGCCACCGCCGACTCGGCGCCAGTGGCCCCGGGCGTCTACATGTTCCGCCGCGCGGGCGCCTCGGACCATGAGCCAATCTACGTGGGCCAGGCTGGTGAACGCAGCGGCAAGGGACTTCGCGGAAGACTGAAGATCTATTCCAGCGGCCAGGGCGCGACCTCCGGCATGGGCAAGTACGCTTTTGACGAAGGACTAGCGGATCCCCAGTGGCTGCGGGACCTGGCAATCGAGGCGGACCGCGGTGAATCCCGCTCAATCCAGCAAGTGGCACGCCTGGCCATTGACCGCTTGAATCTTGAAGGCCGGTGGGTCACCTGCATCCACCGCAAGGCGGCCCTGCTCCTGGAAGCAGCGCTGATCCGGAAATACCACTTGTCGCTGTGGAATGTTGCCGGTGCGCCAAAAGACGTGGAGAGCTAGGCGTCTGGGTGCATTGTCCCGAACCTGGGCTTGATTCTGCCTCCGGGCAGGTTCATTGTAGGAGTAGCCACTCTCCCGCCGGCATGTAGGTTGAATCGAGGCATTTGCCATGGGCTCGGTAGTTTGCGATGTCACCGTCTCCCTGGACGGATTCTGCGCTGGACCCAATCAGAGCATGGATAATCCGCTGGGCGAGGGAGCCGAAGCCCTGCACCGCTGGCAGTTTGAGCGCCTCGACGAGAACCAGGCGGAAATTTCCGCTATTACCGAAGCCTCGGCTTTCATCATGGGGAGCAAGATGTTCGGCCCTCCAGCCGGTGAGGAAGACGCCGACTGGATCGGGTGGTGGGGAGAGACCCCTCCGTACCATGCCCCGGTCTTCGTGCTCAGCCACCATCCGAAGCCGATGCTCTGCCTGGAGGGCGGGACCAGCTTCCAATTCGTCCCCGATGGGATCGAGGAAGCCCTCGCCGAAGCCCAGGAAGCGGCGGGAGAGAATCCAGTGGCCATCGCCGGTGGAGCAAACACCATTGTGCAGTTCTTGCGAGCCGGCCTCATTGACGAGCTGCGGCTGCATATCGCGCCCATCCGCCTCGGGCATGGCGAACCGATCAGCGTTGAAGATATAGAAACGCATATGGACCGCGTGTCGCGGCGCGAAACGACGCTTGCCACGCACGTCTACTACCAGCGCCGCCGCTAGCTGCCGATCCCGGCTATTTGTAGAACCCCTCGCGGAGGTTGATCCCGTATTCCAGCCACGCCTTCATCGCGGCCAGCATCCCGGTCCAGCCCTCGCAATTCCCAAAGGCGGCCTTGGCTCCTTCGGAGGTCGCCACCCAGCTGGCCTCGCTGATGGTCACCTTGGTTCGGGTGCTGTCTTCCAGAGAAGCGAATTCGAACGTCACGGTATTCATGCCATCGGCAGCGGTGGATTGCTGGCCGCCCCATTGCAGGACAATGCGCTTTGGCTCTTCCACTTCCACGACCTTGACCGGGAACGGGCCGGGGAAATCATGGAAGTCCCAGGTCACGGTGGCACCGTTTTCCATGTGCCCGGATGCTCCGCCGGTAGTGAAGTAATGGGAAAGCTGTTCTGGATCAGCCACAGCTTCGTATACTTGCCTGATCGATTTGGAAATGATTCCCGACACGGTGAAGGACAGTTCGCGAAGCTCTTCATGTGGTTCCATAAGACAGGTTTACGCCCGAAGAGCACTAGTGACAATAGATATGGGAAAATTCCCAGCGAAAATTAGCGCTTAGACGCCAAACGGCTTGGCATAGCGGTAGTTGCCGCGCGGCAGGCGGTTATCGTCGAAGACCCGCACCATGAAGTGCTCGCCCCATGAGGTGCGCGTAGGCAGGATCCCGCGACCTTGCGCCGCTTCGTAGCCGAAGCGGCGGTAGTAGCCAGGGGCGCCCAGCAGAACGATACCGCTGATGCTTTCTTGCTCGGCCTTGTCATGGATTTCTTGCATCAGGATCGACCCGACACCTCGGTGCTGGTATTCCGGGGCGACAGCTAGCGGGCCAAGTCCCAGCAAGGGTTCCCCATTCACTTCTCCCCATGTAGCGATGACGTGCCCAATGACCGTTGTGTCATCCAGGGCAACGATTGAGAAACGGTTATCGTACTGGTCGCAGTCGAATAGACGCTGCAGCAGTCCGACTTCCTCAGGCTCAACCATCGGATCGATGCCGGAGAACGCAGCATGGGTTATTGCATACACCGCAGCTCGGTCATCGAAGACTTCTGGACGGATACGCATGCACGCAAACCTACCAAATCTCGCCGAGCTAGAAAAATTGGCCCTTCGTGTTCTTCCACCAACTTGACTCCAGGAACGGGGCATTTTCCTGGCGGCTGGCGTGAGGATTGCGACTTCTTGCAAGCAAAGTTCAGCGAGCATTTTCCCAGGCCGCGCTCCTTGCGGCACGCCTGGCCGACTGGAAAACCCAGTTGCGAAGACCCTGCGGCCATGGCCCCGGGAAAACTTGCGGTGCCTCAAGTGGGAGGCCGTTTATCCATATCCGCACCGCCAGCAGCCACTGGTTGCCGGCGCCTGGCGCCAAGGGCGGAACTGCCCCGCTAGTTGATTCAAAAGATGGGCCCAACGAGACCATTCCTTCTCTAACGTTTGCAGTAACGTCTTGAACGAGTCATGGATAGATGATGGAATGATGGTCGCATCGCTTGTCACCTCTATCGGAGAGTTCCATGAAACTGCCTCGGGCGTTCAAGACTTCAATGGCTGCCGTCCTCTCGGCCGCACTGCTCGCAACAGTGCTTCCGGCAACCCCGGCACTAGCCGCAGCCCCTGCCCCAGCAACTTCAGCGGTACAGGCTCAGGCACTGGCAGTTAATAGCGGACTGCAGATTGCCGCCAAGAAAATCCAGCGCAATCCGAGCAAGGATGACGTCTTCGTCAACAAGAACTACCCGCTCAGTCCCGTTAAGTACGCACCGAAGACGGTAGCGGTCAAGGGCACCAACGTCCGGCTGAAGTCCTCGGCGGCCAAGGCCTACACCAAGATGGCCAAGGCAGCTGCGAAGGACGGTGTCAAGATCCGGGCTGTCAGCGGTTATCGTTCATACAACCGCCAGGCTGAGCTGTTCAACTACTACACCCGCATCTATGGCAAGAGCTACGCTTCACGCATCTCCGCTGTACCGGGCACCAGCGAGCACCAAACTGGCCTGGCCATTGACGTGGGAAATGCCAACGGCGCTTGCGGTTTGCAGGCCTGCTTCGCCAACACTCCCGTGGGCAAGTGGGTCGGCAAGAACGCACACAAGTACGGCTTCATCATGCGCTACCAGAAGGGCCAGGAATCCGTTACGGGCTACTCCTACGAGCCGTGGCACTTCCGCTACCTGGGTACCTCCCTGGCCAAGAGCGTGAAGAACTCTGGCGCCAAGAGCCTCGAAGCCTACTATGGGGTTTCAGGCAAGAAAGCCAAGAGCACTCCCAAGCAGACCAAGGGCACAGCGCGGACCACCGCGAATCTGAATATGCGCACCGGGGCAGGCGCCGGGAACCGACTATTGCTGACCATCCCGAAAGGCAAGAGCGTCCAACTGACCGGATCCAAGAAGTCCGGTTGGTACCAGGTTCGCTACAGCTCGAAAACCGGTTGGGTATCGGGCAAGTATCTGAAGAACATCTCGATGCCGGCAGCACCGAAGAAGGATTCGAAGAAGAGCTCGCCTCAGAAGAGCACCAGCAATGCCAAGTCTGCCAAGACCACTGCGAACTTGAATATGCGTGCCGGGGCAGGCACCAGCCATCGCGTCGTGCTGACTATTCCGAATGGCAAGAAGCTCGCCATTCGCGGCGCAAAGAAGTCCGGCTGGTACCCGGTGAAGTACGCAGGGAAGAATGGCTGGGTCTCGGGCACCTACCTGAGCAATTTCTCCTCCTCCGGGACTGCGCCGAAGACCACCAAGCCCAAGAGCTCAAAGTCCTCGTCTAAGAAGACCATCGCGAACCTGAACATGCGCAGTGGCGCGGGAACAGGCAAGCGTGTCATCCTCACTATTCCCAAAGGAAAGACGGTGACCATCCGCGGCTCGAAGAAGTCCGGCTGGTACCCGGTGAAGTATGCCGGGAAGAACGGCTGGGTCTCCGGCACGTACTTGCGCTAGGGCACCGGCATCGGCTGGCTGCAATCCTGCTTCCAAGAACTTTTCTGTTCCGGGAAGCAGGATTTTCAGCTTAAGAGCCCGGAGACGCAGGAAACTACAGCCGAGGCCACCTGGCTGATCTCATTTTCTTTTGCGGTGCGCGTGAACGAAAGACGGACAGCAGTATGGGCCAGTTCTTCTTCATAGCCCATCGCAGTGAGTACCGCCGAAGGATCGGTCGAGCCTGCTGCGCAAGCAGAACCTGAAGAACATAGGACTCCCCTGCGGGCCAATTCAATCAGCACAGTTTCGCCTGCGGTCTTCGGGAAAACGAAGGAGACTATGCCGCCAACACGATGGTCCGGATCCCCTGTCAGCTGGACGCTGCCCGGATGCTTGGCATTGAGTTCCTTGAGAATCCGTTCAACCAAGTACGGGCCAAAGCTTGCGCCCAGTCCTGCTTCGCGCTGTGCGGTCGCTGCCTGCAATGCCGCGGCTATGCCCACGGCAGCGGCCGGGTTCTCGGTTCCCGAACGCATTCCGCCCTGCTGTCCGCCACCGTGCAGCAGCGGCACAAAGCGATGCTTAGCGGACAGGTACAGTGCTCCGCTGCCTTTGAGGCTGCCGAGCTTGTGCCCGGAAATGCTCAATGCGTCCACAGCGGCGCACAACGGCTTGAGATCGATCCAGCCGGCGCCCTGCACGGCGTCCGTATGCATGATCGCCCCAGCGTTGCGGGCCAGCTGGGCAACCTGCGCAACCGGTTGAATGGTGCCCACTTCATTGTTCACTGCCATCACCGAAACCACGGCAACAGCTGCATCGATCAGCTGGCCGGCCGCATCCAGATCGACCAGCCCCGTGGCCGATACCGGGATGATGCGGTGTTCGAATCCGTGGAATTCAACAAGGTACTTGCAGGCTTCCAGTACCGCTGGATGCTCAATGGAACTGGAGACCACCACGCGTCCGCGGGGGTTGGCCAAAGCCGCCCCGATCACGGCAGCATTGGCCCCCTCGGTGCCGCCGGAAGTGAAATAGACTTCCTCAGCTGCCACGCCCAGCTGGCTAGCCACCTGGGTTCTTGCCCAGTCGTTAGCCCGCTTGGCCTGCTGCCCTGCTTCATGCAAAGATGCCGGATTTCCAAAATCTTTGGTCAGCAACGGATTGAGCATGTCGAGAACGTCTTGGCGAGGCGGCGCAGTGGATGCGGCATCCATGTAGATCATGCAATAACCATATCCAGTCCAAGGTCAATAGCTTTCACCGAGTGCGTAATGGCCCCCGAGGAAATGACATCAACACCAGCTTCAGCGACAGCCACGACAGTTGCGGCGTTGATATTTCCGCTGGCTTCGACCACCGCTTGCCCGTTGATCAGTTCAATGGCTGCGGGAATGCCCGCCGGATCAAAGTTATCCAGCATGATGATATCCACGCCGGCGGCGAGCACAGCTGGAATCTGCGCAATCGAATCCACTTCAACTTCCATCGATGTCGTGTGCCCCAGCCGCGCACGTACGGATTTCAAGGCCGCCGTAAGCTGCTCCCCGTTATCCAGCAAAGCCAGGTGGTTGTCCTTGGCCATGAAAGCATCCGACAGGTTGTCCCGGTGGTTGACTCCTCCACCGCAGCGCACTGCGTAGCGTTCAAGGACGCGAAGGCCTGGCGTAGTTTTCCGGGTATCGACAATGCGGGCTTTGGTATGCGCAACCAGGCCGACGAGCTCAGCGGTCGCCGTGGCGATGGCACTCATGCGCTGCAGGAGATTGAGCCCCACGCGTTCAGCGGTCAGCAAGCTCGCCGCCGGCCCGGTGACCTTGAGCAAGCTGTCACCGGCGGCAAACGTGCTTCCGTCGGCAATCAGCTGCTCTACCTCCAGCTGCAGATCCACTAGCTGCATTGTCCGGGTGAATACCGCCCCTCCTGAGAGTACGCCTGGCTGGCGGGCCTGGACCACAGCAGTCGCTGTCGCACCTTCGGGAACGATGGTCAGCGCGGTGATGTCGCCGCGCGGATTGTCCTCGGCGAGCGCCAGCTCGATGATGCGGTCCATGGCGGCGTTCGGTACCGGATGGGTCGAAGTGTTCACGCGTTCAATTCCTTGCTCAAAAGATTTTCATTGTCCAGCTCGCTCGGGTGCAGAGTCCAGCCATAGCGCACACCCTCATCTGGCTGGCTGCTGGTGAATTCGGTTGAATCCAAGCGATGGTGCGCACCCAGGCTTTTGGTGCGTGCCATGGAACCTGCGGCGATGATCCGTGCGGTGATCCACAGGTTGCGCAGTTCCGATTGCTCGCGCGCAGTGGCAGCTACAGGCGCGCTCGTCGCTAGCAGCTGGACCATTTCTTCGAGCTGCACGCCGGTGCGGTAGACGCCAAGTTTGCTGCTGGCTGCCGTTTGCAACTGTTCAAGATCCAGGGGTGCTTGTGGAGTTGGCGCGCTGATCTCCTGGACCACCAGCCTGCTGATATCGCACCCGGTGTCGGAAGCTTCACCGGCCATGGCGGCAACCGCGTTCCGCGCAAAAACCATGGCCTCCAGCAACGAATTGCTGGCTAGTCGGTTGGCGCCGTGAACTGTCGTGTTGGCGCATTCGCCGGCCGCATAAAGACCGGGGACAGAGGTTCGTCCTGACGTGTCGGTGTAGATCCCGCCCATGAAGTAGTGCTGGGCCGCTACCACCGGAATCAGGTCATGAGCCATGTCCAGGCCGGAGCCGCCCGCGGTGCAACTCGCCAGCTTGGCGGTGATGGACGGGAAACGGCGAGCGAGGAATCCTGCGCCGCGCGTTTCTTCCACGGCCCGCGCATCAAGGTACACCTGGTGTCCGGCTTGGATCTGCTCATGGATGCCTCGGGCCACGACATCACGAGGTGCCAGCTCAGCGTCCGGGTGAATTCCAGGCATGAACCGCTGCCCTGCGTCATTGACCAGGATGGCGCCCTCGCCGCGGACAGCTTCGGAAACCATCCCGGCTTCGGGATATCGGGCCGGGTCAACCAGCGTTGGGTGGAACTGGACGAATTCGGCATCCGCGATGACAGCACCGGCCCGGGCAGCCAGTCCCAGGCCGTCGGCGGTTGCTCCTCGGGGATTGGTGGTCGCTGAGTACAACTGGCCCAGTCCACCGGTAGCCAGCAGCACGGCGCTGGACGAGAGCAGCTGCTGTGCATCGTGGCGCAAGTAGTGCACCCCTGAAACCCTTCCGTCCTGCAGCTGCAGTTCGGTGGCAAGCGCATCCTCGATAATACTGAGCTTCTTGGCAGTCTCCAGCTGGCGCACGGCACCAACCAGGGATTGCACCAATGAAGCGCCGGTGGCATCCCCATTGATATGCAGAATACGGTGTGCGCTGTGCGCGGCTTCAAGGCCAAGCTGGTAGGAGCCATCTGCATTACGGTCAAAATCCACTGCATAGGATTCCAAAGCCTGCACTAGCTCTTCGCCTGAGGAACACAGGTGTTCCACCGGTTCCACGCCGCAGTGGCCCGCGCCAGCTTTGAGCGTATCGGCAACGTGTTTGGAAACAGAGTCGCCTTGGGCCATGGATGCTCCGGTAACAGCTGATAGCCCGCCCTGCGCGAGCTCAGAGTTCGAGTCCCCCAGTTTCCATTTGGTCAGCAATACCGGCTGGATGCCCAGCTCTACGGCGTGCAAAGCTGCGCACAGTCCAGCCACACCGGAGCCGACGATCACCAGCTTCTTCGGTTCTTGTTGGACCTGGCTCATGGCTTGGCAGCTAGCATGCGCTCCAGGGCGATCTTTGCATCCCCTTGTTGTTCCTTCGGTACCGAAATTTGGTTGACCACTCGTCCGGCAACCAGCTCTTCGAGCACCCAGGCAAGGTAGCCCGGGTGGATTCGGTACATCGTGGAGCATGGGCAGATCACTGGATCAAGGCAGAAGATGTTGTGCTGCGGGTACTGGGCAGCCAAGCGGTTGACCATATTAATTTCGGTACCGATGGCAAAAGCAGTTGGCTCGGTAGCAGCGGCAATAGCCTTTTGGATGTAGTCGGTAGAGCCGGCTTCATCTGCCGCGTCCACAACTTCCATGGGGCATTCCGGATGCACAATCACGCGCACGCCAGGGAAATCCTCACGCGCCTTGGCGATCTGCGCGGGGTTGAAGCGCTTGTGCACGGAGCAGAAGCCGTGCCACAAAATGACCTTGGCATCGAGCAGCGTGTCAGCTTCGTTGCCGCCCAATTCCTTGCGCGGAGTCCACATCGGCATCTGCTCCAGGGGAATGCCCATGGCCTTAGCGGTGTTGCGTCCAAGGTGCTGGTCCGGGAAAAACAGGACGCGGCGTCCTCGCTCAAAAGCCCACTCCAGAACAGTTGCAGCGTTGGAGGAGGTGCAGACCAGTCCGCCGTTGCGACCGACAAAGGCCTTAAGCTCTGCAGAGCAGTTCATGTAGGTCACCGGAATGACCGGCATCCGCCCATCATCAGCTTCATCCGCATATAGGGCGGTGAGCTCTTCCCAGCACTTTTGCACGCTCGGACCGTCTGCCATGTCTGCCATGGAGCAACCTGCTGCAAGATTCGGAAGGATCACCGATTGGTCCTCGCGGCTGAGAATATCTGCCGTTTCGGCCATGAAGTGCACACCGCAGAACACGATGGCTTCCGCCTTGTCTCGGGTCAATGCTGCGTTGGCCAGCTGGAAGGAGTCACCCACGAAATCCGCATATTTCACCACTTCATCGCGCTGGTAGAAGTGCCCTAGGATCACTGCCCTGTCCCCCAGGGTTTCTTTGGCAGCAATGATGCGAGTATCAAGCTCGGCGTCGCTAGCCTCCAGGTATTCCTCTGGGATGGAACCCTGCACCGGGTAACCAGCTGGAACCGAATCCTCTTGGGAGGCACCTGGCCCGTAGCCCGCAGGGGTGTCCCACGGGTTGGAGGCCAGATCGGTGGAGCAGGTGGATTCCGGAGCCAGCAGATTGAGCCGAGCGATGTTCTGGGCTACCGAGGCATTGGCGTTGTCAGTGATTTGGGTGCTCATGGGTTCGTCCGTTTCTTACAGGATGACGGTGAAAAGTATGAATGGTGCTTGCTAGTCGTGCAGCGGGTCGACTTCCAACGGGTCTGGTCCGTGGCCCACGTAGCGGTATAACCGTGGCGGCCGGTGCTGTCCGCCGGCCAGATACTCATCGGTCTCCTCGATGGAGGCAGTGTTCTTGAGTGTTCGGCGGAAGTTCGCAGGATCCAGGCGGCGTCCGAGGATAGCTTCATAGACTCCGCGCAGGGCCGCCAGGGTGAAGCGTTCTCCTAGCAATCGATGCGCTATCTGCCCGTACTCGGTCTTGTTGCGCAGCCTCCACATGGCGTAGTCCAAGATCTTTCGGTGGTCGAAAGCCATCTGGGCAATCTGCGGATCATCGATATCGAACCAGGCCACGTTGTCGTCTTGGACGGTGGCACCGACCTGGTCAGCGTTCAGCAGCGCAAAGTAGGCGATGGTGACTAGGCGGTGGGTTGGCGAGCGGTCGATATCCCCGAAGGTGTAGAGCTGTTCCAGATAGGTGGGGCGTAGGCCTGTGGTTTCAGCAAGGTTGCGCCCTGCCGCTTGGCCGAGGGATTCCCGCGGATCAACTGGTCCGCCTGGCAGCGCCCACATTCCAGTGTGGGGTTGGCGAATGCGGCGTACCACTGGCAAGCAGAGTTTGTCGGGTCCGCCATCTTTGCCTTCACGGATTCCCAGGATCACAGTGGAAACCGCAAGAGCGGGCGGGAGGTTGCGGCGTTCGTCGACATTCGCCCAACCCGGTACGGATGACATTTCTTATTTGCCTCGTTTTCAGCACATTCGGATTCGTTAGAGTCATTCTGACATTAACGCTCTTCAGGCGCTAGCCCAGATCACATTTCGAGGGTGAATGGCCTATGATCAATGGCATGACATTGGATCTGAATCTTCGAGTGGTTCGCGCAAACGCTGAGGTGAAAAGCCCATCCGTGCTTTTCATCCACGGCTTCGCCTCATCCGGCGAACTGAATTGGGACCGCTCGCGTTGGCTGAAATATTTCACTGATGCAGGACGAGATGTCCTTCTGGTTGATTTGCCCGGCCATGGAGAAGATCCTCGCCGCAATGACGGCAGCTGGGCGCCAAGCCAGATTCGCCAGGCCCTGGCTGCCATAGTGATGGATCTGGATGATGGTCCCGTAGACGTCATCGGCTACTCTTTGGGTTCCCGGCTGGCTTGGGAGTTCGCCGCTTTCAATCCGGATTTGGTGAATCATCTGGTCATCGGGGGTCCAGGAGCCGGTGATCCGCTGGCTGCCTTCGAATTGGGCCAGGCCCGTGCCTACGTCGAGACGGGCGAAAAGATCCATGACGACTACACCGCCGCCATCATGCGGATTGCCGAGGCTGAACCGTCCAATGATCTGTCGGCGCTCTTTGAGCTGATTGAAGCAATCAAATCCGAGCCCTACGATCCTGCAGCCAAGGTGCCGTCAGTTCCAACCTTGCTGGTCGCCGGCGACCAGGATGATCTAGCGACCACCATGCCGCATTTGCGTCGCCTTCTGAAGGACGCAGGAACACGCAATGAAGTGCTGTGGCTGGCAGGTCGCAATCACGCCAACGCTGTGACCAGTCGCGAGTTCAAAGAGAGAGCGCTTGAGTTCGTGAGCTTTTAGCTCCGGCCACTCCTTTAATGCATGCCCCCGCTGCCTTGAGCCTATTCAACTATCCGGCCTAAAGCTCGTCCGGGTTTCCAGACGAGCCTTAGCCAGCTCAGCGCCGACTATTGCATTTCCGAACTGGAACCGGACATGGAAGTGCTCTTGTTCGCTGCATGTTCCGATCAGCGCTGTGGCCCTTAGCGGTTAAATGATTCGATGCGTGCAAGCCTAGCGATCTCGCATCTCTTCCCATTCCCTGCCGCTACTTCGGCGAGCACACCTGTGCTAGAGCGGCGTGTACATCAACAGGGTCAAGTCCGTGGCTTCGGTAGGAGTCAGGTTGTGCTGCTCGTAGCGCGTCAGCCCCAATTTAGGATGCCGGAACACCCGTTCACCGGTGCGGAAACCTGCAACGTCGCGTTCATTCCAGATCGCGGCAAATTCCGGGGAGGCCGCCGAGACCCGCGCAACAATGCCACTCTCCCCCGACGGGCTGAGCCATCCACGCGTTTCAGCACGGAAGCTTCCCACGAAACCGCGGCTTTGCACTTCCCAATCCGGGAGCATCTCACGCAATTGCGCATCGGTGAAAACCAGCCACAACAGGTTCCGATCTTCACTGTCCAATGAAGCCACCCGCGGATACAGCTGTTCATAGGCCTCATTCCAGCCCAGGATGGTCCAGTCGGCAGAGAGCAGAAAGGCCGGGAACTGCAAAGCATCGAGCAAACGCTGCAGGGCTGGAGTCATTCCGCCGGTGCCAATGGGGTCAAGCTCACCGTGCCCTGCCAGAGAAAACAGGTACGAGGATTCCACCGGGGTGAGCCGGAACAGCCGTGCCAAGGACTGCAGAACCTGGCGCGAGGGATTGATGTCGCGGGCCTGCTCAAGCCAGGTGTACCAGGTAACAGAAACGCCGGCCAAGGTGGCGACTTCTTCGCGGCGCAGGCCGCGCACCCGGCTGCGTCCGATCTCCGGCAGTCCATGGGAAGCCCTGTCAGCCCGGGCTCGGCGGTCCTTGAGGAACGCGGCGAGTTCTTCGCGACGTCTTTGACTTGGAGTCACGGGGTAAACCTCATTGCATGGTAGTAGTACTACTAGTATCGTCACCGTCTGGGTTTGAGGGCAAATATATGGTGAGATTTTAGGTATGACCACACTTCGTTCACACACTGTCACCCATGGCCGCAATATGGCCGGCGCTCGCGCACTGTTCCGCGCAGCCGGCGTGAACGGCGCTGACCTCGGGCGCAAGCCGATTATCGCTGTCTCCAACAGCTTCACTGAATTCGTTCCAGGGCACACCCACCTGCAGCCGGTAGGCCGCATTGTCTCCGACGCCATCACTGCCGCCGGTGGCATCCCCCGCGAATTCAACACCATTGCCGTGGACGACGGCATCGCCATGGGCCACGGAGGCATGCTCTACTCGCTGCCATCGCGCGACCTCATTGCCGACTCCGTGGAATACATGGTCAATGCCCACTGTGCCGACGCACTGATCTGCATCTCGAACTGCGACAAGATCACCCCGGGCATGCTGATGGCCGCATTGCGCCTGAACATCCCTACGGTCTTCGTCTCCGGTGGACCGATGGAAGCCGGCCGCGCCACTTTGGTTGACGGCACCGTGCGCACCTTGGACCTGGTGGACGCCATCTCCGAGGCCGTGAACGAGAACGTATCGGATGCAGACCTGCTGCGCATCGAAGAGTCGGCCTGCCCAACCTGCGGCTCCTGCTCGGGCATGTTCACCGCCAACTCGATGAACTGCCTGACCGAGGCCATGGGCTTGTCCCTGCCGGGCAACGGCTCCACCTTGGCTACCCACACGGCCCGCAAGGACCTGTATGAAAACGCCGGCAAGCTGGTAGTCGATATCGCCAACCGCTACTACGGCGAAGACGACGAGACGGTCCTGCCACGCAGCATCGCCACCAAGAAGGCCTTCGGCAACGCCATGGCGCTGGATATCGCCATGGGCGGTTCCACCAACACCATCTTGCACCTGCTGGCCGCCGCCCGCGAGGCCGGCGTGGAATTCGGCCTCGATGAGATCGATGAAGTGTCCCGCCGTGTCCCGTGTCTGGCCAAGGTTGCACCCAACGCTGCCGGCAACGGCACCATCTACTACATGGAAGATGTCCACCGTGCCGGTGGCATCCCCGCAATCCTCGGCGAGCTGCGCCGCGGCGGCCTGCTGGATGAAACCGTGCACACGGTTCACTCGGCAACCCTGGGCGAATGGCTCGATGACTGGGATATCCGCAGCGGCAAGGCCAAGGAGGAATCCTTCGACCTGTGGCACGCAGCCCCGGGCGGCGTGCGTTCCTCCACCGGCTTCTCGCAGTCCGAGCGGTGGGCGGCGCTGGACACCGATGATGCAGAAGGCTGCATCCACTCGGTTGAGAACGCCTACTCCAAGGACGGCGGCTTGGCCGTACTGCGCGGCAACATCGCCGTGGACGGTGCAGTGGTCAAGACCGCTGGCGTTGACCCTTCGATCTGGACCTTCTCCGGCCCAGCAGTGGTCTGCGAATCACAGGATGAAGCCGTCGAGAAGATCCTGAACAAGCAGGTGAAGGAAGGCGACGTAGTAGTCATCCGCTACGAAGGTCCCAAGGGCGGGCCGGGCATGCAGGAAATGCTCTACCCCACCTCGTTCCTCAAGGGCCGCGGCCTGGGCAAGGCCTGCGCACTGATCACCGATGGCCGCTTCTCTGGTGGTACCTCGGGCCTGTCCATCGGGCACGTCTCCCCCGAGGCCGCTTCCGGCGGCATGATCGCCCTGGTGGAAGATGGCGATACCATCTCCATCGATATCCCGACCCGCGAGCTGACCCTGAACGTCTCTGACGAGGTCTTGGCAGAACGCCGCGAGCGCTTGATCGCGACCACCGGCTACCGTCCGAAGAGCCGCGAGCGCGTGGTCTCCCCTGCGTTGCGGGCCTACGCCGCCATGGCGTTGTCCGCTGACAAGGGTGCAGTCCGCGACGTGGATCGCGTAGAGCGTGCCATGCGCGAAGCCGATGAGCGTGAAGCTGCAGCCCAAAGCGCGGCCCAAATCTAGCCAGAAGGCTTGACCACGGCAACAGGCCCGGTCCTCTTATGCGAATAAGCGGACCGGGCCTGTTCTGTTTCCAAGGCACTAGCCCCGAAGCAGCAGGGACTCTGCCCCGCACGCCGAATGCCGGCCCTGCCCCGAAAGGCAAGACCGGCATCCAGCTGGCGCGCGGACTATGGGTTCCGGCGACGGTACCGAAGCAGGATCAATGCTCCGGCGATAATCACCATCCCTGCAGCCCCTGCCAGCCACAACGAGCCCTGGTCAAGGCCGGTTGCCGCAAGCGGTGCTGGCGGGGCAGGTGGTGCTGCCGGTGCTGCCGGCGCTGGCGGAGCCGGAGGAACCGGTGGTGCCGGTGGCGCTGCCTGCGGAGCCTCGGAGCAAACTTCCACGTCCGCCGAATCCGAATTGTTCCCATCCTCGCCGGACTTCTCCGGTATCGAGGCCGTATTCGTCATCGTCTGGCACTTGCCGGCTACGCCGTCCAAGACCAGTGCGTACGTGAACTTCTTGCTCTGTTCTTCGGCCTTGGCCGTGCCCAGTTCCCGCGGCTGGCCGGGATTGGTGTAGTCATCGAAGACCGTCACCATTTCATCGGTGGCCGTTGCCGCCTCGAATTCCAGCGGAGCCTTGGCACTGACCGTGCGGGTTGTCCCTTCCACGTCGGTCCAGCTGGCGTTCACCGTGTTCTCGTGGCCGGTGTAGTCGGCCTCGGCAACAGGTGTTTCGAAGGTGCAGCTGTACTTCACGGTGCGGGTTTCCCCGGCCGCAAGCTCCAGCTTCCCCTCCGCCAATCCTTCGATGGAGCAGCTGGCCCCGGCGATGGATAGCTTGTCTTCCAGGAGCACTTGCGTGTCCTTGAAGTCATTCGGATTGGCCACGGTGATCTCACCGGTGACGGTGAAGTCCTGGTCTTCGTAGCCCTCCAGCATCGCCTGGACCGTGTACTTGGCCGTGGCCTGCCCGTCCGGGTCAACCTCGAACTTCGTTTCCTTCGCCTCCTTGCGGGCCGACCAGTCGTAGTCCCTGACGTACTGGGCGTCGGCGCTCTTGGCGATCATCAGGCCCTGCTCGATGCACAGTTGCAGGTCCACCGAGGATTCGTCCTTGCCGTTGCCGTCGGTACTCTCATGCACTGCCGCGGTATTGGTGTATACCGTGCAGGTTCCCGCTTCGGGTTCCAGCACCTGTTCGTATTCGAACTGCATGGGAGCTTGCGGGACGTGGACTTCTCCGAGCACCTTCGGTTCGGCGCCGGGATCCATCATGTCGTCGGTGACTCTCACCGATTCGTCCGTGACTGCATCGATCGTGAAGCCGATCGGTGCCTCGGCACGCACTTCGCGGTCATCGAAGGTGGCAATCACCGTATTGACTGCTCCCTCGAAGGCATCGGTGGAGAGCCAGCTAGCGAGGTCGCATTCATACCGGGCCCCCAAGTTCTCCCCGGCATCGAGCACGACCTGCAATCCAGCGGCCGCTTCATCGGCATCTTCCAGATCGATCCGGCAGCTGGTGCCAGCGGTATCGATCCGGTCTTCCAAGGTGGCGGTGATGGAACCGAAATCATTCGGGTTCTGCACCATCACCTCACCGGCCAGCCGCAAGTTATGCTCAACGGCTGCGGTGTTGCGAGCCTGAACCCAGTAGTGCGCGGTGAAGGTTCCATCCCCGTTCGCGGTGAGCTTGCTCTGGTCGATCCGCTTCTCTACCTCCCATTCGTAATCCAGGTCTACCAGTCCCTGCGCGGTCTTCTGCAGGCCCAGGGCCTTCTGTCCGCAGAGGGTGACGGTGGTCGAATCCTCGGCCCCGGTCTGCTGGATCACCGCGGTGTTGGTGAACTCGGTGCAGGTGCCGGCCTGGGCCTGGTGGCGCAGGGTGTAGTCGAAGTCGACCGGGGTGCCTTCGGCATTCCAGATGGCTTCGCCCAGCACGACCGGCGACTCGGGGTTGGTCTTGTCATCGATGACGGTGACCTGCTGATCGGTTTCAGCATCCAGCAGGTAGTCCACCGGTGCGGTTGACGTGGCCACCGAATCCTCGCCCCAGGTTGCCGTAACCGTGTTGCTGCCGTGCAGCTGGCCGGGGGTACCCGAGCAGCTGTAGGGCAGTTGCACCGTGGCTCCGGTTCCGTCGCTGCCCACCGGGACCGCGACTTGCAGGCCCCCGGTTTGCGGATCGGCGTCCTCGGCATCAATGGTGCACGTGACCCCTTCGATGCTGATTTCATCGGTGATGGTGGCTACCGTCGAGGCCGATGCGAAGCGGTTCGGATTCACCAGCACGATCATGCCGTGCACTTCATGGCCGGAATCCTCCGATCCGTCCGGGATGGCCGATACGGTGTAGGAGAAGTCGGCGGTGCCGTCCTCGGCGACGACAGCTTCGGTGCGGTCGGCCTTCTTCTCCAGGTCCCACAGGTAGGTCCGATCGAAGCTGGCTTCGGCGTCCTTGGCAATCATCAGATCGAGCAAGCCGCATAGCTGCACGGTCGCCTCATCCCTCGGATCCTCCCCTGCCTGGATATCGACCCAGGCGGTGTTCGTGTAGCTCATGCATTCACCGGCCGGAGCATCATGCTCCAGCTGGTACTCGATGAGCACCGGCGAATCATCAATGTCCACGGTGCGCAGCAGCACCGGCTCCTGGGGATTCGACTGGTCATCCCAGATCTCGACCTGCCGATCGATGCGGGAATCAATGGCGAATTCGATGGGCACCTGCGTGCTCGATGCCCGGTCATCGCCCCAGCTGACCGTGGCGGTGTTGGTGCCGCCGCTGTAGGAGCCGGCATCGACTCCTGCGGAGACATCGCAGCTGTAGCCGACGGTGATTGTCCCGTTGGCCGGGATGCCCACCAGCGATTCAGAGGTGGTGCAGGTGACCCCTTCCAGATCGACCAAGTCCTGGATCGTGGCGTCGATGCCCGTGTACTGGTTCGGATTGGTGATGGTGATCTGGCCTTCCAGCACCCATCCCGAATCCTCATACCCGGTGTTCTCCACCTTGACCACATAGTCCACCGGTTCGCTGGCCGCCCCGTTGGTGGTGATCTCCTGGTCCTGGCCTTCGGCCAAGGACTTGTCGATCTGCCATTGGTAGGTGCGGTCGTACGCGGCTTCGACGGTCTTGCTGATCTCCAAGGCCGCCTCGCGGCAGGCTTCGGCGAGCGCATTGTCCGCCGCGGTGAAGCCGTCATCGCCGGTGAGCGTGGCGACGTTCTCGAAGACCTGGCAGGTGCCTGCCTCCTCCACGTTCCACGTCAACGAGTAGTCCCGGCTTTGCGGCCCATCGGCCACATCCACTGTCCACGCCGGATCGAACTCGTGGGCGCTGTCCGTGATGGTGACCGTGTCGTTCAGCGGCGTCTGGGTCCAGTCGGCTTCCGAGATCTCCACGGTATCCGAGTCCTGGCCGTTGACCGTGCTCAGCGCCTGGGCGTCCCAGTCCACGGTGGCGGTGTTGCTGCCTTCGTAGTCCGGCTGGGATGCGAAGGTGCACGAGTAGGCCATCACCCATTGGGCCCCTGCGGGGATCACCGTCTGGAAGCCGGCTTGCTCGGCGGACATGTCCGCCACCGCTTCGCCCTGCACCCCGGTGATCGTGCAGGCCGCGTCCCCGCCGACATCGGCGAAGTCCTGCACCGTGATCGGCGCGTCTTGCCAGTCGTTCGGGTTGGCGAGCGTGATTTCTCCGCTCATCGCCCAATTGCCGTCCTCGTGGCCTTCGGGGGTCACGGTGATCCGGTAGTTCGCGGTGGCTTCACCGGTATTGGGGTTGGCTGCCAGCGGTTGCCCGGAGAGCAGTTCCTTGTCCAGCGACCACAGGTAGGAGCGGTCGAAGGAGGTCACGACGTTCTTGGCGATATCCAGATCGGCGCCGGCGCACACCGTGGCGCTGGCCGAAGCCGTGTTCTCTTCGCCCTCGCCGGTGGCCTCATCAAGCACCGCGGTGTTGGTGTACTCGGTGCAGGTTCCGGCCACGCCCTGCAGTTCCAGGTCGTATTCGAAGGCCTTCGGCGATTCCCCGGCCATCGCGGTGCCCAGCACCACTTCCTGTCCTTCAACGGTCTTGTCATCGGTGATGGTGACTTCGCCGTCGGTCAGCAGTGCCTGCTCGAACCCGAAGCCGACTTCCGTTTCAGCCTGGCGCTCCTGGCCCCAGGTCACGGTTGCGGTGTTCGTGTACTGGGCGGTGATGTCGGTGTCCGCGGGTACCTGGCAGTTGTAGCCAAGGGTGATGCTTTCACCGTCTCCCAGCACGATCTGGAAACCGTCAGCGCTTTCATCCGCATCGGTGCCCTCGATGGTGCAGCTGGCCGACGGGATGGAGAGCACATCGGTGACCGTGGCCGCCAGGTCCCCGACTTGCGTGTTCGGGTTGCTGATGGTGATGGTTCCGGACACCTGCTTCGCGCTGTCCTGCGCTTCGCCGGCGGTGGCCACTACCGTGTAGTGCGCGGTGACCGTGCCGTTGCCGGCGACCGTGAATTCGCTGCGGTCCACCTGCTTGTGAAGCGACCAGTCGTAGTCGCGTGCGTAGCTGGCGTCCACGTCCTTGGTGATAACCAGATTCTTCTGGTCGCAGATGCCCACGTCCTGCGAGTCCTCGATGTCCTCGCCGGCCAGATCCACCCACGCGGTATTCGTGAAGACCAGGCATTCATCGCGCGGCACTTCGTAGGTGATCTCGTAGCTGAAGCTCCGCGGGGCGTCGGCGTAGTGGACCGTGCCCAGCAGTACCGGGTCCCCGGAAGGATCAGCCTGGTCATCCCAGACGCCAACGGATTCATCGGTGCTCTCATCCAGGGTGAAGTCGATGGGTACCGGCTGGCTCTCAGCCTGCAGCCCATCACCCCAGGTGACCACCGCCGTGTTGGTGTGGCCGGTGTAATCGGCTTCCGCCACGGCCGATGCATCGCAGTTGTAGTCCACGGTGATCGAGCCGATGCGCGGCACCACCTGCTGCATGCCTTCCATCCCCGGATTCGAGTCCTCGGCCACGATGGTGCAGGCGGCCGAGAGGGTATTCTCGTCGCTGATCGTCACTTCGAGGTCTTCGAATTCGTTGGGATTGGCCACGGTAATGGATCCGGAAAGCTGCTGCCCGGAATCCTCGTAGCCGGTGTTGTCCACCAGCACCGTGTAGTGAACGGTAGCGGTTCCGTCTTCTTCGACGACGGCATCTGGCCGCTGGCCCTCGGCCAGCTGCTTGTCGATGCTCCACAAGTAGGTGCGGTCGTAGGAGGCCGTCACGTCCTTGGTGACGGTCAGCCCTGCCTGGCGGCACGCTTCGACTTGGGCGTCATCGCTCTTGACCAGCTGGTTGCTTCCGGTGATCGTGGCGGTGTTCATGAAGCTCTGGCACTTGCCGGCTTCCTCCACCGTCCAGGTGTATTCATAGGTCCGAGTCTGCGGTCCATCGGAGTAATTGATGGTCCAGTCCGGATCGAATTCATGCAGCGGATCTGTCACGGTCACAGCGTCATTGAGCGGTGTCTGCGTCCAGTCGCCCGCATTGACCGGAACCACCTCGGTGGCGCTGGCCGATGCGGTGGAGGCGTCGCTGGCTGACCAGGTGGCTTCAGCGGTATTGCTGCCTTCGTAGTTCGGCTGCGATCCGAAGGTGCAGCTGTAGTTGAAGGTCAGCGTTTGGGAGGCATCCAGTGTTGCCTGGAAGCCCGGTGCCACCGGATCGGCGTCCATCGTGTCCGGTTCGCCGGCAATGCCGACCACCTGGCAGGTTGCGTCCCCGCCCACATCGACCTGGTCGGTGACGGTCACGTCAATGGCTTGCCAGTCATTGGGGTTGGATACCGTGATGGTTCCGCTCATGGCCCAGTCGCTGTCCGAATAGCTTTCGGGAGTGACAGTGACGGAGTATTGCGCGGTGAATTCGCCGGTTTCCGGATCCGCGGTGAATGGCTGCTCGCCTACTGCGTCCTTGGCGATGCTCCAGTCGTAGCTGCGGTTGAAACTGGACACGACCAGTTTCTCGATAGCCAGGTCCTGGCCGATGCAGACTTCCACGGTGGCATTGTCGGTCAGCGTTTCGCCGTCGTCTGCGGCGAGGCTGGCGATGTTCTGGTAGTCGGTGCATTCTCCGAGCACGCCGTCCCACTCGATGGTGTACGCGAAGGTCTTCGGGCTTTCCTCCGCTGTAACGGTGTTACCGCCGGCGATGCCCGAAAGGTCGATTTCGCTATCGGTGACGGTGACTTCATCGTCGGTCACCGTTGGCGAGACGGACGCGAAATCGTAGTCGGCCGAGGCGCTGGCTTGGCCAGCGGTGCCATAGTAGGCCTCCGGGTCCCAGGATGCGCTCACCGTGTTGGTGCCGGCGCTGGCGGCACTGGTTCCCTCGGGCAGGTCGCATTCATAGGTGAAGGAATTCTCGCCGGGCTGGATGGTCACCGGATTGGCGATCGGCGATCCGCCAGCGGAGATGACGCAATTGGCGCCATCGAGCTGGTCGGCCAGCGTGATCCCGGACATCTCCGTGTCATTCGGGTTCATCACGGTAATGGTGCCGGAGAGCTGGAAGTTGCTGTCCTGGGCCTCGCTGGCGGTGGCGACCACGTTGTAGTCGACGTCCACTCCGGTGGCCGTGGCCTTCACTGTGGCTTGCTGGCCCTCGGCCAGCGACTTGTCCAGATCCCAGTCGTAGTCGCGGTCATAGGATGCCTGCACATCCTTATGGACCGTGAGCTCGTCGTAGGTGGTCTTCGTGTTGGTGAAGGTACAGGTGACTTCATCGTTGTTGCCCAGGTTGAAAGTGATGGCCGAACCGCTGCGGATAGCGGCGGCGCCGGTGCAGGCGATCGAGGAAAGATTCCAGCCAGCTGGCAAGTCCTCTTCGGTGACGGTGATCGTAGCTGGCGCCACGGTGTAGGTGACGCTCTGCGGCAAGCTCGCGCCGGTATCGGAATCGGCACTGTCATCGAGGTTGAATGATGTCGAGTCGCCGAAGCGGTCCTCGGCGAGGGTGAAGTCGAAATCCGTGCCGTCGGCAGGAACCGCGTCCTTGATGACGGTTACGGAACCGGCTTGGACCGCACCGGCCTGGATCTGGTTGTCGCGTTGTCCAATGGACTTGCAGTTCAACGACGAGATCAGGACGTGGTACGGCGAACCGTTGATTGAGGAAGCACCGGTGCCCGGGCCGTGATCCAGCTCCGAGGCGATATGCGCATCGAAGTAGAGGGTGACGCTTGACTCGTCGCCTTCTTCTCCGTCGACCATCAATGTGATGAAGACGGTGTCGACGCGGTCGTTCCCGGCGCCTTCATCGACAGTCCAGCCGGTGATGTTCGCGCCGTCCACTGTCTCGTTGAGCAAATAGTCATAGGCCCATTTGCCGGCCTGCTTGACCTGGTAATTGATGACCAGCTCGTTTTCGCCTGCGGGCAATGTCATTTCCAAGCGCTGGTGAACCACACCGCCCTCATAGAGCCCGTCGTGGACATTGCCGTTGGCGAAGGCGGGCATCTCATCGGACTTCTGCATGAAGGTGTCGACCGAGCCGTCTCCTTCGTTGTACTCGCAAATCCGCGGAGCACCTGACTCAAGGGCAGCGGCCGTGATCGGCTCGCGGGCCGCTGTCGAGGACCCGGTAGAATCTTCCGATTCCGAAACTTCGGCCTTCGGCTGCGCAAGTTCCGGTGAAGCCTTGTCCACTGGCTTCTTCTCTGTCTTGGGCGCAGCTGATTCCACAGGTTGCGCTTCGGGTGCCGGCTGCGTGGTTTCCACAGCTTTTGGCTTTTCTGGCTTCTGAGTTGCCGGTGCCGGTGCAGGGGCGGACTCGGGTTCGGCCGCAGCTTCTTCCTCTGGCGCCGAGGTCTTGGCGCTGTCTACTGCTTCAGCAGCCGGCTGTTCTTCCCCCGTGTCAGCCGTGGACGATTCGTCGGCTTCGGCCTTGGTTTCCTCGGCCGAGCCGGTGGCCAGGACCGATTCAGAGTTCTCCGGTTCAGTCCCCTGCTGTTTGGCCTCGACTTCTTCCCCAACAGAAGTTTCGGCAGCAACTGCCATGCCCGGAATGGTCATGACAAAACACAAGGAAATCGACGAAATTATCGCCAAGCATCCTTTTAATAATCTGTTTAAAGCTGTTTTACGGCGCAAATTTGGCACAAAAGTGCCACGCCTTTGATGCCTAGACATTTCTCCCCCATACAAGAATGTCCTGAGTGGATCGCGCGGCGTGCAGGAGCGATCCACCCGAAAAAGAGCGAGCTATAGTAAGGCTTTGACCTCAGATAATGAAAGCCTGGCCCATGATTCAGCCACCCCATGTGGCTCAACTGCTCAGGATAAGTTCCCCAATGCATCTAAAGATGCGAAATGAATGCGAGTGTTTCAATTCGTCTTTAAATCCCCCAATTCAAGACAACGATATGCCGACATCCTACGCCGGCATTCGGCTTTGTGCCAGCAAATGGAAGGAAATAAATTTGGCTGAAAATGAAGCAATCGGTGCACTTCTTTGCCCATGGATTAAACGTGCTTGTCACCTGCCAAATTCACGATTCAGGCCCTAGCGGACAGCAATGAAGGTCGATGCTCTGCGACAGCGGCTTTGGCACCCCCGCTCGCCCGCGGCGCCCGAAAGGCTGGGCAGAAACCGGCCTGGAACAATCCTGCCGACCCCGGGGCCAGTACAGAAGCAATGGCACTACGCCTCGGGAGCTCCACATCCACCGAAGAGCTCCGCGGCATCGAGCCCCGGAGACTGCCCCGCTTCACCCCGGGACGTCGAGAAGATTCACTAAGACCTTCAACTACTAATTTGAGTACTCGGTCTGACCTGCAAAGTAAAAATAAATCTCAATCTGATAAAGGTTGCATGTTTTCTCCGTTTGAGCTTGGTAGTTGCTGAACACTTTGGTAATCATTGAATGGTGAAAAGAGCAACCCTATGAGCCAACGACGCGCGTTCCGTCGCATATTCCTTCCCGCTGCATGGCTAGTTATCGGCGCCTTGATCGCCGTCAGCCTCGTGAAACTCGCGTTTGCCGGCGGCACTGCCAGCGCCGACGATGACCTGTTCCCCACCGGAGAGATCCCGGCAGAGACCATCTTTGCTGAGAAAGCCACGGTAGAGAACAAGCTGTCCATTCCCGGAACCATTAAGCTCACCGAATCGAAAGAGCTGAATGCGCCCGTGGACGGCGTTGTCAATTGGGCTTTCGTCAAGCCAGGCGACAATGTCTCCCTCGGCGATCGAATCTTCCAGGTCCGCGCCGAATCCCAGCCAGAGAGCGTTGAGGCCAACGACTCGGATAGTGAAGGTTCACAAGACGAGCAGCAACCGCAGGAAGCTGCGCCAGTGGTGAAGTACCACGACGTCTACGCAACGGCCACAGGCAAGGTCGGCGCTTTCCAGATCGAGGTTGGCGATGACGTCACCAAGGGCACGGCACTCGGCGCGATCCAACCCCAGGAATTCTTGGCCGCCGGTTCGATCGATCCGCTGGACCGCTACCGGTTGCTCGATGAAAGCCTCGAAGCAACGATCACCATTGACGGCGGACCGGAGCCATTCACCTGCAAGGACCTGTCTGTCGGTGACAGCGCTTCGAAGAAAACCAGCGCCGGCTCCGCAGACCAGAACATGGAATCGCAGATGGATCCAATGGCATCCGGAGAATCCACTGAGAGCTCTTCGGGCAGCGAGATTTCTTGTGCCGTACCTGCAGACATCGTGGTTTTCGACGGCCTGAGCATGAACATGGAAATTGATGCAGGCACCGCCGAGGACGTATTGACCGTACCGGTATCGGCTGTTCGCGGCCTGGTTGGCCAGGGCGCGGTGTGGAGGCTGGATGAAAACGGCAAGGAAATCCGCACCGAGGTAGAGCTTGGCGTGACCGACGGAAAGGTCATCGAGGTGATTTCAGGACTGAAGGATGAGACGGAAATTCTCCGCTTCGTCCCAGGATCCACCCCGGCACCTGAAGAAATGATGGATACGGAGTCCTACTCAGATGAGTGGTGAGCCATTGCTGAAGCTCGAGAATGTCACGCGCAGCGTCCTGCTGCCCGATGACAGCGAGCTGCATATCCTCAACGGGATTGATCTCACGGTGTCCGAAGGCGATCACATAGCCATTGTCGGCCGTTCGGGTACGGGCAAGTCCACGCTGCTGAATATCCTCGGCCTGCTTGATCGGCCCACCAACGGCAGCCTGCTGTGGCGAGGCAAGGATGCGACCCGGCTGAGCGCCAAACAGGCGGCCCATGCGCGCGGACGCGACCTCGGTTTCGTTTTCCAGCAGTTCAACCTCCTGCCAGGACGCACTGCCCTGGAAAATGTCATGGCTCCACTGATGTACGCCGGTGGACGCGACTTCTGGAATCGGCGCAAGCTAGCAACCGAGTCCTTGGAGCGCGTGGGACTGGGCAAACGCTTGGATTCAATGCCCCAGACGCTCTCCGGTGGTGAGCAGCAACGTGTGGCCATCGCTCGCGCGCTGGTCCGCCGGCCACGAGTCGTACTGGCCGATGAGCCCACCGGTGCCTTGGATGTCACTACCGGACGTGCGGTGATGGATCTCTTGGATTCCGCCACGGTTGATTCCGGCGCTGCCCTGATCACCATCACGCACGACAGCAATGTTGCGGCCTTGGCCCGAGAACAGCTGCAGTTGGATGGCGGGCGGCTGCATCCGCTCAGTGAGGTGGCGGCAAGATGAAATCCTTAACTCGCTTAGGAACCGGTTTTGTTGCTGCGCTGCTGGAGGCATGGCAGGAACTGCGTATTCACAAGTTGCGCGTCTTGCTCTCCTTGGTTGGTGTCACCATTGCGGTGGCCTCGTTGACTACGGCATTGGCCGGAGCTGGCATGGCGCGTCAGATGATGACCGAAAGCCTTGAAAGCGAGGGTCGGCCAGCAATGATTGTTGTCTACGCCTACGACCCGAACTCGGATGCTGGTCCTGCGGGCAACGACCAAATCGATGAGGCCTTTCAAAAGACCAGTGACCGGTTCAAGGTCGAGTACACCACCATGATGGGACGCAGCTACGACCAGAAAGCTTCAGCCCAAGGGCTGAGCCTTGATGCCGAGATCATGGTGGTTGATCCCGACTACGCTCCAATGCACCGGTTAGTTGTTACTGACGGCCGCTGGCTGGAAGCCGAAGATGCACAGAATCTTGCCCCAGCGGCGGTGGTTGACCACACCTTCATCAAAGAATTGGGACTGGAAGGCCAGCGACTGCCTTTAACCGTGGATTTGATGAGCAATGGGAACACCGTCTCAGTTACGGTCATCGGAACCACCAAAGCATCTAGCTACGGCATGGGCGGCAAGCTGTGGATGCTGCCGGCCACCTATGAGCACTGGTTCGGCATGCAAGCTCCGCTCAATGAGGTCAGCTACAAGCTGTGGGTGCCCATCGAGGGATCCGAAGAGCTGGCCATGCACTTCGGCCAGCAAATGCAGGCAGAACTTCCTGGTCTCACAGTTGATGCGCACCGCGAAGATTATCTGATGTGGGGTGCTGATGAGAGCTTGAAGATGTTGACCATGGTGGTTGCCGGGATCGCAATCATCATCTTGCTGCTTGGTTCCCTGAGTCTGCTCAATGTTGCCATGGTGACCATGAAGCAGCGTATCCGCGAAGTGGGTATCCGACGCAGCTTCGGTGCAACAACCGGACGCGTATTCTTCTCGGTGATGATGGAAAGCGTCGTGGCCACGGCCGTAGCAGGTGGCATTGGCGTGCTCATCTCCGTTGCCTTGGTCTCCAACGAGAATCTGCTGAATATGGTGATGGCTACCGAGCTGGACCAGATGCCGGCATTCCCTATCGGTGCGGCCGTACTTGGCATGGGAGTTTCCATCGCCGTAGGCGCACTGACCGGTGTGCTTCCCGCGCTGGTGGCAGCCCGAGTCAAGATTGTGGATGCTATTCGCGTCTAATATGCAGATGCCGCTAAGGCGCTGGAACGGAATCATGACTTCCGTTCCAGCGCCTTCTGCGTACCTCTGGTGAGTCGGCTGATTAACTGCGGTAGCCGAGGACCGTTGAGAAAGCCTCCGTCGCCGAGGTCTCAAACCAAGAGGTTCTTCTCCAGCTCAGTGGCCGCGAACTGTGTTGAGCTGATCTGTTTATCCCTTGCTCACGGCAGGGAGGGATTCGTCGCTGCGCGATGCGCCTCCGGACGCGCGTTTTCTATCCTTCTTCCTCTTTCCATCTTCCGTCTTCATCCAAGCAATCAACCCGATAGTAGTGACAGCAGCGATGCCGATCCAAATAGTTCCCCAAAGTGTGGATAACTGGATCCCCAGACCTCCGGTAACGGTGAAAATCAGTGTGGCCGGCAGGAATATAAACGCAAAAATATTCACTCGGTGACTGAACTTCTCACGCTTAACCGCCTCTTCGCGCAGTTGTTCGGCTCGTTCGCGATTCACCTGCTCTTCTTCGGCGCGCTGGTTGGCTTCCAGATAATCCATGATGGATTTCTGCTCGATCAGTGAATGCTTGATTCTTTCTTCCAGCATGCGCACGTTCTGCATGGCTTGCAGCACCCGAGTTGCAGATTCACGTCCGGGTATCTCCTGCAACCAGCGCTTGCCGTGGAACTCGATAAACCTTTTTTGAATGTCCTTGTATCGCTTAAGCGAAGCAGCGGAATCCTCAAGGTTTCCGGTTGCCGCTAGATTGGCCAGGTGTCCCGCGCGCTGGGTCAAGAATTCATCTTGCTGCATCGTCAAGACCGCCAAATCGACGAAGACTGAATGCGCTAGGGCCACCGTATGCCCAGTCTCTGCGATCCAGTGTTCAGGATCGCCATCCGGACGGGACTGGGCAACAATCCCCATCCCCCGATCACTGCACCAACCAATTGACGGGCCAAGGGAGACTTGGGCTTTGCTAGCTCCGAGGTCGGACCAGTCGCTCAAAGTTGGCTTAGGCGTGGCGGTTTGAGCAATGCTCAGTGCATGCGCCCAGCGCACTGCAGGGTTGTCCATCGCGCTCGGTCCGTGCCAGTGTTTTTGGCACTGAGGAATCTTGTCTTGCGGAATAAAAGTGGAGATCGTATAGATGTTCCCCCATGGATCCTGCTTGTCTTTTGATTGCAGAGCGCCGCCATTATTCAGTTCTACTGCCAAGCCTGCTGAACGCAAGGCGTTGTTTACACCCGCTCGCAAGTCCTTGCCATCGATGTTTGTGCCCGGCAGTAGCCCAGCACGAGTCGGCCGGTGCAACGCAGAGGTCACCCAACCGGGGGTTTGCAATGCCTCTTTCGAAAGCTTCAGGTGCAAGGCGACGTATTCAGCGTTGCCGGCTCCTGTTTCCGCCTCACTACGAGAACGTGAAATTCCAGCGATCCGGATACCGGCGCCGGTCAGCTTGCTGATTACCTTCTGGTTGTCGAAAGCAAACGTTGGAGCACCCGATAGTGCTTGCTTCGCGTCGGCAGTCATGGCCAGGAAATGAGGTCCGACCGAAGTCTTGTCGAACCAGCTTTTTGATGCTTTATGCAGATTTCCCGCGTCGTTTTGGAGAAACTCAGAGGTTTCGCTTTGCAGATCTTTGCAGAACATCTTCCACGTGATATCCGCGGCATTCGACGGGACCCACCACAAGTTTCCATCAGGTTCCGTGATCGAAGATGCCGGAACTCTGGCGACCAACGCCACGGATCCCCACATCCAGCTATTTGCGTGGACCTCGGTGGGGTGCGACGGCAGCGTCGAATCAATCACGCCTGTGTTTTGACCTGAAGACATCTTTTTCCTTGCGCTCTCATCTCAGCGAGTTTCGGATATTAAATACACTCCCCATAAATACAGGCTATCTACAATTACCCGGCATGCAGGAGGAAGCAACGGAATATTTCTCGTGAACAATCCATGACTCCACTTGCCCTCACCCTCAGTGAAATGGCCTATTTCCACGAACGGCAAAAGAGCGCCTGCCGTAGCTCGGCTTCGGTTCGCGAGCGAGCTTGCCACTGCCGCCCAGCTGGCAAGAGGATAGCGCCGGTCGGGCATCCTTTGCCGACTACAGGGCAACGATGGCCATGCAGGGAATCCGGCATCAGATCGACTGGCTAGCCAGGATTCCAGCTATCGATTGTGTGCTGCAGTACATCCGTTCCGGCGCCCCGCAATTGTCCATTTCGAAACATTCCCGCTCCCGGAGAATTCCGCGTGATCTTGCGGATTCCCAGGCCTTCACGGTAATCATTTCCAAAGATTTCCAAAGCCCGCTTGACACCGTTTGAGATTCGGCGCACACTGATCGTATACGATTTGATGTACGAGATGATGTTCGATGAAAGCAGGCCGATCAACGGTGAGCAATATTGTCCCAGTAACCGAAGAGACCTTCGCGCAGGCAGGCAAGATCCTGGCCGTACACCTTAGCTACTCCTCGCGTGCAGCGCAGCGCGGACGCACCCCGAAGTTCCCCAGCTACTTCATGAAGGCCACCAGCTCGCTGGCCGCCAGCGGTTCCACCGTGGAACGCCCAGCTGGCACCGAGCTGCTCGCCTTCGAGGGCGAGATCGCACTGATCATCGGCAAGACCGCTCGCCGCGTCTCGGTAGACGAAGCCTGGGGCTACGTCGGGCAGGTCACCGCATCGAACGACCTCGGCGTGCACGACATGAAGTACGCGGACAAGGGCTCGAACATCCGCTCCAAGTCCGGCGACGGCTACACCCCGGTGGGTCCCAACGCCCTGGATGCCGCCACCTTGGATCCTGCCAGGCTGCGCGTGCAGACCTGGGTCAACGGCAAGCTCGCCCAGGACGCCGACACCTCCGAGCTGCTCTTCTCCTTCGCAACCATCATCGCCGACCTGTCCCAGCAGATGACCTTGCAGCCAGGTGACATGATCCTCACCGGCACCCCGGCCGGCTCCACCGTCTTCTTCCCCGGCGACGTTGTCGAGGTCGAGGTCACCGACCTGGTCTCCGGCGCCACGACCGGCAAGCTGGAGACCACCGCCGTCGAGGGCACTGCGGCCTTCGCCGCTTTCGGCAACCAGCCAAAGGTCACCGACAAGGACAAGGAAGATGCCTACGGCGATCGCGAGACCGCCGGCATGGCCCCGATCATCACCGGCAAGGACGTGCTGACCGACAAGGTCCGCGAGCAGCTGGCTTCGGTGGCTACCGCCACCTTGTCCGCCACCTTGCGCAAGCGCGGCCTGAACAACGTGAACATCGAAGTCCCCGGTGCCACCAAGGGCATGCAGCGCGTGATCGGCACCGCCCGCACCCTGCGCTACATCCCCAACCGCGAGGACCTGTTCAAGGCCCACGGCGGCGGCTACAACATGCAGAAGCAGTCCATCGACTCGCTCAATGACGGCGAGATCCTGGTCATGGAAGCCCGCGGCGAGACCGGCTCGGCCACCCTGGGCGACATCCTGGCCCTGCGCTCCCAGCAGCTCGGCGCCGCCGGCATCATCTCCGATGGCGGCGTACGGGACCTGGACGCCGTGTCCAACCTGCAGATCCCGGTCTTCTACAACGGCGCCCACCCAGCGGTTCTCGGCCGCAAGCACGTGGCCTGGGACAAGGACATCACCGTGGCCTGCGGCGGCGTATCGGTGCAGCCAGGAGATGTGATCGTGGCCGACTCCGATGGCATCGTGGTCATCCCGCCAGCAATGGTGGCCGAGGTGGCCGCTGAAGCCGCGGTGACCGAATCCAATGACGAATTCATCTTCGCCATGGTCCAGCGCGGCCACGGCATCGAGGGCCTGTTCCCGATGAATGATGCGTGGAAGAGCAAGTACAACGCCTGGAAGGACGCAGGCAGCCCGGATCTGGACTCATGGTCGCTGTAATGACCGCCTCCAAGTCCGAAGCCGCCTACCAGCTGGTTTCCGAGCGCATCGTCAACGGGGCATACTCCCCCGGCTACCGGCTGGTGCTGGGCACCATTGCCGATGAGCTGGGCTGCTCCGTGGTTCCGGTGCGCGAGGCGATCCGCCGGCTGGAGGCCGAGGGCCTGGTGCACTTCACCCGCAACGTCGGGGCGACGGTGGCCCACGTGGATTCCACCCTGTACCTGCACACCATGCAGACCCTGATGGTCATCGAGCCGGCCGCTACCGCGCTGGCTGCGGATGCCATGGATGCCGCCTGGCTTGCCAAGGCGCGGGCGCTGAACGAGAACATGCGCCAGTGCCTGGCGGATTTCGATCCGGTGGCCTTCACCCGGATGAATACCGAATTCCACCAGCTGCTCTACGGCCAGTGCCCCAATCCGCACATCCTGGACCTGGTCCAGCGCGGATGGCGCCGGCTGGCGGCCATGCGGGCCAGCAGCTTCACCCACATTCCCAACCGGGCTCGCGCTTCGGTTCAGGAACATGAGGCGCTGCTGGATCTGATCGGCAACCATGCCACCCCGGCGCAGATCGAAGCCGCCTGCCGGGACCACCGCTCGAATACGCTCAACGCCTATTTGAAAGCGGCCGGCATGGCACCTAGCGCCATCTAGCCAGCAGCACCGAGAACTTTCATAGATTTGCCACAACCCATCCGGTGAAAACACCGGAACAGCACGAAAGGAACTGCCATGAGCAAGCACTTCGTACCGGAAAACCTTCCGACCCACCTGCAGCACTACATCAACGGCGAATTCGTTGACTCCATCGGCGGAGCAACCTTCGACGTGCAGGAACCGGTAAGCAACACCAACTACGCCACCGTGGCTTCGGCACAGCCTGAAGACGTGGACCTGGCAGTTGCCGCCGCCAACAAGGCCTTCAAGGAAGGCCCTTGGGCCAAGATGCTGCCACGCGAGCGTTCCCGCGTGCTGCACAAGATCGCTGACATCGTCGAGTCCCGCGACGAAGAGCTCTCGCTGCTCGAGTCCTACGACTCCGGCCTGCCGATCACCCAGGCCAAGGGCCAGGCCCGCCGCGCCGCGGAGAACTTCCGCTTCTTCGCCGACCTGATCGTCGCGCAGGTGGATAACTCCTTCCGCGTCCCAGGACGCCAGATGAACTACGTGAACCGCAAGCCCATTGGCGTCGCCGCGCTGATCACCCCGTGGAACGTTCCATTCATGCAGGAATCCTGGAAGCTGGCTCCGGCCATCGCCACCGGCAACTCTGTGGTCCTCAAGCCTGCCAGCTACACCCCGCTCTCCGCTGGCCTGTGGCCAGAAATCTTCCGCGAAGCCGGCCTGCCAGAGGGCGTCTTCAACCTGATCTTCGGTTCCGGCGGCGTGGCCGGCGACTACCTGGTCAAGCACCCGGATGTGCCGCTGGTGTCCTTCACCGGCGACTCCTCCACCGGCGCCACCATCTCCACCGCGGCCGCGCCATTCTTCAAGGGCCTGTCCCTGGAACTCGGTGGAAAGTCCCCTGCAGTGGTCTTCGCCGACGCTGATCTGGAAGCTGCCCTGGACGCCACCGTGTTCGGCGTGTTCTCGCTGAACGGCGAGCGTTGCACCGCCGGTTCCCGCGTGCTGGTCCAGCGCGATATCTACGATGATTTCGTAGCCAAGTTCGCAGAACGCGCCAAGAACATCCGCGTTGGCCTGCCGAGTGACCCGAAGACCGAAGTCGGTGCACTGGTGCACCCTAACCACTTCGAGAAGGTCATGGGCTACATCGAGATCGGCAAGACCGAAGGCCGCTTGCTGGCCGGCGGCGGCCGCGCCGAAGGCTTCGAAGAGGGCAACTACGTTGCTCCGACCGTCTTCGCCGATGTTGCCCCGGATGCGCAGATCTTCCAGGACGAGATCTTCGGCCCGGTTGTTGCCATCACCCCGTTCGACACCGACGAGGAAGCACTGGAACTGGCCAACAACACCAAGTACGGCCTGGCAGCCTACGTGTGGACCAGCAACTTGAAGCGCGCGCACAACTTCGCGCACCAGATCGATTCGGGCATGGTGTGGCTGAACTCCAACAATGTCCGCGACCTGCGCACCCCATTCGGCGGCGTGAAGGCTTCGGGCCTGGGCCGCGAAGGCGGCTACCGCTCGGTGGACTTCTACACCACCCAGCAGTCCATCCAGATCACCCTGAACGAAGCGCACTCCCCTAAGTTCGGCGTCTAGGAAGCACGCGCTTCCCGCCCCTAGTTTTTCTTGCTTGCAAAGGAGCAAATCATGAGCAAAGAGATCGCAAACCCGATCCCAACCCCTTCGGTTCCAGCACCGGATATCCTGCGCTGCGCCTACGCTGAACTGGTCGTCACCGACCTGGAGCGCTCGCGCAAGTTCTACGTGGACGTACTGGGCCTGCACGTATCCTACGAAGACGAGAACCAGATCTACCTGCGTTCCTTCGAGGAATTCATCCACCACAACCTGGTGCTGACCAAGGGTCCGGTCGCCGCACTGAAGGCCATGGCTTTCCGCGTGCGTTCCACCGAAGAGGTCGACAAGGCCGAGGCCTACTACAAGGAATTGGGCTGCCGCACCGAGCGCCGCAAGGAAGGCTTCGTCAAGGGCATCGGCGACGCCGTGCGCGTTGAGGATCCACTGGGCTTCCCATACGAGTTCTTCTTCGAGACCACCCACGTAGAGCGCCTGCACATGCGCTACGACCTGTACTCGGCCGGCGAACTGGTCCGCCTGGACCACTTCAACCAGGTCACCCCGGACGTGCCACGCGGCCGCAAGTACCTCGAGGACCTGGGCTTCCGCGTCACCGAGGACATCCAGGACGACGAAGGCACCACCTACGCAGCCTGGATGCACCGCAAGGGCACCGTGCACGACACCGCTTTGACCGGCGGCAACGGCCCGCGCCTGCACCACGTGGCCTTCTCCACCCACGAGAAGCACAACATCATCCAGATCTGCGACAAGATGGGCGCACTGCGCATCTCGGACCGCATCGAGCGCGGCCCCGGCCGCCACGGCGTCTCCAACGCGTTCTACCTGTACATCCTGGATCCAGATGACCACCGCATCGAGATCTACACCCAGGATTACTACACCGGCGATCCGGACAACCCGACCATCACCTGGAACGTGCACGACAACCAGCGCCGCGACTGGTGGGGCAACCCGGTTGTTCCATCGTGGTACACCGAAGCTTCCAAGGTCCTGGACCTGGATGGCAACGTGCAGGAAGTCATCGAGCGCACCGATGACTCCGAGCTGGAAGTCACCATTGGCGCCGACGGCTTCTCCTTCACCCGTGCCGGTGACGAAGACGGCTCGTACCATGGCCAGGCTTCCAAGGGCTTCAAGCTGGGCAACCAGCTCTAAGCCAGGCAAGCTCTTCTAGACCCAGAGCTTGGCAGCTTCCCTGAGCTGCAACACAAGAATCCCGGGACATCAGCGAATTTCTTCGCCGATGCCCCGGGATTCTGCTTTTATTGGCCACGCTAATTCCTAGTCCATCGGCGAGACCCTGATCAGGTTGCCATCTGGATCCGCAGCAACAAAGGTCCTGCCAAAGACTTCGTCGTAAGGTTCTTGCAAGATGCGCACTCCCTTGGCGGACCATTGGCGGCAAGTTTCGTCAACGTCACCGCCGGAGCCGGGGACCATCAAACCCACCTCGCTGGTGCGCGGGGTTTCCGGGACCGCATCTTCATTCTTGCCGGACCACACAGCGAAGCTCACCTGCTCGCTGAGGGCGAATGCCACATAGCGCGGCGAGACGAAGACAGGATCCATATCGAACAAATCGCCATAGAATTCGGCAGCTTTCCGGGCATCTTTGACATAAACGAGGAAAAGGTTCGGGCGGGGCATCGGGGACTCCTGGGATCAATGAATTAGTGGACATTAGCAGTCCACCAGAAAATCACGACAGAACATGTCTTCTTTTCTGGGATACTTGGAGGTCATGAAAGCTTCCAGGCTGTTGCACCTGCTCTTGCTGTTGCAGACTCGTCAGCGCATCAGCTCCTCGGAACTGTCCCAGACGCTGGAGGTCTCGCGACGGACCATCCTGCGCGATGTCGAAGCGCTGTCCATGGCTGGCGTCCCTGTCTACGCCGAGCGCGGGCGCCACGGAGGAATCGCCTTGCTGCCGGGCTCCCGATTGAATCTGGCCCATCTGGAGCCGCCGGAGCTGGAAGCCTTGTCCGTGGCGGGGCTCGATGAACGGCATTTGGAACTTCTGGGCTTGCGGGACGCACATGCTACGGCGGCGCGCAAGGTCGCGCTGAAGCAGGACGCAGCTCCAGCGGCCCATCCCCGGGCTACGTTGGCCGATATTGTCATGGTGGATAGTTCTGCCTGGCTGTCGGGCCGGAGCCTGCTGGTCGATATCGCGGATCTGGCAACCGCGTTGCGGCTTCGGCGCCAGCTGCGCATCAAGTATCGGCGCAGTACCGAGGCGCACCCAGCGTTCCTGCTCGTGGATCCCTATGGACTCGTGGCCAAGTCCGGTCGCTGGTATCTCGTCGCCGAACAGCAAGGTGAGCAGCGGCTGTTCTCGTTGGAGCGGCTCTACTCATTCGAAATCCTGCAGGCGCCGGCAAACTTGCAGGTCGACGCCACCCTGCGCACGGTGTGGCTCTCGCTCAAGGAACGCACAGAGGCACCCGGGGACGTGATGATCACGGCCCGCCTGCGTGCAACTCGACTGGATTTGGCCCGGCGAATCTTGGGCGAGCGTCTCCGGGACGTGGACGCAGCCGAAGGAGGGTGGTACCCGATCACTATTGTGTTCCGGCAAATCCAAGACGTGCGCCAACTGCTCCAATTTGCCGACCATATCCACGTAACTGGTCCCCCAGCGGCACGTGACATGATTCGCGCGCTGGCCACCGATCTGGTTTCGCGCCATCAGGATCCATCCGCCGCACCGGTGCCCCGAGAGCCGGATCGTTCGTGATCGTCGCGAGCGCGCAAAGGCCGGCAACCGCTGCGGTTGCCGGCCTTGTGCTTCCTGCGCTGCTTCACCAGTGGCGGGGTCAGCGCACCGCCCGGAAACGGAAGGCGGAGCCCAGCGCCGCGATGCTCACGATGGCCAGCACCGCCAGGTAGTAGCCCGGGGCAATCGGCTGGCCAGTGGCCTCGATCAGGAAGGCGCAAATCATCGGGGTGAATCCGCCGAAAATCGCCACAGAGGTGTTGTAGCTGAAGGACAGGCCCGTGGCCCGCGAGGAATCGCTGAAGACATCAGCCATCACCGACGGCAGCGCACCGAAGTACAATGCCTTGAGCAATCCCAGGATGACCATTACGACCGCGAGGACCAGGAAGGTCTTGCCCGCAATCAACCAGAGGAACAGCGGGATGGTCAGCAGCATGATCGCCAGGGCGGCGGGAATCATGATGCGCAATCGTCCGAAGCGGTCCGAAAGGTGGCCCACCACTGGCGTGGCGAAGGTCAAGATCGCCCCGGAGATAATCAGCGAGGAAAAGGAAACGGTAGGGCTCATGCCCAATTGGCTGATGCCGAAAGTCGGCATGTACTGCAGCACGAAGTTCAGCGCTGTCGAAATAGCCAGCGCTCCGCCGGCGATGAACACCGAGGCCTTGTTCGAGCGGAACAGCTCGCGCACCGGGGCATGCACCGCGTTCTTGGCGCTGTGCCGATCCCCCGGGGCCGCTTCGGGCAGCGGCGCTTCATCGACGTGGCGACGGATCCACCAGCCGGCAGGGCCCACCAGCAGACCGATGAAGAACGGTATGCGCCAGGCCCAGTCGTTCATCTGCTCCGTCGTGAAGATACTGGTCAAAGCGACCACCGTGATGGCAGCCATCATCGCGCCCAAGCCTTGGCTTGCGAACTGGAAGCTGCCCAGGAATCCCTTGCGCCCCTTGTCCTGCGCCAAGAGGTACGAGGTGGCGGCACCGAACTCGCCACCGGCGGAGAAGCCCTGGATGAGCCGCCCCAGGATGAGCCCCAGCGGAGCGAAGATGCCGATGGTGTCGTAGCCCGGCAGCAGTGCAATGATCGCCGTACCCACTACCATCAGCCTGATAGTGAGGATCAACCCCTTTTTCAAGCCCTTGCGGTCCGCATAGGATCCGAGTACAAGTCCACCTAGAGGGCGGATCAGGTAGGAGATACCGAAGACCGCAAAAGCCTGGATGACCTCTACTGCCGGATTTTCCGAGGGGAAGAAGTTGTGGCCGATATAGATTGCCAACAGCGCATAGATGGCCATGTCGTACCACTCCAGCGCATTGCCAATGGTGGCTGCGGCGATACCGCGAGCGGTGGACTGGCGTCGGGCCGGCGCTGTCTGGTCTTTAACTGGTAATTGCTGATTTTCCATGCTGGAGTCCTAGATCTTCTCGCTGCTAGCCGCTACCGTGCGCGGCAAGGTCGTGTTCGTTGCCAGGTCATGGAAGAGCCCGCACATCATTTTCAGTCCTTGGCGCAGCACCGGCTCCAGGGCGTGCTCGTTGGGCCCGTGCTGCTGGCACCCCGGATAGGAATGCGGGACCCACAAGGTCGGCAGGCCAAGCGTCGATTCGAAGACCGCATTGGGCAGCGAACCGCCGATATTGGGCAAGACCACCGCGGGCACGCCGGTGCTCCGCTGGATGGACTCGCTGGCCCAGCGCACCCAAGGGTTGTCGGGGTTGGTCCTGCTGGCCGGGAAGCACTGTCCCATGGCCAGCTGCACCATCGGGTAGCCGGCCTCGTCCAGTGCCCGCCGGATCGCCGCTTCCAGCCCCGCCAGATCCGTTCCAACGACGAAGCGCAGTTGCAGGACCGCCCGGGCCTCACCCGGGATGGCATTGACCGGCCGGGCGACGTCGGCCGATTGCAGGGCGATCACCTCCAGGGTATTCCAGGCGTAGAGCCGTTCTGCCGCGCTCAGCCTGGTGTCGCCCCAGCCGTCGGCCAATTGCGGGTCCTGCGCTCCTCCGCCCACCTGCACCGATTGGAGCGCTTGGCGCACCGAGTCGGGCAGTTCGTCGGGAAGCAGCCCTGGTACTTGGATACGCCCATGCCCATCGACCAGTGCACCGATCGCGCCAGCCAGCGTGGTTGCGGGGTTGCGCAGCAGGCCGCCCCAATTCCCTGAATGATAGCCGCCCGCGCGCAGCGGAATGCTGAGTTCGAAGGTCGCCCCACCCCGTGCGCCAAGGAATATCGTGGGTTCCTGGGCTGACAATCTGGGGCCGTCGGAGGCGATGAAGAGATCTGCGGCGAGTTCTTCGCGGTGCGCCGCGGCGTATTCATCCAGCTGCGGGGACCCGATTTCCTCGCCGGCTTCGAACAGGAAGACCGCGTTGAATCCCAATTCCCCGCGCTGGGCCAGCAGCATCTCGAAGGCCTTGAGGTTCACCAGGTGCTGGCCCTTGTTATCCGCCGCGCCGCGTCCGTACCAGCGCTCGCCTTGGGCATCCAGCACGAAAGGATCGCGCCCCTGCTCCCATTGCCCCGCTTGGCCGTCAACCACATCGGCATGCCCGTAGCACAGCACCGTAGTGTAATCCCGATGTTCTGTGCGAACCGCGCGCAGGAAAGAATTGCCCGATCCCCGCCAGTCCAGATCAAGCCGCACAGTAAAGCCCATGCCTTCGAGCCTCGATCGTAAGTTCTTATCCAGATATGAGTTCGTTGCAACCCTCTGGCTGGGGTCGGTGCTGACCGTCGGGCAGGCAACCAGCTCGGACAAGTCCTCGAACAGCTCCCCCGAGTCGACATACTTGTCCGCAGCTACTAGCAAATCTTCTCTATTCGGCATGATTTCTCCCCGCTCGGCGTGTTGTACTGTAGATCACATTAGGAGATGGGCGCGACGGGAACCAGTGCCGTTTCGTGCATCAGGTTTGAGTTAAATGCAAAATGCTGATCGAACGGGAACAAGAGAATGCAAACATTGCCAACGGCGCTGCGCTACTTCCATGAGGTGGCTAGCACGGGATCTATTTCCGATGCCGCCGAATCGCAACATGTTTCCGCGTCGGCGATCAGCCGGCAGATCAGCCAGCTCGAACGCCACGTCGGCGCGGCAATTTTCCGCCGCCATGCCCGCGGCATGGAATTGACCGATGCCGGGGTGCTGCTGCTGGCCCATACCCGCCGCATGCTCTCCGAAGGCGAGCAACTGGCTCAGGATCTGAGCGAGCTCTCCTCGGGGGCTTCACGAGTCATCGAGGTGGCCAGCTCGGAAGGACTTGCTGCCTCGGTGACTCCTCGCGCCGTCTCCGCGTTCTGCAAGGAACATCCCGAGGTGACGGTTCACCTGAGCGTCTTGCCCTCGGCCGAGGCCACCAGGCAGGTTATCGAAGGCACTGCGGATCTCGCGACGATCTTTGCCCTGGGCCCGCAGCGCCATGTAACCGTCGAGCATTCCTGCCCAGCTCCGGCTTATGCCGTGGTTTGCGCCGACCACCCCCTGGCTGAGCGGACGCAGGTGTCGCTGGCCGAGCTCTGCGAGTACCCGATGTCCATGCCGGCCAAGGGCATCACCCAGCGCGAGCTTTTTGACATCGCCACCTCCATGGCCGGACTCACGCCGAAGATCGCGCTAACTACCGATCACATCAATCCGGCCATGGAGTTCGCGCGTTCCGGCGCGGGGGTGACCTTGCTCAGCCGCTTCGCTCGTCGCGATGGGCTGAGCCAAGGGCTGAGGTTCATCCCGATTGACCATCCGGCTCTGGCCGAACGCAGCGCACAGATCCTCACCATGCCGCGACGCCGGCAACCAGCCTTGGTCAGTGCGCTGATCCAGCAGATCACGGCTCTGATGCAGGAATACTGATCAGGGAAGAAGGCGGCCTCGCCGCAGGGGCCGGCATGGGATTCTACTGGCCGAACAGCGGCCCCAGCTAATGGGTGGCGGTGCGGCACGGAGGCAGTCGCATGTACCGTGATGGCCCCTCCGGGGGATCGCTGATTGCCGGAGGCTTCGCTCGTCGGGTGCACCCGGGATTCGAACGGCGAGTATTTGCGCAGGCGGAGCCGAGCGAGCGCCGGAAGCGTTCGGAGCAGTCGTGGTTGACGGCGCTCTTCCTGATCGTGATGACGTGCTTTCCTAGGTGCCTTTCGAGCAACTGTCGGCCCAATTGATGGAGGGGCTTCCGTGCCGGAACACAAGCCGGGGGCAGTGACCCGCGAGCTCGTATCATTGCCGGCAGGCAGCTCAGCGCTGGACACGGTGGCACGGACTCCCACCTGCCATTCAGCGCGTTCAGCCCCGGGCTGTGCCCCGTTCCCGCACAGCCTTGCGCCAGCCGTCAACGATATCCCAGCCAATGCCGGCCGCGATTCCGCACCCGAGCAGCACGGCGAGAATGCGGAAGATGCCGCCATTGCCAGCGGCCTGTGCGTTTCCGGCGGCGAACCCGTCGCCTCCGGCAACCGCAACGAACGAGAGGAATTCCGGGTTGACGAGCTCGCCGCGCAACAGCAGGATCAGCGCCCAGGCCGCGAAGGCCAAGGCGAGCACGGTGTTCAGCACCGCCATGGCAGTTGTCCAACGACGCAGGCGGAACAGCGCGACGGCGAAGACGGCCTCGAGGATGATCAGTGCGAACAGGATGCCGATCCACCACGGCCACAGCCCCGGGTTGAGGATCGGGATCGGTTCACCGCCTG
Organism: Glutamicibacter sp. 2E12; assembly: GCF_050030965.1. NCBI lineage: Bacteria > Bacillati > Actinomycetota > Actinomycetes > Micrococcales > Micrococcaceae > Glutamicibacter > Glutamicibacter sp. 2E12. Next base: position 125,291 of record NZ_CP188297.1, read on the forward strand.
TGGGGAAGAATCCTCGGACCAGGTCCCATACCACCGCCCCGGCGGCGATGCCCAGGAATACCAGTGACGCGGTCAACTCGCTGCGGCCCGCGCCATCCTCGGGAATTTCCGGCAGCTGGTCGACATCCCACTTCACGCCAGTGTCCGCGCCAGTGCGCTCGAGCACGACGAACACGAGCGTGGTCCAGAAGCCCACGTGCACGATGACCTGCAGCCCGACGGAAAGCGACTGGACGATGCTTTCGCCCACGTCCTGTCCAGAGACCAGCAAACCCAGCGCCATTGCCCCTGCCACGCAGAGCGGCACAATCCACAGCAGCAGTTTCAGCAGGCGCCACCAAGCCAGGTAGTACTTCGGCCCGAGCAGGTGCAGCGGCCGGTCTGCGTAGCCGGCGGCGAGGATGCCGGGGTCGCCGAGTTCGGCCAGGACGCGGCGTTCTGCCTCCTGCGCGGCTTCGCCTTGGGCTACGCGCGCCTCGATGGCGTCGGCAATGGAGGCTTCGAGCTCGGCGCGGATGTCGTTCCGAATGCCGGGCTCGAGGCTGCGGATCGTGGCCGAGATGTAGCGTTCGGTCAATGTGGCAGTCATGTCAGTGCTCCTCTTCGGTGAGCGAGGCGATCGCCGTTGCCAGTGATCGCCATTCCGTGGTCAACGTGTCGGCAAGACGGATACCGTCAGGCGAGGTTCGGTAGAACTTGCGTGGCCTGGCCTCCTCGGTGTTCCACTCGCTGGTGAGGTAACCCTGCTTCTCCAGACGCCGCAGCAGCGGATACAAGGTGTTGGCATCGGTGGAGAAACCGTGGTCGTCGAGCTGCTCCAGCAGGCTGTAGCCGTATCCTGCACTGCGCAGCAGCTGCAGGCAAGCGAGCACAACGGTGCCGCGTCGCAGCTCTTGCAGTTGGGTGTCGAACTCTTCCATGCCGCTCACATTACCGTGCGCCACACACTATCGTCAATCACACATTACTGTCACAAGATGAGAGCAGGTGTTCAATGCTATTCGTTGCAGAACTGGGGGCTGCAGCCGGAAGTGAGCGGTGGCGCTGAGCCCGCACAAGCCAAACCAGCAAGTAACGCATCGCGTAGCGGCAGGACTGGCGACTGGACTGGAGTGCCAAGATCCGTTGAATTCCAGCGCAGCGTGCTCCACGCTGCGCGCTCAAGGCCTTATGCGGCGACGAGATCAACAGCCTCGGCTTCCCCGAGCCCGGCAGCGTGGTCCATAGATCGGCAGTGGCCGCGCTTTTCCAGCCCATCGCCCATCGCCTTTTGATAACTGCGAACTTTCCGCAACAGGCCAACCTCCGGCCACGGAGGCCTTCCGCGCACTGCGCGCGGGAGAATAGCAAAAGCTAGCGGCCGGCAGCACCTCGAGCCGCCCGGACATCGAAGAAAACGGCTCCGGCGAAAAAGGGCCAGCCTCGCCCGGCAGCAATTGGCTGAACGGCTTTGCGGCTACCTGCCGTCCCTGAGCAGGGCCACGTCGGAGACCATTTCTATATGCTCGCCCATCGCGGCGGCGGCACCCGTGGCATCGCCGCGGCGAATCGCATCGGCGATTTTCAGGTGCGACTCCAGCGAACGCTCCGGGCGTCCTGGCTGCCCCAACGATTCGATGCGGGTTTCGAGCACCATCTCGGCGATAAACGTCATGAGTTTTTGCAAAACCGCTGATTTGGCTGCAGCGGTAATTGCCTCGTGGAAAAGCTCATCACCGTGCTCGCCACGGCCGCCCTCGCCAATTTCCGCGGCCATCACCTCCAGCGCGTGATCGATTTTGCGCAGGTCAGCCTCGGTGCGGCGTGCGGCAGCCAGCGCGGCCAGCTTGACCTCCAAGGTACTGCGCGCCTCGACGATATCCGGCAACCGGTTCTTGTGCTCGCGCAGTTCGCGCAGCACCGTGGCGACGCTCGGACGGTGCACGAGCACCGCGCCGGTTCCATGCTGCACGTCGATGACCCCGAGTACTTCCAACGCCACCAGGGCCTGGGCCAGGGTCGCTCGCGAGACGCCGAGCTGCTCTGCCAGCTCGCGCTCGGCCGGCAAATGGTCACCGGGCCCCAACTGCTCAGCCTCGACGAAAGCCAGGATCTGCTGCATCAACTGCTCATAGAGCCGAGGGCGTTGCACCTTCGCGAACGCCCTGGCCTTCTTGGCTTCAGCCACAACCACTCCCCACCTGAAAATGTGTTCTTCCTCAAACTTACACCGAAAATTACCTTGACAAGACACCGAGAGTCTAGGAGGCTAGGCCAGTGAGCCAGTGACACCCGTCACATCAAAACCATTCAGTGCAAAGCCTCCCGAAAAGGATTTCCCATGTCTGTCGCACTCGTCTCCATCATCGTCTTGGCGGTGATGTTCATAATTGCCACGATGTTCCCGATCAACATGGGAGCCTTGGCCTTCGTTGGCGCCTTCCTGCTCGGCACGATATTCCTCGGCATGGATGCCAAGGACATTCTCGCCAGCTTCCCCGGAGGGCTGTTCTTGACCCTGGTCGGGGTCACCTACCTCTTCGCCATAGCCCAGAACAATGGCACCATCGACATCCTGGTTGACCGGGCGGTGAAACTTGTCGACAACCGGATCTCGCTGATCCCCTGGGTCATGTTCGCCATCACCGCAGCCATTACCGCCATTGGCGCCCTGGGCCCGGCAGCGGTGGCGATCATCGCCCCGATCGGCCTGCGCTTCGCCCAGAAATACGAGATCAACCCGCTCATGATGGGCATGCTGATCGTGCACGGCGCGCAAGCCGGCGGCTTCTCCCCGATCGCCGTCTACGGCGTGATCGTCAATGGGCTGATCCAGGAAGCCGGGTTCGCCTTCAGTCCCACCGCCCTGTTCCTCACCAGCTTCGCCTTCAACCTGGTGATCGCCATCGTGCTGTTTCTGGTCCTGGGCGGGCGCAAACTGGCTGGCCAGCGGGCCAGCGCCATCGCCGAACGCGTTGCCGAGGCCCGCCTGTCGGTCTCCGTGGGCTCGCAGGCAGCCGATGTCGATTTCAAGGGAAGCGGCTCGGGAACCTACGGTCCCCGCGATCCTGCCGGCGACGGCGCCGCGCCGCATGCCCCGGGCCAGCGCTTCGGCCAGGCAATGACCATCCTCGGCCTGGTCGCCCTGGCCGTGATCGCATTGGGCTTCAAGGTCGACGTCGGCTTCGTTTCGATCACCATCGCGGTCGTCCTGGCCTTGGTCAACCCCGCTGCCCAGAAGGGGGCGGTCAACAAGATCAGCTGGTCCACGGTCCTGCTCATCTGCGGCATGCTCACTTTCGTCGGAGTCCTGGAGGAAGCCGGCACCATCGAATACGCTTCGAACGCCGTGGCGACCCTGGGAGCACCGCTGCTTGCCGGCTTGCTCATCTGCTACATCGGCGCCGTTGTCTCGGCTTTCGCATCATCCACTGCCATCCTGGCCGCGCTCATCCCGCTGGCGATCCCGTTCCTGGGCTCGGGCTCGATCAGCGCTACCGGATTGATCTGCGCGCTGGCCATCGCCTCGACCATCGTGGATGTCTCGCCCTTCTCCACCAACGGCGCCCTGGTCCTTGCCAACGCCCCGGAAGGCACCGACAAGGACCGCTTCTACAAGCAGGTCCTGGGCTACGGCGGCATCATCGTCCTGGCCGGCCCTGTCCTGGCCTGGGCGCTGCTGGTCTTGCCCGGCTGGCTGTAGGCACCAGCGGAACCGCCAATCTTTCCACTCCTAGGAGGTATCTCTTGAGCTCGATTACAGTCCAACCCGAAGAAACCCTGGCCACCGGCACCGGCCCCCTGAGCGGCTACGTGGTCCTTGACCTGACCCGTGCACTGGCCGGGCCTCATGCCGGAATGATGATGGGCGACCTGGGTGCCAAGGTCATCAAGATCGAAGCGATGGGCACCGGGGACGACACCCGCGGCTGGGGCCCACCCTTCGTCGGGCCGGAAGACAACCGGCAGGCCACCTACTTCCTGTCATGCAATCGCAACAAGCAGTCTGTTGCGCTGAACCTGAAGGATTCCGCGCACCAAGCCAAGCTGGCCGACCTGGTCAGGAACTCTGATGTGCTCATGGAGAACTTCCGCACCGGCGTGCTGGACCGGCTCGGCTTCAGCGTCGAGGTGCTCCATGAATTGAATCCGCAGCTGGTGATCCTGTCCATTACCGGCTTCGGGCACGACGGCCCCGAATCCCACCGCAGCGGCTACGACCAGATCCTGCAGGGCGAGGCCGGGCTGATGTCCATTACCGGCTCCGGCCCGGAGGATCCGCAGAAGGTCGGGGTGCCCATCGCGGATCTGCTCTCGGGGATGTATGGAGCGTACGGGGCGCTGGCAGCGCTGCTGGAACGCGAAAGGACCGGTCGCGGCCAAGTGGTCCGCACCTCCCTGCTGGCCTCGATCATCGGGGTCCATGCCTTCCAGGGCACCCGGCAGACCGTGGCCGGGGAGAATCCCCAAGCCATCGGCAACCACCATCCCTCCATTGCACCCTACGGCCTGTATTCCTGTGCCGATGGGAAAGTGCAGATCAGCATCGGCAGCGAAAAGCTCTGGCAGGCCTTCGCCTCCCGGTTCGGTTTGCCCGCCGGGGATCCCCGCTTTGCCAGCAACTCCCAGCGCGTGGAGAACCGCGCGGCGCTCAATGAGCTGATCGAACGGGCTTTTAGCGCATACGATGCGGCGCAGCTGCTCAACTCCCTTGACGCAGCCGGCATTCCATCGGGAAAGGTGCGCTCCATCGAGGAGGTCTATGACTGGGACCAGGTCCACTCCCAAGGGCTCGTCGTGGAGGTGGAGCACGAAGTGCTGGGCAGGGTCAGCCTGCCCGGCCCTCCCCTGCGTTTCTTCGATGCCGCCACCAGCAAGGAGACCACCCGCAAGGCGCATACCGCTCCGCCCCTGCTCAATGCTGATGCAGCGGACGTGGACCGCTGGCTCGAAGAGCGGAAGGAAGACCAGTCATGAGCACCAGAACCCAACGGATTGACGCGTCGGCGCTACTGTCCATCGTCTTGGATGAAGACTCCTTCGAGTCCTGGGACAGCCAGCCGCAGCAGCCCGAGCTCAGCGAATCCTATGCGGCCGACCTCGATGCCGCCCGCGCAAAAAGCGGCACCGATGAATCGGTGCTCACGGGCAAGGGGCTGATCCAGGGCCGCGAAGTGGCGGTGATCGTCTCGGAATTCAACTTCCTGGCCGGTTCCATCGGGCAGGCTGCCGTGAAGCGCATTGTCGCGGCCATCGAGCGCGCAACGGCGGCCGGACTGCCGCTGCTGGCGGGGCCCGCTTCCGGGGGCACCCGCATGCAGGAAGGCACCTTGGCCTTCCTGGGGATGGTCGCCATCACCGATGCGGTCCGCCGGCACAAGGCGGCAGGACTTCCCTATCTGGTCTACCTGCGCCATCCCACCACCGGCGGTGTCATGGCCTCCTGGGGCTCTTTGGGGCACATCACCGTTGCCGAGCCAGGGGCGCTGCTGGGTTTCCTGGGTCCACGGGTCTACCAGGCACTCTACGGACAGGACTTCCCGGAGGGCGTCCAGGTCTCGGAGAACCTGTTCCGCAAGGGCTTGATCGACGCGGTTGTCCCGCCGCAGGACCTTCCGCAGCTAGTGGACCGGGCACTGCAGATCCTGCAGCCCGTACAAGATTCCCGCGCCTTCCCGGCACCGGTGGGCAGCATCTCGTGCAGTGCGGACGAGGACGCCTGGCACTCTGTGCAAGCCAGCCGGAACCCGCGCCGACCGGACACCCGGATGCTGCTGGCCTCAGCTGACGACGCGCTGCCCTTGAACGGAACCGGACAGGGAGAGAAAGACCCCGGGCTGATGCTGGCGTTGGCGCGGTTCGCAGGACAGCGCTGCGTGGTGCTCGGCCAGCAGCGGCCGCGGCACCCGGACACGGCCAGCCTCGGGCCCGCCTCGCTGCGCGAGGCCCGCCGCGGGATGCAACTGGCCCAGGAACTCGGCCTGCCGCTGGTCACCATCATCGACACCACCGGCGCCGAGCTCTCGGTGCAGGCAGAGGAAGGCGGGTTGGCCGGAGAGATTGCCCGTTCGCTCAGCGAATTGATCGGCTTGCGGTCCCCCTCGGTGTCGGTGCTCCTCGGACAGGGTACCGGCGGCGCCGCACTGGCGCTGCTGCCGGCGGACCGGACCATCGCAGCCCGCAATTCCTGGCTCTCGCCGTTGCCGCCCGAGGGCGCCAGCGCCATCATGCACCGCAGTACCAGCCATGCCCCGGATATGGCCCGCCAGCAGAAGATCGGCGTTGCTTCGCTGTGCGACTTTGGCCTGGTGGACCACGTGGTGGACGAGTTCGATGACGCTGCCACCCGGCCGCGCGAGTTCTGCCAGGAACTCGGAACGGCTATTGCTGCGGAAATCTCCCTGGCCCTTGCCATTCCCGAGGCAGATCGGTTGGAGCGCCGGCAGAAAAAGTTCCAGAACTTGGGACAAGCCTCCAGCTAGTTCCGCACTGGGACACCGGGCCGGTCCGGCAACGGCTGCTGGACCGGCCATTGGCATGCCTGCCACCGCCACTGCCGTCTCGCCGGGCCGGCCGGCTGCACCCTGCAGGCACGTGGAAGTTCAAGGATCAGGCTTCCTGCCCAAATGCCGGCCGCCCTGCGTAGAGTGGGACTCGACAGGAACTACCCACCGAGGCGGACTATGCGCGAGCACAAATCGATGATCGATACGGCCAAGGACATCGCGTCCGGCGCCCACGAAGGACAGGTCGACAAGCTCGGCGCCGCGTATATCGAGCATCCGGCACGAGTGGCCGGGCACGCGCGCGACCTCGGCGGTTCGCCAGAAGCCATCGCGGCCGCCTGGTTGCATGATGTGATCGAGGATTGCGACGTGAGCGCGGCGGACCTGCGTGCCGCTGGCATTCCCGACACGGTCATCATGGCGGTGGAACTGCTGAGCAAGCGGCCCGGGCAGAGCCTGGAAGAATATTGCGCCGGGGTGCGCGGCAATGCGCTGGCCTTGCTGGTCAAGGAAGCGGACCTGGCCGATAACACCGACCCGGAACGCACAAGCCAGCTGGATCAGGCTACCCGGCAACGGCTGGCCGAGAAATACCAGCGCACCCGGTCCCTCCTGGGTCTCTAGCAAGGCACCGAGTCCTGGGTTCACCCCGGGTCCCGAGGATTCATGCTCCCGCGCCTGCCCGGAAATAGCTCCTTGACTCGAACTTCCAAGCTCCCCGCCGCGCACGGCCAGCACTTCTTCGCCGGCATCCGGTGGCGGCACCTGATCACCGCGCAGAACTCGGAATGCTGGATATTTCCCGCAGCCCCCTTGCAATCGGGCGCCATTGGGCAAGACTTGGACTATGGCAACAGGCAGAAGCACAGTGTTCGAAAACCGCAGCCATGCCGGCGCCGCGCTGGGCATGAAGCTGTCCACCCTGCTGCCCGCCGGCGAGTACACCGTGCTGGGTTTGCTGCGCGGCGGAGTGCCCATCGCTCATGAAGTGGCCAAGGCCCTCGGGGCCACCCTGGGCGCGGTGGCAGTGCGCAAGCTCGGGGTGCCCCGCAATCCCGAACTGGCATTCGGCGCCATGGCCCGGTACGGGACTGGCAGCGCTCGCCACATCAACGAGGCGATCTACCGCCGGGCTCCGCAGTATTTCGGCAAGGACGAACTCGAATCCCTGGAACGCGGTACCGGTGCCGACCTGCGGGCCCTGGCCGGCACCTTCAAGGACTACTGCCCCGATCTGGCCGGGCGCGACCTGCTGCTCTGCGATGACGGAATGGCCACGGGCGCCACGATGAAGGCCGCGCTGGATCTTATCCAGGGCCTGGCTCCCGCCTCCATCACGCTGGCAGTTCCGGTGGCTTCGCCTGGAACGGCTGCCGAATTGGCACCCCGGGTCAATGGCATCTGCCAACTGCTCACCCCGGAAAATTTCACTGCCGTCGGAGCCTTCTACGAGGACTTCGGGCAAGTGGGCCAGGACCAGGTCCTGGAAATGCTGCGCTCCGCGCGGTGAGGTCCCAGGACCGCAGCCCGGGACATTGCGTCCAAGTTCCGGGTTAGCCGGTGGCACCGGTCAGCTTCACGACCGAACACATCCAGCCCCGCACGGGCAAGGGCCGGCAAGGAGGAATCCAGCGTCATTCCCCGCTCCCGGCTCCAATTGCGCTTGCCGGTCCTGCTGCCCCGGTGATCTCACCCCTGGTGCGCCGAAACCGTTACCGGGCGCCACGAGGCAAATGCCAGCACCGTACCGACCACTCCGATGCCGACCAGGACCAGAGCCGCACCCCACAGGCCGATCGAAGCGCCCAGGGCGCCGGCCACCGGATAGGTCAGCAAGAAGCATGCATGGGACAAGGAAAATTGCGCGGCAAAAACACCGGGGCGGTTTTGCTCGGTGCTGTTGCGGCGCAGCAGCCTCGACGAGGGCGTGAGGATAGTTGCGGTCGCCGCACCCAGGGCCAGCCACAGGCCAAGGAGCCCGGCCCATTGGCCAGAACCCTCGCCCCAGCCGATCACAGCGGCACCGACGAACAGCAGCAGCGGCATCATCACGGCGCCGGCGAGCATCACGCTGCGGTCTTCGAATCGCTCCAGCAACCCCGGCATGCCCAGTGCCACCGCCATCGAACCTGCACCGTATGCTCCGAGCAGCAGCGCCACATCCACGTGCGAGCGGCCCAGATCCCCCTTCACCAGCACCACTGTGTTGACGATGACCATGGCGGAGATCGCGGCGACCACCAGATTCAGCGCCATCAGGCTGCGCAGTTCCCGTGCCGCCCAGAATGCCCGGGTTCCCCCGGTGAGGCGATGGAAGAAGAGCGACTTCTGGGGCGGCGGGATCGCCGGGAAGCGCGTCGCGGCAACAAGCAGAGCAGACGCGGCAAAGCCGAGCACGGTCCCGGCGAAGAGGTTGTGGTAGCTGGTGACGGTCAGCAGCGCGGCCGCCAGCATCGGGCTGGCCAACGACTCCATGTCATAGGCCAGCCGCGACAGCGACAAGGCCCGGGTGTAATCCCGCTCATCGGGCAGGATCGAGGGAATGACCGCTTGGAACGCGGGGGTGAAGGTCGCCGATGCTGATTGCAGTACGAAAATCAGCACATAGATCTGCCACGCTTCGCTGGCGAATGGGAGGCAGAGCGCCACTAGTCCACGAATGATGTTGGACCCGATGAGCACGGGTTTGCGCGGAATATGGGAAACCAGGGCATTGGCCACAGGAGCAACGGCCACATAGGCGACCATCTTCACAGTCAAAGCCAGCCCAAGCACTAATCCCGCGTTGCTGCCGGCAATATCGAAAGCCAGCAGGCCCAGGGCAACGGTAAGCAGGCCCGTGCCCAGCAGCGCAATCATCTGGGCGCTGAAAAGCTTGGCGTACGCCTGGTCCCTGAGTACTGCGAGCATCTTTGCCGACTCCCGTATCTTTTGCCGCTAGCCTTGCGGGGCTTCGTGGTGCAGCGGCAGCTGTCCGTTGGATACCGAATGCTCCGCCTGCTTGATCGCTTCGCTGACCAGACGCGCCGGGTGCTCATCGGTGAGGCTGTACAGGACCTTGGTTCCGTCCTGGCGCGTGGTCACCATGCGCGCCATGCGCAAACGGGCCAGGTGCTGGGATACCCCCGAAGGGCTCTTCTCGACCAGCTCCGCGAGCGCGTTGACCGAGAGCTCACCGGCACGGCGCAGATGCAGCACAATCCGGATCCGGGTGGCATCGGACAGCAAGCCGAAGACTTTCGCGGCCAGCTCCACGAAATCCGAGGAAGGATCCGGAGCATAAATCTTATTATCTGCATGCATGCTAATAGACTAATACTCTCGCCCGGTATTGCCTAGGGCACACCGGAAATATTCCGCGTCCGACTGGAACTAGAATTGGAGCCATGACTGCAACGCTCGTGGCCAAGGACCTGACTGGCGGCCACGCCCACCGAACCCTCTTCTCGAATCTGAACTTCACCGCCGCACCCGGTGATGTCTACGGCGTAGTGGGTGCCAACGGCGCTGGCAAGTCCACATTGCTCTCGCTGCTTGCCGGGGCCGCGGCCCCGCAGGCCGGAACGGTGAGCACCGCCCCGGATTCTGCGTTCATCGGCTGGATGCCCCAGGAACACGACCGCGTTCCAGGTGAAACCATCACCGCGTATTTGGCCCGCCGCACCGGTTGCGCCGCCGCCACCACCGCCATGGAATCCACCGCCGAAGAACTTGGCAGCGGCAAGCCCGGTGCGGATGACGCCTACACTGCTGCATTCGACCACTGGATGGCCTGTGGCGCCATGGATCTGGAAGACCGCATCCCCGAGGTGCTGGCCAAGCTCGGCTTCACCCTCCCGGTAGAAACCGAGATGACTGCCCTGTCCGGCGGCCAGGTAGCCCGCGTGGCTCTGGCAGCCCTGCTGCTCTCCCGCTTCGATGCGGTGCTGCTCGATGAACCGACCAATGATCTCGATCTCGAGGGCCTGGAGCATTTGGAGCATTTCATCAATTCCCTGCGCGCGCCGGTGATCCTGGTATCGCATGACCGCGAGTTCCTCTCCCGCTGCACCACCGGCATCATCGAATTGGACCTGGCCCAGAACCAGGTAGCCACCTATGAAGGCGGCTACGACTCGTACCTTGCCGAACGGGCCATCAACCGCACCCATGCCCGTGAGGCCTACGAGCAGTTCGAGAACCAGAAAGCCGATCTGGTCTCCCGCGCCCGCACCCAGCGCGAATGGTCCTCGCAAGGCGTGCGCAACGCCATGCGCAAGGCGCCGGACAACGACAAGATCCGCCGCCGGGCCAACTCCGAGTCCTCGGAAAAGCAGGCCGCCAAGGTGCGCCAGATGGAATCGCGCATCGCCCGGCTCGACGAAGTGGCCGAACCGCGCAAGGAATGGGTCCTGCAGTTCTCCATCGCCGCGGCTGAGCGCGGGTCCTCGGTGATGTGCACGCTCAACGAGGCCTCGGTATCCCACGGGGACTACGCTTTCGGACCGGTTTCGGTGCAGGTCAACGCCGGGGACCGGATTGGCATCACCGGCCCGAACGGAGCAGGCAAGTCGACCTTGCTGAACCTGCTGCTGGGCAAGCTGGCCCCGCACAGCGGCTCGGCATCCCTGGGCAGTTCGGTGAATATCGGAGAAATCGACCAGGCGCGCACCCAGCTGCCCGGCGACCTGCCACTGGGCGAAGCCTTCGAACTGGAAGTGCCCGAGTACTCCGCCGCGGAGGTGCGCACCCTGCTTGCCAAGTTCGGCTTGAAGGCCGACCAGTCCTCGGCCCTGGTGGATTCGCTCTCCCCCGGCGAGCGAACCCGCGCATCCATGGCGCTGCTCCAGGCCCGCGGGGTGAACCTGCTGGTGCTCGATGAGCCGACCAACCACCTGGACGTGCCGGCCATTGAACAGCTCGAGGAAGCCCTGGAAGCGTACACCGGAGCACTGCTGCTGGTCACCCATGATCGGCGGCTGCTGGAGAATGTGCGCCTGGACGCTCGATGGGAAGTTGCACAGGGCCAACTAACTGCCCATTTCTAGGCCTCACTTGGGCACTTATTGCACTGGCAAGTTCACAGCTATCCAACGTAGGATTGGCACTATGGGAGCCGAGTTTTTCAGTTCTTTCGACTGCGAGGTCGACGCCTAGTACCCAAGGATATTTTCTTGAGCAGCACTGCAACACTCCATCCCCAAGGGCCAACGGTCAAGCCGGGCGATCCCAAGAGCTTCTTCCACGTCAAGAAGCTGGTCACCGAAGCTGGACTGGTCGGCCGCCGCCGCGGGCACTATCTCGGGTTGGGCATCGTGCTGACGGTGCTGCTAGCCGGCACCGTTACCGGTTTCATCCTCCTGGGCGACAGCTGGTTCCAGTTGCTGATGGCCGCAGCCTTGGGCCTGCTGCTCACCCAATTCGCGTTCCTGGCGCACGAGGCGGCACACCGCCAGATCCTGGCTTCGCACAAGCGCAATGACAAGCTGGGCCAGTTCCTGGCCAATATCGTCGTGGGCATCAGCTACCAGTGGTGGATGAACAAGCACAACAAGCACCACGCCACCCCCAATACCGTGGGCAAGGATCCGGACATCGAGTGGGACACCATCTCCTTCCAGACCGAGGACGCCAAACGCCAGCGCGGCCTGCTCAAGTGGATCACCAACCGCCAGGGCTACCTGTTCTTCCCGCTGCTCACCCTTGAGGGCTTGAACCTGCATATGCATTCGATCAAGTACCTGTTCAAGGCCGGCCGGGTCAAGAACCGCAAGCGCGAGATGACCGGCATTGCACTGCGCATCGCCATCTACCTGGCGATCGTGTTCTACTTCCTGCCAGTGGGCATGGCTTTCGCCTTCCTCGGCGTGCAGCTGGCAGTCTTCGGCGTCTACATGGGTGCCTCCTTCGCCCCGAACCACAAGGGCATGCCGATGGTTCCCCAGGACGCCCGCATCGACTTCTTCTCCCGCCAGGTACTGACCGGACGCAATGTCATGGCCAAGTCCAGCTGGGGAAACCGCGTGCTCGCCCACGTCTACGGCGGATTGAACTACCAGGTAGAGCACCACCTGTTCCCGTCCATGCCGCGCGCCAACCTGGCCGGCGTCTCGCGCATCGTGCGCCAGTACTGCGACGAGCACCAGGTGCCGTACACCGTGGCCAGTGTCCGCGAATCCTACGCGCAGGTGATCACCTACCTGAACAAGGTCGGACTATCGGCCCGGGATCCATTCGAGTGCCCGATGATCTCCGGATACCGCGTCAGCGCATAGTTCAGGCTGAAGCAGCAAAGAGCTAGGATCCCTTGCCACCAAAGGCAAGGGTTCCTAGCTCTTTCCCGTCTGCGTCAAGGACAAGCATCTTTTCGCCGTCCTCCAGCTTGGCGGAGGCAGCGCGCGAGAGCCAGTCATCCACGCCTTCGCAGAACATCTTGGTCGAGGCGAGCGCGGCGAATTCCAGGTCTTCGGATGCGCTCCAGGTGCCGGCGAGGCGGTTGCAGCCATCGCTGCCGGTGATCTTGCCGTCTTCGGCAAGCTCCAGCCACGGCTGGCCTTGCTCCTTGCTGCCCCACCAGCCGACCGGATCCTGGAGTATCACGCTGGTCTCGCTTTCAGTTGGCTGGCTGGCGCCCGGCTCGCCCGGGGTCGCCCCGCAGGCGGCAACGCCAAAAGCCAAAGACAGTGCCGCGGTGCGCAGGAAGAATCGCTTCATATCCCCCAGCCTAGGTCTTCGGCCCACCCGCTGGCCAGTACCGGATTACGGCTGGGAGTCTACTGGCTGGGTAGGCTCCTTCGGCCCGACAACCTCGATTGCCCCGGTCACCGTACGCTGCACGCCGGTGCTGACGGGAACGACTTCTTCGGCAACTGGCTTGCTGCGGGCAGCATGGCTATGGCGCAGATCAAGGATACCGACCAGCAAGGTGGCCAGGACCAAGAGGGAAATGGCAGCGAATGAGAGCGCCATGGCGATCGAGTACCCGGCTACGTGGTTCATGCCGTAGAAGACAGCGGTAATCACCGCAATGCCCACCGCAGTGCCCACGCGCTGGGAAGTCTGCATCAAGCCGCCGGCGCTGCCGGAGTTGGCCACGGGAACTTCCATGAGGGTCAGCGCCTGGTTAGGCGAAATAATGAAGCCCTGGGCTACGCCGATGAAGGCCAGCGAAAGCAGCATCCACCAGATGCTCAGCAGCCCGCGATCCTCCAGGACCACCACGGCAATGGTGGCCAGCAGGCCGAACAGGGCGCTGAGAATGCCGCCAATGACCATTTTTCGCCCCACGGTCATGACATAGCGTCCGGCGATGTCGGAGCTGAAAGCGGAGAGCAGGGCCGCGGGAAGACAGATCAGCCCTGCCTGCAGGGCACTGAAGCCCTGGGATTGCTGGACGTAAATGGCCACCAGTACCCAGACGCTGGAAACACCCATGAAGTACAGGCCAGCGATGAGCGTGCCGTTGGTGAAGCTGCGGATCTTGAACAGGGCCAATTCCACCATTGGTTCGCGCCCGAGCTTCTTGTACTTCTTCTCCCACCAGACCCAGAGCACCATGACCAGCACTGCCAAGGCCAGCAGCGACCAGAGCCATGGGGTTTCGCGACCCTGGACGAATGGCAGGAGCAGGGCGAAAATGCCAACCGCCAGCAGGAGGCCGCCAACCGGGTCCAGATCCACCTTGCCCGCTGGCTTGTTGAACAGCGGCTTGGGCAGCCACAGGAGCGCCAGGACAATGGCCAGCACGCCGACCGGGACGTTGATCAAGAACGTTGCGCGCCAGCCGGCGTCTTCTCCAAACCAGTTGATCAGCAATCCGCCCAGCACCGGCCCAATAGCTACCGAGAAGCCGACGGCGGTGCCCAGCAGCCCGTAGGCCCGGCCACGGGCCGCGCCACGGAAGTGCTGCTGGATCATGCCCATCACTTGGGGGTTGAGCAGGCCCGAGCCAACGCCCATGATGAAGCGGGCAATGTTCAATACCAGTGGATCCGCGGCCAGCCCTGCGAGGATGCTGGCGGCTGTGAAGATCGCCAAACCCGCCACGAACATCACGCCACGGCCCAGCAGGTCGCCGGCGCGTCCGGCAGCAACCAGAACCACGCCGAAGGTCAGCGCATATCCGGCCAATACCCACTGCAGGTCCGATTCGGTGGCATGCAGGGTGGAACCGATGGCAGGAAGAACCACGTTGACGATGCTGACCGAAACCAGCGACATGAACATCGCTGCCAGCAGCACGCCCAGCAATCGCCATCGCGCTCCGGCCGAGAGTTCTTCGGCAATTGGTACCGGATGCGGCTTGCTCTGGGACATGGGCCAACTTTCAAACGAATTCGAGGCCGCACAATCCTGCGGTCCTTCAACCTACAGCGTTGGCCAGCTGGCTAATATTCCCTGTCGAAGTGCTTATTTCATTCTTTGCGGTCTTCGGCGGCCCGGTTGAGCTCGAGCATCTGCGCAATGGCCAGCAACCGCAACTCGACGACTTCCCCGAAAAGGTCATCGCTGTCTTGCTGCGGCAGCTCGAGCGCTTGGCGTGCCAGCGGTGTCGGAACTTCCGGGTAGGCGTCAAGCAATTGGACCGGCACCAGCGAGCTCACGTAGTCCGGGCTGTCCTTCGAGCGGCGGTCATAGTAGTAATCCACATGCATCACGAAACCCAGGACATCCCGTTCCAGGGCGCGGACCATGGCCACTGCCTGCTTGAGCGTCAGGCCGATATCCACGAAGAAGGCGAGGATCCGTTCCATCAATTCATTGCGGAACGGGCCGGGCTCCACCTTGAGCTTTTCGTCGAGCGTCAATTGCGAGGCCCGGGGGTAGGCCCGGTAGGCCCGGCGCGTCGCGTTGTACGCTTCGGTCACCCCGAGCTTCCAGTCGTTGCAGTCGAACTCGATCAGCGGATTGATCGAGATGAAGCGCCCCACCGCCAGGTTGATGACTTCTTGGCGATCCGCCACGTAGTTGTACAACGCCCGCGGGGTGACATTGAATTCGGCCGCAAGACGGTGCATGGTCAGCGCGTCGTAGCCCTCGGCACCGGCGATTTCCAGAGCCTTCTGGGCCAGCTGCTCTTTGCTCAGGGACTGGAATTCAGAGTCCTTGCGCGGGCGCCCGCGACCACGTTTTGTCGGTTCAGGAGAGGAATTTTCCTTATTCTCGGCCATGTCACGAGGATATACGCATTTTCTCTGTAAATTCCCATTAAGCGCCTACAAGTATTGAAACTCCTAAAACAGGGCCAGCAATTTCCTGGCTCGTTCGTGCCACATGCCGGCAGCTAGCGCGAGATGTCCTACGGCGAAGCTCATGCCGCCAGCCAGCCACGGCCAGGCCAGGACCGCCCCGTAGGTTCCTGGCAGCGCAGCGACGAATCCAGCGGCCATCACCAGCAGGCCGGCTGCGACCAGCGCAATATGAGCCAGCTTCCAGCGGAAGGGCAACAGCATCGCCAGCACGGCCAGCAGCGCGGCCGGAGCCAGGATCAGCCATGGCGCAGCGCTGAAGCTGGCCAGGCCTTGGTAGCTGGCATACCCCAGGACCAGGATCAGCAGCACCGCCGCGCACACCAGCCAGCCGGGCCCGGGGCTTGCCATGGAACCGCGCATCATCAGCAGCGGGGTGAAAACCTGTGCCCAGAGCAGCACGGTCACCGGAATGAAAAAGAGCGAGAGCTGTCCGCCACCCGCCGCGCAGATAACGGTCATGATCACAGCCCCGACGATGTGGATGGTGGTGCCGGCACTATTGGGCAGCCACAAGGGAACCAGGCTGAGGATGACCGGAATGAACGCCAGCCAAATCAGCTGGGATCCGATCAGCAATTCGAGTTGCCCCAGCAGCCCGCCAACTCCCCCGGCAACAAAGCCGAAGCTCTGTTCGTTGGCCAAGGCGGCTTGCGGCGGGGCGAAAAGCACCACCATCAGGGTCAGCAGTGCGAGAGCGAAAATTGGCCACGCCAGAATACGCGTCAAGAAGTACTTGCCGCTGCCCACTTCCAGGGCTTCGGGCTCATGGCGTTCGAATTTGAGCGCGCGCGAGGCAGGCTCGCCGAGCAAGCGGATCAAATCGCTCTTGCGGCGTCCGCCGCCAGGCAGGCGGAGAATCTCCTGCTTGGTGGTTTCAATGACTTCGTTGCGTTCTTGCAAAGTCAAGAAATCCAGCGCACGGCGAAGTTGCTCCAGGTAGTTGCGGGCGGCGCGCGGCAAGTAGGGCTTCATGCCTTTTACTCTACGTGCTCCGGCCCATGGGCTGACGCAGGCAAAATGGGGCAACGCCAGTGGCGTTGCCCCATCTGCCCGAAGTGGTCAGTTGCTGCGGGCTACTTGCCTGCGCCGGCGGTCAGGCCGCCGACAATGTACTTCTGCAAGAACAGGAACAATGCCATCACCGGGATCGCTGCCAGTACCGCACCGGCAGCGAAGACCGACCAGTTGGAGGTGAATTCCTCCGAGACGTAGGAGTACAGTCCCACAGCCAGCGTCTGGTTCTCCGGGGAGACCAGGATGACCGAGGCGATCACGAAGTCCGAGGTGCTGGAAATGAAGGACAGCAGGCCCACGACGGCCAAGATCGGTGCCACCAGGCGCAGGATCATGGTGAAGAAGATGCGGGCATGGCCAGCACCATCGATCTTCGCCGCTTCATCGATTTCCACCGGAATGGTGTTGAAGAAGCCGTACATCAGATAGGTGTTCACACCCAGTGCCCCGCCCAGGTACACCATGATCAATGCGATCTGGTTATCGATGCCCAAGACCGGGAAGACATCTCCCAGCGAGGTGAGCAGGATGAAGATCGCCACTACGGCCAGCAGCTGCGGGAAGATCTGCACAATCAGCAAGCTGACCAGGCCCACGCGGCGGCCGGTGAAGCGCATCCGCGAGAAGCTGTAGGCAGCCAAGGCGCCGAGGAACACCGAAGCGGCCGCCGTGGTCAGGCCGATCACCAAGGTGTTGATGAACCAGGCGCCGAAGGGACGCTGCTGATTCTGGAACAGCTCCACATAGCTGTTGAAGCCGATGGTGGTGAACAATCCATTGGAAGACAGCAGGGTTCCATTGGGGTTCAGCGAGGCCGAGAGCACGTAGAGCAGCGGGAAGGCCGCATAGATGCACAGGGCCACGCCGATCAGGTGGCGCCAGCCGGTGGAGGCGAACCATTTGCCCAGGCCCTGGCGCCCCGCGCGTCCCTTGGGTGCGCCTGCTACCGGCCTGCCGGTGATTTCGGTGCTCATTAGTTCAGCTCCTCCAGTGCCTTGGTCTGCTTGAAACTGATAATCGAGATGATCGCGACGATCACGAAAATGATGATGGAGAAGGCGCTGGCCAGCCCATAGTCGCGCTGGGAGCCAACGAAGGCCACCTTGTAGACCATGGAGATCAGGATGTCGGTGGATCCCACGTTCAGTCCTGCATCCTGCATGCGCGGCCCGCCTTCGGTGAGCATGTAGATCACGTTGAAGTTGTTGAAGTTGAAGGCGAAGGAGCTGATCAGCAGCGGAGCCACCGAGACCAGCAGCAGCGGCAGCTTGATCAACCGGAAGATCTGGAACGGCTTCGCCCCGTCGATGGTGGCCGCTTCGGAGAGTTCATTCGGAATGGACTGCAGCGCCCCGGTGCAGACCAGGAACATGTACGGGAATCCGAGCCACAGATTCACCCAGAGCACGGAGAACTTCGCCAGCCACGGGTCGGTCAGCCAAGGGATCTGCGCTCCGCCCAGGAGCACCTGGTTGACGAACCCGAAGTCGCGGTTGAGCATGCCGGCCCAGACCAGCCCGCCCAGGAACGCAGGGAATGCGTAAGGCAGGATCGAGATGACGCGGTAGACCTTCCGCCCCTTCATGCGCATGTCGTTGAAGACAATCGCCAGGAACAGCCCGAGGAAGAAGGTGGTCGCCACCGACAGGAAGGCGAAGGCGAAGGTCCACACGGTGACAGAGAACAGGGCGTTGCGGATCGAGGAATCGGTGACCGCACGGGTGAAGTTCTCGAAGCCCACGTTGATGGACCAGCCGGGCATCAGCTGCGAGCCGTCTTGCGCGGTATACGCGCCCACGCCGGTGTCCCGGTACACCACGCCGGTCTGCTGATCGGTCATGGTGTCCGCGGCTTCATCATGCTTGATGGAGGAAGTGTACTGGTAGGCGGTGCGGCCATCGCTGGTGCGCACGGTGCCATCTGCCGGGTTCTCGGTGAATGGAACGGCCAGCGAGGTGACCTCCTGCTGGCGGCCCAGCAAATCGGCGAAAGCCAGTTCGGAGTAGTCCCCCAGGCCAGCGGGGTCTACCGGGACGAAAGGATCATCCGCATCGCCGAGCAGCTGCTGGCCATCGCGCTCAATGAGCATCGCCAGCCCGTCTTGCCCCTCGAGGATGGACACCGGGTAGCCGGCTGATCCCTCGACGCGGTTCTGGTTGGATTGCAGCAGCGCGCTGATCGCGTCATCCTTATCCGAGTTGTGCCCCGAACCGTAGTTGGTGAAGGCGATATACCCGGTGTAGCCGATCACGAAGACCTGGAAAATCAGCAGGAAGATGGTGCCCGGCAGCAGGTACTTTGCCGGCAGCCATCCGCGCTTGAAGTAGACCACGTTGATCAGCACGGTAATGGCCGCGATCACCGCGGCGATCGCCCAGGCTTCGCGCCCCAGTGCGGTGAAGACCGCGAAGAGCGCGGTCGCATCGACGATCGCCACCAGGATGATCTTGGCGAGCATGGCGCCAGTGGAGGTACTGGTGGCGTTGGCGAAGCGCCTGGCTGCCGGTGACAGCTTGGGCTTCGTCTCCTCGGTGCCGGGTTGCGGCCCTTGGCGGGCGGTCTTTGTCATCTTCCAGATGTCCCTGTCGATCAAGTGCAGTTAGCGCTGGTGAATTGCAGGCGCTGGGGCCCGGAGGAGTTCCTCCCGGCCCCAGCGCCCATCGTTGTGCCTGGTGGCAGGCGTTCCTACTTCGAGATGGCCTTTTCGATGTCCGAGGTCATCTGCTTCCAGCGCTTGGCCGGATCAGCCTTGCCGGTGATGATCTCGGCCTCGGCTACGCCCCAGAACTCCCATACGGCAGCCATTTCCGGGATGTTCGGCATCGGCACGCCGTTGGCGCCGACCTCGCCGAAGGCAGCGATGGTTTCATCGGCCTTGGCCGCTTCGAATGCCGCCTTGTTTGCCGGCGGGCGGTTGCCTACCTCGTACAGTTCGGTCTGGACTTCTTCGGTGCCGATGTAGTTGGTCAGGAATTCGGTAGCGGCCAGCAGGTTCTCGGTCTTCGCGGAAACGAAGAAACCCTGCACGGCGACGAATGGCTGGGCCTGCTCGCCACCGGCCGATGGAATCGGGTCGATTTCCAGGTTGATTTCAGCTTCTTCTACTGCTTCCACGTTCCATGGACCGGTCAGGAAGAATGGCGAGTCGCCGGAGACGAACTTCTCCTTGGCAATGTCCCCGTCGAGGCTGGTCTTCAGGTTGCCTTCTTCGCCCTCTTCAGCCAGCCACTTGGCGAATTCGATGCCGCCCTCGTTGCCGATCTGCAGATCTGCCGGGTCATAAGCGCCCGTATCATCGGTGCCGAACACCGGTGCGCCGAAGGAGGTCTGGAACGGGTAGGCGTGGAATGGATCGCCGACATCAGAGACCTGGACCAGGAACGGGAATTCGGTGCCGGCCTTCTCGCCGGCGGCAATCATGTCATCGAAGCTCTTTGGAGCTTCCTTGACCAGATCCGCATTGCGCAGCAGGGCCAGGTTCTCGGTGGCGTAGGGAACGCCGTAGGTGTTGCCCTCGTAGCTCATGGCGCTGACTGCGACGTCCTGGAACTCGCCGGCCTTGTCGCCCAGCTCAACTGGCTGGACTACGCCGTTGTTGACCAGGTTGCCCAACCAGTCGTGGGCGCCGATGGTGATATCCGGGCCCTTGCCGGTTGGAACCTGGCGCAGGAAGTCTTCCTGGATCTTGGAGAAGTCCTTGATCACGAGGTCCACCTTGACCCCGGACTGCTTCTCGAAGTCAGCTGCTGCATCCTTGAGCACTGGCTCGCGGTTGGCGTCGACCCAGACGGTCAGCTTGCCGCCGGAGGCAGCTGCCGGCGAGGATTGCGCCGCTGCGGGGCTGGAGGAAACTGCTGGCGTGTTGGAGCCAGACCCGCCGCAGGCGGTGAGCGAGAGTGCGGCAATGGCCGTCAGTGCTCCGCCGAGAAGCCAAGGGTGCTTATTCACCTTCATGGGATGTCCTTTCGTGACAACTGTGTCATCAGGGACCGGGTCGGCCACGATTTCCGCTGGGCCTGCCGGTCGGGTCTTTAGTGGTGCGAGTAACACATTGATTGTAAGCGTTTACAGCGTGGCACAGATCATGAAAATTGACAACAATGCCGATAAAATCAGTTTTATCGGCCGAGGCGCGAATTCTGACCTCACCATGGAACGAAGGCTTTAAAGCATAATTGCAAGCGTTTACAAACTCTGGTGAATCATTTATCGTTACCGTCATGACTTCAATTCGTTCAGCAGCTGATTCCCTTGTGCAATCCGAAGACTCGCAGTGGTGGCGCTCCTCGGTGATCTACCAGATCTACCCGCGCTCCTTCGCCGATTCCAATGGCGATGGGATGGGCGATCTGCGCGGCATTACCCAACGCCTGGAAAGCATCGCTCAGCTTTCGGTCGACGCGATTTGGCTGTCGCCATTCTTCACTTCCCCGCAGAAGGACGCCGGATACGACGTATCGGACTACTGCGATGTGGATCCGCTGTTTGGAACCCTGGAGGACTACGACGCGATGGTCGCCAAGGCCCACGCATTGGGCCTGCGCGTCATCATCGACCTGGTTCCGAACCACTGCTCGGACCAGCACCCGTGGTTCCAGGAAGCGCTCAAGGCGGCGCCCGGCTCCCCCGAACGCGACCGCTTCATCTTCAAGGACACCCCGGCAACCGGGCGCCCGAATAATTGGGATTCGGTCTTCGGCGGCCCGATGTGGACCGAAACCAGGAATCCTGATGGCAGCGCCGGCCAGTCCTACCTGCATATCTTCGACTCCTCGCAGCCGGACTTCAACTGGCACAACGAGGAAGTGCGCGCGATGTTCCGCGACGTCCTGCGCTTCTGGCTGGACCGGGGCACCGACGGCTTCCGCGTTGACGTGGCCCACGGGCTGATCAAGGCCGAGGGCTTGCCGGACTTCACCCCGGACCCATCCGGTGCCTCCATGGGCGGCACCGACGAACTGGCTCCGTGGTGGGGCCAGGATGGCGTGCATGAGATCTACCGCGACTGGCGCAAGGTCATGGACGAGTACGACGGCGAGCGCGTGCTGTGCGCCGAGGCTTGGGTCAATCCCCTGTCGCTGATGGCCAAGTGGGTGCGCGAGGACGAGATGCACCAGGCTTTCAACTTCCCTTATCTCTCTTGCGACTTCGATGCCCAGCAGATCCGCGAAACCATCGACCAGTCTCTGGAGGAGTTCGGCAAGGTCGGCGCCCCGAGCACCTGGGTGCTCTCCAACCATGACGTGGTGCGCCATGCGACCCGCTTGGCGCTGACCGATGAGAACCCGCAGGGCGAGGGCATCGGCCTGAACACCCCAAACCTGCCGGAGGCTGCCGTGGGATTGCGTCGCGCTCGTGCTTCCAGCGCGTTGATGCTGGCCCTGCCAGGTGGCGCCTACATCTACCAGGGCGAAGAGCTGGGCCTGCCAGAAGCCGTTGAACTGCCAGATGAGGCGCGCCAGGATCCTACCTGGTTGCGCACCAATGGCGAGCGCTACGGGCGTGACGGCTGCCGGGTGCCCTTGCCCTGGGAAAGCGGCAAGCCCGCTTTCGGCTTCAGCGCGACCGGTGAAAGCTGGCTGCCGCAGCCGGCAGGCTGGGACTCCTACGCCCGCGATGCGCAGGTCGATGACCAGTCCTCCACGCTGAACCTGTACCGCCGCCTGTTGCAGCTGCGCCAGGATCATGCACTGGGCACCGGCACCCTGGATTGGGTCGAAGGCACCGGAGATGATGTTCTGGCTTTCGCCAACGGCACTGTGCTGGTCGTGGCCAACTACGCTGCAACTGCACAGCCTTTGCCTGCCGGTGCGCAGGGCGCCACCGAACTGGTGCGCAGCCAAAGCGAGATTTCGGCGGAACCGGGAATGATTCCGGGCGAAACCACGCTCTGGTTCCAGTTGCCGTAGCCGGCCATCTGCTGACCGGCTGCAGCCGCACCGGGTAATGTTGGGCAGGAGCCGTGGCCAGGGGAAGGAATTTCCCCTAGCCACGGCTGTGCCTATGAAGGAAGGAAGAGAAGTGGCCGGGATCAAAGACGTCGCACAAGCCGCTGGCGTATCCATTGCCACCGTCTCGCGCGCATTATCTGGCCGGGGTTCTGTCTCCGCGTCCGCGCAGGAGGCTGTGCAGCGCGCCGCCACCGAGCTGGGCTATGTGGTCTCATCTTCCGCGTCCGGGCTGGCCTCGGGACGCACCCGCAACATCGGCGTGCTCGTTCCGGTGATCAACCACTGGTTCTATGCCTGCGTGCTGGAAGGCATTTCCAGCCGCTTGATGGACGAGGGCTATGACACCACCCTCTATCAGCTGACCAAGGACCGCACCCAGCGCGAGAAGATCTTCTCCGATTTCCTGCTGCGCCAGCGCGTGGATGCGGTGATCGCGGTCAACGTCGAGTTGGCTGGGGACGAGGTCCAGGCGCTGCTGGCCATGGACAAGCCCCTGGTTGGCGTGGGAGGACCGCTTCCCGGTGTGCCGACCCTGCACGTGAATGACGAAGCGATTTCTGCCCTCGCGACCGGGCACCTCATCTCCCTGGGCCATGAACGCATTGGCTTCATCGGCGGCAACGCGGAAACCGATGTGGATTTCATGGTGCCCACCCACCGCCGCACCGGCTACGAGCGGGCGCTGGCCGAGGCTGGACTTGAACTGGATGAGTCGCTGTTCGCCAGCGCGGACTTCTCCATGGCCCAGGGCTACGCGGTGGCCAAGCAGCTGCTGGGCAACCCGGCATCCCGACCGACGGCAGTGTTCGCAGCCAGTGATGAAATGGCCATTGGCGCGATCCTGGCCGCCCGCGATCTCGGTTTGCAGCTGCCCCATGACCTGTCGGTCATCGGCGTGGACAATCACGACCTGGCCGAGCTCTTCGGCTTGACCACCGTCGAGCAGCGTCCGCATGAGCAGGGGCAGCTGGCGGTCGCCATGCTGCTGCGTGCTATCCGTGGCCAGGAACCGGCGCAGGCCCACGAGTTGGGCCATCGGCTGATCGTGCGTTCCTCCACCACCCGCCCCGCCCAGTAACCTGGCCAGGCAGTCGGGTCCCGCATGCCGGCGGCCTAGGCGCAATGGATGGCGGTGGCCGGACGTCGGCCGTGCAGCAAACTGCCCGCTGCATCAGCCTGCTGATCGCCAAACCACCGGTCGCCAGACGCGCAAATGCCCGCGCGGGCCAGGATCGCTTGATCCCTTGCCTGCGCGGGCATTATGCTGCCGCGAAACTAGTGCGCCACGCGCGAGTCGGTCTGTTCGCCCTCAATTTCTTCCACGTGCAGGTTGCGTCCACGGGTCTCGCCCACCCAGAGCACCGCTGCCACGGAAATGATGGTCAGCACCATGATGTAGATGGCAATCGAGATCGAAGAGCCTGTGGTCTCCAGCAGGATCTGCGCCACGGTGGCCGCGAAGGCGCCGCCCAGAATGGCGCCAATGGCGTAGCCAATGGAGATGCCCGAGTAGCGGATCTGCGCCGGGAACATCTCCGCGTACATCGCCGACTGCGGGCCGTAGGACAAGCCCAGGCCAACGGTCAGCACGAAGATCGCAATGGTGTACAGCACGATGTTTCCGGTGTCGACCATCAGGAACATCGGGATCATCCAGATGAACACCAGCGCGTAGCCGATCACGAAGGTATTGCGGCGCCCGATCTTGTCCGAGAGCCAGCCGCCGACCAGGGTGAAGATCAGCCAGCCCACCGAACCGATGGTAGTAGCCAGGAGGATCGGTGCCACCGGCATCTTGAGGACCTTGGTGGTGTAGGAAATGAAGAACGCGATCACCAGGTAGCCGGCGGCGTTGTTCGAGATGAAGATCAGCGCGGCCTGCAGGACCTGCTTGGAATGGCTGGTCATCAGCTCGCGCAGCGGGGTGTGCTCGGAAGCCTTGCGCTGGGCGAGCTGCTTGAAGACCGGGGATTCCTCAACCGCACGGCGGATCATGTAGCCCACGAAGATCAGCGCAATGGAGAGCAGGAACGGAATGCGCCAGCCCCATGCGGCGAACTCTTCCGGGCTCATCGCAACGCGCAGGATGTAGAGCAGGCCGGTAGCCAGGATCATGCCGATGGGCACGCCGATCTGCGGGTAGGCGCCGAAGTAGCCGCGGCGATCCTTCGGTGCGTGCTCTACCGCCATCAAGGCTGCACCGCCCCATTCGCCACCGGCCGAGAAGCCCTGGACTACGCGCAGGAGCACCAGCAGGATTGGCGCGGCCACGCCGATGGACGCGTAGGTTGGCAGCAGGCCAATGGCCGCGGTGGCAACGCCCATGAGGATCAGGGTGAGCACCAGGATGCGCTTGCGTCCGTAGCGGTCGCCCAGGTGGCCGGCAACCACTGCGCCCAGGGGACGGAAGAAGAAGGAGATGCCAATCATTGCGAAGGAAAGGATCTGCGCGACACCCGGATTCGACTGCCCCAGGGGCTCGAGGAACAACGGGGTCAGCAGGGTCGCGGTGAGCTGGGCGAAAATGAAGAAGTCGTACCACTCAATGGTGGTGCCCACCAGGGTGCCGGCAAGAACCCGGCGCTCCTCCTGGGTGCGAGTGACAGTCGATGACATGAGTTGGCCTTTTTTGCGAGTTGTTTACCGACCGTTCGGACGGTTTATGTCGCACACCATCATATGCCCACAGTGAAGCAGATCACAAGATCTATCCAAATCGTGACCAGCTCCAGCCAGGCACCCTCTCCCGCAATGGGCTGGGAATTCGGTGTTCTAATAGAGAACGACTAAAATCGGATATAGATCACCGACCGCTTGGTCCCCAGATTCACTACGAAGGCCCTCGACGACGTTCCAGCGCGCCGCACGCCAGATTGAAGAGCAATGCCTACCTCCCAGACGCTTTCGCGTGGAATCCGCGTCCTTGAAATCGTCGCCAATTCCCCGGTCAACCTTTCCATCGCGGAAATCGCCGCGAAACTGGAAGTCCACCGCTCCATTGCCTACCGCATCATCCGCACCCTGGAGCAGCATCACCTGCTCAACCGCGACGAGGCCGGGCACATCCGTTCCGCTTCCGGCTTGGCCGTGCTCGCCCGCTCGGTCCAGCGCGACCTGCAGGCGGCCGCCACCCCGGAACTCACCGCGCTGGCCAACGAGCTGTCGATGACTGCTTTCGTAGCCGTCTGGGAACACGATCTGTGCACCACCTTGCAGTCGGTCTCCCCGTTGAACTCCCAGCGCGCGATCGTCCATCGCCCGGGCTCGGTGCACGGCATGGATGTGGGAGCAGCCGGCATCGCGATCCAGTCGTGCTATGCCAAGGCCGAGTGGGATGCCCTGGACACGGGCATCGAGTACCGCGAAGCTGCCGTCGCGGCCCGGATTGACGGCTATGCCACCAGCGAGAACGAAGTCATCCAGGGCGTGACGTCCATTGCCGTTCCGATCCAGCATTCCGGGCAAACCCCGGCGGCCTTGGCCGTCGTCTTCGCCGCCAGCACGGTCGGCGGGTACGAGCGCATGATCGAGGAACTCAAGCACGCAGCGGCGCGCATCAGCGAAAAGCTCGCGCACTAGCAATTCCCGGCGGTGAAAGAAGCATCCCGTTGCCCTTCGCCTGCTGGGCGAGGTGCAACGGGATGCTTCTTATCCAGCTTTGCTGGCCGGCCGCAAGATGCGCAGAGTTCTTGCCCTAGCGGACGCGGGCCAGCGTCGGGGACTTCGCGACAACGATCTTCATCGCCACAGCGGCCAGGAAGATCACCAGTGCGCCACCGGTGGAGACCCAGAAGGCGCCGAGGTAGCCCAGGGTCTCGGCGAAGACGCCGGCCAAGCCGTTTCCGATCGCGGTTCCCACAACAATGCCGGCAGAGAGCATGGTCATCACGGTGGACAGGCGCTGCGGCGGAGCGACTTCGCCGCCCAGGGTCATGACCGTGACGATCACCGGCCCTACCGCAAATCCTGCGATGAACAGGGCAACCAGCATCAGCGGGACATTGCCGGCCACGTGCAGGCCGAAGCTGAGAACGGTCAGTGCTGCGCCGCACAGGATCCAGCGGTTGATCTGCTTGAAGGCCTGCGGCCAAGCGGCCACGGAGATCGCGGCAATCGCGCTGGAGAAGCCCATGGCGCCATAGAGCAGGCCGCCGGAGTTGGAATCGCCCTGCGCCCCGGCAAAGGCCAGGGTACCGGCCGCCGAGGAACCGAAGACCGTGCCCAGCGCCATCATGCCCAGGACCAGGGCACCGATCGCGGCAACCTGCGCGCCGCTGATCGAGACCTTGGGAGTGTGCTCGGCGGTTCTCGCCGGCTTCACCGCATTGCCGGTACGGTGCGAGGCGAACACCGGCACCAGCACCAGGGTCAGCAGGGCGGCAAGGTAGAGCGGCAGCACCGGATCCACCAGGGAGGCCAGCAGGCCCACGGCAACCGGGCCGAAGACGAAGCCCAGTTCATCGAACATGGACTCCAGGCTCAGTGCCGCCGAAAGGACCTTGTGGTTCTTCTTCTGCTGGCGGGTGATTGCAATCCAGCGGACGCGGGACATCGGGCCGACCTGCGGGCCGGTAGCACCGGCGGCCAGGCACATGATCGAGAGCAAGGCCGCGGACATGTCCGGTCCCGAATCGGCAAACAGCGTCAGGGCAACCAGCAGGATGGTGTGGATGACCGCGACAGTGGTCAATACCGGGCGCTGGCCCACCCGGTCAGCCAGATAGCCGATGCTCGGACCGCCAATGGCGGACCCCAGGCCAACCATGGCCGCGGCCAAGCCGCCCATGGCATATGAGCCGGTGGTAGCAGTTACCAGGGTCATGGACCCGATGGTGAGCATCGCCAGCGGGAGGCGTGCAAGGAAAGTAAGCGGCAGGAAGGGTGCTCCCACCAAAGGAACTAACGCGGAGTATCCGGACATCTTCTCGGATTCCTCACTGTTTTCCTTCGACAAAGTAGGCTGAGTCAACAAAACTCCATGACGAAGCGTGCGTCGTCCCACACCCCCCGACGCACAAAATTTCCCAGGCATGCCTGATGGCACTACTTTCAAGATAGCTACTGCCCTGGGGCAAGTCCAATCTATCCAGCCAAGATCACAGTGCCATCGCGTTCAATGGTGGAACCGTGCTGGGTCTTGCTGACCGAAATCCGATTGGTGATGCGCTGCTTCATTTCCGCCACGTGGGAGACCAAGCCGATGGTCCGTCCGCCGGCACGCAAGTTTTCCAGTGCCTGCATGACTTCTTCCAGCGTCTCGGCATCAAGTGAACCGAAGCCTTCATCGACGAAGAGCGTCTGCATGTCCACGGCCCCGGAATGGTGCGAAATGACATCCGCCAGGCCCAGTGCCAGGGCCAGCGAGGCCATGAAGGTCTCGCCTCCGGAGAGCGTCTGGGTTTCCCGGCGCTTCCCGGTCCACGAATCGAGCACCTGCAGCCCCAACCCGGACTTCGAATTGCCCTGCTTGGAATCATCATGGTGCAGCGAGTAGCGGCCGCCGGACATCATGCCCAGGCGCTGCGTTGCGGCGATGGCCACTTCCTCCAGCCGGGCAGCGAGCACATAGGTGCTCAGCGTCATCTTGTAGAGGTTCTCTCCCCCGCCACGAATCACTTCAGCCAATCCGCGCAGCCGGCGGTAGTCTTCGATGACCGGGCCTGCCTCGGTCCGCTGGCGTTCAAGGTCAGTGGCTGCTTGCTCGTGGCGAGCGAGCTGGGTCTGCGCCAGCACTTCTTGTTCCCGCGCCGCTTCGAAGCGTTCTTCGGCGAGGGAAGAGAGCAGCTTCGCTTCGGCAATCCCTTCTTCGCTTGGCCCTTCCACACCCTGCGCGGATAATTCCTGGGCCTTGCGGCAGTCCTGCGACGCTTCAAGCGTGGCAATGGCACTGGCCAGGTCGGCATCGGCACGCTGCAGCTGGCGCAGGCGCTCGCGTTCGGCGCTGTCCAGCAAGGCGGCCTCGAAGGCAGCCGGATTCTCGAAACCGGCGGCCGTGCGCTGGCTATTCCAGGTGGCCTCGGCCTTCTCCAGCGCCTCGCCCGCCTCGAGGAAACGGCGCAGGTTCTGCACCGCACTGGCCAAGCCCTGGGACGTAGCGGACAGCTGCGCCACAAGTTCGGCCAGGTTCTCCCGGCCTTGGCGCAGCTGCTCCAGCTTGGCGTCGAGTTCTGCCAGCTGGGTTTGCAGGGACTGCGCCCGCTGCTTCGCGGTGGCGTGCTCGAGTACCGCCTGGGTTGCGCGCGCGTTCTGCTGCTCGGTACGCTGGCGCACCGCATCCAGCTTTGCCACGCGGGCAGCGATTTCTCCTTGCTGCTTCTGCTCCCGTTCCAGCCCGGCCTGCGCCGTGGCAAGCTCCGCCCGCAGGTCCGCGACCGGGGCATCGCCGGCAGCTTCCTGCGCGGCCTGGAACTTGGCCACCAGGGTGTCGCGCGCCTGCGCGGCCCGTTGCCCGGCAGCTCTTGCCACAGCCACCGCGGTTTCCAGCGTCTGGATCTGCTCATCGTCGATCAGCGGCGCATCGGCATCCGCCCGGGCCGGGGCGGGATGCTCTTGCGCACCGCAGACCAGGCACGGTTGCCCGTCTTCCAGCGCGGCAGCCAATCGCAAAGCGCTCTGGGCCAGCTGCTCGGTACGCAGGTCAAGCAAGGTATTGGCTACGCCTACAATCTCCAGCTCTTGTGCGCTGGACTGCTCCCGTGCGGCCAGCGCCTGCTTCTCCAGGGCGTCGCGCTCGGTGGCATGCTGGATCCTGGTCTCCAGCCCCTTCACCTGTTCCTTGGCCTGCTGGACCTTGCCGCCGGCGGCTACCTGGTCGAGGTCCGCGGCTTCCAGCGCAGCACGTTCGGCCTTGAGCATGGCAACTTCGGCTTCGGCCTGGGCACGGGTCTCTTCCTGAGCAGCGGCCAGTTCGGCGGCCTTGCGTGCCTGGCCGGCCAGGACGCCGCGGCGCTTTTCATCGTCCAGGCCCGCCTTGGCCACCGCTAGTTCTTCGGCCGCTTGCTGCGCCGGCAGGCGCAGCTGCTCCAGACCGGCAGCGTTGGCGCTGGGGTCCAGCCCCTGTTCGGTTTCAAGCCACAGCTTGCTGTCCAGCCAGGTTGCCTTGGCCTGCTCCTGGGCGACGGATGCCTCCTGGAGCTGGGCCTGGTAGGCACGCACCGCGCCTGCCTTGGCATCGCTGTCCAAGCGCGCGGCAGCCGCTGCGGCCGCTTCATGGTTCTGGGCATAGCCGGCCTGCATGCCGCGCAGCTCGGCCAGGCGCGCGAAGATCCGGCGGCGTTCCTCCAGGGCCTGCGCCTGCTCGCGGGTGCGGGTCATCTCGGTGCGCAGTTTGGCCGCTTCTAGGGCCGAGTCCCGGTGAACCGCCGCGATCCGGCGGTGATAGCCGGCGAACTGCTCGGCACTGCTCAGGTCCACCGCCGCGGCCTGTCCAGCGCCATCGGCGTCGGCGTTCGCTTCGCCGTCGGCCTCGGCGGGCTCATCGCTGGCTTCGCGGCCAGCGAGGAACGCCCGGGCAGCGGAATGGATGGCCTCTTCGCTGGCGCTCAGGCGTGCTTCCAGGCTCTCGGTTTTCTTGCGCTCTTCGGCCAGCCGAGCGGCGAATTCATCCTCGATCCGCGCATAGCCGCTGGTATCGAAGAGATTCGCCAGGAGATCTTCGCGGTCCTTGGCCTTGGCCCGCAGGAAGTCCGCAAAGCCGCCCTGCGGCAGCATGACTACCTTGGTGAACTGCTCGCGGTCCAGACCCAGCAGGCTGCCCAGGACGTGGCCCACCTCGTCGTTGCGGGTGGACAGTTCCTTCCAGCCCGAACCGGTGAACTCGCGCAGGAAGCTGGCGGCCTTCTGCTCGGTGGTCTTGTTCTTGCCGCGCTTGGACGGGCGCATCCAGGCCGGCGAACGGGTGACCTCGAAGCGCCGGTCGCCGATGGTCAGCTCGCAGACCACTTCCGGAGCCAAACCGGCCGGGGCATGGTCCGAACGGATCTGCCGGCTGCCGGCGCGGCTTCCGGGCAACGCACCGTACAGGGCGTAGCAGATCGCATCCAGGATGCTGGACTTGCCGGCACCGGTGGGGCCATCAAGCAGGAACAGCCCGCCTTCGGCCAATTCATCGAAGTCGATCTCTTCGGTGCCTGCGAAGGGCCCGAACGCCTGGATCTGGAGTTTGTGGATTCTCACTGGCTGGCCTGTGCCTCTCGGGTGGCTTGGATGACGGCGCCGATGACTTCCCGTTCCAGTTCATCGGCCGCGCGTTCGCGGACATGTTCCATGAAGTCCCCCACCACTTGTTCGGTGCTGGCGGCCTTGGCCATGCGCTCGGCATAGCTCGCCGGCTTGGCATCCCCGCCGGCGTGTTCGGGGGCGAAATTGAGCACCACGGTGTCGGGGAAACGGGTTCGAATCGTTGCCATCGCGTCGGCGGGGCGTTCGCTATCGGTCAGCGTGACCTGGCACCATGCATCGGCGGCGGATTCCAGTTCCGGATCCGCCAGGAGCTCAGCGAGCTTGCCCTTGAGGATGGCCAATTTCTTCGGCACCGGAAGCAGGACTTCCTGCACGGACTCTATGCCCCGGGCGTTGGTGTCGATCAGCCATACGCCCTTGCGCTGCGTTGCCTCGGAGAAGGAGTATGCCAGCGGAGAGCCCGAATAGCGCACGTGCTCCTTGACCTTCTGCCGTCCATGCAGGTGCCCCAGCGCCGAGTAGTCGAAGCGCTCGAAAAGCTCTGCCGGAACCACGTCGAGGTTGCCGGTGCTCAGCTCGCGTTCGGAGTCGCTGCCGTAGCCGCCGGCGGCGAACAGGTGGGCCATCGTGATGGAAACTACCGGTTTTTCCCCTGCCCGCAGTTGCGCAAGATCTTCTTCGATCTGCGCGATGGCCGCTCGGACCACCGCTTCGTGGTTGGCCTTTTCCACGCCCAGGCGTTCCATCACCATGCGCGGTTCCAGGTACGGGATACCGTAGATGGCCACCCAGTGATCGCCGGCATCGTGGATAACCGGCAGCAGCATGCGCTGGAGGTCGGCGATGATGTGCACCCCGGCGCTGTCCAGGAGCTCTGCGCCGAAGCCCAGACGGGAGGCCGAGTCGTGGTTGCCGCTGGTGACCACGACGGCGGCCCCGGTGGCGCGCAGCTCGCGCAGCACCCAGTTGCACAACTGGACGGCATCCACATGCGGCAGCGCGCGGTCGTAGATGTCACCGGAAATCAGCACCGCATCAACCTGCTGATTAATCGTGATATCGATGATTTCCTGCAGCACTGCGCGCTGCGCTTCGATCAGGGAGGCCCCGTGGAAGGTCCGTCCCAAATGCCAGTCCGAGGTGTGAAGCAATCGCATGTGTCCAACCTTATGCAATGCCGCGGACAACTTGGACATTAGAATGGTGATGTGAATGAAACCGGTGAAACTGCACTCCTGCCAGAGAACTACTCAGACAAGGTGTTTGCGATCCTCCTCGGCCTAGCCGATGGCGCAACCCACGCCCGTGACGAAATTGACCCCGGGGCCACCGAAATCCTCCCGCTCTACCTGGCCGACGGCCTGCTGGAAGCGCTGGAATGGGCCAACGACGGTGTCGCCAGCGACGAAGCGGCCTGCATGTGGCTTGCGGCCCTGCGCGGCTACAGCAAGATCGCCGGCTCCTTCCCGGAACGCGCCCCGCAACCGCTGGGCCGCTGGATCGACAAGGAATTCGCCAACGTCGAGATCTTCGAGAAGATCCTGGACGGCGATCCGCAGAACCTCGCCGGCCTGGACAGCCCCGACATGGGACAGCCGGGGCGTCCCACCGGCGCTGGCGCCGACTCCACCGGCGTGCTGCCGCGTGCCGCGATTGCCGCGCTGCTGGCCCGGGTCCCTGTGGGCACCACCGAGACCCTGGCCCGTTCGGCCGCCTTCCTGACCCACGACGACCAGGCGGCCAAGACCGCCATTGCCGCGGCGAAGATCATCCGCTCGGCCATGGAACGCTCCGAGGCCGCCGCCGGCGAATGGGCCGAGCTGCTCGTTGGCCTGCAGGGCCCGTCGGCCGATGCGCTGCGCGAGGTGGCCACCAGGATCGCCGAGAACATCTCGCTGTCCGCCGAAGAGGCCTACGCGGCGTACTTCGGCGAGCATGCCGCCGAGCAGGACGCGGAATCGGACATCGAGGCCGCCCCGGCGGCAACCGCCGAAGAAGAAGCTGCCCGGGATCCCGAGGTCGACGCCTACGCTGTAGCGCTGCTGGCTGCCATCTACGGCACCGAAGCCGTCGGCGAGCGCCCCGCGAGCGCACTGGATGACATCATCTCCGAGCTGCATGACCGCTGGATGGCACTGCTGGTCTAGGAACCGCGCCCAGAAAAAAATGGCAGAAGCCCGGCCGGCACAGATTCGATCTGTGCCGGCCGGGCTTCTGCGGTCTGCTAGGCGGTCAGCCCGAACCCGCCAACCATCTGCATGAACTCGCCTTCGGAGATGATGCTGACCCGCTGGCCCTTTTCGCGCAGCCGGAGTACGTGCTTGGCCTTGTTGGTCAGCCGCCCGTTGGCCAGATCCTCCGGGACGAAGCCGTCTCCGACGACCAGCGCCGTGGTGGCGCGGGTGACCCGCGAGGCGGTCTGCGCGCCGTGTTCGGCGGCCAGTTCCTTGGCCTTGGGGCGCGGCATGGACAGGTTGCCGGTGAACACCATGATCTGGCCGAACAGCGGATGGCTGGGATCCGCGTTGTCGCTCGGCTTCGGGTTCGGCCCTTCCTGCGGCCAGTTGTTGAAGGAATCCTGCGGCGGCAACGGGTTGCCTGCAGCCAGCCAGCCTTGGGCGTCGCGGGTGGCGCGGGACAGTTCGTGGCCTGGCTGCCACGGCTGGGTCAGGCTCAGCCGGACGCCATAGTGGTCTGCCGTCTCCAACACGGACTGCTGTCCGCTGCGCCCGGCGATATCGATCATTGCCCAGGCACAGGCCACAGCGTCAGCCAGGGCCTCGTGGTGGTTTTCGATAGGGTGTCCCGCTTCTTCGGCAACGAACGGCAGCGAGTAGCTGGGCAGATCGTAGGCCTTGCGGGAGAGCTTGACGGTGCACAGGTGCGCAATTTCCGGTACCGGCAGTTCGCCGGCTTCGCACGCCGCGCGGATCACTCCGGAATCGAACGAAGAATTGTGGGCCACCAGCACGTCGGATCCGATGAATTCCAGCAGTTCCGGAATCCTGTCGGTCACCCGTGGCGCGGCGCTCACCATGTCGGGGGTGATGTGGTGGATCGAGACGTTGCGCGGGTCGAAGTGGTCGAAGCCTGCCGGCGGCTGCATGAGCCACTGTTCGGTTTCGACGATTTGCCCGGAGCGTACCTTGACCAGGCCCACCGAACAGGCGGAGCCGATAAAACCGTTTGCTGTCTCAAAATCTACTGCTGTGAAGTCCAATGCCACGCCCAATAGCTTACTCGCTTAATCGCTGGCACCGGCATGCGTGACATTCGCGCACCGTGCACCGCGCGGTGACCGCCGGGCGATAACGTGCCAATAATTCGCTGCAACCCGATTTTGACCTGTATCGATCAAGTTATCGGCGGCCTGGCTGGCTTGGGCGCAAGGCAGGGCATCTCACAATCATCAGCCGGCCGCATTGAGCGAGTCGAACCCTGCACGCAGGGAACTCAGTGCCCGAACAGCTCCTCGTAATGCTCACTGAGCGCCGGATAGTAATCGGCCTCGAAGTCCACGCTGTCGGCATCGGCTCCGTTCACCACGGCTGCCAGGCGGTCCAGGTAGTAGTCCCAGCCCGGCCCGACGGAGCCGGCGAGCTGCGGGTCAAGGCCCGGCATCCGGAAGACCAGGGAACTGCCCTCGCCGCAGGACTGCACCGCGAGCTCCAGCCGCCAGGCCGAGGGGCCTGTTCCAAGTTGCACCTGCAGGTGGTGCATGCGCGGATCGCAACGCAGGATTTCGACTCGTTCGGTGGGTGAACCGTCCTCGAGCAGCATCACTACGTCCACCGCGCCGCGCTCCGGGTCCCCGTGCCATGGGCCATACCAGAGCGCCAAGCACTGGGAGTCAGCCAGATAGCGCCAGATCCTGCTCGGGGATTGGGTGAACTCGCGGCGCAATTCCAGCGCTCCGTCTGCGGTTCGAATTCCGGTCGGCGAGGCGCTCATGATTTCTCTCCTGGGTTGCTCCCCTGCCGC
This sequence comes from Glutamicibacter sp. 2E12, assembly GCF_050030965.1. Classification (NCBI taxonomy): domain Bacteria; kingdom Bacillati; phylum Actinomycetota; class Actinomycetes; order Micrococcales; family Micrococcaceae; genus Glutamicibacter; species Glutamicibacter sp. 2E12. The sequence continues at coordinate 160,133 of NZ_CP188297.1, forward strand.
CGCGGCACGGGCGGCTCCAGCGCCTTCACCGGCAGTCATTGAAGAATAGCAAATCGCGGTCCCGGGCCGCTGGGCGCCTTCTTGCAAAAGCAGGCACCGGTTCCCTTCCCCCAAGGGAAAGGGAACCGGTGCCCATATGCCCTGCATTTCGGACCCGGGCTAGGCGGTTGCCTTGCGCAAGGTGAGATAGGATCCTCCTGCCATCAGCAGGGCCACCAGGCCGCCCCACAGCGTGATCCCCGCGGCGGTCCAGGTCAAGGCCCAGCTCCAGAACTGGTCCCAGTAATTGCCGAAGGTGAACAGGGCGATGATTCCCAGCACCACCACACCCAGCAGAGTGAAGAAAACCACCATGCCCGTGGTGCGCCACCTCATGTAGATGGTCGCTATCAGGAAGCCGACCATGAACAGCAGCACCATCAGCACGAAGTAGAACAGGATCTGGACCAGCCAGTTGTTATCCGCAATCCATTGCAGGGCGAAGAACTGGCCGCCCATGCCCCAACCACCGGTGGCGACTTCCAGCAATCCAATCAGGTAGTAGAACACCGACAGAACCAGTGCGCAGACGGAGAACAGTGCCACGGTTCCCAGATAGAAGGTACGCCGCGAAATGCTCATGGCCATGGAGAACGGGAAAGTCAGCGTCAGCGCCTGGATACCCAGGGCCAAGAAGTACCACATCGGCGCTTGGGCGCCACCGCTGTACAGCCCTTCGTCGCTGCCGTTGCGCCGGACCAGCCACCAGATGGCCAGTGTGAAGAGGAACGATCCACCCAGGATTATCAGCGGGATTCCAATGAAAGTGGCTTTGTTGATCAGTTGCATGCGGGCGACTTTGATGATGCGGTTCATTTTCTTGCCTCCGTCCGTTCGTCGATCCCTGTTTCGGTGGTGCTGCTCAAGGCGCTGCGGACTACCAGTTGCTGCAGCGACACCGGACTCAGGTCCAGGCCCATGAGCTTCGCTTGTTCGCGCTGCTCCGAATCCAGCTTGGCCTTGATGGTGACGCTGGCCAGGGCGCCGAGTGCATCACGATGGATTACCTGCGCGGAGCCGATGAATTCCTGGACCTTGGCGTCCTCGCCAGTCACCGTTACCGCGGTGCCGCGCAGCTCTTCGGCATCCGAGTCGATGACGATTCGCCCCTTGTCGATCACGATGACGTGCTCGAGCAGGTTGGCGACTTCATCGATCAGGTGGCTGGAGAGCACGATGGTGCGTGGATATTCCGCGAAGTCTTCGACGAGGCGGTCATAGAAGATCTGCCGCGCTACCGCGTCCAGGCCGAGGTAGGGTTCATCGAAGAACGTGATGTCAGCCCGCGAGGCCATGCCGATGATCACGCCCACCGCGGACAGCTGCCCGCGGGAGAGCTTCTTGATCCTGCGCCTGGTCGGCAGTGCGAACGCCTCGACGAGATCCTGGGCCAGTTCCTCATCCCAGTTCTCGAAGAACAGGGCTGCGGATTTGAAAGCCTGGTGGACCTTGAAGTCATCGGGGTACTTCTGGGATTCGCGGATGAAGCAGATGCGCGAGAGCGTCGGATCATGCTCGAAGGGGGCGTGGCCGAAGATTTCGGCGGTGCCTTGGTCCGCATAGTTCTGCCCGGTCAGGATGGACATGAGCGTGGTCTTGCCGGCCCCGTTTCGTCCAAGCAGCCCGTAGATACGGTCGGGTTCCAGTTCCAGGCTGACGTTGTCGAGCGCTCGCACGTCCTTGTAGGTCTTACTCAGCTCGCGTGTGGCGATTGCTGTCGTTCGTGGCATGTCGTTCCTCCCTGCCTAGTAGAGATGTTTCAAGAATCCGAACCGGTCTTGATCATGGCGACCAGCTCATCCAGGCCAATGCCCAGCTTGGAGGCTTCTGCGGTCAATGGGGTGATGAATTGCTGTTGGAATTTCTCGCGGCGCTGTTCTCGCAGCCGCCGCGGTGCACCTTCGGTGACGAACATGCCGATCCCCCGCTTCTTGTAGAGCAGTCCATCTTCCACGAGCCGGTTGATTCCCTTGGCTGCTGTGGCCGGATTGATCCGGTAGAACGCTGCGAATTCATTGGTTGATGGAACTTGCGCTTCTTCTGCAAGAACACCAGAGATGATGTCGTTCTCAATCAGCTCAGCAATCTGCAAGAAGATCGGTTTTGAATCATCAATCATGCTGGCTCCTCTCCGTGCTCATTTCCACTAGGTGAGTTAGTGGGTTAGTTACTCATGTAACTAACCATAGAACCTAGTTCGGTTCTGTGCAATAGCGGGGCGGCAAAATATCCACGGAAAATCCGGTACCCCAAACTGTCCGCCTCGCTATCTATGCTGGGAACTGTCGACGGGGCTGCCTGGAACGGGCACCGGCGATGGTGCGTTCACCGTGGTGAGCACGGAAATGGAGCTGCAGACCGAGACAACGCATGGCGCAACCCGAAACCGGGAAGGGCTGGCGATGGCTACGAATAATTTGCAGTATCTGGCCCAGGAAAATAGTGATCGCACGCTGGGCAATGACCGCAATCCACGGATTGCAGGCCTTTATGGGAGGGACCATGCAAGAACTTTTCAATCGCCTTGAGGCTCCGGATCCGCTTCTCGGAGCATTGGATCGCCAGATCCTGCTCGGGCTGTACAAGGTGCTTTTCCCCGAATCCACCGGTGAAGAAATGGCCCGCGCTACCCGGCGCGAGCTGATCGCCAGAATCCAGGACTCGCGCGCTGGCACCATGCAGCGTCCCGGCCGCAATATCCTGGACTACCCCTTGCGCCGCCCGAACCAAGCGGCATTGAATCGCGCACTGCTCACCGGCACGAAGGGCCAGCCGGTATATTGGTGCCGCCAGGCAAATGCACTGGCTTCCGCGGCGGCCCTGGGGCAGGAGAACGAGTCATTCCGCTGGAATTTGGAGGAACCCCTGCGGGCAGGCGATCTCGTCCTGACGGCATTGGAGGGCACTCCAGCGTTGATTGCCAGCCTTGAAATCACCGAAGCCGATGAGGCGGAGCGGCTCACCTTCACCAATTTGGCGACCTTCACCGACCCGATCTCCGTGGCTGAGCTCGAGTCCATGATCGGCGCAGAACTTCCAGGACGCTCGCAGTATTTGGCAGATTCCCTTGCCCAGAAGCTTCTGGGCAGCATCGGGGATCTTCTCGAACGCCCCCGCCCGATATTCGTCACCGCCGGACCTTGCACTCCCTCGCAGCCTGCGAAGGCCAATGAGGTGCTGGGCGTTGTGGCCATCCTCCAGAAGGCTTCACCGTATGAACCGCTTGCTTGCGAAATCTGCGATCGGGATATTTCTGCCAGACCCGAGGTCCATCTGCCGCAGAGCCATCACAACGGCCTGCGTTGGGAGATCCAGGACCATGCCGATGAGGTGGTGCTGCTTTGCCGTGGCTGCCACGACATGGCCCACCAGCCAACCCTGGAACAGCTCCGGAAGTTCGCGAAGCCTGCCTGCCCGGAATGCGGGGAACGCAATCCGCTGAAGATCATCTGGGGAATGCCAAGCTTCATGCCCAATGACGACGAGTACGTCACCGCTGGCTGCATGATGCCTGTGGGGCCTCCCGCACAGTGGCAGTGCCGCGCATGCGAAACCCAATACCTGGTGACCGAGTTCGACGAGCGGCCCTACCTGGCCCTGGCACGGTCCGGCGAGAACTTCCCGCACTAGCGCAAAAACGCCAGCAAATCCGTTTCAGGATTTGCTGGCGTTCTTGTTCTATCCGGGATTTGGAGGCTACTTGGCCAAGGCCTTGGTGACCTCATCGATGATGCTGGGCAGCAACGCGGCGAAGGCGCGAGCCCGGTGCGAGATCGCGTTCTTCTCCTCCGGAGTGTGCTGGGCCATGGACTTGCCGGCACCGGCCGGTTCGAAGATCGGATCATAGCCGAACCCATGCTCGCCGGCACGCTCGGTGCGCAGCACGCCCTCGACCTTGCCCAGTTCCACGTGCTCGGCACCCTCTGGGGTAGCCAGTGCCGCGGCGCAGACGAACTGCGCTGCGCGGTGCTCGGCTGCAATATCGCCGAGCTGGCCGAGCAGCAGATCGATATTCGCTTCGTCATTGCCGTGCACCCCGGACCAGCGCGCCGAGAAGATTCCCGGCGCTCCCCCGAGCACATCCACGCTCAAGCCGGAATCATCGGCCAGCGCCACCAGGCCGGTGGATGCCGAGATCTCGCGAGCCTTTTTCAGCGCATTGCCCTGGAAGGTGACCTGGTCTTCAACCGGATCGGCAGCCCCAGCGGTGGCGGCGTCGATGACCTGGCTGTCAACATCCAAGCCCGGCACCTGCCCGCGCAGCAATTCGCGCAATTCGCGCAGCTTGCCCTGGTTGCGCGAGGCAAGCACCAGTACCGGCTTGCTCATTTGGTGCTGCTCAGGGTTTCACGCTGGATCTCGGCCAGCTCGTTGGTTCCGCCAAGGGCCAGGTCCAGCAGGGCATCCAGCTCCTCGCGCTTGAATGGAACCCCTTCGGCGGTGCCCTGGACCTCGACGAAGTCGCCGGATCCGGTGACCACGACGTTCATGTCGGTCTCGGCGCGAACATCTTCCTCGTAGGGCAGGTCCAGCATCGGGGTGCCATCGATGATGCCCACCGAGATCGCGGCGACCGAGTCGGTGAGCACCTTGGCGTTGGCCTTCACGATGCCCTGCGAACGGGCCCAGGAAATTGCTTCTGCCAGTGCCACGTAGGCACCGGTGATGGCGGCAGTGCGGGTGCCGCCGTCGGCCTGCAGGACGTCGCAGTCCAGCACGATGGTGTTTTCGCCCAGGGCCTTGGTGTCCACGACGGCACGCAGCGAGCGGCCGATCAGGCGGGAAATCTCATGGGTGCGGCCCGAGAGCTTGCCCCGGACCGATTCGCGGGAGTTGCGGGTGTTGGTAGCACGTGGGAGCATCGCGTATTCAGCGGTGACCCAGCCGGTGCCTTCGCCCTTGAGCCAGCGTGGCACGCCCTCGGTGAAGGACGCGGTGCACAGCACGCGGGTGTCGCCGAATTCGATCAGCGCCGAGCCTTCGGCCTGAGCGGACCAGCCACGGGTGATGGTAATGTCTCGAAGTTGCGCGGCTCCTCGGCCGTCAGCGCGTAAAGTCATGCTTCCATCCTAACCACGCGCACCGCTCGATCTGTACGGGTGAACCCGCGAGTTACGGTGAAATGCACCTCGTGGCGTATCCTTGGCAACTATTGAGGATGCACCACAACGCAGCATCGCCCCGGACGCGGGCTCAGCTCGGCCCGGCTGCAATCCAACTGGCACCCCTCCAAGACGCCTGAAACCAGTTCATAGTTCATGGAGCAGACCAGTTCGGTCTGCTGCTGCGCGACCAGATGGAAGGGGCAGTTCCCCATGGAGATCTCTCCTCGCTCGTCTGTTTCAGGCGCATAGCCCAGCTCGTCCAGCGACGGCACGAGCCCGTCACCGGCCTGCCCCAGGTTCTGCCCCTCGCCACGTGCCGCCTGACGCAGCGCCTGGAGCACAGCCCCCGAGGCATCGGCACTGGCCGCGTTCGCCAGCAAGCTGCCCAAGAGGCGGTAATTGCGCGCTGGCAAGCTCACGGATACTTCCTCTTGGGCGAGCGCGTAAAGTTTCGCGGTGCGCCCGGCCCCCGGCCCGTTTTTGCCTTCCGGCCGTGCGAAAGTCACCGCCAGCAATCCTGCGCTTGCCAGCCGGTCCAGATGGTAGGCGGCCAGGGTCCGGCTGATTCCTGCGGCCTTGGATGCCGCGTCGCGTCCTGCCGGTTGCGGACTTTGCGAAATGAATTCGAACAGTCGCCGCCGAACCGGATCGTTGAGCGATTTGAGGACCGCATCTTGCTGCAAGCTCAGTTTTGTCGACATGCCAGAATTCTATCAACAATGGATCTTGACAAATAGGCCCGAGAGGCGAATTCTGGGTATACGTTCAAACCTTTGGAGGGTGATCGCCATGAGCGCCTCATGGAGCGAGAAGCATCCGGTCTCGCACATACGGGCAACAACAGCTGCACGAGTCAACACCGACCCGTCGTTGAGCGCATTCTGGATCCTGCGCATTGGATTTGTCGTCCTGCCCCTGCTGATGGGACTGGACAAGTTCGCGAACGTCATGACCTACTGGCCGGAATACCTGGCCCCGTGGATCATTGCCATCGTGCCGTTCTCCGCGCAAACCGCCATGCATTTCGTTGGCGTGGTGGAACTGGTTGCCGCCGCATCGATGATCATCAAGCCGCGCTACGCGAGCTATGTGCTGTCACTGTGGCTGCTGGGCATCATCGTCAATCTGGTCTCGATGGGCATCTTCCTCGATGTCGCCCTGCGCGACGTGGGACTGCTGGTCGCCGCATTGGCCCTGACCCGACTGGCCAGCAAATACGACAAGCCCTGGGGCGCCAAGCACGGCGCCGGCTAGGCTGCTTCCGGGAACGCGAAAAGCACCGGCGCAGAGGATATTTCTTCCTGTCCGCCAGTGCTTTTTCCCGGTTCCGCGTGCCTACTTCTTGCGTTTGAGCAAGGGGAACTTGCGGGTCTTCTCGTACTTGATGGTCGGCATGGTGCCGGTACGGGTCTTCAGGTAGTCGGTACCGCGCTCCCCCTTGAACAGGGCCGGGTCCTTGTCTTCCTTCAGGCTGCCGGAGTACACGCCGTAAGTCACCCCGGAAACGGCAACAGCGATCCCGCCGTCGTAGGTTTCCTTGGCTTCCTCGACTACCTTGTTGATGTCGGTCCATACCGGAATGTGCGTCAGCAGCATGCGCTCGGCACCGGCCGCGGTCGCCATTTCGCCAGCACGCTTGCCCGTCAGGTGCACGCCGTCGATATGGTCATCGCGGCCCTCTTCGAAGGCCGCTTCGCACAGGAACATGTCAGCGCCGCGGGCTGCCTCAACCAGGCCATCGCAGCTGTCGGTGTCCCCGGAATAGGTCAGCACGCTGGTCAGCAACTCGCCATCGGGGCCCGGCTCATGCGCTTCCACGCGCAGCGCATAGGCTTCCTTGATCGGGTGGCGCACCGGGTAGGGAGTGATGGTGAAGGGACCGATGTTCACCGGCTGCAAGGATTTCCAGACCTGGAAGTCGTAGTCCTTGGCCATGGTGTCGCCATCGGGCAGGGAGTAGGCCGTTTCAATGCGTTCGGCGGTATCTTCCGGACCGTGCACCAGCATCCGGTCCCGGCCCCAGCCCGTCGGATCCCAGCGAATCGCCACATGCAAACCGCAAAGGTCCATGCAGTGATCCGGATGCAGATGGGAAATCATGATCCCGTCAATGTCTTTTAAATCGGTGTAACGCTGAAGCACGCCCAATGCGCCTGAGCCCAGATCCAGCAGGATCTTCCAGTCGCGCGTGCCATCAAAGGCCGACACCAGGTAGCAGGAAGCGGGCGATCCCGGCCCTGGGAATGACCCGGTGCATCCAATGATGGTCAGCTTCATTCGTTACTCGCTTTCGACGCGGCAATCATCTGCGGGGTAATCCGCGAAATAGCTCCGGTCGGATAGTGGGCGGCTACATGGTCCACGTGGCGCACCTGCAGCACCTCGGGTCCGAGGAATCGGCGAGCCAGTACACCAAAGCTATCAGCGTTGCCTGTGGCTAGGAACTCATGACGCGCCGCGGCGCCGTCGTTGCGCACCAGGGCATGGCGGGTCAACGCCCGGAAAACGTCCTTTGCCGTTTCCTCGGCACTCGAAACCAAGCTGACCGAATCCCCCATGACATAGGAAATCACGCCGGTCAGCAACGGATAGTGCGTGCATCCCAGAACCAGGGTGTCTACATCGGCGGCCTGCAGCGGCGCCAGGTATTCCTGCGCGATCTCCAGCAGCTCGGCACCGGCGGTAATGCCGGACTCCACGAACTCCACGAAACGCGGGCAGGCCACGGTGGAGACCTGCAAGTTCGGCGCGGCCGCAAAGGCGTCCTCGTAGGCGCGTGAACCAACAGTCGCCTGGGTGCCGATGATGCCGATCTTGCCATTCTTCGTGCCGGCTACCGCACGGCGCACCGCCGGCTGGATGACCTCGACGACCGGGATGCCATAGCGCGCGGTATAGCGCTCGCGAGCATCGCGCAGCACTGCGGCAGAGGCCGAATTGCAGGCAATCACCAGCAGCTTCACGCCACCATCTACCAGCTCATCCATCACCCCCAGCGCATTGGCCCGAACCTGGGCAATGGGCAGCGGGCCATAGGGAGAGTTGGCGGTATCCCCCACATAGATCAGCGATTCGCCCGGCAGCTGGTCAATGATCGCGCGGGCCACGGTCAGCCCGCCAACGCCCGAGTCGAAAATGCCGATGGGGGTATTGGCCTCCGGGGCCGAGACCTGCCCGGTAGCAAAGTAGGAATTCATGGATTAGAACTCCGCATCCATCAGTGCAGCCATCAGGGTATCGAGGACCCATGAAATCAGGTTGTACACCAAGGACATGTATTCGTCCGGGGTGTTCACCTCGGATGCATCGAGCACCTCTGCGACCCGGGCCGAATCCTCTTCACTGCGGATTTCCAGGCGCTCTGCGAGCACCAGGCGCACGTCGTTCAGCGCTTGGGCAAAACGCGTCGCGGTGTCCTTGTCCAAGACCAGCTTTTCGGTGTCCAGCAGCATCTGGGCCTCGCGCAGGCGGCCAACCTTTTGCGCGATCAGGTCGGCTTCGGTCAGCCGGCGATGCTCCGCGGCGGCCACTGCGTCATCGCTGGCATCCGGCAGCAGCCTGGCCAGCGCTGGATCGGAAACCGGCGGCAGGTCCATGGACTCGGGCCGCATGCCGGTCAGGGCGTAAAGCGGATCAACATCTTCGGGCAGCTGGTGCAGCTGCGCACGCTCCTCGAGCATTCCAATGACATCGCCGAAGAGTTCGCGGATCAGTTTTCGTTCTGCGGAGTGCAGTGTTCCGGTAATGCCCTTGGAACCGTTCTTGAAGGCCTTCGCCACGTTCAGGCTCCCTGGGTCATCGTTGCGTTCAGGCCGAATCCGTGCATTGCCTGCACATCGGATTCGATAGCTTCGCGGCTGCCGCTGCGCACCGTGCAGAAGCCGTCATGGTGCACCTGCAGCATGAGCTTCTCGGCTTTTTCCGCGCTGAAACCAAAGTAGGAACGGAACACGTAGGATACGTAGCTCATCAAGTTCACTGGATCATTCCACACGACCAAGCGCCAGGGCTTGTCTTGGGATACCAGGGTTTCAAATTCGGAAAGTACATCGGGCATTGCGGTCATGGCTTCCATTTTACGCTTGGAAGCTGAACGCAACACCGGACACGGCAAATATCACCTTGAGCGTGAGCCGTTATACAGTAAAACCGGTCTGCTTTCCCAAGCAGCACCGTATAAGGCCTTTTCCGATCATCAGGAGCGTCACATGCGCACCAGTCTCTTCACCGACCACTATGAGCTGACCATGCTCCAAGCAGCGCTGGGATCCGGTGCAGCTCACCGCCCGTCTGTCTTCGAGGCATTCGCTCGCCGCTTGCCCGAGGGCCGGCGCTATGGCGTGGTCGCAGGTACTGGTCGCGTGCTCGAAGGGTTGGCAAACTTCCGCTTCGATGACGAACAGCTGCGTTTCCTCAGCGACAACAAGGTAGTCAACGCGGAAACCATCAAGTACCTGGAGAACTTCCGCTTCACCGGCAGCATCTCCGGCTACGCCGAGGGCGAGTTGTACTTCCCGAATTCGCCGCTGCTGACCGTGGAGTCGACTTTCGCTGAAGCCTGCGTTATCGAGACTTTCCTGCTCTCGGTCATGAACCATGATTCGGCCATCGCTTCGGCGGCATCGCGAATGATCGCCTCGGCCGGCGAACGCCCATGTATCGAGATGGGCTCGCGCCGCACCCATGAGGAATCAGCAGTGGCTGCCGCGCGGGCCGCCATGATTGCCGGATTCACTTCAACGTCCAATTTGGAAGCCGGTGCCCGCTATGGCTTGAAGACCGTTGGCACTTCGGCCCACTCGTTCACCCTGCTTCACGACACCGAGCGCGCCGCCTTCGAAGCGCAGGTTGCCTCGCTGGGCAAGGACACCATCTTGCTGGTGGATACCTACGACGTGGAGAAGGGCGTACGCACCGCGGTTGAAGTTGCGGGTCCGGAACTAGGCGGAGTCCGGCTGGACTCGGGCGACCTGGTGCAGCAGGCAGGCTGGGTTCGCGAGCTACTTGATGACCTGGGCAACTGGAACACCAAGATCACCGTGACCTCGGACCTCGACGAGTACGCGATCGCCGCCCTGGCCAGCGCCCCGGTTGACGCCTATGGCGTCGGCACGGCATTGGTCACCGGCTCCGGCCATCCAACCGCGTCGATGGTTTACAAGCTGGTTGCCCGCCAAGACGATTCGGGGCAATGGATTCCGGTCGCCAAGGCCGCGGCGAACAAGGCCAGCGTGGGCGGGCGCAAGTACGCGGTGCGCCAGCTCAATGAACGCAATCGCGCTATCGCTGAAATCGTCTCCACTTCCGAGTACACCACCGGCGGCCCCGAGCGGGATCTGGTGGTCCCGTTGGTGCGCCATGGCGAGATCGATCAGGCGTACGTGGGTGCAGCTGGCGTCAAGCTCGCCACCGAGCGCCACTTCGCATCGGTCCAGGAACTGCCAGGCGTGGCCCGCAAGATGCAGCGTGGCGAACCGGTCATCCCGACCGTCATGATCCAGGACTAGTCGAACACACGAAAATCCCAGCTGCGGGACGTAGGATCCAGATTCAAGGATCCTGCGGTCCGCAGTTTTCCAATCTCTACACTTCCCCCAGCCAGGAGGCAGCGATGAGCAGAGCCCTGTTGATCATTGATGTCCAACCCGACTTCTGCGAAGGCGGAGCCCTGGCCGTGACCGGCGGCAACGCCGTCGCAACGGCCATTGCCGCGGATATTGCCGAACGCCGCGATGCCTACTCGGCAATCGTCACCACCCAGGATTGGCATATCGAGCCCGGGAATCATTTCTCGGAAACCCCCGACTTCATTGATTCCTGGCCGGTGCACTGTGTCGCCGGAACATCTGGCGCCGCCCTGCATCCGCAGCTCGCCGAGGTGCCCCTGGATGCGCACTTCGCCAAGGGGCGCTTCACCGCAGCCTATTCGGGTTTCGAAGCCAGAGTGCTGGATCCATCGGCTGACCAGGCTGATGAAAGCGGAGAACTGCTAGGTCCATGGCTCAAGGCCAGAGGCATTGACTCTGTAGATGTCGTAGGGCTCGCCGCGGATCATTGCGTAAAGGCGACCGCCTTCGATGCAGCTGAAGCAGGATTCACTACGACCATCATTTCTCCGCTGACCGCAGCAGTCTCGCCGGAGAATCTGCCGGCGATACGCGAGGAACTGCGGGCAGCCGGGGTAACGGTGATTTCGCTGGGTTGATGATCCCCCGGAAAGCGGAAACGGGTTTGCTCCTGACCGAATTTTCCGGTCAGGGGCAAATCCGTTCTCTCGTGGAGCCTATTTTCGCCCGACGAACCAGTCCTGCAGCTTGTCAATGCGCGCCTGCAGCTGGTCAGCAGTAGCCTGCGACACCGCAGGCCCGCCGCAGACGCTGCGCAGCTTGTTGTGGATCTGCCCGTGCGGGGTGCCGGTGCGGGCGGCCCATGCCGAGACGTTCTTCGACAGCTTGGTGCGCAGCTCCATCATGCGGCGGTGGTCCGAGACCGGCTCGGGCTTGGTGCCGCCCTTGGAAATCTGCTTGTTCTGCTGCTTGCGCAGCAGCTCGGAAACCTGTTCGGTATCCAGCAGGCCCGGGATCCCCAGGAAGCCGAGTTCTTCTTCACTGCCGATGTCGGCGCCGGTACCGAATTCGCCGCCGTCGAAGAGCACGCGGTCAAAGGAGGCCTGCGAGTTCAGCGCCTCGAACTTGTTGCGCGTCAGCTCGTCGCTGGCCTTGTCTTCCTTGTTCGCCGCTTCCAGCAGCGAATCGTCCAGCCCGTCTTCGTCCTTGGAACCTTCACGGTCCAAGGCGTGGTCGCGTTCGACTTCCATCTCGTTGGCCAAGGCCATCAGGATCGGCACCGAGGGCAGGAAGACCGAAGCCACCTCGCCGCGCTTGCGGCTACGCACGAAGCGGCCGACCGCCTGGGCGAAGAACAACGGAGTGGAGGTGGACGTCGCATAAACGCCCACGCAGAGACGCGGAACGTCCACGCCTTCGGACACCATGCGCACCGCAACCATCCAGCGCGCGTCGGATTCGGAGAAATCGTCGATCTTCTGCGATGCCTTGGGGTCATCGGAAAGAATGGTGGTGACCTTCTCGCCACAGATCGCTTCGAGCTGGGCCGCGTAGCCGCGCGCGTCCTCGTGGTCCGTGGCGATGATCAGGCCGCCGGCGTCCTTCACGGTGCGGCGGACCTCCGAGAGCCGCCGGTCAGCGGCCTGCAGCACCGACGGGATCCAGTCGCCGTGCGGATCCAGCGCGGTACGCCAGGCATGGGCGGTGACATCCTTGGTGAAGCCTTCGCCGAGGTTTGCTTCCATCTCCTCGCCGCCGGAGGTACGCCAGCGCATATTGCCCGAATAGGCCATGAACAGCACCGGACGGACCACGTGGTCGGCCAGGGCGCTGCCGTAGCCGTAGGTGTAGTCCGCCTTGGAACGGCGAATGCCATCGCCCTCGTCCACATACTGCACGAAAGGAATCGGGGCCGCATCGGAACGGAATGGGGTACCGGTCAGGGCAAGCCGCCGGGTAGCCGGTTCGAATGCTTCACGAATGCCATCGCCCCAGGACAGGGCATCGCCGGCGTGGTGGACCTCATCCATGATCACCAGGGTGCGGGCATCTTCAGTTTTCGCGCGGTGCACCGCGGGCTTCAGCGAGACCTGGGCATAGGTCACCACCACGCCCATGTAGTGCGAGCCGTGCCGGCCGTCGGAGTTCTTGTAGTTCGGGTCCAGTGAGATGCCCACACGCGCCGCCGCATCCGCCCACTGCTTTTTCAGGTGTTCGGTGGGCGCGACAACGATCATGCGGTTGATCTTGCCCGAGTCGATCAGCACTTTGGCCAAGCGCAGCGCGAAGGTGGTCTTACCTGCGCCAGGGGTCGCCACCGCCATGAAGTCCTTGGGCTCCGTATCGAAGTACAGAGCCAAGGCCTCGGCCTGCCAGGCACGCAGCTTCGGCCCAGTTCCCCAAGCCGCACGTTCCGGATACGCTACCGGCAGCTTGTCTTCTAGTGGAAGCTTGTCGCCAAAATCAAAGAGTGTCTCGGTCATTTACCTTTTCCCGGCCGCGTGCATTGTGTGAAGTAGTGCTAGTTCATTCGCAGCACTACCCCATCATGGAGTCGTAGACTTCCTTGCACTCGGGGCATACCGGGAACTTCTGCGGATCTCGGCCTGGCGTCCAGACCTTGCCGCACAGAGCGATCACTGGGTCGCCGGTCATTGCCGACTCCATGATCTTTTCCTTCTGCACGTAGTGAGCAAAACGCTCATGATCTCCGGCCTCGACACTCTGGGTTGTCTCGGTACGTTCAATCGTGGCAGTGCCACCGCGGGTTTCTTCAGACTGTTCCACCATGCCTCCAAGTCTAATACGGATTGCCACTGCTGTCCGCGTGGCAAGCATGGGAGCTTGTCCACATTGACTTTGCCGCGCTGCACTAGGCCGCCCCATCGATTTCTTCCTCGCTGCAAGTCAACAACCATTTTTCAATGTTCTTGCGATGCGTTGCGGTGCCGTTGGAAGTCGATATTGCGCCAATTGGGCGCGACCCGATCAATATCCTGTGAACCTCCTTGCACCCAAGGCAGGCAAACGGCCGCCTAGCGGAAAACAGCGTCCCGCTAGACGGCCGGAGGCAGCAATTCGGCTGCTGCGCCTACTTATTGAGGATGACCGACTGCATCAGCTCAGGAGTGCGCTTTTCGTACCATTTGCCACCGAGGGCAATGCCGCCGAGCATCAGTCCGATACCCACGGCCAGGCCCGCGCCCAAGGTGATGAAGCCGAAGGACTGCGACTGCTTCACCCAGCCGATGATGTAGGGAATGAGTACCGGGATCAGCAGGAGGCCCATGGCAAGCATGATTCCCAGCTGGGTCAGCGCAATGCGCATGCCATTGCCCGGAGGGGTCTTCATCGGGTTATCACCCGGCAGCGGCACCGAATAGGTGTAGCGGGCCGAGGACACCGACGCGACGCCCAACGCGATGAGCAGCCCCGCCAGTGACAGGCCCAGGTCTCCCGGGATGCGCCACAGCGCACCGGAGATGAGGCCCGGCAAAATGGCTGCCGCCAGGACCGGAACGATGGCAATCAGGAAACAGGACAGCACTCGCCCTGCCCGATCAGCACGTCCGGAAATGCCGGTCAGCGCGTGCAGCGCAAAGGCGGTGTTGTCATAGGAAATGTCGGCCGAGATGGAGAAGCCCATCAAGATGCCGATCAACGGGCCCAGCAGGAACATCATCACGTAGCTGCCGGTCTGGTTGCCGGTGAACCAGAAGAGCAACGGCAGCATCGGCACAATGAGCACGCCAATGGCATAGCGCGGATCCTTGAACCAGTAGGTCAGTGCGCGGGCAGCCACGGCGCCCGTTGGCGTGGCCGGCATCAACTTGAAGAAGCCCAGCCCCTTGGCCGTGGCAGCGCGCTGCTCTGGCGGCGGGGTCACCGTGGCTTTGGCGGTAGCTCGAGCCAGCAGGAGGTACAGTCCGCCAAGGTAGAGCAAGCCCAGCGCCAGATGGATCGCCATCTGGCCGTAGTGCGCCGAGGCAAAAGCCCCGGGAATCGCGGCAAAGGCACCCAACGGGGTGTAGCCCAAGACCGAGGCAATCGGCTGGATCCAGTCGCTCATGCTCTGCGCGGCAGCCAATGCCGAGGTCACGATCGGCCCCAAGGCGATGAGCACCACGAACAGCAGCACGAAGGTCAATTCACGGAATCGGCGCTTGGCCCGCAGTGCGGTCGCCATGATCACCAGATACTGGCAAAGAAGAATCGCCATCACCGCGGTCGCCACCGCTGCCAGCAGGGCCAGCATGAGCGCGCCCGCATCGAAGCGCCACATCAGCGAGGCGCCGAGCAGGCCCGCAATGGTCAGCACCGCGGGAATCGAGATGAAGCCAGCCAGCACCAGCGCTGGCCCCAAGGTCTTTTCCGGAATCCCGAAGTGGACAAAGCGTGAAGGTTCCAGGGTGAGGTCAACACCGGTCAGCAGCGGCGGGATGATGGCCCAGCCCAGCACCACGGCCGAGCCGATCAGGGTGAAGATTTCGCTCTGGAAAGGAATATCGCCGGCGGTAAACCACATGGCCAAGGTCAGCATGGTGATCATGCCCAGTGCGTACAGGCCACCGATAATGACGCCGATGAGCTGGCCGACGGAGCGCTTGAAGCCGTTGGCGAGCAAGCGCAGTTTCAGGCTTAGGACGTGCGCAACCATGACAGCCCTTCATTATTGGCGCGGCCGCCCACCAGATCGACGAAGCGATCTTCCAGGCTCATGCCGCCGCGGACTTCATCCACGGTGCCCTGCGCCTTGAGCATGCCATCGGAAATGACCGCGACATGCGTGCACATGCGCTGGACGAGGTCCATCACATGCGAGGAAACGATGACGGTGCCGCCGAATTCAACGTAGTTATTCAGGATGTCGCGGATATTCGCCGCAGATACCGGGTCCACCGCCTCGAACGGCTCGTCCAGAACCAGCAGCTTTGGCGAGTGGATCATCGCGGTAGCCAAGGAAATCTTCTTGGTCATGCCGGCCGAGTAGTCCACCACCAGCTTGTCGCCGTCATCGAGCAAATCCATCACGCGCAGCAGGTCTTCGGTACGCTGGGCAACTTCTGCGCGTTCCATGCCGCGCAGCAATCCCGAGTAGGTCACCAGCTGGCGGCCGGTCAGCCGGTCAAACTGGCGCACGCCATCAGCCAGGACTCCCAACGTGGCCTTGGCCGCTTGCGGATCAGCCCAGATATCCACGCCGTTGACCAGCGCTTGGCCTGAATCCGGGCGCAGCAATCCAGTGGCCATGGAAAGCATGGTGGTCTTGCCGGCACCATTGGGTCCGACAAGACCGTAGAAGGAACCCGCAGGAACTTGCAGGCTGACGTTGTTCACGGCAATCTTGGCGCCGAATTGCTTGGCAAGACCCCGAATGTCCAGTGCGATCTGATTCATAGCTTAAGGCTAGCAATGCCCCTAGTCAGAACGCATCATCCTTTGGAGTTAAACCCAGGTCTAAGACAACCGCCGCGACCCAGGGAAAAACCCTGGGCCACGGCGGTTGAACTGCTTGGTCCAGTCCCTGGACGTCAGCCTAGAAGAGTACGCGTGCCAGTTTCTGCCGCGAGGCAGCCACGCGTGGATCGCTGTTGCCGATTACCGCATAGAGCTCAATCAGGCGACGGCGGACCCGCTCGCGGTCTTCATCAGCCAGGCGGGAGATCAGCGAAACCAGTCGGGCGAAGGCATCTTCGACATGCCCGCCCACCACGTCCAGATCTGCTACATCCAGCTGGGCTGCGATGTCTTCAGGGTTCTGCGCGGCTTGCTCGCGGGACTTGTTCAGATCCAGGTTGTGCGTACGCGAGAGCAGTCGAACCTGGTACACGCCGATCTGCGCGTCCTTGTCGTTCGGCTTCTCGTTCAACGCTTCCAGGTAGGCGGCCTCGGCGGCGGCGTAGTCCCCGGCATCGATGGCGTCCACGGCCTTCTGGTGCAGCGGCGGCAGCTCTGGTTCAGGTTCGCCGGCCTGCCCGGAGAATGCCGGGGCGGTACCGCTCATGCCCTGCTGGACTGCGAGCTGTTCAAGCTGTGCGAAAACCTGGACAATCTGCTGTTCCTCGGCAGGACCCTGGAACAGCGGCACCGGCTGGCCCTTGATCAGCGCCACCACCATCGGGATCTGCTGGGCCTGGAAGGCCTGGGCGATCTGCGGGTAGGTTTCCGCATCCACCAGGCCGAGGATGAATTTGCCGCCCTTGGCATCCACCAGCTTGCGCAGCGTCGCATCCAGGTCTGCCGAGACCTGCACGCGAGGCGAGCCGAGGGAAACGATGGCAGGTACCTGCTGGGACATGCCGACGAACTGCTGGAACGCAGCCTCATCCAGATTGGTGGTCCAGCTTGCCGGACCAGCCGGCATGCTGCCGGTAGCTTCCGGGCCTTGGCTGGCCAGGGCGGAGAGATCTACCGCACCGCGGGTTGAGGGAATGTTCTGATCAGTCATGGGGGTTAGTCAACTTCCTTCACATCGAGCAGGATCTGGCTTGCAGAGATCAGCTGGATCTTGTCCTTGGAACCGTCGGCTGGCAGGTAGAACATCACCGGTTCGGCGTAGGTGCTTTCCACGTCGCCGTTCGAGGAGCTGGATCCCAGCAGCTGTTCGGTCAGCTTGTCGGTGCTCTTGAGCGGGTCAGCGTCTTCGGTGCGCACGAAGAGCGCCTTGTTGTTCAGCTTGCCGGTAACAATCGCTCCGCCATCCGGGGTGGAAACCACCTTGGTGTCGCCCTTGGTGACCGTGCGCTTGTACTTGACGTCCGCCTCGTTGGCTTCCTTGGACTCATCCTTCTGTGCTGCGTGCACCGCCTTGATGAAGTCCGATTCGGCAAACTTGTCCTTGTCCTTGGCTTTGCCATCGGTCAGCACGTTGCCCAATGCTTCCAGGGCCTTTTCCGGGGTCATCTGCAGGCCCTCGGCGTTGGCAGCCAGCTGCTTGGTCGACGGGTCGCCAACGGCGATGCCCGGGAAGGTGGAGTTCGGCAGCATCTGGCCGGCGAAGACCACCTTGAAGTTATCGCGGGCATTGGCCTGCACCAGGGTCAGCGCCTGCGGCAGGGTGTCGGCATCATTGTTCTTCGCGGTCACCACCGAGATCACGCGGGGGAACTTGGCTTCATTCGCATTCGGCACAGCGGCCGAGCGGATGACCTGGGTATTGAGCGCCAGCGGCTTGTCTACCTCGAACTTCTCCTTGAGCATGTCGTAGCGCTTATCGCGCAAATACTTGAACGCACCGGCGCTGCGTGGCTCCAGGGCCTTGGCGTCGCTCTTCTCATCGGCCTTGGCTATCTGCTTCTGGGCATCAGCCAGAACGCGCTTGAGCTGCTCTTCGGTGATGACCGGGAAGCTGGATACTTCTTCAACCGAGGACGAGGCGGACTCGGAGCCCTTGGCATCATCGGACGCCTTGGCGTCCTCCGACTTCTGCTCGGATTCCGAAGGCTTGGCGCTGGACTCGTCGCTTGGCGCCATGGGCAGCGAAACACCGGAGATCGCCAGGGCGACCACGGCCACGGCGGCGACCGAGTGCTGGGTGTTCGACCCGCTCTTCGGCTTGCCCGGGCGCATGACCAGCAGGGCCAGTCCGAAGACCAGCAGCAGCGAGCCGGCAATGATCAGCGGCAGGGCAAATGGCATGGCGTCGTCGTTCGCGTAGGTTACCGAGATATCCACCGGAGCGGCATCCTTTCCGCCTGCGGCCAGCAGCAAGGACCAGTCGCCGGAATCCGGAGCGGTCCAGCGGTAGGTCATGGTCTGATCCGCGGTCTGCGAGTCGAAGAAGATGTCATCACCGGCGGGATTAGGCGCATCGGCCTTGCCCTTGGCGTGCTCGGCGATCATCTTGTGGTTTTCGGTGTCGATGCCGGTGACCGATACATGCGATGCATCGCCGATCCACGCCTCGACGTCATAGTCCCGGCCCAAGGAAGCAGTGAATTCACCCTTCGACTTGATCACCAGTTCCACCGGGTCCAGCTTGGGGTCGTTGACCGAGGATTCAATCAGGGTCAGCGGTGCCTCATTAGCTAGTTGCGGCATGCTCGCGGTCACCGTTTCGGGCGGGGCCCAAAAGGTCTTCTGTCCGATGCCGACTACCAGGGCCGCGGCCCCCAGCAGCATCGCGATCACGGAGATTACTTTTCGCACAAGTTCACCTATTCGCCTACGTCTCACAGCTGTTCTTTGACAAGTCTAACGAGTTGCGGCCGATCATGGTTCCGATCCGCGCCTGTGAACTGGCTCAACAACGCAACAGCACGGTGTCTTGAACCACTTAACAGTGGCCGATGCGCGATATGCTCTGACCCATGGAGCCTGATCAGCCGCACCCGCATCGCGATAAGCACGTACCCGAGCAGCGTTCCGACGCGTCGGATCGCTCTTCCGGGCCTGCAACCTCCGGCCCGGAATCCACAGCGCATTCCCAGCCTCATGAGGGCAATTCCCAACCGGAATCACCTGCGGCCGCCAGCGCGCAGGCCCGTTATCCGGGCGCTGCGCCGACGGGCGCTAATGCGTCCCGCGAGGGCTGGACCAAGAAGATCGCCGAACGCGTGGGCAAGATGCTCAACACCCCGCAGCGCAGTGCGGCCCTGGGCGAGGAACCGGAGCATCCGCTGGATGGCTCGCCGGAACCGATTCCGGCGCTGCACCCTATTTCCATGGGCTTCTTGGGCACCATCGGCGTGGGCATCGCCCTGGGCGGCTACTACCTGCTGACCAACGTCGGTTCGCTGATGACCTGGATTGCCATTGCGCTGTTCATCGCGCTGGGCCTTGATCCGATTGTGCGCTTCATGATGCGCAAGGGATTGACCCGTCCGCTGGCCGTGGCCGCGACCATGGTCAGCTTGCTGGCGATCTTCGGCGGCTTCATGGCCTTGATCATCCCTACCCTGGTCAACCAGATCACCGCCTTCATCACGCGGGCTCCTGAAATCGTGGATGATTTCCTCAATAGCGATTGGGTGCGGGAAATCGACCGGCAATACGCGGTATCCCAGCGCATCACTACCGAGGTCGACCGTTTCTTTGGCGATTCGGGCGCGGTGACCAATGTGTTCGGCGGCGTCCTGGGCGTATCGCAGACCGTCGCCCAGTCCATGTTCGGCGTGCTGATCGTGCTGGTGCTGGCCATCTACTTCCTGGCTTCGCTGCCAGGGATGATGGGCTTCTCGCTGCGCCTGGCCCCGCGCTCCAAACGAGACCGCGTGGCCGAATTGACCGTGCGCATTACCCGCTCCGTGGGCAATTACGTGATGGGCCAAGCCACCGTGGCCATACTGAACTGCCTGGTGGCGCTGGTGCTGATGAGCATCCTGGGTGTTCCATTCACCGCGCTGCTCACCTTGCTGGTGGCGATGCTGGCCTTCATCCCATTGGTCGGCGGGGTGATTGCCGGCGTGCTGGTCACCTTGGTGACATTGTCACTGGGCTGGCAGACCGCCCTGATCTACGCGGTGTGCTACTTCGGCTACCTGCAGGTCGAGGCGTATTTCGTTTCGCCGCGCATCATGCGCCGTGCGGTGGCAGTGCCCGGCGCAGTCGCGGTGATCTCGGTGATTGCCGGCGGCACCCTGGCCGGGGTCACCGGTGCGCTCATGGCCATCCCGGTGGCAGCCAGCGCCATGATCCTGCTGCGCGAAGTCTTCATCGCGCGGCAGGACCGCCGCTAGCACCTGCCTCCAGGCAGCTGGCCTAGTAGCGGTAGGAACGGGTTTCCCAGCAGTGCGGATGCCAGTGGCGACGCGCGTTGGCCGCGGCGTCATCGCCCGACCAGTGGTCCGCGCGCCAGGCGACCACATGGGCAACTCCAACTCCGATGGAACGGTGGCACCCCGGGCAGGAATAGGGCTTATTGGCGTTCATCGGCGCAATCTTGCGCACATGCCATTGGCCGTCGGGGGCATCCTGGCGCAGCACCACGCCGAAACGGGCACGCTGCATCCACTCTTCCTGGCCCGAACCGTAGCCCTGCTCTTCATCCCCGGATCCGTAGCCGGAGCCGGAGTTCCGGCCTTGGGCGGGTCGGGAATTCTTGGAGCGGCGCGGGCGGTTGGAACGTGGCATGTCTTTAATCATGCCGTATCTCCCGGCACAAGTCGCAACCAGCTAGTAAAGTGTGTGGGGTGCGTTTAGTGGTAGCGAAGTGTTCAGTTGATTACGAGGGCCGTCTTCGAGCCCACCTTCCGTTGGCGACCCGCTTGATCATGGTCAAGGCCGACGGCTCGGTACTCATCCACTCGGACGGCGGCAGCTACAAGCCGCTGAACTGGATGAATCCGCCGTTGATCCTGCGCGAGGCAGATCCCGATGAGGACGCCGCGGCATTGGGTGCCACCGCTACCTGGACCGTGTCCAGCGCGAAGACCGATGACAAGCTGACCATCCACTTCCATAGCTTCGAGCACGACTCGGCCCACATCCTGGGCACCGATCCGGGGCTGATCAAGGATGGCGTCGAAGCCGACCTGCAGCGCCTGCTGGCCGAGCAGATCGAGTTGCTCGGCGCTGGCCACCAGCTGATCCGCCGTGAATACATGACCGCCATCGGCCCGGTGGATATCCTGGCCCGTGATGCCAAGGGCGCCACGGTTGCCGTAGAGCTCAAGCGCCGTGGCGATATCGACGGAGTGGAACAGCTGACCCGGTATCTGGAGCTGCTGAACCGCGATCCGCTGCTCAAGCCGGTTACCGGCATCTTCGCCGCCCAGCAGATCAAGCCTCAGGCCCGCACCTTGGCCGAAGACCGCGGCATCCGCTGCCTCACCTTGGATTACGACGCAATGCGCGGAGTCGACGACTCGGCAGGACGCCTCTTCTAGGGTTGCGGGTCCTCCCCGAGCTGCCTGGCCCTGGCGCATCCGCCTCCGGCCGGATGCTGCTGCCTGGCAGCCTTAGCTTGGCCCTGCAGAAAACTGCATCCCGACTGCTAGTCTGATCTCCTCTACCAAAAGCGCTCGATGCCGCACGGCCGGGCCGCCAGGCTCGGGAGGTCCATTGGATCCGCTGACAGCTTCGCTCATGGCCATTGGCAGCGGTTCCGCTGCGGGTCTGCGGCCGTATTTCACGGTATTGGCCCTGGGCATCGCGGGACTCGTGATCCCCGATACCGCACCTGACATGATCGCTTCTGCGGCAAGGCAGATTCCTCAAAGCATCACCAATCCGTGGGTCCTGGCGATCTGTGCCGTACTTGCCATCGGCGAGGCCGGCCTGGATAAGATCCCCTTCCTGAATTTGTCCATGGAAACCATCTCGGTGTGGCTGCGGCCTGTTTTCGGCGCCCTGGTTGGCATCGGCCTTGGCGCCAATTCGGGAGTCGAGGTTGCCGTCCTCACCGGACTGCTCGGTGCGGGCTCCGCGCTGTCGGTGAGCCTGGGCAAATCGTCGATGACCGCGGCGACCAATGCCGTGCCCGAACCCATCACCCAATGGGTGCGCAGCCTGGCAGAAGATCTTGGCGCGCTGGTTCTCGTCTTCGCAGCTGTGCTGGTTCCGGTACTGGCTGCCGTGCTCGGACTCGTTGCCATCGCCATCGGCTTCTTCCTCTACCGCATGTTCCGCAGGGTCTACCGGTCAATGAAGAACCGGGCCGGCAGCATCAGGCAGAACCGGGCCGCCGCGCACTCCGCGCGCGAAGCGCAGCTGGCCTCCGGCACGAAGACCAGCACGCTGCAGGCGCTGCAGGCCCTGGCCACCGGCAACGCGCCGGCTTCCGAAGATCCTGCGGGCAAGGGCAGCTAGCTCCTTGACTTGGCCAGGTGCCCGGCGCACTGGGGCCGTTGCGTTCCCGAATCGCTAAATGCCAAGTCCGCTGAGAAAATAATCCGTCGAGTCGGTGACTGGACGCGTTCTCTCTTCTAAGCTGGGAATATGACTACGACGCGCTACGCCCTTCATGCCACCCTGATTTCCGATGGCCTCAAGGTCACCGATGGCGTGCTCGCCGTGGATGGCGACCGCATCCGCTTTGCCGGCAACCGCGATGACTTCGACGCACTGGCCGATGCTGCCGACTACCCGGTACGCGAGGTAGCCCCCGGCTCCATCATCATCCCGGGCCTGATCGACCTGCATTGCCATGGCGCCCTCGGCGCGGACTTCTCGGCACCGGATCATTCGAGCGTCACCGAAGCGGTGGAATACCTGCACCGCTCGGGCACCACTACCCTGCTCGCGTCGCTGGTCACCGCAGAGCCCTCTTCCATGATCGAGGCCGCCGAGCTGCTCGCCGAGCTGGCGGAGGCCGGCCAGATTGCCGGCATCCATGCCGAAGGCCCGTTCCTCTCCGTAGCCCGCTGCGGCGCACAGGACCCGCGCTTCCTGCAGGATCCGGATCCGGAATTCGTCAGCGAGCTGGTGGCTGCCAGCCGCGGCCAGCTGCGCACCATGACCTACGCTCCGGAATTGGCCGGCAGCGAGGAACTCGTTGAGCAGCTGGTCTCCCACGGCGTGGTCCCGTCGCTGGGACACACCGATGCCAGCGCCCAGATCACCGCGGATTCCCTGCGCTTTGCCCGCGAACAGCTGCGCAGCGCCGGGGTGGACGGCTTCACCGAACGCCCTACGGTCACCCACCTGTTCAACGGCATGCCTTCGCTGCACCACCGCGAACCCGGTCCGGTGGCCGCCTGCCTGGAAGAGGCGGTGAACCGCAATGCGTTCGTGGAGCTGATCGCCGACGGGGTGCACCTGTCCCCCGATACCGTGCGCCTGGTCTTCCGCTTGGTCGGTGCGGAGAACATCTTGCTGGTCAGCGATTCCATGGCGGCCACCGGCTTGGCCGATGGGCAGTACACCCTCGGCCCGCAGGATGTGAATGTGGCCCTGGGCCAGGCGCGGCTGGCCAGCGACAATTCCCTGGCCGGCGGCACCTGCACGCTGCTGGAAATCGTGCAGCGCGCCGTGCAGGCCGGGGTCTCACTGGTCCAGGCGGTCAACTCGGCTACGTCCATCCCCGCCTCGCTGATCGGCCTGGCCGACGAGGTCGGTTCCCTGCACTATGGCTTCGCCGCCGATGCACTGATCCTGGATGCCAATCTGCAGCTGGTCCAGACGATCCGCAACGGGGAATACCTCTAGCCCACCGAAAATCCCGGACTGCGCTAGCCCTGCCGGTTCCGCGCGAGCTGGCCGAGCAGCTCAAGCTCCTCGGCCCGGCCCAGGCCAGCACGCCGGGGCCGGTCCAGTCCGCGCGCCCGTTCATCGGCCAGCACGTCGCCGAGCAAGTCCTCCAGGTCCCGTTCCGGGCCACCGGCCAAGGCGTACCGCTGCTTGCTGCGCTGGGCGAAGCCGTGGTCCTCCAGCGCAAGCCACAGCGGCAGCGAACGCGCCCCGGCCCAGTAATTGACCTGGCGTTCGCGCAGCCATGCGTCCTGGGCGGTGGCCAGTTCCCCGCTGAATCCCGCGATCCGCGCGGCCGTGCTGAGGAATTGGGCGAAGCCATGTGATGTTCCGGCCACGTTGAAGGTTCCCGTCAGCGAACGCGCTGCGGCATCGATGATCCACGCGGCGGCATCGCGCACGTCGATCACCTGCACATGGCGGCCAGCGGTTGGCGGGATGAGGACCTGGCCGGCACCGGCCAAGGCCAAGCGCGAAACCCAGTAGGAAAAGCGGTCGCTGGGATCGCCAGGTCCGGCAAGCAGCCCCGGACGGGCAATGAGCAGCCGGTCGGCAACCATCGCTGTGCTGGCCCGTTCGGCAAGGACCTTTGCATGCCCGTAGTCGCCGGGATCGGAGGGTTCATGCAGTTGCGCGTCTTCGCCGGCACCGGGCAGCTGCGCGCTGGCATACACCGAGATGGAGGAAACCAGGGACCAGTGCCGCGCAGTCGCGGCCAGGGCCGCCAGCGCCTCCTGCACCCATTGCGGCTCATAGGACAGCTCGATGACCGAGTCGAATTCGATGCCCTGCACGGCGTCATATGCCCCGGGCTGGCTCCGGTCGGCACGCACCAGCTGCGCGCCCTGGGCAACCTCGCCGGAATTGCCGCGCGCCAAGCAGGTGACTTCGTGGCCACTGCGGATCAGCTGCCGCGCCAGCTCGCGGCCGAGCCACGCGGTGCCGCCAAGGATCAAGGTCCGTTTCATGGGAACAGTCAACTACGTCCTGCGCCACGCGCCCAGGCATTCCGCACTCAGCGCAGTGCCTGCCCACTCTTTTCGGATCGGCGGCTGCAGTGTCCTGGATCCGGAGGTACTCCCCCGAGCCGCCACGCGCAGCCGAGCAGTGCGCCGAGTACGCAGCGGCCTCCCCAGCCTGACAACGCTGCCTGCCAGCATGCCTAGCCAGGGAACGCGAAAACCGCCGCTGCATCTGCAACGGCGGTTTTGCTTTATCAAGTTCTAGATCTGCCAGCTCCCGGCGATCGGCCCGGCTTCGAGCCAGGCCGAGAAGCCGGTGTAGTCGCGGTAGTCCATGGCCAGCAGCAGCTCATCACCGCTGCGCACCAGCATCACGATGATGAATCCTGGCGGGATCCGCGAGGTTTCCTCATCGGTGGGCTGGCGTGTCCCGGTGATATCCAGGCCACGGCGCTCGATCACGAAACTCGGGACCGGGGAGACAGAGAAAAACCGCAACAGGTCCACATGCGCTCCGCCGTAGCGGCCGATGACCATCATCCATTTGCCCGAAGGCGCCAGGATGGATGCATCGAAGGTGCCCAGCGTGCGCCGCAATTGGATGCGGCGCACTGCCATGGCCCCGAAGAACATGGCGATGCCGATCAGGATCAGCAACGCGATCAGAACTGGTGCGGTTATCTCAAACAATTCATCGCCTACGCTGCGGTACCAAGCACAGCGTTGTCAGCAACGATCACTACGCGATCCGAATCAACAGAGAAGAAGCCTCCGTCGATCTGGACCGAGAAGCGGGACTCGGAAACCGGTTCGATTTCCAGGTCCCCAGCGGCAAGCACGGACAGCATCGGAACGTGACCGGGCAGAACACCGATCTCGCCGTCCACCGAACGAGCCTTGACCAGCTTCGCAGCGCCCGACCACACGAAGTGGTCAGCCGCGACGATTTCGACCTGAAGCTCAGCCATAATTAGCTGGCCTTCTGGATTTCGGCCCACTGGCGCTCGACGTCGTCAAGACCGCCGATGTTGAAGAACGCCTGCTCTGCAATGTGGTCCAATTCGCCATCGCAAATGGCCTTGAAGCCTTCGATGGTGTCCTTGATCGATACGGTCGAGCCCTCGACACCGGTGAACTGCTTTGCGGTGTAGGTGTTCTGCGAGAGGAACTGCTGGATACGGCGTGCACGGGCAACGACGATCTTGTCCTCTTCGCCCAGCTCGTCGATACCGAGGATCGCGATGATGTCCTGCAGTTCCTTGTTCTTCTGCAGAATGGCCTTCACGCGGATGGCTACATCGTAGTGATCCTGGCCAATGTACTGCGGATCCAGGATTCGCGAGGTCGAGGTCAGCGGGTCGATCGCCGGGTACAGGCCGCGCGACGCGATTTCACGCGACAGCTCGGTGGTTGCATCCAAGTGGGCGAAGGTTGCTGCTGGAGCCGGGTCGGTGTAGTCATCGGCCGGGACGTAGACAGCCTGCATCGAGGTGATCGAGCGGCCCTTCGTCGAGGTGATGCGTTCCTGCAGCAGACCCATTTCATCGGCCAAGTTCGGCTGGTAGCCCACGGCGGAAGGCATGCGGCCCAGCAGGGTCGACACCTCGGAACCGGCCTGGGTGAAGCGGAAGATGTTGTCGATGAACAGCAGCACGTCCTGGTTCTGGACATCGCGGAAGTATTCCGCCATGGTCAGAGCCGACAGTGCCACGCGCAAACGGGTTCCAGGTGGCTCATCCATCTGGCCGAACACCAGTGCGGTGTCCTTCAGGACGTTTGCCTCGTCCATTTCGACCCAGAGGTCGTTGCCTTCACGGGTGCGCTCGCCAACACCGGCGAATACCGAGGTACCACCGAAGTTACGTGCAACACGGGTGATCATTTCCTGGATCAGCACGGTCTTGCCAACGCCGGCGCCGCCGAACAGGCCGATCTTGCCGCCCTTGATGTACGGGGTCAGGAGGTCGATCGACTTGATGCCGGTTTCCAGCATTTCGGTCGAGCCCTCGAGCTCCGAGAACTTCGGAGGCTGGCGGTGGATTGGCCAACGCTCGGTGACCTGGATCTCCGAGTTGTCAACGTCCAGGGCGTCGCCCAGAACGTTGAAGATGTGGCCCTTGACGCCGTCGCCTACTGGGACGGAGATAGCAGCGCCGGTATCGGTCACCGAAGCACCGCGGACCAGGCCGTCGGTGGCCTGCAGCGATACTGCGCGGACCAGGCCCTCACCGAGGTGCTGGCTGGTCTCGAAGGTGATCTTCTTGGTTTCGCCGTTGAGGGTCAGCTCAGCGGTCAGTGCGTTGTAGATAGCAGGCAGTGCGTCGGCTGGGAACTCGACGTCCACGACCGGGCCAGTCACGCGCGCGATGCGACCGATGGCCCCTGCGGTAACCTGCTCGTTGAGTTGGGCAGTCATCTTTCTCACTTCTTGTCTGGTCGGAGTATCGGTAATTAGCTGTTCAGCGCGTCGGCGCCGGCGATAATTTCCGAAAGCTCCTGGGTGATTTCAGCCTGACGGGCATTGTTGAGCAATCGGGTGTACTTCTTGATCAGTTCACCAGCGTTGTCGCCTGCGGCCTTCATGGCGCGCTGGCGGGCAGCGAGCTCGGAAGCAGCGGACTGCAACTGGCAGTTGAACAGTCGAGAATCGATGTAGCGCGGAAGCAGTGCGTCAAGCACTTCTTCCGGCGATGGCTCAAACTCGTACAGTGGCAACAGCTCGTCGGTTGGAGTCTCGGATTCATCCTCGACAACCTCCAACGGCAACAGACGGATGACCGTCGGTTCCTGCGTGACCATCGACTTGAACTGGGTGTAGACGACGTGGATCTCGTCCACGCCACCCTGCTCGAAATCGGTGTCGAAGTCCTCCAGGAGGACATCGCGCAGCTCGCGTGCGGTTTCGAAACGCGGGGAATCAGTTTCCCCGGTCCACACTCGTGCGTACTCGCGTGAACGGAAATCAAAGTAAGCCTGGGCCTTGCGGCCGACCAAGTAGGTCTTGACTTCCTTGCCTTCTTCACGCAGGAGTTCCACGAGGTGCTCTGCCTGCTTCAGAACGCTGGCGGAGTAGGACCCGGCAAGTCCTCGGTCCGAAGTCATCACCAAGACCGCGGCGCGGCGTACCTGCGCCGGCTCGGTGGTCAGTGGATGCTCGACATCGGCCTGGGACGCGACGGCGGTTACTGCACGGGTAATCGCATTGGCATACGGCAGCGAGGCCGAGACACGCGTACGCGCCTTACCAATGCGGGATGCAGCGATCAGTTCCATCGCCTTGAAGATCTTGCGCATCGACTTGGTCGATCCGATCTTCTGGCGGTAGACCCGAATCTGGGCTCCCATGTGTGTCCTTTCCTTATCCCCTACCTCGGGAGGGCGGCGCCGTTACCGGCGCCGCTCCCCCTTGGCAAGGAAATTGTCAGCGCTTCTGCTTGACGATCTTTTCCTGGTCAACGGACTCGGAATCGAGAGCGTCGTGCTCTTCGTGCCCGGCGGCGACAAGCTTGTCGTCGCCTTCGCCGAAGAAGCCGGCCTTGAAGTCCGCAACAGCGGTCTTCATGGCTTCCAGAGTCTCGTTCTCCAGCTTGCCGGTCTGGCCAATCACGGTCAGTACATCGGTGCGGTGGCGCAGGTAGTCGATGAACTCGCCCTCGAAGCGGCGTACATCCTCAACCGGGACATCGTCCAGGTAGCCGTTGGTGCCGGCCCAGATCGAAACGACCTGGTCCTCAACCGGGTACGGGGTGTACTGGCCCTGCTTGAGCAGTTCCATCAGGCGCGCACCACGGGTCAGCTGCTGCTTGGAAGCAGCATCCAGGTCCGAGGCGAACATTGCGAATGCCTGCATGTCGCGGTACTGGGCCAATTCCAGCTTCAAGGTACCGGAGACCTTCTTCATGGCCTTGACCTGTGCCGAACCGCCAACGCGGGATACCGAGATACCCACGTCGACAGCTGGACGCTGGTTGGCGTTGAAGAGATCCGACTGCAAGAAGATCTGGCCGTCGGTGATCGAGATGACGTTGGTCGGGATGAACGCGCCCACGTCGTTTGCCTTGGTTTCGATGATTGGCAAGCCAGTCATCGAACCTGCACCCAGCTCGTCCGACAGCTTGGCGCAACGCTCAAGCAGGCGGGAGTGCAGGTAGAAGACGTCACCTGGGTAGGCTTCGCGTCCTGGCGGACGGCGCAGCAGCAGGGACACGGCACGGTAGGCTTCAGCCTGCTTCGACAGATCATCGAAGACGATCAGAACGTGCTTGCCGCCGTACATCCAGTGCTGGCCGATGGCCGAGCCTGCGTATGGAGCCAAGTACTTGAAGCCGGCTGGGTCGGATGCCGGGGACGCCACGATGGTGGTGTACTCCAGTGCGCCCTGCTCTTCGAGGGTCTGGCGAACGGCAGCGATGGTCGATGCCTTCTGGCCAATTGCCACGTAGACGCAGCGAACCTGCTTGGTCTGATCGCCGGATTCCCAGTTAGCACGCTGGTTCAGGATGGTGTCAACCGCGATAGCGGTCTTGCCGGTCTGGCGGTCGCCAATGATCAGCTGACGCTGGCCACGGCCGATCGGGATCATGGCGTCGATAGCCTTCAGACCGGTCTGCATTGGCTCGTGCACGCTCTTGCGCTGGGTCACGCCTGGTGCCTGCAGCTCCAGGGCGCGACGGCCCTCGGCTGCGATTGGGCCCAAGTTGTCCAGTGGCTCGCCCAACGGGTCGACCACGCGGCCCAGGTAGCCGTCGCCGACTGGAACCGAAAGGATCTCGCCGGTGCGCTCTACCTTCTGGCCAGCTTCGATGCCGGTGAAGTCACCAAGCACAACGACACCGATTTCGCGGGTATCGAGGTTCTGGGCCAGGCCCAGGGTGCCATCTTCGAACTTCAGCAACTCGTTGGCCATGACGGAAGGAAGGCCTTCCACTCTGGCGATGCCGTCGCTCGCGGCGACGACGCGTCCCACCTCGGTGCGCTCTGCCTTACCCGGTTCGTAGGAAGATGCGAACTCGTTTAGGGCATCGCGGACGTCGTTGGCATTGATGGTCAAATCGGCCATCTGCAGTCCCTGCTCTCCTAAATTGTGATCCGGTCCATTGGACCGAATCGAATGTGAATGAAGTCTGTTGTGGTCCTGGCAGCCAGGAACACCAGGCGAAGGATCACTCCCTAGCCCAATGAGTCCTAGCTGGCCAAGGCGCGGCGCAACTCGGCCACGCGTGATGCCACGGAAGCGTCGACAACTTCGTCGCCAACCTTGACTACCAGTCCACCGACCAGCGATGGGTCGGTAGTGGCGTTGAGCTTGAGCTGACGACCGTATAGCTTGTTCAGGCTGGTCTCCAGGCGCGAAAGCTGGGCTTCGGAAAGTTCTACAGAGCTGGTTACCGAGGCAATCCAGCGCTGCTGGCGCTTGGCCACGAGCTCTACGAAACGTCCAACCAAGGCTGCTGGCTTCAAACCGCGGGGGTTCGAAACTGCCTGGGAGATCAAAACCTGCGAGGTCTGCGACGCGTTAGGCACGAGCTTCAGCGCGAGAGTGCGCTTAGCCTCGACTGGGGCCTGTGCATCATCCAACGCACGCTGCAGTTCGTGATTGCCACGCACTACCTCGATGAAGGAGAACAGATCCTGCTCCAGCTTGTTCAGCCCCGAAGCGCCGTCCTGCTGCTCTGCCACTGCGGTGACCGCAGTGACAGCCAGCGATTCGAGCGCATCGCTAATGTCGCGTTCCGAGCTCCAGCGGGTAGAAGCCAGCTGTGCGACGACGTCCTCGGCGTCAGCCGAGACCTTTCCGTGCAGCAGCTGAGCCAAAAGGCCTGCCTTGTCGGCATTTCCACGGGCTGGGTCAGTCATTGCGCGGCGGAGACCGGCATTTGCATCCAGTACTTCCAGGACCGCGAACAGTTCCTTAGGCAGCTCAATAGATGCCAGTGCCAGCTTGGGTTCCAGGAACGCCAAAGCCTTTGCCAGTGACTCGCTCGATACACTTGCCATTAGTTCGATGCACCTGCGTTCTGCTGAGCTTCCAAATCGGTCAGGAACTTGTCAACCACGCGCTGGGCACGGGCATCGTCCTGCAGAGCTTCGTCAACAACCTTGCTTGCAAGCTCGGTAGCCAATGCGCCCACGTCGGTGCGGAGCGAAGCCAGAGCGGATACGCGCTCAGCTTCGATCTGGCGGTGCGACTGCTCGGTGATACGAGCTGCCTCATCGGTTGCCTTGGTCTTCAGATCCGCAAGGATCTGAGCACCTTCGCTACGAGCTTCCTCACGGATGCGGTTTGCTTCGGTGCGTGCTTCCAGAAGCTGGGCCTTGTACTGTGCCAAGGTCTCCTCTGCTTCCTTCTGCGCTGCTTCAGCCTTCTCAAGGCCACCTTCGATCGCGGTGACGCGATCTTCATAGGACTGCTCGAACTTTGGAGCAATTACCTTGATGACGATGAACAGAAGGACCGCGAAACCAACACCCGTGACGAGAATTTCCCACGGGTTCGGCAACAGCGGGTTGACCGATTCGCTCGCAGCGAGGATGAAATCAGTGCTGTTCATTCTCACTATTCCTTATCTACTAGTTTCCGCTTGTGTGTACGCCTCGCGATAGTGGCGAGGCCACTACAGTTGCGAAAAGACTAGGCGCCGATGACGAAAGCGAAGACCAGGCCCAGGATGGCCAGTGCTTCAGCAAGTGCGAAGCCAAGCATGGCGATTGGCTGCAGGATGCGCTGAGCCTCAGGCTGACGTGCAACACCGTTGATGTAGGCAGCGAAGATCAAGCCAACGCCGATAGCCGAACCGATAGCAGCCAGGCCGTAGCCGATCATATTCAGGGAGCCGTGCAACATGTGATTATGTTCCTTTCAAGATACCGAGCTTTTGCCGGTAGGTTGTGAGGTATTCCTTGAGCGACTCAAGGAAGATCTTTATGGGTTGGAAGAAAAGAAGTGTTGGCCTAGTGGGCGTCGGCTTCGATTGCACCCTGGAGGTAGATCGCGGTCAGCAGGGCGAAAACAAACGCCTGCAGGACCATGATCAGCAGTTCCAGGAAGTACATGGCGACCGAGCCAACGATGACCAGGATGCCAAGGCCGTTCATGGCCAGGGAGTCCTGGACAACGATCAGGTGACGAGCGCCGGCAGCTGCCAGCATCACGATCATGTGACCGGCCAGCATCGTTGCCATCAAACGCAGCGAGTGCGTCAGCGGGCGAACGATGAAGTTAGAAATGATTTCCAACGGAATCATCAGTGGCATGATCCAGCCCGGAACACCGGACGGGACGACGGCCAACTTGAAGTAGCGGATACCGTGGTTCTTCAGGCCTACAGCAATCCAGGTGCCGTAGATGATGATAGCCATCGCGTATGCAGAACCAGCGTGTGAGAACGATGGAAGCTGCAGGAACGGAATCGCGCCGAAGAGGTTGTTCAGCAGTACGAAGAAGAAGGTCGCGAACAGCAGAGGAATCCAAGGACGGAAGTTCTTCTCGCCGATGATGTCGCGGCCAATTCCGTTACGTACAAACGCGTAACCGGACTCAGCGATGTACTGCATCTTGCCTGGAACCAGCTTCGGGTTCTTGATGGCCACGGTGAAGAACCAAGAGATAAGCACGATCGACAAAACGATCATGAGCATCTGCTTGCCGAAACCCGTGCCGTACTCAGCCATCCACGGGAAAAGATCCGGGAGGTGGGTATCGGAAACGGATGGCGGTACGAAGCCGCCTTCTTCTGAGGCCATTGGGAGCGCAAACGCGAACAACGCGCTGTCCTCTCTGCAGTAACGGTCACGGGCAAAAGGCGGTGACTGGCGGTAACTGCCTCTCACCGTGTGAAGAAAAGATCAAACGGGGATCCCATCATGGCCCATGCCAGAAGCATCAACCCTGATGAAGGTCCATCTGCGGGTTACCCCGCGGATGCATATTGCGTATTCCGCCCGCAGTTGAGCGGACGGCCAAAAATGACCCGAAGTAAGCTTATCAAACTCACAGCACCCCACCGACACAAAGTCGCGCGGAATACTCTATTCCTCGTTGTAGATAGCCAGGCGCGCCTTCATGAAAGCGCGCACCTCGCCAACCTGCCAGGCAACAAGGGAGATAGCTGCTGCAAGAACGAATCCCTGGCGATTAACCCAATCGGGCAACCCCAGGTTCAACAACACGAAGGCGATGCCAAAAACCTTGATGACAAAGACACCCAAGAACGCGGGCATGGCCCACGAGTGGCGAATTCGCCCTGCAGCTTCGGCAATGAGAATGCCAATCGCGAAAAAGCCAATCACAATCCCGGCAGCCAGCGCGCCAGAAAGCGCGTAGCGAAGATCGGCAACCAACCATGAAATCAGGAAAAATATGGCGGTAGCGATCAGCGAATACACCAGTGACAAGCCAAGAATCGGCAACCAGATGGATTTCGGGGCTGACGAAGCACTGACGCGGGCAGAACCAGAATTCACGTCCGCAACCTTTCTTCGTCAACACCGAGGAACCATCGTGCACCCATCGATGCTGATGAAACTTGAAACTTCCACCTATTCCCTAAAGAGCAGATGAAAGAAGATCCAGATTGAATTCTACACGAGATAGAAACAGATTGCTTGTGCGTTACCCTGCTATTTGATCGGGCTAGGCTTTGCCCATGCGCTTGCGTAAGGCCTCGACCCGCTTGATCACCAGGGGACGCCACGTTGCTACCGCTGCCACTAGGAACAACAGCAAGGCCATCGGGACCACCAGAATGACCGGGATGAAGGCGATGGAAACCACTGAGACGGCAATCACGGCGGCCCACAGGTAGAGCAGAACTACCGATTGGCGCACCGAGTGGCCCTGGGCCAGCATCCGGTGGTGGATGTGCTTGGCGTCCGGGGAAAAGGGTGAGCGTTTGTTGGCTAGCCGGCGGAAGACCGAGAGTACAAGGTCCAGTACTGGTAGGAAGACGATCACCATCGGCAGCAGCATCGGCATGTAGGCCGGGATGTTGCGGAAGCGCCGGGCCTCCAGGCCCTGCACATCACCGGTCACCGCCACCGCGGCCACCGAGAGGATCATGCCGATGGCGAGAACGCCGGTCTCCCCCATGAAGATATTCGCCGGGTTGAAGTTGTGCGGCAAGAAGCCCAGGCAGGCACCGAGCAGCAAGGCGCAGAGCAAGGCCCCGATGTTCGCGTAGTCATCGGCGCTCACGTGCGTGGCCAGCACATAGGAGTACACGAAGAAGGTCGCCGCGCCAATGGCGGCCAGGCCCGCGGCCAGGCCATCCAATCCATCGGAGAAGTTGATCGCGTTCATGGTCAGCACGATCAGGAAAATGGTCACCGAAATCTGCATCCATTGCTCATCGATCTGCCACGAACCCACGGGCAGGGACTGGATGACGATTCCGTTGGTGGCGACCAGCCAGCCGATCAGGATCTGGCCGGCGAGCTTCAGCCACCACTTCAGGTCGAACATGTCATCGGCCAGGCCCATGAGCACGATGACGCCCAGGGCGTAGGCGATTCCG
The DNA here is from genome assembly GCF_050030965.1 of Glutamicibacter sp. 2E12. NCBI lineage: Bacteria > Bacillati > Actinomycetota > Actinomycetes > Micrococcales > Micrococcaceae > Glutamicibacter > Glutamicibacter sp. 2E12. The sequence goes on from NZ_CP188297.1 coordinate 194,446, forward strand.
CGGATGGCGTCGTCATTGCCGAAAACCCCGCGGAAGAAGTGGAAGTTGCTGGCCAGCCATAGCCCTGCGGCGAAAGCGGCGATAATCGCCAGGCCGCCGAACTTCACGATCGGTTTTTCGTGCTGGTCGCGTTCGCGCACCAACTGGTTGCCGGTGAAACGGTGGCCAAGGGTGCGGATGATCGGGGTGAGCAGGAACGAAACCGTAAAGCTGAATGCTATGAGCAGTACGTATGTTCTCATGCGCCGGTTTCCGGTGCGTCCTGTCCCAAATCGAGAATGCCAGGGACGACCACGCGCAATTCCTCAATGGAAATCGCGCCCGAGCGAACCACCCGCAGGTTCTGGCCGGTGCAATCGATGATGGTCGATGGCAGGACCTCTTCCCCGGCCTCGCCGCGCGGGCCGCCGTCGAGGTAGACATCCACCGACTCCCCGAGCTGAGCGAAAGCCTGCTCGACATCCAGCGCCGCCGCGTTGCCGGTGCGGTTGGCCGAGGACACGGCCAACGGGCCGGTCTGGCCCAGGAGTTCCAGGGCGGTGTCGTCGTTGGGCACGCGCAGCGCCACGGTGCCGCGGGTCTCCCCCAGATCCCAGGTCAGCGAAGGCTGGGCCTGCAGGATCAGGGTCAGTCCGCCTGGCCAGAACGCTTCGGCCAGCTTGCGCGCGGCCTCGGGGATGTCCCTGGCCAATCCGTCCATGGTGGAACTCTGGGCGATCAGCACTGGCGGGGGCATGGTGCGGTTGCGGCCTTTGGCGGCCAGCAGCATCGCCACGCCCTGGGCGCTGAATGCATCGGCGCCGATCCCGTAGACGGTATCTGTAGGCAAGACGATGCAGCGCTTGTCCGCCAGCGCGGCCTTGGCTGCGGCGATGCCTTCAGCGTGTTCCTGCTCGTTGCTTACCGAAAATGTTGTGCTCACGGGATCATTCTTTCATGCACTGGGTGTGGTTTGGTTATTGCGGCGCGTAGCCGGATGTGGCGCGGGCGCGCCCGGTCAAATCTTCATGGCCAGCTACCTGCGTGAATCCGGCCGCGCGCAGCATGGCTGCCGCGGTTTCGTGCTGCACTTCGGCGTGTTCCATCACGTAGTAGCCGCCGGGACGCAAGAGCTTCATGGCTTGGGCGGTAATGGCTCGCGGAATGTCCAGTCCGTCCTCCCCGAGCCCGTATAACGCCATTTCCGGGTCGTGCTCGCGCACTTCCACTTCGCGCGGCACCGCGTTGGGCGGAATATACGGCGGATTGGAGATCACCAGGTCCATGGTGCCTTCCAGTTCCCCGGGGACCGCCGTGGCATCCTGGTGCAGCACGGTGACCCGGTGCGGCTCGCAGTTGGCCCGGGTGTAGCCGATGGCATCCTCCGAGAGCTCCACGGCCCAGACGCTGGCTGCTGGCACTTCGCTGGCCACGGACGCTGCAATGGCGCCGGAGCCTGAGCACAAATCAATGCACCGCGGGGTGCCGATGCCTTGGCCGGCCAGGAAATCAAGGCCGAGCTGCACCACGGTTTCGGTTTCCGGGCGCGGGGTGAATACTCCCGGTCCCACCTTCAGCTCCAGGTAGCGGAAGTACGCCACGCCAGTCAGGTGCTGCAGCGGGATGCGGGTGCGCCGGGCGGCCACCAGGGCGGTGAATTGCTCCCGGGATCCAGGGTCGAGGCCCTCGCCACGCAGTTCGCGCAGCTTCAGTTCCGAGCGGTCAATGCCCAGCACGTGGCACAGCAGCAGGTCGACGTCGACGCCGGGGCTTGGCACCCCGGCGTCGGCCAGCGCCGCAATCGCCTGGCGGCGTACGGCAGTGAGTTCTTCCAAGGCGTCGTTACTCGCCCAGCGCTGCCAAGCGCTCTTCCTCGTCCATCTGGATGCAGGATTCAACCACCGGCTGCAGGTCCCCGTCCATCACGGCGTCAAGGTTGTAGGCCTTGTAGCCGGTGCGGTGGTCGGCAATGCGGTTTTCCGGGTAGTTGTAGGTGCGGATGCGCTCGGAGCGGTCCATGGTGCGGATCTGGCTTGCACGCTGGGCCGAGTTCTCCTTGTCGATGATCTCCTGCTGGTGGGCCAGCAGGCGCGAACGCAGCACGCGCATCGCGGCTTCGCGGTTCTGGATCTGCGACTTCTCGTTCTGCATGGCCACCACGATGCCGGTGGGCAGGTGGGTAATGCGCACCGCGGAGTCGGTGGTGTTCACCGACTGGCCGCCGGGGCCCGAGGAACGGTAGACGTCGATCTTCAGGTCGTTCTGGTGGATGTCGACTTCTTCGGGCTCGTCCACCTCGGGCAGGACCAGCACGCCGGCAGCCGAGGTGTGGATGCGGCCTTGGGATTCGGTGACCGGCACGCGCTGCACGCGGTGCACGCCGCCTTCGAACTTCAGCTGGGCGTAGACGCCTTCGGCCGGGTCGTTCGATTTGCCCTTGATGGCAACCTGGGCGTCCTTGTAGCCGCCGAGGTCGGACTCGTTGAAGGAGATCATCTCCACCTTCCAGCCCTTGTGCTCGGCGAAACGGGTGTACATGCGCAGCAGGTCGGCTGCGAACAGCGCTGCTTCGTCGCCGCCCTCGCCGCCCTTGACTTCGAGGATCACGTCGCGGCCGTCGTTCTCGTCGCGCGGGATCAGCAGGCGGCGCAGCTTCTCCTCGAGCTCTGGCAGGGCGGCGGTGAGGGTTTCCACCTCTTCTGCGAAGTCCGGATCCTCGTCAGCCATTTCCTTGGCTGCTTCCAGGTCCTCGGTGGCGGCGTGCCACTTGTTGTAGGCCTCGACGATGCCGTTCAGCTGTGCCGAGCGGCGGCCGAGCTTGCGGGCCAGCGCCTGGTCGGCGTACACCGCTGGATCCGAGAGCTGCGCCTGGATTGCGGCATGCTCTTCTAGTAGCGACTTGACGGACTCGAACATGGTGGGTGTGCTTCCTTGTTGGCGTTTTCCGCGCAGTGCCGCCGGCTATTGCGGCTGGGGCACTGCTGGAATTCAATTCTAAACGCTGCGCCGGCCGGGGCCGGCGTGCGAGGTGTCACTACGCGCCGATGGCGTCCAGCCAGCTGCCGGTGCGGCAAGCTGGCTGGACGCCATGGCGGTGGGTGGTGCTAATCCTTGTTTGGAGTGGTCTTGTTGACCAGCATCAAGAATTCCGCGTTCGATCCGGTTTCGCGGATCTTCCCGGTGAGCACTTCCAGTGCCTGCTGCGGATCGATGCCCGAGAGCATGCGGCGCAGGCGCCACATGATGCGCACCTCTTCGGCACTCATCAGCTGCTCTTCGCGGCGGGTCGAGGAAGCGTTGACATCCACTGCCGGGAAGATGCGCTTCTCGGCCAGCTGGCGCGAAAGGCGCAGCTCCATGTTGCCGGTGCCCTTGAATTCCTCGAAGATGACCTCGTCCATCTTGGAACCGGTCTCCACCAGGGCGGTAGCCAGGATGGTCAGCGAGCCGCCATTCTCGATGTTGCGGGCTGCACCGAAGAAGCGCTTCGGCGGGTACAGCGCTGCCGAGTCGACGCCGCCGGAGAGGATGCGGCCCGAGGCCGGAGCGGCCAGGTTGTAGGCACGGCCCAGGCGGGTCATCGAGTCCAGCAGGACCACGACATCCATGCCCATTTCCACCAGGCGCTTGGCGCGCTCGATGGCCAGCTCGGCCACGGTGGTGTGGTCATCGGCCGGGCGGTCGAAGGTCGAGGCGATGACCTCGCCCTTCACGGTGCGCTGCATGTCGGTGACTTCTTCGGGACGCTCATCAACGAGCACCATCATCAGGTGCACTTCCGGGTTGTTGATGGTGATCGCGTTGGCAATGGCCTGCAGGATCAGGGTCTTGCCGGCCTTCGGAGGCGAAACGATCAGGCCGCGCTGGCCCTTGCCGATTGGCGCGACCAGGTCGATGACGCGCGGGCCGACCAGCTTCGGATCGGTTTCCAGGCGCAGGCGCTCGGTCGGGTACAGCGGGACGAGCTTGTTGAACTCGACGCGTTCGCGGTTGTCCTCTGGCTTCTTGCCGTTGACCGAAGTCAGCTGCACCAGGGCGTTGAACTTCTGGCGCGGGTTCGGGGTCTCGCCCTCGCGTGGCTGGCGGATGGCGCCAACGATGGCGTCGCCCTTGCGCAGGTTGTACTTCTTGACCTGGCCCAGGGTGACGTAGACGTCGTTCGGGCCGGGCAGGTAGCCGGAGGTGCGCACGAAGGCGTAGTTCTCCAGCACGTCCAGGATGCCGGCGATCGGCAATACGACGTCGTCCTCGCTCAGCTGCGGCTCGTCGTCATCACGGCGGTTGCGGCGGTTGCGGTTGTTGCGATCGTTACGGTCGTTGTTGCGATCGTTGCGATCATTGTTGCGCTCGCGGCGGTTGCTGCGGTCATTGCGATCGTTGCGGTCGTTGTTGCGCTCGCGGCGTTCGCGGCGGTCATTGCGGTCGCCACGCTCGGAACGGTCCTCGATGTTCTCCGAGTCGTTCGAGTCGTTGTTGCGCTCGTTGCGATCATTGCGATCGTTGTTGCGCTCAGCACGATCGTTATTGCGCTCGTTGCGGTCGTTGTTGCGCTCGTTGCGGCGGTTGTTGCGCTCGCGGCGCTCTTCGCGGCGGTCGGTGCGCTCTTCAGCGTTCTCCGACTCGGCAACTTCGGTGCGCTCAGTGCGCTCGGTGCGCTCGGTGTTGCGATCGCGGCGGTTGCCACGCTCACGGCGGTTGCCGCGCTCGCGGCGCTCTTCGCGTGCTTCGCCGTTGTTCTCGGCGTTCTCCGCCGGTGCCTCGGCCTGCTCGGCTACCTGCTCTGCTGGCTGGTCAACCGGCTTGTTGTTCCGCGAGTTGCGGCGCTGGCGTGGAGCCTTGGACTCCTCGGCTGGTGCCTGGTTCTCGGCTGGTGCCTCGGTAGCGGCTTCGTTGGCTTCGGCAGGAGCCGCAACCTTGCCCGAGTCGGTCACGCGGCGCGAGGTGCGGCGTGCGCGAGCTGGCTTTTCAGCCGGAGCTTCAGCAGCCGCGCCGGCCTCTGGTGCGTTCTCGGTCTCGACCTGGGCCGCGGCCTTTGGCGCACGACGTGCACGGGTCTTGGTTTCCTTGGCCTGCTCGGCTGGAGCTTCAGCCTTCGCAGCGGGAGCTTCGGTCTTGGCAGACTTCGCTTCCTGTGCGGCCTTGGCGTCCTTGGCGGCAACGGAGCCACCGCGCTGGTGGTCGCCGATGGCCTTGACCAGATCAGCCTTGCGCATCCGCGAACCGCCGGTGATACCCAGCTGCGAAGCCAACTGCTGGAGCTGGGTCATTTTCAAAGAGGCCAGTCCGGCGCTCTTGTTTTCGGAAGTCTTGGTGTCCACGCCTTCGTTGAGGCTCGTGGTTTCGGTCACGAAAGTTCCTTCTGACTCGTAGGATGGGCCGCTTCAAGGCAGGCCCACTATGCCGTAAATGATGTTCAGCAGCCGAAGATTTCGTGGCTACTTCACTTTCTCCCCGCAAGATGGCCCAGAATTCGGGGCAAAACTGCAGTGGATTAGAGAGACTGACATCTCCTAGGCACGAAGACGTACCTGAATGCGGGATATCAAAGTTGCTGCGAACTGCAGGAAGATCCGGGACGGCTGGACGGATGAAATGGGGTTCGAGAACCGAATTTATCCGCATCAACACTGGCCACAAAGGATTCGGACCGGGCTACTGCCCAGCTATCCGGCCTGCCATGGTGTTACAGCACTTCTACTGTAACACCGTTGGCGGCCAGCTTGGGAACTTCAGCACGCCATGACACTGGAGATCCTGCAGAGAATTCATCGATGGCCGCTTGCACGGCAGCGACCTGTTCATCGCTGGCCACCAGAGTCAACACAGTCGGTCCGGCACCGGAAACCACTGCGGCCAGGCCTGCACCGCGCAGCTTGGCAATCAGCGCCGCGCTTTCGGGCATGGCCGCGGCGCGATAGTCCTGGTGCAGGTAGTCCTTGGTGCCGCCCAGCAGCTGGCGCGGATCGTTGCTCAGCGCATGGATCAGCAGCGCGGCGCTCGCGCTATTCGCCGCGGCTACCGCGTGGTCGACCTGTGCAGGCAGCGCGCCGCGCGCGACCTCGGTGGACAAGCCGTTGGACGGGATCGCCAGCACTGCGCGCAGGTCCGGGTGCAGGGGCACCTGCACCGAGCTGAAGCTGCCGGCGGCATCGGTGGCAGAGATGCTCAGCCCGCCAAAGACCGCCGGAGCCACATTGTCCGGGTGCCCTTCCCACGCTGCAGCCGACTGGAAGATCCGCTCGGTCCCGCCACGAGCTGGGGCTGGAAGCAGCGCATCGGCGGCGGCGTAGGCCGCGACAATCGCCGCGGCCGAGGATCCCATGCCGCGCGCGTGCGGGATGTTGTTATGCGCCACCAGCTGGACGCCTACCGGTTCAAAACCGGCGTCTTTCCAGTAGCGGTGCATTTCCTTGATGATCAGATGCGACTCATCGCGTGGCAGCTCCTGCGCCCCATCGCCGAAAATCTCGACACTGCTGGACTGCGCGGTGCGCACTTCGAGGCGGTCGCGGTATTCCAGGGCCAGGCCCAGCGAGTCGAAGCCAGGACCGAGGTTGGCTGAGGTGGCCGGCGGGGAAACGATCAACTTCTGGCCCAGGGCGATCTGCTGCGTCATGGTTCCTTCAAGAATTCGGTGCGATAGGTATCAGGTGCGCAACGGCCCGCCGCGATTGGCTCCCCCGGTCCGGGAGAGCCAATGACGCGGCGGGCCGTCGTGCTGCCGGCGGCTGGCCGGCGAAAAGCTGCTAGGCCAGGCCCAGCGCGCCGGCGACCTCGACCACGTCGAAGGCCACCTTCTTCGGCGCAACTTCCGAGCCGTCGGCCTGCTTCAGGGCCCAGTCCGGGTCCTTCAGGCCGTGGCCGGTCACGGTGATCACGATCTTCTTGCCGGTCGGCGCAGTGCCGGCGGCGTGGTGCTTGAGCAGGCCGGCCACGCCGGCTGCCGAAGCTGGCTCCACGAAGACGCCTTCGCGGCTGGAGAGCCAGCGGTGGGCTTCGAGGATCTGCTCGTCGGTGACCGAGTCGATCTGCCCGCCGGACTCGTCGCGGGCGGCTTCGGCCTGTTCCCAGGATGCCGGATTGCCGATGCGGATGGCGGTGGCGATGGTATCCGGTTCGGTGATCGGGTGGCCGGCCACGATCGGGGCGGCCCCGGCGGCCTGGAAGCCCCACATGACCGGGGTCTTGGTGGAGACCGGCTGCAGTTCCTTGCCCGCCTCATTGGTCCACTTGGAGGAATACTCCTTGTAGCCCTTCCAGTACGCGGTGATGTTGCCCGCGTTGCCTACCGGCAGCAGGTGGTAATCCGGGGCGTCGCCCAAGAAGTCGACGACCTCGAAGGCGCCAGTCTTCTGGCCCTGGATGCGGGCCGGGTTCACCGAATTCACCAGGAACACCGGGTAGTTCTCGCTGAGCTTGCGCGCCACTTCCAGGCAGTTGTCGAAGTTGCCGTCGATCTGGATGATGTCCGCACCGTGGGCGATCGCCTGGGACATCTTGCCCATGGAGATCTTGCCATCCGGCACCAGCACCGCGCACTTCAGCCCGGCCTGGGTAGCGTAGGCAGCGGCCGAAGCGGAGGTGTTGCCGGTGGAGGCGCACACCACGGCCTTGGCGCCGGCAGCCACCGCGGCGGTCATCGCCATGGTCATGCCGCGGTCCTTGAAGGAACCGGTCGGGTTCATGCCCTCGACCTTCAGGTACACCTCGTTGCCGGTCAGCGCCGACAGCGCCGGGGCGTAGACCAGCGGGGTGCCGCCCTCGCCCAGGGTGATGACCTTGGTGTTTTCGTCTACTGGCAGGCGATCGGCATATTCGCGGATCACTCCGCGCCACTGGTGAGCCACGTTAGTTTCCTTCAACTCGCATAACGGATAGAACAGAGTGCACCGCGTCCAGCGCGGTCAGCGCCTCGACGGTGCTGGCCAGGGCCGCTTCGGTGCCCTGGTGGGTCAGGATGCGCAGCTGCGCGCCGGCTTCGGCGTCCACCTGCTGGCTCATCGACTCGATGGAAACCCCGTGCTCGCCGAAGACGGTGGCGATGGCGGCCAGCACGCCGGACTGGTCCTTGACCGACAGGCCAATCCAGTAGCGGGTGTCGATGGCCTCGAAGTCCAGCATCCGTGGCGCCTGGTTGACCGAGCCGTTGGGCAGCGGGGCTCCGGCAGCAATCTGGCGGGCCACGGCAACGACGTCGCCCATGACCGCCGACGCGGTCGGGTTGCCACCGGCTCCAGCCCCGTAGAACATCAGGTCGCCGGCGTTCTGCGCTTCGACGAACACGGCGTTGAACGCGCCATGCACGGTAGCCAGCGGGTGGCTGCGGCGCACCAGCGCCGGGTAGACGCGCACCGAAATCCCGGCTTCGGCCTGCTCGGCGATGGCCAGCAGCTTGATCACGTAGCCGGCGGCGGCCGCGGCCGCGACATCGGCGGCGCTGACTTCGGTGATGCCCTGGGTCCAGACCTGGTCCGAGGACACGGTGGTGTGGAAGGCCAGCGAAGCCAGGATCGCGGCCTTCGCGGCGGCATCGTGCCCGCCCACGTCGGCGGTTGGATCGGCTTCCGCATAGCCCAGCGCCTGGGCTTCGGCCAGCACGTCGTCGAACGCGGCACCGGTGGTGTCCATGGCGTCGAGGATGAAGTTGGTGGTGCCGTTGACGATGCCCATCACCTTGGTGATGTGGTCCCCGGCCAGCGAGTCCGCAATCGGGCGCAGGATCGGGATGGCCCCGGCCACCGCGGCCTCGTAGCGCAGCTGGGCGCCGTTGCCGGCAGCGATCGCGTTCAGTTCGGCGCCCTTGAGCGCAATCAGCGCCTTGTTGCCGGTGATGACGCTGGCACCTTTGGCAAGGGCGGCGGCGATGTATTCGCCGGCCGGCTCCATGCCGCCGAGCAGTTCGATGACCACATCGGCCTGGGCGATCAGCCCGTGGGCGTCGGTGGTGAAAAGCTCCTGGGGCAGCTGTGCATCGCGCTTGGCATCCGGGTTGCGCACGGCAATGCCGATCAGCTGCAGGCCGGCGCCCGAGCGGGCAGCCAGTTCATTTGCATCTTCCAGCAGGATCCGGGCCACCTGGGCTCCGACCGTGCCGCAACCCAGCAGGGCTACCTTCAGGTTCTTTTCGCCGCTCAATTAAACTCCCATGTCACGGGCCAACAAGTCTGTTTCCGTTTCCCTGCGCACGATCAGACGGGCTTGGCCATCGCGTACCGCTACCACCGCGGGGCGGGTGAGGTAGTTGTAGTTGCTCGACAGCGCCCAGCAGTAGGCGCCGGTGGCCGGAACGGCGATCAAATCGCCGGCCGCCACGTCATCGGGCAGGTAAACGTCCTTCACGACTATGTCACCTGACTCGCAATGTTTCCCAACTACACGAGAAATAATTGCGTCGTTTTGCGTCATACGGCTAGCCAGCACGGCGGTATATTGCGCGTCGTAGAGCACCGGGCGCGGGTTGTCGCTCATCCCGCCGTCCACTGAAATGTAGCGGCGCGGGTGCAGGGCTCCGGCCTCGTCTTCCACCTGGACGTCCTTGCGCACACCGGCCTCGTAGAGGGTGAAGGTGCTCGGGCCGGCGATGGCGCGGCCCGGCTCGATGGAAATGCGCGGGCATTCCAGCTCGAGTTCTGCGCAGGTCGCCGAGACCACTTCGGCCATCTGGCCGGCCAGCTTGGCCGGGGTGGAGGGGTGGTCCTCGGAGGTGTAGGCAATGCCGTAGCCGCCGCCCAGATCCAGCTCGGGCAGGGACACACCATGGATCGAGCGGATCTTGGCCAGCAGGCCGAGCATGGTGCGGGCGACCATTGCGAAGCCTTCGGCCTCGAAGATCTGCGAACCGATGTGGGCATGCAGGCCCAGCAGGTTGATGTTCTGCGCCTCGATCGCCTGGGCGACCGCACGCAGCGCAGGCGAAGTGCCGGAGGCATCGTCCAGGATGGACAGCCCGAACTTCTGGTCCTCGTGCGCGGTGGCGATGGCCTCATGGGTGGAGGCGTGCACGCCGGGGGTAATGCGCAGCATGACCTGCGCGCTCTGGCCCATGGCGTCGGCGATCGAAATCACCCGGTCCAGCTCGTCCAGCGAGTCGATGACCAGGCGCCCGACGCCCATTTCGATGGCGCGGGCGATCTCGGCTGCCGACTTGTTGTTCCCGTGCAGCGAGAGGTTGGCAGCGGGCACCTTGGCGGCGTTGGCCACGGCCAGTTCGCCCCCCGAGCAGGTATCCAGGCGCAGGCCCTCGTCGGTCACCCAGCGGGCCACCTCGGTGCACAAGAACGCCTTGCCGGCGTAGTAGACGTCGACTCCCCCGCACAGCTGCCTGAACGCGTCGTCGAAGGCGGTCTTGAAACCCCGGGCGCGGGCGCGGAAGTCGTTCTCATCGAGCACGAACAGCGGGGTGCCGAACTCGACGGCCAGCTGGGAGACGGGAAGGCCCTGGATGGACAGTTCGCCGCCAGCCTCGCGGGAAACCCCCGAAGCCCACTCGATCTGTCGAAGTGCGTTGATGTTTTCCGGGAATTGCAGCCATTGCGGGGCTAGCGGCGATACGGCCATAAGGTCTTACATCCTCTCTGGGGCGGAAACGCCCAGCAGTTCCAATCCATTTGCCAAAACGGTGGTGGCGGCGTCGTTCAGCCACAGCCGGGTGCCGTGCACCGGCGCGACCGCTTCGCCTTCGCCCACCGGGGTGATGCGGGTTGCGGCGTACCACGAGTGGTACGCGCCGGCGACCTGCTCCAGGTAACGGGCAATGCGGTGCGGTTCGCGGAATTCTGCGGCACCGGCAACCACCGACGGGAACTGGCCGAGCACGGCCAGCAGCTCGTTTTCGGTCGGGTCGGTCAGCAGCGCGGCATCGAAGCCATCACGGGTCACGCCCTTGGCTGCGGCATTGCGGGCCGCGGCGCACGAACGGGCGTGGGCGTACTGGACGTAGAACACCGGGTTGTCATTGGTGTTCTTCTTCAGCTGCTCGGGGTCCAGCGCGATCGGCGAATCAGCCGGGAAACGGGCCAGCGAGTAGCGCAGCGCGTCGGCGCCGATCCAGTTGATCAAATCGCGCAGCTCGATGATGTTGCCCGCGCGCTTGGACAGCTTGGCTCCGTTGACGGAGATCAGCTGGCCGATCAGCACCTCGATGTTCTTGTCCTTGTCATCTCCCGCGCAGGCGGCGATCGCCTTCAGGCGGTTGACGTAGCCGTGGTGGTCGGCGCCCAGCAGGTAGATCTTCTCTTCGAACCCGCGGTCCTTCTTGGACAGGTAGTAGGCCGCATCCGCGGCGAAGTAGGTCGGCTCGCCGTTGGCGCGGATCAGCACGCGGTCCTTGTCATCGCCGAAGTCGGTGGTGCGCAGCCAAACCGCGCCCTCCAGATCGAAGATGTGGCCCTGCTCGCGCAGGCGTGCCACGGCGTCAGCCACCGCGCCGCCCTCATGCAAGGTGGTTTCGGAGAAGAACACGTCGAAGCTGACGCCGAAGTCGGCCAGGGTGGACTTGATGTCTTCGAGCTGCGCCTTGTAGGCGGCGTCGCGCAGGGCAGGAATGGCTTCTGCTTCGTCCAGCTCGCGCAGCTGCGGGGCTTCGGCCAGGACGGCGTCGCCCAGTTCCTTGATGTATTCGCCCGGGTAGCCGCCCTCTGGCACTGGCAGGCCGTGGATGCGGTTGTACACCGAACGGGCGAAGACGTTCATCTGGTTGCCGGCATCGTTAATGTAGTACTCGCTGGTCACCGAAGCGCCCGAAGCGCGCAGCACGCGGGAGATGGCATCTCCCAGCGCGGCCCAGCGTGTGTGGCCGATGTGCAGCGGGCCGGTGGGGTTCGCGGAAACGAATTCCATGTTGACCACGTGGCCGGCCAGGGCCTCGTTGCTGCCGTAGGCGGAACCAGCCTCGACGATGGTGCGGGCCAGCTCGCCGGCAGCGCCGGCTTCGAGGGTGATGTTCAGGAAGCCGGGACCTGCGATGTCCACGGCGCCGACTCCTGGGACCGAAGCAAGTCGGGTGGCCAGGATCTGGGCAAAGTCGCGCGGGGCCATGCCGGCCTTCTTGCCCAGCTGCAGCGCGATGTTGGTCGCCCAGTCGCCGTGTTCACGGCTTTTCGGGCGGTCCACGCGTACGGTCTCTGGCACCTCGACGGAGATTTCGCCGGCGGCTACGGCTTCGGTGAGGCATGCGGATATTGCTGCGGAGAGTTCTTCAGGAGTCACCGTTCAAGAATACCGGCAATTGCCGTGCTTCTTCAGCATTCATGACTTGCATCGCCTGTGAGACTGGCCCAACCCGGTGACTTTTGCAACACATGCGTGCCAAGGTGCTGGAATTGCGCAGATCAAGTGACGACCTGATAGTATTTTTCCTGTTGCCCAGCAACACGCCTCTGTAGCTCAGTGGATAGAGCGTCTGCCTCCGGAGCAGAAGGCCGAAGGTTCGATTCCTTTCAGGGGCACCACCTAAATTGCAGGTCCTGGTTACCAGGGCCTGCTTTTTTTCGCTCTTCTTCTCACGCCGCAGCTCGCGCGAGGCCGCGAACAATCTCCTGTCAGCATTTTCTGGCAGCTTCCCCGTCGCCACAACCTTTAGCTTCGGCTAGGCCCTAAACTCGGATAAACCAACAAGCGCTTAAGGGCACCATGAAAAAAACCATTCTCATTACCGGAGCCAGCGACGGGATCGGGGCCGCATCGGCCCGAGAACTGTCACGACAGGGGCACCAGATTGTCGTTGTCGGTCGGTCGCAAACCAAAACCCAGGCCATCGCCCATGAGCTAGGCGCCAGCTATTTCGTGGCAGACTTCAGCCAGCTCGCACAGGTACGCGGCCTGGCCACGCAGTTGCTCCAGAAGTATCCCCGAATTGATGTGCTGGCTAATAATGCCGGCGGGATCAAGGCAGAGCGCGAACTGACCGTGGATGGATTCGAAAAGACTTTCCAAGTCAATCATCTAGCGCCCTTCCTGCTCACGAATCTGTTGTTGCAACGACTAATCGATTCGGGTGCCACGGTCATTCAGACCGCCAGCATGGCTGCGCGTCTCATGGCCAAATTCGACATTGCGGACCTACAGGGCGAAAACAGCTACTCACCGAGGGCCGCCTACGGCAATGCAAAGTTGGCGAACATTCTGTTCACCTCGGAATTACAGCGGCGCTTTGGCGGTTCCGGGATTAACGCCGTGGCGTTCCACCCCGGGATCGTTGGCACCAGTTTCGCCTCGGACTCCAAGGGGTTATTGAAGTTCCTTTACCACGGTCCGCTTAGGCGCTTCTTCACGGTCGACTCGACCAAGGGTGCCGACCAGCTCGTCTGGCTTGCGGAGGCGAAGCCTGGCGTGCAATTCGAACCGGGCGCCTACTACGAGTCGGGAAAGATCGCATCGAAGGTCAACCCGCTGATCCATGATGAGGTACTAGCGAAGCAACTCTGGGACCGCTCGGCGACCTTGCTTCAAATCCAGAACTGCACATAGGGGATCTCGGAGTCGACCCGACCGGCCTATTCGGGAACTACTGCCGGCATGGACCGGGCTCGTCACCAATCCGAGATGGCGATACCCGCATCAAATTGCCCGCGGCCGCTAACTGCCCACCGCTTGATGGAAAGAGCGATACTCCATCCACTCGACACTGAATTCGCATCGCTGCCATTCAAGAGTTCCTCGGCAAACTACCCGAGCGAAAACGTGGGAAATCGAAGTACTCTCATGAACCCTTGATTTTATCCTGCTAAAAGATAATCTTGACACATGACGAAACGCCTCTTTGGAATCATTTCACTTGCTTCTGTGATTGCTTTGGCACTGTCTTCATGCAGCCCTTCGGCTTCCCCTGAGACCGCGCTTGGAGAGATTCCTTCGTCAGATACGTCGGCCAGCACCTCGGAATCGCCAGATCCCCTAAAGAAGCATGCCGAAATCCTCGCCCAGAGCGAAGACTCCTTCCAGATTCTCAATGAAACTCATTCCGTGGGCTCGACCACTCTGCGCCTCGGGGATCTTCCCGGAGGGTTTGATTCAGTTGGCTTCATAATTTCATGTGATGCAACGTCCCCTTGGGAGATTATCCTGCTAGGTGGATCAAAAACCGGTGCTAGTGGTTGCGATTCGAATTCAGAAATATATACGAGTCTTTCTACCCCGGCACATCAAATCAACACCAATGAGGTACAGCTCGAACTCAAAGAGCCGGTGGGAGTCTGGGTCACTGTTTATGCCACGAATGAAGAATAAACGGGCGTTTCCGATGTTTCTTTTGGACAGTAGCCGGAAAGCCTAAAGACATCGCGCGGCAGCTGACTGTCCGCGCTAATGATTCGGCGAAAGCCTAACCGGCAATGCCGAGGGGAACCAAAGCTCCACTTAGAGCAATAGCCGGGGAAATTTCGCTTTGTATCGCGTTTACGAGATACCCGGATACCAAGAATCCTGAATCACTAGAGTTGCAAAGCTTAGGGATCAACCGTGGATGACTGGGACGCCGGATGCTCGGGCGCAGCAGGATACAGTTCCTCCGGTAACCCTATAGTGAATCCTTCCTCACGGATACTATGGCCACCGACCCACAGTGAGTGCCGAGCATACTGGCTACCATCAGTCAGATGAACGGATACTGCGCTTCCAAACTGCTCTCCAACCACGACCGACACATTTTCAGGTGTAATGCCGTGGTTCTCTAGAATCTGCCGAGTCTGGCTGACCATCTGGTCATCCAGGTTTCCTCCTGGAAATGGCGAAGTAACCCGGCAAACTCCAGTGCGATCGCCAGCATACGCAGCAACTACCAATTCCTTGCCCGCCTGCTCTAACGAGCTGACGGGTTTGCGGCCATCGCAGGTTTCATCGGAGTATTTCCCAGTCAAAGAGCAACCCGACAGCAATCCAGTGATGAGAGCCAAACCGACGATTCCTGTCGCTGCAGCTATGGGCGCGGCTTGGGTTCTCAATAGTCCACCATTCGTTTCGCAGAAGGTGTTAATCCTAGGCAGGTTTATAGCAATGCATCTTTAACTGCATGAATATTTCTCAAATTCATATTGAGTATCGGAGATCAGCTGTGTGAGTAAACCCATTAATGCCATCTACGATGCCAGAGCTGCGGCCGCGCATGTCGCGCTCTCTCATGAGCCAGCAGTTGAAACGGCAGAAATCGAGTCTTCCACCACGCCGTACCTCGTGAACTAGGATCTTGACAGCGCAGGCAGGCCGACAGGTGTAGAACTGATCCATCCTGCTGGTCACTGCCCCAGCCATGTCCAGTCTGCTGATCGCCGGCAATGCACGTGCCGAGGGGCTCTATCGCCGTTGCGGGTACCAATGGACAGGGCAGCAAGTCATCGACGGGAGCTCAGGACGCGTCGAGCACCGCCTGCGCAAACCGCTGCCTTAAACCCGACAGGCCCCGCACCCATCGGGTGCGGAGCCTGCGCGGATGCTGTCCAGCGGCTACTGCAGCATAGTCTTGTCATCGAGCTGTGCGCCCTTGATCTTGCTGAATTCCTCCAGCAGGCCCTTGACGGTCATCTTGGACTTCTCTTCCTGGTCCAGGTCCAGGATGATCTGCCCATCGTGCATCATGATCAGCCGGGTGCCCAGCTGCAACGCCTGTTCCATATTGTGCGTCACCATCAAGGTGGTCAGCTGGTGGCGTTCGACAATTTCCTTGGTCAGGCGCGAGACCAGCGCGGCACGCTGCGGATCCAGGGCCGCGGTGTGCTCATCGAGCAGCAGGATCTTGGGCTTGGAGAAGGTGGCCATCAGCAAGCTCAGCGCCTGGCGCTGGCCGCCTGAGAGCAGGCCCACCTTGGTCTTCAAGCGGCCTTCCAAACCGAGTTCCAGGCTCTTGAGCTCCTCGACGAACAGCTCGCGCCGCTTGGAGCCTACGCCCAGGCCCAGGCCGCGGAAACGGCCGCGGGCGTAGGCCAGAGCCATGTTCTCCTCGATGGACATGGTCGGCGCGGTGCCGGCCATCGGGTCCTGGAATACCCGGCCGATGTACTTGGCGCGGGTGTAGTCGGCCATCCTGGTGACGTTCTTCCCCGCGATGGACACCGAACCGGCATCGGGCTGCAGCTTGCCTGCAACCATGTTCAGCACGGTGGACTTGCCGGCGCCGTTGGAGCCGATGACGGTGACGAATTCACCGTCCGACAGGTTCAGGTTGATGTTGCGCAGCGCCTTGCGCTCGTTGACAGTTCCCGGGAAGAACGTGCGCGACAGGTTCTTGATTTCAAGCATTGGTGCGAACCTCTTCCTTGGTTTCAACTGCTGCTGGGGTGCGCTTGAAGTTCTTGATGATCTTCTGGAAGCCCTTCCACTTCGGCAGCAGCAGGGCGACGACGACGAGGACCGCGGAGATCAGCTTCATGTCGTTGACCTCCAGGCCTGCCGACAGGGCCATCTGGATCACCAGGCGGTAGATCACTGCACCGAAGACCACCGCGATGGCGGCCAGCCAGATGTAGCGCTGGGTGAAGATCGCCTGGCCGACGATGACCGAGGCCAGGCCGATCAGGATCAGGCCGATGCCCATGCCGATATCGGCGAAGCCCTGGTACTGGGCGATGACCGCTCCGGACAGCGCCACCAGGCCGTTGGACAGCGCCAGGCCCAGGATCTTCTGGTTGTCGGTGCTCACGCCGAAGGAACGGATCATTTCCTGGTTGTCGCCGGTGGCCCGCATGGCCATGCCCAGCTCGGTGTGCAGGAACCAGACGATCGCTGCCACGAAGACCAGGCAGACGGCAAAGAGGATGGCCACCGACGCCCAGGAGCCGAGCAGGCCCGAGACGCGCATCGGGCTGATCAGGGTCTCCTCCCCCAGCAAGGGGGTGTTGGCCTTGCCCATGATGCGCAGGTTGATCGAGTACAGCGCGATCATGGTCAGGATGCCGGCGAGCAGGCCGTCGATCTTGCCCTTGGTATGCAGCAGGCCGGTAATGACACCGGCAACCATGCCGGCGAAGAAGGCCAGCACGGTGGCCAGCCAGGGATTCATCCCGTTCACGATGCCCACCGAGGCGACGGCGGCACCGGTGGTGAAGCTGCCGTCGACAGTCAGGTCGGGAAAGTCCAGGATACGGAAGGTCAGGTACACCCCGAGCGCCATGATGGCGTAAATCAGGCCGAGTTCAACCGCTGTGATCATGTGTGGATCCTTGAGTTGTAAGTTTTGCAGGTAATCACGACGAAAGGCGAGGCACCAGGTTATGCGCCTCGCCTTGCGTCGGTAAGTTGTTGCCGGGGCTTAGTAGACCTCTACGGCTTCGGACTTCATCTCGTCGGTGAATTCGATGCCTGCCTTCTTGGCGGCATCTTCATTCAGGTAGAGATCGACCTCGGAGATGGTCTCCACCGGCAGGGTTGCCGGCTCGGCCTCGCCCTTGAGCAGCTTCACGGCCATGGCAGCGGTCTGCGCGCCCAGCTTCTCGTAGTTGATGCCGTAGGTTGCGGTAGCACCGCGCTTGACGGACTCGCCGTCAGCCGAAATGACCGGCACGCCGTTCTTCTCGGCAACCTGCAGCAGGCCTTCCAGGGCAGAAACGACAGCGTTGTCAGTCGGAACGTAGTACGCGTCGACATCCAGCGAGCTGGCGGCCTGCTGGACTTCGCTGGACGCCGAGACAGCGGCTTCTTCAATGGTCAAGCCCAGGCCCTTGGCTGCTTCCTTGGCCATCTTCACCTGGACTGCGGAGTTGGCTTCACCCGAGGAGTAGACAATGCCGACCTTCTTGGCATCGGGCACCAGGTCCTTGAGCAACTGCAGCTGCTCGTCGACCGGGTTCATGTCCGACGTGCCGGTGACATTCGCGCCCGGAGCTTCATTGGAGGCGACCAGCTTGGCATCAACCGGGTCGGTCACAGCGGAGAAGAGCACCGGGACCTTGGTAATCGCCTGCGCCGCAGCCTGGGCCGATGGGGTGGCAATTGCCAGCACCAGGTCGATATCCGAATCAGCGGCGAGCTTGCCGGCAATCGAGGTGTTGGTAGCCTGATCGGTTTCGGCGTTGTTCTCGTCGTAGCTGATCTTCTCGCCGGTGTAGCCGGCTTCTTCCATGCCTGCCTTGAAGCCGGTGACCACTGCGTCCAGCGAAGGGTGCGAGACGAACTGGGAGATGCCGATCTTGACGGCCTCGTCGCCGCCCTCCGCGGTGCCCTGCTCGCCACTGCCGCCGCAGGCGGTCAGGGCCAGTGCGCCAGCTGCTGCGATGGCAGCGAATTTCATGGCGGTGAAGCTCTTCATTGAAGTTCCTTTCAAAGTTCCCTTGCGAGTGATTCCCACCGATAGCGCGGAAGCCTGGTTATGAAGCGCAACTGGTGCGCAGCATGCGGGAACCGTCCAGGCATCACATCGATGATTACCCCCGATCTTACATGTGAACGACCTCACCTTGCCTACAATCAAGGTCGATTCCTAGACGTTTGCATCTTGATACGGATTCTTGTGGACACAAATGCTCCGCCGGGAAGCAGAATCTGGAAGTTTTGTATTTACCGGCCCGAACTTGTCGACAATTGCTTGGACAATCTGAAAATTTGACTCATGGAGCAATGCGTCCGGGAGCACATTTCCTGCCCCGAATCGGGCTTCGGCCCGGCGGCCACCACGAAAATGCGTGGCGCGAATAGAATGGGAACATCATGGCGCTCAGCATTACGTATCCCGAAGCCCTTCCCGTTTCAGCCCGCCGCGAGGACATCCTCGCCGCGGTCCGCGAAAACCAGGTCGTGGTAATCGCCGGCGAAACCGGTTCGGGCAAGACCACCCAGCTTCCCAAGATGCTCATCGAGCTCGGCCTGGCCGAGAAGGGCATGATCGGGCACACCCAGCCGCGCCGCCTGGCCGCGCGCACCGTGGCCGAGCGCATCGCCGAGGAAATGGGCACCGAAATCGGCGAGGAAGTCGGCTTCCACGTGCGCTTCACCGGCGAGGTTTCGCGCAAGACCAAGCTGAAGGTGATGACCGACGGCATCCTGCTAGCCGAGATCAAGCGCGACAAGCTGCTCAAGAAATACTCGGCGATCATCATCGACGAGGCCCACGAGCGCAGCCTGAACATCGATTTCCTGCTGGGCTACCTCAAGCAGATCATGCCCAAGCGCCCCGAGCTGAAGATCATCATCACCTCCGCCACCATCGACCCGCAGCGCTTCGCCGAGCACTTCGGCAAGCCGCTGCCCGGCGGCGGCGTCGAGCCTGCCCCGATCCTGGAGGTTTCCGGGCGCACCTTCCCCGTCGAATTGCGCTACCGCCCGCTGCAGGCCGAGCTCGATGTCGACGCGGACGAGGCCGCGGAGAACACGCTGGAGGAAGAACGCGACCCACTGGATGCGGTCACCGACGCGGTCAAGGAACTGAGCGGCGAAGCGCCCGGGGACATCCTGATCTTCTTCTCCGGCGAGCGCGAAATCCGCGACGCGGCCGAAGCCTTGCGCGCCATGGTCACCGCCAATAAGCGCCTGCCGCGCTATGAGGTGCTCCCGCTGTTCGCCCGGCTGTCGCTGGCCGAGCAGCACCGGGTCTTCCACCCCGGTGGCGCCCCGCGCATCATCCTGGCCACCAACGTCGCCGAGACCTCGCTGACGGTGCCGGGCATCAAGTACGTGATCGATACCGGCACCGCCCGCATTTCGCGCTACTCGCACCGCACCAAGGTGCAGCGCCTGCCCATCGAGCGCGTCTCCCAGGCCAGCGCCAACCAGCGTTCGGGACGTTGCGGCCGCGTGTCGGAGGGCATCGCCATCCGCTTGTACTCGGAGCCCGACTACGAGGCGCGTCCCGAATTCACCGACCCGGAAATCCTGCGCACCAACCTGGCCAGCGTGATCCTGCAGATGATCTCCATGGGCGTGGTCGCTTCGGCCGCCGAGGTTGCCAGCTTCCCGTTCGTCCAGCCGCCCGAAGCCAAGGCCATCACCGATGGCGTGAACCTGCTGCGCGAGCTCGGTGCGCTGGAGCAGGACAAGGCCGCGAAGCTGACCGAAACCGGCAGGGCGCTGGCGGTGCTGCCGCTGGATGTGCGCCTGGGCCGGATGATCGTCGAGTCCGCACAGCGCGGGGTCGCCAAGGAAGTGATGGTGCTGGCTGCCGGGCTGAGCATCCAGGACCCGCGCGAGCGTCCCAGCGAGGAGACCGGGCAGCGTGATCGTGCGGTGGAGCTGCATAAGCGCTTCGCCGATGACAAGTCCGACTTCATTGCATTGCTGAATTTGTGGGCCTACCTGCAGGAGCAGCAGAAGGACCTGTCCTCCTCCGCTTTCCGCCGGCTGTGCAAGAACGAGTTCATCAACTACCTGCGCGTGCGCGAGTGGCAGGACCTGTTCACCCAGCTGCGCCAGCTGGCCAAGCCGCTGGGCATCACCATGGCGGCCGCCCCGATCGACCCGGCGGCCAATGAGGACCAGGTGCACAAGTCGCTGCTGTCGGGCCTGCTGGGGCACATCGGGCTCTACGATGAGCGCAAGCGCGACTACCTGGGCGCGCGCGGCACCCGTTTTGCGATCTTCCCCGGCTCGGGCCTGTTCAAGAAGTCCCCGACCTGGGTGATGTCCGCCGAGCTGGTGGAAACCTCGCGGCTGTGGGCCCGCACCAACGCGGCCATCTCCCCCGAATGGGTGGAAGAGCTGGCTCCGCACCTGCTCAAGCGCACCCACTCCGAGCCGCACTGGTCCAAGCGCACCGGTTCGGTCATGGGCTACGAGAAGGTCACGCTTTTCGGCCTGCCGATCATCCCGCGCCGCCAGTTCCACTACTGGCGGGTGGATAAGGACCTGGCTCGCGAGCTGTTCATCCGCCACGCGCTGGTGGAGGGCGATTGGCGCACCCACCATAAGTTCTTCGCCAAGAACCGGGCGCTGCTCGAAGAAGTCGAAGAGCTCGAAACCCGCATGCGCCGCCATGACCTCCGCATTTCCGATGAAGACCTGTTCGCCTTCTACGATGCCCGGGTGGGCGCCGAGGTCTACTCGGAGCGCCACTTCGACCGCTGGTGGAAGAAGGCCCGCGCCACCGATCCCTCGCTGCTGGACTTCGACCCCGAGGCGCTGCTGGCCGAGTCCGATGCGGTTGACGAGGCCGCGTTCCCCACCACCTGGCAGCTGGGCAGCATCCACTTGCCGCTGTCCTACGAGTACAACCCGGCGGCCGCCCCAGGAGAAGGCGATGGCGTGTCGCTCACGGTCCCGGTGGTGTTCTTGAACCAGCTGGATCCCGCGCGCTTCGCCTGGCTGATTCCGGGGTTGCGCCACGAGCTGCTCACCGCGCTGATCCGTTCGATGCCCAAGGCCATCCGCAAGAACTTCGTGCCCGCCCCGGATGTGGCGGCCAAGGCGCTGGCCATGCTGGAGGCGGACTTCGATCCGGCGGCCGATGACCTGGCCGATTCCCTGGCGCTGGTGCTGCGCCGGCTGCGCGGCATGGTCGTCGAGCCTTCGGTGTTCGATTTCTCCACGCTGCCCGCGCACCTGCGCTTCGGCTTCACCGTCACCGATGCTTCGGGGAAGGCGCTGGGCAGCGGCGATGACCTGGCCGCCTTGCAGTACAAGTTCGCCGCGGCCAACCGCGCCGCGCTGGCCAGCGGGGTCAACTCCCCCGGTGTCGCCACCGGCATGCCGGGGGTGCCTGGCAGGCCTGCGGCCGCGTCGAAGGCGCAGTCCAAGAAGAAGGGCGCCGCGGCCACCGCAGCGGCGGCCACCGGCGCCTGGGACCAGAAGTCGCTGGATCATTGGCCGCAGCTGGAATCATCAGGCGAAACCCTGGGCGATACGCTGCCTGCCAAGGTCACCACCACGGTGATGGGCCAGCAGATCACCGCCTATCCGGGGCTGATGGACACCGGCGAAAAGGTCGACCTGAGTGTTTTCCGCACCCAGGCCGAGCGCGATGCGGCGCACCGCACCGGTGTCATCCGGTTGCTGATGCTGCGCTTGCCGCCTGCCGGGAAGTTCGTGATTTCGCACCTGAAGAACGCTGAGAAGCTGGTGTTCACGCAGAACCCGCACGGGTCCATCGAGAAGCTGATTGCCGATTGCACCATGGCCGCGGTAGACCAGCTGGTGCCCGAGAAGCTGCCGATGAACCGCGCCGAATTCGAGGCGCTGTTCGAGACGGTGCGCGCCGAGCAGATCGACACGGTCTTCACGATTACCGCGATCGTGGCGAAGGTCTTCGGCTCCTCGACCCGGATCAACAAGGATCTGAAGAGCACCAACTCCCTGGCGATGTTCGCGGCAGTCACCGATATCCGCTCCCAGCTCGAGCAGCTGATCTATCCGGGCTTCATCGCGGCCACCGGGGCAGCGAACCTGATGCGCCTGCCGCGCTATGTGCAGGGCATCGAGATGCGCTTGGAGAAGCTGCGCGCAGGTGCGGTCACCCGTGATTCCCAGGCCCTGGTCGTGATCCAGAAGCTGGAAGACGAATACGATACCGCCCTGGATCGGGTTCCGCCCGGAGCCCGGGTGCCGGCGGACTTGGCCCAGGTGAAGTGGATGCTGGAGGAAATGCGCATTTCGCTGTTCGCCCAAGAGCTGGGCACCGCCTATTCGGTCAGCGAAAAGCGCATCCGCAAGGCGATCAAGGATTCGCTGGCGCAGCTATAGCGGCCAGCTGAGGATCCCAACGTAGACGGCGGTACCGCCCAGCACGCTGAGCACCGCATTGGACTTGAGCAGGTGCAGCACCACGGTGGCCGCCAGGGCGGTGGCCACCGGCCACGCCACGGCCGGATCCGCAATGCCGGCAGGCACCGTGGAAGCAACCAGCACCACCATGATTCCCAAGGGCATGCGCAGCGCCAGGTAGTTGATGAACGCGTTGCTGCGCAATTTGGCGATGAAGGCGAAGGGCAAGGCACGCAGCCCGAAGGTCACTGCGGTGCTCAACGCGATGGCCGAGGAGAGGTAGAGGCTATCGGGCATCGGCTGCTTCTCCCGCCTGCTGCCCGCCGGCCTGCTGAGCGGTGCCGGTGCGCCGTCGCAGCAGGTAGGCCGCCGCAAGTCCGGCCAGGAAAATCGCCATGGCTACCACCATCATGCTCTGCGGTGCGATCCAGCTGGCCGCCACGGCGCTGATCAGCGCCAGCATGGACAGCGGCACACTGCGGTAGGCCTTGAACGCTTCGATCGCCAGCACGGCAAACAATGCGGTCACCGCAAATTCCAGACCCCTGATGGATTCGGGGATCATTGCGCCCAGCAGCGATCCGCCCAGCACGCTGGTGGTCCAGCTTGCATGGAACAGGCTCTGGATGGCCAGGATCCGCGTCGAGGAATAGTCCTTCCGCTCGGCCTGCAGGGTCAGCGCATAGGCCTCATCGGTCAGCGCAAACATGCTGTAGAACTTCGCCCCCTGGCCCTTGACCCGGTGCAGCGGGAAAGAGATCGCATAGAATACGTGGCGGAAATTGACTACCAGCGTGGTCAGGGCGATATGGGACAGCGGCGCCACGGCGGCAAGCAGCCCGATCAAGAGGAATTCCAGGGAACCGGCGAACACCAGCCCGGCAAGCAAGGGAGCTGACCACCAGGGCAATCCCGAGCGCACCAGCAGCACGCCCAGGGCCAGGCCCAATGGCATGACCGCCAGACTGGCGGGAAGCACATTTTTCGCGCCCAGCCTGATCTGCTGCCATCGGCCCTCGTCGGACAAAGGCCGGGAACCTTTCATTGCCAGTTTTTCGCTCATGAAGCAATATTAGGAAATTCCAAGCCAAATATGGTTGCCAATTCTAGCCAACCGACGGGTTGGATCGGCAATAATAGATGCATGGATGATCTTGACCGCGCAATTATTGCCGAACTGGAAAATGACGGCCGCATCAGCAACCTCGAGCTCTCGCGCAGGGTGGGCCTGACCCCCGCTCCCTGCCTGCGCCGCGTCCAGCGCCTGGAGGCCGAGGGAATCATCCATGGCTACAAGGCGATCGTCAATCCCAAGGCCTATGGCAGGGGCTTCGAGGTTACCGTGGCCATTGACGTCGAAATGAACAACGAGCACAGCCTCGACGAATTCGAGAAGGCGGTGGACACCGTTGCCGGCGTTACCGAAATACGCCGCCTCTACGGCCAGCCCGACTACTTCCTGCGCATCCAGGTGGCCGATGCCGAGGCCTACGACCGGGACCTGATTCCCAAGCTGACCGCGCTGCCGGCGGTCCGCCGCGTCACCTCCCACATGACCATGCGCCGGGTGAAGGGCTAGGGCACTGCGGGCGTGGCGATCACCTGCACGTCATCTTCGTAGATGATGGTGCCCGGAGCACTGCTTTCCAGCTTCTCCCAGCCGATCCGGTGCGCGTCGAGCAACCGCAAATACGGCTCGACGCGCTCCAGCAGGTGCTGCGCGCTGCCCTTGAACCACGCCACGGCCCCGGGGTTGATCGCATGATCGTAGATTGCCCGATGGGTGCGGCTCGGGTTCGGATAGGCAGCGTCGTACCAGTCGTTGCCCGCACGCCAGATGGCGTGTTCGGCGGCGCTCAGCTTCCCGCCGTGGCCCAGGGAATTGGCCAGCGCGAAAATCCCCAGGTGCACGCCGCGGTGATTGGGCTCGGTGCCCTGGTAGCGGATGAATTGCACCGGCTAGACCCTATGAGTAAGAGGTTTTTTCGCCAGGCCTCTTGCGGATCAGGGCCTCACGGTGCAGATTCGTGGATCATCCCCGAGAACGGCTCGGGGATGCCGACATGCAGCGGAGGCCCTGATGTTTACCCAGCGTACTGCGATCGGACTGGATGTGCACGCACGATCCATCCGCGCAACAGCCCTCGACACCCGCACGGGTGAAGTCCTCGAAGCGAAACTCCCCGGCGGGAACGAAGCCGTCACGACATGGATCAACGGGATCGCTGCCGACCACGGACCCGTCGCGGTCGCCTACGAAGCCGGTCCTACCGGATTCAGCCTCGCACGCACCCTCGCGGGCATGCACTACCCGGTGACCGTCGCGGCCCCGTCGAAGCTCCTGCGCCCTTCCGGGGACAAGGTCAAAACCGATGCCCGCGATGCCCTGCTGCTGGCACGACTGATCAAAGTCGATGAACTCGTGGCAGTGCGCGTGCCGACGCTCGCCGAGGAATCCGCCAGAGACCTCGTCCGAGCACGCGAGGACGCCAGAGTTGAGCTGATGATGTGCAGGCATCGGCTCTCGAAGCTCCTGCTGCGCCATAGCTTCATCTATGACGGCAGTACGTGCTGGGGCTCCAGGCATGAGGCATGGCTGCGGCGTATCAGGAAGAACGAGCTCGCGAGCCTTGGCACCGGAACGTTAGCGGCCTTCGACGCTGCCTTCGATGCGGCCACTTTCGGTCTTGCCCGGCGTGACCGGCTCGATGAGCAGATCAGCAAGATGGCTGCCGAATCCCAGTTCACTGCCGTGACCAACAGGCTGTGCTGCCTGCGTGGCATCAACACCCTGACCGGGTTCGCTCTCGCAGTCGAGCTCGGTGACTGGGATCGATTCACCGGCCGCACCATTGCGTCCTATCTTGGCCTGGTGCCCAGCGAATATTCCTCGGGGACCAGCAGGTCCTTGGGCGGGATCACGAAGACCGGGAACACCCATGCCCGCCGGCTGCTCGTCGAGGCTGCATGGCATCACAAACCGCGGTACCAGCCGGGGAAAACCATGACCGACCGGTGGGCCAAGGCATCGGCCCAGGCAGCGGCACGGGGCGATGCCGGGAATCGGCGCCTGAACCAGCGGTGGAATACCCTGGCCAGCCACAAGAAGAAGCACACCGTCGCGTGCACCGCGATTGCCCGTGAACTTGCCGGTTGGTGCTGGTCATTGGCCGTGATGGACGAATAATTCTGCAAGACTCGCCTCTCATATCATGCCAAGTGGAGCATGCAGCGTGAAGAGCGCATCAGCGGAAGGCCTATGAGCAGCATCCCAAGAGGTGCCACGCTCGATCCTAGACAAGCTGGTTGCTCTCGCCGAAACAGGGTCATGCGGTAACCAACCCGCGTATGTCAGACTGACCACGCGTCACCAAGACACGCCGCACCACCGGGTCGATCAGGGAGGTGAAAAGCACCCGCTCGGCAATCCAGCCGAGCGGGTGCTAACCCATGCCTACTTGACAATTACGGGCACATATCAGGCCTCGGGCACGAATTCCCCGTGGCCATCTTCGCGCAGGCCCGCGCGAAGCGCTTGCGCGTTCTTGTCCATGGCCACCGGATCCGGGTTATCGGCCGCATTGGACAGGTCGAAGTCCGCCAGCGAGTTGGTCGGCCAGACATGCACATGCAGGTGCGGCACCTCGAATCCGGCGATCATCAGGCCCGCGCGCTGCGCGGAAAACACGCGCTTCTGGGTGCGCCCGATCTTGGCCGCGACCAGGGTCAGGTGCGCAACCAGCTCGTCGGAGGCATCGGTGAACTCGTCGACTTCCTCGCGCGGAACCACCAGTGCGTGCCCGTCGGAGAGCGGCCCGATGGACAAGAACGCCACGCAGGTTTCGTCCTCCCACACGAAGCGGCCCGGGATCTGCCCGTTGATGATCTTGGTGAACAGCGTACTCATTGCTGCCTTTCTTGCTCGATGGCTGAATTCTAGTGGCGGTGCTTCTCGTCGCTCGTAGCGACCGGCGCATCCGGGTAGGAGCAGTATTCGGACCAGCTGCCGGGGAAGAGCCCCAGCGGGATCCCGGCACTTGCCGCGGCCAATACCTGGTGCGCCGCGGTGATCCCCGAACCGCAGTAGGCGGCCGACCCCGGCCTGTGGGCACCCAGCGTCACGAAGCTGGAATGCAGCACCTCCGGCGCCCGGAAACGCATCTGCGCGTCGAGGTTGTCGGTGGTGGGACGGTTCAGCGCACCGGGAATATGCCCGGCCACCGGGTCGATGGGTTCCTCGATGCCCAGGTAGCGCGCGGTGGCCCGCGAGTCGATCAGGGTGCCGGGCAAGGTGTCCAGCTCCTCGTACTCCACCACCGGCATCCGGCCCCACGACAGCGAAACGCTGCCCTTGGCGGCCTGCTCGTAGCCCAGCGCCAGCTCTCCGCCGGCGTCCGTCCAGGCCCCGAGCCCGCCGTCGAGCACCTGCACGCGGTCGAATCCGGCATGGCGCAGCAGCCACCAGGCCCGGGCCGCGGCGAGGGCTCCGGAGTTGTCGTACGCCACCACGTGGCTCTGGGCGTTGATGCCCCAGCCGCGCGCGGCCTGCTCGAAGTCCGCCGGCAAAGGCAGCGGGTGGCGGCCGGTATGCTCGCCCGGCGCACCGGAAAGCTCTTTTTCCAGGTCAGCGAACACCGCGCCGGGGATATGCCCGGCAGCGTAGCTCTGCGCCCCGTCGTCGCGGCCCAGGACCCACCGCACATCGAGCAGCACCGGCTGGCCCCCGGCGTCCAGGATTTCGCGAAGCTGCGCGGCGCTTATCAAGGGGTTCATTCGTTGGTGCCTCCCAGCAACTCGTCGAGATGATGTTCGATTCCAGGTTCCAAGCGCACATAGCTGCATCCTGCCCGCTGGGCGATCGCGCCGAGCTGGCGATCGAAAAGCCCCAGTCCGTCGGCGTTGAGCAGCCCGTCGTGGATCGGCATCCAGCACTTCGCATCCACGGCCACCGCGAAGTCGGCAGCCTCGGCCATCTTGCCCCACGGGGCCATCACCGGCAGCAGCAGCACATCCGGCTGCGCCCCCACCGGCACCTGGTAGCTGTCGCCCGGGTGGAAGACCTCCAGCTGGCCTACCGCGCGGTCCCCCAGGAGGTAGCCCACGTTGGCAACCACTGCAATGGAATGGTGGATGGTGGCGTGGGTGCCTCCGAAAGTCCGTACGCGAATGCCGCCGACAATGAAGTCGGCCCCGGCTCGCACCGTCACCACCTGGGATTGGGCCGCTGGTGGCAGCTGGTCGCGCATCGCCTGCGCCAGCGCGGCCGGCGCGTAGAGCTCCAGGATGGAATTCGCCTCCAGCGCGGCGGCAATGGCCGGCTGGTCGGCATGGTCAGCATGCTCATGGGTGACCAGCACGGCATTGATGCCGTCGAACGCGTCGTCAAGCTGCGAAAATCCGCCCGGATCCAGCAAGACCTTGCCGTCGATCGTGCTCGCTTCCAAGCAGGAATGGCCCCTAAGTTTGATGCGCATATCCTTAGCGTAGGCTCAGCGCCCCGCCCATGCCAGAGCCAGACACGCATTGCAACGCAAAGTTGGCTAAAATTGAGGGAAACCGCAGGTGATTGGCCCAGTTCGCTGGCTCATCGCCGGTCCGCAACAAACTCAAGGAATGGTGCACGTCGATGTCCCAGCCAGAAACCCGGGTCACCAAGCAGCGCCTGGCCGTCACCGAGGCACTGGGCGAGGTCGATGATTTCGCCACCGCCCAGCAGCTGCATCGTTGGCTGCAGGATTCGGAGAAAAAGGTTTCGCTGGCCACCGTGTACCGCCTGCTGCAGTCCATGGCCGACGATGGCCTGGTCGATGTGCTGCGCAGCGGAGATGGAGAAGCCCGCTTCCGCCAGTGCGTCACCGAGGTCCACCACCATCATCTGGTCTGCCGCGTTTGCTCCAAAACCGTCGAGGTACTTGCCCCTTCCGTCGAGCGCTGGGCCGCTCGGGTTGCCGCGGAGCACGACTTCTCCGATCCCGAGCACACCGTGGAAATCTACGGCCTCTGCGCCGACTGCCGTGCCAAAGCCAAGGCTGGCGCCCCCGCTGCCTCGTAGCCCTTTCCGCTGCCTGGACCTGGGTCCAGCGGACTGTTCGGCGCCCCAAGAATTCGGTAATCCACAGCTGAATCATTCGAAGACATATTCGAGCAATGGGCGTATACTAGTACTATGTTCGAAGCAAAGGCGCAAGGAAACAGCCTAGCCCGCCCAGCAGATCAGCCGGATTTCGAATCCCACCTGATCCAGCTGCAGAACGACCTGTCATGGTTCCATGACCACGGCGGCAAGGCCGCGTGCGCCCGGGTTATCGAGTCCGTCGAAGGACTGGTCTCATCCTTGCGCTATCAGCAAGCCGGCCTGGCTCACCAGTTGGAGAAGGAAGTCCTGCGCGAGAATGAAGAGCGCGGCACCAACATCGATGACCAGGTCCGCGGAGCGGCCAGCCGCGTTGCCATCGCCCGCAAGCAGACTCAACGCGGTTCCAGGAACTACCTGGCCAATTGCCGCATCCTCTTCGAGGACACCCCGAATATCGCTGCCGCATTCTCCCGTGGTGAATTCACCGAAGCGCAGATCAACGCAATGCTCACCCCGCTGCAGGAAGTCCGGCCATTGCGCCGCACCGAGTTCGATGCGATCTACGGGCAGAATCCAGACATGTTCGAATCCATGGGCCCCAAGCGCATCAAGGAAACGGTCACCAGCTTCACGATCAAGTACGCATCGGACCGGGAAGACAAGAAGCTGAAGGAAGCCAACCAGCAACGCTACGTTCGCTTCCGCACCGATCGGGAAGCAGGGTGCGTCTTCCTCCAGGCCCGTCTGCCTATCGTTGGCGGAACCGGATTGCAGATGACGCTGCGAAACCAGTCATGCAGGATCAAGCGCAAGGGCGATGCCCGCACCCGCACCCAGATCCAGGCCGATCTGCTGGCCCGCTACATGTTCTTCGATGAAAACAATGAGCAGAAGATCAACGTCCAGCTCGGACTGGTCATGACCGATAGAGCGCTGTTCATGGGTGATCGCGAACCGGCCTACTTGGAAGGCTACGGCTTCATCCCCGCGCAGACTGCGCGGGAACTCATTGGCGGCCACCAGATTCCCAACGAGCTGACCTTCGCGGAAATGGAAGCCGAACTCGCCCCCGAGAATATTGAGCGGATCGAAGTGATGACGGAGATAACTCGTCTCTACACCGCTCCCGGGGACCAGGAACTAATCGCGATGGATTCCAAAGCCCGGATCTTCCCGGATAAGCTCAAGAGGTTCATCGGGATTCGCGATCGGCATTGCCGAACGCCCTTCTGCGACGGGCTGGTCGAAGAAACAGACCACGTGCTCCAGTATGCACGTGGCGGCAAGACGACCGTGGCCAATGCCTCGGGCCGTTGCGCGACCTGCAACAAGGCAAAGCAGGCCGACGGCTGGTACGAGTACACCGCTTTCCGCGATCGGCACTCGATGATGATCTGTCCGGGCTCGGCGATGTCCTATCGATCCACTGCGCCACCGGCAACTGGATTCATGCACAAGCCATTCCCGCAACTAATGCGCGACTCGAAATGGTTCGCTGATTTCAAGGAACGGCTCACCAGGCCCGACGGACCAGGAACTACTGAAACCTAGGCAACGGCGCGCGTTCTGCCGCGCGGCCCCTCCCTATTCTGCAATTTACCGCACGAGGGCCAGCCCCGGACCCGTCAGGCCCACAGCGTGCTTGCCTCGGCCTGAAACCAGCATCAGCAGTTCAAGGCGCGGTCCTGCGATCTGCGGGCCGATGCCCAGCCGGAAGTCTTCGTCTTCGCTGCACAGCTGGACCCTGCTCGCTAATTCCTTGGCACCCCCGACACCCTGCGGGGTCGCTGCCTGGTATTTGATTGCTGGCTCCAGGGATTCTGCAGGATAGGCCCGTTTCAGGCCCACGGCACGACGGATGTCTTCCCCATGGGCGATTTCCTCCACCAACCTGCTGGCAAGCGGAATCGGTGGAGTGGCCCGCAAAGCCGCGACCTCGACGAGCCTGCGCAATGTCCCATCGGGAGTCGCGGCCTTCTCGGCGGCCACGCCATTGTCGTTCTGGCGGTCCAAGCTGAATCCGGCCTTGGCCATCCCGGCAAGCAGGCGGAAGAAAGTCGCACGCGCGTTATCTGCCAAATGAGCAGCCACGTCATGGACGCTCCACCCATCGCACAGGGAGGGAACTTCCCACTGATCCGGATCCAAAGTTCCCAGATCGTCGATCAGGGCCAGGCGTTCGGCATGCACCAATGGCCAGATCTCACTGGCTGGAATTTTGCTCATGCTCCAGCTTGGAGGTTCGGCTGCTTGCTAGTCAACCGGGCCCGGAACCAGCGGGGGCGCGCTGGCCGAATGCAGCTCCTAGACTTGGTGGCGGCGAGGGGAACGCACCGCTTCGATTCCGCGGCAGACCACATAGATCACGAACGAAATCGTGGTCACATATGGACTGATCGGCAAGGAACCAGCCAGGGCAAGAAGGATGCCGCCCACGACAGCCAGTTCCGCGAACACGATGGAGAGCACGACGGTGATGACCGGATTGGAGCTCACGCGCATGGCGGCTGCGGCGGGCGTGATCAGCAGCGCCAGCACCAGCAAGGCACCGACCACTTGAATCGTCACCGCTACAGCCAGCGCCAGGATCATCATGAAGACGATGGACAGGCCAGCAGTGCGCACGCCCCGGGCATTGGCAACCACCGGGTCCACCGAAGCGAAGGTCAGCGGACGCCAAATAACCAGCAGCGCGATCACTACCACCGCCGAAAGGACCAGCATTCCTGTCAATTGCACGTCATCCACGGCCACGATCTGGCCGGTCAGCAGGCCAAACTTATTGGCGCTTCGCCCTTCATACAGCGACAGGAACAAGATGCCCAGGCCAAGGCCGAAAGGCATCAGCACGCCGGTGATGGAATTTCGATCCCGCGCCCGGGTTCCGAGAATGCCAAGGATCAGCGCCGCGATCATGGACCCGAACACCGAGCCAGTCACCACGTCGGCGCCGATGAGCAAGGCGAAGGCCGCCCCCGCAAAGGACAGCTCAGCGATGCCGTGCACGGCGAAAGCCATGTCCCGCATCATGATGAAGATGCCGATCAGACCGCCAACCACGCCCAGGACTGCACCGGCAATCAGGGAATTGGTCACCAGCGGAAGCAGCAGTCCGTAATCCTGGAAGTTGAACGCCTTCTCGATGAGATCCGAAAAGTCCATGTCCTGCTCCTACTTTCCGGTCTCTAGATCGATTTCTTCAACGTGGTCGTGCCCATCGGCCGGCAATGCCCGATTGCCATCGCCCGAGACCACCACGATGCGGCCATTGACCCGCAGCACCTCGACCGGAGCACCGTAAAGTTCGGTGAGCACCGCAGACTGCATGACTTCATCCACGCTGCCCAGATGGAAGCGACCTTCGGCCAGGTACAAGACGCGGTCGACATAGGGCAGGATCGGGTTGATCTCGTGCGTCACGAAGACTACCGCGCTGCCGCGCTCTGCGGCCTGGCGGTGAATCACTTCGCTGATCGCCTGCTGGTGATTGAGGTCCAGGGAGAGCAGCGGCTCGTCGCATAGCAGGACCCGGGGATCGCTGGCCAAAGCCTGCGCTGCGCGCAGGCGCTGCTGCTCGCCTCCGGAAAGGTCGGACACCGCACGGTTGGCGTAGGCGGTAGCGCCGACCAGTTCCAGCAGTTCGTCGACCTTGTTGCGCACGGCCCTGCGGGCCACGCGAATCCCGGGCCGGGTTCCATCCAGTCCCAGTGCGACCAGGTCGCGAGCGCGCAGGGGAACGTTGTCCCCGAAGGGGCGCTGCTGCGGGATCAACCCCACGGCAGCCGACCCCCGGCGCACGGCCTCCCCGGCGATCGAGACCCTGCCTCGATTGAGCGCGGTGGTGCCGAGCATCGTGTTGATGAAGCTGGTCTTGCCCGAGCCGTTGGGCCCTAGAACTGCAAGGAACTCCCCCGCCGCTATGGATAGGTTGAGTTCATCCCAGAGCACGCGGGAGCCATAGGCAAGGCGCGCGTCTTCAAACCTGACGATGGGGGTCTCTGTCATTGACTGCTTTCTGGATTGCGCTGGCTGAGGATGGGCCGGCAACGAAAAA
Source organism: Glutamicibacter sp. 2E12 (assembly GCF_050030965.1). Classification (NCBI taxonomy): domain Bacteria; kingdom Bacillati; phylum Actinomycetota; class Actinomycetes; order Micrococcales; family Micrococcaceae; genus Glutamicibacter; species Glutamicibacter sp. 2E12. The sequence continues at coordinate 227,169 of NZ_CP188297.1, forward strand.
CTGCGGCACCCGTAATGGGTGCCGCAGTCAATCGTATCAGTTGCGAGTCATTCGCAATATGCACTCAGGGGTGAGCTTGAGCTAATTTGCCCGTTTTTCGCTGCGAGGCGGGTTGACGCGTTTTCGCGTGGTATCGGTGATTTCACCGACCAGCACCTCGATCACGTCCTCCAGGAAGAGCACGCCGAGCGTTGCCCCCGACTCGTCGACAACCGCCGAAAGGTGGTTGCCTTCCTGCCGCATCGCTTCCAGGGCGGCCTCGATTTCGGTGTCCTGCTCCAACCGGCCCAGCGGGTGCAATGGCAAATCAAGCAGTGGCTGCGTGGAGTGGGCATCATCGATGAGCATCACGTCCTTCACATGCCAGTAGCCCACCGGAACCTCGTTCTTGGTGATCACCATGCGCGAGAATCCGGTCTTGCCGACCTTCTTCTCGAAAGCGCGCGCGGTCGTCTGCCCGTATTCCAAGGTGAACAGGTCATCCAGCGGAACCATGCAGCTGCGCGCGGTAACCGAGGAGAATTCCAGCGCTTTGGTCAAGCGTGCGGCATCGTCCTCATCCAGCGCGCCTTCCTCGGATGAAGCATCGATGATCGATCGGACTTCAGCGGCGGTATACGAGCTGGCCACCTCATCCTTCGGTTCGATACCGAAGGCGTGCAGCACCAGGTTCGCCACGCCATTGAGCGACGCCGTAATCGGCTTGAGCACCTTGGACAGGCCGACCAGTGGCATGGCCAGCAGCAGCACGGCCTTGTCCGCAACGGAAACCGAAATGTTCTTCGGCACCATTTCGCCGAAGGTCACGTGCAGGAAGGTCACCAGGATCAAGGCAATCAGGAACGCTACGGTGTCCGCAGCTGATTCGGCCATGCCGATCATGGTCAGCGGTTCGGCCAGCAGGTGGTGGATCGCCGGCTCCGAAATATTCAGGATCAGCAGCGAGCAAACGGTAATGCCCAACTGGCACACCGCGAGCATGATCGAAACATGCTCCATGGCGTACAGCGCGATCTTTGCCCGCTTATTGCCCTCGTCGGCCAAGGGTTCAATCTGCGAACGACGCGCACTCATCACCGCGAATTCGCCGGCAACGAAGAAGGCATTGCCAGCCAGCAAGACAATCAGCCAGACCAGGCCCATGAAGTCATTCATTGCCATCCTCCTGCACTGCTGGTTCGAAACGAACCTGCGAGATGCGGCGGCCATCGAGCTCGGTCACCGTGAAGGTGCCGTGCTCGGTGGCGACGCGGTCATTGAGTTCAGCCAAGCGGCCCAGTTCGGCGAGCATGAAGCCGCCGATGGTTTCGTAGGTCGACTCTTCCGGGATGACGTCCGTATCGAAGTTCTCGTTGATCTGGTCCGGGCGGTACATGCCCGGGAACAGCCAGTTGCCGTCGGGCTGGGTGACTGCTTCCTCCTCGTCCTCGTCGTGCTCATCGGAAACTTCGCCGACGATTTCTTCGACCAGGTCTTCAAGGGTCACCAGTCCAGCGGTTCCACCGTATTCGTCCATCACGATCGCGACCTGGAACTCGGCGGCGCGCAACTGCTCAAGCAGCACATCCAGGTGAATGGTTTCCGGAACGTACAGCGCGTCGCGGGCGAACTCGCCGACCTGCAGCGCTGCGCGGCGTTCGCGGGGCACCGAGACAATTGCCTTGACGTGGCAGATGCCTTGGATTTCATCGGTGGAGCCGGTGGTGACCGGGAAACGCGAGAATCCGGTGTCCGCGCTGACCTCGATCAGCTCGGAAAGTGCCGCCTCGGAATCAATGGTGGACATCGAGGTTCGCGGGGTCATCACGTCGGCGGCGGTGCGCTCGGAGAATTCAATGGTGGATTCCACGAAGCGAGCGGTCTGCACATCCAAGGTGCCCAGCTGAGCCGAACGGCGGACCAGCGATGCCAGTTCCTGCGAGGAGCGGGCCGCGGAGATTTCTTCCTTGGCTTCGAGTCCGAAGAACTTGCGCAGTACCGCATTCGAGAAGCCGTTGAGCACGATGATGGCCGGCTTGAAGATGGCGGTGAAAACCAGCTGCGGGCGGGCCAGCAGCTTGCCAACCTTCATCGCCTGGGCAATTGCCATGTTCTTCGGGACCAGTTCGCCGATCAGCATCGAAAGCAAGGTGGCAACGACCATCGAGATCACCACGGCAATGGCCAGCGAGCTTGCGGCCGGAATGCCGAATTGTTCCATCAACGGCTCGAGCAGCGCGCTCATTGCGGGTTCAAGCACGTAGCCGGTCAGCAGCGTGGTCAGCGTAATGCCCAGCTGGCAGCTGGACAGCTGGGTAGAGAGGGAGGTGAGGCACTGCAGCAGCGGCTTAGCGCCACGCTCGCCGTCATTTACGGCACGCTGCACGGTGCTTTTATCCAGGGCGACCAAGGAGAATTCCACGGCCACGAAGAAGCCGGTGCCGAGAATCAGCAGCAGGCCGAAAAGTATTGAGAGCCATTCCATAGGCGTTTACCGCCGCCTATTCACTGGCGTGCGAAGTTCAGTTCCAGTGCCGACAGGGCGGCAACTAGAAGGCTCCAAAAGGGAGGCGGAACTTCCTGAACATGGACTGTTGTGGCCGGCACTGCGCCCTTGGGCGGCACACCGGCTTGGAGAGTGGGATTCCATAGTGCGAATTAGTCTATCGAACGAAGGGCCATTGCGCACCACTTCGACACATGCTCGCCCAGCGGTGCTTTGGATACGCTGAACGGCATGTTAGGCGCAACACTTTCGTGACATTACATACGTGCCGTGGCCAAGTGGGCGGAAAAGTCACTAGACTGGTGCGCAGGTCTAGAAATCTTGTGGGCCGCAGTGGTCGTATCACGTCCTCGAAAGACCACCGGCTCAAGCTAGAACAACGTAGAAATCAGGGAAGAGGCGTTGCACGTGCCAGAGCAAGCACACCACCGACTTACTGAAGAGTTTGGTGGAAACGAGTGGCTAGTAGACGAGCTGTTCGAACAGTATCTCGTCGACAAGAACTCGGTAGATAAGAAATGGTGGGATATTTTCGAATCTCTCGCCGCCGAAAAGAAGGCACCAGCAGCACCGGCAGCGCAGCCGGCGCCAGCAGCGGCAGCACCTGCCGCAGCATCTGCAGCCAACGGGCAGGGCGCGCCACGCGCCGCAGCCCAGGCCCGTGCCTCCGAACCAGCACCGGCTGCCAAGGCAGCACCAGCTCCGGCCGCTGAAGCCAAGAAGGCCGAGCCAGCACCGAAGACTGCGCCGATCCCGGCACAGGCTCCGAAGGCTACGCCGTCCACCGAACTTTTCGGTGAGGAAAAGCGCACCCCGCTGCGTGGACCAATGAAGGCCATCGCAACCAACATGGATGCCTCCCTCACCGTGCCTACGGCCACCACCGTGCGTGCCGTACCGGCGAAGGTGATGATCGACAACCGCATTGTCATCAACAACCACCTCAAGCGCGCTCGCGGCGGCAAGATCTCCTTCACCCACCTGATCGGCTTCGCCGTGATCCGTGCGCTGAAGCAGATCCCGTCGATGAACGTCACCTACGACGTGATCGACAAGAAGCCAACTGCGATCCAGCCAGCCCACGTGAACTTCGGCATCGCGATCGACATGCCGAAGCCGGATGGCACCCGCATGCTGGCCGTGCCGAACATCAAGGCTGCCGAGACCCTGAGCTTCAACGAGTTCTGGGCCACCTACGAAGACCTGATCAAGCGCGCCCGCGGCAACAAGCTGACCGCTGACGACTACGCAGGCACCACCGTTTCGCTGACCAACCCAGGCGGCATCGGCACCGTTCACTCGGTTCCACGCCTGTCCAAGGGCCAGGCCGCGATCATCGGCGTTGGCGCACTGGAATACCCGGCAGAGTACCGCGGCTCCTCGGAGAAGACCGTGTCCGCCCTGGGTATCGGCAAGCACATCACCCTGACCTCCACCTACGACCACCGCGTCATCCAGGGTGCAGGTTCGGGCGAATTCCTGAAGCTGGTCGAGTCGCTGCTGCTGGGCGAGCAGGGTTTCTACGACGAGATCTTCGAGCAGCTGCGCATCCCTTACGAGCCGGTTCGCTGGGCCGTTGACAACCAGGTCGACATCGACCTGCAGGTCAACAAGGTTGCCCGCATCCAGCACCTGATCAACTCCTACCGCGTGCGCGGCCACCTGATGGCCGATACCAACCCGCTGGAGTACGTCCAGCGCAAGCACCCGGACCTGGACATCAATTCCTACGGCCTGACCCTGTGGGATCTGGACCGCGAATGGCTGGCCGGCGGCCTGGGCGGCAAGGACCGCGGCCTGCTGCGCGACATCCTCGGCGTGCTGCGCGATGCCTACTGCCGCACCATCGGCACCGAGTACATGCACCTGCAGAACCCCGAAGAGCGCGAATGGTTCCAGGCCAAGCTGGAGTCCGGCTACGCCAAGCCAAGCCGCGAAGAGCAGCTGCGCATCCTGTCGAAGCTGAACTCCGCCGAGGCTTTCGAGACCTTCCTGCAGACCAAGTTCGTTGGCCAGAAGCGCTTCTCGCTGGAAGGCGGCGAATCGCTGATTCCACTGCTGGATGCGATCATCTCCGACGCAGCCGACGAGCAGCTGGACGAGGTCGCGATCGGCATGGCCCACCGCGGCCGCCTGAACGTGCTGACCAACATCGCCGGCAAGACCTACGCACAGGTCTTCCGCGAATTCGAAGGCACCGCAACCCCGGGCTCGGTCCAGGGTTCGGGCGATGTGAAGTACCACCTGGGCACCGAGGGTTCGTACACCTCGGATGCGGGCAACCAGACCAAGATCTACCTGGCTGCCAACCCATCGCACCTGGAAGCAGTCGATCCAGTGCTCGAGGGCATCACCCGCGCCAAGCTGGACCGCCTGAACCAGAAGAACACCGTGCTGCCGATCCTGGTCCACGGCGATGCGGCATTCGCCGGCCAGGGCGTGGTCTCCGAGGTACTGGCCATGAGCCAGCTGCCCGGCTACAAGACCGGCGGCACCGTCCACGTGATCGTGAACAACCAGATCGGCTTCACCACCGCGCCGAGCTCCTCGCGCTCCTCGGTGTACGCAACCGACGTTGCACGCACCGTGCAGGCTCCGATCTTCCACGTCAACGGGGATGACCCGGAGGCAGTGGTGCACGTGGGCCAGCTGGCCTTCGAGTACCGCCAGAAGTTCGGCAAGGACGTCGTCATCGACCTGGTGTGCTACCGCCGCCGCGGCCACAACGAGGGCGATGACCCTTCGATGACCCAGCCGATCATGTACAACCTGATCGAAGCCAAGCGCTCGACCCGCAAGCTGTACACCGAGGCCCTGGTGGGCCGCGGCGACATCACGCAGGAAGAAGCCGAGAACGTGCTGGCCGAGTACAAGGAGAACCTGGAGCGCATCTTCGCCGAGACGCATGCGGCCCAGACTTCGCCGATCCCGATCATCACCCCGGGCTCGACCATCAACGATCTGGAGAAGCCATTCGCCCAGGCTGCCGACGAGAACACCGTCGACGGCGCACGCGGCTCGGCCATCACCGCCCAGACGCTGGCGAAGATTGGTGCCGCCCACCTGGATATCCCGGCCGGCTTCACCATGCACACCAAGCTGAAGTCGCTGCTCGAGCGCCGCGAGAAGATGTCCCGCGAAGGCGGCATCGACTGGGGCTTCGCAGAACTGGCAGCCCTGGGCACCTTGACCATGGAAGGCGTGCCGGTCCGCCTGGCAGGCCAGGACTCGCGCCGCGGCACCTTCGTGCAGCGCCACGCAGTCTTCCACGACCGCGAGAACGACACCGAGTGGTACCCGCTGCACCACCTGGCCGAAGACCAGGCACCGCTGTGGATCTACGACTCCCTGCTCTCTGAATACGCCGCGCTCGGCTTCGAGTACGGCTACTCGGTAGAACGCCCGGATGCACTGGTCATGTGGGAAGCGCAGTTCGGCGACTTCGTCAATGGCGCGCAGACCGTGATCGACGAGTTCATCTCCTCCGCAGAGCAGAAGTGGTCGCAGTCCTCCTCGCTGGTCATGCTGCTGCCGCACGGCTACGAAGGCCAGGGCCCGGATCACTCCTCGGCCCGCATCGAGCGCTTCTTGCAGCTGTGCGCCGAGAACAACATGGTCGTTGCCCAGCCTTCCACCGGTGCAAACCACTTCCACCTGCTGCGCCGCCAGGCCTACGCCCGTCCGCGCAAGCCGCTGATCGTCTTCACCCCGAAGCAGCTGCTTCGCCTGAAGGCCGCGGCCAGCTCGGTAGAGGACTTCACCACCGGAGGCTTCCGCGAGGTCATCGGCGATGCGTCGATCACCGATGCGAACGCCGTGGACAAGGTGCTGCTGTGCTCGGGCCGCGTCTACTACGATCTGCTGGCCGCTCGCACCAAGGCGAACGACACCAAGACCGCGCTGGTACGCGTCGAGCAGCTCTACCCGGCTCCGGCCGAGCAGATCGCTGCCGAACTGGCCAAGTACCCGAACGCCGAGGTGGCTTGGGTCCAGGACGAGCCTGCGAACCAGGGTCCATGGCCGTTCTTCGGCTTGTACGTTGCACCGGCACTGGAGCAGAAGATCACCTTGATCTCCCGCCCGGCATCGGCTGCGACCTCCGCTGGCAATGCAAAGCGCCACGACGCAGAAAACGCAGTGCTGATCCAGCAGGCCTTCGCCCGCTAGACCGCATCGCCTGAACGCTGCTGGCCAACTGTTGCCGGCGAACTATCCGGGGGTTCCACCTCGGAGGTTCGCCGGCAACAGCGCTTTAACCCCGGCGCTGGTTTTTCGCAGGGAATTGTGGGGTTTAACCAATGACCGCCTCCCCCGATGCCAGCGTTCCGACTGCTAAGGTGGGGAGCGATTCATCATTTTTGAGCCAACGAAAGGTCGCCCAGTTGGAGTTACGCACAATCCGAATTACCGCAATCGGAGATGAGCTACTGGCCGGACATGGCGACCCGCGGGGCCTGGGCTGGTTCGGCCGCGTCATGGCCCGCACCCAGGATCCGGCCCTGCGCCTGCAGTCCTTCGTCCTGGCTTCCCCGGCCGAGGGATCCGAAGCGCTGGCCGAACGCTGGCTGGGGGAAGCCTCCCGCCGATTCAGCGACCAATACGAAAACCGCCTGGTCATCGCGCTCTCGGACCGCGACGTCGATCTGGATGTCACCACCGCGCGCAGCCGGCTGAACCTGGCCAACATCCTGGATTCGGCCTCGCAGATGAACATCAAGGCCTTGCTGGTCGGCCCGGCCCCGGGCCTGGATGATGCGCGCAACCAGCGCGTGGCAGAACTGAACCGCGTCTACTCGGATGTGGCGCTGCGCCGCAACCACCACTACGTCGATACCTTCACGCCCCTGCGTTCCCATGCCCAGTGGCGTGCCGATCTGAACGCTTCCGGCGGGGTGCCCGGCCAGGCAGGCTACGGGCTGATGGCCTGGCTGGTGCTGCACCGCGGCTGGTATTCCTGGCTGGAGTTGCCTGAGCCAGGCGAGGGCTAGGGACCGCCGGTCCGTTAGGAAAATGGGCCGGAAGTGTGAAAGACTATGAGCCGGCCCGAATTTTCGGGAAGCAATATTGTTCCCTCTAAGGAGTCACCATGTCGAAGCGCGCTCGTAAGCGTCGCGATCGCAAGCGTGGCGGTGCCAACCACGGCAAGCGCCCAAACAGCTAAGCGAAGCGAACAAAAAAGAACCCCGTACCCTTCGAGATCAACTCGGAAGATACGGGGTTTCTCTTTGCCGTGCTAGTGGCCTGATTCCACGCGGATCTGCGAGATCCGCGCGATGATGCTGGCCTTCAAGGTCTGCGGGGCATGCTCCTGGCAGCTGCGGCGCACCACCGAGCGGATGATGCACTCCAGATCGTACTGCTCGGTGCATTCCGGGCAGCCATCCAGATGGGACTTGACCTCCTTGAGGTCATCGAGCGTCAGCGCTCCGTCGAGGTACTCGTAGATGCGGACGATGCGGTCATCGGCGCAATCACCCATTGAATTGCAATCCATCTTATTTCGCTCCTCGGTCAGCCTTGGCGGCACTCTTGCTCTGGGTGCCGGTGGCGATCCCACGATCTGCTGCGTAATCGGCCAGCAGTTCCCTCAAGTTCTTGCGTCCGCGATGCAACCGGGACATCACGGTGCCGATCGGCACGCCCAGGATCTCGCTGGCTTCCTTGTAGCTGAAGCCCTCGACATCCACGAAGTAGACGGCCATGCGGAAATCCTCGCCGATCGACTGCAGCGCGGCTTTCACATCCGAATCCGGAAGGTGGTCCAGCGCCTCGGCCTCGGCCGAGCGCAAGCCGGTCGGCGAATGCTCCATGGCCTGGGCCATCTGCCAATCCTCGACCGTATCGGTGGAAGTGCGCAGCGGCTCGCGTTGGCGCTTGCGGTACAAATTGATGTACGTGTTGGTCAGGATGCGGTACAGCCAGGCCTTCAGGTTGGTGCCCGGCTTGTACTGGTGGAAGGCGGAATAGGCCTTGGTGTAGGCCTCCTGCACCAAATCCTCGGCATCCGACGGGTTGCGCGCCATGCGCAGGGCAGCCGAATAGAGCTGGTCCACGTACTGCATCGCGTCACGCTCGAAGCGTTCGCGGCGCTGCTGCTCGGACTCGGAGGCCACATCGGGCAAATTCTCGTCCACACTCTTGTTGTTCATCACTGCCGAGTCTACGCGTTCGAACGGCTTTATGCGCGTGCCAGCGCGGGCCCGGGCCGGCCGCGGTTGCTCGGCGACGGCGCAAGCGGTGCCGCCGGCGTTTGAAGTGTCCTGTCGTATCGTCACAGTAGGTATAACCAGCGGAGCTAAAGCCTTATTCCCGCACCGATCTCGGCTAGAATTAGGCAGCGGGCGCACAGTACTTGCGGTACTGCCAGCGGCCCCGAATTGAAGCCTCGAGCCTAAGGATCTACCAATCAGCACTGCAAGCGCCCCCGGGAGCCCCCTCGATCAGCTGCACGACGCAGAAAAGAACTGGTGGGCAGCGCCCTATGCCGCCGCCGGACTGGATGCAACCGTCCCGGTGCCAGCTTCGAAGTCGCTGACCAACCGGTATCTGATCCTTGCGGCCCTGGCCTCCTCGCCATCCACGATCCACAACACGCTGATCAGCCGCGACACCGAGCTGATGCTCAGCGCCCTGGCCGGATTCGGGGTCGGGATCAAGCGCACCGAGCAGGCCGACGGCTCCACCACCGTGGACATCACCCCGGGCCAGCTGGCCGCCGGACCGCTGGCGATCGACTGCGGCTTGGCGGGCACGGTGATGCGCTTCGTTCCCCCATTGGCTGCCGTCGCCGGCGCCAAGGTGGCCTTCGACGGCGACGCCGCGGCCCGCGTGCGGCCCATGGCCCCGGTACTGGACGCGCTGGCAGCCTTGGGCGCCCGCATCGACTACGCCGGGAGCACCGGCATGCTGCCCTTCACCATTGATGCCAGCAAGCTGAAGCAGGATGCCGAAGTGGTCATCGACGCGTCGGGCAGCTCCCAGTTCATCTCCGCGCTGCTGCTGGTTGGCCAGGCCCTGCCCGGCGGGCTGAAGCTGCGCGCCGCGCCGGGGCCTATCGCTTCCCCGGACCACATCGCGATGACCGTCCAGACCCTGCGCGATTTGGGCGTAGAGGTAAGCGTCGATGCCGATGCGCGCGGCTGGAGCATCGCCCCGGGCCAGCTGGCGGGCTTCACCGTCACCGTGGAACCGGACCTGTCCAACGCCGGACCGTTCCTGGCCGCCGCTCTGGCGAGCCATGGCACCGTGCGCGTGCCCTTCTGGCCTGCCAGGACCACCCAGGTCGGCGGCAAGTGGGTAGAAATACTGGCCGCGATGGGAGCGGAAGTCAGCCACGGCGGCGACGGCGTGCTCACCGTGCGCGGAACCGGAGTCATCCGCGGCATCGACTACGCCGATGCCTCCGAGCTGGCCCCTACCCTGGCAGCACTGTGCGTGCTGGCCGATTCGCCGAGCAAGCTGACCGGCATCGGGCACCTGCGCGGCCATGAAACCGATCGGCTGGCCGCGCTGGAAACCGAATTGTCCAAGGTGGGCGCCAGAATCACCGCCACCGCGGACGCGCTGGAAATCGTTCCCGGAGCCCTGCAGGCAGCGGATATCGATTCCTACGAGGACCATCGCATGGCGACCGCCGGTGCCCTGCTGGGCCTGGCCATCGACGGGGTGCGCGTGGAAAACATCGCCACCACCGCCAAGACCATGCCGGATTTCCCGCAGCTATGGTCCCGCATGGCGGCTACCGCAAAGGGCCAGGGCTAATGCGCTACTCCGACTACGACGAATCCTCGGTCCGCGTCCGCCCCAACAAGAAGGGCAGCCGTCCGCGCACCAAGGACCGCCCGGCCTACGAACAGGCGGTCATCGGCCGCATCATCACCGTGGACCGCGGCCGCTACACCGCAATCCTGGATGAGGACACCGCCACGGAGCGCATCGTCATCGCCGCCCGGGCCCGCGAGCTGCGCCGCCAGGCGATCGTGCCCGGGGACCTGGTGGGACTGGTGGGCGACACCTCCGGAAAGCCCGATACCCTGGCCCGGCTGATCCGCATCGAAGAGCGCACCACGCTGCTGCGCCGCAGCGCCGACGACACCGACGCCACCGAGCGCGTGGTCGTCGCCAATGTCGACAAGCTGGTCATCGTCGTGGCCGCCGCCAATCCCGAGCCGCGCACCGGCTTCGTGGACCGCGCGCTGGTCGCCGCCTTCGACGCCGGCATCCAGCCGGTGCTGTGCGTGACCAAGGCGGATGTGAAGGATCCGGCCGACTTCCTCAAGCACTACGAGGGACTGGAGTTCCCCGTGGTCATCTCCCGCACCACCACTGCCGACGCCTCCGGCGTGGACGCGCGCGGCGCCGACGGTTCCAGCGCCCGGCTGGATGCAGGCGCGCTGGCCGAACTCGAAGAGATCCTCTCCGGCTGCGTCTCGGTAGTGCTGGGCCACTCCGGAGTAGGCAAGTCCACCCTGGTCAACGCCCTGACCGGTTCGACCCGCGCCACCGGGCACGTCAACGCGGTCACCGGCCGCGGACGCCATACCTCGTCCAACGCCCTGGCACTGCGCCTGGGCGACACCCCTGGATCCTGGCTGATCGACACCCCCGGCATCCGTTCTTTCGGGCTGGGACTGGTAGACCGGGACAATATCCTGGCCGCCTTCGAGGACCTGGCAGAAATCGCCACCGGCTGCCCGCGCGGTTGCACCCATGCCGCCGGCGAGGCGGGCTGCGCGCTGGAAGCTTGGGCCGAAAATGCCGAAGGCACCCAGGCCGCTGACCGGTTGGCCTCCTACCGCCGGCTGGTCACCACCGAGGAAACCACGCACGAAAAGGAGCTCGGCGCGCTCTAGGCGCCCGCAACACCATGGCTGAATACACCCTGCAGCAAGATCTCGACTTCGCCCTGGCTCTGGCCGGGAAGGTCGACGCCTTCACCCTGGCCCGCTACGGCGCCAACGACCTGGTGGTCGAATCCAAGCCGGACATGACCCCGGTCTCCGACGCCGACCGCGGCGCCGAGCAGCTGATCCTGGCCGAGCTGGCCGCCCACCGCCCCGATGATTCGGTGCTCGGCGAAGAATTCGGCGTGCACGGAACCGGCTCCCGGCGCTGGGTCATCGACCCGATCGACGGCACCAAGAACTTCGTGCGCCGCGTACCCGTCTGGGCCACGCTGATCGCGCTGGAGATCGACGGCGAACCGGTGCTGGGAGTCATCTCCGCCCCGGCCATGACCCGCCGCTGGCATGCCGCGAGCGGCCTGGGCGCGTACGTCACCGAACCGGGTGCCACCGCCGGTACCACCGCCACCCGCCAGATCAAGGTCTCCTCGGTGAGCGAGCTGTCTGACTCCTCGCTGGCCTACGCCTCGCTGAACGGCTGGAAGGAGGCCGGCAAGCTCGAGGGCTTCCTGGAACTGCTGGATACCGCGTGGCGCACCCGCGGCTACGGGGATTTCCTGTCCTACGCGCTGCTGGCCGAAGGCGCGGTCGATGCGGCCTTCGAACCCGAACTGGAGCTCTACGACATGGCCGCCCTGGTGCCGGTGGTACGCGAAGCCGGGGGCCGCTTCACCTCGGTGGCCGGAGAAGAGGGCTGCCATGGCGGCAACGCCCTGGCCACCAACGGCAAGCTGCACGAGGCGATCCTTCCCTACCTGAACCGCAGCTAGGCAGCGCGAGGACGATGGCAACTGCACGACGCGGGCCGGCCGGGCTGACCACCAGCGAAGAGGACTACCTCAAGGCGGTGTACCTGCTCACCGAATGGGAAGACACCGAAGTGGGCACCGGCGCGCTGGCCGACCAGCTGGGCTTGTCCCCTGCCTCGGCCACCGCCATGGTGCAGAAGCTCGCAGCCAAGCACCTGGTCCATCACGTGCCGCGCGGGGCCATTACGCTCAGCGGCACCGGCCGGCGCGAGGCCTTGCGCATGGTGCGCCGCCACCGCCTGCTGGAAACATTCCTGCGTGATGAGCTGGGCTACGGCTGGGATGAGGTGCATGACGAGGCCGAGGCGCTGGAGCACACCGTCACCGACCGCTTCATCAACGCCCTGGAAGCCCGGCTGGGCCACCCGCGCCACGATCCGCATGGCGACGCGATTCCCAGCGCGGAAGGGGAACTGCCGGTCTCCGGGGCCATCCGGCTTGACCGCTTCTCCGGTGCCCGGGCCGTCATCGACCGGATCAGCGATGAAGATCCCCAGTTCCTGCGTCGTGCCGCCGCCCAGGGGCTGGTTCCCGGGGCGGTCATCGAGCTGCCGCATCAGCTGGATTTCATTGAGGCTTCGCTGATCTGGGTGCGCAAAGCCTAGCTGATTGCCGGCTGTGCAAGAATTAAAAGCAGCGACGCGCTGCACGGTGCGCCCCACTGCCAAAGGGAGAGCCATTGGAGACACGACCGATCATCCTGGGCATCCCGGATCGCCTCGATCCCCACGTTCTGGACGCAGCCGCAGACCTCGCAGGCGCGCTCGGAGCGCGGTTGCTTTGCGTCCACGTGGATCCCACCCGCTATCCGCTCGAAGAGCTTCCCGATGGCACCATCCGCAGCGCACCGCTGGATCCCGAATCCGGGGACGAAGCAATTGAGCGCTTCCCGGCACGGCTTCTGCAGCAGCTCGAAGCCCAGCTCGGCGGATCGGGACTGGAATGGCAGGCGCATGCCGCGGCCGGTGGCCCCGGTCAGCAGCTGTCGCATCTTGCCCTGCAGCATGATGCGGCGCTGATTGTGCTCGGGGTTCGGGAGCGTTCCATGGCCAACACTATTGGGGAACTGCTCAACGGTTCGGTAGCGGTGCATCTGACCCATCGACAGCGCCATCCGGTGCTCCTCGTCCCGCCACGCCGCGCAGAACAGATTCGCAATTCATGACCCGTCCGCCAACACCCATGGCCCAGCGCCCCGCGCAGGGTTCCTTCCTCAACCCGCGTTTCCTGCTGCTGGTATTCCTTGGCGGCGCTGCCGGTACTGCCTGCCGGCAAGGCCTGGGCCTGCTGCTGCCAGATCCCGGCGGTTTCCCGATCGCGATTTTCCTAGCCAACATGCTGGGGGCGTTCCTGCTCGGCCTGCTGCTCGAGGCGCTTTCGCATCCCGGCCTCGACGAGGGCAAGCGTCACCGGCTGCGGCTGCTGCTGGGCACCGGTTTCCTGGGCGGCTTCACGACCTACAGCGCGCTGGCCACCGGCAGCATGCAGATGTTCGCATCCGGCGCAGCGCTCCATGCCCTGGGTTACGCACTGTTCACGGTGTTCTTCGGTGCATTGGCAACCTGGTGCGGAATCGCCGCCGGTGCTAGGCGCATGGCCCGGAAATCGGGAGGGCTTCACTAGTGCTCTCCCCCGGCTTATTTCTTATCGTTGCGCTCTGCGGCGGCCTTGGCGCCTGCCTGCGTTTCGTGGTCGATGCCCTGATCAAGCGGTGGCTTCCGGCCCCGCTGCCCTGGGGCACGATCCTGGTCAATCTCTCCGGCTCCTTCGCGCTGGGTGCGCTGACCGGGCTGATGGCCCAGCAGTTGTTGTCGGCGCAATGGCTTGCCGCCATAGGTTCAGGATTGCTCGGCGGCTACACGACGTTTTCGGCGGCCAGTTTCGAAACTGTCCGGCTGCTCCAGGCCGGCCGCCTCGCAGCCAGCCTGGCCAATGCATTGGGGACCCTCGCTGGAGCGGTGCTCGCGGCATTGCTCGGCTACCACGTCGCTGGGCTCTTCTAGCCGCAAACGTAAAATGCCAAGCCTTTCGGCTTGGCATTCCATCAGTTCTAGCGTGCTGCCCGGCGTCCCTTGGGAGCACCCGCTCGTGCCCGGCTCGGAACTTGCTTCGGTGGCTGCTTGGTTCGATCGTGCGGGACCACGTATCCGCCGGTGGCGATGACCAGAATGGCGCTGATGCCGGTCAACGCAAGCATTCCGATGGCCCAAATCTGCGATTGATCGTAGAAGGAATGGTCGACGCTCAGCCACAGCACGTAGGCTCCGATGAGGTAAATGATATGGACCAGGAGCAGACGGGTTCGCAGCCTCAACTTGATGACGGCTTTCGGCGAGAAGAAAATCGACCAGAGGATCAGCAGCGGGACAACTACTACAAGGATTGCTGGAATTGTCGGCCATGGGATGAAAGCGATAGCGGCTAGTGCCGCGGCGAAAAGCAATCCTACTTCCAAGAGGAAGGCAACTGCCGCATAGCTTGCTGAAAGGAAAGGCGATACCCGCTGGGAACTGTTTTTACCCATCGACTTCAATCTCACTCCGTTTCTGCACACGCTGTCGTTTCGAAAGCCTTGGACTTTCATTTCAAGTCTATGTGTAAATTCTCCATCCCGCGAACAGGCTCGCGATGTGACTGCGGACTCCGAAACAAACAAAAAGCTCCGGAGCCAGACCTATGGGCCTGGCTCCGGAGCTGGATATTGTGGAGATGGGGAGAATTGAACTCCCGTCCGATGTGGTGTTGCCAGGTCTTCTCCGGGCGCAGTTTGCTGCGGATTTTCTCTGCCCCAACCATCACGCAAACATGTGGTTGATCCGGGCACAGTTGCCTAAATGTGTATCCAGAAGCGGCAACATCCGCTGGATACATTGGCTATCTAAATGACGTTAGGAACAGGGGCGATAGCGTCCCCTGGCTAACGGACCGTCTGGCTGCTTAGGCAGCGAGAGCGAAGTCAGTGCGCTTTGATTCGGCACTTATTGGTTTGCAAAGGGCGTTTACGAGATAACTTTGCGTCCTCGGCCCGCTTCATCTGTCGCGACTCACACCGTCGAAACCGATCATCCCCGTATTTTGTTGTCAGTCCCGGTCTCCCGGGTACAACCACACCCTAGGGCGTGTCTACCAATCATAGCGCACTGCCCGGGTTTCCCCCAATGCGAAATGCGCCACAAGCTAGCCTTATGCGTTTCCGCGGTTGCGTTCGCGCATGGCACGCAACGCCTCGCGATTATCCTGCTTTTCCCTCAGGGTCTGGCGCTTGTCGTATTCGCGCTTACCGCGGGCAACGCCGATCTCCAGCTTCGCCCGACCGGATTTGAAGTACAAGCTCAGCGGGACGACGGTCAGGCCGGCTTCACTGATTTTGCGTTCGATCTTGAGCAGTTCCTGGCGGTGCAGCAAGAGCTTGCGGCGACGACGGGCCGCGTGATTGGTCCACGATCCATTGAGGTACTCGGGGATGTAGACGTTCTCGATGTACAGCTCGCCACGGTAGAACTGGCCGAAACCGTCAACCAGCGAGGCCTTGCCTTCGCGAAGCGACTTCACCTCAGTACCCGTGAGCACCATGCCAGCTTCGAAGGTGTCGAGTATTTCGAAATCGTGGCGCGCCTTGCGGTTGCTCGCGATTACTCGATCTTCTTGATTCTTCTTAGCCACGTTACTCCTTGCATGTCGCGGGCGGATTCCCGCGCACAGATTACAAGTCTAGCGCTAGAGAAGTCCCAAGGGGTTCACATGTGAACCATTGATGATCGTTTCGAAGTGCAGGTGGCAGCCGGTCGAATTGCCGGTGGTGCCAACGTAGCCTATAACCTGGCCCTGCTTCACATGCTGGCCGACGCTTACCGCGATGCGGGACATGTGGTGATAGTTGGTGGCCAGGGCCTTGCCCTTGATGACGCCGTGAGAAACGGTGACCTTGTTACCCGAGGATCCGCCCCAACCGGCCATCCACACTTCACCGGAGGCAGCAGCCGTGATTGGCGAGCCGCACTGGCCGCCGAATCCCCAGTCAATGCCTGCGTGGACATAGCCGCCACGGCCGCCATAGTCGATTGTTCCAGCTGGAGTCGGGCGCCACCCGAAGGTCGAGGTCAATCGGTTACTGGTAGTGGGCTTAACCAAACCCCAGCTGCTTGGCTCGGCATATGTCGGTGCCTTTGGCTCGGATTTGGGTGCTACATAGGCCTTCTTCTTGTAGGCCTTTTTCTCTGCGCGAGCTTCTGCTGCCTTGCGCTCCTGCTCAGCTTCGTAGGCCGCCTTTTCCTCGGCGATGCGCTTTCGCTCGGCTTCTGCTTCGCGGCGCGCTTTTTCTTCTGCCTTGCGCTTGCGTTCGGCAGCTTCCCTGATCAAGCGCTCCTGGCGTTCCTTGATCTGCTGGTTGACCGCGGCGTATTCCTTCTGCTGCGATTGCAGTTTCGCCTGGATACGCGGCTTCTGCGCTTCAAGTTCAGCACTGAGTTCTTCGGTGCTGGCAACCAGCGCATCCAGTTCGTTCTTGGCGTTCTGCGCAGCATCTCGCGCCGCCTGCTCCTGCGCCAAGGCTTCCTCAGCCTGGGCTTTCAGGGAGGAAATTTCCTTTTCAACAGCAACCAGGCGAAGCTTGTTGCTTTCATTGCTGGCTTGTTCCTGGGCCAGGTCATTGTATGCGGCATTCTGGGATTCCATGGCGCGGTTGGCCATGTCCAGGCCATCGGCCATCTTGGTCGCCGAATCCATGTTGAGGATCATGTCCAGCCCGCCAGAAACGCCGCCGCGCTTATAAGCCTCAGAAGCGATCTGCGCCATCGCATCTTGAGCGTCGGAAAGCTTAGCCGCGTTTTCCTCGATCTGCTTAGCCACTTCATCACGAGTCGCTTGCGCGCTGATTAAGCGGTTGTTGAGATCGGAAAGGGTGGCCTGTGCATTGGCTACGCGGCTTTGCGCGTCAGCCAATGCCTGCTGGGCTACAGGAACCTGTGCTTGCTGGTCACGCAATTTCCTGTCGGTTTCTTGAATGTCGGCATCCAAGAATTCCATGTCGTTCTCGAGGGTATCGATGTTCTTTTCGACTTGAGCTTTCTTGTCGTCCAGCTCATCGGCGGCTACCAGCCCTGCGGGCAGCGTGAGCGCGAGAGCCATTGCTCCACCGATGGAGGCGCGTAAGAATTTACGTCGCACTGCGTTCGACAGCATAAAGCTCCTTTTAGAAATTGCGTACTTCAGTTCAAGCCTAGATAACGTTTCAGCTAAACCTTCAGGTAACGCTTCAACGTTACCACTGATGAAATTGTGGCCAAAACGATACCAATAATCAAGAGTATCGGAGCAACTAGCCATATTTCGCTGGTGGAGATGAACGCTACACCGACGTTTTCATTGGCCAACTTATCCTCGACGAGGAACTTCAGCAGCAACCACAAGGTGCCAGAAGCCAGCAATCCACCAATCAGCGACGCGATGACTCCTTCGATAATGAACGGCAGCTGAATCGTTGCTTTCGATGCACCAACCAGTCGCATGATCGTTGTTTCGAGTCGCCGGTGCATGGCTGAGAGCTGGATAGTCGTACCGGTCAGCAGCACCGCGCAAACAATCATCACGATTGCAACGACAGCAGCGGCGGCGGATGCCACGCGCACCAACTGGAAGACCTTTTCAAGCAGTTCCCGTTGGTCAATGACCGAGTCAACGCCTTGTACCGTGGAGAACGCTTCGTTGATCACCGGATACTTCTCCGGATCTACCAGTGCGACGCGGAATGATTCGGGCAGCTGCTCAGCAGTGACCTGGTCAACCAATGCCGAGTTCTCGTATTGGTCGAGGAAGTTTTCGTATGCCTGGTCCTTCGACTCGTAGGCGAATTCCTTGATATACGGCGCAAGCTGCTCTGATTTGAGCATCTCTTCAATGCTCTGGCGCTGCTCTTCGGAAACCGCGCTACCAGCGCAGTTGGGCGAAGTGCTCGTGTCATCACAGAGGTACACCGCAACTTCCATGCGGTCGTACCAGTAGCCCTTCATCTGGTTGATCTGGAGCTGCAGTAATACCGAGGCACCGACGAAGGTCAACGATACGAAAGTCACCAGCACCACAGAGACGACCATGACGACATTCTGCCGCAGACCCTTCGCCGCTTCGCGGAGAATAAATCCTAGTCTCACTGGTCCTCGTCTTTCTTGTCCTCAGCAACCTGTGACTCTTCGTCGTACTCCACGGCGGAATCGCCGACGAGCAGTTCGCGCGAACCGTCCTGGTTCACCACGGTGGTCATCGGGGCGTACTGTCCATCAATTTCATCGCGGATGACCTGCCCGCGACTCAGTTCAATAACGCGGTGGCGGTATTCGCTCACCAGTTCATGTGCGTGCGTAGCCATCAGGACAGTCGTACCGTTCTGGTTAATGCGGTTGAGCACGTTCATGACTTCGATGCTGTTCTTGCGGTCGAGGTTACCCGTAGGCTCATCGGCAAGCAGGATCGAGGGCCTGTTCACAATGGCGCGGGCAATGCCGACGCGTTGCTGCTCGCCACCGGAAAGTTCAGTTGGCTTGCGACGCGCCTTATCTTCAAGGCCGACCATTTTAAGTGCATCTGGCACACGCTCGCGGATCTGGGCCCGTGAAGCTCCAATGACCTCCATGGCGAACGCGACGTTGTCGAAGACCGTGCGCTCGCGCAGCAGGCGGAAGTCCTGGAAAACGAAACCGATGTCACGGCGCAGCTTAGGCACACGGCGGCTCGGAATGCGGTTGAGGTTCTGTCCCGCCACGTAGACGGATCCGTCGGTGGAGCGCTTTTCGCGCAGCACCAAGCTGAGGAAGGTCGACTTACCCGAACCGGATTCGCCAACCAAGAAGGCGAACTCGCCACGGTCTATCTCGATGTTTATATCGTCCAAAGCTGCATTCTGCTGCTTTGGCTCGTAAACCATCGAGACGTTTTCGAATTTAATCATGTCTTCAATCACTAGTCTTCGTCGGGGCGCGACCCACGAATACCAATCTCGAGATCAAACGTCTTTTGGTGCGCCAGTCTTCCAAACACTATCGGTGCCAGGTAGCTAACCAGCCGAAATATAAGGTGTGTTGCGAGATTCATGCCGTACATACAGCTAACGCAGAATGCCCAGCTTAGGCATGACTAGCTGGAATTAGCGAAACGGAGTTCGTAACGGTGATGATACTTACACCCTCTGTGGCAAAAGCGTTTAGACCAGCTGGAATTCGCGATTTCGCTTACTTACTAGGGCGACGCTGTCCTGCACGCCAGCGGATGCCTGCATCAATGAAATCGTCAATTTCACCATCAAGTACTGCCTGGGTATTGCCGACTTCATGTTCGGTACGCAGGTCCTTGACCATTTGGTACGGATTAAGCACATAGGATCGCATCTGATCGCCCCAAGATGCCTTCACATCTCCGGCGAATTCCTTCTTCTGGGCGTCTTCTTGTTCCTTCTTCAGAAGCAGCAACCGCGATTGCAGAACTCGAAGTGCGGCAGCACGGTTCTGGATCTGCGACTTTTCGTTCTGCATCGAGACGACAACTCCGGTAGGAATATGCGTCATGCGTACTGCAGAGTCGGTGGTGTTAACGCTCTGTCCGCCAGGGCCAGAGGAACGGAAGACGTCCACGCGGATTTCAGATTCAGGGATTTCGATGGTGTCAGTCTGCTCAATCAGCGGCACGACCTCCACTGCGGCAAACGACGTCTGGCGACGTCCCTGATTATCGAATGGTGAAATACGAACCAGACGGTGCGTGCCGGCTTCTACCGAGAGTGTGCCGAAGGCATACGGTGCGTCGATTTCGAAGGTTGCCGATTTAAGGCCGGCCTCCTCGGCATACGAGGTATCCATAACGGTGGCCTTGTAACCACGGCGTTCAGCCCAGCGCAGGTACATGCGCAAAAGCATCTCTGCGAAATCGGCGGCATCAACGCCGCCGGCACCGGAGCGAATCGTGACAACCGCTCCGCGAGCATCGAATTCACCGTTGAGAAGGGTAACAATTTCGAGTTCGGCAAGGGACTTCTGGACGCTGACGAGCTCTCTATCCGCTTCGTGCAACGTATCATCGTCGTCTTCAAGTTCAGCAAGCTCAACCAAGACTTCCAAATCGTCGATGCGGGTCTTCAGCCGGGTCAGCCGTTCCAGCTCAGACTGGCGATGCGATAGCTTGCTGGTAACGATCTGCGCGGCGGCCGGATCATCCCAGAGGTTCGGAACGCCAGCTTCCTCCGAGAGGACTGCGATGTCAGCTTTGATCTGCTCGACATCGCTCACGTCTTCAATTGCGGAGAATGTAGAACGCAGTGAGCGGATTTCAGCGGAGAAGTCAGTTTTTGCCATGGTCCTCTAAGACTACGTCATTTAGCCATTGATCAATGAGTCCGGTGCTATCGCCGAAAAGAAGTTCCAATCGAGGTTTTCACTGAAAATCGCGCTGTGGAACCCCTAGCCAACTTGCAAGGCTTGCATCCACGGGTCGATCGGGAATCCGGCCAGTCAGTTCTCGAACAGTATTTCTGAACTGGGATTTGGAGGTGGGGTCCGCAAGCTTCCAAAGAAGCCCGAACTACCGCAAAAATGATGGATCCGGTTGCGCTGGATCCATCCTTCTTGGATTCCGCTCCTGGGGCATGCAGCAGCGTTGCTCGCTGACACGTTCTTTCTCTTGCTTCCCCGTACTTGTGCATTTCCCGCTTCCCTGGAACATCCATGCTGCTCTGCGCGGAGGTGTTCACCTGCTCAGTACAGTTCTTGCTGATGAATCTACAGATATTGGTACTCCGTCTGGAACGATCCACCCCACTATCGGCGGTTGCACCGAGCCCTGCAGCACGAGATTCGCGCCTTGCCCATCAGGCGTGATCTGCACCCGGCCAATGCGTAAATTGTCGACGCGGCCGGCCGCACCCACATCCGAAAGGTACTGTTGCACGGCTTGTTGCACGCGCTGCTGGTCCAACTGAATCCTCGGGTCGCCATTGTCCGCAACAAATTCGAATTCATCCACGGCAGCCACGACCGCCCCGTCGGCAATTGACAACAGCTGACGCGCTTTGAGGTTGACTGCGCTGACTGCTAGCACCACTGAAATTGTCAGCAAAGTGATGGCGCACAAGCCGATTGCCAGCACTAAGGATTGTCCATCCTCGTCCCGTGGATTCAGGGCAGCGCGTTTTGTCCTAGCCAAAGCGATCAGTCCTTTGCGAGGCTGAAGAATCCACGGTGAAAGCAGATACCTCTGCCCAGTCGGAAACGAAAGGAAGGGGAACATCCAACGCTACCGTCACAGTGACGACACTGCCCGGACTCAAGCATTCCTTGTCGCAACTAATCGATGTGCGAGCGTCGGCATATCCAAAGTTGTTCATGGTTCTTCGTACGACTGCGTGCGCATCTGACCTTGCCTGGGCGGGGTTATCGGCGGCGGCGAAAACCTTCGCTGCATGATCAGCAGCTCCAACCACGGCATAGCTACCGCCTTGCAGCTGTCCGACGGCCAGAATCAGGTACACCATGGGAATCAGCAAGACAGTTGAAGCAAAAATAAACTCCACTATCGCGCTGCCGCGATCTTCGGCCCGGATTCTCTTGTGCATCGCGGCAGCGAGATACTTGGCTCTACCCATAACGCACAGCTTCTCCCTGAACCTGCAAATCCCACCCGTTGGGCAAGAACCCGATTAAGGGCACCCTCGTGTTAACCGATACGGTTACCAACTGGCTATCACCAACGCGGGTTGTGCTCACAGCAATGTCACGGGCAAATCCGCCATGCAAGCTTTCGGTGATCAACATCCGAGTTCTGCTTCGAGCGTCGGATACTGACCGATTGGCCAAAGCACCGTAATGGGCGCCGTTCGATGCTGCGTCAATCAGGGTGTTGCGCACATGCAGTACCAACGCGAGTTGGATGAGCGTCATTGCGATGACCACAAGCAACGTTGTGACCATGACAAATTCGGCTACAGCAGACCCGTTCTCGCAATCTACAAGTTCCGCAGATTCCGAATTTCCAGGAGACCCCGCACTCGACCACATGCGCGGTTATCCCAATCCGGAAACTCGATCGATCGCTTGGTTGAACAGGTCCTGCAGCCTAGGCCCTGCAATGGCCAGCAAGGCGGCAACCAGCAACGCGGACATGAGTGTAATCATGACCCATCCGGGCACGTCGCCTCTGCTATCCCTGAGTTTCGGGGAAACCTTACGAAAGAGTAGTTCACCGGTTGCAGTGATTTGCAATACCAGTTTGAGCATCATTTCTTGTATGTGATTCATGACGGCCCTTCTAACTTGCTAAAGGATTTCAAAGTGGGAGATTCAAGCTTTTCTATGCTCCGATCAATAACTCATCTCCAATAACGCCAGACCGGGGAATACGGCGAAAACGATCGTGAGAGGAAGAATTCCGAACACGACCGGTACCAGCATGGAAATCTCGCGTTTTCCTGCAACTTCCATAAGTTCTCGTTTGGACGCATCGCGGACATCTTGTGCTTGGTCTCTGAGCACTTGAGCCAATGGTGTGCCTCGCTCTGTTGCAACAACGATTGCATCGACAAATCGCGTCATGGCTCCAACTTGCATCCGGTCGGACATATTCTGCATCGCTTGGACCATCGGTGTGCCTGCGTGAATGTCGTTCAAAGTCTTGGTGAATTCGTCACCGATCACCCCGTGGCAGATTCGTGAAATTCTTTCGATGGCCCCGGTGGTTGATTCGCCTGCGCCGACAGTTAGCGCCAGCACTTCGGCCACGGTTGGAAACTGAGTCAATATTTTCCTGGCCCGCCGATGGATCTGTTCGCCAAGCCACCAACCACGCAATGCATAGCCAACAATCCCGAAACCAATAACGACTAGCACCGATAGGATCAAAGAGACATGATACTGAACGGCGGCAAAGGCCATGAGCGCAGATCCTGCTACTAGGCCTGCCAGAGCATAAACAATTTCTTGAGACCGGTAGTCAATTACGCTCATGTCCAATCCGGCAGCGTTCAGACGCTTCCGAAGAGTACTTGCCGAAGGACTGTGTAGGCTAGCCAGCTTCTTGATTTGCAGCAACATGGGGGCAGCGAGTTGGCCTAAAGCCGAGTGCCCGGAGTCAGAGTGCCATGAGTCTTCCAGCATGCGTGAGCTTCGAACGCCAACGCGAACATGGGGCGCAATACGATCAGCGAAGGCCATTCTTCGCCAGCCCGGCAGGTTCACAAAGACCAGCCAAAGGCCTATGCCAAGTCCCAAACCGCAAAGCGCCGCCCACGGTGTATAGCTGTTCATGCCAGGACTCGTTCTTCTACTGGCAAGGTGCCCAGCCGGAGCATGATTCGATAGCAAACGAGGGAAACCAGCATGCCCAGGCATAGCACTATCACTCCCCCGAACGTCATATATGCATCCTTCGCAGCTTCCTGGGTGCCCAAGACCAACAGCAAGATCCATGGCGCGGCGACTGCCAAACGCGCTGCCGAGACAATCCATGATTGGCGGGCAGCGAGTTCCCCTCGTGTTCTCACGTCATCTCGCAAGAATGCCGACAAAGTTGTGAGCGTATGCCCCAAGTCGGTGCCCCCGACTTCACGCGTAATCCGCAATGTCGTGAGAATCTTGTCGGCTACCGGGTCTGCCAAGCGTTCGCCCAGCTGGTCCAGCGCCACGGAGAAGTTCGCTGTGGCTCGATAGTCCAATGCGAAATCCCGAAATAGCGGACGCAATACCTGCGGGCCGACGACAGCCAATTGGCTCAATGCTTCGGGAAGAGATAGGCCCGCCCGGATGGCACTTCGCAAGTGATCAACCACCTCTGGCCATTGTTCTTGCAATGCTGTGCGGCGCTTGGTGGCTTGATGGCGCAGGTAGACCCATGGTGCGAATGAACCGAAGATGCTAAACACCAAGGCGAAGAGCCACGAAGCGGTGAGTCCCAACGTCACCAACGCGGAAGTCAGCCCGCAGACCAGGCAAATCACGATGAATTTTGCCGGAGCCAGATTGCTCATTCCTGCATGCAAAAGAGCATTCTTGATGGCCGAGCTACGTTTGGACGATTTTGCCCACGGGGCGAAGAGCAACCAGTCAACCATGAGGGCAATGCCTAGCCCGCCAAGGAGAGCAAAGAAAGCAACCACCGCTACACCGCCATCAATTCGGCAATATTGATTCCAGCGACATCAAACTTTTCATGGGACCAATCGGCTCCCCGAGCCGGCAGCAGGCGATCGGCTTGCCGCTCGAATAGCGTCGAGGACTCAATTTGCCCTTCCTCCACGCGGTTGCGCACGCTGAGAATCTCGTTGACATAGCGATGGCCCTGTGGACTCCGCACGCAATGAACCACAAGGTCAATGCATGCAGCCACGGTCTTGATGGTGAAGTCGCTGGTGATATTTGGTCCTGCAAGCAACGGCAAAGTGCAAATTTTTGTGATAGCGTCGCGGGCAGAATTCGCATGCAAGGTACATAGCCCCGCGATTCCCGAGTTCAGGGCAATGAGCATATCCAAGGACTCTGCTTCGCGGACCTCGCCGATAATGATCCGTTCCGGGCGCATGCGCAAGGCCTCCTTGACCAGCCGGCGCATCGTGATTTCACCGGTGCCTTCAAGATTGGCGAGGCGAGTTTGCATGGCAACGACATCTCTTAGTGAAAGATTCAGCTCAAAGATTTCCTCGATGGTGATAATGCGTTCCCTGGGGCCGATCGCTGATGCCAGACAGTTGAGCATTGTCGTTTTGCCGGCTTGTGTAGGGCCAGTAACGATGACATTCAGACCGGCACTGATCGCCGTAGAAAGGAACCTCGCTGCTTGTTCGCTCAAGGCTCCCAGCTCAACTAGATCTTCAAGTTTTCCCGCGCGAGCAATGAACTTACGAATGTTGATGGCCCAATGCTCATGGGTGATGTCTGGAATCACGACGTGAAGACGAGACCCATCAGGCAATTGGCAGTCGACGAATGGCTGGGAAAGGTCCAGACGCCTGCCCGACGTTTTGAGCATGCGTTCTACTAGAGCCGCGATTTCTGCCGATTCCATGCATATGTGGGTCAGTTCGCTTTGGCCACCTCTGGCGCAAAATACTTGATGTGGTGAAAAAAACTTATATAGGTTTCCTTGTGTCACATAAAAGGCCCCGGCGGTGCTGCAAACACCCCGGGGAACGGTAACCGAGGAATAAGGCTCGATCACATGACCAACTTTAACAGCTGCCCCGACAAGATGGAAAGCAGCCCCGCCGAATACGGCATTACCGCGCTACGCGCCACCTTCCAGCCCATCCCGGGCATTGCCACAAACACCAAGCCGGCCAGCCTGCCGCAGCACACGCGGGTATCCGTAGCCAGTATCCCCGGGATTCAGGCCGTCAACCTTTATGCGTGGGTCGACGCGGATCAAGCCAGCCCCGCCGATTACGTCCGCGAATACGCGCCGGCGTTCGAGTACATTCTTGGGGGCGGATCCAATGCATAACCGCGCTTACTACGCCACTCGCGCCGCCGTCCGCCTCACCCTAGGCACAATCGGAACCGCCGCAGTCATCATTGGGCTGCATATGCCGGTCGCGCTCCTGCTGCCGGCCATGACCTAGCAGGCCCGGCACTTCCCCACACTCGGGGGAGCTGCCGAATAGTGGTCACGGCGTCGGGCAATTGCAAGCCCTCCTAGGCAGTCTGTCTCCGTGGCCCGCTATTGGGTATCTCCCAGCGCGTTCCTGCTGACCTAGCGCATAACCAGAGTCGGCGCGGTGAATATATCAACGTTAAGTCCCGTACCGCCGGGGCACCGATGCCAATGGCCAACGGCACCGGTTCCACCTTCGCTCGCTCTCATTTGGAGGGCGGGCCATCGGTGCTACTCCAAATGATGGTTGACGGGGTTTGGGGCGAACGTGGAGCTATGGGGAGAGGGTCAGACAGCAACCCGCGCCCCTTGGGGCTCCGCTAGGCCCGCAGGGCCCCAATAACTAGACACCACACACCCGGGGAAACTCGGGGCATTGGCCACCAAATGAAACACCAACGAGAGGAACCAACAATGAGCACCACGACCACCACGCAGACCACCACCGCGGCCGAGTCCTTCACCGTGGGATTATCCACCACCGAGGATGAAACGATCCTCACCGTTTCGGCGGACATGCTCACCCCGGACGAAGCGGACGAACTTATCGAAGCACTGCAGGCGGCTGTGTCTCAGGCTCGCAGCATGTAGCAGCGGCCCCCGGGCTGGACTCGGGGCAGGTGCGACGAAGGCCCCGGCGGATATTTTCGCCGGGGCCTTCAGTCTGTCTAATCGTCCATCATGTTCAGCATGGCCACCACGCCGCCGAGAGTGTGGGCCAGCTCGTCAATTTTTCTTTCAAGCCGGGCCAGCGTCTCCGCGATGGACTCGGGGTCGGCCTCGTTTCCGTTCTCGTTCATCCTGCATCCTTTACGCTATGCACGGCCCGCAGGTGTGCGAGCTTGCTGCCCTTCTGGCTCTTCTCTTTCTCCCGGCCCAGTGCCCGTTGTAGGTCCTTCAGCGCGGACAGGTACGCCGCAGACAGTCGAGTACTTGGACCCTCGTCGTTGTCGGCGGCCTCGTTGTCCATTTGATCCGCAAGCATCCGGCACAAGGCCAGCAGGGCCGCGTCCTCATCCAGCTTCAGCACGCCGCGACGAACGCCGGCCGAGATAGTCCGCTCGAGCGCGTCTCGCTGCAATTCGTCCATCGTGAAACCGTCCTTGTCTATGAGTGTTTGACAACATCAGCCCTCCCGCGCACGCGCGCGAGGTGGGCAAAAAGTCGCGGAGGGGGAGAATCTCTTGCCGGAACCTAACTCGGGCTGGGGCAGGTGGTAGAGATTTCGACCCCCCTTACCCCCGGGGGGAGAAAGCAACGGCCGGCAACCCATGGAAGGGCGGCCGGCCGCTGCTGGGAGGTGCCCGAACTGCTAGGCAGCAGGCTCCGCAATGTCGATCTCTACGAATGCGCCGGGCTGCTTGATAGCCACGCCGGCGCGAGTCTCAACACGGAACTTCACTTGGTTCTTGTCGAACAGTGCGCCGCCGGTGTCCACGTTCAGCACTGCCTCCTGCCGCGTGACTAGCTTGGCAGCGGCCCAGTCTCCAAGTACCGCAGTACCAGCGGCCACGGCCAACGAGGTCACGCGCGGGATAGTCCACAGCGTGCGCACGGCCTCCGCTGCCGGGTCCCCGAGTAGGTACTTGCCAGAGTCCACACCTTCACGCAGCAGGTCCAGACGCTCAGCGTCCGTAGGATGTAGCACCAGCGCGGTAGGATCCACGCCCGTGACCTGCAAGGCGGTCATGGCCTTGCGCAGTGTGGTGAGCAGGTCAGCGCTCCACGCCTGCGATAGGTGCCCCGAGGTGGACAGAATGCCAGTCATGTTCTCCCCGGTACCGTCACCACTCAGCGCCTGCTGCTCAATGGCGCGCTGCAAGCCGTAGCCCATTTCATTGGCTAGGAACTCCCCTAGGCTTTTGTCATCGTGGAAGTAACGCTGCGGGAATGGCTCCGACAGGTGAGCAATGACGCGGAACCGGTCCTCGATTTCCTCCATGGTGTAGATCGAGGTCGGTTTCAGTGCGCCGTCAGCGACTGGCGCGGCCTTGGAATCGCGGACGGTCTGGCGCAGGTAGGTGAAAGTGTTGGTTCCGCCGCCGTCGCCGCGCATGATTGCGTCCATGATTTGGCTGTCGTTTTCAACGCGTGGCTTGTAGCCTGCCAGATCGCGGCCGTAGTCCTCATCAGACAGACCCTCGGCCGGCTCTCCGCGCAGCAGGTCCAGCACCGAGGTTGGCACGGCACCCAGTGGCGCGACCCCATCAGAGACAGGGTTAGCCATGGTCACGGATCCGGACACTAGGGCCTTGGATCCGTCAGCGCGGCCCATGGCCTCGCGCACGGTCTTTACGCCGGCGCGGCCCCATGCCTTGCGACCTACAGGGCCGGCGGCCTTCTTGCCCGGGGCACCGCCGATTTCATCCGCCAGCGCCTTGGCGGCTGCCAGAATCTCCGCGTCGGCCTTGGCCTCCTTGGCCCGCTTCACGAAGTCATCGGCGGCCTTCATAGCTGCGTCAAATGCTGACTTCTCAGCGGTGGTAAGTTCGCGGTTCTCGTTATCTGCTTTTTCCGCCAACAGGCGGGCCGCCTTGGCATTCTCCAGTGCCTTGGCTTTTAGCTGCTCAAACTTGTTCATCGTTTTTTCCTAACGATTAGCGCCGTCCACAAATGGGGATAGCTCACCCATGGGCACGGCTAAAAATGAATGTGAATACGGCCCGGCGCGGTGCTACGCGGTCCCGGCGCAAAACGGAACGGCGGACCTATGACAGGGCCAAAATGAAAGCGGGGCCTAGCGGACGGAATGAGTACCGGCGGCTGGCAAGTCCTAGCGCGTCACGCTCAGTCAATGGCGGGGGCTCCTCGAACTTGTCCCGTGCCCGGGATCCTCGTTCTTGGCCTTGGCCAGCTGCCGAACTAGTCGCGCTAGAACAACACTAACTCGAACGCCGCGACTCTTTCGCCAAAGCGCCCAGATATGCCGTCAGCTCCGCAGCGGACAGGCCGGCCAAATCTTCTGATGCCCCGAACTCGTCCAGCTCGTGATCCGGGACGTTCAAGGACCCGAACCGCACGCCGGCACGATACGCAGCACGCCAAGCCATAGGCACCATACCGGCGAGCGCCAGTGTCATTGCTTCTAGCTCTTTTGGATCCATGGCGGAGAGTAGCGCGGCCGCGCCGGCCCCGTCGTTGGACTGCACGGCGCGCACCAATCCGACCGCGTCGCCTGCTGCCACACGCAGCTCGAGCGCGTTCTCGTTTGTGTTGCTCATTTTTGTTTTCCTTGTCTAATCGCTGTGCGCCCGTTTCCGGGCCTCACCGTGTTTTCGTGGCCGATCACCCGGCCGGGGGCCTGCTAGTCCGTGTCCGCTGCCGGCGGGACCGGATCCGGGGCCGCTTCGGCTTGCTCCGCAGCATCCACTAGCTTGTTTGCCAGCGCGTAAGCTTTTTCCGGACTCAGCCATATTGATTTGTTTTCAATGCGCAGCTGCACCCCTGACCGCCTCACGCCGCGGTCACCGTAACGCCATAGGTTCACCTTCGTGCGCCGCCGATTAGCTGGCCGGCCCTCGTAATCTGGTGCCCTCACTTGCTTGCCTCCTGCCGCTTACGCCACGCCGCCGAAGTGGCACGCGCCCGCAACTTGTTCTCAGGCCGCGCCCGATACTCCGCCGCCTTGGCCCGAATATCCTCTCGATTACGCGCCCGCCAAATAGCGCTAACCTCAGCGACACAGGCACGGCACCGACTTTTCCGGCCGTCCCGTGTTCCTCCCTGCCGTTGATACCCCTCGAGCGGCTTGTCCTCACCGCAGCCATTGCAGAACTTCCACGCCTCAGCCTCGAAGAATTGGCGCTCGCCGGTGGTTGTGGTCATCGTTTGTTTCCTCGTTTCAGGTAGGGCCGGCAGATGTAGCAGGGGATCACGTCGCCGCGCTCGTTTTCGCCGCGCCAGCCGTCATTGCAGATATGCGGCACTGGGCCAGGGGAACTCGGGGGCTCAGCCGGGGCCGGCGATAGGCCGAGGTCCGTGGGGTCCCGTTCCTCACGCATCACGGCCTCCGAGCTCTTCGCCGTGTCCTGCGCAGTACTGGCCGAATTGGGCGGAGTACTCAGTCACCCGGCGGTCGCAGTCGTTCACCGAGCATTGGAGCCCGGCCGGTACAGTGGCCAACCATGGCTCCGCTTGGTTTTTTGGTTGCTTGTCATCAAAAGAAGTACCGTCCCGAACCGGTCCGGTCCGGTCCGTTCCGTTCCGTTCCGGGTCACGCGTATTGTCACGGCGTGACTCCGCGCCAGTGTCACGCCGTGACTCACCGCGTGACGCTTCAGGCACCGCCGGCGGCGTATCCTTGCCAAGCCCACGCGCGGCCAGCTCCGCTCCGATCGCGTCATCTGTGAGCCCTTGCGCCTTCAATGCTTGACGCTCCCGGGCTCGACGCTGCCGACGCGCGTCGTTGGCCCGTTTGTTGGTCAGATAGGCCGCCGAGGGCTGCTCCTGCATGTGGTGAACGATCCGCAGTTCATCCGGACCGGTCCGGATCCACAAGTCGGCCGCCAGCAACTCAGCAACGGCCGCGCCCGGATCCTCAGTCTCAGCGAACCGCCGAACGTCGCGCCGGTCCAATATGCCGTCGGTTTCCCGGTCAACCGCATAGGCCAACCCCTCAACGTGGGTACGGAACGCAGCATCGGACAAGCCCGCTCGAGCCGCCTCTTTGGTGAACTCTTCACCGAGCTTTAGCCACGTCATGACAGACCACCACCGGCGAGCGCCGCTATTTGCGCGCAGCTGCTGAATACCGAGGGGCCGGGGATGAACTCGGGGGCCTGCTCAGTTAGGCTGGTCGCACGGATCCGGCTCGATCCAGAAACGCGGCGGCCCTCGATACACTCGGGGGCCGTCGCGCTACCCGGGAACGTATCAGGTACGATGGTCGACATCTGCTTGGAGCGTGCCATTACCTCCAGATTGCGGCCCCTGCCCTTCCCGGCGGGGGCCGTTGCCATGCGCGGGCTCATTTGGACACGCCGCCGGTAGGACGTAGCATCCCAGATATGCGCGCCCGCTGCTCCATAGTCAGCGGCGGCGCTTCATTGATGATCTTTTCGGCATACGCTGCCAGTTTCGCGGCCGCGAGGTCCCGGCGTGCATTCTCGATTTGTTCCGTGTTGCCCCAGCGGCTCGCGGATCCAAGCGCGGCCCGGGCTTGCACTACTTCAGACATAAAAAAGCTCCCTGCATGAAAGCGCTAAAAAGCGTTTCACCGGGAGCTATCTCACTACTTCCTCCAACTCTTGGAGGCCCTGAATCGTCCGTGGCTATGGTTGCCCGGGGAACCTGAAAAAAGAATACTTCATGCTTAAGCACCAGGCCAAACGAAACGCGGCGGCCGCTGCTTTTCCATCCCCCGGGCACGCCAAAGCTTCAGCGCCCGCTCCACGTGCTCCAGCAAGCGCCACACGGCCACACCCTGCCCCACGTCGCCGCAGGTCAGGCACTCAACCCGCAGCGGCGGCTCCGCGTCCGGTTCACGGTCTGCCAAATCTTCGGCCACCTCGTTGTCCACAGCTGTGAACACTTCACCCTTGCGCCGTGCCAGCCTCAGCCCGTCGCCGTCCAACTCCAACCGCAACCGAGCGCCCGTGTCATGGCCGCCGGCACAACGAACATGCACTGGAACTGTCCGAACGCTGCCGGCCGGCCGAGCAGTACCAAGCACCAAGTCCCGCAGCTCCGCAGACACGGGGCCGGGCCATTCGCAGTCATCCCAATTCATGCCGCACCCTTCCACTCAAAACGGACCTGCTCAGGCGAAAACTTCACACCCACACCGGCAGGCAAAATCGTAATGTCCACCAGTTCCCGCAGCACCGCGCGGCGGCGCTCCATTGACGCGGCGGCCCACGCCTCAGCGGCCCCGCTGCCCACCATCCCGTCCAGCACGCGGAAAGGCTGCTCCATGGTCACGCGGGCCTCAGCCGCCGACAGATCAGACTTCAGCTGCTCCGTGATCCGCGTAAGCTGGCGAACAGTAATGGTGTCGGCCGCGTACTCATCGGCCGCGCTATCCATGCGCGCCACAATCGCGTCCCGGGCTGCCATAGCCTCACGCAACCGGGAAGGGTCCCGGCTCAAGTCCAACGCAGCGTCAGGCCTCGACAGGCGGCCCACAACGATCCGCTCGACCCACGCATCCAGCGGCTCCATTATGCGAACGGTGCGCTGGCAAGCAGAACAGCCGTATGCCGGGGCCCTTCGATGCTTGTTCTCCTTGGCCTGCACAATGGGACGCATAGCGCCGCCGCACTTCCCGCACCGATAGATGCCGGATCCGAGGTAGCGCGGCTCACGGCCACGCGGCGGGATTCTGTTAGGGTCCGAGAGGATCGCAAACGCACGGTCGAAAGTTTCTTGGTCTATCAGCGGTTCCCAGTTTCCCGGGCCTACAACCTGCCCGCGGTGTTTCCGCAGGCCTAGGTAGGCTTCGCGGCGCAGCATGCGCCCAATCACGGCCCCGAGCCACAGTTTCCCGGAATGGGTTCTCAGTCCGCGCGCGTTCATATCATTAGCAATTGACCTAAGCGTCTCACCATCAGCCACCCGTCTGTACCAATCGCGCACGATGGCCGCTTCTTCCTCGTGCACCACATCTTGGCGGAATTTCCGGCCGTCCTCGCCTACTTGGTTCACGCGGCGATAACCGAACGGCACAGGCCCGTGCGGCTCCCCCGATGCCGCCAGTTGGTCAAACTTACGCTTCAGCCGGCGGGACTGCTGTTCCACCTCATGACGTGCCACGCTCCCCTTCATACGCGCCAGAAGGCGGCCTTGTGGGGTGGCGAGGTCCATTTCGCCCCCGACAGATGCAAGCGCCAGCTCGTGCCGGTCCGCTAAGTCAATGAACGTTTCAAGCTCAGCGGGCGTGCGCGTCAGCCGGTCAACGTCCCAGACAATCACCGCGCCAATGGTGCCGTTTTCTATTGCCTCGATCATCCGGACGTACTCGGGGCGAGCGCGTCCGTTACTAGCGCTCACGTTGTTGTCTACAAAACGGTCCACGATCGACCAGCCGCGCCGAGCCGCTTCACGCGTGCAATCCTCCAGCTGCCGAGCCACTCCTAGGGCCGTTCCGTCAATATCACTGGAAATGCGCGCGTAAATTCCGCAGGCCTGTTTCGTGGTCATGTCTCCATGTTACACAGCGAGACTATTATAAGAATTTGACAGGAGAATTTACCCAGATCTCTTCAACAGAAGGATCATCCAATAAGGGTTGCAGCGCTCCGAACCCGGCCACATTATCGAATACTGAACGTTGGGCGGCCTCTAGCGATCCAAGTGAAGGCACGGCGCCAAGCAATGCGCGTTCGTCGTAGTCGCGAATGACCTCTTCAATAAGTGATCGGATCATCGCTGGCTGCTTTGCCGGGTCCAATCCACGCCGGCGAACCAGCTCGCGTACTTCGTCTTCGACAATGGACAGCGCATCCACGACTGACTCCTTTGGCTTCCCTACTGGAGGATCCCGATCTCGGGGACTATCGGCGAGCGCGTCGTCGGTGCAGCATACCTATTCGTATGACAAGGGATGCTATCTGCAGCAGAGACCGCTTTCAAGAGGTTCCCGAAGTTGTGGATAGTTCTTGGTACTTTCTCCACACCAAGATTCTTATCTTCCAGCGCCGCCCTCAATGCTGGTTTAGATGGGAACGACAACATTCCATTACATTCAGGAGACCTCATGGTCCGCTATGAATTACTTCTGATTTCCCGAAAATTCCAGCATCCGCGGCAATTCGAACTTGTCATGTCCGGACGAATATCGGGCGAGCAGCTCGCCGCACTGCTGCAGCAGCATTTCCCGGGACAACGATGGTATTCGGGAATAACGCGGATAGAAGAGTTGGGGATCCTGCATGCGTCTGAACGTCTTCTGCTCAATGAATTGCCCCAACCTGTTCGCGCCACAAGCACCACAGCTTCGTGCCTCAAGTTATATGTAGTTCGCGGCCCCGACGCTGGTGCCTGGATTCCGCTCACAAAGGGAGAACATGTCATCGGCAGAACCGCCCCATTATGGTTAGAAGATCCGCTGGTGTCCCGGGTTCACGCGAAGTTATTCGTGACAACCCGGAGCTTGCGCCTGGTAGCCTGCTCTGAGCAGCAACTTGCCATGCCAGATGGCAGCCGCTGCGAGTCCGTGGAATTGGAACACGGATCGCGCTTCTTTCTGGGCAACACTGAATTCGCTGTCGGCGATCCATTAACCGCCCAATCCGGTCAATTGGTAACCCCCGAACAATTGGAAATCCAAGTACCTTCCAAGCCCGAGCTGTCCCGCTTAATTGCTCTGGTCCTCGCAGCATTCGTTCCGATCATCTCCGGCGTCTTGCTTGCCTTGGTTACCGGTTCGATGCTCTTTCTGATCTTGAGTGGCGTTTCGGCCCTTATGGGTATGGTGCCTGCCGGTCAACTGTTCGTGGAGCGTCGCGAATGGAAAAGGGAAATGGAAGTGCAACGAGCTTCCGCCATTATCGCGAGAAGTAAATATTCTCCGGCTCTCGGAGAATCGTTCGTAGCCGGACTGGATTCCGCTTCTTTGGGACTGTCGCATGCCCGGATACCACCACTGGTTTGGGGCGAGGGACTGTGGTCTCCGCAGGACACCTCTCGTTCTGATCCCACGGGGATCCGCAAAGTATTTCGTAGCCTCAGGAAGACGAAGTCGGACGCGCCCTGGTTCGGTCCAGTATTTTTCCCGAGTACCCCGAGCGTCTGGCAGCTGAATTCTGCACAAGGGCAAAGCGCTGGGGCTATTCTGGCCGCAGTACTTGCACGCTATCTCCCGGCCATACATTCCGGCCAGATACGGCTCGTGCTCGATCCCAGTGTCAGGTGTCTTCCGGCGTCGCTGCTTTTGGTGAGCAACGTTTCCGTGGCCCACCTGTCGATTCCCGAAGAATCGAGCTTCACCAGGAAAGAGGAAACCAACCTGGCGACGTTGTACGTCACTGCCCAGGAACCTCAACCTATTTCCGGCGCCCTGGTGCTGGGCGTTTCACCGGTGCTGGCCGAATCCGTGGAGAATTGGATTGTTCCAAGCCCCGTGTCCTCGCGTTTGCCCGACGAACGCTTAGTGCTGCAGAACCTAAGCACGCTGAGCCTTTCGCGGTTCGACAGGATGGTGCAGCAGTATGTGCAGCTGCAAAAGCAGGCAATAACCAAGAACGCAGAATCCATTGCATCCCCGTCACTAGCCGTACGGGCACATCTGGGCCTCGATGAACAGCAAGAGGACGTGTTCCTTGATCTTCATGAGGATGGTCCGCATGTACTGATTTGCGGCACTACAGGGTCAGGCAAGTCAGAAGCGCTCAGGCGCCTGATTGCTGATTTTGCCCGGAACCACCCGCCGACTCAGCTTGCCTTCGCACTTATTGATTTCAAGGGTGGAGCTGGACTAGGCGTCTATGCAGGTTTGCCCCATGTCCAGCTCTTCGCAAGCGACCTCGATGAGGCAGCGGCTCAGCGCACGTTGGAACAACTAGAACATGAGGTGCGGCGGCGCGAGGAGCTTCTGGCAGCACAAGGCTGCAGCGACATTGCGGAATATCAAGATCTCGACGAATCAGGCCCGATTCTGCCTCGCTTGCTGGTAGTCATTGACGAATTCCGTGTTTTCGTCGAAACGCTTCCTCAAGCCAGCGCCAGAATTGATCGTTTAGCTGCGGTGGGTCGAGCTCTAGGAATCCATCTGATTCTCAGCACGCAGCGTCCGGCTGGCGCTTTGACGGGACAAACCAAGGCGAACTTAAACACGACAATCGCATTGAGGGTAAACGACCCGGGTGAGTCCGTGGAACTGGTGGGCTCCACCGAGGCGTCCAAACTCCTCCACCCCGGACAGGCGATCATCAAGGGCGCTTCCAAGCCCACTAGGAACATGCAATTCCAGCTGGCCATCGAGCCGCCACTGCACGGCGAACTATTCGAGCGGAATCGTCAAGATCTCAGCCTTCGTCCGTTATGCCGATTCGAAAAGAGCATCGCGTCAGTCGCTGGAGATCGCTTGCAAAACCATGCAGCAGAACTTTCCTCACAGTGGTCCACTTCGGAGCTCCCGGTATCTGGTTTTGCTCCAGCGTTGCCTCGGCCAGCAGAACCAACGCACTCGCCAGATACGTGGGATGGGAAGGAACGAGGAACGATTTACTGCGGCGTTGCAGATAATCTGCATTTGGCCCGGCTTGAACCTTTGATTCTTGACCCTGCCCGTTCACGATCAACATTGATCTGCGGCTTGCCAGAAGCCGGTGCCCGAACCCTGTTCGCTTCCCTCGCCCGTTCGCCCAGAAAAATACTTTGCTTCGGTCCGTCGCCGATCCCGGATGCCACTGAAAACGTCAAGGTTGTCACGGGTGAGGATCCCTATGGCTTTTTCGATGCTGTCGACTTCCTGGAATCCATGCCCAGTGATCCAGCATTGATCATTCTCGTTCATTCACTGGCCCAGTTGCAGTCCAATATCCACCCGCAACATTTCCAACGCCTGGACGAAGCACTCGGTACGCTATTGCGTTTCGGCGGCCCGCAATCGCCTATGGTGATTTGTTCAGTTGACCGCGACCAAAACGCGTTGAAGTCCACCGGTCTTTGTACAGAGCAATGGTTCTTCCCATTCAACGCTACCGAGTCATTAAAGATGATGTGGCCCAAGATCCCGGCCTGTTCGCTTTTGCCGGGTCGAGGGGTCAAGCTGAGTTCGGGGCATCCTCCGCAGGTCTTCCAACTCACCGAAGTTCAATTAGCTGAAATCCCGGGAAGCACCTGGCCCGAAGTGCCTTCGGCTTGGCAGATGCCTTCAGGTTCTGCCCTTCAACCGGCAAACTTTCTGGGATACTCGCCCTTCGATGGTGAGGCGGTCCCTCGACCAGCAGGTCCGATGGTTGTTGTGCTGTGCCCCGATACGCAACAGCGCCGGCAGCTGACTGCCGTACTCGCTGTGCGTTGGAACTCCCCGCATATTTGCGGCCTACCGGACTTTGAACGGTTCGTACGTTCTCTCGAGGACGGCTCGTACCGTGTTCGGCAGGACTTGCTTTGCCTCTTCCTCGAAACCACCAATGACTCTCGGTTGCCACCGCTCTTGAACGCTCTGAATTCGAGGGGAATCGGTGTCGCGCTATTCGTTCCGCCGTCCAGCAGGATGGCCTTCGACCTGGGATTGAGCGCCAACGGGTTCGATGATCGCCAGGTAGTCGCTGTCGAAGCCCATCATCCGCAAGATCTACAACCGATGAATTGGCAGCCAATCCATCAGGTGCCTCATCAAGGAGCCAAAGACTATTGGTGCGCGGTCATCTCCAAACGAGGCAAACCGCGGATGATTCATATTCCGTACGAATTATCTGCTGGCAATTCAGCGGTTTGGCCGGTCTCCGAGGAATGCGGTGGTCTTCGGCGCGAAGAGCATCACCACAGTGGTTCCGGCGACCACGATGGAAAGTACCGCCGCGGCCGTCACCATCGGGATATTGGAGCTCAGGAATGAAACAGAGAGGATGAGCTGGAATAGTTGCCAAACGACAATCGGAGCACGAGTGAACGCTTTTCCCTTGAAGAAGTTGACAGCTACCGAGCCTTGCCAAACGGCAAGAAGCAAGCACAGGGCCAGCATGAATAACTGCCCGCCCATATTGACTGTTCCGTTGGTGTCGAGGTTCAACATGTAGCTGATGGCGTACGCCAGAACAGCCAGGGCCTCAATTAGGACAAGCGCGGCAACCACGAAAACACTGGTTGGGCGGGACGAGATTGCATTTTCGTTGCTCACATCAACAATTTTCGTTGACCTTCTGCAGGAACTCAAACCGCAACAATTGACTTTTGCTGTTGCTCGCGCCACACCTCTGATAACTAGCGGATCCTAGTGCCAAATGCCATGTGAGAAAGCACTCAGGCATTCAGCAACATTTCGCTACCGTGACTCTTGTTTACTTCCGCGTTACATGAAAACCTTATGTGGTCGGTTAAACGAAGTGCCCGAATGGACTTCTCCGACCTTTCGAGACGCCAGATGTTAACCGCTAGGCAACCAGGATTTCATTTCACTCCTAGTTATTTTTTGCCTGTGTGTTGATTGTCGTTGGTGTTTCACACCCTCTCAGATTTCAAGGAGCATCAATAAGCATGGATTGGCGTAGCCGCGCGGCGTGTCTGGAAAAGGACCCGGAACTGTTTTTCCCAGTGGGAAACACCGGTCCGGCCCTGTTGCAGATCGAAGAGGCCAAGAGCGTCTGCCGTCGATGTGAAGTAACCGAAACCTGCCTGCAGTGGGCTATTGAGTCCGGCCAGGATGCAGGCGTCTGGGGTGGCATGAGCGAAGATGAGCGTCGTGCCTTGAAGCGTCGTGCAGCACGAGCTCGCCGCGCTTCCTAATTAAGCTGCGCTCGAGGTAATTCTCGCAACCCGAGACGCTATACGAAATCCGCCAGAGGTAAACACCACTGGCGGATTTCGAGTTTAAGCGACAAATTGTCAGCTCAGCTAGGTACATTAAAAGTAGTATTCATGTTCGAAAGGATCCGTTAGTGACTCTGGCCCGCTTCGCGTGCACCGTTCAGGCAGGTGCGACCGCAAAATGAGCCCGGCCCTGACCGACCCCAACCTGGGCAAGACGCTGGATGGTCGATACCGACTGGACCATCTGCTTGCCCTGGGTGGCATGTCACGCATCTACCGCAGCATGGACAAGCGCCTGCATCGAGCGGTTGTCGTGAAGATCCTGAACGACAACTTCTCCAGCGAGCATACAGTGCGTGAGCGATTCGAATCCGAAGCTGTCATCGCTGCGAATATCACTCATCCGAATGTGGTCTCCATCCGCGATCACAACGTGAGCGATAATCTGGTGTACCTCGTGATGGAGTATGTTCGAGGACGGAACCTCGAACAGGTCATTGAAGAACGCGGCCGCTTTACTCCGCGTCAGGCGCTAAGCGTCCTTGAACAAATTTGCCACGGTCTCAGCGCCGCGCACAGCGAGGGAATCATCCACCGGGATATGAAACCGGCAAATGTGCTGCTCTCCGATACCGGCGAAGTGAAAGTTACCGACTTCGGCTTGGCCCGTGCTGCCAGCGCCCATACCCAGTCAGCCACGCTCGTCGCCACGCTGTCCCATGTCTCCCCCGAACTAGTTTCAGGGGCACCAGCCGATTCGCGCAGCGACATCTACGCACTGGGCATCATGATCTACCAGATGCTGACTGGACAAGCACCGTATACCGAGACCAATGCCGCTGCATTAATGAAGCATCATCTGGACTCCCCCATGCCCATGCCCTCGGACTTGGTTCCGGGATTGGCCGAAGATCTCGATGAGTTGGTTCGATGGTGCACCGAGAAGGATCCAGAGAAGCGCCCGCAAGATGCTTCGCTGCTGCTGGAGGAGATCATCCAGATCCGCTCAACGCTCAACGATGCGCAACTGGACCTGGGCGCCGAGGACCTCGGCGGGATTGAAGATCTCACCCCGCAAACTATGGCGCAGATGCCCACTACGCTGCAGCAGCGTCTTGATGCGATGCAACGCGAGCGCGAAGATGAGCGTGAACAGCTATGGCTGAAGCGGAATACTGCTCAGCACGAGGACAGCTACGTTATCGATGATGCCCCCGCCGATCCTGACCAGACAACCGTCATTGCCGCGGTTGACGCCACCGAAGTCTTGGATCTTCGCGATGCGCAAGCCACACTGGCCCAGCCTCGTCCCACTGATCTTGCCGCTGATTCTGGCATAGCCGCAACGTCGGTGTACACCCGCGGCCGCGATCTGGAACCGGCCCACGAGAATGACGCCGATTCCGAAGCACCGCTGTCGGTACGTGGCCAAAAGCGTGCGCAGAAGCAGGCTGCAAGAAAGTGGCGCAAGGAAGCACAGGTACCCACCCACCGGTTGCGTCAGCCTCGCTCGGGTACGCAGAAGTTCGTCATCACCGTGATGTGGATCCTCATCGTGGCTCTGGTCGCAGGTGCCGGATGGTTCTTCGGCCGCGGCCCCGGAACCGTCATCCGCATCCCGTCATTGACCGGCATGCTTCAATCGCAGGCAGTCGCGCAAATGGATGGCCAAGGTGTTCCAGTTCGGGTAGGCACGACCTACAACGATGAGATTGCCATCGGCAGGGTGGTCGACTCGCAGCCGGGGACCGGCGAGAACATCATGAAGTTCCAGGGAATCGATCTGATCGTTTCGCAAGGCCCTCAGCTTTTTGCAGTTCCGGATTTCACCGGGAAAACCCTGGATCAGGCCACCAAGTTGCTCGATGAAATCGGTTTCGAAGATGTCCAGGAAGCCGAGGCCTACTCGGAATCGGTGACGAAGGGCGAGATTATCAGTTCCTCCCCTGCCGCCGGCAAGAAATTGCCGCGGAAGAACATCATCACCCTCACTGTTTCCAAGGGACATGCTCCGGTTCCTGTTCCTGCGGTCATTGGTCTTGGCAAGGATGCGGCCAAGGAAAAGCTTGAGTCCATGGGCTTGAAGCTGGAAACCGGTGAATCCGTCCATTCCACGACGACCGAAAAAGGCCTAGTCGCCGTCCAGGACCCGGCCCAGGGCACCGTTGCGTACGGCAGCACCGTGACAGTGAATCTCTCGGAAGGACCAGAATACGTCCAGATCCCATCCGTGCTCGGCATGGGCGTCGAGGAAGCACTCTCTGCACTGGAAGCCGCCGGCTTTTCCGTGAAGACGCACAATGTCTTTGGCGGTTTCAGCCAGACCGTTCGCATGCAGTCTCCATTGCACCAGCAAGCCGTGCGCGGCAGCGAGATCAGCATCTACGCCTTCTGAGGCCTGCGCCGTTCCCCCAGGCATAAAAATAATCCGGTTCCCGCTGTCGGGAACCGGATTATTCTCTAGCTGCTAGCGGTTTCGGCTGCGGCTCTGCAGTGCCGAGGAGACCAGGAAGGCCATCTCCAGGGACTGGCGGTGGTTCAGGCGCGGGTCGCACAGCGACTCGTACAGCGAGTCGAAGTCTTCCTCGCGGATCGGATCCGCTCCGCCGAGGCACTCAGCCACATCGTCGCCGGTCATCTCCACATGCAGGCCGCCTGGGAAGGTGCCCAGCGCGTCGTGCACTTCGAAGAAGCCGCGGACTTCGTCCATGACATCTTCGAAGTTGCGGGTCTTGTAGCCGTTCTGGCTGGTGACCGTGTTGCCGTGCATTGGGTCCGTAACCCACAGCACCTGGGCGCCGGAGGCCGTGACCTTTTCGATCAGGTTTGGCAGCTTCTCGCGGATGTTCTTCGCACCCATGCGGGTGATGAAGGTCAGGCGTCCTGGTTCGCGGTTCGGATCGAGCTTTTCGATCAGCGCGAGGACATCTTCCGGATCCGAGTTCGGGCCCAGCTTCACGCCGATTGGGTTGCGCACGCGCGAGAGGAAGTCCACATGTGCGTGGTCCAGCTGACGGGTTCGTTCACCGATCCACAGGAAGTGGCCGGAGGTGTCGTACGGCAGGCCGGTCCGCGAATCGGTACGCGTCAACGCACGCTCGTAGTCCAGCAGCAGTGCTTCATGGGAGGCGAAGAACTCGGTGCGCTTAAGCGCCTCGAAGTCTGCACCGCAGGCATCCATGAAGCGGATGGCCGAGTCGATCTCGCCGGCCAGCTGCTCGTAGGCGGAGTGCGCCGGGTTGGCCATGAATCCGCTGTTCCACGAGTGCACGCTGCGCAGGTCTGCGAAGCCGCCCTGGGTGAACGCGCGGATCAGGTTCAGCGTGGCCGATGAGGTGTTGTAGGCCTGCACCATGCGCTTCGGATCGTGGGCACGGGAATCGGGTGTGAAGTCGAAGCCGTTGACGATGTCGCCGCGGAATGCCGGCAAAGTAACACCATCTCGGGTTTCGTCATTCGAGGAGCGCGGCTTGGCGAACTGGCCAGCCATGCGTCCCATCTTGATTACCGGCATCGATGCGCCATAGGTCAGCACCACAGCCATCTGCAAGATGGTGCGAACTCGCGAGGAGATCTTGTCGGCGGTTGCATCGGCAAAGGTTTCGGCGCAGTCGCCGCCCTGCAGCAAGAAGGCCTTGCCCTGGGCTGCTGCGGCCAAGCGTTCGCGCAGTACGTCGACTTCGCCGGCAAATACCAGTGGCGGACGCGAACCCAATTCGTTGATGGAGGACTGATAGTCCTTGTGCTCACGCCAAGTCGGCTGCTGGGCAATTGGCAATTCACGCCACAAATCTAGTTGCGGATCGGTGGCGGGGCCGGCTACGGAGGAGCCTGGCAATGGGGTTCGGTTTTCTTCGCTCACCTTGCCCATTCTACGTGGCATCAGCTCAAAGGACCGCGATGAATGTAACAAGTCGCCGTAACACTGCGCATAGCGGCCTGCTACTTCTTTGGTTTGCGTGGAGCATAGATGTCGACGTAGCTCTGACCTGACAGGACATTGATTGCCTTGCGGATCTCGTCGGCGCAAGCGCGAAGCGTTTCAGGATTCGCGGACCTGCCGTTCAGGTGCTCGAAGGTCAGCGGCTTGCCGATCTTGATCCCGATCCGGCCCGGATGCGGCAGGCTTTGGCCGATGGGCTGGACCTTGTCGGTGCCAATCATTGCAATTGGTATCACCGGTGCACCTGTTTCCAGGGCGAGTTTGGCGACGCCGAGCTTGGCCCGGTACAACCGTCCATCCGGTGAACGGGTGCCTTCCGGATAGATGCCCAGCACCTGGCCCTGCGCCAGTGCGTTCTTGGCACTGGCCAGCGAAGCAGCCGATTTCTGCCCGCCTGAACGGTCCATGGGCAGCTGGTTGATATTGCGGAAGAACCACGCGGTGATCCGGCCCTTGATGCCCTTGCCGTTGAAGTACTCGTCCTTGGCCAGGAAAATCACGGTACGATCCAGCGCCGCTGGGAGGAACACCGAGTCGCTCACCGACAGGTGGTTGGAAGCCAAGATCGCCGCACCGGTTTCAGGCACATTGCCGATGCCCTGGA
Organism: Glutamicibacter sp. 2E12; assembly: GCF_050030965.1. Taxonomy (NCBI): domain Bacteria; kingdom Bacillati; phylum Actinomycetota; class Actinomycetes; order Micrococcales; family Micrococcaceae; genus Glutamicibacter; species Glutamicibacter sp. 2E12. The sequence goes on from NZ_CP188297.1 coordinate 269,947, forward strand.
TCTTGACGCGGAAGAAAATTCGTATTAGCGGCCGGACAGCGAAACGCTTGAGGAAGTCGTACAGCACAGCGGGAAAATTCCTTCTTCTAGTTGACCAGCTACGCGGGAAGAGAAACCGCGACCTTACTGGTCGAAGCGCACTCCGCACCCTTCAATTGTGCACTACGCTCGAAGGTGAAGGCAGAAATCCGGAGGGTTCACGATGAAACTTGATGCAGGCAATACTCCGCTGGACGAGCGCAAACGTCCATGTGCAGTACTTTTGATCCACGGTTTTACCGGCTCCGCTGTTTCCATGCAGCCATGGGCGGATTCCTTGGAGCAGGCCGGATTCGACACGGACATTCCCCTTTTGCCCGGGCACGGAACGCAATGGCAGGACATGGTCGGTCGAGGTTATGGCCAGTGGATCCACGCTACCGAAGCGGCTTTTGACAGGCTCGCGCGCACGCACGAGCAGGTATTCGCCGCTGGCCTTTCCATGGGCGGCGCCCTGGCCCTGCATCTGGCGACCCGCCGCAATGTAGCCGGTGTTTCGCTGGTCAATCCGGGCCTGGTCGTGGACTCCCCCTTGTCCTCCTATACTCCTTGGCTCAAGCATGTAGTGCGCAGCGTTGCCCCTATCAGCAATGACATCGCCAAGCGCGGTGTCGATGAAGGGGCCTACCCGCGCACCCCGGTAGCAGCCGTAGCCGAACTCCGTTCGCTCTTTGCCCAGACCCGCCGGCGCTTGGAGCTGGTGAACGCCCCGGTGCAGCTCTTCCGTTCCACCGTCGACAACGTAGTCTCAGAGCAGTCGGTGCGCGAGCTGGTCGAGGGCCTGAACTCAGGCACCCTGGCCGAGCACCACATGCTCTTGCACTCCAAGCACGTAGCCACCCTGGACTACGATGCGGAGCAGATTTTCCACGAATCCGCTCGCTTCTTCGCGCAGCTGGCCGCCACGGAACAGAAGCGCAAGGAGGAGCGCGCATGAATCCGGAAGATGCCCATCCTTCAAACCAGAATGATCCGCAGTGGGATGAGCTAGTCGAGAATTTCCGTCAGCTTGATGCCTCGGTACCCCGCGAACCCAGCGCCGACGAGCGCGCGGCGAGACTGGAGAAGCTCTTCAACACCGGGCCTGCCGCGGTTCGCGGACCGCGCGACTATGTTGCTGAGCAGACCCCGGAAGAGTTCGTTCCAGAAGAACCCGCCGCGCTGGGTTCAGGTGATCCGATGCTGAACCTCGCCTGGGTTGGCGCCGCTGGCGGTCCGCTTGGGTTGCTGCTGTGCGTGGTGTTTTTCCGCGCAGCTCCGGTGTTCATCTATTTCGGACTGGCACTCGCCGCCCTGCTCGGAATCGCCTACTTGCTCAAACGTCTTCCCACTGAACGCGATCCGGGAGATGATGGGGCTCAAGTATAGAAAACGGCTTTGAGTACACCACACGGTAGGTTACTCTATAGTAATAAATATGTGATGCGGGTTACCCGCTATTGCTAATGGGGTCACACAGAGTTTCAGGAGTTGAAGACCAGATGCGCGAATACAGCTCGCCAATTCGCATTCATTCGCCACAGCAGTCGAATATTACAGATCTGCTATTACGCCACGCGAATTCAGCGGCCAACCCGGCATTGTTCTCAAAGCCGGGAACCGACGGAACGTGGAATGATGTCACGGCATCGCAGTTCGCTGCCGACGCCCGGGCTATTGCGAAGGGGTTCATCGCCAATGGCATCGAACCTGGCGACCGCATCGCGCTGATGGCCAAGACCCGCTACGAGTGGACGCTGGTTGACTTCGCCATCTGGTTCGCCGGCTGCGTCACCGTCCCCGTCTATGAAACTTCCTCCCCTAGCCAGGTTGCCTGGATCGTTTCCGATTCCGGTGCCAAGGCCGTCGTCGTTGAGGCCGCCGCCCAGGAAGCCGTGGTCCGCCGCGCCGCCCATCAGGAACAGCTCGACGGACTGGATCACGTCTGGCAGTTCGATGGCGGGCTGGAACAGCTCTCCGAAGATGGCCGGAACGTCGATGACCAGTTGCTCGAAGCCCGCCGTTCGGGCACAGCATTGGATGACATCGCCACGATCATCTACACCTCGGGCACCACCGGCCGCCCCAAGGGCTGCGAGCTGACCCACGGCAACTTCGTGGAGCTGGCGGAGAACGCTGTGGCTACCTTGCCCGGCGCCGTTTACCCGGGCGCATCGACCATCATGTTCCTCCCGCTGGCTCACGTTTTCGCCCGCTTCATCTCGGTAGTCAACATTGCCGCTGGTTGCCGCACCGGACACACCCCCGATGTCAAGCACCTGCTCGAGGACCTCCAGTCCTTCAAGCCGAACTTCATCCTCGCTGTGCCACGCGTCTTCGAGAAGGTCTACAACTCGGCCATGCTCAAGGCTGAAGATAGCGGCAAGGGCAAGATCTTCCACGCCGGCGTTGACGTTGCAGTGGCATACTCCCGCGCCAAGCAGGAGGGCAAGGTACCGCTCGTGCTGAACCTGAAGCACAAGCTCTTCGACGTCCTGCTCTACCAGAAACTGCGCACCGCGATGGGTGGCAACATCCGCCATGCGGTCTCCGGCGGAGGTCCGCTGGGCGAGCGCCTCGGCCACTTCTTCAACGGCATCGGGGTCACCATTCTGGAAGGCTACGGCCTGACTGAAACCACCGCACCGATCACGGTGAACACCCTGGACCGGATCAAGATCGGCACCGTAGGCAAGCCGCTGCCGGGCAACGCCGTGCGCATCGCCGCGGACGGAGAGATCCTCACCAAGGGCATTTGCGTGATGCGCGGCTACCGCAACCGTCCAGAGCTGCAGGATGAGACCTTCACCGATGGCTGGTTCCGCACCGGGGATATCGGCGAACTCGACGCCGACGGATTCCTGAGAATCACCGGGCGCAAGAAGGAAATCATCGTCACCGCCAGCGGCAAGAACGTGGTTCCTGCGCTGCTTGAGGACCAGATCCGCGCCGACGCGCTGGTTTCCCAGTGCGTGGTCATCGGCGAGGGCCGCTCGTTCATTGCGGCCCTGGTGACCTTGGATCCAGAAGCCCTGCCAGGTTGGCTGGCCCGTCACCAGATGGACCAGAACCTGTCGCTGGACGAGCTATCGACCCATCCAAAGGTGCTCGAAACCGTGCAGGCGGTCATCGACAAGGCCAACACCTCGGTATCCAAGGCCGAGGCGATCAAGTCCTTCCGCGTTGTGCCTGCTGACTTCACCGAGGAAACCGGTCATTTGACTCCCTCGATGAAGATCAAGCGTGCAGTAGTGCTCAAGGACTACGAAGCCGTGATCGAAGGCATCTACTCGGCGCCCAAGCCGACAGCATAGTCCAGCACTGCATTAGCCAGCTCCCACGATTCGCGAGCTGAGGCGGCCCAAGGCAACTTGAGGCCGCTTTGCTGTGTTCGGGCATAGTAGCTGCGCGGCAATACCACGCGGCTGAATGCCTGGGTGGCGTGATTCTGGTGCTCGTGGCCAAGCACCGCGTAGATCAGGTTCCCAGCCAGGTCCTTGCGGCCATTGGCCAGCAGCCATTCGACCAATTCCATGAGCCGGTCTTCCGAGTCGGCACTGGTATCGCCCACAACCACCAACACGTTGGTGCCGGTGAATTTCCCGTCCATCACCGATTGCACGCGCTGCGGTCCGGCCGTGGCCACCTGGGCCTTGCAATCCAATTCGCCGAATTGTTCGGCCAGGTGCTCTGCGATTTCGCAGAACGGAAGATGCGTGTCGAGGGTGAAGACCAGTACCGTGATCGGCTGGCCCTTGGATCCCAGCTCGGCAACCTGCTGCCTCAGCCGGGCGGGCACAGCCCCGGGCGTCATCTTGCTTGGGCGCATCACAGCTCCTTCTGCTTTGTGGTTCGCACGATTAGTTGGCAGAGCGCAGGGGCCCGCAACTTTGGTCACGAGCCCCCGTGCTCTGGGTACTGCGGATGCTACTTGGGTTCGATCACCAGCAGCAGATCGCCACCCTGTACCTGGCTGGTGCCATTCAGGGTTACCTGGCTGACCACGCCGCCCGCGTTGGCGGTGATGCCAGCTTCCATCTTCATTGCTTCGATGGTGGCCACGGACTGGCCGGCCTCGATCAGGTCGCCGACCTTGACGTTCACAGTCACCGCTCCCGCGAAGGGTGCAGCGACGTGGCCGTTGTTGTTCGGATCGGCCTTCGGCGCGGACTTCACGGTGGATTCTACCGATTCGTCGCGGACCTTGAGCTGGCGGGACTGGCCGTTGAGGTTGACCACGACGGTGCGCAGGCCCTTCTCATCGGCTTCCGATACCGATACCAGCCTGACCAGCAATCGAACACCGGTACCCAGCGAAATGACATGCTCAAAGCCGGGAACCAGGCCGTAGAGGTAGTCGCGGGTGTGCAGGACGGACAAATCGCCGTAGTTCTCCACCGACTTCTCGAAGTCACGGGTTGGGCCAGCGAAGAGCAACCGGTTCAGGGTACCGCGAATCGTGTCCGAATCCGCCTGCAGCGCTGCCAGGTCCTCTGCCGAGAGGTCCTCGACATGGGCCTTGACATTGCGTCCCTGCAACGCCTTGGTGCGGAACGGTTCCGGCCAGCCGCCTGGAGGGTTGCCCAGCTCTCCCGAGAGGAACTGGATGACCGAATCCGGGATGTCGTAGTTCTGCGGGTTCGCTTCGAAGTCCGCGGCTGGGACTCCGGAACCCACCAGCTGCAAGGCCAGGTCGCCGACGACCTTGGACGATGGAGTCACCTTGACCACATTGCCGAGCATGTCATTGACCGAGGCGTACATCGATTCGATCGCTTCGAAACGCTCGCCCAGGCCCAATGCAATGGCCTGCTGGCGCAGGTTCGAAAGCTGGCCGCCCGGAATCTCGTGCTGGTAGACACGGCCGGTTGGCGCTGGCAGTCCGGATTCGAATGGCTTGTACATGGCGCGCACTGCTTCCCAGTACGGTTCCAGCGACGCCACGGCATCCAGTGACAGGCCGGGATCACGCTCGGTGAACTCCAGCGCTGCGACCAGTGCAGAGGCCGATGGCTGCGAGGTGGTGCCCGCCATGGCCGCGCTGGCCACGTCGACGGCGTCCACACCGGCGTCGATGGCAGCCATCAACGTCGCCAGCTGCCCGCCGGAGGTGTCGTGGGTGTGCAGGTGCACCGGAAGATCGAAGCGTTCGCGCAGGGCCGTGACCAGCTTGGTTGCTGCCGCTGGGCGCAGCAGGCCGGCCATGTCCTTGATTGCGAGGATATGCGCGCCAGCGTCGACGATCTGCTGTGCCAGCTCCAGGTAGTAGTCCAGGGTGTACAGCTTCTCGTTGGCATCCAGCAGGTTGCCGGTGTAGCACAGGGCCACTTCGGCGACTGCCGTGCCGGTGTCGCGTACCGCCTTGATGGCCGGAGCCATCTGCGAAACATCGTTCAGCGCATCGAAGATGCGGAAGATGTCGATGCCTGCGGACGCGGCTTCCTTCACGAAAGCGTCGGTGACCTCGGTTGGGTATGGAGTGTAGCCCACGGTATTGCGGCCGCGCAGCAGCATCTGCAACGGGATGTTCGGCAGCTCCGCACGCAGCAGCTCCAGGCGCTTCCAGGGATCTTCGCCCAGGAATCGCAGGGACACATCGTAGGTGGCACCGCCCCAGACTTCCATGGAGAACAGCTGCGGGACGTTGTGCGCGTAGGCCGGTGCTGCCGCGAGCAGGTCGCGGGTGCGGACGCGGGTGGCCAGCAGCGACTGGTGCGCATCGCGGAAGGTGGTATCGGTGATGCCCACCGCTTTCGACTCGCGCAGGGCCTTGGCGAATCCTTCCGGACCGAGATCCAGCAGCTTCTGGCGCCAGCCATCGGCCGGCACGGCGGACTTGGAGGGGCCATCGAATGGCGAACGCTCTGGCTCGTCGGTCTTGTCACCCGGGAAAGCAGGAAGCTTCTTGCGCGGGTCGATTCCCTCGACACGGCTGCCATTTGGCTGGTTCACCGTGACATGGGCCAGGAAGTTCAGCGCCTTGGTACCGCGGTCCTGGGATTCATTGCCGGTGAGCAGATCCGGGCGGGAGTCGATGAAGTCGGTAGCGACATCACCGGCCAGGAACTGCGGATCACTGAGCACATTCTGGATGAACGGGATGTTGGTGGCCACACCGCGCACGCGGAACTCGGCCAGCGCACGGCGGGCGCGAGCCACAGCCGTCTGGTAGTCACGGCCACGGCAAGTGAGCTTGACCAGCATCGAGTCGAAGTGCGGGGACACCTCGGCGCCGGTGTAGATCGTGCCGCCATCCAGACGGACACCCGAGCCGCCGGCGGAGCGGTAGACGGTAATGGTTCCAACATCCGGACGGAAGCCATTGGCTGGATCTTCGGTGGTGATGCGGGACTGCAAGGCCCAGCCACGCACCTGGATGGTGTCCTGGCTGATCTCCAGATCCTTCAGCGACTCGCCAGCAGCGATGCGCATCTGCGCCTGCACCAGGTCGATGTCGGTAACCTCTTCGGTCACCGTGTGCTCAACCTGGATGCGCGGGTTCATTTCAATGAATACGTGCTGCCCGGCGCGGTCGCCCACGGTATCAACGAGGAATTCGACGGTGCCTGCGTTCTGGTAGCCCAGAGTCTGCGCGAACTTCACGGCGTCCCGGAACAGCGCCTGGCGAATCGATTCATCCAGATTCGGTGCTGGAGCGATTTCGACAACCTTCTGGTGGCGGCGCTGCAGCGAGCAGTCGCGCTCATGCAGGTGGACAATGTTGCCCTGCTCGTCGGCGAGGATCTGCACCTCGATGTGGCGCGGACGCAGCACTGCTTGTTCCAGGAAAACGGTGGGGTCCCCGAAGGCGGTGCCGGCTTCGCGCATTGCCGCGCCCATCAGCTCCGGCAGGTCTTCGCGCTTGTCGACACGGCGCATGCCGCGACCGCCGCCGCCGGCTACAGCCTTGACGAAGATCGGGAAGCCGATGCGATCGGCCTCGGCAATCAGGTAATCAACATCATCGCTTGGCTCGGAGGATTCCAGTACCGGAATGCCTGCCTCGCGAGCAGCCTTCAGCGCCGCTACCTTATTGCCGGCCAGTTCAAGCACGTCCGCCTTTGGACCGATGAACTTGATGCCTGCTGCTTCGGCAGCTCGTGCGAGGTCAGGATTTTCCGAGAGGAAGCCGTAGCCCGGGTAGATTGCATCCGCGCCGGCTTCTTTGGCAACGCGGATAATCTCGTCGATATCCAGGTAGGCGCGGACCGGATGGCCCTCTTCGCCGATCTGGTAGGCCTCTGCGGCCTTCTGACGGTGGATCGAATTGCGATCCTCATGTGGGTAGACAGCAACGGTCTTTGCGCCCAGCTCGTAGCCGGCGCGGAAAGCGCGAATCGCAATCTCACCGCGGTTGGCGACCAAGATCTTTTCAAACATAGTGTCCCTACATCGAATCTGTACACGCTGGTTCAACGGCACAATCAGGACTGTTCCCCTCAGGTGCAGGCCCGCCATCCCAGCGTGTCGGGTCTCGAAAAGCAGCTAGCATTTGCCACTTCTGTGAAACACACTACACGGGGATTCTCCAGAACGTCCAAACATTTCGCCTTGTGGTCAGACCACATGAAATAATTGGATCTTTGAAGTTTTAATCACTAACTTGTGCCTAATGGCAAAAACTGACGTTGCAAAGTCGGAGAAACACGGCTCGGCACACTATGATGATGAGAGACTAAAAATTCGGTGGGACGTTTAAACTAACGAACAGTGAAAGGCGTGGTCTGGTCCGTGCACGTAGTGAGCATCAGCAGCCTCAAGGGTGGCGTAGGAAAAACCTCCGTGACACTCGGATTGGCTTCAGCAGCACTTGCCGCCGGCATTCCGACTCTCGTCATTGACCTGGATCCCCATGCGGATGCCAGCACTGGCCTTGGAGTCCGGGCTAATGGGAAGCAGCCAATTGGGCAAATGCTCAAGAACGCTCGTCGCGCCCGTCTGCAAGATCAGGTTGTCGCCAGCGCTTGGCAGTCCAAGGCAGCAGAGAAGAAATCCCGTACCCGCATTCCAGTGCTCGATGTTGCCGTTGGCGACGCATTCACCGGCATCTACGATCGACCAGATCTGCGGACCCGCGACCTACGCCGCCTCTCCCAGCTTCTGAGCCGCACCAGCGGTTACCAGTTGGTTCTCATCGACTGCCCGCCATCGCTGAACGGCTTGACCCGCATGGCATGGAGCGCGTCGGATCAGCTCGTGCTAGTGGCAGAACCCAGCTTGTTCTCCGTGGCCGGCACCGAGCGCACCCAGCGCGCATTGGAACTCTTCCGCCGTGAATTCGCTCCTTCCCTGGGACCGGTACGTGTTGTCGCCAACCGCGTCCGCAAGGACTCCGCGGAGCATACCTTCCGTTTGGGCGAAATGCGCCAGATGTTCGGCGACTCCATGGTCAAGCCCGAGATTCCCGAACACCCGGAATGGCAGCAGATCCAAGGTGCCGCGTACTCGGTGCACCAGTGGCCTTCCAAGGCTACTGCTCCGATGCTGGCTCAGTTCGACGCGTTGCTCAAGGAAGTCATGTCCGCAGCAGGCCCGAACAACACCTAGGCCCGGATACGGATAGCAGCTTAAGCAATTGACCGGATCTTCCTTCAAGGAAGATCCGGTCAATTGCTTAAGCTCTTGAATTATCTGCCGGCCCTAGCCGACGTTGCGCGCCGCCTTGGCAGCCCGACGGGCAGCCAATTCATCTTCTGGCAGGGTCTGCTGCACAGAGCTCTCTGAAGGCAGCTGGGCAAGGGAACCTTCCACCTCGCGCCAAACACGGCCTACGGCGATGCCGAATACGCCCTGGCCCTTCTGGACAAGGTCAATGACCTCGTCGGCGCTGGTGCATTCGTAGACCGAAGCTCCATCGCTCATCAACGTGATCTGGGCAAGGTCCTCAACGCCGCGTTCACGCAGGTGCAAAACGGCCGAACGGATCTGCTGCAGGGATACTCCGGTGTCCAGCAGCCGCTTGACAACCTTGAGCACGAGGATATCCCGGAATGAATAAAGGCGGTGGCTGCCGGATCCCTTGGCTCCGCGCACTGCCGGCTCTACCAGGCCAGTACGTGCCCAGTAGTCGAGTTGGCGGTAGGTAATGCCGGCTGCCTTGCACACAATTGGACCGCGGTAGCCGGCATGTTCATCCAGCTCAGGCAGGTCATCGGTGAAGAGCAATCCCTGGGTGCTGGATTGCTTGTTGCCACCGTCGACCCCATAGTGAGGCCCAGTCTGGCGAGACTCCATCCAATTGCTCCTTGCGTGTCAGCACGTTCCTAAACGAGTATCCAGGGACCGAATGAGAACCGCGCAGATGCGAGTGATGACCATCAAAAAACAGCTCTTTTTAAATGTCCCTATGCAAAGACGGTACGGCGATAACGACTAATGGTCAAAGACCTTCAAGCTTAACTTTAAGGCGTGTCGCGCAGGCTTGGGGAATTACCCAATTCAAGGCCAATATTCCACTGAAACCAAACGCGCGATATCTACGAAGAAAAATCTTCTGGATCAATATTGTCCAAGAATTCACGGAATTCGCGCAACTGCTCTTCGGGTGCCTCTTCGCCGCCAGTTTCATTCTCGATGGCCACGCCAGCTTCTTCCAGGACGTGCTCGGCGCACATGATCGGGCACTGGGCGCGCACGGCAAGGGCGACGGCATCCGAGGAACGGGAATCTACGCGTTTGCCGTTGGAAAGGACAAGCTCCGCGACGAACACGGCATTGTTTACCGAGACTATTTCGATCCGCTCAAGCTTCACGTCCATGCTTTCAATGACGCTGAGCAGCAGATCATGGGTCATCGGCCGAGGCGGAGTGAGCCCTTGTTCAGACATTGCGATGGCCGAGGCTTCGGGCGCACCTATCCACAGCGGAAGGTAGAGATTACGCTCAGGGTATTTGAGCAGCAACAGCGGCTGATTCGCCGGCAATTGAATACGGATTCCGGCAAACTCCAGTTCCAGCATGCTAGCCCCTTAGAGTTGTTGTTGCCTGTTCGAATTCAGCCTAGCGATCCAGTTGGGAAATAGCACGTTGCACCAGGGCCTCGTGAATTTCCAGGCACTGGCGCGAGATTTCCTGGGCCTCTTCCGCAGCGCGGGCACGAGCGGAGACTTCAGGCTTCTTCAGTTCGTTGCCGACAATCGATTCAATCAGCGAGAACTCGCGATCAGCTGCGGTACGGAACTGCCGCAGGTGGCGAGGTTCAACGCCATGGCCCGCCAGCTGAACGGCCGATTTGGTGACCTTGATGCTGTTGGCGTCGAACAGGCCAGCAACCGGTTCGATTAAGCCGAACTTTATCAATTCGCCAACGAGCTCCTCGCTGGCACCGGTCAGCCCCTGCAGTTCAGCCAAGGACACCGAACGGGTTTTGCGCTCCACGGCCTCAGCCATGTCATCGTTGACCGCCTGTGGCGCCACCGGGGCTCCCCCAGGCAATGCTGCTGGCGCTTCACCGCGATCCACCGAGTCGAGATGGTCCTTGATGACCTTCAACGGCAGGTACTGGTCGCGCTGAACCGAAAGGATGAAACGCAAGCGGCTCACATCCGACGCGGAGTACTTTCGATATCCAGCGGAGGTGCGTTGCGGGATGATCAGTCCCTTGTCTTCCAGGAAGCGGATCTTGGACGCAGTGACACGTGGGAACTCATCCTTGAGTTCCGAGAGCACCTCGCCGATATTCAGCGCGGCCTGCCGGACGGTCTCGTGGCGTTGAGCCTCGAGACGTGGGCTGCGGGCTGCGTCAAAGATCGGCAAAGGGTCTACACCTCGGATGTATGGATATGTCGGCGTGCCAGACGCCGGCGGACAAAACCTCGAACTCTACTAGTTTAAAGGTTCGGAACGCTTTGGTAGAAATTCAGGCGGAATTTGCCGATCTGAACCTGAACACCAGTGCTCAACGGGATCTCGTCGATACGGTCGCCGTTGATGTAGGTACCATTCAGCGATCCGATGTCGCTGAGCGTGAACCGCGCGTCCGTTCGGGAGAACTTGGCATGCCGACGCGAAACGGTCACATCGTCCAGGAAGATATCCGCGTTTGGATGGCGGCCTGCGATGCTCTCGTCGGTGTCCAGCAAGAAGCGTGCGCCCTTGTTTGGTCCGGAATGGGCAATCAGCAGCGCAGAACCAGCTGGCAGGGCGTTAACTGCGTTTTTCTCATCCTCACTCAGGGTGTAGATGACCGAAGGTTCAGCACCCTTGTGCACCGCAGGAAGAGCGATATTGGTCGTCTCAGAGGCAGACTCGTTGTGCGGGTCAACCGGCCGATGTTCCGACATTATGGGGTCCTCCAGAAAATTCTGTTAACAGTTCGTGCGTGACGACCTTGAGTTCTGTGTTGGCACAGTCAGTAATACCAAACTATTTACAGATTAGCCTACTCACTGCCCAACTGATAACAGAAAAGTACATATTTTCCGCTGCAAGGGATTGCCAGTGTGGCAAGATGCCAAGAGAGACGATGATGCCTTGGCAGCGCCTGCACTTCGATCCTTTCCCACAGATGGAGGCGATGCAAGGATAAATCAGGAACTTTCAGGTGAATCATGACGAAGATACTTCTCAAACGCGCGTATACCGCGCCCAGCGTCGAGGACGGCTACAGGATCCTGGTTGACAGGCTCTGGCCGCGCGGGAAGAGCAAGGCTGCCCTTCAGCTGGATCACTGGGCCAAGGCCTTGGCACCGAGCACCGGGCTTCGCAAAGGCTGGGATCACGATGCCGACCGCTTTGGCGAATTTGCGCAGCACTATCGCGCCGAGCTATATCAGAACCCCGCTGTCGATGGCTTTCTGGAAGTAGTGGACCAGCATCCCGTGGTCACTTTGGTCTACGGAGCAAAAAATGAGCAGGCTAATCATGCTGTGGTGTTGCGTGACTATCTGCTCGATCAGCTCTCTGGTCCGTAGGCGGCACGAAGCACACGCCGTCGGCACACACCATATCCGAATCGACCACCTGCTGAAGGTCAAAGCTGAATTCCTGGCTCACCGTGGCACCTTTCATCGAAGTCCTGTCCCTTGGTGGTTCAACCATGTTGCGACAAAGAATATTCCGCACTTCCACGCGACGCCCTGCGCAGGGAAACCGATGGCACCGCGAGATACTCGCGGCGCCATCGGTGATGTGTGGAGCGAGGGCGCTACTAGTTCTGCTCCAGCAGGATCGGCTCGAAGAAACGGGCCAGCTCGTTGGCCGCATCCAATGGCAGGATGCTGGCAACATACATATCCGGACGGACGATCACGATCGCGCCATCGCGGGAGATCTGGCGCTCCTCGAAGATGTCCGAGCCGTCCAATGCGGTGTAGACCTTCTCGTAATCCATCAGGCCGAACACGCCGGTGTCCGGACGGAACACCTTCGGCGCGTCATTCACGTTCATCGTGGTGTAGTCCTGCTGGTAGACCACCTTGACATCGAACAGCGCGTCGGCGTCGGCACCCTTCGGCGTGAAGCGAACCAGTGGCGAGCGCTCATTCTCCAGCAGCCAACTCGACAAGGCGGCAATTTTCTGGGACTCTCCCACCGGCTGCTGATCAGCAAAGACGTAGATGCGGTAGCGGCCGTCGGCACGATGGTGGTGGCCCAGGTGCGTTGGGTTGGCATCGGCCAAGCGCATGACTTCCGAAGAGCGGAAGCGCTTGCCCACGGGGAATCCGGCGGCCAGCTCCTGGTGCTCCTTGCCGGCGACCAGCGCAGATGCCGCGTACTCGGTCATGAAGCCGGCAGGGAATTCGGCCGTGCGTACATAGAACTCGGCAACGCCTTCTTGGCCTTCAAGCTCCTTCGCAGTAGCAGCCATGATGGAGGACCACTTCTTGTCGAAGTCGATCAGGTCCTTGGCGATCACCTTGCGCTCGTCCGAGTAGGTGCGCAGCAGGCTTTCCGGAGCTTGGCCCGAGAGCACATAGCCGATCTTCCAGGCCAGGTTGAACCCGTCCTGCATGGAGACGTTCATGCCTTGGCCGGCCTTGGCCGAGTGGGTGTGGCAGGCGTCGCCGGTAATGAACACGCGCGGCTCACGGGTACCGATCTCTTCAACCGGCACATCATCGAAGCGGTCAGCCAGCCGGTGGCCTACTTCGTAGACGCTGTGCCACGCGACGTCCTTGACCTCGAGGGTATAGGGATTCAAAATCGCCTTGGCGCGCTCGATGATTTCTTCCAGCGGAGTCTCGCGGACCTTGCCGTTATCCCCTTCCGGAACTTCACCCAGGTCGACGTAGAGGCGGAAGAGCTGCCCGCCTTCGCGCGGAATCAGCAGGATCGAACCAGCCTTGGAATGGATGGCGCACTTGGTGCGCACATCCGGGAAGTTGGTCAGGCCCAGGGTGTCCATGACGCCCCAAGCGTGATTGGCCTTGTCACCGGAGAGCTTCGCGCCGATCGAGCGGCGGACATTGCTTCTGGCCCCATCGGAACCGACCACGTACTTGGCACGCACTACACGCTCAATGCCGTCATTGCTCTCGCCGCAGCCGATCAGGGTGACCTTCACCGGGTACTCTTCGCCGTCTTCAACGACCAGTTCCTTGAAATCCCACCCGTAGTCCGGGACGGTGCGAGCTGGGGAGTTCGCCGCGAAATCAGCGAAATAGTCGATAACGCGCGCCTGGTTGACCACGAGGTGCGGGAATTCGCTGACGCCGGTTGGATCATCGGCGGTGCGGTCGGTGCGGATGATCTGATCCGGGTTCTGCGGATCAGGGTTCCAGAAGGTGGTTTCCTTGATGATGTAGGCCTCGGCGGTGATGCGCTCGGCAAAACCGAAAGCCTGGAACGTCTCCACCGTGCGTGACTGGATCCCGTCAGCCTGGCCGATTTCCAGGCGGCCGGGCCGTCGGTCGATGATGCGGGTGTGCACATCAGGGAACTGAGAAAGCTGGGCGGCGGTGATGATGCCTGCGGGACCGGCACCGACGATCAGCACATCCATGACATCGGGCATCTCCATGGGACGGTTTATGCCCACGCCAGCCGCTGGCTGCACCCGTGGATCGGCTGAAATGTATCCGTTGTGGTGAAACTGCACCGTTTCATCCCCCAATTCCCTGTGATGACCTCAGTCAATAAATATAATGTTCGATATTAGAACTGCATGATCTTTTATCGCACACTAATCATATACAATCTGTGAGCTCAGGCACAAGTTCACGCACGCTGCGCCGGCCACCCTAAGCCGCAGATGGGCAGAAGCCCCGGCGCAATAACCTCGCGCCGGGGCCCATCACTGATGCCAGCTGCTACCGATGCTCCCACTCGGGTCCGGCATACTCCAGCATCTGCTCTTCATTAAGTTGCGAACGCCCATAGGCTCCGTGCACCGCGTTGAACTTCCCGCCAATCTCCAAGTCGCGTGAGGACGAGACATCTCCGACCAGCCACGGCTTCCATTTGGTGGCCGACAGATAGGGGCGGATGATGCTGGCCGTGGCAGCGCAGTCCGCGGCAAATGGCAGGATCGCCGATGGTTCCCGATCCGCTCCCTCGCGAATGATGGCCAAGATCAGGCAGCGCCGGTCTTGCGCGAGGCCCTGGGCCTGTCCCAACTTCACGATTCGCGCACCGAGCTAGTGCCTTATCCGCTGATCGTGCCAGCCCCGAATTCGTCGCATGCCGGTCAGCAGCGCATCAAAATGCGTGATGTCCTGGTCGATCATGCGGATGAGCAGTTGGGCGATGCCATGGCGCAGTCATTGGCCCATCGGGCCAGCCTGGTCGGCGAATTGCGGGCCTTGGGCGGTGCCGTAGCCCGGGTTCCGGCCCACGCCACCGCCTGGGGGTCGCGGCATCAAGAAGTGCTGGCAGCTACCTGGATCCACCCGTTGGGCATCGCCGAGCAGGACCAGTCGTTCGCTGCCCTGCAGGTTCTGGGCACCGGCGCGTACGGCGCCTACTCTTCGGACGTTCGCCGTTCGGCTGCCGAGCTCGCCTGGCCTGGGCAGACCGGAACCCGGCTGCGTGCCCTGTCCGAGAGAACTGACCCGCAGCACCTGTTTGATGGCGGACTGAACTTGAGAAGCCAGAACTCCAGCGCTACCTGATCAGCTCGACGCGTCCTGCTTCCACCCCGAGCCGATGCACCACCGAATGCTCGCGCATTTTCTGCTGCCAGCGCCGGTCGTGGCTGACCGTGACCACGGCGCCCGGATATTCCGCCAGCGCTGACTCCAGCTGCTCCACCAAGGCCGGTGAGAGATGGTTCGTCGGCTCGTCCAGGAACAGCATCTGCGCTTTGGTGCTGACCGCAATAGCCAGTTCCAGGCGGCGGCGCTGGCCTACCGAAAGCGCCATGGGGTGCCGCAGGAAATCCTGCGGCGAAAACAGGCCCAGCTGGGCCAGGGACGCACCGGCGTCCTGGACATACTGGCCGGTGGCCGCGGCGAAGGCTTCAACCAGGGTGCTGCCAGGAAAAATTCCGACTTCCTGGCGGAGCCAACCGCAGTGCAAGTTGGCAGCGCGCTCGATCTTCCCCTCGGCGCATTCCAGTTCTCCGGCGAGCATTTTGAGCAATGTGGATTTGCCAGCACCATTGGGGCCGGTGACTAGCCAGCGCTCGCCGAGCTTGATGTCGAAGCGTGGCGTGGACAGTTTCGGATCCGAGCCGCGCCGGGCGTTCATCACCTGCAGCAAGGTTTCGCCACCAGCCTGGTCCTGGGTGCTGCCGGGCATCAAGAACGACAGCTCAGCAGCCGGCTCGGGTGCCCGGTGGGTTTCGAGGTCTTCGATTCGGGATTTTGCCTGGCGGATCTTGGAGGTCGACCCATGGCTGGAATCGCGGGCCCGGAAATTTCCATGTCCAAAACTGGATTTCTCCTGCTTGCGCGGAATGGCGCTGACGCGTGAAGCATACTTATCAACCAAGTTCTGTGAACGCTCAAGCTCCTGCACCCAATTTTCGTAGGCGACGCGGATCGCGATGCGCTCCTGCTCCTTGGCATGCAGATAACCGTCATAGCCATTGCCGTAATGCGCGACCGACCCGTCGGCAACCTCAACGATGGATCGGGCAAAACGCTTGAGGAACATCCGGTCATGGCTGATCAGCACCAGCGCACCGCGATGCTTATCCAGGGTGCGCTCCAGCCAGTTCATGGCCGCCTCGTCCAGGTCGTTCGTTGGTTCATCGAGCAGGAGCAATTGCGCACCCGAACACAGGACACAGGCCAGCGACAGCCGTGATCGCTGCCCACCGGAAAGTTGGGACACAAGGCGCTGGCGATCCAGATCTCCTAGGCCCAGCTGCTCCAAGGCGCTATCCAGGCGCGGAGCCAGCGAATAGCCGTCGGCCGCCTCATACAGGTCGGTAACCTGCTGCAGCTGCTTCATCAAACGTTCGGCGACAGGTTCTGGAGCATCTTCGAGCTTGGCCGAGACGACGCGCATCAAGCCTTCCAGTTCACGGAAGCGCCGATGATAGGAATCGATCACCTGTTGCACGCTCATGTTCGCAGCGAAGCTCGGGTTCTGCGCAGCGTAGGCAACGGCACCGGGCGCGTTCATCTTCCGCTGCCCGTGGTCGGGTTCGAGATTCCCTGCAATCACGCGCATCAGCGTGGATTTTCCCGAACCGTTATCGCCAAGTACTGCGATGCGGTCGGTACCGGAAATTGCAAGGTCGATGCCGGTCAGCACATCCCGTTCGCCGAAACTGACTGCGATGCCTTGCAATGAGCATACGTAGTCCGGTTCGGTTTCGCGCTCATGCTGGGAAGACTGGTGGATATTTTGGGACTGGGTCATGGGAGTTTCCTGCCTAGCACCGGTTCGCCGAGTAATCAGGGCCGGTGCGGTGCTGGTGGTTGGCGGGCACCACAAAGGTGCAATGAAGATGGCGTCAGCGGAGCGAAGCTCGACACTGGTTACCGCCTAGAGGAAATGGACTCCATGAATTAACGTTCCCACCATTCAAGGCTAAGCCCAAGCCATCACAACAGGCAAGGTTTTGCGCACTACAGCTCGATGATGCCCTCAATCAGGACGTTCGCGGCCCCGCCAACCCAAATCTGGCCGTCGGCCAAGTCCAGATGCACATGCCCATCGCGTCCGACTTTCGCACCCTGCCGGTTGACCAGTGGCGCGGTGGCGTGCCCGGCGGCCATCAGCCATTGCGTGGCCGCTCCATTCAGGCTTCCGGTGACCGGATCCTCGCGCAAGCCCCCGTTTTCGATGGCCAGAGCTCGGACTTCGAATTTTTCCGGTGCCGACGACTGCGGCAGTGCGCCGAAGACCCCGATTTTCCAGCGTCCCGGCCTATTGGGGATCCGCGGTGCGATGTCCAAAACCTGCTGCGAGTTTTCCAGCAGCACTGCGGCCCACCCCGGCCCGTTGTCCGTCCACTGCGAATCCACAATCTGCTCGGGCTCAATGCCCAGGATCTGGATCATTTCCGTCAGTTCGTGCGGTGCAATTGCACCGGTTCGAACAGCCGGCGGCGAAGCAAAGGAAAGCGTTTCACCTTCGATCCTGATCGGTACCAAACCAGCTTCGCACTCGACGACCAGCTGCTTCGGATCCTGCGGCACTCCCCCGGCATGCAGCCAGGCACGCGCTGTGCCCAAGGCAGGGTGGCCGGCAAATGGGAATTCGCGTTCGCGCGCAAAGATGCGGAAACGGTAGTCGGCCCGCTCATCGCTGGCCGGCAGTACGTAGGTGACCTCGGAGAGATTGGACCAGAGCGAGTAGTCCTGCATCGACTCGGTATCCAGGCCCTGCCCGTCGAGCACCACGCCTAGCGGGTTGCCCTTGTACGGGGTGGCGCCGAAGACATCGACCTGCTGGAATCTGCGTTGCATTGGACCATCTTCCGGATCTTCGCCGTGGGTGTGGAATTCTGGGGAGGCACGGCAAAACCCCGCCGAGAGAAACTCTCGACGGGGTTTTCCGATTGGATCGTCGGGCTAACAAGATTTGAACTTGCGACCTCCTCACCCCCAGTGAGGCGCGCTACCAAGCTGCGCCATAGCCCGATGCCCTCGCAGCCGTTATCCCCAAGTCGTGAGAACCAAGGGTGCCGTCTGCGAAAAGCTCCTTTATTAGCCTACACCAAGTGAAGGGCTAAATTCGAAATTTAGCGATTGCGTCCGCGGCGCTCGCGGATTCGCATCGAAACCTCGATGGGGCTTCCTTCGAAACCGAAGGTTTCGCGCAGCCGCCGGGTGATGAAGCGGCGGTAGCCTGGATCCAGGAAGCCGGTGGTGAACAGCACGAAGCGCGGCGGACGGGCCGAAGCCTGGGTGCCGAACAGGATGCGTGGCTGCTTGCCGCCGCGCACCGGGTGCGGGTGGGCTGCGACAAGTTCGCCCAGGAAGGCGTTCAGCTTGCCCGTTGGAATGCGCTTGTCCCAGGATTCCAGCGCGGTATTCAGTGCGGGAACGAGCTTGTCCTTGTGCCAGCCGGTCTTCGCCGAGATGTTCACGCGCGGTGCCCACTCGATATGGGCAAGGTCGCGCTCGATCTCCTGGTCCAGGTAGTAGCGGCGATCCTCATCCACCTCATCCCACTTGTTGTAGACGATGACCATCGCGCGGCCGGCTTCGATGGCCAGCTGGATGATGCGCACGTCCTGCTCGGAGATGGTTTCATTGGCAGCCAGCAGGATGACGGCGACTTCGGCCTTCTCCAGCGCCGTCTGGGTACGCAACGACGCGTAGTAGTCCGAGCCGACGGCCATGTGCTGGCGGCGGCGGATACCGGCGGTATCCACGAAGCGCCAGACTTCGCCGCCCAGCTCGACAAGTTCGTCCACGGGATCGCGGGTGGTGCCGGCCAGATCGTCGACAACTACGCGCTCGGAGCCGGCCACCTTGTTCAGCAGCGAGGACTTGCCCACATTCGGACGGCCGATCAGCGCAATGCGGCGCGGACCGCCCGATGGGATCATGCCGCCGAAAGCCGAATGGGCCGGCATTTTCTCCATGACAGCGTCCAGCAGGTCGGCGGTGCCGCGGCCGTGCAGGGCCGAGACTGGCCATGGCTGGCCGAATCCCAGTCCCCACAGCGCGGCGGCTTCGGCTTCCTGGTTGAAGTCGTCGACCTTGTTGGCCACTAGGAAGACCGGCTTGCCCTTCTTGCGCAGCATCTTCACCACAGCCTCGTCGGTTGCGGTCGCGCCCACATGGGAGTCGACCACGAAGAGGATGGCGTCAGCGACGTCGGCGGCAATTTCGGCCTGGTCGGCAACCGAGGCGTGGATGCCCTTGGCATCGTGCTCCCAGCCACCGGTATCGACGATGGTGAATGGGCGTCCCACCCACTCGGCGGAATAGGACACGCGGTCGCGGGTGACGCCCGGGGTATCCTCGACTACCGCTTCGCGGCGGCCCAGGATGCGGTTGACCAAGGTGGACTTGCCGACGTTAGGTCGTCCGATAACAGCCAGGACCGGCGGAATGACAACGTCTTCATCATCGTCATCGAAGCTATCCAGGCCTGCAAGCAGGGCGGAGTCCTCTTCGTCCAGTTCGTAGTCTTCCAGTCCGCTGAGCAGGGCCTGGGCGCGAACCGCGGCCTCTTCCTCGCTCAGTTCGGCCAGGCGCTCGGCGATATCGTCGTCTCCAACGGGGATGTATTCCTCGTCGTGGGTGGAGTTGTTCTCGCTCATGATTTTCCCTTCACAGCGATCGTAATCTTCATCGGCTCTCGCCGAGGATGGGCACCAGCTTTAGGCTAGTTTTTCGTTGCAGTGCCGACTGCGTCAAGCACTGCGTCGATGGTCTGCTCGAAATCCAGGTCCGAGGAGTCTACGGTCATGACTCCGTCGGCGGCCTGGGTGAAGTTCACCACGGTGGAGTCCTTCGCATCGCGCGCCAGCACCTGGGTAGCCAGCTGCGACTCGTTCTGCGATCCGCCCAGCTGCAGGCCGCGGCGGCGCAGGCGGGCTTCTTCCGATGCGGTCAGCAGGATGCGCGCATCGGCATCCGGGGCGACCACGGTGGTGATGTCGCGGCCTTCGGCCACGATGCGGGTGTTGGCCGCAATGATTTCCTGCTGGCGGCGGACCAGTTCGGCACGCGCGTCCAGGTTGGTGGCAACGGCGGAAACCTGCTCGGAGATGCGTGGTTCGCGGATTGCCGCGGTCACGTCCACACCGCCGATTTCAACCAGTTCAGCATCAGGATCGACCGAGATGGACAGCTTGGCATCGCGCACGGCCTGGGCAATGGCCTCGGCGTTGGACAGATCGGTGCCATCGGCGAGCACCGAGTAGGTGATCGCACGGTACATGGCACCGGTGTCCAGGTAGGCTGCGCCCAGCTTGCGGGCGACGGCCTTGGAGACCGAGGACTTGCCGGAGCCGCTAGGGCCGTCGATGGCAATAACCAGCTTGTCGTTGTTCAAGGTGCTCACTGGGCTACCTTCCATCCGTTCTTGGTCAATACATCTATCAATTCATCGCGCCGGCCGGGCACGACCGAAACATCCACCATGCCGACCTGATGGCCCGCGGAGTGCTCCATGCGCAAATCCTCGATGTTGATCTGCGCGTCGCCGATTTCGGTCAGCAACTGGGCGATCTGCCCCGGCCGGTCATCGATCACGACGGTGACCAACGCGAACGCCTGCGGCGGTGCACCGTGCTTGCCCGGAATCCGGGCCTTGCCGGCGTTGCCCTCGGTCATCAGCTGCGAGAGGTCCAGCAGCGCGCCGGGGCCCTGCGGGTTCTGCAGCGTGCTGATCAGCCGGTCCAGATCTTCCTTCATCCCGGTCAGGATCGGCACCAGTGCGGCGGCATTGTGCGAGAAGATCTGGATCCAGAGCTTCTCGTCGCTGGCCGCGATGCGCGTGGTGTCGCGCAGCCCGTTGCCCGCCAAGGCCAGCTGGTGGCTTTCGGCGTTCAGCAGGCGCGAGGCGATCATCGAGCTGGCCGCTTGCGGGAAGTGGCTGATCAGCGCGACGGACTCATCGTGCTCGGCCACGCTCATCCGGTACATGGTCGCACCCAGGTCGATGGCCAGGGATTCGGCGGCCTTGACCCGCGAAGCCTGCGCTCCTTCATGGGCGCAGATGACCCACGGCATGGAGGTGAACAATTCGCCACGGGCCGCGGCCGGTCCGGACTTCTCCCGGCCCGCCATCGGGTGCGTCCCCACATAGCGGGACGTCTCGGCCTCGCCCAGCCGCTCGTCCGCCAGCACGCCGGCCAGGATCGAGCCCTTGACACTGGCGATGTCCACCACGGCCGCGTTCGGATAGGCCAGCAGCGCGTCGCCCACCAGGGCGGAGGTGACATCCGGTGGAGCACCGATCACGACCAGTTCCGGGGCGATCTGCTGGTGCTCCAGCAGCACCCCGGCGCCAATGTCCTGGGCTACTCCGGCAGCGGTCGGCGAAATATCCGACAGGTAGACGTGCACGCCCTTGGCGCGCAGGCCCAATCCCACCGAGGTGCCCAGCAAGCCGGTGCCGATGACCAGCACCGGGCCTGCAAGGTGAGAAGACGCCATGGGCTACATCCCCACCATGGCCATGAGGTGCCCGACTTCCTGGTTGCCCAGGGAGCGGATGGTGCCCTGCTTCTGGTCGCCGAGCAGCACCGGACCCACGGCAACGCGCACCAGGCGCTGGACCGGGTGGCCTACGGCGTCGAACATGCGGCGCACGATGCGGTTGCGGCCCGAGTGCAGGGTCACCTCGACCATCACGTGCTTCGGGGTGGTGGCGATGATCTTCAGGTCATCGACCTTGATCCAGCCATCTTCGAGCTTGATTCCCTCGCGCAGCTGGTTGCTCACCGCACGCGGCAGCGGACCGGGGATCTGCACCAGGTAGGTCTTGGGGACTTCGTACTTCGGGTGCTGCAGGCGGTTGGCCAGCTCTCCGTCGTTGGTCAGGATCAAGACGCCTTCGGTCTTGTAGTCCAGTCGGCCAACGTGGAACAAGCGCAGCGAGTGGTGCTCGTTCTTGAAGTAGTCGGCGATGGTGCGGCGGCCCTCCGGGTCATCCATGGTGCACATCACGTGCTTCGGCTTGTTGAAGACGAAGTAGCGGTTTGCCTGGTTCATCTGGATGCGCATGCCATCGACGTGGATGCGGTCCTTGGCTGGATCCACGCGCGAACCCAGCTCGACGACCAGGTTGCCGTTGACCTCGACGCGGCCTTCGAGGATCATCTCCTCGCAGACGCGGCGCGAGGCCACCCCGGCGTTGGCCATGGCCTTCTGCAGGCGGATGCCGTCCTGCTGCTCGCCGTTGATCTCGCGAGCTGCCTGGCTTTCGGCACGAGCCTGGGCGCGGGCGCGCTGGGTCGGGCGCGCATAGTTGGTCGGCACGGAGTTGCCGAAGCGTTCCTTGCCGAAAGCACGCTCGGAGTTCTTGCGCGGTGCTGCGGTGTTGCGCTTGGCCGAATTCGACTTTTCCCCTGGCTTGCCCGAGGCGGACTTGCCATACGGCTTCTCGCCGAATGGCTTCTCGCCGAAGGACTTGCCACCGGTGCGGCCTGCACCGCCTGGCTTGCCGTAGGCCTTGCCGCCGGACTTGCCGCCGGTAGTGCCGCGGCCGCCTGCTGGCTTGCCGCCGAAGTTTGAATTGTTGCCGCGATCGTTGCGGCCTGAGGATGGTCCCCTGCTCATGCTTGCCTGTGTCCCTTGCTGTTACGTGTTCGCTGCGCGAGCCCGCCAGTCTTGGGGCTTCACGCGTGGTTGGTCCGTTGTAGCTGCCGGCTGGCAGCTACCTAGTCGTCGTAGGTTGCCGAATCGAGCGATTCGAGGTCGGCCACCCCGGGAAGATACGGGGACAGCGCAGGCAACTCATCAAGCGAGCCCAGTCCCAGTCGTTCCAGGAAGTATTCGGTGGTTTGGTACAGCGTCGCTCCGCCATCCCCAACTTCCGGATACTCCGTGATCAATCCGCGGGTGAGCAGCGTGCGCACCACTGAATCGACGTTGACACCTCGAATCGCCGAAATACGTCCACGCGAGACCGGCTGTCGGTAAGCGATGACAGCCAGGGTTTCTAGGGCGGCCTGTGACAGGCGTGCTGTCTGCCCGTCGAGCACATAACTGGAGACGAAATCGGCGTAATCGGCCCGCGAATAGAAGCGCCACCCGGAGGCGACGCGACGCAGTTCAAATCCGCGCGGGCGATCCTTACTATCATACTCGGTAGCAAGGGTCTCCAAAGCGGCGGCAACCCTGGCGGTGGGGACTTCGAAGATTTCGGCCAAACGCGCCGAAGATACGGGGATATCGGCGACCATCAGCACCGCTTCAAGGCCCGATTCCAGGCCTCCTGGCAGCTGGTCAATGGGTGCAATCTCACTCATGATCCACCTCACCACCACTCCCCTCGTAGTCGTCTTGCACGGCCTGCGCATCGAAACTGGACTCCTGGACCAGCGAGATCAGCAGCGGGCCGAGCGGATCTTCCTGCGCAAAGCTAATGGCTCTCTGCCTGAACATCTCCAACAATGCCAGAAAACGCACGACCACCACCAGCTGCGCATCCGCGTCTGCCACCAGCTCGGTGAATGCCAGCGTGCCGCGGGCTTCGAGCAGGGCGGTGATCGCATCGGCTTCCTCGGCAATGGTGACGTTCGCCCCGTGCAGATGCCCGATGCCGACCTCTGTTTCCGGTTCCGGCTTCGGCGCCAGCGCCTTGGCCGCCATCGCGGCCAAGGCGTCGGGCCCGATGCTGAACACCAGTTCCGGCAGCAGGGCCGCGAACTGCGGTTCCAGCGAGACTTCGCGGGGATGGCGCGCTCCCTCGATTCCGTAGCGTTCGCCCAAGAACTCGGCGGCCTGCTTGAAGGCCTTGTACTGCAGCAGCCGCGCGAAAAGCAGGTCGCGGGCTTCGAGCAGCTCGAAGTCCTCCTCATCGGCCATTTCGCCGCGCGGCAGCAAGCGGGCCGCCTTCAAATCCAGCAGCGTGGAGGCGACCACGAGGAATTCGGTGGTTTCATCGAGCACCTTCATCCCGTCGCTCCCCTCGGCGGCACTGGTGGCTTGCAGCTCGCGCAGGTAGGCGATGAATTCGTCGGTGACCTCTGCCAACGCGACCTCGGTAATATCCAGCTCGCGTTTGGTAATCAGGTGCAGCAGCACATCGAAGGGCCCGTTGAAATTCTGCAGGGCAAGGCGAAAACCGCCAGCCGATTCCTGCTCAGCTCCTGCTGGCGTGGTGGAATCGGTGGCGGCTTCTTCGCTGAGCGTGGCGCTCATTACGGGGCACCACCACGCCAAATCAGTTCGCGGGCGAGGCTGCGGTAGGCCTCAGCGCCCGGGTGGTTGGCGGCGTAGGAAGTAATCGGTTCGGCGGCCACGTTCGCGTCGGCGAACTTGATGGTGCGCTTGATGACGGTCTCGAAGAGCTTGTCGCCGAAGGCCTCATCCAGCCGGGTGATGACCTCGCGGCTGTGCAGGGTGCGGGCGTCGTACATGGTGGCCACCACGCCGTCCAACTCCAGCACCTGGTTCAGCCGGTCCTTGACCTTGTCGATGGTTTCCATCAGCAATGCCACCGCACGCAGCGCAAAGAACTCTGCGGTCAGCGGGATGATCACGCCATGGGCGGCGGTGAGCGCGTTGATGGTCAGCAGGCCCAGCGATGGCTGGCAGTCGATGAGCACCACATCGTAGTCGTCGATGACATTGCGCAGCGCACGTTCCAGCACCTGCTCGCGGGCGACCTCGTTGACCAGCTGCACCTCGGCTGCGGACAAATCGATGTTGGCTGGCAGCAGATCGATGTTCTCGACGTCGGTCTTCACGATGGCGTCGGTGATCTTCACCTTGCGGTCCATCAGCACGTTGTAGACGGTGATGTCCATTTCATGCGGGTTGGTTCCGAAGCCGGCAGACAGCGCGCCCTGCGGGTCGAAGTCCACCAGCAGCACCTTGCGGCCGTACTCGGCGAGCGCGGCGGCGAGATTGATGGTGGAGGTGGTCTTGCCAACGCCGCCCTTCTGGTTCACCATGGCGATCACGCGTGCCGGGCCGTGCGATGGCAACGGTGCTGGCACGGGGAAATCTGTCAATGGCTTGCCAGTAGGACCCACTGGGCGAGGCTCCTTGAGCATCCCCGCTCCGCGGTGCTTGTTTCCCTGTTCCTCGCTCACGATGGGTAAACCACACTTCCCGTTCGATAAACCTGATTCTTCGAGCTGTAAGCTCTTTTCAAGGTTATCGGTCGAAGCAAAAGATCTTGGTTTTTTGGGTTCTTCCACGGCGAGCCTTTACCTTGAACCTTAGCTCTAATGTTGTATGCGAGCTGAACGCAATCTGGCATTTACGGGAAGGGCGCGATGCGCACCATTGAAAAGCTCGCCAGCTGGGCGGAAGCCGAGCCAGGCAGCAAGCAGGCAAGGGTCCGTGTGCTCCTCCAGGCCCAACTGGACGACGGGCTATTCATCGTGGTGCTCGACGACCGCGGATGGTCCAGCAGCGAAGAATGGGCGCAGGTGACGCCGGCCGGAATCCGCGAAACCGCGTTGGTTGTGGTGGGCCCGGATGAACCGGCACCGGGGTGGACACGGGCCGAGGAGCTGCATGCTTATTGGGAGTACATCCAGTCGATTCTCGCTGCGCAACAGCTGCACGCGTCGATCGACGAGCTGATGGCTCTGGATCATGAGGTCCAGTTCGGCCCGCGCCTGCAGCGCCTGCTCACCGCGGCCGGCCACTGACCTGTGTGCTTCTGGGCCGAAAACCGGAATCATCATGAGCCAGGATTCCCGCGCCATGCACCGCTTGGACGGTACGCGACCTGCTCGACCACCCCTGCGATCTGGCCCAAGCCACCGGCCAGGCACTGGAGGGTGGTCCTGCCGTGGAGTCCCCGGCTGGGCAGCGCCCTGGTGCCCAGCCCGATCATCCGCTGGCTATTCGGATAAGTTCTTGATCCTGGCGCATTCCGGTGGTCGAATGGTTCCACACGCGCCGGCATCCGGCGGCATAAGGGGCGAGGCAGATGTTCACGGGAATGCTCAGCAATTGCACGGTATCGAATTTGGCCCGAGCCGAGCACTGGTACGCGCGGCTCTTCAACCGGGCGCCGGACCAGCGGCCCATGGACGGGCTGCTCGAATGGCATCTGGCCCCGGGATTCGGAGTCCAGGTCTTCGCGGAGCCCGACCGTGCCGGATACAGCACGCTGGTCCTGGAAGTGGCCGACCTCGACGCGCAGGCCGCGCGCCTGCTGGATGCGGGCATCGGGCATCACGGCCCGCAGCCCGGCGGCGGAGCACGGATCGTGCAGCTGCAGGATCCCGACGGCAACCGGGTGGTGCTCGCTTCGCCCTTGCCCGGCCTCTCGCGCTGAGCCGGGCATCAGGCTCTCAGGCTTGCTCGGCCAACCAGTCGAAAGACAACGGCAGCAGCTCGCGAATGCCGATGCTGCGCGCCCCGTGCGGGGTATCGACGATGACCCGCAGCCACGGATAGCTATCAGCCATCACCTGGCGGCAGCGCCCGCACGGGTTTTTGATGCCGCGCCCCTGGTTGCCCACTGCCACCACCACCTGCGGATCCCTTGCCCCGGCCGCACGGGCCGCACCGAAGGCCACCAGCTCTGCACACGGGCCTCCGGTGAAGTGGTAGAAATTCACGCCCGCGTGCATGGCGCCGTCGGCAGCCAGCACCGCGGCACCCATGGTGTGCACTCCGTCGCCGCCATCGGGCGCGTCGGTTGCTGCCTCAATGGTCCGCCGGGCGAGTTCGACCAGTTCTTCTTCGGCGTCTGCCAGTGCACGATACTGCTGCCGGTGCGGTGTCCCGTTCATTGCTCCAGCCTAGCTGCCCAGTTCCGCAAGCCACGGGTCCCAAGCCTGCTGGCCATCCCCGCCAGCAGGTCGTAGCCTGCTGCGCGCGGGTGCGCTCCATCATCGGCGGCCACTTGGCGGCGCCACAGCTCATGTTCCGCGAGATCCCCGAACACGCTTAGATAAGGCACATTCCTCGATGCGCACCGTGCCCGCATTTGCGCATCCAGCTCGCGCAGTTCCGCGTTCAATGCATCATCGGCGATCGGCGGCGGACCGATCATGAGAACCGGCCAATTGCGTTCCTTTGCCGCATCCAGGATGGCCTCGAGGTTCTGGATCCGTTCTCCGGCGGCCACCCGCGGCTTCGCGTCCCAGCGGATCACGTCGTTGACTCCGAAGCAGAGCACCACGCCTGGCGCGTAATCCCCTGGCGGAAAGCGTGCGGCGCATTCAGCTTCGAATCGCTGCCGGATCATGGCGCTGGTATCGCCGCGAACACCGAGGTTGTAGCCGGTGAGCCCATGGCCCCGTTCGATTCCCCGGGCGACCAGCCGCCCTGCCCATCCGCGATGGGTTTCATCGCCGACTCCTGCGACGAAGGAATCGCCGACAAAGCACACTCGTACCGCTGAACCCATGATGCCTTTCCGCCTGCTGGCTGCTGCGCCCGGCTGGGCCCTATCTTGTCAAAGGCGCCCAGACGCAGAAAATCCGTTACCCGAACGTGTCGGATAACGGATTTCCAGCAAGGTCCTAGTGGCCTTCGACGCTGCTCTCGTCGAATGGAAGGCTGCCCGCCAGTACAGCCTTGGCCTGGTCCATGTCGATCTCCCTGGTCCACTTGCCGATCAGCAAGGTTGCCACGGCGTTGCCGGTGAAGTTGGTCAGCGCGCGGGCCTCGGACATGAACTTGTCGATGCCCACGATCACGCCCATGCCGTCCAGCAGTTCCGGGCGGTGCGACTGCAGGCCGGCTGCCAGGGTGGCCAGGCCGGCGCCGGTCACGCCGGCTGCGCCCTTGGAAGCGATGATCATGAAGACCAGCAGGCCGATCTGCTCGCTCAGGCTCATGGGCATGCCCATGGCCGTTGAGACGAAGAGTGCCGCCATGGTCAGGTAGATGGCGGTGCCATCGAGGTTGAAGGAGTAGCCGGTAGGCACGGTGATGCCCACGACGGGCTTGGACACCCCTGCGTGCTCCATCTTGGCGATCAGGCGCGGCAGTGCCGACTCGGAGGATGAGGTGGAGAAGATCAGCAGGTATTCGCGAGCCAGGTACTTCAGCAGCAGGAAGATGTTCAGGCCGGTGACCAGGCGCAACAGGGAACCGAGGACGACGACGATGAAGAGCGCGCAGGTGACGTAGAAGGCACCCATGAGGATCGCCATCGAGCCGATGGCGGCCCAGCCGGTAGCGCCGACCACGGCGGCAATGGCACCGAAGGCACCGATCGGGGCAGCCCACATGATCATCATCATCAGGCGGAAGACCACCGCCTGGATGTGCTTGACTGCGTTGAGCACAGGCTCGCCGGACTTGCCCATGGACTGCAGCGCGAAGCCGACCAGCAGGGCCAGCACCAGGGTCGGCAGCACGGGGATGTCGCCCGGAATCATTTCCAGCAGGAAGGCCACGGTGGAGTTCTCCCCGCCGCCGGATCCCGACTCGTACGGCTCGAGCTTCAGCCCCGAACCCGGGTGGATGATGTTGCCGACGACCAGGCCGATGGCCAGCGCAAAGGTGGACATGGTGATGAAGTACAGCAGCGCCAGGCCGCCGACCTTGCCGACGGTTGCCGCCTTGGCAATGGAACCAACGCCCAGGACGATGGTGCAGAAGATGACTGGACCGATCAGCATCTTGATCAGTGCGACGAATCCGGTGCCCAGGGGCTTGAGGGCCTTGCCCACCTCCGGGGCCAGCAGGCCGACCGCTGCGCCGAGCACCACGGCGGCAATCACCATGATGTACAGCCAGTGGGTCTTGTCTTTCTTCTTCGTTCCGGCCTGCGGCGAATTGCCTGCCGGCGGCATCTGGTCTGTGACAGCCATGGTAGTCCTACCCTTGTGAGCGCATGGAACCGAACCGTGCACCCTTGCACAGCCGGCATTACGTAGAATCGTTCTGTATCCATGGTGCGGTTCGAAGTGATCCGCATCTCCATTGCGTTCATATTGGTCACGCGGTGAACAGTACAAGGACCAGGCAGCACAAGGAGATGAGCGCAGTGACCGATCATTTCACCGACCTGTCGCTGGCCCGCCCCACCCGCGAGGCCGCCTCCCCCGCACCGCTCAGCCGCGACGGCTGGTCCCTGGCGGTAGTCATCTTCGCCGCCCAGATGCTGGTGGTCATCTTCGTCGTCGTGGGCCTGGCGGTCGCCACCTACCAGCACCAGGCGCAGGTGATCCAGGATGACAAGCAGGCCACGGTGGCCACGATTTCCATCACCCTGGCCAACGATCCTTTCGTGTCCCAGGCCCTGGCCGGCGATCACCCCACCGAGCAGCTGCAGCCCTACACCGACAAGATCCTGGACCGCGGGCAAGGCGTGGATTTCATTACGATCATGACCCCCGATGCCCTGCGCGTCACCCACCCCGACCCCGAGCAGCTGGGCAAGGGATATTCGGGCAGCATCAACCAAGCGCTGGCCGGCCAGACCCACAACGAGGTGGCCGCGGGCACCTTGGGCCTTTCGGTGCGCACCATCGCCCCGGTCTACCACGACGGCGAGCTGGTGGGGATGGTCTCTTCGGGCATCACGCTGGAGAGCCTGGAGTCGATCTACCGCAGCGAACTTCCGCAGATCATGACCGTTTCGGCGCTGGCCCTGCTGCTGGCGGGTTTCAGCTCATGGTCCTTCTCCCGCTACGTCAACCAGGCCACGCTCGGCTTCGGCCCGCACGGGCTGCGCCGGCTCTACGCCTTCTACTTCTCGGCCCTGCACTCGGTTCGCGAGGGCCTGGTCCTGCTGGACCGGCGGCACCGCATCGTGCTCTACAACCAGGAAGCTTCCAGATTGCTCGGCTTCCCCGAGGAAGTGCCTTCCGGCGGATTGGACCTCGACCAGGTGCAGATCCCCGAAACCCTGCGCACCCTGATGGCGACCGGACGCAGCTGCAAGGACGAAATCCATTTGGGCACCCACACCGTGCTGTCCATTTCCCAGGGCCCGGCCCGCCTGACCAACGCGCGATTGCCCCGCCGCGGCGGGCTGCCGGCCCGCTGGTTCGGTTCCCAGCAGGTGACCGGCCAGGTCATGACGCTGCGCGATTTGACCGAAGTGCAGGAACTGGCCGGCGAAGTGCAATCGCTGAAGACCTTCTCCACCGCCCTGCGAGCGCAAACCCATGAGCATGCCAACCGCCTGCACACCATTGCCACGCTGATCGAAAATGGCCAGAGCGACAAGGCGCTGGCCTTCGCGGTCGATGACCGCCAGCATTCGCAGAAGCTCACCGATGCGATCGTGCATTCCATCGACGACGTCTATCTTTCCAGCCTGCTGGTGGCCAAGGCCGCCCAAGCCCATGAGCGCGGCGTGAAGCTCGATATCAACGCGCAGGGCATGATTCCGGGCAATGCCTTTGCCGCCACCGACATCGTCACCATCGTCGGCAACCTGCTGGATAACGCGCTGGATGCTTCGGCGGGCACCCAGGACGCGACGGTGTGGGTGGAAGTGGCCGCGGCCGCGGCCGATGACGAGCTGATCATCGCGGTGGCCGATTCCGGCCCGGGCATCGAACCCGAGTTCCTCGATCAGCTGCTGCGCTTCGGGGCCAGCACCAAGGCCGGCGGCCAGCCGCGCGGCCTGGGGCTGGCACTGGTGCAGCAGGCGGTGCTGCGGCTAGGTGGCACAATGGGTGTTGATAACGATGCCGGCGCAATCTTCACCGTCACCTTGCCCTTGAGAATCAGCGACTAGCCCAGGAGGGTACCGTGCACGAATCCCCTGCAGCCACGCCCCCGCCGGGCACCGCCTCGCACAGCTTCAAGGTGCTCGTGGTCGACGACGAGCCGCAAACTGCCGCCTCCCACGCCAAGTACGTCAACCGCGTTCCGGGATTCGCCACCGGCGCCATTGCCGCCAACGGCCAGCAGGCGCTCGGGCTCCTGGCCGCGGCCCGCGATGCCCAGGATCCCTTTGACCTGGTCCTGCTGGATATGACCCTGCCCGACCTGCACGGCATCGACGTCGCCAAGCGCATGCGCGGCCGCGGGCTGACCACCGACATCATCGCCATTACCGCGGTGCGGGATTTGGCTGTGGTGCGTTCGGCGGTAGCCACCGGAATCACCCAGTACCTGATCAAGCCCTTCACCTTCGCGGCGTTCACCGAGAAATTGGAGAACCACCGGCGGTTCATTTCCGAGATCAGCTCCACCGGCCCGGATACCAGCCAGGCCGCGCTGGATAATGCGTTCTCGGCCCTGCGCACCACCAGCGCTTCCGCGTCCCTGCCCAAGGGGCTGATTCCGGAAACGCTGGCGCAGATCACCGACCATCTGCGCAGCAAGCCCGATACCTGCCTGTCAGCGACCGAGCTCGGAGAAGAGCTGGGTATCTCCCGGGTCACCGCCCGGCGCTATCTGGAGCATCTTGCCGAGGTCAAGGCCGTGGTCAAGCAGCCCCGGCATGGCACGCGAGGCCGCCCGGAATACGAATACCGGGCAGCCTCGCGCAGCTAGGCTCTGGTTTCCCCTAGGCTTCGGGACGCAGTAGCGGCACCAGCTCGTCGAGCACCGCGGTGTCTTCGATGGTCGACGGGACCGAGTAGTCCTTGCCATCGGCAATCTGCCGCATGGTCTTGCGCAGGATCTTGCCCGAACGGGTTTTGGGCAGCGCCGCCACGACGGTGACTTCGCGGAAGTCGGCCACCGCGCCGATATGCTGGCGCACCAGCGCGACGATTTCCTTCTTCAGCGTTTCCTCCTGGATCTGCACACCGGACTTGAGCACCACATAGCCGCTGGCCCGCTGGCCCTTGAGCGCGTCGGCCAGGCCGATCACCGCGCATTCGGCCACGGCGGGATGGCTCGCCAGCACCTGCTCCATGGCACCGGTGGACAGGCGGTGCCCGGACACGTTGATCACGTCATCGGTTCGCCCCATGACGAACAGGTAGCCGTCGTCGTCCAGGAAGCCGGAATCGCCGGTGAGGTAGCACCCCTGGATCTGCGAGAGGTAGGTGTCGATGAAGCGCTGGTCGTTGCCCCACAGGGTGGTCAAGGCGCCGGGCGGCAAGGGCAGCCGGACAACGATGTTGCCTTCCTGGTTCGCGCCTAGCTGCTCGCCCAGCGCATCGCGGATCTGCACGTCGAACCCCGGTACCGGGGTGGTCGGCGAACCGGCCTTGGCAGGCAGCTCTTCCAGGCCCAGCGGGTTGGACGCGATCGGCCAGCCGGTTTCGGTCTGCCACCAGTTATCCACCACGGGGATGCCCAGCAGCTTCGAGGCGAAGTGGTAGGTATCCGGATCCAGCCGCTCGCCGGCGACGAACAGCGCACGCAGCGATGACAGATCGTGGCTGGCGATCATCGCGCCTTCCGGGTCGGCCTTGCGCACCGCGCGCAGCGCAGTCGGCGCGGTGAACATCGTGGTGACCTTGTGGTCCTCGATGATCCGGCCGAACGCACCGGCATCCGGAGTCCCGATGGGCTTGCCCTCGTAGAGCACCGTGGTGGCCCCGGCGATCAGCGGCGCATAGACGATGTAGGAGTGTCCGACCACCCAGCCCACGTCGGAGGCGGTGAACATGGTATCTCCCGGATGCACGTCGTAAACCGCGTTCATGGAGTACTGCAGGGCCGTGGCGTAGCCGCCGGTGTCGCGCACCACGCCCTTGGGGGCACCGGTGGTTCCCGAGGTGTAGAGCACGTAGAGCGGGTGGGTGGATGGCACGGAGACCGGCCCGGCCGGCGAGGCGGTCTTCGCCTGCTCTTCCCAGTCCAGCCAATTGATCTGCTGGCCGTTGACCGGCTTTGCCTGGTATTCGTCCAGGCCGTGCTCGAAGCCATCGCGGTGGGCAACGATCACGTCCCTGACCGCAGGCTCGGCCAGGCCCAGCGCTTCGGCCACTGCCGGCAGGTATTCGATGCGGCGGCTTGGCTCGATGCCGCCGGAGGCGGTAATGATCGCGACCGGGGCGCAGTCGGTGATGCGGGCCGCCAGTTCCTTGGGCGCGAAGCCGCCGAAGACCACCGAGTGGATTGCACCCAGGCGTGCGCAAGCAAGCATCGCGATGGCCGCCTGCGGGATCATCGGCAGGTAGACCAGCACGCGGTCACCGGCCTTCACGCCGCGTCCAGCCAGCACGCCGGCGAAGATTTCCACTTCGCGCAGCAGTTCGGAGTAGGAGTAGGTGGTGGCGGTGCCCAGCATTGCCGAATCGTAGACCAAGGCGGCGCTCTCTCCGCGTCCGGCTTCGACGTGGCGGTCCAGCGCATTGGCCGAAAGGTTCAGCATGCCATCCGGGAACCAGCCATACAGCGGCTTGCGCGAATCATCCAGCGCAATCCGCGGCGCCTTGTCCCAATGGATATCCCGGGCAGCTTGCAGCCAGAATGCGGCGGGGTCATTGGTGGCTTGGTCATAGGCCTGGCGGTATTCCTGCACCATGGTTCTCTCCTCCTGGCACCGGGGCATCATCATCCGGCACCTGTGTGGTGGTTGAGGTCGTCCTCTTGGCGTTAACTGTATGAGTACGATCACATCACCGCAACCACTTTGTATACAGATTTCGAAAAAATACCAAAAGAATTTGGCGCAACTCACACATTTTCGGGTTTCATGTATACACTGGAGCCATGAGAGCAAGCGACAAGGTTTACGAGAGCCTCCGCGCCGACATTGTCGAATGGCGCCTGGCTCCAGGGACCGTCCTGGCCGAAGTGGAACAGTCAGAGCGCCTGGGCGTTTCCCGCACTCCGGTGCGCGAGGCCTTGGGCCGGCTGGTCGCCGACGGCTTGGCGGTTCAGCATCGCGGACGCGGCGCTGTCGTCTCCGAGGTCAGCGAGGACCACGTGGAAGACCTGTTCGTACTGCGCTTGGCATTGGAATGCGCCAGCGCACGCGAAGCTGCCAAGTCCGCGCAGCGATCGGCCTTCACGCAGCTGGCCAGCCGCTTCGAAGCAGCTCTCACGGAGGTGGAGCTTCCCGGATCCCGGGAGTCCTACTACCAGCTGGTGCAGCTGCTGGACGAGTCCATCGACGAAGCAGCTGGCAATAATTACCTGTCCAACGCCCTGCGCACCTTGCGGGTGAACCTGCAACGGGTGCGGCGCATGGCCAAGGACAATCCCGAAAGGCTCAAGGCTTCCGCTTCCGAGCACGCGGCCATCGCCAGGGCAATCGCCAGCGGAAACCCAGAGGTCGCGGCCGCGGCCACCACAGTTCACCTGCACGAATCCTTCACCCACATCATGGCCCATGCGGCCGGATCAGAAAGGCAGTTACCATGATCAACCACCCCGTACGCGTATACCGCTCAGAGGAAAACCTGGCTCGCGAAGACCAGCTGGCACATAAGATCGCCACGGTTGCTGCCGATCCGGTAGAGGTCACCGCAGAAGTGGCCGGCATGATCATTAACCGCATCATCGACAATGCTTCGGTCGCGATCGCTTCGCTGAACCGCGGGCCGATCGTTGCCGCCCGTGCCCAGGCACTGTCCCACGCGCCATCCACCGGCGGTGCGGGCGCCAGCGTCTTCGGCATTTCCGAGAAGGTTTCCCCGGAATGGGCAGCGTGGGCCAACGGGGTGGCCGTGCGCGAATTGGATTACCACGACACCTTCCTGGCTGCCGAGTACTCCCACCCGGGCGATAACATCCCGCCGATCCTGGCGGTTGCCCAGCACACCGGAGCTTCGGGCAAGGACCTGATCCGCGGCATCGCCACGGGCTACGAGATCCAGGTGGACTTGGTCAAGGCCATCTGCCTGCACAAGCACAAGATCGACCACGTAGCGCACCTGGGCCCATCGGCCGCTGCCGGCATCGGCACCCTGCTGGGGCTGGATGTCGAGACCATCTTCCAGGCCGTTGGCCAGGGCCTGCACACCACCACCGCCACCCGCCAGTCGCGCAAGGGCGAAATCTCCACCTGGAAGGCCCATGCCCCGGCCTTCGCCGGCAAGATGGCCGTCGAGGCTGCCGACCGCGCGATGCGCGGCCAGACTTCCCCCGTGCCAATCTACGAAGGCGAAGACGGCGTGATCGCCTGGATGCTCGACGGCAAGGATGCCGCCTACGAGGTGCCGCTGCCAGAGGCCGGCGAAGCCAAGCGCGCCATCCTGGACACCTACACCAAGGAGCATTCGGCCGAGTACCAGGCGCAGGCCTGGATCGACCTGGCCCGCAAGCTGCATGGCGAGCACCCGGAGGCCACCGACCCGCAGAACGTCAAGTCGGTGCTGATCAAGACCAGCCACCACACGCACTACGTCATCGGTTCCGGAGCCAACGACCCGCAGAAGTACGATCCAACCGCATCGCGCGAGACCCTGGATCACTCGATCCCGTACATCTTCACCGTCGCCCTGCAGGATGGCGCATGGCACCACGTGGATTCCTACTCGCCAGAGCGTGCCGGCCGCGCCGACACCGTGGAGCTGTGGAACAAGGTGGCCACCGAAGAAGATGCCGAATGGACCCGCCGCTACCACTCGCTGGATATTGCCGAGAAGGCTTTCGGCGGCTCGGTGGAAATCACCTTGAACGATGGCACCGTGATCACCGACGAAATCGCCGTTGCGGACGCGCACCCGCTGGGCGCCCGTCCCTTCGCCCGCGAGCAGTACATCAACAAGTTCCGCACCCTGGCCGCCGGCCTGGTGGACGACGCCGAGATCGACCGCTTCATCGCGGCCGCGGAAAACCTGGAAAACCTGGCCGCCGGCGAATTGGACCAGCTGAACATCGCCGCCGCAGCGGGCGTCATCGACGCCGCGGCCGCACCGAAGGGCCTGTTCTAGCATGCTGTACTCGACCAGGACCCCCGCAGAAAAGCGCCTTGCGCTGCGCGAGATGCTCACCCCGGGCGCTGCCCGCCAGTTCCCCGGAGCCTTCAACCCGCTCTCGGCCAAGCTGATCAGCGAGAAGCAGTTCGACGGAATCTACATCTCCGGTGCCGTGCTGGCCAACGACCTGGGCCTGCCGGATATCGGCCTGACTTCGCTGACCGAGGTAGCAACCCGCGCCGGGCAGATCGCGCGCATGTCTGACCTGCCGGCGATCGTGGATGCCGACACCGGATTCGGCGAGCCGATGAACGTGGCCCGCACCATCCAGGAACTCGAATACGCCGGCCTGGCCGGCTGCCACATCGAGGACCAGTTCAACCCGAAGCGCTGCGGGCACCTGGATGGCAAGAATGTGGTGGATACCGACACCATGCTCAAGCGCATCGCCGCTGCCGCTGATGCACGCATCGATGAGAACTTCCTGATCATGGCCCGCACCGATATCCGTGCGGTCGATGGCCTGGATGCGGCGATCGACCGTGCCAAGGCGATGGTCGATGCTGGTGCCGACGCGATCTTCCCGGAGGCGATGAAGAACGTCGCCGAATTCGAGGCAGTATGCAACGCGGTCGACGTGCCGGTACTGGCGAACATGACCGAGTTCGGCAAGTCCGAGCTGTTCAACCGCCAGGAACTGGCCGATGCAGGCGTCGCGCTGATCATCTATCCGGTCACCTTGCTGCGCAGCGCAATGGGCGCGGCTGAACGCGTACTGGATGCCATTAGCGAGGATGGCACCCAGGCCCGTGAAGTGGATAGCATGTTGACCAGGTCACGTTTGTACGAGCTCGTGGACTACGAGGCATACAACCGCTTCGACACCGGAATCTTCAACTTCCAGGTCCCAACCCTGGACATTGATTCCAACAGCGCGAACCTCTAGGCTCGCAAGCACCTACTACCCCCTGCGCCGGCCGGCACCCGCCGGCCGGCGCGACCCAAAGCATTATTATTCTCCGGCAATGAAGAGGAGCAAGAATGACTGCCACCGAGGAAATCAAGAAGGGCCTAGCAGGCGTCGTCGTTGACTACACCGCCGTCTCCAAGGTCAATCCAGACACCAACTCGCTGCTCTACCGCGGCTACCCGGTCCAGGACCTGGCCGCGAACAAGTCCTTCGAAGAGGTCGCCTTGCTGCTCTGGACCGGCGAGCTGCCAACGCAAAGCGAACTGACCGAGTTCAGTGCTTTCGAGCGGGCCAACCGCGCGCTGGACCCGCGGGTGAAGGCCGCCATCGACCTGCTTCCAGCTGACTGCCATCCCATGGATGTGGGCCGTACCGCCGTCTCGGTAATCGGCGCCAACCACCCCGAGGCCGAGAACTCCTCCCCCGAGGCGGAGCTGCTCAAGGCCAAGGAGCTGTTCGCGGCCTTCCCGGCGGTGGTTGCCTACGACCAGCGCCGCCGCCGCGGCCAGGACGCGGTAGCTCCGCGCGGAGATCTGGATTACTCCTCGAACTTCCTGTGGATGGCCTTCGGCGAAGAAGCAGCCCCCGAGGTTGTCGACGCGTTCCGCGTATCGATGGTGCTCTATGCCGAGCACTCCTTCAACGCTTCGACCTTCACCGCCCGCGTGATCACCTCGACCCTCTCCGACCTGCACTCGGCCGTCACCGGGGCGATCGGCGCACTGAAGGGCCCCCTGCACGGCGGCGCCAACGAAGCTGTCATGCATACCTTCAACGAGATCGGCATCGACAAGGAAGAATCCCGCGAGGATGCTGCCAAGCGCGCCAAGGCGTGGATGGAAGAGGCGCTGGCCGCCAAGAAGAAGGTCATGGGCTTCGGCCACCGCGTCTACAAGCACGGCGACTCCCGCGTGCCAACCATGAAGGCCGCGCTGGATCGCATGATCGAGCACTACGGCCGCCATGAGATGCTGGGCTTGTACGACGGCCTGGAGGCAGCCATGGACGAGGCCAAGTCCATCAAGCCGAACCTCGACTACCCGGCCGGCCCTACCTATCATCTGATGGGCTTCGACACCGAGATGTTCACCCCGATCTTCATCGCGGCACGCATCACCGGCTGGACCAGCCACATCTTCGAGCAGCGTGCAGCCAATGCGCTGATCCGCCCGCTTTCGGCTTATAACGGCGTGGAGCAGCGCTCGCTGTAGACGCTTCGACTCACGGCATTGGCCGCGGGTATGGCATAGCCGTGCCAGCCCGTGGCCATTGCCGTGCCTGCTGCGAGACGGCATCGGCTTGCCATCGTTGCCCAAGGTTGCAGTCCCAGGCCAATGGGCCTATCGTTTAACGATAGATGCATTCCGAAGAACGATAAGGTCTATTGCCATGGGAAAATTCAGCATTATCGGTTTGAAGGTAGTTCTGGCCGTGATCCTGGCTGGCACGCTTTTTGTGCAGCTGTTCATGATCCCGATGATCTTGATCCACGAGTCGCCGAGCAACGGCACCGACAAGTTCTTTCAAGCCTCTTTCCTCGGCTACTTGCTTCTCGCCGGGCTCATCATTGAAACCTGCGTCTACAGCGTGTGGAAACTAGCCACGAGAGTTAAACGCGGCACCGTTTTCGATCCCGCTTCCCTGGGCTATGTAACGCCGATCATCATTGCCTTCACGATCGGCGCCCTATCCACTTTTGCCCTCGGAGCGATCTTCGCCGCCAGCACGGAAATTGCACCCGGAGTCGTGCTTCTTGTTGGTGGAGCCGGGGTGCTGATGATCGGCATCAGCATCATCGTGCTCGTACTGCGGCAGTTGCTCGCACAAGCGGCGATGACCGAAGCCCAAGCCGATGCGCTCCGTACCGAACTGGGCGGCGTGATCTAATGGGAATCCGCGTAGATATAGACGTGATGCTGGCCCGCCGCAAAATGGCCGTCGGCGAGTTGGCCGAACGCATCGGCATTACCCCGGCCAACCTCGCGGTGCTCAAGAACGGGCGCGCCAAGGCCGTACGTTTCAGCACACTTGAAGCCCTCTGCCGGGAATTGGAATGCCAGCCCGGCGACCTCTTGATCTTCGAAACCGAACAGGACTAGATGCAGCTCGCTGGCTAGTCCCAGTTCTCGAAGCTGATGCTCTGCACCGAGGTGTTGTCCTGCGCCAGCACGATCTCGACGGTAAATTTCCCGCCGGCTACGAGTTGCGGCAGCCACAACGGGGAATCCTGCCACATCTGCTCCAAGGGCAAGGCCGCCGGATCGGCCCACAGCGGCTCGAGCTCCTCGGTGATGTGCAGCTGGCCCGATGCCTTCCAGGCAATGAAGGTGGCGCATTCCATGTCGGCTGCCGGCTGGGCGGGGAACCGGAAAATGACCTGCGCCGCAGGCTCCAGATCCTCCGGAGCGAGAAGCAGTCCGGTTTCCTCGGAGAATTCCCGGACGGCCGCTTGCCGCGCGCTCTCTCCCTGCTCGATCTTGCCGCCGGGCAACACGATATTGCCCTTGCCGAATCCGCGACGCTTGCGTCCGAGCAACACGTGCAGCCGTCCTTCGCGCTCCTGCAGCAGCGCCACGAGGGCTACCTGCTTGGCAGAACGCACCTGGTGGCCGGCGACCACTAGTTCACCCTCGGGTGGGCCAACTGGTAGGCCTCACGCAGCGAATCCACGGTGACCTTGGTGTAGATCTGCGTGGTGGTGACCGATGCATGTCCCAGCAGCTCCTGGACCACCCGCACATCCGCGCCGCCCTCCAGCAAATGAGTGGCGAAGGAGTGGCGCAGCGTATGCGGAGAGACCTCGGTGGAAACCCCGGCGCGCTCAGCGGCCTTCGAAAGCAACAGCCACACCGATTGGCGGGAAAGCCGTCCCCCGCGCTGGTTCAGGAACAACGCTGGAGTTCCCTTGCCCTTGGCGGCTAGCCCGGGACGGGCACGCACCAGATAATCGCTCACCGCACGCTGGGCATAACCGCCCACCGGAACGACCCGCTCCTTGGATCCCTTGCCGAACAAGCGCACCACCGCATCGTCGGCAAAGTGCAGGTCATCGACGTCCAGGTCCACGACTTCGGAAATGCGCGCACCGGTGGAGTACAAGAATTCCAGAATCGCGCGATCCCTCAGCCCGGCAGGGGTTTCGATGCTCACCGATTCGAGGATCCTGGTAACAAGGTCGATGGAGATCGCTTTGGGCAGGGATTGCCCGATAGCCGGAGGCTGGATCTCGCGGGCTGGGTTAGGCGCGCAAATCCCTTCGAGCTCCCAGTACTTGTGCAGTTGGCGGATGGCTACCGAATGGCGAGCGACGGAGCGGGCGCTCAACGGCTTATGCTCCTCGTCCCCGCGGGATAGATCCTGAAGGTAGCCGCTGATGGCCAGCTCGGTAATCTGCTGCGGTTGTGCTACGCCGGCTGCCTGCAGCGCTTCAACGTAGCGAAGCAGATCCCTCCGGTAGGAAGCCATTGTATTCTCGGCCAGCCCGCGCTCGATCGCCAGATGCTGCAGGTAGCGCTTGAGCGGGGTCTCGAAGTGGCCGCTCATCCTTCACGCAGGTATGGGTGCACATCGAATGGCTCGTTCGCATCGCGCAGGTCCAAGTACTTGCTGGTACGGGCTGCATGAGCGGCAAGGATCGCGATTGTCGCGGTGGGATTATGGATCTTGCCTGCCAGCACGGCTGCGACGGCTTCCTCCAGCGGCACCCAGGTGCTGATCATTTCAGATTCCTCCTCGGTACGCTCATGGCGCTGATCGGCGGCAACCAGTTTCGCATCGCGCGCGAGGTAGACTCGCACTGCCTCGGCCGAGGAGCCCGGGCTCAAGAAGACATCGGTGAGGATCGACCAGTGCTCGGCGGTACGATCCGCTTCTTCCCATAATTCGCGCTTGGCAGCTTCCAAAGGTGGTTCTCCAGCCACATCGAGCAGCCCGGCAGGGATTTCCCACAGCCGCATGCCTACCGGGTGGCGGTACTGGTTGACCATCAAGATGCGTTCTTCAGCATCCATGACCAGAACGCATACAGCACCGGGGTGGTTGATGTAATCGCGTTCAATGGTCGCCCCGGATTCGGAGAGCTTCACCGTGTCATGGACGACGTCCCAGATCCGTCCCTCATACACGGTTTCACGGTTCAGCAATTCACGTGGTGAGAATTCATCGGCTATCGGATGCAGCGGCACGAGGATCGTCCTTCGGTAGAAAAAGCTGGTCGGTATTCTCCAGCTTAAACAGCTACGCGCCGGTCAGTAACGACCGGCGCGCAGTGCCTTCAGAGTTTTACCTGCGGCAAGCTGTATTACTTACTTGCGCAGCCCCAGAGCTGCCTCGACCAGACCTGCAAACAGCGGGTGCGGGCGAGTCGGGCGGCTGGAGAGCTCAGGGTGAGCCTGCGTTGAAACGTAGTACGGGTGTACTTCCCTTGGCAGTTCAACGAACTCGACCAGGTTGCCATCTGGCGAGGTGCCAGCGAAGACCAGGCCAGCCTCTTCGAGCTGCGCGCGGTACGAGTTGTTGACCTCGTAGCGGTGGCGATGGCGCTCCGCAACCTCGGTCTTGCCGTAGGTCTCAGCCAGAACCGATCCCTCAAGCAGCTTTGCGTCGTACAGGCCCAAACGCATGGTGCCG
Organism: Glutamicibacter sp. 2E12; assembly: GCF_050030965.1. Taxonomy (NCBI): domain Bacteria; kingdom Bacillati; phylum Actinomycetota; class Actinomycetes; order Micrococcales; family Micrococcaceae; genus Glutamicibacter; species Glutamicibacter sp. 2E12. The sequence continues at coordinate 311,235 of NZ_CP188297.1, forward strand.
CCCAGGTCGCCCTTGCCTTCAACGATGTCCAGCTGCTCTTCCATGGTCGCGATGACCGGGGTCGAGGTTTCAGGATCGAATTCGGTGGACGATGCATCGGTGAGGCCAGCCATGTTGCGGGCGTATTCGATGACCATCGACTGCAGTCCCAGGCACAGGCCCAGGGTTGGCAGCTTGTTTTCGCGAGCGAAGCGCAGCGCGCCCAGCTTGCCTTCCAGACCGCGGATGCCGAAGCCACCGGGGACGCAGATTGCCTCTGCACCCTCAAGCGCCTTGGCGGCCCCTGCTTCGGTAGCGCAGTCATCTGCTGGTACCCAGCGGATGTTGACCTTGGCGTTGTTTGCGAACCCGCCGGCACGCAGAGCTTCGGTGACCGACAGGTAGGCGTCGGGCAGATCGATGTACTTGCCCACCAAAGCTACGGTCAGCTCGGTTGCGGGGTTGTGCACGACTTCGAGCAAGCGATCCCACGAAGCCCAGTCGACGTCGCGGAACTTCATCTCCAAGGTCTGGACGATGTAAGCGTCCAGGCCCTGGGAGTGGATGACCTTTGGGATGTCGTAGATGCTTGGAGCATCGGCGCAGTTGATCACTGCTTCGGTGTCCACATCGCAGGTACGGCCGAGCTTGGCGCGCATTTCTGCCGGGATTGGACGGTCCGAGCGGATTACCAACGAATCCGGCTGGATACCGATCGAACGCAAAGCGGCAACGGAGTGCTGGGTAGGCTTGGTCTTCAGTTCATGGCTTGGGCCGATGAATGGAACCAGGGAAACATGTACGAAGAATGCGTTCTTGCGGCCGATGTCCTGGCGGACCTGGCGTGCTGCTTCGAGGAATGGCTGGGATTCGATATCGCCGACGGTGCCACCGATTTCCGTGATGATCACGTCAGGTGCCGACTTGCCGGCCCCTGGTTCGGTTGCTGCCAAGCGCATACGACGCTTGATCTCATCGGTGATGTGAGGGATGACCTGAACGGTATCACCGAGGTATTCACCGCGACGTTCGCGTTCCAGAACGGTCGAGTAGACCTGTCCGGTGGTCACGTTGGCGGTACCCGGAAGGTTCTCATCCAGGAAACGCTCATAGTGTCCGATATCCAGATCGGTTTCTGCGCCATCGTCAGTAACGAAGACTTCACCGTGCTGGAAGGGGTTCATAGTACCTGGATCGACGTTCAGGTACGGGTCGAGCTTCTGCATGGTCACTGAGAGACCACGAGCTCGAAGTAGATGTCCAAGGCTGGATGCCGTCAATCCCTTACCCAGGGAAGAGGCCACACCGCCGGTGACGAAGATATGCTTTGTCGTTTCAGACGACCGAGAATCACGAGTTGAATTACGCTGCACCACGGGATTTCATCCTATCACCATTCCAATATTTCGCATCCTCATAAGACTCTAGTGCACCTCCGGCCAATGCCCTAGCATTGCCGTAATTCAGGGGCTCACCAAGACTTTTAGGCTTTCGCCATTTTCTTGGAGGTGAGCGATGACACTAGGTTCTGCGCTTCTTCAAGCAACTCCTCAGCATGCGCCTGCGCCGTGCCGGATTCCTCTTGGCCGGCGAGCATGCGCGCAAGTTCCTTGACGCGGGCTTCCTGATCCAAGCTGATGACATCGCTGGCAGTGTAGCCAGCTCCCGCCTTCGACTTGGCATCTGAATTCTTGATCACACGAATGTGCCGATCCGCATAGGCGGCCACCTGGGGCAGGTGGGTCACGACGATGACCTGCACATGCTTTGCCAGCATCGACAGGCGCTCGCCAATGGCCACCGCCGCTTTGCCACCCACGCCCTGGTCCACCTCGTCAAAGACGAAGGTCGGCACCGGGTCGACCGCCGCTAGGACGACTTCAATGGCCAGCATGACGCGGGAGAGCTCGCCGCCGCTGGCACCCTTGCCCAGCGGTCGCGGCGAGGCTCCGGCATGCGGGGCCAGCAGCATGGAAATCGCGTCCTGGCCGAAGGCACCTGGTTCTTCCAGTTCCTTCACCTCGATGACGAGCTTGGCATCCGGCATCGCCAGGGCCTTGAGCTCGGCTGAAACCTGCGCGGAGAGTTTCTTGGCAGCCTTGCGGCGCGCGTCGGAGAGGTCCGAGGCCAGCGAGGCCACCTTGTGCTCCAATTCAACGACTTCTGTTTCCAGCTCCTCGATGCGCGAGTCATCCCCACCGAGTTCTTCCAGACGGGTACGGGATTCGGCAGCCCAGGCGAGCACCTGATCAATGCTCGGTGCATACTTGCGCATGAGCTTGCTCAAATCGGCACGGCGGGCTTCAATCTGCGCCAAGCGCTCCGGGCCTTCTTCATCGAGGTCGGCAACGTAGGCGGCAAGATCACTGGAGAGTTCCGAGGCGAGAATGCCCAGTTCCGCTGCCCGCTCCGCGAAGGCGGCCAGCGCAGTGTCATCGTCACTGGCCTGGGCCAGCACGCCGCGGGCGGTCTCCGCCAGGGTGGTAACGCCCGGGTTCTCGAAATCCTCCGAGTCGATGACGGCTTGCGCCTGCCGGCCGGCGGTGCGCAGGGACTCGACATTGCCCAGCTTCATGGATTGCTCGCGCAAGGCTTCGTCCTCGCCCGGCTGCGGATCCAGGGAATCGATCTCGTCCAGCGCCAGGCGCAAGTTCTCTGCTTCGCGAACACGGTTGCGCGATTCGGTTTTGAGCCCCGCCAGCTCCTTGGAAGCCGATCGCCACTGGCGGTAGGCTCGCTGGTAGTTGCTTAGCGTGCGCGACAGCGAGCTGCCAGCAAAGCGGTCCAGGGCATCGCGTTGGGCTACCGGCTCTTTCAGGCGAATCTGGTCCGACTGGCCATGGACGGCCACCAGATCGTGCCCCAGCTCGGCCAGCAGGCCGACAGGGGCGCTGCGTCCGCCGATGGTGGTGCGTGAACGGCCTTGGGCCGAGAGCGAGCGTGAAAGCAGCAGTTCGCTGTTCTCCCCTGCTGGTTCGATGAATGCGCCTGCTTGGCCTGCGGCATCGAGCACATGGTGATCTGGCGGCAAGTGCACCACGGCTTCAGCCAGGGCGTGCTTGGCGCCGTTGCGCACCGCACCGGCATCGGCCCGGCGCCCGAGCAGCAGGGACAAGGCGGTGATCACCATGGTCTTGCCAGCGCCGGTTTCACCCGTGACTACCGTGAGTCCCGGACCAAGCGGAAGCGTGGCCTCGGTGATCACCCCAAGGTTGGATATCTGGATTTCCTGAATCAATGCCTGCTCCCGAATGTCGAGTTCAAGTCGTACCGTGCGCTTTTAGTATATGTGTTCTAACCCTATTTTTCGTAACTATGTTCGAGCGTGTGGAAAGTTTTTCTTCGAGGCCGCTATTCAGTCCTGGTCCTCGGGGCGTCCCACCATGGGAATGCCCGGTTCATCGCGGTAATGCGGATCGACGCTTTGCAGGCCTGGTCCGATCACCGGCAGTGCCGTAGTGGCCGGACGGCGCGCCTCTTCCTTCGCTGGTCCGCGCCAACCGGTAATGGGCAGCTCGAACTTGTTGACCAGGCGCTCGGAAAACGGCGTCGTGTTCAATCGCGCCATGTACACCGGGCGGTCGCTGCGCGTTACTTCCACACGGGCTCCCGGCGGCAGCTCGATGGTGCGCCGTCCATCGCACCAGAGCACGGCCCCGGCATCGGTGCGGGTCAGCATTTCGACGGCCATGATCGAATCCGGGGAAATGACCAGGGGCTTGGCGAACAGTGCGTGCGCGGAGATCGGCACCATGATCAGCGCCGCCACGTCCGGCCAGACCACCGGGCCGCCGGCGGAGAAGGAGTACGCGGTGGAACCGGTAGGCGTGGCCATCACAACACCATCGCAACCGAAGGTGGAGATCGGCCTGCCGTCGACCTCGATCACGACCTCGACCATGCGTTCGCGGTTGGCCTTTTCCACCGCGGCCTCGTTCAAGGCCCAGGTCTCGGCGAGGCAGACGTTGTCCAGCCACACCTTGACCTCCATGGTCATGCGTTCTTCCACGGTGTAGGTCTCATTGACCAGTGCTTCCACGGTGGAGGCCAGTTCGCTGCGTTCTGCTTCTGCGAGGAAACCCACATGCCCGAGGTTTACCCCCACCAGCGGCATCGGGGATTCCCGCACCAATTCCGCGGCACGCAACACGGAGCCATCGCCACCGAGCACCACGCCCATGTCGACGTCCTCGATCTGGCAATCCTCGCCGAGCACCTGCACCGAAGGCACAGCCGCGCCGATCGCTTCGGTCATCGCCAGCTGGTCCTTGCCGCGCATCACCGGGATAGCTCCGGCGGCGTTGAGCAGGGCGCAGGTTTCTATGGCCGCGGTGATCGCTTCTTGGCGTCCGGTATGGGTGAAAATCAGGATTCGGCGCAAGGCGGTCGGCCCCTCTCAGCATCGCGAGGTGCAAAATGACCGTGGTTATCGACCACGGCTAAAACACGTCACTACTAAGAATAGTCAACATCCTGCCCGATGCGTGGAACATCGGCAGGCTGTGGATCCTCTCCTGCGGCAAGCCAAAGGAAGAATTCGACATTGCCGTCCTGTCCCGGCAGCGGGCTGCGTGCCAGCCCGCGCAGGTGCAGTCCCGCGGCTTGCGCGCTGGCGACCACCGCTTCAACGGAGCTGCGGCGCAGGGCGGGATCGGTGACCACGCCGGTGCGGTTCAGGTGTTCGCGCCCGACCTCGAACTGCGGCTTGACCATCAGCAGCAGGAAGCCGCCGTCCTTGGCGGCCCCGGCCAAGGCGTCGATCACCAGGCGCAGCGAAATAAAGGACAAGTCGGCTACTACGAGGTCGACTGGTCCCCCAATATCTTCGGGGGCCAGATAGCGGACGTTCAGTCCTTCGTGGACCGTGACGCGGGGGTCTTCGCGCAGCTCGTCGACCAGCTGGCCATGGCCTACATCGGCTGCGACCACAGATTTCGCACCGCGGCGCAACAGCACGTCGGTGAAGCCGCCGGTCGAGGCACCGGCGTCCAGGCAGTGCAGGCCAGCGGGGTCAATAGTCGTAAAAGCATCTAGGGCTCCGGCGAGCTTATGCCCGGCACGGGAGACGTATTCTTCGCCTTCGCTGGGCACCAGCGCCAGCTCATCGGTGGCGGAAACCTTCTTGGCGGCCTTGGTGGCGGCCTGCCCGTTCAGCAGCACCCGCTGGGCATCGATCAGCTTGGCTGCTTCGGTGCGCGAGCGCGCCAGCCCACGGGTGACAAGTTCTTGATCCAGGCGATTCACGCGCCGTGCTCCGTACGATTCAGTTCTTGCTGCAGGCCGGCGAGCAGTTGCTCATAGATTCCGGCATGCTCGGTAATGTCATGGTCGGCCAGGGAAGACAGCGCCTGCTCCACTGCTGCATCATCCGGCCCGCGAGGGCCAGGGCTCGGAAGAGGATTCTGCGGCTGCATGCTTAGCCCCGGATCTTGCGCAGGGCATCGAGCCCGCGTTCGGTAAACCGGATTTCCGGTTCTTCGTGCCCCGACTGGCGCGGATGGGCCAGCCACCAGGCATGGCAGGCGGCGCGCCAGGCATTCAGGTCCTGGTCGCTGCCCGAGACTTCGATCGCGCCGTTATCGACCTTGGCAACCGCGTCGCCGACCTGCACGCCGTACCCCAGGACCTTGATGGTCGGGTACGGCCGGTACAGATCAGCCATCGAATTGATGAGGTAGTTGGGGCGCTGCTCGACCGGTGCGCCCAATGCGGTGCGCGGCGTGTCCACACCGGTCAGCACCAGTGCGGTGGAGAACCCGGCACGGAAGCCGCCGAGGATGTCGGTATCCAGGCGGTCGCCGACGACCAGCGGGCGCTGGGAATCCAGTCGGTCCGCGGCCCGCGCGAACAGGTAGGATTCGGGTTTTCCCGCCACGCGTGGTTCCACGCTCGTGGCCAGTTTCACCGCATTGACCAGCGATCCGTTGCCCGGGGCCAGGCCCTCGGCGCGCGGAATCGTCAGGTCGGTGTTGGTGGCAACCCATGTGGCACCGTGATTGATCGCGTAGCTGGCCTCGGCCAGATTCTTCCACGAGATGTCCGGGTCGAACCCCTGGATCACCGCCACGGGTTCTTCCTTATGGGATTCGACGACTTCCAACCCGCGCACGGCAATGCATTCGCGCAGGTAGGGGGAACCCACCACCAAAACCTTGGATCCCGGATTCAATTCGCGGGCCAGCATCTCCGCACCGGCGTCGGCAGAACCGAAAACCTGCTCAGCGCTGGTTTTCACGCCCAGCTGGCGCAGGTGGGCCGCGACGGACATCGGCGAACGCCCAGCATTGTTGGTAATGAACGCCAAGGTGACATTCACTTCCGCGAGGGTATTCAGCGACTCCACGGCGTCGTCAATAGCGTTCGGGCCAGCATAGACGACGCCGTCCAAGTCGGAGAGGACGGAATCAAATCCGGAAATCAGCATTCGGTGGTGGTTCCTACTACTTGAGGTATTTGGCTACTACGCCAAAGCTTACTTCGCCGATTCTTCTTCCACGTCAGCTTCGCCGGCTTCCGTGTCGGATTCGATGACTTCGTTCAGGTCATCTTCCTCGTCGATGCCGGTCTGCTCGGCTTCTGCCTCTTCGGCTTCTTCGGCCTCGGCTTCTGCATCTGCTTCTTCAGCCTCAGCTTCAGCTTCAGCTTCGGCATCTGCTTCTTCAGCTTCGGAAGGCTCGATCAGATCCTTGGCGCGTGGGGTTTCTTCTTCCTCATCCATCTCCGGAGCCAGGTCCATGATGAAGGATTCGGTTTCACGCTCGATGCCCAGGGCGCTTTCTGCAACCTCGACCTGAGCGTTCCAGCGCTTCGCGTCTTCTGCACGGCCGGCAGCCGACAGCAGATCAGCGTAGGCAGTGAACAAACGTGGGCTGAAGGAGAAGGCACGGTTGAAGTTCAGCTGTTCCAGCGACTCCAGCTCAGCCAGAGCCTTATCCAGCTTGCCCAAGTCACCATACGAACCGGCAGCAACCATCTGCATTTCAACCTTGACGGCGCTTTCCAGATTGGCGCATTCCTCGGAATGGGCGAGCTCGATTGCCTTCTCTGGGCGGCCCAGGCCACGCAGCGAGTCAGCGATCAATGGCAGGTTGTAGTCCGAACCGGAAATACGACGGTGGGTACGCAGTTCGCGCAGTGCATCGGCGTACTTGCCAGCGTGGTAGGCAGCGATGCCAACGGCCTCGCGAACCACCGCGACACGGCCGCCGCGGCGCGATGCTGCCAGGGTGTGCTCGTATGCCAGCTCTGGGTCGTCTTCCAGCAGGCGGCCAGCCATCACCAAGTGCTTGGCGACCCAGCTTGCCGAGCGCTCTTCGAGGTAACGCAGCTGGGCGCGTGCTACGCGGTCCAACTCCTTACCGGTAACATCCTCATCGATATCTGGGGACTGTTCACGATCGGCACGGTTCGAGATGCGAAGATCGCCAGGATTATGTGCGCGCGGTGCGTCACCGCGCTTATCAGCAAAGCGGTCTTCACGTGCTGGGTACTCACCCTTCGAGCGACGGTCGTCGGCACGCTTGAAGCCACCGCCACGGTTGTCATCACGCTTGAAGCCACCACCGCGGTTATCGTCACGCTTGAACCCGCCTCGGTCGTCATTGCGGAAACCGCCGCCGCGGTTGTCGTCACGCTTGAAGCCACCACCGCGGTTGTCATCACGCTTGAAGCCACCGCCACCGCGGTTATCGTCACGCTTGAAGCCGCCACGATCGTCATTGCGGAAACCGCCACCACGGTTGTCGTCACGCTTGAAGCCACCACGGTCATCATTGCGGAAACCGCCACCACGGTTGTCGTCACGCTTGAAGCCACCGCCACGGTTGTCATCACGCTTGAAGCCGCCACGATCGTCATTGCGGAAACCGCCACCACGGTTGTCGTCACGCTTGAAGCCGCCACGGTCATCATTGCGGAAACCGCCACCACGGTTGTCATCGCGCTTGAAGCCACCACCGCGGTTGTCCTCACGCTTGAAGCCACCGCCACGGTTGTCATCGCGACGCTCGCCACGGAAACCACCACGGTCATCATTGCGGAAGCCACCGCCACGGTTGTCATCGCGACGCTCGCCGCGGAAACCACCACGGTCATCATTGCGGAAACCGCCACCGCGGTTATCGTCACGCTTGAAGCCACCACCGCGGTTGTCATCGCGACGCTCGCCACGGAAACCGCCACCGCGGTTGTCATCGCGCTTGAAGCCGCCACGATCGTCATTGCGGAAACCGCCACCACGGTTGTCATCACGCTTGAAGCCACCACCACGGTTGTCATCACGCTTGAAGCCACCACCACGGTTGTCATCACGCTTGAAGCCACCACCACGGTTGTCATCACGCTTGAAGCCACCACCACGGTTGTCATCACGCTTGAAGCCGCCACCGCGGTTGTCATCACGCTTGAAGCCGCCACCGCGGTTGTCATCACGCTTGAAGTCACCGCCGCGGTCAGCATTACGGTCACCGCGGAAGCCACCACGGTTATCGTCGCTGCGCTTGAAATCACTACGGTCGTCGCGACGCTTGAAGCCATCGCGGGAGTTGTTGCGGTTTGAATCTGAGTTCCGGAAGTCGCCTCGTCCGTTGTCGGAGTTACGGCGGAATTCGTTAGACATCTAATGTCCCCTTCAGCGGCTATCTCAATACCGCAACCTTCGTGTTTGCCTTTGCAAATCACTTCACTATTAACTATTCAGCATGCCCTCGAGGCATGTACATCTAAATTCAAGTCTACGGGAGGCACGATTCATACCATAGAGAAACGGGTCCAATGTGGCAAGACACTCAGTGGCGGCCCTAAGGTTGTCCCCCAGCCATCGACGCATGCGTAGCCGATCGAAGCCCCTTGATAGATTCAACTCTTCTAAAAGGGGTTAACGACAAAAAGGCCCAGCATGAAACTGAACCCATAGGCTGTAGCAAGTCGGCTACCAGGGCACGGGTTAAACAGGTGAGGCCCCGGCACCAAACGGTACCAGGGCCTCAAACCATCTACTCAAGTTAAGTCCGGCGGTGACCTACTCTCCCACACCCTCACGAGTGCAGTACCATCGGCGCAGTGGGCCTTAGCTTCCGGGTTCGGTATGGGACCGGGCGTTTCCCCCACGCTATGACCGCCGTAACAATCACGAAGCACACAAACCCTGCGGTTTGGTGTTGCCTTCGGTGTCATGCAAAAGCCATGTATTTTTTCGGTTTGAGGTTGTTGTCTCGTAACCGCATAGTGAACGCGAACAGCATTGAAATCATCAGTTCAATATTGTTTTATTGTGTGTTGAAAGTCATCGGCCTATTAGTACAGGTCAGCTACACAAGTCTTTAGTCCTTGCTTCCACATCCTGCCTATCAACCCAGTGGTCTAGCTGGGGGCCTCTCACACTCAAGGTGCATGGAAATCTCATCTCGAAGCAGGCTTCCCGCTTAGATGCTTTCAGCGGTTATCCCTTCCAAACGTAGCTAATCAGCGATGCACTTGGCAGTACAACTGACACACCAGAGGTTCGTCCGTCCCGGTCCTCTCGTACTAAGGACAGCCCTTCTCAAATTTCCAACGCGCGCAGCGGATAGGGACCGAACTGTCTCACGACGTTCTAAACCCAGCTCGCGTACCGCTTTAATGGGCGAACAGCCCAACCCTTGGGACCTACTCCAGCCCCAGGATGCGACGAGCCGACATCGAGGTGCCAAACCATGCCGTCGATATGGACTCTTGGGCAAGATCAGCCTGTTATCCCCGAGGTACCTTTTATCCGTTGAGCGACGGCCCTTCCACGAGGTGCCGCCGGATCACTAGTCCCGACTTTCGTCCCTGCTCGAGCTGTCACTCTCACAGTCAAGCTCCCTTGTGCACTTACACTCGACACCTGATTGCCAACCAGGCTGAGGGAACCTTTGGGCGCCTCCGTTACATTTTAGGAGGCAACCGCCCCAGTTAAACTACCCATCAGGCACTGTCCCTGAACCAGATCATGGTCCGAAGTTAGGTGACCGGTACAGCCAGAGTGGTATTTCAACGATGACTCCACCTGAACTAGCGTCCAAGCTTCACAGTCTCCCACCTATCCTACACAAGCTGCACCGAACACCAATACCAAACTATAGTAAAGGTCTCGGGGTCTTTCCGTCCTGCTGCGCGTAACGAGCATCTTTACTCGTACTGCAATTTCGCCGAGTTCATGGTTGAGACAGCGGGGAAGTCGTTACTCCATTCGTGCAGGTCGGAACTTACCCGACAAGGAATTTCGCTACCTTAGGATGGTTATAGTTACCACCGCCGTTTACTGGGGCTTAAATTCTCAGCTTCGCATTACTGCTAACCAGTCCTCTTAACCTTCCAGCACCGGGCAGGAGTCAGTCCGTATACATCGTCTTGCGACTTCGCACGGACCTGTGTTTTTAGTAAACAGTCGCTTCCCCCTGGTCTCTGCGGCCCACACCCGCATCAGAGAAGCAAGTTCTCATCACGGGGCAGGCCCCCCTTCTTCCGAAGTTACGGGGGCATTTTGCCGAGTTCCTTAACCATGATTCTCTCGATCGCCTTAGTATTCTCTACCTGATCACCTGTGTCGGTTTGGGGTACGGGCGGACTTGGACCTCGCGCCGATGCTTTTCTAGGCAGCATAGGATCACCGAATCACCCCGAAAACGGGGCGCCTATCAGGTCTCAGAATATATGAGCGGCGGATTTGCCAACCACTCTTCCTACACCCTTGGACCAGGTCAATTCCATTGCCTGGCTCGGCTACCTTCCTGCGTCACACCTGTTAATACGCTGACCTCACTGCATCGGTTCCCACCACATCAACCAGCAAGATACCCGAAGGCACCAACAGCTAGCGTCAATCATGGTTAGCATCCACAGCTCAGTATGGGCGGTCCTTCGCCGGTACGGGAATATCAACCCGTTGTCCATCGACTACGCCTGTCGGCCTCGCCTTAGGTCCCGACTAACCCAGGGCAGATTAGCTTAACCCTGGAACCCTTGATCATTCGGCGGACGGGTTTCTCACCCGTCATTCGCTACTCATGCCTGCATTCTCACTCGTGTGGCCTCCACCGCTGGTTTACACCGCGACTTCACCGTCCACACGACGCTCCCCTACCCATCCAAACACCCAATCGAAACCAGGTTAATATTTGAATGACGCAACTTCGGCGGTGTGCTTGAGCCCCGCTACATTATCGGCGCGGAATCACTTGACCAGTGAGCTATTACGCACTCTTTCAAGGGTGGCTGCTTCTAAGCCAACCTCCTGGTTGTCACAGCAACTCCACATCCTTTTCCACTTAGCACACGCTTAGGGGCCTTAGTTGGCGTTCTGGGCTGTTTCCCTCTCGACTATGAAGCTTATCCCCCACAGTCTCACTGCTGCGCTCTCACTTGCCGGCATTCGGAGTTTGGCTAAGGTCAGTAACCTTGTAGGGCCCATCGCCTATCCAGTAGCTCTACCTCCAGCAAGAAACACGCAACGCTGCACCTAAATGCATTTCGGGGAGAACCAGCTATCACGAAGTTTGATTGGCCTTTCACCCCTACCCACAGCTCATCCCCTCCATTTTCAACTGAAGTGGGTTCGGTCCTCCACACGCTCTTACACGCGCTTCAACCTGGCCATGGGTAGATCACTTCGCTTCGGGTCTAGATCACGCCACTCAAACGCCCTATTCAGACTCGCTTTCGCTACGGCTTCCCCACACGGGTTAACCTCGCGACGTAACACTAACTCGCAGGCTCATTCTTCAAAAGGCACGCCATCACCAGGGAACAAGTCCCCAGCTCTAACGGATTGTAAGCGCACGGTTTCAGGTACTATTTCACTCCCCTCCCGGGGTACTTTTCACCATTCCCTCACGGTACTGATTCACTATCGGTCATCAAGTAGTATTCAGGCTTACCAGGTGGTCCTGGCAGATTCACACAAGGTTTCACGGGCCCCGTGCTACTCGGGTATCAACACTAGAACGGCAGACACGCATTACACCTACGGGACTATCACCCTCTATGGTCCGGCATTCCAACCGATTCACCTATACGCCTGCACCTCATCCCACCAGCAAGATAGCGCTGGTACATGCCGACCCCACAACCCCGGTGATGCAACGCCTATCCGCTATCACACACCAACCGGTTTAGCCCCATCCGCGTTCGCTCGCCACTACTAACGGAATCACTGTTGTTTTCTCTTCCTGCGGGTACTGAGATGTTTCACTTCCCCGCGTTCCCTCCACACAGCCTATACATTCAGCTGCAGGTCACACCACATAACATGGTGCGGGGTTCCCCCATTCGGAAATCCTGGTCTCAACGTCCGGTTATCGACTCCACCAGGCTTATCGCAGATTCCCACGTCCTTCATCGGCTCTTGATGCCAAGGCATCCACCGTGCGCCCTTAAAAACTTCAACACAACATCAAAGTCAAAAGATATGAGCAATAAAACAATCTAACAAAATCACGCAGACAAGACTCCAACACCAGGCAATCCAAGGAAAAGGACTACCCAGCTCATCTCATCTGCAAGATGCTCGCGTTCACTATACAGTTCCCAAACAACAACCCCGCACCCCCGCAACAACACCCCAAAACCAACACCAACCAAAGGCCAGCATCAATCCAACAGGACATCCTTGCAGCAAACACAGGACAAACACCGAAACACCAAGAACCCCTCACCCAAGCGAACACCACCAGGACCCTCCCCACAGGAAGAACCCCAGCAACCATTCACCAGGAAAGGAGGCTTGTTGCCTCAAAACCCAACAGCATGCCAAACCATACAAACCACACAACACCCACACACCGCATTCCAGCACCGCAAGAAGAAAACCCCCTGCAATGCGTACTAGCAGATGCCCAAGCACCACGCGGCCACAGCCAATACCCCGCACCAGCATCAGCCAGCACGTTTTCCGGTATTGAGTCCATTGATATTCCACCCATGAGCAACCCACCCGGACAACACTCGTGTCCAGCATGGGCAACCAATAATGGTTAGCTCCTTAGAAAGGAGGTGATCCAGCCGCACCTTCCGGTACGGCTACCTTGTTACGACTTAGTCCCAATCGCCAGTCCCACCTTCGACGACTCCCCCCACACAAGGTGGTTAGGCCATCGGCTTCGGGTGTTACCAACTTTCGTGACTTGACGGGCGGTGTGTACAAGGCCCGGGAACGTATTCACCGCAGCGTTGCTGATCTGCGATTACTAGCGACTCCGACTTCATGGGGTCGAGTTGCAGACCCCAATCCGAACTGAGACCGGCTTTTAGGGATTAGCTCCACCTCACAGTATCGCAACCCATTGTACCGGCCATTGTAGCATGCGTGAAGCCCAAGACATAAGGGGCATGATGATTTGACGTCATCCCCACCTTCCTCCGAGTTGACCCCGGCAGTCTCCCATGAGTCCCCACCTTTACGTGCTGGCAACATGGAACGAGGGTTGCGCTCGTTGCGGGACTTAACCCAACATCTCACGACACGAGCTGACGACAACCATGCACCACCTGTGAACCAGCCCCGAAGGGAAACCCCATCTCTGAGGCGGTCTGGCACATGTCAAGCCTTGGTAAGGTTCTTCGCGTTGCATCGAATTAATCCGCATGCTCCGCCGCTTGTGCGGGCCCCCGTCAATTCCTTTGAGTTTTAGCCTTGCGGCCGTACTCCCCAGGCGGGGCACTTAATGCGTTAGCTACGGCGCGGAAAACGTGGAATGTCCCCCACACCTAGTGCCCAACGTTTACGGCATGGACTACCAGGGTATCTAATCCTGTTCGCTCCCCATGCTTTCGCTCCTCAGCGTCAGTAAATGCCCAGAGACCTGCCTTCGCCATCGGTGTTCCTCCTGATATCTGCGCATTTCACCGCTACACCAGGAATTCCAGTCTCCCCTACATCACTCTAGTCTGCCCGTACCCACCGCAGATCCGAGGTTGAGCCTCGGACTTTCACGGCAGACGCGACAAACCGCCTACGAGCTCTTTACGCCCAATAAATCCGGATAACGCTTGCGCCCTACGTATTACCGCGGCTGCTGGCACGTAGTTAGCCGGCGCTTCTTCTGCAGGTACCGTCACTTTCGCTTCTTCCCTACTGAAAGAGGTTTACAACCCGAAGGCCGTCATCCCTCACGCGGCGTCGCTGCATCAGGCTTTCGCCCATTGTGCAATATTCCCCACTGCTGCCTCCCGTAGGAGTCTGGGCCGTGTCTCAGTCCCAGTGTGGCCGGTCACCCTCTCAGGCCGGCTACCCGTCGTCGCCTTGGTGAGCCATTACCTCACCAACAAGCTGATAGGCCGCGAGTCCATCCCCCACCGATAAATCTTTCCACCAACAACCATGCGGTCAAAGGTAATATCCGGTATTAGACCCAGTTTCCCGGGCTTATCCCAGAGTCGGGGGCAGGTTACTCACGTGTTACTCACCCGTTCGCCACTAATCCACCCAGCAAGCTGGGCTTCATCGTTCGACTTGCATGTGTTAAGCACGCCGCCAGCGTTCATCCTGAGCCAGGATCAAACTCTCCATAAAAAAATAAAAAGCCACCGGCAACCCCTTGGAAAATAAGGGCGAAGCCAATGAAGTCCTGGCGAATAATAAAACACTCAAGAACACTGCACGGGGGTGCAATGCCTCAAGCAAATGTTATGTATTCACCAAATAAAAATATTCGGTATCAACAAACTTGGCACACTATTGAGTTCTCAAACAACAAACACTCTCGACACCACAACCACCAATCCTTCGATGACTGCTTCGCTCCGGAGCAACTTTACAAGCTTACCACCAAGTTGACTGTTGTCAACTCGACGTTTCAGTCTTGTTCACCCCGCCGTTTCCGTTTCGCCCTTTCAGGCTGTCCGGATCAGCGGCGCGAGATAAAACTCTACACGGGTTCAGCCACGACGCAAAATCGGCCTACGGGTCGAATTTCAGCCACTAATCCTACCTTGACTAGGGATTATCATAATTAGGTACAACAAAACCGCCGGAAAAGTGTCTTGGTTCACAAGCTTTTCCGGCGGTTTCGTGTAGTGCGGTAGTTACTGGGCCCTACTTGGCCAGTTCAGCCACTGCCATGTTCTTCTTGCCGCGGCGCACGATCGCGTAGCGGCCATGCAGGAAGTCCGCCTCGGCCAGTTCAGTTTCGATGCCGCCAACCTTGCCGTTATTGACGTAGGCGCCACCTTCAGTGACCGTACGGCGTGCTTCGGACAATGACTTGCTCAGGCCCGAGGCAACCAGGACATTCAAAATGCCCAGATCGTCCGCAGCAACCTTCGCCGAAGGCAGCTCCGCGATAACCGATTCCAAGGTAGGAAGATCAATCGCGCCCAGATCGCCATTGCCGAAGACCGCAGCCGAAGCGGCGATCACCTGCTCGGTAGCCTGCACACCGTGAACCAGGGAAGTGACTTCCCAGGCCAAGGTGCGCTGGGCGACGCGCTTGAACGGGCGCTCTGCAACTTCGGTTGCCAGTTCCGCGATCTGCTCGCGGGTCAGGAAGGTGAATACCTTCAAGCGGTCGATCACATCCGCGTCGGAGGTGTTCAGCCAGAACTGGTAGAAGGTGTACGGGCTGCACATTTCGGCATCCAGCCAGATGGCGTTGCCCTCGGACTTGCCGAACTTGGTGCCGTCGGAGTTGGTGATCAGCGGGGTGCCGTAGGCGTGCACCGAGTTGCCCTGGACCTTGCGGATCAGGTCGGTGCCGCTGGTCAGGTTGCCCCACTGGTCCGAGCCGCCGGTCTGCAGGGTGCAGCCGTACTGGCGGTTCAGCTCCAGGAAGTCGTAGCCCTGCAGCACCTGGTAGGAGAACTCGGTGTAGCTGATGCCCTCGTCGGAGTTCAGTCGCGCGGCGACGATCTCCTTCTTGATCATGGTGCCCACACGGAAGTACTTGCCCACATCGCGCAAGAAGTCCAAGGCCGACAGCTGCTGCGTCCAGTCCAGGTTGTTGACCAGCTGCACCGCGTTCTCGCCCTCATCGGAGAGGAAGCGGGAAACCTGCGCCTGGAGCTTGGCGACCCACTCGGTCACCGTCTCCCTGGTGTTCAAGGTGCGCTCCGCAGTTTGGCGCGGGTCGCCGATCAGGCCGGTGGAACCGCCAACCAGGGCCAGCGGCTTGTGGCCGGCCAGCTGCAGGCGGCGCATATTCAGCAACTGCACCAGGTTGCCCAGATGCAGGGACGGCGCAGTGGGATCGAACCCGCAATAGTAGGTCACAGACTCTTCGGACAGGGCTCGTTCCAGCTCGGTTTCGTCGGTGGACACGTGCACCAGGCCGCGCCACTTGAGTTCCTGCCAGACGTTCTCGAAAGATGCGTCGTTGCTCTGTCCCGCAATCACGGGATTCTGCTTCGTATCAGACATGCTCACTGTGACCATTTTCTGTCTTCGTTCTGCCCCGAGTGCCCGCGTTGCTGCTTGCGTGCACCTGTGATCGCACCGGGAGTTGGGGTTGCCTTCCCGGCGCATGGGTTTAAGGTTATCGCTTGGTGGCAGGCTCGTGCCACTTCCCCGGCCCGCCCCTTGGTCACATAGCCGACCCCCCGGTGCGCTGCTAGCCTTCCAGGCCTTCAGGCAGTTCGCGGGTGTGGACCACGCGCAGGCGCTGGGTGGTACGGGTCATCGCCACATACAAATCGCCCACGCCGCCGTCCACCTCGTCGACCAGCTCGGCCGGTTCCAGGATCAGCACGCCGTCGAATTCCAGGCCCTTGGACTCGCGCGCGGTGATCACCACGATGTCCTGGCTCAATCCGCCCGAACCGGCGCCAACGCGGTCGCCATGCACGTCCTGGACCGCCGCGCGGATGCGGGCCAGATCCTGCTGAGGCACGATGATCGCCTGCAGTCCCCCGGCCGAGTACTCCAGCTCCTCGCCCAGTGCGGCCAGGACCGCATCCTGGACTTCGGCCTCGGTGGTTTTGGTCAGCACCGGTGGCCAGTCGCCTTCGCGGACCGCCTGCGGGGTGGTGATCCGCAGGCCGGCGGCCTGGGCCACGCGCACCGCCGCGTCGGCGATCTGCGCCGGGGTGCGGTAGTTGACGGTCAGCTCTTCGAGCTCGAAGCGCTCACCGAAGAACGGCTCCAGGGCCTGGGACCAGCTGCTGGCGCCCGAGGCGGCCGAGGTCTGGGCGATGTCGCCCACGATGGTGAAGGACTTCATCGGGCAGCGGCGAACCAGCAGGCGCCATTGCATCGGCGAAAGCTCCTGCGCCTCGTCGACCACGATGTGCCCGTAGGCCCAGGTGCGATCGGCGACGGCGCGTTCGGCGGCCGTGAGCCGGGCCGCAGTTTCCTGGTTCACCCCGGCCACCTGCTCCGCGGTGACCACACCGTCGATGCCGGCGTTTTCCAGCATGGTGTGCATATTGCGCAGCGCGGCCTTGGCATTTTCCACGTCGGCCTCGTACTGGGCGGTGTGCGTGCCGGCCAGCGGGTCGGCGAACTCGCCGAGCAGCCCGGATGCCTCATCGAGCAGCGGCACATCGGCCTCGGTGAACGGCGAGCCGGCCCGGCGGTACAGGGCGTCGCGGTCCGTTTCCTCCAGATGCGGGGCCGCGGCGGCCAAAAGGTGCGGGGTGGCGAACAACTCGGCCACCAGCTGCTGCGGGGTCATCGGCATCCAGCACAGGTTCAGCGCCACGCGCACATCGTGCGATTCGCGCACTTCCTGGGGCAGGTAGGAACGGTCGGTGGTCGAGGACTGCCCGGCCGATTCCTCCAGCTTGCGGCGCAACTGCTCGGCCAGGTCCCCCACCAGCACCTTGACGAAGGTTTCGCGGGCCTCGTTGTAGGGCTTGTGGGTGTGGCGGGCTCGTTCGCGCGCGTTCTTGACCATCTTCGGGGTCAGGGTCAGGCGGGTTCCCTCCACCACCAGGGTGCGGGTTTCCGGAATCAGCCGCTGGCGGTTGCGCACCGCAGTGGCGATCACCCTGGCCATGGACAGCTGGCCCTTGAGCCGGGCGACGGTGCGGTTGGTTTCCGGCACGGCGTGGATGCCGTGGTAGAGCTCGCCCACCGAGGACATGACCACGCCGGTCTCGCCCAGCGAGGGCAGTACGCGCTCGATGTAGCGCATGAAGGAAGTGGACGGGCCGACGATCAGCACCCCGGCGTTCTTCAGCCGTTCGCGGTACTCGTAGAGCAGGAACGCCGCGCGGTGCAGGGCGACGGCGGTCTTGCCGGTGCCCGGACCGCCCTGGACCACGACGGCGCCGGGCAGCTGCGCGCGGATGATCGCATCCTGCTCGGCCTGGATGGTGCCGACGATATCGCCCATGCGGCCGGTGCGCTTCTCGCGCAAAGCGGCCATCAGCGCGCCCTCGCCGTGGTGGGTGTGCCCCTCATCCAGCCAGGTCTCGTCGAGCACGTCGTCCTCGATGCCGGCCACGGTCCGGCCCTTGAGCATCAGGTGGCGGCGGCGGCGCACCCCGCGCGGATTCAGCGCGGTCGCCTGGTAGAAGGGGGCCGCTTCGCTGGCGCGCCAGTCGATCATCAGCCGGTTCAGGTCCTCGTCGGACAGGCCGATGCGGCCGATGTAGCGGGGGGTGCCGGAGGATGAGCCGTTGCCGGACTGCTGCCCCTGGCCGTTGGCTGCCATATCCAGGCGGCCGAAGACCAGGCGGTCCTCGACGGCGTCGAGCTGGGCAATCCGGTCCTCGTAGAGGGTGGCGAAAGAGTCGCGTTCGGACATGTTCTGGAAGGTGCCCACCGCCCCCTGGGCCCGGGTGCGCTCAAGCTGCTCCACCTTTTCGGCGCGCAACTCGTCCAGCCGCGCGTACAGGCGGCCCACATAGTCGGATTCAGCTAACAGATCGGCCTCGATCATATCGGTCAACCCAGTTTCCCCTCGCGCTCAAAATGTGCCCCTGCGCAAAGCACAGGGCCCTACGTAAAACGGTTCCCACGTAAAAACACAGGACAGATAATGATACGCGCCTTTGGCCCGGCGCAGGTAATCGCGCGCACCGGTGCCAAGCGCTGGCCGGGCCCGCTGCCGGGCTGTTCGCCAGCGGCGTGGAAGCGTGGCGGTTTGTTACCTGCGCGCCGCTTCCCGGCTGCCGCTTCGGCACCGCGCTGTCCGGCTCAGGAGTGGACGACCTGCAAGGAGAGGACCTTGTGCCCCGGCAGCTTGGCCCGTCCTTCGAGGCCATCAAGTTCCAGCACGACGCCGACGCCGGCGATCCTGGCACCGGTCTGCTCCAGCAGGCGGACCGCTGAACCCACGGTGCCGCCGGTGGCCAGCACGTCGTCGAGAATCAGCACGCGGGTGCCCGGGGCGATCTCGTCCTTGTGCACCTCCAGGCAGCTGGTGCCGTATTCCAAGGTGTACTCGTCGCGGTAGACCTCGCGCGGCAGCTTGCCGGCCTTGCGGATGGTCAGCATGCCCTTGCCCGAGGCGTAGGCGGCGGCCGCCGCCAGCACGAAACCGCGGGCTTCGAGGCCCGCGACGATGTCGAACTGCCCCTCGAAGGGGGCGATCAGCTCGTCGACCATGCGGCGCAGGCCGGTCGGGTCGGCGAAGACCGGGGTGAGGTCCTTGAAGGAGATCCCTGGCTGCGGGTAGTCGGGCACGATCTCGCACAGTCGATCCAGCAGGTCGCTAATGCTCTCAGAAGTAGTCACGCCTAGTAATTTTAGTCCCTTCGCGCGCCGCACGCCGCACGATCGTGCATAATCATGAGCACATTTTGGGCGGTGTCCATGCGGTACGGCGGTTAACCATCCAGGCTAGCGGTTCATCAAGCGATCGCTGGGCCAGGGCAGCAGCTGCGGGTCCGCGGCCCCGTCGGCGGCTGCGGTAACCTGCACCGGCCCGGCCGCAGGGCGTCCGGCCATCCATGCGGCCAAGTCGAAATCGGCGCCCGAGAGCACCCACGATTTCGCCCCGTCCCCGAGCACCATCCGGGGTTTGCCATGCGGCTGCAGCACCAGGCGGGTTCCTTCCGGAACGCGGGCTTCGAGCGCCCGGAACAGATGCGCGCTGAATGCCGGCGGCCAGCTGGCGGCCGGGCGCAGGAATTCGTCCAGGTCGGTGGCGTGGATCAGCATCTCTCGCCAGGTCGCGTACATCAGGTCCGCGGCCTTGGCCCCCGGGCGGTACCCCACCGGCTGCTCCCACGTGGCTTCGGCACCAGGCAGGGTGGCGCGCAACTGGGCCAACGCGTCGGCGGCCAAGGCGCGCAGGGACTCCGGGCGCATCAGCGCGGTCATGTTGATCGCCTCGATCCGGCCCTCGGCGCCCCCGTCGTACATCAGCGGCGGCCGCTGGGCTCCGGCGTTCTCGAACTGGCGCACGGCGGCCTTCGCGAAGGAGGCCAGATGCGCGATCAGCTGGGCGGTGCTCCAGCCCGGCAGCGAACTGGGCTTGCTGTACTGGGTGTCGGGAACCTCCCGCACCTGTACGGAAAGTTCATCCAATGCGGTGGTGACCTGCGCGATGAGTTCGGCAGGGGCCAGGAGTCGAGTCATGAATCACACTTTAGCGCGAACCGGGCGCAAATGCGCAAGGGCTCGAAGCCGTGGTTAACGCGCAAGTGGCCGCCTGGCAGGATTCTTCCCGCGCGGCGGCCGCTTGGCCCTGCCCGGTGCTACTTGGCCCAGGCCTTGATCTGGTCGAGCTGGCGCTCGAACTCGGCGAGCTGCGCTGCGACCGCGCTCGGGGCGGTGCCGCCCTGGCCGTTGCGGGCGTTCAGCGAACCCTCGGTGGAGAGCACCTCGCGTACCGCCGGGGTCAGGTGCTCGGAGATGCCGGCGTATTCCTCGTCGGTCAGGTCCCACAGTTCCACGCCGCGCGATTCGGCCAGCTGCACCGCAGCGCCGGAGAGCTCGTGGGCGTCGCGGAACGGCACGCCCTGGCGGACCAGCCATTCGGCGATGTCGGTCGCCAAGGCGAAGCCCTGCGGGGCCAGATCCGCCATGCGCTCGGTATTGAAGGTCAAGGTGCCCATCATTCCGGCGACCGCCGGCAGCAGGATTTCCAGGGTGTCCGCGGCGTCGAACACCGGTTCCTTGTCTTCCTGCAGGTCGCGGTTGTAGGCCAGGGGCAAGGCCTTGAGGGTAGCCAGCAGGCCGGTCAGGTCGCCGATCAGGCGCCCTGCCTTGCCGCGGGCCAGCTCGGCGATATCGGGGTTCTTCTTCTGCGGCATGATCGAGGAGCCGGTGGAGAAGGAATCGTGCAGCTTCACGAAGCTGAATTCCTTGGTGGCCCAGAGGATGACCTCCTCCGAGACGCGCGAGAGGTCCACGCCGATCATGGCCGCGATCCAGGAGAATTCGGCGAACACGTCGCGGGCGGCGGTGCCGTCGATCGAGTTGTGCACGGCCGAGTCGAAGCCCAGCTCGGCGGCGACGAAGTTCGGATCCAGGCCCAGGGTCTGGCCGGCCAGCGCACCGGAACCATAGGGCGACACGGCGGCACGCTTGTCCCAGTCGACCAGGCGCTGCACATCGCGCAGCAGCGGCCAGGAGTAGGCCAGCAGCAGGTGCGAGAGCAGGATCGGCTGGGCATGCTGCAGGTGGGTGCGCCCGGGCATCGGCGCATAGGGGTGCGCCTTGGCCTGCTCGACCATGGCGTCAAGGGTGTCGATCACGCCGCGGGCGATGATCCGCGCGTGGTCGCGCAGGAACATCCGGCCCAGGGTGGCGATCTGGTCATTGCGCGACCGGCCGGCGCGCAGCTTGCCGCCCAGGGCGGTGCCGGCGCGCTCCAGCAGGCCGCGTTCCAGCGAGCCGTGGACGTCTTCGTCGGTTGGTGCTGCGACATAGGCCTCGGAGATGACGTCGGCTTCGAGCTGGTCCAGGGCGGCGATCATGTCTGCCAGCTCGGCATCGGTGAGCAGGCCCGCGCGGTTCAGCACCTTGGCATGGGCACGGGATCCGGCAATATCGTAGCTGGCCAGGCGCCAGTCGAAGTGGGTGGACTTGCTCAGCGCTGCCATTGCATCGGCTGGGCCGCCGGAGAAGCGACCGCCCCAGAGCGATCCTTCATTTGTTGACGAGGCCATGGCCCGTTCCTTTCTGCCGGAGAAAATTGACGTTGCACCCTACTCTAGCAAAGCTTTATGCAATGTAACTCATATTTATGCAACGGTGTGCCGATTCATGCATCACATGCTTATCGCAGCGGCCTGCTCAGCGCGGCCTGGCCAGGCTCCGGAACCCGCCGGAAACCTTAAGTTTTGCCTCTTCCAGTACTCAGCGCCCGGGCGTATGGTGTGATCATAGAGCCGATACGGAACGTTCCTCGGAGGTACCCAATGGAAATCCAGCTGTACCGGGGTGATATCACCACCCTTCATGTTGATGCCATCGTCAATGCGGCCAATCCTTCGCTGCTCGGTGGAGGCGGCGTCGACGGCGCGATCCATGCAGCTGCTGGTCCCAGCCTGCTGGCCGCCTGCCGGGAAATCCGGGCCAACCGCTACCCCGACGGGATTCCTTCGGGCATTGCCGTCGTCACCAAGGCCGGCAACCTGTATGC
Organism: Glutamicibacter sp. 2E12; assembly: GCF_050030965.1. NCBI lineage: Bacteria > Bacillati > Actinomycetota > Actinomycetes > Micrococcales > Micrococcaceae > Glutamicibacter > Glutamicibacter sp. 2E12. The sequence goes on from NZ_CP188297.1 coordinate 333,704, forward strand.
CAAGTGGGTCGTCCACACCGCGGCCCCCAACTTGGCGCTGATCAAGCCGAACCCCAAGATCCTCGACGACTGCTTCGTGAACTCCCTATATGTCGCGGCCCGCCACGAGGCCCACTCGGTCGCGTTCCCGGCGATTGGCGCAGGGGCATTCGGGTGGGATCCTGAGCAGGTTGCCAGCATCGCCCATGCAGCGATCAGCCGGTGGATCGAGACCAATAAGCATATTTCGCCAATCCACAAGATCATCCTGGTCGCGCATACCGATGAGGTCCAGGCCGCCTTCGAGCGGGCTTTCTCGCTGGATGCCGTGGAGGATATTGCCGCCTGACCGGATCCGAATGGCAACAACGCACGAACTCTGCCGCGCACTCCTAGTCGAGGGCGCGGCAGTTTTGCGAGGTCGGGTAGCTAGGTGCGGGCGAAATAGGTGTTGCGCCGCGGCAGCTGCTGCGGATCCAGATGCTTGGGCAGGATGACATGGGGCAGGCCCTTGATCTTGACCAGTTTCAGGTAGCCGCTGTGGACCATGGTGTGGTGCAGTGCGCAGAGCGGGCAGCAGTCCTGGAGTCGGGTATGGCCGCCCTTGGCCCACGGTTTGAAGTGGTGGAATTCGATCAGTGCCGGGTCTGCCGTGCAGCCTGGGACCAGGCAGCCGCCGTCCCGGTCGCGGGCGGCAAGTTTCATCCAGCGCGGGAAGAGCCGGGCGTCGCGGCCGATATCCATGATCACCCCGTCCGCGTTGTAGATCGGGCTGATCACCTTGGCTTCGCACAGCATGGTGCGCAACTGGGGCGCGGAAATTTGCACGCCGTGCGCGCTGATGCCGGTGAGCGATGCGAGATTCTGGAGATCCTCGAAGCGCGCGTGCACCACGATTTCGGGGGTGATGCGCTTGCCCCGGCTGTCGGGCCCGATATTGCGCAGGATTGCGTTCAGCGCATTGAGCCGGCGTTCGGGCACCGAACAAGTTGCCGGCAAGCCCGGCAGTGGTGTGCCCGGCGGGTTCGGCGGGTCGGGATCTGGCGTGGCATCATCCGCAGGAGCTGGCAGGCCAACGCCCGCCCAGTCCGGAGCAGGTTGGTCGCTGTTCCAGAGGTGCTCCGCGGGTTCTTCCCACTCGGCCTTGCCATCAGGCGCATGCTCGCCGCCGTCGGATTCCGGGACGGGGTGTCCGCTGGAAGACGGCTCTGCGGTATCGCCGTGCTCATCGCCGGAAGGGCTGTCGCTGGCGGCGCCTGCGGCCTTGCGGGCGGCGGCGCCGGCCTTGGTGCGCTTGTTGTCGGCCTGCGTGATCAGCGATTCCCAGAGTTCCGCGTCGATTTCCCGGACACGGACGATGAATTCATGGACCCCGTTGACCACCTTGCCGCGGAAGAGGCCCAGCTTCGGGGTCGGAGCCTGATCGTGCGCATCCTTGTACTCCTTGATCAAGCCATTGATGTGCTTCTGCCGGATGCGGATCTGTTCTTCCCTCAGGTGCGCGGCGGCATGTTCCTCCAGCAAGGTGCCGTCGGCGGCCTTGGCAGTGGCCGTGGTGGGCAGGCCGTCGAAAGTGGTGTCTTCGGGTTCGAACTTGTCCAGCGCGCGGGCGGTTTTCAGCACCTCGCGGGGATCCGGCGTGCTGTGCAGGCCAGGCAGGGCCCAGCCGGCCGGCGACAGCAAGGCCTCCGTGGACGGATCTGCGACTGGCGTGCCAGGGGCGGGGGTGCCGGCGAAGTGTTCTGCGAGCAGGGTGAAGCGCGGGGCACAGGCGGCGCCGGCGATATCCTTGCGGGCATGGACCAGGTGGGCGTCCTTGACGCGGCGGTCGGCTTCGAAATAATTCACATCGAGCATCTGGGACAGGACGGTGGCCGCATCGAGGTAGAGGGTGCGGCCAGGGGCGAATCGCGGCGGGGCGCTGAAATCGGTGGTGCCCGCGCGCAGGTGGTCGAATTCCGCGAGGTCCAGGGCGTGGGCGGCGGTGGTTTCCACCAGGCTCGCCGCCGTGATAACGGTGCGGGTAGCTTGGCGGCTGAATGCTTCGGCGAAGTGGGCGTGGGCTAGCGCGAGGCGCGGATCGGCGCAGCCCGAGGCCTGGGCGCAGAGGTTCTGGAACAGCAACAGGCACGCGGCTTCGGCGCGCAGCAAGCTGGCGGCGTCCAGCGGGGTGCCGCTGGCCAGCTGCTGCGCCACGGTCCCCAGGCTGGCGGCCAGTGCGGGTCCCGCGGTGCTCGTGGCGCTGGCGCTCTGAAGTGGTTCCATGCCCCGATCATCGGGCGCCATCTCGACCGGCATGGCAAAGCCGCCGCGGACTGTGGAGAAGTTCGCGGCGGCAAGCGCCCGATGGACTGGCGGCGCCGGTCAGCGCGGCTCGGCCAGCTGCAGGAAGCGGGCGGCCACTTCGGCGCCACCGTCGGCCGCGCGGGTGGTGACCATGATGGTGTCATCCCCCGCGATGCAGCCCAGGATCGAGGGCATCTGCGAGTGGTCGATGGCCAGGGCCAGCAGGTTCGCCGCGCCCGGCGGGGTGCGCAGCACCACGATATTCCCGGAGGCCTCGGCGGTGACCAGCTGCTCGGCGCAGATCTTGGCCAGGCGCGCGTCGAGCACTTCCTGGGTGATCGCGGTCTTCGGGGAACGGTCCCCGCCTTCCTGGCGCACCGCGTAGATCAGCTGCCCGGAGTTGTCGCGGATGCGCACCGCTCCGATTTCCACCAGGTCGCGCGAGAGCGTGGCCTGGGTGACTTCCAGCCCGTCGTCTTTGAGCAGGCCGAGCAGCTCGGCCTGGGACTTGACCGAGTTGTTGCCCAGGAACGCGCGGATGCGGGCCTGGCGGGCGGTTTTGGTGCTTGGCTGGGCGGACATCCTAGAGCTCCACTCGTGGATCTTCGGCCAGGCCGGAGGCGACCATCAGCCAGGCCATCACGGCCTTCTGCGCGTGCACGCGGTTCTCGGCCTCGTCGAACACGACCGACTGCGGGCCATCGATCACCTCGGCGTCGATCTCGTAGCCGCGGTAGGCCGGCAGGCAATGCAGCACGATCGCGTCGTCCTTGGCCAGCTTCATGGCTTCGGCGGTCACCGAGTAGCCGGTGAACAGCTGCTGGCGTTCGGCCTTCTCGGCTTCCTGGCCCATGGACACCCAGGTGTCGGTGACGACCACGTCGGCGTCTTGCAGCGCGGCGGCGGCATCGGTGGTGATCGTGGCCGATCCCCCGGTCAGCGCGGCACGCTGCTGCGCGGCCTCGATGATGCGGGCTTCGGGCAGGTAGCCCTCGGGGCCGGCGATGCGCACGTGCATGCCGGCGGTGACCCCGGCCAGCAGGTAGGAGTTGGCCATGTTGTTGGCCGCGTCGCCCAGGTAGGCCATGGTCAGCCCGGCGGTCTTGCCCTTGTGCTCGCGCACGGTGAGCAGGTCGGCGATCAGCTGGCAGGGGTGGTAGTCGTCGGATAGCGCGTTGATCACCGGAACCGAAGAGTTCGCGGCCATTTCTTCCAGGCCGGACTGGGCGAAGGTGCGCCACACGATGGTGGAGACCATGCGCTCGAGCACCTTGGCGGAATCGGCGATGGACTCCTTGTGGCCCAGCTGCGAATCGGCGGAGTTGATGATCAGCGGCGAGCCGCCGAGTTCGGCGATGCCGGCGTGGAAGGACACGCGGGTGCGGGTGGAGGTCTTGTCGAAGAAGACCGCGACGCTCTGCGGGCCGGCGAACGGCTGGTAGCCGTACTTGTCGGCCTTCATCGCCGCGGCCAGGTCCAGCACCTTGGACTGCTCGTCGGGGGTGAAATCCAGGTCGGTCAGGAAGTGGCGGGTTGCGCTCATGGTGTTAGTCCTTTGCTGTCGCAGGGGGTGGTCGCGAAGTTGCTGCCGGCCGCTAGCTGGCGGCGCTGATCAGCTGCGGCAGGGCCGCGATCAGGGTGTCCAGCTGCTCGGTGGTGATCACCAGCGGCGGGGCCAGGCGGATGGTCTTCTCGTCGGTGGCGTTCACGATGAATCCGGCATCCAGCGCCGCGGCGACCAGCTTCGGCGCGTTGGCGGATTCCAGTTCGAAGGCGGTGAGCAGCCCGGCGCCGCGCACGGCGGCAATGCCCTCGACGCCTGCCAGCTGCTCGCGCAGCCAGTCGCCGGTGGCGCGCACATGGGCCAGCAGGTTCTGGGATTCGATGGTGTGGATGACGGCTAGGCCGGCGGCGCAGGCCACCGGGTTGCCGCCGAAGGTGGTGCCGTGGTCGCCAGGGGCCAGCCAGGCGGTGTTCTGCTCGCCGAACACGATCATCGCCCCGATCGGGAAGCCTCCGCCCAGGCCCTTGGCCAGGGTCATCACGTCCGGGATCACCGGGGCCGAGGCGAAGAACGCCCCGGTGCGGCCCATGCCGGTCTGCACCTCGTCGAAGACCAGCAGGGCGCCGGCTTCGCGGGTGATGTCGCGGGCGGCCTGCAGGTACTGCGCGGAGAGCATCTTCACGCCGGCTTCGCCCTGGATCGGCTCGATGAAGACCGCCGCGACGGTTTCGTCCACCGCGGCACGCAGCGCGTCGATGTCCCCGGCCGGGATCCAGCTGACGTTTTCGGGCAGCGGGGCGAAGGGCGCGCGGTACTTTTCCTTGTAGGTCAGCGACAGCGCGCCCAGGGTGCGGCCGTGGAAGGAATGCTCCAGGGCGATCACCTTGGTGCGCGGGGCCTGCGGCGTGCCGGCGTTGCGCCGGGTCAGCTTCAGCGCGGCCTCATTGGCTTCGGTGCCGGAGTTGGCGAAGAAGACCTTGGAGCCGGCCGGGGCGGCGGAGATGTCCAGCAGCTTCTCGGCCAGCGCGATCTGGCTGGGGGAAGTGAAGAAGTTCGAGACATGGCCCAGGGTGGACAGCTGGCTGCTGATCACGGAAGCCAGCAGCGGGTGCCCGTGGCCCAGGGTGTTGACCGCGATGCCGCCGAGCAGATCCAGGTACTGGTGGCCGTCGGCATCCCAGACATGGCAGCCGGCCCCGCGCACCAGCACGCGCTGCGGGGTGCCGAAGACGCCGAGCAGGGAGGTGGAGTAGCGTTCGGCCAGGGCGGCCGAGGACAGCTGCGCCAGCCCGGCAGCTTCAGCGGTTCCAGCCAGGGCGGAGGAGGTGGTTTCAGCGGCGTGCTCGCTCACTTGGCGTCCTTCTTTTGTGCGGAGGCCGGGAGCACCTGGGTGCCCACGCCGGCGGTGGTGAAGATTTCCAGCAGCATCGAGTGCGGGGCGCGGCCATCGACGATGTGGGCCTGGCCCACGCCCCCGTCGACGGCTTTGAGGCAGGCGCCCATTTTCGGGATCATGCCCGATTCCAGGGACGGCAGCATGGTGCGCAGCTCGTCGTTGGTGATCGAGCTGATCAGCGAGGACTTGTCCGGCCAGGCGGCGTACAGGCCCTCCACGTCGGTGAGGATCACCAGCTTGGCGGCGCCCAGCGCGGTGGCCAGCGCGGCCGCGGCGGTATCCGCGTTGACGTTCAGCACCGCGCCGGTGGGCTCGCCGGATTCGTCGAACTCCGGGGCGACGGTGGAGATGACCGGGATCATCCCGGCATCCACCAGCGAGTCCACCTGGTCGGTGCGCACGGTCGTGACCTCGCCGACCAGCCCCAGGTCCACGGGCAGGCCGTCCACGACCGTGCCGGTGCGCACTGCCTGCAAGGTGGCGCCGTCCTCGCCGGACATGCCCACCGAGTAGGGTCCGTGCGAGTTGATCAGGCCGACCAGGTCGCGCTGCACCTGGCCGGTGAGCACCATCCGCACCACGTCCATGGCTTCGGGGGTGGTGACCCGCAGCCCGCCGCGGAATTCGGATTCGATCCCGAGGGTGTCGAGCATCCTGTTGATCTGCGGTCCCCCGCCGTGCACCACCACCGGGTTGATCCCGGCGTGGCGCAGGAACACGATGTCCTCGGCGAAGGCGCGGCGCAGTTCGTCGTTGACCATCGCGTTGCCACCGTATTTGATGACCATCGTGGTCCCGGCGAAGCGCTGGATCCAGGGCAGCGCCTCGATGAGCGCTTCGGCCTTGGACTGGGCGATGCCCAGGTTGGTGCGGGCGGTGTGGGCCATGGGAGTGTTCCTAGTTTCTGCCTAGCTGGAGTAGGCGGAGTTCTCGTGGACGTAGTCGTGGGTCAGGTCGTTGGTCAGCACGGTGGCTTCCTCGGTGCCCGCGTTCAGGTCGATCTCGATCAACACGTTGCGTTCTTCGAGCGAAACCAGGCTGCGGTCCTCGCCCACCCCGCCGTTCTTGCAGACCATCACGGAGTTGATCGACACGTTCAGCTCATCGGGCTCGAACGCGGCCTTGGTGGTGCCGACTTCGGAGAGCACCCGGCCCCAGTTCGGATCCTTGCCGAAGACCGCGGTCTTGACCAGGTTGGAGCGCGAGACGGCCTTGGAGACTTCCAGGGCGTCGGCCTCGGTAGCGGCGTTGAAGGTGCGGATCGCGATGGTGTGCTCCGCGCCTTCGGCGTCCTCGATCAGCTTCGCGGCCAGCTCGCAGCAGGCGTCGGTCAGCGCCGCGGTGAACTCGGCCAGGTCCGGGGCGGCGCCCGAGGCGCCGGAGGCCAGCAGCAGCACGGTGTCGTTGGTGGACATGCAGCCATCGGAGTCCGCGCGGTCGAAGCTCATCGCGGTGGCGGCGCGCAACGCGGCATCGGCCTGTGCGGAGGTCAGCACCGCATCGGTGGTGAGCACCACCAGCATGGTGGCCAGCGCCGGGGCGAGCATGCCCGCGCCCTTGGCCATGCCGCCGATGATGACCTGGCCGGAGCCCGGTGCCCCGACGATGCGGGAGACCAGCTTCGGCACGGTGTCGGTGGTCATGATGCCCGCGGCGGCCGCATCGGCCGCGTTCTGGTCGTCGGCCAGCGCCCCGGCGGCAGCCTGGACCCCGGGCAGCAGCTTGTCCATGGGCAGCTGCATCCCGATCAGCCCGGTGGACGCCACGGCCACGTCGCCGGCGGAAACCGAGAGCAGCTGCGCGGCGTATTCGGCGGTCTTGTGGGTGTTCGCGAAGCCTTCGGCGCCGGTGCAGGCGTTGGCCCCGCCGGAGTTGAGCACCACGGCGTCGATGCGGCCGTCGGCCAGCACCTGCTTGGACCAGTGCACCGGGGCGGCGGCCACGCGGTTGGAGGTGAATACGCCGGCGGCGGTGAACTGCGGGCCGAGGTTCTTGACCACGACCACGTCGTTCTTGCCGGTGGACTTCAGGCCTGCCGGGACGCCGGCGGCGGCGAAGCCTGCCGGTGCGGTGACCCCGGTGGCGGCAGCGGATGGGTGGGTGTTGGTGTGCGCGAGGCTCACGGTGCAACTCCTTGCATGAGCAATCCGGTGTTTTCTTCCAGTCCCAGTGCGATGTTCATCGACTGGACCGCGGCACCTGCGGTGCCCTTGGTGAGATTATCCAGTGCGGCGGTGACGATCACGCGGTTGGCGTGGGTGTCGAAGGCCAGCTGCAGCTGGACGTGGTTCGATCCCTGCACCGCTCCGGTGGTGGGCCATTGGCCCTCGGGCAGCAGGTGCACGAAGAGCTCGTCGGCATAGGCCGCGGACCAGGCTTCGCGCAGCTGCGCTTCGCTCACCTCGGGCTTGGCCTTGGCGGTGGCGGTGGTCAGGATGCCGCGCGGCATCGGGGCCAGGGTGGGGGTGAAGGAGACGGTAACCGGTTCGCCGGCGAGCTGGGAGAAGCCCTGCTCCATTTCCGGGATGTGGCGGTGGGACCCGCCCACCCCGTAGGTGCTCATCGAGCCCATGGTTTCGCTGCCCAGCAGGTTGGGCTTCAGCGACTTGCCGGCGCCCGAGGTGCCCGAGGCGGAGACGATGACCACGTCGTCGGCTTCCAGCAGGCCAGCGGCGAAGCCCGGAGCCAGGGCCAGCTGCGCTCCGGTCGGGTAGCAGCCCGGGACGGCCACGCGCTTGGTGCCCACCAGCTTTTCGCGCGCGCCGGGAAGTTCGGGCAGGCCATAGGGCCAAAAGCCGGCATGCGCCGAGCCGTAGAATTTCTCCCAGGCCTCGGCGGATTCCAGCCGGTGGTCCGCGCCGGCGTCGATGACCAGGGTGGATTCGGGCAGCGCCGCGGCCACGGCGGCCGATGTGCCGTGCGGCAGGGCCAGGAACACGACGTCGTGCCCGGCGAGGTTTTCCACGGTGGTGTCCAGCAGGACGCGATCGGCGAGCGCATGCAGGTGCGGGGCGATCGAGCCGAGCCGCTGCCCGGCCTGCGAATGCGCGGTGATCGCGCCAATCTCTACTTCTGGGTGGGCCGCGAGGATGCGCAGGACCTCGCCACCGGCGTATCCACTGGCGCCGGAAACGGCTACTGAAATCGTCATGACCTGATTCTACCGCGAAATATTCATGCAGGCTAATAAATATTCATAAAATTCTTCGTCACGTAACCCGACATCCGCCCCACGGTGCCCGCGCAGCGCTCCGAAGTCCTAAACTGGCCCTAGAGACCGTCCCGGCATCGCGTGCCGGGATCGAAACACGCAGCTAAGGAGCGCGGCACTATGCAGCAGCAAGCCATTGTGGTTCACGAACCGACCGATGCCAGCGGGCTGGTCCCGGAGCAGATCCCGGTCCCTGCCCCGGGCCCGGGCCAGCTGCTGGTGAAGGTCGCGGCCACCGGCGTGAACTTCATCGAAACCTACCAGCGCAGCGGCGTGTACACGGTGGACTACCCCTTCACCCCGGGCAGCGAATTCTCCGGCGTGGTGGAGCAGATCGGCGAGGGCGTGCAGAATTACCATGTGGGCGACCGGGTGGCCACCGCCTCCGGTTCCCGGGGCTACGCCCAGTACGCGCTGGTGGAAGCCAAGCGCGCGGGCAAGGTGCCCGATGCGGTGAACCTTAACATCGCCGCCGCGCTGCCGCTGCAGGGCATGACCGCGCACTACCTGGTGCATTCGAGCTACATGGTGCGCTCCGGCGATACCGTCTTGACCTACGCGGGCGCTGGCGGCGTGGGCCTGATCCTCACCCAACTGCTCAAGCTCAAGGGCGCCACCGTGATCACCACCGCCTCCACGCAGGAAAAGAAGGACCTGGCCAAGGCGGCCGGAGCCGACTACGTGGTGGATTACGACCAGGTGGCGGACACCGTCGCGCAGGTCACCGGCGGCGCGGGCGTGCACGCGGTCTACGACGGCATCGGCAAGGACACCTTCGAGACCTCGCTGGCAGCCCTGCGCCGGCGCGGCACCCTGGTGCTCTTCGGCGGGGCCAGCGGCCAGGTCCCGGACTTCAACCTGCAGCGCCTGAACGCCGGCGGTTCGCTGAGCGTGACCCGGCCGAAGCTCGATGACTTCCTGGCCACCGAGCAGGAGCTGCACTGGCGCTTCGGCGATATCTTCGGCTGGGTTGCCACCGGGGACATCGATGTGCGCATCGGCGCCGAATTCCCGCTGGCCGAAGCCGCCGCGGCCCATGCCGCGCTGGAATCGCGCGCCACCACCGGCAAGGTCATCCTGGTTCCCTAGCGATGGCCGGGCACCGGCAGCCTGGGCATGCCGGCATCTGCCCCGAAAGCACCGGGGCGATGCCGGGCATCCACCGCGCGCTCGTTGCTGCCGCCGGTCCGCAACAGTTGAGAGATGCATGACACTTCAATCAAATTTTTCCGCTCTTAACCCGTAACACGCTTTAATGGTGACTGGAACCCTTGCGTTCCACCCCTCCAGGATCCACTTCACTTCTGGGACGCTCTCCCCCAGCGACCCATCTTGCACTCTTAGTGAAGGGACGGATCCGATCAGCATGGACAACGAACGAACTCCAGCGCCGGATGCACCAATCCATCCACCCCAGTTCCCCTCCGGAACCCTGGCGCCGGCTGCGCGCACCCTCATGGACATCCTGCAGGCCACCGCCCAGGCTCATCCCGATGCGCCGGCCATTGACGACGGCGAACGCGTAGAGAGCTACGCGGAGCTGCTCGAAGAGGTCAAGAACAAGGCCCGGCGGCTGCATGCCCAGGGCCTGGGCGCCGGCGACCGCATCGGCGTGCGCGTTGAATCGGGCACCCGGCACCTGTATGAATGGATCCTCGCGATCATCTGGGTTGGGGCCGCCTATGTCCCGGTCGATGCCGATGACCCCGACGAGCGCGCCAAGACCGTGTTCACCGAGGCCGAAGTCGCGGGCATCATCAAGGGACGCGATACCGTCGTGGCCGATAGCCAGCGCCCCAAGCCCTTTGCGAACCCGCGAATGCCTGGACTGGAAGATGACGCATGGATCATCTTCACTTCCGGTTCCACCGGCAAGCCCAAGGGCGTCGCGGTCACCCACCGTTCGGCAGCGGCCTTCGTGGATGCCGAAGCGAAGATGTTCCTGCCCGGCGATCCGCTGAACACCACCGACCGGGTGCTCGCCGGACTGTCGGTCGCCTTCGATGCCTCCTGCGAGGAAATGTGGATCGCCTGGCGCAACGGCTCCTGCCTGGTCCCGGCCCCGCGCGCCCTGGTGCGCAGCGGCATGGACCTGGGCCCGTGGCTGATTTCCCGTTCCATTACCGCCGTTTCCACCGTGCCCACCCTGGCGGCGCTGTGGCCGGCGCAGGCCCTGGACTCGGTGCGCCTGCTGATTTTCGGCGGCGAGGCCTGCCCGCCGGAACTGGCCGGGCGGCTAGCCACCGAAGGCCGCGAAGTCTGGAACACCTACGGACCGACCGAAGCGACCGTGGTAGCCTGCGGCGCCACCATGGACGGCAGCGTGCCGGTGCGCATCGGATTGCCGCTGGACGGTTGGGATCTGGCGGTGGTTGATACCGAGGGGATCCCGGTCGCCGAGGGCGAATCCGGGGAGCTGATCATCGGCGGTGTGGGACTGGCCCGCTACCTGGATCCGGAAAAGGACGCCGAGAAGTACGCGCCGATGCCCACCTTGGGCTGGGAGCGCGCCTACCGCTCGGGCGATATGGTCATCAATGACCCGCTGGGCCTGATCTTCATCGGCCGCGTGGATGACCAGGTGAAGATCGGCGGACGGCGTATCGAGCTGGGCGAAATCGACGCCGCGCTCAACTCCCTTCCCGAAGTTTCTTCCGCCGCGGTAGCGGTACGCGAGACCGCCACCGGCAACAAGGTCCTGGTCGGCTACCTGCAGGCAGCGGAAAACTACGATCTGGGTGCAGCGCGCACCCGCTTGCTTGCCGACCTGCCAGCGCCGATGGTGCCGATCCTGGCGGTGATGGGCAGCCTGCCGATGAAGACCAGCGGCAAGGTGGACCGCAATGCGCTGCCGTGGCCGTTGCCGGGCGCCGAACTGGCTGCCGAGGGCTCCGGCCTGCCCGAACTCGATGAGACCGGGCAGTTTCTTGCCGAAGCTTGGCGCGGCGCGCTGGGTGCTTCGGCCGCCGGCCTGGACGCCGATTTCTTCGCTTCCGGTGGCGGGTCGCTGGCCGCGGCCCAGCTGGTTTCGGCACTGCGTGCCCGCTACCCGGACCTGACCGTCGCGCAGCTCTACGACTACCCGCGTTTTGGCGCACTGCTCGAATACCTCGGCGGCCAGCAGCAATCCGTGACGCCGGCGCAGCCGCGCACGGTCAAGCGCACCCAGCGGGGAACCCAATGGGCGCAGTCCCTGGCCGCCGTGCCGCTGTTCATCCTCTCGGGCCTGCGCTGGTTCACGTACCTCATGCTCGGACACCTGTTGCTGGTGTTCCTCGGTGTTTTCGAGGCGCACCTGCCGACCCCGTGGTACGTGCTTGCCGGCCTCTGGCTGGTCTTCGTGACCCCGGTAGGGCGCATGGGCCTGTCCATCGCGGCCACGAAGCTCTTGCTCCGCGGCTTGAAGCCCGGGACCTACCCCCGCTCGGGTTCGGTGCACCTGCGCCTCTGGCTGGCCCAGCACATCGCCGACGTGGTCGATCCGGTGTCCCTGGCGTCCGCTCCGCTGCTGCCTTGGTATGCGCGGATGCTCGGTGCGCAGATCGACCGCACCGCGACCATGCACACCCTGCCACCGGTCACCGGCATGCTGCGAGTCGGCCCCGGAGCCTCCATCGAGCCCGAGGTGGATATCTCGGGCTACTGGATCGACGGGGACAAGCTGCACGTGGGCACCATTGAGATCGGCGCCCACGCCTCCATCGGCGCCCGCAGCACCCTGGCCCCCGGGGCAGCCATCGGTGCGCACACCATCGTTGAAGCCGGATCCGCGGTCTACGGCCAGGCCCGCAGCCATTCCCGCTATGCCGGTTCGCCGGCGCAGCGCGAAGGCAAGGCCAAGCCGAAGTGGCCAACGCAGGAACCGGAGCACAAGGCGCTGCCCCGTATTCTGGGCGGCATCGGTTCCATGGCGTTGAACCTCGCACAGTGGCTTCCGGTGATTGCCGCGTTGCTGGCCATAGCCCCGGTACTTGGCAGCGCGCAATCGCTGGCCGGGATCGGCTGGCGGTTCATTCCGGCCGTGCTGCTGGGCGCCACCGTGTGGTTCCTGGCCACCATGGTGCTGACCATCGTTATTGTCCGCCTGCTTTCCATCGGCCTGGCAGAGGGGTGGCATCCGGTCACTTCCCGCGTTGGCTGGCAGGCCTGGGCTACCGAACGCGTCTTGGATACCGCCCGCGACCTGCTCTTCCCGCTCTACGCCTCGCTCTTCACCCCGATCTGGCTGCGCCTGCTCGGTGCCAAGGTGGGCCGCGACGTGGAGATCTCCACGGTGCTGCTGATTCCGAAGATGACCACCATTTCCTCGGGTGCGTTCCTGGCCGATGACACCATGGTTGCTTCCTATGAGCTCGGTGGCGGCTGGATGCACATTGCCCCGGTTCGCGTGGGCAAGAAGGCCTTCCTGGGCAACTCCGGCATCCTGCATGCCGGGCGCCGGGTGCCCAAGCGCTCGCTGATCGCGGTGCTGTCGGCCACGCCGAAGAAGATGAAGGCCGGCACCTCGTGGATCGGCTCGCCCCCGCACAAGCTGCGCCGCACCACCGTGGAAGGCGAATCGGATCTGACCTACCGCCCAACCCTGAAGCTCAAGGCGATGCGGGCGGGGTGGGAGCTGACCCGTGGCCTCGCGGTGTTCACCACGGTCGGAATTGCCGGCGGCGTGCTTTGGGCGCTGTCCGCCTTGACCGCCTACTTCAACCCGCTGGTCGCGATCCTGCTTTCCGGCGCGGTGCTGGTCCTGGCCGGAGCAGTCGCCGCCCTGGTGGCGGTCGCCGCCAAGTGGCTGGTGGTTGGCGTGATTCGCCCGGGCGAGCACGCATTGTGGAGTTCCTTCATATGGCGCACCGAAATGGTGGATTCCTTCACCGAGCTGGTCTGCGCCCAATGGTTCGCCCGCTTGGCTTCGGGCACCCCGGCCTTGGTCTGGTTCCTGCGCGCGCAGGGGGCAAAGATCGGCCATGGCGTGTGGTGCGAGAGCTACTGGTTCCCGGAAGCGGACCTGGTGACATTGGAAGACCACGCCACGGTGAACCGCGGCAGTGTCCTGCAAACCCACCTGTTCCACGACCGGATCATGTCCATCGACGCGGTGTCCCTGGGCGCCGGGGCAACGCTCGGCCCGCACAGCGTCATCCTGCCCGCCGCGCGGATCTCCGAAGGCACCACCACCGGGCCAGCCAGCCTGGTGCTGCGCGGCGAGGTGCTTCCGGCAAATACCTACTGGCGCGGTAATCCGGCGGTACGCTGGAACATCGAACCCGAGACCAAAGCCGAGCAACCGGCTGACCAACAAGCCTGAGGATTCCCCGCCGATGCCCCACCGCATACTCGATGAGTACACCAAGCACCATGGGTCCCCGACGTACACGGTGGAGCACTATGACCTGTCGTTGGTCATCAAGCTCGCCAGCAACCTGCTCGATGGCCGGGCCATGCTGCGCATCCGCGCCGTGGAGGATATCAATGAGGTCGCGTTGAACCTCAGCGGATTGAAGATCATCAAGGCCACCTGCCAGGGGCGCAAGGTGCCGGTGGCAAAGAAGCACCACCGGATGGTCGTTTCCCTGCCAGCAGTGCTGAAAGCCGGCGAGCGCGTGGAGCTGAACCTGCGCTATGCCGGCAGCCCGCAGGCAGAAAACGGGCTGTGGGGCGAGCTTGGCTGGGAAGAGCTCACCGATGGCATCTTGGTCTCCGGCCAGCCAGTAGGCGCCTCGACCTGGTACCCGTGCAACGACCACCCCAGCCACAAGTCCAGCTACCGCTTCGAGATCTCGGCGGATGCCGGCTACCGCGTCGTGGCCAATGGCCAGCTGGTGGACCATCGCCGTTCGGCCAGCCGCGAGACGTGGGTCTACGAGCAGCGTGAGCCAATGGCCAGCTACCTCGCCACCGTGCAGATCGGCCGTTATAGCCAGATTCCTTTCGATGAAGGCGGCCACCTGGTGGCCTACTCGGTTCCGGGAACCGAGGTGCTGGTGCGCGGCGCGTTCGCGAAGCAGACGGCGATGGCCGAGCTGTTCGAGCGGAAATTCGGCCCGTACCCGTTCGAGAGCTACAAAATCGTCGTGGTCGATGACGAACTGGAGATCCCGCTCGAAGCCCAGGGCTTGAGCATCTTCGGCAAGAACCACTTGTCGCTGCAGTGGGAAGCCCAGCGCCTGATCGCCCACGAGTTCGCGCACCAGTGGTTCGGCAACTCCCTGACTCCGGGGCGCTGGAAGGATATCTGGCTCAACGAGGGTTTCGCTTGCTTCAGCGAATGGGTGTACTCCGAAGAAGCCCAGGTGATGGCGTTGGACGAGCGTGCCCGCCACGCGTGGGCCATGCTCGAAGGCTTGCCGCAGGACTTCATGGTCGGGGACCCCGGGCCCCAGGACATGTTCGATGACCGGGTGTACAAGCGCGGAGCGCTGGCCCTGTATGCGCTGATGCGGCGGCTGGGCGAAACGGACTTCTACACGATGCTTCGCCAATGGACCACCACGCATCAGCATTCGACGGTGAGCACGCAGGAATTCGCTGACCTATTGGGCCACTACGCACCGGCGGAAGAGATCCAGGACATCCTGGACGCATGGCTGTTTTCCGAGGCGCTTCCGCCCTTCCCTGCCTGATCGGCGCACGGTGCCATGATGTTCCGGCCAGGTCCGCAGGGCTGTTGTCCTTCATCACAAATAACCCTCTGGCTTGGTCTTGTTCAGCATTTGTTCACAAGCTGTTCACCGGATGGCTCTACGGTCATTGCATGACTGTAGAGATCCCCCTGCTCGATGAAGCCTTCCAGGGCTATTCCGTCCTCGATAACGACGATGACGATCCGGTGCTCGTCCGCGCCGATGGAAGCATCGTCGATACCTGGCGGGAGAACTACCCGTATTTCCAGAAACTGGATCGCGCCACCTACGAGGCTGAAAAGCGGGCACTGCAGATCGAGCTGCTGAAACTGCAGAAATGGGCGAAAGCCCATGGCCGCCGGATCATGATCGTTTTCGAAGGCCGCGATGCGGCCGGCAAAGGCGGCACGATCAAGCGTTTCACCGAACACCTGAACCCGCGTGGCGCCCGCGTGGTGGCCTTGGAAAAGCCGAGCGAGCGCGAGTCCACCCAGTGGTACTACCAGCGCTATGTGCAGCATTTCCCCTCGGCGGGCGAGATCGTGCTCTTCGACCGCTCCTGGTACAACCGTGCCGGCGTCGAACGCGTGATGGGATTTTGCACCGAAACCCAGGTGGACCACTTCCTGGAGCAGACTCCCGCCTTCGAGAAGATGGTCGTCGACGAGGGCATCGACCTGGTGAAGTTCTGGTTCTCGGTGTCCGCCAGCGAGCAGCTGACCCGATTCACCATCCGCCGCATCGATCCGGTGCGCCAGTGGAAGCTCTCGCCCATGGATCTCGAGTCCCTGGATAAGTGGGAAAAGTACACCCAAGCCAAAAAGGAAATGTTCCTCAAGACCGATACGGAGCATGCACCGTGGACCGTGGTGAAGTCCAACGACAAGAAGCGCGCCCGGTTGCAGGCGATGCGCCACGTGCTGAACCTTTTCGAGTACAAGGGCAAGGACCACCACCTGGTAGGCTCCCCCGATCCGAAAATCGTGGGCCGCGCGGCCAAGGTGATTACCCACGGCGAAGAATTCTAGATCCGTTCCCGGTGCACCGCTGCTAGGGAACGATGACGCAGGTCCCCAGCAGCCCTTGGCCGCGCGGTCCTTCGGCGATCCAGCGACCGCTCATCGATGCGAGAGCATGCTGCGCGGCAACCGGTCCCGTAGCCCGGATTCCGGCGTGGAAACGGTGGGACTGCGCATCGACGCGAATCTCGCATTCCAGGAAATCCAGCCACTGCCTGGTCAGTGGGAACCACGCCTTGAAGATGCTTTCCTTGGCGCTGAAAATCAGCCGGTCCCAGGCGATGCCCGGATGGTGCGCCGATAGCTCGGCGGCCATCACCTGCTCTTCGGGAAGCAAGATGATGTCGAGGATTTCTGCCGGCAGCGGAGCATGCAGTTCGGCGTCGATGCCAAGGCCGCGAATATCGCTGGTGGAGGCTACTGCCGCTGCACGGAAGCCAGCGCAATGGGTCATGCTCCCCACCACGCCAGCTGGCCAGATCGGTGCCCGTTTTTGATCTGGAACCAAGGCAACGCCCGCATAGCCCAGTTGTGCCAGCGCTCGGCGAGCGCAGACACGGACAGTACGGAATTCCTGCTGCCGCTCAGGCACCGCCTCGGCGATGTACCGTTCTTCTTCCCCGTAGGATCGGCCGTCTTCCAGCTCGGTACGCGACTGGACCACATGTACCGAAGACGGCAGCAGTTCTGCGAAGATATCGTTGCCTTCCATCAGAAGCGCGAAGATCCGCCAGCGCCGGAGAAGCTTCCGCCACCAGAGTATCCGCCGGAGACTCCGCCCGACGAGCTCGCTGCTTCACGCGACTCAGCCACTGCGCTGACGCCCGCGGAATATCCGTGGTGGTAGCCACCCACGCGCCAATACATCGATGCGGGATTCAAAACGTCCAGGATGGTGCCGGAACGGCCGTCATATGCCCCGGATTCATAGCGGGATTTCTTCAATGCCGATTGCATGTCGGCCTTCTCTTCGGCACTTTCCGCATACACTTCGATTTGAGCTTGGGCGAAGACATCCAGCTTTTCGGTCAATTCGGCACGCAACTCCGATAATCCATCGAGCGCTTGATCCACGGTGATCGATTCTTCCTTCAGCTGCACTGACAGTTCGCCGAGCTGCGTGGTTGCCATTTCCCGGTAGGAAGCCAAGGCGGCCGCGCTGCCCATCAATTCCGGCTCTACGTCGTTGAGCAACTCCCTGATCTCGTCGAGGTCCTCTTCTAGCGGCTCGGTCTGTGCATGCCACGCCTCTTCCCAGGATGCTGAACGGGTATAAAGCGCCGCCGCGGCGATGATGGCGTCATCGGTCAGGTCCAGGGACTGCGCTGTTTCCCGGAACTCCTTGGCGAAGCGAACGCCTTCGGAGCCGGACCGCTCCTTCTTGCCCGAGTCTTCCAGTGCCTGCTGCGCTGCAAAACAAGCACGGTATTTGGCCATGAACTTGGTGAAGCGCTGCTCCAGCTCGGCTGCATGCCCTGAAGCCGACGGCAGCGTTCGAGCCGCCAATTCGGTTTCTTCCAGGTCCATCGTGACGTTGGTCAGGTGCAAGGTCCCCTGATGCAATTCTTCCGCGAAAGTTTTCCGACGCGTTGACCGAGTGTGCAGTGCGACGCCGCCGATAATGGCAGCCACGAGGCCTCCGACGCCCGTGGATATCCACAAGGCCGGGTGCTGGTACCAGGGCCGATTCATGATCACGGCTGCCTGATCGGCTACCGCAATGACGCCGTCGGTCCACCGGGATAGATTGAAGTCGTCGTAGCCGGCTTCGTGGATGCTCTCCATGGAGCTCTCTGAGACCTTGCGGTCTTCGCCGAAGTACGTGCCGATCTGTCCATCTCCTTCTCCTTCGATGGACAAGGTGATGATGAACAGGCCGTCGGCCCAGTAGTCGCCATAGTCTTCGGGCTTCCCTGATATCCATTCCGGATGGGATGACTTGGCGTATTCCAGCGTCTTGGTGTTGATGTCATCGGAGTATTCTCCGTTGCGGGCGTAGATTGCCACGTCCGTGGGCTCGTTGAAATCGAGCTCGTCCAGTGCATCACGCAGCCGCTGCTCATTGAGCTTGCCGGTGGAATCCTCGATGGTGACTGATTCCAGGTTCTGCCCGGCCACGACCTGCACACCGGTGGCAGCTTGCGCGGCAGGCAGGGCGCCAGCCAGCCCCAAGGAAAGTGCCGCTGCGGTACCGGCTAGTCGAATGCTCCGGGTTCGTGGGCCCACGATGCGTCTCCTTCTTTCGAGTTCCGGGTTATCTCCGGCTGATGGCCTTTCTCCTATCCTAGCGAGCCGGGGTGTGGCATCGATCATCCTTAAGACGGCTTTCGGCGCATTGGGGCCGCAACGCGCTTGTTCCAACCGGGATTCGCCGAAAAGTGATGGATTCCTCAAGCAGGTGCATTGCATGCCTATTCATGCCTAATCAACGGATGGGAATCCTCCGGGCATGGGAGGAAAAAATGATCGATTGGTTTGAACTGGACAGCACCGCACCAAATTCGGGGCTAAAATTGCAGAATGACTAGCATTGACGATTCCGGGGCATCCGTCCTTTCAGAACCAGAGCGCGAGATCCTCACTTGGGACACCTTCGGTGAAGCTTCCCGCGAACTGGCACAGACCATTGTCGACGACGGCTTCGAGCCGGACATCGTTCTGGCAGTAGCACGAGGCGGCCTGCTGCTGGCCGGCTCGATTTCCTACGCTCTGGGCGTCAAGGCCTGCGGTGCGCTGAACGTGGAGTTCTACACCGGCATCGGCACCGTCCTGCCGGAGCCAGTGGTTCTTCCTCCAATGCTGGACGATGGCCACCTGCGCGACAAGAAGATCCTGATCGTTGACGATGTCTCCGACTCCGGCCGCACCCTTGAAAAGGTTGTCGATCTGGTGTCCGCCTGGGGCGCCGAGGTCAAGACCGTCTGCCTGTACACCAAGCCGCGCACCATCATGGTCCCGGATTACGAATGGCGCCGCACCGACAAGTGGATTACCTTCCCATGGTCGGATCTGCCACCAGTTACCGCTGGCGCAGCCAAGTAAAGTATTTGAATTTCAGCAGGGAACGGCGAGCTTTCGCCGTTCCCTGCTTTTGTTTTGAAGCTACTGCCGCGGGCGCAGGTCCAGGCTGAATCCGGGGCATTGCGGAAAGTCCCCGGTGAAGTCGGCTTCCATCCCGAAGGACTCGTAGAAGGCAATTGATTCGGGGGTGGCTTGCCAGTCCAAAATCATCGGAACCGTGCGTTGCCTAGCCCAGTGGAAAACTTCTTCAACCAGCTTCTTTCCGGTACCCGTGCGCCGGGCGGCAGGTGCCACAAATAAGTCATGCAATCGGCCAACGCTGAACGGGGCGCGCAGCCCCCGTCCGTAGTCCTGGGCCGCCGCATAGCCCGATAGCCCCTGGACGGATTCGGCAACGCAGATGAACCAGCTGGAATCCTTTACCAGCGACTGGAAATTCTTTTCAAAGTCTTCTGCGTCCAGCCCTAAACTCGGCGTAAACAGACGCGCCAGACGGTAGATCTCCGCGGTATCGCCTGATCTGGCGCGACGAATGCTATTCGAAGTAGTACTCATGCATCGATCCTAGAAGCGTTTTCGGTGCGCCGCGTGCGCCCCATGAATTTTTCCCGTTCATTATCATCTTCCGGCAGCGCCTGGCGGAAGTCAGCGAAGCGAGGCCATAAGATGTTGGCATGCGAATTGGCAGCCTCAGCGTTTTCGACGACGACGCGCTTCGCGCTGCCAGCCGAATCGAGGCTGCCGCGAACGAGAAGGCCCGTCCTGGTTGGCAAGGAATCGGTGTCGAGGCTCGAATGCTCCAGTGGCGTGCCGCTGACGGATGGAGCAAGAACCTCCGCGGTGCTTGGGAAGGTTCTTCCTTACTCGGCTTCTCGGCATCGATGACCCACCACTCCGCTCCCGACACGTCGTGGATCTATGTTTGGGTCGATCCCATCCACCAGTCGCGTTCCATCGGAAGCGCGCTAGTTTCCGCTGCTGAAGAGATTAGCCCTTCATCGGTGAAACGATTCGTCTCCAGCGCCTACCGCGGCACTTCCGCTGAACTTGGTGCCCTGGAACAGGAATTCGTTGCCCCGCTTGGCTACCACGTAGCTACTACTGAAACCGTGCTGGAGCTGGACCTTGATTCCTGGACTCCTTGGTGCCAAGGAGCCACTCGTGGCTACGAAGTTTCGACCCACGTCAACGGCGTTCCGGAGCACCTGCGAAAACAAGTTGGACAAATCAAGGGGCTCGTAGATGCGCAGGCTCCAAATGGCGAATTAGGCTGGAGCGAGTCAGCGGTTTCCGCGGAAGAATACGCTCAGGAAATCACGCAATGGATCGCCCAAGGTTCCACGGCCATTGAATCCATTGCGCTGGACAAGCACGGTGACGTGGCTGCGTGGACCTGCCTTGTTGTTGCGCCGGCACCGGAGAGCCCTTCGAATATCGACGGGACGCTCGTTCTTCGCCAGCATCGAGGACATCAGCTCGGGACAGCGGTGAAGGCAGCTAGCCTGGACGCTGCCAAACGTCTGGGGACGATTCACCGGGTAAGAACAAGCAGCGACGACCAGAATACTTGGATGCATGCGATCAATGAGAAAATCGGCTTTGTGCCGGTCGAGCATGAAGCGGTCTATCAAAAGAAATGCTCGCCTCTAGGCGGCTGATCCCTTTCCTTGCGGGCGAGCCGCAAATCGCAGCTCCAGCTGATGCAAGTACTTGCGTGGCAGGACCGCGGTCATGAGTGCGCCGCTAGGAAATTCCACCCCGGCCGCGTAGATGTACGGGTCGGTGTCGATCTCAGCACCTGCGGTTTTACTATCCTCAATCTGGACCTCTGCGTGGCCGTTGACCGTCTTCTCGGTCAACATCATCGGCGGTATCGCCGACGATTCCTGAGGCAATCCGAGCTCCTGCCGAAATTGGTTGATAAGTACGTAGTTGGCATGATCAACCAGCGCTGCGGCCAACGGCTGAGCTGCTTCTGCATCACGCGTCCATGTAGTTCTTACGGCCTCATATAATTGCGGATAGTTCATGCGACGGACGTATTCTTCCAGCCACCGCGGCCGCTTGTACTGGTGAACGGAGCCAGGCACCACCCCTTCGACTGCACCTTGCTCCAAGCCACCCAGGAATTTCGATCGATCATCCGCAGCATCCCAAAGGGTGTAGCTGACAGTCACACTCATATCGCACAGACCATGGTCGTCATAGTTGTCTTGAATACTCAGGTATCCCGCATCGTCCAACAGTGGCTGTGCGCGCAGTCCCATTATCGCAACAGGCATGAGCTTGAGTTGTTCTGCTTGTGCCAAGCGTGGATCCGGCGTGGCCGCATCAACACGTCCATCCTTTCTCATGCCTTTAGCATGCTCCGATATCTAGTTCTTGTCCATGAATGGGACCTCCAGATGGGCGTTCGGTGCAGGCTTAAATCACCCGAAATTCCAATCACGTCAGTTCCCAAAGGTCTGGCAGGATAGGGTCATGGCCAATCCAGCGAAATCTCTCACCGAAGAAACCCTTGAAGTAATGAAAATGGCATTAGACCGCCGTGATGAAGTTTTTGCCATAGTGGATCAGGCTACAGACTGGGAAACTGCAATAGCTGATCTGGCTAATCTTTTCGGCGTTGATCAAGACCTCTGTGCATCAGTGATGAATTTGCAGATCAGAAGCTGGTTGCCTTCATGGCGAGCTCGCGTCGATGAAGAATTGGAAAAACATGTGGCTACGCGCATACAGGGATCGGCCCCGTAATTGGAAGAGTTTGAAAGGTTCGGAGCGCAAATGTGGATTCGAACATGACTGCCAACTCGACAAGCAAAGAATCCGTTGCAGCGGAATATTCGATTGATCCACAGACGCTGCGTGAAATTGTTACCGACGTTTCAGCCGTGGAGGCAAGAATCCTCCATCTGGAAGAACTCGGGACACCAGGCGAAGCAGAACGCATCGGGTGGCTGAGAATGACCGGGCGACTGGAAGAAGCCGAAGAGCTGGCATGGAGCTGCCTGCGTCGAAGCGGCTTTGCCAGCCAGGATTTCGCGAGCAGCAATGCACTGCCCTATTCTGGCGTTGCTGCAGCGCTTCGCTTAGCCCATGTTCTGCATTGGCAGGGTCGTTTCGAACTCGCCCAGGCAATCTTTGAGTCAGCGCGAGCGTCTATTCAGAATAGGGACTGCTCCTCCGCTGCAGAGAAACACGTCGCCACCACCCTTGAAGCTTTTGCCCTGCAACACCATGGCAAGCTCTATTTCGACCGGGGCCTGATCGGCCAAGCCCTGGACTGTTTCCGCAGTTCCCTATCCCTAAGGCAGAGGCTGAACGCCTCTGAAGATCAACTCGCATCTTCGCGTCTGGCGATAGCAGCAGCGAAATCCCGCATCTAGGGCTGGCCTTGTACCTTTTCGGGAAAGCTACGGCCAATGAAACAAGTTTGCGCGCGCTTCGTTCCCGCATAGGCTGAACCCATGGGTCCTTCACTGCTGCTAACGCCAATGACCGAGGCGGATGCAGATTTCGTTGCGCGCCTGGCTGCAGACGAACGCGTCATGGCCCATATCGGCGACGGAAGCACCTGGAGCCCGGAGCACACCGCGCAACGCGTGGAACATGCCCTGAGCAGTCCGGAGATCTCCTGGTTTATCGCGCGCCGCCAGAATTCTCCGGTTGGACTTTTCACCGCTACCGAACGCAGGTATGCCACCGAAATCGGCTATTGGATCGCCCCGGAATGCTGGGGCCAAGGCTTGGCGAAGGCAATAGTCAGCGAGGGGCTCGCGCAATTGCAGGAAACCGGTCGAAGCGCATTTATCGCTCGTGCCGATGCCTCGAATATCGCCTCGCTGAAAGTGCTTGCCCGTTACGGGTTCATCGCGCAGGCGAAGGAAGGCCCTGGGCTCATAACGTTGACACGGGTTCTTCCCACTGTACCGGTGCCGCCAGCCAGCTAGGGCGTGTAGGTTTCCGATGGGCGGAGCCTATCGGGTGCTTCTTCCTCTACCGTAGCGCTCGGGGTCGCCGGTTCTTCGAGGTGGGTTCCGGCGCCACGCTGGATAAACAGCACCGCTGCCCAGCCTGCCGCGATGAGGACGGCAACGGCCAGGATCCCGAGGAAGAACACCAGCAGCACAGCACCGCATGACCGCAATCCCTTCACTTCAAGCCTCTTCCCTCATCTAGTCGCCTTGTCGGGATATCCCAGATCAAGTGTAGTCCTCAACCTGTCCAACCCGGGCATGGCGACAAAGCAAAATGCCCTGCCGCTTCCCGATCATCAGGAGAGCAGCAGGGCATCTGGCAGGCCAAAAGCCTAGCGCTGGGACGCGCCGAACTTCTCGGTAGCCGCAGCCACCGCCGCGGCACGAGCCTCGGACGCCTCGTCGGCGGTCAGGGTGCGGTCGGCGGCACGGAACCTCAGGCCGAAGGCCAACGACTTCTTGCCGTCTTCGATGCCCTGGCCCTGGTACACGTCGAACAGCGCGATGTCTTCGAGCAGTTCACCGGCGCCTTCGCGAAGGGCGGCAAGCACATCTCCAGCCACGACGTCCTGGTCGACAACCAAGGCCACGTCCTGGGTAGCCAGCGGCTGGGCGGACAGGTGCTGCTGGGCAACAACCACTGCAGGTGCAGCAGCCATCAGTGCGGCAGCATTCAGTTCCATGGCCACGGTACGTGCTGGCAGGTCCTGGTCCTTGAGCAGCTGCGGGTGCAGTTCACCGGCGTAGCCAACGACCTGCCCGGAAACCTTCAGTACTGCAACACGGCCCGGGTGGAAGGCCTGGTGGCTGCCCTGGGCAACCTCAAGCTCAACGCCGAGGACATCTGCCGCGCAGTGCGCCGCATCCAGCGCGTCGGCCCAGTCCCAGGCACGCGGTGCGAAGCCGGCCGCAGCCGATGCTTCGCGGCCGGTGAGAACCGCGGCCAGGTGCCATGGCTGGTCAGGGACGCCGTTGAGCAGCTCGGCCAGGACCTCATCGCTTGGCTTTTCACCTAGCGGAGGCAGAACCGAGGAGCCCAGCTGCGTACCTGGCAGGAAGACGAGGCCTCCTTCATACAGCGCCAGGTCGCGGAAGCCACGGCCGATGTTGCGGCGAGCGGTTTCCAGCAAGCCCGGCAGCAGCGAGGTGCGCAGGAAGCGGAATTCCTTGGAAATCGGGTTGGCCAGCGAAATGGCCTTGACCTCGGTACCGGCTTGCGCAGCACCAAAGGTGCTGTTCTGCGCTTCGGAAACGAACGGGTAGTTCAAGACCTCGGTCAGCCCTGCATCTGCCAAGCCCTGCAGCAGGCGGCGGCGCTGGGACTGGGCGCGGGTCAGGCCACGGCCCGGAGGGGCCACAGGCAAGGTCGCCGGGATCTTGTCATAGCCGACTACGCGGGCTACTTCCTCGACCAGGTCTTCCTTGATGTCCAAATCCGGGCGCCAGCTTGGTGCGGTGACCAGGAAGCCCTCGGCGTTCTGCTCAACGCTCGCGCCGATGCCTTCCAGCGCGGTGATGGTCTGCTCATCGGTGTAGTCCACGCCGATCAGGGCTCCCGCGAAACCTGCCGGCAGCTGGATCTGGGTGTCGGCAGGAATCTGGCCCGCGTCGGTGGCCTTGGTGGTTTCGGTGCCGCCGGCCAGCTGCACCAGCAGGTCCACGGCACGCTGGGCCGCGATCTGCATGATGCGTGGGTCCACGCCGCGCTCGAAGCGCTTGGAGGCTTCGGAAGGCAGCTTGTGGCGACGGCGCGAACGGCCGATGGACACGGTGTCGAAGTGAGCGGCTTCGATCAGCACGCGGCTGGTCGAATCCGAGACCTCGGTGGCCGCGCCGCCCATGACGCCGGCAACGCCAATGGCGCCGGACTCATCGGTGATCAGCAGGTCCTCGACCGACAGCTCGCGTTCCTTGGCATCCAAGGTCACCAGCTTTTCGCCGGCGTTGGCGCGGCGCACGGTGATCGCACCGGCCAGCTTGTCAGCATCGTAGAAGTGCAGTGGCGCGCCGAGTTCCAGCATGACGTAGTTGGAGATATCGACTACCAGCGAGATCGAGCGCATGCCGGCCAGCTGCAGGCGCGAAGCCATCCAGCGCGGGGTCGGGAGGCTCGGGTTGATGCCGGTGACCTCGCGGGTCACGAAGCGGGTGCAGCCCGGTACGCCGTAGATCGGCGCTTCGTCGCGGAGCACTACCTCATGGCCGGCTTCGGTGGCTTCCGAAACGGTCACGATCGATGCGGGATCGGTGAAGGAGGTGCCGGTGGCCAGCGCGTATTCGCGCGCTACGCCGCGGATCGAGAAGCAGTAGCCGCGGTCCGGGGTCACGTTGATCTCCGCCGCCTGGTCATCCAGGCCGAAGAGCTCGAAGACGTCGGTGCCCAGTTCCGGGTCCAGGCCCAGCTTGGACAGGACCATGATGCCGTCGTGGTCTTCGCCGATGCCCAGCTCGCGGGAGGAAGCGATCATGCCCGCCGAGGTGTGGCCATAGGTCTTGCGCGGCGAGATCTTGAAGTCCCCTGGCAGCACGGCGCCGGGCAGGGTGACAACGACCTTGTCGCCTTCCACGAAGTTGTGCGCACCGCACACGATCCCCTGCACGCCCGAGGGGTCGATGCCCTTGCCGGTCAGGGTCTGCTCGGCGCCTTCTGGAACCACGCGAACCTGGCACCAGTTGATGGTCTTGCCATTGGAGGCAACTTCCTTTTCCAGGGAAATCACCTGGCCGACCACGATGGGGCCCGAGAGCTCATCGCTTGGACGGTGGACATCTTCTTCTTCGAGGCCGACCTTGACCAGGTCTGCCATGACGTCTTCAGCCGATGCGTCGGCTGGTACCTGCGCGTACTCGCGCAGCCAAGATAGTGGAATACGCATTGCTTAGATCTCCATCCCGAAGTGCTGGCTGAAACGGATGTCGCCCTCGATCATGTCGTGCATGTCTGGGACATCGTTGCGGAACATGAGCGTGCGCTCGATGCCCATGCCGAAGGCGAAGCCGGAGTACTCTTCGGGATCAATGCCAGCTGCGCGCAACACGTTCGGGTTGATCATGCCGCAGCCGCCCCACTCGATCCAGCGCGGTCCGCCCTTGGCACCTGGGTGCCAGATGTCCAGCTCTGCCGATGGCTCGGTGAACGGGAAGTAGGCAGGGCGCAGGCGGATCTGCGCTTCGGCGCCGAACATCTGCCGGGCGAAGTGCTCCAGGGTGCCGCGCAGGTCGGCCATGGTCAGGCCCTTGTCCACGGCCAGGCCTTCGAACTGGTGGAAAACCGGGGTGTGGGTGGCATCGAGCTCATCGGTGCGGAAGGTGCGCCCAGGGCACAGCACGTAGACCGGCACATCGCGCTCGAGCATCGAGCGGACCTGCACCGGGGAGGTGTGGGTACGCAGCACCAGGTGCGCGTCGGCAGGCTCCACGAAGAAGGTGTCCTGCATTTCGCGGGCAGGATGGTCCGGCTTGAAGTTCAGCGCGTCGAAGTTGAACCATTCGGATTCGACTTCCGGGCCCTCGGCGATTTCCCAGCCCATGCCGACGAAGATGTCGGATACACGGTCCTGCAGGACCGAGAGCGGGTGGCGGGCGCCAACGCTGCGGCGGCGGGCGGCGGCGGTGACATCCACGGTTTCTTCGACCAGGATGCGGGCGGCTTCGGCTTCTTCGAGCACGGTGGTGCGGGCAGCCAGGGCCTTGTTGACCCGTCCGCGGGCACCGCCGACGAGCTTGCCGGCAACAGCCTTCTGGGTCTTGTCCAGCTTGCCGATCTGGCGGTTGGCCAGGGACAGCGCGGACTTCTCGCCGGTGTGGGCCAGGCGCGCTTCCTTCAGCTCGTTCAGGTCGCCAGCGGCCTGGATGGCTGCCAGGGCGGCGTCGACCGCGCCCTGGATGCCGGCTTCATCGGTTGGGTGCGGAACATTGGACTCCCCGACAGGAGCTTGTTCAGTTGTCTGATCAGACATGGGATCGATCGACCCTTACTCTTATCTTGTACTTACGCGTAGAACACTTTGCTTCCATTCTATGGCTAAGGGCCCGTGATCGTTTCACCGATGACGGGCCCTTGGCGTGAAGCTTCTTACCTTGAAGCAGGATTGCTGCTCATTAATGCAATTCCTTGGCACCCTTTGGCGCGAAAGCGGCAACGAAGACGAAGGTCAAAACCAGCAGCGCCCCGCCGAATACTGCGGAGTAGAACATGGTGTGGTCGACCTTGGCGGTGGCCTGGTAGGCGGCGGCGCCCTTGATCATGTCGAAGGTGACGGTGTGGTGCTCGACGGTACCCGGGGTGTGCGAGGTGACTGCGCCGGGGAAGGTGACGTGCAGGTTCGCTTCGGTGAAGGAAGAATCCACGGTGGCTTTGTCGCCCGGCATCGAGAAGGAGTATTCCTTCCCGTCATCGCCCAGGTTGATCTCGAAGCCGAAGACGCGGAATGCGTCAGCCAGCTGGACGTAGGTCATCGGGCTGGTGGTTTCAAAGCGCAGGCCGACGTTTTCGCCATCATCGATGTTGCTGTAGCTCCACTGGTCCCCCAGCTGCTGTTCCATCATTTGGATGTCGATCTGGCTCTCGAGGACTTCTTCAAAGCTGACGCCATTGAGCGTCGACTTGTGCAGGGTCAGCTGCATGGCCCCGGCGACCTTGTCTTTGCCCAAGACGTTGACTTCTGCGTTCATGTTGACGCAACCAGAAAGTGCTAGGACGGCGGCGAAGGCCAGAGCGATAACGCTCATAAATCGCTTCACGAAAAGTGCTCCTCAAAATATCGGCTATAGGCACAGTGCCAGAAGTTGGCGCGGTAATAAGCTTACGGGTGTTTAGCGCTGCGCCCCGGCACGTGCCTGGGCCAGGCATGCCGCCACGATCGGCGCATCGGCCGGAATCCATGGGACGACCGCGGACAGCGAGTCATCGAGTTCCAGCCAGGCCAGCTGGTCATGCCCGTCCAGGGTCGCTGGCTCGCCCTCGGTGATTTGGGCGAACCACATGCGCATGGCGGCCTTCTCGCTCAGCTGCCACCCTTGGGGATGCGGGCCTGGGATGGGCGCGCCAAGACGCATCTGCACCCCGAGTTCCTCGCGCAGCTCGCGGTGCACGGCCTGGACTTCGCTCTCGCCGGGTTCGACTTTTCCACCGGGGAATTCCCAGAGCCCGGCAAGGGCTTGAGGGCGGTTGCGGCGCGCGGCAAGCAGCCTGGTGGGCCGGGCCAGGTCATCGACGATGGCCACGGCAACAATTTGCTTGAGTTCAGCTGCCATGGGAGTCCAGTGCGCTCCGATTCGCTGAGCGCTGGGCGCGGGCCGAAGCGTACAGGCAGACGGTGGATGCGGTACCCACGTTCAGGGATTCGGCAACACCGTAGAGCGGCACGGCCACGCGGTAGTCGGCGGCGTCCTTCTCGCGCTCCTCCAGCCCCTGGCCTTCATTGCCGAACAGCCACAGGGTTGGCGCTTCCAGCACCGGCTGTGCTTCTGGCGCTTCGGTGCCTGGCTGGCTTGCACGCAGCACGGCGGCATCCTGCAGGGTGTCCAGGTTGTGCGCCGCATAGCCGTCGGCGGCCAGGATCTGGCTTCCGGTGGTCTTCGCGGCGGCGACCAGGTGGTCGAATTCGATGTTGTTCAGCACCGGTACGTGGAACAGCGAGCCGGCGGTGGAGCGCACGGCCTTCGGATTGTAGATATCCACGCTGCCCTTGGTCAGGATCACCGCATCGGCTCCGGCGGCATCGGCGGCACGCAGGATGGTGCCGGCATTGCCCGGGTCCTGGATGCGGCAGAGCACGGCGATCAGCTTCGGCTTGGTGTCCAGCACCTCGCTCAGCTGCGGCTGGGACATGGCGACCACGGCAAGAATGCCCTGCGGGGTCTGGGTGTCAGCCATGGCGTCCAGCACTTCGCCGGTGACGATGCGGGTTGGAACCTTGGCTCTATCGAGCAGCTGCACGAATTCTTCGTGGCTCTCCAGAAAGCCGCCGACAACATAGACGCCCTGGACCAGGTTGTCGTCCTCCAGATGGGCCTTGAGTGCTTCGCGTACCGTCTGCGGGCCCTCAACGAGGTATTCGCCGGTGGCTTCGCGCCCCTTGCTCTTGGCCAGACGCGCGATGGCTTTGACTCGTTCGGCGCGTGGATTGGACATCACTTCTGGAGGAAAACTGCTCATGTCTCGAGAATACCGGTAGAAACACGCAAAGGGCGGGTCCGCGCTGTGCGCGGGACCCACCCTTCGGTGTGATCTGTCCTACCTGAGCCTCAGCTCAAAGGGAGAAGAGATTTACTTCATCTGCTGACGGGATTCGCCGCCAGCTGGTTCGAAGCCTGCAGCCTTGGCAGCTTCGATGGAGTTGAACCAGAACTCGGCTTCGGTCTGGTCGTACCAGGTCGAGCCTGGAACGTGGTACTTGTTCGAGCCAGCGTTGCCCTTGATGATGAAGCCCTCAGGTGCGTCTTCGCCTTCAACGGCCTTGACTACGCCTTCGCCCTCGACGGACTTGGCAGCAGCCTTTGGAGCCTTGGCAGCCTTAGGTGCAGCAACCTCAGCAGCGGCAGCCTTTGGGGCGTTGACGTCAGCTGGAAGTGCATCCTTGGCAAGCTTTACCAGGGTAGCGAAAGCGTTCGAGTCCGAAACAGCCAGCTCTGCGAGCATACGACGGTCAACCTCGATCTGAGCAGCCTTCAGGCCCTGGATCAGACGGTTGTAGGTCATGCCGTTGGCGCGGGATGCAGCGTTGATGCGCTGGATCCACAGGCGGCGGAAGTCGCCCTTGCGCTTACGGCGGTCGTTGAAGCTGTAAACGAACGAGTGGAGCAGCTGCTCCTTGGCCTTACGGTACAGGCGCGAACGCTGACCGCGGTAACCCTTTGCGCGTTCCAGAACGACGCGACGCTTCTTGTGGGCGTTTACTGCCCGCTTCACACGTGCCACGTGTGTACTCCTTCAAGTCAGTTCCCCAGTGCCCGCGATTTTGCGGGATGGGTGAAATCTATGGGTGGTGGGGTATTGCTTCCCCGTATTGCGAAAGGGAGAGCTTAGAGGCCCAGCATCCGCTTGATGGTCTTTACATCGGCCTTAGCGACGATCTGGTCAGAAGCCAGGCGACGGGTAACGCGCGAGGACTTGTGCTCCAGGTAGTGGCGACGGTTGGCCTGCTGGCGAGCGAGCTTACCGCTACCGGTGAGCTTGAAGCGCTTCTTGGCGCCACTGTGAGTCTTGAACTTCGGCATAGCTGCCGTTCTCCTTACGTGCTCCACCCGGTAAAGCACCGGGTGGGGATCATCCGAAGCGGGCCCCGATAAAGGTGACCGCTGTTGTTCTCTTGTAGTTGGACCTTCCCGGAAGAAGATCCTTCACCGTGAACGGTGACGGGCTCGAAAGCCCAACAGGCTTGGCTAGGCGTCGCCTTCAGCTGCCTGACGTGCCTGCTCCAACTTGGCGCGGGCTTCATCATCCATGGAAGCTGCGACATTCTGGCCCTCGGTCTCAGCCGGAGCGTCGGTGCGGATCTTGCGCTTGGCCGCGCTGCGGCCACCCGACTTCTGCTGCTGTTCGCGGCGAGCCTCTGCCTTGTTCTTCAGCGGACCAACAACCATGACCATGTTTCGGCCATCGATGCGCGGGCTGGACTCAATGATTCCAACTTCGGCGACGTCTGCTGCAAACTTTTCAAGCAAGCGAATGCCCATCTCTGGACGCTGCTGCTCACGACCACGGAACTGGATCATGGCCTTGACCTTGTCGCCGGCGCCCAGGAAGCGCAGTGCGTGGCCGACCTTGGTCTCGTAGTCGTGGGTGTCGATCTTCAGGCGGAAGCGGACTTCCTTCAAGACCGTGTTGGTCTGGTTTTTACGAGCTTCGCGAGCCTTGACAGCGGCTTCGTACTTGTACTTGCCGAAATCCATCAATTTGCACACTGGAGGCTTGGCGCTGGGTGCCACCTCGACCAAGTCCAGATCGGACTCGAGAGCAAGACGAAGCGCGTCCTCGATACGGACGATGCCTACCTGCTCGCCATTAGGGCCGACGAGACGTACCTCTGGCACGCGAATGCGCTCATTAATGCGTGGATCGCTGATGTGTCACTCCTGAAATTCGTAATCCATGACCGCAAACAAAGAAGGCCCCCGTCTGCGATTGCAGGCGAAGGCCAAAAAGAACGACAAAGCCGAACACGGGATTGCTCCTGCGTAAGCGCTTGGGGAATGCATTGCTGCAATCCTGCCGAAATACCCGGAAGCCTGGAAACGGCGACAGCGGGTGGGAGTTGGCCTCCACTTGCATGGCTCAATACTAGTACGAATCCCCCATCCAGTGCTAGCTGGAGAACTGCGAGAAGTACCGGCATCGAGTCGGTCTGTGACAAGCTTAGCAGTATGACTAACGAAGACACCAACTCGCACCAGCACGCTGTCGACCAGCAGGTGCGCGATATCGCAGAAGTTGCAGCCGTTGAAATCATCACCACGGCCGCCGTCCACCTGATGAGTGCAGCAGCAGTCAAGTGCGGACTTGCAGAGGGCGAAGATGCCAATGAGCTGAAGGATCTCGATGAGGCCCGCAAGCTGATCACCGCACTGGCAGGCCTAGTCACCGCCGGTGCGCCTGAGATCGGCTCGCAGCACGCAACGCCTTTGCGTGACGGCCTGCGCAGCCTGCAGCTGGCCTTCCGCGAAGCTTCAATCATCCCGGATGCACCAGGCAAGGGCCCGGGCGAGAAGTTCACCGGACCGGTCAACTAAGTAATATTGGCTGAATTTTAAGAGATTAACATCATGGACTCGTTTCCCCAGGGAAACGGGTCCATTGTTGTTCGGATCACCAAGCTAGGTTGGAATCATGCAGATGCTCGAACAACCAGTGATCGACGCCGGCGCTTTCCGGCTCCGCCCCTTCCAGCCCAGCGACATTCCTGCCGTGAGGCAGGCCTCCACGGACCCCTACATTACGCAAATCACCACGGTCCCGGCGCAAGGAACTGAAGCCGGCTATGCGGCATTCATCGAGCGCCAGCACCGCCGGGTGGCCGAGGGCAGCGGGTATTCATTTGCCATAGCCGAAACGGCCACGGATCGTGCCGTTGGGCAAATCGGCTTGTGGCTCCGCAATGCCGACCACGGCAGGGCCAGCATCGGGTATTGGATCGCACCGGAGCACCGCAGGCGCGGCATTGCCAAGCACGCGTTGGCTGCGCTCGGCGCCTGGGCATTGGAGCATCCGGGAATCGACCGGATCGAGCTCTACGTGGAGCCGTGGAACGAGGGGTCGTGGCGGGCCGCTGAAGCGTGCGGCTTCCAGCGTGAAGGGTTGCTGCGCAGCTGGGAACAGGTGGGCACCGCACGCAGGGACATGTACATGTACTCGCGGCTCAGGGCAGCTCCACGAGCCTAGGCGATCGTTTCCAGGCGACGGCGGCGGGCGCGGCGAACGCGGCGGCGGATCTGCTGGGCGATTAAGGCAATCACCACGACCACTGCAGCCATCGCGCCGATGCCAAGGAAGGCCGGGGCGGGTCCGAGGTTATCGACGAATATGCCGGTGATCGGCGATCCCAACGCGGTGCCAGCGGTCATCGCAGAGCCATACCAGCCCATGGCTTCGCCGCGACGCTTTTCGGCCACCAAGTCGGTGAGCCACTCAGAGGCCGCCGACAGCGTTGGCGCGCACAGGAAGCCGGGGAGCGCGGAGAACAGCGCCAACGACCAGGTATCCCACGCGAAGTACATGGGGATCGTCAGCACGGCCATGCTCAGCAGCAGCACCAGTGGAGAAATAACCCGCTTCATCGACCCGTAGATCAGGCCGCCGACCAGCGAGGCTCCGCACCAGAAGAAGAACACCAGACCCAGCTGGTGGCTCTGCGCCGACGCGTCCAGTTCGGCCACGATGGCCACTTCTGTGCCGGTGAGCAGCATGCCTGCTCCTGCCGCGGCAATGAATACCGCCAGGACCGAAGCGCTGACCCAGTTGAAACGGTTCTTGAAGTTTCGGCCACGCTGCTTGATGCGGGCGCGGGCAGACTTCATGCCGGCTGCGATCAGCTCGCCCTCGACTTCGGGTACACCCATCGGCGCGGCCGCAATGAAGCTGGCCTCCGCCCCCAAGCGTTCCTCGTGCACGTTGGCCCGCGAGGCGATCGCCTTGGGATCATCGCTGCGCGTTGGCGGATTCAGGATCATCAGCGCCAACCCGGCAACCGTCGAGGTCACGCCGATGACGCTCAATCCAATGACGCTGCTGATCTGGGTGGCGACAATGCCGGCGCTTGCAGGTCCGACGATGAACACCAGTTCGGTGGCGGTGGCATCCAAGGCGAAGGCGGTACGGCGTTGTTCGCCGGTGGTCATGATGCCCAGCGCGGTACGCACCACTGAGAAGACCGGTAGCGCGAAGAGTCCGCCGATGAAGGCCAGCGGGTACACCCAGACCAGTGGAACATGCGGCACCGTGCACCAGACGAGTGTTTCGACGATCACCGATGGGATCATCGCGCGGCGCAATCCCCAGACATCTACGCGGGCACCGCGCCACGGGGCGCCAATGGCGATGCCCAAGGTCATGACGGCCGTGACCAGACCGGCCGAAACCCAGGATTGGCCGAGGTTGTTCACCAGATGCAGGAGCAGCAGCATGCTCAATGCGGAGTGCGGAAGTCGGGCAATCATGCCAATCAGCAACAAAAGTGAGATCTGCGGTTGACGCAAAATCTGCCAATAGCTTTTCATGCCCGGAAAGTTCCTTGTCTGGTCGAAAGGAGCCCGCCGGTTTAGTTCGGCGCGCTGTGCAAACTGAGTTCGAGGGAATCCACTGCTTCAGCGAATTCGGTGTTTTGGGACAAACGTCCGTGGATTGCGCGAGTCGTCTCGCGAGCGTCGTTCTCGCTCGTTCCGGGAGCAAAAACAAACTGCAAGTTCAGTTCCGGTCCGGGACCTCCGCCAAGGACCACTTGCCCGTCCTTGCTGCGTGAGCCGACTCCCCTGCCCGGGGCAACCTTGACGGTCTGCAACTGGCCAAAGCCTTCGGTTGCATCCTGCACTAGGTTGGCGATCTGCTGGTTCTGATAACTCGGAATCCAGTCGATCTGCTTGGCCAGGTTCCAGACCCCCGGTCGTCGAAGCACGAAGGTGAATTCGCTTCCGGGATCGAGTACCAGCAGCTGGCATTCCTCGCTGACTGCCGAGAGGGCCGCCCGCGGGGCGTAAACCGCCACTGGTCGAGCTTCCTTGTGCCAAGCCTGCAATCGTTCGACGGTCGTGAAGATCGGCAGGGCCATGCGGCCATCTGGAGCCTTGATTTTCACCAGCGCCATATCGGCTTCCTTGTCGGATGCGAAGCCGTGTTCCGTCATGGCTTCTTCGCCGAGCTGGGCTACCACCGCAACGAAAACGCGTGCCTCGGACAAGGATTTATGCACCTCGCCCTCCCCTGCGCTGCCATCGCGCAAGGCCGCCAGTGCGGCAACGACGTTGGCGTCGGCCTTGCCGTCGTCCTTGTCGAAATTATGCAGGGGGTTGCCTTCACCGCTCAGGTCCCGGCCTTCCCAGTCCTGACCGGCAGAGTCGGTGCTAGAGCCTGCCTGCGCCAGTGCAGCGACAATATGTCCCGGCAGGTGGCGTTTGGGTGCAGATTCAGGTTGCTCGGTACTCATAGCTCCATGCTATCGGTGGTTTCGGGGTTGTTGGAGGGAAGTTTCAAAACTGCAGTCATGAGCTTGGACACCCCTATCCGATGATTTCAGATTTCTTTCCCAGCACCTGCGCGCAGTCGCGGGCCCGAGGAGGGAAAGACCGGGATCCGCTTTCACGAATAAAAAAAGACGATTCAAAAGCGCGAGCTTCTGAATCGTCTTTCCCTGCTGCAGCATGGGGCCTAGCGGCGACCTGCTACATCGAGCGCTTCTTGCAAGGTGAATTGGCCCGAGTACAGCGCCTTGCCCATGATGGCTCCTTCGATGCCTTCTGGAACCAGCTCGCGCAAGACCCGGAGGTCTTCGAGCGAGGAGATGCCGCCCGAGGCGACAATCGGCTTGCTGGTCTTGGCAGCGATTTCGCGCAATAGTTCAACGTTCGGTCCGCGCAGGGTGCCGTCCTTGGTCACGTCGGTGACGACGTATCGGGCGCATCCGGCATCTTCGAGGCGGGCCAGAACGTCCCACAGGTCGCCTCCGTCCTTGGTCCAGCCGTGGCCGGACAAGGTGGTTCCGCGCACATCCATGCCCACGGCGATCTTGTCGCCGTGGCGGGCAATGGCCTGCTTGGTCCATTCCGGGTTCTCCAGCGCGGCGGTTCCGAGGTTGACGCGGGTAGCGCCGAATTCCAGGGCCCGGTCAAGTGAAGCGTCATCGCGGATACCGCCGGAGAGCTCGACCTTGATATCCAGTTCCTTGGCAATGCGCTGGACAATCTCAACATTGCTGCCACGGTCAAAGGCTGCGTCCAGGTCGACCAGGTGCAGCCATTCAGCGCCGGCGTTCTGCCAGGAGAGCGCAGCTTCCAGCGGGTCGCCGTATCCGGTCTCGGAACCGGCTTCGCCCTGGACCAGGCGCACTGCCTGTCCGCCAGCGATATCTACTGCAGGCAAAAGTTCGAGGATTGGTTGCTCGCTCATGATGTCCTTAGTGAAGAAGTAATGTGATTAGTAGGTCAAGGACCAGGCTGCGATCAGGCTCAGGCCTGCAAGTACCCACAGCGCGATGATCCATGAGATATGGGCCTTCTGGCTCTTCAGCGAAATGGCTCCGCCAATCAGGAAGGCCCCGACAACGCCCAGAATAAGGGTCCACATGCCTAGAGCGTCCCCAACCAGTTGCGAAGCAGCTGCGCGCCAGCGTCCCCGGACTTCTCCGGGTGGAACTGCACTGCCGATAGCGGGCCGTTCTCGACGGCGGCCACGAAGGGCGTTCCGTGCGTCGACCAGGTCACCTGTGGCGGGGTCATCGCTGGCTGGGTTACGTCGAATTCCCACTTCTGAACAGCGTAGGAGTGCACGAAGTAGAAACGTTCACCCTCGATGCCGGCGAACAGCTTGGATCCTTCCGGCGGGCGTACCGTGTTCCAGCCCATGTGCGGGATGACATCCGACTGCAGGCGTTCAACCTTGCCCGGCCATTCGCCAATGCCTTCGGTTTTCACACCGTGTTCCACGCCTTCTTCAAAGAAGACCTGGTGTCCCACGCAGATACCCAAAACCGGCAGGCCCCCGGCAATGCGGCGACCGATCCAGCGCAGGGAACCGGTTTTGGCCAGCTGCTCCATGACCGAGGCGTAGGCGCCAACACCGGGGACTACCAGGCCGTCGGCGGCCACGATCTTCTTCGGATCTGCGGTCAGTTCCACTTCGGCGCCGGCGGCTTCCAAAGCGCGCACAGCGGAGCGGACGTTGCCGGAACCATAATCCAGGACAACTACTGTTTTCTTTTCCACTTACAGTGCACCCTTCGTGGATGGGATCTTGTCGCCCATGCGCTCATCGCGCTCTACCGCTTCGCGCAATGCGCGCGCGAAGGACTTGAACTGCGCTTCAACGATGTGGTGCGGGTCGCGACCCGAGAGCACCTCGATGTGAGCACAGATCTGTGCGTGGAAAGTGATGGCTTCGAAGACGTGACGGGTCATCGAACCGGTGAAGTGACCACCGATCAGGTGGTATTCCTGGCCCGCAGGCTCGCCGGAGTGCACGAGGTATGGCCGGCCCGACACATCGACTACCGAACGGGACAGGGCTTCGTCCAGTGGAGCGTAGGAGGTGCCGAAGCGGCGGATGCCGGCCTTGTTGCCCAGTGCCACGCGCAGTACTTCGCCAATGGTGATCGCGGTGTCCTCGACGGTGTGGTGAACGTCGATGTGGGTATCGCCGGTTGCACGCACGGTGAGATCGATGAGCGAATGCTTGGATAGCGCAGTCAGCATGTGGTCGTAGAACGGCACCGAGGTGCTGATCTCAGAGACACCGGTGCCATCGAGGTCCAGTTCAACGAATACGGACGATTCGCTGGTCACGCGTTCCATGCGGGCGCGACGTGCGCCAATCAATTCGGCAGACATGTCTTCCTTCGCTTGTCTTTGATTACTTCTGCGAGCCGAGCAGTTCGGCAAGTCGTTCCAAGAAGGCTGTGGTTTCCGATTCGGTTCCTGCCGTAACACGCAAGGTTCCCGGGATTCCATTGTCGCGGATGATGATGCCGGCTTCCAACAGGCCTTCCCAAATCTTGCGGGGGTCTTCGACGCCACCGAAGAAGACGAAGTTGGAGTCGGAGACCGATGGCTTGAGGCCAAGTTCCTTCAGGCGCGCGACGATGCGGTCCCGCTGGGACTTGATGTCCTCGACCTGGGCCAACAGCAACTCGATGTTCTTCAAGGCCGCGATGGCGGTTGCCTGGGTCACTGCCGACAGGTGGTATGGCAGTCGCACCAAGCGGATGGCATCGGTGACTTCTGGCGCAGCGGCCAGGTAGCCTACGCGCGCACCGGCCAGGCCGAAAGCCTTGGACATGGTGCGCGAGACAATCAGCCGCTGGCGGCCTTCGAGCAGGCTCAGCGCCGAGGTGGTGCTGGCCAAGGAGAACTCGGCGTACGCCTCATCCACGATCACTATGCCGTTATGCTCGCTCATGGCTTCATATACCGCGGTGATGACGTCCAGGCCAAGGGCCGTGCCGGTGGGGTTATTCGGAGAGCAGAGGAAAACGATGTTCGGCTTGTGCTCGCGAACCTGTGCGGCTGCGGAATCGGCGGACAACGTGAAATCTGCGGCGCGTTCACCGGCGATATATTTCGTGTCAGTACCACTGGCAAGCAGCGGGTACATGGAGTAGGTAGGGCCGAAGCTCATCACGGCACGGCCGGGGCCGCCAAAGGCTTGCAGGATTTGCTGCAGGATTTCATTGGAACCGTTAGCGGCCCAGATATTGTCCTTTGTGAGCGAGTGGCCGAGGTAATCGGCTAGGAGTTCGCGAAGCTCGGTGAACTCGCGGTCCGGATACCGGTTCAACGTTGCCGCCGCCTTGGCCACCTCTTGTGCAATGGCATCGACGACTGTCGGTGGCAACGGATGGGTGTTCTCGTTGACGTTCAGCTGGATGGGCACGTCAATTTGTGGTGCGCCATAAGGGGATAGCCCGCGGAGATTCTCACGCAAGGGCAGCTGACTCAAAAGTTCACTGCGGTCATTCACGCATCAAGTCTACGTGCGCAGCGCGCCTGCCGGTGAATCCGCTACGGCCACAGGTAACAAACTCGAAGCAGGCTGGGGAAGCTAGCCGGCAAGGACCGGAATCGAGAGGGTTTCGCCGACCTGGATTTCGCTGCCGGTCAGGGCATTGAGTTCGGCGATGTGGCCCACTGCCGAGGTCACGTCGTAACCGGTGGCGTAATCCCGGGCCAGGCTCCACAGCGTATCCCCTGGAATAACGGTGACATCAACGGTTCCGACTCCAACAGGAGTATCGGCTGCGGCATGCGCGTCAGAGGCAAACATGGAGATGAAGAAAGCTGCGGCGATGGTGAGTGCGAAAATGGGCATACCCACAAGCACGGCCCATCCGCGACGGTTGATGCGGATCTTCAGTGGTGCCTGGGTCTGATTTGAGTCAAGTGCGACGGTTGCCATGACTTTGTCTCCTCAAGAAATTCAAGTGATGCGAATTTGTATTCGAAAGCGTAGGTTCGAAAACTTGTTCGAACCTCGTATATCTGTTCTAACAGAGGTTTGCGGAACTTGTCCAGAAGTTTTCGAACAAATCTTTGAAAGAAGCTCGCTTATCTACTAAGATTTCGAAGTAGACGAGCAATGAAAACATCTCACCATCTAGCGCCGACAGTTTGGACTTACGAACTTTCGAATGATTGCTAGGGAAGGCAAAATCTCATGTCAGCTTCACAACGCACTCCCCGATCGAATGCACGTTCGCTGACGATTCGCCAAAAGAAGATCCTGGAGACGATCCAGCGGTCAATCGGCAAGAACGGTTATCCACCATCGATGCGTGAGATTGGTGACGCAGTGGGGCTCAAGAGCCTTTCGAGCGTCACCCACCAGCTGAGCCAGCTGGAAAAGCTCGGTTATATCCGTCGAGATCCACGCCGTCCGCGCGCAATGGAAATCCTGCTGCCTCTGCAGCTGGCCGAAGACGCCGAGAAGGCCGAAGTTTCGAAGCCGGTCGAGCCAGATGCCAGCGAAGACGCCAAGATCATTGAATTGAGCACTTCCGCTGACACCACCATGGTTCCCCTGGTTGGCCGTATCGCTGCCGGCGGTCCGATCCTTGCCGAA
Organism: Glutamicibacter sp. 2E12; assembly: GCF_050030965.1. Taxonomy (NCBI): domain Bacteria; kingdom Bacillati; phylum Actinomycetota; class Actinomycetes; order Micrococcales; family Micrococcaceae; genus Glutamicibacter; species Glutamicibacter sp. 2E12. Next base: position 372,975 of record NZ_CP188297.1, read on the forward strand.
CAGTCCGTCGAAGATGTTTTCTCGTTGCCTCGTCAGCTCGTAGGCCACGGCGAACTGTTCATGCTCAAGGTTTCCGGCGATTCAATGGTTGACGCTGCGATTTGCGATGGCGACTGGGTAGTTGTCCGCCGCCAGCAGACGGCGGACAACGGCGACATCGTAGCTGCCCTGCTCGATGAAGAAGCCACGGTAAAGACTTTCCGGCAGCGTGACGGGCACACCTGGCTGCTTCCGCAGAACTCGCGCTACGAACCAATTTTGGGTGATGCCGCAACGATCATGGGACGCGTCGTCTCGGTGATGCGCTCGCTCTAGAATACGTACGGTCATTGCGCTGGTGCTTGGCACCAGCGCAATTCTCGTTTAACCCGCTATTGGCCGGCGTTCAACTCGAATTGAGCGGCCGCCGAGAAGATCATCCAGCGTTGGATTGCCGCCGAAAGCCGGCGTGGCTCCTGGTCAGCCAGATGGCGCGCCGTTGCCATGATCAGCCTCCTGGCCTGCTCCCGGCTCCGGGCTTCCAAGCGGACATCATTACCGGCGAGGGCCAGATATCGGCAGAGTATCCCCGCGAACAGGTTGCCGTCTCCCCCGCTGTTGAACGAGAGGACCCCGGCAGCAGTTGACAGCGATTTCGTGGTGGCATCGATCAGTACTTGAGCGTGAGCCAGATCAGCAGGCTCGCCAAGCTCAAGCAATGCCCCGAGCACCAGGCCCTGGTTATAGGTGTAGACCGCTGGTTCCACGGCGTGTCCCTGCGTGGTCAACCGAAGTCCGTCCAGATACAGTCCTCGCTCCACGCTGAACAGATTCTTTTCCAGCCACTGGAGAAGCTCTCGCGCGGTCTCTTTCTCCCCGGTACGGGCAAAGAACAGTGCCGCCGGCGCGTTGGCTGGCGTGTTCTTGAAATCCCGCTTTCTGGACCAGTACAGGCCGCCGTCCAGCACCCCATCCATGCCGGCATGGAGCTGCCGTCCCAGCGTCCGAACTGCCGCCTCGGCAGGACGGCTCCTGTGTCCCGTCACCAGCTGCGTGAACTCTGACAGGCGGCCGCTGGCCAGGGCAAGCCAAGCCATGTCGTCGAAGAAGTAGTTGGGCAAGATCCCGAAGTTTCGAATTCGAATGCCGCGCAATAGGCCGTTGGCCCGGGCAAGCGCTTCGCGCGCCCGGTGTTCGTTGCCTTCGTCCCAGTACGATCGGCCCTCATCGATGATGGCATCCAGATAGTGCGCCTGCCACCAATAGTTCCACTCCGCAAGCGGGTGCGCGAAACCATTGAGATTGCTGAGCATGCTTCCGTCGCGCAACCGATGCGCTCTGCTGTAGCTCTGTCCAATCCACGTTCCGGGCAACCCCATGAGGCGATGCCCGAACCGCTGGTGGGTGTCGATCGCGGCTTGGTGCGCCAATTCCTGCATGGACTCCATGGTGCCTTCCGATTCGAGCTTCATCAGTTCTTGTCACAGACCTTAGTGCATCCGGAAGCATCATGCTGGTACCGGTTAAAGAACTTGAGCTGTCCCGAAGGACAGCTCAAGTTCATATTCTGGCCGCGGCTATTTCCCGCCCGGGTTCAATCGCTTGAGAACACCAGTGATGACCTTCTTATCGACAGTCGGCCACATCGGCGGCAGGGTAGCTTTCAAGAAGCTGCCGTACCGCGCCGTGGCCATGCGCGAATCAAGGATCGCCACAACGCCCTTATCCCCGACCGAACGAATCAAGCGCCCAGCACCCTGGGCCAGGCGAATCGCCGCATGGGTGGCGGCAACCTGCATGAAGCCATTTCCGCCATGCTTGGCCACGTCCTCGGAACGGGCCTTGGAGATAGGATCATCCGGGCGCGGGAAAGGAATCTTGTCGATGATGACCAGCCGGCAAGAATCGCCTGGCACGTCCACGCCCTGCCACAAGGTCATGGTTCCAAACAGGCAGGTGTCGCGTTCGCTGCTGAACTGTTCGACCAGCGACTTCATGCTGGCTTCACCCTGGCACAAGATTTCCACGTCCAGGCGCTCGCGCAAGATGCTTGCCGCTTCCTCGGCGGAACGCTTGGAAGTGAACAGCGCCAAGGCGCCGCCACCGGAGGCCTTGATGAGATCTTCGATCTCATCCAGCGTCTCCGCCGCCAGTTGGCGTCCTGGCTTGGGCAGGTGCTTGGCCACGTAGAGGATGCCCTGCTTGGGGTAATCGAAAGGGCTGCCAACATCTACGCCGGTCCATGATGGAGCGCCGGCGCCCATCAGGCCCAAGGAGCCTGCTACCGAGTCGAACTGCGAGCCAATGGCCAAGGTGGCGCTGGTCAATACGACCGTGCGCCCGTCGAAGAGGCCCTCGCGCAACTTGCCGGCCACCGACAACGGTGCCACGTTCAAGGTTGCAGGCTGGCTCTCATCGGCCTCGACGTAGCCCCGGCCTTCGACAAACTCCCGCGGACGGGTGGTGTACAGGACCTCGCGGCGTTCTTCGGATTCGAGCATGCGAATCGCATCATCCATCACTGCCTGCAGCTGGGAGCGGGCAGTCTGGCGGCCGCCATCGGCCGGTGCATTGGCTTCGGGCTTGGACAGCGCCAGAGCCAGCCGGGCCTGCTCCACGATGTCGTTCAGGGCAATGCCCATGTCTTCGCGCAGACCATGTTCCAGCAAGCCTGTCGGCAACCCGGTCAACGACTTTTCCAGGCGGTTTGCGGCCTTGACCATCTCATCCGCATTGATACCGCAATGGCGCTTGGCACCGCCAGCGGCGGTAAGCACCATGCGCGAGGAGAGCGCGCCCGAAACCGAGCTGGTCACGCGATCTTGCAGTTCGTGGGCCTCATCGATGATCGCGACTTCGAAGTCCGGGAGAACCGAAAGCCCCTCGAAGGCCGAAACCGCCAGCAACGCATGGTTCGTAATGACCACGTCGGACTCGGCGGCACGGGCACGCGCCATTTCCGAGAAGCATTCGTCCGCCATCGGGCACTTCTGCGAGCCGAGGCACTCCATGGCCGAAACCGAGACCTGCTTCCAAGCCTTGTCACTAACCCCGGGCACCAGTTCATCGCGGTCACCCGTGTCGGTCTCTTCGGCCCATTCACGCAGTTTCATTACTTCGCTAGCCAGCGGCGAGTAAGTGGTGCCGGCAGGTATTGCCGGCTCGTCCATGGAAAAAAGAGTGCCTTCGTCATCCGGGTATCCGCCGCCGAGCTTGTACTGGCACAGGTAGTTCGAGCGCCCCTTGAGCAGCGCGACATCCATCGGGCGCGAGAGCTTGCCCTTGAGCGAGTCGAGTAATCGCGGTACGTCACGGCCGACAATCTGCGATTGCAGCGCCAATGTCGCGGTGGAGACGATCACTGGCTTGGCGCTGGTTTGCGCGTGGGCCAGTGCCGGAATCAGGTAGCCCATGGACTTGCCCGTTCCGGTACCGGCCTGCACCAGCAAATGCTTTTCGTCTTCCAACGCGCTGACCACGTGCTTGACCATTTCCTGCTGGCCGGTGCGCATGGCGCCGCCCATGGAAGTGACCGCGGCCTCCAGGAGCCCCAGGGCCTGCTCTTGCTTATCATCCATGAAGGTTGAAGGTCTCCAACTCTGCAGCAAAGGAATCGCGCACCTTGACGATCAGCCGGGTGCCCTCCTCCAGGTGTTCGCTTTCCAGGATCTCGGATTCGCTCTGGTGCAGCTTGGCGATCAAATCCCCCCGGTTGTAGGGAATGAGTACCTCAAGCTGGACTCCGGGGCGTGGAATCGAGGAACTGATCTTTTCCAGCAGCTCCTGGATGCCTTCACCGGTATGCGCAGAGACAACCACAGTGTTGGATTCCTTGTTGCGGATGCGTTCGATAACGAACGGATCAGCCACATCAGCCTTATTCACCACGATGATCTCTGGGATGTTCAACGCGTCGACTTCGCCGAGCACGGTGCGCACGGCCTGGATCTGCCCTTCGGGATCCGGATGGGACCCGTCAACGACGTGCAGGATGAGATCCGAATCGGCGATTTCCTCCAAAGTGGAACGGAAGGCTTCCACCAGCTGGGTCGGAAGGTTGGAAACGAATCCCACGGTATCGGCCAGGGTGTAGGTCAGCCCGTCTTCGGTCGCCGACTGGCGAACAGTCGGGTCCAGGGTAGCGAACAGCGCGTTCTCCACCAGCACACCGGCGTTGGTCAGTCGGTTAAGCAGCGATGACTTGCCAGCGTTGGTGTAGCCGGCAATGGCTACGGCCGGAACCTCATTGCGCTTGCGGTTGGCACGCTTGGCTTCGCGCGCAGGCTTCATGGCCTTGATCTCGCGGCGCAGCTTCGCCATGCGGTCGCGAATGCGGCGGCGGTCCATTTCAATCTTGGTTTCACCCGGTCCACGCGAACCGATACCGCCACCGGCGGCACCCACGCGGCCACCGGCCTGGCGGGACATCGATTCTCCCCAACCGCGAAGGCGCGGCAGCAGGTATTCGAGCTGGGCCAGTTCAACCTGCGCCTTGCCCTCTCGCGACTGGGCATGCTGCGCAAAGATATCCAGGATCAGGCTGGTGCGGTCGATCACCTTGACCTTGACGATATCCTCCAGGGCGCGACGCTGCGAAGGAGCCAGCTCTGCATCGACAACCACGGTATCGGCGCCAGTGGAAGCAACAATTCCGCGCAGCTCTTCAGCCTTGCCCGAGCCGAGGAAAGTCGATGGGTCCGGCTTGCTGCGACGCTGCACCAGCCCGTCCAGGACCTCCGAGCCGGCGGTCTCTGCCAAAGCGGCGAGCTCACGCAGGGAATTCTCGGCGTCGGTGACGGTGCCGTCGCTCCAGATGCCAGCCAGCACGACGCGTTCCAGGCGCAGCTGGCGGTACTCGACTTCGGTGACGTCTTCCAGTTCCGTGGACAGGCCTGCGACGCGGCGCAGCGCACGGCGGTCGTCCAAATCTTCCTGGTCCCCGTCGAAATGGGAGAGGCCGGAGGAAAAACGGTTCAGTGCAGAGGCTTGCCCGGCGAAGATGGAACTCTCTTCTTCGCCGAAGTGCTGGACCTGCGGGCTCTGCGCATCGTCGGCTGCGAGGATTCTATCGATGGCGGCCTGGATCTGGGCATCATCCATAGATGCCGAATCGTGCTCGTGTGACTCGGAGTTAGTCATGGTCTCCTTAGAAGTACTTCGCTTTCCAGAATAGTGCGGGTGGGCCCCACTTTGCGACGTGGCGCGTTCAGTTTCGGTTGGTTCATCAAACATTCGTGGTCCTTTGCAAGGGGTAAAGGTCTATGAGCAGACAGGTGAATGCATGGTTACCGGTGAGCAAAGGCGAATGCGGGGTTCCAAAAAGAAGAACTGCCAAGAAGGGGAAATGACTTTGCTGTCTGCTGATTCATGCAGGTGGGCGCGCAAGAAGTGCACGGCCACCTCGTGGAATCGCGGGTAACCAAGAGGATTACGTATTAGACGAAAATGAAAGTCATAGGGAAAACTCTATCAGTGATATCGTGTCGTGCCTATATCGCTTTGCTCACGTTGGCGACCCTGTTCTTTGGGGTAACCGTACTGGGCGATAAACTTTGCCTATGACCTCGGATCACTACTTCACCGCCAGCCCGGCCTCGGCAGACGAACGTCGCACCATCGAAGTCGAGCTCAATGGCTCGCTGCGCAAAGTGCAGACGGCCTCCGGCATTTTCTCCCCTGCCGGGCTGGATAAGGGCACAGCGGTATTGCTGCAGTACGTGCCGGCCCCTCGCGGACGCATCCTGGATATCGGGTGCGGCTGGGGGCCCATCACCTTGGCCGCTGCCGAGCAGTCCCCGCAGTCCGAGGTCTACGGCGTCGACGTCAATGAGCGTTCCATCGATCTGGCCCGCTTGAACGCCACGGCGTTGGGCTTGCCCAACGTTGTTGTCGGCACTCCTGAATCCGTGGATCCGAACCTGGAATTCGACACCATCTGGTCCAACCCGCCCATTCGCATCGGCAAGGATGCCCTGCATGAGCTGCTGATGCTGTGGTTGCCCCGTTTGGCGCCGGGCGGCGAGGCCTGGATGGTGGTGCAGAAGAACCTTGGCAGTGACTCGTTGCAGAAGTGGCTGGTTGAGCAGCTTCCCTCGGAGTGGAAGATCACCCGCGAAGCGACCGCCAAGGCCTTCCGCGTGCTGAAGGTAGCGCGCCCGGCCTAGAGGACCGAAGGCAAACCGCAGATCCGCTAGCCGAGCCAATCTGCGGTTCTGCGAACAACCGGATCAGTTCTACTGCGCACCGAGGATCCCGCGTGCCACCAGATCCGCGGGGCCGCTGAGGATCGTATCTTCTCCGCCGCTTGCATTGCCGCGGAATTCAACGCCGACCACGCCGCCTGGCACCGCAACAGCCCACTGGTTGATCAGCGCGGTGCTGCGCGCCCAGTAGCGTACGGCAGCTGCAGCCGCGCAGGCACCGGTACCGCAAGAGAGGGTCTCGCCTACCCCGCGTTCATGGACGCGCATCTGGACCTGGGCAACTCCGTCTTCTTCAATCAGCGGTTCGGATGGAACCACGAATTCCACGTTGGTGCCGTGGGCAGGAACGGGAGATACCTCTGGTGCCTGGAACAGGTCCAATTCTTCGAGCATTCGGGCATCGGGCAACGCCACAACGGTGTGCGGGTTGCCCATGGTGATGCTCAAGGCCGGCAGGGCCTGTTCCCAGCCACGCGGCTTGACCATGGAGTCCACGGATTTTTCGTCCGCGTCCTGCTCGAAGATCAGGCCCCAAGGACCCAGATTCACTGCGTAGCCATCGACCAGGCGGGTAATTTCCTTGACCCCTGCACGGCTGCCGATCTGGAAGCTTTGCCCCACCTGGAGGCTCACCAGCCCCTCGGCAATCAGGTAGTGCGCGAAGGCACGCACGCCATTGCCGCACATTTCGGCGATGGAACCGTCGTTGTTCCGGTAATCCATGAACCAGTAGGCCTTGGGGTTCTCCAGGAACTGCTCTTCGTATCCCGGAACCTTGGAGGTTGGCACGGCACGGATGAGCCCGTCGCCGCCAATGCCGAAGCGGCGATGGCATAGGGCCGCTACCTGTTCGGGGGTGATGTCGAGCTTTGCTTCAGGGTCTGCAACCAGTACGAAGTCGTTGCCGGTAGCGTGGCCCTTGGCAAAATGTTGTCCAGCCAGCTGTCCTAGTTCGGTGCGGTACATCTATGCTCCTAGAGTTTTCCTGCGTATGTTGGCTAGCCAATGATCTTCAGCGTTTTTTCCAGCAGTCCCGGTTCGATCGGATTCAGCCAGTTGACCCGCTGGTCTGCATTGAACCAGGTGATCTGCCGTCGCGCGAACTTGCGCGTGGCGATGATCGTCTGGTCGATGGCTTCGGCTCGGGTGATCAGCCCATCCAAATAGTCAATGTACTGCTGGTACCCGATGGCACGCGAAGCGGTCTTGCCTTCGCGTAATCCTTGTTCAAGAAGTCCTGCGACTTCTTCGGCTAATCCCATGGCATCCATCTTGTGCACGCGGGCCTCCAGGGCTTCGTGCAATGCATGCCGGTCATAGTTCAAACCGATCTGGATTGCCGGTGCGGCATACTCGCGTTGCGGCATGAAGGAGCTGAAGGCCCGTCCGGAAATCTCGTAGACTTCAAAGGCCCGGATCGCGCGGCGCAAATCCAGGTTGCGCCCAGCTGACACCGGGTCCACCTCGGCCAAACGGCGGCGCAGGGGTCCGTCGCCTTCGGCCTCGACCTCAGCCTCCAGCCGTTTCCTGACCCCGGGATCCGTCGGCGGGAAATCGATGACGTCAAGTGCTGCGCGCACATACAGTCCAGAGCCGCCGACCATCACCGGAATCTTGCCGCGGGCCTGGATTCGGGCGAAGTGGTCGCGGGCTTGGGCTTGGAAGGCCGCGACGGACGCTTCCTCGGTGATGGCCATGGTGTCGAGCAAATGATGCTCGATGCCGCCACGTTCATCCACCGGCAGCTTCGCGGTGCCGATATCCATGCCGCGGTAGAACTGCAGGGCATCTGAATTGACGATTTCCCCGCCCAGTTCCCGGGCCAGGGCAATAGCCAAATCTGACTTGCCGGTGCCGGTGGGGCCGACGATGGCGATGACCGGCAGGTTCGAATTGGTCATGTACTTAGCTACGCACTTTCAAGGTTGGCATGCCCAAGCTCGTGCGGCCGATGGAACCGTTCGCAGCTGGGGAAGGTACCCCGCAGCTTTCGGCTTGGGCACGGTCCCAGGCATCCCCGGCACGCGAACGGCGCAGGGAGTACTGGTCAGCGGTGGGATCAGAAATCAGGTGGAATGATGCCACTTCGGTAATAGGCAGGGTGACCAGATCGCCTGGGCGCGGGGCTTGGGCTCCGTCAGGCACAGAGAAGTGCACCAGGCGCTGGTCCTGCGAGCGTCCGGACAGGCGGCGAGTTTCCCCGGGCTTGCGTCCGGACTGCTCGGTGGCCATCACTTCTACGGTACGGCCCAGCTGCTTCGCATTCTCTTCCTTGGCAATGCGGTCCTGGAGCGCGGTCAGTCGCTCGTAGCGTTCCTGGACCACGGCCTTGGGCAGCTGGTCTTCAAGTTCGGCTGCCGGTGTTCCCGGCCGCTTGGAATACTGGAAGGTGAATGCCGAGGAGAATCGCGACGCTTCAACCACGTCGAGGGTGGCTTGGAAGTCCTCTTCGGTTTCGCCCGGGAAGCCAACGATGATGTCGGTGGTGATTGCCGCATGCGGGATGCGTTCGCGAACCTTTTCCAGGATGCCCAGGAATTTCTTGGACCGGTAGGAGCGGCGCATTTCCTTGAGCACCCTGTCCGAGCCGGACTGCAGCGGCATATGCAGCTGCGGCATCACGTTCGGGGTCTCGGCCATGGCATCGATGACGTCATCGGTGAAGGCCGCTGGGTGCGGGCTGGTGAAGCGCACGCGTTCGAGTCCTTCTATTTCGCCGCAAGCGCGCAGCAACTTGCCGAAGGCCAAGCGGTCTCCGAATTCCACGCCGTAGGAATTCACGTTCTGGCCCAGCAGGGTCACTTCGATGGCCCCATCATCGACCAGGGCCTGGATTTCGGCGAGGATCTCGCCCGGGCGGCGATCGCGCTCCTTGCCGCGCAAGGATGGGACGATGCAGAAGGTGCAGGTATTGTTGCAACCCACGGAAATGGAGACCCAGCCTGCGTACACGGATTCGCGTCGAGTCGGCAAGGTGGATGGGAAGACATCCAGTGATTCCAGGATCTCCAGTTGCGCCTCCTGGTTGTGGCGCGAGCGGGCCAGCAGCGTAGGCAACGAACCGATATTGTGCGTGCCGAACACCACGTCTACCCATGGGGCTTTCTTGACGATCGTGTCCCGGTCCTTCTGGGCAAGGCACCCGCCGACGGCAATTTGCATATTGGGGCGTTCGGCCTTCAGGTTCTTCAGCAGGCCCAGATGCCCGTAGAGCTTGTTGTCTGCGTTTTCACGCACTGCGCAGGTATTGAAGACGACGACGTCGGCTGCTTCTTCGGCCAGCTCTTCGGATTTGCGGCTTAGGCCCGCATCTTCCAGGAGACCGGAGAGCCGCTCGGAATCGTGCACGTTCATTTGGCAGCCGAAGGTACGTACTTCATAGGTACGGGGTAGTTCTCCACTGCCGATGTTGCTCAAGGTATGTTGCTCAGTCACTCTTCAAGATTACCGAAGATTGGGTACTGCTGAAATACAGGTGACCCTGGGACGCGCTCCGGCGTGCTGTTCGCAGCGCGTGCCCGCTAATCGCCGGATTCACCGCTTCCCTCGGAAGGGTTAGGATTGAATTAGACTATCAACTAGCCAATTCGGCCTATGAGAGAGATTTCCGTGGAAAACCATTCACCCCGCCCACAACCGGAACCCGAGAAATCCCGCCCATTGCGCTTGTCACGCGGCATGAAGGTCTTCCATATCTGGATGGCCGGAATATCCGCACTTTTCCTTTTCGCCATCCCGATCGCCATCGGCCTCCTCCCGCCGATGGACCACGAGACCGATGACCTGCTGTTCAATATCGGTGTTGGCTCGGTGCTTGCCGGGATCGCCGCCTTGATCCTGTGGGCATACCAGGGCATTGACGATTGGCTTGGACGCCGCAGCAAAGCACCTGCCCAGGATCCGAAGCGCAATCAGTAGCGGCTACCGAAGCGCTCTTCCCATTCTTCGCGCGCGACCTTGAAGGCCAAGCCGCCGTTGTAGCCTTTACGCCCCAGCATCCCTACTAGTCGGCGTAATGCCCTATCCCGATCTGCGCCCATGGATTCCGGGCGCAGTTTCGCGCGAACCAGTTCACGGGCCCGCTGCTCCTCGGCCTCATCATCAATCTGCTCAAGCGCTTCAGCGGCCAGTTCATCGTCCACGCCCTTGGTGCGCAGCTCGCGCTTGATCGCCCCACGGGCCAAACCGCGCGAGCGCGCGCGGGCAACTACCCACGACTTCGCAAAGCGTTCATCATCAACGAGATTGATCTCGGCATACCGGTCGATGACTTCATCAGCGATATCCTCAGGGCATTGGTTGTCAAGAAGCTTGTCCTTGAGCTGTTTCGCGGTCTTGTCGCTGGCTGTGAGCTGGCGCAGCAAAATGCCACGCGCCTTTTCCCGCCACTGGTCATCGCTGAGCTCTTCGGGCTCCCCGGCTTCGCGCGCCGCTTTTCTCGCTTCGCGTGCTTCGCGGCGTTCCTGCTTCGAGGGTTTGGCCGGTGCGGGCGCGGCAACAATCTGTTCCATCGCCGCACGCAGCTCTTCAACACTGCCCGGTTTCCTGGATTCCTCCGGGAAGCTGGCAATGGTGCGGGAGGTGCTGCCCGCTGGCATGGCTGGGGTTGCGGCGCGCCGGGCGGCGCGTTCCCGCCTAGCTGATTCCTCAGCCGCTTGTGCTTCCACTTCTTCCGGGCTGGGTTTTGCCCAGTCCGGCATGTCCTCGGGATCCCCCTGGAACTCTTTGGAAACGGACGTAGCGTCCGACCCGGAATTCTTTCCGGGTCGGACGCTACGTCGCTGGAAGCCTGGGGCCACTACTTATCGCCCTCGACGACTCGCAGTTCGGTCTCGTCTTCTTCAACTTCTTCCTGTGGCAGAACGCCGAGCTTCTGCAAGATCTGGCGCTCGAGTTCGTCGGCCAGATCCGGGTTGTCGCGCAGGAAGCGGCGGGCGTTTTCCTTGCCCTGGCCCAGCTGGTCCCCGTCGTAGGTGAACCAGGCACCGGACTTCTTGACCAGGTTATGCTCGACACCCATATCGATGAGCGAACCTTCGCGGGAGATGCCGTGGCCGTACAGGATGTCGAATTCAGCCTGCTTGAAAGGAGGAGCCATCTTGTTCTTGACGACCTTGCAGCGGGTGCGGTTGCCGACCGCATTGGTTCCCTCTTTCAGGGTCTCAATGCGGCGGATGTCGATGCGGACCGAAGCGTAGAACTTCAGCGCCTTGCCGCCAGTGGTGGTTTCCGGGCTGCCGAAGAAGACGCCAATCTTTTCACGCAGCTGGTTGATGAAGATTGCGGTAGTCTTCGAGGCCGAGAGGCGGCCGGTGATCTTGCGCAGAGCTTGGGACATCAAGCGGGCCTGCAGGCCGACATGGCTGTCACCCATTTCGCCTTCGATTTCGGCACGTGGAACCAGTGCTGCCACGGAGTCGATGACGATGATATCCAGCGCGCCGGAGCCCACGAGCATATCCATGATTTCCAGAGCCTGCTCGCCGGTATCCGGCTGGGAGACCAGCAGTGCGTCGGTGTCGACGCCCAGCTTCTTGGCGTATTCCGGATCAAGCGCGTGCTCAGCATCGATGAATGCCGCAACGCCGCCGGCTTTCTGCGCGCTGGCGACTGCATGCAGGGCAACCGTGGTTTTACCCGAGGACTCAGGGCCGTAGATTTCAACCACGCGGCCGCGTGGCAGGCCGCCAATGCCAAGGGCGACATCCAAGGCAACCGAACCGGTAGGAATTACTTCAATGGGTGCACGGGTTTCATCGCCCAGGCGCATGACCGAGCCCTTGCCGTAGGCCTTGTCGATTTGGCCCAGGACAGCCTCTAGCGCCTTTTCCCGATCATTTTTTGCTGCCATGGTTCACCTTTGCTCTTGCAAGCCTGCTACGTACTTGCTCATGAATTTTGTCCTGCAATAGACAGTATGCTTGCCCACCGACACTTTGGACTCCGATAGCCCTCAAGTGTGGACAGTCTCAGTGCTTAAGTTCTTGGTGCAGTTTCCTGCGTTGCTTCTAGGATAACCCTATCCGAACAGGTGTTCGAAATTCAACACGGCATGTTCGAAGATCCAGTGCCGGGACTTTCGAACGGAGTCGCTACGATTCCTTCGGCTCGATATCCACGCCAAGCCAGCGTTCGGCCGGAATGTCTTGCGCCTTGCACAGGGCTTCCCAAATCTGCTTGGGCTTGATGCCCTTGTCCAGCGCCTGCGCGGCGGTAAGGCTGCCAAGTTCGGTAAGGGCCATGGAATCGGCCAGCACGTGGGAGTACCGCGCGCCGAACTCGTTTTCCATGTTGCGCCAGAAATCGCTGATTTTCACCTAATTATTCTCCCACGCATAGGCAAGGAGCCCACGCATTTCGCGCAGGCTCCTTGCACGGCTGCCGGCAGTCTCGATTACTGAGTAGCGGTAGCCCTAAAAAATTTGGTTCTAGACCGAGGCCAATGGCTTGTTGCCGCTCTTGGCCGCAAACTCGTTGGCCATATCCGTAGGGACGGTATCCGGGATAGCAATGCCCTCTGCCAGGGCAACGCGCTCGGATACTTCACGGAGCATCAGGGACAATGGGATTTCCAGCGCCACGCAGATCGAGGAGAGCAGCTCCGAAGAGGCTTCCTTCTGGCCACGCTCAACCTCGGACAGGTAGCCAAGGGAAACACGTGCGCTATGCGAAACCTCGCGAAGGGTACGTCCCTGGCGCTGACGGACGTCGCGCAGAACATCGCCGATTTCATGACGGAGTACTACCATTTTGTGCTCCTCCTTCTCGGGCTGGACCATATGGGCTTCTCCCATATCGCGCCAACGGACGACACCATTGACAGTTACGGGTTGCTTGACCATGAATTTAGCCTCTGCTCCTAGGTCCATCTCGAAGATCTAATCAAATACGGGGGCCATTCTTGCGGCCCTGCAATTCGTACAACGACAGGTCATACGATTTTGTTCCCGTACATTCACCCTAATCACTTAAATGCGACCTACGCCATATATGCCGTGATTTTTGCGTAACATCTCGGGAAGAAGAGTATTTCGCGTCTTACTGTGAAGAAGCTTTATCCAAGATGGCAGCGAACTGGTGGAGTGCCGCCAGGGTGCTCTGCTCGCGGATCTGTGCCCGGTCTCCCACGAAGTGGTGGACTTCGGATCCCGAGTCAGCGCCCATGGCCCACCCAATATACACGGTTCCCACCGCCTTGCCATCGTGCGGGTCCGGTCCAGCGACCCCGGTTGCAGAAATCGCCGCGTCTGCACCGCAGGCACGCTGCGCCCCTACGGCCATCTGCCGGGCAACCTCGGGATCCACCGATCCGTTGGAGGCAAGCAGCATCTCGTCGACGCCCAGCAGCGATGACTTCACCGCCGAGGAATAGCTGACAACTCCCCCGCGCAGCACCGCCGAGGCGCCGGGCACCTCGGCCAGGCGCGCGGCAATCATGCCAGCGGTCAGCGATTCGGCCGTAGCCAGCTGCACATCGCCTTCAATGGCCTTGGCGATCACCTCGGGTGCCTGGGGCTTCATGGTGCCGGCCCTACTTCTGCTTCTTGGCCGCGGCTGCCAGCTGGCCGGCCTTGACCAGGTATTCCAGTCCGGTGACCACAGTGACGGCCAGGGTCAACAGCATCAGGTACCACGCCACGGTGCCCAGCCAGTCAATGGTGTGGGTGTAGGGCAACAGGTACAGGCCGATCACGATGGCCTGCAACACGGTCTTGATCTTGCCGCCCATATTCGCGGCAATCACGCCGTAGCGGATGACCACCACGCGCAGCAAGGTGATGCCCCATTCGCGCACCAGGATCACGATCGTGACCCACCAAGGCAGCTCGGCCAGGATCGAGAAGCAAACCAGCGCCGAACCGGTGAGCAGCTTGTCGGCGATCGGGTCCGCGATCTTGCCGAAGTTGGTTACCAGCCCGCGGCTGCGCGCCAGGTCCCCGTCGAGCTTGTCGGTGTACATGGCCACCACGAAAAGTCCCAGCGCGACCCAGCGCCACAGGCCTTGCTCGTGGTTATCGGCCATCAGGGCCCAGACGAAGAAAGGCACCATGATGATGCGGATGGTAGTGAGCACGTTGGCGATATTCAGCGTCGGTACCGGTGGCTGGGCACTGCGGCCAGCTTGCTCGCTCATGGGTTTCAGTTTCTTCCTGTCAGGTCCCAGGCGTCTTCGCCAGGTTCGTCGGAGCCATCGAAGTAGTCGACGGCTTGCGGGCGATCTTCCAGATCCTTGGCAACCAGGTCCTCGGCATAGTCGGTGACCGGCTCGGCGTGGTTCACGTTGGCTTCGGCCACCAGCGCGGCCTCGGTGGCCGACGGGGTGCTGGTCGCCGGGTCATCGCCGCGCATCGCGGCCAGGACCATGGGCAGGTCATCGGGCTGGATCAGCACATCGCGGGCCTTGGAGCCCTCGGAAGGGCCGACAACGCCCCGCGATTCCATCAGGTCCATCAGGCGTCCGGCCTTGGCGAAGCCCACGCGCAGCTTGCGCTGCAGCATCGAGGTGGAGCCGAACTGGCTGGTGACCACGAGCTCGGTAGCCTGCAGCAGCAGATCCAGATCGTCTCCGATGTCCTCATCGATCTGCTTCTTCTTCTCGGCAGCCGGGATCACGTCTTCCCGGTACTCGGGCTTCAGCTGGCTCTTGACGTGCTCGACCACGCGGTGGATTTCGGATTCGGTCACCCAGGCGCCCTGCACGCGCATCGGCTTGGAGGTGCCCATCGGCAGGAACAGGGCGTCGCCCTGGCCCAGCAGCTTCTCGGCCCCGGGCTGGTCCAGGACCACGCGGGAGTCGGTGACCGAGGAGGTCGCGAAGGCCATGCGCGAGGGCACGTTGGCCTTGATCAAGCCGGTGACCACATCCACCGAGGGGCGCTGGGTGGCCAGCACCAGGTGGATGCCGGCGGCACGCGCCAGCTGGGTGATGCGCACGATCGACTCTTCGACATCGCGCGGGGCGACCATCATCAAGTCGGCGAGCTCATCGACGATCACCAGCAGGTACGGGTAGGGCTTGAGCACGCGCTTGGAACCCTCCGGAGGGTGCACCTTGCCGGCCTTGACCGCCTTGTTGAAGTCGTCGATGTGCTTGAAACCGAAGTTGGCCAGATCGTCGTAGCGGGTGTCCATTTCGCGGACCACCCAGCCCAGTGCCTCGGCGGCCTTCTTCGGGTTGGTGATGATCGGGGTGATCAGGTGCGGCACGCCTTCGTAGGCGGTCAGCTCCACGCGCTTGGGGTCGACCATGACCATGCGCACCTCGTCCGGGGTGGAGCGCATCAGGATCGAGGTGATCATCGAGTTCACGAACGAGGACTTGCCCGCGCCGGTGGCGCCTGCCACCAGCAGGTGCGGCATCTTGGCCAGGTTGGCCACGACGAAGCCGCCTTCCACGTCCTTGCCCACGCCCATCACCATCGGGTGCTCGGTCTTGCGGGCATTGGAGCTGCGCAGCACATCGCCCAGCGCCACGACTTCCTTGTCGGTGTTCGGGATCTCGATGCCGATGGCGGACTTGCCCGGAATCGGCGAGAGGATGCGCACATCCGAGGAAGCCACCGCATAGGAGATGTTCTTGGACAGCGCGGTGACCTTCTCCACCTTGGTGCCCGGGGCCAGCTCGATCTCGTAGCGGGTCACCGTGGGCCCGCGGGAGAACCCGGTGACCTTGGCGTCGACCTTGAACTGCTGCAGGGTGTTGGTCAGCGCATCGACCACCACCTGGTTGGCCTCGGAGGCTTCCTTGGCCGGCGGGCCGGCAGGAAGGTAGTGCTCCTCGGGCAGGGTGTAGGTGACATCCCCGGACAGCTGCAGCTGCTCGCTGCGCGCGGGGATCGGCGCCTGCGGGGATGCGGCGAGCCCGGCGGCGCGCGAGGAGACCTGGTCCATCGCGGAGGTGGTGGCCTCGGGTTCGGCCTTCAGCCCGATATTGGCCATGATCTCGGCCATCTCGGATTCGGCCTTGGTCGGGCGCTTGACCCCGGGCGGAGGACCGGAGGGCTTCGGGATGGCCACCGTGGCGGTGTCTTCCTGGGCCGGGGCGGCGGCGGACTCGAAGTCCGGGCGGGCGATAGCCTGGGTGGCGGCCTCGTCGGCGTCGAAGATCTTGCCGGAGTTGCGGTTGACGGCAGGCATCGCGCCGGTGGACTGCTCGGCAGGATCATCCTGGCCGATGACCGCCTTGTCGTAGGCGACATCGCCGGGGCGTTCAGCGTGCTCGCCGCCGTCCACGTCGTAGACCTCGGTGACCTTGCGGGCGGCCGCGGCCCGGCGTTCGAAGAAGCCGGGCTTCTTCTTCCTGGCTGCGGGGGCCGGAGCCTCGTCCTGCGGGTAGAGGTAGGACTGGTCATGGTCCTCGCCGGCTGGATCAAGTTCCACTGCGGCCGTGGGTCGGGTGGCACGGGGTGCATCCGGGTCCTGGCCCAGCAGGCGGTTGTAGCCCGAACGCACGCGCGAAGGGATCTGCGTAAATGGCGTGGCGGTGACAATCAGGATGGACATGACCACCAGGAAGATGAACACGGCCATGGCGCCCGGGACCGAGATCAGCAGGCCCAGCGGGGTGCCCAGGATGGAACCGGCCATGCCGCCGGCATTCCAGAGTGCCTGGAAATCGTCGGAGACCGCTGGCGAGCCGTTGGCCAGCGAGGCGATGGACGAGCCGGAGAGCGTCATGATCAGCAGGCCGATGCCGATGCGGTTGTTCGCGGTGACCGCCTCCGGGTAGCGGAAGAGCCGGAAGGCGCCGATGAACAAGATCACCGGCAGCAGCACGGCCATGAAGCCCAGGGTGCCGCCGGCGACCGCGTGCACGCCGGTGCCGAACCAGCCCGCATCGCGCAGGCCCCACCATTCGATGATCGCGACGATCATCGAGATCAGCGCGAGGAACAGTCCGGTGCCGTCGCGGCGCAGCTCGTAGTCAGGCTTGACGGTTCCGCCGATGCGGCGGAATGCGCCGCCGAAGATCCGGGCAATGCCCATCCACACGCTGCGTATTGCGCGCAGCGGCAGGGCGAGTTCCGCATCCGGGTTCTCGGGCGTTTTCTTGGAGGACGAGGAGCCAGGCGCCTTGGGTTTGCGCGCCGCGGTCTTCTTCGTCCCCTGAGACTGGGTACGTGGGGCCATACTCCAAGGGTATCGCCCCCGGCTGGATGCGCCCCGAATTTACACGTCTGCACGGGGTGCGCCAGCAGCTAGATAATCGTCACGTGGCGCCCGGGAACTATTGCGAGTACTCGATCACCAAGGTGTAGCGGCCATTGCCTTCCAGGCAGGCGTGGCTGCCGACTTCGTACCCGGACGCCTTGAAGGCATCCACCGTGGCGGTTTCCATCATGGCGCAGGTAGCGGCGCTGGAGACCTCTTGGGTGTAGGTCGTGCCGCTGGCGTGGGCCCCCGGAATTCCGGCCAGCCCCACCGCCCCGGCCAGCAGGCCGGCCACGGCGCATGCGGCGAGATGGCTCTTGAACTTCATTTGCACTCCTGGTCTGCTTTCGTCCCCGGCGCTTGGGCCAAGCGCCCGCTTCCAAAAGTGCCACAGCACGCCCTGCACTGCCAGCAGCTTCCAGCCAGTAGCCAGCCAGCGCCTGGCCGCGGAGCCCGGATGGCCTCAGCCGCGGGCCGCGCAGCGGTTGAGCCCAGCCAGGATAGCGAAGCCCGAGGCAAAGCACACTGCCAGGAACCCCAGGGCCGTGCCTAGGAACGGGGCCGGATCGATTTCGCCCAGGCCCAGCGCGGCTATGGCCAACGCCGGAAGCAGTGCCGCGAGGACCGCGCCGATTCCGGCAGCGGCCGATTGCCTGGCAGCCGTGGCCGGCTGGTTCCCCATGGCCTGGATCTCAATGGCCGCATACGCACCGCTGCAGCAGACAAGCCCCATCAGCACTCCTGCGAGCGCGCCGTAGGCCAAGGGCAGGCCGAGATCACCCAGACCGCTGCCATAGCCGTCCCCGCGGATCGGCCAGAACATCCAGAGCACCGCCAGCGCACCGAGCGCCATGCCCACCCCTGCAGCGATCGCGAACATGCTTCGGGTCATCGAGGCCACGGTCCTTGAAGTTTTCCCATTCATGGCTACAGCCTAGGACGACTAGGCAATATTTGCTACTGCCTTTCGGGTTCTGCTGCCAGTTGGCCTCCGTTCGCTGCCGGGAGGCCAGGCCGCCGCTAGGAGAAGTCCAGGCCGAGCAATGCGTTCTCGGTGACCTCCGGCAGGGCCGGGTGGATCCAGTACTGCTGCGTGGCGACCTCGCGCACATCCAGCCCGAAGGCCATCACCGTAATCATCTGCTGGATCAGCGTTGAAGCCTGCGGTCCCATGTAGTGCGCGCCCAGCAGCTTGCCGGTTTCCCGGTCAGCGATGAGCTTGGCGATACCGGTGCTGTCTTCCATCGCCCAGCCGTAGGCCACATCCCCGTACTTCTGCACCTTGGCGGTAATGTCATGGCCTGCCTCGCGGGCTTCGTCCTCGGTCATGCCGACGTAGGCGATCTGCGGGTGGGTGAAGACCGCCGCCGGCACGTGCTCATGGGGCATCTGCTTCATGTTCTGCGGGTTCAGCAAGTTATGGCGTACCGCGCGCATTTCCGCGTTGGCCACATGCTTGAGCAGGAAGGGCGAGGAAATATCGCCCAGCGCCCAGATGCCCTCGGCAGATGTCGAACGGCCGTACTCATCCACGCTGACCCGGCCGTCCTCGGAGTCGATGCCGGCACGGTCCAGATCCAGCTGGTCGCCATTGGGGATGCGCCCCGTGGCCACAAGCAGCACCTCCGCACTGGCGGTGGAACCGTCATCCAGGGTCAGCTTCACCCCGTCGGGCTCTTGCACGGCGCTGACCATGCTCCTGCCCTGGCGCACGTCATAGCGTTCTGCGGCCATCTGGTTGAATGGCCCGCGCAGATCGGCATCCAGCTGGCGCATGAGCTCGGAACGGGCCAGGATGGTGACCTTGGTGCCCAGTGCTTCGAAAACGTGGGCGAACTCCATGGCAATGTAGCCGCCACCGATGATCACGATGGACTTGGGCTGGCGGGCCAAGCGCATGATGTCCTCGTTGGTGTGGAAGGCTACGCCGGAATCGATGATTTCCTGCGGAATAAACGGGCGCGACCCGGCGGCCAGGACAATCTGGTCCGCGCTGATGGTCCTGGCTTCTGTTCCCTGCCCGGTACGCAGCGTGCGCTCGCCGACAAACCGCGCGTGCTGGTCGTAGACATCGATATTCGGCGTCTGCGCACCACGGCGGTAGTCCTCGCCGCCCTGGGCAATAGGATCGATGCGCTTGCCGAAGACCCGGCTGACGATGCCTGGCCAGTCCACCGAATTGACCTGCGCCTCGATTCCCAGCCGTGCTGCTTGCCTGGTTTCCAAGGCCACGTCTGCGGCGTAGACATACATCTTGGTCGGGATGCAGCCGACGTTCAGGCAGGTACCGCCGAAAGCGCCCTTCTCGATGATGGCAATGGATTTTCCATCGAATTCTGGACCGGGGATGGAGTTGCCCGAACCGGTGCCGAGGATGATCAGATCGTAGTGCTTGTCAGCCTCGAATGCGGCGGAAGACGTCATGGCAGGGATACCTTTCACGGTCAATGCTGGGGCCCGGCAGGCAGGCGCTTGGCCAATGCTTGCCTACCGGGCAGGCTATCATCCGGGCACTGGAGTGCCACTATGTTGCACCTTTGGCTCATCGGCCAGGCTGAAGACCAGTTGCACGATGCCGTTCACCACCACCTGCTCCGCGTGGATCCCGTAGACCTGCAGCAGCAGCCCAGGGTCCAGCACCTCCTGGGGCGTGCCCGCAGCGATGACCCCGCCGTTGGCCAGCATAACCAGCTTGCTGCAGTAGCGGGCGGCCAGATTCAAATCGTGCAGCACCACCACCGTGGTGGTTCCCAGTTCCCCGACCATGCGCAGCAGCTCATGCTGGTAGCGGATGTCCAGGTGGTTGGTGGGTTCGTCCAGAAGCAGGTGCTCGGCCTGCTGGGCCAGTGTCCGGGCAACCAGCACGCGCTGCTTCTCGCCGCCGGACAGGGTCGAGTAGCGGCGGTCGGCCAAATGCCGGGCGCCGACCCGGGACAGTGCCGAAGCAACCGCCTGGTGGTCCTCGCGGGCAAAGGCGGCCAGCGCCTTGCGGTGCGCAACCCTGCCCAGGAGCACCATTTCGGCGACACTGACCGGCAGTTCGCTCGGCGTTTCCTGGGCCACGACGGCAATCCTGCGGGCCAGTTCGTTGCCGCGCAGTCCGCTGACCGGGCGCTCGTCCACGAGCACCAGCCCTGCCGTGGGCCGCAGCGCCGCATAGAGCGTGCGCAGCAGGGTGGACTTGCCGCTGCCGTTGGGGCCGATCAGCCCCACCACTTCCCCGGGGCCTGCCTGCAGCCCCGCCGATTCAATGACCAGCTTTCCGCCATAGCCCACCGAAATATCTGTAGCAGTAATCATGGTTCTTGCCTTCTTCCAGGTCCTTGGTTCCTATTGGGCCGCATTGAGCTTGCGAACCAGCGCGAACAGCAGCGGGGCGCCGAGCAATGCGGTGACGATTCCCAGCGGCAATTCCTGCGGTGCCATGGCCGTCCGGGCCAGCACATCGGCCCAGACCAGGAAGATCGCGCCGAGCAGGGCGGCTACCGGAATCAGGGTGCGGTGCGTGGCACCGACGCACAGCCGGGCTACGTGCGGAATCACCAGCCCGACGAATCCGATGCCGCCGGAGGACGCGACCAGCGCGCCCACGCACACCGCGGTCACCACCATGACGGCCGCACGCAGCTTCGCCGGAGATATTCCCAGCGCTTGCGCGGTGCCATCGCCGATGGCCAGCGCGTCCAGCGGCCGCGACCAATAGGCCAGCAGCGTGGCGGTCCCGATCACCACGATCCAGGTGATCATTGCCGATTGCCCGGTCGCCTGCGCCAGTGAACCCAGCGTCCAGAAAAGCACCGAACGGCCCGCATTGGGATCATCCGAAGCGAAGATCAGCAGCGAGGTGAGCGCGTGCAGCACATAGCCCACGGACACCCCGGCCAGCACCAGCCGGGTGGACGTCATCTCCGAACCGACCCGCGCCAGCAGGTAGACGAAGATCCCGGCGGCCAGCGCCCCGGCAAAGGCGCTCGTCGCCAGCGAGGCCGTGCCGATGCCGGCCGTGGCGCCGAAGAGGATCGCGGCCGCCGAGAGCGTGGAGGCCCCGGAGGTCACGCCCAGCAGGTAGGGCTCGGCCAGGATGTTGCGGGTCAGCGCCTGCAGCGCCACCCCGGCCAGGGCCAGCCCGGCCCCGACGGCGGCACCCAGCAGCACCCGCGGCACGCGCAGCAGCAGGACGATGGACTGGTCCGAGGCGCTGAATGCACCAGGTGCGGGCATCCCGGAAAGGTGCGCCTTGAGGATCTGCAGCACGGTGCCCGGCTCGATGGACACCGGGCCGAGCCCTACGGCCACCGGCAAGGTGGCCACGAGTACGGCCAGCAGCCCGGCGATCCACAGCCAGCTGTGCCGGGCCCGCCGGTCATGGTCCAGGTCATCGCCGGCGCAGGCCAGCGGTTCCCGGGGTTCTCGCACGATAGGTTCCAACGGGGTCATGGCTGCCTTTCGGGGGTTTCGCCAATGGAATCGGTGCGCAGGCCCAGTGCGGCACCCAGCGCAATCAGGGTCAATGCGCCAAGCACGGCAGCGGCGGCCAGGTATCCGGCGGCGGCCAGCGCCGCTCCGGAGGCTGCTGTGCCCAGGAACAGGCCCAGGGACATGCCGGCCGCGTTCAGGCTCAGCGCGGTGCCGCGCACCTGCGTGCAACGGCTCACCAGCAGGCTCATCACGGCGGCCGAGACCACCGCGTGGCTGGCCGAAAGCACCGCCGTGCCGGCCACCGCCAGCGGCAGCACCGGTGAGAGGTAGACGCCGAACAGCGCCACCAGCGAAATGCCCAGGCTGAAAACCATCACCGCACGGGTGCGCCGCTGCGAATCCCCGGCGTTGAGCATCCGCCCGGCCAGCAGGTGCCCCAGGAAGAAGGCCCCGCCGCTGACCGACCAGATGAACGCGAACCAGCTGGCGGTCAGCGCGAACTTCTCCGCGTACAGCGGGGCCAGGAAGGCCAGGTGCCCCATGAAGGCGCCGGCGCGGCCGAAGGAGACCAGCAGCAGCGCCCGGGCTCCGGGCACGCCGGCCAGGGTGCGGAAGGCAGCCAGGTAGCCCAGCCGGGCTGGAGCCGGAGCCGGGTCTGCCGCGCAGTGCCCGGCGCCGCGGCGGCCGTAGCGCAGCACCGCCGGGATCAGGGCGATGCTGATGGCGGCGATGGCGACCAGGTTTCCCTGCCAGCCCCAGAACATCGCCGGCAGCACCAGCAGCGGCGCGCCGATCGTGGAGGCCAGGGTCTGGGCCGTCATCACCAAGGTGGCTGCCCGGCCCGCGGCCGGGGTGGTGCCGAAGCGGTCCGCGGCCGCGGTTGACAGCGCCGGGTAGAGCAGCGCGTTGGACACCCCGGTGGCCAGGCAGAAAACTGCCAGTGCCGCCAGGCCCGAGAAGGTCCCCGCGATGGCGGCGGCGCCCATCAGCCCCAGCGCCGCGGCGGCCACGGTGCCCGGGGCGATGCGCCCGATCAGCGGGGCCAGCGCAACCCCGGCGAGCACCGCGCCGACGCCGGCCAGCCCGCGCAGGGTGCCGGTTTCGGCATAGCCGGCCCCGGCCCAGTCGGCGATGGGCACCAGGAAGGTGCTCAGCACCGTGAAGGGCAAAAGGCCCAGCGCCGAGGCCAGCAGCGCCGGCCAGATCTCGGCGATGATGCGCCGTTCGCTGGGCAGCTGCTGCGCTGTTTCGACTTCTGGCTGGCTCATGCCGCACTCCCGATTCCGGCGCTGATCATGGCCAGGTCCTCGGCGAAATCCTGCACCGCGAAGGCCGGCGAGCAGCCCTGGCCCTCCCGGGCCGAGGCCGCTTGCACCAGGGCGTCTTCGTAGGCGGCGAGCAGCGCGTCGATCATCGGGCAGGCCACGGCCAGTTCCCGGGCCAGGCCGGCGATGATCCTGGTGCGGTAGTAGTCTTCCTTGGGCATCCGCGGCACATCCCACTGGCCCTGGTCATCGCGGAAGACCGGGCGGAAGGCGATGGCCGAGAAGTCGAAGTAGCGGCCCTGCGCGTCGGGCTGCGAGAAGGGGTCGATGAGCAGCGAGGCGTAGCGCACGTAGAGCAGGTACTCCTGCTCGATGGCCGGCAGCTGCTCGAAGCTGGCCGCTTTCCCCGGGTCGATGCTCTGGGGGTGCACCGGATACCCGTCATCGAGCATGAAGGCCAGCAGGTTGACCGGCTGGCCGCCCAGTGCGGCGGTGATGGCCGACAGTTCCCGCCAGGCCTCGGCCATGGAGTGGATCAGCGCCGGGGTGACCGGGCCTTCGGGATAGAGCTTGTAGACGTACTGGACGGGCGGGGCGGGAGCGAAGACCGCGCGCAGCGCCCGCTCGTTGAAGAACAGGGCCGGATGCACGTACAGCGACATGTTCCGCGCCTCGGCTTCAACCGGCGATCCCGCCAGCTGCACTTCGGTGCCGGCCGCGGCATGCACCGCACGCAGCCGCTGCAGCGCGGGCGTGGCCCCGCCGGTGGAGCCGGCGTAGATGCGGGCCTTGACGCCGGCGGTCAGCACCAGCGCTCCGCCGGTCCCCTCCACCTGCCGGGTGTCCCCCAGATAGCTGGAGAAGCTGATGATTTCCGGGTCGGCGCCGCTGCGGCGGGCGAATTCGCGCACCAGTGCCGCCGAGCCCAGCGTGGGCGAGAGCAGCACGATCCGCGCCAGCGATGCGAGCACCCCCGGCGGCAGTTCGCGCAGCACCGGCAGGTAGGCGTCGGCGGTGGCCGCCAGTACCAGGGTGTCCCAGCCGCCGCGCACCTGCTGGTAGCCGCGGTAGCGGTGCTCGATGCGCACCTGCCCGGCCAGTGCGGCATGGGAGGGGTTTTGCACCTGGACGCGGGCGGTGCCGGCGTTGGCCTCCAGCGCGTCGAAGAAGGCGGCGCAGCGCTGCGAGGCGCGCCCGGCAATGCCCAGTTCCCCGGGCAGCGCCCCGAGCAGCACGGCGCTTTGCACCGCAACCGGTCCGGTTCCGGCAATGAGGATATTTCCCAGTTCATCCATGGGCTAATTGCTTTCCGTTCTCGTGCGCGCCTTGGTGTACAGCGCGATGTCGAAGACCTGCCCGGGCTGGCGGATCGTTCCGTCCAGCTGCCACCGCCGGGGGTCCACTGGTTGCATCGGGTAGTTGAACAGCGACTTCAGCCCGTCGCCGAAGCGCATTGCGACCACCACGTCCTGCCGGGTGCGCGCGTGCAGCTGGTGCAGCAGCTCGTATTTCACGGCCACCGTGGAGCTGAAGACGATGTGCGTGGCCTGCGGCAGGAAGTCCAGCTGGTGGATTTGATCGCCCTGCAGGCCGATGTCCAGGCCCTGCCCCAGCTGCGCCACGACCCGGCGGCCCAGCTCCAGCGCTTCGGGATCGATGTCGATCCCCACGGCGCTGGCCCCGGTGCGCGAGGCCAGGTTCAGCAGGGTCATCGGGAAGGAACCCGAGCCGACCAGCAGCACCTTGGAGCTGGAGTCCGGGGCGACGGCGCCGAATTCCCCGGCGATGCACGATTCGATGTTGGCGAAGTAGCCCTCGGCTCCGCTGCGGCCTTCGAGCAGGCGCAGCGCCCGGTACTTCTCGATGACTGCGACGCAGCGCGCCGATTCGGTGCGCAGCGCCGCCACCAGCGCCGTGCCCTGGTCGGTGGCGGCCATCTGGGCATAGCCCGGTTCATTGGCCGGGTCGGTGACCAGCTGCGCATAGCCGGCCAGCAGCTCTTCGAGCGCCGCCGCGTGCCGCGTCGATCCGTCATAGTCTCGGGCGGCTTCGGCGAACCGTCCGAGGTAGCCGTGCAGCACGCCGGCCAGGCCGGCGGCGGCGGCCTGGGTGGCCAGTGGTGTTTCAGTCATGGATATATGCAGTCCCTTCGGCCACGATGCTTACTTCGGTGCTGATCTGCAGCGCGGTGGCCTTGGCGCGGCTGCCATCGGCGTGCACCTGCACGGTGCCTCCGGGCTGTTTCACGCTGGCATTGACCGGAGCGCCGGCTTTCGTTGCCAGGTAGGCGCCCAGCGCGGCGCTTCCCGAGCCGCAGCTGCCCTCCCAGATGAGGCTGCCCAGTGCCGGGACGCTGACCAGCGGGGCCAGTTGCCCGCGGTCCGGATCGTAGAGCATGATGCCCACGACGGACACCGCTTCGCTGGCGCCCAGATCCAGGGCCAGCTGCTGCGCATGCCCGCGCAGCTGGGGATCCGAGACGTCGCATTCGGCGACCAGATGCACCGCATCGGCGTAGCGCACCAGCCCGGCGCCGGCGACGCCCGGGAACGGGTACGGGTCGATGCGCAGCGGCCAGGGCATCTTCAGCTGGCAGCGGTAGGCGGCACCGGCCGGCTCGACCCGGCAGCCCAGCAGCTGCGCGGCGCCGGAGGCTTCGATCAGCAGCTCAAGCGGGCCGCTGCGGGCGCGGCGCGCGGCCTGCAGCGCGGCCAGCGACATCGCGGCATTGGCGCAGAATTCGCCACCGGCCATGTGCAGCCGGGCCTGGGCCCGGGGCGAGCTGGGAGGCAGGATGAACCCGACTTGCTCGGCGTGCACATGCTCGGCGCGCAGCAGCCGGTCAGCGATACTGCGGTAGTGCGCCGCCGGGTGCCGGCTGGTCACCAGCACGGTGGTATTCGATGCCGGACTGAGCTTGACGAATTCCACGGGGGTGGCGCCCCGGACCAGGCCGCGGTTGGGGCCGCGTCCGTGCCCCGGGCGGGCCACGCGGCGCGATGAGGCCGCTTGCCGGCGCAGCGCCGCTGGCTGGCTCATCAACGGGCCAGCCGGTCGGCGATCAGCTCGACCCCGTCCACTGCCAGCGGACCGGGCGAGGAATAGTAGTAGTTCAGCGGCACGATGGCGCTGTCCTGCTCGATGGCGGGCAATCCGGCCAATTCGGGGCGGTCGCGCAGCGCCTCGATGACCTGCTGGTCGGTTTCCAAGTTCGAGGAGCCTGTCGGCAGGTACATGGCGAAGACCTTGTCGGCGCCGCTGTTCACGAGTTCTTCGGTGGAGGGCTCGAAGTAGCGCTTGGGCACGTCGTTGAAGACGTTCTGAAGGCCAAGCAGTTCCATCTGCTCGGCAACCAGCGATTCATGGCCGTAGGATCCCAAGGTGCCTGCGGTGGGCACGTACAGCGGCATCCCGCGCTGCTGGCTTTCCTGCTTGACGCTGCGCGCGGCTTGCTCGACGCGTGCTCGCATCTGCTGCACGGAGTCCTCGGCCGCCTGCTCGGTGCCGAAGAGCTGGCCGTAGGACTGGACGTCCTTGTAGATCTGGTCGAAGCCGCTCAGCCCGCCGGTGGATCGATCCTCGAATCCGGCGCAATATCCACTGACGGTCAGCATCTTCACTCCGGCGCTTTCCAGGCGTTCAGCCAACGAGTCGAGATCGATTCCAGCAGCGATATCGGTGCCGATCACCACGTCTGCTCCCGAGTCCAGGATCATTTCGTAGGAGACATCATGCGAGTCCTCGGTAATCCGCTCCGCGTTGCGCACTGCCCCCATGGTCTCTTCGTCGAAAGGCACCTGCCAGCTGCCTGCGTAGTGCGTGAGCTTGTCTCCCGCTCCAGCGGCGGCCAGCAGGGCCGGGGCTTCCGACCCGACTGCAAGAACGCTGTCCGGCGCCTTGTCGAAGACGACCTGCCTTCCGCAACTGTCCAGGGAAACGCTCTTGGCGCCGGTGCCCTGCGGTGCACCGCTGGCAGATCCGGCTGGCGCGCCGCATCCGGTGGCCAGGGCCAGGATGGCAACCGGCACGGCCAACTTCCAGGGATTGAGTTTTTTCATCTATCAGTGCTCCATTCATGGCGGGCAGGCCTCGGCCGCCGAGATCCGGCGAGCTCCTCTGCCAACAGAGCTAAACACTAATGAGAATCATTATCAATTGTCAAAACGAGCAAGCCACGGAATACCCCTCAGCCAAGCCGCTGCCGTTTCCGGACAAGGAAAAGCAGCCGCACTGCCCGTCATTGCGTGGGCGGTGCGGCTGCGGTGAAGCTATGTTCTTATGCTGGCTTGCCGGGCTACAGCCCCTCGGAAGTCAGCCATGCCGAAGCGATGTCGGCGGCAGACTTCTTGTCCACGGTGCTCTGCACGTTGAGGTCCACCAGAACCTGCGCTGTCAGTTTTTCGCTGACCGGATTCAGGACTTCTGCCAATTCCCCGGATTGATCAGCGGCCACCAATGGCACCACATTCGATGCCAGGAATAGCGACTTCGGGTCTTCAAGGACTACCAAGTCCTCCGTCTGGATCCGCGGATCCGCGGTAAAGACGTTGGCGACATTCACCGTGCCGGCGGCCAGGTCTTCAACGGTCGTGTCGCCAGTTGCCGAGAATTCGGCCTTGACGCCATATGCGCTCTCCAAGCCCTTGGGTCCATAGGGGCGTTGCGCCAATTCAGGCGGGCCGCCCACGGTCAAGGGTTCGGAAATGCCGGCCAAATCCTCGATGCTCGCAAGCTTATTGGCTTCAGCGAATTCCTTGGTCACCGTGTAGGAGTCCTGATCCGAAGCTGGCGCGGCTTCGAGCACGGCCAGCGAATCCGGCAAGGATTCCTTCAGCTCGCTGTACACCTCATCGGCGGAGCGTGCTTCGGTGTCTTCCTTGTAGAACTGCAGCAGGTTGCCGGTGTATTCAGGGAAGACATCAATACTGCCGTCTTCCAGCTGGGGCATGTAGGCATCGCGCTGCCCGATGCTGAATTTCCGTTCCACCTCCATGCCGGCTCCCTCAAGCGCCTGGGCATAGATCTCAGCAACGATTTCATTGGAATAGTAGGCCTGCGAACCGACAACGATCGCTTCCCCACCCTCCCGGGTGGCATCGCTTTCGGTGGCCAACGGATCCGCACCGGAGCATCCAGCGAGTGCGAGGCTTCCGGCCAGCACGAGAGCACTCGTGGACAATATCTTCTTGGTTCTCATGACATTTCCCTTTCGCGGGTGATTGAGTCATCGGTATCTTGGTAAGTTTTCTTCTTCTTCGAGGGCACGCCCAGCCCGTGGGGTACAGCCGCTTTCTGGGCGATGGCAAATGCCAAATCCAGCACCAAGGCCAGCGCGGCAACCATCAAGGCGCCGCCCAGGACCATGTCGAAGCGCCGCAGGTTCAGGCCGGTGATGATGGGCAATCCCAGGCCGCCGAGATTCACGTAGGCGGCAACAGTAACGGTGGCGACCACTTGTAGCACTGCGGAGCGGATCCCGCCTACGAGCAGCGCAAGTCCCAGTGGGATCTCGACCTTGACAAGGATCTGCCATTCGGTCATCCCCATGGCCCGGGCAGCATCGATGGTCTTGCGGTCAATTGCTTCGAAGCCGGTATAGGCTCCGGCCAGCAGTGATGGAATTGCCAGCACGACGAAGGTCAGCATGGCCGCTTCTGGCTTGTGCAGTACCCCCAGAAGCAGCACCAGCAGAATCAGCAGTCCGAAGGATGGCACCGCACGCGCAACGCCGGCCAGCCCGACGGCCAATTCCCTTCCTCGCCCCGTATGCCCAATGGCCCATCCCGCAGGGATGGCAATCGCGCTAGCAATCAGCACAGCAGCCACCGTGAACAGCAAGTGCTGCCCCAGCAAGCTAGCCAGTCCCCCATCGCCCTGCCACTGCTCGGGAGCGAAGATCCACGCCAGCGCATCGGAAATCAGATTCATGAGGACACCTTCTGCGTGGATGGCTGCGCTGCAGTTCGTTTTTGCCTGGTGCTCGTTGCAGCCCAAGGCATCAGCCAACGGCCGGCCAGGAGCAACAACAGGTCAACGAGCAACGCGATCGTTGCCACCGCGATGATCCCCGCCAGGACTTCTTCAATGATGCGACGCTGCAGACCGTTGGTGAACAGGTAGCCCAAGTTGGTTACCCCGACCAGGATGCCGACGGTTGCCAGCGAGATGGTGCTGACCGCTGTCACTCGCAGACCAGCCAGAACTACGGGACCGGCCAAGGGAAGGTCGACAGCGAAGAAGCGGCGTGCCGATCCGTAGCCCATGGCAGTTGCGGCCGACCTGGTTGCCGGGTCCACCGAGTTCAGCCCATCGACCACGCTGCGCACCATGATCGCTATCGCATAGATCGCCAAGGCGAGAATGAGATTGGCTTCGCTGATCGCGCTCATCCCGGTGAGTACGGGCAGGATCATCAGCAGAGCCAGCGAAGGGATCGTGTAGAGCAATCCGGTGATGCTCACGACCGGGCCGCGCACCAGTTTGTAGCGCCAGGCCACCCAACCCAGCGGAATCGACAGGATGAATCCGAGAATGATTGCTATCAGGGACTGGCGCAGGTGCTCCAGCGATAGCGAACCAATGAGTCCGAGATTTTCCAGGACCCAGTTCACTGGACAGACCCATCCTCGACCAGCTTGCCTTGAGTCCGGCCTTGCGCATCAACCAGGACGGTTCCGTGCTCCGTCTGCTTCAAGCTCAGCGCCCGTGCCCCACGCTGCGCACCAATGAAGGAGGCGACAAAATCATTGGCTGGATTTTCAATGATCTCGCTGGGGCTGCCGACCTGGAGCTTCTGTGCGCCCGCCGCCAGAATTACCACCTGGTCCCCCAGGAGGAAGGCTTCATCAATATCGTGGGTGACAAAGACTATGGTCTTATCGAGTTCTCTTTGGAGACGAAGCAATTCTTCTTGCAGCTCGGCGCGAACGATAGGGTCCACGGCGCCGAAGGGCTCGTCCATGAGCAGGATGTTCGGATCGGCGGCCAGCCCGCGTGCCACGCCAACGCGTTGCTGCTGGCCTCCAGAGAGCTGATGCGGATACCTGTCGGCCATGGAGCCGGCCAGCCCAACCGTGCCCATCAGTTCCAAGGCACGCGCTCGTGATGCCTTGCTCGTTTCACCCATGAGCCGCGGCACGGTCGCAATGTTCTGTGCGACAGTGAAATGAGGCAGCAGGCCGGAGTTCTGCATCACGTAGCCGATGCTGCGGCGCAGGCCCACCGCCGGCTTGCTGGCGATGTCCTCGCCGTCGATACGGAGCGTACCGCTGCTCGGATCAACCATGCGGTTGATCATCCGCAGCAATGTTGTCTTGCCGCAGCCTGAGGAACCGACGAAGACAGTGGTGCGGTGGGCCGGAATTTGCAGGCTGAAATCCTTGACGGCAACGGTGCCATCCGGATAGTGCTTGGAAACTTTATCGAACTCAATCATGCACATTCCTCCACAGCGGCTTCGATCCAACCCATTGGGTGATGCCCGGGCATATTCCGTCTCCTTGAGCTGGCGTTGAGCCCAATTCTGCCTTAAAAGTGCTGTGACAGCACCAGATGTCCGGGAAATAGCCAGTTTCAGGCTGCGTGGTGGTTCCCGGTTTCCTTCGGGAACATCGGTAGAGTCAGTGAAAATCATCTTTACTGCATTGGGAGAAGACCTTGCGCATACGCACAATTGGCATCGCGACGGCAACCTTAATCGTTGGCGCCCTGGCACTCTCATCACCGGCACTCGCTGGCCAGCAAGACGTCGCCCCATCCGGTGATTGGGACAGCTCAGTGTCCATGGAAGCCCGCACCGGCGAGGTGCTGGAGCAGATCGATATGGACCAGTGGGATTCGGTCGTCGTAGTAGACGCGCAAACAGGGCAAATCCTGCTGCAAAGTCCCGCCCCGGCAATCGAGCTCGATGACTCGCCAAGTCCTGCATACCTGGGCTTCTTTGGCTGACGCTTGAGCTGTGGTGCATGCCTTGCGCTTGATTTCCCATAAAAATATTGCCTCGAACCTTAATTGGTTCGAGGCAATATTTTTGGAAGCCTAGGCTTCGAGCACTACAGGAACGATCATTGGGCGGCGACGCAGCTTGCGCGATACCCACGAGCCGATCACGCGGCGCGTGATCTGCTGCAGCTGGTGCGTGGAGTGGTTCGGGTTGTTGCCCACCGCTTCCATAATCGCAGCTGCGATCTTCGGCTTGATCTCGTTGAAGACCGAGTCCTCTTCGGCTACACCACGTGCGTGGATGTCCGGGCCGGAGATGATCGTGCCGTTCTGGCGGTTGATGACGGTGATGACCGAGATGAAGCCTTCTTCACCCAGGGTGACGCGGTCCTTCAGGTCATCATCGGTGATGGTGCCGACCTTGGAACCGTCAACGTAGACGTAGCCGCATTCGACCTGGCCAACGAGCTTTGCTACGCCGTCCTTCATGTCGATGACCGAGCCGTCGTCTGCCAGCAGCACGTTGTCCTCCGGGACACCGGCCTGCGCGGCCAGGCGGCCGTTGGCAATCAGGTGGCGGGTTTCGCCGTGCACCGGAAGCACGTTCTTCGGGCGCAGGATATTGTAGCAGTAGAGCAATTCGCCAGCCGATGCGTGACCGGAAACGTGGACCTTGGCCATGCCCTTGTGGATGACCTCGGCACCCAAGCGCATCAGGCCGTTGATCACGCGGAAGACCGAGTTCTCGTTGCCCGGGATCAGGCTGGAGGCCAGGATGACGGTGTCGCCCGGGTTGATCTGGACCTTGTGCTCGCCGTTGGCCATGCGGGACAGTGCAGCCATCGGCTCGCCCTGCGAACCGGTGGACATCAGCACGACCTTGTGGTCTGGCAGCGAATCGATCTGCTTCAGGTCGACCAGGACACCCTGTGGCACTTCGAGGTAGCCCAAGCGTTCGGCGATGCCCATATTGCGCACCATCGAGCGGCCGATGAAGGCCACCTTGCGGCCGTGCACCGCTGCGGCGTCCAGAACCTGCTGCACGCGGTGGACGTGCGAGGAGAACGAAGCGACGATGATGCGGCGGCGGGCGCGCGCGAACTTGGCCTCGAGTACCGGGCCGATTTCGCGTTCGGCAACGGTGAAGCCCGGAACTTCTGCGTTGGTGGAGTCCGGCAGGAACAAGTCCACGCCTTCCTCGCCCAGGCGCGCGAAGTGGCGCAGGTCGGTGATGCGGCCGTCAAGTGGCAGCTGGTCCATCTTGAAGTCGCCGGTGTGCAGCACGGTACCGGCTTCGGTGCGCAGGAATACTGCCAAGGCATCCGGGATCGAGTGGTTCACAGCTACGAACTCGCATTCGAAGTTGCCAACCTGCGCGATCTCGCCCTCCACCACGATATTGGTGTTGGCCTTGATGCGGTGTTCTGCCAGCTTTGCTTCGACGAAGGCCAGGGTCAGCTTCGACCCGTACAAAGGGATGTCTTCGCGCAGGCGCAACAGGTACGGAACAGCACCGATGTGGTCCTCGTGGCCGTGGGTCAGCACGAGGCCCACCACGTCGTCCAAGCGGTCCTTGATGTAGGAGAAGTCTGGCAGGATCAGATCCACGCCAGGCTGGTGCTCCTCGGGGAAGAGCACGCCGCAGTCGATGATCAACAGTTTCCCGTTGAGTTCGAAAACGGTCATGTTTCGGCCGACCTCGCCCAAGCCGCCGAGGGGAACAATTCGCATCGTTCCCTTCTTCAGCTTCGCCGGAGTCTGCATACGCGCAGCGTCAGCCTTGCCTACTGAACTCTCAGTCATATGTGGTTAGTCCCTTTCGTTACAGATCCCATCCACCTTCACGTAGGTCCGCGCGGATGGCATCGAGCTCTGCGTCCGACGGTGCCAACAGCGGCAGTCGGACGACGGTGTTCGGCAGGACACCCTGCCAGTGAAGTCCATATTTTGCGGCCACGGCGCCCTGAATGTGGCCCATGATGCCGCGCTGGATCGCGTCCAGCTCAAAGTGTGTGGTGCGTGCAGTCGCCAGATCTCCTGCATGCATTGCATTAACAAGCGTACGGTACTTAGCGGCCGCAACGTGAGCGGTGACCGAAACCACGCCGACAGCACCTGCTGCCATCAGCGGCAAAGTCAGCCCATCGTCGCCGGAGTACACGTGCAGATCGGTTGTGGCCAGCACGGTGGTGGTGGACTGGTAATCCGCCTTGGCGTCCTTCAATGCAATGACCTGAGGAATCCTGGACAGTTCAATGATGGTCTCGGGTGCCAGCGCGATGCCGGTGCGTCCCGGGATGTCGTAGAGCATGATGGGCAGCTCAACGGCTTCGGCGATGGCCTTGACGTGGGCGATGACGCCGGCCTGGCTTGGCTTGTTGTAGTAGGGGGTGGTCAACAGCACACCGTCTACGCCCGCTTCCTTGGCAGCCAGCGAGAGCTTGATGGAGTGGCGGGTGTCGTTGGTAGTGGAACCGGCCAGCACTGCGGCACGGTCCCCCACCGCCTCGGCGACGGTACGGAACATCTCGATGTTCTCTTCATCGGTCAGGGTCGAGGTCTCGCCGGTGGTGCCGGTGACGACCAGTCCGTCGCAGCCATCATCAACCAGCTTCGTTGCCAGTTTGGCAGCCATCGCGTAATCGACTTCACCCGCTTCATCGAAGGGTGTGACCATAGCGGTCAGCACGGTACCGAACGGGTATGCCTGATTATCAATTGCACTTGTAGCCATGGCATTAAATCTACACTCGCGCATGTTGCAATGGCATCCCCCGCGCAATTCGTGGTGCGATGATTCCATGAACGATTTGGGTAGTTCCCAGCGGTTGCTGGGCGTGGACGCGGCACGGCTTGCCGCCATCCTCGGGATGTTCGCCGCGCACGTTTTCCCGCTCTATGAAACCAGCGGCGCACCCGCCTACTCCCCAACATTTACCGGGACTTTCGCCTCCGGCCGAGCATCTGTCCTGTTCATGGTGCTCGCGGGTTTATCCCTGGTTCTGCTCTCGAAATCCTTGGCTCGAAAGGGCTTTTCCCACCCTAAGGTTTACTCAGTCCTTGTGCTGAGAGCATTAATTATTGCCGTGCTCGGAATGGCAATTGGGTCAGTAAATGAAGCCATCGCGGTCATTCTTGTCCACTATGGGCTACTGTTTCTATTGCTTCCACTGGCGCTGAAGCTGTCGAGAATAACCATTTGGGTAGTCTCGGCCCTTTGGCTGCTGCTTATGCCGGTTCTTTGGCGACCGCTGGCCAGCAACTGGATTGCGGACTCGCTGGGCCATAATCCGAGCTTCGGCGACATTCTCACCCCGCAACTGCTCCTCAAGGATCTAACGGTCACCGGATACTACCCATTGATGGTCTGGTTCGGTTTCGGCCTTCTTGGAATAGCCATCGCAAGATGCAACCTGCACAGCACGAGGACTGCGAGCCTGCTTGCATTGGGCGGTTCGATTATCGCGGCGGCAACCCAATGGGTGGGCCATTCGGTGAGCATGCAAAATGCCGGGCTCATAGCCCGTGAACTGGGCCTGGAGTTATCCCTCGTTCCCACAATGATCACCACCGGGCGTTTGCCGGGCGCCAATCTGGATCCGTTCCTGGACAATCCAGCCTATCTCTGGCTGCCGACCGGTCACAGCAATTCTTCGCTCTCAACGCTGCACAACGCCGCCTGCGCTGTCGCTATCATCGGCCTGTTCCAGCTGATCATTGGTCGGCTGGGTGCGCTCGGCCGGATTCTGGCCGGCGCCGGCCGGGCCCCTCTGACCTTGTATGCAGGGCACATCATCTTGCTGCCGGCGCTGAAAGACCACTTGGACCCAATGGCCATTTGGTGGGTTCTCTGTGCAACGACGGCCGTCTTCGGAATTTGGCTTGGCTTCAGCAAGGCCTCTGGCCCTTTGGAATATGGCGTCCGGGTGTTTAGCGGAGCCGACAGCACCCCCGAAACGAAGGGCAAGTTCTAGAGCGATGACCCGGACTCTCGTGAGTCCGGGCCATCATCATGATGCTGTTTTATGCAATTACTGGCTGACCTTCTGGTCTGCTCGCCAGAATTCGATCGCAGTACGCATGGATTTGCGGGCGCGCGGCTTGTCACCGCAGGCTTCATACGCCAGTGCCAGACGGTACCAGGATTTCCATGATTCCGGGTTCTCTTCCACATCCTGCTGATGGATAGGGAAATCAGCGTCGGCGGCCGAACGGAGGAAACGTCCCGACGGCATGCGGGGAAGATCCTCTGGCAGCTCACCTGAGGCGGCCAAGGACTTGCCCATTTTCTCAGTGCGCAGCCCGAAGAGCACCTCGCGAATGAGGATCCAGACGCACAGTGCAGGAATAACCAGGATTGCAATGCCCATGACCTGCGCGACCAGTTCCCCGGTTTTCAGCAGACGGATCGCCTGGGTGAAGGTCATTCCAATGTACAGCGCGAACAGCAGCAGAATGCCGCCTACCCAAAGTTTCGTTTTCACTGGCCCAGCTCCAGGAAGCCATCAAGGCCATAGGTCAGGCCCGGGCGGGAGCCAACAGTACGCAGGCCCAGGAGGACGCCTGGCATGAACGAGGCACGGTCGAAGGAATCATGGCGCAAGGTGAACTGCTCCCCCGGGCCGCCAAAGAGCACTTCCTGGTGGGCTACGAGGCCGCGCAGGCGTACCGAATGAACGTTGATTCCATCGACGACTGCGCCACGGGCGCCATCGAGCTGGGTCTCGGTGGCGTCCGGGCTCGCGGGGACTCCAGCGGCTTCACGCGACTTCGCGATCAGTTCAGCGGTACGCACCGCGGTGCCGCTAGGCGCGTCCACCTTATTCGGGTGGTGCAGCTCAATGATCTCTACGGATTCGAAGTACTTGGCGGCCGTAGACGCGAAAGCGCTGGCGAGCACCGAGCCCAGGGCGAAGTTGGGCGCAATCAGCACACCTGCCTGCGGATGCTTGCCCAGCAGCCCTTCCAAATTCGCGCGGCGATCATCATCCCAGCCAGTGGTGCCAACCACTGCATGAAGCCCGTTCTCGACGGCAAAACGCACATTGGCCTCGGTGGATGCCGGCACAGAAAGGTCAACAATGTGCGTTGCTCCGGCTTCAAGGATCTGCGACAAATCGTCGCCTCTTCCCAAGCTTGCTACCAATTCCATGTCTGCAGCCTCAGTTACGGCCTTGACCGCTTCCGAGCCCATTCGTCCGGCCGCGCCGAGCACGGCCACCTTGATCTGTGCACTCATGGGCTTAAGCCTATCGCCCTGCAGGCACCTGCCTTGCCAACGATTACGTGATCTCACGCGAGTTTTGCAGCGAATACCCTGAGGCGATTTCCCAGATATTTGATTCTGCTTGTTCCCTACGGCCAGCCCAACTTGTTTTGCCTAGCAAATAGGGGAAAAATATGTGTCAGGAGTCTCCAAGTAGTAAGCAGGGCCATGGGTCAGAAAATTAAGCGCTTTGGTTTCGGCATCGGCGCAACGCTTGTCGCGACCTTTGCAATCACTTCCTGCGGTTCAGGCGATGAACCGATTACCCTCTCCGATGACGAGCGAGCAACTATTACTGATGTCGTCCAAGAACAGGGAACGGTCATCGATTCGCCGACTTGCCAGGTTGAGGTTTTCCGTATCGAGGACTCCACGACCTACGGCTGGGCTACTTGCGCACCCGATAGCCAGGACTCGGCGGACACCGCTGCCCAGGCGGATGCCTTCCCGTTCCGCATTGACGGGCAGGAACTGCGCCGTCCAGATGACGGTTCCAAATACGAGGAAGGCGTGCAGGAGCTCTTCCCGGAAGACCTTCGTTCCGCTATTACCCAGCATTCGACCGGGGCGGGCGGTTAATTCCTTTTTGCCTGTCTCGCCATTTCAGGTGAGCGTGCCGATTTTCCCTACCGATAGTGTGTGCGCACTTTTCGCACGATGAAAGGCTGGCGTGCGCCACGATTACTTTGGGCAATTGCCCGAATCCCTCAGGACCAGGCTTTCGGTTCGTGTCGCGGGCCATGGCCCTGACGTGGTGCTGATTCACGGGCTCGGAGCATCCAGCCGCTATTTCACTCCGCTGGCCAACATCTTGGCTAAGAAGTATCGAGTGATCGTTCCCGAGCTTCCAGGCCACGGCAAGAATCTGGATGATGGCCGCCCGGTGACCGTACCGCGTTTCGCGCACGAAGTAGCATTGGCGTTGCGCGAGCTGAAGGTTGAGAACGCTATCGTCCTCGGGCATTCCATGGGCGCGCAGGTTTCCATTGAGCTAGCTCGCGCGTGGCCGGATCTGGTCAAGCACCTGGTCATTGCAGCTCCTGCGGTCAACGACCGTGAAGCGACGCTGTTCAGGCAGGCCCGCCGGCTCTTTGAAGATTTCCCGCACGAGTTGAACTCGGTGAAGGCAATATTGCTCGTCGATTACTTGCGCTGCGGCGTCCCATGGTGGGCCAAAAGCTGCGCCCAGATGCTGGACTACTCCACCGTTGAATTGCTTCGTACGGTCCAGTGCCCGATTGATGTCGTGTGCGGCACCCGGGATCCGCTGTCTCCACCGGAGTTCGGTCTTCGCCTGGTCGCAAGAACACCGCAAGCCAAGCTCACCGTCATGCATCAGGGTGCACATGGGTTCAATTTCTCTCATGCGCCCGAGCTTGCAGCGCTAGTAGATGCCGCGGCATGACCCAGAGAAAACGGCTATGCCCCTGGAATCGAAATCCTCAGATTCGATTCCAGGGGCACGGCATCCAGCTCTAGAGGCCCAAGTCGGCTTCACTTTCAAACGGTCCCACCACGGTGATCACTCGATCCTTGGAGGCCAGTTCCTGGGCCAGATCCTGAACTTCCTGGGCCGTGACGGCATTGACGCGAGACAATGCTTCGTCGATGTCCTGGAATTCTCCGGTAATCATTTCTGCCCGGCCCAAACGGGACATGCGGCTTCCTGGATCCTCCAGTGCCAGCACCGTTCCACCAGATAGCTGGCCCTTGGCCTGCGCCAATTCAGTTTCGGTGATGCCGTCCTTGGCCAACCGATCAAGCTCGGCCCCCAGCAGCCCGATAACCTGAGCAGCCTTAGCCGGGGCGCAGCCCGCGTACATGCCAAAGTAGCCGGCATCGGTGTAGGCGGCGGAGAAGGAGTAGGTCGAGTACACCAGTCCACGCTTCTCGCGAATTTCCTGGAACAACCTTGAGCTCATGCCGCCGCCGAGAACAGCGTTCAGCACTGCGAGAACCTGACGGCGGTCATCATGTCCGGTGATGCCGGAGCATCCCATGATGATGTTGGCTTGCTCGCCCGGACGGTTGATTACTTCCAGCCCGGCCTTCGAAGTGATCTGCGCTGGTTCACCCATGCGGCGTGGTTCTGGCACAGCCATCGGGTCCAGTTCCCAGCCTGCTTCGGTCAGCGCCTTGAGAAGCAGCTCGCACAGCTTGTCGTGCTCCAGGGATCCGGCGGCAGTAACAATCAACTCGCTTGGGCGGTAGTGCGCACGATAGTGCTCCATGACTGCCTCGCGGGAGATCTCCATGATCTCTTCAGGAGTTCCTCCAATGGGACGTCCCAATGGGTGATCGCCCAAGACATTGGCAACGAACCGCTCGTGGGCGACATCCATCGCGTCATCTGCATCCATGGCCAGCTCTTCGATGATCACCCCGCGTTCCTGTTCCAATTCCTGCGGGTCGATAACTGCAGAGGTAACCATGTCGGCGATGACCTCAAGGGCCATTGGCAGCTCCGTGTCCAGGACGCGGGCGTAATAGCAGGTCGATTCCTTGGCGGTGGCTGCGTTTGATTCGCCGCCCACGGCATCGAAGGACTGGGCGATTTCCAAGGCAGTGCGCTTGGCAGTGCCCTTGAACAGCAGGTGCTCCAGGAAGTGCGTGGAGCCGAAGTGCCCTGATTCCTCGTCGCGGGAACCGACCGGTACCCAGAAGCCCACTGTGGTGGACCGCTGTCCGGGCATCGCTTCTGTCAGGACTCGTACGCCACCGGGCAGGATGCTGCGCCGGACTTCAGAGCCGCCTTCGCCTCGGTGGACCAACGTCGGGTCCGCCGGGTCAATCGGAGAAAACTGCGTGGTCTCCACCGAATGCAACGGCAATGGAATCATGGCCACGAATATACGTCCTTAAGTCGTCGAGAATAGCCATTTCAAGCTAAGTACACTGTCTTTCATTCTCCCATAGAACCGCGGTTTGAAAGCAATAGCTCAGTGGTGACGGAGCCATCACATTCTGGGAAATTACGCGATCGGACCGGGCCTGCGCAAATACGCTCCAGCTAGGTCAGCGGACTACGTTGCGTCAAGATATCCGCGCTGCTCTGCGTCAGCACACACTGGGGTCTGCAGCTCCGGGTCGCTAGATGCGCCGGCAAGATAAACAGTGTTCACCGCATCGGAATTCACGCATCCACTGATTGCTGGTGCCGTGGCGCCTAGTGCCGCGGCCAAGAAGCGAACTTTGCGCATAGCGTCCTTGCTGCCGACGGGACGCTGCGAATCTGCGTTTTGACGGCCAGCGTTTCCACGTGGCGAAGGGACGGCTAAACAAGAAAATCCCGCACGTTCCAAATGGAACACGCGGGATTTCCAGATCTCAAGCTATAGCCTAGGCAAGCTT
Source organism: Glutamicibacter sp. 2E12 (assembly GCF_050030965.1). Taxonomy (NCBI): domain Bacteria; kingdom Bacillati; phylum Actinomycetota; class Actinomycetes; order Micrococcales; family Micrococcaceae; genus Glutamicibacter; species Glutamicibacter sp. 2E12. Next base: position 412,550 of record NZ_CP188297.1, read on the forward strand.
GGAACGATCGAATGCATCAAGGCTGATGCCCTGCTCCAGGACGACCTTGGCCCACTCGCGAGCCGAGTGCAGGGAATGGTCGCGGTAGTTGCCACAGCTCACGGCTTCGGTTCCTGGAACATCTTCCCAGGTAACCTTCTCCGCGATATCCTCCAGCGAGCTCTTGATGGCAGCGGCGACGACCTCGGGGGTTGGCTCGCCCCACAAGATCATATGGAAGCCGGTGCGGCAGCCAAATGGGGAGAAATCGATCAGGCCATCGATGCGGGTACGCAGCAGACCAGCCATGGTGTGCTCGATGGTGTGCAAACCTGCCGTTGGAATCTCACCGTGGTTTGGCTGCACTAAACGGATGTCGTAATTGGAGATGGCATCTCCCTTGGGACCGTGCTCAACCCCGATCTTGCGCACATACGGCGCCTTGACCTTGGTGTGGTCCAGTGCAAAGCTTTCAACTTCAGCAAGTTCAATATCACTCATATGCAAAGTCTATCTGCTCACCATCTGGCGAATCGAGACCTTATCGCAGGAGGTAACCGATAGACTTCTTAGGACGTTTCGGGGCAGCAATCCCCGAACCGATTTCTTTAGAGGGGAAGTTCATGTCAGACCAGAAGTCCTTGCTCGTCTTTGCGCATGCAGACGAAGCCGTAGCCTTTGCAGATGTAGAGCACCTGATTTCTGGTGTTGGCAAGGTCAATGCGTCGGTAGCCTTGGCTGGCGCGCTTGCTGAAGGCAACATCGAAAACGTCGTCGTGCTTGGCACCGCTGGCGTTGTTGGCCATGCCGGTGAAGACCGCCCGAGCTTGGACACCATTTACCAGATCACCAAACTGATCCAGCATGATTTCCCGCTGCCATCGGCAGATGTGGATCCTACCGGTGCCATCCTTCTTCCTGATCTCCAGGTCACCATGGCTACCGGCGATGTGTTCGTCTCGAATGACGAGCAGCGTATCCACATCAACTCCTTGGGCGCCTCGTTGGTCGATATGGAGGGCTACGCCTACGCAAGCATTTGCCAGCGCTTCAACGTGCCGCTGCAGATCTTCAAGATCCCTTCCGATTACGCGGATGATTCGGCGTCGATCGACGAATGGGATGACATCGCCAAGCAGAAGAGCGTCCAGCTGCGCGAGTTCTACGACAAGCACCTGGGGTAGCAGGCTGCCGTCGGGACCTTCCACCGAAGGTTGGCACTAGAATCGGTACACCAGTTTCGAACGGAGAATGTTCCATGACAGCGCAGGCAAAACCACACGTCAGTGCAGCAGAGCTCTCCATGCCCCGCCACCACCAGCTGATCGTTTCGCTTTTCGGAATGCATGCCCGACAGCACGGCGGTGCCCTGCAAGTGGCAGCAATCATTTCCCTGATGCAGGATGTGGGAGTCGAGCCCGCGGGCACTCGTTCTTCGATTTCCCGGTTGAAGAAGCGCGGCATCATCGAAAGCGTGCAAGTCCGCGGTCGCAACGGATATACGTTGTCCGAATCTGTGCTGACCACTTTCGCCGAAGGCGACGAGCGGATTTTCCATCCACGCCGCGCAACGGCAGAAGACCGCTGGCTGTTGGCAACCTTCACGGTCCCCGAAACCCAGCGCAACATCCGGCACAAGATCCGTTCCGCCCTGGTGCGCATGGGCTTCGGTTCGGTGGTCCCCGGACTCTGGATAGCCCCGGAACACGCCAAGGACCCGGCCCTGGCCTACTTCGCGCGCCATGGCTTGGACCAATACTTCGAGTTCTTCCTGGCCGAGCACATCGGCGGCGCGCAGCTGCGCGAGAACCTGGATTCCTGGTGGGATCTAGGGACCTTGGAGGCAATGTACTCCGAATTCCTGAAGGAGAACCAGGGACGGCTGGAATTCTGGAAGGAACACGCCGGCACGCAGCATAGCCCGGAGGTCGATGCCCAAGGCTTCGCGGACCACCTGATCCTGCTCACCCAGTGGCGCCGCTTCCCCTATTCCGATCCCGGGCTGCCGGCCGAGCTGCTCCCGGAGAATTGGCACGCGCTGAAAGCCGAAGCTCTGTTCATGGACCTGCATACGCTGCTGTCCCCACTGGCTTCCCGGCATGTGCAGCGGGTGATCGGCGAGCAACGCTGATCCTTGCACCTAGACCGATAGAAACAGGGCTGCGAAACCAATTGGTTTCGCAGCCCTGTTCCGCGTCTTGGGGCTAGCGGCGGTCTTGGATGACGGCAACGCCCTGGATTTCGATCAAGGCTTCCTGCTGCCACAGGCGGCTGACCCCGATCCCTGCCATTGCAGGATATTCCGATCCGGCCATTTCCCGCCACAGGCGCCCGATTTCCCTGCCATGGGCCATGTAATCATCCACATCGGTGAGGTAGATGGTCACGCTGGTCAGATCCTCCGGGCGGCCGCCGGCTTCAACCAAGGTGGTCAGCACGTTTGAGAAGGCCTGCTTGAACTGTTCCACGATGCCGCCGGGCACGATGTTCATGTCCTTGTCCAGGGCGGTCTGCCCGCCGAGGTAGACCGTGTCCCCCGCCTTGATCCCGTGGGCATAGCCAGAGGGCTTCGCCATGGATGCCGGGTTGATTGTCTCGTTGCGATGCAGCTTGGTCTCAGTCATTTCCTACTCCTTGTACCGGGTGCATGAAATTTGCCCCAATTGGCTCTAGCGCCATCTTTGTGATGCGTGCTACATTGAGTTTACGTGACGGCGGTAAAAAAGTCGACACATAGATTTTCGCCCAACCGACAAGGGGAACCCACCCATGAAACTCGCAACGATCAGCGCCGGAGGGAAGAACTTGGCCGCAATCCAGACCGAGCGGGGCTACTTGCCCCTGCCGGCTGGCGATCTCAACGAGTTCCTCAAGCACCGGGACTGGAAAGCCATCGCATCCAAGGTCCTGGAATCCGGCGCCTTAAGCGAGCTCGTCCCCTCGGATCAAGCACGACTACTCAACCCGTTGCCAGCGCCGGCCAAGGTGATCTGCTGCGGGCTGAACTACAGTGATCACATCCTGGAAATGGGACGAGAACTGCCTGATTACCCCACGCTGTTCGCCAAGTACGCCGATACCCTGGCTGATCCCGATGCCGAGATATGCAGTGCTTCCTCATCCAATGTGGATTGGGAAGCTGAACTGGCAGTGGTGCTCGGATCAGACGCATCTTCGGCATCCCTGGAGGAAGCCCAGGCCGCGATAGCCGGGTACACAGTAGCCAACGACATCTCGATGCGCGACTGGCAGCGCCGGACCTTGCAGTGGTTCCAGGGCAAGGCCTTCGACGGCACTACTCCCCTAGGCCCCGTGCTGGCCACGGCAGATGAGATCGACCCGGTCGCCGGGGCGGAAGTCATTTGCCGCATCAACGGCCAGGAAGTCCAACGCGGAAACACCTCGACGCTGGTGTTCTCCGCGGCGCGGCTGGTCAGCTACATTTCCGAATTCACCACCTTGCGTGCCGGGGACATCGTGCTGACCGGAACCCCCGGCGGAGTCGGCATGGGCATGGCCCCACCGCGTTTCCTCGCCGACGGGGACCGGCTCGAAACCGAAATCCCGGGCATCGGCATCCTGTCCAACAGATTCCGGCTCCGGGTCAACAGCCCGGCCCTATCCCAATGACCTGCAGCAATATCCCGCTATCGAAAATGAAGGAGCACACCATGACCGAAACACCCATGACCTACCGCACCGAAGGCGACAATTCGATCTATGCCTCCGAAAACGGCCAGGTCGTCCCCGTAGTCACCCGAGCAGGATCCGAGGACACCAATACCGCCCAGTCCGGGGACTGCATCCGCGTCTCGGGCGTCAGCATCCAGCACACGCCCGCCACCAAGATCTGGTTCGGCCAGGTCTCCAATGTCCCGGGCTACCGTTCCCTCCCCCACCACCATGGTGAAGCGGAAACCGGCGGCTACGTGCTGCGCGGACACGGCCGGATCTACTACGGCGAGAACTACGAGCAGTACGCCGACATGAAGGCCGGCGACTGGGTCTTCGTCCCACCGTTCATGCCCCATGTCGAGGCCAACATGTCGGTCACCGAGGAGCTGGTGTGGCTCACTGCCCGGACCCCGGAGAATATCGTGGTCAATCTCGCTGATGTCGCTGACGAAACCTTGGAAGGATACCGCCGAGCATGAGCACCACAGCATTGTCCGCCCAGGTCTTCCTGGATGCCATCAACCTGGCCGAATGCGCTGCGGAGGTCTTCGACCAGGCGTTCACCGCCATCCCTCAGTACGTGCCCTGGCCCAAGGCCTACGGTGGCGACATGGTTGCCCAGGGTGCCCTTTCGCTGATGAAGTCGGTGGGTGCCGACCGCAGCCTGCACTCCATGCACTCCTACTTCCTGCGGCCAGTGGATATGCACCAGCCGGTCCGCTACGAGGTGGAGCACCTGCGCGATGGCCGCGGCTATTCCACCCGCCAGGTGCGCGCCTTCCAGAACGGCAAGCCGGTCTACTGCGCGCTAGGCTCTTTCCACGTTCCGGAAGACGGGGCCGAATTCGCGCTCGATGCCCCCGGCGCTTCGCTGGATCTGGATCCGCAGTCCCTGGCCAGCGCCGCCGAGGCCCTGCAGGGCGTGGAGGGCGACGCCGCCAAGTACTGGGCCGGCGGCCGCAGCTTCGACATGCGCCATGTTCCCGAAGCCATCTACCTTCCCGGCGAGCGCGAAAAGTCCGGCAGCCAAGCGGTCTGGATCCGAGCCTTCTCACCGTTGCCCGATGATGCGGTGATTCAGAAGGCGGCCTTGGCCTATGTCTGCGATTACACCATCCTGGAGCCGATCATGCGCGGCCTCGGGCTGAGCTGGGGCGATGAGGGCCTGGTGACCGCCAGCTTGGACCATTCCATGTGGTTCCATCGCGAGGGGCGCATGGACGACTGGGTGCTTTACGCTCAGGAAGCCATTTCGAGCCAGGACAACCGCGGACTGGCCATCGGGCGCTTCTATGCCCGCGATGGCAAGCTGCTGGCCACCGTAGCCCAAGAAGGAATGATCCGCCCCGGGCGGAACGCCAACTAGGACTTCCCACCGAACCTGCCAACGGAGTTGCCTTATGGAACTTTCACCTTCTGCACATGTCGATAGCTTTACCCGCGACCATCTTCCATCCCCCGAATTGTGGCCGACGCTGGAATTCACCTTGCCCGAGCTGCAGTACCCGGACCGGCTCAATGCCGCCGAAGTGCTGATCGACCAGTCCGTCGAGAAGTTCGGCGCCCAGCGCACGGCGCTGCTGGCCCCGGATGGCACCAGCCTGAGCTACGGGCAGCTGCTCAAGCGGGCCAACCAGGTAGCCCAGGTGCTGGTCGAGGACTATGGCTTGGTGCCGGGCAACCGGGTAATGCTGCGCGGTCCGAACAACGCATGGCTGGTAGCTTGCTGGCTCGGAGTGATCAAGGCCGGCGGTGTTGTGGTCACCACGATGGCTGCCCTGCGCGCTGCGGAAATCTCCAAGCTGGCCACGCTGACCGGCCCGGTGGCGCTAATCACCGACCACCGCTTCGCCGAGGACGCGCTCAAGGCCAGCGGCGGCGGCTATCCGGTCATCAGCTACGGCGGCACGTCCCGCGACGATCTGGCCCAGCAGGCAGCAGGCAAATCCGGCGAATTCACCGCGGTGGCCACAGCCGCAGATGATGTGGCATTGCTGGGACCGACTTCGGGAACCACTGGCGTCCCTAAGATCACCATGCATTTCCACCGGGACATCCTGGCCAATGCGGACACTTTTGCCCGCTACATCCTGGAACCCACCAAGGACGATGTCTTCGCCGGTTCCCCGCCGCTGGCTTTCACCTTCGGACTGGGCGGGCTAGTGGTCTTCCCCTTCCGCTTCGGCGCCAGCTCGCTGCTGACCGAACGCGCCACCCCGGTTCAATTGGCCGAGCAGTCCCACGCGGCCGGGGCAACCATCCTGTTCACCGCCCCCACCGCCTACCGGGCCATCTTGAAGAACGGCAAGGCCGACCTGCTCAGGCCCCTGCGCGTGGCGGTCTCCGCCGGCGAGCACCTGCCTGCCGACACCTGGCACCAGGTCAGGGAGGCAACCGGGCTGGAACTGGTCAACGGCATCGGTTCCACCGAAATGCTGCACGTGTTCGTCTCCGCCGCCGGCAAGGACATCAAGCCGGGAACCACAGGCAAGGCCATTCCCGGTTTCCGCGCCACGGTGCTGGATGCCGAGGGCAACGAAGCCGCGGCCAACGAGCCGGGGCGCCTGGCGGTTATCGGGCCGACCGGCTGCCGCTATCTCGATGACCCGAGGCAGCGCAATTACGTCGAAAGCGGCTGGAACATCACCGGGGACATCTTCTCCCGGGACGAGGACGGTTTCTTCACCTACCAGGCGCGCAGCGACAACATGATCGTCTCTTCCGGATATAACATCGGCGGCCCGGAAGTCGAGCAAGCCCTGGACCAGCATCCCGATGTGCTGGAAAACGCGGTGGTCGCCCGCCCGGATCCGAACCGCGGATCAATCGTCTGCGCGTTCGTGGTTCTGGTCGAAGGCGCCGAAGCCGATGAGGCGAAGGCCAAGGAATTGCAGGACTTCGTCAAAGCCACGATTGCCCCGTACAAGTACCCGCGGGAAATCCGCTTTGTCACCGAGCTGCCTCGAAATCCCAGCGGCAAGCTGCAGCATTTCAAGCTGCGCGAGGCCTTCAACGGCTCCCCGGTCGCATAAACTCCCCAGATATTTTTCGGGCCCCGGCCCAATCGCCCTCCGGGGCTGATGAAAGGACACACCATGAAGATTGCAGTTATCGGCGGCGGCCCTGGCGGCCTGTACTTCGCGGCTCTGATGAAGCAGCTGGATGAGAACCACGATGTCACCGTGTGGGAACGCAATGCCGCATCGGACACCTTCGGCTTCGGCGTGGTGTTCTCCGATGAGACCCTGGGCGGCATCGGCAACGCCGATCCGGTGGTGGCCGAATACATGTCCCGGCGCTTCGCCCGCTGGAGCGATATCGACATCCACTTCCGCGGCCAGATGCACACCGTGGGCGGCCAGGGCTTCGCGGCCATGAGCCGCAAGGAACTGCTCCAGCTGCTGCAGCGCCGCTGCATCGAACTGGGCGTGGATGTGCGCTTCTCCACCGTTGCCCCGGATGTGGAGCAGCTGGCGGACGAGTACGACCTGGTGCTGGCCGCTGACGGGCTGAACTCCGCGGTGCGAACCAAGTACGCGGACTCCTTCAAGCCCTCCCTTGATCCGCGGACCTCGAAGTACATGTGGCTGGGCACCGACCAGGTCTTCGAGGCCTTCAAGTTCTTTGTCAAGGAAACCGATGCCGGAACCATGCAGATCCACGGCTACCCGTACTCGGACGAGGGTTCGACCTTCATCGTGGAAATGCACGAAGACGTCTGGCGTGCGGCCGGATTCGACGAGACCGAGGACGAGGTCTTCGGCCCGGGCGTGAGCGACCAGAAGTCGGTGGACAAGGTGGCCGGGATCTTCGCCGAGGAACTGGCCGGATACCAGGTGCTGACTAACAACTCCAAGTGGATCAACTTCACCACGGTGCGCAACGAGAACTGGCGCCATGGGAACATCGTCCTGCTGGGCGATGCCGCGCACACTGCCCACTTCTCCATCGGCTCGGGCACCAAGCTGGCCATGGAGGACGCTCTGGCCCTGGCTGCCTGCCTGCATGAGCATGCCGAGGTTGATTCGGCGCTGGCCGCCTACGAGACCGAGCGCCGCCCAGTGGTCGAATCCACCCAGCGCGCGGCCCAGGCCTCGCTGGAATGGTTCGAGAACATCGGGCAGTACAAGGACCAGGACCCGGTGCAGTTCTGCTTCAACTTGCTCACCCGCTCCCGGCGCATCACCTACGAGAACCTGAAGCTGCGGGATACCGGATTCGCTCAGCAGGTCGATGAGAACTTCGCCCGGCTCAACGCTTCGCCTTCCGTTGCACCGGCGATGTTCCAGCCGCATAGGCTCGGCAACACCGAGCTGGCCAACCGCGTGGTGGTTTCGTCCATGGACATGTACTCGGCCACCGACGGGGTGCCCGGGGACTTCCACCTGGTCCATCTGGGCTCCAAGGCCATGGGAGGGGCCGGGCTGGTGATGACCGAAATGGTCTGCGTTTCCGATATCGGCCGCATCACCCCGGGCTGCACTGGCCTGTACACCGATGAGCAGGCCGCTGCCTGGAAGCGCGTGACCGACTACGTGCACGGAAATTCGAACGCCAAGATCGGCGCCCAGCTCGGCCACTCGGGTCGCAAGGGCTCGACGAAGCTGATGTGGGAAGGCATCGACCAGCCGCTGCAAGAAGGCAACTGGGATGTGCTCGCCCCCAGCGCACTGCCCTATGGCGAAGGCTGCCATGTGCCGGTGGAAATGGACCGTGCGCAGATGGACGAGGTGCGCGAGCAGTTCGCCGCCGCAGCACGCCGCGCCGATGAGGCAGGATTCGACGTGCTGGAAGTGCATATGGCCCACGGCTACTTGCTCTCTTCCTTCCTTTCGCCGCTGTCCAATCAGCGCACCGACGAATACGGCGGAGGCTTGGAGAACCGGCTGCGCTACCCGCTTGAGGTCCTGGATGCGGTCCGCGAAGCATGGCCGGCAAGCAAGACCATCGGCGTGCGCATCTCGGCTACCGACTGGTCGCCAGGCGGGAATACCGAAGAAGATGCCGTGGACATCGCCCGGGCCTTCATCGCCCACGGCGCCCAGTTCATCGATGTCTCGTCGGGGCAGATCGTGAAGGACGAGAAGCCGGCTTTCGGGCGCAGCTACCAGACGCCATTCGCCGACAGGATCCGCAACCAGGTCGCCGCCGAGGCAGGGGTCTCGGTGATCGCGGTGGGTGCGGTGTCCTCCTACGACGACGTGAACTCGATCCTGCTGGCAGGCCGCGCGGATCTGGTGGCGCTGGGACGCACCCACCTGTACAACCCGCAGTGGACCTTGCAGGCAGCCGCCGAGCAGGACTATACCGGTGACGGCGCCACCTGGCCGCTGCCTTTCAAGGCCGGACGCCGCAAGCCGCCCGCCGCCCGCACCGACGCGGTCCGCCCGCGGCTCTCGCTGGTTCGGGAAGCCGAGGAGCAGGAACAAACGCACCTGCGCTGGATTCCGGCCAGGAAATCCGAAACCTCCAATTTGGTAACCAGCGCTTAGCTGTTGCTGCCAGCCGCAGGATTGGCGGCCCAGTTTGGGCTGCCGATCCTGCGGCTTTTTGCCGGGCACGGGAACCGCTTGGCGGCTCGGCTCGGATCCCAAATCGGCCACCAAACCACCTTTGGATAATTCAATGAAATCTTCCCTGGATCAAATCGCACAGCGAGAAGCCGGCCTGTCGAAGGAGCTAACTTCGCGCCAGCTGAGCATGATTGCGCTTGGCGGCGCCATCGGCGGGTAGATCGCCGTGCTGCTCATGGGGGCGTTGGCCGAGATGATCCTGGCGCACCCGACGACCGGCTCCTTCGGCGCCTTCGCCGAGCACTACATCAACCCATTCACCGGGTTCCTGCTCAAATACCTGTACTGGTCCTGCCTCGTACTGGCCGTAGGCACCGAAATCACGGCGGTGGGCGGCTGCATGCGAATGTGGTTCCCGGATTTGCCCGCAGTGGTGTGGATCATCGGCCTATCGGCCTTGCTGATCGGGGTGAATATGTTCAATGTCAAAGCCTTCGGAACACTGGAATACTGGTTCTCCGCCACCAAGGAATTCGCTATTGCCGCGTTCATCCTGCTTGCTGCCTATCTGGTCTTCGGCCAGAGGGGCAATGATTTCGGATTCCAGAACTACACCGCGGAATCCGGATTCTTCATGGGCGGGGCCCAAGGTGTCTGGTTTGCCGTTGTCGTGGCGATCTTCTCCTACCTGAGCATCGAAATGATCGCCGTCGCAGCCGGTGAGGCAAAAGATCCCGAAGTCGCAGCGAAGAAGGCCTTCAAGGTGACCTTGTTCAGGCTCTTCCTCTTCTGCATCCTGACCCTGTCGCTGATCCTTGCCATCGCACCGGTCAGCGAGATCCTCGAAGGCGACAGCCCGTTCGTCACGGTGATGCAGGTGATCGGCATTCCGTTTGCCGATTCCACTCTCCATTTCGTGGTCATCATCGCCGCGCTCTCCGCCATGAACTCGCAGCTGTACATCTCCACGCGAATGATGTTCTCTCTATCCCGCGGCGGGCAGGCTCCGAGCAGCTTGGGTAAGTTGAAGAAGAACGGCGCGCCGGTCAACGCCCTGCTGCTCTCGGCTGGCGGAATCGCCGTGGCCGCCATCATCTACGCATCGAATCCAGAATCCGGTTTCACAATAATGATGGCGCTGTCGATGTTCGGCGCAATGATGGCCTGGATGCTGATCTTCATCACGCACTTGTTCTTCCGCCGTTCCCATCGGCGCAGTGCAGCACCGCTTAAATACCGCCTGCCGTACTATCCCGCTGGATCCGCGGCCGGGGCGCAGCTGATGGCCGCGTTGCTGGTCACGACCTTGTTCACCGAGCAATTCTCCATGACGTTGCTGTTCGGCATTCCCTTCGCCTTGACCGTCTCTGCCCTGTACTTCCTGATGCGCAAGCGCATGAAGCTGGCACAGGCAGGTCCAGGCACCGGGAATGAGGAGACTGGCGGCTCAAGCCAGCCGCGCGAGCCTGAAAAGATCAGCGACGCCTTGAAGGTGCAAGCGAGCCCCGGCGCAGCGCACCATGCGCCGCACCGGGGCCACCCACCAGCAATCGCGGTTCCAGGGGCTGGGCTAGTGCCCCTTGAATGCCTCCGCTAGCCACCACGCACCGCCGTCCGAAGCGATCTTCGCGTCGATGACCAGCGGCCCCGTGGGATCCGAGCCGAGCCAGCTGGCTACCGCGTCAAGATCCTCCAGCTTGCGCACCGTGATGCCATCGGCTCCGAAACCGCGGCCGATGGCTGCGAAATCGGTGTCAGGGAAGGTCACCGAGTCCATATTCGGTGCCGTACCCGTATCGCCGAAATGATGTACCTCCGCCCCGTAGGCGGCATCGTTGTAGACGATGCACACCATTGGCAGCTTCAGCCGAACCGCGGTATCCAGTTCGGCGATGGCCATGTGGAATCCGCCGTCTCCGGTGCCGAGCACCGGCAAGCGCCCGGGCTGCGCCAAAGCCGCTCCGATGGCCGTGTAGAGCCCCAGGCCGATCGCCTGGAACGCCTGGGTAAAGCAGAAACCGTGCTCGTCTGGAACGGCGAGAAACTGGCTCGGGTATCCCATGAAGTTGCCCGAGTCCACGCTGACGATGCGCTCGGCCGGCAGCAGCTCATCCAGCGACTTGGTCAGAGTTCGCGGATCGATGCGGTCGTCTGTGGACAGGTCCCGGTAGGCTACCTGACTCCAGTTGGCCCCCTCGGCGATCTGCTGGCTCACCGCGGAGGTGCGGTAGCCTTCGCGCGCCGGCATCTTCTGCGCTTCCAGATATTCCAGCGCATCGCGTGCGCTTTGCGCCGAGTCGCCGATCACGCCCAAGTCGATGCGCCGGTTCGCCCCCAGGGCGGACTCTTCCAGGTCCACCTGCACTACCTTGGTGCCCTCGGAAATGAGCCGACCGTGGCGCATGGTCCACATGTTCAGCGCGCAGCCAAAGCCCACAATCAGATCTGCTCCAGCAATCAATTCGGCGGCCAGCGGCGACGAGAACCCGCCGGAGATCCCGAGACTGAATTCCTCGTCGTTGAACAGGCCCTTGGCCACCGCCGAGGTCGCCACCAGCGCCCCGCTGTGCCGGGCAAGCGCCAGGATTTCGGCCTTGGCCCCGCGTCCGCCGCGCCCTGCGACGAACACCGGGCGCCGGGCATTTTCGATGAGTACCGCCAGCGCTCGCACCGCGGCACGCGAGGGGCGGACCGGCTCCGCCGGAACCACCTCGGCTGCCACCGGGGATTCCGGAGCTTCGAGCCCTTGGATGTTCAATGGCAGGTTCAGTACAACCGTCCGCCGGTCGTTCACTGCTCTGCGGTAGGCGCGAACTGTATCGGCCACTGCCGTGCGGGCGCTGTGGATTCGTTCGGAGACGGCGTAGACGGAGGTTGAGAAGGAGCCCTGGTCCATGGCGAAGTTCGAATACACGGCGCTCGGGGCGGCTTCGGCGGCCAGCACGATCATCGGGGTGCGTGACTTGGCGGCTTCTCCAATGCCGGTGGCCGCGTTGGTCAGGCCGCACCCCTGGTGCACCGAGACCACGCCGATCTGGCCGCTGGTCCGTGAGTAGGCATCGGCCATCGTTGCTGCGCCGCCCTCATGCCGCGCTGCGGTATATGGCACCCCGTTGGCAATCAGTGCATTCGTGACATCGAAGTTCCCGCTTCCCACCACGCCGAAAGCGTGCCCTACGCCCAAGTTTGCCAGCGTCTTGCCGACCAGTTCAGCAACGTTCACGATTGTGCCTCCATTTTCTTGGTGTTTTGGGGCGCTAATGCCAGCACCCGGGTCGGTGCGCCGGTACCGCCAACTATGGGCAGAGGGGCAACCACTAGCATCGCTCCGAACACGGGCAGCTTGTCCAAGTTCTTCAGCGAGGTGATCCCGTATTTGTCTGCACCGAGCAGGAAGTAATGCATGGGGAATGGCGGCTCCAGTGCTCCGGCATTGCCGGAATCGATCCCCACCGTTTCCACGCCGATGCCGGAAATGTCCAGCTTCTCGGCGATGTATCTGGCGCACTCCGCAGTAAACCCGGGAGTATGCGATCCGGTGGCATCGACATTCAGGAAAGCTGTCTTGTCATCACCGTATTGCTCCCATCCGGTGCGGAAAAGCAGCCACGCGTTGGAAGGAAACCGCCGATATTCCGATTGCCACGTTTCCAAATGGTGCACATCGATGAGAACATCCGGATCATCTGCTGCTAAGGATCTGAAGTCCAACACGACGGCCGGACCTACCAGGCGTTGCGGATCAATCTGCGACACGTCCTTGCCCCCTCGTCCCGAAATCCAGTGGATCGGCGCATCTATATGCGTTCCGATGTGCTCACCAGTATGGATATTGTGGTGCTTCCAGTATGGTCCGGGCTCGTTGTAGGCCGAGACCTCTTCGAGACTGAAATCAATGAGGTTCGAGAACGGATCGGGCAGTACTAAGGTTGGAGTCCTGTCCGACAGCGGGGCAGTCAGGTCATGGACTTGGACAGTCCCGGAGGCCAGAGCGGACAATATCGCGCTCGTGCAAGTTTCTTCGGCAGCAGGCATTGTTTCTCCTTGGGCAGAGACGGTCCAGGACACATTCCGACGATAGAGAGATCCTGACGGTCGTCACATTCGCGGAATTAGCTTCAATCTACCAGCACCACCTCTGCTAGCCAACAGGCCACCCGAAGGAGAACCAGGGGCGAAGACCTAGTTCCGCAAATCTGGCTCGCGCATATATCCACCAGCTCGCACGGGGCGCGGTGCCGCGCTCAGGAACCAGCATCAATGCCAGCGAGGATTTCACGGGGCCAGGGGGCAGGTGACTCACCGCCAACTGGAACGCACACTGTCACGAAACGGCCTTCAGCGGCCAGCGCGAACCCGCGCCCTTGGTGCGCACTCCCCCAGACCTTGAATCCGAATGACATCGAACTGGCCCCGACCTTCTCCACGCGAATCGCGGTGGTCACCGCTTGGCCGAAATACAGCTTGGCCCGATAGTCGACCTCATGGCGGACTCGTGGCGAGATGGTGAAGTAGGACTCCGCGCCAGCCTCGCGAAACAGTTTGGCTTCGGCCGCCTCGACGAAGCGCAAGATGGCTGAATTATGATGATGCCCCGCAGCATCGGTATCAACCCATTCAATGGTTCGCTCCAACGCCGTTCCTGCGATTCCCGACGCGATGAAGTCTGCGGCGAGCTGCTGCAACAACTGCCCGGATTCGTCCATTCCCGCGAATGCAGGCATCAAGATCCCCCTAAATAAAAAGTGTATAGCTATTGTAACGCACGTCACTTTAACGTGATAATCCTATTGGTGTTCCAAGAACTCCGCCCTACCCACACAAGGAGATTGAACAAATGCCGAAATCCCCCGCAGCCGCGGATTGGAAAATCCCCAAACGAACCACCTCAATGGTGCTCTTCGCCTGCTGGCTGGCCATCCTGGCCGAAGGCTACGACGTCGGCGTGCTCGGTGCAGTGCTCCCGGCATTGGCCGAATACAAGGAATGGTCGCTGAGTCCCATGGAGCTCGGCGGCCTCGGAGCCTACGCGTTGGTGGGCATGCTCTTCGGCGCACTGTTCATCGGCACGCTCAGCGACATCATCGGCCGTAAGCGCATGCTCCTGCTGGCCATGCTAGTCTTCACAATCACCCAAGCCGGTGCCGCGCTAGCTCCTACTCCCGAGATATTCGGCCTCTTCAGGCTGATCGGCGGACTGGGTATGGGCGGCATCATCCCGGTGGCCGCCGCGCTGACCATCGAGTATTCGCCACCCAAGAAACGCTCACTTAACTACGGCATCATGTACTCAGGCTATTCCCTGGGAATCGTCGCCGCTGCCTTGGTCGCTATGTCGCTTCTGCCCGCGATAGGTTGGCGCGGGGTTATCGCGGTGGGCGCATTACCTGTAGTTCTACTTCCCTTAGTTGCCTGGATGCTTCCCGAATCCCTTGAATATCTGGTATCCAAGGGGCGGATCAGCGAAGCCAAAGCACTGGCCGCCCGGCACAGCATCCCCGATTACGAGCCCGTGGCGCCACCGGTTCGCTCCGGCAAGGCCCCCTGGCGCCAGGTCATGGCTTCCATGTTCTCCGCAACGTACTTGCGATCAACCATCTTCTTCTGGATCTCGCTATTCTGCGGCATGGTCCTGGTCTACGGCTTGAATACCTGGCTGCCGCAGATCATGCGCAGCGCAGGGTACAACCTCGGTTCCTCGCTAACATTCCTGCTGGTCTTCTCCCTCGCCTCAGCCGCCGGCGGACTGGCCCTGGGCTTCCTCGCCGACAAGTACGGGCAGAAGACCATTCTGGTGATTTTCTACCTGCTCGGTGCGGGAGGCATCCTCCTGCTGATGTTCCCCAATACTATGCTGGTCAATCTGTTCTTCGTGGCCTTCGCCGGCATCGGCTCGATTTCCACGTCGCTGGTTCTCACCGGATACATTGCCGATTACTACCCGGCCGCGCAGCGCGGCACGGCCACGGGCTGGGCATTGTCCTTCGCCCGCATCGGCGCCATCTCCGGCCCCATCATCGGCGGCTGGATCGCGGCTTCGGGCATCAGCTTCGAGTTCAATTTCGTATTCTTCGCCATCGTCGGCGTAGTCGCCGCCATTTCCGTGGCGATGATTCCACCACGCATCAAACCAGATGCCGCCCGATCTGCCGAGGCCAAACAGGCCTTCGCGTCCGATTAGCCTTGGCTCTGCGCACCTTCCAGCACGAACGTCCCGAACCGTGGCACACCGCGCACAGCGGTGTGCCACGGTTTTATCCTTTTCCAGCACCCCCGGGCCTGCCAAGAGTCTGCTTGCCGGCAAGATCGCACTTGCGAAATGCAAGTGCGCTGGCACCGGGGAAACGATGGCCGGGTGGAATGCAAAGGGATTTTCCAAAAGGCGAAACAGCCATGCAGGCATTGCAGCGCATTCCATGAATGCCTGCCCTGAGTGCGGCCATGCTTCCTGCGCCATCACTCCCACCGGCATCCATAGGAGCTAGGCCGCGGATCGCCATGTGCAGCAGAATCCCATCGGCCGTTGCGACTTGGCCGATGGGATCCTGCAGCTCGATCCGGGGCGATCTTGGCTAGCCGGTGAACGTGAAGCTGGTCTGCAGCTTGCGCGCTGTCCGGTCCGGATTGAGCATCAAGACGCAGAAGATGCCAACAACAACCAGGTAGATTCCGATCATCCCGAATGAGGCATTCATGCCCTGAGCCAGCAACTCGGCCATCTCCGCCGAGTCAGCCACGCCCTTAGGGCTGGGAATATAGCCCGCGCTGTCCATCAGGCCACCGACCATTGCGGGAGCGACCACGCCGCCCACCGAAGCCAGTCCAGTGAGCGTGGCCATGAGGGCCGCGCGCTGCCTGGAGCAGACGCTGAAGGCGATTGCCGTGGGAGCCAAGGGATAGATCATTGCCGTACCGGCACCGAGAGTCAGCATCGCCACGGCGGCGTAGCCGGAGAGGAAGGGCAGGATCGAGAAGCAGACCCCGGAAATCAGCAACGTTGCGCCGAACAGGGCGCCCATGGCCCAGCGAACCGTCACGCCGCGCTTCATCAAGTAGCGGGAGCCGAAGCCCAAAACCAGCAGCGCGATAGCGCCGATCACCCAGGGGAAGGTGGAGACCAAACCGATCATTTCCGGTGTCAGGGCAACGACGGATCCCAGATATTTCGGGGACCACGTGGTCAAGAAACCCTGCGCCCAGAAGCAGCCGGCACCTGCGAGCACCGCTGCCACGAACATCCACGAGCCCAGGACTCGTCGAATCGGCACGATTTTCAGCAGATCGGAGGAATCCGCAATGCTCCCCTTGCCCTGCAGGTCGAATTCGGCGACCGGTTCCGGTTTCTGCCCAGCCTGCTGCTGGTCCTCCGCCAACGAGATGGCACCGGCTTTCGCCTGTGCCTTGCCCGCCGTGGAATGGCTGTACGGGCCGTCGCGGCCCAGAAGCAGCCACGCTACGCTCCAGAGCAGCCCGAAGATCCCCAGGAAACCGAAGGCCCAGCGCCAGCCCAGGGCCGGGTTGGCGATGATCCATGCAAGGGCAGGAGCCGCGAGGATCGGCCCCAGGGTTGAACCGGCAGCGATGACGCTGCTGGGCAGCCCACGTTCCTTCGCATTGAACCAGCCGTGGGCATGCTGCAGCGAAATGGGGGTCGCCGGCCCCTCGGCTCCACCCAGCAGGATGCGTGTGACCAGCAGGATTGCCGCGCCTCCGCCGAAGAGCATCGGGAACTGCAGGACTGCCCAGGCAATGCCCATGGTCAGCAAGATCCAGCGGGTGGATACCTTTCCGGCCAGGAAGCCGACAATAACGCCGACAATGGCGAAGAGGAAGAAGAAGGCGCTGCCGATGAAGCCGAACTGACCGGCAGTCAACCCGAGTTCGCGCATGGCGGGATCAGCCACGAGCCCCAGGACAGCTTTGTCGGCGAAGTTCACGATCTGGAAGAGTACCAGCATGCCGGTCACCATCCAGGCGCGCCGGTTCATTTTGCCGTTGGCAATGGCCGCACGCAAAGTGTGGTCCGCGAGATTCTGTGTCGTACTCATACCAAGCTCCCCTTGGAATCGGCCGCGGAGAGTTCCAGCGCCGCCGGGCCGATGCTGAAGACGTCATTGTCCTCGGCGATGGATACATTCCCCGCGAAATCACCGCGTGCGGTCTCCAGCATAGCTTCCAGATCAGCGGCACCGGGGGTGTTGGGAACGATGTGATGCAGCACCAGCGCGCCGACTTCGGCTTTCGCGGCGACCTTGCCCACCTCGCTGTACGGCGTGTGCGATTCACGCAAATGCACTTCGATGCCATCGCGCGTCGGGCCGTCCGGGAATGTCGCCAGGATGCCAGGCAGATCGATGACCTCATGCAGCAGCAAGTCAGCTCCGCGGGCGAGCCTGATGCAGTTCTCGGAGTAGGCGGTGTCTCCGGAGACCACGACGGAACCGTAGCGCGAGTCGATCCGGAAGGCGAATGCCGGGAAGCACAAGCGGTGGTCGACCAGAATCGCGGAGATCGCCACCAGCTCATCTCGGTAGATCTCAAAGGGCTCCATTTCCGGGTGGCGGTTTTCAACTGCGCAGGCCCCGGATGCCTCGGGGATCTGGATGTTCTGCGACTGGATCCATTCGTGGGGTTCGTCGCGGCCTTCATCGGCCATGCGGATCAACACGTCGGAGGAGAAGACCTTGTCCAGCAGCGCATCGACGATTTCTTCGGTGCTGGTCATTTCCCGCTCGGCGACGCGCGAAGCGATCTGCTGCTCGTGCTCCGGGCCAAGGGCGGGGATGCGATTGGGACGTCCAGGGCCGAAAACTTGGATAGGCCGGGCGAAAGACTCCCCCGGGACCTGCCACCCGGTCACCAGATAGGCGCCGAGATCGTAGATGTGGTCCGAGTGGTGATGGGTCAGCAGCACCGCGCGCAATTCGCCCCATTCGGCATGCGACCGGTAATTGCGGATGCTTCCCATGCCGCAGTCAATCACGTAGGTTGCCCCATCGACCCTAATCGCCGTGCTGGTGCCAGCACGGGAACTGGAAACGATCGGGCCGCCTCCGGTGCCAAGCGTGTAGACGCTCATTCCTTTTACCTGAGTGGTATTCACATTGGTGCCTTACTCGTAGAGTGCAGCAACGGGTCCCATCGACCGCGATGCGTGAATTGCGAGGGTAGTGAAGAGTCCGGCAGCATAGGCCGAAGTGATAGAAATCATATACACCGAATTTTGCGATCGCAAGACCTATTGCATATCTAATGTGATTCATGCCATGCTGGACGCACCAGCCATCTACCCGCTAAGGAGTCATCATGGAACAGCAGCAAGGCCAAGAAATCATTCTGGGCGATCTGCCCAAGGGCATAACTTTGGCCAGTGAATCAATGGGCAACAAGACGTGGAATGTCCTCGGCCACACCTATCTCTCCAAGGTCGAGAGTTCCAGCAGCTTTGCATGGCTTTCCCTTGATCCCACTGGAACCGGTGTGCCTCCGCACGTGCACCCTAAGCAAGATGAGCACATTTACATAATGGAAGGCACTTACACCCTGTACCTGGACGGCGAATGGTTCAAGGCCGGGCCTGGCGATACCGTCCGCATGCCCATGGGACTTCCTCACGCCTACTACGTCAAGGATGGCGCACCGGGCAAATCGCTCTTTTGGGTAAGCCCTTCGGGACAACTGTCCACGCTCTTCGATGAGCTTCACAACTTGTCTGACCCGGAGGAAGTTGTCCGCCTCTCAGCACTGCGTGACGTGGACTTCCTGCCACCGGGATCCGTACCCGGCGCAGACTAGCATTGGCAGGAATTACTACGTGGCCGGCAGGGATACTCCTGCCGGCCGCCGCAGGATGGAAGGAAAAAGCGCAGTGCCGCAAAATACGCGAGAGTCCGAGTTGCTCAAGTACGGGGATCATCCCGACCAGCATTTCATCCTGGCGCACCCGTTCAAACAGCCTTCCCTGGGCACTGCGGTCCTGGTCCACGGCGGCTACTGGCGCCAGCGGATCACCGCCAGCGTGATGCAACCGATGGCTGACGATTTGCTGCGCTCTGGCTGGAGCGTGGCCAACGTGGAATACCGGCGCGGTCCGGACCACCCGTGGCCCACCCCATCTTTCGATGTGGCCGCGGCAATCCAGCTCGTGCGCAGCACGTTGCGATACCAGGGCCAATCCGAGGCAGCTATTCTTATCGGACATTCGGTCGGCGGTCAATTGGCGCTGCTGAACTCCAATTTCGCCGATGCCGTGGTAGGCCTCGCTCCAGTCACCGATGCTTCCAAGGTGCATGCAGAATCCCTCGGCGATGGTGCAGCAATGGAATATTTCGGCGATTCTCCGGCCGGGATTCCGGCAATCTACCACGATGCTTCGCCAATCCAGGCCCCACCGCCTTCGGTGCCAACGCTCTTGGTCCACGGGTTCAACGACGACCGGGTACCGCTGGAGCACACGCGGGAATACCTGGATTCCCTGGCCGGACACGTTCTGCCGGAACAAATGATCCACCGGTCGCTGGACCACTTTGAAATCATCGACCCGCAGCAGCATCATTGGCAGGCCGTGCAGACCTGGATGCGGCAGGTACTAGTCGACGCGCGAGCCGAGTAGCCGACTCGCGTATAGCTCCGCATGCGGGGACAACAGCGCGTGCAACGCCAGGAAGGTCTTCTTGGCCTGCGGAGCTTTCCACCCATCAGGCAGGTATTCGAAGGGCAAATTCGGATCCCGATAAGGGAAACGCCGCCAGCGCGTAAGCATCGGAATATAGAAGGCGAAAGCCGCCCGCTCCAGTTCCGAGCGCTGCTCGGCTGACTCGACGGGATCAGCTAGCCGTTGCTGCCACGTTCCTAAGCGTCCGACATACAACTGGAGGAAGTCGGTGTACTGATGGTCCAGTGCTTCAAGATCCCACCATTGGGCAACCTTCTCCCGGATATCGGCAGGGGACATGTAGTCAGCCTTGAAGAACTCGACGTACTTGGACAATCCTCGCGCATCCAAGCGGACCTTAGCCTGCTCGAATGCCAGATGCGGCCCCACGGCCACTCCTCCGGAGACCATCCCGAACCCTAAGCTAGCCAGCTCGGTGCGCAGTTCGTACCGGCGATTCCGCTCGCTCTCGGGTACGGAAAAAATAGCCAGCACCAAGGAGTCCCCGGAGGTTGAACGCGAAGGAGCAAAGATCCGTTGGTCGTCCTTCCGGAAGCTGTCCATAACCTCGGCGGAGAGCTGGTACTGGGATTCGTTCCCTGCGCGTTCGTTAATTAGCACGCCGCGGCTTTTCAACCGTGAAATGGTGGAGCGGATTGCTTGCGACCTGATACCCAAGGCATCGAACATCTCGACGATGATAGAAACAGGGAAAGAGCCACTGGCCGATTCGCCATACAGGCCGTACAGCGTTACCAGCAGATTCTGATGCTGCAGTTTCGTTCCCCCGATATCCACTGGTTCAACGTCCTTCATTTGCGCTACGGCTACTTTTTCTATTCCTCGTTCCTATCCTAGGTGGCCAGCGATCGAATCAGGGGTATCAGCGCCTTCCCGCCTGCGGCTCTGCGCCTGAGCGAACCGGGACGAGTACACTCTGGACACTAGGACCGCTGGTTCAACTCTCCGCAGTCCATCTGACCCAGATGGTTTTATCTGGCTAAGGTCAGTGCTTGCCTCCGCCCAAAGCCAACGTGGCTGGAAAGCGGCAATGGGGTACAGCACGTGTTGTCCGGCGCTAGCTGCGGCCCGCAAGGTACTGGGTATCAGGCTGGCAGCTAGCGCCTGAGAAACTCCACTGAGGTCGTCCGAAAGGGCAGCGCGGCGCAGTGGAAATGCCTTGCGCACAATTTCTCGCGAGGCACTGCAGATGCTTCTTGAATTGGAAGCGTGAGCCCCCGCGATAGGTTCTCTCCGCCAAGCGGCACCCGCTTTGGAACTTGGAGAAGATCTATGAGAGTTCAATTGGCTGCGTCATCAGGTCATGCCTCCAGCCAGGACCGCCAAAGACTTTGGCAGGAACCTGCTCCCGAGCAAGAATAAGCAAAAACCCCGATTCGCCAAGCGAATCGGGGTTTTCAGCAAGAATCTAAAAACTACTCAGCAGCAACTGCTTCTTCAGCTTCTTCCTCGACGACTGGAGCCAGCGACAGCTTGCCACGGTCATCAATCTTGGTGATCTCCACCTGCAGCTTCTGGCCAACGCCGACGACGTCTTCGACGTCCTCGACACGCTTGCCATCGTTGATCTTGCGCAGCTCGGAGATGTGCAGCAGGCCGTCCTTGCCCGGGGTCAGCGAAACGAACGCACCGAAGGTGGTCAGCTTCACGACGGTACCCAGGTAACGCTCGCCGACCTCAGGAACCTGAGGGTTGGCAATAGCGTTGATGGCCGAGCGGGCGGCTTCAGCGGACTCGCCGTTGGTTGCGCCGATCAGCACGGTGCCGTCATCTTCGATCGAGATGTCAGCGCCGGTGTCTTCCTGGATCTGGTTGATCATCTTGCCCTTAGGGCCGATGACCTCGCCGATCTTGTCCACTGGAATCTTCACGGAGATGATTCGTGGAGCGTTGACGTTCAGTTCATCCGGAGCGTCGATAGCCTGGTTCAGAACGTTCAGGATGTGCAGGCGTGCTTCGCGAGCCTGGGTCAGCGCGGCGGCCAGAACCGATGCCGGAATACCATCCAGCTTGGTGTCCAGCTGGATCGCGGTAACGAACTCGGAGGTACCTGCAACCTTGAAGTCCATGTCGCCCATGGCATCTTCGGCACCGAGGATATCGGTCAGGGCAGCGTAACGGGTTTCGCCGTCTACGGTGTCCGAAACCAGGCCCATGGCGATGCCTGCAACGGCAGCCTTCAGTGGCACGCCAGCGTTCAGCAGCGACAGGGTCGATGCGCAAACCGAGCCCATGGAGGTCGAGCCGTTGGAGCCCAATGCCTCGGAGACCTGGCGGATTGCGTATGGGAATTCCTCGCGGCTAGGCAGCACTGGAACCAGTGCGCGCTCAGCCAGTGCGCCATGGCCGATTTCGCGGCGCTTAGGCGAACCAACACGGCCGGTTTCACCGGTCGAGTATGGAGGGAAGTTGTAGTTGTGCATGTAGCGCTTGGTCTTCACCGGCGACAGCGAGTCGATCTGCTGTTCCATCTTCAGCATGTTCAAGGTGGTGACGCCCATGATCTGGGTTTCGCCACGCTCGAAGATTGCCGAACCGTGAACGCGAGGCAGAACCTCGACCTCGGCGGAGAGCTGGCGGATGTCAGCAAGGCCGCGGCCGTCGATGCGGATCTGGTCGGTCAGGATGCGCTGGCGCACGATGTGCTTGGTAACAGCGCCGAATGCCTTGGAGATTTCACCCTCGCGGCCTGCGAAAGCGTTGCCTTCGCCAGCCAGCGATGCAACGATCTCTTCCTTGTATGCGCTGGCAGCGTTGTCGCGCTCCTGCTTGTCAGCGATGGTGTAGATCTCCGTCAAGCGGATCGAAGCAGCAGCCTCGACAGCGGCGAAGGCATCTTCTTCGTAATCGCGGAAGACCGGGAATTCAACGGTTTCCTTGGCAGCGCGAGCAGCCAGGTCGGCCTGGGCCTCGCACAGGACCTTGATGAATGGCTTCGCAGCCTCAAGGCCCTCAGCGACAACCTCTTCGGTTGGAGCCTGGACGCCGCGTTCCTTGATCAGTTCCCAAGCGTTGTCGGTAGCTTCAGCTTCCACCATCATGATGGCAACGTCGTCGCCAGCGATACGGCCGGCAACAACCATGTTGAAGACAGCGTTCTTCAGCTCGGAGTGGCGTGGGAAGGCAACCCACTGTGCGCCGTTTCCGTCATCAACCAGTGCAACGCGAACGCCGCCGATTGGGCCGGAGAATGGCAGACCCGAAAGCTGGGTGGACATCGACGAAGCGTTGATCGCTACGACGTCGTACAGCTCATCTGGCTCGATGGACAGCACGGTGACGACAACCTGGACCTCGTTGCGCAGGCCCTTGACGAAGGCTGGGCGCAGTGGGCGGTCCATCAGGCGGCAAGCCAGGATGGCTTCGGTCGATGGGCGGCCTTCGCGGCGGAAGAAGCTGCCTGGGATGCGGCCGGCTGCGTACATGCGCTCTTCAACGTCCACGGTCAGTGGGAAGAAGTCGAAGCCTTCGCGTGGGTGCTTGCCAGCGGTAGTTGCCGAGAGCAGTGCGGTCTCGTCATCGATGTAGACCATTGCCGAACCTGCAGCCTGCTTGGCAATGCGGCCGGTTTCGAAGCGAATGGTGCGGGTGCCGTAGCGACCGTTGTCGATCTGTGCTTCGGCGAATTGGATTTCTGGACCCTCCATTAAGGGGGTGCTCCTTTCGATCGCTCCCACGTGGTGGATGAGCGAACCGTGTGGCCCTACCCAGATCTGGTCTTCGATCGAGACCCGCGCTGGGGCGCATATTTGCCCTAGCGAAAGTCACTACCGAGGACCGCGAAACTGGCGGTCGGGACCAACGGTCAGTCAGCCCTGGGAGTTATTTTCTTTTGGGGCCCGCATAGAACATGCAGACCCAGGTACTAGCCTACCGGGAATTGGCAAAAGACGCAGTTCTTGGGCGATAGGCGCGTGCCAGCCACTTGCGTCGCTGCCATTCATCGTTTGAGAGCGGCCTTGCAGCCTGGGCAACCAGCGAAGATCATGCGGCGCTGCTGCCCTGGCGATCCCCGGGCGCAACCAGCACGGTGCGCGTTGATCCTCATTTAGGCAGGGAAACCTGCGGAAGGAAATTTTCTCCAGCCGGGATTATTCATAGCCTGTCGATTGTTGTTCTCCATGGGCTTTGCCCTGACGGACCGCGGCAATCGCCGCAGTCCAGAACATTTCCAGTCGCAACCCGCAAGACAAAGGAAAAACCTGATGGCAACTATGGTCAATGCATACGCAGCGCACTCTGCGACTGATGGACTCATTCCGACGCAGATTGAACGTCGTGCAGTAGGTCCGCACGATGTCTTGATTGATATCAAGTTCTCCGGCATCTGCCACTCCGACATCCACACGGTGCGCGGAGAATGGGGAAACCAGAACTATCCGCTGGTCCCGGGCCACGAAATTGCCGGCATCATTGCCGAAGTCGGGCCAGAGGTAACCAAGCACAAGGTGGGCGACCGCGTTGGCGTGGGCTGCATGGTCAATTCCTGCATGGAATGCGAGAACTGCCTTGCCGGAGACCAGCAATTCTGCGAGCAGAGTGTTGGTACCTACGGTGCTCTTGACCGTGATGGCAGCATGACCCAAGGTGGCTACGCCACGCATGTCGTGGTTACCGAGAACTTCGCCCTGAACATTCCTGAAGGCATCGATCTGGATGTTGCCGCGCCCCTGCTTTGCGCCGGCATCACCACCTTCTCCCCGCTGAGGCACTGGGGTGCAGGGCCGGGCAAGAAGATTGCCGTCGTGGGACTCGGCGGCCTGGGCCACA
Organism: Glutamicibacter sp. 2E12; assembly: GCF_050030965.1. Lineage (NCBI taxonomy): Bacteria > Bacillati > Actinomycetota > Actinomycetes > Micrococcales > Micrococcaceae > Glutamicibacter > Glutamicibacter sp. 2E12. The sequence goes on from NZ_CP188297.1 coordinate 437,162, forward strand.
TGGCGGTCAAGATCGCCAGTGCCATGGGCGCTGAGGTCACCGTTCTGTCGCAGTCGCTGAAGAAGAAGGATGATGGACTGAAGCTGGGCGCAACCGACTACCGGGCCACCAGCGATGAGAACACCTTCAAGGATCTGCAGAAGAAGTTCGACCTGATCATCAACACCGTCAGCGCTTCCATCGACGTCAGTGCCTACCTCGGACTGCTGCGCGTGAACGGCACCATGGTCAACGTTGGTGCTCCGGCAGAACCGTTGCCTGTCAATGCCTTCGCACTGATCGGGGGACGCCGTTCCTTCGCAGGTTCGCAGATCGGCGGCATCGAGGAAACCCAGGAGATGCTGGATTTCTGTGCCCAGCATGGCATTGGCGCAGAGATCGAGGTCATCGGTGCCACGCAGATCAATGAGGCTTACGAGCGCGTGCTGGCATCCGATGTCCGCTACCGCTTCGTAATCGATACCGCGACGTTGGCCTAGTTACCCCAGCTCACTCGGGTCGCAGAGAACGGTGCCGGTCTTGTCCAGCAGTGCAGGACAGATCCGGCGCCGTTTCGCGTCTGGCTAATTAACGTTCATTCGCCCCGGCGCGATCTACGAGTGCCTGCGTTCTCCCGTTGGCTGCCCTGTTCTGGAGCCTCGGCCGCAGTGCCCTGCTCAGACAAATTCCCCATGATCGCGGCAAGCTCGGATTGGAGTTGCGCCACGGCACCACTGAGGTTCTTCAGTTCCTGCCTGCGGCGGCTGGCAGCCCTGAAAGTCTTGATCATCATGGCGATGATCAGCGGAATGGCCGCGAGCAGGGCCCAGCCGCTGCGTTCAAAGAAGTCGAGGGCCACCGGCAGGGCCTGATTGAATTCCCAGAAGGAATTCACTCCCCCGGCAATCGATTCCAATGCAGATTCCACGGGAGCCAGTTGCTTGCCCACAACTGGTATTCCGGAAAGATCAGGGGCATTCACCGGAGGCTCGCCCATGGTCCATCGCGGATCACCTGGCCGCTTCAGGATATAGATCCCGGCACCGGCGCTGGCAGCGGCGAATAAGAGCACCGAGGCCAGGGCGACCGCCACTAGCTGGTGCCGCCGCCATAGCCCCGCCGCCACGGCAAAACCAATCACCAGAATCCAAATCCACATTCGCAGTTGTTCCAGGCCAATGCCCGTCAGTAAATCCATGAACTTTGCCTCATTGCTCTGGGCCGCCATGACCCAAGTTGTGCGTTACTTCATCCCACTTAGGTACGCTATCGCGAGCAGCGGATTAATTGCCGCCTAGCACGTCAATCCGGTTGAGATCGAATCGTTCGAGTCGTCATATTGCTTCCTTGCCCCGGTATCCGGGACCCAATAGCCGATGGCTTCCGGCTCGTCCAATGCAGCGATCGGCTCATGCCACCTGCCGGCAGCTCGAATGGAAATTGCCACTAGCCCTCTTGCGATCGCGGATCTGGCATCGGTTGAGGTGGCAACGCGACGCACCCCAAAGACCAGAAGGCCTCGTTCTCCAGACTCCTGCAGCTTTGCCGTTGCAAATGCCCGAACCGGTACAGTGCTCTTGCCTTGGGTGCGTTGGCGACACTGGCCTGAATTTGAGTTAATGGGTCTGGGTCCGCTGCTCGGCGGATCACCTGGGATCGAGGAGGCTGGCATTGGCGGAGCCTAATTTTGCTGAACATTATTGGGATTTCATTGAGCGGGGAAGCATCTTGGTAGTGACTCTCAGTGGACCGGCTCATCTGCGGTTGATGGATCCGGAAAATTTCGCGGCATTCCAGGACGGAGAAGAATTCGAAGCATACGGTGGACTGGCACGCCGTGCTCCATACCGAATCAAGGTGCCCCATTCCGGACCCTGGTTTCTAGCGATTGATCTGACTGGCCTCGGTGCGCGTGGGGTGCGCCACGAAGTCAGCATCGTGCTGCCACAGAAGCTGGAAGCTCGACGACCAGCCCGGGACTAGAAGCAAGATCCCGCAGGAGAACTTAGCCCGCGAGCTCACTCGAAATATCGACAAGCTGTTGCATCCTCATTCCGGGCCAACCGTGGACCATATCCACCCACTGCGCCGGAACACTCGAGAACCCGGAAGCTGCGCCAATGAGCGATCCGGCGATGGCTGCCACGGTGTCGGTATCCACGCCTCCGCGAACAGCCGCTTCCAGCACCGGAACCAAGCGAGCGTTCCCGTCTTCCGGTTCGGCGGTGGCGATCGCGCTCCAAGCACCTTGGAACGCTTCAACGACCCAACCGTTATTTGTGAAGTCCCGAGGTCGATGGTTTTCGGCCTGGTGGATGCGCTGCTCCCATGCTTGTGCGCGTTCTGGTTCAAGCATCGCAAGACCACTGCGAATATCTAGTTCGCCGGTGCGCACAGCGTGGTGAATGGCTGCTGTCCAAAGCCCGCAGGCCTCAGCGGCTTCATCATCAAAATGGGTCAGCTTGCTGATAGCTGCCGCAGCTTCGAATGCGGCAACAGGCGGTTCAGACAGATAAGCCAGCGCCACGGGCGCTGTGCGCATGAGACTGCCGTTCCCGCCGGAGCGGCCAGTTCTCCGGTGAATCTGTTCAGAACCAGCTAGCGCATCATCAGCGGTCGGCTCGGCTCTTCCGTCAGTAGACGCAACATGCTGGGCGTGGGCAAGGACTGCCCGCGTCTGGTTGCCGACGTCCGGTGCGTTCGTGGCCCATTTGGCCCATTCCCGAACCATGTAGTTGCTCGCGGCACCATCAAGCTTGCCGTTGGAATCCAGCAGGCCCTGGGCAATGACTATGGCCATTGAGGTGTCGTCGGTCCACTCCCCGGGCGCAAAATCGCCCAACCCGCCACCAATCATCGAGATTTTGGCGGATTCGGGCAACGGTGCGTTGAATTCGTAGCCCGCGCCCAGGGCATCTCCGGCAGCCATCCCGGTCAGGACTCCACGAATTCGATCTTCCACCTGTACTGAATGTGCCATTTGCGCCTTTCACAGGGTGGTCGCCAATGCAGAGTAATACTACTTGGATCCACTGTACCGATGCGCGGCGACAGTAGAGCTACCTGAGCGGCCCCGATAGCGTTCCCACGGTTGATTTGCGTCCTTGCGTCGTCGGCGAACGAGGACATTGATGCGGTCACGATAAACGTTCCGCTTCTACCTGCGATCCCGACTTCGGTAAATAGCTCACCCGGTTGGCTTCGTCGCTGTCCCGGCTTGCTGCAAGCGCTCACGGGCATCGCCGAGCGGAGGCAGATCTCCTTGATCTCGATAGGCGTTTGACCCAACTTCTTGCAGTTATGGCCAATGCCCTGCAGGAACCAGGTTCCTGCAGGGCATTGGATGTCGCCAGCCTCGGTCGTTGCGCCTAGGCGAATGCAGGCGGTGGCGGAGTCGTGGGGTCAGTTGGGTGCCCCGGCGCCGGCTCAGTGGGATCCTGCGGGCCCGGGGGCGGGATCGGCCCATCCGGATGCGAAGGGCTTGGTGGTACGTCCGGCTGCGCCGGGCTTGGCGGAGCATCTGGTGTCGGCGGTTGCGCTGGCGGTTCTGGCTGGTCGGGAATACTCGGATCACCCTGCATCGGAGCACCTGATTCGTGTAAGTGATTCATTGGAACCTGCTTTCCGTCGTATCGGTTCGACCATTCAACGACGGATCGTCTCCGCCTTGCAACGGCATTCAGGAATCGCAAAGCTGCAACAGTGCCGCGACATGGCGTGGTCGCGTCGAATCGGAAAGCATCACTCGGTTCAACCCATTGGTTTCGCAAGCTGCCGTGCGCCAGCGCAGCCGACCTATAGCAGCATGCGCACGATTGGTGTCGCGATGAGGATGGTCAGGACAACGCGCACGAACCAGATAGCTACCATCTGCGGGATGTTCAGCGGAATCTGCGTCGCCAGGACGCATGGCACCAATGCTGAAAAGAAGATGATTGCAGAGACGCAAACGATGGCGATCACCATGCGCAGCTCGATGGATTCGTGTCCCGCAATGAGGGTTGCTGGAAGGAACATTTCAGCAATGCCGGTAGCCGAAGCCTTGCCAGCCAGCAACGGGTCATCCAGCCCGACGATCCAGGCAAATGGGACAAACAGGTATCCTAGCCAGTCGAAAACTGGAGTGAAGCGGGCAACCACCAGTCCGAGCAATCCGACAGAGAGAATGGACGGCAAAATTGCCATGGCCATTTTCAGCCCATCCCATACGTTGGCGCCGACATTCTTGAGCAGCGATGGCGCTCGCCGCGAGGCTCCCATGGCTTCGCTCCAGGCAACGCGTGCACGATTGCCCGTGACCAGTTTTTCCTTGTCATGTTCCATGCCCAGGTACGTCGTGTCTGGAATCCGGCTCAAAGGCGGAATGCGCACCGAAATGGCGGTCACCGCAAAGGTGACTACCAGCGACAGCCAGAAGTACAGGCTCCAGTGGTCCATCAGGTCCAGCGCCTTGGCAACAATAACCATGAAGCTGGCTGACACCGTGGAAAAACCGGTAGCGATGATGGCAGCTTCGCGACCCGTGTAGCGGCCGCCACGGTACATGCGGTCGGTGATCAGCAGACCCAGCGAGTAGCTTCCCACGAAGGAAGCCACGGCATCCACGGCCGAACGTCCCGGGGTGCGCCAAATTGGACGCATGACCGGTTGGCAGAAGACACCAAGGAACTCCATCAGCCCGTAGCCAACTAGCAAGGCCAAGAAGATGGCACCTACTGGAACGATCAAGCCAACGGGAATGACCAATTTGTCCAGCAGAAAAGGACCCATGTCCGGATCGCTGAGCCACGCCGGGGCAAAGTTGAAGAGCAGCGAACAGCCGACAGCCAGCCCGAAGATGTTCAGGAATGCGAATATGCCACGTACCTTGGATGCCTTCCATCCTCCGGTGACGAAGGGAATAACTGTCCCGCAGACGAGCATCAGCAAGATCATGTACGGAACGACCGGTGCCGCGGCAGTTTGAATCCACGTCACCAAGTGATCCAACGGGATGGTGCTCTTGCCGTTGATGGTGATGGGGAGGAAGAAGAACAAAATACCGATAAGGCTATAGATCACGAATCGCAGAACGACCGGAAGAGTGCTTTGTGCTTCAACGCTTGAAGTTGTCATTGGATACCGCCTTGTCGATGAGGGCGAGGGCATCAGCGTGATTTGATGCGCTATCCATACAACGCGACTCTGGCCCAGCAATGTGACGGGGATCGCTTTTATTGTCCGGAGTTTCAGACTTCGCGCAGATGAGCGCTTCTGCGCGCTTCCTGTGGCTGCGCAGATGGAAGCAGGCCCACAGAACGATCGCCCCCACTTGCCATGATTCTCATAGGACTAGTCTGTAGGATCGATATAGTCTGCATAGGCACTGATTCCAGCTTTCGGCTGAAAAAATGCGCTCAAATAGGTCTTGGCGTCATGCAGGGAATAACCTAGGGAGAACACATACGCAACCGATGGCGCACACCCATCGGCCACGACGTTTCAATGCAGCACGCAGCACATAGATAGTCCAGCAGAAACGAAGGCACCATTTTGAACGGCAATGCCACCTTTAAGCACCACAACGTTGCGCTTTTATCAGTGAACAGCGTCCTCGCACCCGAGGTGGTGAGCTCTGCAGAATTCGACGAGCGACTTGCTCCTAGCCTGAAACGCCTTCGCCTGTCCAAGAAGCTTCTGGAACGAGTTTCCGGGGTCAAGGAACGCCGCTGGTGGTCCGATGGCGTTGAATTCGACGACGCTGCAATTCTTGCCGGCAAGAAGGCGCTGGCCCAGGCCGGTGTCGATGCCAGCGAAATCGGCCTGCTGATCAACACTTCGGTCACCCGCCGCAACTTGGAGCCGTCGGTGGCTTCCAAGGTGCACAACGGCTTGGGCTTGCCATCCTCCGCCATGAATTTCGACGTGGCCAACGCCTGCCTCGGCTTCGTCAACGGCATGAGCCTGGCAGCGAACATGATCGACTCCGGCCAGATCAAGTACGCCCTGATTGTTGCCGGCGAAGATGCCAAGCCAACCCAGGAAACCACTTTCCAGCGGCTGAACGCTGAAACTTCCACGCGCGATGACTACATGCGTGAATTCGCCACGCTGACCTTGGGTTCCGGCGCCGCCGCTGCGGTCATTGGCCCAGCGGATGCGCACCCGGAAGCGCACCGCATCGTCGGCGGCGTATCGCGTGCCGGCACCGAGCACCACGAGCTGTGTGTCGGCGGACCCTCGGGCATGTACACGGACACGAAGGGCTTGCTGGATAACGGCCTCGAACTGGTCGTGGATGCCTGGGATGAAGCCCATCAATCCGGTTGGAATTGGAAGTCCATGGACCGCTACGTGACCCATCAGGTTTCCAAGTCCTACACCAATGCCATTATCAAGGCCGTCGGCCTGGTCAAGGACCGCGTGCCAATCACTTTCTCCAAGTGGGGCAATGTCGGACCGGCTTCCCTGCCCATGACCCTGTCCCAAGAAGCCGACTCGCTGAAGAAGGGCGACCGGGTGCTGTGCATGGGCGTCGGTTCCGGCCTGAACACCGCGATGATGGAGATTGCCTGGTGACCGAGCTTTTCCCCGGTGTAGATGCCATTTATTCGAAGTATCTGGAAGTACCGTCCACGTCGCAGGTGGACTCCCCGGGCACTAGGCACCGGTGGCACGTCCTGGATAACAACGAAGAACTGAAGCAACGCGGAATTGAGCCGGCCGGCACCTTGCTCTGCGTGCACGGCAACCCCACCTGGTCCTACCTCTGGCGCAGCCTGCTGAACCATGTGTCCGAGCACGGGCTGCCGTGGCGAGTGGTGGCAGTGGACCAGCTGGACATGGGCTTCTCCGAGCGCAGCGGCAAGTTCCGCCGCCTGGCCGACCGCGTCAACGATCTCGGCGATCTGACTGGCGCACTGGGGCTGACCGGCAAAATTACCACCGTGGGCCATGACTGGGGCGGCATCATCTCCCTGGGCTGGGCCGTTTCCCACCCGGACCAGCTGGAGAACGTGGTGTTGACCAACACCGCAATCCACACTGCAGGCTTCGAGCTTCCCGCCGCGCTGAAACTCGCGTCCCATCCCGCGGTGCACGGTTGGGGCACCAAGACTTCCCCTGCCTTCTTGCAGGTAACCCACTCGTTGGCGCAGCCGGCCTTGGCCCCGGATATCCGCAAGGCCTTCATGGCCCCGTACACCAACGCTGAAAAGCGCGAGGGCGTAGCCAACTTTGTCGCCGATATCCCGTTCTCCCAGGATCACCCAAGCCGTCCGGCCTTGGACGAGATCTCGGAAGCAGTGCGCTCCTTGAAGGTCCCGGCCCTGATGCTCTGGGGACCCAAGGACCCGGTCTTCTCCGACCGCTACCTGCGCGATTTGATGTCGCGCCTGCCCCACGCCCAGGTACACCGCTTTGAAGGCTCCAGCCATTTGGTGGGCGAAGACAACGATATTGCCACCCCGATCTTCCAGTGGCTTGCCGGCGAGAAGAGTTCCAAGAACACCTCGCGTGCCCAATCCCTGGGCGAATACCGTCCGATGCTTGCCGAACTCGATTCGCGCACCGAGGACCAATCGGCCGCGGTGGTGGACATCAATCCTGCGCGATCGCTGTCCTGGGCCGAACTGGGGCAGCGCGTGAATGCCCTGGCCGCAGGATTGCGGCAGATCGGAGTGGAGGCCGGCGACCGGGTGAACCTGCTGGTTCCACCGGGAATTGAACTGACCACCCTGATCTACGCCTGCCTGCGCCTGGGTGCGGTCATTGTGGTGGCCGATGCCGGCCTTGGCACCAAGGGCATGGGACGAGCCATCAAGGGTGCTGGCCCGAGCTACCTGATTGGCATCGACCGTGCGCTCACCGGTGCGCGGCTGTTCGGCTGGCCGGGAACCAGGATTGCCGCTGGAGACCTGCCTGCTGCGAAGCGCAAGCTGCTGGGGGTAGCCCATACCCTGCCCGAGCTCTATGAAGCCGGCAGCCAGGCCGCTTCCGGGTCCCGGGTTTTCGAGCCATCCGATCCGGATGCCGATGCGGCGCTCCTGTTCACCTCCGGCTCCACCGGTCCGGCCAAGGGAGTGGTGTACACGCATCGCGAACTGGCCGCCATGCGCGATACCCTGCGTGAAACCTACAACCTCAAGGCCGGCTCTGCGCTGGTGGCAGGCTTCGCGCCGTTCGCGCTGCTGGGCCCTGCTTTGGGTGCCACCTCGGTCACCCCGGACATGGACGTCACCGCACCGCGGACCTTGACTGCCGCTGCGTTGGCAGACGCCGCCCTCGCGGTGGATGCAACCACCGTCTTCGCCTCCCCCGCCGCGCTGGCTAATGTCCTGGAAACCCAGGATGCGCTGAACCAGGCTCAGCGGGAAACCTTGGAAGGCGTCTCGCTGATGCTGTCCGCCGGCGCCCCGATTCCCGAGCATCTGCTGGCCAAGGTGCAGGATCTGGTTCCCAATGCCCGGGTCCACACCCCGTACGGCATGACCGAGGCCTTGCCAGTCACCGATATCGACTTGGCCGGCATCCGCGCTGCCGGAGCGGGCAATGGCGTGTGCGTGGGCACCGCAGTCGCCGGAGCCACCGTTGCCATCGCGCCGATTGACGCCCTGGGCGTGGCCGGAGACAAGCCGGAATACACCCCGAATGCCACCGGCGAAATCCTGGTCCGCGCCCCGCACGTCAAGGACCGCTACGACCGGCTGTGGATCACCGAACAGCTCAGCGTCTCCATCCCCGGCTGGCATCGCACCGGCGATGTCGGGCATCTGGATGAGGCCGGACGCCTGTGGGTCGAAGGACGCCTTGGCCACGTGCTGCGCACCGCCAAGGGCGCTATTACCCCGGTAGCCGCCGAGCACGCTGTCGAGTCGGTTGCTGGCGCTGGCCGTGCCGCGCTGGTCGGCGTGGGACCTGACGGAACCCAGGCCGCGGTGGTCGTCATGGAAACGGTGCCCGCGGCCCGCAAATCCGGTCCGGCCGCCAGCGATCTGGCCCGCCAGGTTCGCGCCGCGGTCGCGGCCACTGGCACCGAGGTGGCAGCGGTCCTGGTAGTCCCAAGCCTGCCCACCGATATCCGGCACAACTCCAAGATTGACCGGGCCGCGCTCGCCCACTGGGCTGCCGCGGCCCTCGCAGGTGGAAGGATCCGCAATCCGTGAGCCCATCGAAAAATGAAGACGCTGCCCGTCGCGTTCTGGTCACCGGAGCCAGTGGCATGCTGGGTGGCGCTGTAGCCCAGCTATTGCGAGACAAGGGCCACCATGTGCGCACCTTCCAGCGCGGCAGCTCGGCATCAGCCATCGATGAAGTCCGCGGCTCGCTCACGGATCCGCAGGCTGTCGCCGCGGCCGTGGAGTCCATGGACGCGGTCATCCACCTGGCAGCCAAGGTCTCCTTCACCGGTGCATGGGAAGACTTCGCCGCCACCAATATCGCGGGAACCAGCAATCTGCTCGAAGCGTCCAAGCGCGCAGGAATCAGGGATTTCGTGTTCGTCTCTTCCCCTTCCGTGGCGCACTTCGGCGATTCGCTGGCGGGCGCCGGTGCGGGTGAGGCCGATCCGGCCAAGGCGCATGGATTCTATGCACGCTCCAAGGCAGCGGCCGAGCTCAATGCCCTGGGCGCCGATTCGCCAGCACTTCGCGTCACCGCCATCCGCCCGCACGTTGTGTGGGGGCCCGGCGATACCCAGCTGGTGGAACGCGTCATCCAGCGGGCCAAGGCCGGACGGCTGCCCCTGCTGGACCAGGGCGCAGCACTGATCGACACCACCTATATCGACAATGCCGCTGCGGCGATTGTCCGCGGCCTGGAACGCATGGACCACGCCCACGGGCGAGCCCTGGTGGTCACCAATGGCGAACCTCGGCCGGTGGGCGAGCTGATCGCCGGCATTTGCAAGGCTGGCGGCGCCCCGGCTCCGAAGCTCAACGTTCCGGGCTGGCTGGCCCGTGCGGCCGGTTCGGTGATCGAGAAGTTGTGGTTGGCAGCCGGTTCGCGCAACTTGGTTCATGATGAGCCGCCGATGACCCGTTTCCTGGCCGAGCAGCTGTCTACCGCGCATTGGTTCGACCAGCGCGAAACCCATGAAGTCCTGGACTGGAAACCTGCGGTAGGCATTGACGAGGGTCTGGAGAAGCTGGCGGAGCACTACCGGCGGTGAGCAAGCTTTTCCTCCGGAGGAAAAGCTCCAGCTCAATAGGATTGCTGCGATCCAAAGCTTGTAAAAATCCTTAGCGCATTGACGACGCGTTGCACCGAATCCGGGGGAATCTGCGAGAGCGGAACGTTAGGCTTTCGACTGGCAAAGCTGCTGCGCCGCAGGCTCCTTCCGACCTCTTCCAGTCCTGGGATTCCAATCAGCTCATTCAAGAAGAATTCTCTGGCCTCAGATTCAGGCGCTTCTTCGAGTGGCAACTGGGAAACAGGCTTGAAATTGAATTCCAGGGACAGCCCTTGCACACTGAAATAGAATATCGATACGGTGCCAAGCCGAGTTCCCATTGAATCGAAAATGGGAATCGTGCCCGCGGGGTATTTTGACCTCGACCCTAGGAATGGCAATTCCGACTTGAGCGCAGAATTAATCAGTTCGTCGAACGCTTCCAGGCTTTGCCTGTCACTCTCAAGAAGCCAGGAGCGGATGCTGCTTGCTTCCCACCGGGTGGTCTGGCGATTCTCCGGTGTTGATTTCGCATTGGCCAATTCTTCGCCGAATACGTGAGGCAACAGGAGTTCAAGCTCCCCATGCCGCCTCCGGGCATATTCGACTGCAACGATCGATGTCCCTGGGCCGGCCATCATATTCAAGTATTCAACCATGAGTCTCAACTGGGCATTGATTGCATCGACCGCTAGCACGATTCGAAAATTTCCCTGCGTCAGGTTCAGCGCAAGGGACTCTTTCAGTGTCGTCGCCGTCTCAGTATTTTCATCCCAAAGCGGCGTGGAAGAACGGTCTCTCCAGCGCTGCGCAAATTCGTCGACGTCCATCTTCCATAGACGCGAGGCATAGTCGAACATCTGGCCAACGATTTCACGCCTGATCTGCGGATTAGACGCCAACTTGCATTCGACGAGGGTGACTTCCCCTCCGGCATCCACCACGACAATATCTGCGGGGCCGACCTCGGACTGGAATTCGCGACAGGCTTTCGCTTCGGAACTCACGCCTGGAATCAGTTCCGGGTGGTTCGCAAGGATCTCCTGTAATTCTGATTCCAAGGCATACCCAATTTTTTGGGGTTCAAACCATGCCCCGTCATCTTGCCGGACCAATATGCTCGCCATGGTTGATGCTCCTTTGCACTGTGGTCTACAGCATAACGACCGCAATTGGCCCAGGAGCAGAGGAACGGAACTATGTTCGCGTGAAAATTCGTCGCCGATCCGCATACCTTGCCGTAATTCATCAGCACTCCAAGCTCCGTTCGGCAAGGGGCGCAAGCATCGTCAGGTGTCGCGCCCTCGACGTCCAGAAGCCCCGTCCCCGCAACCTTGACACAAGTTCTTCATCAGGAAAGGGGCACTGGGTTATGTTGATTCAATGCGCAACAAGATTTCCTATCAGGGCGAAGCCGGTTCCAATTCCAATATGGCTTGCACAGAACTTTTTCCCGATATGGAAGCCGTGCCCTGCGCCAGCTTCGAGGATGCTTTCGCCCTGGTTGAAAACGGCGAAGCTGAGTTGGCCATGATCCCCATCGAGAATTCGCTGGCCGGACGCGTTGCCGATATCCACGTCCTGCTGCCCGAATCGCAGCTGCAGATCGTGGCCGAGCACTACCTGCGAATCCGATTCGATCTGCTGGGGCTGCCAGGCAGCACCATTTCGGGCGCTACTGAAGTGCACAGCCACATCCATGCGCTGGGCCAGTGCCGCAAGATCATTCGCGAGCATCAGCTCACTCCGATCATTGCTGGGGATACCGCAGGTTCCGCGCGCGAGGTGCGCGATTGGAATGATCCCACCAAGCTGTCCTTGGCGCCACCTCTGGCAGCAGAACTCTATGGCTTGGAAGCGCTGGCTACAGGGGTGGAGGATGACCAGACCAATACAACTCGTTTCGTTGTACTTGCACGCCGGCAGGATCTCCCGAGTCGCTCCACCATGCCAGAATCCGTGATCACCACATTGGTCTTCCAGGCTCGCAACGTTCCTAGTGCGCTGTACAAGGCCCTGGGCGGTTTCGCTACCAACGGCGTGAACCTCACCCGCTTGGAAAGCTACATGGTGGGTTCCGGCTTCGCGGCCACAACTTTCATGGTTGATATCGAAGGACACCCCGACGATCTTCCGGTACGCCGAGCCCTGGAGGAGCTGGACTTCTTCACCTGGGAAATCAAGATCCTCGGCTCCTATCCGGCCAGCGAGCACCGACAGAATACTGTAGCGTCCTTCGTTTGATCCCTGGAGCTAATTCCTCCGGACAGGTCCCGGCACCGCGACGAAGCTACTGGACCCTTCAGCCCTGCCACAGCTCCCCTTTCAACGACATGATTACGCGCGGTTTTCAACGTTGCGCCCCTGTATTTTCAGACTCTCGCAAAAGTTCCAGCACCCGCATTCCGCTGTGCAGCTGATCCGGGTTCCATCGGGGCTGCACCACAGCGTTCCCTTCTGCTCTGTACCAACTCCTGACCACCCTCTTTGGCATTCGATTGCACGCTATTCTTCCGGCTGACTCATTCCGAAAATACCCACTGACCTCTGCATTCAAGATCCATATAATTGACGGCTGGTAGAATGGGGATTTATAGCCTGTGCCTATGGAAGGTTTGCATATAGAAATCTGCACCTCCCGTCCGCACGGCTAGAGAACTGGTTTAGAGCACATTTGTTGTAACGCGCGGCCAAATATCCCGGATTCCGGTACTGCGGCCTGCGCGAGATTTTCAAGGCTTACAGGCCGGAGAGGAACGCTTGACTCAACGCGTCGCAATCATTGGAGCAGGACCCAGCGGCATCGCCCAGCTGCGGGCTTTCAATTCTGCCAAGAAAACAGGGCAAGATATCCCAGAAATCGTCTGCTTCGAAAAGCAGGATGATTGGGGAGGCCAGTGGAACTACAACTGGCGCTCCGGGATCGACAAATACGGCGAACCAGTGCACTCGAGCATGTACCGCAATCTCTGGTCCAATGGCCCGAAGGAAGCCCTGGAATTCGCCGAGTACACCTTCGATGAGCATTTCGGCGGGCCGATTTCGTCTTATCCGCCACGAGCCGTGCTCTGGGATTACATCAATGGCCGCGCAGAGAAATCCGATATAAAGAAGTACGTGCGCTTTGCCACCGTGGTCCGCTGGGTAGATTACAACGAAAGCACCGAGCTCTTCACCGTCACCACCGAAGATCTGAAAACCGGCAAGACTGCGTCCAGCGACTTCACCCATGTCGTGGTCGGAACCGGCCACTTCAGTTTCCCTAACGTTCCTGAATTCGCAGGAATAGGCACTTTCCCCGGCGAGCTCATGCATGCCCACGATTTCCGTGGAGCCGAGCGCTTCGCCGGCAAGGACATCCTGCTCATCGGCGCCAGCTACTCTGCCGAGGACATCGGCGTCCAGTCCTTCAAGATGGGTGCGCGCTCGGTCACCTACAGCTACCGCACCGCACCGATGGGCTTCGACTGGCCCCAGGGCATTGAGGAGCTTCCGCTCATCGATCGCTTCGAAGGGTCCACGGCCCATTTCAGCAATGGCGTGTCACGCAAGTTCGATGCGGTAATCCTGTGCACCGGCTACCTCCACCATTACCCGTTCTTGCCCTCCGGGTTGGCTCTGGACTCGCCGAACAACGTCTATCCGGATACCTTGTACCGCGGTGTCGCATCCGAGAACAACAACAAGCTGTATTACCTGGGCGCCCAGGACCAGTGGTTCACCTTCAACATGTTCGATGCCCAAGCATGGTACGTCCGTGATCTGATTACCGGGAAGGCTTCGATCCCCGCAGCGGGCGACCAGCGGACCAGCATCGATGCGTGGTTGAAGCGTTTTAATGCCATTGAAACCGCTGAAGACGAAGTGAAGTTCCAGGCCGACTACATTCGCGATCTCATCGAGCAGACCGATTACCCCATGTTCGATCTGGATGAGGTCACCCGTACCTTCATGGCGTGGAAGAACGACAAGAAGAAAAACATCATGACCTACCGGGACAAGGTTTATCCTTCGGTCATGACCGGTACCATGGCAGCCACGCACCATACGCCGTGGCTCAGCGAATTGGACGATAGCCTGGAACGCTACATGGCTCCCGTTCCGTCCGAAAGCGTGGAAGACTTGGCCGCCACTGAAAAGGCCACGTCAAAGTAGCGCTGAGCAGAACCGCGCACTGTGGCTGCGTGCTTTTGGACGCAGCCACAGTGCTTCCTGATCTGCAAAACCCAAGTTCCGGGGCTAGCCCCTCCATGAGTAGCGGCGCTCGGGCCTGCCGACTCCCCCGTAGCGCAGGTTCACCTGAGCCAGGTTTTCCTCTGCCAGGTATTCCAGATACCGGCGAGCGCTCACCCGGGACGTGCCCAGCTTCTGCGCGGTTTCGGTGGCCGAGATGGGTTCGGCGGCTTCCTTGACGATGCTCTCAACCAGTTCCATGGTTTCGGCGCTGCAGCCTTTGGGAAGAGGCCGGCGCTTTTGTCCGCCGAGCCCGAAGAGCATGTTCACATCGGCCTGCTGCAATTCCTGGTCCGCTGCTTCGCCCAGCGGCTGGTAGGCCTTCGCGTAGTGCTCCAGCCGTTCGCGCAGGTCATCCCGCGAGAAGGGCTTCATCAGATAGTGGACGATGCCGCCACGAAGCGCGCGGCGCACGGTATCCATTTCCCGCGCCGCGCTGATCACCAGGACATCGAGCTCCGGCTGGACTTCGCGCAGGCGCTGCAAGAGGTCCAGGCCGTTCATGTCCGGCAAATGGATATCGAGCAAGATGAGATCCGGCGAGAGCGCGCCGGCGGCCTTGATCGCGTCACCGGCGGAGTGCGCAACGCCGACCACGGTGAACCCCGGTTCGCTGTTGACGAATCCAGCGTGCACCTTGGCGACCATGAAGTCATCGTCGATCACCAGTACTTTGATCACTTCTTGCTTCCTACTTCCTGAGCGTGGCGGTAAACCGGGCACCTTGTGCATTGGCCGCGGCCAGCTCTCCACCGCGGCGGCGGCAAACCAGGCGGCTGATGGCAAGGCCGAAGCCCCTGCCGCCGGAAACCGCGCTGTCCTTGGTGGAGAAACCTTGGGTGAAGATCTCGTCCATGGCATCTTCCGCGATGCCTTCTCCATTGTCCCTCACGGTGATTCGCACCAGCTCGCTGGTTTCCTCGATCCCGACCTGGATTTCCGGATTGGCAGCCGCAGCGGCCGCATCCATCGCGTTATCGACGAGATTGCCGATCACGGTGGTCAGATCCCGCGCCAGCTGGTCCTCGCACCTGC
Source organism: Glutamicibacter sp. 2E12 (assembly GCF_050030965.1). Classification (NCBI taxonomy): domain Bacteria; kingdom Bacillati; phylum Actinomycetota; class Actinomycetes; order Micrococcales; family Micrococcaceae; genus Glutamicibacter; species Glutamicibacter sp. 2E12. Next base: position 452,556 of record NZ_CP188297.1, read on the forward strand.
CCAAGGTTGAGCTAGGCGCCATCTTCAGGTGCACCCCTCGCTCGGCGGCCACGCTGGACTTGGCAATCAGCAACGCGGCAATCGTGGGTTCGGCGATGCACGCGGAGACGTCCTCGAAGATCTTGCTCCGGCTGAAGCTCACGCCATCGATGAAGCCCACGACCTCGTCGTATTCCCCGAGCTGGATCAACCCGGAAATTGCGTGCAGCTGGTTGGCGAATTCGTGGGTCTGCGCCCTGAGCATGTCGGCGGTGGCCTTGCTGTCCCCAAGTTCTTGTTCCAGCAGGGTCAGTTCGGTCTTGTCGCGGAAGGTGGTGACCGATCCCAAATCCCGCCTGGCGGTCTTGACCGGCATCCGGTTGAAGACCAATACCCGCTCGCCGACAAGGAATTGCCGGTCGGGCAGCTCTTGGCTGGTGGTCAGTGCATGGCGCACCTGCGGAACAACATCCAATTCGTCCAGGGTCTTGCCCACGCAGTGGCTGGGCAGCTGGAGCAGCTCGATGGCGACATCATTGGCCAGCATCACCCGGCTATCCGGCGACACCGAGATGATTCCCTCTTTGACTCCGTGCAGCAGGGCTTCGCGATGCTCGAAAAGCTCTGCAATTTCCCGCGGTTCAAGCCCACGGGTCTGGTGCTTGACCCGGCGGGCCAGCAAGACTGAGCCGGCGGTGCCCAGCAGCAGGGAAATGACCAGGGTGAACAAGGCGTTGGGAGCGATCTCCTGGATCATCTCGCCGGTGCTGGGATAGCTTTGGCCGGCGCTGACGATGCCGACCATCTTCCCTTCGTCGTCCAGCACCGGAACCTGCGCAATCAAGACGTGGTTGCCATTGCGCCAGATTTCCCCGGTCCATCCGCGGCCTTCGGTGACGGCGGATTCAGGGTGCAGTATCGAGGTTCCGACTTCATCCGGGTAGCTGGAGGTGACGACCGTTCCCCGGGGATCGGCAATGGTCACGAATTGGAGACCCGAGGTGCTGCGCACCGATTCGCCCATGGCAGGCAACGCCGAACCCATTTCCGGCTCCGCCTCGGGCAGGAGCACGCGCAGCAGGGGGTTCGCAGCCAGCGATTCGGCGGCCGAGAGGCTGCGGCGCCCCTCGATTTTTTCGAAGTTATTGGTGGCCTGGGTCAGCGATACCGTGATGACCCCGGCCAGCACCACCGCGATAATGAGCAATTGCAGTATCAGGTACTGCCCTGCAAGGGTCAGCTTGCGGCGCGTGTACAGATTAGCGAGCCAGAAACGCACGGCACCCATTGCCTCGCCCCCAATATTCCAGAAATCCACGTTGCACCCGGCAGGTCCTTGCTGGCACCTGCATCCGGGCACTGTGCTACCTTACCGAAGATTCGAATGGTTCAGATCACAATTTCCGGTTACACAATGAACAGTATTTTCTTTGAGTACGCAAGAGTGACCCGGCTCACGATGGCACGTAAGTTGGTATCACTCGCAACCCCGATGAAAGCAAAGAGGCTGAATCCCCATGAAACCCTTCAAGTCGTTCCGTGCGCTGAGCGCGCTGGCAGCTGCCGCTGCACTGGCCCTGACCGCCACTGGCTGCGGCGTGACATCAGAGTCTTCCAGCACTGACGCCGCAGAGTCCAAGGGCCCCATCGCGAACCTCCGCATCATGGTGCCAAACACCCCAGGCGGCGGCTACGACACCACTGCCCGTGTTGCCGCCAAGGTCATGGATGACGCATCGCTGGCCAGCAACCCGGAAGTCTTCAACCTTGCCGGTGCCGGCGGCACCGTCGGCTTGGCCCGCATTGTCAATGAGAAGGGCAATGGCGATCTGGCCATGCTCATGGGCCTGGGCGTGGTGGGTGCAAGCTACACCAACGAAACGGACTCCAAGCTGACCGATACCACCCCGATTGCCAAGCTCATCGAAGAGCCCGGAGCGATCATGGTTTCCAAGGATTCTCCGTACAAGAGCATTGACGACTTGGTCAAGGCCTGGAAGGACGACCCAAGCAAGCTCTCGGTCGGCGGCGGCTCCTCCCCTGGCGGCCCGGACCATCTGCTGCCAATGCAGCTAGCCGAAGCCGTGGGCATTGATCCCAAGGACGTGAACTTCGTATCGTACGATGGCGGCGGCGACTTGCTGCCGGCCATCCTGGGCAACAAGCTGGCCTTCGCTGCCTCCGGTGCCGGCGAGTACATGCAGCAGATCGAAGAGGGCTCTGTTCGCGTACTGGCCACCAGCGGCGAAGAGCGCCTGGAAGGCGTAGATGCCCCGACCCTGAAGGAATCGGATATCGATCTGGTGTTCTCCAACTGGCGCGGCCTGGTGGCTCCACCTGAGATTTCCGAAGAGGACAAGGCCAAGTGGGTCAATTTGGTCACCGAAATGCATGATTCGGCCGAGTGGAAGGAAGCCCTGGCGACCAACGGCTGGAGCGACGCCTTCATGACCGGTGACGAATTCTCCGCCTTCCTCACCGACCAGGACGAGCGCGTTGCCAGCGTCCTGAAGACCCTGGGCCTGGCGTGAGCGAAGTAGGCACCGCAAAGAAGAAACGCGTCGAACTCCTGTTCGCCGCGTTTCTTCTTATCGTCGGAATCATCGTGTTTGTTGACGCGTCGCAGCTTCATGTGACGTACTCCCAGGCAGACGTTGTAGGTCCCAAGGCCCTGCCTTACGTCGTCTCGGGCATTCTCGTTCTTTCGTCCATTGCCTTGGCCATCACCGTCATGCGTGGCAACCTTGCAGCGGGCGAAGAAGGCGAAGACGTGGACCTGAGCCAACCTTCGGATTGGAAGGTCCTGCTCCCGCTGATCGGCATCTTCGTGCTGAACCTGCTGATCGTGAATTGGGCTGGCTGGGTCATCTCGGGAACCATCATGTTCTTCGGCGCGGCCACCTGCCTGGGTGCGCGGCGCTGGGTATTGACCTTGGTTATTTCGCTTGCCTTGGCGCTTGGTTCGTTCTACGGCTTCTATCTGGGTCTGGGCATCAAGCTTCCGGCCGGAATCCTCTCGGGGGTGCTCTAATTGGAAACTCTGGATTTATTGATGGGCGGCTTCGCCTCGGCGCTGACCCCGATTAACCTGCTCTTCGCTTTCGCCGGTGTCATCCTGGGAACCGCTGTAGGAGTGCTCCCGGGCATCGGCCCGGCCATGGCTGTGGCACTGCTGCTGCCATTGACCTTCGGCATGGAAACTTCCAGCGCACTGATCATGTTCGCCGGCATCTACTACGGCGGGATGTATGGCGGGTCAACCACCTCGATCCTGCTCAATACCCCGGGTGAATCGGCAACAGTCATCACGGCCATCGAAGGCCACAAGATGGCCAAGGCCGGCCGTGCGGCACAGGCCTTGGCCACCGCGGCCATTGGATCCTTCGTTGCAGGAACCATCGGTACCGCGCTGCTGGTGACCGTCGCCCCGATCGTCGTGAAGTTCGCGGTGAGCCTTGGCGCACCGAGCTACTTCGCCATCATGGTCCTCGCTTTGGTAACTGTCACCGCAGTCTTGGGCTCTTCCAAGATCCGCGGGTTCGCTTCCCTGGGCTTGGGCTTGGCCATTGGCTTGGTCGGCATGGACCCGGTCTCCGGGCAGCAGCGACTGACTTTCGGCTTCGCGCCCCTGGTGGACGGCATGGACATCGTGGTGGTCGCCGTGGCGATCTTCGCCATTGGCGAGGCGCTGTGGATTGCCGCGCACTTGCGCACCAGCCCGGCCCGCACCATTCCGGTGGGTGCCCCGTGGATGGGCAAGGAAGATTGGAAGCGTTCGTGGAAGCCCTGGCTTCGCGGTACCGCCTTTGGGTTCCCCTTCGGCGCGCTGCCTGCCGGCGGTGCCGAAGTTCCGACCTTCCTGTCCTACGTCACGGAAAAGAAGCTGTCCAAGCATCCTGAGGAGTTCGGCCACGGCGCCATTGAGGGCGTTGCCGGCCCGGAGGCCGCGAACAATGCCTCTGCCGCTGGCACCCTGACTCCAATGCTCGCCTTGGGCTTGCCCACCAATGCCACCGCTGCGGTGATGCTGGCGTTCTTGACCATGAAGGGCATCCAGCCCGGTCCGCTGCTCTTCGAGAATGAACCAGACCTGGTGTGGGCCCTGATTGCCAGCTTGTTCATTGGCAACACGTTGCTGCTGCTGATCAACCTGCCGTTAGCGCCGCTGTGGGCGAAGCTGCTGAAGATCCCGCGCCCCTACCTGTACGCAGGGATCTTGTTCTTCGCAACGCTGGGCGCCTTCTCCGTGAACATGCAGGTAGCTGATCTCTGGCTGCTGCTGCTGATCGGTTTGCTGGGCTTTGCCTTGCGCCGCTTCGGCCTGCCAGTGCTTCCGCTGATCCTTGGTGTCATCATCGGCCCCATGGCCGAAGAACAGCTGCGCAAGACCTTCCAGCTTTCTGCTGGTGAAGTCTCAGGTCTCTGGAGCGAGCCGCTGGCCGTGGGCATCTACGTGCTCATCGCCGTCCTGCTCCTGCTGCCAGTGCTGATCTCCGTTATTCGGCGCAAACGCGGGACAGCGTCTGCCGCCGCCGAGGCCCTGCTGGGCGACGATGCAGCTGGCGGCCCCGAGCCGGAACAGGCGAAGCCTGGCCACGGAAATGAGAACAGCAAGGCTGCTGAAAGGAATGAATCATGACGATCGTAGTGGGCTATATTCCCTCGCCAGAAGGCGAAGCCGCCTTGGAACGAGCCATTCTCGAAGCCAGGCGCAGCGAGGTGCGATTGATCGTAGTGAACTCTTCGAAGGGCGATCAGCTCGTTGACGACAGGCTCATTGACGCGAAGCAGTACCACGAGCTGGAAGCCCGCCTTTCTGATGCCGGCATCGATTTCTGGATTGAGCGCCACACCCAGGGTGCCGATGCGGCAGACCAGATCCTGCATATAGCCCAGGCCCAACGAGCCGAGCTGATCGTGATCGGCCTGCGCAAGCGGACGGCAATGGGCAAGTTCCTCATGGGGAGCAACGCGCAAAGGATTCTGCTCCAGGCCTCCTGCCCGGTGCTGTCGCTCAAAGCGTCCAGCGACTGGTAGTCCCGCACGCTGTTCGCACAACAACGGCCGATGGCCCGCACCACTGGTGCGGGCCATCGGCCGTTGGACTTACTTCTGGTAAGGGTTGGCTGGCGGAGTGCCGCCGCCATTGGCGGTTGGATCCTGCGGCTGCTGGGGAGCAGGAGGATTACCCGGGTGCGGGCGGTAGCCGCCTTCTGCCGGCGGGATGCCACCGGCCAGACGAACGAGTTCAGTGGTGTTCTCCGCAGTGCGGATCTGTGCCAGCAAGGATTCGAGTCCTGCACGGACCAGTACCAAATAGACTAGGGACACCAAAGGACCCACGATCAGGAGCATGAGGAAGCCGAGCATTGCATCAGCCATGAACCCGGAAATCACGATTCCGAGGTAGCCGATCGCCAACAGGACCATGATCAGGATGTAAACGATCTTGATGATCGATGGCGTGATGAATTGTTTGAATTCCAAGTCGAAGAGGGACTTCACCTTATTTGCTTCTTTCTTTAGAGAAATTGCGCTGTCCCGCCCACGTTATCGAATTTCGCAGTATTCTCCCAGTAGCTGGAGCGGAATATCTTCATTTGTTGCGAAAATTTCGCCAACTAGTCGCCTGCGACTGCGTGCGGGTTATTATCCCCTGCCAAGCCAGACCCTAGACTGATTGCATGACAAGCCATGAGAAGCCGACCATCGTCCCAGCCCGATTGCAATCCGGAGACACCATCAGGGCCATTGCGCCATCGTGCTCCCGCGCCTTCGTGATGGAATTCGACAATACGAAGTGGATCACTGAACGCTTCGAGGCCATGGGGCTCAAGCAGGAATTCGGAGATCACGTAGACGAGAACGATGACTTCGACAGCTCGCCGATCCCGTCGCGCGTGGCCGATCTGCACGCCGCATTTGCCGATCCTTCTGTCGCCGGAATCATCTCGGTCATTGGCGGCTTCAATTCAAACGAGCTGCTCCCCTACCTCGATTGGGATCTTATTGCCGCCAATCCCAAGGTCTTCTGCGGCTATTCGGATTTCACCGCGCTGGCAAACGCCGTGCATGCCAAGACCGGCCTCGTTACCTATGTCGGCGCGCATTGGTCCAGCTTCGGCATGCGTGATCATTTTGAACCAACCGGACAGTGGTTCCGGACCGCAACCCACGAGCACGCGTGGACCATCGAGCACGCCAGCGAATTCACCGACGATTTGTGGTTCATGGATCAAGACAACAGGTCCGTCCAGGCATCCGGCGGACCGTGGATCCTGAATCAAGGAGCGGCCACGGGCACGGTGATTGGAGGGAATCTGGGCACGCTACATTTGTTGCAGGGCGGCGAATTCATGCCATCCTTGCACGGGGCGATGCTCTTCATCGAGGAAGACTCCTCCGAAGACATCCACGAAATCGCCCGGAAGCTCGCCTCTTTCCTGCAGTCCCCTAGCGCCGCTGGCCTGACCGGGCTGGCCATTGGGCGTTTCCAGCGGCAATCCGGCATCACCCGTAGCCTGCTGGAGCAAGTCATCGCAAAGCACCCGATCCTGCAGCGCATCCCGGTTGTGGCCAACCTCGATTTCGGCCACACTTCCCCGATGTTCACCTTGCCGATTGGCGGCTACGCCAGGCTTTCGACCGGTGACGATTCGGTGCAGCTGCACTTTGCGCATTCACAAGACCAGCTGGGCTAGCCCAAGGGCCACGGCAAAAAGCGGGACCATTCCATCTCCTGGTTGGCCCCGCCATGCTTTGCGCTCAGTAGGCCACGGCCCTCACGGGCTTAGGCCTTGTCGATCGCTTCCTTCAGCGCAGCCAGCAGCAGCGCCACCGAACCCGGATTAGCGTTGGGGCCCATCATGCCGACGCGCCATACGGTGCTCGCGTACTTGCCGACACCGCCGCCGATTTCAATATTGAAGCGGTCGAGCAGGTATCCACGGACCTTCGCCGAATCAACGCCTTCAGGAACGTAGACCGTCGTCAGCTGCGGCAGGCGGTACCCCTCCTGGGCGAATAGCTCCAGGCCCATTTCCTGCAAGCCATCTTGCAGCAAGCCTCCCGCTTCCTGATGGCGGGCGGTGACCGCGTCCAGGCCCTCAGCCAGGATGCGGTCGATGCCGGCTTCCAGCGATGCGACCATCGAGACCGGTGCGGTGTGGTGGTAGGTGCGTTGGCCCCCGGTGGAACCTGTGGCGTAGCCGCCGAGCAAGCCTAGATCCAGATACCAGGATTGGGGCTTCTGGACGCGGCGCTCGAAAGCACGGTCTGAAATGGTAAATGGTGCCAATCCCGGAGCCACGCCGAGGCATTTCTGCGTGCCGGCATAGCCAACGTCAATCCCCCATTCATCAGCCAGCACCGGCATGCCGCCAATGGAGGTCACTGCATCGGTGATCAGCAGTGCATCGCCCTTGATTGCGCCCAGCGCGGCTATATCGGAAACAACTCCGGTACTGGTTTCAGCATGCACGCCGGCAATGACGGTTGGGTTCGGGTGCGCCGCGGCAACGCGTTCGGCATCGATCGGCGTGCCGTATTCATGCTCGACGCGGACTACTTCAGCGCCAGCGCGCGCAGCAACTTCGCACATGCGCTCGCCGAATAAGCCGTTGATCGCGATGACCGCTACGTCGCCTGGGTTGATGGTGTTGACGAACGCGGCTTCCATGCCAGCTGAGCCCGTGGCGCTCAAAGGCAAGGTACGGGAGTTTCCGGTTCCCCAGAGAGTACGCAAACCATCAGCAACGCGATCCATGCGTGCAATGAACTCCGGATCCAGATGGCCCAGCAGCGGAAGGCCGAGCGCTGCCGTTGCCTCGGGATACGGGTTGCATGGACCCGGTCCGAACAGGTGGCGCTGAAGAACAGTCTTGCTCATGACGACTCTCTTTCATCTCAATGGGATGTTCCAACTAGAGCTCAGCATATCCCGCATCCCAATCCGAAACGAAACATATCTTCCGCATTGCAAAATTACTCGGGTCGAACTACACGGCCGCGGGCTCGATCGCCTCGAGATAATCCGGCAGCTCCGCCACGGATTCGAGGATGGCGGCATGCGGGAACCGGTCCAGCTCTTCGCGGCCCAGCTTCCCGGTCAGCACACCGATCCCATGCACTCCCGCGTGATGCGCGGCCAGCAGGTCGTTGGCGGTGTCGCCTGCGGCAACAACCTTGGCTACATCGCGAATTCCCGTCAGCTCCATCGCTCGATGAATCATGTACGGCGCAGGGCGTCCCGCTGCTGCTTCATCGCCGGCAACCACTGCGTCGAGAAGTTCGCCAGGACCGACCTTCCACTCCAAGCCATCGAGGATGATATCGGCAACATCGCGCGAGAACCCCGTTGTCAATGCGATCTTCTTGCCGCTGGCAGACAAGCGTTCCAGCGCTTGCACGACACCTGGCAATGCGACGGGCGGATTCTCCTGGTAATACCCCAGCAGCAAATGGCGGAAACGGTCAAACTGCACCTGCACCTGTTCATCGCTGGCAGTACCGCCGCCAAGTTCAATCAGCGCTTTGATCGCTTCCTTCTTCTCGGCGCCCATCCAATGCTGCAGATCCTCCTCCTTGACCTCAACACCGAATTCGCACACCGCATTCTCCAGAGCCCGGTACACATCGGCATGTTCGTCAATGGTCGTTCCAGCCATATCGCAGGCAATGAGTTCAAACATGTCTTCTCGTTTCATCGTGTTTTCCTGTTCAGACAGCAATGCTTCGCACACGGCTCAATGAGGCGCGATGCTCGCTGGTGTTTTCAATGGTGAAGTTGGCCAGATCCGGCAAATACCGATCATCGGAGTACTCAAGTTTCTGCCCCGATTTGGCGGAAGTCACGCGCCGTTCGCGCAGGAGCGGGGCGCCGAGCCGGACACCCAGCAGCTGCGCGTCCAGTTCATCGGCCGCCACCGCGTCGATGGTGTGCTTGCCTCGGTAGAGGTCTACGCCTTGCTCCCGCAGGTACTCGAAAATCGAACCGTCATCCGCATCGAATTCGAAGAGCAGCCGACCGACTTCTTGGGTAAAGCTAGTCCGCTCCAGCATCGCCGGGCTCCCATCGAGCAAGCGCAGGCGCAGGATCTGCACCACCTTGGCACCTTCTTCGAGTTCGAGCTGCTCGGCCACGAGGGCATCGGCCGGGCGCTGCGCCAATTCCCGCGTTTCCTGTCCAGCCTCCAATCCGATGGAGCGCGCCCAATCAGTAAAGGACATGAAGGTGGTAAACGATTGGGATTGCACCTGTTGCGCCACGATTGGCGGCTTGCCTTGTCCCCCCGCAATGAGGCCCTCCGAACGCAACTGGGCGAGCGCATGCCGGACCGTGCCACGCGAGGCATTGGCGCGGGCACAGAGTTCTGCCTCGCTGGGCAGGACATCTCCTTCGTGCCATGTGCCAGCCGCTATTTCCTGCCGCAACCAGGTGGTGAGGGCTTGGTACTTGGGTTGCTTCTTGTTCTCCATCACCTCTTGATCATACAAGTGGTTTTATTGTGAAATCAGCGAATCACAAGACATTCCAGTGAACTGAAAGTGAATAGACGGACCCCATTCTGAACTCTAGGCAAACTTGTTCAAACAAGTGCCATTTCGGGTTGAATCCGCTCATCCCGGGCATGGATGATCACTGTCGTGAGCAACGAAAAAAATTTCCCACAGACCCGGCCAGTCGCCAACCACGCAGATGTGCTGGTGATCGGCGCCGGCATTGTCGGCCTGGCCCATGCCGCTCGAGCCCTGGACGCCGGCCTCTCGGTAATCGTCATTGAACGTGACCATGAGGCCATCGGCGCATCGGTCCGCAACTTCGGCCACTGCTGCATCACCGCGCAGTCCGGCGAACTCTACGACCTGGCGCAGTCAGGACGTCCCTTGTGGCTTGACTACGCTGAACGCGCTGGCTTCTGGGCCGTTGAATCGGGAGCTGTCGTGGTGGCCTCGACAGAAACGGAATTGCAGGTCCTGCGCGAACTGTCCGCACGCCGCGAAACCGGGCAGGTCGAGATGCTCAACGCGCAGGACATCGCAGAACAGCTCGGACGCGAAAGCACCGAAGGATTCCTCGGCGGCGCGTTCCTGCGTGATGACCTGCGCGTCGACCCGCGCACCACGGTGGCCAAGCTGGCCCAGTGGGTCAACGCCCATGTTGCTGGCAGCGTCCAGTTCAGCACCAGCGCCTTGGGATTCGGTGCCGGCCGGCATCGCCGGGCCAGCGTGCAAACTAATCGCGGCGCCTTCGAAGCCGACCAGGTTTTCGTTTGCGTCGGCCACGACGTGGACTACCTCTTCCCGCAGATCGCGCAGGAGCACCAGATCACCCGGTGCGCGCTGCAGATGCTCCGCGCAGAAGCTTCCGAAGACCTGGAATTGAAGCCGGCCGTCCTCACCGCCACCTCCATGCTGCGCTACGAGGCCTTCACCGAAGTGCCAGCAGCCAAGGCCCTGCAGGCTGAAGTTCTCGCCGAGCACCCGGAGCTGCTGGATATCCAGGCGAATGTCATGTTCACCCAAAGGCCCGACGGCACCCTGCTCATGGGAGATTCGCACAGCTACGCCGCAACCCAAGCTCCCTTCCTCAAGGAAGCGACCTCGCAAACATTGCTCTCGGCCATCGGGGGCTACATGAGTGGCACCGAGCTGAAAGTCATTGAACGCTGGCAAGGAATCTATGCCTCCAGCGCTATCGGCCCCTTGCTCATCCGCAATGCCGCCGACGCCATTACCATCGTCTCCGTGACCGCCGGAGTCGGAATGACCCTGTCCTTCGGCCTGGCCGACAAGAACATCAAAAACCTCGCCAAGCCGGCCATGGCTTCGTCGATCACCGCCTAGCTTAGCTACACCACGCATTGGAGCAAACCATGAAGATCTCTCAGGCATTTAAATTCTCTGCCGTCTCGCTGGGCCTGCTGGCCCTCACCGCTTGCGGGTCCGCCCAGGCGGATGAGCAGGCCGACTCCGCTGCCCCCGCGTTCTGCGCCGATGGGCCCATCAATTTCGGCATCGAGCCCTACGAAGCACCAGCCAAGCTCGAACCGGCGTACGGCGTGCTCGCCGACGCATTGGAGCGCGAGCTCGGATGCGAAGTCGAGGTCCAAGTTGTCGAGGACTACGCCGCAGAGGTACTGGCAATGCGCAATGGAAAACTGGATCTTGGCCAGTTCGGTCCCGTGGGATACGTGTTCGCCAGCCAGCAGGCCGGCGCTGAACCGCTCGTGTCCTTCGGGACCGCCCAAGGCGAGCTCAGCACCTACACCGGTGGCATCTGGGTTGCGAAGGATTCAGAAATCAAGACCCTCGAAGACCTGCGCGGAAAGGACTTCGCACTTGGCGGCGTGGGCTCAACCTCCGGAGATGTCCTGCCGCGCTACGCGCTGAAGACTGCCGGCATTGCCGAGTCCGAAGTCAACTTGAACTACGCAGGAGGGCATCCTGAATCACTGCTGGCCTTGGCCAACGGAACTGTCGACGCCGCCCAGCTCAACTCGCAGACCCAGGCGGTTGCCGAAGAAGAAGGTACCTTCAACCCGGAAGACTACCGCCAGATCTGGACCTCGGAACCCATCCCGAATGACCCGATCACCATCAGCGCCGATGCCGACCCGGAATTGAAGAAAGCCGTTAAGCACGCGCTGCTGAACCTGCCGGAGGAAGATATCGCCCAGGTAGGAGCTTTCCTGGATGTGACCCCTCCGGGCCCATTGCTGGAAGTCACCAAGGAAACCTACGGCCCGCTGTTCGACCTGGCTTCCGAAATGGGCCTCACCGAGGACGATATCTAACCATGGACACCACGCAATTGGCCCGTCCGGCCCTCTCGGTGAAGTCCCTGGCCAAGTCCTTCAACCAGCGCCGCGTGCTTGATGATGTCGATTTCACCGTCAACCGCGGCGAGCTCGTGGCCTTTCTGGGTGCCAACGGCTCCGGAAAATCCACCACCCTCAAGTGCGTCGCGGGATTGGCCACGCCGGATTCGGGAAGCATCGAATTGGATGGCATCCACCTGGCCGATCTCCATGGCCGCGATCTAGCCCGTGCGCGATCCCGGGCAGCCATGGTGTTCCAGAAGATCCATCTGGTGCCCCGCCGCACAGCACTGGACAATGTCTGCGCAGGCGCCCTGGCCCGTGTCACCGGCTTGGCCTCATTCTCCCCCGCTTTCTTCTCCCGCGAACTGCGGGAAGAAGCAATGGCCTGCCTGGACCGGGTTGGCATGGCCGACCGCGCCCTGGACAAGGTCGGGCGCCTTTCTGGCGGACAGCAGCAGCGCGTAGCCGTCGCCAGGGCCCTGTGCCAGCGCGCGTCGGTGCTGCTTGCCGATGAGCCGGTTTCTGCTCTGGACCCGCATGCCGCCGAGAACATCATGGAATTGCTCGCTACCTTGGCGCACGACGAAAACCTTGCAGTCGCCGCGGTTCTGCACCAGCCAGAGCTTGCACAACGCTACGCAGACCGGGCGATCGGGTTGCTGCATGGACGTATCGCCTTCAACGGTCCGGTCCAGAATCTCGGCGACGACTTCTTGGACGTTCTCTACTCTCCCGAGAGGATTGCAGCATGAGCCTCCATACCCGGACTCGCATCAAGGAGCAGGCAGTGGAAAGCACTTCGCAAATGATCGCTGGAAAATCCGCCCCAGCACTGCCCAGGGACCCGCACAAGGCCGCCCGGCGTACCCTTTGGATTACCGCAGTTGCAGTGATTGCCGTCCTTCACCTTCTGGCCATCGCGGGAACTGATTTTGATCCGGCGTTGCTCGTGGATGGCTGGCGCGGGATGGCACGATTCATCAGCGACGCATTTCCGCCGGATCTGAGCTGGGACAAAGTCATACTTCCTGGCTTGGAGGCAACGCTGGTCACCTTGTGGATCGGCTTGCTGGGCACGACCTTCTCCATTCCTACGGCCTTGGTGCTCGCTGTGCTCGCATGCCGCACCACGACGCCGCATCCGCTGGCCTACCAAGCAGCACGCAGCATCTTGTCCTTCTTCCGCGCGGTACCGGATATCGTCTTTGCGCTCATCTTCGTCACCGCCGTGGGCTTGGGTCCCTTCGCAGGTGTGCTGGCGCTGATCTGCCACAACACGGGAGTGATGGGAAAGCTCTGGGCCGAGTCCCTGGAAGAAACCGATCAGGGCCCGCAGGAAGCGCTGTCCACCACCGGCGCATCACGGGTTCAGCAGCTTACCCATGGCGCACTGCCGCTGGTGATCCCGCAGTTCGTTGGCTTGCTCTTGTACCGCTTCGACGTCAACGTCCGTTCGTCACTGGTCCTGGGCCTGGTCGGTGCTGGCGGCATCGGCTTGCTCATCAACCAGGCGATCAAGTCGTTCCAGTTCGATACGATGCTTACGCACATCATCATCGTGCTGATTCTGATCATCGTCGTTGACCAAGCGTCCGGATTCATCCGCCGCAAGCTGGCAGTCTAGCGCCTCGCCAGTCGGAAAAGCGCGCCTGGGCCCCAGCGGGTGTCCGTGAACCTTACAGGATCGAGGACACCGGCTGGGGCTTCATGGCGCTCTGGGCGAATCGTTGTGGTCCCTGAAGATGCCTCGGCACCTTTACCAGCGGCGCAGGTCCTGGAAAGTCGTTGTTTTCCACTGGTTGGCATGTGCCGGTGGTGGACCGTGCACTGCTATTCAGGAATTCCCATTGGAGCGACGCGCTGGGGCAGGCCGTGCTGATTGCGGCCCTGGACGAGAACCACGCAGGTCATGGACAGCAGCACTCCGACACTGCAGGCGACGAGACGCACCCCAAAGCCGCTGGCAGCCTCGATGAGCATGCCGCCCAGAACTGGTCCAAGCGCGAACCCGGTGCCGATCATCAAGTTCGTGGAATTCATCAGGTGGCCGCTGGAGTCCAGGTCGGAGACCGTGGACAGCAAGTAGGGCAGGATGAAGGTCCAGGAGAATTTGAAGATGATCGCCGCGGCCGCGAACTGCACGGCTCCGCTCAACCCGAACAGCAAGCCGATGGACAGCAGCATCGCCAGATAACCGAGAATGAGGAACAGCGGGCGGCGCGGATGGTCGCCCAGGAATGTGGCCAGCAAGGAGGAAGCAATTCCCGGGACTGTCGCAACAGCGAGAATCAGGCTCGTCGTACCCAAATTGATCTGCGCGGCCGCCGCGAATTGCCCCATGAACGACCACACCCCGCTCAACGCTACGTAGAAAAGCATTACCGCCGCCAGGGCCAGAAACGCCTTGGATCTCGGGGCCGGCCGGTGCCCGTAGTTGGCACTATCGGCAGCCGGGTCAGCGGCGCTTCCCAACAGCACGTTGCCATCGATGCGGTGCGCAACCGCCATGCAGCACAGGGCTAGCCCAGCCATGGTCCAGTAGATCGCAGACACCGCGGAATCCGCGAAGAGCACCGGGAAGAGCGCCAGAATCACGGCGCCCATGACCAGCTGGGCCGCAACGAATAACCCATAGGCCCGTCCTGGGTTCGCGCTCCTGCCGCTCAAGCTCAGGATCACCACGGTGATCGAGCCAGCAGCCAGGGACGTCACAATGCGGCACACCGCCAAGAGCGCGTAGTTGTCCGCAAAGCCCGAAACCACATTTCCGGCCACGGCAACCAGCGTGAAGACACGAGTTGCCGTCACGAGGTTGACGCGCTTGAGCCACAGATAGGCGGGGATAGTCGCCAAGCTGAAGGCCCCGAGCTCCATGGACAGCAGCCCGCCTACTTGGGTGGCCGTCAGGCCGAATTGCGCCACCAGCTTGGAGGCGATCACCGGTGCGGTCAGCAGCACCATGTACAGCACCGCGCTGTAGGCACCGATGTAGATGTAGGTTCCGCGGTCGCCGCCTGTTTTTGTGCGCGCGCCAGCCAGTATCGAGTCCATGGCTTTCCTTCGAGACAGCGGCGAGTTGCCGCGGGTAAATAATGGATGCTCCGGCCGATACCCTGGCCGGCTGAGAACAACGTGCTGGGCAGGCGATTAGCGCACCGGCACGCTCGAGGATCCGAGTCGGTCGTAGACCTTTTGCCCGTTGAACCAGGTCTGCTGTGCAGTGATCTGCGGCAGCTCTTCGAGTTGCACCTCAAACGGGTCTGCCGAGAGCATGATGAAGTCAGCGGACTTACCGATTTCCAGCGACCCGGTCAGGTCATCCAGTCCCATCGCTTTGGCGCAATTGATCGTGTAGATGCGCAAGGCATCCGCCAAGGTCACGGCTTCTTCCTCCCAGAGCGTTCCGGGGAAAGCTCCGGTAGGATCCTTGCGGGTGACCAGACCGTAGATTCCCTCCCAGGCGTTCGGGGAAACGCTCACCGGCCAGTCCGAGCCGCCGGCAACTAGCGCCCCGGTGGCCAGCAAGGTCTTGTTCGGGTGCATCTTGGATGCCCGGTCGGCGGGAAGGACGAGTTTCATGGCTTCGGTAATCACCCCGGGGAACCACAATGACGGCGAGATATCGGCGGTGACTCCCAGTTCTGCAAAGCGCGGCAGGTCATCCGGGTGAATGAACTGGCCGTGGGCGATATGGTATTTCGGCTCGCCCAGACCTGCCTCGCGCACCTTCTGGACTGTGTCCAGGACCAGGCGCACCGAAGCATCGCCGGTGCAGTGGATCTTCGCGGAAATGCCCCGCCGCGCCGTGCTCATCAGCCAGTCCGCGAGTTCTTCTGGAGGCATTGTGGTGTTGCCGCAATGGCATTCAGGGAATCCCGCACCCTCCAGATACGGTTCGATGAAGGCTCCGGTCCCTGCCGGCGGAACGCCATCAAGGAAGATCTTGATGAAATCCGGGCGGTGATGAGTTGACCTGGTTTGCTCGCGCTCGGCAATGATCCCCTCGCCCAGCGGATGGGTCCCGAAAATGAAGTCATTGGCCTGCATGCTGGAAACCACCCAGGCGTGCAGATTCCCGGATTCATCGAGTTCTTTCAGGGCCTGCATGAGTTGCAAGGAGGCGGCAGCATCCTGGAAACCGGTGATGCCGTAAGAATGCAGTATTTCCATGCCCCGCGATGCCGCTTCGGCCAACTGCCAAGTCGGCGTGGGGCTCATTGATTCGCGGACCTGTTCGACAATGACCCCGCCGGCTTCCAGCAGCACGCCGGTGGCTCGGCCTTCGGCATCCCGCATGATTTCCCCGCCTTCGGGGTGAGGGGTCGCGCCGGTGATGCCCGCAAGCTCCAAGGCACGGCTGTTCACCCATCGGTTGTGCTTAGCATCATCCTTGAGCAAGGCCGGCCGGCCGCCGGTGGCCTGATCCAGCCGCGCCAGTGCCTGGGACGTATTGATCTCACTCAACAGGCCCGAACCCCAGCTGCCACCGATGACCCACTGGTCCGCAGCCAGCTTATCCGACCAGACCGCGACTGCCTCCAGGAACTCGTCCAGGTTGAGAGTTGGCGGAACGTTGAGCTCGAACAGGTCCATCTGCCCGGCAAGCATGTGATGATTGTGCACGTCCATCAGCCCGGGCATGATCGTGGCCCCGTCCAGATCGATAATTTCCATTTCCGGCCCACGCAGCGCCAGCGCATCCTCTCCGAGCGCGACAATCTTTCCTGCGCGGACGGCCATCGCATTGACTATGCGTTCATGCGGATCCAGCGTATGGATGGTGCCGTTGACCAAGAGAAGGCTAGGGGCGGTGTTCACGAGTGCAATCCTTTCGAAAGATACCAATCCGGGATGGCTCTCCAAGGTTCAAGAAGTGATGCACGGCATATCCCGGCCGGTGCATTCATTCTCGCAAAGTCCGCCCCAAGGACGTTGGCTTTAAGCGCATGCTTAGTTGGCAACGCACGCCAAACTCGCTCCGGGGCTAGAAACAGGAACCACGTCCCATTTGTTCTCCCTCCGGAGCACGATTCCGGAAAGCAAACTGGCAACTTGCGCATCGCCCTTGCGACAGCCTTCCTGTTGTACAAGGGTGGAAGGACGAATGCGAAAGGAGCACACCTTGAAGAAAATCCTCATGGTCCTGACCAGCGTTTCCGAAATCGGTAATGACAAGGAACCTACCGGATACAACGTCGCCGAGGCCGCACATCCATGGAAGGTGTTCCGGGATTCCGGGCACTTCGTCGACTTCGCTTCCATTAAAGGCGGACAACCCCCGCGCGACACAGTGGACCAGGACGACCCGGTCCAGGTCCAGTTCACCCAGGACGAAACGACCCGTGCCGGCTTGTACAACACCGCCAGGGTTGAAGTCGTCGACCCCGAACAGTACGACGCCGTGTACCTCGTGGGAGGCCACGGCACCATGTGGGACTTCCCCAATAATGAGGGCCTGCAAAAGCTGGTCGGCGCTATCTACAACAAGGGCGGCGTTGTCGGTGCAGTCTGCCACGGCCCGGCCGGTCTGCTCGATGTCGAGCTGCATCATGGTTTGAAACTCTTAAGTGGCAAAACCGTTGCAGCATTCACCAACGATGAAGAAGTGGCCGTAGGCAAGGACAAGATCATTCCGTTCTTCCTGGCCGACAAGCTCACCGAGCAAGGCGCCACGCATATCGCCGCCGATAACTTCGAAGAGAATGTACAAGTCTCCGAACGCCTGGTCACCGGACAGAACCCAGCTTCCGCCGCAGGTGTCGCCAAGGAAATGGAAAAGCTCTTGGCCGAAGTGATCCACCAGGAGAAGGCCGCTGAAGCCGCAGCCGCCGAGTCCGAGGCCGAGGCACAATGAGCTAAGCCGTAACCCAGCCCGAAATCTCATGAAAAACGCTTGGATCCGTGTAGCTTCGCGGATCCAAGCGTTTTCGACTTCTACTGGACTTTATATAACGCATTCCGTACTCCATACAACGCCATGCACCCCTTGCCGAAAGCGTGGCTGGTGATGCAAGCAGCTTGGAAAGCGTCTCGGATTGACCCGACAATACTCGTCAATCGATTGGGTCTGGTTCGCAACCTGGCCGTCCCTGCATCGCAAAAGCCTTCTCATACAGAGTGGCACTCTCATCCGGCCAGCCTGGATCTCGCGGAACGACACCGGTAGCAGCCCAGAGCGTCTCCCTTAGCCACTGTGCGAATCCAGCTACACGGAAGTTGCCTACAGCGCCTGCATCCCCTTCAGCATGCTCAAGCAAGACAATTGCTCGCCTCATCCCACCGAGCTCGTTCTGAATGACGTTCCACAGCTCTTCATCCTTAGTGAACACAACGTCGTAGCTGTCTTCATCTTCTTCGGGAGGCCATTCCATCATTTCGCGTTCAACCGGCAAAGACCGGGAAGCAAGGAGCTCTGGGTCGGAAATATCGTAGGCTGCAACTACACGTGCCGAGTCTACATATTCATCGATGAGGTTGCCGGCGAACCTGGAGTAGTCGAAGGTCTTGCCACCCAACGAGGTGAGAAGTGCTGCAGCTTCCGACACGCGTGGAGCAGCGCCAACCCCGTAGTGTGCACGAGCAGCCTGCAAGAGTTCTTGGTAGTCAGTCATAGTTCCCCAATTCAAGCACTATTGGTGCCGCCAACAGTAGCTGGCGGCACCAATGCTTCGTGCAAGTTCTTTCCCAGGTCGAGCTTCCGTAGAAGAGATGAATGTCAGGGGTCCGCTTGTTGGGGTGGAAGTGCCACATGTACCCTTCTTGCCTCCTCCACTGATTTCGGGTCCAACTGGCGCCTTGCCGTCCTTAGTAGCTGCAGCTAGGGATTTTGCTTTGTTCCTGGAAAGCGCCCAAACGCCGTTGCCCTTCTTGCCACGGGTGACAGCCTTGGTTTTGGCCAGGCCCTTGGCGCTGATGAAGCTCTTATTGCTCTTGCGCGTTGCCGGGTAGTAATCGCGCTACTTCGATTTGCACTTCACCAGCTGCTGCCCGTGGTGGGAGCCTTGTCGAATCAACTTCGTGCGGCTCCCCTCGCCAGTACTTTCCTTGCGGTTTCTCCATGCTGATCACCCAGGGCATTCCTGGAGGACGCAGCTGAACCAGCAACCGGTATCCGCCGGGGCCTGATCCCACCGGCAACCGAAGGACGAGAGCAATGGCTCTCGCCCTTCGGTACACGACTATCAGGCTCTAGAATGCCAAGCCCAGGCGATTATTTGCCGGTACTGGCAACCCGTAGTTTCCGCGAAGCGTACTCTGCTCGTATTCAGTACGGAAAAGCTTGCGCTGCTGCAAAATCGGGACTACCTGCTCCGTGAATACTTCGAGACCTGCCGGCAAGACCGGAGCCATGATATTAAATCCATCGGCCGCTCCGGCTTTGAACCAGTACTCGATCCGGTCCGCCAGCTGCTCCGGCGTACCCGAGAACGTCTGGTGTCCCCGGCCAGGACCTAGCTCCCGGATGATCTGGCGAACCGTGAGCTTCCTTCGGTAACCCAGATCCAAGATGAGATCCCTTCGGGAGGTGGATTTCTCCTTGGCCACGGTATTCTCCAGCTCGGCGGGAAGTTCTCGGTCCAGTTCAAGGATTGCCGGCTCCACATGCAACTGCTGGGCCAACGTATTCCTGGCGTATTCCGGCAGAATGAGCTCATCCAGGGAATCCGCCAATTCATTGGCTTCGGCTTCCGTGGAACCAAGGATGGGAACAATTCCTGGAAGGACTTTGACCGAATGCGCTGCTCGGCCGTTGCCTGCTGCCTTGTCTTTGATTTCCTGGTAGAAGTCCCTGGCAGACTCAAATGATTGGTGAGCGGTGAAAATGGCTTCAGCCCATCGCCCGGCGAATTCCTTGCCGGCGGCCGAAGCTCCCGCCTGGACGATCACCGGATGCCCCTGGGGCGACCGCGGGACATTGAGCGCTCCAGCAACCTGGAAGTGCTCCCCGATGTGTGCCGCGGAGTGTATCTTGCCCGGATCCGCCCAGATCCCGCTTCCCTTGTCAGCGACGACTGCATCCGGCTCCCAGGAGTCCCAGAGCTTCTTGACCACCTCCAGGAATTCCTCGGCGCGACGGTATCGTTGCGAGCTGTCCAATTGGGCGGATTGGGAGAAATTCCTCGCCGCTGCATCGCCTGCTGTGGTGACGACGTTCCAGCCCGCACGCCCATTGCTGATCACATCCAGGCTTGCAAAGCGGCGGGCAAGATTATAGGGGTCGTTGTAGCTGGTTGATGCGGTCGCTATCAGCCCAATGTGCCGGGTCAACGGGGCGATGGCAGAAAGCACTGTCACAGGGTCGAGGATTCCTGCAGGTCGTTGGGCGACCGGCCCTTGAAGCACTGGGCCGTCTGCGAAGAAGATCGCGTCGAGCTTCGCTTTCTCGGCCAGCTGCGCCAAACGGATGTAGTGGCCGATGTCCGTTCCGGCGAGGGGGTCGCTGAGCGGCAGGCGCCATGAGGATTCATGATGCCCGGTAGTCATCAAGAACGCGTTGAGAGTCAAAGTTCGTGTCATGGTTGTAGTCCCTTCGGTAGGAAGATTGTCTAGGCGCGAGCCCAGCGCGAGAAGTGGCGCCCCAGCGCTACAAGTGCTGCGTTGACCGTGAAGCCTAGGATGGCGACAGTGAGTATGGCTGCGTACATTTTCGGGATCAGGAAACTGGCTTGCGAATTGGTGATCAGGAGGCCCAGTCCAGCCTTGGCGCCGATCATTTCGGCGGCGATGAGCACCAGCACGGATGACGTTCCTGCCATCCGGACGCCGGTGAAGATGATGGGTACGGAGGCGGGCAAGACAACTTTCGCGAAGATCTCGTAGCTGGTGAGCCCCAAGGTTTTTGCCGCCCTGATCAGCAAGGGATCTACGCTGCGTGCTCCAAGGATGGTGTTGAGAAGCACCGGGAAGAACGCCGCGTAGACGACAATCGATACCTTGGATACTTCGCCAATACCGAGAAGGAGCGTGAAGACCGGAAGCAACGCCAAGGCCGCGGTATTTCGGAATACCTCCAGCAACGGGTTGAGGAAATCGCCGACTTTCGAGAACCACGCGACGACCAATCCGACTGGCACGCCGATGAGGACAGCGAGCGTGAATCCTACGGCCGCCCGGCCTAGGCTTGCCAGGATGTGCGTGCCCAGATCCCCTGAGGCAATCATCTTCCCCAGTGCCTGCAGGACTTCATGCAAGGGAGGAAGAAAGACCCGGGATGATGGTTCCAGGACGAATTGCGGGACAAGCTCCCACACCAGGAGAAAACCGATGATCGCACCCGAACGGTACAGCGTTGACCGCAGTCTTCCGGCCAAACGCAGGAAAGGAGAAGGCCGGTTTGACTCCCCGGTGGAGCCCTGCAGGCGCTGGTCCGGTACGGCTAAGGTGCTCATGCTGGTACTCCTGGAGAAACGAGCGACTTGTGGCTCACCGGCGATTTGCCGGCACTGGGAGCGGACTCGTGAAGCAGCGTCCAGATGCGATGGCGGTAATCGCTGAATTGGGGAGCCGAGCGGATGTCATCAACACTGTGGCGCCCGTCGAGTTCAATGTTGATGATCTCCTTGATTCGTCCGGGTTTGGAGGACATCACCGCTACCCGCTGCCCCAGGTACACGGCTTCTTCTATGCCGTGCGTAATGAAGACAATCGTGGTTCGGGTGCGACTCCAGATATCTAGCAGCAAGTCCTGGAGTTGTTCGCGTGTTTGGGCATCCAGGGCGGCGAACGGCTCATCCATCAGCAGCACCTTGGGTTCATGGGCCAAGGCACGGGCTATGGCCACGCGTTGACGCATGCCGCCGGATAGTTCGTGGGGGTACTTGTCTTCCACACCCTGCAGGCCAACGAGTCGCAGATATTCGTTAGCGCGGATCCGCCTTCCCGATTTGTCCAGTCCCCGACCGCGACGGGCCTGGCTCTCCAGCCCCACCTCGACATTGGCCACTGCCGTGAGCCATGGGAAGAGCGCGTATTGCTGGAAGACTACTGAACGTTCCAGGCTGGGACCGGAGACCGGCTCGCCATCAACGAGAACTTCGCCCGAAGTTGGCGCGGCCAACCCGGCCAAGATATCCAGAAGAGTGGATTTGCCGCATCCGCTGGGGCCGACAAGGGTGAAGAATTCTCCGTCCTGGATCCGGAGATCCAGTGATTCAATGGCCGTGACGGCAGTATCTTCACTTGATCCGGAGCGGAGGAATTTCTTGCCCAAGTTCTTGATCTCAATGGTAGACATGCGCGATTACTGCCCTTCGTTTGCGAGGTCGTTGAATTCGTTGGTGTAGTACTCGCTGGGGGTGATTTCTCCTTCGAGAATCCCCGCGTCGTTGAGCCATTGCGCCCATCTGCTGAAGTCCTCATCTTCGATGGCTGCGTGTTCGCCCAAGCCATAGCCGTTGAAGTACTGCAGGGCTTCAACGTCGTCTCCGCGATCCCTGGATTCAACGATTGCGGTGAATCTCTTGATGACCTCTTCGCGCGGATGCGTCGAAGCCCAGTCCGCTGCTTTGGCAATGCCAGTGGCCAGGGAATGCGCTGCTTCAGGGTATTGAGCGATGAAATCATCCCGAAGGACGTACTCTCCGGCATCAAAGTTGCTGAAGACTTGCGTGTCCCTGAAAACTTCTCGCAAGCCGCCTAGCTTCACCGCATGCACTTGGGAAGCCCCGGAAAGAGCGCCAACGTCGACCTGATGGGTGCGAACGGCTTGTGCGGTGTCGGTAGGTGGCAATACGACCAGCTGCACCTGCTCGATCTCTTGCGGCGTCAGGCCTTCGGATTTCAGATAGCTGCTAACGACCGCTTCGGAATGAGCGCCCAAAGTATTGACTGCAATTGTCTTGCCAATGAGGTCCCTCGGTTCTTTGATGCCGCTGTCTTCGCTCGTGTAGAACCCGACAAAGTAGTCTGCATTGGAACCATAGGATGAGACCACCGCGGTGACAGGCGATCCAGCTTCCTGCAGCTTCACCACTGCTCCGGAGAACGCGCTGCCGATCTCGGTGGCGCCGGTGGCTGTGTTCTGGATCGCCGAGGGCCCGCTGGAGTTGTTGCCAACCCATTCCAAGGACACACCGTCAAGGTAGCCCAGGTCTTCAGCCAGCTCCGGAAGGGTCACGGTATTGGCGCTTCCTTCGTAGCGGACGGTTATTGTGCCGTCAGGGTTCTCAAGATCCGTGCCGTGAGCTGACGCAGTGCATGAGGCTAAAAAGAACGCTGCTGCCGTCAGCCCCGCCGCCGTGCCCATGCTTCGAAAGTTCAACCGTTTGAAATTATTCATCCCTGTTCCCCTCTATTTCGCGCTTTTTCCGTGCTTGGTAGCCATGCAACCACTTGGGCGGCGCCTCGGAAAGGGCATGGAAAACTGGAGAAACGAGAAGAAACCTGAGGTCAAAGTGACCTTCAGGTTTCGGAAGATGTCGCGGATGGCTCATTAGCCTTAGCCCAACGGTATGTGGCTCCACAGGAAGGTCAGATACCGAGATATTCGGGGCGGAATTTAATCCGGGGAAACGTTAGCGGGAGCGTCCAAGGCCTCTCCGACGCCTGTTCCGTCATGTGCTTGCCTGCGGGATGAGCCTGGGAGAG
Source organism: Glutamicibacter sp. 2E12 (assembly GCF_050030965.1). Taxonomy (NCBI): domain Bacteria; kingdom Bacillati; phylum Actinomycetota; class Actinomycetes; order Micrococcales; family Micrococcaceae; genus Glutamicibacter; species Glutamicibacter sp. 2E12. The sequence continues at coordinate 475,943 of NZ_CP188297.1, forward strand.
CAGGAATTCATCCGATTCTTGCCTCTGTCGATTACTGATCTTGATTCGTGCCGGCAAATAGCGAACACATGAGCGGCGTTGCCAAGGTCCGGAGGCAAAGAAAAATCCCCGACTCCTGAAGCGGAGACGGGGAATTTCTTGCTCTGAAGCAGAGGACTACTTGCGCAGGCCCAGACGCTCGATCAGCGAACGGTAACGCTCGATGTCGGTGTTCTTCAGGTAGCCGAGCATACGACGACGACGACCAACCAGAGCCATCAGGCCACGGCGGGTGTGGTGATCATGCTTGTGCATCTTCAGGTGCTCGGTCAGGTCCGAAATACGGCGGGACATGACGGCAATCTGAACCTCAGGCGAACCGGTGTCACCCTCGTGGGTAGCGTAAGCCTTGATGATTTCGTTCTTGATAGTGGCATCCAATGCCATAACAAACTCCTAGAGTTGGACCGCGTTCATAAGTCGGTGCGAACGTCGAGACGCTCACGGCGGAAACTCGCAACCGCGGACTGCAGCGAGAACCATCGCCAATCATATCACCGACGGGTGCGCCGGCGGGACCTCCAGGCATGGGTGAGATAGGGCACCTGCACCTTTGCGTCCTGCTCGTGCCCCAGATGCTCCTGCCAATACCAGGCCAAGTTCGCTTCCACCTTGGCGCGGGTAGTTTCTGAAGACTTGCGGTAGTAGCTGCGGGATTTGGTCAGCTCGACGATCTCGTGGAAATCCAGTTCCATGGACCAATGCCAGATGCCATGCTCCGGCTTCTGGAACTGGGGTCCCAACGGCGGCTCCAGCTCCGGCCGGTGCACATCGCCGGCATGCATGATGCGTGCCAAGCGGTGAACCCAGGGAATGGCGACATCCAGCTGATTCCACAGCAGGGTGAGCCAACCGCCATCATGGAGCAATCGGGCCGCTTCGGCACTGGCTTGAGGGTGGTCCACCCAGTGCCATGCCTGGGCATAGGTCACCAGGCCAGCGCTATCGGCCTCCAAGCCGGTCGCTTCACCTGCGGCGCAGGTTACCTCGATCGCCGGCAGCCGCTTGGACAGGACCGAGAGCATTTCTGCCGATGGGTCTACGGCCCTGACTTCCAGGCCTGCACGGATGAGCTGTTCGGTGAAGATCCCCGAACCGCAGCCGATGTCAATGGCACTCACCGGTCGGTGCTGCAGCGTGAATTCCAAGGCTTCCTGCGGATAGGAAGGACGGATCTTGTCGTAGCTTTCGGCATCGGCTTGGAAAGCGGAAGCTAATTCATCGCGGCGCTGGGCGCCCACGACGAAGGCCCGCTGCGGCAATGATGGTATCTCAGCCATGATTCCTAGTGGCGTTCTATAGCCAGCACCGCACGGGCCTGGTCAACGTCCTCGGTCATCTGCTCAATGAGGGCTTCGATGCCGCGGTAGGCAACCATCGGACGCAGGTGGGAAATGAACTCAACGACAATCTGCTGTCCGTACAGATCGAAATCTTCCACGCCTTCTTCGGGCCGGTCAATCACGTGGGCTTCAACCACTCGGGAGACGCCATCGAAGGTGGGGTTCGACCCGACGGAAATTGCTGCTGGCCAACGCACCTCGGCCTCGTCGATCACCCAGCCGGCATAGACCCCATCGGCGGGGATGATGCCGGTGGCTTCGGTGTCCAGATTCGCGGTGGGAAATCCCAGCTCGCGTCCACGGGCATGGCCATGGACTACTTCTCCGCGCATGCGATGCGGCCGGCCGAGGATCGCGGCGGCAGCTTCGACATTGCCGGCGGCTAGTTCTTCACGGACCCAGGTCGAGGACAAGCGGCGCTTGTCCCCTACGTCTTCGACACCTATGACTTCAAAACCGTATTTGGTGCCCAGTTCCTGCATGTAGCTGAAGTCCCCGGAATTGCCGCGGCCAAAACGCACATCATGCCCGACCACAACGGCCACGGCATTCAGCTTCTCTACGATGATGGAGCGAACGAACTCTTCAGCGCTCTGGTCCGCGAATTCCAGGGTGTAGTGGATCATCAGCGTGGCATCCAGGCCAACGCTGGCCAAGGTGTCCACGCGGTCAGCCAGACCCATGATCAATTCAGGAGCATCATCGGGACGGTGCACCAGCGCCGGGTGCGGGTCGAAAGTGATCGCTACCGATTGAGCCGAGCGTGCTTTGGCCTGCGCGACAGCTGCATCCAGCACCTCGCAATGGCCCAGGTGGACACCATCAAAGTTGCCAATGGTCACGACAGTGGGAGCCATATCCGCGGGGACGGCATCCAAGCCCTTCCAATAGTGCACTTTGCTCCTTCAGAAATTCTGCTGCGGTGGATGGAAAACCCACCGTGGTAATTCTTGCACGTCTTTAGGCGTGACGCTCATTACGGTTACGGTACAGCCACCACAAGCCGACAATCGGCAGCACCAGTGGAACGTAGCCGTATCCTTCGCCGAAACCGCTCCACACCGACGGATGGGCGAAGTCTTCGGGGTGGGTCAGCGACAAGATGCCGACCACGATCACGCCTGCCAATTCAACGGCTACCGCCCAGAGCGAAACCAGCCAGGCACCACGCTTGGCTGAAGACAGCGAGAATGTGGCAAGGATATAGACCAGGCCAGAAAACAGCGACAGGCTGTAGGCGATCGGCGCTTCGTCGAATTTGCTCATGATCTGGTACACCGCGCGCACGCTCGCCGCCAGGGCGAGGATGCCGTACACGGCAATGATCACCCGGCCCAGTCCGGTGGACCGGCTTGGCTTGGGGGCCTTATTGGTGCTGCGCGCCTGAGCGGCCTGCATGATTCGCGAATTTCGCGGCTTTTCACCCATGTGAGTACTCCTACTGCCAGATCTGTTCCATGCGGAACACCATTACGAAGGTGACGGCGGCCGACGCGGCCAGCACGGCGTTGGACCAACGGCTCTTCTCGCTGATCGCCCAGAAGAAGGCCACCGGCGGCATGATCAGCGCTGTGATGAAGTAGCCCCAGAATTCCACCGGGTCGCCTTGCACCGCATTTCCCCCGACCTGGCGGATCGCGGCCGCGATGCCGTAGGCAATCAGGAAAAGCTCGGTGGCCACCGCACCGATCAGCGCCCAGTCATCCGGGTGCTTGCGGATAGCGGTTGCGATAACTGCCACCAGCAATGCCAGTGCGCAGACCACCGCTCCGGCGATGAAGAATCCATTGACGGCAATCAAGCCAGTTCCTTTCGGGATTACTTAGCGGTGAAGACCAAGGCCGTACGCGCCTTGTCGCCCTTGTCTTCCAGCAGTGCGACCAGCACGCCATTGGGAGCGAAAGCCGCAACGGTCTGGCCTTCGGCAATGTCCATGCCCAGATGCGAGGCGGGGATGGTGCGGCCGAAAGACAATTCCACGGCTTCGTCGACGCTGACCGTGCGGTTCGGGAACAGCGCGGCAGCAGCCTTTTCGATTGGGAGAATCTCGAATTCCCCGGCCAGCTGCTCCAGGGTGCGGGTGAGTTCGATCTTGTATGGGCCCACCTCGGTACGGCGCAGCGCCGTCAGGTGCCCGCCAACGTTCAATGCTTCGCCCAGGTCGCGGGCCAACGCCCGGATGTAGGTTCCAGAAGAGCACGATACCGTGACGTCGACGTCGAGGATCTTGCCGCCGTTTTCGCGGCGCACCTCATGGATCTCGAACCGCGAAATGGTGACCGGGCGGGCCTTGAGTTCTACCTGTTCGCCAGCGCGCACGCGAGCGTAGGAACGCTTGCCATCGACCTTGATGGCCGAGACCGAGCTCGGAATCTGCTCGATGTCTCCGCGCAGCTGGGCGATCTCGCGCTCGATGTCTTCGTCGCTGACCGCTGCGGCGATGCGCTCGGAAATGATTTCGCCTTCGGCATCGTCCGTGACGGTGTTCTGCCCCAGCCGGATGGTGGCGGTGTAGGTCTTGTCGTGGCCGACGATGTAGGTCAGCAGCCGGGTTGCCTTGTTCACGCCGATAACCAGCACGCCGGTGGCCATGGGGTCCAGGGTGCCGGCGTGGCCGACTTTTCGAGTCCCTGCAAGTCTGCGGATGCGACCGACCACATCGTGGGAGGTCATTCCCTGCTCTTTGTCGACTAATACGAGGCCTGAGGCCTGCTCTTGCGTGTTCTGCCCGGCTTTACTCACGCCTTCCAGTATATGGCTTGTGCAGAGAATAAGGCTGTCGCTGGTTCCAAGCGTGGCAGATCCCACTTGCAGCCTATTTCCATGAGCCGGCAATGCTCCGGGACCGGGCCCGCCAGCCCGTGGATCCGGCAGCTTCACGGCCTGCCAGCAAGACGCAAAAAAAATTTCCAAGAGAATCCAATCCGTCGGGCAACCTGCCCCGAATGCTCATTGACAACCTGATCCGCACGGACAGGAAAAGGACCGACGACATCAGTCGCGGCGAAGCAAGGAGAAAATCATGAAGCGCACATACAGCAAAGTCGCTGGAGCATTCGGGCTCATCGCAGTCGCCGCCATGGGACTGAGCGCCTGCTCGACCGGTTCGGAAACCATGGAATCGCCCACGGCGTCCGCCTCGGAAAGCAGCTCGCCCATGGCCAGCGAATCGGCAATGGATCCAGCAAGCAATCTTGTGGGCAAGGGTTGCGCGGCCTACGCCGAAGCAGTCCCGACCGGTGATGGCTCGGTAGCCGGAATGGCCCAGGATCCAGTGGCCGTCGCTGCCTCGAACAACCCGCTGCTGACCACCCTGACTTCTGCAGTCTCCGGTGAGCTGAATCCTGATGTCGATCTCGTCGATACCCTCAATGGCGGCGAATTCACCGTCTTCGCACCGGTTGACGACGCCTTCGCGGCAATCCCGAAGGATGACCTGTCCGCAGTTGCCAAGGACGCCGACACCCTGACCAGCATCCTGACCTACCACGTCGTTTCCGGCCAGATTGCACCAGATGATCTTCCCGGAACCCACGCAACGGTCCAGGGCGAAGAAGTGGAAGTCACCGGCAGCGGCGACGATCTGGAAGTCAACGGGGCTTCGGTTATCTGCGGCGGCGTGCAGACCGCCAACGCAACCGTGTACCTGGTGGACACCGTCCTGATGCCACCGGCAAAGAAGTAGTACAGCAAGAATCATCAAGGCCGCTGGCATGAAGGTGGTGCATGGAATACCTTCCAGGCATCACCTTCGCCGGTGCAACGGGAACCTGGTTCCCTTGGACGGATCTTTTCGCAAAACGCCACGCCACAGCAGATAGCCGCTTAGCCACAGATGCATGAGACCCTAGGATTCATGAGTTCCAATAGACTCGATGCCATGGAAGACGATTCCGTGAAAACGCCAGACGTCCTGCTGCAACAGGTCGCGCTGGGAGATGAATCTGCCTTCGAATCGCTCTATGGTGCCATGGCTTCACGGGTCTTCGGACTCGTGCTGCGGGTGCTTCGCGATAATGCACAGAGCGAAGAAGTCACCCAGGAAGTGTTTGTCGAAGCGTGGCAACAGGCAAGGCGCTTTGATCCGACGCGTGGCACGGCAGCATCATGGCTGCTGACTATTGCCCACCGCCGGGCCGTCGACCGGGTGCGAGCAAGCCAAGCGAGCCAGGACCGGGATTTGCGCGTTGGAATCAAGGAATTCCAGGACAGCTACGACGACGTGGAAGAGAATGCCATCTTGCACGACGAGACCATGCGCGTAGCCCAAGCCCTGCAGCGGCTCACCGCCCCGCAACGCGAGGCGATACACCTGGCCTACTTCGGCGGATACACCCACACGGAAGTCGCAGAGCTGCTGAAAATACCGGTGGGAACCGCGAAAACGCGAATACGCGATGGAATGGGCAAACTTCGAGAACTGATGGGAGCGGCGTAATGGACAAGCACGAGAACGAGCTGACCGACAGCTTCGCCCTGGATGCTCTGGAAGACAAGGAACGCGAAGCCCTCCAGCATGGGGGTCCCGACTCTGCCCAGGCACGCCGGGAACTGGATGCCCTGCAGGAAACTGCTGGACTGCTCGGCTTGTCAGCGCAACCGGTCAATCCTCCGGCCCGGCTGAAGAACAACATCATGGCCGCTATCCGCACTACCGAGCAATTGGCACCTGTGCAGGAGACGGCCCTCGATCACGACGGCGCCCAGGCACAGGACCCAATAGCTCCTGCTGAACCAGCTGCTCCTGCTGAACGGGAAACCGAAACCGCTGCAACGCACCAGGCCCCGCAAGCTGGCGCAGAACGCGGCCCGCAGCGCTTCTTCGCCTTGGCCGCCGGCGTCCTGCTGCTCGCAGCGGTGGCTCTGGGCGGCTTGGCCATCAACCAGAATTCCCAGCAGCGCGAGCTGGAAAGCCAGATGGCCGCCATGGCCTCGCATCAAGAAGAGCTCAGCCGCATCCTGGCTGCCCCAGATGCCAAGTCGAAAACGCAGACACTGGACGACGGCGCGCGAATCACGCTGTCCTATTCTGCCGACGAAGGCCTGATGGCGGTGTCCACCTCGGGCATGCCAGCCTTGTCCAGCGACAAAGGCTACGAGCTGTGGCTGATCTCGGCAGAAGGGGCGGTTCCTGCGGGAATGCTCACCGGCGGTGATGCCAACGGCATGATCATGGTTTCGGATCCAATGAAGGGCATCACGCACTTCGGGATCACGGTCGAGCCGGCCACCGGCTCCCCTGCCCCGACAACAGACCCCATCATGGTCCAATCGCTGTGAGCATGCGGAAGTTCTTGTAGCCTTTTCCAATCCGCAATGCTGCCCGTTCCGAAAACACTGTGAGAAGTTGTTCCCCTGCATTCTGCAGGGGAACATGGACCGCAACGCATGAGGTGAGTGGCAGTGGGCATTTGGCAGAAGCGCAGCAGCAGTAAACTCGTATTCCACGCGGTGGCTGGAATTTGCTCGGCCGCAATCATGTTTGCCGTGGCCCAATTCGCCTCGGCATTTTTCAACAATGCATCCTCGCCGTTTTTCGCGCTGGGTTCAGCCATCATCGACCTGACTCCCCCATGGCTCAAGGACTTCGCCATCGCGACCTTCGGGACCAATGACAAGTTGGCGTTATTCATTTCCATCGGTGCAGCCGCCGCAGTCCTGGCGGCGATGATCGGCCTGATCGCCAAGCGCAGTTTTGCGCTGGCCTGCACGGCCATCATCGGCTTGGCCGTACTGCTCTCCAGTGCCGTGGCCGCTCGTGCTTCCACCAGCCTGCTGGATATCATCCCGACGGTACTGGGCGCGATCGCCGGTATCGGGCTTCTGCAGTGGCTGACCCGGCTGGCTGCGGACGCGGCCCCAAGGCAGGACGAAGGTGCCAACGCGACGGGTCCAAGCCGCAGGAAGTTCTTAATCGGCGCAGCCCTGTCCCTGGCCACCGCGGCCGTCGCCACCGGTGTTTCCACCTCGCTGTCGGCATCGCGGAATATGGCCGCCGCCGCCCGCAAGGCCTTGCGCCTGCCTGCGGCCCGGACCAAGGCGGAACCCCTGCCCGAAGGTGTGCAGGTAGAAGTAGCGGACATGCCCCGCTTCGTGACGCCCAACCAGGATTTCTACCGCATCGATACCGCGCTTTCGGTGCCGCAGATCGACCCGAACCAGTGGTCGCTGCGCGTGCACGGCATGGTGGAGAAGGAATTCACCGTGAATTTCGACGAACTGCTGGGCGAAGAACTCGTGGAAACCTATCTGACGCTCACTTGCGTGTCGAATCCCGTCGGCGGCGATCTGGTAGGCAACGCGAAATGGCTGGGCTACCCGCTGCGTAAGCTGCTGGAGCGCGCGGTTCCGCAGGCCGGCGCGGATATGGTGCTTTCGACTTCGCATGACGGTTTCAGCGCCTCCACCCCGCTCCAAGCACTCACCGACGACCGGATGGCTTTGCTGGCCATCGGCATGAACGGCGAGCCGCTGCCTTTCGAGCATGGTTTCCCGGTGCGCATGGTGGTTCCAGGTCTCTACGGCTACGTGTCGGCCACCAAATGGGTGGTCGATTTGGAAGTGACGCGGTTCCAGGACAAGGCGGCCTACTGGACTACTCGCGGCTGGTCCGAACGCGGTCCAATCAAGATGTCTTCCCGCATCGATACCCCTCGCCCGTTCGCCCAGGTGCCTGCCGGAGAAGTCGTCTTGGGCGGAACTGCATGGGCGCAGACCCGGGGCATTTCGCGTGTGCAGGTGCAGATCGATGACGGACCGTGGGCAGATGCCCATCTGGCGACCGAAGCCTCGTTGGATACCTGGCGGCAGTGGCGCTTCGTGTGGAAGGACGCAGCACCCGGAACGCACTCGGCAACCGTCCGCGCCTATGATGCACAGGGCAAGCTGCAGACCAGCGAGAAAGCCAACCCGGTGCCCAATGGCGCCAGCGGCTGGCAGCGCCTGCAATTCACCGTGCAGTAGCTCCGGGGCACCGGTGGGTTGTTCACACTGCTGCCGACTGCGACCGGGGCTGGCTGGCCTGCTGGCTCAGCGGGCATGGCCCCGGCAGGCTAGTGGCTGCGCAGCGTCTTGATGACCTTCTCGACCCGGCGCGTCCTGGTGTCCTCGCCGCGGGCAGCCACGATGGGGTCCACGTGGCCGCGCTGCTTGCTGTAGGACAGCTTGTTCCAGGCGTCCAGCAGCTCGGGCTCGGCGGAGAGCAGCACGGCCAGCGGTTCGGGGATTTCGACGGTGCGCGGTTCCTCGTCCAGTTCGAGTTTCACACTGATTTCATCGGCCGCACCCTTGCCCGTGGCAGCACGGGTCTCGGAGCTGAAGGAAATGAGGAACTGCCCGTGCATGGAAGAAATGCTGTTCCGGTACGTGTAGTCCCCGTCAATGCACACGATGACCGGCACGCGCTTGCCGCGGCCGAATCCGAGCACGATGCCATCGGGAACCACGATGCCCACGTTGTTCCCGCCGGTTGCGCTCAATGTTGTGGTGAATTCTGGCATGTGCTGCACCTTTGGTCGGATCCGGCGGTTTCTGATCACGCTATCCCACCATCTTCCCGGCGACCAGGCTTCGGCAGGGATTCGCGCTTCGCTGTGAGGGTAATCGAGGCCAACGCACAACGCCCCGGCCAGCACGCAATGCGTGCTGGCCGGGGCGTTACTCCAGTCAGGATGAAGCCCAGAAACCCTTAGGCTTCTTCGGCGTCCTCGTCCTTCTTGTACGGGTCCTGGTCTCCGGCGAAGTCCTTGCCTTCGCGCAGAGCTGCAACCTCGGCGTCCTTCTCGCGGGCCTTGGCCAGCAGTTCCTCCAGGTGCGAGGCACCCTCGGGGATTTCGTCGGCGACGAATGCCAGCGTCGGGGTCAGGCGGATGGTCAGATTGCGGCCCAATTCCTTGCGCAGGGCACCGCCACGCTTTTCCAGCATGGTAGCGATGTCCTTCTTCATCTCGTCATCGCCAAAGACGGTGTAGTACACCGTAGCGTGCTGCAGGTCGTTGGTGACGCGAGCGTCGGTCACGGTGACGTTGTCAATGCGCTCGTCCTTGATGACGTTGCGCAGCGACTGGGCCATGAGGACCTGTACGCGCTTAGCCAGGCGTGCGGCGCGGGCTGAATCAGCCATGGTTTTCTCCTAATGGTTCAAAACTCGTGGGCGCTTGACCAAAGCTTATCGGTCAAACGCCCACGAATCAGTGAGTCACACTGCTAATTGCTTGTCGGCAATTAGTCGCGTGGCTTTTCGCGCATCTCGAAGGTCTCGATGATGTCGCCTTCCTTGATGTCGTTGAACGACCCCAGGCCGATACCGCATTCGAAGCCCTCGCGGACCTCGGTGACATCGTCCTTTTCGCGGCGCAGCGAATCGATGTTCAGGTTGTCGCCCACGACGTTGCCGTCGCGTACCAGGCGAGCCTTGGTGTTGCGCTTGATGGTGCCCGAGCGGATGATCGAACCGGCAATGTTGCCGAACTTCGAGGAGCGGAAGACCATGCGGATCTCGGCGGTGCCGAGGGCCACTTCTTCGAACTCCGGCTTGAGCATGCCCTTGAGCGCATTCTCGATGTCGTCGATAGCGGAGTAGATGACCGAGTAGAAGCGCATGTCGACGCCCTCCTTGTCGGCCAGTTCTGCCACGCGCTCGGCTGGGCGGACGTTGAAGCCAATGATGATGGCGTTGTCCACGGTTGCCAAGTTGACGTCGTTCTGGGTGATCGCACCGACACCGCGGTGGATCACGCGCAGCTGCACATCGTCGCCGACCTCGATCTTCATCAGCGAGTCTTCCAGTGCTTCAACAGCACCGGAAGCGTCACCCTTGAGGATCAGGTTCAGGGTATCGATCTTGCCATCGGCAACAGCCTTGTCGAAGTCTTCCAAGGTGATGCGCTTGCGGCGCTTGGCCAGCATTGCGTTGCGCTCTGCGGTTTCGCGCTTGTCAGCGATCTGGCGGGCGGTGCGCTCGTCTTCGGTGATCAGGAAGCCGTCGCCAGCACGCGGGACCGAGGACATGCCCAGGACCTGTACCGGACGCGATGGCAGTGCCACGTCGAGGTTTTCGCCGTTCTCGTTGAACATTGCACGCACGCGGCCGTGGGCGGTGCCCACCACCATGGTGTCGCCAACGCAGAGGGTACCGGACTGGACCAGGACGGTAACAACCGAACCACGGCCCTTATCCAGGTTCGCTTCAATGGCCACGCCACGAGCGGACTTGTCCGGGTTGGCCTTGAGCTCAAGCACGTCCGAGGTCAGCAGGACAGCGTCCAGCAGCTCGTCGATGCCCTGCTTCTGCAGTGCCGAAACCTTCACGAACATGGTGTCGCCACCGTATTCTTCTGGAACCAAACCGTATTCGGTCAGCTGGCCCATGACCTTGTCAGGGTTGGCGCCTTCCTTATCGATCTTGTTCACAGCGACGATGATCGGCACGCCGGCAGCCTGTGCGTGGTTCAGTGCTTCCACGGTCTGCGGCATGACGCCGTCATCCGCGGCGACAACCAGCACGGCCACGTCAGTGACCTCGGCACCACGGGCACGCATGGCGGTGAACGCCTCGTGGCCCGGGGTATCGATGAAGGTCATTGCGCGATCGCGGCCCTCATGGATGTGGTTGATCTGGTACGCACCGATGTGCTGGGTGATGCCGCCATGCTCGCCCTCGATAACGTTCGACTTGCGGATAGCATCCAGCAGTCGGGTCTTACCGTGGTCGACGTGGCCCATGATGGTGATGACTGGGGCGCGCTCTTCAAGCACGTCTTCGCCTTCAGCCTCAAGTTCGGCGTCCAGGTCCAGGCCGAAGCCTTCGAGCAGTTCCTTGTCTTCGTCCTCAGGGGAGACGACAAGCACCTTGTAGCCCAGCTCTTCGCCGAGTACCTCGAAGGTTGCCTCATCCAGCGACTGGGTGGCGGTAGCCATTTCACCGAGGTGGAACAGTACGGTCACCAGTGCTGCTGGGTTCGCGCCAATCTTGTCGGCGAAGTCGGTGATCGACGCGCCGCGGCGCAGACGGATCTCGGTGTCGCCGTTGCCGCGTGGAACATTCACGCCGCCCAATGACGGAGCACTCATCTGCTCCAATTCCTGGCGCTTTGCGCGCTTGGACTTGCGCTGCTTGCCGCGACCGGCGCCTCCCTTGCCGAAAGCACCGCCAACGCCACCGCGACCGCGTGGTGCACCTGGGCGGAAGCCGCCACCGGTACCGCTGCCGCCACCGCTGCCGCCACCTGGGCGACCGCGGCCGCCGGCACCTGCACCTGGACGTCCGCCGCCAGCTGGCGCTGGACGATCGGTGCGGTTAGGCATCATGCGCGGGGTTGCCGTGGTACCTGCGCCAGCACCTGGGCGTGGACCGCCGGCACCTGCTGGGCGTGGGCCACCTGCGCCGGCTGGGCGTGGAGCGCCCTGGCCTGCTGGGCGTGGACCGCCGGCACCTGCTGGACGTGGACCGCGCTGGCCGTCACGCGCCGGACGTGGACCGCCCTGGCCGTCACGAGCCGGACGTGGACCGCCGGCACCTGCTGGGCGTGGACCGCGCTGGCCGTCGCGTGGTGGGCGAGGACCGCCCTGGCCGCCTTCGCCGCGCATACCCTGCTGCGAGGAGAACGGGTTGTTGCCTGGGCGTGGACCGCCCGGACGAGGTGCGCCTGGACGTGGGGCACGACCGCCTTCGCGGTTGCCGCCACCACGGCGTTCGCCGGACTCAGCGCCGCGCATACCCTGCTGGGAAGAGAACGGGCTGTTGCCTGGGCGTGGAGCGCCTGGCTTCGGAGCTGGCTTGGCACCTGGCTTCGGTGCCGGGGCTGCACCTGGCAATGGAGCGCCAGGGGTTGCCTTCGCGACCGGAGCTGCAGGCGCCGCAGGTGCGGCTGGGGCTGCAGGAGCCGGAGCTGCCGCAGCTGGCTTAACGCCTGGCTTCGGGGCCGAGGCACCTGGGGTAGCAGCCGGCTTGGAAGCCGACTTCGGTGCTCCAGGGGTCGCTGGCTTGGCGGCGGCTGGCTTGGCAGCAGCTGCTGGCTTAGCGGCACCGTTGGAACCTGGGAATGCGTCGCGCAGCTTGCGCGCTACTGGCGGTTCAACGGTCGAGGATGCCGAGCGAACGAATTCGCCCATGTCCTGCAACTTGGTTAGTGCTTCTTTTGAAGTGATTCCGAGCTCTTTAGCGAGCTCGTGAACGCGGGGTTTAGCCACATCTCTCCTGTGTCGATGTGATCTGCTCAAACCCCGGTATCAAAAGATAAATCTTTAGATCAGCGGTCTGGCAGATCAGCTGTGTAATTCGTGAAATTCTTCCGTCGCACGGTGGATCACGCAGAACTGATTGTTCATCGTTGTGCGCTCAGCATTGCCGACTCATCGGGTTGCCATCAGATTTCTGACCCGCTTTCATCATGTTTGCCAGATAGCTGGTTGCTTGCCAGCTGATCTTCGTATGCAGTGAATTCCTGCAGCACCTGCGAATCGTCTACCGCAGACCTGAAGGCCCGCGCGAACGCCCGGCGCTGCACCGCTTGCTGCACACACTTTTCGGTCCCGTGGGTCCAAGTGCCCCGCCCGGAAGCGGAACCCTGTTGATCCAAACTCACCGCATGCAGCGGTGTACCGTCTTTCAGGACCCAACGGAGCAGCTCATTTTTACTGGTTACGGTTCGACAGCCAATGCACGTGCGTTGCTGATGCAGCTTCATGCGAGCGCCGTCGCCACCTTCCCTAGTTATTACGAGCCATCTACTAGTCTAGCGCGTTTGGACGCCATAGCACGCATGAGTTGTGGCTCACACGCAGCTAGGCTTCCAACACGCTGAACTGGAATTATTTCCCGCAGCTGCTTAGAGCTGCGGTTCCTTGCCGCCCGAGGCAGCCAGGATGTCAATGCGCCAGCCGGTCAACTTGGCAGCAAGGCGAGCGTTCTGGCCTTCCTTGCCGATTGCCAGCGAGAGCTGGGAGTCGGGAACAACCACGCGAGCACGGCGTTCGGCTTCGTCCAGGATCTCTACCGAGACGACCTTCGATGGAGACAGGGCCGCGGCGATGAACTTCGCTGGATCCTCGTTGTAGTCAACGATGTCGATCTTCTCGTCGTTCAGTTCGTTCATCACGGCGCGCACGCGGGTTCCCATTTCACCGATGCAAGCGCCCTTGGCGTTGACACCGGCCTTGGTTGCGCGCACAGCAATCTTGGTACGGTGGCCAGCTTCACGAGCCAGTGCCTCGACCGTGACGGTGCCGTCAGCGATTTCTGGAACTTCCATTTCGAACAGCAGGCGAACCAGGTTCGGGTGGGAACGGGACAGGGTAACGGCTGGGCCCTTGTTGCCGCGCTCAGCGGAAACAACGTAGGCGCGCAGGCGGTTTCCGTGCTGGTACTTCTCGCCTGGGGACTGCTCAACTGGTGGCAGCAGCGCTTCCAGATCACCGATCTTGACCTGCACCATATGCGAGGAGTAGCCCTGCTGGATGACGCCGGAGATCAGGGTGCCAACGCGGGCTGCGAACTCGCCGACAACCTGCGCATCTTCAGCTTCACGCAGGCGCTGCATGATTACCTGGCGGGCGGTGGAGGCGGCGATGCGGCCGAAACCGTGCGGGGTGTCGTCGAATTCGCCCAGCAGCACGCCGGCGTTGTCGCGGTCCTCTACCAGGATCGCCACATGGCCGTTGCTGCGCTCAATGTGCGCGCGGGCGCCAGGCATGGCGCCTTCGGTCTTGTTGTAAGCCAGCAGCAGTGCCGACTCGATGGTCGGAATCAAAACATCCATTGGGATGTCGCGGTCTTTTTCCAGGATGCGCAGCGCATTCAGATCGATATCCACGCTTAGCCCTCCAAATCTTCAGTATCGGCAGTGTCAAATAGTGCGTCATCGAAGTTCAGCTCTGGATCGACAACAGCTTTACGGATATTTTCAAAGGCATAGGCCGCAGGATCGAGCACCTTGACCTTCATGCCCTTCTTGGCCGGCTCGCGGTGCTCAGCAATCAACACGTCGCCGTCGTTGACCTCAAGCAGGCGCCCGCGAAGCTTCGTGCCGTCGGCCAGCGAAATCTTGACCATGCGGTTGAGGGCGCGGATCCAGTGGCGCTGGGCAGTCAATGGGCGGGAGAGTCCTGGGGAACTGACTTCGAGTTCGTAAGGAGCCGACGATGCGTAGACGGCGTCCTTGTCCAGAGCGTTGGAGATGGTGGTGGTAACTTCACCAAGTTCATCGAGAGTCAGCGTTTCGTGACCGTCGGCCTTGTCGACGATGATCTGCACGATCATCTGCTTGCCGGAGGGACGCAAGGCGACTTCCTCCAGGAGAAGCCCGTGGGATTCTACTTCCTTGGAGAGCAATGCAGTCAGACGCTGCGCTTCCTGTTCGGTATCGGCCGGCATTCCGGTCATGGATATCCTCCCACGCTATTCGATGTTGTCCGTTAAGCCTATATTGCGTTCCGCTCATTGAGAACATCTAAACGGGCACAGGTGAAGGAACTCACGCCCATTTTCTATCCATCGTGGCGCTCGACACCGCTATTGCCCTCTTTACCTGCATTGATCATGGCATGATCGAAACGCTATGACTGAAAAATCGCCCCATTCCGCCCGTCGCACCGACAGGCAAGTACGCCGCGCTCCAGGCTGGATTGCTCCGGTACTGGCTGGTGCAGTTGCCGTTGCCGTGACGTGGGGCATTGGCAGCACCATCTTCCGAGGCGCCCTGGTGGAGCGGGGCCTGCCCGAACAGGTCAATGAGGCCAGCGCCGATGCCCGCATGACGTGGGAATACGGAGCAAAGCTGGCAGACCTGGCATCTCAGGCCCAAGCCTTGGCCCAGCTGGCACCCGAGGATAACGCTTCGAGGCTATCCGCATTGGCGACTTCCTTGTCGCAGGGGTCAGCGGTGCTCGGTGAATTGCGCTTCGACGACCAAGAGCCTGCGGCATTGCCGCAAAGCTTCTCCCCCGACGCGCTGGTTGCGCTTGCCACGAATGTCGCCGACGCATCGTCAGCGATGCCTGCCTTCGCAGAACCGTCGCTGTCCAGGGATTCGAAGCTGGCCCAGATTGCTTTCCAGATCAATCTGGACGCCCGCAGCGCTGTTGCATCTTTGGGAGAAGAGCGTGATTTGGACTTGGCCTTGCCACTGAGTGCAGTCTCGGGTGAAGAAGAGCAGAAAGACCAGCCAGTAGCCTGCCTGCCTAAGGAGGAGCTGCTGGACCCCGCGAAGGAAATCACCGAAGCGCAGAACATCGAACCAACGGCCGTCGCCCGGGCCCTGGACCGCGGCTATGCACTAGATTTCGTTCTGCAGCTCACGGCTGCACGTGGTGCCGACAGCGCCAAGGAAGCCGTCGAAGCTCGACGCAGCGAGCTGGGACGCCAGCTTCGCGGCCTGCGTGCGACCGTTGACGAACAGTGCACAGACCTGCGTGAACCCGCCTATGCGCTACCCGAAGGCGGCCTCGAAGACCTGGCTGCCCTATCCGCGGAAGCCGAAGGGGATTTTGCTGATGCATTGGTCGTAGCAGCGGGCGTTAGCGATGGTGCAGCCGGCGCAAAAATTTCCGCCGTTGCTTTCCAGACTCTCAATGGCCAGCAGGGATCGAATGAGGAATACCGCATCCTTGAGACTGGCGAAGTCGGGAAATAGTTTTGGATTCAGCTAGAATTTAGCCGTATTTCACGTTTCGTTGAATTATCACGAAATAATCACGACTGCTAATTGCCCTGAGTCGAAATAGAGCACGGTTCGGGTAGAGCCAAAACAGCGCGAGGCGCACTAAAATTCACGGATGATCCGTAATTTCCATCCGCACTATAAGATATAACCCGCATATGGCATGCGGGTTTTACGCGGTATTACCCGAAACCAATTTATCAACGACCACCATTTCCTCCGCCATGGAGTGATTTCAAAGATATATGAATCTCGTTCCTATTCACTGGCTCTCGATATTCGCGCCGAAAGGGGCTATCGTGAATATCAAGTGCTTGAGATACGGAATTTGGCTCCCATAACACGGAGCGGGATTCTCCGCTTTCTTCCACTTATTGGGGAACTAACAACTTGTGGCTAGGTCGTCAATTGGAGGTTGGGTAATGTCAGGTCGATTCATGCGTTCGAAGACAGCAGAACTGGTCAGCGAAGTGATAGGTTCAAGGCAAGGTCGGGCGCAACTCAGTTCACATGGTTGGGTCCAAGGCATGCCTATTGTCATTGCGCAACCTGAGGAAACAGTCAACGACGTCATGTCGCTCGTGGCCGCGCACCAGCCGCCAGCTCTGATCGCTACTCTCGATCCGGAGAACAACGATTTGTGGTTCCTGTATGTATCCATCGGTTGCACAGCGTTGAAGGTTGTAGATCCGCTGGCAAGCCACACTACGGTTTCCCAACTCTACAAAACTGCAATGGGTTCCAGCTTCTTGACTTTCAGGATCGCGCAAATGGCGACCAGTTCCATGGTCCATGCCATTGAACCCCAGCATGTCCAGCACTACGCCGGATACCCGCCAATCGACACATCAGCGGCTAGCGGCCGCTAAAGCTATCACTTGCCGGCGAGGATCAGGTCCGAGCCGAGCTTGATAATCAGTGCCGAAACGACGATCACGAAAACAATGCGAATAAAGGCGCTGCCCTTTGAGATCGCCATGCGCGCCCCGAGATAACCGCCAAGCATATTCATCACGCCCATGGCCAGGCCTAATGCGACTAGAACGTGCCCCGTGGGGATGAAGAGCAGCAGAGCACCTGCGTTGGTGCAAAGGTTAACGATCTTCGCCTTGGCGGAGGACTGCAAGAAGTTGTAGCCCAGCACTGTCACCATGGCGATGATCAAGAACGATCCAGTCCCGGGACCGATCATCCCGTCGTAGCCGCCAATCAGCAGCCCAATCAGGATGGCTCGAAGATAATGCCCATGCCCGGCGTAGCGCAGGCGCGACAGCTCCCCGGCTTTGGGCTTCAGGATCGTGAACAGCAGCACCGCAATGAGCGCTGCGATAATGATGGGCTGAATGGCTCCAGAGGGAAGAATTGTGGCCAGCGCAGCTCCGCCGAAGGCACCGAGCATGGCAGTCAATGCCATCGGAATAGCGGTCTTCAAATCCGGGCTGGTGCGCCGGTAGTACGTCACCGCGCTGGTAGCCGTTCCGAAGATTGAGCCCAGCTTATTCGTGGCCAGCGCCTGCACCGGCGTGATGCCGGGGAAAAGAAGCAGCGCGGGCAATTGAATCAGGCCGCCACCGCCAACTACCGCGTCAATCCATCCAGCGCCCAAAGCTGCAAGAAGCAGCAACACCAGGGGCCAGCAGGAGACGGGTTCACCGTTGACGGACAGCAATTCCAAGAACTCTTGCACCGCGCTACTCCCCTATTCAGTTATTGGCTACAGCCTTTTAGGCGCTCAGCTCAGCGACAACGTCCTCGACCTTGACATCGCGGCGTTCGCCGGTGGCACGATCCTTGACCTCAACTACGCCCTCAGCAAGTCCACGGCCCACAACAACGATGGTTGGAATGCCGATCAGTTCTGCATCCGAGAACTTCACGCCCGCGGACACCTTTGGACGGTCATCCAAGATAACTTCCAAACCGGCCGATTCTAGTTCTGAGGCCAACTTCTCAGCAGCCTCAAGCAGCTCTGGGCCCTTGCCGGTAACGACCATGTGGACGTCGGCTGGAGCAACCTGCTTTGGCCATGCCAGACCGTTTTCGTCATGGTAAGCCTCGGCCAGTGCTGCTACCGCACGGGTGACGCCAATGCCGTAGGAGCCCATGGTGACAACCTTCAGCTTGCCGTTCTGGTCCAGGACCCGCAGATCCAGAGCCTCAGCGTACTTGCGGCCAAGCTGGAAGATATGACCCATTTCGATACCGCGTTCGGTGCGCAATGGGCCCGAGCCGTCCGGTGCCGGGTCGCCCTCTAGCACGTTGACCGACTCGATAGTGCCGTCAAAGCCGAAGTCGCGCTCGGCCACCAAGCCGAAAACGTGCTTGCCCTTTTCGTTGGCGCCGGTGATCCACGAGGTACCGGATACTACGCGAGGATCAACCAGGTAGGTGATGCCGCTGGTGCCTTCGGTACCCAGAACAGCCTGATCCAGGCCGTTGCCTGGGCCGATGTAGCCGGCAATCAATTCCGGGTGCTTGGCCAAGTCTTCACCGCTAGCGGCTTCAACCTGGACCTCGCCGATGATGCCCAGCGGGGCACCCACGGTAGCTTCGACACGCTTCAGGTCCACCTGGCGGTCGCCTGGAACACCGATGACTACCAACTGGCGGTTGCCTTCTGGATCGGTCACCGCCAGGACAACGTTTTTCAGGGTGTCCTTGGCTTCCCAAGCACCGGACTCGCGTGGGCGCAGCTCGTTGGCCGCGGCAACCAGCGTCTCGATGGTCGGGGTATCCGGGGTATCGACAACTTCGAACGCAGTTGCGTTGGCGTAATCGATGGACGCTGGCACTACTGTGGTGACAGCTTCCACGTTGGCTGCGTAACCGCCGGCCGAACGGACGAAGGTATCCTCGCCAATAGCTGTTGGATGCAGGAATTCCTCGGACTTGGAGCCGCCCATGGCACCAGCCTGCGCGAAGACCGGAATAACTTCCAGTCCCAGGCGCTCGAAGATCTTCAGGTAGGCGCCGCGGTGAGCCATGTAGGCTTCGTCCAGGCCCTCATCATCGATGTTGAAGGAGTACGAATCCTTCATGATGAATTCGCGGCCACGCAGCAGGCCCGCGCGTGGACGTGCTTCGTCGCGGTACTTGTTCTGGATCTGGTACAGGTAGACCGGAAGATCCTTGTACGAGTTGTACAGATCCTTCACCAGCAGCGTGAACATTTCCTCATGGGTCGGCGCCAAGAGGTAGTCTGCATCTTTGCGGTCCTTGAGACGGAACAGGCCTTCGCCGTATTCGGTCCAACGGCCGGTCTGTTCGTAAGGTTCACGTGGCAGCAGCGCTGGGAAGTGGACTTCCTGGCCGCCGATAGCGTTCATTTCCTCGCGAACAATAGCTTCAACGCGCGCAAGGACCTTCAAACCCAACGGCAACCAGGTGTAGATGCCCGGGGCCGCACGACGGATGTAACCGGCGCGTACCAACAACTTGTGGCTGGCGACTTCGGCGTCAACCGGATCTTCACGCAAGGTGCGCAAGAAGGTAGTGGAAAGCTTCAAAACCACTCGGGGTGTCCTTTTCCGTCCGTCGACTTCAGAAATATTTTCGGATGCCGACTAGCTATGCAAAATCAAATGGGTTTTGGCCGCAAAATTGGCCTTAATCAATGCTACAGCTTTCGGCCACTTCCCAATAAATTCAAGGGCTTGCGCGGAATCGTGTTGCGTGCCCGGGTCCGGATGCGGGCCTCTGGATAGATGGTGGGCGCTGCAGGGTTCTGTTTCGTTGAGTCGCTGCCAGCAAAGGACATCCCAGTCGGGTGCCAGTTCCCCGCCGATTTGTACTTGCCAGCACCCATGGCGGGGCTTACGCGGAAGCATGGTGCTGCTGGGTCGGCTGCGGCGCGCAGGCCGGTGCACCGGCGTTGTTGCGGCATCCGCGGTCTGCGCCGATTCATAAACTGCGCAGGTGCCAGGAGCGTGGGAATCATGGTTCATCCGGCTTTCCGTTCAATTCGTTGTGCGATTTCCAGGCCGTTGCAGTTCAACGAAACGTCCGGATAAGGCCCGAAAACCGCCACGTGGCAGACGCGCGGGTGACCCGGAGGAAGCGCCATACAGCGCTTGCTCCGGGTCCGGGAAACCGATTCACGGGCAGGGAAACGGTTATATCAGGATTGATGATAGGTTTCGGCGAGCGCATACACCGGAGTTCCGATGCCCTCGTACCGTGCCTTGAGCTGCAAGCCCAGATACTTCGAATAATGCCTGGACTGGTGCAGGTTGCCTCCGTGGAACCAGAGGTTCTTGACCTTGGTGGGCTTCCACATATTGCGCAGTTCCCCCTGCCATGGACCCGGATCCTTGGCGGTCCCCGACCCCAGGCCCCAGCATTTTCCGACTTCATCCGCGACTTCCTGGGAGATGAGCTTCGCCGCCCATCCGTTCATCGAGCCGTAACCGGTGGCGTAGACCACCGCATCCGCCGGCAGCCGAGTGCCATCGGCCAGCACCACCGATTCTTCGGTCAAGTGCGATACCTCGCCATGGGCCAAAGCAATCGATCCGTCGGCCACCAGCTCGCTGGCACCGATGTTGATGTAGTACCCCGAGCCACGGCGCAGGTACTTGAGGAACAGCCCTGAACCGTCGTCGCCGAAGTCCAGCTCGAATCCCGCATCCGCCAGCGACTTGTAGAAGTGCGCATCTTCCTGCTGGATTTTCTCGAAGACCGGCTTATGGAATTCCGGGAGGACTTTGTACGGGATGGAGGCGAAGATCAGGTCTGCCTTGTTGTGGTCTATGCCGGCAGCGAGGGCTTCTTCCGAGTACAGTCCGCCCAGCACATGCTTCATCAGCGATTCGGAGCGCACGATATGCGTGCTGGAACGTTGGACCATAGTCGGCTTGGCCCCGTTTTGCACCAGATCCGCGCAGATATCGTGTGCGGAGTTGTTGGCGCCGATGACCACGACGTTCTTGCCCGCGTACCGTTCGCCGCCTGGATGCTTGGAGGAATGGTTCTGCTCGCCCTTGAAGATCTCGGCTCCCGGGTACTGGGGAATGTTCGGAATACCGGACATGCCGGTGGCCAGCACCAGCTGGGTGGGACGCAGGGTCAACGGTACTCCGTCGCGTTCTACCTCGACGATCCACCCCTCTCCTTCCGGATCCTGCCGGGCGCTGGTCGCTTCAGTCAGTGACCAATAGTCCAGCTCCATGAGCTTGGTGTAGCTTTCCAGCCAATCCCCCATCTTGTCCTTGGGCGTGAACACCGGCCAGTGGTCGGGGAAATCAATGTAGGGCATATGGTCATACCAGACCGGATCGTGCAGCGCCAAGGAATGGTAGCGCGAACGCCATTGGTCACCGGGACGCGGATGCCTATCGATGACCAGGGCAGGAACACCCATGCGCTTGAGCCGAGCGGCCAAGCCTATGCCGCCTTGGCCGCCGCCGACAATCAGCGTGTAGGGCTGGTCGGTGATCCCCAGGGACTGCTGCTGCGCGGTGCGTCGATCAAGCCAGTTTTCCTTGCTCATCGCTACGCCGTGCTCGGCGCCCAGTTCGCGGCGCGGACCAGCAGGTTCGGGGAATTTGCGCAGGCCCTGCGCGGTGCTCAGCAGGGTCCAGGCCTTCCCATCGCGCAAGCGGAGTAATCCAAGCCCGTTGAATGCGTCGTTCTCGAACGTGTACCAGGCTTCAATGACGCCGTCAGCCTCTTGTGCGCTGGTGACTTCGATGTTCCGCGGCCACGCGCCTCGTTCAACGCCAAGCAGCATCTTCTCGATCCCGTCACGGCCCTCGCTGGTGTGAAGGTTCCATGTCATCGAGGCCAGATCCCGCCAGTAGCACTCCTCCGAAAATAGCTGCACAGCTGCTGGCGCGTCACCCGCTTCCAACGCTATCTGCAAGGAATGGAACCAGCTCCGGGCTTGCAACAAGCAATCATTGTCAGTCATTTGCGTCTCATCTCTTCATCGGGATTCAATGGATGGCCATTCGGGCCCTCCGCGACTAATGAAAGAATATGATCTGCGTCACAAAAGAAAAGCGTTGCAATAGGTTGCAGCTGCTCCGGGATTGCTAGTGGCTGCTCACCGGGACCACGATCCGGTAGGGACGTGAGGCGATCAGGCCACGCAGCTTGGAACGCAAGCGGGATATTTCGGCGCGGATGGTGACGTTCGGCGTATCCGCAGGCCACAGGCTCGCCAACTGCCCTGAGCTCACTCCGTGAGGGTTCGCAGCCAGCAGCTCAAGGATCTGCCAATGCTTCGCGCTCAAGTTGATGCGCGTCGCCCCACCGGGCGAATGGACAATAGCCTGCAGTGAAGCTCCTGCGTACAGCTGGAGGCTCACCTGGCCTTCTGCCCTTTGCAGCAGCCAGCCTCCCGGTGTCCGCCGCGCATCAATTGATCCCAGCCCGGAAATCCAGTTCCGCCCTTCTTCCATGGACATCGGCAAATTGAGCTTGGATCCAACACTGTAGCCTTGGGCGGCGGCTATGGAGCCTTGCACGTCAACTAGGACGTACTCGCCTTCGGGCAGTTGGGTGGAAAGCTGGAGCGTCTGCATTTTCAAGGCATGCTCGGTTTGCAGGAATAATTCTGCTTCTCGGGCCACGGATGAGACCAGAGCCAAGGAGTGCGGATGCGCCGTACGGAACGAGCCTGCCAGCGTGATCGTGCCAATCAGCGCCGAGGCGGCAGGATTCATGACCGGCGCCGATGTGCAGACCCAGTTGTGCTGTTCTTCCCGGGCATGCTCCGGGCCGAAAATCTGCACCGGGGCACGCTCGGCCATTGCCGCGCCGATCCCATTAGTGCCCACGTCGCTTTCGCGCCAGCGTGCACCGGCGACAAATCCGATGCCGTCACTTCGGCGGCGTACTGCAGAGGGCCCGAGCACCCAGAGCACGAATCCTTGCTCGTCGGAGATGACCAGCTGGTTTCCCGCCTGGGTGGCCAAGGAGAGCAAACGCTCCTTGAAGAGCTCGACCAGTCCGTTGAGTTCTTCGTTGGCCTGCCTGCGCTCGCGTATTTCAGAAGTATCCAAGGGAACGATATCTGTTCCAAGCTTGCCGGCCCTGGACCATGAACGAGCCACCACTGGCCGCACCACTTCAGGGATGCACGCGCCTTCGGCCCAGAGCTGATGCAGGGACTTCAAGCTTCGGGCTTTGCGCGTCGGATCCTCGCCCGCAGTCAAGGCAGCCTCGATGGATTTGCGTGGCGCACCGTGTTCCAGGGTCATCCATTGAGAATGCCATGACTCGCGCATCATTGGGAAGCACTTGCCGCGCAAAGAAGTGAAGGCTCTTCTGATTCCCTTGGAACCAGAAGAGCCGTCAACGGCTGAAGGAGGCCTACTTGGCCGTGGCCTTAACCTCTTCAACTGCCTTGTTCAGTTCCTCAACGAGTGCTTTCACAGCCTCGCCATCAGCTTGTTCGCCAGTTTGGGTGCGGGAAACGGCCACAACATTTTCACCGACGACGCCCTGAATCTGGTAAGAACCGCCTGGGACCTCTTCGCCATTCATGGTCATGGCAGTGTGGGTTGCGATGGTCTTGTCCGCATCGGATTCAGCATCCAGGATCTTGGCCGAGGCAGAAACTTTCTGGCCCGCAACACTCATCGAGAAGTCCTCGCAGCCCTGCAGGTCCTTGGCATCTACCATGCCCTTGATTGCATCCAGCTTGGCAGTATCCTCGTAGCCAGCGACGGAGTAGCTGTTGCTCTCGCCTGTTTCGCCAACGACGATCGCTGCGGCCATGTTGACGCCGTCCAGGTCCTGGGTCCCCTGCTGCGAGACGAACTCGGCGCACTTCGCAGGTTCGATCTCCATCTGATCGATCAGGCCCTTGGCGCTTTCCAATGAGCCGCTGAGCGCATCGCTATCCAGAACCTGCACATTCGGTCCGTCTCCACCCAGGGTTTTGGCAACTGCAGCGGCTTGCTCAGCAGTCAGCGCTGGCACCCCCGCGCTTTCCTGCTCCTGAGGGGCCTCCGAAGAGCCAGCAGCGCCCTCGGTCCCTGAATTCGAGCTGCAACCGGTCAAGGCAAGGGCAACTGCTACAGGCAGCACCCAGAGTGAACGCTTCTTCATGGTGATTTCCTCACGTTGGTGATGATAAGCCATCCACAGTATTTCACAATGTGTTGGAAATAAAAGGACTATGAGAGAGTGTTGCAGCGAATGGAATAGAGACCAAATTTCACTTGAATGGTCAAGGGTTGGTCGCTTGCCACCCGTTGCCAGGAAAAGCACCAGTCAAAGAGAAATCGGCAGGCACCGCACAGGAACAAGGTCCCAGCAGTTGGTTTATCGTTCATCTGCCAAGGGGGCCAATATGACTCGGGGGTACGCTGCTTCGAGGAAAAGGCATGTTGGCTGTTAAACCACGAGCTCTGCACTCCTCAGTGCAAGGCCAACTGATGTTGGAGAGTCCATAAAACGGATACCCCGCCCGTTCGGCTACTGAGCCGCCTCGATTTCGGCGAACGCCCGATCTGCCAGCTCCACTGCCTGTGCGGCCAGTTCAGCTGGTTGCTGCGAACCGGTCTGCAGGGTAACCAGCACGAAATTGCCATCTTGCAGAGCCTGCACAACGACCGAGGTCAGTAGCTGTCCGCCACCCGCATCCATCTGGGTGGACATGGTCAACGATTGATCCGCTTCGACGTCCAGCGGCAGGATCTGGCGTTGAGTTTCGATTTCCTCGCCGCCCAGCTCAACAGTGGCCTTTTCACATCCCTCCAGATCATCCAGCGTCAATGCCTCCGATACGTTCTTGCGGGTGGCCTCGTCGGTCAACGAGAAGACCTGCACGACTTTGCCGACGGATTCGGAGGAACTGGTCGCCGTTGCGGATACCGATGCCGTCAAGTCGGTAACTGAATACTTGGCATTCATCTCGGCACACTTTTCCGGCTTGATTCCGCTGGGAGTTTCAGCGTTCTTGGCAACTTCCAGTTGCTTCTGCATCTGCTCATTGCCAACTATCTGGACTGCGTTGTCGCCTTCCAAAAGCTTGGAAGCAATGGACTCTACCTGCTCCGCACTGAGCACATCACCCGAGGCAGAAGTCTTCTTGCTTTCCGCCGGGGCCGTCGAAACAGCCGTTTCCGCTGGTTCTGTCGCGGAATTCGAAGAACATCCAGCCAGCATCATGGTCGTGGCCAATGGCAATGCCCAGAGGGCTAAACGCTTAGTCATCTATTGCTTTCCGTAATTGCCACCGGAAGACCGATGGCGTCTTGAAATGAACTACTGGGTAAGTCGGTTCATGAGTTCTTGAAGGATCCCGGATGCTTCTTCAACTTCGTTCGCGGTGTTCGCGGCAGAAGTGGAACGCTGAATGCCGAGCAGGACGTTCGAATTAGCGGAGCGAATGATGAGCTGCTGTTTGGTGGACGACCCATCACTGCTGGTAATTACATACCCGTCGGCCAATCCTGCAGCAGAATCAATAGGCTGCTTTGCAATGTGGTAAGCGCGAGTCTCATTGCCTAATTTGACTGTGTAACGCGAGCAATCAGCATTGGCCTCAGTTTTGGCAACCCATTGCGCTTGCAAAACTTCAGGGTCTTTGTAGATTGCAACAGTTAGGTAGCTGTCCTCGAATTCGATGGCGCCCATCGTGGCGCTCTGCAATTGATCTGCGACCGGCTCAGCAAAGGTAACTCCGCATTTACTGGGATTCACTTGGACGTTCTCTATCCACTCCTGTGCTTGCGGAATGCTCTTGCGTAGCTGTTTGTCGTTGATGACTTGGGAGTTTTCTTCGTCTTTGGCGAAATCCTCAAGCAGATTTTCCAGCTGTCCGTCGTCGAGCTGGACTGGGGCGACCGTCGAGGCACCGGTTTCGACTTCTGGCGAACTGCACCCACCAATGAGGAGTACTGCTGCGCACATAGCAGCACCCAAATACGCTTTAGTACCAATGGCTTGAACCACAAATTTTCCCATCACCATCACTTTTACACTTTCGAGTCTAGAAGACTGATGATCATTCGATGGGCATTGTTGCTCCCGCGTTGAGCGGAAGAAGAAATAGCCCAAGTTGCATAGCACCTGGGTCCCGTTTCCCTTGCCGGGTCATTAAGCGAATGGATTGCTCTCCATTAGCCGGAGAAATGGATGTTTGCCGCAGCTAAGCGAAAGTCCTCAAAGGATGCTAAACAGGTTTCCCGCCACTCGAGCTTCGCCAGCGATACAAAGGAAAAGCAGGTAATGGGGACTCATAGCGGCTAAGTGGTCGCGGCGATAAGCTCAACTTCCGGCAACAGTCGTTCATGCGACTTTATTTGTCGATGCTCGGGCTTCATTGGCCGCGCAGCTGGAGCACTGACTGCCGCGAATACCGAATGGCCCGTTATAGCGCCGTATTAGTCATGAGAACGTTGCACAACTGACGATGAACCGGGATCCGCAATCAACTTCGTTTTCGCCTTCACCTGCGGGATTCTTTGCAGCCAGCCAGATCCGCGGTAAGGCGGAATTGTTTCTGGCGAAGTAGCTGCAGGTGGCTCAAGAGCAGAACCGGTTGATTTCCACGTTGCCCGTGCCACTGCTGTTCAGAACAGGATCGTTGCGAAGGTGCCGACCTGTTCAAAGCCGATGCGCTGATAAGTCTTGATTGCAGCGGTGTTGTAGTCGTTGACGTACAGGCTCACTACAGGAGCGAACTGCATCGCGTAGTCCACCGTGGAGGCCATGTAGCCGGCAGCCAAGCCTTGGCCGCGATACATCGGGTTCACCCAAACACCTTGGATTTGCACTACTTCGTCGGTGACGGTGCCTAAATCAGCCTTGAAAATCACGTTGCCGCGCTGGTCGCAGTCCTTGAGCGTGTGCCCCTCACGAATTAACTGGCGTACACGGTTGCGGTAGAAGCTTCCACCGTTTTCCAACGGCGAATATCCAAGCTCTTCTTCGAACATGGCAGCGCTGGCAGGCAGGACTAGGTCGAATTCCTGAACCTGAGCCGGCCGAATCCGGTTGCGGCGAATTCCCTCCGGGATTTGGGTGATGGCCATTAGTGGCTGATTTTCCCGGACATCAAAAATTTCTTGCGGACCATCCCGCAAGACGTCATGCATGGCCAGAACTGTTTCTGCCGGTCCGAATACCGAGGCGAATCGCTGTCGGGAATCGATGGCATGCATGGCGTACTTCTGGGCATCGGACTCCGGCATGGCGGTGGGCGCCATGTTGGCGCCCACCCAGCATGCCGATTCAAGACCTTCGCTGCCGTCCAAGCCAACGATGTGGGCAAACCCGTCTGGGACTGCTGACCGGTGGATGCTCACCTGCGAACGGGTGAATATATTTGCGACGGGGTCGCGATCGAGCAGCTCAATGAGGGCTGTCGTATCACGACGGCCCAAGATGCGCGGCTCTCCCTCGACGCTCCGGCGGCTAGTTCTAGCTGACGGAGACCATGGGAGAACCCGAGGAAGGATTCTCGTCATTGTCCAGTCCCATTTCTGCTGCCAAACGGTTGGCTTCTTCAATCAAAGTCTCAACAATTTGATCTTCCGGGACGGTCTTGATGACTTCGCCCTTAACGAAGATCTGCCCCTTGCCATTGCCGGAGGCAACGCCGAGGTCAGCGTCGCGGGCTTCGCCCGGTCCGTTGACAACGCAGCCCATTACTGCCACGCGCAATGGAGCCTTCATGCCTTCGAGCCCAGCGGTAACCTGCTCGGCCAAGGTGTAAACATCCACCTGGGCACGACCGCAGGACGGGCAAGAAACGATGTCCAGCTTGCGGGGGCGCAGGTTCAGCGATTCCAGAATCTGGTTGCCGACCTTCACCTCTTCTACCGGTGGAGCGGACAGCGATACGCGAATGGTGTCGCCAATGCCCTTGGAGAGCAGTGCACCGAAAGCGGTGGCGGACTTGATGGTGCCCTGGAATGCTGGACCGGCTTCGGTCACGCCCAGGTGCAGTGGCCAGTCCCCGCGTTCGGCCAGCATCTCGTAGGCACGGACCATGATCACAGGGTCGTTGTGCTTTACCGAGATCTTGAAGTCATGGAATCCATGCTCTTCAAACAGGGAAGCTTCCCAAACAGCTGATTCAACCAGCGCTTCAGGGGTGGCCTTGCCGTACTTCTGCAGCAAGCGGCGATCCAGCGAGCCAGCATTGACGCCGATGCGAATGGAGGTGCCGTGGTCCTTGGCGGCCTGCGCGATTTCCTTGACCTGGTCATCGAACTGGCGGATATTGCCGGGGTTCACGCGCACCGCGCCACAGCCTGCTTCGATGGCAGCGTAGACGTACTTTGGCTGGAAGTGGATATCGGCGATCACCGGGATCTGCGACTTCATCGCAATGATCTTCAGCGCTTCCGCATCCTTATCCGTGGGGCAGGCCACACGCACGATGTCGCAGCCGGCAGCGGTCAGCTCGGCAATCTGCTGCAAGGTGGCGTTGATGTCGTGGGTCTTGGTGGTAGTCATCGACTGAACCGAAATCGGCGAGTCGGAGCCGACACCTACGGATCCAACCTGGAACTGGCGAGTCTTGCGACGTGGTGCGAGTACCGGCGGTGGGCCTGCCGGCATGCCTAGGCTGACCGAAGTCAATGGACGCCTCCGAATAGATTGTGGGTATTTCTCTAGTCCAAGTATGTCACCGTATCGCGGTGAGCGGGTACTCATGCGAGAAAGGCCACGGTTACCGTGGCCTTTCTTGCACTATTGAGCTTCCGGGGATCGTGAAAACCTAGTTGGCTTCGGCGATTTCCTTGATGCTGCTCAGCACGCCAGAGACCTGCTCGACAACTTCAGCGTCATCCTTCGGGTGCAGTTCAGCGAAGCGTACTACCGAGTTAGGGATAGCCAGCTTGACGTTTTCCAGCACGTTGGCGCCGGCGATGTTCAGTGCCTTGCGCGCTTCGTCCTGCGCCCAGACGCCACCGTACTGTCCGAAAGCGGTGCCAACGACCACGGTTGGCATGTCCTTGAGCGCACCGGCACCGAAGGGGCGGGACAGCCAGTCAATGGCGTTCTTCAGGACAGCTGGCATGGTGCCGTTGTACTCAGGAGTGACCAGCATCAGCGCATCGGCGTCACCGGCTGCGTCGCGCAGGGCCTGGGCGGCGGCAGGAACGCCACCTTCCACGTCGTGGTCCTCGTTGTAGAAAGGAATGTTCTCCAAGCCGCTGAACACGGAAACTTCCATGCCTTCAGGTGCGTTGTGCGAAGTGGCTTCGGCCAGCTGCTGGTTGGTCGAACCGTTGCGCAGGGAACCGACGAGGGTGAGGACCTTGGTGGTCATAGGGTGTTCTCCTAAAGGCAAAATAATAGAAAGCTGACGCTTCACCTACTTTCAACCGTTTCCCCACCCCAACCATTCCGTGCAGCAAAGTGACATGAAGCACAGTAGCTGATCGCTGGGATCAGTCCATCCCTGGTTTGCGGCGAAGTTGCTTGGTGGCTGAGCGAGTAGCTTTGGCACTCAGCCTGCGCCGGTGAGAACCGCGGGTAGGTTTCGTTGCCTTGCGTGCCGGTGCATCCGGCGCCAGCGCTTTTTCCACGATGCGCCGCAACTTCTCTTGGGCGAGCTGGCGGTTGCGCCATTGCGATCGCTCTTCGGAAGCAGTCACGACGATGGCCCCGGCCACCAAGCGAGGTCCGAGCTTCGCCAGCAAGCGCTGACGCTGCCAGTCGGACAAGGCCCGCGAAGCGCCAATTACCCAGGTGAGTTCCACCCGTGAGTCCGAGGTATTCACATGCTGCCCGCCGGGGCCCGAGGAACGGGAGAAATGCCAGTTCAGCTCGGCTGCAGGGATCGCCAGCGTTGACGTGATCTGCACATACATGATGTTTTCCACTTCCTCTCCCCTACCAGTCTGCGCCATCCGAGCTGTTTAATGCAGGCAGCCTCCGCTGTTCTCGGAAAAGAACAGCGGAGGCTGGTGCAAGGTACCTATCGCCTAGGACGCGAAATCCTCCAGCAGGCCAATTACCGGGTTCCATTCGGTGACGGTGGCCGCGCCGATTCCGCCAACCTTCTGGAAAGGATCATTGGAAAGCACTTCGTCCAGCGCAGCTTGCGATTCTGCCGCGAAGATCAACAGCGCGCCGTCGTTGACCGGGGTCGGCCCCGAAGCAAGAAGGCGTACCGCACCTTCGCCGAGGAAGCCGCAAAGGTACTGGCGGTGTGCTGGACGGTGTTCATTGCGCAGCTCGGTGGAGTTCTCGGCGTACGCGTATTCAACAGCAAAAACAGTCATGCCTACAGCATATTTCTCCCTGCTTAGAACAGCTGTATCGGCTTGAAGATATCCGCATATATTAAGAGCCCGCCCATGACCAGCATCGCTACCACCACGACATAAGTCAGCGGCAAAAGCTTGACCGTGTCCACAGGCCGTACCTTCTTGATCCTGAAGATCCTGGCAACTGTGCGCTTCAGCCCCTCATACAGCGCGCCCACCACGTGGCCGCCATCCAGCGGCAGCAGCGGGATCAGGTTGAAGGCGAACAGGGCCAAGTTCAAACCGCCCACCAATGACAGCAAGGTTGCGAATTTGTCAGCTACCGAGATGGAATCCTCCGCGCTGATCTCTCCGGCAATGCGCCCAACGCCCACGATGGACACCGGCCCATTCGGGTCGCGTTCCTCGCTGCCAAAAGCAGCTTGGGCGACATCCACCATGCGCTGGGGCAGGTGCAGGATGACATCGCCAATTCTCAGCAACTGATCCCCGATCACGCCGGGAACCGCGCTCAGCGGCTGGGTCAGGTCCCGCTGCAAGGAGCCCATCCCGACGAAACCGACCTTGGTCATGATGTATTCGCCCTGCTCATCGAGCAGCACGTAGCCATTTTCGTCGGTCGCCGGGCGTTCGGTCAGGTACGGAGTCAGCTCGGTGGTGCGAATCTGCCCGTCGCGGGCATAGTCCAGGGTGATGGGTTCTCCTGGATGATCGCGGATGACATCGGTGAGCTTATTCCATTCAGCTTCCGCAACAGCGGTGCCGTTTACGGCGGTGATCGTGTCCCCTGGCAGGAGGCCTGCCTCGTAAGCCGGCGCTGGGACATCCTTGTCGGTGCATTCGGCCTGCTCTGCGTTCTGTGCGCTGGCAATGCACTGGTACACCTCGGAGACTGTGGTGGTTGGCGTAGCCTGGCCGAAGCTGGTCAGCACGATGCCGATCACCACGAACCCGATGACCAGGTTCATGATTGGGCCACCGAGCATGATGATGACGCGCTTGTAGATCGGCAGCTGGTAGAACAGCCGGCCTTCATCGCTGGGCAGCACGTTCTCGTTGGCCTGCGAGCGTGCGTCATCCACCATCTGTCCGAAGACCTTCTGGAAGAGATTCGGCTTCTTCCCGGAAGCATCCGAGACGACCTGGTCGCGTGGCGGGTACATGCCCACCATCGAGATGTAGCCGCCCAGGGGCAGGGCCTTGATGCCGTATTGCGTTTCGCCACGCTTGAAGGAAACCAGCGTTTTGCCGAAACCGATCATGTACTGCGGAACGCGCAGCTTGAACAGTTTCGCGGGTACCAGGTGCCCGATTTCATGCAGCGCAATGGACAGCCCGACGGCTACCACCATGAATAGGACGCCGCCGATGAACAGCAATGCACTCATGCTTTGGCCTCGATGATCTTCGTTGCATGGGCGCGGGCCCAGCGGTCTGTTTCCAGCACTGTTTCGACCGATAGCGCTGCGCTCATCGGGGTGTACTCGTCCAAGGCCCGTTCCACGGTCTCAACGATGTCGGTGAAGCGGATCTTTCCATCATGGAAGGCATCCACTGCAATTTCGTTGGCGGCGTTATAGACAGCCATATGCGTTCCCGACGACGCTGCGGCCTGCTTGGCAAGCTTTACAGCGCTGAAGACCTCCTCATCCAGTGGTTCGAAGGTCCAGCTTGCTGCGGTGGAGAAATCGCAAGCCTTCGCGGCACCGGCAACCCGATGCGGCCAATTAATGCCCAAAGCGATCGGCAGGCGCATATCCGGCGGCGATGCCTGGGCGATCACCGAACCGTCGATGAACTCCACCATCGAGTGAATGATTGACTGGCGATGCACCACAGGCTCGATCTTTTCCAGTGGCACGTCGAACAGCAGGTGGGCTTCGATGACTTCCAAAGCCTTGTTGACCATGGTGGCCGAGTTGGTGGTGACCATGCGCCCCATGTCCCAGGTTGGATGAGCCAGCGCCTGGGCGGGGGTGACATCACGCAGCTGCTCATGGCTGTAGCCGAAGAAGGGACCGCCAGAGGCAGTCACCAGCAGCTTGGCCACTTCCTCGGGCGCGCCAGAGCGCAGGGCCTGGGCGAGGGCGGAGTGCTCGGAATCAACGGGCGAGATCTGGCCTGGTGCCGCGATCCGCTTGACTACCTGGCCTCCGATGATCAGGGATTCCTTATTGGCCAGTGCCAGTAGGTGGCCGGCTTCCAAGGCAGCAATGGTCGGGGCTAGGCCAATGGCACCGGTGATGCCATTGAGCACCACGTCGGCCTCGGCGAAAGCGGCAACCTCGGTTGCCGCATGCGCGCCGGCCACCAGCTCGGGAGTGTATCCGGTTACCGATGCATCTTCTGCGGCTCGCTTAATGGCCGCGGCAAGCTCCTCCTTGGATTCCACCGCGCTGCCAACGAGCGCAGGGCGGTGCTTAATTGCCTGGCGAGCCAGTAATTCAAGGTTGTACCCACCGGACAGCGCTGCCACGGAGAATTGTCCGGATGCGTTTTCGATGACGTCCAGTCCCTGCGTGCCGATGGAACCGGTGGAACCGATCAGGCTGACGCGACGGGGATGTCCGGCTGGAATGAAAGTTTTCTGGGAGCTCACCCTACCCATTATGGTTCGTTTTACTGTGAGCGCCCAAAGAGCGCCACACCCCAAAATCAGGATGCAGCGCCCCCTCTGGCAAGAATCAGAGACCTAAGCTGCGGGCAATGAGCATCTGCTGGACCTGCGTGGTTCCTTCGCCGATTTCCAGGATCTTCGAATCGCGGTAGTGCCGTGCAACCAATGATTCATTCATGAATCCGTAGCCGCCAAAGATCTGGGTAGCATCACGGGCGTTATCCATCGCCGCTTCGCTGGCAATCAGCTTGGCATGCGCGGCTTCGATCTTGAAGTCCTTGCCGGCGAGCATCTTCGCCGCCGCCGCGTAGTAGGCCAGACGGGCCGTGTGGGCGCGCGAAGCCATGCGAGCGATCATGAAGGAGATGCCTTGGTACTGGCCGATGGCCTGGCCGAAGGAAGTCCGGGTCTTGGCATACTTCACCGCCTCGTCGAGGCAACCCTGGGCGGCTCCGGTGGCCAACGCCGCGATGGCGATACGTCCCTCATCGAGAATTTCCAAGAAGTAGGCGTATCCGCGTCCGCGCTCGCCAAGCAGGTTCTCCTCCGGAACTCGCACGCTGCTGAAGCTCAGCGGATGGGTGTCACTGGCACGCCAACCCACCTTGTCGTAGGCCTTCTCCGCGGTGAATCCTTCGGTTCCCGTCGGCACGATGATTGCCGAGATTTCCTTCTTGCCGGTTGCTTCGTCGACACCGGTGACAGCGGTGGCCGTGACGAGGGAAGTGATGTCGGTACCGGAGTTGGTTATGAATTCTTTGGCGCCATCGATAACCCATTCGCCATTTTCCAGTTTCGCTTTGGTCAAGGAAGCTGAGGCGTCGGAGCCTGCACCGGGTTCGGTCAGGCCAAAACCGGCCAAGCGTTCGCCGGCGGCCAGGGCTGGCAGCCACTTCTGCTTCTGGCCCTCGCTGCCAAAGCGGTAGATCGGCATCGCGCCCAGGGAGACGCCGGCTTCGAGAGTGATGGCTACCGACTGGTCTACCTTGCCCAGTTCTTCGAGCGCCAGCGCGAGGTGGAAGTAGTCGCCGCCGGAACCGCCGTATTCTTCGGAGACTGGCAGCCCGAAGAGACCCATCTGCCCCATTTGCTTGACGATGTCATAGGGGAACGCATGGTTGGCATCGTTCTGCGCGCTCTGCGGGGCTACGACTTCCTGGGCGAATTCGCGGACCATGTCGACCAGGTCTTGATACTGGTCGTCGAGTTCGAGATCAATCATCAGGCTCTCTCTTCGTTGAGGGACGAACCGGCATCGGCTGCGGGATGTGCATAATCCGGTGGCGGTCATGTTCTGCGCCAGGTGCGTGAGTTTCTTGGAAGCACACGCCGCGACGCGTATGGTTAATATTTATTAACTGGTTGCTGCCTACGGGTGGGTAAACAGCTACATTTTTGACATTAGTGGCAGCGGTCACACTTGTCCAGACCGAGGCTTGGCAAACGTAAGGAGTTGATTGTGTTGGCGAGCAAATACCAGTCGCTCAATGAACCAACAGAGCGTGAGCGCGCCAAAGCTGAACGACGAGAAGCACTCTTGCGCGAAGCCACTCGACTGTTCGCCTTGAATGGCTACGCGGGTGTTTCGCTGGAGGATCTGGGCGCTGCCTGCGGCATATCCGGTCCGGCCGTGTACCGGCATTTCGCCGGCAAGCAGGCAGTGCTTATCGCTCTGCTAGTAGATATGTCCAAAGATATCTATGCCGGGGGCTGCACGGCCACGGAAGCCGGCGGCACTCCCCTGGAGGTGCTTTCGCGTCTGGTTGATTTCCACACTGACTTCTCGTTGTCCCGCCCGGACATTTTGCAGGTCCAGGACCGTGATTTGAAATCGCTCCCGAAGGCCGAACTGGCATTAGTCCGCAAACTCCAGAACTCCTATATCGGGCTTTGGACTACGGAACTGGCCAAATTGCATCCCACGGGAAGCAAGCAGTCGCACAGATTCCGCGCGCACGCCGTCTTCGGCTTGCTGAACTCGACTGCTCATTCCGCCCACTCGCCGAGGACTAAAAAGTCCGGCCTGAAGCCGTTATTGTCCAACATGGCACTCGCCGCACTCACTTCCCCGGTAGTGTAGGTTTCAAGCCATTGTTCACTGGTGTGCCAATACGGCACGCTGACCCACACGATTGAAAGGCCTTTATCGTGCAGCTACGAGAAGTCCGCCCTTCCGACTTGGACGCATTCTTCGCTCATCAGCAAGAACCCGAGGCGAACCTCATGGCCGCTTATCAAGCGCGTAACCCAGCCGACCGCGCGGTATTCGACCACCACTGGAACTCGATTCTGAACGATCCGAATGTTCTGGTTCGCACCATCGAGCATGAGGGCGAAGTCGTTGGATCCATTCTGGTCTTCGACGGCGAAGTACCAGAGATCAATTTCTGGACTTCGACCAAGTACTGGGGCAAGGGACTGACCACCAGCGCGGTAGACACCTTCCTCGCCGAATACACCAAGCGCCCATTGACCGCGCACGTGGTCCAGGACAATCTAGGTTCCATCAAGGTCCTGGAACGCCGAGGGTTCAAGACCGTTGGCACCGAGCAGATCTTCTCCAACGCCCGCGCAGAGGTCGTTACCGAAAACGTCATGCAGCTGGACTAGATTCCAAAAGATAGGCAAAAGCTGGCTCTCGGCAGAGAGCCAGCTTTTGCCTATTAACGGGCCTCTACCGCCGAGGTTCCCTTGGTCCTTTCCTGGATCAGCATCGTCCCGCGCCCGGCGCAAAGCCCCAGGCAGGCGTCTGCGGGTTCCGCCCGAGCTGGTTTTCTGCTGCACGATCCGTGCAAGAACGCCAGTGCGGGTCATCCTGTGATTCCTGCAGCGATAAGTGTTGAGCCCGAGGCATTCCCTCTCGTTCAGCTGGTCCAAGTTCCGCCGCCCAGCACCTGCTCGTAGGCCCGCAAGTACTTGTATCGCTTTCCCGGACCGAGGCCGGATCCGGGGAATCGGCTTTCGCCATGTCCAGCTCTCCCGGGCAGACGGAAGGGGCCCGCTTCCAGTGAAAGATCCGGAAACGAGCCCCCTTATTCGTCGTTCAGCTCAGCATCTACTTCGTGCTGTTCAGCAAGCGCCAAGCCTCACGGCGTACTGCCTGCTCATGCGGATCCGGCACCGGAGCCGCGGCCAACAGGCGTTTGGTGTAGTCGTGCGTTGGGGCATGCAGCACGGTATCCACCATGCCCTGCTCAACCGCCCTGCCTGACTGCATCACTACGACCGCATCAGCCAGCATGTCAACGACAGCCAGATCATGGCTGACAAAGAGGCACGCGAAGTTGAAGTCCCGTTGCAGGTCCTGCAGCATTTCCAATACGACTGCCTGAACCGAAACATCCAAAGCACTAGTTGGCTCATCGGCAATCAGCAGCTCGGGGTTCAAGGTCAACGCGCGAGCAATGCAAACACGTTGACGCTGGCCGCCTGAGAGCTCGTGGGGGTATCGGTTGATCACGTTGCGCGGCAGCTTCACCGCATCGAGCAGTTCTTCAGCACGCTTGATGCGCCCTGCTTTGCTGCCAACCTTGTGAACCACCATTGGTTCGGTGATGCAATCGCCAATAGGGAAACGCGGGTTCAAGGATGCTGCCGGGTCCTGGAAGATGACGCCGATTTTCTTGCGAACCGCACGGGCTTCCTTCGGGGAAAGTTTCGGCAGATCATGGCCCTGGACCGACAAGCTGCCGCTAGCCACAGGCAACAAGCCGAGCACCGCCTTGGCGATGGTGGATTTGCCAGAGCCGGACTCGCCCACAATGCCTAGGACTTCGCCCTTGGCAATATCGAAGCTCACCTCTTCCACGGCGCGGAAGATCTTTCCCCGCATGTCGTATTCCAGCACGAGGTCCTTGGCTTCCAGCACCAGCTCGCGTCCTGGAGGCGCAGTTTCGGAGCTGTGCGGGGGCGTCGCAGTAGTAACAGCCGGAGCAGACAAGCGCGGTACCGCGGCCAGCAGGCGCTGGGTGTATGGATGTTCCGGGCGCAGCAGAACTTGCTCCACGGTGCCGGTCTCGACGAGGTTGCCCTGGAACATCACGGCCACTTCATCGGCCATATCCGCGACAACACCCATGTTGTGGGTGATCAGCAAGATGCCGGTATTCAGTCGATCCTTGAGCTCGCGCAGCAGATCGAGAATTTCTGCCTGCACCGTTACATCCAGTGCGGTGGTTGGCTCATCGGCGATGATCACCTTGGGATCGCAGGATATCGCCATGGCAATGACGATACGCTGGCGCTGGCCGCCGGAAAACTGGTGCGGGTACTGCTTGACGCGCTTGGCGGGATCCGGGATGCCCACCATGTCCAGCAGCTCGATGGCCCGGTCGGTTGCTTCCTTGCCATAGGCGATGTCGTGCAGTTCCAGCGCTTCAGTCAACTGCCGCTCAATGGTCAGCACCGGGTTCAGCGCAGTCATGGGCTCCTGGAAGACCATCGCGATGTCGGTGGCACGCATCTTGCGCAGCTTGCCTTCGTCCAGGCCAACCACGTTGACGTTGCCGACCTTGGCGGCACCTGAGACATTGGCGTTTTCCGGCAGCAGGCCCATCGCCGCAGTTGAGGTGACGGACTTGCCGGAACCGGACTCGCCAACCAGCGCCACGACCTGCCCGGGGCGGACGGTCAAGGACAAGCCCTTGACTGCGTGGACGTCTGCACCACCGGTGGCAAAGACGACGTTGAGGTCGGTGAAGCTCAGCGCGTAGCCGTCTGAGCCTTGTTCGTTCATTGGTGCTGCGTGGCTCATGGCTTCTCCTTGCGGGTTGGAAGGGCGAACAGGCCGGCGCGGCGGCGGCGCTTCTTTCCGATTTGGCGCGGGTCGAACGCATCGCGCAAGCCGTCACCCAAGAAGTTCACCGACAGGGCGATGGTAACGATGATCATGCCTGGCCACCAGAACAAATACGGGCGGGTGGTGAAGGCGTTCTGGTACTGGCTGATCAGCAGGCCCAGCGAGGATTCTGGAGCCTTCACGCCGAAGCCCAGGTAGGACAGCGAGGACTCCAGCAGGATCGCGCCAGCGATCGCGAAGGTTGCGTTCACGATGATCACACCCATGGTGTTGGGGATCAGGTGCTTGAAGATCACGCGGCTGGTCTTCGAACCCATGGCCTGGGCGGCAGCAACGTATTCGCGTTCGCGCAGCGAAAGGATTTCACCGCGCACCAGTCGGGCCAAGCCGGTCCAGGTCACCAGGCCGAGCACGAGGGCCAGGATGATGATGGAACCGGTGGATGCACCAGCCATCTTGCCCAGAACAGCGGCCAGGACCAGCAATGGGATCACGATGAACAGGTCAGTGATGCGCATCAGGATTTCGTCGACCCATCCGCGGAAGTAGCCGGCAACAGCACCGATGACGGTTCCCAGGACAGTGGCGACCAAGCCAACCACAACGCCGATAATGATGGACTTCTGCGTGCCGTTCATGACCAGGGCGAAGTAGTCCTTGCCGACCGAGTCCTGCCCGAAGGGGTGCTCTCCGATGCGGATGCCTTCGCCGCCGAGCCAGGCGGGGACCAGGCTCAAGGTCGGTTTGCCGCCATCCACAACGGCACCAGCGTGGTAGAAGTTCTGTCCCCACCAGCCGGGGATCGGTCCCCAGCCAATGGAGCTGAAAGCGAAAACGGTGATGACGACCAGGATCACCGCGGAAATCATCGCCGGCTTGTGGCTGACGAAGCGCTCGAGAACAATGCGTCCCTGGCTCTTCGGCTTTTCGTGGATTTGGGCCAGCTTGGCGTCTTCCACCTCGGCCACGGAATTCAGGTTCTGCGGCTCGTTCTCGTTCAAGTTCTTGTTCGGGGTGCTCATCGCTGGTCCTTAGGGTTGCAGGCATGAAGGATGTTCATTGGTCCATGCCTCCTAGACTCGGATTCGTGGGTCAAGCAGGGCGTAAACGATATCCGCCAGCAAGTTGAAAATGATTGCGGCGGTACCGGTAACCAGGAAGAACGCCATCACAGGTGCCGGGTCGACATGATCCAGGCCGGTTGCGAACATTTCGCCCATGCCCTTCCAGCCGAAGACGCGCTCGGTGATCACGGCACCGCCGATCAGGCCGGCGAAGTCGAAGGCTGCAATGGTGGCGATGGGGATCATCGCGTTGCGGAACGCGTGCCGGAAAATCACGGTGCGTTCGCTCAATCCCTTGGAACGGGCGGTGCGAATGTAGTCCTGGCGCTGCACTTCGAGCATGGAAGAACGCGTGTAGCGCGAATAGCTAGCCAAAGAAATCACTGCAAGCAGGATGGTCGGCATCAGCAACTGGGTGCCGTTATCCAGGAAGTGATCCCAGAAACCGCCTTCGAGGTTAGCAGTGGACGACCCGATGGTCGCGATGGGGCGTCCCTTGACGTCCAGGAAACCAGGCCAAGCGCGGAACATGTGATCGACAACGGTCAATCCTGCACCGACAACACCGGTGGCTACGGAGACGGACATCGCTGCTTTGCGCAAGCGGCCGCCCATGAAGCGCCCGACTACTGCCGGAATCGCTACCGCGAGGACCAGTCCGAACAAGAGGATCCATGCGTTTGGTTCCAGCAGCATGTAGAAGGTCGCGTAGTACATGGCCAAGACCAGTACGACGGTAATCAGCGCCGGGTACAGCACGCGCTTTTCCTTCAGGCCAACGCTCATGGCAGTGGCGCTCAAGGCCACGAGTGCCGTCAGCACGATGATGATTGCGGGGCCCATTTGCGGGTAGCGGTAGAAATTCAGCCAAATGCTGTACTGCAGCACCAGCGGGACAAAAACAGCGGCAGCTATGAAGGTGATGCCACGGCGCTTCAAGGAGCCCCCGAGGAACATCTGCAGGACGAGTCCGACGACGATGCCTATGGCTATGGATGACCCCAGGGATATCTGCGGATCCGCCAGCCAGTCGTTGTAGCTGATTGCCAGGTACTCCTTGAGCAGCACAGCTGCCCAGAAGACGGGAAGCGAGAAGAAGAGGAAGGTCATGAAGGTAACGATGTAATCCAGGCCGGAGTACTGGCGGATTGCAGTCAAAACGCCAATGGCGATACCCAGAACCGCGGCGATCACCGTAGCGAGCACTACCAGCCGCAAGGTGGACGATGCGGCGTTGGCCAGCAAGCCGGAGACCTCTACGCCGTTGATATTCTGTCCCAGGTCGCATTGGCCAATCAGGCATTTGCTGGCGCCGGTCAGCCAGTCCCAGTAGCGTCCGTACCAGGGTGCATCCAGGTTCATGTATTCCACACGCTGGGCCATCAAGTACTCGCGGTTATCCGCGTTGCTTTCGCGGAGGTCCTTGAGCGGGTCACCTGAATTGATTACCAGTACGTAGAGCAAGAGCGATGCGGCGAACAGCACGGCAAGTGCTGAGCCTAGTCTCTTGGCGATAAATTTCCACACGGTTCTAATGTCCTACTTTCATCTCACGGAAGTGAGCCGGCCCTTGAGGTTGGGGACCTTTGAACACACTGCGGGGCCCGATTTTTGATCGGGCCCCACATGTGCTCACTCACATTGTGCAAGTACGCTGCCTAGGGGCAATTACTCAGCACGTACCCACTGCTCGGCGTTCCAGACGATCTGGTCCTGCGTTGCGGTGTGACGGACATTTTGGATATCCGAACCCGAGGCGCTCAAGCCTGGGTGGGCGAATACCGGGATGCCGAACAGATCATCCCACAACAGCTTCTCGATCTTCTTGGTCTGCTCGGCATGGACAGCCGGGTCCAGCGAGCTTGCCAGGGTCGCCCATGCTGCATCGACTTCAGCGTTCGAGTACTGGCCGAAGTTCTGCGGCTTGCCGGTGGCGTAGATGTTCTGGCCGGAACTGATCTGGCCGGAACCTGCCCAAGCGAACAGTGCTACTTCGTAGTCGCCACGGTCTTGCGCACCGTTTGGCGAGAAGAAGTCAGCCGAACCGGTGTCCTCGATCTTGAAGCCCGCTTCATCGCAGGAGGACTTGATGGCCGAGACCTGGTTGGCGCGGCGTTCGTTAGGTGCCGAGTAGCCGATGCGTACTTCGGTACCCACAGCGTCCTGCTCTTCAAGGATCTTCTTGGCGCCTTCGATATCCACCTGGTCATAGCGGCCGTCGTAGGATGCGTCCACTACTTCCTGGTAGTTATCCTGGAACGGGAAGACTTCGCGGGAGTTCATCACGATGGCGTCGGGGTTCAGCGGCTTGATCAGGTTGTCAACAATCTGCTGACGTGGAACACACATGGCAAAGGCCTTGCGCAGTTCCAGATTGGTCATTTCGTTGCCCTTGGCGAAGTTGAAGTCAAGGTGCTCCCAGGTCAGGGTGTCGCCCTTCTGGATTGCTACAGCGTCGCCAAGATTCTCCAGCTGCGCGAGCGTATCAACGGTGGGCTGCGGGTTAATGACGTCAACGTCTTTATTCTGCAATGCCTGGACCATGCTTGCGTCTTCAAGGAAGCGGAAGGTCAGTTCCTTGGTTGCAGGCGCGGGGCCATAGTAGTTCTCGTTGGCAACCAGGGTTACGGACTCTCCAGCTTTCCAGCTGCCCAGCTTGTAGGGGCCGGATACAGGCGAGATCTTCTCATCGGGCAGCTTGCCCGGGTCAGTCATCCAGCCTTCGTTCCAGAAATCGGCAGCCTTCTTCAGCTTGTCGGATTCCCCAGCGAGAATGGCTTTGACGAGCTCTTCGGTGCTCATGCCCGACTCTTCGGCCACCACATGTGCTGGGTGGAGCATCCAGGACTGGAGGGCCCAGTCCGGATCAGGCTCGGCGAATTCAACAGTGAATTCCTTGCCATCCCAGTCGCCCTGCGGACCAGCTGGAACAGTGTCGCCGAGATCAACTGAGACCGAGTTGAACAGCGGCTTGTCCTTGGAACCTTCGTTGAGGTTCAGGTTCTGCACTGCCCATGCCAGCACGGAGTCGGCTACGGTGATCGGCGTGCCATCGGACCATTTGGCTTCTTCATTGATGGTGTACTTGATGGTGAGCGGATCGTCGCTCACCTTCTCATAGCTGCCCAAGGCCTCGTTGGGGTACAGCGTGCCGTCAGTACCGAAGTAGCTGAACCCAGCGAACATCCGGTCCACGATGGCCGAGTTGTAGGTGGAATAGGTGTTCGGAGTAAAGCCGTTGTAGCTCAGGAATTCCGGGGCACCTACGGTGACGTTGATATTGTCTTCGGCAGTCTTGATATCACCCAGATCGGCTTTGCCGCTGTTTGCTGCTTCTGCCGAACCGTTGCCGCCACCTGCGCCAGCATCCTTTGATGCATCGGCGCCTGTGTCTCCGCCGCCTGGTGCACAAGCCGAAAGGGCCAGGGCCAGTGCTGCGCCTACAGCTACTGCTTTCGAAACGCGCTGAAACCGCATTTCGCCTCCTTGAGTTCTTGAACGATACGAGTGCTGGATCGGGGGATCCAATGTGGACCAGATCACATGATCAATCCATTGAGCAATAGACTAACCCGAATTTTCTGGCTTGGATATAGAAAGAAGCGCTTCAGATATTGCTGCAATCCTCCCCCTGAGAGTCATTCGCAACGCGCTTGTTACCCGCGGGTTTACGAGATCCAGCTCACACCCCCGAGATTTCAAGGATTTCTTTCAGATTGGGAAAAATCAATCGGGCAACTGTTTCATGCATGTTGACTCGCGGAGTGATTTATAACATTTTTGCAACGTTTGTTTCAGATTGATTAAATCTGAAATATTCGTTGAATATGACGTTGCTTGAGCTCAGGTTAAGCGCAAAATGGGACGGTGAAACCTTACGGTTTCACCGGCCCATTCAGCGGATTTCCGAGCTGCTAGATCAGCGAAGCTCCAGGGATCGCAGCCAGCAGGTTGCGGGTATATGCACTCTTTGGCGCATCGAAAATCTCGTCCGTCGTTCCCTGTTCGACGATCTTTCCGTGTTCCATCACGCATACGTTGTCCGCGATCTGGCGGACTACAGCCAGGTCGTGGGTAATGAACAGGTAGGTAAGGCCCATTTCGCGTTGCAGCTCATCAAGCAGCTCAAGCACCTGGGCCTGCACCAGCACGTCCAACGCCGAAACAGCCTCATCGCAAACGATCATTTCCGGCTGCAAGGCCAGAGCACGCGCGATCGCGATGCGCTGGCGCTGTCCGCCGGACAGCTCGTTCGGGAAGCGGTGCATGGTGGATGCCGGCATGGAAACCTGATCCAGCAGTTCCTTGACCTTCTTCTCCCGTGATGCCGCGTTACCAATACCGTGAATGCGCAGTGGTTCTTCGATGGTTCGGAATATCGAGTACATCGGATCCAAGGATCCGTACGGATCCTGGAAAATCGGCTGGACACGTCGGCGGTACTTGAACAAGTGCTTCTCGCTCAGGTTGCCAATCTGTTCGCCATCAAAGATGATCTCGCCCTCGGTCTTGTCCAACAGGTTGAGCACCATCTGGGCGATGGTGGACTTGCCGGAACCGGACTCGCCTACCACGGCGGTGGTGGTGCCCTTGGGGATCTCGAAGGACACGTTGTCCACCGCGGTAAACTTCTCCTTCTTGCCGAACCCCTTGCGGATATCGAAGACCTTCGTCAGGTTGCTGACCTTCAGCAGCGGCTCGGCCTTGCCCGGAATTACCTCATCAACAATCGCCTCGTGCTTGTCTCCACGCTGTGCTGACAACGATGGAGCCGAGTTGATCAGGCGCTGGGTGTACGGGTGCTTGGGGTTGCGCAGAATCTCCAGCGCTGGGCCATATTCGACGACACGCCCCTTGTACATCACGACGACCTTCTCGGCACGCTCTGCTGCCAAGCCCAGGTCGTGGGTAATCAGCAGCACGGCGGTGCCCAGTTCACTGGTCATGGTGTCCAGATGGTCCAGGATCTGCTGCTGCACGGTGACGTCCAGTGCGCTGGTTGGCTCATCGGCAATCAGCAGGCGCGGGCGGCAGGCCAGGCCAATGGCGATCAGCGCACGCTGACGCATGCCACCGGAGAATTCGTGCGGGTACTGCCTCGCACGCGTCTCCGGATCGGGCAAACCTGCATCGGCCAAGACCTGGGCTACACGCTTGTTCGGGTTATCCCCCGCCAAGCCGTTGGCTTTCAGGGTTTCCTTGACCTGGAACCCGATCTTCCAGACCGGGTTCAAGTTGGACATCGGATCCTGCGGAACCATGCCAATATGGTTGCCGCGCAGCTCTACGAATCGCTTTTCGCTCGCTTGGGCGATGTCCTCGCCGTCAAAAAGAATCTGGCCGGATGAGACCTTGCCGTTGCCGGCCAACAGGCCGATAGCAGCCAGTGCCGAAGTTGACTTGCCGGAACCGGACTCGCCCACGATGGCCACGGTTTCCCCGGGCATCACGGTGAAGTTGGCGTCGCGCACTGCATGCACTGGACCGTCAGGAGTGGAGAAAGTGATCGCCAGGTCCTTGACTTCCAGCAGAGGCTTGGGAGTTGCACTCTGAGTCATTGCTTAGGCTCCCTTCCGGGCCTTCGGATCCAGTGCGTCGCGCACTGCATCGCCGAGCATGATGAAGCTCAATACCGTTACCGAAAGGAACAGTGCTGGCCACATCAGCATGGTCGGGTTATTGCGCAGCTGGGTACGTGCGGAGGAAATATCGTTGCCCCAGCTCATGACGTCTGGCGGAAGCCCGACGCCCAGGAAGGACAGCGTGGCCTCGGCAACGATGTATACGCCGAGGTTCACCGTGGCAACAACAATGATCGGTGCCAACGAGTTCGGGATGACGTGCTTGACCAAAGCGCTGAACTTGGACAGGCCCAACGCGCGCGAGGCCTTCACGAAGTCCGCGTTGCGGGCCTCGATCACTGCGCCGCGGGTAATGCGTGCCAGCTGCGGCCAGCCGAAGATCGCAAGGGTGATGATAACCGTCCAAACGCTTCGGTTTTCACGGAAGGCAGGAAGCTGCATCACGATGATGGCTCCGAGGATCAGCGGCAGCGCGAAGAAGATATCGCCCAGACGAGCCA
Source organism: Glutamicibacter sp. 2E12 (assembly GCF_050030965.1). Classification (NCBI taxonomy): domain Bacteria; kingdom Bacillati; phylum Actinomycetota; class Actinomycetes; order Micrococcales; family Micrococcaceae; genus Glutamicibacter; species Glutamicibacter sp. 2E12. The sequence goes on from NZ_CP188297.1 coordinate 520,723, forward strand.
GGATGGTGTCGATCCAGCCGCCGTAGTAGCCTGCCAGCGCGCCAATGGCACCGCCGAGCAGCACCACGATGAGGGTAGTGAATACGCCTACGAGCAGCGAAGCACGCGTGCCGTAGATCGTACGGGCGTAGATGTCGCAACCCTGCAGGTTGAAGCCCATGATATGTCCCTGGCGTGCTGGCTCATTGGAATTTTCCAGTAAGCATGCCTGGTTGCCAGTCGGATCAATGGACGTGAACAGCTGCGGGAACGCAGCTACAACCATGACGGCGATGATCAGAAGCGTGGAGATGATGAACAGCGGCTGCTTGCGCAGTGAACGCCATGCTTCAGCCCACATGGACAATGGCTTGCCGGTTTCCTTGACAGAATCCACCGCCTGCAGCGGAGTCTCCTCCAATGGGGCCACGTAGTGCTCAATTTTGTACTTGGAAACTTTGCCGGCACGGGTGTTTCGGATGGGAAGGCCGTCTTCGGGATTAAAGTTCTGGTTCTCAGGCATAACGGATCCTTGGGTCAAGCAGTGCGTACAGCATATCCACGATCAGGTTGGCGATCACGAAGACGATCACCAAGACGCCTACAACGGCAACCACCGTCGGGGTTTCGCCCTTCTGGATTGCCTGGTAGAGCAAGTGGCCGACACCGGGGACATTGAAGATACCCTCGGTAACAATGGCGCCGCCCATGAGTGCGCCCAAGTCGGCGCCAAGGTAGGTCACGACTGGAATCAGCGAGTTGCGCAAGATGTGCACGGTGACAACGCGGTTGCGGCTCAGGCCCTTGGCAGTTGCGGTGCGCACATAGTCAGCGGTTTTGTTCTCAATGATGGAGGTACGCGTCAGTCGCAAAACGTAAGCCAGAGAAACGAGTCCCAGGACCAAGGCCGGCAGGATCAGTTCGCCCCAGGTTGCCGAACCGGAAACGGTTGGCTTTGCCCATTCGAGCTTGACTCCGACCACGTACTGGAGCAGGAAGCCCAGTACGAAGGTTGGAACTGCGATGACCAGCAGCGATGCGATCAGGACGGTCGAGTCGAACAATTTGCCCTTGCGCATGCCGGCGATGACGCCGAAGATGATGCCGAAGACAGATTCGATCAACAACGCGAGGATCGCCAGGCGTGCGGTGACCGGGAAGGCCCGAGCCAGCAAGTCTCGAACTTCCTGGCCGGAGAACGAGGTTCCCAGATCCAAGGTCACCAGATTCTTCAGGTACAGGCCATATTGGACCCAGAAAGGCTTATCCAAGTTGTATTGTGCGGTCAGGGCCGCTTCGGTAGCGGGGCTCATTGGCTTGCCACCGGAAAGTGCGGCGATGGGGTTACCCGGTGTTGCGAAAACCAGGAAGTACACCAGCAGCGTAGCTCCGATGAACACCGGAATCAGCTGCACGATTCGCTTCAGGGTAAAACTTAACATGCTTGCATCTCACCTCGAGACACATGAGGGCACAGGGCCATTTTCATCCTCTTTCCGTCGATAAATATCTCGACGTTTATTTTTGCGAGGCAGGACGGACACGCCAAAGGGAGACCCTGAGCTGCTCGGATCTCCCTTGACGAGTTTTCAGCTTCTATTCGCTCTGATTAGGCCGAATGCTGAAGGAAACTTATTTGCCAGTGATTTGCTGGTACATAGGAACACCGTTCCACCCGAACTCGACGTTATCAACGTTTTCGCTCCAACCACCCTGGACTGCTTGGTACCACAGAGGGATGGCCGGCAAATCCTTGAACAGGATCTCCTGTGCTTCGTTGAAGATCTTTGCACCCTCGGCCGGATCCGTGGCAGACAGGCCTTCGGCCAGCTTGTCATCGAATTCCTTGCTGGAGTACTTGCCGTCATTCGAACCGGCCCCGGTGCCAAATAGTGGACCAAGGAAGTTGTACAGCGACGGGTAGTCGGCCTGCCAACCGGTACGGAATGCACCGGTCATCTTGTAGCTGGTGACCTTCTCGCGCAATTCCTTGAATGAAGAGAATGGCTGAGCCACTGCGTTGATGCCCAGGTTGCTCTTCAGCTGGTTGACGACAGCTTCGACGTATTCCTTGTTGCCCGCGCCATCAACGTTGTAGCCGACAGAGAATTCATCGCCGGACTCCCACTTACTGATTTCATCAGCCTGTTCCCACAGCTTCTTGGCTTCAGCCCCGTCGAAGTCGAGGACTTCGCTGCCTGGAACGTCGGCGCTGTAGCCTTCGAGCACTGGTGCGGTGAAGTCATCGGCCTTGACCTTGCCACCCTGGTACACCTTGTCGATGATCAGCTGGCGGTCAATGGCACGGGAGATCGCGGCACGGCGCAGGTTGCCCTCTTCGTCCTGCTTGAAGTGGTCCAGGTAGCCCGGGATGGTGATGGTTGCGTTGCCGGCATATGGCGAGTTGACTGAACGATCGCCCAGGTCAGACTCGTAGGAAGCCAGCTGGCTTGGCGGGATCTGGTCGAGGACGTCCAAGTTGTTGGACTGCAGATCGCTGTACGCCGAGTCGGTGGACTGGTAGACCTTGAAGTCGATGCCGGCGTTAGCCGCCTTGCGTGGACCGTCGTAGCTCTCGTTGACGTCCAGCTTCAGGTTCACATCGTGGTTCCACTCGGTCAACGTGTATGGGCCGTTGCCGATTGGCTTTTCGCCAAAGGCCTTTGGATCTTCGAAGGCCGCTTCAGGCAACGGCATGAACGCCGTGTAGCCCAAGCGCAGCGGGAAGTCGGACTCAGGCTGGGACAGCTCGACGGTGAAGGTGGTGTCATCCACTACCTTCAGGCCTTCCATCTCTTCCTTCTTGGAGCCTTCCTTGTTGACCTCATCGAAGCCCTTGATGGATTCGAAGAAGTACGAGTTCAGCTGTGCGTTCTTTGCCGCGGCGCCGAAGTTCCAGGCATCCACGAACGAAGCAGCAGTTACTGGGGAACCATCCGAGAAGGTATGTCCGGCCTTCAGCTTGATGGTGTAGTTCTGGGAGTCTTCGGTTTCGATGGACTCAGCGAGTTCATTGACCGGAGCGCCCTTTGCGTCATAGCTGACCAAACCGGTGAAGATCAGGTCCATTACGCGGCCGCCGCCAACTTCGTTGGTGTTAGCCGGCAGAAGGCCATTCTGCGGTTCGGTGGTGTTTGCGGTGACGACGTACGAGCCGTCACCTTCGCCACCGGCGGTTTCATTTGAACCGCCGCCACAAGCGGACAGGGTCAGCGCCAAGGCTGCAGATAAAACGACAGCCTTAGATGCGTGCGAGTATCGCATCCTATTTCTCCTCAACAGATCGTTGCTGCTTCTGCATTTCGCAGAGCCGTGCAGGCAAGCGTGAGCTATAGCACGTAGTGAATGAGATTACATCAAACATTGCGAAACAACCAATGAATAGTCATGAAAGCAATGCTTGAAATCGGGTTACTCACCCGACTGAAATAACTTCAGCCGGGTCAGTTTTTATTTAAGCTCAAATAAAAATATTCATCATTCCGGGGTCTTCCAATACCGAGCCGACACCTGCGAGGAACTCGCTTGCTTCCTTGCCGTCAACCACTCTGTGATCGAAGGACAAAGCCAAAGTCATGGTATGGCGAAGGGCAACTTGGTCTTGGTATTCCCAAGGCCTTCGTTTCACTTGGCCTAATGCCAGGATTCCAGCCTGCCCCGGAGGTAGAATCGGGGTCCCGGCATCCACGCCGAAAACCCCCACATTGGTAATGGAGAATGTGCCACCGGTCAATTGGGCTGGTGACAACGTTCCTTCGCGGCCCTGGAGAATAATCTCGCTGAGTTCAGTTGCCAATACGGGCAACGTCTTGGCTTGGGCATTTTTCAGCACCGGAACCAGCAAGCCGCGGTCACTTGCCACAGCCATGCCCAGATTCACTGACCCGAACTCAATGATTTCGTCAGCCTTTTCATCCCACGTCGAGTTCAGCGCAGGATAAGTCTTCAGCAATCTCGTCACCACGAGCGCCGCCAACGTTGTGATGTTGAGTTTCCGGTCCTTCAGCAAGCGATGCGAACGCATTCTTTCCACCAACGCCATGGATTCGGTGACGTCAATAGTGAGGAACTCGGTGGCATGCGGTGCAGTAAACGCCGACTGCACCATCGCTTTGGCTGTGGCTCTGCGGACGGCGGTGATCTTCACATGGCGGTCCACATCCGGCGAGGACGCTGGCTCATTTCCCCTTGCCGATGAGGTGCTGGTACCTACGGAATCGATGGCCTGCTGAACATCCCTACGCAGCACCAGCCCACCCTCGCCGCTGCCGGCGAGCGCCGAAATATCGACTCCATGATCGCGTGCCAGCTTGCGTACGGGCGGTGTGCATCGAGTCGTCTCATGTTGTTCGCGCTCAGGACTGGCCGGCGCGGCATCCGGTGCGGATGCAACTGGTTCCGCCAATTGCGTCGCTCCCCCGTTGCGGGAGCCACGAGCTTTTCGCGTTGGACGGTTGCCGGTGTCTGCCGGGGCACCGTAGCCAACGAGGGTTGGGGTGCGCTCGACGGCCGCACTTTCCCCATGATTTCCGGGACCTGCTACTGGCGGCTGCCCGCCGGAAGCGCCTGGCTCCTGATCAAAAGTGACCAGCGGACCGCCAACCTGCACTGTTTCACCTTCGGTGGCATGCAGAGCCTGAACGAAGCCGGCATACGGCGAGGGCAGTTCAACCACTGCCTTGGCGGTTTCAACTTCGGCAATGATCTGGTTGAGCGCAACATGCTCGCCAACCTTGATTTTCCAATTCAGCACCTCGGACTCGGTGAGCCCTTCGCCGAGGTCCGGGAGTTTGAATGTGTGGGCGGTCATCACTTGGCAGCTCCTTCGGTTGCCTCGTTGTGGCGCATCACGGTATCGACCGCGTGCATCACTCGATCCAAATCGGGCAGGTGGTGGCTTTCGAGCCGCGATGGCGGATACGGAATATCGAATCCGGTGACGCGCAATGGGGCGTGCTCCAGATAGTCGAAGCAGCGCTCGGTGATTTCGGCACAGATTTCTGCACCGATACCGCTGGTGCGGCTGGCTTCATGGACTACAACCAGCTTGCCGGTGCGCTTGACGGATTCGGCCACGGTGTCGATATCCAACGGATCCAAGGTGCGCAGGTCGATGACCTCCAGACTGGTACCTTCATCTTCTGCGGCCTTGGCCGCATCCACCAAGGTGTAAGTGGTCGGGCCATAGCCGACCACGGTGACATCTTCACCGGGTCGGATGATCTTGGCCTTTGGCGATCCGTCTGGCGTTGGAGCCAGAAGTTCAGCTGTGCTCTTCTCGTGGTAGCGGCGCTTCGGCTCGAAGAAGATGACCGGATCATCGCAATCGATGGCCTGGCGCAACATGCTATAGGCATCTTCGACACTTGAAGGCGCGAAGACGCGCAGACCGGCGGTGTGGGCGAAATATGCTTCCGGCGATTCGGAGTGGTGCTCCGGTGAACCGATTCCTCCGCCGTAGGGAATTCGAACTGTCACCGGCATCTTCACACGGCCCCGGGAACGGTAATGCAATTTAGCCAGCTGGGATACTAGCTGGTCAAAGGCCGGGTAGGTGAAGCCGTCAAACTGGATCTCCACTACTGGGCGATAGCCTCGGTAGGCCAGGCCGATGGCGCTGCCGACAATGCCGGATTCTGCCAGCGGGGTATCGACGACGCGGTGCTCGCCGAATTTGGATTTCAGGCCATCGGTGACCCGGAAGACGCCGCCGAGGGTTCCGATGTCTTCACCAAGCAGGATGACTTTCTCGTCCTCGTCTAGGGCATCGTGCAGCGACTTGTTCAGCGCCTTGAGCATGGTGGTTGCCACAGTTACTCTCCACCTTCAAAATCTGCCAAGTAGTCCAGATAGTTCTTGGCTGCGCGTTCGGTTGGTTCGTGCTTCTCGGCATATACATTGGTGAACAGCTCTTCCACCTTGGGGTCCTCCATGGTGGTGATCGCGGCGCGAAGCTTCGCGGCCAGATCATCGGCTGCGTTCTGGGCACGCTGCTCGTAGGACTGCACATCGGCACCCATCTCATGCAGGTACTTCACCAGGCGGTCGATAGGGTCCTTGGCTTTCCACTCTTCGAGCTGCTCGCTCTTGCGGTAGCGGGTTGGATCATCGGCGGTGGTGTGCGACCCCATGCGATAGGTGACCGCTTCAATGAAGGTTGGGCCCAGGCCGTTGCGCGCGTGATTCAGGGCGGCCTTGGTGGCTGCGTAGACTGCAAGGATGTCATTGCCATCCACCCGCCAGGTCTTCAGCCCGAAGCCGTGGGCACGGTCGGCAATCTGGGTGCGGCTTTGCAGGTGGACTGGTTCGGAAATGGCCCACTGGTTGTTCTGGCAGAAGAACAGCACTGGCGCCTGGTAGCTGGCGGCGAAGACCATGGCTTCGCTCACGTCGCCCTGGCTGGTGGCGCCATCGCCAAAGTAGGCCACAGAAACTTGCTTGCCCCCGTCGAATTTGATTCCCATTCCGTATCCGGCTGCGTGCAAAGCCTGGGAGCCAATGACAATCTGCTGGCAAGCAATATTGACTTCATTCGGATCCCAGCCGCTGGCCTGGGCCCCGCGCCACACGCTGAGCAGATCTTCTGCTTTCACTCCCCTGGCCCATGCGACGCCATGCTCGCGGTAGGAAGGGAAAATGAAGTCATCCGCTTCGGTGGCGCGGACCGAGCCGATTTGTGCGGCTTCCTGGCCGAGCAACGGGGCCCAGAGTCCTAGCTGGCCCTGGCGCTGCAATGCGGTGGCTTCATTGTCCATGCGGCGCAGGACCACCATGTCGCGAAGGAAATCTGCAAGGTCCGCTTCTTTGAGGTCCTTCAGATAATGGTCAAGTTCTTCGTCCGGGATTCGTTTCCCGTCGACGTTCAGCAGCTGATGCGTGGGTAGGCATCCGGCGGCTACGTCAATGTGCTGTGTGGACACGATCGGCATCCTTACTCTCACGTAGTCGGTTGCGGGTTTTCATTCACAAACACCGCTTAATGTGATGCTACTCACGCAAGGCAGGATGCACAATGGTGTTTTTGGAATTAGAGCAAAACGCACTGTTTATGAGAACCGGTCAGTGCTAACGTGCACATTATGCAACTTCTGGACACTACCGACCGGCGCATCCTGCTGGCCCTCTCGACCGCAGCCAAGCGCACCGGCTCGGCTATCGCCACGGCTTTGAACCTCGGGCGAAATACCGTGCAGACGCGGATGACCCGCCTGGAGAATGAAGTTCTTGATTCCATTGACCGCCGCATCCCGCCCGAAGTGCTGGGCTACGGGCTGCTTTCCTTTGTCGAGCTGCATGTTGAGCAACGCCATCTCGGGGACATCGCCGCCAAGCTCGAAGCCATCCCCGAGGTGCTTGAAGCACACGGGCTCACCGGCTCTGCCGACATCTTGGTGCGGGTAGCGGCCAAAGACGCCGAGGAGCTGTTTCGGGTCCATGGACAGCTGCTGCATATAGACGGAGTGAATCGTGCGGACTCGGCACTATCCATGGCCGAGCTCGTCCCCTACCGCACCACCGCTTTGCTTCAGCACTCGCTAGCCAATAACGCGTAGCGCACAGGGCAGCAAAAAGTTCCGGGAACCAGCCTGCTGGCTGGTTCCCGGAACTTCGCTATTGAGTTTTATGAATTCTTCGCCTTAGTGGTCGACTGCCTTCTCGGCACCGACACCGGTCAGCGAACGAACTTCCATTTCCGCCTGCTTGGTAATGTCCTCGACACGCTTGTCGGTAACCGAGCCCAGCCAGCCTAGGAAGAAGGCCAGCGGAATGGAGACGATACCCGGGTTAGCCAGCGGGAAGATCACCATATCGATGCTTGGGATCATTGCGGTCTCCGAGCCCGAGAACACTGGCGAGAAGATGATCAGCAGCAAAGCCGAACCCAGGCCGCCGTACATGGACCACACTGCGCCGCGGGTCTTGAAGCCCTTCCAGAACAGCGAGTACAAGATGGTTGGCAGGTTAGCCGAAGCGGCCACCGCGAAGGCCAATGCCACCAGGAAGGCCACGTTCTGCCCCTGGGCACCGATGCCGCCAGCGATAGCGAAGACTCCGATAACCAAGACCGTGCGGCGGGCAATCTTCATTTCCTTCTCTGGAGTCGACTTGCCCTTGGCAATCACCGACGCGTACACGTCATGGGCGAAGGATGCCGCCGCGGTGATGGTCAAGCCCGCCACTACAGCAAGGATGGTTGCGAAGGCCACTGCAGAGATCAGGCCCAGCAGCACTGTGCCGCCCAATTCGTAGGCCAGCAGCGGTGCCGCAGAGTTCACGCCGCCTGGAGCCGCCTGGATTCGATCCGGGCCAATCAGTGCACCGGCGCCGAAGCCCAGCACCAGGGTGAACAGGTAGAAGGCGCCGATCAGCCAGATAGCCCAGACGACGGACTTGCGGGCTTCCTTCGCGGTAGGAACGGTGTAGAAGCGCATCAGCACGTGCGGCAGGCCGGCGGTGCCAAGCACCAAGGCCAGGGCCAGCGAGATGAAGTCCAGCTTGGCAGTTTCAGAAACACCGTACTTCATGCCCGGATTCAGGATCTCGGGGTTGCCGGCTACTTCAGCTGCCTTGCCCAGCAGGTCGGAGAAGTTGAAGCCGAACATGGCCAGCGTCCACACGGTCATGATCAGCGCGCCGGCGATCAGCAGGCAGGCCTTGATGATCTGCACCCAGGTGGTGCCCTTCATGCCGCCAACCAGCACATAGAGGATCATCAATGCGCCAACGATAACGATCACCAGCGACTGTCCCAGCTTCTCGTCAATACCCAGCAACAGGGAAACCAGCGCGCCGGCGCCAGCCATCTGCGCCAGCAGGTAGAAGACGCACACTGCCAGCGTGGAGATGGCCGCGGCGATGCGCACCGGACGCTGCTTGAGCCGGAAGGACAGCACATCGGCCATGGTGAATTTGCCGGTGTTGCGCAGCAGCTCCGCAACCAGCAGCAAGGCAACCAGCCAAGCAACCAGGAAGCCGATCGAGTAGAGGAAGCCGTCGTAGCCCTGGATGGCGATAGCGCCAACGATGCCCAGGAAGGAGGCTGCCGAGAGGTAGTCACCGGCAATTGCGGTGCCGTTCTGCGTTCCCGTGAAGGAACGGCCGCCTGCATAGTAATCCGCAGCGGTCTTGTTGTTCTTGGAGGCGCGGAGCACGATCACCATGGTGACGCCCACGAAGGCCAGGAAGATGGCGATATTGACCAAGGGGTTGCCGACCTGGGTCGACTCTCCCGCGGCCTGGGCCAGGATGCTGAGCTGGTTCATTTAGTTCACTCCCTCGCTCTCTAGGCGTTCACGGATCTTGGTTGCCTTGGGGTCGAGCTTCTTATTCGAAAAACTGACGTAGGCCGCGGTGATCGCGAAGGTCGACACGAACTGCAGCAACCCGAGAACAATACCCATGTTGATATTGCCGAGAACCTTGATGGACATGAAGTCGTGGAAGTAGTCGGCTAGCAGCACATAGGCGAAATACCAGACGAGGAAGAAGACTGCCATCGGGAAAACAAAACTGCGGTGGGTCTTTCGCAGTTCCTGGAATTCCTCGGATTGGCTCTCCTTGACGAAATCAACGTCAGCAGCGACGCCGTGTTCCGGGTTGGCACTCATGATGCCCTCCTTGAGCGAGTTGATGATGTGACTGGGCGCACATCGGTTTTGTGACTAAGTTCACTATTGGCGATAAACCCGTTGGCGACTAGGGGGCTTGCACAGCTCGTGGCTCAACGGACTGCTTTCTGCGCCCAACGGCGCAGCATGGCGCGCTGAACGGTCGGCAGATCAGGCAGGGCCCTAAGATGGGATACATGTCTCCAGCGCTGCAAGTCACCCTGATCGTCGCCATTGCGATGGTCGGAATCGCTCTTGTCGGCTACATCGGTTTCAGGATTTCCCGCTCCACCAAGGAAATGGGTACCGACGTCGAGGAAGCCACCTACAAGACGTTGCACCACATGTCCGTTGCGGTTCCCCATTTGGAGCGCGGCCTGACTGAGGACGGGGCGGCCAAAAGCGCCAAGGCGCTGCGCAGGCTCTTGAACTGCCAGGTATTGCTGATCAGCGACACCACCCATGTGCTGGCCACCGATGCAGGGGCCGATTTCACCGCGGAACTCGAAGAAGCAGCCTCCAAGGTTTCCAAAAGCGCGCTGGCAACCGGCAAAACCCAGGTAGAACGTTCCTCCGGCATGGACTTCGTGTCCGCGCCGATCACCGTAGGAGATCAAAGCGTGGGAACGGTGACCGCGCTATCACGCAGGGCCGGCGCCAGCTTCGTTCGGGCAGTTTCCGAGGTAGCGGTCTTTGTATCCGCGCAAGTTTCCACCGCCCAGCTCGATGAATCCAAGGCCATGCTGCTCGAAGCGCAGATGCGTGCCTTGCGCGCTCAGATCTCCCCGCACTTCATCTACAACTCGCTGAATGCGATCGCCTCGTTCATCAATACTGATCCCGCGCGAGCCCGTGAGCTGGTCATAGAATTCGCCGACTTCACCCGGTACTCTTTCCGCCGCCGCGGTGAATTCACCACCCTGGCCGAAGAACTGGAAGCCATTGACCGCTACCTGTTGCTGGAAAAGGCCCGTTTCGGTGAGCGCATCAAGGTCTCCTTGCAGATCGCTCCCGAGGTGCTGCCCACGCAAATTCCCTTCCTGGCCTTGCAGCCACTGGTTGAAAACGCGGTACGCCATGGACTCGAAGCCCGGCCAGATGGCGGAGTCATCTCCATCACGGCCACCGAAGACGGAATGCACGCAGTCATCAGCGTGGAAGATGACGGCATGGGCATGGATCCCGAGCAGCTGTCCAGTGTGCTAGCTGGCGATACCCCGAATATGCACGTAGGCCTGCGCAACGTCGACCTGCGCATGCGCCAGCTCTACGGCAATTCCAATGGACTGGTGGTGGAGACCGCGCCGGGGGCCGGAACGCTGATCACTTTGCGTGTCCCGAAGTTCCGTCCGCCCAACACGATCACTTCCGATGCATAGAAAAATCCAATAAACGGTAGAATTTTCGCATGATTAACGTGGTGGTCGCCGATGATGAACTTCCAGCGGTAGAAGAAATCGCTTTTCTGCTCAGCCAGGATTCCCGCATCGGGAAAATTCACCGCGCCACCTCTGGTGCCGCGGCGCTGAAGGCGCTGGAGGAAAATACTGTCGACGCACTTTTCCTCGACATCCACATGCCGGCTTTGTCAGGCCTGGACATTGCCCGCGTCATCTCCCGGTTCACCAATCCCCCACTGATTGTTTTTGTCACCGCCGATGAAGATCAAGCGCTGCAAGCATTCGAGTTGGCCGCCATCGACTACGTGCTCAAGCCCATTCGCCCGCAGCGCCTGGCCGAATCCGTTCGCCGCATCTGCGAGCTGGTCGAGGAGACCCCTGCCAAGCCGGAAATGATCACGGTGGACCAGGGAGGCATCACCAAGCTGATCCCTCGGGCGGATATCGCCTACGTTCAAGCCCAGGGAGACTACGCCCGGCTGCACACCAAGGATTCGAGCTATCTCATCCGGGTTCCGCTCAACGATTTGGAACAGCAGTGGGGCGAGTCCGGTTTCGTTCGGATCCACCGTTCCTACCTAGTGTGCATGGATAAGATCGAAACCGTTCGCTTGCAGACCGGCAAGGCCGCTGTGCTGGTCAACAGCACCGAACTTCCGATTTCTCGTCGCGCGTTGCCATACCTGCGGGAACGCTTGGCTGCCAACCGCGTCCGCCCGCTGTAGGAAGCTGCTGGCCTTCCGTGGAGCACCTTCCCCAAGACAACAGCCGGCGAGAGCCCCTCATGCCCGGACGTTTCGCTGAGCAGCGTCCAAAACGCGTGCGTGTCCAGGCTCCGCAGGATGCATCCTTGACTGTCTCCCCCGACCGTCCCGAGCACACAGCAGAAGAATTCTATGTTCGCCAGCTGATCCGCTCCCAGCTGCGGCTGGCCTGTGCCGTGGCGGCGGGCCTGCTGGCGATGCTGGTAGGCATCAGTGCATTGCTCGTCTTTTGGCCGGTCTTCGAGGACATCCACCTGCTGGGCCTGCCCCTGCCATGGTGGGTTTTGGGCATCGGCATGTATCCACTGATCATCGTGGCCGGAATGCTCTACAACAGGGCCGCGGGACGCAATGAAGAACGGTATCGGAGCATCAGCCGTGGCTAGCCTGCTGTCCGTTTCCTCCCTGGTGATCGTTTGCCTCACGACCATGCTGATCGCCTTCCACGGCCTGCGCCTGTCCCGTACAACTTCCGACTTCTACGTAGCTTCACGCACCGTACGCCCGTGGTGGAATGCCTCTGCTATTGGCGGCGAATACCTGTCGGCGGCTTCGTTCCTGGGCGTTGCCGGACTGATTGTGCTCTCTGGGCAATCAGGTTTGTGGTTCCCCATCGGCTACACCGCAGGCTACTTGATGCTGCTCCTGTTTGTTGCCGCTCCCCTGCGACGTTCCCGGGCATACACAATTCCCGATTTCGCGCAGATCCGTTTCGAAGGCTCGCCGATGCTGCGGAAAATCACCACCTATCTGGTGGTGGTGATCTGCTGGCTCTATATCGTTCCGCAAATGCACGGAGCAGCCCTGACCCTATCCATCGCTACCGGATTCCCGAGTTGGGCCGGTCCGGTCATTGTTGCCGCGGTTGTCTGCGTGACGGTGCTGTCCGGCGGGATGCGCTCGGTGACCTTCGTCCAGGCCTTCCAGTACTGGTTCAAGCTGGCGGCCTTGGTTATTCCCACGATTTTCCTGCTGGGGCGGGCCATCCCCGAGCATTCGGCATCCGGGCATGCCCAGGCCCTGTATGCGCAGCTGGAGTCCGTGAACGCGATGAACCTCTACGAGACGGTATCCATCATCTTGGCATTGCTCTTCGGCACCCTGGGGCTGCCGCATGTGCTGGTGCGCTTCTACACGAACCCCACAGGCCAGGCTGCGCGTACCACCACGGTGATTGTGCTGTGCCTGCTCTCCGCGTTCTACCTCTTGCCGACGACTTTGGGCGTGCTGGGCTTGCTCTACACCCCGGAGCTCGGTGCCACCAATGAAACCGATGCCACCATCCTGCTCTTGCCCGGGCGCCTCTTCGACGGATTCCTGGGCGACGCCTTGACCGCAATTGTCGTCGGTGGCGCATTCGCAGCTTTCCTCTCCACCACCTCCGGTTTGGTGGTATCCCTGGCTGGTGCGCTGTCCCAGGAATTCTTCTCGGGTACCGTGCGGGGCTTCAGGATCTCTACCGTGCTGGCCACCGCCCTGCCCGTCCTGGTCGCGGTGGTGACCAATTCATTGGCCTTGGCGGGCGCCATTGGAAACGTCTTCGCCTTCACTGCATCCACCATCTGCCCGCTGCTGCTCTTGGGCATTTGGTGGCGTTCACTGACCGCTCGAGGTGCTGTTGCCGGACTGCTGGCTGGCGGCATCTCCTGCGGGCTGGCCTTGATGACCGGCGCCTTCCTGCCCCAGGAAGATGAGATCTGGATCCACCTCTTGCGCCAGCCTGCGGCGTGGAGCGTTCCCTTGGCCTTCATGGTGATGATCTTCGTATCGCGCAGCACCAAGCGGAGCGTGCCCGCCAACGTTGAACGCGTCATGGCGTTGCTCCATGTCCCGGACTGGCGGGCGACGTTCTAGCCAGTCTCCACGGATTCTCCGGCAGGCGCGTCGCGGCCAGATGCTTCGCGTGCCGAAGCTGATCTGCGCCGGGATCCCTTGGCCAGCCCCAGAAGGACTCCGCCGAGAACCAAGCCCATCCCGATCAGGCTTTGGAGGCCGAGGCTTTCCGCTGCCAGCAATGTTCCCAGCAGGACCCCTGTCACTGGATTGAGCAGGCCAATGAGGCCAACTGACGATGCAGGGAGATGGCGCAGCCCGGTGAACCAGGCAAGATAGGCAGCCGCGGTGGCAATGAGGCTGACATAGCCGAAGCCCGCCATCGCCTGCAGGTCAAGCGCAGGGGGTGCTCCATGCACGAACAGCGCGCAGGGGACCAGTACTGCCCCTCCGGCCACCAGCTGCCACGCGGTGACACGGATAATCGGCATCCCTTCAGACCATCGTTTGGTCAAGATGAACCCGGCACTGGATAGGACCATTGCTACCAGCGACAAGACGATCCCCAGGATATCGATGCCGGCCTGTGCATCGAATACCATGATGCCCACGCCGACGAAGCCCAAGAGGGCCCCAACCAAAGGCCAACGTGCAGGACGTTCGCCGAGCAATAGCCATGCGAACAGCATGAGCACACCGGCAGAAATCGCCATGGTCGTAGCAGCGACACCCGATGGCAAAAGTTGCGCCACCACGTAGATCAGGGCAAAGAAGGCACCGATATTCAGCACGCCCAGAACCGCGGATTTCCACCACCAGCTGCCCTGCGGGAGTTTCCTGGCTAGCCCCAGCAACACCAAGCCCGCCGGCAATGCGCGGATCGCCGCACCCCAGAGCGCTGAGCCGTCGGGAAGAAATTCCTTGGTGACATAGTAATTGGAGCCCCACGCGATCGGGGCTATCGCGGTCAGTGCTACCCAGCCCAGCGTTCGAAGCCGGTGCCCCGCCGAATTCAAAGTATCTTCCATGGAAGATACTTTAGCTTCCTTGGAAGATATAATAAAGGCATGGAGCAAAACGACCACGTATCGCGCATTCAACAGCAGTGGGCAGAACAACGGCCGGATCTCGACCCAGCGCCCCAGGGAATCATCGGCCGGCTGCATCGCTTGGCTAATTACCTGACCGAGGAGCTCTGCACGGTTTATGCAGAGCATGGGCTGACCGAAGCTGAATTCGATGTGCTCGCGGCCTTGCGGCGGGCAGGAGAACCCCATTCCCTGGCCCCCGGCGAGCTGGCACAGCAGACGATGGTGACTACCGGAGCCATGACCAAGCGGCTCGACAAGCTGGTCAGCAACGGCTGGGTCACCCGTGCGCTATCCGGTGATGACCGGCGTGGGCGCCGCATCTCCTTGACGGCTAGCGGCAAGAAGAAAATCGATGAAGCGTTTACCGCCCACATGCGCAACGAAAAGCGCCTCGTGGACCAGCTGGCCCCCGCTGATCGTCCTGTGCTCGAAGAAATGCTGCGAAACTGGTTGGCCCACTATGAACAGACCCGGCCCTAGCCTTATCGGCCAGCGCGTCGCCAAGAATGCAAAAAGCCGCGCAGGGCAGCGGGAAGAATTTCCCACTGCCCTGCGCGGCAATGCGTTTGCGCTGGAGACAGCTGCTAGTCGATCGAAGCCATCAGCTCAACCACGCGGTCAAGGAATGCATCGACCTGCGATTCCTCGTAGCCATCGGTTCCCTGCGAAGAGCGGAATTCCACGCGGCGTACGGTGTCAACGGCCATGGGCACGTCGTTCTCGAAATAGTCGATGAGCTGATCGCATAGGCGATCGACATCTTCGATGTTGTAGCTCGACGCGTTGGAACGCGACGGGCGACGGAAACGCTCACCCTTGGCACGGTGCAGGCGGCCACGCAGGATCGCGGCCAGGCGGCCTACCTGCTGCAGCCAGACCTCCTCGCCCTGATGGGCAATCAAGTCGTCGCGCTCGCGCTTGGCAAAGACATCTTCCAAGCGGTCCAGCGCACCATCGACTTCGCGGGCCTGGTACCCGCCCTTCTGCGGCGCAAAAGTGGTGCGGCGGATCAGGTGGCTGGTGACCACACTGTCGTCGTTTCCTCCACCGTTGAAGGTGGCGCGGGCACGGCTCAGGAATGCATCAACTTGCTTTGCGTTGTAGCCGAATTCCGAGTCCGGTACGCGGGAAAACGGAGCATCTTGCTGCTGCGACACGACAGTTCCTTTTTCTCTAGAGAGATATCAGTTGGGTACCCCGGTAAGGCGATACCCCTCATATTCTATTGGCTTGGGCCAATAGTTGGCTTAATGGCCACACCAGCCAGTGCATTCCAGTAGAGGATCACACCCGCTGGCGGGACCGGTCAGAAGACTTCGACGCTCCAGGCCAACACATGCGAAATCACATAGCCCAGAGGAATGACAAACAATATCGAGTCCAAGCGATCCATGATTCCGCCATGGCCCGGCAGCAAGTTGCTCATGTCCTTGATGCCCAGTTCACGTTTGACCATGGATTCCGCGAAGTCGCCAGTGGTCGCGGCAATGGTGGTGAAGAACGCCAAGATGACGCCCGTCCACCATGGCATTTCCAGCCAGAAGTGCATTGCGCAAGCACCAATAGCCATCGAACCAATCATTGATCCGGCGAAGCCCTCCCAGGACTTTTTCGGAGAAATCTTTGGCGCCATCGGATGCTTGCCTATTAGCACACCCACGATGTAGCCGAAGGTGTCGTTGGCGACCGCGAGCAGCAAAAGCGTGGCAATGAGCCATTGGCCATTCTCGGAATCAAGAATCAGCAGGGCGAAGGAAAGCAGCAGCGGCACCCAGCTGATGATGAACACGCTGCTCATCACCGAGGCCACAGCACCCTTGAGTCCTTCCATGAGCCGGAAGAGCAGAGCGATGAGGATACAGGCAATGTAGCTGAAGCCAAGGGCTTCCACCCCGCCCCAAATGGCACTGACCGGCAGCAAGACCGAGGACAGGTACAACGGCAATTGAGGCACCGCGGTCTTGGCGTGAGTAGTAGCTCTCGCAACTTCCCAGCAGCCAATGCCGCTGAGGGCAATCAGCGCGATGACCAACAATGGCTGCGACCACATCAGGCCAACGAGGACGACGCCGAGCATCAGCAAGCCTACGCCGATTGCCGCGGGCAGGTTGCGTCCGGCGCGCGATTTCTTCGGCTCCGGGGTTCCTATCAACAGCTCGGCAGGGATGTCTGCTTCTGCCGCGTCGGGCTGGCCGGTCTCGGCCAGGTCCGTGGAGTCGGAAACCGGTGGAGCAGGCACCTTGCCCTCGGCAGACGCTGGATTCTGCGCCGCTGATTCGGCGTCCTGTTTGGTCGCTTCGCCCTTCGCTGGCATACCACCCTGGGCAGCTGGGGCCGCTAAGATCTTGGCTTTGCCGGGTTCCGCCGATTCTACGGGCTCAGCCGGTTCCTCGGCTGGTCCGGCCTGCTGGGCAGCTACCGGCCCCGGAGCCGCCACCGACTTGGACGTATCAGCCTTGAAGGCTGCCTTGGCACGCTCTTTCGCTTGCCCGGTATCAGCCGTAGCGGCTGCATCCTTGCCTGGGGAAACCTCAGCTGCCGGGTTCGCGCCAGCCCCTGGCTGAGGGGTCGGCAAAACGCCATCGGTGCCGGCAACTTGCTCCACGGCTGGTGCCGGTGCTGGCGTGGCCATTGGAGCAGCTACCGGATTGGCCGGTTCAGTCGTGACCGGTTCTTGGATTCCAGTGGCAGGTTCTGGAGTTTCCCTAGCCGCGCGGTTCTTCATGAAACCGCGTTTTTTCCCCTTGGCGGCAGCCTCGCGCTGGGCACGAGCTTCACGTCGGGTCAGGGGCTGGGATTCTCCGGATGCCACTGAGGGCACCGCCGAAGCGTTGCCCTCAGTGTTGTCTGTCGAGCCTGGCATTAGACTTCCAGCAGCTCTGCTTCTTTTTTCTTCAAGATCTCGTCAACTGCGTCAACGTGCTTCTTGGTCAGCGCGTCGAGGTCCTTTTCTGCACGGGTGCCCTCGTCCTCGCCAATTTCGCCTTCCTTGACCAACTTGTCGATGGAGTCCTTGGCCTTGCGGCGGTGGTTACGCAGCGCAACGCGGGCGTCCTCACCCTTGGCCTTGGCCAGCTTGACGTATTCCTTGCGGCGTTCTTCGGTCAGCACTGGAAGGACAACGCGGATCATCTTTCCGTCCGAAGATGGGTTTGCCCCAACTTCTGGATCGCCCAGAGCCTTTTCGATTGCGCGCATAGCGGTCACATCGAATGGGGTGATGGTGATGGTGCGTGCTTCTGGCACTGCGAAGGAAGCCAACTGCTGCAGTGGGGTCGGGGAACCGTAGTAGTCCACCATGACCTTCGAGTACATGCCTGGGTGGGCGCGACCGGTACGGATCGTCGCGAAGTCCTCCTTGGCGGCCTCAATGGTGCGTTCCATCTTTTCGGCGGTTTCCGCCAGCGTTTCGTCAATCACCGGTACTCCTCAAGTACTTCATCTGTGTTTCCGCTACGGGAAATTAAATCTACTTCAATCCTAAGCCACGATCACCGATTAGACGGTGACAGTGGTGCCAATCCGCTCGCCGCGAATTGCCGCGGCCACGTTTCCTTCGCCTTCCATGCCGAAGACCAGCATATTGAGCTTGTTGTCCTGGCACATGGTCATGGCGGTCTGGTCCATCACGCGGATGTCGTTGACCAGCGCGTCGCTGTAGGTCAAGGTCTCCAGCTTCTTGGCGGTCGGATCCTTCTTCGGATCCGCGGTGTACACGCCATCGACGCCCGACTTGGCCATCAGAACTTCGTCAGCATCGACTTCCAGGGCACGCTGCGCGGCCACGGTGTCGGTGGAGAAGTACGGCAGGCCTGCGCCAGCGCCGAAGATGACAACGCGGTCCTTTTCCATGTGGCGGATGGCACGGCGTGGGATGTAGTTTTCTGCGACCTGGGCCATGGCGATGGCCGACTGGACGCGGGTTTCGACGCCGCATTGTTCCAGGAAGTCCTGCAGTGCCAGGCAGTTCATGACGGTGCCAAGCATGCCCATGTAGTCTGCGCGCGAGCGGTCCATGCCGGAGGCCGAGAGTTCTGCGCCGCGGAAGAAATTGCCGCCGCCAACCACGATTGCGACCTCTACTTCGCCTACGGTTTCAGCGATCTGCTTGGCGATGCCGCGAACGGTATCCGGGTCAACGCCGATCTTGCCGCCGCCGAATACTTCACCGGAGAGCTTGAGCAGTACGCGGCGTCGTTTGGTTTCTGGGGTGCTTGGCATGAGGTGTCTTACTCCTGGAGGTCGGAATCAAGCTGGGGGTACTACTTCCCAGATCCCAAGCTATCGTGAGATCCGGGCTCAAGAAAAGGGAGGCGAGTCACCGAGTTTTCTCTCGGTGCTCACCTCCCTTTGATCTTGTGCACTCAGGTTGCCCTGAACGCGGTTCGCTTAATGCGTACGGCTAATGCTTAGAGCTGTAAAAGCTTAGGCACCAACGCGGAAGCGTGCGAAGGCAACTGGCTTGGTGCCAGCTTCTTCGAAGACCTTGCCTACGGACTTCTTTGCGTCCTTGGCGAAAGCCTGGTCAACCAAGACGATTTCCTTGAAGAAACCGGTCAGGCGGCCTTCAACGATCTTGGTGAGTGCAGCTTCTGGCTTGCCCTCCGCGCGAGCGGTTTCGTCTGCGATGCGGCGCTCGTCGGCAACCTTGTCAGCTGGAACCTCCTCGCGGGACAGGAAGGTAGGAGCCATTGCAGCGGTGTGGACAGCAACGTCGTGTGCGACGGTTGCGGCAGCTTCGCTGTCAGCGTCAACAGCCATCAGAACGCCAACCTGAGCTGGCAGGTCCTTGCTGGTCTTGTGCAGGTACGAAGCAACCTTGGCACCCTCGATGCGTGCAACACGGCGTACAACAACCTTCTCGCCGAGGATTGCGCCCTCTTCGATAACGATGTCGCCAACGGTCTTGCCGTCCAGCTCGTAAGCCAGCAGTGCTTCTGCATCTGCAGCACCGGAAGCCACAGCGGCATCCAGGACCTTGTTGGCCAGTGCGATGAACTTCTCGTTCTTGGCAACGAAGTCGGTCTCGCAGTTGATCTCGATCATGACGCCGACGTTGCCTTCAACCTTGGCAGCAACCAGGCCTTCAGCGGTCGAACGGCCTTCGCGCTTGGTAGCGCCCTTCAGGCCCTTGACGCGGATGATCTCGATGGCCTTCTCGGCGTCGCCGTTAGCCTCGTCCAGTGCCTTCTTAACGTCCATCATGCCGGCGCCAGTGCGCTCGCGCAGTGCCTTGATATCAGCAGCGGTGTAGTTTGCCACGTGCAATCCCATTCAGCTAGGAGTTTCAAGTTTATTTTGCTTATGGGACGGGTCGGATTTCCGGCCCGTCCCACAAGACTTGGTGAAGTTCACCCCGAGCTACACGCTAGTGCGCCCAGGCAAACTTCTGGAGTCACCGAGGTGACTACTTGGCTTCTGGTGCCTCAGTTGCATCGTCTGCAGCTGGTGCTTCAGTTGCAGCTTCTGCAGCTGGAGCTTCGGCCTTGGCCTTCTCGCCCTCAAGCAGCTCGCGCTCCCACTCAGCCATTGGCTCAGCAGCACCCTCGGTCTTGCCGGCAGCCTTGTTGTTCTTGGCGATGAGGCCTTCGGCCACAGCGTCAGCAACAACGCGGGTCAGCAGGTTGACGGAGCGGATTGCGTCGTCGTTGCCTGGAATTGGGTAGGTAACTTCGTCCGGATCGCAGTTGGTGTCCAGGATGGCCACAACTGGGATGCCCAGCTTCTGTGCTTCGTCGATAGCCAAGTGTTCCTTCTTGGTGTCAACGATCCAGATAGCGGAAGGGGTGCGGGTCAGGTTACGGATACCACCGAGGTTGTTCTGCAGCTTGGTCAGCTCGCGCTTCAGCAGCAGCAGTTCCTTCTTGGTGTGACCGGAGCCAGCAACGTCCTCGAAGTTGATCTCTTCCAGTTCCTTCATGCGCTGAACGCGCTTGGAGACGGTCTGGAAGTTGGTCAGCATACCGCCGAGCCAACGCTGGTTCACGTATGGCTGGCCAACGCGGTTAGCCTGCTCGGCGATCGATTCCTGAGCCTGCTTCTTGGTACCGACGAACAGTACGGTGCCGCCGTGGGCAACGGTCTGCTTGACGAACTCGTAAGCGCGGTCGATGAACGACAGCGACTGCTGCAGGTCGATGATGTAGATGCCGTTGCGCTCGGTGAAAATGAAGCGCTTCATCTTTGGGTTCCAGCGACGGGTCTGGTGGCCGAAGTGGACGCCGCTGTCAAGCAGCTCTCGCATGGTTACGACTGGCATGTCGCAACTCCTTTCAGCAGTGGCGGACCGGGCGCGCATGCGCCCGCGGTAACTGCTCTTGTTTGTTCGGGTTGATGCAGATAGCCATTGTGGATATCCGCCCTAGCATGAATACCGATAGATGCTTGGCATCTCGCCTTCGGTCCACCGATTCTCTCGGACCACTGGAACCTCAGGCCACAGCTCATGAAGCTGTGGATACTCATACGCGAAGTCAATCCCCTGCCCGACGCACCCAGTTTTGGACACACCTGTGACAGGACACTGCTGTTTCAAGTGTACTACAGAGAACTCAACGCTTTACACGGCGATATCGGTGATCTGCAGCCCATTCGCTTGCCCACAATTCGCTCTTCCAACTGCTCAAGATCCGGCTATTGGGTCCAGCCTGAGAGGATGAAATCCAAGTATCTAGTCGCCGGGCTGCAGGTTTTGCTGCTGGCCTTCAGTGGTCCTCCGGCCTCGCCCCTGACTGCGGCGCCACAACCAGTCCAAGCACAAGCTGCACTCGCCGCCGGCAACGGCTGGCGTTGGCCACTAGCTGGCGAACCGGAAATTCTGGAGCCCTTCGATAAGCCGGAGGAGAATTGGCTTCCCGGTCATCGCGGCGTGGATTTGGCTGCCAGCTCCGGAGACTCGGTCTTCGCGCCCCAGCGCGGCCAAGTCGCCTTCGCTTCAGTGATCGTGGATCGACCCGTGCTGGTCATCGACCACGGTTCCGGATTCAAGACCAGCATCGAACCGGTAGCCGCCGGAGTCTCGGTGGGCGATTGGGTCGAGGCTGGCGCGAAGGTGGGACAGGTAGCAACCGGGGCGCACTGCTCGGGCCGATGCATTCACTGGGGCGTGCGGCTCGAAGGAGAATACATTGACCCGGTGTTGCTGATCCGCGACATGCGTCCATCAATTCTCTTGCCGCTGCACGAATGACCGTGAAGGCTCCCAGGGGTGCACCATGAAGAGCCACGGTTACTGTCGCGGGTCTTGCAGACCGGATCCTCTGCGTGTTCTTGCCCCTGGCGAGAGCTCCATGCCGCGCAGCCGCGTGGCCTGTTCCTTGGACTGCCATGAGAGTTGCAAGTTGGCACCGCGCAATGGGCTGGGAACTGGCTTCTTCCAGTTTCCAGACCCCGGAACGAAAAATCGTCCAGCAGCTTTTTTGCATAAGCTGCTGGACGATCTTGTTTGGTAGGGAGTATGGGACTTGAACCCATGACCAAGGGATTATGAGTCCCCTGCTCTAACCAACTGAGCTAACTCCCCACATGGGCCCATCGCCGAAGCGGCGTAACCACACTCGAAATATTCTAGGGCATCACTAGCCGAAACACCGACTTGACGCACCCGATGACGATGAACCTATTAATGGGTGGAAACTTCGTGGCCGCGGTAAAGGGCTTCGAAGGAGTTCATTGTCTTTTCCTGCGCGTGGTTCTTCACCTTTTCGTGCCCGGCTTCACCCATCTTGGCACGGCGCTGCCCATCCAAGGCAAGAACCTGGTCTAGCTTGTTGGCCAGATCCTGCCGGTCTCCCGGCGTGAACATGTAACCATTGATGCCTTCGTCTACCAGGTGCGGCAGGGCCATCGCGTTGGCCAGAACGACGGGTTTGGAAGCCGAGAGTGCTTCCAGGGTTACCAATGACTGCAGTTCGGCCGTGCCTGGTTGGCAGAACACATCGCAACGCAGGTAGGCCTGGCGCAGTTGTTCATCACTTACATGCCCAAGGAAACGGACACGGTCTCGCAGCTGCAATTCGTCGGCGATCTTCTCCAAGTGAGCGCGTTGCTCTCCCCCGCCAACAATTTCAATGATGGCATCCGGCACCTGGCTCATTAAAGGCAATGCCTCGATGAGTTCATTGATGTTCTTCTCAACGGCAAGACGGCCTGCGAACAAGATCGTGGGGAACTCGTTTTTAATGATTTCTTCCCCTGCCGCCAGCTCGTAGTTGCCGATCTCGATCCCGTTAGACAGCGGAAGCACCCGGTTCAGTTTGGCACGCTCACGCATTGCCTTGGCCGCCAGTGGAGTCGGGGTCGTGACGGCGTCTGCCCGCCCAAAGATCTTCCCCATGTCTCTCCACGAATTCTGCGCGACAATTCGCTTGAACCACTGCGGGAAAGGCAGGAAGGGGTCAAGGTTTTCCGGCATGAAGTGGTTCGTGGCGATGGAACGAACCTTGTTCTTGCGAGCCCATCCGATCGTGCGCTGGCCAATCATATAGTGGCTCTGGGCGTGGACTACATCGGGCTTGATATCCGAGAGCAGCTTGCTGATCTGCCGATTGACTTCCCACGGGAACACGATACGGAAGTACTCGTGGGTAGGTACCGAATGCGATTCCAGACGATGCACAATTGCTTCATCACGGATCTCGGTGTAGGTCTTGCCCTTATCTCCACGGGCCGCCAGCACATGCACCCGGTGGCCGCGTGCATGCATCGCAGTAGCCAACCGGTAGCAAAACATCGCTGCACCGTTGACGTCTGGCGGATAAGTGTCAGCAGCAATGACGATGGTCAGCGGTTTTTCCTTGGCCACGAGCATCCTTCGGCGTTCACACGCGTTGTAGTTTCTATTAAAATCTGCAGCTTCAGTCTATTTGGAATCAGGCATGGATTTTTCTGCTTCAGTCTGGTTCCGGCGTTCAATTACGTCCGGGTGATGCCTGGATAGTGCGGTCACACCGACGATAGCCAAACCAGCAGCCACCAGCATCAGTACGGTGACCAGTACCGGAACATCAGGACGCAGCTCCCCGAGGATGCCGATTCCAATGGCAATGCCAATTATCGGGTCAATCACCGTCAACCCTGCGATGACAAGGTCAGGAGGTCCCTTTGAGTAGGCCTTTTGCACAAAATATGAGCCGAGAAGGCCAGCTACAACTACCGCTAGGCCAGCCAGCCAAGGCAGCTGGATAAAGCTGCCGTCGCCGATATTCATCACGGCGATTGCAATGGTTCGAACCAGTACGGCGACGAATCCGAATAGGACGCCAGCACCGAGGATGAAGAAGAACGCACCGAGCTTCTTGTGGAAGAAGATGGTGGCCAATCCCACGATGGCAACGACTACCGCCAAGATCATTTCAATCAAGTGCGCTTCGTAGTCGTTTACCTCCTGGTTGCTGCTAGTGGCAGTGACGGCCAGAAGCACGAAGCCAACCGAACCCACCATGCAGCTGATGATCGCCAATACGGTGGGACGATTCATCGTCAGGTCGGTTTCCTTGGCATTGACCATCGCAGTGATCACCAATGCAATGGCACCAATTGGCTGCACCACCGTCAAGGGCGCGCTGGCTAGCGCGAAAACATTCAAGGCCATGCCAAGAGCCATCAGCCCCAGTCCGCTCATCCAGCGTTTGTTGCGGGCCAGCTTCCCGACATTCTTAATTGTCAGGTCCAGACCGCCAACAGCACTGCGGACTGCCTGCGATTGGAAGTGCGCTCCAAAGGCAAGACAAAAGGCACTGCATAGTGCCGCTGCAATAGCGATCCAAACCATGTCAGTGCCTTTCTAGCCTAAGTTTTCATACGACGGGGCACGCGCACGCTTGGTACGGCTAATGCCTGGCCCCGTCGGCGAAAGACCTAGGAGCGCTTGAACAATGCGCGGACTACAGCCATCAGCGCCAGCCCGGAACCTGCCATCACGATATACGGTCGTGCCTGCTCTAAGCGGTTTGAGCCGGCTCTGTCAGCCTCCGATTGGTCTTCGGAAGACGAAGACGAGGAAGGGCGAACGAATCCCTTCGCCTTGGCGGCTGCTCCGGAGAACTTTTCCCCAGCTCCCTGGGTGAAGGAACGAATCTTGTCGATCTTGGCCAGTGGCGCTTGCACGCTCTCGCCCAGGTTGTCACGCAGAGCCTGGATCTGGCGGCGGCGACGCTTGGTGCGAAGGATCAGCTCATCGGCACTTGGTGCCGGAGGCTTCGGTTCCTTCTTCTTTTCAGCCTTCTCGTCATCCTCAGCCGACTTCTTCTTCAGCGGCTCATCAAGAGTGCTGACATCGAAGGCGCTGCCGTCCTTGAGCACGCCCAAGTCGTGGCGGAGTCCGCGAATAGCTGCTTCCGGTTTCAGCGGCAGTGCCTTCTTGACCTTGGCATATCCAACCAATCCCAAGATGGCAGCAACCAGCAAGAAGAATCCTGCAACGATCAATGCGGCTGCCCAACCGGGCAACCAGAGAGCCAATACATTGACCAGGGTAACGACAACAGCAATGACGAAGAGCAACACTACGAGCAGTGCAGCTCCGGCGAGCGCCGCCGCCATGCCAATGCTGATTCCCTTGCCTTTGAGTACCGTAGTCGCGAGTTTGATCTCGTCCGAGAGCTGTTGTGGAACAAGCTCCTTGAGACCATCAACCTGCGTCTTAGCACTCTTGACACTCGACTTAAGGCTTTCGTCAGCTTGCGTCGATTCAGCTTCAGACATGGTTTCTCCATATTCTCGATCGCTCAGCAACCGGTACATCAAACGCTAACACCCCGGTTGCCGCATACGACTCAGTCTTCAGGCGTAAAACCCACTGCCTTTATCTCATGCTGTGGGTGTAACTGTTAACGATTCGAAAGTCTATCGTCTAATCACCTGTGGTTATAGGAGGTTCGGGTGTTGCTGGGTTTTCACTTCGAATTTGCGCATGGCAACGACCGCTTTTGGGTAAAACAAAACCTCCCAGCTACTTGCGGAGCTGGGAGGTTTCTTTGGCTCCTCCAACTGGACTTGAACCAGTAACCCTTCGATTAACAGTCGAATGCTCTGCCAATTGAGCTATGGAGGAATGCAACGAGTAATACTTTAGCACTGGCCAAGTGCGGTTTTCAAATCGGAAGTTCCCGTTGCGGAGCATGCGTTCCCTGCCCCGAATTTCCGCCATTTTCCGGGCGAGACCGGATGCTTATCCACCAGGCAGCAGCAAACTATTTTCTGTGATCTGCCGCATATCTGGCCAAATCCAGCAGCTGCTGGGCTGATTGTTCCCATGAGTAGTGCCCGGCTCGTTCCACGGCGCGTTGCGAATACTGTCTCCAGGTAGCCTGCTCATCCAAAGTGCGTACTTGGTCCGCGAAGCCTTGTGCATCATCTGCCGAAGCATACAGCGCGGCGTCATCCGCGACTTCCCTGAAAATCGGCATATCGGTGGCAATCACCGGAGTTCCCATGCTCATCGCTTCGACCAGGGGAAGCCCGTAGCCTTCTTCTCGCGAAAGGGTTACCAAGGCAGTGCATTCGCTGAGCAGCTGTTCGTATTCCTCATCGCTGACACCGCGGTGGAATACCACTGTGGATTGCGAGGGGATGAGCTTGGATAATTCAGCATGACGTTGCTCGTTGATCCCGCTTAGCAGGTGCAGCTCATAGTCCGGCAGGTGCGCCATGCCGCGGATGAGTGTCTCGACGTTCTTGTATTCCATGAAGGAACCCATATAGACCAAGGTCTTCTTTGGGCGCTTCGCTTGGTCTCGACGAGCAAAATTTCCGGTGGGGGCGTTGAACACCAGTCCAATATGCTTCTTGGTCAGTCGATGCCTGCGCATGAGTTCGGCTGTGGTGTTGGAAACGGTAGCCACCGCGTCGGCACGATTCAGGAGCATCCGCTGCGGCCAGTAGACCTGATGGAACAAGTACCATCCAGCGCGAATCGGAGCAGGCAGGAACTTCGGTGCATGCGGATGCGAGTAGTAGATCAAATCATGCAGGGTCAAGACCAAGGGATATTTCCGCCCCAACGATCCGATGGTCTGCATGGGCGAGAACACGACATCCGGCTTGAGCTTGTTGATCTGCAGGGCGACGAATGGCTCGAGCACGCTCGTGGGGCCGGAAATCTTCAGATACGGAACATCGGGGAGCATTGCCAGCTGCCTGGTGTCGTTGACCAGCATCGTGACCTCGGCAAGCTTGCTGGCGGCCTCGATCAACCCGGCGGTATACCGGCTAATGCCATCATGGTGGGTGATGCGGGTGTATCGAGCGTCGATAACGAGTTTCACGTGCGCGGTTGCCTTTACTTCGTGGTGCGTATGCTTTCCAGCCTAACGGCTTGCGGGGCCGCGCATCACTAGGTAGCTAATAACTGAGAGGGTTGCGGCAACGACCCAGGCAAGCAGTCCAGCGGTAATCCCCCACGCGCTGGCCAATGCGCCGCCCGCCAATCCGCCAACGGGTACGACTCCAAAGGTGAATAACCGGCGTGCGCTTAGGACCCGGCCCAGCAACTGCTCCGGAACGATCTGCACAATCCAGGACGAGGCAGCAATATTGAAGAGCAGCACGACGATTCCCCATCCCAGCGCGAAAATTCCCAGCAGCACCATGGACCACATTTCGGTTGCATAAGCCGCGCCCAATACGCAGCCCGCCAAAACTGCCTGCATCGAACCGGTGTAGATCAGCAAGGTTGCCGGAGCGAATTTTCCAGCCAGCGTTCCTGCGATAGCAGCTCCAATTAGCCCGCCAACGCCACTCACCGAGGCGAAAAGGCCGTACCCGAATTCGCCAAAGCCGAGCTCGTTGATAATGAAGATCGCTTCTACCGATGACCCGATGGCCAGCCCCAAGTTGGAGAACATCACTGCAACGGTAATTGCCAAGAGCAGGCGGTGCCGGGCCAGATACCTGAGGCCAGCCAGGATGCCGCCCTTTTCGGTCGACGGCCCGGGGCGGCGGCCAGGGCCTTGCGACAGGCGATAGGAACGCACCTGCAGCGCCATCAGCATTGCCAGCAGGCCCAGAGCCGCCGAGATGCTCAGCAGCGCTGGCGCTCCCCACAGCGCGAAGCCGGTTCCCGCCAAGGCCGGGACAATCACGGTCATTGACTGGTCCGCAGCTCCCAGCGAGGCGATCAGCTTGCTGATGCTCGCCGCTCGGACTTCAGGCTCATCTCCGATGAGCTGCGGAACGGCAGTGGTTTGGGACGTTTCGGAAAAAACATTGCAGAAGCCGAGCAATGCGCACAACAGCATCCCCAGCGGGATCGTTAGCTCCTCGGCGAAGGACAGCGCCGCTAGGCACCCCAGCAGGAAAAGCTTGGACCCGAGACCGATGCGCAGGACCCGCAACGCGGAATACTTGTCGACCAAATGGCCCGCGGGGATGCTGGCGAGCACAAAGGAAAGGGAACCAAGCGCATTGAGCACTCCCATCTGCATGGCAGTTGCGCCAAGGGTACCCACGAACAGCAGATCAATCGTGATATCAGAAAGTGAGCGTCCTGCCGCGTCCGTTGCGTTCGACCCGAGGAGCAGACGCTGGGATCGCTGGACTTTTCCTGGGCTTACCGTGGCCACTTGCCCTCCCTTGCTCTAACTGTTTGATCATACAGCTCTAGCTTGAAAGTGCAATCAAACGATTAGTGATAATTCCGGGACATTGGAAGTCGAGAAGTTCTCTCCACTTCAACCTCGCAGGGGTCCAACTTCAGCCCCGCTCAGATGCAGGTCAGCGGGTAACTTATCACAGCCGGGCGCCACCCGCAGGAAAATGTAGAAACTTTTCTCCTGGCGGAGAGAGTGAATTACTCGGCTTGCATTAACTAATTGAAGTGTGATGTTAATAGATTCTTGTTAGGTGAGCCTGACCAACTATTGATTGTCTCTATCTGAGGAGCATGCTTTTGGGTGCCTCACTGCCTACCCTGCAAATGCCTGATCTACCACTGCCGATCTACGATGATTCGTTGCTCTGCGCAAACACCGCCCGTGTCTACGAAAACGAGTCGCGTGAAGCCATTTCACGCGTGGCCCACCGATTGGCATCGGTGAACGCGCCGACGACCGGACCGACTCCGCAGCAGTTGCAGGAACGCATCGACCTGGTCGACCTGCATAGTCCATTGGGTTCAACCCAGGACTCGTTCACCGAGCTGAATGAGTTGTATTTCAACGACGCGGTCTACTTCCACGATCCGAAGTACGCGGCGCACTTGAACTGCCCCGTCGTGATCCCTGCGGTGGTCGCCGAGAACTTCGTCACGAGCATCAACACCTCGATGGACACTTTTGACCAGAGCGCTGGAGCAACACTGATCGAGCGCAAGCTCATCGATTTCACCGCCAATCTGATCGGCTTCGGGACCGGGCAGGCCGACGGAATCTTTACCTCTGGCGGAACTCAATCCAACCTTCAGGCCATGCTGATCGCACGAAACACCGCTACCGCAAAGCTGCGGGGCACCTTGCCTGAACGGCTGGCTAATCTGCGGATCTATTGCTCGGAAGATGCGCACTTCTCGATTCGCAACGCCGCGATGCTCCTTGGTCTGGGCTACGACGCGGCCGTGGCGATCCCTACAGACGCCCAGCACCGCATGGATGCGCATGCATTGCGCGTGCGCCTGGACGCAGACCTCGCCGCCGGATTGGTGCCCATGGCCATCTCCGCCACCAGCGGGAATACCGACTTCGGGGCCATCGATCCGTTGCCCCAGCTGCGTGCTATCGCCACAGAAGTAGGCGCGTGGTTCCATGTGGATGCCGCATACGGTTGCGGCCTGCTCGTCTCCAACTCCCACCGCCACCGGCTGGACGGCATTGAATTGGCCGACTCGGTCACCGTGGATTACCACAAGTCCTTCTTCCAGCCCATCGGCTCCAGCGCCCTGGTGGTCCGCTCGGCGGCCTCCATGGAATCCATCGCCCACTATGCCGAGTACCTGAACCCGCGTGCGGAGGCCGAGTCCACCCCCAACCAGGTCTCGAAGTCCCTGCAGACCACACGGCGCTTCGATGCGCTGAAGCTGTGGGTCACGTTGCGCTCTTTGGGTGCCAGCCGTTTGGGTGCCATGTTCGACCAGGTCATCGCCTTGGCAGAGGACGCTCAACAGGAAGTTGCCATGCGCGCCCAGCTACGGATGGCAGCCGACGTGCAGCTGAGCACGCTGGTCTTCTCCTTTGAAGATCCACAGCACCCATTGGAACTGGACGAGCACAATGCCCTGGCCAACCAGATCCGCCAACGCCTCTATGCCAGCGGCGAAGCGATGATCGCCGCCACCACAGTCAAAGGCAAACGCCTGCTGAAACTGACGCTGCTCAATCCGAATACGACCCTGGCCGATATCAGCGAGATCCTCGACGCTATCTGCCGGATTGGTTCCGGACTGCTGGCCGAACGCACCCTTGGAGAGAAGAAATGATTGAACCTACCGAGCACTTTGACGTCATCGCTATTGGCGCTGGCCCTTTCAATCTGGGTTTTGCCGCCTTGGCCGATGGATTGGATGATCTGCACGTTGCAGTTCTGGAAGCCGGAGAGAAGTTCGTCTGGCACCCTGGCATGATGCTTCCCGGAACCCATCTCCAGGTTCCCTTCATGGCAGATCTGGTGACCATGGCGAACCCGACCAGCAAGCATTCGTTCTTGAACTATCTCAAGGAAAAACAGCGGCTTTACCCGTTCTATATCCGCGAAGACTTCTACGCGCTGCGCGAGGAGTATTCCAACTACCTGGCGTGGGCCGCAGAAAATATTCAAAGCGTACGATTCGGGCACCGGGTGCTCGAAGCCGAATACCACGACGGGGTCTACCTGTTGTCGGTGCTCACTGCCGCAGGACTGACCCGATTCACCGCAGACAAGTTGGTGCTGGGCACCGGATCCCAGCCTTATCTGCCGCCGGTTCTCACCACGGAAGCACAAGCCACCGGCAACGTGGTGCACTCAAGCGACTACGCCTTCCACCGCGAGAAACTCCTATCCTCCCGGACCGCAGGTTCCGGCCCGAAAGTAACTGCTGTGCTCGGCAGCGGCCAGAGCGCCGCAGAAATCTTCTTGGATCTTCTGCGCAGCTTGCCAGAAGAGGATCATCTGGTGTGGGCAACGCGTTCAGAACGCTACTTCCCGCTGGAATACACCAAGCTCACTTTGGAGATGACATCTCCGGAATACATCGACCACTTCCATGCCCTGCCCATGGATCAGCGGGATGTCCTGTCAGCAGAGCAAAAGGGGCTCTACAAGGGGATCAACGCGGACTTGATCAACGAAATCCACGAAGAGCTCTACCAGCGAAGCGTCAATGGCGCAGCGAATGTGCACCTGCGTACCGGCTGCGCGGCCACGAGCATCGGCGCTGACACGGATCACCTGGCCATCAGCTTGCGCCATGAACGCACCGGTGAAGACCTGGAATTCCTCGCCGACCACCTTGTCATGGCAACCGGCTACCGCGCAGGCACTCCGGACTTCTTGCAAGGCATCAGCCAACGCATCGATTACCTTCCCGATGGCCGCTTCAATGTAGATCGCGAATATTCCATCGGGTTGGACCAGGACATCTTCGTGCAGAACGCTGAACTGCACACCCACGGCTTCACCGCTCCGGATCTGGGCATGGGCGCCTACCGCAATTCAGTAATTATCAACCGCTTGGCTGGACGCGAGGTCTACCCGATCGAGCGACGGATCGCTTTCCAGCGATTCGGCGCCGCCGAACTCAGCGGCTTGCCCACTTCCGCCACTGCCAGCGCACGAGCCTAAGGAACTTCCGATGACCAACTACACTTTCCGTTCCGTGACGTTGCCCGGGGATACTGCGCTGCTGCATTCGTGGATTGCCACCGCGCATGCCTCCTTCTGGGGCATGGCCAACGCAACCGAAAAGGAAATCGAAGCAGAATACCGCACATTGCTTGGCACCCCAGGCTACGAAGTCCTCTTCGGCATCGACGCATCAGGGGACGAGAAATTCCTTGTCGAGCTCTACGACCCCGCAGCATCGCCCCTGGCCGATGCATACAACTGCGTCCGCGGCGACCGTGGACTGCACTTCCTGG
The DNA here is from genome assembly GCF_050030965.1 of Glutamicibacter sp. 2E12. Classification (NCBI taxonomy): domain Bacteria; kingdom Bacillati; phylum Actinomycetota; class Actinomycetes; order Micrococcales; family Micrococcaceae; genus Glutamicibacter; species Glutamicibacter sp. 2E12. Next base: position 552,386 of record NZ_CP188297.1, read on the forward strand.
CTCCGGCAGCCACCGAGCCGCAGCCTGGGTTCACCCTCGAAGCTCTCTCCTCGGCCATGGTCCAGGCTTTCGCCCTGCCCGGAACCGAACGAATCATCGTGGAACCTGACCTGCGCAACAAAGCCATCCATGCCCTGAATGCCCGAGTTGGCTTCCGCCCGGTACGTCCAGTGGAGCTCTCCGAAGCAGACGGCTCAATCAAGCAGGCACTTCTGTCCATCTGCACTCGCCAGGATTTCGAAACCGCTACCGGCCGCGGCTTGGAATCCTCATTCCTCTCCCCTGCACGTTGGGACATCGCCAACCGCCATGTCTTGGCCAAAGCCCTGGGCGAATTTTCGCATGAGCGCCTCCTGGAGCCTGCCGGCCATGGAGAAAACCGCTACTCAGTCCAGAAGGATGCCCACCGCTACAGCTTCAGCGCCCAGCGGTACCAGCTGAACCACTGGTTGGTTTCACCGCAGTCCGTGGAACACCACCACTTCGTTGACGGCAGCTGGCAGCAGGCAGAGGTGGACGCCATTGAGTTCATCACCCACTTCTGCCAGGAACTCACGCTTTCCCCGGTGCAGCTGCCCACCTACCTTGAAGAGCTCTCATCCACGCTGGCCAGCCACTGCTACAAGCAGGTTCATGCAACCCATAATTCAGCACAGCTGGCCCGGTTCGACGGCACAGCCGCACAGTCCTTCCAGCTCATCGAATCTTCCATGACCGAGGGCCACCCGTGCTTCATAGCCAACAACGGAAGAATGGGCATCGGGCGCACCGACTACCTGAGGTACGCCCCCGAAACCGGTTCCGCCCTGCACCTTGGCTGGGCTGCCGCCCACAAGTCCCGAGCACAATTCGACGCCGTGGATTCGCTGGATTACGAAGGGCTGCTGGCCGCCGAGCTGGATCCAGCCGAGCGCCAGCGCTTGGATGCGGCCCTGGAGGCCTCCTTGTTCGGCACCGGCTATGCAGCCGGGGACTACATCTTCATTCCGGTGCACCCTTGGCAATGGGAGAACCGCCTGTCGATCACGTTCGCCAATGATATTGCCCGCAAGCAATTGATCTGGCTGGGCACCAGCGTTGACGAGTACCAGGCGCAGCAGTCGATCCGCACCTTCTTCAACCGGTCCAACCCGGAACGCCACTACGTCAAGACGGCAATGTCGATCTTGAATATGGGCTTCATGCGCGGGCTCAGTGCCGAGTACATGAAGGTGACTCCCGCGATCAACCAGTGGTTGGGCGAGTTGTTCGCAAAGGACCCGGTGCTCTCGACCCAGCCGGTCGCCCTGCTGCGTGAAATTGCGGCCGTAGGCTACCGCAACCCGCAGTTCGAAGCAGCCACCGGCAAGAGCGATCCGCAGCGGAAGATGCTGGCTGCGCTGTGGCGGGAGTCCCCGATCAGCCTGCTGGGCCCGGAAGAAAAGTTGGCTACGATGGCCAGCCTATTGCATGTCGATGCGTCCGGCAGGTCCTTTGCCGGCGCCCTCATTCGCCGCAGCGGGCTAGCACCGGCCGACTGGCTAAGCCGTTACCTCGATGCCTACCTCATTCCGCTGGTGCATTGCCTGGCTGCCTATGATTTGGTGTTCATGCCGCATGGCGAAAACGTGATCATGGTGCTTGAGAACGGTGCTGTGAAGAAGGTCCTGCTCAAGGATCTGGGCGAAGAGATTGCCGTGCTCTCGGACCGGGTGGAACTCCCGGAGGAGATTCGCCGGGTACGCACCGGTGGAGATCCGGTATTGTCGGTCTTCACGGATGTCTTTGATTCGTTCTTCCGCTTCCTCGCGCCGCTGCTGGATGCCGAAGAACTGCTTTCCGAAGCAGATTTCTGGAAGACCGTAGTTCAACGGCTGCTGGATTATCGCGGGCAGCATCCGCAGTTCGCTGAACACTTTGATCAGCTGGGACTTTTCGCGCAGAGCTTCCCGCTGTCGTGCTTGAACCGCCTGCAGTTGCGCAACAACCAGCAGATGCTGGATCTCGCCGACCAGTCCGGAGGCCTGCTCTACGCAGGCGATCTGGAGAACCCGCTGGCCACCGCCCTCATTCCCGCTGGCTGATTTGCCGGCTTCCCCAGCATCGCGCCGTACAGTCATCGTGCGGCGCGATGCTTGCTATTTCCGCGGCTGTGCCGTGATCCTGCGTGCCAGCTCGCCGACCCCTGCGCCCTGAAGCCGCGGGAGGACCTGTTCCCTTCCGGCCATCGCCAGGACCAGATCCAGCAGTTCGCCACGCACCTCGGGACCGTTCCCGCAACTGAAAGCGTCGTCCGCCGCCGACATCCGCAAGCCCTTGACCAGGGTGCTGCTATTGACTGCGAAGTCCTTGGAGGCGAAGAATCCTGCCACCGCTCGCAGTGCCGTGGGTTCAGGCCGCAGGATCAGATCGAGTGCCTGGGCGATGTCCTGCCCGTGCACTACCACTTCGCCCAGCAAACCGGTCACCGAGTTCAGCGGGGCAATGGATTTGCTGGCAGAACGATTGAAATTATCCAGCGTTTGCCGGGCGCCGTCCCCGAGCTGCAGGCGCAGCAGCCGCTCGTTGTGCCGGTCGGCATTGAATCCGGAACGAGCCATATTCACCAGCCAGCGGGCGGTCGAGGTGGATCCGGCGGCCGCCAGATGCGCCGCCACATCGCGGATCTGCCAGTTCGCGCAGAGCGATGGGGCGTTCCACTGCTCCGGAGCCAAGCTGCCCAGCAATCCTGTCAACCGCGCACGCTCGGCATGGACCAGCTCCCAATGCCATCTCGCATCCTTCATGGCGCCTCATCTCCATAGATCCAGTACCGGCTCAGCTTCCAGGAGCATACCGGATTTCCGGTTGCGCCATCTTGCCACTGGTCAAATGGTGGTTCTCCAAAGCTCCGAAAAATATCTGGAAAATCTTGGTACTAAGTATTGCTAAATACCGCTACTTAGTTCTACTATCTACTTGTACTCAATGACACTAAGTAGAGAGGGGTGCACCATGGCCACACAGATGACCGAGATGCTCAAAGGCACCTTGGAAGGGATCGTCCTGGCGATCCTGGCCGAACGCCCGGCCTACGGATACGAGATCACCACGGAACTGCGCGAACGCGGCTTCACCGATCTGGCCGAGGGAACCATCTACGCGCTGCTGGTGCGCATCGAGCAGAAAGGCCTCGTCTCGGTGGAGAAAGTCCCGTCCGAAAAAGGGCCTCCCCGCAAGGTCTTCACCCTCAACCCCAGCGGCAAGCAGCAGCTCGACGACTTCTGGACCACCTGGAACCTGCTCGTCTCCCGCATCAACAACCTCCCCCACCCGAGCACCCCGCAGAAAGGGCACTGATCATGGTCGCCAAATGGATTGAAGCTTTCACCGGCTCACTGGAGCAGAAGAAGCAGTACAAGCAGAGCATGGCACGCCTCAAGGCCCTGCCCCAGCCCTATGCCAAGGCCGCTGCAGGAGTGCAGCGCTACCTGCTGAACCAGAGCGGGGTCACCGACGCCGAAACGATGATCTCCATGTATTCGGACCTGGCCGACCTCTTCGAAGGAGCAGCCGCCAACGGCACCGCGCTGCGCGAACTGCTTGGCCAGGACCCGGCGGAATTCGCCGATGACTTCGCCCAGGCCTACGGGGGCAAGCGCTGGACCGACAAGGAACGCACCCGCCTGGCCGACACCATTTCCGAAGCAGAGAACGAATCGAAGGAGCAATGACATGAATACCGCATTGGCCCCGGAACCGGCCATCGAGGTCACCGGACTGGTCAAGTCATTCAAGAAGCTGCCCGTGCTGCGCGGACTGGACTTCACCGTGCAGCCTGGCAGCATCTTCGCCTTGCTCGGTTCCAATGGCGCCGGCAAGACGACGCTGGTGCGGATCCTGGCCACCCTCCTTCCCGCCGATGCGGGAACCGCCCGGGTCTGCGGAGCTGCAGTGCGCGAGAACCCGGTCCAGGTCCGCCGGTCGCTGGGCCTGACCGGGCAATTCGCCGCAGTGGACGAGGTCCTGACCGGGCGCGAAAACTTGCTGCTGATCGCGCGGCTGCTCCGCTTGGAGAATCCGCGGTCCATCGCCAACGGCTTGCTGGAGCGCTTCAACCTCTGCGACGCAGCGGACCGGCCCGCAGGAACCTACTCCGGCGGGATGCGCAGGCGCCTTGATATCGCCATGGGACTGGCCGGCAACCCGCCGGTGCTCTTGCTCGATGAGCCGACCACGGGACTGGATCCCCAATCGCGCCGCGAGACCTGGCAGGTGATCCGCGACTTGGCCGAGTCCGGCACCACGATCCTGCTCACCACCCAGTACCTGGATGAAGCAGAGCACCTGGCCGATCAAATCGCCATCCTCCACGAGGGCACCATCATCCACCAGGGCACGCTGGCCGAACTCCAGGCCCTGCTGCCGCCGGCCACCACCGAGCTGGTGGCCAAGCGGCCGAGCCTGGAGGAGATCTTCCTGGAACTGATCGGCCACCACCAGCGAACCGAAGGGAGCAAGCCATGAGCATCGCGGCACTGCGGGAAACCAGAATCCTCACCGGGCGCTCGATGCGCCACGTTGTCCGCAGCCCCGACACCATCATCACCACGGCCATCACCCCGGTGGCCATGATGCTGCTGTTCACCTACGTTTTCGGCGGGGCTATCGGCACCAGCGCCACCAGCGCCACCGGGCCGTATATCAACTACCTGCTGCCCGGGATCCTGGTCATCACCATCGCCTCCGGGGTCGCCTACACCTCCTACCGGCTGTTCCTGGACCTGCGCGATGGGCTGGTGCAGCGCCTGCGCTCCATGCCGATCTCCCGCTCCAGCGTGCTCTGGAGCCATGTGGCGACCTCGTTGGCGGCGAACCTCCTCTCCCTGGTGCTGGTACTGGGGGTCGCCCTGGCCATGGGCTTCCGCTCCTCCGCCTCCATGGCAGCGTGGATCGCCGTGCTCGCGCTGCTGTGCCTGGTGACCCTGAGTCTGACCTGGGTAGCGGTGCTTGCCGGCTTGAGCGCGAAATCGGTGGATGGCGCCAGCGCCTTCAGCTACCCGCTGATCTTCCTGCCCTTCATCTCCTCGGCGTTCGTTCCCACCGAGTCAATGCCCGGGCCGGTGGCCTGGTTCGCCGAGCACCAGCCGATCACTGCCATCGTCGATTCGCTGCGCGCCCTGCTGTCGCAAGGACCCGTGGGTTCCGAGCTCTGGATCGCCCTGGTCTGGCTGGCAGGCATCTTGATCCTGGCTTGGGCGCTGGCCACGCGGATCTACCGGAGCAAGACCTCCAGCTGAGCGGCGGGCGCTCCGCACGGGACGCGCGCCGTCTGCAACTGCTGTGGAAAGCAGCGCAAGCCCCCGACTTGAACATTGTTCAAGTCGGGGACTTTTCGTGTACATTGGTGCCAGCAATTGAACACCGTTCAAGAATGGCTGCACCTTGGCAGGCAGCCATCCAACCAGGCGAAGGAACCCATGAGCATCCCCGCGCAGCGCACCGACACCGCAGATTTCACCGAGCTGGCCGCACGCATCTCCGCTGGCCACCAGCTCACCGCAGCAGAGGCCCTCGGGCTGCTGGCCACCAGCGACGCGCAGACGTCGGCACTGGTCAGTGCGGCCGGGGTGCTGCGGCGCAAGCATTTCGGCAACACCGTGAAGGTCAACTACCTGGTCAACCTGAAGTCCGGCTTGTGCCCCGAGGACTGCACCTACTGTTCCCAGCGTCTGGGCTCCAAGGCCGAAATCCTGAAATACACCTGGCTCAAGCCCGGCGAAGCGGTGCGCCAGGCAGGTTTGGGCATCGCCGGCGGCGCCTCGCGGGTCTGCATGGTCGCCTCCGGCAAGGGACCCACGGACCGCGATGTGCAACGCGTCGCGGACATGATCGGCGCATTGAAGGAAGCGCATCCGCAGGTCGAGGTCTGCGCCTGCATCGGCATCCTGAAGCAGGGGCAGGCCCAGCGGCTCAAGGAGGCCGGCGCCGACGCCTACAACCACAACCTGAATACGGCCGAGTCCCTCTACCCGGAAATCTGCAGCACCCACAGCTTCGCCGAGCGCGTCTCCACCGTCCAGCAGTCCAGGTCCGCCGGCCTCTCCCCCTGCTCCGGGCTCATCGTTGGACTGGGCGAAACTCCCGAGCAGCTGGTCGAGGCGATCTTCGCCTTGCGCGCACTGGAAGCCGATTCCATTCCGGTGAACTTCCTGATGCCTTTCGACGGCACCCCGCTGGAAGGCACCTGGAACCTGACCCCGCGCGCGTGCCTGCGGATCCTGGCCGTAGTGCGGCTAGCCTGCCCGGACAAGGAAATCCGGATGGCCGGCGGACGCGAAATGCACCTGCGTTCCTTGCAGGCCAACGCCCTGGAAGTGGCCAATTCGCTGTTCCTCGGCGACTACCTGACCAGCGAAGGGCAGGACGCGAAAGCCGACCTGGCGATGATTGCCGACGCGGGTTTCGTGGTGCTGGGCCAAGAAGGCCAGGACCCGGCGCAGCCGGCCAGGACGCTGCGCGAAGCCGCCGGCCACGCTTCGCGCCAGCCGGAGGATGCGGGCAACGCCGGGGCCAACGGGTGCAGCGGATCGTGCTGCACCTCCGTTGCTTCCCCGGCCTGCGGCAGCGCCTCCTCGGGCTGCGGCACCGGCACGGCCGAACCGGTGCTCCGCCGCCGCGGCGCCGGCACCGGGGAAAGCCCGAACGCCTGATCGCCGCCATGCCGGCCTCTGCCTATGCCGAGAGGTCGGTGGGCAGGGTGAGAATCTCCGCGCCAGTTTCCGTGATGGCAATGGTGTGCTCGGTGTGCGCCGTGCGGCAGCCGGTGGCGCTGCGCAGGGTCCAGCCATCGCGGTCCGTCACCAGCTTGCTGGTATCGGCCATGACCCACGGTTCGATGGCCAGCAGAAGACCGGGACGCAGCGTGTACCCGCGTCCGCGGCGGCCATCGTTGGAAACGTGAGGATCCTGATGCATGGTGCTGCCGATGCCGTGGCCGCCGAATTCCATGTTGACCTTGTACCCTTCGGCGGTCAGCACCGATCCGATGGCGAAGGACAGGTCGCCGATCTTGGCTCCGGGACGCGCCTCGGCGATGGCGGCAGCCAGGGCGCGCTGCGTGGTCTCGATCATCTTCAGGTCTTCTGCACGCGCAGCCGTGCCGACAATGAAGCTGATCGCCGCGTCGGAGGCGATGCCTTTCAAGGTGATGGCCAGATCCAGGGTGAGCAAGTCGCCATCGGCCAGCTGGTAGTCGCGAGGCAGTCCATGGAGCACCGCATCGTTGACTCCCGTGCAGATGTAATGGCCGAAGGGGCCGCTGCCGAAGGACGGGGCGTAGTCGACGTAGCAGGAGACCGCGCCGGCCTCCTCGATCATTTCCTTGGTCCAGGCATCGATTTCCAAGAGATTGGTGCCGACCTGCACGCGGTGCTTGAGCGTATTGAGGATGTTTCCGACAAGGCGTCCGGTCTCGCGGGCGCGCTCTACTTCGCTGGCTGTGAGAATCTCGATCATTCCAATTACTATACCGGTATTTTAATACCGGTATAATGGTCTCATTATGGTCAGACTGCCGCTTACCGCCCGGGAAATCGAACAGGGCAAGAACCTCGGCGCGCTGCTTCGGCAGGCACGCGGCGAACGAACAATCCTCGACGTCGCGATCCAAGCCGGCCTCTCCCCCGAAACCCTGCGGAAAATCGAAACCGGCCGCGTCGCCACTCCCGCTTTTTCCACCATCGCCGCCGTCGCGGCCGCGCTGAGCCTATCGCTCGATGAGATCTGGTCAACCATCAACTCGCAGAAAACCTGCGGCTCTCCAGCACTTCACCCCTCACAGCTATCGCACCGCTAATTCGCAGGGCCTGATCCCTTCTGCATGTACATGTTGACGCGTACATAACTAGTATGTACACTTTTTTGCGTACATGCACGCCTTTCGGAGTTAAGGAAATGAACGTGGCAAGCCGCCTCACTCGACCTCTAACCATTCCCTCCGAAGAGGACATGGACCTATTCGAAATCATGGCCGCTCTGGCCGATCCGGTCAGGCGCGCCATCATCGGACACATTGGCGCAACCCCCGGTGGCGCGTGCAGCAGCTCGGACTTTGGTGTCTCAAAGTCGGCACTCACCCGGCACTGGCGCATCCTCAGGGAATCCGGCTTGATCAGGCAAGAGGTTGATGGCACCCGGCACCGCAACTGGTTGCGCACCGAAGAACTGGATCATCGATTCCCTGGACTCATGGATACGGTTCGCCAGGAACTTGCCCGCACCACATAAAATTCTTCACCCTTAGATACCTCATCGACCACAAGATAAGAATTCGGAGCAACCCATGAGCACAACCAAGATCGGGATTATCGGTAGCGGAAATATCGGCCAGGCCATTGCTCGCCTAGCAGTGGCCGCTGGCGCCACCGTGGCCATCGCGAACTCACGCGGCACCGCCTCGCTCGCCGACGTGGAGGAAGAACTCGGCGACAACGCGCACGCGGCAACCGTTGCTGAAGCCGCTGAATATGGCGATATCGTCGTGTTGGCCATCCCGCTGTCGGCTTATTCGGACCTTCCAACCCAGGTGCTTGCCAACAAGACGGTCCTATCCACCGGCAACTACTACCCATCCCGCGACGGGCGCATAGAAGTTCTCGATTCCTTGAAGTCCACTACTGCGCAGTTGGAAGCATCGCTCCTTCCCGGCGCCCGCATCACCAAAGCCTTCAACAACATCGTGGCGCATCACATCCCGCTTCTGGTCAATTCAGCTCCGAGGACCGCGTTGCCAATATATGGCGATGACCTTGCTGCCAAGACCGAAGTGCTGGAACTTGTCCAAGCGTTGGGCTTCGACACGGTTAATGCCGGAACCTTGGCTGATTCGTGGCGCGCCGAGCCCGAATCCGGTGGCTACACTCACGTCTACGCCCAAGATCCCGCTAATTTCTACTCCGCGCACCTTGCCGATCGCGGTCAGCCAGTGACTATCGCGCAGCTCGAAGAGGCGCTCGCCACTGCGCATCGAGCCGACGTCGCCGCCCGCCAGTTCTAGCAGACCACGAGGCTAGGACTGGAATAACCATTCGAGACTACTTGTTGCCTCAAGTATGAAGAACATCGGATTCTTGTCCTTCGGCCACTGGACCGACCACCCGCAATCAGGCACCCGCACCGCCTCCGATGCCCTGCTGCAGGCCATCGATCTGGCGGTCGCCGCCGAGGAGCTCGGCGCGGACGGCGCCTATTTCCGCGTGCACCACTTCGCCCAGCAATACGCCTCCCCGTTCCCGCTGCTGGCTGCCATCGGCGCGCGAACCAGCCGCATCGAGATCGGTACCGGCGTCATCGACATGCGCTACGAGAACCCGCTGTACATGGCTGAGGATGCAGGCTCCGCCGACCTGATTTCCAATCGCCGCCTGCAGCTGGGCATCAGCCGTGGTTCGCCCGAGCAGGTCATTGACGGCTGGCGCCACTTCGGCTTCGAGCCGCGCGAGGGCGAATCGGATGCCGATATGGGCCGCCGGCATACCGAGCGCCTGCTCGAGGTGCTTTCCGGGGAAGGCTTCGCCGAGCCTAGCCCGAACCCGATGTTCCCCAATCCCCCGGGCCTGCTGCGCATCGAGCCGCATTCGGACACCTTGCGCGAACGCATCTGGTGGGGTTCCGGATCCAATGCCACTGCAGTGTGGGCCGCGAAGCTGGGCATGAACCTGCAGAGCTCCACGCTCAAGGACGATGAATCGGGCAAGCCCTTCCACGTCCAGCAGGCCGAGCAGATCCAGCTCTACCGCGACGCCTGGAAGGAAGCCGGCCACTCACGCGAACCGCGCGTCTCGGTGAGCCGCAGCATCTTCGCACTGACCGATGAGCGCGACTGGCAGTACTTCGGCCGCGACCGCTACAGCTCGGACCAGATCGGCAACATCGATGAGAAGACCCGTGCGGTCTTCGGCAAGTCCTATGCCGGGGAACCAGATGAACTGGCCAAGAAGCTGGCCGAAGACGAAGCCATCGCCGCGGCGGATACGCTCCTTCTCACCGTTCCAAACCAGTTGGGCGTGGACTACAACGCCCACGTCATCGAATCAGTGCTCAAGCACGTGGCCCCGCTGATGGGCTGGCGCTGAACCGGCTCATTCGTTACGCAAACCCCTTCCCCATTTATTCCATTGAGACCCACGCCACTAGGGTAGATCAAAAGACTTAGACATTTGCACGCAGAATCAGGGAGCAACTCATGAGCAAGCCATTGAACGTCGCCTTCATCAAGGCCAGCTGGCATGCGGATATCGTCGACCAGGCCCTGGCCGGCTTCAAGGCCGAGATGGATTCTTCCGGGCAGGAATACACCATCAATGTCGTCAGCGTACCCGGCGCCTACGAAATGCCATTGCAGGCCCAGCGCCTGGCGAAGACCGGCAAGTACGATGCAGTGGTAGCCGCAGCCCTCGTGGTTGACGGCGGCATCTACCGCCACGACTTCGTTGCCCAGGCGGTAGTGGACGGCTTGATGCGGGTCCAGCTGGATACCGATGTACCTACTTTCTCGGTCAGCCTGACCCCGCACCACTTCCACTCGAATGATGAGCACCATGGCTTCTACTTCGAGCATTTCCTGAAGAAGGGCGCCGAGGCGGCACGCGCGGTTCAGGCCGTGGCGGCTATCGAGCTCTAGGGAATACGCGAAAAACAGGCGTGCTGCCTTGAACGCCGTTGTCAACGGTCAAGGCAGCACGCCTGAGCCGATTCTGGGCCAAGCCCTAGGCGCGATCTACGAATGCCTTATTTCGCGCTTTCCTTGCTTCCATAATGCAATATCCAAAACTCGTAATAACGACAAGTGAGGTTGGCCAGCCTCAGCCCTGATCGCTCCGAGCTTGTCTACAAATTCCGCGGCCTCGGAAGAACCGTCGTGGAAGGCGGAGTACCAAACGATCCACTGTTCTCCACTGCCTTTGATCCCGGCAACTGCTTCGACAACCGAATCGTAAACCGGAATCAAGTCCGGCCGCTTGCGAGCCATGATCTTGCTTGCCGTGGTTTGGCCAACCTTCCAAGGGTCTTCATGTTGCCGTAGAAGCGACCACAATTCATCCGCAGGCGATCCCTCAGCGAGATATTTCTCGAATGATTCTGGTGTCAAATTCTCAAACTTCAAGTCCTGCGGAATCTGGGACAGCAATTCGCTGATTTGCTCGGCTAGCGTTTCGAGGATTCCCAAGGAAGCCTGCGCTGGCACGTCAACGGAGAGCATCGATACCGCCACCAAGTCGGTCGCAGTGATTCGATGTGGATCAGTATCGACACCTTCACCCAGAGTTTCAAAGCGCGATCCAGAAAACTTGGGCCGACCGTTTCCCATGGTCCCGAAATAGTCCCTTACATCTTCTACCGCAGTGCTGAAGTCTACTTTTGATCGAAGTTGCATTTACGCTGACCCCCATTATTGGTTGAAGATTTGATTATTTCACCGTACCTGAGGGTACCGACAAGTTGGGCTCTCAGCCACGATTCGGGAAATTAGTCGTCGCCTATTTGTCCCTCATCCTTCGTACGCTCTTTACATGATTGATTTCAATAATTCCTCTGTCTTCAAATTGGGCCCATGGGACCTTTCACAAGTCGCACCGGAGATCGTACCCATGATGGTCACTGGCGAAGAGCTACTAAGCGCTTTCAAGGGTGCACGCGACTACGTGGTCTTCAGCAACAAGCGACTCATCGCCGTCAATGTGCAAGGCATGACCGGCAAAAAGCGGGATTACACCTCGTTACCGTATTCGAAAGTCCAGTCGTTCTCCGTTGAAACAGCTGGAACCTTCGATCTGGATGCGGAGCTGGACCTGTGGTTCAGCGGGTTGGGCAAAGTTCGTCTGGAGTTCAAGGGCAAAGTTGATGTCCGGGCCCTCTCTCAGCTCATCGCCTCCTACGTGCTCTAGCAAGACAGCACGCCTGTTCCTATTCAGGGCGAGACCGCTGGCTGCTACCAGGCCTCGCGCGGGCTGAGCCGGGCTGCTGCCATTGATGCACCCAGGATGATGGTGCGCATGAAGCGTTCGGCCGCTTCGATCAGCAGCCGCTCCCCGTCATCCACTGCTTCTTGCAGCGTCATCGGGATCGGCATGATCGAGGCAATGGCGTCAATTCCGATATCGTGCACGTCTCGGCAGCCGCGGCCCAGAGTTCCTGCCAAAGCCACTACCGGCACCCCATGCAGCGCCGCGCGCCGCGCTACCTCCGCAGGCACCTTGCCCTTGGGCGTCTGGAAGTCGATGGCGCCTTCTGCGGTGATGACCAGATCCGCTCCGCGCAGCATCGAGTCCAGATCAATGCCGGCCAAGCCCGAGTCCAGGATCGCCTCGAAGCGAGGCAAGAGCACCGCCCCCACCGCCGCCAAGCCAGCGCCCAGCCCGCCCGAAGCACCCGTCCCCGGGGCCAAAGCGAAATCCGTGGAGCGCGAGGACTCCAACGCATCGCGGCGCAGGATCGAGGCCCAGCGTTCGAAACCTGCTGACATGATTTCGACCTGTTCCGGAGTTGCCCCCTTCTGCGGACCGAAAACGCGGGCCACTCCGCGCGGGCCGGTCAGCACATTGTGCGGGTTCAGCGCCATGGTGATCCGGACATTCCCGGCAGCCAGGGCCGGGTGCAGGCCGGACAGATCCAACCGGTCCACCGATCCGAGGTAGTTGCCGCCGGCCTTGACCTCATGGCCGTTGGCATCAAGGATTCGTGCACCCAGCGCCTGCAATGCCCCCATGCCGCCATCCGAGGTACCCGAGTCGCCGCAGCCCACGAGGATCTTGGAGGCCCCGGCATCAATGGCGGCCGCGATCAGCTCGCCCACACCGTAGCTGGTGGTGGTTCCCGGATCCCGCTGGTCGCGGGGAACCAGCCGCAGGCCCGCAGCGGCGGCCATTTCGACGACTGCCGTTCCGGCCGCTTCGCCACCGAGCATGGCGTAGTGGGACTCGACTTGCTGGCCGACCGGACCGGTGACTGCCATTGGCACCAGGTGGCCGCCGGTAGCGCACGCCAGGGTTTCTGCGGTGCCTTCGCCGCCATCGGCGATGGGCACTGCCTTGACCGTGGCTCCGGGCAAGGCCCGGCGAACCCCGGCGCCGATGGCCGCCGCGACTGCCGCCGCGTCGAGGGATTCCTTGAATCCGGAAGGGGCTACCAGGATGAGTTGTGGAAGTGCGTGTGCCATGATTCGTTGTCCTTTTCAGTGAGGATGAATGCGATGAGATGTGAAGCTACAAGGTGGTTCAGAGGAACAGCGGCAGTCCCATGGCCGGCCAGATCCAGAAGGCGAAGACCAGGACCAGCAGGACCATGAGCGGTCCGAGCACCGCGCTCAGGCGCAGCAGGTCTGCCGGCTTATAGGTTTCGATGCCCTCGATCTCGGAGAACAGGTTCACCGGCTTCGCGCTGCTGGTCAGGGTGTGGCAGAAACCGGCGGCGGCGGTGGAAGCCAGGGCAATGGCTACCGCGTTGACCCCGACGCCCGGGGCCAGTGAGACCACCAGCGGAATCAGCACCGCTGAGCGGGCCGAACGGGACTGGATGACCAGATGCGCCGCGGCAGAGACCACCACCACGAGGACGGTGAAGACCCAGGGTGCGGCAGCGCCGAGCTGCTCGACGGGGCCAAGCACCTTGCGGGCCAGCCATTCGGCGGCTCCGCTTCCGGCGAGCGCCGTGCCCAGGGTGAGGGTCGCGGCCATGAAGATGAGCATCGACCACGGCACCGCCTTCAATGCCTTGGCCAGGCCTACAGAGCCGTATCCCGGGCTGGCTACTAGCAATGAACCAAGCAGGGCCACGATGGCGGGATGGAGCTGGTGCAGGGGCTCGGTGCACCAGAGCACCACCACAGCCGAGACCAGCAGCGCTGCCCTGGATTGCCCCACCGTGAGCGGGCCCGAGAGCGGCACCGGCGAATACTGCTGCAGCCGCTCGATGCCCACCGCCAGCGGTTCTGCGCGGTCCTCCTTGCGGGTGAACATCCACAGCACCAGTTCGGCGCACAGATGGGAGGAAACGAAAGCCAGCGGCAATCCGTAGACCAGCCAGCCGGCGAAGGAGAATCCTTCATGGCCCGCGGTGGCGAGGATCTGGCTGGTGATCAGGTGCGCTCCGGCTCCCAGATAGGATGCCACGGCCGAAAGCAGGATAACCGAGGGGAAAACCAGGGACAGGGCCAGGACGATACGGCGGCGATCCGCCAGCGCCTTGGCCAGGGCAATGAAGACCGGAATGGCCAGGGCCGCGCGCCCGGAAGTGGACGGCACCGCGAATGCGGTAGCGACCAGCACGCCGGTAGTCAGGTGGATCAGCTGCCGCGGGGTGTTCGCCCCTGCGGCTATCCATGCTGCGGCGCGGGTAGCCAGTCCCGTGGCGGTGATCCCCGCCGCGATCACGAAGGCGGCCAGCAAGAGCCAAATGGTGTCTTCTCCCAGCGAGGAGAACAGGTCGGCTTCGGGCAGCACGCCCATGAGCACCAGCACCACTGCTGCGCCCAAGGCGATAAAGGTATCGCCTACTGGCGAGAAGACCCAGAGCCAGATGGCCAAGGCGAAGACCGCCAGGGTCAGGGCCCCTTGGGCTGGCAATGCCTGCGCTGTCCCCGCATCTGGGCCGAAGGCTCCGTAGGCGCACCAGCCGAGAAAGGCCAGCAAGACCAGTGCGGCGATGATTCGCGCTGCGTTCTGCTTGCTCCACCGGTTTCGTGCAGCACCGGCGTTGCCCTGTTCCGCGGCCTGGTCCGTGGACCGCTGGGCGGTGTAGCGGAATCCCGAGCGTGGCGCGGTTGGCTTGATGCTCATGACTCACCGCCCAGGCTGCTGGCCATGGATTGGGCGAATTCTTCTTCGCAGCGGATGCCTTGTCCGGCATCAGCTTGCGGGAGGGAAAATCCGAAACTGGTCCCGTTGCCGTTTCCGGATTCCACCCAGGCCGTGCCGCCGTGGGCTTGCGCGACCGCTTTCACCACGGCCAGGCCCAAGCCCATGCCGGTTCCTTGCTGGCCGGCTTCCGGGGCACTGCGATAGTTTTCCAGCAGGGCACGGGCCTGGTCCGGATCCAACACCGGTCCATCGTTGGCAACCCAGAAGCTGGCCATGCCCTTTGCTGCGGCAGAACCGATCCGGATGCTTTCTCCATCCTCGGTATGCGCGACAGCATTTTGGATCAGTTGGTGCATGGCCTGGGCAACGCGCAGCGGATCCAGCCACGCCTGGGCCTTGGCAGACTCGGCTATGCGGAATCGGCGGTCCGGGTAGGCGCCCGGGCGGGCGGCTGCCGCGGCAACGTCCGCCGTGACTTCGCCGACGGGCACCATTCGGCGCTGGATGAAGTCCGGGTCCGAGCTTTGCGCCAGCAATTCCAGGTCGGCAAGCGTCTGCCCCATCAGTGAAATGTGCGCCTGCGCGGTGCTGATGATCCTGCCGCGTTGCTTCCGGGGCACCTCTTCCTCGTTGAGCTTCTGCAAGGCAGCTGCCATCTTGCGTTGCGGGCTTCCCAGGTGCTCTCGTGCTTCGGCGATGAAGTGGCGTTGGGCCAGATGCGAAGCTTCAACCCGGTCAAGCATCGCATTCAGTGTCCTGGCCAGCTGCGCCAAGTCGTCGCGTCCTTCGACCGGAACGCGGGCCGAGAGGTCATTGGCGCTAATCGAGGCGGCGGTTTCGCTCATGGTGCGGATGGGACGCATGATCTGCCCAGCTGCCAACCAGGCGATCCCCGCGGTCAAGGCCAGTCCCCCGGCGGCCACGCCGAAGAGCATGGTTGCCTGCCGGTTGGCTTCTTCCTGGGCCCCGCCAATGAAGTGCGCGACGACCAAATGGGCTTGGTGCCCCGCCCCGCTGGCTCCGGAGGCATCCTTGGCCTCGGCCTTCGCCCAGCGAACCGTCCCGTGGTTGCTCTCCAGGATTCCGGAGGTCTTCGCGTCATCGAGAATACGGCCCAGGAGCACGGGGTCATCAGCCAGCCAGGTCCCGGCCTGGTTGGCTGCGGTGCCTGCGGTGAGCACCCGTCCATTGGCCTGCGCGAGAATCGCTTCGCCGGCCATCGGCTGCTGGCGGGCCAGATAGCGTTCCATCAATTCACCGATCGAGGAAAACGGGCGAGCTGTCTTCGGGTCCAGTCCCTCGGCGGCGAAGGTCCGGAACTCCTCGATTTCCTGCGCGATGCCCACGTTGGCAGCTTCGGCTACTTGGCCGGACATGATCGAACGCATCGAAACCGTTACGGCCAGCAGGGCCAGTGCAGTAGTGAGCACGATCCACCCGACAATGCGCAACCGTGCCGACACCGTTGATCCCTGGTGCTCATGGATATCAGCCATTGGCGATCAGCTCCTCAGCTTGCGCTTGTGCAGCAGCGGGCTCGGGAGCCGGTGAGAGCTGGACAATGATTGGCTGCTGATGCGGGATGGGCGGATTGGCCTTGTCGGCAAGTGCCTGGCTGGCGCCGGCCAGTCCCGCTGGCACGGCCAACACCATGAGGATGAGAAGTATGCGGCGATTCATGCTTTGAACATTAAAAGACCCTTGTGAGGAGCGCATTAGGCGGTGGTGAGAGGATTATGGCGCGTCCATGAGAAGCAAATGAGAGCGAGCGAATCGCCCCGGGTTCTCGCGTATTTCCGAGGTCCGGCAGCGCGGGGAATTCCTTGAAAATTTTCCCGATCTTCCTATTTTCGGTGTTCATGTTGTGGTCGCAATCCGCGAGCTGCGGGCTTCCTCGCCGCCAGGGCAAAAGAAAAGAGGTTCCGCCACCCCTGATGGGATAGTGGAACCTCTGCGAATTCGAGCTACTTCGCAGACCAGAGCACCGAGTCGTCAGTGAACGAGAGCGTTTCGCTCATGCGGATTTTCGCATCTGCCACGGCCTCGGCCGGCACGTCGAAGACCACCTGGTAGCTTCCCTTCCCGCCCTTGGCCAAGGTAGGAACGTCCATGCCCGGCTTGGCGGTGATCGCAGTCGCGCTGCTGGTGCTGTAGATGCTTGCATCCGAGCCCACCAGCTCTGGATTAAGGTCCAGCCATGCGTCGCCTTCTTCTTCTCCGTTGTAGACAACAGAAAGGTCCACGAGGACATACTGGCCTTCGGCCTCCTGGTTGAACTCATTTGCCTTGGCGATCTGTGCGCCGGCATCCAGGTTCACCGCACTGACATTGACCGAATACTCGCCAACAGCAGCGGCCTGCCCCAAGGCCAATACCTGTGTTTCGTCTTCGGCTTGCTCGATGATCTCAGCCGGTGCCGCCACTTCGCCGTCGGAAGCGTCGGCAATGCCGTTGGCGACCTCGTCGATCGCCTTCACATAGGCTGCCTGGGTGGCGAACACAAGAACGATGGCTACGATGGCGATGATGCTCGATGCAACGCCCAAGCCCTTGCTGCCACGGCGCTTGGAAGCGACAATGAGCGAGACGATGCCCAGTACCAGAGCAATGAAACCGAGCACGGCGGCAAAGTTGTTGACGATCGGTACCCAGCACAGGGCCAATGCAACGATGGCCACGACCAGGGCCGCAATGCCCAGGCCCTTGCCAGCTGAGCTCTTGGCAGGCGGTGCCGGTGGCACCATGTTCGGATCGACCGGATTTTGTACAGACATGAAAGCTTCCTTCGAGTGAAGACGGCGCCACGCTGGCGCCGAGGCGGATATCAGCCCAAGCGGATGAGGACTTCGGCCGAAAAGAGTCTTTGTTGACTCTTCAAGAATCATGCCAGTGCCTACCGACAATTTAGCTTGCCCCGGATTCGGCTCCAGCCGAGCTGCCCAAGGCAGCTGCAGTTTCCGGAAGCCAAGTGCGGGCGATTGACGTGCACCATTCAGGTGTTCCAGCAGGTGCATCTGGCCCGCGGACCGATGCCTGCGACTCTCCCGGGAATTTTCCTGCGCTAGGCGGGCCCGTTGGCAAAACCTGGGTGATTCATTACAGAATGCACTTATGGCCACTTCCCTTGAACACTCCCCGGGCCGCAGTACATTGCGCTACGTGCGCCTCATGCTGCTCGCGGTGCCCCTGCTCCTTGTCGTTGCCATCGTCATCTATGGCATTGCCAACCAGCGCATTGAAGACTCCCTGAGTTCCTATTACCTGGGTCCAGCACGGGACTTGTTCGTTGCGATGCTGGTGACTACCGGAGTGCTGCTCGTGGTTTACACCGGAGACGAGCTGGAGGACTATGCACTGAATTTGGCCGGCTTCTACGCCATGTTCGTCGCCTTGGTTCCCACCAAGCTGGGTGAAACGCTGGCGCAACTGCCCCTGGGCGAGCAGAGGCGGCTCATCTTCTCCGTGCAGGTATCGGTTATTGCGGTTCTCGTCGTCAGCTCGGTATTCATCTGGCTGGGAATCAGGACTAGCCGCGCTCCGCACCGCGCGCTGTTCCACAGCACCGCGACCAAAGCGCTCGGTTTGCTGAGCACCCTGCTCCTGGTCGGCTTTGTCCTGCTGCTGCTGTGGCGGACCGTTGAAGGCAAGCAGTTCGCCGGCGTGCATGCCAGCGCTGCATTCCTGCTGATCTTCTCCATGGGCATCGCCATCGCCAGCCACCTGGACCACAAGCCGCTGTGCGCGATGGACACCAGCGGAGGCAAGAAGCTGCACTACGCAATCATCCTGGTGCTGATGCTCATCGGATTGATTGCCTGGCCGATCCTGCTGGCCGCGGGCATCCAGGAGGCCCTATTCATTGTCGAATGGTTCGAGATCAGCCTTTTCTCGTATTTCTGGTATCTGGAATCCCGGCGCTTATGGAACCCGGCTGCCTGAATCCGCTAGGCAAAAAACCCGCCGCTGGTCCAGCAACTGGCCCCTGCTACCTAACTCGGCTTTTTCCTGGCGAGGCTAGTCAGGACTAGGTGCCAGAATTCCGGTTTCAGGCGAAAATAAAAGGTTCCGACTCGCGAATGCGAGCCGGAACCTTCTTGTAAGCTCCTCCAACTGGACTTGAACCAGTAACCCTTCGATTAACAGTCGAATGCTCTGCCAATTGAGCTATGGAGGATTGCAACGAGATATAACTTTACCCAAGATTCCCGCGAATGCAAAATCGGGATCCTAGGTTCCGCGAAGGATCCTCCGGCGCATCTCCAGTTCCATCAGTTCCCGGTTGATCTGGGCATATTCTTCACCCTCGGGTGCCATTTCAGCACGCTGCAAGCGGCCGATCAG
This sequence comes from Glutamicibacter sp. 2E12, assembly GCF_050030965.1. NCBI lineage: Bacteria > Bacillati > Actinomycetota > Actinomycetes > Micrococcales > Micrococcaceae > Glutamicibacter > Glutamicibacter sp. 2E12. The sequence goes on from NZ_CP188297.1 coordinate 571,543, forward strand.
CTCAGCCTTGCGGTGTGTGATTTGAAGCTCAATCAAGCCGTTGATGATATCGGCGCAGTAGCGGTTCAGGCTATGTTCGTCAGATGCCGGAATGCTGGTCACTGCGAGTTCTGAAACGAAGCTGCGCAACTGCTCGGGGACTTCGTCGCGAATGACTTCAACCCAGGAGGTCGCCGAAGCGCCTGCGCTGGACGCGGCAACGACGCCATCGTGGACAGCAGAGTGCGCCGGGGCCAGGAAGCGAGCCTCGTAGAACGCCTGCCATTGCTCGTCCTTCAACCGCTGCGGCTGCTGGATCACCACTTCCAGGGCCTGTCGTTCAAGGCGCATCACCGGGTCGCGGTGATCCGGGCGTTCAAAGGCCGCCGCCGGGATTGCCTGTTCAGCCTCCCCCGGTTGCGGGTGTGGTGCCTGCAGGTCGGCGTTCTTCGGCAACCGGGCGCGTTTGATGGAGGCGCCCACCGAGCGGTTGACGTCCTCATTATTCATTCCCAGCCAGCCGGCAAGCTCACGGGCATATGCCGGACGAATGGCCGAGTCGCGGATCTGCGCAACGATCGGAGCGGTCTGGCGCAAGGCCTGGACACGTCCTTCAACGGTGTTCAGATTGAATTTCTTCAATTCGGCACGGATGGCGAATTCAAACAGCGGACGCTTGAGCTCGATGAGCTCGCGTACAGCTTCGTCTCCGCGGTGCAAACGCAAGTCGCACGGGTCAGCACCGGTTGGTTCAACACAAACGTAAGTCTGGGCAATAAATCGCTGGTCTTCTTCGAAGGCGCGCAGCGCGGCCTTCTGGCCTGCGGCGTCACCATCAAAGGTGAAGACGACTTCGCCACCGGTGCCGTCATCCTGCAGCAGGCGACGGGCAATCTTGATGTGGTCCGTGCCGAAAGCGGTACCGCAGGTGGCCACCGCGGTGGTGATGCCAGCCAGATGGCAGGCCATCACGTCGGTGTAGCCTTCCACCACAACGATCTGGCGGCTCTTGGAAATCTGCTTCTTGGCCAGGTCCAGGCCATAGAGGACCTGGGATTTCTTGTAGAGCTGGGTCTCCGGGGTGTTCAGATACTTCGGGCCCTGGTCATCCTCGTAGAGCTTGCGTGCACCGAAGCCGATGGTGGCACCAGACAGGTCGCGGATCGGCCACATGACACGTCCTCGGAATCGGTCATAGATTCCGCGATTGCCCTCGGAGAACATGCCCGTCAGCTTCAGCTCATCATCAACGAAGCCCTTGGAGCGCAGGTGCTTGAGCAGCGAATCCCAGCCCTTGGGCGCATAGCCCACGGAGAATTGGGCTGTGACTTCCTGGTCAAAACCGCGACCGGCAAGGAACTCGCGGCCGGCGGCTCCTTCCTCGGTAGCCAGCTGCGCGCGGAAGAATTCCTCGGCGACCTTGTGCGCGTCGACCAGGCGCTGGCGCTTGCCGTAGTCTTCGCGGCGCGGTCCCGGTCCCCCGTCTTCATAGCGAAGCTCGTAATTGATCCGGGCAGCCAGAAGTTCCACAGTTTCGGTGAACGAGGAGTGGTCCATTTTCTGGATGAAGGCGATCACGTCGCCGGACTCGCCACAGCCAAAGCAGTGGAAGGTTCCTAGCTGCGGGCGAATATGGAAGGACGGACTGCGTTCGTCGTGAAAAGGGCACAGGCCCTTGAACGAGCCAATGCCCGCGGATTTGAGCGTGACATAGGATTCGACGACCTCACGGAGGTCGGTGCGGTTACGCACCTCGTCGATATCTTCACGCTTGATCAGCCCTGCCATGATTCCCTTCTAGAACAACTTTGCGTCAGGGGCTTCGCCCTTGACCAGATACGAGTGCCATTCGGTAGCTGAGACGTCAGTGAGCGAGGCGACCTGGTCAATCACCACACGCAGCTGGGCCGCTTCATCAGCGGCGTCTTCCCAGTCAGCTGCGAAGATCGGCTCCAGATTATCCCGGCCCGTTTCACAGAGCAGTTCGACCAGCTCGGTCAGCAGCGTGCGCTGATCCAGATAGAGCGGCTGGCGCACTTCCGAAGTCATCACGTAGCTGGCCGCGATGCCCTTCATCACGGCAATCTCGTGCTCGGTTTCCTCGGGCACAATCAGGTTCGCGTTATAGCGGGTGAGCTTGCCTTCCCCGAAGCGTGCCCGGGTGGCATCCATTGCGGCGGCGGCGAAGCGGCCAATGAATTGGCTGGTCATGTCCTTCAGCGCCGCCATGGAACGCCGTGAGCCGTCAAAATGCGAAACCCACTCATCGCTGATTTCCAGGCGGCGCAACGCCGCGTCGATGTCGGCCTCCCCAGTGGTCGGCAAGTACCAGTCCTTGGTCACCTGCAACGCGCGCTCGCGCTGCAGATCCTGCTTGAGCCAACGCAGTTGCAGCTTGCCGCCGACAATTGCGTCTTCCACGTCATGGACCGAGTAGGAAATGTCATCAGCCAAGTCCATGACCTGGCCTTCCATGCAGACTGCTCCGGCGGTGGCTTCCGGGACATTGCGCAACCAGTTGAAGACGGTGGCGTCATCCTCGTAGACACCGAACTTCTTGGTTTTCTTGCCGTTGACCTCTGGCGCATCGGTTTTGAGCCACGGGTACTTGCACGCTGCATCCAGCGAGGCCCGCGAAAGATTCAACCCGGCCGAATGCCCGTTGTGCCGGAAGGTCTTGGTTTCCAAGCGAGTGAGCAAACGCAAGGTCTGGGCATTGCCCTCGAATCCGCCAATGTCCTTGGCTGCCTTGTCCAGCGCCTTCTCGCCGTTGTGGCCAAAGGGCGGATGACCCAGGTCGTGCGCCAAGCAGGCGGTGTCGACGACATCCGGATCGCAGCCAAGGGCCGCACCGAGCTCGCGGCCCACCTGGGCCACTTCCAATGAGTGGGTGAGCCGGTTGCGCACGAAGTCATTCTGGTTCGGTGCCACTACCTGGGTCTTGGCGCTCAAACGGCGCAAGGCGGAGGAATGCAGCACGCGGGCACGGTCCCGCTCAAAGGCAGTACGGTAGGACTTCTTCGCTGGTTCAGGCACCCACCGCTGCTGGTCGGCTTCGGTATATCCGGGGATCTGAGTCATAGTTCCTAGTCTAGTAACTCTTTGCCGGCATTGAGGAGTTATCCACTAGTGGCGTAGCCGTGGCTATCCCGGGGTGGCTAGCCGCCGGAGATATCCAGCTCGGCGGCCTTGATCATTTCGCGGTGGGCATCGCTCATCACGCGGTTATCCAGCCAGCCGTCGGGGACGTGCGTCTTCTTCGGGTGGCCCGCACGTCCGCGGGTGCCTTCTGCGGCAACCCCCGGGTACGGCAGGTCCAGATCCAGCTGGTCCAGCAGTTCGCGCAGCACTGCCAGGGATGGCACCTGGGCCAGCTGCGAGCGGATTTCGCCGCCTACCGGGTAGCCCTTGAAGTACCAGGCAATGTGCTTGCGGATATCGCGCATGCCCTTGCCCTCGTCCTCGAAGAATTCGGCCAGCAGTTCGCCATGGCGGTATACGGTGTCGGCGACCTTGCGCACGCCCGGGCGGAAACGGTCTTCACGGCCCTCGAAGGCCGCCTGCAGGTCGCCGAAAATCCATGGCCGGCCCTGGCAGCCACGGCCTACCATGACGCCGGCGGCACCGGTCTGCTCAACCATTTCAATGGCATCCTCGGCACTGAAGATATCGCCGTTGCCCAGCACCGGCATGTCATCCATGGCTTCGCGCAAGGTCGTGATCGCGTCCCAGTCGGAGTGCCCTGCGTAGTACTGGCCGGCGGTGCGCGCGTGCAAGGTGACTGCGGCCGCACCGTGGTCCCGGGCAATTTTCGCTGATTCCAGGTAGGTCAGGTGGTCCTTGTCGATGCCGATGCGCATCTTCACGGTCAGCGGGATATCGCCCTTGGCGGCCTCTGAGGTCGCGGCTTCGATGATGGAGGTGTAGAGATCCGACTTCCAGGGCAGGGCCGAGCCGCCGCCCTTGCGGGTGACCTTTGGAACTGGGCAGCCGAAGTTCAGGTCAACGTGGTCCGCCAGGTTTTCGTCAACCACCATGCGCACGGCAGCGCGCACGGTGCCGGGGTCCACGCCGTAGATCTGGATGGAGCGGATCTCCTCGTCGGGATCGTGGGAGATGATGCGCAAGGATTCGGGGTTGCGTTCCACCAGTGCCCGGGCGGTCACCATTTCGGTCACGTACAGCCCGCCGCCATATTCGCGGCAGAGGCGGCGGAAGGCGCGGTTGGTCACCCCAGCCATCGGAGCAAGAACCACCGGGGTATCAATGGTCAGCTTGCCCAGCTGCAATGGAGGCAGCTTGAGGGTCGGGGTGTTGGTTGGCGCATCAGTCAGGGTCGTCACCCATCCATTATCCCGCACGAACGCAAAACAGTAACTGAGATCTTCATCAAATCTTGATGCCGAGGCGCTGGATTATTGTCCTGATGTGGACCAAAATGATGCAATGACAAGTAAATTTTCGGCGGCGCGGGTGGTTCTGCTGGCCCTTGCCGCCGCCATTGTGGCTTTGGTTATAGCCGCATTGCTCGTGGTTTCGCTGCGTTCGGCACCAGAGGTCCACGGGGAGAACACTCCGGAAGGGGTCGTGCAAAGATATCTGATGGCTTTCGAGGCCGAGGATTTGCCGGCCATGCAGGGCTACACCGTTGAAGGCCAATCCAGGACGCTGTGCTCTCCCGAACCCTACGCCCCGCAGCCGCTTGATGTGCAGCTGCTGCGCAGCACCGTCGGGGAGTCCAGCGCTACCGTGCGCACCAGGTTCAATACCCGCGACGCCCAATTCCTGCCCTTGGGGAATCTGTCCTCATATGAAGAGGCGTTCGAGCTGCGCAAGATCGATGGAGCCTGGCTGATTGACCGCATGCCGTGGCAGGTCGGCCTGTGCACCGCCGAGGAGATGGGTTACTGATGGCCGCAACCGCCCCGGCGTTCCACGTGCAAAGCAGCAGCGTGCTGCGTCCGGTGATCCTCCACGGCTTGCTGTTCGTGCTGTTGATGGTCTCGGCTACGGGCTTGTCTACGCTCTTTACCGCGCTCTTCCATGGTTTCGATTCCTTGCTGGTCAGCACCGAGCAGCTGGCGATGGCCTTCACCTTCACCCTGGTTGGAATCCCCTTGGCCTGGCTGTTGTGGCGTTCCATCCGCAAGCGCTTGGCCCGGCCGTCGGCCTTCGACTCAGCCATCTGGTCCTTGCAGGCCTCGGCCGCGTACCTTGCCACCCTGGCTGCCAGCAGCTGCGCCGCGCTGGCGTTCCTGGCGGGACTTGTTTCCGCAGCCCGCGACGGTGCATGGCAGTCGACGCTGGCGGTGGCCTTGGGCTGGGGCACGGTGTGCGCCTGGCAGCACCGCCAAATCACTTCATCGCGTACGGCACCGCGGCAATTCGCCCAGCTGGCGGCCACCGCGGGAAATTACTTCAGCATGGTGCTCTTCGCGCTTTCGCTGATTGCCACGCTGACGGTCGCGTTGGAAATCCTGGTCGTGCCGGAAAACACCCTGGTGGGCCCCACCGGCATGCCGAATCTGCTGATGGCGCTGGTCTGGCTGGCAGGTTCCTCGGCCCTGTGGTTCTGGCATTGGAAACTGCGCAGAGTTCAGAAGATGTCCAATCTCCTGAACAGCGTCCTGCTGGTTGTATTGGGCCTGGCCGCACCGGCGTTGGCGTTCCTGCTGGCGATCGCCGAGCTGGTTTCCTGGGTGTGGCCGCAGGCATGGACGGCGCAGGAACGCACCGAGCTGTTCCTCGACGGCGGTCCAAGCCTGCTGGCCATCATTGTGGCGGCCGCGGTTCTCTGGATTTACCACCAGTCCCAGCTGCGTTCCGGGCTGCACCCTGCCGCCGTGGTTGGCGCAGCGCACCTGGCGCTGAGCGGTGTCAGCCTGGCCGTGCTGGCTACCGGGCTGGGCATGGTGGTCAATGCGCTCTTCGCAGCACTCGGGTCCAGCGTCTCGGTGGGCTACTCCGCGGGTTTGCTGGGCCATGGTCTCGGCTTGCTCGCCTTCGGAGCCGCCGCATGGCTTTGGTACTTCAAGCCCTGGAAGCCCTTCCCGGCAGACTCGCGCAGCGCCTATTTGGTCCTGTTCTTCGGAGCCAGTTCCGTCGTCGCGCTGGTTTCCCTGCTGGTCTTCGGGTACCGGATTTTCGAGTTCTACCTGGAACCCGATTCTCGTCTTGATTCCCTCCTGGACACCGTTCGCGGCCCGCTGGGCTGGCTGGTTGCGACCGCTGCCGTGGCCGGCTACCACTTTGCGCTGTGGCGTTCGGATAAGGATTCCAGAGCCGGTTCTTCCGGAGAATCCATTGCCTCTCAGGGGGCGATAACACGTCGAGCAGTGGTAATCGTTGGCCCGGCGGCTTCCGAGCCGATGGCGGCTCAGCTCAAAGCGCGCCCGGAGCTAGCGGTGACGTGGATGGCTTCGTCCGGCCCTGCATTGGACGACCGGGCCGAGGTGTCGGTGCTGGCGCGCATCGAGGAATACCTGGCAACTCATCATGATTCCTTCATGGTTCTTGCCGAAGCTGACGGGTCGGTGCGTTTTATCAATCTCGCCTAGTCGGAACGCATTCAGCACCAATTCGTAAATAGGTGCGTCTATTGGGACTTATTTTGCCCTAAACTAAAAACATCATGGTAGTGTGACTTTTCGTGCTCGCGATTCAGTGAGTGTTCCCTAATTACGGAAAGTCGCATGACCCTCCTTGCGCCGCATCAGCCCGCCAACAAGTCCGATCAAGCCAAAGCCGCCCATGGATCAGCAGGATTGGCCGCCAGCAATGCTTGGAAGTCAGCGGCCTTGGCCCTCTGCCTCGGCTTGCTCGCAGTCGCCCTCTTCGCGTCTTTGGGCATTGGAGCAAAGGCGATTGCGCCGCTGGCTGCCGGGCAGGCGCTATGGGGAATTGGCACACCCGAAACACTGGTGATCATCAACGAGCTGCGCCTGCCGCGCACCGCGATTGGGCTCCTGGCAGGAATGTCCCTGGCTGTTGGCGGCGCATTGATTCAGGCACTGACCCGCAATCCGCTGGCAGATCCCGGTATCCTCGGGGTCAATGCGGGCGCCGGATTCGCCGTCGTGCTCGCTGTGGCGTTCCTCGGCATCACCCACATTTCCCAGTACATCTGGTTCGCCTTCGCCGGAGCCGTGCTGGCCACCCTCGCGGTATACCTCATTGGATCGCGTGGCCGCGGTGGAGCGACACCGGCCAGGCTGACCTTGTCCGGCGTCGCACTGGGCGCCGTGCTGGGAGGAATTTCCAACGGGATGACCCTGCTCAACCCCGAGGCTTTTGACCGCATGCGCTATTGGGGCGCGGGAACCTTGAACAACCGCACCCTGCCCATGGTGGGCGTCATCGCCCCTTTCGTTATCCTGGGGCTGGTCTTGGCGGTGCTGTGCACCCGCTCGCTGAACACATTGGCCTTGGGCGATGAGGCCAGCCTCGCGCTGGGTACCAATATCGGCCTGACCCGCGCAGTGGTGATTGTGGCGGTCACCCTGCTCTGCGGCGCAGCGACCGCCGCCGCCGGCCCGATCGGCTTCGTGGGCTTGATGATCCCGCATATCAGCCGTTGGATCGTCGGACCGGATCAGCGATGGATCCTGTGTTTCTCGATGATCCTCGGCCCGGTGCTGTTGCTCGTTTCCGATGTGCTCGGCCGCATCGTTGTCCCGCCCGGCGAAATGCAGGTGGGGGTCGTCACGGCCTTGCTTGGCGCTCCGGTGCTGATTTGGCTGGTTCGGCGCAAGCAGGCTAGCGGACTATGAGTGCTGTGGATTTCGGCCCGGGCCACCGGGTACTGCGCATTGGACGCATCTGGTTGCGCGTGCAACCACGTCAGCTGCTTCTCGCCGCACTGCTCTCGGTGTTGGCGGCCGCCCTGGGCCTCTACGCGTTGGCCACTGGCGACTACACGCTGGGCTTGGGCGAAGTGCTCAATACCCTGGCTGGAGCCGGGGAGGCCAGCAGCCAGCGGGTGGTGCTGCAATGGCGGCTGCCCCGCGTTCTGATGGCACTGCTATTGGGCGCAGCGCTAGGCGCCAGCGGGGCGATTTTCCAATCCATGACCCGCAATCCCCTGGGTTCTCCAGACATTATCGGATTCAATACCGGTGCCTATACCGGTGCGCTGGCCGTCATGCTGGTCTTCGGCGGCGGGTATTTCCAGGTGGCACTCGGTGCATTGGCTGGTGGCTTGGCCACCGCGGCCGTGGTGTATGCCTTGTCCTTTAAGAACGGTTCTGAGGGATTCCGGCTGATCATCGTCGGGATCGCGGTCAGCGCGATCCTCGCTTCGGCCAACACCTGGCTGATCTTGCGCAGCGAGCTGGAGGACGCCATGTCCGCGGCCATCTGGGGTGCCGGCTCGCTGAATGCCATCGGCTGGGACCAGGCCATACCGGCCGCAGCGGTCGCGTTGCCTCTCGCGCTGGGCGCCATGGCCTGCACGCGCAGGATGCGCCTGCTGGAATTGGGCGATGACGCTGCTGTGGCGCTGGGCATCAACACCGAATCCAGCAAGCTGTCCTTGCTGGTGATCGGGGTGGCGTTGACTGCCCTGGCCACCGCGGCGGCAGGCCCCATCGCCTTCATCTCGCTAGCTGCTCCGCAAATCGCGCGCCGGATCATGGGCAGCGCAGGCGTGTCGTTGGCTTACTCGGCATTGCTCGGCGCCGTGCTGCTGCTGGCCAGCGATGTGCTGGCCCAGCGCGTTTTGGAGAACACTTCCCTGCCGGTTGGCGTAGTCACCGTCAGCATCGGCGGGGTCTACCTGATCTGGCTACTACTTCGTGAGGCACGACGCCAATGAGCATGACCCATCCGCAGCTATCCGCCGACCGGCTCACCTTGGGCTACGGGCCATCGGCCATCTCCGAAAACCTCTCGCTATCCATCCCCCCGGGCTCGTTTACGGTCGTCATTGGACCCAACGCCTGCGGCAAATCGACCTTGCTGCGCGCCCTGTCCAGGGTGCTGAAGCCTTCCTCCGGCCAGGTCATCCTGGATGGCAAACCGATCCTGTCCCTGCCAGCCAAGCAGGTGGCCCAGCGGCTGGGGCTGCTGCCGCAGTCCTCCATCGCCCCGGATGGCATCACCGTTGCGGATCTGATCGCCCGCGGCCGCAGCCCGCACCAAGGCTTGTTCTCCCAATGGTCTGCCGCGGACGAGCAAGCAGTGCTCAGCGCCATGCACGCCACAGGCACCACCGGGCTCTCCCAGCGGCTGGTCGACGAACTATCCGGCGGGCAACGCCAACGCGTCTGGATCGCTATGGTACTGGCCCAGCAGACTCCTTTGCTGCTGCTCGATGAACCGACCACCTTCTTGGACATCTCCCACCAGATCGAAATCATGGAACTGTGCCGCAGGCTCAACGAGCAACAGGGCAATACGGTGGTTGCGGTGCTCCATGACTTGAACCAAGCGTGCCGCTACGCCACGCACCTGATCGCGATGAAATCCGGTGAGATCGTCGCCGCAGGACCTCCCTCGCAGATTGTCACCGAGGAACTGATCCGCGAGGTTTTCGCCTTGCCCTGCACCATCATCCAGGATCCCGTCTCGCACACACCACTCGTGATCCCGCTGGGCCACGAGGCCATCTAAGACGGAAAAGAACATGCAACCAATGACCCGACGCGTCTTTTTCGGCGCAGCTTCGCTGGCCGCAGCCCTGGCCCTGGCCGCCTGCAGCCCGAGCACCCAGGCCGCTTCCCCTTCAAGCGGCGAAGCCAGCGCAGCGTGGAGCTTCACCGATTCCGGCTATGGAAAAACCATCTCCATGGATGCCGCACCGCAAACGCTGGTCACCGATTCCTATTCGGCTGCGGCACTCTGGGACTACGGCATCCGCCCCTCGGGCGTCTTCGGATACGGTTTGGACGAGTCGGGCAGCCTGGCCCTTGGCAGTGCGGATCCAGCAGAGATGACCATCATCGGCCAGGACGGAGAGTTCAGCCTGGAGAAGTTGCTTGGCCTCGACCCGGATCTGATCGTGGGCTTCGGCAATGCCGAAGGCACGGGCTGGACCTGGTGGGATGACAAGGTCCAGGCAGAGGCCACTGCCACGGCTCCATTCCTGGGCATCAAATTTGGCAACCGGCCTGTTCTGGAGGTCATCGAGGACTATGAATCATTGGCCAAGTCATTGGGTGGGGATATTGCGTCGCAGTCCGCCGCCAAGGCCGACTACCAAGCCAAACTTGAACAGTTGCGTGCCTTGGCCAAGGACCAGCCGTTGCGGATCATCGCGCTCAATGGGTATGACGACCTGTACGTCGGCCAAAAATCACTGGGCCAGCTGGCCCTGCTGGACGAACTCGGATTCGATATTGTCGGCCAGACCGAGGACAGCGGCTGGGCTTCAATGAGCTGGGAGAAGGTTGCCGATTACCCTGCCGATGTGGTGCTGAGCTATTCGGGCACCGCGCAGCAGGTCAAGGACCATCCCGTCTTCGAGTCTTTGCCAGCGGTAGAGGCCAGCCAGGTGGTCGAATGGGATGATAAGCGTCCGTTCACCTACAGCAGCTATGCGCAATGGTTCGACGAGCTGATCGCAGTGCTCAACACAGCCAAGAGCCTGAACTAGGGGCATTGCGCCGAGGTCCGGTACCCGGGCGCCACGAGGCGCACCGGGGTGCCGGCCCCAGCAGCTCACCGAGCCTGCCTAAGCCAGCACGCCCAGCAGCACTCCCCCGAGCGCACCGATGGCCACGACAATCCATGGGGCCATCTTCCAGGCGGTCAGCAAAACAAAGCAGAGCAAGGCCAGGACGAAAGCGGGAGCAGAAGTAATCGCCGAGGTGAAGACCGGGTTGTACAGTGCGGCGGCGAGCACCCCGACCACTGCCGCGTTGGCGCCATGCATGATGGCCCTGGCGGCAGGCCAGTGGCTCACCCGGTTCCAGAACGGCAGCACGCCGAGCAGCAGCAGGAAGCCCGGAAGGAAAATGGCAAGCAAGGCGATGAGCGCTCCGGCAGCGCCGCCGGGACCCGAGTCGACGAGGACGCCAAGGTACGCGGCGAAGGTGAAGAGCGGTCCGGGCATGGCCTGGGCCGCGCCGTAGCCGGCGAGGAATTCTTGGGAACTGATCAGCCCGGGATCCACGACTGCGCTTTGGAGCAGCGGCAGGACCACGTGCCCGCCGCCAAAGACCAGGGCGCCGGAGCGGTAGAACGCATCGATGAAGCCCAGCAGATCCCAGCCCGTTGCAAGGGCTGCCACCGGCAACCCGAAAAGCAGGATGGCGAACAGCGACAGGCAGCTGATGCCCACGGTCCTTGATACCGGAAACTGCATAGCCGCCGCTGCTCCGGCATCCTTGCCGCGGCACCAGAAATATCCTGCCAATGCGCCGAAGGCAATGGCCAGGACCTGCCCGAAGCTTCCGGCCAAAAGCAGCGCCGATCCGGCGGCGACAACCGCAATGGCGGCACGGGCACGATCCGGAGCCAGGTTCCTTGCCATGCCCAGTACCGCGTGGGCGATGATGGCGACCGCAACGATTTTCAGGCCGGCCAGCAGCCCGGTACCGATGGGACCGCTGAACAGCGAAGCGCCGAAGGCGAAGACCGCCATCACCACCGCAGAGGGCAGGGTGAACGCCAGGAATGCCGCCAGGGCACCGCGCATTCCGGCCCGGTGCAAGCCCAAGCCGAAACCGACCTGGCTGGATGCCGGGCCCGGCAGGAACTGGCTCAATGCGACCAGTTGGGCGTACTGCTGGTCATCGAGCCAGCGGCGGCGATCAACCAGTTCGGTGCGGAAGTATCCCAAGTGGGCGATGGGACCGCCAAAAGAGGTCAAGCCGAGCTTCAGGAAGACCTTGAAGACTTCCCTGGCCGAGCCCTGTGCCATGCGCTGTGATTCCATGGATTCCAGCATAAGTCGTGGAGGAAAACGGAAGGTAAACAGCGATAGCGCGCCACGCTAATTGCGTGATGCCACCGGGATCCGGGGGCTGGCGCGCTTCGCGTTCCGCGCTCCTGAGATCGAGGCCAGGCCAACGGCGAGCAGTGTCAGCAAGGTACCCATGACAGTTGCGGCGGTGACGGACGAACCGGGGGCCGGGAAGAAAACGTCCAGGAGCAGCGAGCCCACCAGCTGGCCGCCAACGGCCGCGAGGCTGGTGACCAGCACTCCGAGCCGCTTGACCACCAGGGCGGTGATGCCGACGAACAGGCAACCGAGCAGTCCGCCGATGTAGTACCACCAGGTGCCTGGCAGCGGGTCCAGGCCGATGCCGGCAGGCAACCGCACCAGCATCACCATCGCCAGGACCACGAACCCGACGGCAAAGTTCACCAGGGTCGCCGCCGTGGCGCCGCCATAAGCCGCCGCTTGCGCGCCGTTGGCAGCTGCCTGGAAGCCCATGAGCATGCCGACGGCTGCCGAAAGCGCCATTGGCAGGAGCAAGGAGGAAAGGTCCGCGTCGGCTCCGCGCGGGCTGACCGCCCAAACCACGCCGATAATGGTCAGCACCACGCCGAGGATGCGCAAGGCATTGATCTTGCGCGGCGCGGCCCCGCCAAAGCCCACCCGGTCCATGAACATGGAACCGATTGCCTGGCCGGTCACCAGGCAAACGGTGAACAGCGCCACCCCAATGAGCGGCACCGCTGCGGCCTGGCTGAAGACAATCAGGGCACCTACCGCGCCGGCCACCAGGTACCAGCGCGGGAAACAGCCCTGGGCCAAGGCGCGCGGCACTTGTGCCACCGAGCCGCGCACCGCGGGAACAAAGATGGCCAGCAGTACCAATGCCGCCAAGCCGACACCGAAGCTGATGGTTGATGCCGCGATGGCGTCCCCCAGCTTCGCGCCCAGCGCCCCGTTGATGCGCGACTGCACGCACAGCAGCAGGCCCGAAGCGATGGCAAGCAGGATGAACAGGATCTTTCCGCCGGAGCGGACCTGCGCGGTCATGGTGGTGCTGGTGGTCAACGGAGTTCTTTCAAGAAGTGGAGGCTGGTGCAGAATGGCAAAAACGGGACCCGCCAGGCGGGTCCCGTTCTTGCTGGCATTACTTCGCCGCGTCGCTGGCGAGGATATGCGTCGTGGATATGACGGTGGCCTGGTCAACCACTGCCAACGCATCAATCAGCGAGGAGAGGACGAACATCGACGAGTCGACTTCCAGCTTCACCGGGTACTGGTGGATCAGCATGGCGACCATGTCGCGCACCGCTTCTGCCACTTCGTCATCGCTGAAGGCCGGGTTGTGGCCTACCAGCACGTCGGTTGGGGCGTTCTCGCGGGCGGGCACGTAGCTGACCGCGAAAGCCAGCGGAACACCGCCCTCGCGCTTCGGCTTGTCGCGCAGCACCAGGGCGCCCTGCGCGCCGGTGTGCTCGTCGAGCAGCATGCGCTGCGCCGAACCCACGGTCATCTTGGCTGGATCCCAACCGGTGTGCACCGCGTTGTAGAAATCCATCACCAGCTGGGTCAGCTCGACACTGCCGGTGGACAGGTCCTCGATCACCCGGTCATTGGTGTCGAAAACCGGTTCAGCCAGAGCCCCCGGCTCCAGGATGACATCGCGCGAGACCTGGATTTCTCCCAGGCCCAGCGACTGGCAGAAGCCAGCCGCCGCGGCAGCAGGATCGCCCGCGGTCACCGTGTAGCGGGCCTTGAGCTCCTGCGCCTGGCCGGCCGAGATCTGCTTGCGCAGCTGTTCCACCAGGGCGGTGCCCACGCCGGACCGGCGCTGCTCGGCGGCTACCTCGACATAGAGCCACAGGCGCTGCGGATGCAGCGAGGAAGCGAACACCACCCCGGCGCCGATAGCCACCTGGTCAACGGTGGCTACCAGCGTGCGGGAGAACGGTGCATCGCTGTTTTCGCGCAGCATGGTGCGGTCCTGGTGGGCCTGCGGGGAACGCGGGTCGCCGAAGATCTGCAGCAGCTGGAGGTCGTCCCCGGAGCGCCACAGGCGGAATTCCAGTTCGTTCATCGGGCTCTAGGCTCCGTTCAGGCGCTCGGAAAGGTAAGCGGTGACCTGGTCCAGGGAAACACGTTCCTGGGACATGGTGTCGCGTTCGCGGATGGTCACGGCCTGGTCCTCGAGGGTGTCGAAGTCCACGGTGATGCAGAACGGGGTGCCGATCTCATCCTGGCGGCGGTAGCGGCGGCCAATGGCACCGGCGTCATCGAAGTCGATGTTCCAGCGCTTGCGCAGCTCGGCAGCCAGGTCCTTGGCCTTCGGGGAAAGGTTCTCATTGCGGCTCAGCGGCAGCACCGCGGCCTTGACCGGAGCCAGGCGCGGATCGAGCTTGAGCACGGTGCGCTTGTCCACGCCGCCCTTGGTGTTCGGTGCTTCGTCCTCGGTGTAGGCATCGACCAGGAAGGCCATCATGGAACGGGTCAAGCCGAAGGAAGGCTCGATCACGTAGGGGGTGTAGCGCTCACCGGTGGCCTGGTTGAAGTAGGACAGCTCGGAGCCCGAAGCCTTCGCATGGCTGGACAGGTCGTAGTCGGTGCGGTTGGCAACGCCCATGAGCTCGCCCCACTCCGAGCCCTGGAAGCCGAAGCGGTACTCGAAGTCGATGGTGCCGGCCGAGTAGTGCGCGCGCTCGTCTTCTGGCACGTCGAACTGGCGCAGGTTCTCTTCCTTGATGCCCAGATCCAGGAACCATGCCCAGCAATCCTTGACCCACTGGTCGAAGAAGGCGGGGGCATCTTCTGGAGCGGTGAAGAACTCGATTTCCATCTGCTCGAACTCGCGGGTGCGGAAGATGAAGTTGCCCGGGGTGATTTCGTTGCGGAAAGCCTTGCCGATCTGGCCGATGCCGAATGGCGGCTTCTTGCGCGAGGCGGTGAGCACGTTGGCGAAGTTCACGAAGATGCCCTGGGCGGTCTCCGGACGCATATAAGCCAGGCCGGCTTCGGTATCCACTGGGCCCAGGAAGGTCTTCATCAGGCCGGAGAACATCTGCGGCTCGGTGAACTGGCCCTTGGTGCCGCAGTCAGGGCAGGCGATCTCGCTCATCCCGTCCTTGGCCGCACGGCCCTTCTTGGCCTCGAAAGCCTCGATCAGGTGGTCCTGGCGGTGGCGCTTGTGGCACTGGATGCATTCGACCAGCGGGTCGGTGAAGGTGGCCACGTGGCCCGATGCTTCCCAGACAGCCTTGGGCAAGATGATCGACGAGTCCAGGCCAACCATGTCCTCGCGGCCGCGAACGAAGTTCTGCCACCACTCGCGCTTGATGTTTTCCTTCAGTTCGGTGCCCAGGGGACCGTAATCCCATGCCGAACGGGAACCACCGTAGATTTCACCAGCCTGGAAAACGAATCCTCGACGCTTTGCGAGGGAAATAACCTGGTCTAGCTTGGACTGTGGCGCCATATCAACTCCAATGGGAATTACGAGGCCGCTGGTTGCGGTCCGTAGAAAAATACATACCTTCCAAGGGTATCGTTTCCGCGGCCTGCAGACGAAGCCGAATCAGGTAACGCCGACGTGAACTTCCACGCCTTTGGCCGATTCTAACGATGCAGCGCGCTTATTTAGGGAAGAATGGAAGCCATGAGTGCCAACGAAGCTTTTGACCTAGAAATCCGCGACGAGTCCATCCGCTTGGGCCAGTTGCTCAAGCTTGCCTCCCTGGCCGAGGATGGCATCCACGCCAAGGAAATGATTTCCGACGGAATCGTCACCGTCAACGGAGAGGTGGACACCCGTCGCGGGGCGCAGATCCGCCCCGGCGACGTGGTGTGCGTGAATGGTGAATGCGTGAAGGTCACCGCGCAGCAGTAGTCAGCTTTTCCCCAGGACGACCCTGTTGAGGAACTCGGCCACATCCTGCAGTTCTTCCATGCACACCGAGTGGCCAATCTGCCGGTAGGTTTCACTGGCCAATTCGGTGTGCCCCGGAACCCACCCCAGGGTGTATTCGATCTTGTCCCGGGTGATCACCGGGTCAGCCAGGTCGCGGCCCCAGAACAGCGGCAGCGGCTTTTCTGCCAGCTTCGCGTCGTCGAATATATCCAAGGGCCCGGGATCCACGGCGAAGCCCGAGAGCCCGACGACGGCTTCAATGGAATCGGGCTGGTAGCGTGCCAATGAAGTCGCCATGGCCATGCCCTGGGAGAAACCGAGCAGGGTGATCGAGGAGTGCTGCTTTACCAGCGGTTCCAGCAATGCCCATAGCGCTTCGACGCTGCGTGCCACCGACTCGATGGAGTAATCGATTTCCTGGGTCAGCGGGAACCAGCTGTACCCCGGGCCTGCTTGGAGCGGTGCGCGCACCGAGAGGTAAGTGAACTCTTCGGGCAGATGCTGCGAGAGCCCCATGAGGTCTTGTTCATTCGAGCCATAGCCGTGCAGGAACACCAGCAGCGGAGTTCCAAGGCGGGATTCGTCGTTACGGGAGATGATGGCCACTGGAGCCTGGTCCGGGATAGTCATAGTTCCCCAAGACTATCGAACAGGACCTCGCGGGGAACTACAGCTAGCTCAGCGCTTCCGCGGCCCGATTCCATCAAGTCCCCGTCCACCGGCGATGGCAGCGCCCGGGTGCAGCAGAACTTCCCCATAATCGCCGTCGAATCTGCTGAAGGCGTTGGCCGGCACTCTCCTGGAACCTTGGTCTTCCAAGGCCTGGAAATCAAGTTGACATGTTACAAGATTATAAATCTTGTAAAAATTGCTTAGCTTTCCAAGCTTTTCGTGTTCAACTGGACCAACCGCCTCTCGGTCCTCCGGAACGCCGCTCTCGCCGGACGGGACGGCGACAGCGACAGAGTTAGGAATAGGCGCCATGGACGAAATTGAATACAGCGAAAATATTCCGGGGCAGCTGCAAGAGGATCTCGATAGTTTCGGGTACATCGAACCGGACCCGGGAAGCGCTTCGTCCCTATTCGATAACGTGGACACCGTATTTTCAGTCGGCATTCCCCTGTTCGCCATGCTCTTTATCGCCGTTATCGGATTGATCATCTTCGTAGCGGTGCGCAATTACCGCAAAGCCAAGAGCGCCGGTTTTGATCCGCTGACCCTGGAAACCGAACTGATGGCAAGAGCCGCTAATTCAGCTATGCTGACGCCGGAAAAATCCCTTGAGGACAAGCTTGCCGAACTCGATTCCCTGCACTCGCGAGGAATCATTACCCGCGACGAGTACTTGCAGGCGCGCCGGGACGCTTTGAGCGACTAGCACGGCGGCTCATGGAATCATCCTCGGGAATGATTGACTATAAGTTACCCATTGGTAACAATAGATTCGTGCCAAACGATTCTGCTTCTGAACCATCAACATCCGCCAATGCCCCACTGCATCCGTGGCGCCGCTATGTCGCCATTGGGGACTCGTTCACCGAGGGCATCGGCGACCCCGACCCGTCGAGCACCGGCCGCCACCTTGGCTGGGCCGACCGCTTGGCCCATGAGCTCAGCCGCACCGTCCCGGACTTCTCGTATGCCAATCTCGCCATTCGAGGCCGGCTGATCGGCCAGATCGTTGCCGAACAGCTCGATCCCTGCATTGACCTGAAGCCCGATCTGATCTCGCTCTGCGCAGGCGGCAACGACGTCCTGCGCCCGGGCGGGGATCCAGACAAGATTGCAGATATCCTCGACAATGCGGTAGCCAAGCTCACCGATACGGGCGCCACGCTCTTGCTCTTCACCGGGCCCGATATTCGCGATACCCCGGTTTTGGGAAGCATCCGAGGCAAGGTGGCGATCTACAACGAAAACGTGCGCACCGTAGCCGCCCGCCACGACGCCATCGTGGCGGACATGTGGGCCTTGCAGGAGTTGCACCAATCCCAGATGTGGGCACCGGATCGCCTGCACTTCTCCCCCGCCGGGCACCAGCGCATTGCCGCCATGGCACTGGACTCGCTGAACGTCGCGCATCCGCTGGACACCGAAATCGTTCCGGCCGTGGATGAACGCAGCTGGAGGGAAGCCCGCAAGGAGGATCTGCAGTGGGCGCGCGAGCATCTTGCTCCCTGGGTATTGCGCCGCCTGCGCCACCAGTCCTCCGGCGACGGCATCACCCCGAAACGGCCCTCGGCCACGCCGTTTGCGCAGACCAAGCCAAACGACTCGCTCGGCGCCGGCGACAGCGCCAAGTAGGCATGAAAAGCCTGAAGCAGTTCCACCGACTACTGGCGGAACTGCTTCAGGCTTTGAAATCTTCCCGAGCCCCTTCCGGGGTTCAGTCTCCGAACACCAAGGTCCGAAGCACGCCATCGAGCTGCGTGGCATCGGTCAGGAATCCATCGTGGCCAATCGGCGAATCAATGTAGTGCACCGGTTTTGGCTTGGCCAGCGACGAAGCCAGCTTCACTGACTGCTCAGGAAAGTACAACCGGTCAGTGGTTACCGCGGCAACCACCACGTTGACCTTCGCCAGTCGCGCCAAGGCGGCTTCCAGGGATTCATGGCCGCGAGCCACATCATGGCTCATCAGCGCCTCGGTGAGCACCAGGTAGCTGTTGGCATCGAAACGATTCACCAACTTGCTGGCCTGATGGTCAAGATAGCTTTCCACCTGGTACCGCCCGCGAGGCCCCTCGAGCAGACCCGTTGGCTTCTCGCCATCCTGCGGGTTGCGCGAGAAACGGGTTTCAAGCTCGGCCTCGGAACGATAGGTGATGTGGGCCAGGCGGCGAGCCAAGCCAAGACCGGCGTCCGGGCGCGCATCGTTGCCGTAGTAGTCGCCATTGCAGAAGTGCGGATCCAACCGGATGGATTGGGTTTGCACCTGTGCAAAGGCAATTTGCTCGGCAGTCGCCTGCGCGCTCGAGGCCATCACTACGAGGTTCTTGACCTGGTCGGGGAACTCGACGGCGTATTCCAACGCGCGCGCACCGCCCATCGAACCGCCAATGACCGCATGCCAGGAATCGATTCCCAGTTGCTTGGCCAGCCGCGCTTCAAGGCGCACCGAGTCCTTGATGGTGACGAAGGGAAAGCTCGAACCGTAGGGCAGGCCCTGGTCGCCCAAGGACGAGGGGCCGGTGGAACCATTGCAACCACCCACCATGTTGATGGACACGACAAAGTACTCATTGGTGTCAACCGTGGCGCCGGGGCCTACGAGCTCTTCCCACCAGCCGGCGCTTTGCGAATCGCCTTGCGCAACGTGGGCGTCACCGGTGAGCGCATGCATCACCAGCACCGCGTTGGAGCCATCAGCTGCTAGCGTCCCCCACGTTTCATAGGCCAGCACCACGTCCGGAAGGAATCCACCGAATTCGAAGTGGTGCTCCCCCACGGACTTACGGCGCAAAATGCCGTCTTGTCCGCCGGCGAGCTCTTCGGCGCGCAGAGTATCTTCAGTAGTCACAATGGATGCCATGCCTAGAGGGTTTCCTGCAGTTCCTTGTTCTCGAGGGCTGCAACAGCTTGGAAGCCCAGTTCCAGATCGGCCAGAATATCCTTGATATTCTCCAGTCCGACGCTCAGCCGCACCAGTCCCGGGCTCACGCCGGCCGCAACCTGCTCCGCTTCGGAGAGCTGGGCATGGGTGGTGGAGGCCGGGTGGATGACCAAGGAGCGCACGTCGCCGATGTTCGCGACATTGGAGTGCAATACCAGTGCGTCCACGAAGGCCTGGCCGGCTTCCGAACCGCCCTCCAGTTCGAACGCGATGATCGAGCCGGCGCCCTGATCGCTGTACTTCTGCGCACGCTCATGCCAAGGCGAGGACTTCAGGCCTGCGTAAGCGACCTTCTGCACTTCCTCGCGGGCTTCGAGCCAATTGGCAACTTCTACGGCATTCTGGCCGTGGCGCTCAATGCGTAGCGACAAGGTTTCCAGGCCCTGCGCGATCAAGAACGCGTTGAACGGCGCAACCGAAGAACCCAAATCGCGCAGCAACTGCACGCGGGCCTTGAGGATGTAGGCCAGATTGGCGCCCAGGATGCCGTTGACACCCAGGTCGCGGGCGAAGACCAGGCCGTTGTAGGACTCGTCCGGGGTGTTGAAGCCCGGGAAGCGGTCGGCGTCCTTGGCGAAGTCGAAGTTGCCCGAGTCCACGATGACACCGGCAATGGCATTGCCGTGGCCGCCAAGGAACTTGGTGGCCGAATGGATCACGATATCCGCACCCCACTCGATCGGGCGGATCAGGTACGGGGTGGCCAGGGTGTTGTCCACCAGCAGCGGCACGCCAGCTTCGTGGGCGATCGCCGAGATGCCCTCGATGTCCAGGACGTCCTGTCGCGGATTGGAGATGGTTTCCCCGAAGAAGGCCTTGGTGTTCGGACGCACCGCGGCACGCCAATCATCCAGGTTGTCCGGGTCCGAAACGAAGGTGACCTCGATGCCCAGGCGCTTGAGCGTGTGCTTGAGCAGGTTCTGGGTTCCGCCATACAGGCTGGGGCTGGCCACCAGGTGGTCGCCGGCTTCGGCCAAATTCAAGATAGCGAAAGTGGTGGCAGCCTGTCCCGAGGAGAGCAGCAGTGCTCCAACGCCGCCCTCCAGGTCAGCGATGCGGGTTTCCACCGCGTCGGTGGTCGGGTTGCCGATACGGGTGTAGATCGGCTCCAGTTCCTGCAGCGCGAAACGTGCAGCAGCGCTCTGGGCGCTGGGGAAGACGAAAGAGGTGGTTTGGAAAATCGGGAGAGCCCGTGCTCCGGTCGTCGGATCCGGGGTCTGGCCGGAGTGGATCTGACGGGTTTCAAATGACCAGTTATTGCTCATGGTTTCCTCCAAATAGCGTTTCATGACTATGGGGGTACGCCACTGAAAAGACACCGACAGGAAGCACCATATCGTGACGACTTCCAGGGGTAACCCGCGCTTGTCCTTGATGCCTTGTGCGTTCAAGGGCCAGGTCTTCACCCGGGGCACCCCACCGCGGTTGGAGGGTTGCCGCCCAGTAAGCCGGGGCTTGTTACTGGGACTCATGACCTGGTACCAGTTTGCCCGAAAACCGAAGATCTTTGCAACGCAAGGGCTCGTCATTGGACTCAATCGGTCATATTTCGCGAATATTGCAGGTTCATCGCAGAGTATTCGATAGCATCACGGCACTTAGGTGTGCCTAAGTAGAGACTCGCATCACATGTTGCCATGATGGGCACATGATGAGGCTAGATCACGTAAGTTATGCATGCGGCCCGGACGGGCTGTTGCCAACCGCTGAAAGAATCTCCGAGTCCCTTGGACTGGAATTCGTCAAGGGCGGCGTGCATCCACGATTCGGAACACGCAATGTCATCTTCCCGCTCAAGCATGGCCAGTACCTGGAGGTGGTTGAAGTCCTGAACCACCCGGCCAGCGACAAGGCACCCTTCGGACAGGCGGTTCGCGCCCGTTCGGAGCTCGGCGGCGGCTGGATGGGCTGGTGCGTCTCGGTGGAAGATCTATCCAGTGCCGAAGACCGCTTGGGCCGCAAGTCGGTGCCGGGCAACCGGAAGTTCCCTGATGGCCGCGAACTGACCTGGCAGCAGATTGGCATCAAGGGCCTGATCGCCGATCCGCAGTGCCCGTACCTGATTTCCTGGGATGAAGGATCCGAGGAGCTGCATCCGTCCAAGGCGCTGGAACCTGCCGGCGCCATCAGCCAGATCGCCATCGCCGGCTCGCGTGAACGGGTGCTGGATTGGCTGGGCCAGCCGCAGAACGTCAATTTGGGCGCTGTCACCATGCAATATGAAGCGCCGAATGGCACTCCGGGCATCATGTCGGTTACCTTTGAGACCGAGTCCGGAACCGTGGTGCTGTAAACAGTTCCGCAGAGATCGCAAGTAGGCGGGGACAATGGCGTCCCCACCTACTTTCTTTTCGTTAAGGCCGGTCCAGCCGCTTCCCCAGGACCGCGACGTGCTGGTCTTCGAAGCCCAGCCGTTCATAGAAATCGATGACGGCAGAGTTCTCCTCGCGGACCATGAGCTGCACCTTGGGCACGCCGAGATCCCGCAGCCACAGGACAGCGGCATCCACCAGCGCCCTTCCCAGGCCGTTGCCCTGCCGGCACGGATCCACCGCAACATAGTAGAGCCAACCTCGGTGGCCATCATGGCCAACCATCGCAGTAGCCATGAGTTGATCGTTCTCAACGATGGACAGCACCGTGGAAGTAGGCTCGGCCAAAGCCCGTCGGGCGTCGGCGAGCGCATCATTCCACGGACGAGTCAGCCCAGTTGCTTCCCACAATTCAACTGCTTGGCGAAGGTCCTCTTCGCGCAGCACGGTAATCTGCATTGGCTCAGCTTACCGGCGCTACTGGCCGATTCCGATGGCCGGCCCGACCAAGGCGTATCCCACGAAGCCGATGGCATCAAGCAGGAAGTGCGCGATAACCAGCGGCATCACCCGCCCGTACTTCTGGTATACCCAGCCGAAGACGACGCCCATGAGCATATTGCCGATCATCGGCCCCACCCCCTGGTACAGGTGGTAGCTGCCTCGGATCATCGCAGAACCAATAATCGTGCTCCACAGGCCCAGCTTCAATTTCTTGGCGTAGGTGAACAGGAATCCGAGCATCAGCACTTCTTCGAGGACTGCATGACGTGCAGCCGACAGCAGAAGCACTGGGACGCTCCACCAATAATCGCCAAGATTCGCTGCTGACAGTGCCGTGGTGACGCCCAGTGCCCGCCCAGCGGCATAGACGCCCAGCGTTCCTACTCCCATGGCCAAGAACATCCCCGCCCCGAGCAGTGCGTCCTTGCCCGGCTTGCGCATATCGAAACCGATGTCCCGGATAGTTCGTCCGGTCGTGCGCTTCATCAGGTAGAGCGCGAGCACGACGGGAACCAAGGCAAAGAAGATGTCCAGCAGCTGGTAGGAGAAATCAAAGAACTCGCGGGTGCTCAGCGGGTTGTTCAGCGATGTAGTCTGCTCGCGCAGCGGCGCCCGGGTGACCTTGTCGGCAAAGCTCAGCAGCGAGTAGACCGCGCTTTGTCCCAAAGACAGGGCAAGAACCAAGACGATCTCGAATTTGAGGGTCTTGCGGGTTGCTGTCTGCTTAGATTGTTCAGCGTTCACGTTTCCGATCATAGGCTGATCTGGCTGTGCGCGTACTGAGCAGCCACGTGGCAAACCTGCGATAGCCTGAGGTTGAGACCACCAGCAAGCTGAACGAGAAGAGTGCGAGTGAGCCGTCCTGCCACCATTGGAGAACTGCAGATTGCCCGTCAGCTCTGCCCCGATCTTTCCTGGGAAGATGCGGCCGTGAACGAAGGCGGACAATTCCACAAGGTGGTCATTGGCAATCCGCAAGCGGTGATTCGCATGGCGCGCACGCCAGCGGCCACGGAGCAGATGCCCCGTTCCGTCAAGCTGCTGTCTTTGCTGGAGGGCCAGCTCAACTACCAGATTCCGGTGGCGGTCTCCGAGATCCTGCACGTCGACGGACTCAGCTCCGTGGCCATGTCTTTCATCCCCGGCAGCGCCCATGAACCGCATTACGGGGATCCGAAGGTGCTGGGACAGCTGGTCAAGGATTTGGCCGAGCTGCCGCTGGAGCCGATCAGCGAGCATCTGGCCAAACCGTTTTCATTCCGTGGCGAATGGACCCAGGCCAGGCAGCAGCAATGCTTCGATGCGCTGCCCGAGGAACTGCGAGGGCCTGCTACCGAGCTCTGGGCCCAGCTCGATATCCTGGCGCAGGTTCCTGCGGGCTTAGTCCATGGCGACTTGGCCGGCCACAACATGCACTGGATCGGCGAGAAACTGGTTGGCCTCTTGGATTGGGACCTGGCCGCTGCGTGGGACCCGGCTTTGAACACCGCTTACCTGAGCCTGTGGCATGGATTGGAAATGGCGGATTTGATTGCTCCCAGCGCAGAGGAAGCATACCGGGCCAAAATCTGGTTGGGCCTGATGAGTCTTGAACGGCTATCGGATACGCTCTCGCGCACCGACAACCCGAAGATGGGCAAGCTCATGCGCAAGATTGGTCCGCGCATCCTCACCGCCGCGCAGACGGTACGGAAGTGAGCTCCTCGCTAACCATTCATCCCATCGCGACAGCATTCTCACCAACCAGAATCCGATATCGAACTGTAGCTTCCTAAGCGAGGAAAAATATGACCCTGAAAAACGCATTCGCTCTCATTGCCCTCGTAGGAACTTCAATGGCGTTCACAGGTTGCTCCCTCAGCGATTCCAGCAGTCCTCCTCCACCAGGTACAGATTCGATGATGCCGCTGCAAGACCATGAGCTGGCTGCCATCAGCACAGAAATTGATAGGAAAGACCAGAATATCTCCCTTGCTATTCCGCTCCGCGGCGGCAAATATACGGTAGTGCTCGAATGCTCGGGCGAAGACATGTCGTCCAGCATCGCATGGCAAAGCGATGAGAAACCTGACAAAGGAGAAGTCAGCGTTCCCTGCACCCATGACGGCGCAAACGCCCGCGAAGAGATTTCTCTAAACGGCTACTCAAGTTCGTTCACTTTCGTCGCAAGAGAGTTGCAAGGACACGAACTTACGGTATCAATTGCCTCAAACGCGACTTAGCACTTGGTGATGATCCCTCCCGATGTCTTCGTCTATCAGGATCTAGCGAAACATTATTTTGTTCAAACGCGTTGAAAAAGCAAAATGCCCACCCGAGCACGATGCTCAGGTGGGCATTTCGGCGTATCGTCTCCGATACAAAGAATATCTAGTTCAGTGCTGAGATGGCTGCCTCGTAGTCCGGCTCGGTGGTGATCTCCGGGACGATCTGGTTGTAAACAACCTTGCCGTCTTCATCCAGGACTACAACCGAACGGGCCAGCAAACCAGCTAGTGGACCGTCAATCTGGGTCACGCCATAGTCCGAACCGAAGTCGGAACGGAAGACCGAAGCAGCGGTAACGTTCTCGATGTCTTCGGCACCGCAGAAGCGTCCCAGAGCGAATGGCAAGTCAGCAGAAACGCACACCACGGTCGTGTTCTCCAGACCCGCAGCCAATTCGTTGAAGCGACGCACGCTGGCAGCGCAAACGCCGGTATCAACCGACGGGAAGATGTTCAGGACAACGCGACGGCCAGCCAGCGATTCGCTGGTGACATCTGCAAGGCCGGTGTCGGTGAGAGTGAAAGCTGGAGCCTGCGAGCCAACGGCCGGCAGATCACCAATAGTCTGTACAGGGGTTCCCTTGAAAGCAGTATTAGCCATAGGTCTTGTTTATCATGAATGCCTAATCCGGAGCTATATTTTCTGCCTACTAGCGCAAACAAGTCGCTCACTTCTCGTTCCTATGCAAAACTGTGGACATGGGCCCCGACTACGATTCATACGCAGCGAAGATGCGTGCTCAGACCCTTGACGGCACTGATTTGGAAGTAGTCGCCCGTTTCACCGACATGCTCTGCCGCCGCAATTCACGAATTCTCGATATCGGTTGCGGGGTAGGCAACACCGTCAACGCCTTGCGCCGCTTGGGACACCGTGGCTACGGCATAGATCCCACACCCCAAGTGCTGGATGTAGCTGCAGAGCTATTCGACGGGAGCTGGTTCCGGCAGCTATCGGCGAACCAGCTGGTCGTGGGCTCATTGGGCGAGCATGACCTGCCAAGGACGTACGACGCCATATTGTTGACCGGTAATGTGCCTGCTTTCATTTCTCGCGATGAACTGCGAGGCGTTTTCAACTTAGCCGATCAGGTGCTCAGCGTCACGGGCGTACTCGTTGTCGGAACCACCCGCCATGCCAACGGCGGACCGGAAGACCAGGACGAACTCCGCGAAGGAACCTCGCTGCAGCTCGTGCAGCGATTCGCCGACTGGCATTTGGCTCCCTACCGTTCTGGCTCCCAATGGTCGGTGAGCGTGTACGCACGCACCGGTCAGCGTTCAGGATTCCAGAGCCCAGATGGAATATTCATTCTGCCCTCCTAGCCTCGTGGCTATTTGCGAAACGCCGCCAGGTATTCAACAGTCGGCAAGCTTTTCAAGGCCTGGAATCGCTGCCTGTTTGCGACCGGTGTTTCGCAGCCAACTGACTTCGCAAGGGAAGCTGCCGTTTCATCGGTTTCCACGAGCCGCCGGCAAGCCTCTTTTATTCTCCGATGTCATTGGGACAGTGGGCATCCCCATGCAGAACTGTGCTGAGCCAAGCGGGGAGAATTGCCCATGGCTCCGGGCACGAGACGCTAATTCCCCAGCGCTAGGAAGCTACCGGTCCAGGAAGGCACGGAGGCTTGCCTCGATCTCACCAGAAGCCGCCAACAATCGTCGGGAATCGGGAGTACCGGACCTGCGCGGCCAGCAGGAGCAGGCATTGAAGGCTTCTCATCGTTTCTATCTACCGGGCGGACAGAATGCAGCGTCCTAGTTTTGCTTACGGCTTGGACTGCTTCAATCCGCAGCACGGCTCGGGGCCGAGGAATCCTTGCGGCCGGATCCCTGCCATCCCTATCCCCTTCCCTGGGCGCGCGTAATCCATCCGGGTTGTCGATGAGTTCCTGCAACGCTCTAGATCGCTTTGCCGGCCCGATACACGCTGTGGGTCAGGTTCATCCCGGGACGGTACGCCAGATGCGCAGCAACTGGAGCGTCAAGAACATGCAGATCCGCGCGCTTGCCGATCTCAATGGATCCCACTTGGTCGGCAACCCCCAGTGCGAGCGCCCCTCCGTAGGTTGCCGCCTCGATGGCTTCAGCCAGGGTCAGGTCCATTTGGAGCACAGCAGTAGCCACGCAGAAGTTCATGTTGCTCGTGTAGCTGGTACCCGGATTGCAGTTGCTTGCCAGTGCGATTCGCACGCCTGCATCTAGCAGTGCACGGCCCGGTGCCAGCGGTTGCCGTGTCGACAGGTCGCAGGCGGGCAAGCAGGTGGCGACGGTGCCCGCAGTCCCTGTTCTTGTTCCCGTGTCCCAGCCAGCCCAGCTTCCGGCGAGCGCCTGGAGGTCCTGATCGTCCAGGTAATTCACGTGGTCTACCGAGTGGCTGCCGAACTCAACGGCCAGCTTCACGCCCGGCCCTGGACCCAGCTGGTTTCCGTGGACCTTGGTTGCCAGTCCCTTGTTCCTTGCGGCGTCCAGGACCCGGCGCGACTGTTCTTCGGTGAATGCGCCGCGTTCGCAGAAGACATCCACGAAGTCGACGTTGGCCGCCACGGCATCCAGCATCGGTCCGGTGACCAAATCGGTGTAGTCATCGGCGTCCCATCCTGCCGGTACCAGGTGAGCGCCAAGGAAAGTCAGGGAATCGACCAGCGGCTTGCCCAGCACCGAATGCCGGATTTCTTCCTCCAGTGCCAGTCCGTAGCCGGTCTTGGTTTCCATCCAGGTGGTGCCCATCGCCAGAGCTTCGCGGCGGCGATCAGCCACGAGGTCGGCCAGCTCCTTGTCCGAGAGCTGCCCGGTAGCCGAGGTGGTGACCGCGATGCCTCCAGCGGCATAGGACTGGCCTGCCATGCGGGCTACGAACTCCTCGGCGCGGTCGCCGCCGAAAATCAGGTGGCTGTGGGAATCAACCCAACCGGGCAGCACCGCACGGCCGCCCAAATCGATCTCGTGTCCCGCAGCAGGTGCATGCGCCATGTTGCCGATCCATGCAACCAGTCCGTCCTCGATCAGCACCGCCGCGTCTTCCAGCACGCGGCCCTTCGCGTCAACCGTAGTCAGCTGTCCAATGTTGGTAAGCAACAAGGTTGCCATGAGCGCTCCGCCTTCGTGGTATTTCCAATCCTTTAGCCAAGAGCCTACCCATGGCTTGTTGCCTGTGGGGCAGAACAACAGGGTGCCCGTCTGGGATTTCAGACTGGCACCCTTTTGTTCCCACTGCAGGCCAGGGTTACCCCTTGGTGGCACCTGCCAGCAATCCCCGCACGAAGAACCGTTGCAGGGCGAAGAAGACCGCCAGCGGAATGATCATCGAGATGAAAGCGCCTGCGGTGAGCAGCTCCCAGGATTGCCCGTAGGTACCAGAGAGGTCCTGGAGCGCTTTCGTGATCGGCAAGCCTCCACCCGAGGTGAAGACCGTCGCCACCAAGAGGTCATTCCACACCCAGAGGAACTGGAAGATTCCGAAGGACGCAATAGCCGGCATCGACAGGGGCAGGACGATTCTCGAGAAGATCTTCCCGTGCCCGGCTCCGTCAACACGAGCAGCCTCGATGACCTCATCGGGGATCTCCGAAATGAAGTTGTGCAGCATGAAGATCGCCAACGGCAAGGCGAAGATCGTGTGGGCAATCCAGACCTTGGCGTAGGCGCCATCCAAACCGTTGACTCCCAAGCCCGGCAGGATATACAGCCCGCCGATCTTCACTCCGTCCGAGAACAGCTGGAGCAGCGGAACTAGCGCCATCTGGATCGGAACGATCTGCAGTGCGAAAACGAGAACGAAGAGCGTATTGCGCCCCTTGAAGTTGATCCACGCGAAGGCATAGGCAGCCAAGCTGGCGACAAGGATCGGCACAATCGCCGCCGGAATGGTGATGACCAGCGAATTCAGGAACGCCTTGGACAGCGGAAGGCTGTCCCCGGAGGCAAAGGCCTGCGCATAGTTATCGAGCGTGAATGAAGGGTTGGACAGGGCCGTCCACCAGCCCGAGGTCTTGATGTCATCAGCCTGCCTGAAGGAGGAGACAAACAGGCCGAAGGTGGGGATGGTCCACACCGCGGCAATGATGAACGCCGCAATGGTGGCTGCGCGGGAGGTGGTGGCTTTGCGCAGTTTCCCGCTGGTTTTCTCGGTAGCTGCCAAGAGGCGTCGAGAGGACTCGCTGACGGTGCTCATCGGATTCCCCTTTGCTTCTTATGCTGGCGGACGTTGTAGATGATGATCGGCAGTACCAGGATGAACAGGATGACGGCCAGGGCCGAGCTGTAGCCGGTGCGTGCCCCGAGCTGGAACTGGCGCACCATTTCGAATGCCAGCACCGTTGTATCCGAGCGTCCGCCGGTCATCGAAGAGACGATGTCGAAGACCTTGAGCGAGGCAATGGAAATGGTGGTCAATACGACGATGACCGTGGAGCGGATCCCCGGCAGAGTTACATTGGCGAAACGCTGCCATAGGCTGGCCCCGTCCAGGGAGGCTGCTTCGATTTGCTCTGCGGGCACGCCCTTGATGGCCGCGGACAGGATGACCATGGCGAATCCCGCCTGTGTCCAGATCAGGATCACCACCAGGAACAACGTGTTCCACGGTTCGAGCCCGAGCCAGTCGACCGGGGTGGCCCCGAATGCCGTGATGATCGCGTTGAGCACGCCTATTTGCTCGCCCTGGCGGATGTCGTAGAAGAACTTGAAGATGATCGATGCGCCAACGAAGGAAATCGCCATGGGCATGAACACCAGCAGCTTGAAGAACTTCTCGCCACGGCTCTTGTCGATGAATACCGCGTAGGCCAATCCGATAATAGTGGAGACCACGGGCGCCACCAGAACCCACACCAGGGTATTGAGCAGGGCGGTCAGGCCATCGGGGCTGGTGAACACCCAGCGAAAATTCCCCAGCCCGACGAAGCCGGATCCGTCGTTGGCCATGAAGGCGCTGAGCGCGGTGCGGACCGTGGGGTAGATCAAGCCCATAGCGAGCAGCAGCATGGCCGGAGCCAGGAAACCGGAGAGCTGCAGCAGCGAGCCGGCGCCGGATCGCGAGCGCCGGTCCAGGAAAAACAGCACCGCGCCGAGCACCGCGGCCAGCGCGGCCACCCACATCACGGAGTTGTACAGGCCCAGGACCAGCAGGATCGCCACCGGGACCAAGACCGCGGCGGCAAAGCGCACGACGGCGAAAACCCGTCCGCCCTTGGTCGCTATCTCGACAAAGGCGAGGATCGCTGCGATCAAGACCGCGAAGGCAACCAGGACGATCGGCACTTGGACTAGCGGCGGAACGCCAGCCAGCCACTGGAAGAATTCAGACATGCGCTCAGGCTCCTACAATCCCGCCAACGGCCGGGACTCCCGGCCGTTGGCGATGGACCAGATGGCGACTAGGAGTCATAGCCGGACTGGATATTTTCAAGCACTTCCTTGGTCGGCTTGCCATCGACCCAGTCCACCAGGCCCTTCCAGAAGGAGTCGGAGCCGACGCTCTTGGGCATCAGATCAGACCCGTCGAAGCGGAAGGTGGTGTTCGGATCCTGCAGCAATTCAACAGCGGAGCGCAGCAGATCGCTGCTGGCGTTCTTCGGATCAAGCCCGGAGTTCGCCGAGATCACGCCGCCGAGTCCAACGCGGCTATTCGCCCAATCCGCGCTGGCCAGGTATTCCTGGACCTTGGCGGTATCCTCATCATTGGAGAAGGCGGCAACGAATTCACCGCCGCCTACAACAGATACGGGGTCATCGGCTTTGGCTGGCGGGGCAACGAAAGCCCAGACATCCCCGTCAGGCGCCACGGTAGCTTTCTCGCCATCGGCGTTCTTGGAATCCAGGACGTATCCTTCCAGGAAGGATGCCTGGTGGGTCAGCGGGCAGGTTCCCTTGGCCACGGCCGTGCCAACATCGCCGAAGGCGGTGGCGTTGATCGACTTCACGTCGCCATATCCGGCGTTGACTTGCTCTGGGTCCAGCAGGATCTTTCCAACGGATTCGAAGGCGCTGGTGATTTCTGGCGAAGTGAATTCCAGATCTCCCGAAACCCACTTGTCGTAGGCTTCGGTTCCGGACTGGCGCAGGACCGCGTCTTCAATCCAGTCGGTGCCCGGCCATCCCGATGCCTCGCCCGAAGCGAATCCGGCACACCAGGCCGGTTCATTGGTCTGCTTCGAGATTTCGGTGCCAAGGGTGGTCATTTCATCCCAGGTTTCCGGGACGCTCAAGCCCCACTGCTCGAACTGCTTGGGCGAGTACCAGATGTAGCCTTTCACGCTGGCCATCAGCGGCACCCCGTACTGCACCCCATCGACCTTGCCGTAGTTCTGCCAGTCTTCGGACCAGTTGCTCTGCAGCTGGGACTGCACTGCCTCGGGAAGTTGCTGCACCTTGCCCTGGGCCACGGTGGCCTGCAGCAAGCCCGGTTGCGGGAAGACGGCCAGGTCCGGGGTGTCGCCGCCTTGGACCTTGATTCCGATTTGGGATTCGAAGTTCTTGTCGCCGGTGTAGCGGATCTTGATGCCGTTCTCCTCGGACCACTTGGCCCAGGATTCTTCCAGCAGTTCCGCTTCAATGCCGGTGACCGGGCCGTAGATGTCGACGACGCCGTCGGCTTGGCCCACTTGGGCTTCGCCGCCGCCGGAGGCGTTGGGGTCATTGGGGTCTGCTCCGCCCGAGCAACCGGCCAGGAGCAGGCCGATTGCTGCCACCGAGATAACCGGCGCGAACTTCAGCCCGCGTTTTGCTTTAGTCATGATGCCCTCCACGTTGGGTAATGCCCTGCCGGATGAGGCGGCCTGGCACGAGTGATCCCCTCAATAGTGACGCAGGTCATCGACGCGCGTCAACAGTTATGGGAGAACACCCTGGAGAAATTGGCGCGGGCAGATCAATGCGGTGCCGGACCCGAGCTGTCCCGGACCACCATCAGCGGCGCGACCAGTTGCTGCACCGCCGGTTGGGAACGTCCCTCGATCTGCTGCACCAGGGCGTCCACCGCGGCATGGGAAATGGCCTCCCCCGGCGGAGCTACCGTGGTCAGCGCCGGGGCAACCATCTCGGCCGAGCGGTCGCCGACCCCCAGTGCGATCACCGAGAGGTCATCGGGAATCCGCAACGCAGCCATGCCAGCGGCGTTGACAAATCCCGCGGTGGAGAACTCCTTGAGCGCCAGCACCGCAGTGGGTCGCGGGCGCAGTTCCAGGTAGGCCGCCAGCGCCGCGCGGCCGCCGCGGGCGTTATTTTCCACCGGCACTTCCTGCATCGCCATGCCCCGATCGCGCACGGCATCGCAGATGGCCCGGGCCGTGCGTATGGCCGGGCCGTTGCCGGCTTCCTGGTCTTCCACCGATACGTTGATGTACATGATGGATTGGTGGCCGAGGCTCGCCAAATAGTCCACCGCGATGCGCCCGGCCTGGGCAAAATCATTATCGACATAGGACAGGTCCGCGCTGTCATCGGGACGGCCAATGGAGGCAAAGGCAATGCCCGCGCGCCGCAGGACATCAAAGCGCGGGTCATTGATGGACACTTCCATCAAGAGCACCCCGGCCACCAGCTTCTGCCCGACCAGGCTTTCCAATCCCATGGCATCGGTCATCGGATTGGACCACAACAGCATGTGGTAGCCCAGCGCGCGGGCACGCTCCATGGCGGCGGTGACGTACTCGAACTCGGTGGAAGAATAGCCGTCCAAGCTGGTGGGAAAGTGCAGGGCAAGGATGCCCCGGCGCGATCCGGCCAGGCCCTGGGCAAAGGCATCCGGGGTGTAGTTCAACTCCCGCATGGCCGCCAGGACCCTGGCCTTGGTCGCCTCGGAAATGGTGCGCCGGCCGCTGATCACGTAGGACACGGTACTAGGAGATACGCCGGCCAAGCGCGCCACGTCGTTCCTGGTAGCCATGGGCCCACCGCCTTTGGTTATTCCAACTCGTCATCCCTATTGAAACACGGCGGCGGGCAATCCCCCTGGGTCAGCGGCTGGCGACGAATGCCTGCACGCAGGCCTCGATATCCTCAGCCGAATGCGCGGCAGAAAGCTGGACGCGGATGCGCGCGGCCCCCTTGGGCACTACCGGGAAGCTGAAGGCCGTCACGAAGACGCCTTGCTCCAGCATCTTGCCTGCGACCTCTGCGGCCTTGACCGCGTCGCCGAACATCACCGGAATGATGGCGTGCTCGCCGTCGAGCAATTCGAAGCCCTCTTCGGTCATGCGGCGGCGGAAGTGCGCAGCGTTCTCGAAGAGCTTCTCGCGCAGGTCCCCGGAGTCCACCACCAGGTCCAGCGCCTTCAACGTGGCAGCCACGATCGATGGAGCCAGCGAGTTGGAGAACAGGTACGGGCGGGCCTTCTGGCGCAGGATCGCGACAATCTCGCCGCGGCCGGACACGTAGCCGCCCGAGGCGCCGCCCAATGCCTTGCCGAAGGTGCCGGTGTAGATGTCCACGCGGTCCGAGACTCCTGCATGCTCCGGGGTGCCGGCCCCGGTGGCGCCCATGAAGCCCACGGCGTGGGAGTCATCGACCATGACCAGCGCGTTGTACTTGTCAGCCAGATCGCAGATGGCCTCCAAGGGAGCCAGGTAGCCGTCCATGGAGAAGACGCCATCGGTGACGATGATGGTGCGGCGGGCGCCCGCCCCGCCGTTGAGCTGCGCGGCGGCTTGCAGCTGGGTTTCCAGGTCGGCCATGTCCTGGTTGGCGTAGCGGAAGCGCGCGGCCTTGGACAAGCGGATGCCATCGATGATCGAGGCGTGGTTCAGCGCATCGGAGATGATGGCGTCTTCCTTGCCGAACAGCGATTCGAACACGCCGCCGTTGGCATCGAAGCAGCTGGAGAACAAGATGGTGTCCTCGGTGCCCAGGAATTTAGAGAGCTTGGCTTCCAGTGCCAGGTGCAGGTCCTGGGTGCCGCAGATGAAGCGGACCGAGGCCATGCCGAAGCCGCGCTCATCCATGGCGGTCTTGGCCGCGTCGATGATCTGCTGGTTATCGGCCAAGCCCAGGTAGTTGTTGGCGCAGAAATTCAGCACCTTCCGTGCATCGTCTCCCAGCGAGCCGGCCATGATGGAGGCGGACTGGGCCGAGTCGATGTGGCGTTCTGCCTT
The DNA here is from genome assembly GCF_050030965.1 of Glutamicibacter sp. 2E12. Classification (NCBI taxonomy): domain Bacteria; kingdom Bacillati; phylum Actinomycetota; class Actinomycetes; order Micrococcales; family Micrococcaceae; genus Glutamicibacter; species Glutamicibacter sp. 2E12. The sequence continues at coordinate 605,092 of NZ_CP188297.1, forward strand.
GAACAGGCCGGAGGACTTCAGCTCGTCCAATTCGGCGGCAAGCTGGTCTTTGAGATCCGTGTACATTGCAAATGCTCCTTGTTGATGCGGGAAATTCTTAGCCTGAGAAAACGGTCCAGTCGAGCACGACCTTGCCGCCGTGCCCGCTGCGAGCAGCTTCGAAGCCCTGCTGCCATTCGGTGGCCGGCAGGAAGTCGGTAACCACCGAGGCGATGCGCTCGCGCATCACCTCCGAGGAGGTGAGCATGGCGCTCATGGCGTACCAGGTCTCGAACATTTCGCGGCCGTAGATGCCGCGCAGGGTCAGCATGTGGGTGACAACCTTGCCCCAGTTGATGTCGATCGAGGTGCTGGGCAGGCCGAGCATGGCGATCTTGCCGCCATGGTTCATGTTCTCGATCATTTCCGGCAGGGCGGTCTTGTGCCCGGACATTTCCATGCCGTAGTCGAAGCCTTCGACCATGCCCAGCTTCTGCTGCGCTTCCTTGATGCGGGTGGTCGCGACATTCACGGCCAGGTCGATGCCCATGGACTGGGCCAATTCCAGGCGCTGCTCGGAGACATCGGTGATGGCGATGTTGCGGGCACCTACATGGCGGGCCACTGCCGCGGCCATCAGGCCGATGGGTCCGGCGCCGGTGATCAGCACGTCCTCGCCCACCATCGGGAACTGCAGTGCGGTGTGCACGGCATTGCCGAATGGGTCGAAGATGGCGCCGAGCAGCGGGGTGATGCGCTCATCGCGGTGGATGTAGACGTTGCTTTCGGGGATCACCACGTATTCGGCGAATGCGCCGTCGCGCTGCACGCCTACCGAATCGACGTTGATGCACATCTGCTTGCGGCCCGCGCGGCAGTTGCGGCACAGGCCGCACACTACGTGGCCTTCACCCGAGACGCGGTCGCCGATCTTGACCCCGTGCACGAAGTCGCCGATTTCCACGACCTCGCCGTAGAACTCGTGGCCCGGAACCAGCGGCGTGTTGATCATGGTTTTGGCTGCATCGTCGTAGGCTTCGATGTGCAGATCGGTGCCGCAGATTCCGGCGGTCATGACACGGATCTTGACCTCGTGGGCACCGGTCTCTGGTTCTGGGCGATCAACGAGTTCCAGCCCTGCGTGCGGGCCGGACTTGTACAGTGCTTTCATGCGGGTTCCTTTGGATTGGGCACCTGGGTGCGCGCAACACAGACATGGGGTCGATTCAAGTGTCGCACCCGACAGCACGGGACAACACCTTAGAAGATCACTTATTTACTGATCCAACGATTTAGTATTTACTTCATGGAATTACATCAGTTGAGGATTCTGCGTGAACTCGCGGATTTGGGCAGCGTCAACGCCGTGGCGAGGGCCCTTTTTGTCTCACCCTCAGCGGTCTCGCAGCATTTAGCGCAGCTGCAGCGCAACTTCCCTGCGCCCCTGACCCAGAAGGACGGACGCAGGCTGGTCCTGACAACAGAGGGAAAACTGCTGGCCTCCGCCGCAGCGTCAGTCGCTTCGACCCTGGCCGAGGTGTCAGCGAGGATCCGCACCCAGGAGCAAGAGCGGGACACCCCCATTCGCATCGCGGGATTCCATTCCATTGGGCAGACCATTTTCGCCCCGTTGCTAACCTACCCGGAAGGCCAACTGCCCCCGCTGCGCTTTTCCGACGAAGATGTCTCGCAGCAGGATTTTCCGGCGCTGACCTCGACGTACGATTTGGTGTTGGCACACCGGATGCCGCACACGGCCCCCTGGCCCGAAGACCGGATCAGCGTTATACCTCTGGCTTTCGAACCGCTGGACGTGGCGATCCACCGAGATCATCCACTGGCCAAATTCGGAGAGCTCTCCCCCGAGCAGGTGATTGACGAGCCCTGGGTCGTTTCCCGCTCAGGATTCTCACCGGCTGACGTTCTGGAAACCATCGCCGCGCTGGCCGGTAAAGCCCCGCGGATCGAGCACCGGGTCAACGATTACGCCACCGCCGGCGCCTTGGTTGAAGCCAGTGGTTGCCTGGGAATCCTCCCACGTTTCACAGCACGAAAGACTTTGGATGAAACGGTGACTTTACGACCAATCAAGGGATTGAAATCAGGGAGACAAATCGACCTTTTATTGAGAGCCGAGCACCTGCATCGAATTACTATCAATGATGTCATCGAGGCGATCAGGAGCACCGTGAAACGCTTGGTCATCAACTGATTCAGCACCTCGGGCAACAAGCGGTTTCAACCGTTCCGAATACGCGGCTACCAAGCTCCCTTGATCGAGCAACACGCGCTCTCCAACTGCTGCACCTTGAACAGCTAAGCCCTCGCTCAGCATGCCTTGCATCAATTTTGTTCTAGACCGTGCGGCTGACGGTCTCCGGCTCCGTACCGACGGCCACCCTACCGACTCGCCGGACCCACATTAACTGCGATTTAGAAATTCGGCGTCGCTGGGAAGCTCATTCTCGCGGGATGTCCCCTAGCGGGCTCCCCTCAGGCTATGCGGTTCGCACTCCACTAGGTGCAATTATTAGCCTGTAAGTTGTAAACATTTGTTGGGATAACGGAAGTCACAGTAGGCTCAGTCCCATGTCGATGGGGAGAAATTACCGAAAGTTGTGGGCTGGCAACGCGGCCTCGAACTTCGGTGACGGCATTAGCTTTGTGGCAATACCCCTCCTCGCAACGACACTAACCAACGATCCCATGGCCGTTGCGGGCCTGACAGCGGTGTATTCCGCTGCCAGACTTGTTGCCGTTCTTCCTATCGGAGTATTCGTTGACCGCCTGGATCGCAGAACTCTACTATGGGTTGCCAATCTGATCAGAAGTCTTCTGCTGGCCGCTTTGGCCTTGCTGATCGCTAGCGGGTCCGGATCGGTTATGGCTCTCTACGTCGTTTATACCCTGATCGGTCTGTTGGAAACCGCAGCAGATAACTCAGCACTATCCATCCTTCCTTCTCTAGTGGGAAGCAAGGACCTGGACAAGGCCAACAGCCAGATTTCTGCTACTCAGCTGATCGCAGACGAATTCGTAGGGCCTCCTTTGGGTGGATTGCTGTTCGCAACAGCCATGGCGCTTCCCATAGCTGTCATGGGGAGCGCATACGCAGCCGCCGGCCTGTTTTTCCTGGCGATGAAAGGAAACTTCCAGGCCGCCAGGTCCCGGGGTCCGGCGACTTCTCTGCGCCGCGAGGTAGTAGTTGGAGCAAGTTGGCTGGCAAGACATCGACTGCTTCGTACTTTGGCTGTAGTCAGTGGGCTGGCCAGTATCGCCTACATGATGCCGTTTTCAATCCTCGTACTTTTCGCTACGGAAACCTTGGGATTGAATTCTGCTGAATATGGGGTCCTCCTTGCAGCCTCAGCCGTTGGTGGTCTGCTCGGTTCAATGATCGTAGCGCCTTTGAGGCGCAAGATCGGTTACGCTGCCCTCACGACAGGAAGCCTAGTCCTAGGCTCTGTAAGCTTGTTGGCGACATTCTTGACTGATAGCCCATTTGTAGCCGGCCTGGCATTGGCTCTCTACATTCTGCACGCAGTGCTTTTCAACGTCTCGGTGAGTTCAGTTCGACAACGACTGGTTCCGGATGCTCTGCGCGGCAGGGTTAACTCGGTATTAAAGCTATTTGGCCTTGCTGGACTTGCTATCGGCGCCGGTCTTGGAGGCATGTTTGCAACTGTTTTTGGTCTTGCTGTTCCTTTCCTAGCAGGTTCATTGCTTTTCATCGTTTGCGCATTACTCTCATTGCAGAGCTTCCGTGGCTTGAGCCATTCACCCGCATCTTGACGCTGCTTGTTAGGCCGTTGACCACGTTGGAGGTTCGCGATCGCTTACAGTTCTCCGTCCCGCAGAGGGTTCCTCGAACAGTTCATCACCGCAATACAGCGAAAGTTTGCCGACTTACAGATTTAGGACTGCTCAATGTTTTTGATAGGTTGACCAAGACCACGGCTATTGAAAGGTTCCCGATGCCGCACCCGCCATCTATTGACCTGCGTCCATTCCACGAGGCAGACACGGAATTCTTCGCCGACATGGCGTCGGATGAAAGGGTGACTCGTTTCATCGGAGACGGGCAGCCGTGGGATCAACAAACCATCCAAACCCGCGTTCGGGCGGCACTTCAGCAAGACCCGCTCGACACAGTCGGGGCCTCCCGCTGGTTCTTGGCCACTGAGACAACTGAACCTGTAGGCATCGTCGTTTCCACACGCAAGGAAACCGGCATAGAGGTCGGGTACTGGGTATCACCAGAGCACTGGGGCCGGGGCATTGCAGGAGCTATGCTCGATAGCGCACTAACCACGATTCCCGAGGTCTACGCAACCAAGACCCTCATCGCCCGCGTCGATCCTGCCAATGCCGCCTCCGCCAGGCTGCTCACCAGGCGCGGATTCCAACTGGAAACTCACCACGAAGGACTCGACCTATACACTCTGGACTAGAACCTGGCACAAGCTAGCCATCGGCACCTGACGCGGATCAGCCAGATCAGTGCCACCGGCACCAATTAACCGGCCCCCCTCACCCAAACTGAGAATAGTAGGAGCATCACCGTGAAAATTGGAGTCATCGGCGCCGGCGGCGTCGGCGCATACTTCGCCGCCGCACTGGCCAAAAGCGGATCCGAAGTACACCTGCTGGCCACCGAACGACACATCGCACCCATCACCGACCACGGGATCACCGTCACCACCGGGGACGGGAGCCCCGGCTTCACCACCCCTCTGGCCGGTGTCAGCACTACGGCAGAAACCATCGGCGCGTGCGACGCGGTCATCCTGGCCTGCAAAGCCGGACAAGTCTCCGCAGCCATGAGCGGGGCACACGCCTTGATCGGGCCGATCACCGCTGTCCTGCCGCTGCAAAACGGCGTCACGGCCTCCGAACGCATCACCGAAGCGGTCGGTCCGGGCCACGCCCTGGGCGGGCTCGCCATGATCATTTCCTACCTCCAGCAACCCGGCACCGTCCACCACGTCGGCGGGCAACCAGCCATCACCCTGGGCGAACTCGACGGAACAACCACAACCCGGGCCGCGCAACTGGCCAACGCCCTGGACGCAGCAGGAGTCGCAACCACGGTTTCGGCCGACATCATCACCGACATGTGGCGAAAATTCATGCTCATCACCTCCTACGGCGGAGTCGGCGCACTATGCCGCGAACCGGTTGGCCGTACCCGCACCAACCCGCAAACCCGCGCCCTGGTCGAAGATGCCATGCGAGAGGTTGCTACCCTCGCCGGCCATGCCGGGGCAAACCTGGGAGAATCGGACGTGGCCCGGATGATGGCACAATTCGACGCCTTCAGCCCGGATAGCACCGCCTCCATGCAACGCGATCTGGCCGCAGGACGTTCCTCGGAACTCGAGGAGCAAAACGGCACCGTCGTCCGGCTGGCTCAGCATCACGGAGTCCCGGTTCCCATCCACCACACCATCTACCGCGCTATGACCCTGCTCGATGGAGCAGCCCTACACCGCCGCGCCGACGTTGTCCCGTAGAGGGTTCGGCGGATTCTGGCGGTCATTGCAACAGGAGGGGTTCGATCAGTTCGATCGGTTTCTTGAACTCTAGTCGTTTGCGTGGTCTGTCGTTGAGTTCGGCGGCAATCCAGTCAAGATCCTGGGCACTGTGGATGCTCAAATCGGTGCCTTTGGGGAAATACTGGCGCAGCAGTCCATTTGTGTTCTCGTTGATACCGCGTTGCCAAGGCGAATGCGGGTCGCAAAAGTCGATGTCGATGCCGGTATCCATCTTCACGGTTTTCCAGTCCTGCATTTCGATGCCTTGGTCCCAGGTCAAGGAATGCTGCAGCGCTTGCGGGAGTGTTTTGATCTTCGCGGTCAACGCCTCACGCATCTGCTCGGCTTTGTAGCCATCGGGTAGGTGAACGAGCATCGTGTAGTTGGTGTTGCGTTCCACCAGTGTCCCGATAGCGGTCTGGTTACCCTTGCCGATGATGAGGTCCCCTTCCCAGTGCCCTGGCACGGCACGGTCCTCTACCTCCGGTGGGCGCTGGGAAATATTGATCATTTCTGGGATTCGATTCTTACGCTGCCCGGCCTTGCGAGAGGGGCGCCGCACGGCCCGCCCGGTGCGTAAACACGCGGCCAGATCCCGATTCAAGGCGCCTCTGGACTGGCCGTACAGGGATTGGTAAATAGTCTCCGGTGACACACGCATCTCCTTCTGGTCGGGGAACTGGACGCGCAGTCGTCCTGCGATTTGTTCCGGTGAATACTTCTTGGCAAGGTCCTCTTCCACTACTGTACGCAGGGCTATGTTCGTGTGGAGTTTGGCCGGTTTCGGCCTGCTGGCACGCTCGTAGGCGAGCATATGAGCCGAGGTTGCCCGGTAGGCGGTTCCGGGTTTCGTGTTGCGTCGCAACTCCCTCGAGACCGTCGAAGCCGACCGGCCAATAACCTCCCCAATCGCTCTCAAGGACTGGCCCTGAGCGTAAAGAATCGCGATCTCTTCACGTTGGGCGAACGTCAGACACCGGCCCTTCAAATTCCTGCCACGGCGAGGTCGGACGCCACCGGCAGCGGCCACGACAGTGCGCCCTGTACGCCTACTGGTATTGATCGGAATAACGGCATCAGTGATGAAATCACCTGCCTGGATCCCTGCCCAAAAGACCTGCAATAGATCCGGCCGGAAAAGGATTGAATACTTCGCCATATCAACACTCATTCACTTAGTGTTGCAATCACCGCAAGAACCCAAGGTTCCTCTTATGGACATGAAATCGAACTTTAGAGGTCACCAAGCATCTAAATCTGCCGAATTGGGACAGGGTTACGAGATCTACCGAGGAAAATCGGTTTCTTCTAAATCGTAGGATTCTCGAAGAGCAATGGACATGAATTCCCAGCCCTGGATGATCGGCAGCAGATCCGAAGAATCGCGATTCAGCCTACGGAGCTCGCGCTCCTCCCACTGCAACAGCAAGACGTAACGCTCTGCATAGGAAACTAGCTCAACTACTTTTTCTCTATCCAAATGGGGCAGGCTAGGAGGCTCAGGCTGCTGATCAGTACTCATAGTTGCCCCTTCAATTTTTCATGGCGATAACCGATTTTCTTTCGACCCAAGCCTCGGTCGTACCCACAAGGCTACAGCCATTCATGTCCATGCTGCACAAGCACAGTTCTCGCCCCGTAGAGGGATCGACATACGGACATCGTTTCGTTAGACGTTCCCCGTTTGAGAAACGATCGGAAGATTGGTTAGCTCATCCCACCGATCGTCGCCAGCGGCTTCATTGCTGCTTCCACGCGTTCCGGAATCATCGTGACACGTGGTCTGAGATCTTCCGCAGGAAAGGTGTCATCGATGCATGTGCGCCAGTACTGCATGTGCTTTTCATCGATCCAGTGCTCTGATTGCTCAACGCCGGAACCGTCTTCGCCCTGGACGCTGTACCAATACAAGTAACCGATTCCATCGATCGTCTGGCTTCATCTCAAAGCGATACCCAACCCGCTACTGTGACCTGCCTTACTCGGTAGTATATACATTGCGTGCGACTATCGAAGTAAAGGAACTTAGTAGCCGGAAAGCCTCGCATGATTAAGTATGTTGAGGTCATGCGCTGAGTGCAGCCCGTCTTGCTTGGATAAGGCTAATACTAGAAATATTCATCCAGGTCTAGAAATTTCAAATAGATCCCGGTAGGTTCATTTTCAGGTCACGCTCAGGTTGCTCTGGACGTACACCGGCATCCCATGCGCTCTATGGGTCAGCTGGCGGTACATGTTAATGTGAGATTCGAATGATAACAATGCCGATTCCTGAACCTACAATTGACGAACTCGTTGATCGATGGAAGTCCGCCTCACCAACTCCCCCGAAGACGGGGTCCGTAAAGGATCTGCTGACAAAGGAATACGAAGCCTATCGGGTTCCAGTCGGCTTGATGGAGCCCGATGGATTCGAGTACGACGAGGAAATCAGGAATGATCTCATCGATTCGCTCTATACGTTGACCAATCCTCTTATCCTGGAAAAGTTGCTGAAAGGACGTGCGACAGATGAGAATGCTGAAGAACATGCCGAGGAGGCTGAATTCTATTGGCGTGAGCTTTTTGACGGTACTGTTGAAGAGCTCCCGTACCGTGTAATGTCAGCGCAACATGCCTTGGGCCAGCGTGTTTCGATACTTCTCGAACGAGAGGGATCATTGATTACTGGTTTCAAAGTGTATGGTGTTGCAGGCAATGATTTGAATGAGAGACTCACTGCCATTATCGGGTTCCCTGTGCGTCGCCCTCAGGATCCTGAGGAAGGCCCTTTCATGCGCCCTGGTGATAGATCAGATTCTGCTTTCGTACAGTACCTTGAGGCAGCTGCACGTCACGGACATATTTAGAGGCGTCGCTCATCCTCAAACTTGTAAAACTTTTTTCTGTGTAGTTCACGGTGACAATTCATCACTGCAGCTGTCGCTGCGAGCTATGCCATCTTTTTCGGGTTGCTGTGGTTGGGTCCCTTTGAGCAGTCCAGCCACTATGCGATAGCTAACTGATTCCCTCTAACCCATTCATCCCAAAACCGGGACGGCGTCAACCCATCCAAAGACCCATGGGGACCTCATGATTGTAAATGTCTTTCCATTCATCAGCCAAATACTTCGCATCCGCCATAGTGTCCATGATTTCCCCGGAAAGTTGTTCACGACGGAACTGCGCATTGAACGACTCAATAAAACCGTTCTGCCAAGGCGAACCAGGATCGATAAACGCAATGGACACCCCTACACTGATGCACCAATCCACCAGCGCGCCAGCCGTGAACTCAGGACCGTTATCACACCGCACGAACATCGGCTGGATCCCGGTTTCAGCAATGATGTCCTCTAATACAGCCACCACATCAGCAGCCTTAAAAGCACGGCGGGGAATGATCGCCAAAGCGGTCCGCGTGTACTCATCGATGATATTAAAGAACCGGATAGGACGGCCACAAGAGGTCACGTCCGACTGGAAATCAAAGCTGAGCACGTGCATCGGGTACTCGGCGGTCAAACGCTTCTGATCCCCCGCATCAGGGCCGGTGCGCCGCTTCTTTCGACGTCTGGGTTTACAGACCAGGCCTTCCCCGCGCCACAACCGTCTGATGCGCTTACTGTTCAATACAGTGCCTGCCCACCGTTCGGTGGCAAGCAGATACCAGCGGGCCTTGCGCCAACCCCACGCCGGATGCTTAGACGCAACAGCCCTCAGATCTGATCGAAGCTGCGCTTCGTCAAAGCTCATCGGTGATTTCTTCTTACGCAATGCAGAGCGGTTCTGGCCTAAGACTTGGCATGCAAAGCGTTCGGACGCCGGCGAATTTATCCATTGCCATCCGTACAGCACGGCGACGTGGTTCAGGGCTTAGAATTTTCCCTTAGCTACCTCGGTGAGGATGTCGTTGGCGAGCATCTGATCAGCGAGCAGCTTCTTCAAGCGCGCGTTTTCCTTCTCCAGCTCTTTGGTGCGTTTGCTGGCTTCAGCGTTTTTCTCTGATCCGTAGTGGTTGATCCAGCGGTACCAAGTAGCCTCGGTGATTTGAAGTTCCTTGATGACCTCGATCATCGGGTGGCCTTCGTTGAGCATCTTTTGTCCTTGACGGACTTTAGCGATGACCTGGTCTGGTGTGTCTGCGTGCCATTTTTCTGTGGTTCCTTCTGTGTCCATTGTCGGACACGAGTACTCACATAGTCACTGGACTACTTTCCAGGGCCCCAACCAGGGTCGTTCCCAAAAATTGACGCGATAACAGGGTGAATCAACAGAGTCGTGTGGTTCCGCGTGAACTGTTTCTATGGCGCGCATGGGACCAATATATAAGAATGAACCAGTACGCTACTGGGAAATTCCTGTCGCCCTCGTTACGGGACGGGGTTTGAAATGCCGATCCGGACAGACACCGAATGGTACGACGCAACGGATGTGAAATGTAAAACCGAACATCTTGAGGGGTCATTCTTAGCGAGCGTTAGCGGCGGTCCGGGAAGTCGCCTTCGTAGTCGTTCCAGGTGCCAGCCAACTCCTGCATTGCCCAAAGCTGTTTCTCTACCGGGGCATCCTTGCCAGCGAAGTCCATCACGATGTAATTGACAACGAATCCATCTGTCACAGTTGCCCCATACTCTTCAGCACGTTTTCTGCTTTCAAACCGGAAATAATTTGCCTCGGCGGTACTGTAGGCTTCAAGGCAATCGATGGGGGCTGCACACGCCGCTACTGTGATGTCTTCTGCCTGCGTCGTAACATCGGGTCCGCCATACTCGGAACTCATCACATCATGCAGTGTCAGGTTACCTTGCGGATCGAAAATTGAACATCCCGCCAGCATTAGTCCGGCAAGTCCAAGAATGGTGGCAGTGGTCGCTGCCGAGCGTGAATTCTTTTTTCTATTCTTTCAGTCGGCGAAAGCCAAGGCACCATACTTTGGGATGATCTCGGCAAACGCTATGCCCGGACGGGGTTCCCTTTATGTCCGGAGTGCGGGGCCGGGAATTTCCAAGTCAGGCACCCCTTGTCGAATGCCTGTGATTGCTTATTGGGATATTGCTTCATACTGTGCAATGTCAGCAAGGGCCGTATCAGCCACGCTCAGCATCATGCTGCTGTCCCGGCGATCAAAGAGTTGCATAGTGATCGTCCGGCCGTTGGAATTCCAAATGCAGGGAGGCGTTTCAATGTCGTCCCAGGGATGCTCTGCCTTTCCGAAGAGCTCAGTGAGTTGGATCCGTAGTTCGCTGAAACCACTTCGAGTAGCTGGGTCACAGGATTCTGGGGTGCTGTAGAGATGGACGGTTACTCCCAGGAACTGACCGTCGTACGTGTCCCAAGAACTAAAGGGTCGCCTGCCTAGGCCCGTATCCAGTCTAGTGATCTGGTGAGGCGATTCATCACTCCCTGGCTCGACCCGAACACCAGATTTGAGTCCAAGGCGAGCGAAGAGATTCTCACGTTCTTCATCGCGTCGTGGCCAAGGCTCGTCGATCAATTGTCCGATAAGTTCCACTACAGTGCACGGCACCGGATTCCTCCATATTCATGGAGAATGAACAGCATGAAAGATGGATTCTATTTCGACCTTGTGGATTACTCCGACGTCATAAATAGCTCCACAGGGACGTACATAGTCGTACGCCACGTGTGGGAGATTACGGACAGCATGCCGGAGGTGAGAAATTCCATCATCCTCGATGAAGCAATAACACGCGTTCAAGTTTTGGGCATGGAACCAACTCTTATCGGTCTTCCGGGATGGCAGGGAAAATTGGATAGTCCGGCAACATCTCTCGCCTGGTTTTTCAACAACGGCTTCTATGTATTCGAAATAGATGGAGACCTAAGGCAGTTCTGACAGTTAGCCGTTCTGTATTCCCTGCCCCGATGCAAGTGTCCCAGACGAAGATCCCCCTACCGTCCAACCTTGAAATCGTTCGCTAAAAGGCACTCTGCCGAATGCGAACTATCCGCACATGTGCGGGCGACAAACCAACCTTAACTGCAAACCTGACGATATTGTCGGCTTCATGGGTGAGCACATTGTGTGCATTCAATTTAAGACCGGATATGACGCCGATCGCGGACCTGCATGGATTAGCCGCGTCGGTTGCTCAAAGTCGTGGAGGATAGCCCACTTCCACAATCTTTCTCTTTGCAAACTATCGGGAATCTTTGACGCCAATTTCGTCGATTTAAAGACTAGCTACAAGCATTGGTTTCCGTCCGAAACGAGACTGTACTGATGGACGCGACAGTAATGTCCAGCCTCTAGTTGATGCATATGTGGTGGATGAATACGAGGCTTCCCTTGCGGGCGCTCCGTCGCCAGGTAGGGTAAAGGCTGAGCGGATCGAACCTCTCCCAGCGTACGTCACCTCTTTGAGACAAAGCGCGCCCAGATTCACGGCCTTCGAACTTTCTACATTATGCGCCTAAAACCAAACACGTTCAAACACCAGCCGTGCCGTAGCTCTGACAGTCCGGTTACACCAAAGTTTCATTCTTCAGTCACCTTGATAGTATGGCTTCAAATGGTTAAACGTCTTTCTCCGGTCATCATGCCAACTGTCCTTATTATCGGGTTGGCCTCTTGCTCGTCGATGCCTGAGGTCGATTGGAATCAGTCACAAAACGAGGCAAGTATGTTCCTGGAGGCAGCCACGTCTGCAAAGGGATCCCTCGGTGGGGGCACCCTGCGCGTTGGCCAAGGTACTCCGGGAGATACTGATTCGGGCATCGTTCTCAACTATGACTCCGGCGCCCGGATCACGGGGATCCGCGTCAGTTGCTTCGGAGAGGGAACGCTTCGACTCGGATTCGCTACCCAGACTGGGTCCAATTGGAGCGGCAACGATACTGTCGAAGTCATCTGCAATGGCGAGGAGAACAACGTATCGGTTTCAGAGATCCTGTCTACGGCACAGGTCGATGCGGTGCAATTCAACGGCATCCTCGGTGAGGGAACGGGTGGAGTCCTCGCCGTGGCTATCTCCGGGGTGGCGAACTAACGCCCGCTGCAGTTGCAAGTTCGGCATTCGAAATCTCCAAAGGCGAACTTACGGCGCTGATAGGCATGATTCTCAAGCAAGTACGCGCCGTTGCGTTCTCCAACCGTGACTGCGGCAGAAAAAAATTTGCCGTACCAGCAGGATGCCGAACCGGAGACAGCACGCGTCGCCGATCTGTCTCCATTTGACTGTATAGCTGGCCGACGGGCGAAACATGATTTCTACCTACATTTTTCCGCAGAGCATTGATCAATGGAGACTGTACGATCCGCCGTATAGCTGTATCAGACGCATAGTCGTCCGTCACTCCATAATGCTTGTGGCCAGCCGGCGCCAGTGCAGAAAGTCCACATCCGAACAAATCCTCGGACTATCCAAGCCATAGATGCTGCCCGTGGCCCGATGAGGGCACAGGCAGCATCTTGGTTGTTGTCATCAAGTTAGCCGTTGAAGGTGTCCGGGTTTGGGCCGGTGCGTCCATCGCGATCAAGGGCATCAATGCTTGCCAGTTCGCCGCTGGTCAATTCGAAGCCGAACAGGTCCAAGTTGGCGATGATGCGTGATTCAGTCACAGACTTCGGGATGATCACCCGGCCCTGCTGCAGATGCCAGCGCAGGATGACCTGTGCCGCGGACACCTCATGTGCCTGAGCGATGCCCACGATGGTTTCATCGGTGAGCATTGCGCCCTGAGCCAGCGGGCTCCATGCTTCGGTGACGATGCCGTGCTGCGCGTTAGCTGCAACGACTTCGCGGTTCTGCAAGGCAGGGTGGAGTTCCACCTGGTTCACGGCCGGAACGATGGTTCCTTCGGCGACCAGCTGCTCCAGGTGCTCAGGCTGGAAGTTGGAAACCCCGATGGCGCGGATCTTCTTCTCTGCATACAGCCTCTCCAGCGCCTTCCACGTCTCAATGTAGAGATTCTTTTCCGGGGCTGGCCAGTGAATCAAGTACAGGTCCAGGTAGTCCAGGCCCAAGCGCTCAAGACTGGCATCAAAGGCTTCCAGCGTCTGCTCGTAACCCATGTCCGCAATCCAGATCTTGGAGGTGATGAACAGGTCTTCGCGGGCAAGGCCGGACTGGGCCAGTGCTGCGCCCACGCCTTCCTCATTGCCGTAGATCGCGGCGGTATCGATACTGCGGTAGCCGGCCTTGAGCGCTGAACCCACTGCAGCAGTGGTCTCTTCATTGGGAACCTGGAAGACTCCAAAACCTACCTGGGGCATTTCAACGCCATCGTTCAGCGTGATGGTTGGAATGGGGATAGTCATATCTAACTCCTAGAAATTGGTTGGGGACTGAACAAAACTGTGGATTAGCCAGCTGTAACCAGCTGGGGTGATGCTGCCGAAGACTTCTTGGCCAAGCCCATGGACAGAAGAATGACGATCAGTGCGACGAGGGTGATCAGTGCGCCGATCCAGATCGGCGAGGTGTAGCCCAAACCTGCCGCAATGCCCAGACCGCCGGCCCATGCGCCCAGCGCGTTGCCGACATTGAACGCACCGATATTGGCGCCAGATGCCAGGGTCGGCGCATTGCCGGCGTACTGCATGATGCGGCTTTGCAGACCGGGAACGGTTCCGAAGCCGAAGCCGCCCATCAGCAGCAAAGCGATAACGGTGGCGATCTGGTTGCTCGCGAAGAATCCGAAGAGGACAAGGACCACCAGCAGTGCCGAGATGAAGATGAGCAGAGTGCGGTCGATGCTCTTATCAGCCATGCGGCCACCGATCCAGTTGCCTGCGAACAGGCCGGCGCCGAAGAGCATCAGCAACCACGGAACGCTGGTCTCGTTGAATCCGGTGACCTCGGTCAGGGTGTAGGCGATGTAGGTGAAGGCGCCGAACATGCCACCGTAGCCAAGGACCGTGACACCTAGGGACAGCCAGACCTGCAGCGAGGTGAAGGCCCCGAGTTCTTTGCGCAGGGAGATGCCTTCGGCTGCGTGCTTGATGACTGGCACCAGCACGAGGATGCCGATCAGGGCGATAACGCCAATGCCGGAGATGGCCCAGAAAGTCGAGCGCCAGCCGGAATGCTGCCCTAGCAGGGTACCGAAGGGAACACCCAGTACGTTGGCCGCGGTCAGCCCGGTGAACATGATGGCAATGGCGCCAGCCTTCTTGTTGGCCGGGACCAGGTCGGCTGCCACGACCGCGCCGATGCCGAAGAAGGCACCGTGGCACAGGGCAGCAATGACGCGGCCGATCATGGCCACTTCGTACGTTGCTGCCATCGCGGTAAGCGAGTTGCCGATGATGAAAAGCACCAGCAAACCGACGAGCACCGGCTTGCGCGGCCAGCGGACGGTGGCTGCGGTCAGGCCGAGGGCGCCGACCACCACGCTCAATGCGTATCCGGAAATGAGCCAGCCAGCTGCGGCCTCGCTGACGCCGAAGTCGACCGCCACATCCGGCAACAAGCCCATGATGACAAATTCGGTAAGCCCGATGCCGAAGGCACCGATGGCCAACGCAATAAGACCGAGCGGCATAGCGTTACTCCTGATAGACTAGATAAATTAGTTGCACACGCTTGTTATTGCGCGATGAACACTATCGTTGCACACGCAACTAACCAGCGCAAGCAAGTACTTTTGGAGGAACCGATGGGAATCGCAGATGATGCTGTCGAAATTCGGGCAAGAGGGTGGCGCACTTTGGCGTCGTTGCACGGATTAATCGATACTGCACTTGAAAAGGACCTGACGGCGCAAGTGGGGCTCTCTGTGGTCGAGTACACACTTCTGGATGCCCTGAATCGTCAGGATGGCTGGCATATGCGCATGGCGCAGCTGGCCCGCGCCACGGCCCTGAGCCCCAGCGCAACGACGCGACTGGTTACCAGGCTCGAAGACCGCAATCTGCTCTCGCGGGTGCTGTGCGCCGATGACCGCCGCGGCATTTACACCGAGCTCACTGCCACTGGCCACGAGCTATACCAGAAGGCCAAGCCCATTCACGATGCCACGCTGGAACGCGTGTTGAAGCAGGCAGAAGAGCAGCCCGAGCTGGCGCCGCTGGCCCGCATTCTCCACGAATTCTCTGCCGCGTAGCCAATTGCTGAATCCTTGGAAGGGACCGTCCTTGCTGCATCCGAAATTTTCCGCCGTGCTTTTCGATTGCGATGGCGTCCTGGTGGATTCCGAGTCCATCACCAATTCCGTGCTCCGCCAGATGCTCATCGAGCTGGGCTGGGCGATCAGCCCCGAGCAATGCATCGAGATCTTCATCGGCAAGGCGTTGAAAGACCAGTGGCAACCCATTCTCGACCAGACCGGATTCCGCATCGACGACCAGTGGATTAGCCAGTTCCGCGCACGCCGCGACGAAGCGCTGCGCTCGGAGCTGCAGCCGATCCCCGGAGCGCTGGAAGCAGTCAAGCAGATTTCCTCGGTCTACGGCCAGAACATTGCCTGCGCCACCGGCGCAGACCGGGCCAAGGTCGAAATGCAGCTGGCCCTGGCCGGGTTCACCGAGTACTTCGGAGACCGGGTCTTCAGCGGCATGGAATGCCCACGCAGCAAACCGGCACCGGATGTCTACCTGGCCGCAGCCGCGTCACTGGGCATTGACCCAGCTGGCGCACTGGTTATCGAGGACACTGCCACCGGGGTGGCTGCCGGGATCGCGGCCGGCGCGACGGTGTACGGCTATTCCAACGGCGGACCCACGAGCACTTCGCCCGAGCTGCTGCGCGCGGCCGGAGCAACCCATGTGTTCAGCAGCATGGACGCACTGCCCGGCATGGCTTCCGGAGCATAATTGACGGCTGCGCTGATCGAGTACCGCTACCCCGCCGGCCGGACCAGGACCCTGTCCAGGGATACTGCCAGCTTGCGCCAATACCCCAGCTCGTAGACGATGATCACGGTCAGCGGGGAGCACAGCAGCACCAGCAAGCAGGCCCACACCGGAACGCCTAGTTGGCTGAGCCCAGCCGCGGCCAGCGGCATCAGGTATGTGGGCAAATGCGCCCAGGTGAACATCGGGGCACCGAGCAACCAGGTCAGCAGCAGGGTAATGATGACCATGAAGGCGAAAACCGGAATCGCCAGAGCCACGATGACCATCACGGGGTCAGTAGCGGCTTCGGGATCATAGGCGTAGCCGATGGTATGCAGCCCGGCGCCGATCGCGGCAATGGACGTGAAAAGCGCAATATGCCCGAAGATCCACGCCGCGGCCTTGTCCCGCCGCAAATGGAGCACCGGTCCGGAGGGCAGCTGGAAGTACGCCCACCACAGCGAGAAAGAAATCAGCACGCCCGCGGCGACCACCACGATGCTCTCGAAATTCCAGTTCGCCCCTTGGGAGATCGTCCGGGCAGCTGCCAAGGTTCCCATGATGCATTCGCCCAGGGCAATGATCGACATGAGCGAATAGCGTTCCGCCAGATGGTGGGCGTGCCAGGGAATACCCGATTCGCCATGGGAACGGGCCACCCGCTCCGCAATCAGCGGTGCGCTGAAATCGATGATCCAGAAGACCGCCAGGCAGCACAACGCCGGAACCAGCGAGAGCGGAAGGAAGAGGAATGAGGTCCAGCCCAGCTGGGCAATGCCCACCCCGATAGCATTGCCGCGCGCTGCCATCCGGTGCTGCGGATCGTGCCGGGCCACCCGCAGCCACTGCCCGATCAGCGCCACGCGCATGACAATGTAGCCGGCGACCATCACATTGGCATCAAACACCGCCCCCTGATCGATGGACGCGAACATCATCGGGATGCCGACCGCCAGCACGATGACGCCCGACATCTGCACCAAGGTCAGGCTGCGGAACAGCCAGTCGTCGTTGTCGAAGGCCGAGGCCAGCCACGCGTAATTGGCCCAGGCCCAGATGATCGACAAGCACGCGATGGCAAAGGAGATGATGGCCGGCGCATAGTGCCCCACCTCGATGCCGTGGGCCAGCTCGCTGCCGGCAACTCCGAAGGCCGTGACAAACGTCAGGTCGAAGAACAGTTCCAAGGTGGTGGCGGTCCGGTTCTGCTCCTGCGGATCGCGTCCGCGCATGCGGCGCAGGCCGTGCTGGTAGAAATCAAGACCCGTGCTGGCGGACATCGTGCGGCTTTCTCGAAAACTCAACGGAGGACATTCACAAGAATAGGTAACCGCCAGCTGGAATTATCGCACTGACGCCTCGGCAAATCCGCGGGGCCTACTTCCCAGCCGAATCCAGTTCATGCTTCAGCGGGAAGTACCAGCGCATGATCTTGCGCAATTTGTCCGAATCATCGCGGGCCCAGTTGCGCATGAGCTCGCCTCCGAAGGAAATGGCCGTGACCGGCTGGGCGCCGGCGGCGATCATCCGTTCGAAGGCGAAGTCGTGCGCCGCCTGGGATATGCCGCCCACCGCGTCGGCTACCGGATAGACCTCGTAGCCTTCGGAAAGCATATCCAGGGTGGGAAAGGCGAGGCAGACCTCGGTCCACAACCCGGCCATGACCACCTTGCGCCGGCCGCTGCTTTCGATGGCCTCCCTGAACTCGGCATCCTCCCAGGCGTTGACTCCACTGCGGTCGATTTCCTTGACCCCGGGCAGCTCGTCCTTGATCACCTGCGCGGTGCCTTGGTTGACTCCCATGTCCACGCCCACGGTCGAGAGCACCACCGGAATCCCGTACTCCGTAGCCAGCCGGCACAGCGCCACGACATTCAGATCGATCCGCTCGCGAGTGGTGGAAGTGACGGTGCCATACTGCTCGGGCTGGAAGTCGATCAACGCCAGCACGCAATTCTCCGGCGTGAGCAAGTGGTCTGCGCGCTGATCGCGAACCGGTTCCGGCGAGGTTTTCTTGGGCATGTCCAGCTCCTCATGGATCGATGAAGTTGCAAGAAACTTCGTGCGTGGCTTCAGGCTATCGCCGGAAACCGGGCCCGGCCAGTGCCCGGCGCAAATCCCCGGTCACTTCCAAGAATCCCGATCCGCTCAGGCCGGTTGCTGCTCACTTCCGGCGCTGGCCGCCGGCGAGCAGCAGTTGTAGTGTCTGGCGCCCGATGCGGCCCAGCGGATCCTCCTCGGCCAGCGTTGCGGTGAGCATGGCGTAGCGCAGCGCCCATCCCCTGGACCGCTGCCACAGGTCGCTGCCCGGTTGGGCGCCGTAGCCTTCGAAAGCCGAGGCGGTGGCTTCGGCGCTGAAGTGCATCCACAGCATGCCCAGATCCGAGGCCGGGTCCCCGGCACACAAATCCCCGAAATCGATCAGCGCAGCTAGCTGGCAGCGGCCGTGCTGCTCGGTGATGACCGTATTGTGCGGATGCGGATCACCGTGCAACCACAGCGGTGCCTTATCATGCGGCGCGGCGGACAATGCTTGGGACCAGAGGACCTGCGCCGGACCTTGCAGCGGGGAGTCCAGCGCCGCAATCTGGCCGCGGGTTTTCGCATCGAGTGCGGCCAGCCCCACGCCCCGGAATTCGCTGCTGGGCGCTGCGGCTCCGGCAGGCTGGTGCAGCCGGTACAAGTACTGCGCGAATTCTCCGGCGTAGCCATCGCGCCTGCGGCGGTCCACCGTCGCGGCGCTGCGGCCCGGGACATAGGGGCAGATGGAGAACGTGAAAGGGTATCGCGGCGCGGGTCGGCCAACGAAGACCGGCATGGCGATGGGCAGGCCGGTCTCGGCGGCCAATTGCGGCAGCCAACGCCGTTCCTTGAGTCCAATGGCCTCGCCTAGTTCCCGGCGCGGAAGGCGCACCACCAGCTCAGCTCCCAGCCGGTACACCTCGTTATCCCACCCGGTAGCCAGATAGGCAATGTCCTGGTTCGCCCAGTGCGGCGCCTGGCTAGCCAGCAAGTGCCTGACCAGCTCCGCATCAATGTCGACTTCCGCTGGCGGCATTCCCGTACCTGTGGAGACAGAAGAGGTCATTGCTCAATGCTAGTGCACCCCGCATGGTTCACCCGGCCGGGCGAATCGTCCTAGAATCGGTGCATGGACTCCCCTGCACCCGGCGAGCAGATCCTCGCCACGCTCCTGCTGGAGAAATTCGACCAGCTTACCGAAACCTTGACCAGCATTCCGCAGGAACAGGCCAATAGCGTCCTGCCCGTTCGCGGCAGCAATTCGCCGGTGCAGCTGGTGCTGCATTGCTGCGGGATGATGCGCCGCTGGTCCTCCACTGTCAATCTCGGCATCGAAGTCCCCCGCGATCGGGCCGCCGAGTTCACCGCGGTGATGGACAAGGAGGCTGCCCTGCAGTTGGCGCATGATGCCAGGAAGGCGTTCGCCAACGACCTGGCGCTCACTGCCATGCATGATGCTCCCGTTGCGGCCCCGCCAGGCAGGGAGGGTGAATACTGGATGGCCACCTGCCAGGGCGTGCTGCTGCATGTGCTCGAAGAGCTCTGCCAGCACTTGGGGCATCTGGAAATCACCCGGGATCACTTGGCCAAGGACGCGTCGTGAAAGGCATCCGGCAGGTCACAGCTAGCCTACCCATGGCCTTTCCCGGGGCCTGAAGAGCGTCCGCGCGCAAAGCCGTCCCAAACGAGCACGGCTCCTGCAGCAGGCAAGAACATGAGAGCTGGAAGCCACTGGAATGCCATCAATGCCACCATGGCGGCCAGCAGCATGGCCAGCGCCGCGATTCTGGGCCATGCAGCCATGGCTACCCTCCTAGAAGCCTTCTACCGCTCAGCGGTAGTTGATTTGGTGTGAAACCCTAGCAGGATCAGTGCGCAGTTGCCAGAGGCGCCAAATCAAATGCCGCAGGACCGCGCGCCGCTCACAGGTCCAGATCTTCCCAATCGAAGCGGGTAGCGGTCCCGGATTCCCAATCCTGGCGCAGGATCGCGTAGGCAACCGAGGCGAGATGGCGCCCGTCGCCGGTGGGCCACGCCATCCGGTAATGCGCCTCCTTGAGGAAACCGGCGCGAAGAAAAGTCTTGCGCATCGCGATGTTGTCTTCCCTGGTTTGGCCTTCGAAGCGCAAGGTGCCGGGGAAATCAGTGAACACCTTGGCGGTCAATTCCCTCAGTACGAGGGTACCCAGGCCTGATCCCCGGTGCTTTTCCGCCAAGCGCAGGTCAAGCATGGGAGTGTCGTCTTCCAGATCTTCGAGTACTGCCATTCCCAAGCATTCTCCCTCGCCAATAATCCAGAATCCTTGGCGCTCGCTGTTCCAATATCTTCCGCTATCGACTAGTCGTCTCAGCTCCGGCTCTGTCCAGTTCCGACGGACATGGAATGGGAAGCTGTTGCTTGATAGAAAAGCGGCGATGGCACGGCTGTCTTCCGGTGCCATTGCTGTGAACGAGATATTCATGGGGCCAGCCTATAGAAGACATGCCGGATCCAGTCAGCGTAAACATGAATCCGGTGGCGACAGCACCCGGCCGAATATCTGCTTCCATGTCAGGCCGCTTTCAATGAATCCAGAATCTCTTGCGTCGAAACCACCAGCGCAAAGCCGTCTCCGTGAAGATTGGTCGCCGTAACCTGCATCAGAGTGGCTGCCGGTATTACCGTGCCGTCAGGTCCTGCCAGATCAAAAGTTCGTGTGGCATCGAGAGGCACAATGACGTCAAATCCCAGATTTCCGCCCATCCGGGCGGTGGTTTCTACACACAAGTTGGTTTGGATTCCGCAAACCACGATCTTTTTGATCTGATTGGACCTCAGCCACTGGTCCAAATCCGGGGAGCCATAAAATGATGAGTTCACTGACTTGGTTACGAACAGATCAGGGGTGACCGCTTGCACCGATTCGTGAAGATTATTGCCGGGACTTTCCACGAACAAGGGCGAGTCCGAATTTCGGCTATCGTGCCTGACGATCACTATCGGCATGTTCTTTTGGGACCACTCCGAGAGAAGCCGATCAACGTTGTTCTCGCATTGCGGGTAGTTGGTTGTCGGGCCCCATGAGGTGTCGTAGAAACCCTGCTGCATGTCAACCACGATCAATGCGGTCTTTGTACTTGTCATCATGCTTCTACTTCATCAGGGATAGAGCTACCCAACCAGTGGCATAAATGACATGGTTCGATAAGATTGCGCCATGACCATTGTGGGGATTCTAGTTGGGCCGGGCCGTCGAGCATTTGATATCGAAGTTGCACGTGAGGTGTACGTCGACCGAACCGACCGTGGTCTCCCCCGGCCCGCAGTTCGAATCCTCGCAGCAACCACGGTCACCGCTCTTGACCCGGTTCGCTCAATACGGCGCACACATCCGCTTGCTTCGGTGGAGGAACTCGACATGATGGTGGTTCCAGGAAGCGAGAATCCGCTCGGAGAACCTCACCCGCAGGAAGTGGCAGCAGTTGCACGAGCTGCTTCCTCCGGGGTCCTTGTCGCCTCATTGTGTACCGGCGCATTCACACTCGCCGCTGCAGGACTGCTCGATGGGCGAAGCGCGACGACCCACTGGCGTTTTGCCAATGAACTTGCAAGGCGTTATCCAGAGGTCAACGTCAAGTCGAGGGATTTGTATTGTGGCGAGGACAAAGTATGGACTTCGGCTGGAGTCACCGCAGGAGTTGATCTATTACTCCATCTAGTACGTCTGGACTGGGGAACCAGCGCTGCAGAAACTATCGCGAAGGCCATGGTCACCCCTGTTTTCAGACCGGGAACCCAAGCGCAATACGCGGATACCAGCATCCCTGGGAATTCATCGCCGTCAGTTGAACAACTGCATCTGGCAGTCAGCCAAGATCTTCAACGGCATTGGAACGTCCAAGAACTAGCAGCGGTCTGCGCAATGTCACCACGGACTTTTCACCGGTGGTTCTCAGACGCGGTCGGGACAACACCTATTGCATGGCTCAATGATCTTCGAGTCAGCGAGGCCCAACGCCTACTGGAACAAAGCGACCTGTCGGTTGGCGCCGTTGCCCGTCAGGTTGGCTTTGCTTCTGATGATCTGCTGCGCAAGCATTTTTCGTCGCGATTGGGGATCACGCCGACCGGCCATGCAGCGGCTTTCCGTCGACAACGTCCTTGATGAATTGCGCCTTGCCTCGCGCATAAGCGATCCTGTCATCCCCGACCCTCGTGGCCAAGTCCTGTTTCAGCTCGGCATATGCGGTAGCAATATTGGCGTCTTCCCTCAGTCGATCGCGGAACACCAGATGCTCGCGTTCCCAGACCGAACCGAGTTGGCACACGTGAATATGCACTGTTCGGGGCTCTCCCGCGGGCGGACGAAAGAAGAGATGGCCGGTCTCCCGTTGCCGCAGCACAAGCCCCAGCGCTTCGAGGCCGCTGCGGTACGCGGACTCTTCTGAAATATCCGGAACAGCTATTTGGAGGTCGAGAACTGATTTGGCGATGAGGCCCGGAACTGCTGTCGACCCGATATGCTCTGCGGATGCCGCGGCAGGACCAATGGCGTCCTGGATGCGCAGCATCCATTCAGCGGCCTGGTCGGCCCACGACGGATCATGCTCGACAAGATGGACAGGTTCACCACCGGGCTTATCGAACCATTCGCTATTCATCTATCCAGTATGCCTCGATGACGGAAGCCGGAAGGTGCGATTACAGGCAGGTTCCACTTCGCCCTATCCAGCCGGCTGGCCGTTTTCACCCAGCACCGCGTCCCCGTCGGTATGCAGCGGGTTTTTCATCGTCGGCATCCACGCGCAGCGCGTCTGCATGCCCGACTCCGCTTGCCCATCCCTGATCAGCACCGTGCCCAGCATCCACTGCCCGTCGTCGGTGACTTCCTCCATGGCTTCCGGTCCGGCCAGGTAGCCCATCATTTCTTGATCGTCCAGAGGCATCTCGCTCTTGGCGTTCGGGGCAGAATAGACGGGGATCGACACGGAAATGGTGTCGCCATTTGCCTCCGGGTGGCAGTATCCACCGTCGCCTCCAAGACCGTCCGTGCGCACGAGGTAGTACTGGTCATCGCCGGAATACTGTTTTACGCCTACCGTTCGAACCTGTTCCAGCGGGCCATTTTCCGCGCAGGCAGTATTCTGGAAATCGCTGCGCAGGTACTCAGTGACCTTGACGCCCTGCGTGGCTGGCACCACGCTCGCAACGGTGGATCCGCAATTATGCGAATAAGCGATCTCGCCGGGAACCTGGACTGGCCCCTCCTCCGTCGCAACCCAGGCGACGAAGTGCTCCCAATAGGCATTGCCGGACGTGCTGATGAACGATGCGACGGCATCGTCTTCGCCGTCGCCGTCCAGATCCGCGTAGACGATCTTGCCCAGCTCATAGCTGTTGAATTCATCGCTGGCTTTCGAATTCTCAAGACGGATCTTCGAGGGTTTGCCATCGAGCGCCATCGGATCCATCCAGATTGCGTTTCCAAGATCCGCATCTCGCAGGGATTCGATCCCAGGCTCTTCCTTGCTCGGCGAAGGAACTGCCGTTGGCGTTGAGGATTCCAGGTCCGGCTCCGGTTCGCTGCACCCAGTGAGCAGTAGCCCAACCGCGGCCACCGTGCTGAAAATTCTTGCTCCACGAGATGCATTGATCATGTTCAGATGATAACTGAATATAAAAACGAATCACAAAAACTTATGCCATCAAGACCGCTTGCGCGTAATGCTCGCTAAAAAACGCCAGCCTCGGACTTCACGATTGGAAGTCCGAGACTGGCGCCAGGTTTGGAGTCCGGGGACTAGAGTCCCAGCTTCTCCATCACGATTTCGCGCACGCGGCCGGCGTCGGCCTGTCCGCGGGTAGCCTTCATGACAGGGCCCATCAGCGCACCGATGGCCTGCATCTTGCCGCCCTTGATCTTCTCGACCACATCAGGCATGGCAGCCATGGCATCATCCACGGCCTTGCCCAAGGCATCATCGTCATTCACCACAGCCAAGCTGCGCTTCTCGACGATTTCGCTTGGGGTGCCTTCGCCGGCGATGGCGAATTCCAGCACCTGGCGGGCGATCTTGTCGTTGATCTTCTTCGCCTCGATCAGCGAGTTCAGCTCAACGATGGTCGCAGCGCTCACGCCCAGATCGGCGATGTCCTTGTCCGCGGCCTTGGCCAGGCGGGCGATCTCGCCCATCCACCACTTGCGGGCCACAGCGGCGCTGGCGCCAGCGGCAATGGTTTGCTCGATCTCGTCGAGCACACCGGCGTTGACCACGTCGCGGAATTCCTTGTCCGCGTAGCCCCACTCGGCCTTCAGGCGCTTGCGGCGCTCGGCTGGCGGTTCCGGCAGGCGGCCGCGCAGCTCTTCGACCCATTCGGCAGTGGTGACGATAGGCACCAGATCCGGCTCCGGGAAGTAGCGGTAGTCATCGGCATCCGACTTCGGGCGGCCCGAGGTGGTCGAACGGGTGTCCTCATGCCAGTGGCGGGTTTCCTGGACGATCTTCGCCCCGGAATCCAGCACCGCTGCGTGGCGCTCGATCTCGAAGTGCACGGCGTGCTCCACCGCGCGCAGGGAGTTCACGTTCTTGGTTTCGGTACGGGTGCCGAACTTCTGGGCGCCCTTGGGCATCAGCGAGACGTTGGCATCGCAACGCACGTTGCCGCGTTCCATCTTGGCATCCGAAACGCCCAGGTTCTTCACGATTTCGCGCACGGCGGCCACGTAGGCTTTGGCCAGCTCGGGAGCGCGCTTGCCGGCACCCGTAATTGGCTTGGTCACGATCTCCACCAGCGGAACACCAGCACGGTTGTAGTCAACCAGCGAGTAGTCCGCACCCTGGATGCGTCCGGCAGCGCCACCCATGTGGGTCAGCTTGCCGGCATCTTCTTCCATGTGGGCGCGTTCGATCTCGACGCGGAAGACTTCGCCGTCTTCCAGCTCGATGTCCAGGTAGCCGTCGAAGGCAATTGGATCATCGTACTGGGAGGTCTGGAAGTTCTTCGGGGTATCCGGGTAGAAGTAGTTCTTGCGGGCGAAGCCGCACTTCTGCGCGATCTGGCAGTTCAGTGCCAGGCCGATCAGGATGGAGTACTCCACGGCGGTCTTGTTGACCACCGGCAGCACGCCGGGCAGGCCCAGGTCTACCGGGGTGACGTTGGTGTTCGGGGCATCGCCAAAAGCGTTCGGCGCGTCGGAGAACATCTTGGTCTTGGTGTTAAGCTCGACGTGGACCTCGAAGCCCAGGACCGGGTCGTAGCGATCCAGTGCCGTATCGAAGTCGACCAGTTCATCGGTGTAGTTGCTCATGGTGCCTAGGCCTCCTGCGCGATCGAAGCGGTGTCAATGGCTGGTGCCTGCGAGATCAGCGAGTGGCCCCACTGCTTCTCGAGCAGGGTTTCCAGTGCTGCGCCGGCACGGTACAAGCGGGCATCCTCGTAGGCCGGGGCCAGGAACTGGATGCCTACCGGCAGGTTCTCGGACAGGCCGCCCGGGACGGTGATGCCCGGAACGCCAGCGAGGTTGGCCGGGATGGTGGCCACGTCGTTGAGGTACATGGCCAGCGGGTCGTTGTCGTTCGCGCCCAGCTCGAAGGCGACGGTCGGCGCGGTGGGGGAAACCAGCACGTCGGCCTGCTCGAAAGCGGCCTCGAAGTCGCGCTGGATCAGCGTGCGGACCTTCTGCGCCGAGCCGTAGTAGGCGTCGTAATAGCCGGCGGACAGGGCGTAGGTGCCCAGGATGATGCGGCGCTTGACCTCGTCGCCGAAGCCGGCGGCACGGGTGGAGCCCATGACGCGCTCGATGGTCATCGGGCCCTCTTCCGGAAGCACGCGGTGGCCGTAGCGCACCCCGTCGAACTTGGCCAGGTTGGAGGAAACTTCCGAAGGCATGATCAGGTAGTAGGCGCCCAGCGCGTACTTGAAGTTCGGGCAGGAAACCTCGACGATTTCTGCACCGGCGGCCTTGAGCAGTTCCAGCGACTCGTTGAAGCGTGCCTGCACACCCTCCTGGTAGCCTTCGCCGGTCAGTTCCTTGATGACGCCAATGCGCAGGCCCTTGACATCCCCGGTGGCGCCGGATTCAGCGGCGGCAACCAGGCCTTCGAGCGGGTTGGGCAGCGAGGTGGAATCCTTGGGATCGTGCCCGCCGATCAGTTCCTGCAGGTAGGCCGAGTCCAGCACGGTACGGGAGACCGGGCCGATCTGGTCCAGCGAGGAGGCCATGGCGATCGCGCCGTAGCGCGAGACGGCACCGTAGGTCGGCTTCACGCCGACGGTACCGGTGACGGCGCCTGGCTGGCGGATCGAGCCGCCGGTGTCGGTGCCCAGTGCCAGCGGAGCTTCGAAGGAGGCCACCGCTGCGGCCGAGCCGCCGCCGGACCCGCCCGGAATGCGGTTCAGGTTCCACGGGTTGCGGGTCACGCCGTAGGCGGAGTGCTCGGTGGAGGAACCCATGGCGAATTCATCCAGGTTGGTCTTGCCCAGCATCGGCAGCTTGGCAGCGCGGATCTTCTCGATCACGGTCGCGTCGTAGGGGCTCATCCAGCCTTCGAGCATCTTCGATGCCGCGGTGGTCGGCTGGCCCTTGGTGACGATCAGGTCTTTGATCGCGATGGGCACGCCGGCCAGCGGGTGCAGGGCTTCGGCCTGCGCGCCGCCGGCGGCACGGATGGCGTCAACTTCGGCTGCGACGGCGAGCGCTTCTTCGGCGTTCACGTGCAGGAAGGCATTCAGTGCGCCGTCAACCTCGGCGATGCGGTCCAGGTGGGCCTGGACTGCTTGAACGGAGGTGGCTTCGCCGGCGCGCAGCTTGGCGGCCAGCTCGGTGGCGGAAAGCTTAATCAGTTCATTCACTTGGATTATTCACCATCCAGAATAGCCGGGACCTTGAAGCGGTCCGAGTCCGAATCAGGCGCGTTGAGCAGAACTTCTTCAATGCTCAGCGTCTGCCCCACCGTATCTTCGCGCAACACGTTGGTCAGCGGGATCGGGTGGCTGGTGGCTGGGACGTCGGAGGCGGCGACTTCGCTGACGGACGCGATGGCACCGACGATAGCGTCGAGTTCACCGGTCATTTTGTCCAGCTCTGCGTCGCTCATCTCGATGTGGGCAAGGTGTGCCAGATGCACAACGTCCTCACGGCTGATGGCAGACATGTATCTCCCTAGAATGGCGGTTGGGTTTCATAGACAAGTCTATCCCTTACGCGCCTGCCCCAATGCCTATATGCGGGGCATTAGTTATGCTGTGCGCAATACCAAACCGCTCAGGTCCTGGCCGAGGGCGTTCTCCCAGATCCCGATAACACCGGCTTCGGCGGGATCGCCGGCTACCGGTTTGCGGATGATCACCGCGTCTTTGCCCCGACTCTCGCCGCGGACCAGGATCCGCGGATCCGCGGTAAAGGACTCGGACCGGTGCTGCGGCGTGGCATTTCCGGCCAGCAGTTCACGTGCCTGGGCGATGAAAATGGGGTCGCCGGCGGCGTCATAGACAAAGCGGGTGCCCAGAATCGCGTGCTCGCTCGTTCCCAGTAGGTAGCGTTCCGCACCGTCAACCGGGGCATCCCGATAGGTCAGCGGAACGTGGTAAATCACGTCAGAGGTATCGCTGTGGTCAGCGTAGAAGCTCAGCTCGATACCGACTTCACCCTGCGGGTCTTCCAGGCGGAATCCGCCAACACTTTCAAGTTTCGGCGCGCCCTGGCCGGTGTAGAACTCCTGCTTGGCCAGCCAGGCTGCCACCAACTCGGTCTTGGTTGGAGACATGGTGGTGTTGTAGACGATTCCCATGAGCTTAGTCTGTCAATTGCTGGTATTAGGCACAAGTGTTGGCGCAACGGTTCTTTGGCCAGCCGATAGCTCCTACGATGGTTTCATGCACACACATGAGCCATGGGATGAAGTTCAGCAGGCGCAGCAGTACGGGCAGAACCTGCTGCGGGATGCCGCCATTGAACTGCGCGAGTCCGAGCACGAGGACTTCTCGGTCATGGCCGGGTGGTGGAACGATCTGGCCTGGGCGGTGCTCCAGCAACGAACCATCAAACCGCGTCCCGGGACTCCGCTCGTGGAAATGTTCGCACAGTTCAGCGAGAACAAGCCCTCCTCCGGCGATGCCGGCTTCAGCATCTTCGAGCGCGGCAGCGGAACCTTCATCGGGCACATCACGCTGCATGGCGGCCAGTTGCCCCATCGCGCCGCTGAAATGGCGGTGATGATCGGCCCGGACTTCGTCGGCCAGGGTTTCGGCACCCGTGCCACCGCGTTGATGTCCGGCTATGGTTTCCGCGAGTTGGGACTGCACCGGATTAGCCTGTGCGTTGCCGCCTTCAACCAGCGGGCCATCCGGGCTTATGAGAAAGCCGGGTATACCCAGGAGGGGCGCCAACGCGAGGTGTACTTCCACAATGGCGTATTCCACGACCAGGTGCAGCTGAGCCTGCTCGCCGGCGAATACTTCGCCCAGCGGGGCTGAGCAGCACCCCGCGCTACTATTTGGCCGCTTCCTCCAGCATGGACTTCACCAGCGGTCCCGCCGTCTGGGCTCCGCCGTCTCCATCCTCGACGAACGCGGCAACCGCCAGATCGCCTTGGGCGGCGATGGCCCAGGCATGCGCGTTCTTTTCGCCGTCGTATTCGGCGGTGCCGCTCTTGCCGATGATCTTTCCGCTGCCTACTGCCTTCAGGTCCTCCAGGGTTCCGTGGTCCACGACCTCGGCCATCATGGTGGACAGCTGCCCTGCTTCCTCTTCGCTCAGCGTGGAAGCCGGCTTGGCAGGTGCCTGGGGTTCTGGCGCCAGGATCAGCTTGGGCTGCACCGTGGACTTCGCCTGGATCGATGCCATCACGGTGGCCATGCCCAGTGGCGATGCTTCCACCACGCCCTGGCCAATCATGTTCGCGGCCTGGGTGGTGCCTTCAGAATCTTCGGGCACCGAACCGAACACTGCGCCGGCACCGGTTCCGTCCTCTGCCAGCAAGCCGAGAGCAGCCGCGGCTTCAGCCAGGTTATTGCCGCCAATTTCCGTTCCCTGATTCACAAAGACCGTGTTGCAGGACTGCGCGATTGCTTCGGATAGCGGGATGGTGCCTACGGCGGCAGCAGGATAGCCGTCATAGTTCTTGAAGCTCTTGCCATCCACCACCGTGGTTGCCGGGCACTTGACCTCGGTACCCGGTGTCGCTCCGTCACGCAGCATCGCCAAGGCGCTCACGACCTTGAAGGAAGAACCCGGTGCATAGGAAGCTTGCAAGGAGGTGTTCAGCCCGGAAGAAACCGGGCCCGAGGAGGCCGCGAGGACGCTGCCGTCAGAGGGCCGAATGACCACGATGGCAGAGTTCGATTCGGCTTCGGCCAACAGTTCATCCGCGGTTTCCTGCAGTCCGGTGTCCAAAGTGGTCTTCAGGTCCTTGCCTGCTACCGGGGCTGTGGTGATCAGTTCCGCTACCGCTTCATCTTCAGCGTTGTACTGCGATACCGAGACTCCTGCAGTTCCCGCGAGGGTGTCATTGTAGGCGGCTTGCAATCCTGATTGGCCTACCTGGTCACCGGCCTTGACCTTGCCGTCAGACTTCTCGATATTCTCGGCGGTGGCCTTGCCAACGCTGCCTAGCAGCGGGCGGGCGAAGGATCGAGTGGGTGCCAAGGGCAGCTCGTCGTTGTGGAAGCCGGCACCCGGAATGCCCCTGATTTCCTCGTCGGTGACTTCTCGCGTTGCGTCATCGCGCAGGACAATAGCTTCCACCCAGGCTTTGTCGCCAGCGGCCATCACTCGTTGCGCATAGGCCTGTTCGTCGATGTCCACGAGCTTGGCCAGTTTCTTCGCCGAGCTTTCCCAGTTTTCTTTTCCGGTGTGGGTCTTGTCCATGCCAACACGAATCACCGGCCGGTTGGAGACAATGCTTTCGCCTTCTGCATCGGTGATGCTGCCTCGTGCTGCAGGATCGAACGCCGCTTTGAGGTAGTCGCCGGTTTCGAACTCAGGGGCAAGAATTGACGGGTCAAAGCGCAGTTTCCAGGAATCGGATTCCTTGTCGAATTCCCACACAGCCTGGGTGTCGTAGCTCAGATCCTTGTCCGACTTGTCGATATCCCATACCGTGGTGATGCTCGCGGTAGCAGTCTTGACCCCATCTTGCTCTTCTTCGTCTTCGGCCACCGAACGAACAGTGCTCGTGTGCTTGATTTCGCCCATGGTGCCAAAGGCAGTTTCCTGGGCTTTCGCTGCATCTTCTGGGCTGGTCCCAGCGAATTGCACTGAGCCGAAATCGCCGCTATTCATGGCGGATACCAGTGCATCGGCCGAAGGCGCCGGGTCTGGCGCGCCAGCACTGCAGGCGCTTAGTGCGGCCATGGCCACGGACGCAACGGACAGGGCGGCAACACTTCGGCGAATAGCACTCATGGCGCCATTCTATTCACGCGCTCGGACAGACCACAACGTGTGTCCGCCGAAGTCATGGGCGGTTCACCTGGATCCAGGCTGAATCCATCTTGGCTGCAGGCTATAGGCGTAGACAACCAATTCGATATCGGTGTTCGGCACAAACCAGTCGCGTTCGGGATAGTGGACGAATCCGAGGGATTCATACAGTCCCCGGGCAGAATCCCAGCTGCTGCCGGTAGTCAGGGAGACGGCATTGATTCCGGGAATGAGCCGGGCGCGCTCGATGGCGGCCTGCACCATGCTCCGGCCAACACCCCTGCGCTGCGCGGCCGGATCAACGCTGAGCATGCGGATTTCCAGCTCGTCCGCTCTGGCAATGTCCGCATAGTCGCTGCCCGCCCGGATCAAGGTCATGGAACCGATGATCTCTTCTTCCCGGCGCACCACGTAGATTTCGGTCTGGGCTGCACGCTCGGCCACCTTGCGCACGAAGTCCAGGTACTCGTTATCCGGGCTATCGAAATGCCCAGCGGCAAAATAGGACTCTGCGGTCAGCTCCCCCACACGCTGGTAGTGCTCGGGAGCAGCCAGTTCAATCGACAAGTCGCCAATGCTGGTTGAAAAAGTTTGCGCGTCAGTCATGATGCTCCAAGTGTGCCACGAGCTCGGGGGGGTGCCCCTATGTTCTGTGTCAAGCTATTTTCAGCTCCGGAACGTCATAAAGTGCGCCATCCCGAATCATGGCAAACAGGACCGTGAGCCGTCGGTGGGCCAAAGCGATCAACGCTTGGTTATGGCGCTTCCCCTGAGCCCGTTTACGGTCATAGTATTCCCGGCTGGTCGGATCAAAACGGATGGAAGCAAACGCCGAAAGGAACAGTGCTCGCTTCAAGCGTTTGTTGCCTGAATGGCTGACGCGTTCGGACTTGATCGACGTGCCAGACTGGCGCGTGGTTGGCGCCAGGCCAGCGTAAGAGGACAGTGATGCGGCGCTGGCGAAGGTTTTGCCGGAGGTCTCGGCGATGATGATCGCGGCGGTCCTGACGGCGACCCCTGGCATGGAAGTCAGGACCGGGTAAAGAGGGTGAGCCTCCACCAGGGCTTCCAAGTGCGTAGCCACGTCCACGCGCTGGGCGTGCAACGAGATCAGCTGGCGGGCCAGATGCGGGATGACTAAGCCTGCGGCGTCGGTGCCGACCACGACCACGGTTTGCTCATCCAACGCATCCAAGATGGCTCCGGCCCAAGCAGTGTGCCGGCGGGCACCGTATTTCTTCAGCTTCGCGTCGATCCGCGCTTTGCCGGCATGCTTCAGCTGCGCGGGGGTGGGCCAAGCAGAGAGGACCTCCAGCACCGCGTCGTGCTCTAGCCACGGGCCGAGGATCCGCTCTAGTGGCGGGTGGATTTGGGTGAACAACCCGCGGATCCGGTTGCTGGTCTGGGTGATCTGACGGGCCAGATCCAAGTCGAATCCGGTGAGCATGCCCAGGGTGGCTTCGTCTTCGTCAGAGACCTGGATGCTGCGCAGCGTGTGGGGCATGGTGCGCGCCGCATCAGCGATGATGAAGGCGTCTTTTTCGTCTGTCTTGGCCGTCCCGGGATACATGTCTGCGATGCGCCGCATCGAGAGTCCGGGCAGGTAGGCCACCGGAATACCGAGGTGCTGGGCGACGGCGACGGCCAGCGCGCCGATGGTGGCTGGCTGATCAACGATCACCAAGACATGTCCTTGAGCTAAAAGCTTCTGATACACGGCGGTGAGTTTGGCTTCGTCGTTGGGCAGGGTCTTGTTCCATATTTTGGTGCCGTCCTTGGTGACGGCGCAGGCCCAGTGGTCGGTTTTCCCTACGTCCAGGCCGAGGAAAATATCGATATCCGCGGTGATCATGACTAGTGCTCCTTTGAACTAGTTCTTGTTCAAGGTCGACCAACCGTCGGTAGCGAAGTCTTACATCCACGTTATGACAGGCGTCCAGTGTCCTGGCGCCGCGCCCCTAATTAGCAATCACCACGCTGCCATCCCAATCTCGGTGGCAACACCCCCCGGATCATTGGTTAGACAGGGGCAAGACACCATGCCGAGATTGGTCGGCCGACAGTCCCTATGATCCTCTTTTTAGGGACTATCAAAAAGATAACGGGTTCTGCACGTCACCGAGCCCAAGGCAAATGATGCTCTGGCTGAAATTTTTGCTGAGCAATTCTTCTCTGATCTGCAGTGATTCGCGGTTGGAAATAGTGCCTTGCGAATAACTGGGAGAAAAACTTGCCCGCAAGTTTGTTAATGGAGTTAACTAACCCTGTGACTTCCCCACGCAAGGACTGGAATGTGCTGTCGCACGGCAGCGCTATTTTGCCGTCCCATGGAAGGGAGCACAACCTCTCTCTGGTTCTGCAAACACTTTCGGACCAAGGCGCTTCGAGCCGTGCCGATCTGGCACGCGCTACCGGCCTGACACGTGTCACCGTCTCGGAACTGGTCGCGGAATTGATCAACCGCTCGCACGTCATTGAGACCGGGCAGCAAGAGCAAAAACGCCCCGGCAAGCCCTCCACCCTCGTCGATTTGAATCGCCCGGGGCTCAGGATCATCGGCGTGGACTTATCCGGCGTTGTCCCGTTCCGGGCGGCCATCATGGATCTGGATGGCGCCATCCTCAAGAGTTTTTCTGCCCAGGCACGTGAAGCAACCGGTGAGGCCGCGACGGTCCAGCTCCTGGAGCTGCTCGACACCGCCCTAGCCGAATGCGACGCACCGGTTCTGGGCGTGGGCATTGGCTCGCCCGGCGTAGTGACCGATCGGGGAATTGTCGTCGCAGCCGAAAAGTTCGGTTGGCGCGACTACGACCTGCGATCTGCGGTCGAGCAGGCTACCGGCCTGGCCGCTCATGTCCTCAATGACGCCGACTGCGCCATCCTTTCCGAGCACACTTTCGGCCAAGGCAGCGACCACATGATCTTGCTGCGCCTGGGACGCGGTGTGGGCTGCGGCGTGATCACCCACAACACCCTGGTGCGCGGCTCGGATTTCGCCGCCGGCGAGCTGGGCCATGTCCGCCAGCGTGCGCAGGACACTGCCTTATGCAGCTGCGGGCAAATCGGCTGCCTGGAAGCCTATGCTTCCGTTCCTGCAATCTGGAAGTCCCTGGCCGAAGGGGAACCAAAGGAGCAGCTGGATCAGCGGATCGCCGCGTATCTTGCTGGCGCAATTGCCCCGCTTCTTTCGGTACTCGACATTCGCGATGTCATTTTCACCGGGACCCCGGAAGTCGTGGATCAGCCTCTCGCGCAAGCGCTACGCGAAGCGCTGGCCCTGCGCTCGCATACTGCACGCGCCGAGAACTTCCGGCTTTCGCTGAGCGAAGATCCAGAGCATCTGGTGCTCCGAGGTTGCGCGGTCAACGTGCTATTCCATGAACTGGGGATCACCTAGCGGGACCGCCCGGTTTCTCCATACCTGTATTCCACTAATCATCACTGCCAAGATCGGAGAGTGCCCACCATGCGAGTGCTCATTGGTTCATCCCCTGAAGAAGTTGCACGCATCGCTGCCGACAACGTGTTGGCCGGCCTGGCCCACCACAGCGCTGGATCCCCCTCGAATTTGGGGCTTGCCACAGGTTCGTCTCCGTTGGGCCTGTACCGTGAACTTTCCCGTGCGGTCCAGGAAGGCCGTGCCGACTTCACCGATACCCAGGGATTCGCCTTGGATGAGTACATCGGGATCCCGGACACCCACGAGCAGTCCTACCGCCAGACGCTGATCAACGAGGTCTGCAATGTCATCGGCTTGCCTTCCCGCTGCCTGCATGTACCGCAGGGCATGGCCGCATCCGTGGAAGCCATCGAGACGGCGGCCCGGGCGTACGATGACGCCATCGCCCAGGCCGGTGGCATCCACGTACAGATTCTGGGTATCGGATCCAATGGGCATCTGGGCTTCAACGAACCAGGCAGCGCGCTGCGAAGCCGCACCCGCATCAAGCGCCTTGCGGCCAATACCCGTGAAGACAACGCCCGGTTCTTCGACGGCATCGAGCACGTTCCCACCCACTGCGTCACCCAGGGACTAGGCACAATTCTTGACGCCGGCCGCTTGGTCCTGGTGGCTGTAGGCGCGGGCAAGGCCCAAGCCATTGCCGCTGCCGTAGAAGGGCCGCTGTCAGCTTCTTGCCCGGCATCCGTCCTGCAGCTGCACCAGGATGCCGTGGTAGTAGTTGATGAAGCGGCAGCCAAGGGGCTGAAACTGCGTGAATACTACGATGACGCGGCTGAGGAACTGACCGTAGTAGACCTCGTGGTCAGCTAAACCGCCCAGTCAATGGCATACTGAAACCATGGCTGTCTACTTTGAATGCGTTACGCTTTGCGGTGCTTCACGTGCCGAGCTTTTCGAGAAATCGCTCAGCATCGACGCTCACGCCGGTTCAATGGCCGATTCGCAGGAAAAGGCCGTGGCGGGGGTTACCAGCGGCACTATCGGATTGGGCGAGCAGGTCACCTGGCGTGCCAAGCATTTCGGCATCCCCTTCCGGATGACCTCGAGGATTTCCGACTTGGATGCCCCGCACACGTTCACCGACCAGCAGGAGCGAGGACCTTTCAAGTCCTTCCACCACGTCCATGAATTCTACGAATCGGACCAAGGGACGTTGATGGTGGACAAGATCCGCTTCAGCGCTCCATTGGGTCCCTTGGGCTGGCTAGCCGAGCGGCTCGTGCTTGGCTGGTACTTGCCCAAGCTCATCCGGATCCGCAACGACTACCTGGTCAACGCGCAAGGCTAATCCTGCTCGCTAGCGGTCCTGTGGCTCGATGACCACAGCCCATTGGCGCACCGCGCAGGAGTAGGATTCCCCGCATTCTCCGTACTGCGGCTGTGCCTGGACTATGACGGCCATCGGGCTGGGCAATTCACTGGCATCCACCGGAAGCACGTGGCTGAACGAACCGTCGGCGTTAACCGGGATCTTCAGATCCGGGCCTTGATCCGATATGGCTTCGCTCCGCCCCAAGACGACGGAATACACGGTTCCCGCCGGCAAGTCCAGCTGGCAGGCAGGGGCGGAGGCGGCCACAATGACTGTCGTTTCCTGCGCGCCCTCTGCATAGGTCAGCTGCGGGCCCTCAGCTTCGCAATACCTATCTGCCACGCTTTTCGGGTTAGCTACGGCGAACAGGATTCCAGCAGTGGCCACGGCAATGAGCACAGCCGAAATCATGCTGGCTCTCATGATGAGCGTCGAGATCCTGAGCATGCCGGCCCCCATCCCAGTGGCTTGTATCCTTGTCGTCCAGTTGAGCCTATACTTGCTTGGCTAGCAAAGGACGATGCGGTTGCGGCCTTGGACCCGCTGCCGAAGCCAGCCAATGCCCCTGCAGAAGTCCAGGTTCACGCAGTCGTTGACTACCCGGTTGGAAAACTTGGTTTCCAGGCTCCGCGTATTCGACCTCTTCCGGCGCGCGCGGCACCAGGCGCAGTGCGGGACTGGAAGTTGGATCCGAGGGCTCATTGCCGTCGGCCTGCAAGGGGAATTATTGACGGCTCCACGTGTACAGTGGATTAGCCGCCACGACGGCAGTAAACCGCTACCCCTATCAAGGCCAATGACCCCGATGCAGCAGACCTCGACAGCCAGCTCACCTCTTGCGGTGCGAAAAATCGCCTTAGTGGTTTCGCACGTGCTCTCTCCCATTATCCTGGCCACCGTGTTGCTGCTGGCAACCCCATGGCGGGATTCCTCCGTGCGCTGGACCGAGTCGATTGTTGCCGCCCTGTTCACCACGATTATTCCGTGGCTGATCCTGGCCGGGGCGAAACTGCGCGGCAAGGTCACCGATATGCACGTGACCGTCAGGCGTCAGCGGCATGGGATCTATGCCTATACCGCAGGATTGATCCTGTGCGGCCTGCTCGTGCTGCGGGTCATGGATGCCGGTTCCGGGATCTTCCTCGAAGTGCTCAGCATCCTGCTTGGATTGGCGCTTGTTGCCGTGATCAATTTGTGGTGGAAGGTCTCGGTGCACCTGGCTGTGGGCACCTACGTTGTTTTGCAGGTGGCGGAACAGCAGGCCGAGCTGATGCCGCTAGTGGTGTTCTTCCTTGCGGTGCTTTCCTGGGCCCGGATCCGCAGCTACCAGCACACCGCCACACAGGTGTGCGGCGGTGTAGCTGTGGGCATCGCCATCCATTACGCGCATCAGTGGATAGCAGCTTTGCTTCCCTAGGCGCTAGGCTCCGCGAGCTTGGCTGGATCCACCAATCCGGCGTACTGCCAGCCCGGGTTGCTGCTGGGCCTGCCTACCTGGCATCCGGCTTCCTCTGCAATCAGCGCGCCGGCAGCCCAGTCATACTCCTGGGTGCCATATTCGGCGTAGGCGTCCAAAGACCCCTCGGCCACCAGGCACAGGTCCAGCGCGGCCGAGCCGAGTCGGCGCACATTGACGTAGTCCTGGAGCATCTGCCCGAGCACTTGGGCTTGGAACTGGCGGCGCTGGGAATCATAGCCGAAGCCAGTTGCCAGGATCCTGGTCTCGGATTCGGCCGGCCCGGTGAGCTGTGTGAGCTTCCCGGATCGCAGATCAAGCTTCCATGCACCCAATCCCTTTCCGGCGAAGTATTCCACCTGCAATGCAGGGGCGACGATGGCCGCGGCTACCCAGGTCTCGCTGCCATCCTCATTGCGTTGGCAGACGCCCACCGAGGAGCAGTAATAGGCGATGTTGCGCACGAAGTTCGTGGTGCCGTCCAGCGGATCAATGCTCCAGCGCAAGCCGCTCGGGTTCGCAGGCTTGGCACTTGGATATTCCTCGCCGGTCAATTCGTCGTTGGGCCGGGAGGTCAGGATGGCCGCGCGAATTGCTTCCTCGGCGGCACGGTCGAAGTCGGTCACCCAGTCCCCGGCCGCCGACTTGTCGGTGAGGTTGAACTGCGATTCATCGCGGCGGCTGAGTACTTCGGCGCCGGCGGCGGCGGCCCGGCGGGCAACCATTACCAGCGGATCATGAGTCACTGCGCGGTCCATTTCTAGCCTTCCGTTGGTGCGGCGAGGGCTACCTCGCGCGCTGCGTCTGGGCCCTGTTCAAGCAGGACGCCGAATCCGGTTTCGTCCAGTACCGGAACACCCAGGGACTGGGCTTTGTCCAGCTTTGACCCTGCGGCTTCGCCGGCCACCAGGAAGTCCGTCTTCTTCGAAACGCTGCCGGTGGCCTTGCCGCCACGGACAATGATCGCTTCCTTGGCGGTATCGCGGGAATAGTGTTCCAAGGTACCGGTCACCACAATGGCCAAGCCTTCGAGGTTCTTGGTGATGTTCGCATCTTGCTCGTCTTCCATCTTCACCCCAGCGGCCTGCCAGGAGGAGACAATTTCACGGTGCCAATCCACTTTGAACCAGTCCACCAGCGCTTCGGCAATGATTGATCCGACGGAATCGATTTCGCTCAGTTCAGCCTCGGCGTTGCCCGAGTCAAGGACCTCGAGCAGGGCATCCATGGAACCGTAGCGGGTGGCAATGGCCCGCGAAGCGTTCGGGCCAACGTGGCGGATGGACAGTGCCACCAGCACGCGCCACAGCGGGTTGCCCTTGGCCTTTTCCAGCTCATCGAGCAGCTTCATGGTGCTCTTGGTTGGCTCAGACGGCTTCTTGGCGGTGGCCTTGGAGTAGAAGTACGGGACGAGCTCGAAAATGCCGGTGCCTTCCCCCTTGGAACGCTTTTCCCGCCATACCTTCACCTCGCCAAGCTCGTCGAGCATATCCTTGAGGTTGAACAGTTCGGCTTCGTTTTTCAGCGGGCCGGGGCCAGCAGGCAGAATGATGCCGCCCTGGGTGGCAGGGTCCTCGCCCGGACCGCTGGTCAGGGCCGCTGCTGCTTCGTAGCCCAGTGCCTCGATATCAAGGGCGCTGCGTCCGCCGAGGTAGGCCACGCGTTCGGTGAGCTGGGCCGGGCAGGATTCAGCGTTGAGGCAACGAATGTCCACATCGCCTTCCTTGGCCGGCGCCAGTGGCTGCCCGCAGGATGGGCATTCGACAGGCATGACGAAATCACGCAGGTCATCGTTGCCCTCACGCAGTGGCAGCACCGGGCCAACAATTTCAGGAATGACGTCTCCCGCCTTGCGCAGGATAATGGTGTCGCCAATCTTGACGTTCTTCGCCTTGACGACTTCCTGGTTGTGCAGGGTCGCGCGGGCAACGGTGGAGCCAGCGACGAGGACCGGTTCCATCACGCCGAAAGGCGTCACGCGGCCGGTGCGCCCCACCTGGACCTGGATGTCCAGCAGCTTGGTGTGCACTTCTTCTGGCGGGTACTTGTAGGCGACAGCCCAGCGTGGAACACGCGAGGTGTAGCCCAGCTGTTCCTGGGTGGCCAGGTCATCGACCTTGATGACGATGCCATCGATGTCATGGATCAAGTCGTGGCGCTTCTCGCCGTGCTCGGCAATGTAGTCCTTGGCTTCCTGGCGGCTGCCGACAACGCGGCCGTAGGGCGAAACCGGAAGACCCCAGTTGCGCATCAGCTCGTAAGCCTGGGACTGTTCAGCAAGGTTGAAATCGCGGCTGCGGCCCAGACCGTGCACGAACATGCGCAGCGGACGCTTGGCAGTCTGTTCCGGGTCCTTCTGGCGCAAGGACCCGGCGGCCGCGTTGCGCGGGTTGGCCAGGGGCGCCTTGCCCTGGGCAATCAACGCTTCGTTGAACTTGTTGAAGTCATCGGTGGCAATGAAAACTTCGCCGCGGACTTCGAATTCTTCGGGCCAGCCGGTGCCGGACAACTCCTGCGGGATGTCGCCGATGGTCAGCGCATTGTGGGTAACGTCTTCACCGGTGGTGCCGTCGCCGCGGGTAGCTGCACGCACCAGCTTGCCCTGGCGGTAGGTCAGGTTCAGTGCCAGGCCATCGATTTTGACTTCGCACAGCCACTTGACCGGGGTTTGCGGGTGCAGGCGTTCGGCATTGACCTGGGCACGTTCGAGCCACGCTTCGAGTTCATCAAGTGAGAAAACGTCTTCCAGCGAGTACATGCGGCTTGCGTGGGTGACCGATGCGAAGGCGGCGGAAACTTCGCCGCCGACTTCCTGCGTGGGCGAATCCTGTCCAGCCAGGATGGGATAGGTTGCCTCGAGCAGCTGGAGCTCATGGAACAACGCATCGTATTGCGCGTCGGAGACCAGAGGAGCATCGTTTTGGTAGTACGCCTCGCGGTGGGCACGGATCTGCTCGACCAGCTGTTCATAGCGGGACTTGTCAGCTTCTGGCGGAACGTTGGAGGCCTCAACTGGTGTTACGTCTTTTTCACTCACGTATTCAATTGTGCCCCACCGGCGGACAGTTTAGCTGGCTTGGAGCCCTAGTTCCCAGGTGCGTCAATTTGCGCGGACTCGGCTGCCAGCACATCAAGGACAATCACCGCGATGTTGTCCCGGCCGCCAGCTTCCAGTGCGGCCCCGGTGAGAATCCGGGCCGCTTCGGTGCGGTCCTTGTAGTTCACCAGCAAGGTCTGCAAGATGTCTTCGGTCAGTTCGCCCGAGAGCCCGTCGCTGCACAGCATGTAGCGGTCGCCGATGCGCGGCTGCAAGACGGTGAGATCCGGCTGGCTTTCGGCGCCGGCGCCAAGCGCACGGGTAATCAGATTCCGGTGCGGATGATTGCGGGCTTCCAACTCGGTGATCTGCCCGGCATCCACCATTTCCTGCACGGCCGAGTGGTCACGGGTCAGCTGCTGCAGGGCGCCATCACGCAGCCGGTATCCGCGCGAGTCCCCCACGTTGACCAGCAACAGGCTCGGGATTTCATCGGCGACTACCGGGATCGGCTCGGTAGCTGGAGCCAAACTGGCGCGGTGGTTCTCCAGCATTTGCGGAGTGATCTTGGAGATGACATCAGTGTTCTGCGTCATCGCGAAACTTGAGGTCCAGGGCGGCACCGCGGCCAGTGGAGCGGTCACATTGTCCCGGCCTTTGCCCGGGGTCTTGATCTGCACCAATGCGCACAAGGTAGTGCCGCCACGTGATTCAAGCGCTTCGCGAATGCGGTCATCAGCCAGTTGCACCTGGCGCTGGACATCCGGCACGGATGGCAGTTTCCGAACCGACGTCTTATTGGCGAAGGTGCAGATTTCCTGCATCGTTTCCACCGCAAGCTGGCTGGCCACCTCGCCAGCTTCGTGACCGCCCATGCCGTCGGCTACCGCATACACGATGTCGTGCATCAGGATGCGGTCCTGGTTTTGCGTTCGTTTCCGGCCCACGTCCGTCAGCCCTGCCGCGGCGAGGATGAACGGTAGCGGTGCTGGTTCTTTAGCCATTAGTCGATCACCAGTCCTGCTCCCTCGCCTGCGGAGAGCTCATAGGGTTGAATGTCTCCAAAGCCGCGCACCGCGGTGATTTCCTGGGCGGTGAGCACAAAGCGTGCGTCATTGCGCAGGGTGTTTGCGGTAATCGCGTCGGTCAGCACGGTGCCCGGTTCCGCCAGCGAGGTCAGCCGAGCCGCCATGTTCACCGTAGGACCATAGATATCGCCCAGGCGTGAGAGCAGCCGGCCCCAGACCACCGCGCCGCGGGTTTGCGGGAAGAGCTCGTCCTTGGCCAGCTCGCGCGACAGGGACAGCGCAATCTCGGCGCCGGCCTGCGGGGTTTCGGCCACGTAGAGCACTTCATCGCCAATGGTCTTGACCAGGCGGCCACCGCCCACGGAAATGACTTCGGCGCATTTGGCTTCGAAGCGCTGCACCAGCTGGGCCAGGGTGCGCTCGTTCATGCGGCGCGACAGCGAAGTGTAGGAGACCAGGTCGGCAAAGCCCACCGCACGGGCCAGCGGCAGCGGGGTGCCGCCATCTTCGTCGCCACGGTCTTGGTTGTAGGCAGCCACTCCGGTTTCCACCCGCAATGCCATGCGGTGCACGGCAGAGTTCAGCTGGCGGCGCCATGAGTAGAGCAGCAGGTCTTCAATCGCTGGAATGATTTCGGGCAGCAGGCCGAAAAGCTGGCGGCGCGCCTGGCGATCCGACATGTTCTGGTTGGCGATCATGTCCTCAACCAGTGCTTCGATCTGCCACACCACCATGCGGTCAGTCATCTGGCCAACCGAACGCATCAGGGAAATGGCGGTTTCTTCGGTCAGCTTGCCTTCGCGGACCATCCCCACCATGGTGCCCAGGGCTTCCTTGTCGGCCTGGGTGAAGAACACTTCATCATCGCTGAGTTCAGGGAAGCCGATGGCGCGCCAGAGCTTGCGCGCGGAGTGCAGGGAAACACCGGCCTCGGAAGCGACCTCGCGGCGACGGAATTCGCGTTGGCCGCCGATGAGCCGCCTTTCCAGCGAAGCGACGGTGTCGCGGACAGCGTCGGGGGTGTGGGCCGGAATGCGCAAGGGGCCTTCCATGGCCTGCGCAAGTTCGAAAATTGGATCCGACTCGGCCGGTGTGGCCACAGGGGGGTGCTGGCGGGCGCCGCGGACAGCCTCGGCGGCGGACTGCGGAGAGTCTGCTCGGGGTGTGTTGGTGTGCTCGGTGCTCATGCCCCCATGCCCTCACTGTTCGTCGTTTCGGTGTGCGCCGCATTCTGGTTGCTGCGCAGGTTCGCCATCGCCTCCATTGCCAGGGAACGGAAATACGGTACCGAGGGGACATGTGAGAGTCTCACGTATCCCTGGTTCAGCACGATATCCAAGGTTCCCGCACGCGTCATGGTGTTCTTCGCCTTGCTGTGCGCGACGAGGTCGCGAACTGTAAATAATCCTACAGATTGCAGCTTGCCATCGTTGTATGTGGGCCGGAACATGATCCGCTCGGTGGTCAAGACGATTTGGCTGCGTAGCCACCGGGCCCAGGGAATCACGCTCCAGATCAGCACCAGTGCGGCCCAGAGAACCACCGAAACGACCATCCACACATTCGCGTTGCCAGCTAGCCAGTCCGAGAGATCGTCCCGGGAGAGATAGCCCAACGAGAAGGTGCACACGGCAGTCAATACGAGGAAGGCTCCCACGGGCTGGCGCAGCACTCGCGAATGTTCACGAGTTTTGATAATCACTCGTTCCCTTTCATGCAGCGGCAACTTCATCGTGTTGTTCCTCGCCCCTCCTGTTCTCGACTCCGTGTTTCGGTCATCATCTCCAATAATAGTCCCGGGCCAAGACCCAAGTCTGGTTAGGCATACTTTCCGTCGGCGCGCCGTACGTGGTGCACGTCCCCTGCCATCACGTGCTTTCGCTGCCCGGTTCCATATTCCAGGACCAACGAGCCGTCTGCGCCCAACTCGACCGCGTGGCCAACCAGCGTGGATCCATCGGGGAATTCCACACGCACTTCATGTCCCAGTGTGGCCAGCTTGTCGCTGACGAGCTGGCGCAAAGATTTTCCATTACTTCCCGGCAACGGCATCTGCGCAAAGCCGCCGACCCGGCGGAAACCCTGATCCAGTGCTGCGAATTGCTTCAGGTACTCAGCCAGCAGTTCGGTGCGGTCCAAGTTCTGGGCGCCAGCCAAACGCAGGGACGTCGCGGTGGGCACCGGAAGCTCGTCCCGGTTCTGGTTCACGTTGATTCCGGTGCCAACCACTACCCCGTAGCCGTTGCCAGTTGGAACCATTTGCGCCAGTATGCCGCAGACTTTCTGCTCTCCGGCCAACAAATCGTTGGGCCATTTGATGCCCAAGGGAACGCCGCCGATATTCTCGGCGGCTCGGCTCCAGGCCAAGGCCGCA
This sequence comes from Glutamicibacter sp. 2E12, assembly GCF_050030965.1. Lineage (NCBI taxonomy): Bacteria > Bacillati > Actinomycetota > Actinomycetes > Micrococcales > Micrococcaceae > Glutamicibacter > Glutamicibacter sp. 2E12. The sequence goes on from NZ_CP188297.1 coordinate 648,481, forward strand.
AGCATGGTGTACCAAGACAGGGATTCAGCAGGGAAGCTGGGACCCGGCACCGCCAAGACACTGACGGTCAGGGAGGATCCTGCCGGAGTTACCCATTCACGGCCCAAACGCCCTTTGCCTGCCTGCTGGTGCTCCGTGAAGTACACGCTGAGGTGGCCGGCATCCCCATTGCCAGCCAGTTGCGCCAACTCGGTATTGGTTGAACCGGAGGTTGGCTTGATATTAACCAGCCCCAATTCCAGCTGGGCGGTGAGCTCGGTGAAGAGCCGGGAATCGAGAACTGCGCGGTCGGTGCCATGCGGGTTTTCCATACCTCCAACCCTATGGCACCGGCCGATGATTACGCTTAGTCCTGCCTCGTCATCTGCCTAGAGGAAGATGTCTTCAACCAGCGGGACTTCGGGGTTCAAGGTGTACTTCTCCAGGTCCGTCTCCCCAGCCAGCGTCAGCACCTGTCCATCCGTGAAGAAGTTTCCGCTGACTCCGGCCGGCGGGCTGGCAAGAATGGCCATGGCGGCATCTGCCACGACCGAAGCATCGCGCGCTCCCTGAACCATTTCCTGTCCGCCCGGCAGGTTCCGGATGGCTGCGGTATCGATCAGGGTTTCGGGCCAGAGCGAGTTCACGCCGACGCCATCGTCCTTCAGCTCTTCGGCCAGGCCAAGGGTGGTCAGCGACATGCCGTATTTGGCCATGGTGTAGGCCAAATGCCGTCCAGCCCACTTCGGTTCCAGGTTCAATGGCGGGGAGAGGGTGAGTACATGGGCATGCTCGGAGGCGCGCAGGTACGGGAGCGCGGACTTGGAGAGCAGGAAGGTGCCGCGGACGTTGATGTCCTGCATCAGGTCGTAGCGCTTCATATCAAGCTGATCGGTCTTGGCCAGGTTGATGGCCGAGGCGTTGTTGACCACGATGTCGATGCCGCCGAACTTTGCCACGGCCTCTTCCACCGCGCGCTGCACATCGGCGTCCACGCGGACATCGCCAACTACGGCCAGGCCCTTGCCACCTGCTTCTTCGATCTGCGCAACGGCGGTATGGATGGTCCCTTCCAGTGCCGGATGCGGCGTATCGGTCTTGGACAGCAGGACCACGTTGGCCCCCTGCTTGGCTGCGGCCAGGGCGATAGCCAGGCCGATGCCGCGGCTACCGCCGCTCATCAGGATGGTGCGGTTTTCCAGGTTCCCGGGAACAGGTGCGATAAGAGTGCGCGATTCACTAGTCATGTGATATAGATTACGCGATGATCCCCCACTAAGCTACTGTTCAGTAACTTATTCTGGCGTGCCACGCACCAGATATCGGACCATTTTGTAAGATTCCTACAAACAAATGAGCTGTTTGCCCAGCTAGACTGGCTTAGTTGGCATTTTTCTTGTGCCATTCCTACACATTGAAGACAACTCGAGGGAGTCGAAGGCATGACGCAGGGCAGAACCGAGGCAGCCGAGTCAATCGACCTGTCCACCACCGCCGGAAAGCTTGCTGAGTTCCGCCGCCGCCAGAAGCTCTCTAAAGCGCCAAGTGGCGAAGCAGCGATTGAAAAGCAGCACTCCCGCGGCAAGCACACTGCCCGCGAACGCATTGAAATGCTCATGGACGAGGATTCCTTCGTTGAGTTCGACGCCCTCGCAGTCCACCGCTCCACCGCCTTCGGCATGGAGAAGAAGAAGCCATTAGGCGATGGCCTGGTCTCCGGCTACGGCACCGTCGATGGCCGCCTGGTGGCTGTCTACTCCCAGGACTTCACCGTCTACGGCGGCTCCCTGTCCCAGGTCAATGGCGAGAAAATCGTCAAGGTCCAGGAATTTGCGCTGCGCAACGGTTGCCCAGTTGTCGGCATCCTGGATGGCGGTGGTGCCCGCATCCAAGAAGGCGTCGCTTCCCTGGCCATGTTCGCCGATATCTTCCGCAACAATGTCCATGCCTCGGGCGTTGTCCCGCAGATCTCGCTGATCATGGGCCCATCGGCCGGTGGTGCAGCGTACTCCCCTGCACTGACCGACTACGTGATCATGGTCGACAAGACCAGCCACATGTTCATCACCGGTCCGGACGTCATCAAGACGGTTACCGGCGAGGAAATCGACATGGAAACCCTGGGCGGCGCCCGCCAGCACAACGCCAATACCGGTACCGCCACCTATCTTGCGTCCGATGAAGAAGACGCCGTGGAGTTCTGCAAGGAACTGCTGGACTTCCTCCCGTCGTCCAACCTCTCGGATCCGCTGATTGCCGAATTCGATGAAGAGCTGGATATCACTGCCGAGGACCTGGAGCTCGATACGCTCATCCCGGACTCCGCCAACCAGCCTTATGACATGCGCACGGTCATCGAGTCGGTTGTCGACGACGAGCATTTCTTTGAAATGCAGTCGCTGTACGCACCGAACGTGATGATTGGCTACGCCCGCATCGAAGGGCGCACCGTGGGCATCGTCGCCAACCAGCCAATGCAGTTCGCTGGCACCTTGGATATCGCCGCCTCGGAAAAAGCTGCCCGCTTCGTGCGCAACTGCGACGCCTTCAACATCCCGATCCTCACCTTCGTGGACGTGCCAGGCTTCCTGCCGGGCAAGGACCAGGAATTCCAGGGCATCATCCGCCGCGGTGCGAAGCTGCTCTACGCCTACGCCGAGGCCACGGTGCCGAAGCTGACCGTGATCACCCGCAAGGCCTACGGCGGAGCGTACATCGTGATGGGTTCGAAGAAGCTGGGCGCGGACCTGAACCTGGCTTGGCCTACCGCGCAAATCGGCGTGATGGGTGCCCAGGGCGCAGTGAACATCCTCTACCGCCGCGATCTGGCCGCAGTGGAAGCCGAAGGCGGAGACGTCGAGGCCCGCCGCAAGCAGATTATCGACGACTACGAGGCCGAACTGCTCAACCCCTACCAGGCGGCGGAGCTGGGTTACGTGGATGCGGTCATCGCCCCGAGCGAGACCCGCTTCCAGCTGGTTCGCGGCCTGCGCGCGCTGCGCGAGAAGCACGTTAGCCTGCCTCCGAAGAAGCATGGCAACATCCCGCTGTAAGCAGCAGTGCCTGCCCGCCTAGTACCAGCTAAAACCAATAAGGAGCACTCCCATGGAACAGAACGCTGCGTTGCCTGTTGCCCCGCAGATCCGCGTCACCAAGGGAAACCCCAGTGACGAGGAAGTGGCGGTAGTTACCGCGCTGCTCGCTGCCATGGGCAATACTCCGGCTCCTGCACCAGAAGCCGCAGAGCCCAAAAAGCGTGTAGCCCGGATCCGCAGGCGCCGGGCGCTGGCCCCGCGTTTGGGCTGGACTATTGGCCGGCGCTAAGGCCTGCTGAAAGCGATGGCCCGGAACGTTCCCTAGCGGAATTTTCCGGGCCATTGCTCTGTGCAGCGCCGCTGGCAACCTAGTCTTCGTCGGGAACTTCGAAGTCCAAGATGGCTAGGTCTGCACGAGTCACCAGATGCGAACTCACAGCGTGTTCCACCAGTCGCGCCCTGCGGTTGGTGGCCAATTTTCCAGGCCCCCCGCGCAGTCCGGCCACGCCGGCCTTGTCCAATTTGTCGCAGACGTTATCGAGTTTGCGATTGAACTTCGTAATTCCCCACCCCAGCCGGGCGGCGGCAACGGCACTTGTGGGAATTGAACTCAAGCCAGTGCCTTCACGGCGCAGCATCGGCTCAGCCAGGACAACGACCAAGGCCCGCTGGGCACTGGTCAGCAGCACCGGGCCAATGGTGGTCTCGCCCGAAGCGTCGTAGTCCATGTAGGCCTGCCGGAATGCCGGCTGCGCAACATGAATCGATAGCTCGTAGGTGGTGGGACCGGCGGTGAAAACCACGCCCACCCGGTTCAGCACCAGGGGCAGGCTCGATTCCGGCGAGAGCCAGGCCTGCAGTCCGCCGGTACGGTCAGCAATCGTCGCGGTCAGCCGGCTACCGACGTTATTAAGCCACCACAGCCCGCTTTGCTTGGTAATCGTCAAGAAGTGCCGGTGCAAGTAGGGATTGTCGTCGATGGCCAGATCGCCTTCTCGGCCGATGGTGAAGGGCTTGGCGTCTTGGACAGGATAATACTGTCCGCAGTACTCGATAGTTACTTCACTCATCTCTCTTGCCTACTTTCCTGAACCTGCGGCGGTGCAGAACCGTGCTCCATCCGAGATACGTCCATCATCGCGCACGAGCTTGACCTCGATACAGGTTTGTCCGCCTTTCCCGATCTCGGTAGTGGCGCTTGGGGACATCGTCTGCTTGTATTCTCCCGTTTCCGTGGCGGTAATTGGAGCCCACCGGTAATGGTCTGCCTTATTCGGTTCTGGGTTGGACCAACGGAAAGTTACAGTTTCTCCGACCGTGGAGTACGCAAAATTATCCACCTTCGGCACAGTGCCGCCAACCAATGCATCCTTGGGCCCGTCCGTCGCTGTAATAGGCGGGCCAGAACGCTGTGCAGCATTTTGGTCCGGCAAGTACATGTTGGCAATGACAGCGCCGCCAACCAGGAGAAATAGCACAAGGCCCACTGCGATGAAGACCTTCGGCAGGCCCTGGCGCGGCTTCGGTTCTGCCGGCGCGTCCACCGGCGTTCCTGATTCGCCTCGAGCTGCGCTCTGCTGGCCCGGAGCCGAAATGGAATCCTTCGGCATTTCCAGCCGCGGTATTGGAACTGACGGTCCTGCCTGCCGCAGCCGTTGCCCGGGAACGGAGGAAATCATCGGTGGGGTAGGCAGCGGACGCTGCGCATCGCTAATCGAAGTAACATTGCGAACGCGAGTGCTCTCGCCGTGATCTTCGTCAACCGCTTCTGCAGGTTCTTCAAGTACTTCAAAGGGCGTGACCGAGAAGCCCAGCTCGATCTGGATTCGTTGCATCGAGCGGGCCAGTTCGGCAGCCGAGCCGAATCGCGACGCCGGGTTCTTCGCCATGGCTACCGCCAGCGCCTGGCTCAATGATTCAGGAACATCAAGCCGTTCCAACGGCACCAACGGCGTATTGCAAATCCGCTCAATGAGTACTGCCTGCGAATTATCCTGTCCAGGACGGACGAATGGCGAATGCCCGGCCAAGATCGTATAGATCGTGGCACCGAGCGAGTACACATCCATGCGCACACCCGGAGGCATGCCATCGCCGAAGGCTTCCGGTGCGGACCATGGCACCGAAAGCCCAGCGGTGTGTGAACCGATAGTTCCCGAGATGCCGAAGTCGGTCAGCGCCGGCCTGTTGTAGTCGGTGGTCAGCACGTTTCCCGGCTTGATATCGCGATGCACAATGCCAGCAAGATGCGCAGTATGCACCGCTGAACACAACTGGATCGCCAGGGACAGCGTTTCATCAATGCTCAGGACGCCACGACGGTATCGGACGTCCAAAGAAGGCCGGGAACAATACTCCATGGCCAAATAGGAACGTCCGTCTTCGGTGATCTCCGCTTGGTAGATCGTGACAATATACGGATGGGTGGACAGCTGGGCCATCAAGTTGGCTTCCGCCTCGAATCGCTGGCGGGCTTCCTCATCGCTGACATCCGCCAGCAGCACCTTCACCGCCACCTTGCGGTTGGGCCGGTGCTGCTCGTACAGGTAGACATCGGAAAATCCGCCCGTGCCCAGCGGCTTGACGTAGGTGAATCCCGGGATCTGCGGTGCCGGAGCTGGCGCGCGCCGCAGGCTCACGGCAGATCCTCGAAGCGTATGCTCACGCCATCGCCCAGATCAGCAACATCGCCGTTGATCAGCATGATCTCCTGGTGCCGGGACAGGCGCCGGGGCCGCTGCCCTTCGCGCAGGAGCACGGTGCCATTAGTCGCACCCAGGTCAACCAGCTGCACATGCCATCCTTCCACTCGCACATGCAGGTGCGAGCGGGAGATGTCACCGCTTGGGCTTTCCACCTTCAGCAGGCGGGGTTCGGTGTCGGATTTGATGGCTGCTGCGCTTGGCTGGCGCCCCAGGATCACCGAGCGGTTCAGTTCATGGGCGTATTCGCGGGCGCCACCGTGATCGCTGACAATCATGCGCCCCATGGCCGGTTTGCGAACTTGCTGCGCTTGGCCGGTGAGGCGCTCGCCGCATTCCCGGCAGGTCGAGGCAGTTGGAGGGTTGGGATGCCGCTTGGAGCAAGAGCGGGCCAAGATGAATTCATTCAGCGACACCGAATTTTCGGTGCCGTCCTTGGCGTCCAAACCTGAAGCGGCGCTGGATTTCGGAACACTGGAGCCGCGGATGATCGTGTGCTCGTCGTCGGCTGGTTCAACCGGCCGCGCCGAAGAGGCAGGACTTCCCGGGCGCGGTTTGATAATCGTGTCCAGATCATCGCCCTGGCCGGTATCGTAGACGGTCTCTGCTGCACCTCTGGCGCCCAGCAGCTGTCCGCCCAGCGATAGTTCCTCCGAGTAGGCTTCCTGCTCGTATTGTGCTGGATCCTGAGTTTCTTCCGAGACTTCGGTCGGCGGCAGCGCATAACTCGTTGCCGTGCCATCTGTCTGCTCATCCCCGGCACCCTGTGCAGATACCTTGGCCGCGTCGGCTGCCTTGGCTGCTCGTGCCAACACAGCTGCGGGGCCCTTGGGATCTCCTGCTTCTTTGGACGGCGCGGCGGCGCCCGGGTCGGATGCCGGCTTGGCGGCAGTTGGCGCTGGTTCTTTCGCTGCCGCTGGGGCCTTTGCCTGCGCGGGCACCGCCGCAGGCTTGGCCGCGGTTGCTGCGGGGGTCTTTGCCTGCGCGGGCGCCGCCGCAGGCTTAGCCGCAGCTGGCACTGGTTCTTTCGCTGCCGCTGGGGCCTTTGCCTGCGCGGGCACCGCCGCAGGCTTGGCCGCGGTTGCTGCGGGGGTCTTTGCCTGCGCGGGCGCCGCCGCAGGCTTAGCCGCAGCTGGCACTGGTTCTTTCGCTGCCGCTGGAGCTTTTGCCGGAGCAGCCGCCGGCTTGGCAACAGCGGGGGCCGCCGCAGGCTTAGCCGCAGCTGGCGCTGGCTCTTTCGCTGCCGCTGGAGCTTTTGCCGGAGCAGCCGCCGGCTTGGCAACAGCGGGGGCCGCCGCAGGCTTAGCCGCCGTTGCTGCGGGGGCCTTTGCCTGCGCGGGCGCAGCAGCAGGCTTAGCCGCAGTTGGCGCTGGCGCCTTTGCCGGAGCCGCAGCAGGCTTGGCCGCAGCGGCGGCAGGCGCCATCACGCTTGGAGCTGCTTTGGCCGGAGCAGAAGGGGTGGCAGGTGATTTGGATGCGGCACCGGCGGGCGCACCAGCAGCGGCGTCCCCTTCGGTGCCCCACTCAAGGCTTGATACTCGAACAATGCCTTCGCTAATTGGCAGCGCGAACGCAGCTTCAGGATTCGCCGAACCGGTGCTCAAAGTCCATGACTTCGACTCGCCAAGTTTGCGTTCGGTCCAGGTCGCAATGCCGGCACCGCTGACCAGCTCGTCACCGGCAGCTGTCCGTGCGGTAAATTCTGGGGCTCCCCGCAAGACCAGATGCGGTGCCCTGTCCCGGGAAACCAAAGCGAAGTTCGGCAGCTCGGCAATGTTCATCTGGTAAAGCGGCAACAGCTCTGAGAGCAGTGCTTCCACCGTCGTCTTCCCAACGAGGTTGGACCACAAAACGTTGACCTGTTCGGCGCTGGCGCTGGCAGGAAGCAGGACGATGTGCTGGTTATTCACCAGGGCGTACCAGTCTCCGGGAATGTAACTCAGGCCGTTCATGATTTCTCCTCTTGGTGGCTCGTGGTCGATATGCGTGGGATTGTAATGCCAACATCATCGGGGTGCCCATACTGCACGTCGGCGACGATCACGCTGATATTATCGCGTCCTCCGGCGTCGATGGCCGCTTGGACCAGTTCCTCGGACGCCTGCTGCGGATCCGGGAAACGCGTGAGGATCTCCTGGATTGCGGCGTCGCCGACTTCGCTGCTCAGCCCATCTGAGCAGACCAGAATGCGTTCGTGCCCTGCTAGTGGCACCAGCCAGTAATCGGGTTGGCTGTTGGCGTTGATCCCCAATGCGCGGGTGATGACGTGCCGGCGCGGATGGGTGGCCGCTTGCGCGGCGTCCAGCTGGCCGATATCCATCAGCTCCTGCACTTCGGAGTGATCGATGCTGACCTGTTGCAGCAATCCTTGGGCCCACAGGTAGGTGCGCGAGTCGCCCACATTGAACACCAGCAGTTCGGGTTGTTCTTCCTGCCCGCTGGAGGTCCTTGCATCAATCAGCACGGCCCCAGTGAGTGTGGTTCCGGCTCGGCCGGAGCCTGCCTCCACAATGCTGCGGTCAGCTTCAAGCAGCAGCGCGTCCAGGGTTTCCGGATCGAGATTGGTGCCGGCGTCTTGGAATCCTGCACCCAGGATCTTGAGGCACAGGGCGCTAGCTATTTCACCTGCCTCATGCCCGCCCATGCCATCGGCAATGGCCAGCAACCGTTCCGAGGCCAGCAAGCTGTCCTCGTTCAGGGCGCGGCGCAGTCCACGGTCAGTTGCCTGGCCGTGGCTGAATCTGAGGCTGGCTGCCGGGCTAGTATCTGTCATGGACGTTCCACCTGGAAGTAGCGGTCACCGAAGTACACCGTATGGCCAATCATTGCCTGTTCCGGCTTGCCCGGGACAAGTTCGCGCACGTTTCCATCTTCATCGACAATGGATGAGCCGTTGCCCGAATCCCGGTCCGTAACCCAGACACTGCCTACTCCCGGCTCGATCAGCAGATGCGTTTTGGAGACGGTGCGTTCCGGATCATCCACCGCGGCCAGGTGAACACCTGCATCGCCCTCTGCGTAGGAAGGGTTGCGTCCGATCAAGATGCTGCCAGCAAGGTCAAGGCACCGGCTATCGTCAAAGAGCAGATGCAAGGCATCAGGCGATTGCGAACGAATCTGCGTGTGACCGAGATCTGCATCCGGGTCACCACCGGACTTGGACGAAGGGACTTCAACGATCTTCGCCTCCGGCTTAGGCTGCGAGGCAGGACGGGGACGAGCTGCTTTCTGCGCCTCAGGCGCATTGGCGCGCACGGCGCCTGGCACCGAATCGATGACTCCCGAGGACTTGCCGGGCTCTTCTTCTGGTTCGCCCACGAAGCGACGGCCCGGAGCATACTGCTGCCCAGGCGCGAAAGACCCCGGTCCCCCGGTACCACCGGTAGTCAGCGGATCCCGTCCAGCCTTGATATCCAGTACCAGCGTCCCGGCCGCCTTATCGTGCCATCCCTGCTTCTTGCCGTTCGCGTCGAATTGGTTGGAGATCACCATCAGCACCGGTCCCAGGATCGGAACGATACCCGCGACGGCTATCAGCAAACGGCGAATAATGGTTTTACCCCAGCCCGGGCACTCGCCTGACACAGTAGCGGTGCGTAACCCGAGGAGCACATTGCCAAGACTCTTGCCTGCAGCAGCTTCCCACCACCACAAGAACACCGTGTAGGCCAGAGCCAGGACGCCGTACAGGATGTACGTTCCGGCGATCTCGCCCATGATCTGCGGCGCATCCAGCGAGTTCACCATCCTGGATCCGATCATCGGCAGGAAAATAGCCGAGAGGACCAGTACTGGCAGGAAGTCGACGAGCCACGAAAGCAGCCGCTGCGCAGTTCGGGCATCTACCAGGTCCATTTTTACCGCCATGGCTTGCTCCTGTTTTTCCGTTGCAATGTTCGTGCCGTGGTGACCGTTTTAGCCGCCAACTCGTGTATCAGAGAGCGTGGAGAGTATTTCACCCGCATCTTGCCGAAGAAGCCCAGCGGCTCTTGCATCTTCTGGGTCTGCGCAATGACATCCTCCCAGTACTTCCGCACTTGCTCTTCGGTCGGTTCTTCATGCGCGAAGTTCGCCGCATCCGCACGCTGCGCCAGCGACTGCACCGGGCTGGACAGCGCCGGGAAACCGTCGGCCAGCACGCCGGCACTTTCCCGCCGGGTCGCACCGCTGGCAGTCGCGATTCGGTGGTCAGTGGCATGGCTGAGCAATTCCTGCCAGCCACCGCTCACGCGGTCACCGGCGCTGCCGGTTTGAGAACGCTTCTGCCTGCGGCGCAGCTTCAGCAAGGCAACCAGCAGCAGCGGCGAGAGCACAAGCAGCACCGAACCCAGCGAAATGCCGGCGACAATGATGACCTGGCCCCAGCGTTCCCAGAAGGTTTTCGGTTCCTCTTCGACTTCCTGCGGCTCCGGTGCAGTTTGCGGAGGCAAATCCGCTTCTTCCTGCGCCGGTGGTGGCGGTTGCAGCACCTGCGGCTGCGGCACAGCCTTGGGTTCCTGTTCCGGAGGAGTGGGCTGCTCGTCTTCATTCGGCGTCGGGTTGAAAGCAACCCAGCCTATTTCCTCGAAAGCGATCTCCACCCAGGCATGAACATCGGACCCCTTGATTTCAACGGCCTTCCCCGGCGCGTATTCCTCCGGGTAGAAACCCATGACTACGCGCGCAGGGATCCCTTGCTCGCGGGCCATCAGCGCCATCGCGACAGCATACTGCTCGTCATCGCCGATCATCTGCTCGGCATCGAGCAGGCTGGTGATACGTCCCGCTCCGTGCCCGGAGAGCGAGGGAACCTGGCCCTCGGTGCCGTTGGAGAAGAATCCGGTTCCGGAAAGCATGGCTTCAATGCTCCGCACGCGCTGCAGGTCGCCGCGTGCCGTACCGGTGAATTCGGCGGCCTTGGCTCCCGCCGTGGCTGGCACATTGGCCAGCTCTGGCATGCGGAACTGCGCCAAATCCAGTTCATTGAGCTGGTCATCGCTCGGCTTGGCGGGGAAGAGCACCTTAGCCGTGTAGGCATCGCCCTTCTCCAGGCCAATGGAGCTCAGCGCGCTTTCAGAGGTATCGCTGTAGAACAGGGAACGGGCCAGTTCATCTTCACGACCGCCGGCCAGATCCAAGCCCATGAGCTTGCCTCCGGAAGGAACCCACACCCCTTCATAGTCCTGGATCGAGATTTCAAGTTCAGCCGCTTCGCGGCCTTCCAGCGTCTGGGCAGAACGAATATCGCTGGCATCACCCACGGGGGCAAAACTGCCACCAGCGGAAGGATCCACGTTGATGACCATGCCGTTGTAGGAATCCAATGCGGCCAAGCGGATGCGCTCGTCCTTTGGCAAGCCCTTGACGGTCAGCAGGGTGTCGTCAGCCATTGTCTTCACATATTTGCGGAAACTCGTCAGCGGGCTTGGATAATCGTAGAGATCCACCGGTGGTTCCAACGCATCGCGCAACACCTGGCGCGGGGTTTCGGGGGCCAGCAGCGGAGTGGCCGCGGCGGTCGCTACGCCGGCTCCGGCCAGCACCAGGGCTCCGGCGATGATGCGGCGCAGCAACATCTGCTGGCCGCCATGGGAGTCAAGCTGCTCGTGGTTCACCGAGCTGAATCCGCCGGAAATGCGCGTGTCCATGAAGCGCCGCCAGGCAAGCCAACCGACCAATACCGCAATCAAGGCGACGCCACGGGCGATCGGCATCGGCACGTCGCGGGTGCCGAAAACAATACCCAGCACGAACATCGCCAGCAACGGCAGCAAGGTCCAATACGGCGAGCGCAAATGCCAGGCCGCCAATCCGGCCAGCAGTGCGGTGAGCAGCGCGGAAAGGAAGGCCACGATCAGTACGCCGCCGTAGGAGCCTACCGGTGGCGCCACGGTGAGCATGTCTTTCCAGCTGAAGACCAGGCCGGTCAGCAAGGTGCGCAGGGATTGCCCGGTGGGCAAGATTCCGAAGGCAGCCTCGCGTGGAGTCGCCAACGGCGTGCCCAGCACGAGGTACAGCAGTGCGAACAGGGCCATGGTCCGCCACGTGCCCAGCTTGAAGTGCACATTGGCCCAGGCCAAAGCAAGACCGGCAACAATTCCGCCCACGGCAGCCAGGATGAAGTTCAAGCTCGCGCCGTAGGCGTCCAGGAGACCCAGGGCACCAAGGACCAGGGCCAATCCCAGACAGATCGCGTCAACGCCGAAGCGCCAGAGGGGCAAAGACTGTTTCATGCCACGGCCTTTCGCAGCATCAAGCCGAGTTCTTCCAGCTTGCCCAGGCTCAGTACCGTCAGCTCGCCAATGTTCGAGCGCGTCGGCTCCATGCCGGTCTCGCACCTGATAGCGATGGCGCGCACTCCGGCAGGCACATGCATCCAGGCTTCGCGCAGCGACTTGGCGCTGGTTCTGGTGCCGGTGAGGAAGAAAAGCACCGACGCTCCGGGCACGGTATCGGCGGTGTGGCGAACCACCTGCACCAGGTTCTCGCGCTGGCCAGCGGCTGCTTCGATGCGGGTCAGCGAGTCCATCATCATGCGGCCGCTGTCGGTGCGCACCGGACCTTGCTGGGTCACGATGGCCAGCTTGCGCTGTTCCGCCACTGCCTGCTGCCCGATGGAGGCAGCGACCGAAATAGCCAGTTCGAAATCTTCCTCTGCGTGCGCCTCGCAGTATTCGTCCAGATTGGTGCTCAGGCTCAGTGCCAGGTGCGAACGCCGGGTCTCTTCGAACTGTCGGACCATCAATTCACCGGTACGCGCCGTTGACTTCCAGTGGATATGGCGGCGGTCGTCTCCTGCCTGGTATTCGCGCAGGGCGTGGAAGGACACATCGGAGTTCGAGAGATCCGAAGTGGGCATGCCTTCGAGGTCGCGGATGAAACCAGCAGAGGAGCCATCGAGCGCGGTGGTGCGCGGATGGATGAACAGCTCGTAGCGGTCGGTCCATTTCACCTGCCGGCGCAGAATGGCGAAGGGGTCCTGGCGGACCGAGCGGACCGGCCCCACCTCCAGCACCTGGCGGCGCTGGGTCGGGATGGTGAACAGGTCTTCGTGCGTTCCTTGCGGCTCCAGGCGCGGGATCCGGAACTGGGCGGCACCATGGCCTACCGGAAGTTCCATCATCACCGGCGCTGCGCTGCGCGAGGCCTGGTTGGCCACCTGCAGGGCGCCAACGGCGCGGTCCCCCACAGCGACACGGGTGCGGTGCAGGTCCAGGTCCACGCTGAAATCATTGCGGCCCAGGATGAATCCCACGGAAGCCAGCAGCAGCAAGGTGGCCATGAAGGCGCCGAGCAGGGCCTCCTGCCAGCCGAAACTGGCGCCCAGGATCCACAGGAGAATCGCTGTACCCAGCAGCACGAAGCCCAGCGGCGAAATGACCGTGGTGACCGGTGCGAGGAAACGGGTGCTGAATTCCTTGACCCGCGCTGTTGCAGGGCGCAGGTATTCGCGCAGCACCTGCATTGCTTCGCTGGCCATGGTCAGCGACATTTCGGCCCTGCGATTCAGCCTGGTGCTCCGTGCAGAACGCTTAGCTCGTCTGCTCATTAATGCTCGTCCTGGTCCTTGCCGGCGGCCGGAGCGGAGTCTTCATTGCCACGGCGGGTTGGGGCCGGGACCTTGCGCAGCACCGAGGTGATGACCTGGGCGGAGGTGGTGCCGGTGAATTCCGCTTCCGGGTCCAGCACCAGGCGATGGGTGAAGATATAGGGCGCCAATTCCTTGATGTCATCCGGCAGCACGTACTTCCGTCCCTGGCTGGCAGCCCACACCTTGGCCGCGCGCACCATCGCCAGGGCTCCGCGGACCGAAACTCCCAAACGGGTTTCCGGAACTTCGCGGGTCGCTTCGCACAGCGCCGCGACGTACTCCAGCACGGCGGTGTCCACATGCACGGTGGTTGCCAGCTCGGCCATTTCCACCACTGCTTCGGTAGTGATGATGGCGCTCAGCGCGGTCGAGCGGTCACGCTGGGTGCTGCCCGAAAGCAGCGCCACGGTGGCTTCCCGGTCCGGATACCCGATGGAGGTCTTGATCAGGAAACGGTCCAGCTGGGCTTCGGGCAGCCGGTAGGTACCGGCCTGCTCGATCGGGTTCTGGGTGGCAATCACCATGAACGGGCGAGCCTGCGGGTAGGTGGTGCCATCGACGGTGACCCGCCCTTCTTCCATGACTTCCAGCAACGCCGACTGGGTCTTTGGAGACGCGCGGTTGATCTCATCGGCCAGCACGAGGTTGGCGAAGATCGGTCCATGGTGGAAGTCGAACTGCCCGCTGCGCTGGTCGTAGATGGTGATGCCGGTGACGTCCGAGGGCAACAGGTCCGGGGTGAATTGGATGCGAGAGTTGCTGCCCCGCACCGTGGCGGCCAGCGAGCGGGCCAGCATGGTCTTGCCGGTGCCCGGTGCGTCTTCGAGCAGCACGTGCCCTTCGGTGAGCATGGCAGTTAGCACCAGCTTGATGGCCTGGTCCTTGCCCAGCACGGACAGTCCGACATTGGACACCAATTTGGCGAAGGTATCGCAGAACCAGTTGGCCTGCTCGATGCTCATGGTCATGGCAGTGTTTGTTCTTTCTGTACGTCTTGATGCTCGGCCGATGCCGCGCTTATCTGAAATTAACCCGGTCGGATTCCGTGCCGTCGATTTTCGCGAAGTACGGCTGGGCATATCCCGATTCGATCACGCATGGCAAGTCCTTGGAGGCCCGGCCATTGCCGTCGACGTTGAAGGTCACGTAATTATCCGAGAACATTCCCTTGGAGTGGTAGCACTGCGCCAGGTAGGTGTGGGTGCCCGGGTCGAAGTCGTAGAGCTCCACGTGGTACTTGTAGCAGTTCGGCGGGCAGGTGGAGTTCGCGTAGCCGTTGTACAACGGTCCTTCGGACAGCTTCACCGAACGGGCCGGCTTAGGATTGGTCTGATCCGTTTTGGACCAGGACTTGCTCTGGCCTTCGGTATCCGTTGCCACGATCTTAAGGGTGCGGCTGGTGGAGTAGCCCAGGTTGCTGACCTTCTCCGTACCGTCGTTAGCCGTGTTAGACCCGCCAATGGCTACCGTCTGGGTGACCTTGCGTCCGTTGGATTCGCCGGCGGCTGTATTCCAGCTGAAGGAAATCCAGTTATCGCCATGCGACGAGGAAATCTTCGCGTTATCGCGCAGCGGACCGTAGGCGCTGGTCTGGTTGCTGGCCGGGCTGGGGTCTCCCGGGCCGGCAGCATTCAAGGCACGCACGCGCCAGGTATGCGCGGTGCCGTTGGAACCGGTGTCGATCACCGAGCCGGGGCCGCCGAAGGACTGCCACCCTCCGCCATCGGCGGAGTACTGGTATCCGGTGATCTTCGAGCCGTTGGCCGCAGGAGCCTGGAAGCCCAGTTGCACCATGCGATTGGCGCCGGTGGCCTTGGCGCTCACGCTGGACACGGCCTTTGGACGCCCGTACGGGGTCACCGCCACCGAATTCGAGCTCTGTTCCGAGCTGCCCTTGCGGTTGGTTGCCGCGATGGTGAAGGTGTAGGAACCCGAGGTGCTCAGGCCGGTGACCGACTGGCTGGTCTGGTTGGCCGCAATGGAGCCAATGGTCTTCTCCAGGGTTCCGGACTTGTAGACGCGCAGGGCATAGCCGGTGATCGGTGCGCCATTGGTGCCCGGTGCGTTCCAGGCGACGTTGACCACGCCGCCATCCACCGCGGATTCCTTGCGGGCCGCGGTGGGGGCGGACGGCTTGAACGGCTTGCCAGCCGGGGTCACGGCTGCCGAGTAGGCGCTGAAGGCCGATGGCTTCGACGCCTTGTTCACCGCACGCACGCGGACCTGGTAATCGGTGCCGTTCTTCAGGCCCTTCCAGGTATAGGAAGTGCCGGTAATGCCGGTGACCTGGGTGACGCCGTTGGCCGGTGCCGGGGAGATCTCCAAGGTGTAGCTCTGGATGGCCGAACCCCGGCTGGCGGGGGCAGTCCACTTGAAGGCCGCCTGCTGGTCGCCGTCGGTGCCGGTCGGGGCGGCAGGCTGTTCGGGTTCCACGTCCGGTCGGGCATCGGCTGACGGCGCCGAGGCCGGGGACTGGCCGATCTCGTTGGCGGCGGTCACCGTGAAGTTGTATACGGTGTCGTTGGCCAGCGGGGTGATGGTGCAGGTGGTGGTGGCGCACCGCTGGGTGTGCCCGCCGCCGGTCACGGTGTAGTGGGTGATCTGCGAGCCGTTGTTGGCCGGTGGATCCCACTGCAGCACAGCCTTCTCATCCCCGGTGGACTGGACGCGTGGCAGGCCCGGGGCTTCCGGGGCGCCCTTGACGTTCAGCGTCACGGTACCGATGACGTTGCGTGCCACGTCTTCGGTGACATCGCCAATGGTGTATTCCACCCGCATGGTGCCCACGAAGTTGTCCTTCGGGGTGATGGATACCTTGTCGCCGCTCGTTTCCACTTCCCCGGTGTCTTCCAGGGCGCGGGCGTTGATCAGGCGCAGCGGGCCTTCATCCGCGTACGGGTTGTGGTCGTTGGCCAGCACATCGACCACTTCGGTCTTGCCCTGGGCCGCATCGGCCACGTTATCGGCCACAGCTACCGGCAGCTCGCGGACCGAGCCGGTCACGGTGATGTTCATGGCGGCCGGAACCGGCGGGTTCACACCGTCGCTGACCGTGACGGTGACGGTACCGGTGGTGCCCTTCGGGGTCGAAGCTCCGGCGCTGACCTTCAGGTTATGCTCTTCGACCAGTTCGGCCTGGACACCTTGGATATCCACCGAAGAGATGGCGAACTTCAACTTCGGAACGTCGTCTTCATTGGCATCGTTGGCGGCCATGCGCAGGTCCAGGAAGGCTGGCTCCTCGCCCTGGCCCACGGCCAAGGCATTGGCCTGCAGGGTCGGAGCGAAGTTCTCTTCCTGCGGCTGCTCTTCTTCCTCTTCCTCTGGCTCTTCCTCCTCCGGTTGGCCTTCCTCGTTCTGGTTCTGGCGTTCCTCGGAATCGTTCTGGCGCGGAGCCGGGGTGACATTGATTGGCAGGGTCAGCTTGGACTTCAGGCCCATTTCATCGTCGGGGCCGGTGCCGTCGGTGACTTCGAAGCTGACGGTAGCCGAGCCGTCGAAATCGACCGGTGCACGGAAGGAAAGCTCGGTGGCGGACTTGACCAGCTCGCCGTCGTTTTGCGGCATCGAGGCCACCGACTCTTCGGTGGTCAAGCGCGGGGTGCGTCCCTCGCGGACGAGGACCAGGTCATCCAGGTTCAGTGGCAGGACCTGTCCCGCCTCGACCTGCAGATTCAGCCCGCTGCGCAGGATTGGCCGTGCTCCGGCGGTGCCTGGCACATGGACGAAGGCAGTAGAAGCCAGTTCGTCGGGGTCGGTCAGGGTGTAGGCAATGATCTGCGCGTCCTCGGTGGCGGTGACGACCAGGCCATCTTCGGTGACTTGGGCAGTAGACGGGTTATCCGGCAAGCTGATCTCCAATTCGCTGGAGCTGCCATCCGGGTCCTCGTCATTGCGCAAGATATCTACGGTCACTTGTTCATCGCCGATGACTTCTTCCAAGGAAACCCGGTCATCGCGGGCAATGGGCGCCAGCAGCTGGGCCTCTGGATCGGACTTGATGCTCAGCGTGCCCGCCGCGGTACCGCCGCGGCCGTCGGAAATCATGTAGCGCACCGAAACGTTGCCGTCTTCCGGGGGCGAGGTCAGGGTGACGCGGCCGTCAATGACTTCCACCTCCGTGCTGGCTTCGGTGGAGACTTCGCTCATCAAGGCGATCGGGTCGCCATCCGGGTCGGTGTCGTTGTCCATCACGTCCACCGCCACCGGGCGGTTGGGGCGCACGGTCAAGAAGTCGTTGACGGCAACCGGGGAATTATTCGATTCGGCAAGCGGTGCCACGCCGATCTTGATCGTGCCGGTGGCGCGGGCACCCAAACGGTCTTCCACCACGTAGCTGAATTCATCGGTGCCCGAGGCATCGGGGTTGGCCGTGTAGTCGATGGAGGCCCCGCGGATCTTCGCGGTGCCCATGCGCGGGGAATCGCCGAATTGCACGAGGGAGACCGAGTCGCCATCGGGGTCGATAGCGTCAATCGGGATCAGCACGTTGGTGCTGGAGCCGGCGAAGACCCGCCCGGTGACTGGTTCCGGGTTCGGCGGGGTGTTCTTTTCCAGGTCATTGGCTTCTGCCTCGGGCAGGACGTTGAAGGTGACGCTGGCGCTGGTTTCCTGGCCATCAGGTCCTGCCACGGTGTAGACCGCGGAAACCTGCTTGGCCTTGCCGCCAAAGTCGCCGGCGCGGAATCGAATCGTTTCGTCGGCAACCGAGATCAGGGACCCTTCTCCCAGATCATCAGCTTCTTCCAGCTCGGGACGCAAGAGCAGCTCTCCGCCGTTCGGGTGGATGTCGTTTTCCAGAACCTTGACGGTGGCCACGTCGTTCTCGCGGACGGTGACGGTGTCCGGGTTGGCCTGCGGCGGATCCATGCGTGGTGGTGCCGGAATCGGAATCACGCGGATGGAACCGGTCGCTTCACGAGAGCCATTGGACACGGTGTAGCTAATGGTGGTCGGGTCGGTGAGGCCGCGCACGTCGGTGATGCGGACAAAGGTATTGCGTTCTACGGAGGTGGAGAACGGCTTGTCGCTGGCGGTCTGCACGCCGGTTACCACCAGTACGCCACCGGCCGGGTCGGTGTCGTTGCCCAGCACGTTGACCAGTACATCCTGGCCGGCAGGCAGCAAGGCGACATCGCGTACCGCGATCGGATCCTCGGCATTTTCTTCCGGCTTCTTGATATCGATGCGGGCCAGGCCCGGGGCGCTGGCCGGGCCGTTGGTGGCCATGTATTCAACGTAGTAGGTTCCGGCGCGTTCGGCGCGCGCGGTCACGGTTCCGGTCTGTGCGTTGGTTTTGATTTCCAACCCGGGAACATCATCCACCCCGGCCAGCCGCAGTCCGTCTCCGCTGGGATCAGTGTCATTGTCCAGCGGGGAGAAACTGGCGGATTCATTGATATTGGCCACCACATGATCGGTCGCGGTCACCGGTTTCACGGTGGCGTCGGCCAAGACCTCGATCAGTACCCGGCCCTTGGTGCCCTCCTGCCCGTCGGAAACCTGGATGGCCAATTCCTTTTGCCCCAGCTTCTTTCCGTCATCCTGGAAGGTCAAGGTGCCATCGGGTTGGACGCGGATCACGTCATCGCCATCGGAGGTTCCACCGAGCAAGCGGAGGTCATCGCCTTCCGCGTCGGTCCAGTCAGCGAGCACGTTGTGGCTGACTGACTCGCCCTGCTGCACGCGCAGCACGGTGGTGCGCTTTTGTTCCGGAGCCTCGTTGGTTTCATCGTCCACCACGTTCAGCTTGACGGTCGCGGTGTCCTGTCCCCCGCGGCCGTCTTTGGTGGTGTAGGAAAAACTCGCGCCGCCCCTGGCATCTTCGGGGACCACAATCTGGAATCCGGTGCCGTCATGGACCGGCTGCACGGCACCTACCGAGGGCGCAGCGCCTTCCAGGTTCGCGGTCAGCAAATCGCCGTCCGGATCCACGTCGTTATAGAGCACCGGCAGCAAGGTGGTGCGGCCGGGGCGTACCGAATAGCTGTCGTCCTCGGCGATCGGCTTCTTGTTTTCCTCGGTGCGGTTGGGCAGCTCGATGGCGTCGGTGATTTCCTTGGTTTCTTCTTCCTTGGCTTCGCCCTTGCCAGCAGGCGGTTCCAGATCACTCCAGTTGCTGACGATTTCCATGCCTTCATTGGCCAACCAGACTTGCCCCGAATGCACGTCGTTGAGCACGACCACGTCCCGGTTGACGCGGAACGCCAGTTCAGCGCCTTCTGGCATTTCCGGAATTGCGGTGCTCTGGTTATGTGCCGGGTCATCGCAGAAGCGCAGATACTCGCCGCTGGTCTGCCAGGCCGCGTAGGTGCACGTTCCCACGCGCACCGGCTGGATAGGGGTGCCAGCGGTTTCCAACTGCTCATAGTTGGTGTCCTTGCCGGACAGGCTCACCGTTGCCAGCGACTGGTCCAGGGCCACAGCAATGTTCTCGGCTGCCGGGCCCGGAGACTGGATCCGGGCGTTGGCAGGATTCTCGAGAATTGCGGAGTTGCCCTCCGAGGTGACCAGTTCGCCGGTGGCTTCATCGAAGACCACGCCGATCTTGCCGACGGACGAAAGCTGCGGCTCCTTCATTTCGGCCAGTTCCGGAATTTCGAATTCCTGGGCGAGTTCGGCTTTCCCATCGTCGTCCAGGGTGAAGCTGGAAAGGGTTCCTGCGCCGAGGTCTGCGGCCCAGATGGTGTCGTCGGCGCCAACCACGGCGGCGACTTCGCCCTTGGACTCGATCAGCGGTTCGGCGCCTTCGCCCTTGAAATCGGCAATCTGTTCGAGGTTGCTGGCCTGGACAGTTCCGTGTTCCGCGTCGGTGACGGCGACAACGGACGCACCGAAGGAGAAGGATGAGTTGGCTGGCAGGTTGTTATCGCCAGCAAATTGCACCATCGCGGGGTCAATAGTGGTCAGCGAGGCCTGTTCCAGGTTGCGTACCAGCACGCTTTCTTCATGCTGCACCAGGTCATAGTTGGCCAGCGGGGTGGCAACGCCACCGTCGATGGTGCGCGACTGGTAGTTGACATGCCCGATCTTGCCTTCGGACTGATTGACTACCCAGACACCACCGTCGTTTAGTTCCACGTCAGCTGTTTCAAAGCCCGGATAGATAATGGCGCCGGTGACGGCAAGGGCCGCCACGACTGGGATCGCAGTCACCTTGAACCCGGTGCTTTTGAGCAGTCCAGTCCATCCGGTCGAAGCGGCTTTGGCCATCTAGAGGTCAGTCCTTGGTTTGCTGGTACGAGTGTGCGCCAGAATCAGGCCTTATTCCCCATAGCCAGACTCAATGCCCTCCAATTCTAACGAACTGACAAAACCTCCGCCATGGAGAGTTCTCCCCATGGGCACTGACTGGGCGATTCATCAACGCAATACAATTCGCGTGCTTCATCTTCATCAGCGGGAACCGCCTATGCGACCGCAGATGCCCTTTGATTCCTTTTCGGCAGGTCCAGCGGCATAACCCGCGCCTGGAAGCACCTGCTAGACGACCGCGGAAGCAGTTCAGAACGAACCTGCGCAAAAGTCTTCAACAAATCTTTCATATCAACTACTGTTAGTTACATGACATCCTCTGCACCGCACCGCGAGCCTTCGGCAATCGACCAGATCGCCGAAGCCTTCTTCGCCAAGTCCCTTGAACTGACCCCGGAATGGGGAGTTTCCCTTGGCTTGCCAGGCTACGAGACCACCTATGGCGACTACTCCCCTGCTGGCACCACCCAGCAGATCAGCTTGCTGCGGGAGACTTTGGGCGCATTGGCCAACGCCACTGCGGTCGACGCAATTGACGAAGTCTCGCTTGACGCGATGACCGAGCGATTGAGCCTCGAACTGGAAATCCTGTTCACCGGGCGCACCGAGCTGAATAATATCGCCAGCGCGGCACAGGAAATCCGCTCAATCATCGATTTGATGCCGCAGGAGTCCTCCGAGGACTACGCTTTCATCGCCCAGCGAATGTCCAACATTCCGGCTGCGATTGACGGCTACATCGCATCTTTGCGTGATTCCGCTTCAAATGATCTGGTTGCGGCGCAGCGCCAAGTGTCCATAGTGATCACGCAAACCACCGATTACGCCAAGGATGGCGGATTCTTCGACCAGTTGGCCACCTCCGGCACCGCAGTGGATACCGCTTTGCAAGCACAGCTGGAAGCCGGAGCCGAAGCCGCGAAGAAGGCCTACCGCAAACTCACCGCGTACTTGCAAGATGAACTCCTGGCGCAGGCACCGGCCGAAGACGCGGTGGGCCGAGAGTACTACTCGCTGATGTCCCGCCGTTTCCTGGGCGCCGCAGTGGATTTGGAAGAGACCTATGCCTGGGGCGTCGGCGAACTCGATGCCATCATCGCCGAGCAGCGGCGCGTCGCCCAGCAGATCAAGCCGGGCTCCACGATCGAGGAAGCCAAGAAGATCCTCAACGAGGATCCGGCGCGCAAGCTCTCAGGCACCGACGCCTTGCGGGAGTGGATGCAGGGCAAGGCTGACCAGGCCATGGCGGACTTGTCGGGCAAGCACTTTGACATCCCGGCGCCAATGGACCGCATCGAATGCATGATCGCTCCGACCCAGGATGGCGGCGTGTACTACACCGGCCCATCAGAAGACTTCAGCCGCCCGGGACGGATGTGGTGGTCGGTTCCGCCTGGAGAAGATGAATTCACCACGTGGGCCGAGCTCACCACCGTCTATCACGAGGGCGTTCCCGGCCATCACCTGCAGATCGGCACAGCCCAAATGCAGGCTTCCACGCTCAACAGCTGGCGCAGATTGATGTGCTGGGTTTCCGGCCAGGGCGAAGGCTGGGCGCTGTACTCCGAACGCCTCATGCACCAACTGGGCTACCTCGATGACCCGGGCGATTACATGGGCATGCTCGATGCGCAACGCATTCGAGCCGCGCGAGTGGTCTTTGATATAGGAGTTCACCTGGGCTTGGAAGTTCCTGCACAGTGGGGCACCGGCACCTGGAACGCCGAAAACGGCTATGAGTTCCTGGAGAAGAATCTGGACATGTCCACGGGTCAGCTGGACTTCGAGTACAACCGCTATTTGGGATGGCCAGGCCAGGCTCCGTCCTACAAGATCGGCCAACGGCTCTGGGAGCAGATCCGCGACGATCTCGCGGCCGCCGAGGGCGAGGACTTCTCGCTCAAGGAATTCCATACCGCGGCATTGAAGCTCGGTTCAGTTGGCCTGGATACCTTGAAGCGCGCCCTAGTGAAGTAGCCTCCAGGAAATCGGCTTGGCGGTCCTGCTTATTGGCAGGACCGCCATTCGTTTTATCCCTTGTAGCTGGAAATCTGGATCAGATTGCCACACGTGTCATCAAAGGTCGCAACCACGACGGGTCCGGCATCCGTCGGTTCTTGCGTGAACTTCACGCCCAGTGAGCTAAGACGCTCGAATTCCACCTGGACATCATCAACGGCAAAGGACGTTGCCGGGATGCCGTCTGCTTTCAGTGCTGAACGGTACGGCCCAACGGCAGGGTGTGCTGAAGGCTCCAGAAGCACTTCAGGACCTTGCTCCTGGTCCGCTGCAACAAGGGTCAGCCAGCTGTATTCGCCCACAGGTATATCGTGCTTGACCTTGAAGCCCAGCACCTCGGTATAGAACGCTTTAGCTTTCGCCTGATCATCCACGCACACACTAGTGATATAAACCCGCATTATTTCCTTCTTTCAGTTCCGGCCCATGCAGCAACCACGGATTCCCCACGCCTTGCTGGCTTCTACCTTTCCATATGGTTCCGACAGGTCAAGATCACGGAAGCAGCACTGAAGAGCCCAGCTTCATATTCCAGGGAAAAACGATAACAAGCTATTGATTAACGATAGATAATAGCCGACAATCATTAGATGACCAGTCTCGCTATTTTACCCGCCCGAATCGCACTCATCGCAATCTTCCTCGGGGCGCTCCTTGGCCAAGTGCTGATTTTGCCGATGTTCATCGAGGAGACCATCTACATTCATCCCGAAGTGGCCCATCTGGCGACCCCGTACCGGTGCGCAGTGACGGCCGGGCTTGCTTGCCTGCAGATTGTCCTCATTTGTTTTTGGATCCTCATATCGAAGCTTCGGCGCCGAACCTTCTACCAAGTCAGCTCACTGCACTGGTTCAGCATCGCCAGTTGCGCCGCCGCTGCAGCAACCCTGCTGGTCCTGGGACTCGGAATTCACCTCTTGGGGTTTATCGGCGCTGGCGGTCCCGGTGTCGTCCTTGCCGTTGCCGGCGGGGCGGCACTGGGAGGAACTGCCACTTGCTTGCTGGTCGCCCTGCGCGGCATGCTCGCGTCCAGGATACGAAAGCAAACTGCGTGAAGTGAGCAATGCTTCTTCAAGCACAGTCACGGCGATTAGTCCAGCAACAATGGCACGGAGCCAAAAATTCCCATGTGAAGATCTGTGTCCCCGCACCGAAGTCTTCGCACAAATCATGCGCCATTTCGCCGGTCCAGTGACCCTAGACACCGCTTTTCAGTGCAATAAAGCACAAACGGCGAAATACCGTCATGTTGCGTAACATAAACTGCCGCCGGCGAAGAAAAGCGCCCTAATCTTGAACGCATGTCTACTACCGCGCCTTCATCTAAGCTTCCACGCTGGATGACCAATTTCGGCCCGCAGATCATTGCGGCGCTGATTGTTGGTCTTCTACTGGGTCTCCTAGCCAAGTACACCGGCAGCACCGCCGAGGAACCCAACGGGCTGGGTGAAGCCCTGTCGATCATTGGTTCCAGCTACGTTGCGTTGTTGCGCACTGCAGTGATCCCACTGATCTTCTTTGCGGTTGTCGCCTCAATTGCCAATTTGGCCAAGGTCACCAATGCGGCACGCCTTGCGTGGCAGACCCTGCTCTGGTTTGCCATCACTGCCTTGATCTCGGTAATCATCGGCATGGTTCTTGGCACCGTTTTCCGCCCCGGAGCGAATACCGGCCAGGGCATGCCAGATGAATACGATGGCAAGACCGGCGACTGGCTCGGCTTCCTCACTGGCCTGGTCCCAGCCAACTTCCTGGGTCTGGGCGCGAGCACCAAGCTGGTTGATGAAGCAACCGCTTCCACCTCGATCAGCTTCAACGTCCTGCAGATACTGGTCATTGCCATCGCCGTGGGCGTCGCTGCCCTCAAGGTTGGCAAGGCGGCCGAACCATTCCTCGCGTTCTCGGCCTCTATCCTGGCGATCATCCAGAAGGTCCTCTGGTGGATCATCCGCATCGCGCCGATCGGCACGGTTGGCCTGATCGGCAACGCTGTTGCCACCTATGGCTGGGACACTATTGGCGCACTGGGCAAGTTCACCGTTGCAATCTACGTCGGCTTGGCACTGGTGCTATTCGCGCTCTACCCGGTACTGGTCCGCGCACATGGCCTGTCAATCAAGCAGTACTTCTCGGGTGTATGGCCTGCAGTGCAGCTGGCCTTCGTTTCACGCTCTTCGATTGGCACCCTGCCATTGACCCAGCGCGTGACCGAACGCAACCTCGGGGTGCCTTCGGGCTACGCTTCCTTCGCAGTGCCGCTGGGCGCGACTACCAAGATGGACGGCTGCGCTGCCATCTATCCGGCGATCGCAGCAATCTTCGTTGCCCAGTTCTTCGGTATTGAGCTGTCCCTCACCGATTACTTCTTGATTGCGCTGGTTTCCGTATTGGGCTCGGCAGCAACCGCAGGCACTACCGGCGCCATCGTCATGCTGACGCTGACCCTTTCCACCCTGGGCCTGCCGCTGGCAGGCGTTGGCCTGCTGATGGCCGTTGACCCGATCATTGATATGGGCCGCACCGCGGTAAATGTCGCCGGCCAAGCACTGATTCCAACCATTGTCGCCAAGCGCGAGGGCATCTTGGACATTGACATGTACAACGCACCACGCAATGGCAACCCCTTCGCTGATGAAAGCATCTCAGCGGCAGATGCTGAGGCAGCTGCAACCAAGTAGGCATTGCTGAAGGAAATCGGCGCACGAGCACTATTGCTCGTGCGCCGATTTCCGGTTAAAGGTCACACGGATTCACTTTGCACAGGGTGCAACTTTGCACGTAGTGTAAGTTATGTGACTTCCCCGAGTACCGGCACCCGCCGCGAACTAAACAAACGAGCAACGAAACAAGCCATCGTTGAAGCCGTCGCGGACCTGCTTCGCAAAGGCTCTGCCACGGCGCTTACCGCTACGCAGATCGCTGAAGCGGCCGGTGTTTCGCGCCGTACACTCTTCAACTATTTTCCATCAGTAGATGCGGTCTTCTCCTATCCCCTGCACCAGGTTCTGGGAACCATGGTGGATTCCATTAGCGACCTGACCGACTCCATGCCTCTGGTCGAAGCGATCATCGAATCGCTCAAGTCTGATGACGTGTCGCAGATGCTCGGGCAAGTGGCCCAGTTTGGTGCATTCTTGCGAACGGAAGAAGCCAACTGCGGCTTCCCCGCCACGATGAACGAATGGCGGACAGCCACCACGGAAGTCATCGAAAAAGTCGCCCGCCGTTATCCGCAGGCCGACAGTTTTTCCATCAGAGTCTTTACCCATGCTCTGCTCGGCGCAGGCCAAGCAGCATTTGATGAGTGGATCGAGCGTCTGCCAGCTACCGAAACTCACGGTCTGGATATTTCCCCCGAGCTCATCTCCGTCTTCCATTCCTTGATTACCCAGGCCATGAAAACCCTTGACCAGGGTTTTACCGCCTTGCCGCTGACCAGCACTAGCACCTTGAAGGACATCTAAGCTCATGGCTTCCCTCCTCTACCGCCTCGCTCGATGGGCACACCTGCACCGCTACCGCGTCATTTCAATGTGGCTGGCGGCCTTCATCTTCATCGGCCTGTGCGCCAGCTTGTTCATGGGCCAGCTATCGAATACCTTCACCCTGCCCGGAACTGAAACCCAGCGCACCCTCGACCGGATGAAGGAAGAGCTCCCGGATCTCGCCGGCGGCTCTGGCTCGATTGTGTTCCGTGAAAGCTCGAACCGGCCGCTGAACGAAACCCAGAAGCAGGCCGTCGCCGAGTCCCTGGAACAGCTGGCCATGCAGTCCCAGGTAGTCGAAGCCATGAGCCCCTTCGAACTGCAGGAACAGCTCGATAAGGCGCAGCCAGAGCTGGAGAAAGCGCAGCAGGAACTCGTTGACGGCCAGGAAAAGCTTGACGATGCCAAGGTGCAGATTGCCGATGGCAAGGTGCAGCTCAAGGAAGGCCGCGAGGAACTCACCGATGGCTGGGCACAGTACTTTGACGGCCAGAAGGAAATCCAGGCTGCCGAGCCGCAAATTGCCGCCGCCGAAAAGCAGCTCGCCGATAGCCGCGCGCAGCTGGAAGCCGGCCAGCGCGAGCTGACTTCGGGTCGTGCCCAGCTGGAAGCTGGCGAAGCGAAGTACAACGCCGGATTAGCCCAGTACAAGGACGGAACGGCCGAATACAACGCTGGCCGCGCAAAGTTCGACGCTGGCGAGCAGAAGCTCGATGCCGCTGACGCCAAGCTCGCCGCGGGCGAGAAGGAGTACCAGGCTGGCATGGACCAGCTGCTGGGCGACTCTTCCCGCGAAGAATTCGACGCAACTCTGTCGGCCGGCAAGGAAGAAGCCACCACGGGTCTGAAGTCAGCTGAAGATGGCCTGGCCGCCGCACAGGCAGGACTGGCCGAGGCTGAAAAGGGCATCGAGGAACTACCGGCCCAGATCGAGAGTACCAAGCAGCTCTTGGCGGAGGCAGAGGCGGCCGGAAACCAAGACGACATTGATGCGTACACTAAGCAACTAGCGGACAGCGAAGGCGCCTTGGTTGCGGCGAAAGCCGCGAAACCCGAAGCCGAGAAAGCTATCGCCCAAGCGACCGCCGGCAAGCAGCAGGCCACCGAGGCACTGGAGCAGATCGCCAAGGCCGAAGCCGGCTTGCAGCAGCTTGACGCTGCCCGCAAGGAACTCGACGCTGGACAGGCCCAGGCCAAGGCCGGCCATCAGGAACTGGACGCGAACCGCAGCCAGCTTAGCGCCGCCAAAACCCAGCTGGACGACGCCAAGGCGCAGCTGGATGCAGCGAAAACTGAGATCGCCAGCAACAAGGTGAAGCTGAGCGAAGGCCAGGCCGAGCTCGATGCCGGCAGGGCCAAGCTGGAGGCCGGGCAACGTGAATTCGATGCCAAGAAGGCCCAGTTCCTTGCAGGCAAGGCCGAGCTGGCAGAAGCCAAGAACCAGCTTGAAGACGGCGAAAAAACTATCAAGGAAAAGACCGCCGAGCTTGAGCAGGGCGAGAAGGACATAGAGCAAGGCCTGAAGGATCTGGAATCCGGCCGCGCTGAACTGGAATTCGCTTCGCGCCAGGTGGGCGCAAGCTCCGATATGCGTTTCGTTTCCGAAGACGGCAGTACTGCAGTTTCGCAGGTGACCTTCAAGGTCCAGACCGACGCTTTGACTCCCGATGACCGCGAGCAGATCAAGGCTATCGCTGCAGGTCCACAGGCTAACGGCGTGGAGGTGCTGTTCTCCAAGGAGATCATGCAGGACATGTCCCAGGTCTTCGGAGCCTCGGAAATCATTGGTGTGGTCATCGCTGCCATTGTCCTGATTGCCATGCTCGGCACCTTGGTCGCCGCCGGCCTGCCGCTGTTGCTGGCGATCCTCGGTGTGGGCGCTGGCGTGGGCACCACGATGGCGTTCTCCTCGCTGATTGACATGGCCTCGATTACCCCTGCCCTGGCTCTCATGCTGGGCCTTGCGGTGGGCATCGACTATGCGCTGTTCATCATCCACCGCCACCGTTCGCAGCTGCTGTCCGGCATGGAGGTCGGAGAGTCGATTGCACGCGCCGTCGGAACCAGCGGCAACGCTGTAGTCTTCGCTGGTCTGACCGTGATCATCGCACTGGCCGCACTGGCTGTTCCAGGACTTCCGTTCCTGACCGTCTTGGGCCTGTCGGCAGCGTTCACCGTGTTCTGCTCGGTGCTGCTGAACATCACTTTGCTGCCAGCACTGCTGTCCCTGGCCGGCACCAAACTGGTTTCCAAGCGGGCCCGCAAGAAGGCAGCTGCGGATGCCGAGAATCCCCAGATCAAGGAATCATTCTCCATTCGCTGGGTGCGCATGGTCACCAAGATCGCTGTTCCGGTGACCCTGCTGGTGATAGTCGTCCTGGGTGCCATCGCCCTGCCGGCCACGCAGATGCGAACCGCTTTGCCTGATGGCAGTGCAGAACCTGCCGATTCGCAGGCCTTCCAGGCCTACGAGCAAACCAGCGACAAGTTCGGTTCCGGCTACAACGGCCCGCTGCTGGTCTTAGCTGATCTGCCTGCCGGGCTCAGCGAGCGCGAAGCTGAGGAAACTAGCCTCGATGTGGCCGAGAAACTGCGCGAATACAACGGCGTGGTGGCCGCAATTCCAGTCACCATGACCGAAGACCGTACCTTGGCAGCCATTCAGGTGATCCCTACCGATGGCCCTTCCTCGGAAGCCACCGAAGCGCTGGTGCACCAGCTACGTGCGGACTACTCGGAGTTCTCCGAGGCCACGGGTGCTGACATTGCCGTGACCGGCCAGGTTGCCGCGCAGATTGACGTCTCCGAAAAGGTCACCGCCGCCCTGGTACCGTACCTGAGCATCGTGGTTGGCCTGTCGCTGATCCTGCTGCTGCTGGTCTTCCGTTCGGTCGTGGTTCCATTGCTGGCCACCGGCGGCTTCCTGCTCTCGCTGGCCGCGGCCTTCGGCGCCAGCGTCATGGTTTACCAGTTCGGCTGGTTCTCCGGTCTCTTCGATGTCAACGTTCCCGGTCCGCTGCTCAGCTTCCTGCCGATCCTGCTCACCGGCATCCTGTTCGGGCTGGCCATGGACTACCAGGTCTTCCTGGTCTCGGCGATGCGTGAACGCTACGCTCACGGCGAGCCGGCCAAGGACGCGGTCCGTTCCGGCTTCTCGATGGCAGCACCGGTCGTCACCGCCGCTGCGCTGATCATGATCTCGGTCTTCGCCGGCTTCGTGTTCTCGCACCTGGCAATGATCCGCCCGCTCGGTTTCGCGCTGGCTTTCGGTGTGCTCTTCGATGCGTTCATCATCCGCATGACCTTCATTCCGGCAGTGATGCACCTGCTGGGCGACAAGGCCTGGTACCTGCCTAAATGGCTTGACAAGATCCTGCCGGATGTTGATGTCGAAGGATCGAAACTCAACGATATGCTGGATTCCGGGGAAAGCACTTCCGCTGATAATTCCAGCCAGGACCAGGCCAAGGAGAACGCCGCCGTATGAGCGAACAGATGAAGACAGGACCCCGGTTGCTGCTGGCTTCGGCTTCGTGGGGACGCAAGAAGGTCCTGGCCGATGCGGGCATCAAATTCACCACCCAGGTTTCCGAGGTGGATGAAGATGCGGTGCTGGCAGCTGCCGTGGCCCGCAACGGCGAGCAGAGTCCAGCGCAGACCGCATTGCTGCTGGCTCGTGCCAAGGCCGAGAACGTGGCCCAGGCAGATCATCCGGCAGGCACCGTGGTGCTGGGCTGCGATTCGGTCTTCGAACTTGATGGCGTGGCCTACGGCAAGCCGCACACCAAAGAGGTAGCCCGCGAACGATGGCTGCAGCTGAGCGGTTCTACCGGAATCCTGCACTCAGGCCATTGGCTGATTGATCCCGCCAATCCGGAACAGGCTCGCGGCCAGGTATCTTCCACCGTGGTGCATTTCTCCACCGTGGATGATGCCGAGATCGAGGCCTACGTCGCCAGCGGGGAACCGCTGCCCTGCGCCGGGGCGTTCACCATTGACGGGCTGGCTGCAGCCTTCATCGAGTCCATCGAAGGCAACTTCCAGAACGTCGTCGGATTGGATGTCTTCGTGCTGCGCGGCCTGCTGGCCCAAGCCGGGATCAGCATCGTGGATCTCTGGAAATAATCCGGTTCCGTCCGGCAAATGGTGCCTTCCGCCCCACAGCGGAAGGCACCATTTTCATGCCTGCAGTTCCCTGCTCAGCAGCATCTGTTCGTGCCCGAACCCGCGCTGGAGCATGATGTGGCGCCGGCAACGGCGGCAATGGAAGTATTCAACAATCCCGGCGGAAGTCCGATGGCTGGATCCGATCTCCCAGCAGTGCTCATGGACAACGGTTTCCTGCCGAGAATCAACGGCTTGGCTGTGCTGTGCAATAGTCATGGCTCCAGCATGATGTAATGCTCTTATGCAACTCAACCCTTACGGAGAATATGCAGTGCTCCTCGCTGCGTCGCTGGCCAATGACTGGCCATCGGACCGCGACGGCATCGAACAACGCACCCGGCAGAGCGGCATGACCATGCCCTTTCCGCAGCTCGCCTCTGACTATGCGCAAACGCGCGCGGTGGTGGATGACTGGCTGGACATCGTTGACGCGCCGTCCGATCCCGAGCGGGCGCTGCTGCTGAATTTGCAGGCGGCTCGCGCTTCGGCCTATCCGCGCCTGGTGGACCACGATGGGGAGGGTTGGCACCTGCACTATCGCGATGACGGCCAGAGCATGCCCCAGGTGCTGCGCTCGGTCTTCTGCGTGGGCACGGCATTGCACCTGACCACCAGGGGCATGCACCGGCTGCGGCGCTGCGAGGCCGCACCGTGCGGCCACGTGGTTGTGGACGTGACACGCAACGGGCGCCAGCGTTTCTGCTCGGTGCGTTGCGCCAATCGCGCGGCCGTCAGGCGGCACCGCGAACGGCAGGCGTAGCTGCCGGGGCTGATTCATGCCAGGCCGGAACCATGGCGTGGCGGCGCACGGCGGGAGGCCGGGCTGGCTTGGCTAGGATATGGATATGACTTCAGCTATCCGTTCCGCGCGCCGCGCGGATATTCCCAGTGCGTCCTCTACTTTGGCCGAGGCGTTTGCGTTCTACCCCTGGACACGGTGGAGCATTCCAGCCGATCGCTACCTGGAGCGCTTGGAACGCCTTCAAGCCGTCTACCTTTCCCACGCTCTGGAGCATGGAGTCGTCCTGGTCAGCGAGGACCTCGACGGTGTCGCTGCGCTCCTGCCACCAAGTTGTCCAGAGCCTGGCTTGGGCATGCAGGAAGAGATCTCGCAGCTGATGGGCGATCGCTTGGAGATCGCCTACGGAGCCGACCTGCCACAGCGGCCTGAGAACGCGTGGGACTTTGCCACGCTTGGGGTTGCTGGATCCAGCGTTGGACGGGGTCTTGGTTCGGCACTCATCAGCCGGTGCCTGAACCATATTGCCGCGTCGGACTATCCCGAGGTGTCGCTGGAAACATCCAACGAGAGAAACGTCCGCCTATACGAGCGGCACGGTTTCGAGGTATTGCATCGCACCGCGATAGCAGAGGGACCTGTGGTGTACACCATGGGCGCCAACCTTGGATAGCCCAATCCTGCAGGCGTCAAGCGGCCCTTCAGGAATCCCTTGGCTCCCGGCCAGCTAGAACACTAGAATGTTCTCGTGGATCCTGGTCCAGCCCGCCTCTTCCAAGTCCGGGAAGTCGGCTCCGGCCCGGACCAGCATCATCCTCGTTCCAGGGGCGCTCACTTCGACGATGGCATCCGCGTCCCCGGCCCCGCCGCATCCGCCAGCTGCCGAAGCCTCTCCTTGGGCGAATTTGAACAGGCAAGCCGTTTGCGCATCTGCCGATGCGGTGGCGAAGTAGTCGGCGTTGCCGTGCGTGACCAGAAAACGCACGGATTGCATGCCAAGGTTCTCCAACTGGCTCCTATCCCCCGGCCACTGGTCGGTTCCAGCCGGATCGCGGTCAAGCGCCGGGATGCCGCTCCCACTGGAGCAACCGGCCAGGGCGAGCGTTCCAGCAGCCAGCAGCGCACAGAGCGCCTTGCCTTGATTTCCCACGACTGCCTCCTTGTTTTCCATCTTGGCGATAGCCTAGTTCGCCGGGTGCGCGAAGACTAGGGCAGATGCCAGCGCTGCCAGCGCACCAGCGGAGAGCCGCGCCCCTTTCAGGCCTCGCCGGCGACAGGGTCCGCAGGCCTCGCGGGGCAGGTTCCACGTTGAGCCAGCGCCAAGGTCCTTTGTAGGATTCCTCCAAAAAATTCACCCTAACACCCTCGTTCTAGGCGATAACTACATATAGTTCCCACAAAAACGATAGGCTCATAGCTGAGAAACCCTATTTTTAAAAGACAAGGTTCATGATGAATCCATTGACGAAGGTGCTTATCGCCAACCGCGGCGAGATTGCAGTGCGTATTATCCGTGCCGCACGCGATGAAGGAATCGAGTCCGTTGCGGTCTATGCCGACTCGGATCGCGATGCCCTGCATGTGCGTCTGGCTGATGAAGCCTACGCGCTGGGCGGTACCACCGCCGCTGAATCGTACCTTCGCATTGAGAAGATCCTGGACGCAGCTGAACGCTCCGGCGCCGACGCGATCCACCCGGGCTACGGCTTCCTCTCGGAGAACGCCGAGTTCGCCCAGGCTGTTATTGACGCGGGCTTGACCTGGATTGGCCCATCGCCAGAGTCCATCGACCAGCTCGGCGACAAGGTCAAGGCCCGCCACATTGCTGAAAAGGTGGGCGCTCCGCTGGTTCCCGGCACCAAGGATCCGGTGGCCTCGGCCGACGAGGTATACGCCTTCGCCGACGAGCACGGACTTCCACTGGCCATCAAGGCTGCCTACGGTGGCGGCGGGCGCGGCATCAAGGTGGTCCGCAACCGCGAAGAAATCGGCGAGATGTACGACTCGGCAGTGCGTGAAGCTGTCGCGGCTTTCGGCCGCGGCGAATGCTTCATCGAACGCTTCCTGGATGCACCGCGCCACGTGGAGACCCAGTGCTTGGCCGATATCCACGGCAACGTGGTTGTCGTCTCCACCCGCGACTGCTCGCTGCAGCGCCGCAACCAGAAGCTGGTTGAAGAAGCGCCGGCCCCGTTCTTGAGCGAAGAGCAGACCACCCGGCTGTACGAAGCATCCAAGGCCATCTTGCGCGAAGCGAAGTACAACGGCGCAGGCACCTGCGAATTCCTGGTAGGCCAGGATGGCGTCATTTCCTTCCTCGAGGTCAATACCCGCCTGCAGGTTGAGCACCCGGTCTCCGAGGAAGTCACCGGCCTGGACTTGGTTCGCGAGCAGTTCCGCATCGCCCGCGGCGAAGAACTGGGCTACACCGACCCGGAGATCCGCGGCCACTCCTTCGAGTTCCGCATCAACGGCGAAGATGCCGGCCGCAACTTCATGCCGACCCCGGGCACCATCTCCAAGATGAACCTGCCATCGGGGCCCGGCGTTCGCGTTGACTCGGGCATCGAGCAGGGCGAAAGCGTTTCGGGGAACTTCGACTCGATGATCTCCAAACTGATCGTCACCGGCAGCACCCGTGAAGTGGCTGCGGCTCGTGCCCGTCGTGCGCTGGAAGAATTCCAGATCGAGGGCATGGCTACCGTACTGCCATTCCACCGCGCAGTGATGAGCGACCCTTCGTTCGTTCCGGTCCAGGGGCCATTCAAGGTCCACACCCGCTGGATCGAAACCGAATTCGATACCGCCATCGAGCCCCACCCAATGCCAATGGGCGGCGAGGACGCAGCCGAAGACGAGCGCACCAGCGTGACCGTTGAAGTTGGCGGCAAGCGCCTGGAAGTCACCCTTCCTTCGTCGCTGGGATCGGTATCCTCCAACGGTGCCGAGAAGGCCGCAGGCAAGAAGAAGCGCAAGCCGGGCCGCAAGGCAGCCAGCTCCGCTGGCGCGAACAGCGCAGAACTGCGTTCGCCGATGCAGGGCACCATCGTGAAGGTTGCCGTTGAGAATGGCGAGGCCGTGGCCCAGGGCGATCTGATTGTCGTGCTGGAAGCGATGAAGATGGAGCAGCCAATTACTGCGCACCGTGATGGCGTGGTCAGCGGCTTGGAAGTTGCCCCGGGCGAGACCCTGTCATCGGGCGCCGTCATAGCTTCGATCGAAGAAGCCAAGTAGCACTCGTTGGCAACGACGCAGGGCCTGGACAGATTTGTCCAGGCCCTGCGTCGTTCTGTCACTGGAATCTTCTACTCTGGCACCTGTCCATGTTCTGCCCGGTGCGCCATGGATGCCTTCAGATGATCGGGCATGAGCAGGAACTTCGGTTCAAGTTCTTCCCAGCCAGGCATTTTCGCTTGGCGGCTAGCTGCTTCGTGCACCGCATCGATCTCCTGCTGCGTATCGAGCCCGCCGCCGTTCTCGCCTACCAGGCTCAGGTGGTAGATCCATGTTGAACCATCGGCTTCCACATGCCTGAATGTTGCTTCCAGCGCTGCCCGTTGTGCCGATAAGGATGCTTCGCATTCCTCGTAGCGCGCATTGAGCATGTCCATCCAGGCGCCAAAGTTCTCATCCTGCCCATCCTTGATCCTTGAACGGCTCAGCTCCAGACGCATGCCTTGCGGCACTGAAGCTGGCATCGCAAAGCCGGGAAAGTCCCGAGGCGTGGGATTGTAGGGAACATGCGGTTCTTTTTCGTCCATGACGTGATGCTTCCAGAATCCACTTGTTTTGTCACGGCTATTCGGATGCTGGAAGTTCCCGCACGCCAGCCAATGGATACTGAATAAGGAGGCTGGTTCGGGCTACTGCCGCGCTAGCCAGGCATCGAAGGTTTCGTGGCCCAACCGGGCGGAACCGCCTGGCAGCAGTCCCCCATCACGCATGGCCTTGCCCATGGGGCCAGGAACAGGCACTTCAACCATCTTTGGAGACCTGCCTTGGGCCTGCAGGTACTTGGCAAAGAGGTCGGGAGCGTATTCTTCTTGCGGCCCAGCAAGGTCTTGCACCACGCCCTGCGCCGGCCCCTCGGCAAGATCCACTAGTGCTGCAGCCACTTCGATGCCCGCGATGGGCTGCATCCGCATTTTCGGCGCCATCTGCACCGGACCCGCGCCCAGACGCTTGATATTCTGGCCAATGAATTCGTGGAACTGGGTCGAGCGCAGCAGCGTATAGCCACCGGGAAGCATGTGCAGCATCCGCTCTTGCACGGCTTTGCCCGCGTAATAGCTGGAATCCACTTCGGCCGCTCCGATGATCGAGAGCGCCACGTGGTTCTGCACCCCGGACTCGCGCCCCACGCTGACGAGGTTGGCCGTCGAGTGGGTGAAATACCGCATGGATGCAGCAGAGCTGGTGGTGGAAACTCCGGAAACATCGATGACCGATTGGCAGTCAACCAGCCACTGCTTTACCGCGTTGCGGTTCACCAGGTCGCATCCCACGGACCGTGCGAGCACCACTGGTTCGTGGCCAGCACTCTTGAGTTTTTCGACCACCAGCGTGCCGATAGCGCCGGTGCCTCCCGCAACTGCAATACGCATGAGCATTCCCCTTCTGTATTGGATATTCCGCGTCCCATGCTTCCATGCCGCGCATCAAGTTGTCAGGGGGTGATGGCCCTTTTCAGCTCGTATTCATCCAGGCTGCACGGAAACGGGAAACGGCCCGGCGAATCATCATGGCTTGATGATTCGCCGAGCCGTTCCCTCGGCAAGACTGTCGAACTACTCGACCCACTCTTCCATGTCCATGTCAGAGGTATCGCGCGTCATGAACAGCGCGACCAAGGTCAGTACCGCGCCAAGTGCCAAGTACAGGCCAACGCCGGTGGTGTTGCCCGCACCGGCCTTCCACAGGGCTACAGCCACGAAGGAAGCAGGAGCCGCACCGATCACCGAGGACATGTTGTAGGCAACAGCCGAGCCGGTGTAGCGGACATTGGACGGGAACAACTCAGGCAGATACGCAGCCATTGGGCCGAAAGTCAGACCCATCAGGGTGAACCCGATGATCAGCCCGGCCATGGCAGCGCCCTGGCCTGGACCGAAGAACAGGGTCCACGACAGTCCGAAGACGAAGATGCCCGCGGTAACCCAGATCAGGAACTTGCGGCGGCCGAACTTCTCAGCCAACGGGCCCGAAACCACGGTGAAGATGCCGAAGAAGACGACACCGATGATCAGCATGGTCAAGAAGGTCGGGCGTTCAATGCCCAAGCCCGGAACGAAGCCTGCGGCGTCAAAGGTTTTGCCCTTGGCTTCAGCGGCAGCAGTCGCCTGCTCGACGGTAGCTGGCTGGGTGCCGTAGGTCAGGGTGAAGGAGGTCATCAGGTAGAACAGCACATAGGTTGCCAGCATGATGAAGGTACCGGCCAGGGTTGGGCGCCAGTGCTTCTTCATGGTCACCGCAAACGGCGACTTCACTACCTTCTTCTGGTCCAGGACCTTCTTGAAGGACGCGGATTCAACCAGCTTCAGGCGTACCCACAGGCCGATGATCACCATGACTGCCGAGAAGTAGAACGGAACGCGCCAGCCCCATGCCATGAACTGCTCTGCAGTGCAGAAGGTCTGCAGGGCCACGAACATCAGGTTCGCGATGATGAAGCCGATGGGTGCGCCCAGCTGGGGGAACGTGCCGTAGATGGCGCGCTTGTTCTTCGGCGCATTCTCGGTGGCCAGCAGCGCAGCGCCGGACCATTCGCCGCCCAGCGCCAGGCCCTGTGCGAAGCGCAGCAGCACCAGTGCGGTCGGAGCCAAAACGGTCCAGTTGCCCGCGGCCGGCGGCAGGAAGCCGATCAGGAAGGTGGCAATGCCCATCAGCAGCAGTGACGCCACCAGGGTGCCCTTGCGGCCGAGCTTGTCGCCGTAGTGGCCGAAGA
This sequence comes from Glutamicibacter sp. 2E12, assembly GCF_050030965.1. Lineage (NCBI taxonomy): Bacteria > Bacillati > Actinomycetota > Actinomycetes > Micrococcales > Micrococcaceae > Glutamicibacter > Glutamicibacter sp. 2E12. Next base: position 685,375 of record NZ_CP188297.1, read on the forward strand.
TGATCGAACCCAGTGGACGAGCCACGAAAGCCACGCCGAAGATCGCGAACGATGAAAGGATCGCGTTGATGGTGGAGGCGTTAGGGAAGAACAACGCCGGGAAAACGAGAACCGACGCGGTGGCGTAGGCGTAGAAGTCGAAGAATTCGACAGTGGTGCCAATCATGCTGGCAAACAGCACGCGACCGCGGGTGTTTTCCTTCGGCGCCACTGCTTGGTTAGCCTGCGACATGGAGGCTGCTCCTTAGAGTGAAAGTACGAGTCAGATGTTCATTTACGTTGCCATAATCGTAAACCTCGGTGACCAGTATTCGGATATTGATGTCCAGCATTTGGACACCAGATGAAATGAAACTGAACAGCAAACGGCAATTCACGGGCCTACTAGCAGGAATATGCGCTTCCACATATTGAGACGTGACCTGAGAAAACGGTTTTTACACTTATATCAGAGTCGGTAGCCAAAGTGAATGGCGTCACAAGAGCTTGTATTACGGCATTAATGGCAAAAGGACGGCATCTCCCTGAATGCAAGGGAAATGCCGCCCTGGAAAAGTTCTTCAGAACCTACCGATGACGGTGCAGGCGACGTGCCGCTTCGGCCAGCGAACCGGACAACGACGGGTAAACGGTGAAGGTTTCAGCCACGTCATCAACATGAAGGCTGTTCTGGACCGCCAGTGCCAGCGAGAAGATCAATTCACTGGCACGCGGAGCAACCACAACACCGCCGATAACAGTGCCCGAGCCCTTGCGGGAAACGATCTTCACGAAGCCCTGGTCCACGTTCATCATCTTGGCGCGAGCGTTGGTGTTCAGGTCAACCTTGATGATGTTGGCCTGGTACTTGCCCTCGGCAACCGCACGCTGGGTCACACCCACGGTAGCGATTTCCGGGGAGGTGAAGACGTTGGATGCCACTAGATCCAGGTTCAATGGCTTTACCGAGTCGCCGAGCAGGTGGGCCACGGCAATGCGGCCCTGCATGGCTGCTACCGAAGCCAGGGCGAAGACGCCCGTGCAGTCGCCGGTAGCGTAGATGTTGGTTGCGGTAGTGCGCGAAACGCCATCGACCTTGATGTGGCCCGAGTCGGTCAGCTGCACACCGGCTTCTTCCAGACCCATGTTGGCGGTATTGGGGATGCCGCCCACTGCAACCAGGCAGTGGCTGCCTTCGAGCACGCGACCGTCCGCCAAGGTGACCAGCACCCTGTCGCCCTGGCGCTCCACGCCCTCGGCGCGAGCCTGGGAAACAACGTTAACGCCGTTGTCCTTGAAAGCATCTTCCAGCACGCCAGCTGCGTCTGCATCCTCGCCGGGCAGCACGCGGTCGCGCGAGGAAACCAGCGTGACCTTGGCACCGAGCAAGTTGTACGCCGAAGCGAATTCTGCACCGGTAACGCCGGAGCCTACAACGATCAGGTGTTCAGGCACCTCGTTCATGTTGTAGATCTGGGTCCAGTTGAAGATTCGCTCGCCATCAGGCTTGGCGGTAGGCAGTTCGCGCGGGTGGGCTCCCACGGCAATCAGCATGGCGTCCGCTTCGATTTCCTGCTCGGAACCATCCGGGTGCGATACGGCAACCGTGTGGTCGTCCAGCAAGCGGCCCTCGCCGATCACGATGCGCACGCCAGCGCGTTCGAGGGTGGTGCGGATATCCGAGGACTGCTCCTTGGCAAGATCCAGCAGGCGGTGGTTCACCACCGAGAAGTCGGTGACGGCCGAGTCGAGGCCGTCAACGTGGACTCCAAAGGTCTCTGCGTGCTTCACCCGGCGCACTGCGTCCGCCGTAGCGATCAGGGTCTTGGAGGGCACGACGTCGGTCAGCACCGCTGAACCGCCCATGCCTGCACGCTCCACGACGGTGACATTGGCGCCCAGCTGGGCTGCACCCATGGCAGCTTCGTAGCCGCCAGGTCCTCCGCCGAGAATAACTAAACGGGTTGCTTCATTCCTACGATCTGCGCTCACATTCACTATTGTTCACCATGCACGGTGATTGCGCACATCGAAGCACGATCCCGGAACGTGATTTTGAATCTGAAGCACTAGTTTCACCTGACAAAGCGCCCCGCTACCGGTAGCGTATTTCCCGTGACTGATATGCAAAATGACCCACAGGTCCTGGCGGCACAAGCTGCCCAGGCAATCGCCGAACAGACCGGCGTCGAAAAACACGACATCGCGGTGGTCCTGGGCTCCGGTTGGGGCCAGGCCGCCGAACTCATCGGCGAAACCACCCACACCCTGGATGCCGCCTCCATTCCAGGCTTCCATGCCCCGGCCGTACCCGGGCACAAGGGCAGCATCTCCTCGATCCTGACGTCCACTGGAAAGCGGGTCCTGGTTCTGGGTGCCCGCACCCATTACTACGAGGGGCGCGGCGTGCGCGCTGTCGTCCACCCCATCCGCACCGCGGCAGCTGCCGGCTGCGAGCAGCTGGTGCTCACCAACGGTTGCGGCGGCCTGAATCCGGACTGGACCCCAGGCACCCCGGTAATGATCTCGGACCACATCAACTTGACTGCCGCCTCCCCTTTGGAGGGCGCGACCTTCGTTGACCTGACCGACCTGTACTCCTCGCGCCTGCGCGAGATTGCCCTCGCAGTTGATCCGACCCTGGATCAGGGCGTGTACGCGCAGTTCACCGGACCGCACTACGAAACCCCGGCCGAAGTCCAGTACGCCAAGGTGATCGGTGCTGATTTGGTCGGCATGTCCACCGCATTGGAAGCAATAGCCGCCCGCCATGCAGGCATGGAGATCTTCGGTATTTCCCTGGTGACCAACCTGGCCGCCGGCATCAGCCCGGTGCCGCTGAGCCACGAGGAAGTCATCGAGGCCGGCCAGGCCGCCGGTCCGCGCATCTCCAAGTTGCTGGCACAGATCATCGCGAAGCTCTAAGCCTCGCATTATCGGCGCAAAGAAGCAGTCAGTGTCCTTCGAAGGGAAATCAGTGAATCACACGCAGAAAATCCAGTTGCTTGATGCGGCGGGCCAATGGGCAGCCCAGGATCCCGATCCGCAAACGCAGGAAGAACTGCAATTACTGATCCAGCGCGTCACCGACGGCGACGCGCTGGCCTTCGAGGACATCGCCGACCGCTTCAGCGGCGTCCTGGAATTCGGCACCGCAGGCCTGCGTGCCGAATTGGGCGCCGGCCCGATGCGCATGAACCGTGTGGTGGTCCTGCGCACCGCTGCGGGCATCGCCCGTTTCCTGGGCGAAAAGGCCAACGGCGGATATGTCCCGAAGGTCGTCATCGGATTCGATGCCCGTTTCAACTCGGATGCCTTCGCCAAGGATTCAGCCGCCGTCTTCGCCGCTGCCGGTTTTGAGGTGCTGCTGATGCCCTCGGCCTTGCCGACCCCGGTGCTGGCTTGGGCCGTTCGTGAATTCAGCGCGGAAGCCGGTGTCATGGTCACGGCCAGCCACAACCCCCCACGGGACAACGGCTACAAGGTATACGTTGGCGGCAGGATCACCGATGCGTCGGGCCGCGGGGCCCAGATCGTCTCCCCGATCGATGCGCAGATCGCTTCCTTGATTGACCATGACCAGCCAGTGGCGCAGATCCCGCTGGCACAGTCCGGTTGGGAAGTGCTCCCGGCCCCAGGCGAAGAAGGCGATATCGAGGCAGCCTATCTCGCTTCCATCCACCCGATCATCGAAGCTAACCAGCCGCAGGGCCTGGTACGCAAGAATCTGCGAATTGTGGTTTCGGCAATGCACGGCGTGGGTGGCCACACCATGCGCCAAGCCCTGCTGAACGCTGGTTTCGACGACGTGCACATGGTCGTTGAGCAGGAACACCCCGATCCGCTTTTCCCTACCGTGAAGTTCCCTAACCCCGAGGAGCCAGGGGCCATCGACCTGTCGCTGGAACTGGCCCGCACGGTCGGCGCTGATCTGGTCATTGCCAATGACCCCGATGCCGACCGTTGCGCGGCTGCCATCCTCGACGGCGGCAGCTGGCGGATGCTGCGCGGCGACGAGGTAGGTTGGCTGCTCGGAGACCAGGTCTCCAAGACCTTGCCAGAGGGCAAGAAATTGGCCAATTCCATCGTGTCTTCGCGCATGCTGGCAGCCATCGCCAAGGACGCCGGACGCGAGCACGAAGAAACCTTGACCGGATTCAAGTGGATCTCACGCGTTGAGGACCTGGGCTACGGCTACGAAGAAGCCCTGGGCTATTGCGTAGCCCCGGAACTGGTGCGCGACAAAGACGGGATTTCTGCCGGGATCGTCCTGGCCGATCTGGCTGCGCAGTTGAAGGCCTCTGGCAGCTCCATCCCGGACCGCCTGGATGAACTGGCCGCCAAGCACGGCGTGCACGTCACCGACCAGCTCTCCCTGCGCTTCACCGACTTGGCGCAGATCCCGGTGCTCATGGAAAAGATCCGCAAGAACGCGCCGGCCTCGCTGGGCGGCTCCGAGGTTTCCGAGGTGACCGACCTGTCGATGGGCACCGAGAAGCTCCCTGCGACCAACGCCATGGTCTTGCATACATTTTCCGGTGCACGCGTGATCGTTCGGCCCTCGGGAACGGAACCGAAACTCAAGTGCTACTTGGAAACTATTGAGCCGGTCGATGATCTGGCCGAGGTCCCTGAAGCCCGCAAACGCGCTACCGCGCAGGTCTTGGCAATCAAGGATGAATTGGCAGCTTACCTGAATGCCAACTAGGCTTACCCCTTCGAGACCTTCATTTGAAATGATTGAAATCTTTATTGTTAGAGGAAATGATGACTGAACTAAGCGCCCGCGAGATCGCAAGCTACATCGATCACACCCTGTTGGCTCAGAATGCTTCCCGCGAACAAGTTGTGCAGATCTGCGAGGAAGCCAAGAAGTACGGCTTCAAGTCGGTCTGCGTCAACCCGTTGTGGGTTTCCACCGTTTCGCGCGAGCTGGAAGGCTCGGACGTACTGACCTGTTCGGTCATCGGTTTCCCGCTGGGTGCCTCGGCCACCGATACCAAGGTATTCGAAACCAAGCACGCAGTTGCAGACGGTGCCAACGAAATCGACATGGTGATCGACGTTGCCGCCGCCCTGCGTGGCGATCGGGATGCCTTGGTCAACGAGATCTTCGCCATTGCGCAGGCCGCGCATGAAGGTGGAGCCATCTTGAAGGTCATCATCGAAACCTGCTTGCTCACCGAGGAAGCCAAGGTCCTGGCCTGCGAGGCCGCAAAGGCCGCTGGCGCTGATTTCGTCAAGACTTCCACCGGTTTCTCCACCGGCGGCGCGACCGTCGAAGACGTCGAGCTGATGCGCAAGACCGTCGGCCCGGAAATGGGTGTCAAGGCCTCGGGCGGCGTTCGCAGTGTTGAAACCGCGCGCGCCATGATTGCGGCCGGTGCGACCCGGCTAGGTTCTAGCTCAGGAGTTGCTATCCTAGAGGGAGAGCAAAGCGGTTCCAGCTACTAGGAAATCGCACCAATCCGTTTTCCCAAGGAGAAAAAGTGTACTCGAACGGCAAGAACACTGCCCATTCCGGTGAAGGCCGCCTTGTCGGCAATATCGTCAACCTCGTGATCTTCTTCGTGATGTTCTCGGCTGGCGTCTACACCTTGGGCTACTGGACCCTTGAGGTTGCTTGGTGGCCGACCCTGGTCAGCTTCGCTCTGATGTTCCTGGCTTTCGCTATCCCGATGCACCTGATGGGTCGCGCGGAAAAGGCTGAGGATCTGGTTGCGGCAGCTAACGCCCACCAGAATTAATTAGAACTTTTCAAGAGAGGGAAACCCGTGTCCGGGTTTCCCTCTCTTGCGTTTAAGCTGCCTTGCCTCGCTTAGACTGGCCCCATGGAATCATGGGATCAGCGCATCGAAGAATTCTGGAACTCAGCCAATGGCAAACGCTCTGAACAGTTGCGCACCGAACTGGCACTCCTGGTGCAGGGCAAGGATCCGCAGGATCCGCGGGTGCTCTTCGAGGTCGCGTCCCTGCACGACTACCTAGGGGAAGAAGAACAAGCGGTCGGCCCCTACCGGGCGGCACTGGAAGCTGGGCTGGAAGCGCCAAGGCACGATGAAGCGCTGCTCCAGCTAGCCAGCACGCTGCGCAATCTCGGGCAGCACACCCAGTCCATCGAACTGTTGCAGCAGATCACTGCCGATTCACCGATCTTTACCGACGCCCAGGCCTTCCTGGTTCTGGCCCTGCACGATGCCGGGCAATCCACCGAAGCGGTCCAGCTGGCGGTCAGCGCATTAGCGCGCCATGCCTCGCTCTACGCCCGGGCGATCAAGGGCTACGCCGGAGAACTGGCCTCGCCTGCTGCCTCGGGCCAGCGGTAGCAAACGCCGGCCAGCAGCCTGCCGGAAAAGGCATGCTACTGGCCCGCGAGTTCAACCGAATCAGTCCTTTGCTGCCGGTGCGGGTGTTGGCTCGAAAATAGCGTAGAGCAGCTTCTCCGCCCACTCCAGGATCTCCCCGTCGGCCAAGTCCCGTCCGCCAATGGGCGAGGTCTTGGGCTTCGGGATGAAGATCGAATTCAGCGCCGGCTTGTTCGCAGCCCCCGGGTACAGGCGTTCCAAGCGCACCTGGCGCGAAGCTGGCAGGTCTTCAATTCTGGCCGGAGCCAGCTTGATGTGGTTGCCGACCTGCTGGATATCATGCAGCCCCGCAGCACGCGCGCGAATACGCAGGGCCGCCACGCGCATGAGGTTCTCCACCGGAGTTGGAAGCTTGCCATAGCGATCCACCAGCTCATCGCGGACTTCACCCAGCGCCTCGTCGGTCTCGGCCTGGGCAATGTTGCGATAGGCTTCCAAACGCAGTCGTTCACCAGGTACATAGTCGTGTGGCAGGTGGGCATTGACCGGCAGGTCAATCTTCATCTCGGCGGCTTCTTCCTCGCCTTCGCCCTTGTAATCGGCCACGGCCTCGCCTACCAGGCGCAGGTACAAGTCGAAGCCCACACCGGCGATATGCCCGGACTGCTCGCCACCCAGCAGATTACCGGCTCCACGCAGTTCCAGGTCCTTCATGGCCAGCTGGTAGCCGGAGCCAAGCTCGTTGTGCGCGGCAACGGCTTTCAGGCGCTCCAGGGCGACCTCCCCCAGCGGTTTCTCTACATCCCACAGGAAGTAGGCGTAGGCACGCTCACGGCCGCGCCCAACGCGCCCGCGCAGCTGGTGCAGCTGGGACAGGCCGTAGTTGTTCGCGCGGTCCACAATCAGCGTGTTCGCATTGGAAATATCCAGGCCGGTTTCGATGATGGTGGTGGAGACCAGCACGTCGAATTTCTTCTCCCAGAAGTCCTGGATGATCCGCTCCAGCCGGGATTCGCTCATCTTGCCATGGGCTACCTCCACGCGCGCTTCGGGGGCCAGCTCGCGCAATTCGGCCGCCACCCGCTCAATGGAGCTGACCCGGTTGTGCACGAAGAACACCTGGCCATCACGCATCAGCTCACGCTTGATGGCCGCGGAAATCTGCTTGTCGCTGCGTGGACCCACGTAGGTCAGCACCGGATGGCGTTCTTCGGGCGGGGTCGCCAAGGTGGAGGTTTCGCGGATGCCGGTCAGCGACATCTCCAAGGTACGCGGGATCGGGGTGGCGCTCATCGCCAGCACATCCACGTTGGTGCGCATCTTCTTGAGCTCTTCCTTGTGCTCCACTCCGAAGCGCTGTTCCTCGTCAATGATGACCAGGCCCAGGTTCTTGAACTCCACGTTCTTGGAGAGCAGGCGGTGGGTGCCGATGACAATATCCACGCTGCCGTCCTTGAGGCCGGCCAGGATTTCCTTGGATTCCTTGGCGCTCTGGAAACGCGAGAGGGTCTTCACGCGGACCGGGAAGCCCGAATAGCGTTCGGTGAAGGTCTGGTGGTGCTGGGAAGCCAGCAGGGTGGTAGGAACCAGCACGGCAACCTGCTTGGAGTCCTGGACGGCCTTGAAGGCGGCGCGAACCGCGATTTCGGTTTTGCCAAAGCCCACGTCACCGGAAATCAACCGGTCCATCGGGATTTCCTTCTCCATATCGGATTTCACCTCGTTGATGGCGGTGAGCTGATCCGGAGTCTCGATGAACGCGAAGGCTTCCTCCAGCTCGTTCTGCCACGGGGTGTCTGATGCGAAGGCGTGGCCACGGCTGGCCATGCGTGCCGAGTAGAGCTTAATCAGGTCGCCAGCAATTTCCTTGACGGCCTTGCGCGCCTTGGACTTGGTGCTGGCCCAGTCCGAACCGCCCATTTTGGACAAGGTCGGCGCTTCGCCGCCGACATACCGGGTGACCATATGCAGCTGGTCCATCGGGACGAACAGACGGTCCCCCGGGGCTCCGCGCTTGGAAGAGGCGTACTCCGCCACCAGGTACTCGCGCTTGGCATCCTTGCCCGAGCCATTGACCTTGCGGGCCACCAGCTCGACGAACTTGCCGATGCCGTGCTGTTCGTGGACGATGTAGTCCCCGGCCTGCAGGCTCAGCGGATCAACGGCATTGCGCTTGCGCTTGACCGTCAGCTTGCGGCCCTTGCGGTTCGGGTACGCGCTGGAGCGGCCCAGCAAGTCTGCTTCGGTGAGCAGTCCCAGCTTCAGTTCCTCGAAGACAAACCCGCGGCCGGCGGTGGCCTGGGTGATCTCGATCAGTCCAGCGGTGGGTTCCGCGGACAGGTCATCCACCCTGTGTGCCGGGATCTTGAACTCGGCGAAAAGCTCCGAGAGGCGGGCTGCCGGGCCGGGACCCTCGGTAGCCACGACGAAACGCCATTGGTCCTTGACGCGTCCGGCGATGAATTCCATCATCGCCTCGATGTCGCCCTGGTAGCCGTGCGGTTCACGGGCCGGGACACGGATGGTGGCCGCGCCCAAATCCAGCTCGTCATCGGCACCCAGGGAGGTAATAGCCCACCAGGAAACCTTGGCGGCTTGTGCGTGTTCTACTGTTTCTGCCAGCGAGGCAAAATCGCCGGTAGCCAGCTTTCGCTCGGAATCCGCGGTGGTCAGATCCAACGGAGCGCTGGCTCCATCCGAAGCCGAAGCCCACGCGGCAGCCAGGAATTCGGCATTGGTGGCGTTCAGGTCATGCGCGCGGGCGCGCACGCGCTCTGGCTCCATCACCAGCGCAATGGACGATTCCGGCAACAAGGACAGCAGCGGAACCATCTTGTCCACCAGCAGCGGAGCCAAGGATTCCATGCCTTCAACAGCGATGCCGCCGGCAATCTTGGTGAGCATTTCCTGGGCCGCCGGGAAATGGTTCTTCAGATTCGCTGCCCGGCTCATCACCTGCGGGGTGATGAGCATTTCACGGCAGGGCGTGGCAATGATCCGGGTGGGACCGGGATCATCAGTGGACCGCTGATCTGCGATGGCGAAGAATCGCATCGAGTCGATCTGGTCCCCGAAGAAATCAATGCGGACCGGATGGTCCAATGTCGGCGGGAAAACATCGATGATGCCACCACGCACCGCAAACTCGCCGCGGTGCGTCACCATGTCCACTCGGGCATAAGCCGCAGCAGCCAAGTCCTTGATGACTTTATCGAAGCCCGGCTCGGCATCCAGTTCCAGGATGACCGGGCGCAATTCGCCAAGGCCGGCGACCAACGGCTGCAGCACGGCACGAATTGGAGCAATGATGATGTTTAGGCTCTCATCCCGGTCGTGCAGGCGGCGCAGCACTTCCAGGCGGCGTCCCACGGTATCGCTTCGCGGCGACAAGCGCTCATGGGGCAAGGTTTCCCAAGAAGGGAACTCGGCGATCTGGCCTGCCGGGAGGTAGGCACCCAGTGAGCTGGAGACTTCTTCGGCTTCACGGCCGGTCGCGGTGACGATGAGCGTCACCCCCGAATGCTTGCTTTCACGCAGCGCCTGGCTGATATGCGCCGAGAGGATCGGTCGCATGCCCTGCGGGGCCGCGATTTCCAGCTCTTCGCTGCGCGTCGGGTAGTCATGAGCTGCGCGTTGCCCAATACGCCTGAAGGAAGGTTCCTCGCGCAGGAAATCATGAAGTCCGCTTAGGCTCATGGGGGTTCGGGTCCTCTCATGCAGACGCTTGGCCGGGTGCATTCATACTGTATTACGTCGAAACGACACCACGAACGCCGACCGTAAATGTTTTTCCACGGCCGGAAACGTCAATATGCTGTTTTGGGTGCAGTCCTAGCCTACCCAATGCGGCTTTGCAGATAGTGTTAATACTGTCCGTTGCCGGGCCTGCGATTTCGTTGCCCGGCCACTTAGATTTCCAGATTGGGATTAGCTTTCATGGCATTGAACGCAAGCACTCAGATCGCCCACCCTGCAGACCAGGTCATCGCTACGCTTAGCGATCGTGGCTTTGCCGAGCACCTGACCAAGGTCGCCAACGGTTCCTTGACCGATTTCTCCGTGAACGGCGATACCGCAGGCGCCTTCACCGTGACCACCGTTCGTTCGGTCCCCACCGATCGCGTTCCGGATATCGCCCGCAAGTTCGTTGGCGCGACCATCGAGATCACCCAGGTAGACCAGTGGACAGCACCAGATGCTGCCGGCAACCGCTCGGCTACGGTAAAGATCTCCGTTGCCGGTGTTCCGGTGACCGTCAGCGGCACCGAACAGCTCAAGGCCCAGGGCGAAACTTCCGAATTCTCCATCGACGCCAAGGTTTCCTCGTCGATTCCATTCATCGGCGGCAAGTTGGCTTCGGCTGCGGAGCCTTACCTGGGCAAGGCACTGAATTTGCAGGCTGCTCAGGTCAATGCCTGGCTTTCGAAATAAGCCACTCCGAATAGTTACGTTTCACATTCAGTCCGGGACGTGCGATTTCTCGCAAAGCGTCCGGGGATTTGTGCTCTGAAGCACTGTTCGCGCTAGGGTTGGTGACAGGTGTGCCGGGAAGTCTGGTCGGCGAGAAATATTCATTTAACGAAGTAAGCGAGTTAAAAGCATGACCCAAACTCCGTCTTCGGGTTCCAGCAAGAACCTGTTTTCGCGCCCCAGTTATAAAGAATCGGTCCGTATCGGCGATATCCTGCGCAAGGAGACCGTCGGTGGCATGGTTCTCATCGCCGGCGCTTTGCTGGCGTTGGTTTGGGCTAACACCCCGTTGCGCGAGTCCTACTTCGCTCTGCGTGATTTCCACTTCGGACCGACCCTTTTCGGTGTGGATCTGAATCTGTCCATCGGCCACTGGGCTGCCGATGCTCTGCTGGCGGTGTTCTTCTTCCTGACCGGCTTGGAGCTGAAAAAAGAATTCGTCATTGGCGATCTGCGCAATGCGAAAACGGCAGCCGTACCGGTAGCGGCCGCTTTTGGCGGCGTGCTGGTGCCGGCATTGATCTTTGTCGCTATCGCTTCCATGTCCGGTGGCGGTGAGTTGTTGCGTGGCTGGGCCATTCCAACCGCAACAGACATTGCGTTCGCCGTGGCTGTGCTCGCGGTGATTGGTTCGGCGCTTCCCGCAGCGCTGCGCATCTTCCTGCTGACTCTGGCTGTAGTCGATGACCTGATCGCTATTGTCATTATCGCCGTCGTATTCACCGATGACCTGAAGCTGTCCTACCTGGGCCTGTCGCTGATCCCCATCATTCTCTTCACGGTCCTTGCCCGTTTCCTTGGCAAGTTCTTCGCCAAGCGTGCGTGGGCCGCGTGGGCAATCCTGCTGCCGCTGGGTGTCATTACCTGGATCTTCGTCTTCGGCTCCGGCATCCACGCCACCATCGCCGGTGTGGTCTTGGGCTTCTGTGTCCCGGTCAAGCGCACCGATGGCCGTGACGGCATCGGCCTGGCTGAACGATTCGAGCACCGTTTCCGCCCGCTGTCCTCCGGCATATGCATTCCCATCTTCGCCTTCTTCGCCGCCGGCGTGACCGTGATTTCCCCTGACAATGGCAGCGGCGGCCTGCTCACCGATCCGGTGTTCTGGGGCATCGTGCTGGGTCTGGTGCTCGGCAAGCCGATCGGCATTATGGGCTCGACCTGGGTGCTGACCCGGTTCACCAAGGCCTCGCTGGACAAGGATGCCCGCTGGGGCGACCTGCTGGGTGTCACGTTGCTGGCAGGTATCGGTTTCACCGTATCCCTGCTGGTCTCCGAATTGTCCTTCGGGTTGGAGTCGGCGCACTATGAGCATGCCAAGGTAGCAATCCTGGCTGGTTCATTCGTTGCCGCGATCCTCGGTGCCCTGTGGCTGATTCCCCGTAACCGCCGATACAAGGTCATCCACGAGCGCGAGACCCGCGATGCCGATAAGGATGGCATCCCTGATGTGTACCAGCAGGACGACGAAGGAAAGTAGCCTTCTGGAATCCTGAAGAAATAGCTCGGGCGCCGGCTTCCACATGTGGAAGCCGGCGCCCGAGCTATTTGGTTTTGCTACTATTTGCGGGCCTCGTGCATGGCGACCTCAGCGGCTACCCAAGCGAGCATTGCGCACTTGACGCGTGCGGGGAACTTGGAGACGCCGACGAAGGCAGCGGCGTCTTCCAGCACCTCTTCATCCGGCTGGAAGTTTCCCTTGGAGCGCATCATCTCGCGGAAATAGTCCCGCTTTCCAAGAAATTCTTCCTTGGTCAGTTCAGGCAGCATCTCGGCCAGCACCGAAGCAGAGGCCATGGAGATGGAGCAGCCATCGCCTTCCCAGCTCATCGAAGTGAAATGCTCCTGGCCATCGAGCTCTACGCGGACACGGATCTGGTCGCCGCAGATCGGGTTGTGCTGGTGGGACTCGCCGTGCAGCAATCCTTCGGTGGTCTCGACCAGCGGCGAACCGATACGGCGCTTCGAGTGGTCCAAGATGACCTGTTGGTATAGCTGATCCAATTCGTTCATTTAAACTCCAAAGTATTCGCGCACGGAGCTCAAGGCCTCAAGCAGGGCCTTGATGTCTTCTTCCGTGTTGTACAGATAGGTGCTGGCGCGGGTCGTGGAATTCACGCCCAGGGCGCGGTGCAGCGGCTGCGCACAGTGGTGGCCCACGCGTACCGCAATGCCGCGCGAGTCGAGGTACTGGCCGACATCATGCGGGTGCACCCCGATCACTTCAAACGGGACAGTACCGATACGCTGCGCGTCGGCCGGACCGAAAACGCGCACGCCTTCGATTTTCGAGATGCCCTCATAGAGCATCGCTCCGAGGTGCTCTTCCCAGGCCGCGATACGGCCCATGCCGATTTCATCCAGGTAGCTGACTGCGGTAGCCAAGCCGTGGGTCTGGGCGATGCGCTGGGTACCGGCCTCGAAACGCTGCGGCGATGGCATGTACTCTGCGTGCTCCATGTCCACCACGGTGATCATCGATCCACCCGTGAGGAACGGTGGCATTGCGTTGAGCAGTTCTTCACGCCCGTAGAGTGCGCCGATTCCGGTTGGGCCGAGCATCTTGTGGCCGGAGAAGGCCATGAAGTCAACGTCCAGGGCTTTCACGTCGACCGGCAGGTGAGGCACGGACTGGCATCCGTCCAGCACGGTCAGGGCGCCGACCTTGCGGGCAGCGTCAACGAACTTCTGGGTATCGGTGATGGTGCCCAGCACATTCGAAACGTGGGTGAAGGCAACGAGCTTGGTTTTCTCGGTAACCAGCTCATCAAGCAATTCGTAGCGCAGTGCACCGTCTTCGGTGACGGGCACATAGCGCAGCGTAGCACCGGTGCGGAAAGCCAGTTCCTGCCACGGGATCAGGTTCGCGTGGTGTTCAAGTTCGGTGGTGAGGATTTCATCGCCCGGGCCCAAGCGGAATCGGGCCGCGGCCTCTCCCCCGCGCCCCAAGGAGGCATTGGACATCGAGTAGCTGATCAGGTTCAGCGCTTCGGTGGCATTGGCAGTCCACACCAGTTCGTTGGTGCGTGCACCGATGAACTTGGCGACCTTCTCGCGTGCTTCCTCATAGATCTCGGTAGCTTCAACTGCCAAGGAATGCGCACCGCGGTGTACTGCTGCGTTGGCGTTCTCGTAGTAGTGCTGCTCGGCTTCATAGACGCAACGCGGCTTCTGGCTGGTGGCGCCGGAGTCCAGGTACACAACGTCAACGCCGTTGACTTGGTGCTCCAGAATTTCAAAGTCGGCCTTGATGCGCTCAACTTCTCCAGCTGTCAACGCCTCAAGGGCTTCTGGCTGACCGGTCATCGTGTGCACGTGGTCCTCCGAATAATTGTCATGGATGCCGGACAGGCCGTGGCAAAGAATCGTCACAGGCCTATTAGGCAAGGGGTACATTGGGTAATTATTCCACTCCGGGCCTCGAAGCACATCTAAGTTAGGCCTTAGTAAGGAACGCCTCGGTCCATAGCTTTCCTAATTTAATGAAGTCGAGGACCTCTGCGGACCGTTCAAGTCCCCAGCGGTCCCCGCTTGGCTTCACCGCGCCCCATAGGGATCAGCGGTCAGCTAATATGGAATTTTGCCTGGGCAGCTTCCAATCCCGAGTTCATCAGCAATTCCACTGCGTCAGCGCAATTGTCGATCAGAAACGGAAGATCGGCCTTTTCGGTCTTGGAGAAGTCCTGCAAAACCCATTTGGCAGTATCCATGCGGCCCGGAGGGCGCCCAACGCCTGCGCGCACGCGCAGGTAGTCCTTGGAGCCCATGGCCTTTGAGATATCCCGCAGGCCGTTATGCCCGCCTTCACCGCCACCGCGCTTGAGCTTGATGGTATCGAAGGGAATGTCAATCTCGTCGTGCACGACAATCAGCCGGGCGGCATCGATTCCGAAGAACTTCGCCGCGTTAGCTACCGGCCCGCCCGAAAGATTCATGAAAACCATGGGCTTGGCCAGCACGATGCGTGGACCGCCAACCCCCATGCGTCCTTCGACAACCTGGGAACGCGAGGAGTGGGTCTTGAATTTCGAGCCGACTCGATGTGCCAGCTCATCGAGCACCATCTGCCCGATATTGTGTCTATTGCCAGCGTAGCCGGACCCGGGGTTCCCGAGTCCGGCTACGAGCCAAGTTCCATCACTCATGATGCTCAGCTAAAACCTAGTTCGCTGTAATTAGGCAGCGATGATCAGGTCCATGTGATCAACGGTGCGGTTCAGCGCGTGGATCTGGATGTCCTTGATGGTGGTCTTCACGGTCTTGCCTTCGATGTTCAGAACCAGCTCAACACCGCGGTCGCGAACGGCCAGGGTGGTTTCGCGGCCTGGAAGCAGTACGTGCTGTGGCTCGGAGCCTGCACCGTAGACAACTGCTGGGATCTGGCCATCGCGGCGAGCCTGGCGGGCAGCGCCCTTGCCGAAATCGCTACGTACAACGGCGTCAAGGTTGACAGATGCCATGATAATTCTCCTTAGGAAATGAATGCTTCGTTAAGGCCCTTGCGTGGACTCGGGAAGCATCCAACATCTAGGAGATGAAAGAGCTTTTCCGGCCTTGTCGATAACGGTCCCACCATTGCTGGTGTTTCCCTCGCCTGGGCACAGTCAACAATTCTACCAGCTGCCATCGCCAACGGGAAAACCTGTAGCGAACGCCACTATTCCTGGATTCCGCTCAACGGCTTTGGAAAATAAAAGTATCGTCCAGCGTAAAGCCGTGGGCGTCATCGCAGCGATAACCGCGCAGCCACGGCACTCCATCCACCATCCGCAGATAGAATCCGCGCGGGAATTCCTGATCGCCGGGTGCCGCGGAAGCGACGGTCAACGAATCAGCCGGCTTCTTCCCATCACTGAGCACTGAATTGCTGGAAGACGCTTGGTCCAGAAAATCCAGTCGCAGATACGGGCCGGTCATGGCGGGGCATAGCTGCATTCCCCTGCTGACGGCGCGCTCGAATATCCGGGGCAATGTTGCTCCGGCGTCCAAGCCCAGCTGTTGCAGATTCCGGCTTATCAGGGTGAGATTGTTCGCCGTCACAACCTCATCGAACATTGGGTGCCGCAGCAACTGCTTCGCATAGTCATTGAGCTGGACCCCGGCTTCTACCAATCGTTGCTGCAGCTGCGCACGTTCGAATCCTCCGATGGCCACCTGCCGTATTCCAAATTCCATGCTGGCCTTTCCGGGTCTTGGTCTAGCCTAGCGTTCGCTTAACCGCCTCTGGCCGGCACCCTAAGGTGCCGGCCAGAGGCGTTGCGAAACGAGGGCTGCTAGGCGCGGCCGTCAAACAGGTTCGTGACCGAACCGTCGTGGAATACTTCCGAGATCGCGCGGGCGATCGTCGGGGCGATCGAGAGCACGGTGAGGTTCTCGAAACGCTTCTCTTCAGGGATTGGCAGGGTGTTGGTGACAACAACCTCGCGGGCACCGCAATCAGCCAAACGCTGGGCAGCCGGATCCGAGAAGACCGCGTGGGTAGCCGCGATGATGACGTCCTTGGCGCCGGCTTCCTTCAGCACGCGCACAGCGCCTGCGATGGTTCCGCCGGTGTCGATCATATCGTCGATCAGGACCGCGATGCGGCCCTCCACCTGGCCAACTACGGTCTTGGACTCGGCCTGGTTAGGCACCGTCAGATCACGGGACTTGTGGACGAAGGCCAGCGGGGTGCCGCCCAATCGATCTGCCCACTGCTCGGCAACGCGCACGCGGCCGGTGTCAGGGGAAACCACGGTGACTTCATTTACATCGACCTTGGACTTGATGTAGTCAGCCAGCAGCGGGAAGCCGAACAGGTGGTCCACCGGACCGTCGAAGAAGCCCTGGATCTGCGCGGTGTGCAGATCGCAGGAAATCACGCGGTCAGCACCGGCGGTCTTGAACAGGTCGGCAACCAGTCGGGCCGAGATCGGCTCGCGGCCGCGGCCCTTCTTGTCCTGGCGCGCGTAAGGGTAGAACGGCGCCACGACAGTGATGCGGCGGGCCGAAGCACGCTTCATCGAGTCAATCATGATCAGCTGTTCCATCAGCCAGTTGTTCGTTGGTGCTGGGTAGGACTGCAGCAGGAAAACGTCCTTGCCGCGAACCGACTCATCCGAACGCACGTAGATCTCGCCATTGGCGAAGTCGTAGGCGTTCAACGGCAGCAGTTCGGTGTCGAGTTCCTTGGCTACTTCTGCAGCCAGCTCAGGGTGCGCACGACCGGTGGCCAGCACCAGCTTCTTGTCGACGTTATGGCTGATTTCACTCATGGGGTTTGCTTTCTCGCTCGCTTCGCTATCACGTATGAGGTTGTTGTCGAGGAAATGAAGTCTGTAGCTGAATTACTCGGAAGCCGAAGAGTTCAGCGAGGACTTGAACGCTGCGTCAGCCGAGGAGGTGCCTGGGCGCTTTTCCAGCGTCCACCCCTCGGAGTTGCGCTGCGGTGCCACAGACAGTGCCAAGGCACCGGCCGGGACGTTCTTGCGGACGATGGCTCCGGCTCCGGTGTAGGCGCCGTCCCCGATTTCAACCGGGGCAACGAATACGGTGTTGGAGCTGGTGCGCACATGCGAACCGATCTTGGTGCGGTGCTTCTTTTCGCCATCGTAGTTTGCGGTGATGTTGCCGCAGCCGATATTGGTGAATTCACCGATTTCAGCATCTCCGGCGTAGCCGAGGTGCGAGAGCTTGGAGCCACGGCCAATCGTGACGTTCTTGGTTTCGTAGAAGGCGCCGATCTTGCCATCCGCACCGAGGTCGGTGCCGGGACGCAGGTAGGCGAACGGGCCAACCGAGGCTCCATCAGCGATGCGCGAGTCGGTGGCGTCGGTGCGCTTCACGGTAGCGCGCTGGCCAACAACCACGTTGGTCAGGGTGCTGTCCGGGCCAACAGTGGCATTGGCGCCGATGATGGTCTCGCCGTGCAGCTGGGTGCCTGGCTTGAGGGTGGCGTCCTGGCCGATCATGACGTCAGCGTCGATCCACGTGGTCGCCGGATCAACGATGGTCACGCCCTGGCGCATCCAGAATTCGGTCTTGCGCTCGTTGTAGATGCGGGCCAGATTGGAAACCTGGACGCGGTCGTTGGCGCCCTCGATCTGCCAGCGGTCAGCGATCTGCGAGGAGGCGACGCGGCCACCGCGTGCGCGGGCGATGGCGAGCACATCGGTCAGGTACATTTCGCCCTGCGCATTTTCGGTGGTGACCTCGGTCAGCGCCGAACGCAGGATCTGGGCATCGAAAGCGTAGATGCCGGAGTTGATTTCCTTGATCAGCAGTTCTTCTGCCGAAGCGTCCTTCTGCTCGCGGATTCCTGCCACCTCGCCCTGTTCATCGCGCAGGATGCGGCCGTAGCCGTTAGGGTCATCCAATTCGGTGGTCAGCACGGTCACGGAGTTGCGGTTCGATTCGTGCGTAGCAACCAGTTCCTGGAGCACCTCGCTGGTGAGCAACGGCACATCGCCATAGGTCACCACAACGGTGCCTTCAAGCGATGGGTCCACGGCTTCCAAGCCCAACTGCACGGCGCGGCCGGTACCCGGGATTTCATCCTGGTCGGCAATGGTGATGGAAGGGAACTGTCCCAGAATGTGCTCTGCGACCAGATCACGCTGGTGGCGGACCACCGCTACCAGGTTCTGCGGCTCCAACGCGGAAGCCGCGTAGAGTGCGTGGCCAATCATCGACCGACCTGCGATTTCATGCATGATCTTCGGCTTCGCCGATTTCATGCGAGTGCCAGCGCCGGCGGCTAGGACGATGACAGCTACTGGTGCGTTGACCTGATCACTCAAGTGCATTCTCCTGCAAATTGGATTCAAGGTT
The DNA here is from genome assembly GCF_050030965.1 of Glutamicibacter sp. 2E12. Classification (NCBI taxonomy): domain Bacteria; kingdom Bacillati; phylum Actinomycetota; class Actinomycetes; order Micrococcales; family Micrococcaceae; genus Glutamicibacter; species Glutamicibacter sp. 2E12. The sequence continues at coordinate 703,938 of NZ_CP188297.1, forward strand.
TTGGGCAGAGAAGTAAAACCTCAAAGCAAGTCTATCGCGAGCTCCGGGGTGCGCTGAAACTGGTTAAAAAATAAAAGCGCCACTTGCGTGACGCTTCATCATTGGTTCCGCCCCTAGGATTCGAACCTAGAATGCACAGCTCCAAAGGCTGGCGTGTTGCCATTACACCAGGGCGGAAAATGGCTTGCGCAGGTCATGCCCGACAAGCACGCTAATTATTCTGCCATGATCAGCCCAATGTGCGAAATCGCAAAACACCGTAGCTAAACTCACTTTTATTCTCTGCTTTAAACTGCCCAAGCCCCCTGGCACGGCACACGCTCAGATGGTCCTGCCAGGGCCTCGATTTGCTCCCGGAACGTAAAATGGAAATTGTGGCTCATTTACTCGGGGGCGAAGCCCTACATCTGGAATATCCCACCCATGTCGTTTTCGACTCGGTAACCATCGGCATTTCCGATGGCGACCGCATCGGCCTGGTGGGTCGCAACGGCGAAGGCAAGTCCTCGCTGCTCGGCATGCTCTCCGACAGGATCGAGCCCAACTCCGGGCGTGTTACCAAGCGCAACGGCCTGCGCGTGGGCGTGCTGGACCAGTCGGACACCCTGGATCCCGAAGCGACCGTGCACTTCTGCGTGGTGGGCGAGATGGACGACCACGAGTGGGCCGGCGAAGCGCGCATCCGCGACATCATCTCCGGGCTGGTTGCAGACCTGGACTGGGAAGCGAAGGTCAGCACCCTCTCCGGCGGCCAGCGCCGCCGCGTGGCTCTGGCCGCGCTGCTGGTGCAGGACTGGGACGTCGTCATCCTGGACGAACCGACCAACCATCTGGATGTCGAAGGCATCTCCTGGCTCGCCGAGCACATCAATAACCGCTGGTCCAAGAACGCCGGCGGCCTGATGGTCGTCACCCACGACCGCTGGTTCCTCGACGCGGTCTGCACCACCACCTGGGAAGTGCACGACCGCCTGGTCGAGCCCTTCGAGGGCGGTTACGCCGCCTACGTGCTGCAGCGCGTGGAACGCGACCGCATCGCCGCGGTCACCGAAAACAAGCGCCAGAACATGATGAAGAAGGAACTGGCCTGGCTGCGCCGCGGCGCCCCGGCCCGTACCTCCAAGCCGAAGTTCCGCATTGAGGCAGCCAACCAGCTGATCGCCGATGTCCCGCCGGCACGCAACCCGCTGGAGTTGCAGAAGATGGCCACCAGCCGGCTGGGCAAGGACGTCATCGACCTGCTGGACACCGAGGTCTCCTTCGGCGCCAAGCAAGTACTCAAGCCCTTCACCTGGCGCATCGGCCCGGGCGAACGCACCGGCCTGCTCGGTGCCAACGGTGCCGGCAAATCCACCTTGCTGGGCCTGATCGCCGGGACCGTGGAGCCAACTGGCGGCAAGATCAAGCGCGGCCAGACCGTGAAGCTGGCCGTGCTGGACCAGCAGTTCCGCGAACTGGAGCAGATCGGCCAGGACAAGGTCCGCGAAATCCTCGCCCGCTACCGCACCACGTTCAACGTGGATGGCAAGGACCTGACCCCGGCCCAGCTGCTGGAGCGCTTGGGCTTCTCCTCGGCACACCTGTCGACCAAGGTTGCTGAACTCTCCGGCGGCCAGCGCCGCCGCTTGCAGCTGCTGATGATCCTGATGGATGAGCCCAACGTGATGATCCTCGATGAGCCCACCAATGATGTCGATACCGACATGCTGGCGGCCCTGGAAGACCTGCTGGATTCCTGGCCCGGCACCTTGATCGTGGTCTCCCACGACCGCTACCTGCTCGAACGCGTCACCGACCAGCAGTACGCGATCCTGAACGGCAACTTCCGCCACGTGCCCGGCGGCGTGGACGAGTACCTGTTGCTGCGAGCTGCCGAAGGTTCCACTGGCGGGTCCAATCCTTCGCAGGCTTCTTCCGAAACTGCCGCCAAGCCTGCTGGCCCTTCGGGCGCAGAGCTGCGTGCCGCGCAGAAGGAACTGAATGCCAATGAACGCAAGGTCGGCCAGCTAGAGGAAAAGATCGCCAAGGTCCACGCCAAGATGGCCGATCATGACCAGAGCGACTATGAAGGGCTGGGCAAGTTCACCGCTGAGATCAACGAGTATCAAGCGCAGATCGACGAATTGGAAGAACGGTGGCTGGAACTGTCCGAGCTGCTCGGATAGCGTCTGCGTACTGTGACTGAGCTGGAGGGTCCGGAAACGGTCGTTGTTGAGACACACGCAGACGAGTTAAGGCGACGCTACTGTTAGTTTATTTGGTACTGGCTTGCCACGTTACTGGCTGTGTACGGTTCCTAAAATATCACTGCCGTGCGTCTTTAGAAGGGTCCCTGCGACAGTCCCGTCGACGATTCATTGGTGAGGGAATCCAGCTCTCCAGCTACTTGCGACGCCACACGGATGTATTCCAGAGCTGATTCAAGGCTTATATCTCCCACCCCATGAGCGGCGGCATTTCGAAGCGAAGCTAGTTCGGTCACAGCATTTTTTCAGATTACTGGGGGCGGAGGAATCTCGTCGAAAGGTGGTGATGGACGATCCAGCACGTGAGGGCTTGGAACCAACAGCCTTAAGATACTTTCCGACTTGCCGCTCAACCTCGAGAAATGCGTTAATAACCCCGGCCGATGGTTTCACCTTCGCGAGTTGCGATGAGAGCTCGTCCGATGGCTCAGAGCCAACAGTCTGCTCTTGACCTAAACTCTTGATTCCTTCGGACAGGACTTTGACTGCAGCGGTGCTCCACGAAGCCTCAAGCCAAGGACTTTTCAGGCTTTCCATGCTGGGCAAACGGTCTTTTATCGCTTCCAAGAGACTTTCTAATCCAGTGCGGAACTTCATGAGTAGAAAAATGACGGCCAGTGGCCGAGCAAGAGAAGCTACCACCGACGAAATAGAGACGAAGACGTCGGGCCAAAGATCGTGCGCTGACGTTTCGACTGGAAAAAAATATACTGCAAACAATGAATACACCACCCGCACTTTCCAAAATGGAGTGATGTCGATCAAGGACGTCTTGGGATGGGCCACCAACCCAATCGTCGGGCCAGCCATGATCGCGACCAAGCCCGAGCCGGAGCGTGCTGCGATCAAGGACAAACTCGACGCCTTGAATGCAGATCCAGCGGCAAAATACCGTAGGCTTCCAATGACCGATTTCCCCTTCTTCCGCCATTTCCCGACGTTGCTGGAAGACCGCCTGAACCACCGAGATGATCCGCAGTTCTTTTCCGAGAGCTGCGTCGGGCGCGAGGAAGCGGCACGCATCGAAGTTCCAATCGCCCACATTGGCGGTTGGTTCGACCTCTTTACCCGCAATACGGTGCGGCAGTTCGAGCTGGCCAGCGAGATGACATCGACCGATCAGCTCCTGGTCGTCGGCCCGTGGCAGCACGGAAACTTCGTCAGCGAAAAATTGTCTGACGTCAAACTTCCTGGCAGCACGGTGGATACCAACCAGATCGTGTTCGACTGGATCGCATCGCGCAATCGAGACAGCAAGCGAGATGAGTCGAGCCCATCGGCGTACATCTACGTTTTGGGTGCCAACAAGTGGCGCGCTGAGCAACAGTGGCCCATCGCTGGAACAAAGATCACCTCCCACTACCTTGGCGCCGACAACAGGCTCAGCGTAGATCCAGGTCCAGAAGGTGAATGCTCATTCGACTACGATCCGCGCAACCCATACGATGCCAAGTCCGTCGTTGGCGGCCTGCCCGATGTCGGAGCGCATCACGACCATCCTGGTGTCCTGGTCTACCAATCGGACGTGCTTACTGTCCCGGTCGAGATTACCGGATGGCCAAGCGTCGAGCTCAAAGCTCGAACCTCCTCCACAGACGTCGACTGGCTGGTAGAGTTGAATGTCGTTTCAGCCGACGGAACCTCGCGGCTTTACAGCGAAGGCATCACCCGCGCACGGTACCGTAACGGCCGGGACAAGCCCGAGGCCGTGGTGCCAGGCGAAGAAGTCACCTACTCCTTCGAGATGCGCCCGACCTCGGTCCAAGTCCAGCCCGGTGAACGGATTGAAATTGCCATCTCGGGCGGCAAGTTCCCCACTTACGAACGCAACCCAGGCAGCTTCATCGACCTGAACACGTGCACCGAAGATGACATGGTCGTCTCGCACAACGACATCTTGTCCGGCGTAACCGGTTCCAAGGTGAATCTGCCCATCGTTCCAGTCGAAGCACAGGGGGAATGGATCAAGAACCCTTGGCCTGGTTCCCCCAAGTGGCGCCTGACCATGGGCTTGACGGCACGGGCGCTGATGTCGGTTTCAGGGCACGCGACGACCTGAGCTGAATACTGGCAACTGCCCCGTGGCGCTGAGCGCGCCACGGGGAATTGTGTTCGTACGCCGGTTATGTGGAGTGATTACACACAGCTGAAAGTCTCAGGATCATTCACCCCGCAGCGGGCGAAGGTCGAGCAACGGCATTGATATCTCGCAATGCCTGCATGAACCATGCGCGATCCGCCTAAATAAGGCCAAAGCGAATGAATCGCTCAACGACTAGAAATCATTGATAACGGAGCCCCAGACGCGGCTAGCTGACAATTCAGGCGACGACTACCTATAAACCTAGCGACGATGCGCCACTCGGGCGACCGTGACGACAAGAACCTCGTCCATCGCTTCATAGAGTACCCGGTAGTCACCAATACGAATCCGCCACGCGTTAGTTTCACCTACTAGTTTCTTACACCCGCTAGGACGAGGATCCCTCTCCAGATGAGCAATACCTAACAAAACGCGACGCCGTATACCAGGGTCTAGCTTCTTCAGTTCTTTAGCAGCCGAAGTGGTAAATTCGACGCGGCAAGAGGTCACGCGTCGAGCTCAGCGCGCAGTTCGCTGAGGCTAATGCGCTCGCCATCATCGACCAGCTTGGCGGCTCGATAATCGGCGACATCCCGGAACATCTCCAGTTGCTCCAAAAGCTCAAAATCTTCAGGTCCAATGAGGACCGCAGCAGGCTTTCCATTCTTCGTAATCTGCACACGCTCATGCCCATAGCTAGCACGGCTAACAGCATCAGCAAGACCATCGCGAAGTGCGCGAATCGTGACAGAGGAGGTGATGGAGTTCATTCTTCTACGATATCATTTGTGTACACAATATACATATGGACAGTTTCAATTGAAAACTAAAGCATCGGCGGTGCGTGTCAAAATCGTCGTTTACGACACATCAATCAACTTCCCTTGACGATATTTTCGACAGTTGAAAAATCAACAGATTTTCCAAGTCATTTCGTAGTTAAACCCAGTTCCATAAACCGCCTATCCGTAAAGCACTCTTCCCATGAGTATAGATACATCTAGGCTCATTGGATATCTCTTGGGGCTTACCAGGCGCTGATTAGTACCCCCAACGTGTGGCAATTTTTAGTGCTTCTGCTTTTGAATTCACATCCAACTTGCGGTATAGAGAACTAATCTGGGATTTAACAGTATTAGGCGAGACAAAAAGCTCATCTGCGATCTGTCCGCGTGAACGGTCCGCACGCAGGCCTGCGAGCACACTGAGTTCACGATCAGTCAAAACAGGCCTGACTTCGACACTGGTGGGTGGCATAAAAATCTTCAATCTGCCCAGCTGATCGGAAGTAAGTTGCAGCAACTCTTCCAATTCCAACATGCTCCCGCTCATCCAAAACGGGGCCAAATCAATCAGCTCACCATCCAATGCATGTCGTTTTGCAATGTCCTCCAGGACGCCTTCCGGCAGCACCCCAATGTAACGTGCTGCTAGCCGCGTATTTCGGATCAGATTATCGTGCCGGGCTCCAGTCACTAAGCTCGGCGTTGCCGCCAGAACAGCAAGAGCCCCGTTGCGGTCCCCCCGATACAGTCGATACAGCGCACGGGTTGCAATGAGTTCAGGTGAAGAAGCGGGTATTGTGGACGCGCCTTGATGGTTCAACGCATTGAAACCACCCTCAACACCCAGAAATGCTGCGGCATGATGCAAGGCTCTACCGGCCATGGGTGAATTGGCTGCATAGGGGCGGGAGAGCACAAGTGCCCCCAGAATCCGGTGCGCTGCCTCTGCTCGATCAGTCGATGCCGCATGGATGGCAAGTAGCAGCGCGTGCACCGCCCAAAACTCATCGTTATCAGGCTCATCTGGCAGTTGACCAAGTACTGAACCCAATTTTCCGATATCCAACTCGGCGAAAGCCACGAATGCTTCGGCAAGTTCTGCAGCTCGACCGACCATTGCCGAACCCCAACGAACCTTGGAATGATGATGGCGGAAGCTTACGAGCCAGCGACGAGCAGCACGGGTGTTGCCTTCCTGAGCATGAACCAGCGACAATTTGGATGCTGCATCCGCGGCAATAAAATGGTTTTCCGTAACCTCGGCCAAGGACCACGCAGATTCGTAAGCGGCTGCCGCCGCAGGGCGTTCGTTGGCGATATCCATCGACATTCCGGCATGTAATTCAGCCATGGCTGCCAACGATGGTCTGACATTGCCAGCAGCTGTTGCCTGCCGGACCGCACGACGTAGACGGCGTGCGGCATCTGCCCCTTCGGAACCGTAGTGGCCGTGGAACCTCAGTATTCCCAACTCAACCAAGCCCGCGAAGATAGCCTCAGATTTCGGTTGCCTATAGAGCTCGATGGTGTGCTCGCGTAGCAATTGGGCAGTCTGATCCGTCAAATAGTCAGGCTCCGTTGTCGGAAAAGGAATAACCATCCGGTCTTTAACGGCCGCGGCAGCGATCTTCATCGCAGGACCATAGATTTGCGATCGTCGAGTAGCCCATCGAGGCAACCGGGTGCCTGCCTCGAATAGGAGACGTGGCTCAGTGGTAAAAAGGTCCACCCACCCATCGACGAGGACGGTGGAAAGAGCCCGCCACGAATGTCTGCCTAGTGCTGAACGTACGGCCTCGCCGGTTCTTCCAGCCGCATGCATGGATTCGATGGCGTGCTCGTGGAGCCACTGTGCACGCTGGGGCTCCCGCCACTCCAAGTCGTCAATAATCACCTGCCGAAGCAATTGGGGCATAGCCCAGTCCCCGGACAGGGAGCGTTGTGCCATGGCCGCGCGGCTAAGGGCCGAGATACTTGGAGGGTTTGGATAACGATCGCCATAGAAAGCTACCATGAGATCTTCAGTAAGTTCAGGAAGGAACGCGCACTCCCTCAATATGCCTTCAGGATCAAGAGCATCAATCCATGGCAAGGCTGCACGACGCAGCGCATTGACTGCAGCATTTTGATTAGAGGAATCCGCCAAGAGACTACGCACACAACCAGGCCAACCACCGGTCAGTTGCCATAATCTTTCTGCATCAGGGAAATCTTCTCCGGTCAACGTGGATATATCTGAAGCGGTTAAGAAAAGATCCTTGAAATCAACAACGTGAGCATTGAAATGGCGCAGCATCTTGGCGGCGGGAAAATCAGCAGGAAGAATGACCGCTATGCGTGTGTTGGGTGCACGCATCTGCTGTTCGGCAATTTTATCGAAGATCTCCTCGGGCGGAATACCCACGTTGATCAGCTCGCCTTGGCCATCGAGCCATCGTAGAGCCACCCGGTGCCGATTCGATTCTTGCGGCGCATAGATCAACAACAAGCGTATCTCCGGATCGAGGCTTGGGGCTATCCGGTCCCATAAAATCTCGGCAACAAGTTCTTCAGCGGGAGGCCTTGACTGCGTTTGGGGGTCCATGCCCAAATTATATCTTTTGACTTGGGATCTTTCGGAAGGAGTTCCGGGTAGTTTTTTGACACAGGGGCACCGCCGGACTTTAGCTCACACGGTCGAGAAATATTGCTAGGAATAGGGCAATGCCCGGATCTCCTAAATGGGAAATCCGGGCATTGCTTTTTGTATTACTTCAAGAGCTGACTAGCTGTGACGTCCGCGAGTGCGTCGAGCCAAAACTAAACCAGCCGCCGTCAAGACCAAACCAAGCGCCAGTAGCCACAAGGCAGTGAAACCGGTGCTAGCCAGTCCATCGTCTTTTGGCTTCTGCGTCTGCTGCGGTTCCTCGGAACCATCCACAGAGTCCGAGCCTGAAGGCTGATCAGACTTCTCAGCAGAGGTTGGATCCTGTGAAGGATCCTTGCTCTTCTCTGGCGACTCGGTTGAATCTTCTGCAGGTTCCTCGGTTGGATCCGTCGGGCTCGGCTCAGTTGGATCCGTCGGGCTCGGCTCAGTTGGATCCGTCGGGCTCGGCTCAGTTGGATCCGTCGGGCTCGGCTCAGTTGGATCCGTCGGAGTCGGCTCAGTTGGATCCGTCGGAGTCGGTTCAGGATCTTCGTCTAGATAGAAGCCGAAGTCGAGAGTCCCGTCGTGATCCCCATCTTCGGTCAGACCTTCAGACTTAGCTTCCCAAGTCGAAGAGTCCTTATCCCGGTCGGTACCATTTTCCTTGGTTGGCAGGTAGCCATCCAAAGCATCAGCGGATTCCTCCCGATCAATGACCACCGTGTAAGACTCTCCATCCTTCAAGAGCGGAAGATCCTTGAAGTTGTAGTAGCCATTCTCGTCAGTGGTTACCGGACCGACTGGGTTCCCGTTGACATCAACAACTTCCTTGCCGTCCGGGCCGATCAGTTTCAGCACGACACCCTCAATTGGGTCTTCGTCCTTATCCTGAATTCCGTCGCGGTTCTTATCGACCCATACATAATCGCCCAAGGAAACCGAAGGTTCCTCAGTCGGCTCAGTCGGCTCCACGATAGGTTCCGTCGGAGTCGTAGGTTCCGTCGGTTCCGTCGGAGTCGTAGGTTCCGTCGGTTCCGTCGGAGTCGTAGGTTCCGTCGGAGTCGTAGGTTCCGTCGGTTCCGTCGGAGTCGTAGGTTCCGTCGGTTCCACGGTAGGTTCCGTCGGAGTCGTAGGTTCCGTCGGTTCCGTCGGAGTCGTAGGTTCCGTCGGAGTCGTAGGTTCCGTCGGAGTCGTAGGTTCCGTCGGTTCCGTCGGCTCAACAGTTGGTTCAGTCGGCTCTGGTTCTGGTTTCAGAACCACACCGGCATCCCACGTTGGGTCGATACCCTCAGTAGCCTTGAACTCCTGATCGGCGTAATCCTTGGTCAACGAAGAATTCTCGTCATCCAAGGTGAACTTGATAGTCAGGCCAGACTTCGGATCAGCATCCGAGTCATTCGCATCATCTTCCCCAGCATCCTGCGAAGTAAATTCATACTTCTCAGCCTGCTCGGCAGTCAGCTCGAACTTGACCTGGTAATCGCCGGCCAGCAGCTCATCAAAGATATAGCGGCCATTCTTATCGGTAGTCGTCGAGGAAACTTCCTCACCGTTACCGTCAAGCAGAATTACCTTGACGCCATCAAGAACTTCAGAATCGCCTTGCAACCCATCATTGTTCTTATCAACCCAGACATAGTCGCCCACGGCATAAGTCTTGACCGGCTCAGGCTTCAGTACAAAACCGAAGTCCAAGGTTGGATCGTGCTGACCATCTTCGGTCAGACCCTCCGACTTGGCTTCCCAAGTCGATGAATCATTCTCACGGCTATCTTCCGTCTCAACAGTTGGCACATAAGGAGCCAAAGCTTCCTTAGATGCTTCTCGGTCGATGCTCACCGTATAGGACTTACCTTCTTCGAGTACAGGGAGGTCCTTGAACTCGTAGAAACCGTTCTCATCGGTAGTAGTCGGTTCAACAGGATTACCGTTGACATCCACTACAGGTTTGCCATCTGGACCAACAAGAGCCAGAACAACATCCTTGATGCCCTTTTCATCCTCATCCTGTAGTCCGTCGTTGTTCTCATCAACCCAAACGTAGTCACCAACGGAGACCCGTGGTTCCTCTGGAGCAATAACAAAACCGAAGTCCAACGTTGGATCATGCTCGCCATCTTCAGTCAAACCCTCCGAAATGGCTTCCCAAGTCGACGAATCATTCTCACGGCTACCATCGGTCTCAATCGTTGGCACGTAAGGAGCCAACGGTTCCTTAGACGCTTCTCGATCAATGCTCACCGTGTAGGACTGCCCCTCTTCGAGTACAGGAAGATCCTTGAACTCGTAGAAACCATTCTCATCGGTAGTGGTCGGTTCAACAGGGTTACCGTTGACATCCACTACTGGCTCACCATCTGGTCCAACAAGCTTCAGAACGACATCCTTGATGCCCTTCTCATCCTCATCTTGGATTCCGTCACGGTTTTCATCGACCCAGACGTAGTCACCAACGGAGACCTTCGGAGCAATGAACCCGAAGTCCAGGGTTGGATCACGCTGACCGTCTTCAGTCAGGTCACCCGACTCAGCTTCCCAAGTCGAGGAATCTTTATCTCGATCGGCGCCGTTTTCCTTGGTTGGCACGTAAGGAGCCAATGGTTCCTTCGACGCGTCCTGATCAATGATCACCTTGTAGGACTGCCCCTCTTCAAGTACAGGAAGATCCTTGAACTCGTAGAAACCATTCTCATCGGTAGTAGTCGGTTCAACAGGGTTACCGTTGACATCCACTACTGGCTCACCATCTGGTCCAACAAGCTTCAGAACGACATCCTTGATGCCCTTCTCATCCTCATCTTGGATTCCGTCACGGTTTTCATCGATCCAGACATAGTCACCAACGGAAACCTTCGGAATCGTGACGAAACCGAAGTCCAACGTTGGATCATGATCGTCATTTTCAGTCAAACCCTCCGAAATGGCTTCCCAAGTCGACGAATCATTCTCACGACTGTCGTCAGTCTCGATGGTCGGAATGTAAGGAGCCAAAGGTTCCTTCGACGCTTCACGATCGATGCTCACCGTGTAGGACTGTCCATCTTCGAGAACCGGCAGGTTGTCAAAGACGTAGTAGCCGTTTTCGTCGGTGGTGGTTGGCCCAACAGGCTTCCCGTTGACATCCACTACTGGCTTGCCATCCGGCCCGGTGATGGTCAGAACGACATCCTTGATGCCCTTCTCATCTTCATCCTGGATTCCGTCACGGTTTTCATCGATCCAGACATAGTCACCAACGGAAACCTTCGGGGTAACAAATCCGAAGTCCAAGGTTGGATCGTGCTGCCCGTCTTCAGTCAGCCCCTGTGAAATGGCTTCCCATGTCGACGAATCATTCTCACGACTGTCGTCAGTCTCGATGGTCGGAATGTAAGGAGCCAACGGTTCCTTAGAAGCTTCCCGATCGATAGTCACCTTGTAGGACTGTCCATCTTCGAGTACCGGCAGGTCCTTGAATTCATAGAATCCATTCTCATCGGTGATAGTTGCTTCAACGGGGTTGCCGTTGATATCAACTACTGGTTCACCGTCAGGTCCAGCGAGTTTCAGAACGACATCCTTGATGCCCTTCTCATCTTCATCCTGGATTCCGTCACGGTTTTCATCGATCCAGACATAGTCGCCAACGGAGACCTTCGGGGTAACAAATCCGAAGTCCAAAGTTGGATCATGCTGGCCGTCTTCGGTCAGACCGGTAGAGGTTGCTTCCCACGTCGAGGAGTCATTCTCACGGCTATCATCTGTCTCGATGGTCGGAATGTAAGGAGCCAACGGTTCCTTCGACGCTTCGCGATCGATGCTCACCTTGTAGGACTGTCCGTCTTCGAGGACTGGTAGGTTCTCGAAGATGTAAAGGCCGTTCTCATCGGTCATGGTCGGCAGCACTGGGTTACCGAAGACATCGGTAACTTCCTTGCCATCCGGCCCGGCGAGGGTCAGAACGACATCCTTGATGCCCTTCTCATCCTCATCCTGCAGACCATCACGATTTTCATCGATCCAGACGTAGTCACCGACCGAGACCTTCTCCTTCTCCTCAGGCTTGAAGGTGATACCAGTCTTGATTGGCTCCTGGCTGCGGTAATCGGTTTGGCCATTTACCTGAGCCTGGGCTGCGTAACCAAAGGAGTTCCACGCCGGCGCGAAGTCCGAAGCGCCCTCGGGCATTTCAGTTTCCGAAACGGTGGTGAAGGTCAGCGATACTCTCTCGCCTGGCGCAAACCCTTCGGACGAATCCAGGACAAGTTTGATGCCCTTGATTTCCTTCGGATTAGCGGGACGCTCGGTGGTCCAGTTTCCGTCGCAACCAGCCCATGGATCCTGCATATTTGCGCCGGTTGGCTTGCACAGCGCAGGGTCGCCGGTCAGGTAAGAGAGCACCATGTCGGTTCCTGCAGGCACTTCTGGCAGCTTGATGTCCAAGAGGGTTGGAATCCACTGGGAACCACGCGGGGTGCTGGCTTGGGAACCCGTTACACCGGTGTCACCGATGTAGGGGAAGATATCCAGAATTTCCATGTGCTGCGCGTTGACGTTACCGGTGTTGGTGACGCTGAGGTTCCACTCGGCAATACCGCCCGGTTTGGTCTCCACGATGCATGGGTAACGATAGAATCCGCCTTCAAATTCGTAGCAGGTGTCAGCGTTTTCAACCTTAGAGTTGACGTTGTACACGCCGGTCTTCTCGGTCTGTCCACCTGTCAGAACCTCGCGAACGAGCTTACGTGATGAGTAGGCTTGGCCTTCGATGATCGAAACGAGATTGTCATCGCTGCTCTCTTCGGAGTTGTCACCGCTGAAGGTGACCTTGTTCTCCAGTTTTTCTTTCGCGTTCAGCCCTCCACGCACCGTGGTTGGGAGCTTCACGGTGATCGATTCGCCCGGGTACAGTTTGGTTCCCTCGGGGAAGCTGAACTTCAGAGAGTTGCCTTCTTCAACCGCAACAACCTTCGAGGTATCAACCGCGCTGCCTTCCGGCGCTTGGTTGAACTTCTTGTCAAAAGAATACGTAGTCAGCGACTGCCATTCAGGATCAAGAATCAGCTTCGGACCCTGAGCATCGCTTGGCAATATATCGGTAATGACAGGATTCAAGATCGCGTCGGTACCGTTGTTGGTGGCCGTGAACGTGTAGTTCAACTCACGGCCCGGCGCGATCTGACCGTTGCGAGCATCCGAAATCTTAGAAACCTCGGAATGGGTCTTTCCCGGGTTGAATACCAGATCGTCGGTTGCGTCGTCGGTGTCACGATCCTTGCCCAGACGGGAGACCTCTGCCGAAGCAGTGTTCTCGGTTGCCAGTGCCTGGGTTTCGCCAGGATTACTCTGACCGTCTTCGAGTGCAATCAGTTCACCACTGCGCAGGGTGTACCGCGGCAGAACATTGAACTTGATGGTCGTGTCATTGCTGACAAGTTCTTCAAAGTTCCGACCTTCAGCAGTGACTCGAACGCCTTGAACCTGATCATTAGCAGGCGCAGTAGTAGTCCAGTCGCCGCCTTCAGCGACCAGCGTTCCATCCTTCGACACATACTCCGCACCGGTGAAGTACTCGATGGTGACATCGTAGACACGGCTGTTTGGGACGGGATCCCACCCGGCGAAGTCGAAGGTGTTCCAGAATGTTGGATCCTGATCAACAATCTGAACATAGTCGGCCTTGTGGGTTCCGCTATTAACGTTCAAGGTGACGTTTACCGGTGCGGGGTTACCGTTGCTGGTAAAGAAGTCGATCGGGCCTTCGGGGTTGAACGTCTTGGTCAAAGTTGCATTGAGATCCACCGAGTTTTCGGTGATGATCTCCAGCGGTGCCTGTGGTTCTTTGACAGCCGATTCGTCACCGCGCTGAACGGTCGCTACAGCCGTGTTAGGCAGAACGTAGCCGCGCTTGCCGTCAATACGGTCAAGCTCGGCCAATGCTGCGTCGATGGGTTGTGCCGGATCCGAGCCACGAAGGTCATCGCGCAGCTTGGTGCCAACAGAGACCCAGAACTCGGCGTCGCGTGGAACCAGCTTTTCGCCGTCCTTCGCGAGGCTGAATTCAAATGCTGTGACTTCTTCCCAGCTGCGTCCGTCTGAAAGCGTTGGGGTCAGAGCGTCCGCACCGGTGAAGTTCAGGTCCCCAGCAGCGGTCTTCAAAGTCAGGTGGGCTAGATCCTGGAGTGCTTCGTCAGACAGTCGCACACTGATACCTGTAATGTCAACGTAGTCAAAAGGATTAACCTCGCCGTCTTTCGAATCAACGATCGACAGCTTGTCGACACCATAGGTTGAAGTGTTCTTCGCCCATAGGCTCAAGGCGCTCGTTGGGTTCTTGTTCGTCGGCGCCTCGGAAACAGGTTTCTGAACGATGACGCTCGGGTCCCAAGACTTCGAACTTTGCAGCTGAATCTTCTTGTCGACCCAGACTGACCCTTCGGTATCGTCACCGTTGTTGACACCCAAGACGTTGTCGGTCTTCAACTCATCGGATAGCTCCGTAATGACCTCGAAGTTGACTAATGCCTGCACATCCTTGTCGTGCGGGAACGAGCCTGAATCGCGAGTGTAGGTAATCTGAACTCCGGTAGCACCTTCGGGCAAGATGGTGTTTTCGATTGCCTTGCCGTCTTCGGAGATGACCAAGTCATGCCAATCACCGCTGGCATCCTTATATTTTACAACGACCTTAGTGGCCCCCTGGGTAGCCGGCACCGAGATGCTGTTGGCCTTGAGTGCGGGGGCCATTGATGAGAAGTCGTCGGTCTGCACGATCTCGCGGACGTCCATGTTGGTGTTGTTCTGATCAACCTTGGTGTTTAGCCAAACGGTAGTCTTGTCGCCCGGTATACCTTCGATGCGGTGAGGGGTAAATCCCTTGCCACCGATCAACGCGAATTTTGGCTCCTGGACCAGCAAGGTCGCATCGGCTTCGTCTTCGACGACATCTTGGTTTCCAGAGGGAGTGCCCTGGCCCAGAACAACGTTCTTGTAGCCGTCGGGAGAAACTGCGGTTGCCAGAACACCGAATTCGAACTCGTATCCAGATCCAGGGGCGAAAGTGCCGTCGAAGGAGATTTCAAAGCCCTTGACGTCACTACCCGCAGGAAGATTGTCAGGCAAGGAGATCTTTCCGTCATTGTTCTCAAGTAGGTATTCTATGCCGTCAACCGTCAGCACACCCGCGGTGGCTCCGGCTGGCCAGGTGCCGCCGTTGAACTGGTCGAAATCAATACCTTCGCCGAACGGTGAAGTACCCGTTGCGGGTTCCTTCAAAGTTAGATTAGTGAGATTTCGATTTGAGGTGTTGGTCAGTCCAAGCTTCACCGTAGAAGCATTGCGCCCTTCACCAATTTCTGCGGCATCACCAGCAACGACCAACTCCGGGGAGAAGGACTTCGTGGCATCTACCGTGTAGTTTGCCGACTCAATCACGAAGCTATCTTCAGCAGTGAAAGGGTCATTCTGTTCGCCGTTAGGGAGTACAGCGATGATGTTGGTTTCATTCGCGACCACAGCGGCTTCGGCACCATCGCGTAGGACGGTGTTCAGTGGAATCGATCCAGTTGTACCGTTGGCGATGATTCCGCCTTCGGTGTCGGTTGATTTCGTTGAGGTGAAGACGAATTTAAACCCGGTAATGGTTTTTAGATCAAAGCTCTCCGGGAATACAGGCGGTGCGTTAGGGTTGGCGGTTTCTAGAACCTGAGGTTCTGGCGCGTCACCCACGAAGTAGGAAACGACGAGTTCATCGGCACCCTCGGGGTAGACAATGTCACCGAATCCGGTGAATTCAACTGAAGCGAATGGAGCGGAATTGCCTGATGGCTCCTCGATGATCAGCGAAGTTGCGCCCACCTTTGAGGTGTTCTTGATTCCTCCGAGCGTCGCGCTGATGTTCTTATCAGCTCCTTGCTCCAGCACATCTTCGGACCACTGCTTAGTAATTTCGGCGTTGGGAGCCAGATCAATGTTCGGAACAACAGCTTCGGCTGGGTCCTTGATGGATCCAAGGTCAGAAGTGAGTTCTGCTTCGTTAATCAGCTGCTGGCCGTTGAATTTTGGGTCCGCGTTATCGGGGAACTTTGCCACGATGGTTATCGTGTAGTCGGTGCCATCGTTGATACCGATTTTCCCGGGGCGGTCCTCAGAGGTTTCATTGAAAGTCAGCTTTACCGAAGTGCCATCTTCCGAGGGTTCTTCGGTAATATCCTTCGCGAACCCGTTGTAATTAATGCTTTCCAGCACCAATGGTTCAGGAAGGGCATCAATCAGAAACGCATCGCTACACGGTTCAGTGTTTGAGGAGCAGCCCAGCTTGATCTCGTAGTTGACGAAATCGCCCGGACGAATCACTTCATTACTGGTCAGATTCTTTTCCAAGAACATGCCAGCACCGGCGGCGGCACGAGTACCAACTTGCGGTGCTATTGTGCCCTGAATATTATTGACTGCTGTGGACTCTTTGTCCGCTCTTGAATCACTTGCTTCTTGACCTTCCGGTCCGCCTTCTTGCGAGTCGGCGCTTGCGACAGCTGTATCTGCTACAGACGAATCGGAGGAAGGCGCGGCCACTGCTGGCGCTACACCTGCCATTCCAATTCCGACGGTTATCGCAAGGAACGAGGCAAGCATAGATTTCCAGCGTTTTGATACGCCAGATTCGTGCTCTATTCGCATTTTCATATTCCCAATTACCGTTGTTTAGCAGGGTGGTAAACACCCGTCTGGTTCCCTAAACGCAGACTTCCCCCACTGTGGACATCGCGAGTCTAGCAAGGTGATAAATGGGACTATCAGGTTGGAAATAGCTGAGGTCAGGGAAGGATTACTATGCGAATTTGCGCGTTATGCATACGAGCTAGATTTCCAGAAGCTCGCAACCACGGATTTTATGATCGAAGATCGCTATTCTCTCTCAGATACATTCATGCTGAGCCAAGTACGCGTTTCGATTTGAAAATTTTCATACCTTACTAAATTTGGCGTTGGAAAATGATTTTGACATGGCTATATTTAGAACAGCTCTCTCGGTGAGTAGCAATTGAAGTCATTCGCGCCAGAGGATTTCACTTTTCGTGACACTGGAGCACGAAGGGAAGGTGAAATAATCACGCGTCAGAAGTGATGTGATTCTTCCCAATTTGGAGCTCGTGAATTATCTACCATCTTCACAGAACTGCAAGTACTTCAAGGGTGTCCAACTGAAAATAACCTTTCGTCGGCTCACGGGTTAAATTCACCCCAAAATTCACCCTTTCTAACCCATGAGCGCTAAATCTCTAACTCACGAGTGCTAGGTCGATCATTTCCGCTGACACAGTTATTGCTGACTCAGTTATTTAGTAAATCCCTCGTGGCCAAGTACGCGTACAAAGGCTGTTCGCCGGCATCCGGCGGGTTTCTTAATTTCCGGCACCTCTAAAAGCGCCTTACTGCTGACGACTGTATCGGCCACTCGATCGTCGAATGCAATGGGCTGATTCTAAGTGAACCCCTCGATGCAACGGTTGCTTTTTTCATAGACCCGGGGGCTACCTAAATAAGAAGACAAACAAGGTAAATACATTCGGCGACATGTCTTGTAACCAATAGGTTGCAAGACGTCTCTTCGAACACCGCTCCCCCGCATCAAAAGCACTGAAAATTCAACGCTTCGAAAGTCTCGCAACCATGGGCTTCAAGTAGCAACATCTAGTCGTGCGTACAAGCCCGTTGCGAGACCTTGCTGACATGGAATTTCGGTCGATGTGAATACTTGCATGCATTTGTGAATTGAAAAGTTACTCTGTGCCCGTGTTTATCCCTGGATCACCGAGATGACGGTAGAACGTGGCACGGCTCCACCCGACCAGGCGTGCTGCGTCTTCGGCGGTGCGTCCCTTGCGCCAGCCTGCACTCCGACCTTGATCGAAGCCAACAGCTCCGTTCAATTACGCATGCTTCGTGAGGGCAGGCAAAACTTGGCGATGCTCCATCAGCAACCCCCTGACGAATACGCCTCGTGGAAGCTACGCCAGGAAGCCTTTGGCCTGGCCATACGACCTGGTTCGGCGCTCATGCATGAGGCCGAGCTGACTGTGCCCTCCTTGGACGGCGTTCGTGTGCTTATCCACTCGCGGGATCAGGTGCCGACGCCGCAACAGGAGGGGATTCTCGGCAGTGCCTTGGAGGCGGGCGTGCAGCCAAAGTGGCAGTTTGCGCAGTTCGTTGAACACGCCAGGGCAAGTGCGGAGGTTGCAGATGCCGATGTGGCGCTGGTCAGCCAGATGACAGCCCAACGCCAGTTGCCTGGTTGGCGTTGGCGGCCAATACTTGGCCTCCCGCTCGAGATTACGATGTGGCTGGTGTCTCAACGGCAAACACGAGCAGCCGTCCAGGCCGCAGCTCAAGCCGTCGTAAGCTATGCCGCAGCCAATCCGCCAGGAGGTGAACTTTAGTGGTTCATATCCGCCTCGTTGCTGGAAAGCCGCCAATCGAAGTTACGACTTAACCGTCAAACGAAGCTAACAATCACACCTGCGTAAGTCGGCCAAAAAGAATTCCCGGAAATACTGGTTTCCGGGCCATCTCCTTATACTGTGATTTTTCCCCAATCCACTCAAGATCGTGGCAGACTGGCGAACATGGGAATTGTGATCATGGAGGGCCGGTTGCTGTGCGCGGACGCGGCTGAGGCTGAATTGGTGGAGAAATTGCTGCCGGAGCATATACGCCTCACCAAGGCGGAAGACGGCTGCATTTCTTTCTCTGTCACGCAAACCGGCGATCCCTGGGTCTGGCTGGTGCACGAGGAATTCGAAGACAGTGCCGCTTTCGAGGCCCACCAGCAGCGGGCCGCGAAGAGCGAATGGGGCCAGACGACCTCCGGATTGCAACGAATCTACAAGATCAAGGGCTTATAGCCAGGTGCATTTTGAAGCCCACATGCGACGCGGTAAATCCTAGCCCCTCGTAAAAGCGGTGCGCGTCCTGGCGTTGCGCGTCGCTTGTCAGCTGGACCAGCGGAATTCTCTTGCTTTCGGCTTCGGAAATGGCCCAGCGGATCATTTCCGTTCCCAGGCCACCGCCGCGCAATGCGCTGGCCACGCGCACTGCCTCGATCTGCATCCGCTTCGCTCCCCTGCGCGCAAGACCCGGCAACATGGTCAGCTGCATCGTGCCGGCAATGGCTCCGTCATTGCCCTCCACCACGATCAGCGTATGCGCTGGGTCTGCGTGAATCTCGTTGAAAGCCTCCAGATACTGTTCCCCGGCGTCCCCAGCGTCCGCATGCTCTGCACGACGGATCTCATCATCTGCCATCAAGGCAATGATCTGTTCAAGATCCGTAGCCCGTGCTTCGCGCAGGAGGTAGTTCTGGCCGCGTGCCGACAAGCTGCAGGCGCTCATGGGCTCCTCACGCACCTCAGGCACGGGCCCTGGGCGTACGCGCAGCACCCACCGAGATGGCCATGACGAAGATTCCGGCCGCTTGCAGTGCCCAGCCAAGAATTCCGGCCTGCATCAGCGTGATCATCAAGACGCCAAAAATAATGGGCACAAGTGCTAATGCGCACACATAGATTCCACGTTTATCAAGTCCCATGGCCACAGCCTATGCCCCAGTGTGCCAGCGCTCAAGGCTTTCCGGTGATTCTATCGGCCAGCACGGCCAGCGGCGAGGAGCTCCCCCGCCCCTTCAGTTCGCTTCGATCTGCGGCACCATAGGCTGCATAGAGCCCCTTGGTTGCCAGCCAGCGCAGTGGTTCCGGCTCCCATTTGCGCACCTGGTGATTGACCCACGGCAGATTGGCCAATTCAGTGCTTTCCCCGAGGATCAAGTCGCGCAAGGTTCGTCCGGCCAGGTTCGCTGCGCCGACCCCGGTGCCGACATAGCCGCCGGCCCAGCCCAGTCCGGCCGCCGGGTCCAGCCCGACGGTAGCGGCCCAGTCCCGCGGCACGCCCAGTACCCCGGACCAGGCATGATCGATTCTCGAATTCCGGGTCTGCGGGAACATGCGGTGCAGGATTTCCTGCAGTCCCTCCACGGTGCTTTGCGGCGTCTGGCCATCGGCATCCGTGCGCGAACCATATTTATACGGCACTCCCCGGCCTCCAATGGCAATGCGGTTATCCGCGGTGCGCTGGGCATACATGTAGACGTGGGCGTAGTCCCCCAGCACCTCGCCGTTGTTCCATGCCAGTTCGTCCCAGATGGATGGAGCTAGCGGTTCGGTGGCAATCAAGGACGAATTCATCGGGAGCCACAAGCGCTTGTGTCCTGCTAGCCCGGCAGTAAACCCTTCGGTGGCACGGATGATGTACTCGGCGTCCAATGACCCACCGTCGAATTCGATGCGGCGTGCGCGCAGTGTGGTGGCGCGGGTGTTTTCATAGATCCGTACGCCGAGCCGCTCCACGGCTTCGGCGAGTCCGCGTACCAATTTTGCAGGATGGATTCTGGCCGCGTGCGGATGCCACAGCCCGGCCCGGGCATTGGCGACGTTGATCTTGCCTTGCGCTGCCTCGGCTTCCAGCAATTCGGTGTGCGTGTGTTCCCATTGCGCGTCGGCCATGGCATCGGCGCGCAAGCGCTTTTCCTGGGCCGGGGTGTAGGCAACTTCGAGTTCGCCGCCCTGCAGGATATCTGCATCGATCCCCTCGGCAGCGCACACCTCGATGACCTCGGCGACGGTCCGGTTCATGGCCAGCTGGAAGTCATTGACTGATTGCCTGCCGTGGGATTTCAGGTAGCGTTCGCGCCCAGCGGTGATGGTATTGGTCAGCCATCCCCCGTTGCGCCCCGAGGCGCCGTAGCCCACGTGCCGGGCTTCGAGGATCGTGATGCGAAGATCCGGGTTGGCCTTGGCCAGGTAATAGGCGGTCCACAGTCCGGTGAACCCGGCACCGATGATGGCGACATCTGCGGTGCCCTGACCGTGTAATTGCTGGCGTGGCTCTGGCAGGCCGATGTCTTCCCACCAGTGCGAGACGCGTCCATTGAGCATGTTGTATTCCGCCCCAGATCCAAAATGAATGGCTCTCAATAATTGCCTTGGGACTCAGCCTAGGGCCGGGCCCAGGGCGCAACAAGAGGGGTGGCGGAAAATGATGCAGGAAATCCCTGCCCGGCCCAAGGCCAGACAGGGACTTCCGGAAAAATTATTCGGAAACGGTAATGTGCGCTCCGGGCGCTGGAGCGGTCACCGGGATGGTAGCGACACCCACCTCATCGCCCAACTGGGCCATGACCTCTTCAGCATGCTCGGCATCTTCGACCAGCAGAGCCAGGGTCGGCCCCGAACCGGAAACCATGGCTCGCAGGGCACCGGCGCCTTCTGCCATATCGCGCATGGTGCCTAGTTCCGGGGCAAGGGCCAAGGAAGCCTGGGTCAG
This sequence comes from Glutamicibacter sp. 2E12, assembly GCF_050030965.1. Lineage (NCBI taxonomy): Bacteria > Bacillati > Actinomycetota > Actinomycetes > Micrococcales > Micrococcaceae > Glutamicibacter > Glutamicibacter sp. 2E12. Next base: position 725,034 of record NZ_CP188297.1, read on the forward strand.
GTCATTGGCCAGTACCTGGGCCAACGCTGGCGCGTCCGAAGCCATCAGCGCTTCGATGACCGCTGGATCGATTTCCTGCGGGACTTCGATCTCCGTGCCGGAACGCAAGCGATCGAGCATGCCATAGACTCGCGGGGTCGATAGGCCAAAGCTGGCCGGGATCAGCACCCAATGGGTCTTGGCACGAGTCAGCAACGGGGCAAGCTTGTCGCCGATGCCCAGGCCGATGGCGGCCCCGCCCATCAAGGCGAAAGGCACGTCAGCACCGAGGCGTGCGCCCAAGCGGCCGAGTTCTTCCCGGTCCAGCCCGGTTCCCCACAATTCGTTGCAGGCTACCAGGGTGGCCGCCGCGTCTGCAGAGCCTCCACCCATTCCGCCGGCGATCGGGACGCGCTTGGTGATGTGCAGGTTCGCTCCAAGGCTGCAGCCCGTGTGCTCGCGAAGCAGCTGGGCTGCCTGGTGCACCAGATTGCCTGCACCCAGCGGAAAGCTTTCCGGTTCGGAGACCACAGGGGAATTCGGTTCCAGGCTCAGCTGCAATTCCCCGTCGGTGCGCAGCGTCGCTTCAATCTGCTCGGCCAGGGAAACCGCAACGTAGAGGCTCGCCACTTCGTGGTATCCGTCTTCGCGAGGAGGACCGACCTTGAAGTAGCAGTTGATTTTGCCCGGTGCGGTCGCGATGACACGCTGCTTAGACATGCTTATGCCTCGCTAGCTGGAGCTTCAGCCGGAATATCCTGTGCGGCACGGGCAATGTCGATGTACTGGTCAATATCCAGCTTCTCGCCGCGTTCCTTCGGATCAATGCCTGCTGCTACCAGGATCTGTTCGGCACGAGCACCGGAGCCTGCCCAGCCGGAGAGGGCAGCACGCAGCGTCTTGCGGCGCTGGGCGAAGGCTGCATCGATGATGGCGAAGACTTCCTTGCGATCCGGGGCATCGCTGCGGTCCTTGTCGCGGGTGAACCCCACCAGGCCGGAGTGGATCTTCGGAGCTGGCCAGAAGACGTTCATGCCGATCACGCCAGCCTTGCGCATGGTTCCGTACCAGGCGCCCTTCACCGATGGGACGCCATAGATCTTATTGCCCGGGGTGGCGGCCATCCGGTCGGCAACTTCGTCCTGCACCATGACCAAGCCATTGCGGATGGACGGGAAGTGCTCCAGCAGGTGCAGCACCACCGGGACGGCAACGTTATAGGGAAGGTTGGCGACCAGCGAGGTTGGCTCGCCGGGAAGTTCGGTGACCTTCATGGCATCGGAAAGGATCACGGTCAGATCGTCTTCTCGGCCAGGGCGGAACTCGGCCATGGTCTGCGGCAGTCGCTTTGCCAGGGGTGGATCGATCTCCACGGCCACGACCTTGGCGGCGGCATCCATGATGCCCAGGGTCAGGGAACCTAGGCCCGGGCCTACTTCCAGCACTGTTTCGGATGGGTCGACTTTGGCGGCGGCGACAATGCGGCGGATGGTGTTCCCATCGATCACAAAGTTCTGCCCCAGCGTCTTGGTAGGGCGGATCCCCAGCTCTTCGGCCAGACGACGGATTTCGGTGGCCCCAAGCAGCGGCAAAGATTCCTTAGACATCACAAATCCAATTCTAGTTCAGCTAGATTGATCCAAACATAACAACGCGACGCATCCACCGTGATGGTGGACGCGTCGCGTTGTTATTCGGCTTTTGCTTTTAGCGCAGGCCCAGCTTGGACGAGCACGATGGCCAGTGGCCCCAGCCGCCTGATCGACGCAGCACTTCAGCTGCAGCGATCTGCTCCTGCGGAGTTGCCTGGTGCGGCAGCGGTGCGTACTTGGTGCCACCCACATTGCGCCACGACGATGCAGAGAACTGCAGTCCGCCGTAGTAGCCGTTGCCGGTGTTGATCGACCAGTTGCCGCCGGATTCGCACTTGGCCAGGGCAGCCCAAGTCGAGGAGATGCTGCTCGGGGTTGGAGTGTTCTTGGAAGTTGAAGTTTCCTTCTTCTCTTCCTTGGTGCCAACACGGATTTCCTCGGCAACGGGCTTCTTGGTGACCTTGGACTTGAGGACTTCTTCCTCGCCCTTCTTGCCGTTGCGGGTTTCCTGGCGCAGGGTCAGCTCACGCTCGCCCTTCTTGCCTTCGGTCTTGACCTCGGTGTCGCCCTTATCCAACGAGCTGTCCTTGACCTTCTTGGTCTCGAAGTCGATGTCGCGCGTTTCGTCCCACGTCTTGACCGTTACGTCGATCACCTCGACAGTGGTGCCCGCGGCCAGCTTGACGCTGTCCTTGACGTCCTTGTCGGTTTCGTCCTTGATCTTGACGTTGATTTCGTCGTTGCCGTCGACCTTGATCTTCTCGTCGGCAAGCAATTGCTTGACGGTCAAGGCAGTCGTTGCGATTTTCTTCTTCTTGTCCTTGACGACCAGGGTCATTTCCTTGGGCGTGATGACTTCCAATTCATCGCTCAAGGCTGCGAGCTGCATGTCCTCATCGAGGGAAACCTCGGAATCCTTATCCAGGTCGAGCTGTTCAACCACGTCGGCAACGGTCATGCCGGTAGTGTGCACAACGCGCTCGGTGCCATCCACGGTTACTTCGATCGACTTGTTGCGCTTGATATCAACAAGCTGCTGGTCGGCAAGCTCGGAATCCAGTGCTGCGGAGATCTCGTCGCGCTCAGCCAAGGCAACGTCCTGCTGTTCCAGCAGTGCGCCAACGGTGGCAGCACGGGTGGTGATTTCCTGGCGCTGGCCGTCCACCGACATGACGACCGATTTCTGGCCAGAAATATAGAAAACAGCACCGGCAATAACCACAGCTACGGCGAGCGCCTGAGCCAGGTATTTCACCCAGGTCTTCTTGAGCAAGTGAGTCACGGTAATGAGGTCCCCATCGTTTGTAGACCCAACTGCGGGAATCCTGTCAGGATCTCCGGTTGGGCCCGGCAGTGTTCGCTGCCTGTCCTTCAGTCAAAGTTGCGCCGTGTTTCCACTTGCAGCAAGGCGTGAGGATCAGGCTGTCCTGAACACACCGTGCCGAAAATAGGCGGGGGCGGTACCGGACATCTCATCCACCGTAACCGAATTGTTATATTTGTGGCAAGTGTCCTGTAACGAGACACACAACCTCCGGGTCTAGAATTCTCCGTACACTTCTCGCGTATTCGCATCGATCCGGGTGCAGAATTCGGCCAGATCGATCCCCTTGGTTTCCGCCAAGAACCTAGTCGTGTACGGAATCATGTAGCTGGCGTTCGGGCGGCCCCGGAAGGGGTGCGGCGTCAAGAACGGTGCGTCGGTTTCTACCAGAAGCAGTTCTGGATCCGCCAGCGCCAAGGCCTCGCGAAGATCATGCGAATTCTTGAATGTCACAGTTCCAGAGAACGACATGTACCAGCCGTTGTCGTTGCAGATCCGGGCTAATGCCGCGTCCCCAGAGAAGCAGTGGAAGACCACTTTCCCCGGCAATGGCGCGTCCTTGAGCACACGAACCACGTCCTCATGGGCATCCCGGTCATGGATCTGCAGGGCCTTGCCCTGCTCCACCGCAATGCGCAGATGCTCCCGGAAGGAATGCTCCTGGGCGCCCCGTCCGTCTTCACCGGTACGGAAGTAGTCCAACCCGGTTTCGCCAATTGCACGCACCCGCGGATCCGCGGCAAGTTCTTCGATCCGCGCGATCGCTCCTTCCAGCTCCCCGCGTTCAGCCAGACGCGCGGCATCGTTGGGGTGAATGGCTACCGCGGCCAGGATATTCGAGTACTCGTTAGCTACCTGGACCGCGTATTCCGATGACTCCACGTCGCAGCCGACCTGGATCAGCCCTTTCACGCCAACAGCTGCCGCCGCCGCCAGGGCATCGGCAGCCGTGACCTTCACAGTTCCGTCAAGGAAATCCAGATGCGTATGGTTATCGACCACTGGCACTGGAAGCGCTTCTGGCGCTTCCGGGTACTGCAAATTGCGCTGGCTTCCGCCCTTTTCGTTGCCAGAAGCACGCGACCGCTCCCCCTGCTCTGCTGCAGCGGCTTGCTCCGTCGGGCGGTAGGCCTCGGGAACCAGGGTGGGATCAGTGTGCTTCTTCTTGGACACGGTTATCCTTTGCGCGTGAATACTGGGATCGAATCTGTGGTTAATTGTGACACCACTAGGGGTAGCAACGACAATCAGGTGCTCAGCTCCCGGTAGTTAGGCTCTGTTGCTGGACAAAAGATCCCCATATGATGTGATGCAAGACCCAATTGAATGAATGCTGCGGCGATCGATCTTGCCAACGATTCGTTCTTCAGGAGGAACCGCGCATGAGTGCAAACCGAACAGTGCCGTCGCTTGATTCGGCATTCCAGTCCAATTGCCAGCGCATTTTCGATGCTGTCCAGAGCGTCATCACCGGCAAGCCGGAGGCGGTGACTAGCGCATTGACGGTTCTGCTGGCACAGGGCCACCTGCTGGTGGAAGACGTTCCCGGGGTCGGTAAGACCATGCTGGCCAAGTCATTGGCGCGCAGCGTCAATGGTTCGGTGCACCGCATCCAGTTCACCCCGGACCTTTTGCCCAGTGACGTCACCGGTGTCTCGGTTTACTCCCCGCAGACTCACGAATTCACTTTCCATCCCGGACCGGTCTTCGCCAATATCGTCATCGCCGATGAAATCAATCGTGCGAATGCCAAGACCCAGTCGGCATTGCTGGAATGCATGGAAGAAAAGCAAGTCACCGTCGATTCGATCACCCATCGGCTGGAGCAGCCTTTCATGGTTGTGGCCACGCAGAACCCGGTGGAATCCGAGGGCACATTCGCCCTGCCCGAGGCACAGCGTGACCGATTCATGGCACGGCTTTCGCTGGGTTACCCACAACGCGATGCCGAAATCACCATGCTCACCGGCCGGCACCAGTTCGACCCATTGGAAGCACTGCAAGCCGTGGTGCAGCTGGCTGATCTGGGATACATGATTGAGCAGGTTAAAGCGGTGACGGTCACCGAACGGCTAGGCGCCTACGTGGTGGATCTGGGCCGAGCCACACGCGAGCACCCGCAGGTGGCGCTGGGGGCCTCGCCTCGCGCACTGATTCAGTGGGTTCGCGCGGCCAAAGCCCATGCCGCGATTCATGGACGCGACCACGTCTTGCCAGAAGACGTTCGCAGCGTGGCCCAGATGGTGCTGAACCACCGGTTGATCCTGACCCGGCGAGCGGTTGCGGACGGCTTGGATGCCAGCGCCGTGATCCAAGAGCTTGTTGCCAGCACCCCAGTGAGCTAACGGGCAGCCATGGAGAAGATTCCCCGCTACGATTCGCGCGATGCCCTCTCCTGGACGCGCACCGAAAATTCGGCGACAGCCCTGCGGCGTTGGCACCTTGACCTGTTCACCGTGCGCGGTTGGTGCACTGCCGGAGCTGGCGGCCTGCTGGTGTTCGTGGCATATCTCCTGGGCCGGCACGAAATGATGGCTTTGGGCCTGGCCCTGGTGGCGTTGGCTTTGGCGAACTGGGGTTTGGCCTTGCGCCTGCGCGGACGCACGATTATCCACCGGGAGCTGCTCTCGGCGGTTCCCAGCGTTGGCGAGGTCAGCAAGTTCCGCTTGTCGTGTGCTGAGCGTTCCATCATCCAGGAACAATTGCCGGAGGATTTCGGACCCGGCCCACGATTCCAGGCCCCGGGTTCAATCGAATACGAATTGGTGTTCCGCACACGCGGGATCCACCTTGTGGGACCAGCCCAGCAAATAGTCGTGGACCCTCTGGGGCTGATACAGGGAATGGTGCGCACCGGAGCGAGCCTGCAGATCCCCGTGCGTTCCCAATTGCACCGGTTGGATCGTTTCGCCCCGCTCGGCGAACGAACGCTCACTGGCGATGCGAAATTCTCCAGGAGCACCACCACCGACTACTACGATGTCGCGACGCGCGACTACCAGCAAGGCGACTCCGTCCGCCAGGTGCACTGGAAAGCCAGCGCCCGGCACGGAAAGCTCATGGTCCGCCAGGAAAACCACGTGGCAACCGCGCAGGCGCTCCTGGTCCTGGACACTTCCTTCGAGCATTGGAATCACAGCGGATCGGATCTGAGGATCTCGTTGCCGCAGGCTCACGCGGAGGCACTCACCAGCAGCCGCCGCTTTGAAAATGCGTTGTCGTTGGCCAGCAGCATCGGCCTGAGATATGCCACTAGCGGCTACCAGCTCGCCTTCCGGGACCTCACCGGGGCCTCGTTGGCGCAACGGGACCCGCAAAGCGTCTCCGAGCTCGGCGCGCTGAACAGTTTTGAAGACTTCCATGCCGCAACTTCGGACCTGGCCTTGGCCAACGGAACAGTTGAAGCCAACGGTTCCGAGATTCTGGGCAATACCCTGCGCAAGGAGCTCTTGGTGTTCCGCGAAGAACCGGTCATCATGATCCTCGGAGAGCTCACTGCGCCGCAGGCAGCTTGGCTGGCTACGCTCTCGCGCACCGTGCGCAATGTCGAGGTTTTCCTGCTGGTCAGCCACCCTGAACGCTATGGACAGATACAACATAAATTGGCTCGCACCAGCTGGAAAGTGCACATTCTTCCCGGCGATATGGCGATAGACGAGATGTGGGGATAATGAGCGCTGGCCGTGCTGGGGCAAACACTCTAGCCCCGACTCCTGAAAATCCGGACCCGAGCGTTGGCTCGGCTCCCGCGATGCGGCTTCTGCTCGTGCGGGTTGCTGCTGCCTGCTGCCTGGCAGTCGCTGTATTAGCGGGTGCCGCCTCGCTGTCCGGGGTCATTGAAGGCTCCAGCTGGTTCCCGGCCTTGGTCCTCCCGGTCTTCGCCTTGCACCTGTGTGCCGGTCTGCTGCGCGCAGTCCGCCGCTTGCGCTGGAGCGCTGTTCCTGCTGCAGCAATCGTCGCAGTGGCATCCATTGCGCTCAGCGATGCCCGGGAAAGCAACATCTACGGTTTGCCTCTCGCCCAATGGGTGTGGAATGTGCTTGGTGAAGCGGGAATCCAGCTAGCTACCCAGGTGCCGCCGGTAGCCAATTCCCGCTCTGTGGCTTTCAGCGTATTGTGCTTCACTTTGGCAATCAGCCTGATCGTGGAAATGCTGGCCAGCTCGCGGCGCATGGCCATGCTGATCATCATTCCCTTGTCCCTGGCGCCGATCATCGCGTCGCTGTTCAAGCAGGAAGGCGCCGGAATTGGCTATCTCGCGCTGCTGTTGTCGGCAGTGCTCGGCTATATTGCGCTGATTCCTTATCTCTTTGCCCCTGCATCTTCCAAGCATTCCCAAGTGATGCTTCCTGCGCCCAGGACGCTGGGAATTCTGGGTGTCAGCGTGATGGCCTGTGTCGGTGCCCTCTTGGCGGCCAGCATCTGGATGCCTGGTTTCCGCAGCGGCATGTTCTCCGAAGGGCAACGTCCTTCGGGTGATCTGCTGGCCAGCAATGTCGATCCGCTGATCAACCTCGGGAGAGACCTCCGCTCGAACAGCGGTGTTCCCATCCTGGACTACTACACAACTGCTGAAGAAGCGCCTTACCTGCGCACTCAGGTGATCAAGGATCTTTCCGCAGACCGCTGGGAACCAAGCGAAAGCTCCATGCAGCACACGCTTGATGGCACCTCCGCGGTGTCAACGAATTTCAGCACGTTCAACAGCACCGACGAAGTCTTGCGAATGACTTGGCCTGATGGCATCAGCAGTCCGGTCCTTCCTTTGCCCAACCAATCCTATTTCGTGCAGGGCATCGTCGGGGATTGGAACTGGACCTACGAGACCTCGGTGGCTAGGCTCACTGGCGACGCCATGGCATCGACCAACGACATTTCAGTGGCCTACGCGGATTTGGCCATCAGCACGCAAATGGTCCGCAATGTCGGGCACATGGGAGTCGACGCCAGCGACCAGCTGCCCGAGGAATACCTGCGTCTTCCGCAGGATCCTGACAACGGATTGGAACCGTTGCTGCAGCAAACCCTCGATGAGGTTTTCGGCAAGAAGGGGAAGCCTGCCAACGACATTGATACCGCCGTGGCTTTGCAGCATTTCTTCCGTTCCGGGAATTTCGTGTACTCCGAACGCACCCCGCTGCGCGAAGGCTACGACGGGGCCAATCGTCGAGTTGTTGAAGCATTCCTGGCCCGGCGCCAGGGGTATTGCGTGCACTTCGCCTCGGCGATGGCCCTGCTGGCTCGTGAAGCCGGAATCCCTTCGCGCATTGCCGTGGGGTATGCACCCGGTGAAGCCAGCGGAGACACTCTCGAAATCACCGGGGACACCGCCCAGAGCATGCTGGAACGGCGCCTGGAAGAAGGTACCGAGCTCACCGGATATACCGTCAGCGGGAAACAGTCCCACGCGTGGCCAGAATTGTATTTGAACGGGCTGGGTTGGATTCCGTTCGAGCCCACCCCGGGTCGGGGCTACTCGCCAAGTTACGCGCCGGAACCAACTCCTACGTCGAACCCGCAAGAAAGCACTGCACCCCAAGTGCCCACCGAGCGCGGCAACCCGAGCCTCCCGGCCAGCGCCGCGCCTTCTGCACCGGCACCGTCCGCAGATTCTGGGACCCAGGGCGCAAAGGCAGTGTGGCTGTTGCCAGTGGTCTTGTTGCTGGCTTTCCTCGCACTGGGAGTTGCTCCGTGGCGTCGCCATCGCCTGCGTGAGGAGCGGCTAGGACGCGTGCGCCGTGGCGGCGCTGATGCCGCTCCAGCTCTGCTGGCCGAGCTGCAGGCTATTGGGGGCGATTACCGGGGGCCGGCCGGCAGCCACGAGTCGGCCGGTGACTACACTACCCGGCTGGGCGAAGACCATCCCCAAGTCGCCAAGGATTTGCAGTCCCTGAAAACTGTCATCCAAGAGAGCTTCTACGCCAACAGGCATCCCAGCGCTGATGATGCCGCTCCGCTGCTTGACGCCTTGCACGCGATCCAGGGCAATTTGCGCGGCGAGCTGTCCTTTATCCAACGAATCAGGGCATTCTTGTTCCCTGCTTCGGTGCACCCGCGTCATTCGCGCTCGGAAGAATCCACGCGAATCGACATGTAGCCATCGGTTTAACCGGCCAAGGCCCGACCGGAAGAATCCGGTCGGGCCTTGGCGCGAGCTGGAGAATCTACTTCTTGGCTGCGTAAGGATCGGCAATGCCGATGTACTGCACGGTGGTGTATTCCTCCAGGCCTTCGGCGCCGCCTTCGCGGCCCAGGCCCGACTGCTTCACGCCACCGAATGGTGCCGCGGCGTTGGAGATCACGCCAGCGTTGAATCCAACCAGGCCGAATTCGATCTGTTCCGAAACACGGAACATGCGGTTGAAGTCCTGCGAGTAGATGTAGGAAGCCAAACCGTATTCGGTGGAGTTGGCCAGCTTGATAGCTTGGGCCTCATCCTTGAACGTGGTCACTGGTGCCACTGGGCCGAAGATTTCCTGGCTCAGGATCTTGGCGTCGTTGGCGACATTGGCCAGCACGGTTGGCTGGTAGAAGTAGCCCGGGCCGTCAACTGGCGCACCGCCGGTGATGGCAGTCGCGCCGGCGGCGACGGCGGCTTCAACCAGCGAGTGGACTTCGTCGCGGGCCTTTTCCTCGACCAGCGGGCCTACCGTGGTGTCGGCTTCGGTGCCGCGCCCTGGCTTCAGGGCCTTCATCGCTGCAGCGAACTTGGCGGTGAATTCCTCGGCAACGTCCTCATGGACCAGGAAGCGGTTAGCAGCGGTGCAGGCTTCGCCCATGTTGCGCATCTTGGCTGCCATGGCGCCCTCGACAGCGGCATCCAGATCGGCATCTTCGAAGACGATGAATGGTGCGTTGCCACCCAACTCCATCGAGGTGCGCAGGACCTTGTCTGCGGCGTCCTTCATCAGCTGCTTGCCCACCGGGGTCGAGCCGGTGAAGGAAACCTTGCGCAGGCGGTCATCTTGCATCAGCGGGCCGGAGATCTTCGAGGCCGAAGCGCCGGAGACCACGTTCAGCACGCCAGCTGGAAGGCCTGCTTCCATCATCGTGGCTGCGAAAAGCTGGGAAGTCAGCGGGGTCAGCTTGGCTGGCTTGAGCACCATGGTGCAGCCTGCCGCTACTGCCGGGCCGACCTTGCGGGTAGCCATGGCCAGCGGGAAGTTCCATGGGGTGATCAGCAGGCATGGGCCAACCGGCTTGTGCTGGACCAGGACCTTGTTCTTGCCCTCGGGGGTGGTGAGGTAGCGGCCGTAGTGGCGTACGGCTTCTTCGGAGAACCAGCGCAGGAATTCGGCGCCATAGGTTACTTCGCCATAGGCCTCAGCCAGGGGTTTGCCCATTTCCAGGCTCATCAGCAGCGCAAAGTCATCCTTGCGCTCGGTGACAAGGTCGAAAGCACGGCGCAGGATCTCCGCGCGTTCGCGTGGTGCGGTCAGTGCCCATTCGGCTTGGACTGCGTCAGCTGCATCCAGTGCAGCCATTGCGTCTTCGCTCGTAGCACTGGCCAGCGTCAGCAACTTCTCGCCGGTAGCCGGGTCGAGCACGTCGAAGGTGCCACCGTCGGAGGCATCCCTCCATTCGCCATTAATCAATAGGCCGGTTGGCACCTTGGCAAGCAGTTCCGCTTCGCGCTGGGCAGTAATCGACATACGAGCATCTCCTGATAGAAAATAATGAAAACTAATCGTCTTTGATGTCTACGCTATTCCTGGCAGGTGGTGGCTGTAAATTGCCGTCTGCACGATAAACGCGAGCATTCATTGTGCATTTAGCCTATGCGACTTCGGCTATTTTCCCGCTTCGTGACGTGCTGCCAGAACAGCTTCGTAAAGCTCGCGTTTCTGCACGCCGAATTTTTCGGCGACTTCGGCCACGGCCTGCTTCATGCGCATGCCTTCCTCCACGAGGGCTGCAACCTTGGGAAGCAAATCCTCGATGGATGCGGCCTCGGCTTCCGGGGCTCCGTGGACAACCACAACAATTTCTCCGCGTACGCCATCTTCTGCCCATGCGCGCAGATTTGCCAGTGAATCTCGACGGACCTCTTCAAACTTCTTGGTCAGCTCGCGGGCTACGGCGGCCTGGCGGTCTTGGCCAAATGCTTCGATAGCGGCATCCAGGAAGTCGCTCAGCCGGTGAGGAGCCTCGAAGAACACCATGGTGCGATCTTCGGCGAGCAAGGAATCCAGGCGCTTGCGGCGTTCCCCCGCCTTGCGCGGCAGGAAGCCTTCAAAGGTGAAACGGCCAGTTGGCAATCCGGACAGGGCCAGCGCGGTGAGCACCGCAGAAGGGCCCGGTACCGCGGTGACACGGATGCCAGCACTCAAGGCAGCGGCCACCAATGGGTAGCCAGGGTCCGATACCGCCGGCATTCCTGCATCGGAAACCACCAGCACAGTCGCGCCCTCGGCGGCCAGGTCAATCACCTCGGAGAGCTTGTGAGCCTCGTTATGCTCATGCAGGCTCATCACCCTCGCAGTGATTTTAATGCCCAGGGCATGGGCCAGGTGGTGGAAGTTTCTGGTGTCCTCCGCGGCGATGATATCGGCACTGGCCATAATCTCCCGCAGACGCGGGGAGGCGTCGGACAAATTGCCAATCGGGGTGGCTCCCAGGACGATTACGCCCTCATTATCTGAGTTCTGCACATTCTTAAGCCTACGCGACGCAGGAAAAGCCCACTTTCTGGACTTTCCACCGGTAGCATGAATTGGTGATGGGCACCTCGGTTTTAGACACTCCGGACTCCGGCCACGTACGCTCGGCGCGACAGGCCTTCACTTTCGAGAGCCTGAAACAACGGCTCCTGCCTGTGGTGGCTCCCAGCGGCCCGCTGATGTGGATCATTCCGCTGGTCGTGACACTGATTGCCGGCCTCTTGCGCTTCGTCAATCTGGCGCACCCGCACTTGCTGATCTTTGATGAAACCTATTACGTCAAGGACGCATTCGCGATGCTGCAAAGCGGATACGAGCGCGAATGGGCTGACGACAGCGATGGGAAGTTCATCGCAGGCGACCCGCAGCTGGAAGCTGAATCTTCCTTTGTCGTCCATCCGCCGCTGGGCAAGTGGATGATCGGCGTGGGCATGCTCCTCTTCGGTGATTTCAATGGCTTCGGCTGGCGTTTTTCCACAGCGCTGGTCGGCACCCTCTCGGTCCTGCTAGTCACTCTGTGCGCCCGCTTGCTCTTCGGTTCCCACGTCCTTGCCGGCATCGCCGGTTTGCTCATGGCCATCGACGGCCATTCCATAGTCATGTCGCGCACCGCGTTGCTGGACATCTTCTTGATGTTCTTTGTGATTGCCGCGTTTTATGCCCTGCTCAAAGACCGGATACATGGCAGAACCGTGCTTGCCCGGAAGCTTTCAGTGCCCGAGGGTAACCGGCCAGATGACTTCCTGCTCGTTCATGGCCCCATGCTCTGGTGGCGCCCATGGCGGCTGATCGCAGCGATCATGCTCGGCGGCGCAGTTGGCATTAAATGGTCGGCGCTGTCCTTCGTAGCTGTATTCTGCCTCATGGCGGTGCTTTGGGACTTTGGTGCGCGGCGCACCGCAGGAGTTCACAAGTGGCAGTCGGCGGCATTCATCCGCGACGGAATCTATTCCTTCTTCACCATGCTGCCGCTGGTGCTGCTGACCTATTTGTCCACGTGGACCGGATGGCTGATCACCCAGGGCGGCCGATACCGCCATTGGGCCGAGGAGAATCCCGGCGAAGGCATTAGCTGGCTGCCCTCGCCGTTGCGTTCCTTGTGGCATTATCACCAGGCTGGCTACGAATTCCATACCGGGCTCGACTCCGAGCATGGCTGGCAATCCTCGCCGTGGACGTGGCCCTTCGCCGGACGTCCAGTGCTGTTCTACTTCGAAGGCTACGACAAGGGAGCCAACGGCTGCGGGCTGGAACGTTGCACCGAGGTCATTACCGACCTGCCTAACCCGTTGATGTGGTGGGCCTGCACCATCAGCATGTTCTTGCTGATTCTGTGGTGGATTGGCGCCCGTGATTGGCGCGCCGGAGCGGTCCTCTCATCGGTGGCGGCCGGGTTCCTGCCGTGGCTGATGTACCCAGAACGCACGATGTTCTTCTTCTACACCCTGCCACTGGTTCCGTTCATGGTGCTCGCGTTGACGTATATGATTGGCAGGTTCATTCCACGCGACCCTAATTCCAGTGCCGCGCACCGATCACGCATCATCGTACTCACCATATTCATGGCGTTATTCCTAGTCACGTCGGCCTTTTTCTGGCCGATATGGAGTGGGGAAATGATCGCGGATGACTACTGGCGCTTGCATGTGTGGCTCCCTAGCTGGGGCTAGGCTACCTGTGGCTTGGCCACCTATTTCCATGAAATAGGCCACTAAGACGACCAACGATTTTCAAAGGACAATCCTTCAATGCAAGAAGTAACCGTCGAGCTACTCACTGATCTAGCACCAGAGGTAAACACGACGAGCCTACTCCTTGACCGCGTAGCGCGTGGTGCGCAACGCCCACTGTTCAGCGTGCAGCGCGACGGCACCTGGCATGATCTCAGTGCCAGTGATTTCCTCATTGACGTCAAGCGCCTGGCAATGACGCTGATCAATGATGGGCTGCAGCCCGGTGACAAGGTCGCCATTATTTCCCGCACCCGCTATGAGTGGGCCCTGGCAGAGGAAGCGGTTTGGTTCGCCGGAGGCGTGACGGTGCCTATCTACGAAACCTCCAGCGCCTTCCAGATCGAATGGATCCTCCGCGACTCCGGTGCGCGCGTGGTTTTCGCGGAAAACCACGAGCTACGCGCTAACGTCCGCCAGGCGGCGGCTCAACTCGGCGAATCGGTGCGCACCCACATCTTTGAAGGCTCCGATGCAGCGGACAAGACGCTCATCCCCTCCGCTGGCCTGCACCAGTTGATGGTTCCTGCCACGCAGATCGATGAGCAGCTGGTCGAATCCCGCCGTGCTTCCATGGCCCTTGAGGATGTGGCCACGATGGTTTACACCTCGGGTACCACCGGACGTCCCAAGGGCTGCAATATGACCCACTCGAACTTCGCCATGGTGGCACACAACCTGGCCGGGCATATGCTCGAAGTGCTCGGAGAAGAGCGCCGAACGCTGATGTTCCTGCCGCTGGCCCACGTATTGGCTCGTGCCGTCCAGCAGACCTGCATCCACGGCGGGTCGGTGATCGCGCATTCCAGTTCCATGGCCAATCTGGTCGAGGATATGTCCGCAGTCAAGCCTGGCTTCCTGCTGGCCGTGCCGCGAGTCTTCGAGAAAATTCGCACCACCGCTTTGGCCACGGCCGAACGTGGCGGCAAGGCTGAGCTGTTCCTCAAGGCAGAACAGGCAGCCATCGAGGTTTCCAAGATCCGTGATGCGCGTGCGCGTGGCCTCAAGACTCGCATGCCCTTGGGCCTGCGTGCCCGCCATGCCTTGTTCAGCAAGGTCCTCTACCCGAAGTTGCAGGCCGTCTTTGGCGGCCACTGCGGTTACGCGATTTCCGGAGCCAGTGCATTGAACCCGGACTTGGCTCATTTCTTCCGCGGCGCTGGCATTGAACTGCTCGAAGGCTACGGCCTGACCGAAACCACCGCCCCAGCCACCGTGAATCAAGCATCACGAATCCGCGTGGGCACCGTGGGACGTCCGCTTCCCGGCACCTCCATCAGGATCGCCGATGACGGTGAAATCCTGGTCAAGGGCATTGGGGTTTTCGCGAGCTATCACAACAATCCTGCCGCCACGGCTGAAGTCTTCGATGAAGACGGCTATTTCAAGACTGGTGATACCGGTGTCCTGGATGATGGAGGATTCCTCCAGGTCACTGGCCGCAAGAAGGAACTGATCGTCACCGCCGGCGGCAAGAACGTCTCCCCTGGCCCGTTGGAAGAGATGGTCCGCGCCGGACGCATCGTCTCCCAGTGCGTACTGGCTGGCGAACAGCGCCCATTCATTACGGCCATGATGACCCTCGATCCCGAAGAACTGGTGCTGTGGGCCAAGGCCAAGGGGCTTGAAGCAATGACCCTGGCTGAGGCGGCCATCAACCCAGCAGTGATCGCCGAGGTCCAGAGCTACGTGGATACCGCTAACTTGACCGTTTCCAAGGCTGAGTCCATTCGCAAGTTCGTGGTCCTGGAAGAGGAATTCACCGAAGCTTCCGGGCACCTGACCAACTCGTTGAAGCTCAAGCGCCAGAGCGTTCTCGAAGAATTCGAAGGCCGCGTGGAAGCCCTCTACCGCCAGTAATTCCCACTGGGTAAAGCAATGGGGAGCAGTTCGCCATGAACTGCTCCCCCAGTGCTTTAAGCCTTGTGCCAGCTAGTTGCCAATGCCGAACGCACGGGCCTCCTGGCGCAGCCGGGCCGCCTCACGGCGGCGGCCGGTTGGCCAGCAACTGATCAATACAGTGACGATCGTGGCCAGCACCAGCACGGCGATGCCAATGGCGCTATCGAGCCAGTACTGCTCTGGGTACAGGCGGATCAGCGTATCGCTGACGTTGAAGGTCCAGGTGCCGTCGGAGAAGAAGAGGGCATGGAACTGGGTGAAGAAATTGTCCCATCCCACAATCGCGGAGACGGCAAGCGCAGCAATGCCCGCCAAGGCCAAGATCGCTCCCGAGAACAATGCACGCCGTACGCCGCCTGCATAGCGCTTGGCGAGGTACCAAACACCGATGATCAAGATGACCGCTAGAACAGCTCCGAGGATATAGGCGAACCCGATGAGGTTCTTCACGTCCACCATGTGCTGGACTTCCCCTTCGGTGAACATGCTTGAACCGGTGGAAAGCTTCAAGCCGGCCAAGTATTCGGGGCCGGCAAAGTTGTTCAGGTAATCCACACCGTAGCTGCCGTAGGTCAGGCGTTCAGAATCGGTGAAACCAAAGGAATCGCTCGGGAATCCAGGGCGGCCGTAGGACAGAGCCAGGAAAGCCGGCGTCGCGACCAAACGGATGGCAGCGATCAAGGTCAGCAACGGGAAGACCAGAGCCACGATCACCTGGGCAGTACGGCCCAGGGCCGGCTTCGAGTTCAGTGCCCGTTCGCGCGCAACCCGGCGCTTCACGGCCGCTTCGGAAGGTTCCGGTTCTGGCGCGTAGCTGCCAAAGACGCGGTTACGTGCTTGGGCAACGGCAGCCTTTGTTGTTGGCAGGGATCCGGTCTTCGGAGCAGCAGACACCGGTGGCACGCTTTGCGCGGTGGTTGCCTTCTCGCTGGCCTGCGGCTCAGCGGACTTCCCGGCACCGGCGGCGGCTTCGCTTTGCACCTGCTTCTCCGCTTCGATTTCGTGCGGTAGCTTGATGGCGCGAATGACATCTTCTACTGGCTCTCTAGCGGCCGGCTTCGCAGCGGGCGCCTTGGCGGCAGGCTTCGCGGCCGCAGGTTTGGCCGCAACTGGCTTGGCGGCTGCCTGCTTGGACGCCGCGGGCTTGACGGGCGCTGGCTTGACCGGCTGCTTGGTTGCCGGGGCTTTGGCCGCAGCAGGCTTGGCCTCAGCTGGCTTGGCCGCAGGGGTCGCGGCAGGCTTGTCTGCCGCTGGCTTCACGGGGGCAGGCTGCGCCTTGGCTGCAGGAGCTGCAGTTGGGTTCTTGGTCTCGGCGTCGGTTTTGCCGGACATCGCGCGGCGGATGGCCTCTTTGCGGGCTTCTTCCTTTTGGGCAGCGGCGTTTGCCTGGGCCTGGTTCTTGTGCTTTTCCAGGCGCGCAGTAAGCTCTTCAGCTTTTTGGCTCAGGCTGGTCTGTGGGCCTGGCATGTTGCCAGTGGCAGCCGGTGCCGGCTGGCCCGTAGTTCCTTGCCCTCCAGTGGGGTTTTTCGCCGCCTCAGCCATGAGGAGTCCTCCTGCAATTCGCGCGATGGTGTGCTGTTTTGGGGTTGCTTTACGGGCCGAGTACGGCGCACGCGCCTTTAGCATATCCAGCGAGGCGAGTCATCTGACGGATTACCACACCACAATTGGATTTCAGCTAGGACACAAAGAGGTGCTGCAGATGCCGCCGAAGTGCCGATGCAGGTTCAAGAATTCTTCGAGAAGAAGGTCTAGGCTTCTTCGTCGCCAGCTGGGAGCACAGCCAAGCGGACGCGAGTGTCAAAGCGCTGTGCACGGATATCGCGGGGACGGACCGAATCAATGGGCGAATCCGATGCATGGCGAGGTTCGCGAACCTTTGGTTCGCGATCGCGGACGGCATTCACCAACGCGTTCAGCTCATCTTCTGGTTCAAGCACATCTGGGATGGCGCCACGGATCAGGCTCCACCCGCTGGGAACTGTCAGACGGTTCGCATGGCGGGCGCACAGGTCATAGCAGTGCGGTTCCGGGTACGTCGCCAAAGGCCCAAGAACAGCAGTTGAATCTGCGTATACGTAGGTAAGAGTAGCGCGGGCCGTTTCACGGCAGGCTGGGCGAGAACAAAGACGAAGACCTTCCACGTTTGCCATTCTACTCGGCTGGTCAGCACATCCTTGGGATCTTCGCCCATTTGCGGGCTGATGGGCACCGGCACAGTGTCGCAAGCGCTAGGCTGAGTTAATGAACTCCAAGTTGCCTGATCCGCCAAGCGGTTCCCGTCGCCACCGCCACGGACGCGGGCGGCGTGGCCCGCTGATGCCCATGCATCTTCCTGCTTACCGTTCACGGCCGGAACGATTTGATGATGCCGTGATGGCCAGTGCGCAAAGGCTCTCGGAACGCTGGCCCGGAGAAATTGAAAAGATCGATTTCCTGATTGATCCGGTGCCCAGTGACAAGCTGCTGGAACAGGCTGCTGCACTGGGCGAGCGGGTGCCGCTTGCATCATCAAAATCAGCTTCGGCTATCCGCCCAGCGCGCATCATCATTTATCGCTTGCCCATTGAGCAGATTGCGGAAAACACCGGCGAACTCTTGGATCTGGTCCATCAGTGCGTGGTGCACGAGGTCGCGCAGCTTTGGATGAAACCCATCTCGGAAGTGGACCCCGCATATTTCCCTGAGGATCCGGACTACTAGGGCCATCTTCTCTAGCTGGCCTGGATCCGGCTTTCACGTCCCGGCGCATGGGAGGCCAGGCCAACGCGCACGGCACCGATCCATACCAGCGCAGCACCAACCAGGTGGGCGACCACAAGCAGCTCTGGCAGGCTGGTCATGGCCTGGATCGCTCCGAGCAGCCCCTGTCCGGCCAATACCCAGAGGTAGAGCTTGGCTTTGTGCGCCACGTCCGGTACTTGTTCTTTTCTTGCTTGACGCCACATCACCAAAGCAACAACCAGTGCGCCCACGGCTGCTGCGGCATGCACGAGAGTGATCTGCAGCCAGTCGAAGCCCATCCGCGGGACCTCGGCCGAGTCTCCGGCATGCGGACCTGAGCCGGTCACCCCGGTGCCAATGATGACGAGCAGGGCGCTGAGAACAACTAACCAGGTTCCCAGCGACTTCAGCGAATCCGTACTGGCTTTTGAGCCGGCGTTTCCCAGATTCTGCACCTTGTCCCAGGTGGCCGCAGCGGCAGTGAGCAGCAAGGTCGCAGCCAGGAAATGGGCGGCAACTACGTAGGGGTTCAGTTTCACCCAGACGGTGATCCCGCCAATGACCGCATTGAGCACAACAAGCCAGAACTGGAACCACGCCCATCGGGTGATGCCCGGAACTGGTTCGCGTTGCAGTCGGGCGGCAATGATGACCCAACCAACCGCTGCGCACAGGACAAAGGTGAGCAGCCGATTGACGAACTCGATGGTCGCGTGAATCCCCATTTCAGCGGTTGGCGCGATGAAGCCGCCGGTGCAGGTTGGCCAGTCGGGGCAGCCTAGTCCTGACCCGGTGACTCGAACGACACCGCCGCCGACAATAATCAGAATCGCTGCGATCATTGCCGATAGCGAAGCTGCCTTGAGCGAACTACGTTCCAGCGTGATCCGCTCAGCCAGCCATGCGAAAGGGGTCTTCAATTATCCAGTTCCTTAATGGCGGATTCCTAGCCGCCGATGTTCACCACAATGCCGTCGCGTCCGGCATTCGCCTGTGGCATGGCAGCCCAAGCGATGGAACGTTCGGAACCGAGCACCAGCTGGGCCAGGTAAGCGTTGGCATCTGTCGAGAAGATGACTGCTTGGGCATCTTCGGAGACAGATTTCGGATCAAAGACAACATTCTGCCCGGCCTTGATCTGGAGTTTCTTCGGTTCCTCCAGCTTGCCGTCCTTATTAACCACCACTGCTTCCACCGCTGAGTCTGCAGCTACGGCGGCGATGGCGAATTTCCCAGTGCCATTAGCCGACAGCGGCATGGCCTGCGTACCGGCTAGCGCGTTGGAGCTCACCGCCCAGGCAGTGTCCGAGGAGTCCTTCGGGTCCGCACCGCGAACCATCTTCACCGCTGCGGTGACCGGAGCATCGGACTCGACAACTACCGTGTAATAGCCACCAGCCAGCTGGGTCAGATCCACAATCTTCGTCGCGTCGGAGTCGACGGCGAGGTTATCGTCGAAGCTGGCGGCGACTTCGCCGTCTTCGCCCAGGACCTTCACCTTGAATCCAGCGCCCGAGGAGCCTGTTGCCGCAACGTGCAGCTGTGGAACCAACGACTTGTTGTCCTTGCTGAGCTTGGAAATATTCTCCTTGCTCTCGATCCACACTCCCGGAATCACCTGGCTATTGGAAGCCGTCGCGTTGGCGCTGACCAGTTCAACACCCGACGGGGTCAAACCGCGCAGGGCGGCCTGTTGGACCGATGCAGTGATTTTTCCGCCAACACTGGTGATTTCAGCCGAAACAGAATTCAGGTTCTGCGCGTAGCCGCCGAGCACGATGGCCCGGCTCTCCCCCGCTGCCAGGACAATGTTCTGCAGCGTCGAGGTGTCGATCAAGCCGTCTGGACCTCGAAGCCGCAGGGACACCTGGGCAGTGGTATGCGTTGGGTTGGCCAAATGCATCACGCTGGTGGATCCGGTACTTGTCTGCAGGCCGGTGAATCGCCAGTTGGACGCCGGGGCCTGGCACGTTGCGGCAGCAAGCCCTGCCAGGTCGCCATCCTTGGCTTGGTAGCTGCGCACGGCGCTGCCCTTCGAAGCGAGTTCGCCCAGCGGCTGCAAGGTGTAGACCTGGGCATCATCGATATCGTTGGCGGTTGAAATCTTGCTGGCGCGGCCGGTCAGGCCCTCATCATCAGCGCCACGGGCCTCGGCAGCTTCATCCTCAGCGATGCGTCCAGTCAGCTCATGCGCGCCGCTGCCATCGAGCTTGGTGAAGGAGGAGCCCGGAATGCGCTTGGCCAGATCTGAAACAGCAATGCTGCGCAAGTTGCTGGAAATGTCCTTGGCACCTGGGGCGAACTGCGCATCGGTGCCTTCCACGCCCTTGAGCAGCTGCGGGGTTGCCGAGCAAACGCTGCTGGAGTCACCTGCGGGCAGGTTCGTCACGGCAGCTGGCAAAGACTTTTCGGCCGGTGCCGGGGCAAAAATTGATCCGGCACCCACTGCAGCGCCAGCAGCCGCGACGGCTACCAGGCTGAGCAGAACCGCGCCGGTCTTCTTGCGCGTCGGCGCGGCAGCCGCATCCTTGGAGGCCGCGGCGCGGGCCTTGTCCAGCTTCTGGCGACGCTTCGAGACGTTGCCGTCCACCGATTCCGCCTGCGGCCCGGCTGCGGGCGCATCCAGCGCACTGGCAGCGGCAAGTTCTTCCTTCGCGGCGTTCCGCGCGCGAACCTTCTCCAGCCGATGGCGGCGCTTGGCAGCCTTCGGATCTTCCGGTTCTGATGCCTTTGCGGCTTCTTCTCCAGGCTTCGGGCCGGCCGGCTGGTTCTTCTCAGCCTCGGTGGAACCAGCGCCAGCTGCGCCTTGCTGCCCCGAGGAGTCCCCGGCATCGTTCTGCTTCCCGGAAGCCCTAGCCGCTTCTGCGGCCGGCGGCTTGACTGGTTCGGGAACAACTACAGGGTCCTGGGCTGCAGGCTTCTTCGGTCCAGCGTCCTGGGCGGCACCAGGCCCCGTCTTGCTTCCAGCCGCGGCTGGGCCGGCGTTCTTGGCAGGCTCGGCGCCCTGGGAGTGTTCCGGCTGCGCAGCTGCATCAGTGGTGCCCGCGGCGGCTGCATCAGCTGCAGGCAGTTTGGCGTGCGCAGCCTCGGGCTGCTCCGATCCGGCTTGAACGGAGTCCGGCTTGGGAGCCGGCTTCTGTTCCGCCGGTTCGCCTTGAGACTTTGCCCCGGCAGCCTGCGCGGTGGGCACCGTTTCCTTGGCGTCCTTGTTCCCTGACTTCGCCTCAGGCTGCGGCTTTGCCTTTGGTTCTTCCCGCTGAGCGGCCTTGGCTTCAGCCTTCGCCGCTTTCTCGGCGTTCTTCGCTTCGGCCTTGGACCGGGCCTGGGCTTCCTTGGCGCGGGCCTTGTCCAATTTGGCATCGACCTTGGCCCGGGCCTTGGCAGCCTTTGTCTCAGCACGCGATAGTGTCGCCGACACTGGGGTGGTGTCCTTGGCTTCTGGTTGCGCGGAGGCCGGTTTCGGGGCCGGGGTCTGTTCAGTTGGCTTGTCAGCAGAATCCGCTGAGTTCACGTTCTTCTCGTCGCTCACTACTTCTTCTCCTGCTCGGCATCGGCGTCCGAAATCCGGTCGCTGAGCTTCGGGGTCAAGTTCTCACGCATCTCGCTGGCGCGTTCGCGTGCCTCGCGTCGGCTCAGTGGCATGGTGCCGGTAGCCGGGCTCTGGACTTCGGCGGCCGCCAAAACGGCCGAGCCGTCGGCGAGTTCTTCATTTTCGTCGCGTGGTTCACGGAAGCGGTATTCGTTGTTGCGGTAGTTGGCGAATCGCCGCGAGCTTGGCACCGGAATGGCCAAGAGGACGGTAATCAGCAGAACTATCGCGCTGAGCACCAGAACCGGTATGGCCGTGGAGTCCTTGTGCGACAACGTCAGCTTGCCGCCCTCGGCAGGAAGCTCGTAAGCCTGGGCCCATCGAGTTTCCGAATCCTCGGGATAGGACACCGAACGCAGGGATTCGCCATCAACGCTGGCCCGCAGCTTCGGATCCGACGCTGTTGCAAGGACCAGGGTCCGCTTGGCATCAGAAGCCGGAATTTCCAGATTGGCGATCTTGCCACGCTGGGTCGGCAATACGCTCACGTCTCCGTTTTCAGCGACAACGCGGGCAAATCCAGCGCCCTGATTCTCTTCATCGGCTTCATAATCCACTCGCCACAACCAGCCGCTGTCGGTCTGGCCGACCGATGCCAGCCCAGTGGCCGCATCCAGGATGCGAACGGTCGCTGGGACAGATTCACCAGTCTCGTTGAGCACGACAAAGCCCACGCCCAAGTCGCGCAACGATTCGCGCGAATCCAATGCAGACTCGGAGAGCAGCATCGCTACGGCTTTGCTCTGAACCTGCGCGGTGGCAGAAGCTTCATTGCGTTCAGGATCCAGCAGCGGTCCGGTCAGTTGCTTGACCTGCGAGTAGCGGCTGATGCTGTCCAGGGTTTCACCGGAACCCGAAACCAACTGGCTGTCGATTTCACCGGAGGAACGCGGGCTGAGCACCAAGGTGCGCTTCTGGAATTCGGAGCGGCCCGCATCGGCTGCCGTGGCAGGCAGGGTGCGAGGCTGGGAGCTGTGGACCTGCTGAGCCGAATTCAGGGACGTCAGCGTTTCGGACTCCGCGGCCGGATTCAGCTGGGCGCCAAGCAGCACGGCGCCGGAAGCGAGAACCGCGAGCACGCTGAATGCGGCCATCAGGCTCATCGCTGGACGAGAACCCTGCGTCCGCATCGAGCGCGGCTGATCTTCATGGCGCAGGGCAGCTAGCGCGTTGGCGGCAGCTGCAAGCAATGCAAACATGGCAAAGGAGACGAACGGACCGGTGTAGGCGCTCACCGCGGTGTGCGAGTCCAAGGTGAACGGGACAAAACCGACGGCCCATCCCGCTGCCAGCGACAGGACTGCGCCCCACAGCAGGCGGCGGGAGTTCCGGCGCATGCTGGAACTGTGGCTGAGCGAAGAACTCAAGGTCCCGAAAACAGCCAGCACGATGATTGGAGCCCCGACCAGCAGTGCGGCGACCAAAGCCCACGGACCGGCGGGCAGGAAGTCCCAACCCACCAGCGAGGCGTTGGCGTTGAAGGATTCCGGGAAGCCCAGCAGCATCTGCCATGGGGCAGCTGGCGAGAACGCGCGCGCCGCACCGGGCTCGGTGAACAGCAGCCGCAGATCGCCCAGGCCGGCAAACAGCAGCGGAAGATTCCACACGATTGCAGGCAGCGGGATCCACCACAGGCTGCGTGCGCGGCGCACCGAGAAGATGGCCAAAACGTAAATCAGGATGCTGGCGGTCAGGAAGAATGAAACGGAACCGGCGGAGATCACCCAGAGCAGCACGGCGGCGCTAGCCGAAGCGGTCCATGCGGATACGGATTGCTGCTTCGGGTTCTTGGGCTTCGCGCCTTCGATGGCCACATGGGCATTCATGGCACGGATAATTGCCAGGAAGAACAGCGGCAGCAAGATGTGGATCAATACCGAGCCGACTCGTCCCGAGGCCAGCGAAGAGACCAGCGAAGGCAACAGGGCCCAGATCAATGCGGCGAAGAACCGGACAGCACGCGAACGGCTCACCGCGCCAATGCCCCACCACGCGGTCAGCGCGGCCAACGGCATCGCGGCGAAGAAGAGATAGATCGAAGCTTCGTTGGCATGGTTGAAAGTCACCAGCGAGAAAAGCCAGAACAGCACATCGGAGTTATCCGGCGGAGCGCTCAATCCGGTGGTGATGTTCTGCCACCACGATAGGGCATTGGCGCCGATTTCCTGGTTGCTGTTGGACAGCGGGCGCAGCGCGCCGCCGGACAAAGCAGTGGATCCAAGCAGGCTGCGCCAAGCAACCAGCGAAGCGGCCCCGGAGAGCAAGAGTGCCAGAATCAGCGAGAGTACTGCGGTGGTGCGCGGCGGACGGGCGATTCGCACGAAGTCGGAGAAGTTGTCACCGCTAGGTTCAACCATCGCGTCGGCGCCACTGCCATCCCCGTAGACCTCGCCATCGGCACGCCCGGTGTTCACATTGCGGCGGTATTCGCGCACCTGTGCGCCGGAGACCATCAGCTTGCGGACCTGGCGGCGTGGAATTTCGCGGATCTGGGCGACGTTGCGACGTGAAGCGGCCAGCTTGCCCGGGGAGAACAGTCCGCGCAGGACCGAAGCCAGGTGGCTGAAGCCATGGCCCGGGTCCTTGGCCAGCAATGCTACGAGGAAGTGGCCGATGCCGCCGAGCAGCAATCCAATCCACAAGAACGGCAGTTCCAAAGGCGAAGCGAACTTCAAGCGCTGGAAGACCTCCGAGCGCTTGGCTTCGCGCGGGCCTGCCAGCGAGTCGACGACCTCGACCTGGTGGTACATCTTGGCACTTGGCACCACGACCACGCGGTGACCGGCCAGGCGGTTGCGCCAGCATAGGTCCACGTCGTCGCCACGGCCCGGAATAGCCGGGTCGAATCCGCCCAGCTGCTCAAAGACCTCGCGCCGGATAAACATGCCGGCCGAGGACACGGCAAAGTAATCGCTTCGTCCGTCGTACTGGCCCTGGTCGACTTCGTCGATATCGATCATGGTCAGGCGCTGGGCCTTGCGGTCCACGCTCAACCCCACCTCGACCAGATGGCGCGGGTTATCGATGTCCAGCAGCTTGCAACCGGCAATGGATACCGATTCGGAGGCCTCAACGGTCCGAGTCAGCTGTTCCAGCGCGTCGGGAGCAGGCATGGAGTCATCATGGATAATCCATAGCCATTCATCACGGTCCAAACGCGCTTCGGGCAGTTGCGACACCGCTACTTCCAGCGACAGCCCCAAGGATCCTTCATCGGCGACCAGCAAGGCGGAGTTGGAAGGCAAGTTCGCCCGCAGGACCTCTAGCGATGCGTCAGAGGACGAAGCGTCAACTCCGACGAAGCGTTCGATAGGCCGGGACTGGTTTCGCAGTGCGGCCAAAGTGCGTGGTAAAAAGTCAGCGCCATCGTGCGAAGCAACGATGGCGGTGACGTGAATTGGCGGACGAATTAGATTGCTCGTTTCCGTAGACGGCGACGTTCGCGCTCTGAGAGCCCTCCCCAGATTCCGAAGCGCTCGTCATTGCTCAAGGCATATTCTAGACATTCCGAACGGACAACACATGCGCCGCAGACACGTTTCGCGTCGCGAGTCGATCCGCCCTTTTCAGGGAAGAACGCTTCGGGGTCAGTCTGTGCGCACAGAGCACGGGCCTGCCAGCCCAGCTCGCCCTCGTCAACTTCGCCGCCAACACCAAGCCAAACTGCCTTGATGGTTTCGCGCACTTCGTCATCCTCGTCGAGCTCAGGAGCCCACGAGCCAACCGAGGAGATTTCTTCGGTGTCGGATAACGTGTCGTGCTCTTTCAGGAAGCTGTCGGCCGCGGTCTCCAGATCGGCTGCAACTGCAACCCGTGCGGACTCACCGGCTTGAGGATCGACAAACCAGTCGGATGGTGCGTCCTCCAGCCCGTATTGAGCCGACGCAACAGCCGAGGTCGAAAATTCGGAGTACCCCTGCTCCAGATTCGCCATGGTGATGTTGACCTTTCGATTGGTTTGAGGAGATCGGGCCGTCATTGCTCCCGATCCATCCGGCAGCATTTATTCCATCGAACTAGCGAAAAGTGATGAACCTGCCCGGACTCACCATCTAATTACAGCCGTGTAACTCCGCTAGAGTCAAGCGGGGAGGTCATTCTAAGAAGAGTTCTCAGGAAACTCCCGGCACAACACGCCGTCAAAAGACGCACATGAGGTGGGCGAGTCCCGTCTTGGCTGAATTCTCGGTGAATTCTCAGTAATTAAATTTAAGGACATCCAATGAGCAATAGCCTACAATCACGAACATTTGTCGAGAATCTTCTCGCGCCGCGGCGCAGTTCAGCCTCCCCATGGCTCACCTGGTACTCCGTCAGCGGGGAACGCATCGAGCTGTCCGGACGGGTATTTGACAATTGGGTCGCGAAAAGCGCCAATCTCTTGGGCGAGGTTTTCGACCTCGATGAAGACTCGATCGTGGTGCTCGATTTGCCGGCGCATTGGAAGTCCCTGGTCGTGGCCCTGGCCGCGCTGCACCATGGCGCCACGCTGGTCGATGCTGGGCATGATGATGCACAGCAGGCATCGGTGTGGGTGACAGCCCAACCGGATGATGAGCGCATCCCCAGCAGCTCTGAAATCCTTGCCGTGAACCCGGCAGCTCTCGCGCTGTCCTTCGGCTCGGATCTCGGCCCTGTCGCAGAAGACTTCAATGCCTCCGTGCGTACCTACGGGGATCAGTTCTATCCCTCGCCAGTAACTGGTGATGCCTCAGCCATCGCAACCAATGGTGACACCCCGGTCAGCCTTGCTGCGTTATTCGATACCGAAGCTAAGGCGCAAGGAACAATTCTAGTGCGTGCTCAGCAACCCGTGCTCTCCTTGCTGCCCTTCGCCATTGGCCAGTGGGCAGCGGGTGACGGAATTGTGCTAGTAGAAGACGGGATGGAAGTGACCCAGCGCCTGCGCGACGGCGAACGCATTAACTTCGACTACCAACCAGCGGATTAGCGAGCCACCGTCGGTACCGTGCCGGTATCGGCCTGGCCAGCGGAGTGCGCTGCGTCAGCGCCGGTATCGGCCTTGTGATTGCCCAGAACTTCGTGGTCGTGGGCGAATTCTTCCTCCGCATCCATCGCGCTGCCGAAGACCCAGAAACGGTAGGCGAAGAAACGGAAGATGGTGCCGAGCACCAAGCCGACTACCGAACCGGCAATGAACACCGAGGTGGGATCGGTCAAGCCCAGCCAGTATTTGGTGACCCATACGCAGGCCGCGGCAATGCCCAAGCCGATGGCATTCATGATGATGAACATCACGAGCTCGCGCACCACATTGGCCTGGCGGCGGTGGCGGAAGGTCCAGTAGCGGTTGGCCACCCAAGAGAACATCGTCGCGACGACGCCAGCAATGATTTTCGCTTTAACCTGGGAATCGCTCATGGAACCGTGCAGGAGCCAGACGTAGATCCCCGAGTCGATGATGAACGCAACGCCACCGACGACGCCGAACTTCGCCACCTCGCGCCACAGCAACGAGATGAGTCCGGCTATTTTGAGTTTGATGCGCTCGAGCAATTGTCCTCCAGGGAATATTGTTCCCGTCTGGCTAGCAGTAACAAGGCGCGCTAAGCACTACGAGAAGCGCGCGATCTTGCTATTTTATCGGCACTTTCTGGAAATTGACCGAATTGTGAGAGTAATCAGACAACGCGCATGCGATTCTCAACGTCGCTTTCGATACCCTTGTAATCGTGAGCTTTCCAAAAATTGGTGTGATTGGTGGCGGGCAGCTAGCCCGAATGATGGCCCCCGAGGCCCTGAACCTAGGTTTCGAACTGCATGTTCTTGCCGAAGGTCCTGATGTTTCAGCTGCGCGAAGCGTTCCCGACGCTCCTGTAGGCGACTACAAAGACCTCGAAACCCTGCGTGAATTCGCCAAGGGCAAGGACGTTGTCACCTTTGACCACGAGCACGTGCCCAACGAATTCTTGACCACCCTGATCAATGAGGGCGTCAACATCCAGCCCCGTCCGGCTGCGCTGATCCATGCCCAGGACAAGCTGGTCATGCGCGAGGCCATCGAACGCCTCGGACTTCCGAACCCTGCGTGGGCCAAGGTTGACGATGTCGATGCCCTGATCGCTTTCGGTGAGCAGACCGGCTGGCCCATTGTGCTCAAGACCCCGCGCGGCGGCTACGACGGCAAGGGCGTGCGCATGCTGGACAATGCCCAAGACGCCAAGGATTCCGCCGACTGGTTCGCCCATGGCCCGCTGCTGGCCGAGGACAAGGTCGAGTTCTCCCGCGAACTTTCCGCGTTGGTAGCCCGCACCCCTTCAGGCGAGGCCAAGGCTTGGCCCGTGGTCCACACCATCCAGGTTGATGGAGTCTGCGATGAAGTGATCGCGCCTGCCCAGGATATTGACGAAGCCACCGCGGCCACCGCAGCCGATGCGGCCTTGCGCATCGCCGAAGAATTCGGCGTCACCGGAGTCATGGCCGCAGAGCTCTTTGAAACCCCGGGTTCAGGAGCCGGTTTCGTGATCAACGAATTGGCCATGCGCCCGCACAACACCGGCCACTGGACCATGAACGGTTCGGTCACCAGCCAATTCGAGCAGCACCTGCGTGCGGTTCTGGATCTGCCGCTGGGCGAAACCCGCGAGCTGGGCGTGACTGTGATGAAGAACTACCTCGGCGGCGCCAACCAGGACCTCTACTCGGCTTTCCAAGCCGCCTTGGCCGCAGCGCCAGAAGTCAAAGTCCATGCCTACGGCAAGTCCGTGCGCCCGGGCCGCAAGATCGGCCACGTCAACGTTGTGGCTAACGCCGGGCAAAGCGTAGATGAACTTCGTTCGCAGGCCAATAAGGTTGCCGCGCTCATCCGCGACGGCATCGAAGCCGCCGTCTAGACTTTATTTTGATCAAGAGCCGCTGCCGCGTACCGGGCAGCGGCTCTTACTAGAACACCGCAAGGAAATATCTCATGTCTGAAGCACCACTGGTCGGCCTCGTAATGGGTTCTGATTCCGATTGGCCGGTCATGCGCCTGGCCGCACAAGCACTGGCCGAATTCGGAATCCCTTTTGAAGCGGACGTCGTTTCGGCGCACCGCATGCCAGAAGAAATGATCGATTACGGCAAGAATGCCCACGAACGCGGACTGCGCACAATCATCGCCGGCGCAGGCGGTGCAGCGCATCTTCCGGGCATGCTTGCAGCTGTTACACCGCTGCCGGTGATCGGAGTTCCAGTTCCACTGGCTAAACTAGATGGAATGGACTCCCTGCTCTCCATCGTCCAGATGCCTGCAGGAGTCCCCGTAGCAACTGTTTCCATTGGCGGAGCACGCAATGCCGGCCTGCTGGCTGTGCGCATGCTCGCAGCGGGAACCGATGAGCTAGCCGAATCGTTACAGGTAAAGTTGCTTCAGTTTGCAGATTCACTGCGCGAGCAAGCCCATGCCAAAGGTTCGGCTTTGCGCGCTGAAGTTGCCAACGAGAATTTCGCTTCCTAGGGAAAGTCCAAAAGTACATGGGTTCTGCCAGTCACCGCGCACCAAGTCCGTTGCGCCAGCCGGAGACCATCAGCTCTCCGCAGCGCAGCAAGCGGGCTCTGATCCTGGTCCTGCTGACCATCTTCTTCCCCGGCGGCGCTCAGCTGGTCGCGGGAAATCGCAAGCTTGGACGGATCGCAGTGTCCATCACCATGGCCTGCTGGCTGGCTATTCTTGCGCTGGTTGCCCTGTACTTCATTGATCGTTCGATCATTCTCGGCTGGGTTGCCCACCCGAACTTCCAGCTGTTCTTGATCATCGTGCTCGGCACGCTGGCCCTGGGCTGGCTGATCATGTTCATCAACACCTTGGTGATTATCCGGCCTAAGCTGCTGGCCCCTGGCATGCGTGCGATCGTTACCATTTTCACCCTGGCAGCCGTGGTGGCCACCAGCGGTGTCTTCATCTACGGCGCCTCGCTGCTGAATACCGGACGCGAAACCATTGTGGCCGTATTCGATGAAGGACCCGCCTTCGAGCCAGTCGACGGGCGCTACAACATCGCAGTGTTCGGTGCCGACTCCGGTGCCAACCGCGAAGGCGTCCGCACCGACGTTGCGGCTCTGCTTTCTGTTGATGCCAAAACCGGCAAGAGCCTGCTGATCTCGGTGCCGCGCAACTTCCAGAGCGCACGCTTCGCCCCGGGCTCGCCCATGGAGAAGATCTGGCCCGAAGGCTACAACTGCGGCGACGAATGCATCTTCAACGCCATCTACCGCAATGCCGAAACCGAGCACGCCGATGCGTTCCCCGAGTCCGTGAAGAACGTCGGCGCGCAAGCTGCCATGGACGCGCTGGAAGGCACCACAGGGCTACCTGTCCAGGGCTACGTCATGATCAACATGGCCGGGTTCGAGCAGTTTGTCGACGCATTGGGCGGGGTCACCATCGACTCCGGCGGATGGGTTCCCTACAACGGGAAATACCACGAAAACAGCACCGTGCGCACGCACTGGTTCGCACCGGGCACCCACGAATTCACCGGCAAGCAGGCATTGTGGTTTGCTCGCTCACGCGACTTCACCGATGACTACCACCGCATCAAGCGCCAGCAGTGCTTGCAGCAGGGAATCATCAAGCAGTTCAAGCCGCAAACGATCCTGAGCAATTTCACTTCGATCATGTCCGCCGGTGAACAGCTGGTTGAAACCGACATTCCAGCAGGTCAGCTCGGTTCCTTCGTATCCCTGGCCGAGAAGGTCTCCAAGGAGCCAATGGCCCGCTTGACCCTCGGTGCGCCGGACTTCGAACGCAGCTTCTCCACCTACCCCGACTTCGACAAGCTGCAAGAGCGTATCCAGACGTTGATCGCAAAGCAGAACGAGCCGGAGAAGAAGAAGGAAAAGAAGAAGGACAATCCTGAAAAGAGCGAGGACACCTCCAAGTCCTCGGCTCCGGAAGAAACAACCCAGGCTTCCGAAGAAGCGCCGGAAACCACTGACGTGAACAATGCTCCGAAGCTGTCGAAAGAGGACAGCCCGGAAATCACCCAGCCAGATGGCAGCCCGATCACCGAAGAGTACCTGGTGCAATTGGAAATGGCCGGCTACCGCACGTTGATTTCAGAGATCGCGGCCAATAACGACGAATGCTCGGTTCCGTAAACGGTTAAGACCCCCCGACCGCCATGCGACCCAACTACCGCTCCTGAAAGGCTATGGTCAAAAGACGTGTTCGAGTTGAAAAACGCGATTAGGGACTACCACTGGGGATCTGCTTCGCAGATTTCCGATCTGCTCGATCTGCCCGCGGAAACCACCCCGCAGGCCGAGATGTGGCTCGGTGCCCATCCCGGGTGCCCGAGCCGGATCTCCGATAGCGGGACAGCGCTCAATGATTTCATCGCCGAGGATCCAGAGCACATACTGGGTTCAGCAGTCGCCCAGCGCTACGGACGTCTGCCCTACCTGTTCAAGGTGCTCTCGGCGACCCAGCCGCTGTCGATCCAGACTCACCCCACGCTGAAGCAGGCCCAAGAGCGTTTCGCCCAGGAAAACGCGGACGGCAAGCCGTTGGATGCTGCTGACCGCAACTACCGCGATGACAACCACAAGCCGGAGATGCTCTTTGCCCTGACCGACTTCGTGGCGCTATCGGGCTTCCGCCAACCAGCGCAGATTGTTGAAGACCTGCAGATCCTGGCCGCGCAGCTGCCGGACTCGGCGCATGCCCCGATAGGCCAGCTGCTCGACCTGCTGCAGGGCACCGATCCGCTGGCCCGGACTTTCAAGCATGTGCTGACCGCGGGGGACGAAATTTCCCAGCTGGTAGCGCAGATCAGCGAAGCAGTGGCAGGCAGCCCCGAATTGCACGGCAATGCCCATTTCGCCGAGCTAGCCTCGATCAACAAGATCTATCCTGGCGATCCGGGGGTCTTGGTCGCACTGCTGCTGAATTTGATCTTCCTGGAGCCTGGCCAGGCCATCAGCCTGGGCGCCGGCAACGTCCACGCCTACCTGCGCGGTTTGGGAATCGAGGTCATGGCCAATTCGGATAATGTGCTGCGTGGAGGCCTGACCAGCAAGCATATCGATGTTCCCGAACTGCTGGACGTCACCATTGCCGCCCCCTCCCCTGCCCCGATCCTGGAGCCGGTGGCCCTTGATACCCATGACCGCTTGTACAAGCCCGACTTCGAAGAGTTCCAGCTGCAGGTACTCGATCCCATAGAGCCGGGCCTTGCCGCTGATCTGCAGCTGCACGGTGCCGCTGTGCTGCTGTGCACCGCCGGTGAGTTCCTGGTAGCCACGCGTGAAGGCGAACGCAGCATCAGCCGCGGGCAGTCGTTGTTCCTCACCGCGGCCGAACTGCCAGCCACCGCCATCTTGCAGGGCACCGTTCCGGGCCAGCTCTTCGCAGCCAGCGCCCAGATCGACTAGCTGCACTGCACTGAGGCCCTTCGTGGCACTATAGGGGCCAAACGCAAAACTGCGAGCCATGGACTTGAATCAAGTCCATGGCTCGCAGTTTTGCAATCAGATGCGGATTAGCGGGTGTAGGCTTCCCACTTATCCTGGTGGTGCTCACCCTCGACGAAGCGGATGGTGCCGGACTTGGCACGCATGACGATCGACTGGGTGTGGATGCGGTTGTCCTTGTAGCGGACACCGCGCAGCAGGTCGCCATCGGTGATGCCGGTCGCTGCGAAGTAGCAGTTATCCGAGGTCACCAAGTCGTTCGTGGTCAGCACGCGGCCCAATTCGTGGCCGGCGTCGATGGCCTTCTGCTTCTCGTCGTCATCAGTTGGCCACAGGCGGCCCTGGATCACGCCGCCCAGCGCCTTGATAGCGCAGGCGGTCACGATGCCTTCAGGGGTGCCGCCGACACCCATCAGCGCGTCAACGCCGGTGCCTTCGCGGGTTGCGGCGATGGCGCCGGCAACGTCACCGTCCATAATCAGCTTGGTGCGGGCACCAGCCGCGCGGATCTCCTCGATCAGGCCAGCGTGGCGTGGGCGGTCCAGGATGGTCACAGTCACCTGGCTGACCTTCTTGCCCTTGGCCTTGGCGATCAGATGCAGGTTCTGCTTCACTGGCAGGCGGAGGTCAACGAGCTCGGCTGCCTCTGGCCCGGTGACCAGCTTCTCCATGTAGAACACGGCGGAGGGGTCGAACATCGAACCGCGGTCGGCTACGGCCAACACGGACAGGGCGTTGTTCAGGCCCAGCGCGGTCAGACGGGTTCCGTCAATCGGGTCGACTGCGACGTCGCATTCGGCGCCGGTGCCGCTGCCAACCTGTTCTCCGTTGAACAGCATTGGAGCTTCGTCTTTTTCACCTTCGCCAATCACGACAACGCCGTTGAAGTTCACGGTGGACAGCAAGCCGCGCATGGCGTCGACTGCGGCACCGTCTGCGGCATTCTTGTCACCGAATCCGACCCACGGCGAGGAAGCGATGGCTGCCGCTTCGGTTGCACGCACCAGCTCCAGTGCTAGGTTGCGGTCCGGCTCCGCGTCGGAAACCGACAGTCGCGGAGAAAGGTGGGCATAATTGTTCTTTTCGGTCACGAAAGATCCCATCACTGAGTCGTAGTCATTGCGCCTATGCAAACAAGGACATTCTATCCTCTAGAGTTTTCGCTTTACAGTTCGTGTCGGGAGTGCCTGCTCATAGTTCGACGTGCGTTTGGGCACTCTGGTTCGAATTCCACAGAATCTTCGGGGAGAATAGAAGGCGTGCAACCTGAGAAGAACACCGAGAACAGCGTCCCGGCTACCGGCAACACGGCCAACGGTACCCAGACGCCTGCTGCGTCCCCTCGAAGCCTCGACGATCCGAATGCCACCTTCGAGGATCTGCCGTACAAGCCGCAGCTCACCGAGAAGCAGGCCAAGCGCGCGAACCAGACCTTCAAGGGCATGGTGCTGTCCATCGGCTTCACGGTTGCCATACTCATTCCGGTGCTCATGCTCAACCCGCCGCCCAAGGACGACGCGTTTGAAAGCGACGTCAACCTGCAGGCCACCGCGGAACAGACGGAACAGATTTCTGGCTTTGAGATCTTCGCCCCGGAACTGGGCGAGAAGGAATACGCGAACTTCGCTCGCTGGCAGGCTAACACTGCACAGGGTGTTCCCTATTGGGAATGCGGCCTCGTCTTCGAAGACAAGAACTTCGTGTGGGTTCGCCAGGCTGCTGACGCCAACCCGACATGGATTGCCCTGATCACCGATGCGGCGACGCCAACCGAAACTCGCACCATCGGCGGAGCGCAGTGGGAAGTGCGCATCAAGGACCAGAGCACGTACCTGATCTCCGAGTTCAAGGACTCCACCGTCGTACTTTCCAGTGACACCTCGGCCGAACAGCTGAACAGTGTTGCCGAACAGGTCGCTAGCGAGCTGGATTAAGTCACGTTCACGGGAAAAGCCAGTCATATATTCGATATTCGAACAGCATCCCGTAGAATCTGAGTCATGCTCTCTGAATCAACACAACCGACCCTGACGCCTAAAGAGGCTTGGGAAAAGCTCAGCGCCGGCAATTTCCGTTTCGTCAACGAAGATACCCAGCACCCCAACCAGGACAGTGCTCGGCGGCAGAAGTTGATCTCCGGCCAGGAACCTTTCGCTGTCATCTTCGGCTGCTCTGATTCCCGCCTTGCGGCAGAGATCATTTTCGATGTGGGTTTGGGCGACATGTTCGTGGTGCGTACCGCAGGCCATGTCCTGGATCCAGCAAGCCTCGGTTCATTGGAATTCGCCGTTGACGCCCTGAACGTGCCGTTGATCGTCATCCTCGGGCATAACTCCTGCGGTGCGATTACCAGCGCCATCCAAGCCAAGGAAACTGGCAACATGCCCAAGGGCTTCGTTCGCGACCTGGTCGAGCACATCACCCCTTCAGTCCATGCCGCCGAACGCAAGGGCATCACCGACGTGAACGGCACCGTTGTCGAGCACGTCAAGCAGACCACCGACCGTCTCGTCGACCTGTCCAGCATCATCGCGCTGGCCATCGAAGAGGGCCGCACCGCGGTCGCCGGCGTTGCCTACCACCTGCACGATGGCCGTGCCCAGCTGGTCTCCAGCCTGGGCCTCGACTAGAAGCTCCAAGCTTCAGGAAAAGCCTTGTAAAACGGCTTTTATTCCCAAATCGGTGAAGCGTCACTGTTGGTTGTGATGTTTACGTCAGAGACCTGTCATTCGATGACGGTTCGGGCGTACTCTGGGCTCATGACTAACAGTGACGATTTCCGTATCGAACATGACACCATGGGCGAAGTCCGAGTTCCGGCTCAGGCCCTGTACCGCGCGCAAACCCAGCGTGCCGTCGATAATTTCCCGATCTCGGGCAAGACCTTGGAATCCTCGCATATCAAGGCCCTGGCCCAGGTCAAGAAGGCCGCCGCACGAGCCAACCTGGCGCTCGGCGTTCTCGACGAAGAACGCGCTGAGGCCATTGTGGCCGCAGCCGATCAGGTCGCTACCGGGCAGTACGACGAGCACTTCCCCATCGACGTATTCCAGACCGGTTCCGGAACCAGCTCGAATATGAACACCAACGAAGTTCTCGCCGAATTGGCCACCCGTGCCTTGAAGGCCCGGGACAGCGGCACCGAGATCCACCCGAACGACCACGTGAACGCCTCGCAATCTTCCAACGACGTCTTCCCGACGTCCGTGCATGTTGCCGCCACCGGAGCTCTGCTCAATGACCTGGTCCCGGCCCTCGGAACCTTGGCTTCCTCGCTGGAGGCGAAGTCCGCCGAGTTCAAGGATGTGGTCAAATCCGGCCGCACCCACCTGATGGATGCCACCCCAGTCACCCTTGGCCAGGAATTTGGCGGCTACGCAGCACAGGTACGCTACGGCATTGAACGCATCGAAGCGGCCCTGCCACGCGTTGCCGAAGTTCCCCTGGGCGGCACCGCGGTAGGCACCGGCATCAACACCCCAGACGGCTTCCCGCAGCAGGTCATCGAGTTCCTGCGCGAAGACACCGGCCTGCCCATCACCGAGGCGCGCAACCATTTCGAAGCACAGGCCAACCGCGACGGACTGGTCGAGGCCTCCGCAGCTTTGCGCACCATCGCTATCTCGCTGATCAAGATCGCCAATGACCTGCGGTGGATGGGCTCCGGCCCCAACACCGGCTTGGGAGAAATTGCGATCCCTGATCTGCAGCCAGGATCCTCCATCATGCCCGGCAAGGTCAACCCGGTCATTTCGGAGGCAACCATCCAGGTAGCAGCCCAGGTCATCGGCAACGACACCGCCATCGCTTGGGCCGGAACCAACGGCGCCTTCGAGCTGAACGTGGGCATCCCGGTCATGGCCTCCAACCTGCTCGAATCCATTCGCCTGCTGTCCAGCACCTCAACGGTGATGGCCGAAAAGATGATCGACGGCATCAAGGCCAATGTGGAACGCGCGCGCTTCCTGGCCGAGGCTTCCCCATCGATTGTCACCCCGCTGAATAAGCTGATCGGCTATGAAAACGCAGCCAAGATCGCCAAGAAGGCAGTCGCCGAGGGGCTGACCGTACGCGAAGCAACCATCGCTTTGGGCTTCGTTGAACGCGGTGAAGTCACTGAGGAACAGCTCGACCAGCTTCTGGATGTTTCCACCATGGTGGGCAAGCACTAATTCCCTGCTGCTCCACCCCTGCTGCTACCGCGGCTCGATGCTCGGCATCGGGTCGCGGTAGCGTACTTTAACCCGGGAAAACAGACTCCTACTTATCGGTAACATCTGCTAGCCTCCACCTATGACCCGCACCACATCTCGCACTTTTAAACGTCTTGGCCTCTGGATTTCCGGCACGCTCGTCGTCCTCTTGGCCGCATTCTTCGCTTTTGCTCCCGGCATCGTGGAAAACACCCGCAATAAGATCGAGGCCACGGGTCTGCCAGCGGTCGGCGACGACGCCGCGGAACTGCATTCGCGCTTGCAGATTGCCGATATGCATGCCGACACCTTGATGTGGGACCGTTCGCTGCTCAAGCGCTCGGACCGCGGCCATGTCGACCTGCCGCGCATGGAAGAAGGCAATGTCGCCCTGCAGGTCTTCTCCTCGGTATCCAAGTCGCCCGTCGGCCAGAATTACGACTCCAATAGCGCCGAATCGGATAACATCACGCTGCTGGGCATTGTCCAGCTGCAACCGCCTCAGACCTGGTTCTCGCTCCTGGAGCGTTCGCGCTACCAGGCCAAGAAGCTGCGCGACGACGCCGCCGACTCGCAAGGCACCCTGCGCACCATCACCACCACCGCCGAGCTCGACCAACTGTTCAAGGACCGCAAGAGCGGCCAGCAGGTCACCGGAGGCCTCTTCTCGGTAGAGGGCCTGCATAATCTTGAGGGCGACGTCAGGAACGTGGATGTCCTGTTCAACGATGGCATGCGCATGGCCGGGTTCACGCACTTCTTCGACAACTCGGTGGCCGGCTCCAAACACGGGGTCGAGAAATCAGGGCTCACCGACCTTGGCCGTGCTGCACTCAAGCGCATGGAAGAGCTGGGGGTCATCGTCGACCTGGCGCATTCCAGCGACGCGGCTTTCAATGAAGTCCTCTCCCTGGCTACTGAACCCGTGGTATTCAGCCACGGCGGTGTCCAAGCCACCTGCGATGTGAACCGGAACCTCACTGACGATCAGATCCAGGCCATAGCCGAGACCGGCGGCGTTATCGGAATTGGCTACTGGGACGCTGCGGTCTGCACCCTGGATGTGGATTCGGTGGTGGATGCGATGGAGCACGTCATCAAAGTCGCAGGAATCGAACACGTCGGTTTGGGCAGCGACTTCGACGGTGCAACTACCGTCGCATGGGATGCCAGCCAGATTGCTATCATCACCCAGGAACTGATGAATCGCGGCTATTCGGATACGGAAATCGCGGCCATCATGGGCGGAAATACGTTGCGCGTATTCCGCGAGGTGCTTCCAGCGAACTAGCTCAGTTCAATCCAATAGCGTCGCAGGTCCTCAGTGGAGCCGAAGCGGGGCCCGATTTCGGCAACCGGAGTGACGCGTTCGAGGACTCCGCCGCAAGCTTCGATGGTTCGCGCCGAAGCAGTATTGGAGTCGTTGCAGGTAAGCAGGACCCGCGGCAGGCCAAGGCTGCGGGCTTGTTCCAGGGATCCGGCGAGCGCGGTTCTGGCCAGGCGATTGCCACGGGCGTCCGGGCGTATGCCGTAGCCGATGTGCCCGCCGACTTCGCGAAGGAAATCATTGCCCAGCTCGTGACGCAAGCTGACCGCGCCCAAGTACTCATCGTCGTGCGCTAGCCACAGGGTGCTTTGCGCAACGAAGCCTTCCGGTGGCGTGAAGTGCGGCTTTTCCAGATCCTTGAGCAGCTGGACCCACTGCGCGAAGTCTTCTGCGTTGCGCAGATCCCAACCGTATTTGGCAGTGTAGAAGACCGAGGCCCCGTCCTGCTCCGCCCCCGCCCATTCGGTTGTGCTCCGCATGAAGGAAGCATGCAGTGCGGCAGAAGGTTCAATCAGTCCAATCCCGGTCATGGAGCAAGTCTAAGCTCATGCCGGCGGCATTCACGCATGCCACAGCGGATTTGAAGGCAGAAAACGTCAACTGGCGAAATAGCCACCGGGCCGAGGGTCCAGTGCCCATTGCAGCGCCCGTTCGTGCAGCGGCGGGAGTTCTGGCCGGTCAGCCAGTTCGAAGTACCCCACTTCCAAATTCTCGTCATCGTTGACCTTCGCCGTGCCGGAAAGGTGCCGAGCCTTGAAAACTACATCCAGGTACTGCGCGTGATCCCCATTGGGATACACCGTGGGAGCTGTCACCCCGACCCCCAACAGGTCCGTGATTTCGCATTCGACGCCGGTTTCTTCCAGCACTTCGCGGTGTGCTGTATGCGAAGGCTCTTCGCCTGGATCAATAATTCCTGCCGGCAGGGTCCATTTGCCATTGTCAGCACGTCGCACCAACAGCACCCGGCTGTCGTGGAGGACAACTATTTTCACCCCGGAGAGCCATAGCAGTTCATGACCGATGCGTTCTCGAAGATGGGTTACGAATTCTGGAGTTGCCATGATTTCATCGTGCCATAAGCAGCACTGCTAAAGACCCAATGAGCATGAAGGGACCGAAAGGGACCGCTGATTTCAGCGTCAATTTCCGCACCGCCACGCCCCCGATAACCCAGCCGGTGGCCAGCAGGAAGGCAAGCAAGGTCGCGAAGAACAAACTGGGCAAGGAATAGTATCCGAGATTCATCCCCAGCACGCCGGCCAGCTTCACATCGCCCATGCCCATTGCCCCAGCGGAAATCAGCGCGAGGAGCAGATAGCCTCCGCCAAGCAGCAGCAACCCCAAAAGGCTCATCAGCAGCCCATGCCCATCAGAACGGAAGATCCCCAGCAGCGCGATCACCACGATGCTGGCTGCCAACCAGTAGGCCAGTAGCCGGTTGGGCAAACGATGCCTCGCCATGTCTTCCTTGGACAGGAGGAACCCGAAACCAAGAAAGCAGGCCAGCTGGAGGAGAACCAGTGCTGCGGTGGTCGGGCTTTCCTGTGCCACGTTCCAAATTTCTGACATGCATAGAGCATAGGCATCTCATTGGATCTTCGGCAGAGGGGTCTTCCTCTTGTGAATAATTCAGCCGCTTCTACAATTGGAGTATGGACGTTCCAGCAGTTCCAGTTCTTTTCCCCGGGCACTCCGCCCCTGAGTCGGCGGCCCGTCGTCGTTTCCGTGCCTTGGCCCGGTCCGCCCCATGGCTGAGCACCTCCTTGCAGTTCCAGGTCCAGGTCCCGGAGCATTACGCCCAACCGGGCGAAGGCCTGGAAGGCCAGCTGACCGCCATCCTCCGCCAGCGAGAAGCCATAGCCGTGCGCTCGGCCGAGGGGCAACTGGTGTACCAAAAGGAGAAGTTCACCGCAGACCGGAGCCGAGGCTACGTCGCAGCCACTAATACCTCATGGAAGCTGCCGGCCTCGCTGACCTCCCCGGTTTATACCTCAGACCACCTGATCTTGCGCCGTCCACAAATTTCTGGCTTCAATGGGTTGCTGCCCTTGGAGCATTGGGAACCAATGCTCGATCCGGTGGAACTTGCCGGCACCGAGCCTGCCGCCCATGATCTCGCTTTCGACCACCCCACCTACATTCACGAGCTCGCAGAGATCACCCATGGCAACCGGCCTGCTCTAGCCGCCGTTCTCACTGCGGGACACAACTACCAGCCCGCACTGGCCAACTGTCCTCTCGTTCCCGCCGGGACACGAACCCTCGTGGTACTGGATCTGGCAACAGGCGTCTGCCTGAACCGCCGGGTGCTCTCCGCCCACGCCGGGATGCCTGTGGCCCCGGAGCTGTCACTTCAGGTCCTGGCCCAGAACGAGTACTACATCGATTCCTTGTTCACCGCCCCAGCTCCCACGCTTACCGACGTGCGGGCGCCGATTCCGTGGGAGCTGCGCAGCGAGCGCCAATCCTAGGACAAGGTGGGCGAATCGAGCAGGTTGGTGACTAGCGCGGCGATAGCAGAGCGCTCGGAACGGGTCAGGGTCACATGCCCGAAGAGGGCATGTCCCTTGAGCTGTTCCACGACCGCGGCGACGCCGTCGTAGCGGCCTACATGCAAGTTATCGCGCTGAGCCACGTCATGGGTGAGCACCACCTTGGAATTCTGCCCGATGCGCGATAGCACCGTGAGCAGAACATTGCGTTCCAGCGACTGGGCTTCATCAACAATGACGAAGGAATCATGCAGCGAACGCCCGCGGATGTGGGTCAGCGGCAGGACTTCAAGCATCCCGCGTTCGACGACTTCATCAATGGCATTCTTCGACACGATCGAGCCGAGGGTATCGAAGACCGCTTGGGCCCAAGGTCCCATCTTTTCGCCCTCGGAGCCCGGCAGGTAGCCTAGTTCCTGGCCGCCCACGGCATAGAGCGGACGGAACACGGTGATCTTGCGGTGTTCCCTGCGTTCAAGCACTGCTTCCATTCCGGCGCACAGGGCCAACGCCGATTTACCGGTTCCGGCGTTGCCGCCCAGGGAGACGATGCCCACGGATGGATCCATCAGCAGATCCAAGGCGATGCGCTGCTCTGCACTGCGTCCATGCAATCCGAAGGCCTGCTGGTCGCCGCGCACCAGCTTCAAGGTGTTCGCATCAACCTTGCGGCCCAGGGCGCTTCCGCGCGGGGATGTGATGACGAATCCGGTGTTGATCGGTTCATCGGCGACCGCAGGGTGGTTCAGAAGCTGTTCATGTTCGTAGAGCTTGGCCATGGTCTCTTCGCCCAGTTCCAGCTGCTGTATGCCGGTCCACCCGGTCGAGGCGATCAGCTCATTGCGGTACACCTCGGCATGGATGCCCATGGCAGAGGCCTTGATGCGCATCGGCAGGTCCTTGGTGACCAGCGCAACGTCGAGGCCAGCATCCAGCAGGTGCTTGGCGACAGCCAGGATGCGTGAATCGTTATCGCCTGAGCGCATGCCTACCGGCAGGACTTCCGGGGCGATGTTGTTCAGTTCAATGCGCAGTGTTCCACCAGTTTTGGACACGGGCACCGCTTGGGCTAATCCCCCATGGCTGGCAATCAGCTCGTCAAGCACACGCAAGGCATGGCGTGCGAAGAAGCCCAGATCAGGATCCTTGCGCTTATGTTCCAGCTCGGTGACGACAGTCAGCGGGATCACGACATGGTGCTCATCGAAGTGGAACATGGCTTTCGGGTCAGAAAGCAAGACCGAAGTATCAATGACGTAGGTTCGTACACCCTGTTCGGCTGTTCGTGTCATGGCAGCGCACCCATTCTCGAATCCGGCGTGGGGACTCTCCCCACGCGTAAGTGGGGAATC
The DNA here is from genome assembly GCF_050030965.1 of Glutamicibacter sp. 2E12. NCBI lineage: Bacteria > Bacillati > Actinomycetota > Actinomycetes > Micrococcales > Micrococcaceae > Glutamicibacter > Glutamicibacter sp. 2E12. The sequence goes on from NZ_CP188297.1 coordinate 766,317, forward strand.
CCGACACCGGATGTCCAAGGCGATTCCGGCAATTGCTCCGGCTGGCGCTGCATTTGGTCATCTAGTGAGGAACCCTTCGATCAGCTGGGTCTTGTTGCCCCGGCCTTATGATCACCATAGACCTTGAAGCGCTACCGGGGGACTACGTTCAGGTAACGATTAGCTGAACAGCTGAGCCGGGTGCACGATTCGGGGCTCAGGTGCCGAAGCGGCGCTGGCGATCAGCGAAGTCGCGCAACGCACGCAGGAAATCCACGCGGCGGAAATCCGGCCACAATGCCTCGCAGAAGTAGAACTCCGAGTAGGCGCTTTGCCAGGTCAAGAAGCCGGAGAGACGCTGTTCCCCGCTGGTGCGGATCACCAAATCCGGGTCTGGCTGGCCCTTGGTGTACAGTGCCGATTCGATGTCTTCAGTGGACAGTCCGGCGGCAAGTTCCTCGACCGTGCGTCCATCCTCGGCGGCCTTGCAAAGCAGTGACTTGAAAGCATCAAGGATTTCACGGCGTCCGCCGTAGCCGATGGCCACATTCACATGAACGCCGGTGCGGTTGGCCGTAACGGTTTCCAGCGCGGCAAGCTTCTGCGCCAGGTCTTCAGGCAGCAGGTCCTTGGCTCCCACCTGCTGGACCTTGACCCGGTTGGTCTCTCCCAGACGGTCCAGGGTCGTGCCGATAACTTCCAAGAGGTCGCGCAACTCGCTGGCTTCTCGATTGAGGTTGTCGGTGGAGAGCATGTACAAGGTAACCATCTGGATGTTCAGGTCCTCGCACCAATCGAGGAACTCCAGGATCTTGTCCGCACCGGCCTGGTGGCCTGCCATGGTCGGGGTGCCGGCCAGCTTGGCCCACCGGCGGTTGCCATCGACCATCACGCCAATATGGTGCGGAAGCTTGTCGGCAGGGAGGGACTTCGCCAAGCGCCGTTCGTAGTAACGGTACGCAAGGTTCGGAAGCTGCACCTTGTCCCTGCCTTTCGATAGATTCCAAAAACTCTAGGTTCTAAATCTACCGCTATTTATCGCCCAGCATGGGTATCTGCCCGCTTCACCGCGTCCACGATGGACACATTCTCCCGGGCTCAGGCACCCTTTCCGGAAGCGAACAGCGAGAACAATCCGTCCATCCCGGCTACAGGCATCTGGCAAAGCTCTTCGCGGCAAGGCTGGATCTGGACGGTCTGGGCCGCACCAGGTAGCGACGGATCGTGGCGCACATTCAATCCGAGGCTCAACGCCACCGAACGCACGCGCTTGGCTTCTGCCGAATCCCACTGCGACAGCGCAAGATACTGGACCGGGCTGGAAACTATGCACTGCACTTCCAAGGCGGTCGCTACCTGTGTTGGCGCGTCGCTGGCCAAAGCCAGGGCGTGGGCAGAAAGTACGCGGGCGCTTTCCAAGTCCGCCGCATCTGCTTCGGTGTAGTCTCCCGCCGCCATGGACTGCAGGGCATGCATCGCCAGCGCCTTGGCGTAGAGCGCACCCGAGGCCGGCAACGCATCATCAAGCACCGTGACGGCAGCAATGTTGCTGCGCTGGGCTGCGATGCGCGCATCGGCTTGGACCGCGTCACGCGGCACCCCGGTTTCCGGGTCTACGAAGTCGGCAGCGCGTCCCAGTAAGCGACTGGCACGCTCAGCCCACTGCTTGTGCCCGCTGGCTTGGCCCAACGCCAAGAATCCCAGGGCCAGGGCGGCATAGTCCTGCAAGGTGCCTTCATTGCCGTGCTCAGCACGATTGGCGAAGCTCACGCGAGCCAGCCGTCCGGCATTCTCATCCCACTGCATCGTCCACACCGAGGTTGCTGCCTTCTCGGCGAGCGCCAAGGCTTCTGGCTGGTCCAGGAGCAGCGCGGCTTCAGACAAGGCTTCGATGGCCAGCCCGTTCCAACCGGCGATCACCTTCTCATCGCGGACCGGCATAATTCGCGAGCGGCGCAGCGTGCGCATTGCATCCCGCAGTTCATGGAGAACACCGATTTCGTTCGTTTCAGGAACCCTCAACAGCGAGAAGCAGAAGTTCTGCGGGTCCTCGGCCACCGGCGCGAAACGCAACAACCCCTTGGGCAGCCGCTGAATCAAAGGGTCGGTGACCAGTGCGATTTCCTCGCGGCTAAAGGTGTAGTACGCGCCCTCGATCTGCTGGCCATCACGGGATGAATCGGCATCCAGGGAAGCCGCGAAGGCTGGAGCGTCCGAAGATGCGGTGAGCAGTTCCTCGCTGAGGAAGTCGATAATGCCTTGGGCGCTGCGCTGGGCGAGCCAGGCGAGATTCTGCGCGCGCTGGGCTATCTCCCCTTCGGACTTGCGGGCGAATTCTGCCGCCAGGACACTGGTGCGAGCCGCCAGTGAAAGCAGGCCGGCATTGTCGTAGAGCATCTTTTCGAAGTGCGGGACCGACCAGTTCTCATCAACGCAGTAACGGGCGAAACCACCATCAACATGATCCTGCAGGCCGCCAAGGAACATCGCTTCGAGATGGATGGCCGCTGCGGCGAAGGCCTCGGCAGCGCAGTCCGGGGTGGTGACCACTGCACGCCACAGTGTCTTCAGAGCCCAGGTCGGCGGGAATTTAGGCGCCGGGGTGAAGCCGCCTTCTGGTTTGGTGGCGGCAACCCATCGATCAAGTGCTGCGCCGAAGGCCTGCTCTGCTGGTTGCTGCGACTGCAGCGACAACAGCGAGCTCTGGCGGCTTCCGAGTTCGGCCAAATGCGTGGCGAGCATCTGGGCCTGCTCTTCCAGCGAAGCGCGCTTGGTTTCCCAGGCCTCGTGGACGGCGTTGAGCACTTGGCGGAAGCTTGGGGTCTTGCCACGGGGCGTCTTCGGATAGTACGTGCCGGCATGCGCGGTACGCCCGTCAGGAAGGGCGAAAATCGTCATCGGCCAACCACCGGCACCGGTGAGCGCCTGGGTAGCCAGCATGTAGGTGTCGTCCACGAGCGGATGCTCTTCGCGGTCCACCTTGATAGCTACGAAGTTTTCGTTCAGCAGCGCCGCGATTTCAGGATCGTCGAAAGACTCGTGGCTCATCACGTGGCACCAATGGCAGGCAGCGTAGCCGATGGAAAGCATGACCGGTACGTCGCGTAACCGGGCCTGTTCGAAGGCTTCGTCCCCATAGGGGAACCAGTCGACAAGTTGGTGCGAATGCTGTCTGAGGTATTGGCTGGATGAGCCAGCGAGTCGTTGAGCCACGCAATCATGCTATCGCGCAGCTCACAAAGCGCCTACTGCTGTTCGTCGGTCTTCGGGTCGTGCGGCTCTTCGGATTCCTGAAGCTTGCGCTCTTCGCCCTTGGCCACCATTTCCTGCTGCTTTGCCTCGGCTTCCGAGGTGTAGCGCACGCGGCGCACTCGACGGACCATGTCGCGAATCAGGAAGATCACGGCAACCACCAAGGCTGCGGTGAAAATGAACCCAAGGAATCCTGGACCGTATTCGCTGCTGGTCTCCGTACCGACACCGAGGGTCGAGGAAGTCAGAGCCAGGGATTCGAAGATCGTATTCACGATGTAAAGACAACTCTTTTCTAGTACTGGAAAGCGCTTAGTACTATCTTAGTCCGGCAAACAGGTCGGTCTCGGGCAACTCGGTAGCTACCTTGGAGGAAATCAGCGTGTAGTCTTCCCACGGCCAGTGCTCCGCGTAGACGTGTTCCGGTACGGCGAAGAAGAAACCTTCCGGGTCGATCTGGGTTCTGTGGGCCAGCAACGCCTGATCGCGCTGCGAGAAGAAATCCGCGCAGTTGATCTGGGTGGTCGTGGTGTGTGGGGAAACCCACTTGAACATCTGGTTTTCCTCGTCCGCTTCCCACAGCGCAACGCGCTCGGTGTAGGGGGACTCGTAACCTGCTTCCAGCATCGCGTAGTGCAAGGTGCGGAAACGATCCGGTGCGAAAGCACGGTCGTAGTACAACTTGCTCACCGACCACGGCGCACCCAGTTCCGGGTACATCTGCGGATTAGCCGCGTGCTCAAAGGCAAAGGTTGAAACCTTATGGCAGTGGATGTGGTCCGGGTGGGGGTATCCGCCGTTTTCGTCATAGGTCGTGATGACGTGGGGACGGAATTCACGGATCAGCTTGATGATGCCGGCAGCAGCGATTTCTACTGGCTGCAAGGCGAAGGCGCCAAAGGGCAGCTCCGGCAGCGGATCCCCTTCCGGCAAGCCGGAGTCCACATAGCCCAGCCAGCGGTGCTTGACGCCCAGCACTGCGGCGGCCTCGGCCATCTCGGTACGCCGGACGCCCGCCAGGTCGCGGTGCGCATGGGCGAGTTCGCCGGCGGCGGCGTTGAGGATATCCCCGCGCTCACCGCCGGTGCAGGAAACGACCATCACTTCGGCGCCAGCATCAACATAGGCAGCCATCGTTGCAGCACCCTTTGAAGATTCGTCGTCCGGGTGCGCGTGAATAGCCATGAGCCGCAGACCCTGCGAAGGAGCAATTTTCTTCACGTCGTGAATCTCCACTTATCTTCTTTCCTTATGCCACGTTTTTGGACGGCCCGAAGCTTCGAATCTGTCCGTCATCCATAACAACTCACAGCCGACCACCGGTTATTCCCCCATGCTGAAAGACGGTAAACTTGAGTAAGGAACCAACGTACGGCATTCCCAGTTCAAATGCCGCCAGGCAAGAGAGTGGTGCAAGGCAAATAATGTCTGATCCAAGCTTAACGGCTCGCTACAACAACCCCAAGAAACGCAGTCTTCCCAGGAAAACGCGTAACTGGCTAATTGCTGCCGCGCTCTCCGTCGGCGTTGCGGGGGCCGCCTATGTCGGCTTCAACAACTACAGCGCCATCAGCGCGCAGGACATCGAGTTCGAGGTCATTTCCGCAACGAAGGCCAAGGCCATTGTCGCAGTCGAATACAACACCAAGCACCGCGTGCAGTGCGATATTCGTGCGATGAACGAATCCAAGGCCATCGTCGGATACGACACCATTTTGCTTGATCCTGGAGAAGCTACCGGGCACATCACCCAACGCCTGGAGATTGACCTGCACACCGACAACCTGGCGACCACCGCTGGCGTGGAGTCCTGCTACGAGGTTCCGCAGGAATACAAGGGTTAATATTTCAGCTTCTTCATCCCCTAATAGCTGAATCTATTGGGCTTAAATCGTTTTGGCGACTACTATCGTTGAAAAGATACGTTTCGCCCCGCATCGGCGCATGGTTCTAGCTGAGTACTAGGACATGAGCCTGGCGGGGTCTTTGCTTGCATCGCCCATAACGTGTGAGCCCTCAGATCCGTACCGAATCCGACTTCGTCGACGCCACCGTTTCGGTGGCTTTCGGCTTTAGGACCACTTATCGGTCCCAAGGCCAAGCGAAGTCCTAACTGACCAAAGGAAGTACAACGTGAGCACCAACAGCAACGAACCTGTCGTTTGGCTGACTCAGGAAGCCTACGATCGGCTCCAGGACGAACTGACTTTCCTCTCAGGCCCGGGACGTGCCGAGATCGTTGCCCGTATCGAGCAGGCACGTTCGGAAGGTGACCTGAAGGAGAACGGCGGTTACCACGCCGCCCGTGAAGAGCAGGGCAAGGCCGAAGCGCGCATCCTCTACCTGAAGGATCTGCTGCGCCGCGCCGATGTAGGCGATGCTCCTGCCGATGACGGTGTTGTTGAGCCAGGCATGCTGGTTGTCGCCAATATCGCTGGCGACGAGACCACCTTCCTGTTCGGCTCCCGCGAAGTTGCCGGCGACACCGACCTCAAGGTCTACTCCGAGCAGTCCCCTATTGGCGTTGCCGTGCACGGCGCAAAGGTCGGCGACAAGCTGTCGTACTTGGCTCCAAACGGCCGCGACATCAAGGTTGAGATCATCTCTGCAAAGCCTTACCAGTCCTAGCAACTAGGCTGCTATGCAAAGTCCGAAGGCCGCCAACCCATCTGGGTTGGCGGCCTTCGGACTTTGCTGCTTATGCGCTAGGCGACTGAACCGCCGGCAGTATTGGTGATCTGCGGGTCGAAGCCTTCGGCGCGCAGGTTATTGAGCACCGTCTTGGAATGCTCATGGCCCTTGGTTTCCAGGTCGATGGTGATCGCGACATCGCCCATGGACAGCGAACCACCGATACGGGTGTGGTCCAGACGGGTGACATTCGCATCCGATTCGGCGATGATGTTGGAGATCTGCGCGAGCGAGCCGGGGCGGTCTGGAAGCATCATGCGTATGGTCAAGAAGCGGCCGGCCGCTGACAGGCCACGCTGGATCACCTTGAGCATCAGCAGCGGATCGATGTTGCCGCCAGAAAGGATTACCGCGGTGGTTGCCGGATTGATCCCGTGCGCTTCCAGCTTGTTCTCCAGCAGTGCCGCGACGCCCACCGCACCGGCTGGTTCCACCACGAGCTTGTTGCGCTCCAGGAGCACCACCAGAGCTCGTGCGAGCGTATCTTCCGATACCGTCACCACGTCATCAACTAATTCCTTGATGATCGCGAAAGGCAGCTGCCCTGGCTTGCCTACAGCGATGCCGTCGGCAATGGTGTGCACGTTATCCAGCGGAACCAACGCGTCAGCGGCCAGGGATGGCGGGTAGGCCGCGGCGTTCTCCGCCTGGACACCCACCACCTTGATCTCGCGGCCCAGTTCGCGGGCCTTGGCCTTCAGCGCGATGGCGACGCCGGCCAGCAGTCCACCGCCGCCAACACCCATCAGCACGGTGTCCACCTCAGGAAGCTGTTCGAGCAGTTCCAAGCCGATGGTGCCTTGGCCGGCAATGATGTCCGGGTGGTCGAAAGGATGCACGAAGACTGCCCCGGACTCGTCGGCAAAACGCTGCGCCTCGGCCAGCGCTTCATCCACGGTGTCACCGAAAAGCACGACTTCTGCACCATGATCACGCGTCGCGGTCAGTTTCGGCAAGGCGACGCCCCGGGGCATGTAGATGCGCGCCTTGATTCCGAGGTGGCTGGCGGCCTGGGCAACGCCCTGCGCGTGGTTGCCTGCCGACGCGGCGACCACGCCTCGGGCCTTCTCGTCGTCGCTGAGCTTGGACATGCGTACATAGGCACCGCGGACCTTGAAGGATCCGGCGCGCTGCATGTTCTCGCATTTGAGGAAAACTTCGGCGCCAACATGCTGGGACAAAACACGGGAATGCTCCACCGGGGTGCGGGCAATAACCGGTTTGAGTACTTCAGCGGCGGCTTCGATATCAGCCAGCGTAACCGGCAAAGTAGGTTCGGTGCTCATGGATTATTCCTCATCTGCTGTGGACTCAGGGTGCCGGGTTTCCGGCGAAGCTGTTGGTGCGGCGGCAGGTCCTGCAGCTGCAGCCGGCGGGTCGGCCTTCGCTGGGTCGCTCGCCTTGGGGCTCTGCGCCACTACTTGGTTTCCGTAGTGCTCAATCACGAATTGGTCGGTTTCCCAGGTTCGGCCCGACAGGTATTTCACGACCGCGTTGACCACCGCCAGCAGCGGTACGGCGAATAGCGCACCCGGAATGCCTGCAAGCATGGTGCCGCCGGCTACTGACAAGACCACTGCCAGTGGGTGCAGGCTCACTGCCTTGCCCATAATCAGTGGCTGCAGGATGTTGGACTCCGCCTGCTGGACCAGCAGCACTACGGCCAGCATGATCAATGCGTTGACCCAGCCATTGGCTACCAACGCGAGCAAAACTGCCAGGGCACCGGTAAACAGTGCACCGACGATCGGGATGAAGGAGCCGATGAAGACCAGGACGCCCAGTGGCATGGCAAGTGGCACGCCCAGGAAGAATGCACCGAATCCGATGCCGATGGCGTCGATCAGCGCAACGATCATCTGGACTCGCACATAGGTGACCAGCGAGGCCCAGCCCCGGGTCAAGGCGCCGTCCATCGCCGGGCGGGCGCGGCGCGGCAAGAGGTTCACCAGGAACAAACCGATCTTGCGCCCGTCAAGCAGCAGGAAAATCAAGGCGAAGACGGCCAGCAATGTGCCTGTCAGGATCTGCCCGATCGCGGAAGTCCAGCTGATTGCTTCACTTAGGATGTTGGTGGCATTGCCGCGAAGCTGGACGAGGGTATCGTCCAGCACCTTCTGCAGGTCGTCGTTGGTCAGCTTGAGCGGGCCATTGAACAGCCAGTCCTGGACCTGCTCGATGCCCGAAAGCGCTTGGGTCCACAGGGCGGTAAAACCGGCCGAAAGTTTTTGCCCTGCTACCGATAGCCCTGCGGTGACCAGCGCAAGGAAGCCGATGAGAGTAATGCCGACGGCCAACCCGCGAGGTACAGCAAGCTTGGAGTTCATCGTATGCACAACCGGTGAGAGCAGCCCTGCTAGCAGCGCTGCGATGAAAACCGGGATGACCAGCAAGGAGACTTTTGACAGCGCCCACACCAGCACGCCCAAGGCTACGACGATGATCAGGAAACGCCAAGCCCACGCTGCTGCCATGCGCATGGCATACGGCATATCCTCGGCGCTTTTGAAATCCGTCAGATCTGGCCTTGGTGTGGCAGGAGTTTCCGCCGGCTGACTCGGAAGTGAAACACGAAAACGGCGTAGACGTTCCAACCGGCTCTTCTTCATGGAACCACGCTATCGCGTTTGCCAGACAGCTTCTTGATCCATGTCTCAATTGTGACAAAAACCAAGGACCAGTGCCCGATATGGGCACTGGTCCTAGAAATCTAATTCAATATGTTTATTTGCCCTTGCCGAGGGTAACCAGATTGCACAGGCTGCCTCTTATTGCTCACGCCAACTTGAAAACACGGCTCATCAGGCGCTTCGCACATGCTATCTCCGGCGGCGCATGACCGCTTCAAGGACCCTCTCCTCAGCTTCTTCACCGGGCTTGATGCCCGCGGGTACCTTGAAGAAGAAAATTGCCCCCAGTGCCCACCAAATGGCGAAGATGGCCCACGGTTCCCAGCTCAGCGAGGCCGGCATGCCGGGCATGTAGAGGCTGAAGAGCGCAGCGGTGAGCAGGACTGAAGTCCAGCCGATGATAGTCCCAGCAATTCCGTTGCCGCCAACGCGCAGCGGCCGATCCATCATGGGTTCGCGCTTGCGCAGCACGAGGAAGGTGACCGAGACCAGGAAGTATGCCACGATGATGCTTGGCGCTCCCGAATCCACGAGCCACCCCAGCATTTCAGCGCCGAAGAATGGGGCCAGCATGGAGATTCCGCCGATGAAGACCAGGGCGTTGGCTGGAGTGCGGTATTTAGGATGCAATGTGCCAAACCAGGAAGGAAGCATGCCGCTTCGGGCCAGCGAGTAGACCAGTCTGGAGGCTCCCAGCAGTAGAGAGTTCCATGAGGTCAAGATGCCGGCGATGCCACCGGCAATCAGCACCTTGGCCATCAGCTCCGAACCGAACATGGCCCCGAAGGCATCCGCCGTTGCAATGTCAGCTCCGGCCAGTTGAGCAGCTGGCATCGCTGACGCTGTGGTCAGGACAACCATGACGTACCAGATGGTGGCCAAGACTACGGAGACGACTACGAGCTTGCCAATTTGCTTGGCCGGAATATTCACTTCTTCCGCGGACTGCGGAATCACGTCGAAACCGATGAACAGGAATGGCACCGCCACCAGCACGGCGAAGAAGCCGCTGGTTCCTGGGGTGAAGAACGGTTCCATGTTCTTGGCTTCGCCGCCGGCAAAGGCTCCCACGATCATCAAGACGCCGATAACCATCAGGAAGAGCACCACGAAGGTCTGCAATACGCCAGCTTGCTTCACGCCGCGGATGTTGATCCAGGTGATCACCACCGCTGAAAGCACGCCTACCAACGCCCAGGTCAGGTTTACTTCAAAACCGGCAACAGTCCACAGGGGGATCTGGCTCATGCCCGGGAAGATGTATTCCACGGTTCGTGGCAAAGCAACCGCCTCGAAAGCCACAATCGTGACATAGCCGCCGGTAATTGCCCACGATCCGATAAAGGAAGGCCGGGCGCCCAGGGCGCGCAGGATGAAGTTATGCTCGCCACCGGCTTTGGGCATGGCCGCGGTCAGTTCGGCATAGGTCAGGCCAACGACGGCCATGATGCCACCGCCAACGAGCATGGCCAGTACCGCCCCCATGGTGCCGGCGTTATCCAGCCACCCACCGGTCAGCACTACCCAGCCGAAGCCGATCATGGCACCGAACCCTAGGGCCAGGGCATCCAAGTTGCCCAGGGATTTCACCAAGCCCGGCGGCTTTCCTGATGTTTGATCGACTCTCATTGCGTTCTTTCTGCCAAATCTGCTGTGAGTTGAGTAACTGAATAGCTACAGGAGAATCTAACCAAAGTTTCGCATGAGCGCCCAAATCAGCTGTCATTTTCCATGGCATAGGCGGTTGCAGTCGATCATAAAAATTCATATTTGAACAGGCGATTAACGCACAAGGACCAGTGCCCGAAATGGGCACTGGTCCTTGCGAGCTATGCTATTGCGGCTAGTCGTCGCCACGCAGGATCGCGAGAATACGCAGGATCTCGGTGTACAGCCAGATCAGGGTCATGGTCAGGCCGAAGGCGCCGCGCCATGCCATGATGGCTGGAGCACCCTGGTCGGACAATTCCTCGATCATGGTGAAGTCGGCAACCAGTGCGTAGGTTGCCAGCAGAACGGCAACTACACCGATAACCAAGCCGAGCACTCCGCCGCGCATGCCGAACATGCCATCGATGACGCCGGTGAGCATCAGAACCATGTTGAGCAGCGAGAAGACGATCAGGCCGACCATGCCGATCATGAACATCTTGTTCAGCTTGGGAGTCATGCGGTACTTGCCCGAGCGGTACAGCGCCAAGGTTACGCCGGCAACACACAGGGTAGCCAGCACAGCCTGGATAGCGATTCCCTCAAGGCCCGGCCGGCTTTCAAGGAAGCCGGAGAGACCACCAAGGAACAGGCCCTGGGCCGCGGCGTACAGCAGGATGAGCACAGGCGATGGGCGCTTCTTGAATGCGTTAACCAGACCGAGGACAAAGCCAACCAAGGCACCTGGCAACATGAGGGCCGGCATGCCCCAGCCAATCGCGGCGCCAACAACAACCAAGGCCAGGCAGAGCACGGTCTTGTTGATCGTGGTTCCGATGGTCATGCGGCCGGTGTCGGCGCTGGTTGCAGCAGGCTGCTGGTACATCTGCTGCAGCTGGTCTGCGCTCATATTTGCGGTGTCACGGAATCCAACAGCACTTCCAGGCTTGGTTCCCCAAGCATCAGAGCGGCTGCTGGAACCAAAAATTGGATTGCCCAATGTCATTCCCCCATAGATTGCGATTGCGCCGGCACGTGGCTAGCTGAAGATCTTTTGCTTAATCCTATTGAGCATTGCTGTGAAATCACTCAGTCGGAAGGATGATATAGGGCATTTTTCCGAAGAAAAACTACTCTGTCAGCGATATTCTTGAAAGTTCTACCATCAAGGTTGCCTTGGCAGCCGATTTTGGTGGAATGCACGATGCCTGAGGTTGAACGATGGATGCGCTCCCACTTTTGGCAAAAGAAAAGACCACTGCTGACCGGAAAATCCGGAACAGCAACGGCCTTATTCTGTACCCCCAGTGGGACTCGAAACCTTTCGAACGACTTGAGAACGCACCACTCCCCCGGATTCTAGGGGGTTTTGAGCACGTTCGATAACGTTGAAGCACCCAGATTCAAGAGGATATGTGCCCCTTTTGTGCCCCCAGTTTGCAGCTACGACAGCAAAACGGGCCGATAGTCGTCAAATGTCCCAAACGCCCTGAGTTCTCCAACCTGAAGGAGCGCCCAAGGAAGCTTCGGTAACCATAGGGATTGAATCAAGTGCATCAATGAGCAACGTCCTAACCTTCTGCACCCACGATGCTCCTGGCGAAGTAGTTTCTAGCACCTTCCCGAGCACTGTTAAGCATCCGAAAATACGTTCACTATGTCCTGTCGGCAATGCTTGTAGGCCATCAATCTTGCCGATCAGCCCTGTTCCTGCGGGAGATAAAGTGCAGTTCCAAACCCGTGAATGGTGCGCAGATTTGTTTCTCAGGAGCGATAACTGACGGAGCCACGGCGCTAGCGGGTGTCCCGTCTTGAGCTTGTCGCGTTCTCTACGCGTCAGTGAAACATGGGTGAGATCAAGCCCTAAGCATGCAGCTATTTTAGTTTGATGCGTAAGCTTCAATGCGGCGAAGATTTTAGACAAATCGCTAAAGTCCAGGACGTCCACCACAACCCACGTTGGCAACCGCGATCCATATTTTTCCACGTTGTGCATAATATGATCGTCCCCGCCTCGCGCTGCCCTGTTGATGCGCTGAGTAATTTGCGTAACAAGGCCATAATGCTGGAGACTGCCCGAATTATCTTCCGATTCTCGAAATAACGAACGCTCATATAATGCCAGCGGATCGTGGGATGCCAGTTCATGGGCAATAGCTGTGCGAAGGGCAACTTCCAAGCGCTCCACCACGTCATGTATTGCAGTCCTGAGCTTGCGGTCAAATTCATAGAGCGCGGCTATGTCTGAGAACGAGGTCCCGGGCTCGAAAAAGTCCGACCGAATTGGCACAGTTTTCTTCCCATCGACAGCCAAATCCGTAACCTGCCGAGACGTGTACCAGTAACCACTGAGCCGGTAGTACCCGACCGACTCAAGCCAGCGACGAATGAATGCATCATCTTGCAATTCCATTCCACGTTCTCGCAAGAGCCCTATTTGATCTTCAATGCTCTTAAACGGCTTGATCGGCGCAGACATTTAAACCTCGGGTAAAAAGAAATCCAGCCCACTCCAGAAATATTTCTGGGCGGGCTGAACGATTACTTTGAGCATAGTGCAAGGATGCGTGAGCTCGCAACTTGTAAATGTTTGATTTCTGACACGCCGCACAAAACGGAAAAGTGAGTGACTACTTCACTTGCTTAAACACGAAATGCAGCGACTGAACCGTCCCTGATTTGATGCCGCTGTCTTTCGAGAGAAAGATAGCAACCATGCCCAAGAAATACCCTGCCGAAGTTCGTGAACGCGCCGTAGCGATGGTTGTGGACCGGCTCTCCGAGTACCCTTCCATATATGCAGCGTGCAAGGCCCTGGCTCCGAAGCTGGATGTCGGTCCCGAATCATTGCGTCGCTGGGTGCTCCAGGACCAGGCCGACACCGGTGAGAAGGACGGCCCAACCACTACCGAACTCGATGAGCTCAAGGCGTTGCGGGCGGAGAATCGGGATTTGAAGGAAGCCAACGAAATCTTGAAAGCTGCCTCAATTTTCTTCGCGAGGGAACTCGACCCTCGCCGCCGCTAATCTGCCGATTCGTTGATGAGCAGCGGGCCGAAGGTCATGCGGTCGAGTCGATCTGCGCCGTCCTGCGTGAGCAGGGCGTGCAGGTTACCGCACGAACCTACCGGGCCTGGAAAACAAGGCCTCCGGCCCTGCGAGCAGTTGAAGATGCGAAGGTCATTGACACGTTACGCAGCCTCAAAGTGTTAGACGCTAAAGGAAGACCGAAGCCAGAAATCCTTTATGGCCGGCGAAAGATGACCGCTTGGCTGCGGCGCAACGGCTTCCCCGCGGTCTCCAAACACACCGTTGACCGGCTCATGCGTGACGAGGGCATGAACGGCATGATCCGGGGCCGCAAGACCCGCACCACGATCCCTGGCAAGGACGGACGCAGGGCCGGTGACCTGCTGAACCGAGACTTCACGGCAGAGGCACCAAACCGGATTTGGGTCACGGACTTCACCTACGTGCCGGTGTATTCCGGGTTCGTCTACGTGGCGTTGGTGATCGATCTGTATTCGCGGGCCATCGTCGGCTGGGAAACCTCCACTGTGAAAGACGCCGCTTTCGTGGAGCAGTGCCTGAAAATGGCCCTGTGGCGCCGAAAACACAGCAATAGGCCGGTTGACAAGGGGCTTTTGCATCACTCGGACGCGGGAAGCCAATACACCTCGATCCGGTACACCGACACTTTGGAAATTGAGGGGCTGGTTCCGTCGATTGGCAGTGTCGGCGACGCTTACGATAATGCCGCCGCGGAGACGGTGATGGGCTTGTTCAAGAACGAGGCCGTGGCCAAGGGTTCACCGTTCCGTACTGGTGCGTTGAAGACCGAATCCGACGTCGTTGAGGTCGCCTTCGGCTGGGTCTTTTGGTACAACAATGATCCCTTGCATTCCTCGCTGGATCACCAAACTCCAGAGGAATTTGAGCGAGCCTACTATGATGAAATGACAGGCTCGTTACCCGACGCAGCCGCACATAAGACGGCGGCATGATTTCCGGGACGGTTCACAATGCGTGAACTGGGTCCCAAAAGTTGGACGAGCTAAATAATAGTCCTGCTTAGGCTGCAAGGGTATGGCATCGATATTCCATCGGCGTCATACCCTTCAGTCGTTCCTGACGCCGACTGACGTTGTACCAATCGATGTACGTCTCAATCTCCACCTTGAGATCCTCGAAATCTGCGAAGTGCTCTCCATGGAACATCTCCGACTTGAGATGACCGAAGAAATTCTCCATGACCGAGTTGTCGAAGCAGTTCCCTTTACGAGACATGGACTGCACCGCACCATGCTCCTGCAGCAAAGCCTTCCACGACCAATGCTGATACTGGAATCCTTGATCCGTATGGAGCAGCAGCTTCTTCCCGAAATCTTTCGAACCTAAGGCTTGAGCCAAGCTCTGATTAGTGAACGCCGTAGTTGGTGACGAAGCGATCGTGTAGCTCAAGATGCTGTGGTCAAACAGATCCATGATGGGAGACAAATACAGTTTCTCCTGGTCAACCCTGAACTCGGTCACGTCACTGACGTAAACAGTGTCCGGTGTATCAACGTCAAAGTGCCGCGCTAACAGGTTTTCAGCGATCTTGCTCTGCTCGCCCTGGTACGAGTTGTAGCGTCGCTTAGGGTGCGCTTTGGACTGAAAAATTAGGATTCTCATGAGCTTACGGACCAGCTTTATGCCGATGGCCCATCCTTGAGCGCGCAGGTCCATGTGGACTCTTCGGTACCCGTAGCGTCGTTTGCTGTTCTCAAACGACGTGGTGATGGCTGCTTTGAGGTCCGCATACGGATCTGTCTGATCCATCAACTTCAGATGGTAGTAATAGGTTGACCTGGCCAAGCCAGCTACGGCCAGCAGGTCTGCGAGGTCGTGTTCTGACTTGAGGGTGACAATCACCTGGGTTTTCAGCGATGCCCCTGATCCCTCAAGTCTCGGAGTTTTTCCAGGTAAGCGACCTTGGCTAGCAGTCGTTTATTTTCTTGGCGGAGCTTGTCTTCTTCGCTCAAAGGCGATTTAGGTACGGAGCCCTTTGGGCGTCCTTTAGGTTTGGGCATCAGTGCGTCGTCGCCGCCTTTTCGCCATAACCGCACCCAATCGGCAACCAACACGTCGGAACTGACGTTGAACTTTGCGGCAAGTTCCATGGCAGTTTCACCTGCAAGGAACCGGTCAACGTTTTCCTTCTTGGCCTCGAAGGAATACTGCTTTTTTGCTGGTTTCTCCATGAGGCATAGCCTGCCATGTAACCGCCACTGATTGTAGAGGCGCTTGCTCGCGTATACACCGACTTTAATCACTGATGCCACAGACCTATATCCATAGCCTTGCTCGAAGAGTTCCACGAGTTGCTCGCGTTGGTACTCGGATAGTGTGCTTAGTGCGTGCATGAAAATGCTCCCCTAAAGTTGTTGACTTTTACAGTCCAACTTTCGGGGAGCAGTTCATTCCCGGCATTCATGGTCCCGGCCATCGGTGAACTGTGCAAAAGCAAGCACCGTGAAGACCTGGTGTTCCCAAATCCTGATGGAACCTACCTGCGTCATATCGACATGCGCGAACGGAAATCATGGTTCGGTTCAGCGGTCATAGATTCAGGCGTGCCCAGGGTGACACCACACGATTTAAGGCACACCGCTGCAAGCTTCGCGGTCAGTGCTGGGGCGAACGTGAAAGTGGTTCAGAGGATGCTTGGGCATAGCTCTGCTGCGATGACTCTAGACGTGTATGCGGAACTGTTTGATGACGATTTAGACGGTGTTGCAGTGGCCTTGAATGAGGCTGTTTCACGGATGAATGTGCCCTAAATGTGCCCTTTTGATTGTTTTCAGAAACAGCAAAGGCCTCTACTCCCTTGTAAATAAAGGGAAGTAGAGGCCTTATGTGTTGGTACCCCCAGTGGGACTCGAACCCACAAGCCTTTCGGCAGCTGATTTTAAGTCAGCCGTGTATGCCAATTCCACCATAGGGGCAAGACTCTCAAATTTTACGTGATCGGCAAAGCAAATAGAAAATCCTTCTTTGCTGACGTATGCGAGGGGCCAATTGCTTGGCCCCTCGCATCATCGTCGATCAACTACGGCTCAAGCCTACTTCTTCGGCTTGGCCGACTCTTCGAAAGCAGTGCGTGGTGCTTCGAGGTTGTTCAGCTGCAGGGCATCGCGCTTGAAGACCAGTGCAACCAGCCAGTCGCCAACGACGCGGAACTTGCGCTCTAAGGTCGGCATGGCCATGCCGTGGTAGCCGCGGTGTGCCATCCATGCTGGCCAGCCCTTGAGCTTGATGCCAACAACCTTGGCAACGCCCTTGTTGCGGCCGAAGCCGGCAACTGCGCCCAGGTTGGAGTGCTTGTATTCCTTGATGGTGCCAACACCGTAGCGCGCAGCGTACAGGTTCTTGGCCAACAGCTTGGCCTGGCGCACTGCGTGCTGTGCGTTGGGAACGCAGGTGCCGTCCGGCAGGCCGCCGGTGACGTCCTTGACTGCCGAGATATCGCCGGCTGCCCAGGCGCCTTCCAGAGGTTCGCCGTTGGCATCCTTGATACGAAGGTCCGTGCGGGTCTCGATGCGGCCGCGCTGCTCGATTGGGAAATCGGTGGAGCGAACCATCGGGTTGGCCATGACGCCAGCAGTCCAGATCAAGGTGTCGGAACCGAACTCGCCCGCTGGGGACTTGTCGGCCATGTTGATCAGTTCCAGGTTGCCTTCTTCGGCATTGTTCAGCGAAGTGTTCAGCAAGACCTCGATGCCGCGGCTGCGCAGGTGATCGACAACCCACTCCGCCTGCTCGGCGGTGACTTCTGGCATGATGCGGCCCATGGCCTCGATCAGGACGAAGCGTGCTTCCTTCGCATCGATGCGGTCGTTGAGACCGATCAAGTGACGGGCCATGTCTTCCAGCTCGGCGATGGTCTCGATGCCGGCGAAGCCGCCGCCGACGACCACGAAGGTCAGGGCGCGCTTGCGTGCAACTGGATCAGTCATGTTCGAAGCGGACTCGATGCGCTCGGCAACCTTGTTGCGCAGGGCGACAGCCTCTTCGATGGTCTTCAGGCCAATGCCGGTTTCAGCCAGGCCAGCGATGGGGAAGGTACGGGTGACCGCACCAGCGGACATCACGACATCGGTGTATTCCAGCTCGAACTGCTCGCCGTTGACCGGAGCAATGACAGCCTTCTTGTTGGCATGGTCGATGCTCAGCACGCGGCCGTTGACCAGCTCGGAGTGCTTCAGGTGCTGACGGTGCGAGACCACAACGTGGCGTGGTTCAATCTGGCCACCGGCAACTTCTGGCAGGAATGGCTGGTAAGTCATGTACGGGTTCGGGTCGACAACGGTGACGATGCCGCCGTGTGCCTTGACCTTCTTCTGCAACTTCATCGCGACGTACAGGCCTACGTAGCCACCGCCGACGATAAGAATGCGCGGACGCTTCTGGGAGGTTTCGATGATCGACATACTGTTGATTCTACGCGGATTTTTCGAGTTAGTGAAAACATTCACTAACTATTTCCGTTCGGTGTGTCACGTCGTCGCCAGGCATGGGCGTTTCCGACTGCCGAGGTTCGCGCCAACCTGTCGAATTAAGCATCGGAAGGCGCGAAAAAGCGGGGTGGATCTTCAGTTTCCACCCCGCTTTGTCCGCTATTTACTTCTCTTCTTCGGGAATCTCGTCGAACAGATCCCGGCCGCCAGCTTGATCCGGGACTTTCAATGAACTCAAGGAAGCCGAACCAAGCCGCGCCGCAGCCTTCTCGCGTCGACGACGCACCAGGGTCTGGGCGATGCCTGCAATGATCACCAGCAGCAAGAGCACTCCCCCGCCGACGATCAGCAACGGCTGAAGCGCCGGTGCCGAGTCATCGGGAAGAACCGGATCTGGCGCCGCGACCTGCTTGAGGTCCGATTTCTCCATCGAGACGCCCGGAGCTGGGGTATCAGCAGTCTTCTGGGTGTCGCGGCGGTGCACGCGAATCCACTCGCTGATCGTGCCCAGCGGGTTCTCGGATACCGAGGGGACGCTCGCCGTCACTGCCGCCTGCGCATCGATGATTCCGTAGCCGTAGAGGTTGTCCACGCCGGCTGTGCCGGTGTCCTTGGCGGTCTTCAGGATGCGGTTGATGACCTCAGGAGCTTTCATGTTCGGGTATTCCGAACGAATCAATGCGGCCACGCCCGCCACCAAAGGAGCCGCGCCAGAGGTACCGGACCAGCGCGCGTAGCCGTCATCTGGCAAGCCGCCGACCAACTGCTCGGCAGGGGCTGCAACGCCGATGGAAATGCCTTCGGTCGAGGAATCCTGCGAAGCCTTGCCGCTGGCATCAACGCCGGCCACGGTCAGCACTCCCGGAATGGTGGCCGGGGCGCCCACCTGGCTCATGCCGCCCGAACGGTTGCCTGCAGCGGCAACAATAACCACGTCATGGTCTTCTGCGTACTTGAAGGCGTCATCCCAGCTTTCCGGCCATGCCGGGCTGGTTGAACCGAGAGACATGTTGATGACCTTGGCCCCGGAATCCACGGCCCATTTCACGGCACGGGGGATCTGGGTTTCCACTGGAATCTTCGCCGGGTTGCCTTCGCCCATCCACAGCGACACAGACAGCAGGTCTGCTGCCGGAGCGACGCCGAGCACGCCGTCCTTGCCGCTCTTCAGCTTTGGCACCTTTTCGTACTCAGGTTCCTGGGGAATGTCCTCGTCTTCGTCTTCGGCGGTCTTCTTGGCCTTTTCCCACGCGGCCTTCAAGCGCTCGTTCTCGGATTTAACCCGCTTGATTTCGCCCTTGTTGTTGCCGCGCCCGCCGAGCAAGGTAGCCACCAAGGTGCCGTGCTCGCTCATGACGCCTATGGGCTTGTTGCCCTTGTCTCCGCCTGAGCCGGACATATCAGCACCGCCAACCACGGCACCCTTCAAGTCTGGATGCGCGGTATCAATGCCGGTATCAATGATCGCGACTTTGACGCCTTCGCCCTTTGTCGTCTTGTGCGCTTCGGCCACGCCCAACGACTTGAGCCAGTATTCGGACTCACGCATGTTGTCAGCGCGGGCAGGTACGCCCACGCTGAGCAGGGTGAAGGCCAACAGCGCTGCGACAAGCAGAGAGCCGAGCTTGAGGAAGCCCATTCTTTTCCTGGCACGCAAAGCTGAGCTCAAGACATCTCCTTGGGTCGGTGACTGGGTGACAGGTTCAGGCGGCGGCAGCTGAAGCCGCGATTCCGTCGAGAATATCGTGTTCGGAAGCAATCAGAACCATTTCGCGGTTCCCGCTGGCCTTTTCAAGGTAATGAAGGATGCGTTGCACAATGGCTGCGCCAGCTTGGATCACATCAACTCGTCCCGGATGCATGAAGCCCAGTGCCGCGCGCTCTTCCCGGCTGTAGGAAAGCATGCTGGCGGTGGCTTGGCGCATCTGGGCGAAGCTCAGCTGCGCCCCATGGATCTTTTCCGACTCGTACTGCTTCAATCCCAGGGCCTGGGCGGTGAGCGTCGTGAAAGTGCCTGCAACCATGATCACCGCGTCGACCTGCGCAACGTCAACCGATCCGGCCAAGGATTCCAAGGTGCTGTCCATGAATTCCAAGGCCTGGTCCGAACGCAATCCCGCTTGGTGGAACCGTTCGGTAACGCGCACACAACCCATGTCCAGGCTCTTGGCTGCCAACGGGCCGGTGGCATCACCGAGAACGAATTCAGTGGATCCACCACCGAGGTCGATCACCAGGCTCTTGCCGCTTTGCCCGTCCCGAACCGAAGCCGCACCGGCAAAGGACAGGGAGGCTTCTTCTTCACCGCTGATCACTTCCGGGGCGACGCCCAGGATCTTGGTGATCCGCTCGGTGAAGACCTCGCGATTCGATGCATCGCGGGCCGCCGAGGTCGCTGCGAAACGGATGGCTTCCACCCCATGCTCATCGCACAGCTTCTTGTACTCGCGAGCAGCTTCAAAGGTGCGCTCCAAGGCCTCGGGAGCGAAAGCGCCGGTAGCGTCAACGCCCTGGCCCAAGCGCACGATGCGCATGGTGCGCAGCACGTCGACCAGCTGGCCATCGGCCCCGATGTCCGCGATCAGCAGACGGATGGAGTTGGTTCCGCAGTCAATACCGGCCACGCGCATTAGGCGTCATCCTGGTCAGCGCCCTGTGCGGATTCACGCACGGCACGCTTCCGGGCGCGTTCTGCGCGCTTGGCCGCTGGGTCCTGCTGTTCCTGGGTCTTCACGTGGCGCGAGCGGTCACGGCTCGGCGCCTCGGATTCGGTATCCCAAGCACCTACGCAGTAGCACTTGTCCTTGGTCCACCACTGGGCAATCCCAGCCAGCGCTTCATCACCCAGCGGGTTCACGCCCTCGCCGGCAGCCAGCGAGTGCCCTACCAGCACGTGCAAGCACTTGACGCGGGTCGGCATGCCACCAGCAGAGACCCCAGCGATTTCCGGAACGGCCCCGGTTCCCGAGCGCTGGCCAATCGCATCGCGGTTGGCCAGGTACGACTCGTGGGCAGCTACATAAGCCTGCGCCAGCTGCGCGTCCTCACCCAGGCGGTCATTCATCTCGTTCATCAACCCGGCAGCTTCCAACCGCGACACTGCCGCAGTGATCACCGGGTGCGCCAGGTAGTAGGTGGTGGGGAAGGGAATACCCGAGGAAAGGCGCGGTGCCGTGGTGGCTACCAGAGGGTTTCCGCAAACGCAGCGCGCACCGATCTCCACCACATCGCGCACCGGGCGGTTCAGCTGGCGGGACAGGGTGTCGAGGTCAGCTTCGCTGGGTACTCGTCCGGCGGCGTCAAGGGCTTCGCGGATTGGCTGTTCAGTCACGGTTATAAGTCTCTTCGTGTTTAAAGTGGTTAGTCAGTGGCAGAACGTCGAACGGAGTCGAGCAGAGCATCAACCCATGGAAGTTCCTGGCGCACCTCGAAGGTGCTTCCGTTGCCGTCGGCGGGCGTCTCTTCATCCTTAGGGCGTTCACCCACCACCATGTAGAGCTTTTCACCAGGCATTACCAAGTTTATCCGCTCGCGTGCTTGCTGCTTGATGTACAGCGGGTCATCCCAGCGCGCGATCTCTGCCTTGAGGTCATCGCGCTGCGTCTCCAGCGCTTCGATCGAGGCATTCAGCTCATTCAGCTCCGCCATCTGCGTGCGGTAGAAATTCACCGTGGGCACGAGCATCACTGCGAAGAAGGCCAGGACCACGATCAAGGCGGCGATACGGCCGGAAAACCGGTGCGCAGCAACGGGTTCGCCCTCGGGGACGTGGTTCTGGCCAGACGGCTTCTGCCCCGGCTTGCGGCGTACGGCAGCAGAGAACTTCACCCGGTCATCGCGTCGGCGTTCGTTCTGCTTTTCCTTGGCACGTTCGCGCAGCGGCACCTTCGGCTTCGGCGCGTAATTTCCTGCAAATTCTTTCGGCTCACGTGACGCATCTGACGCTGGGCGTGCCGTCGCTTTCGGCTTCGCGGCAACGCTTCTGGGCTTCTGCGCAGCGGGAGCGGCCTTCGGTGGGCGCGGCGTTGCAGGAGTTTGCCTGGCCTGCACTTGTGGCCTGACGATGCGCAGAGCGTCGGTAGGCGGTTCAGCTTCGGAACCTGCGCCGTCATGTTTCGTCTGGTCAACCGGGGTTATTACGGCTTCTTCGGCCGGATCCGGAGTATTACGGCGAGGCATTCGCGGTGGTCGCTGAGCCATACTCCCCCAATTCCCGTGGTGCTTTTCGTGCGGTGTTGCCGTGGACTTGGCAAGATAATTCCATTAAATAACGAAAAGCCCGCCGGTATCCACTACCGACGAGCTTATTCGCTATTACTGAAAATTAGCTGTTGAAACGCGGGAACGCGCTACGGCCAGCGTAGACCGCCGAGGCGCCCAGGTCTTCTTCGATACGCAGCAGCTGGTTATACTTGGCTACGCGCTCGGAGCGAGCTGGTGCACCGGTCTTGATCTGCCCGGCGTTGGTTGCCACACAGATGTCAGCGATGGTGACATCTTCGGTTTCACCCGAACGGTGCGAGGTGATGGTGGTGTACCCGGCACGCTGCGCCATGGTCACTGCATCGATGGTTTCGGTCAGGGTGCCAATCTGGTTGACCTTCACCAGCAGCGAGTTGGCGGTGCCCTTGGCGATGCCGTCGGCCAGGCGCTGCGGGTTGGTGACGAACAGGTCGTCGCCTACCAGCTGCACCTTATCGCCAATGGCGTCGGTCAGGGTCTTCCAGCCATCCCAGTCGTCTTCATCCAGTGGATCCTCGATCGAAACCAATGGGAAGTCGGCAACCAGGCCAGCGTAGTAGTCGCTCATTTCCTGGGCAGAGAGCGCCTTGCCCTCGAACTGGTAAGCGCCGTTCTCGTAGAACTCGGAGGAAGCGACATCCAGCGCCAGGGCGATGTCTTCGCCCGGGGTGTAGCCAGCGCGCTTGATCGCTTCGGTGATCAGTTCCAGAGCCGCGCGGTTGCTTGGCAGGTTCGGAGCGAATCCGCCCTCGTCGCCCAGGCCGGTGGAGAGGTTCTTCTCCTTCAGCACGGACTTGAGGTTGTGGTAGACCTCGACGCCCCAGCGCAGGCCCTCGGAGAAGGTCGGCGCGCCGAGCGGGGCGATCATGAATTCCTGGATGTCCACGTCGGAGTCGGCGTGGGAGCCGCCGTTGAGGATGTTCATCAGTGGCACTGGCAGTACGTGCGCGTTAGGGCCGCCCAGGTACTTGAACAGTGGCAGGTTGGCGCTCACTGCAGCGGCGTTGGCCACTGCCAGGGAGACGCCGAGGATGGCGTTTGCACCCAGCTTGGACTTGTTGGCAGTGCCGTCCAGTTCAATCATGGTGGCATCGATGGCGCGCTGGTCGGTGGCGTCAAGGCCCTCCAGCTCGTCGGCGATTTCGTCGATGACGGACTCTACAGCACCCAGTACGCCCTTGCCGAGGTACCGGTCTTTGTCGCCGTCGCGACGCTCAGCTGCTTCGAAAGCGCCGGTGGATGCACCGGAAGGAACAGCAGCACGGCCATGCGAGCCGTCGGATAGCAGGACCTCGACCTCGACGGTCGGATTGCCGCGGGAATCAAGGATTTCGCGCGCGTGAATGGCGTCAATCAATGCCATGAGTATGGACTCCTTGTAGAAAAGGGGTGGTCTTGGGGCAGGTCAACCAGCGGTCGCTGATAAGACCGTCGGCGCCATTGCCTGTCTCTAGCCTAGCGCTTCGAAGGTGATTTGGGCGATGTTGTTGCGCCAGTTTCCGCGCCGTATTGCTGGCCCAGGGCCGCGCGCAGCACCGATTCGGCATCCAGGCCCAGCTCCTCGGCCCTCGCTGACAGGGCCATTAATTCCTTAGCCAGGGAGAACTCGTCGACGATTCGCTCACGAACCTGCTCGGTGACAAGCCCGGCCGCGGGCTGTGCCGATCCTGCTCTGGCATGGCGATCAAGCAATTTCTGCGCGAGCGCCAGGGACGGCAGCCCAGCGGGCAGTCCCGCGTTCTTCCGCTTCTTCGGCTGGCCGGCGCGTTCGGCCTGCTTCGCCGCATCCCACACGCGGATAATCTCATCCACATCCGTGATGACGTCCTGGCGGACCTGGCCCTGCTCGTCGAAAATATGCCGGTTGCGGCGCAATAGCTTCGCATTCAGCGTTTCGGCGACATCTTCCAGGCCGAAATGGTCTTGCTCCTCGGCGATCAGCGAATGCAGCAGGATCTGGAAGAACAAGTCCCCCAGCTCCTCCTTCAACAGATCCGGGTTCCGTTCAGCGATGGCGTCCAGCACCTCATAGCTTTCCTCAATGAGGTAGGTGCGCAGCGACTCGTGAGTCAGCGCGCCAGTCCAGGCGCATCTGCTGCGAAGGGTCCGTACGGTGGCGTTGAGCTGGTCTAGCTGCGTTCTGTTCTCCGGCATAGGAACATGCTATCGAAGCGGGCTTTCAGCCTGCGGCCCAGGAGCTGCCCATTGCTGCCCATTCGGGCTAGCATGGCCGTAGTTCATCCCGACGACGCGAAGGATTGCCAATGACCGTCCAAGACACCGCCCAGCTGGAATTCCTGGATCAGCTTCCAGCCAAACTCTTCATCGGCGGCCAGTGGGTTGAGGGGCGCTCCGAGCGCATCCTGCGCACTGCCAACCCTTTCGATGACTCGCTCCTGGCCGAGATCCGCCAGGCCTCGACCCAAGACGTCGACGACGCCTATGGCGCTGCCGCCGCTGCGCAGCCAGGCTGGGCGGCGCTCTCCCCCGGCAAGCGCTCGAAGGTCCTGAACCAGGCCGCCGACTACCTGCAGTCGAACTTCGAGGGCATCCTGGCGCTGTTGACCGCCGAGTCCGGTTCCACGCAGTTGAAGGCGAACATCGAACTGGGCGGCACCATCGCTGCCATCCGCGAAGCAGCCACCTTCCCCACCCGGGTGCACGGCAAGATCCTGCCCTCCAATGCCGAGGGCAAGGAGAACCGGGTCTACCGCGAACCGGTCGGCGTAGTGGGCGTCATCAGCCCGTGGAACTTCCCGCTGCTGCTGTCGGCCCGGTCCGTAGCGCCCGCCCTGGCCCTGGGCAATGCGGTGGTGCTCAAACCCGCCTCGGATACCCCGCTGGTGGGAGCCTTGGTCCTGGCCAAGGCTTTCGCCGAGGCTGGCCTGCCAGATGGCGTGCTGAACGCAGTGGTTGGGTCCGGTTCGGAAATCGGCGATTACTTCGTGGCGCATCGGACCCCGTCGCTGGTTTCGTTCACCGGTTCGACTCCGGTGGGCAAGAACGTCGGGAAAATCGCGGTCAGCGGCGAGCACATGAAACGCGTGGCGCTGGAGCTTGGCGGCAACGCGCCATTCGTCGTGCTCGAAGACGCTGATCTTGACGAAGCAGCCAAGGCCGCGACCCTGGGCAAGTTCTTGCACCAGGGGCAGATCTGCATGGCCATCAACCGCATCATCGTCCAGGCTCCGGTCTACGAGGCCTTCATCGAGAAGTTCATCGAGCAGGTCGGCAAGCTCGGCTATGGCGATGCCGCCGATCCAGCCAACCTCGTGGGACCGATCATCAATGATGCGCAGTTGGCGTCGGTGAGCGGCAAGATCAAGACCGCACGTGGCCAGGGCGCCCGCGAAGTCCTGGCAGGTTCGATCACAGGCCGTGTGGTCTCTCCCCACGTCTTCGCAGATGTCACCAGCGGCATGGAACTGTTCCGCGAGGAGATCTTCGGTCCGGTCGTGGGCATCGCCAAGGCCGACTCCGAAGAGCATGCGCTGGAACTGGCCAACGACACCGAATTCGGCTTGTCCTCGGCCGTTTTCACGCAAAACCTGGAGAAGGGCGTCGCCTTTGCCCGCGGCATCAAGGCCGGGATGACTCACGTCAATGACATCACCGTCAATGATGAACCGCATGTGATGTTCGGTGGCGAGAAGAATTCGGGTCTGGGCCGTTTCAACGGCGAGTGGGCTATCGAGGAATTCACCACCGATCACTGGGTCGGCGTGCAGTCCACCAAGAAGCAGTACCCGTTCTAGGAACCACCTGCCCTTGGAACCAGCGAAGCCGCCCCTTGCTTGGGCAAGGGACGGCTTCGGTGGTTGCCTGGCGGCTGGGTCCTGGAACTAGTCGGCGACGTTTTCGTATTCGTCTTCGTCGTAGTCCTCGTCATCCAGCAGGTTGTCGTAGTAGTCGTTGATGTACTCAACGAGCAGCTCGCGCATTTCCAGCGGGACGAAGGCAGCTTCGGCGGCGTTCAGCGTCAGATCCAGCAGATCTTCCAAGTCGTAGTCGAAGGCTTCTACCAGCAATTCGAACTCATCGGACAAGGTGGTGCCGGACATCAGGCGGTTATCCGGCGAGATGGTGACATTGAAACCGGTCTGGACCAGCAGGTCGATCGGGTGGTTCCCGATGCCTTCGCCGAATTTGGAGGTAGCACCGGTCTGCAGGTTCGAGGACGGGCAGACTTCCAGCGGGATGCCGCGTTCGCGGACCCAGTTCGCTACCGGGCCCAGCGATACCAGGCCGGTATCGTCGCTGAGTTCTTCGCCGTTCTCGTCGATAGCTCCGAACTCGATCTCGATGTCCTCGGCTACGCGGACTCCGTGGCCCAGGCGCTGGGCGCGGCCGATCAGGATGGCTTCCTTGATGGAATCCAGGCCGGCTGCTTCGCCAGCGTGCACGGTGGTTGGGAAGAGGTTCTCGGCCAGCAGGTCGAAAGCTTCCTTCATCACTGAGGGCGGGAAGCCATCTTCAGCACCGGCGATATCGAAACCGACGACTCCGCGACCACGGTGGCGCAGGGCCAGCTTGGCGATTTCCACGCCTTGGTCGCTGTGGCGCATGGCGGTAACGATCTGGCCGATCTGCATCGGGTGGCCCTCGGCGTTGAGCTGCTCGCAGGCCTGGTCCAGGCCTTCCTGGATGGCGTCGACGACGTCGTCCAGGCTCAAGCCTTCGCGGCGGTGCTGCTCTGGTGCATAGCGGACTTCGCCGTAGATGACACCGTCTTCAGCGAGGTCCTCTACGAATTCGCGGGCAACGCGGATCAGCGCATCTCGGGTCTGCATGACCGCGACGGTGTGCTCGAAGGTTTCCAGGTAGCGTGGCAGCGAGCCGGAGTCGGCTGATTCACGGAACCATTCGCCCAAAGCTTCTGCTTCGGTCTCTGGCAGCTCGTGTCCAATCTCGGCGGCCAGCTCGATGATCGTCTGAGGGCGCAAACCACCGTCGAGGTGGTCATGGAGCGAAACTTTAGGCAGATCCCGGAAATCGAATTCGGGATCGTAGTCAGTATGAATCATTTCTTCAGTCACACCACTGAGCCTAGTCGCATTTTCGTGGAACTGACAGCTCCTACGGGTAAAGATCTGCGAGCCACTATGTGACCCTGATCAATACGGGAGGTTAACCCTCGTCAGGGGTTGGCGGGACGGTCTGCCTGGCTGGTTGCACCGGGTGCCCTTCGCGCTTCGCCGCGCGCCGATGCAGGCGATCCAGCACCCAGCTGACGATCCGGTCGATGACGAATCCGAGCACTACGGCGATGACAATGGAAACTGCAATGCCCAGCAGCTTGTTGTCGTGCATCCAGTTGCCGGCCAGCGCACCGATGCTGACGGAGTAGGCGGCCCAGGTCAGCACGCCGATGGTGTCGAAGAGGGTGAAGCGCTTGTGGCTGAATCCGGTGGCGCCCGCGGTCAGGTTCACGGCCACTCGGCCAATCGGGATGTATCGGGCCGTGAAAATCAGCAGAGCGCCCGAGGTTTCAAGTTTCTTCTCGGCATAGTTCAGCACCCGCTGCGCGCGTTGCCCGCGCATCCACTTGAAGCCCCTGGATCCGATCTTGCGTCCGATGGCGTACGTGATCTGGTCGCCGAGCAAGGCACCGCCGGCACCGAGCAAGCCGATCAGGACAAGGTTGGGAACACCGGTGTGGACGCCGACCGCGGCCAGTGAAACCAAAAATGATTCACTCGGGACAAGGGGGAAAATCGCATCGATCATGCAGAACAGAAACAATAACGGCAGGATCCACCATGCGCTGGCGGCCTGCGTGATTGCCTCATTGACTAATTCCATGCGTGCCTACATCTACTTTCCCAAGGCGCTCCATGCGCTGAATGTCTCTCCATTTTCGCTCGAGAACTCACCTGCGCGCATCCTGCTTACGTTGCGTTGTGGACAATTCCCATCTGCTACCCAGGTAGGAGTTAACTGACTAACGTTTGACTACGCCGTTATTGTTCCCGGGAACTTTCTGGGAACTTCCACTGCGGCAGCTGGCCTGGGAACCACCAGGATGCCAGGCCATTGCTACCGCAACTTCGAAGACGAACGGACCTGCACGGCCCTCCGGAAAGAAAAGTCCAGCTGCTGCAGGCAGCGAGGCCGGGGAAGAGCACTCGCAGGGCGACCAGGCTCCCGATGCTTCTGGAGCGGGGCACTGATTGCCAGCGGATCGGTCGCCGGCAAGCGAAAGAGCCGGGAAACACGGCAACGTGTTTCCCGGCTCCTTGTGCGCCCATCCGGATTCGGCTACTTGGCAGCGATGCGGTCCAGGATCAGGCGGGTGTCCGGACGGTCATCGGCCGAACCGATCATGATGGCGCGCTGGACCAGCTCGATGGCACGCTCCATCTTGGCCGGGGTGTCGGTCAGCAAGGTGGCAATCGGCTCGCCACGGCGAACCAAGGCACCTGGCTTCACGTGCATGCGCACGCCGGCGCCGGCCTGGACGCTGTCTTCCTTGCGGGCACGTCCTGCGCCCAGGGTCCACGCGGCCAGGCCGATGTCCATCGCGTCGAGCTTGATCAGCACGCCCTCGGCGGGCGCCACCACGGTGTGCGATTCCTTGGCTACCGGCAGCTTGGCATCCGGATCGCCGCCCTGGGCCGCGATCATCTTGCGCCAGATGTCCATGGCCTTGCCGTTCTTCAGCGCACCGGGGACATCCGCATCCTTGATGCCTGCCCCGGCAAGCATCTCGGTGGCCAGGGCCACGGTCAGCTCCACGACGTCCTCTGGTCCGCCGCCGGCCAGGACCTCAACGGATTCCTCGACCTCGATGGCGTTGCCGGCGGTCAGGCCCAGCGGGGTTTCCATGTTGGTCAGCAGCGCCACGGTGTTCACCGACGCATCGGTGCCCAGGTTCACCATCGTCTCGGCCAGTTCGCGGGCCATGGCCTCGTCCTTCATGAACGCGCCGGAGCCGACCTTCACATCCAGCACCAGGGTGCCGGTGCCTTCGGCGATCTTCTTGCTCATGATCGAGGACGCGATCAGCGGGATGGCTTCCACGGTGGCGGTGACATCGCGCAGGGCGTAGAGCTTCTTGTCCGCCGGAGCCAGTCCGGTGCCGGCGGCGCAGATGACCGCGCCGACGTTGGACAGCTGGGAGAACAGCGCCTCGTTGGACAGGTCCGCCTTCCAGCCCGGAATGGCTTCGAGCTTGTCCAGGGTGCCGCCGGTGTGGCCCAGCCCGCGGCCCGAGAGCTGCGGGACGGCCACGCCGAAGCTGGCGACCAGCGGAGCCAGCGGCAAGGTGATCTTGTCCCCCACGCCGCCGGTGGAGTGCTTGTCGGTGGTGGCCAGCTTCTTGCCCGACGGGTCGGTGAGGGCAGAGAAGTCCATGCGTTCCCCGGAGTTGATCATCGCGGTAGTCCAGCGCGAGATCTCGTTGCGGTTCATGCCCTGGAAGTAGATGGCCATATTCAGCGCGGACATCTGCTCTTCGGCGATGGCCCCGCGGGTGTAGGCGTCGATGGTCCAGTCGATCATCTCGTTGCTCAGTTCGCCGCCATCGCGCTTGGCGCGGATGACTTCGACGGCACTGAATTGCTCGGTAGCCATATCAGGCACCTTCCATTCTGCTGTTGGCCGGTGTGCTCCGGCGCTAGAAGTTGAGATTCTGCGGCCCGAACGCGTCAGGCAAGAGGTCGTCGATTCCCACGATGCCGCGGGCTGTCTTGATCAGCAGCTGCGCCCCGCGGTGCTCGAAAAGCAGCTGGCGGCACCGGCCGCACGGGGTGATCAGTTCGAGCTCGCCCTCGCGCAGCTGGCCGAAGCACAGGAAGTATTCCATGGTGCCCCCGCCGGTGGCGAAGAGCTGGCCCACCATGGCGCATTCAGCGCACAGGGTGACCCCGTAGGCGGCGTTCTCGATGTTGCACCCGGAAATCAGGCGGCCGTCGCTGGTCAGTGCCGCCGCACCCACCCGGAACTCGGAGTAGGGCGCGTAGGCCTGGGACAGCGCGGCCGCAGCCGCAGCTTCGAGCTGCGGCCACGGCGCGTTGTTGCTATTCATGGGAAATCGCTATTCCTTCACGTAGGGTTCGCCCGCAGCTGCCGGTCCGCGCGAACGCCCCACCAATCCGGCCACCGCGAAGATGGTCACCAGGTAAGGCATCATGGCCATGAACTGGCTCGGTACCGGGGTGCCGATGATCGTCAGGATCACCTGCAGGTTATCGGCGAAGCCGAAGAGCAGGGCGGCCAGGAAGGCGCCGATCGGGTTCCACCGGCCGAAGATGACTGCGGCCAGCGCGATGAAGCCGCGGCCGCCGGAGATTTCCTTGGTGAAGGAGTCGATGGCCACCAGGGTGAAGAAGGAACCGCCGATGCCGGCCACGATGCCGCCGAGGGTGACATTCCAGAAGCGGATCGCGTTGACCTTGATGCCCAGGGTATCGGCTGCCTTCGGATGCTCGCCCACGGCGCGCACGCGCAGGCCCCACTTGGTCTTGAACAGGCCGAACCAGACCAGGAAGACGGCCAGGTACATCAGGTAGCCGATCACCGACTGCTTGAACAGGATCGGGCCGATGACCGGGATCGAGGAGAGCAGCGGGATTTCAATGACCGGCAGGTGCGCTGGCGAGTTGAAGCGCTCCGGGTCCTCCTGCATCACGGTGGTGAACAGGAAGCCGGTGATGCCCGAAACCAGCACGTTCAGGACCACGCCGACGATGATCTGGTTGACCACGTACTTGATGGAGAAGACCGCCAGGACCAGCGAGACCATGGCGCCGGCCAGGCCGGCGGCAACCAGGCCCGCGAAGGCGCTCTGGGTCAGCGAGGCGACCAGTGCCGCGGTGAAAGCACCGCCCAGCAGCTGGCCCTCGATGGCGATGTTGACGACGCCGGCACGCTCGCACAGCACGCCCGAAAGCGAACCGAAGACCAGCGGCACGGCCAGCACCACGCCACCGGCCAGCAGGCTGGCCAGCGAAATGCTGTTGATGTTGGCGCCGGAAACCACCCAGATCAGGAAGCCCAGCACGAACAGGACCGCCGCGATGGCGACCATCCAGGTGGCCAGGATCCTGCCCTGCTTGCGCTGCATCCACGCGTAGGCGGCAATGGCCAGCAGCAGCACGCCGAACACGATGTTGGTGATGCGGCCCGGGAAGACCAGTTCGGGCAGCTCGAAGGCGTCGCCCGCGCTGTTCAGCGTAAAGTGGGCGGCTTGGTCGTTGCCCAGCAGGCCGAAGCTGAAGAAGACGATCACTGCGATCACCGAGAGGATGATCGGGGTCTTCTTGCTGGGCAGGACGTTGATTGCCGGCTGCAAGGTGGAAGAGGTCACTTGGCACCTGCCTTAGTAGGTTCGAGCTTGGAGCTGCGCTTCTTCTTGCGGTTCATGCCGAAGATGGCCTTGACCAGCGGCGGGGCGGCGATGAACAGCACGATCAGCGACTGCACCACCGACACGATGTCGATCGGGGTGCCGGTGGTGATCTGCATGTTCACCGCACCGGCCTGGAACGCTCCGAAGAGCAGGCCGGCGAAGAAGGTGCCCCACGGGGTGGAGCGGCCCAGCAACGCCACGGTGATCGCGTCGAAGCCCAGCGAGCCGGCGATGCCGCCGGTGAGCACCTTTTCGGTGCCTGCCACCTGTGCCACGCCTGCGGCACCGGCCAAGGCGCCAGCCAGCGCCATCGCAATGATGGTGGTGCGGGCCACGTTGATGCCGGCGGTCTGCGCGGCTTCCGGGTTGTGGCCCACGGCGCGGAATTCGAAGCCCACGGTGGAGCGCTTGAACATCCAGGACACGGCCAGCACCAGCAGCACCGCCATCACGAAGCCCAGGTGCAAACGCGAACCGGGGATCGCCGGGAAGATGGCCGAGCTGTCCAGGATCGGCGAGATCGGGTTGGTCTCGCCGGGACGGCGGAACCCCTGGGTGTTCATCAGGAAGTCGATCAGGTACACGGCCACGTAGTTGAACATGATCGTGAGGATCACTTCGTGGGCGCCGGTCTTGGCCTTGAGCAGGCCGACCAGGCCGCCCCAGATCGCGCCGCCGAGCAGGCCGAAGACGATCACCAGCAGCAGGTGCAGGCCGATGGGCAGGTGCCAGGCGAAGCCGATGTAGGCGGCCAGCACCGAGCCGATGATGATCTGGCCCTGGGCACCGATGTTGAACAGGCCGGCGCGGAATGCCACGGCCACGCCCAAGCCGGCGCAGATCAGCGGGGTGGAGACGGTCAGGGTCTCCAGGAACGGCTTGAACCCCTGCGAGGAGTTGTAGATCGAGCCGTTGAACAGCGCCACATAGCTTTCGGTGGCCGCACGCCAGAATTCGCCGAAGAAGGCCGAAGGCTGGGCGAAGAGGTAGCCGGCCGTTTCGCCCACCTTCTCATCGGTGACCGCAATCAGCAGGCCGCCGATGACCAGTGCGACGATGACGCCGAGGACCGAGACCAGGCCTGGTCCCTGGGTGATTTGGCGCAAGAGGTCATTGCCCGGCTTGCCGGAGCCGGGAACCACAGGTGCTTTCTCGCTCACTGCGCTTCTCCTTCCTGGTTGTCATGCTCGCTAGCTGGCTGGGCTTCAACCGGCTCGTTCTCCGCCTTCGCGAATTCGGCCTGGGCCAGGGCTTCTTCCTGCGAAACGCCGGCCATCATCAAGCCCAGCACCTCGCGGGAGGTGTCGCCCGGCACGATGCCGTTGATCCTGCCCTTGTAGAGCACGGCGATGCGGTCGGCCAATTCCATGACCTCGTCCAGCTCGGTGGAAACGATCATCACCGGGGTGCCCTTGTCTCGCTCGGCCACGATGCGGCGGTGCAGGAACTCGATGGATCCCACATCCACGCCGCGGGTCGGCTGCGAAGCGATGAACAGCTTCAAATCGCGGCTCAGTTCGCGGGCCATCACGACCTTCTGCTGGTTGCCGCCCGAGAGGCTGGAGGCAGGGTTCAGCGGATTATCGGTACGCACGTCGAAGCCCTGGATCTGCTGCGCGGCGTTCTTCTTGATCGCCTCCAGGTTCATCGAGATGCCCTTGCCGAAGGGCGGGCGGTCGTAGAGGTCCAGCACCAGGTTCTCCTCGATGGAGAACTGGGTGACCAGGCCGTGCACCGACCGGTCTTCGGGAACGAAGCCGAGGCCCGAGCGCAGGATCTGCTTGACCGACTTTCCAACCAGCTCTTGGCCGGCGAGCTTGACCGAGCCGCCCGTCACCGGCTGGGTGCCCAGGATCGCTTCGGTCAGTTCGGTCTGGCCGTTGCCCTGCACGCCGGCGATCGCCAGGATCTCGCCTGCATGGATATCCAAGGTGACCGAGTCCAGCGTGGTGGTGCCCGCCGGGTCGACGACCGTCAGGTCCTTGACCTGCAGTACCGCCTGCCCGGGAGTGGCTGCGGCCTTGTTCAGGTTCAGTTCCACGGCGCGGCCGACCATGAGGTTGGCCAGCTCGGTGGTGGAGGATTCCGGGGAGACCGAATCGATGACCTGGCCGCGGCGGATCACGGTGATCACATCGGAGACGGCGCGCACTTCGCGCAGCTTGTGCGAGATGAAGACGATGGAGGTGCCGTTGGCCTTGAGCTGGCGCATGATGTCCAGCAGCTCGTCGGTTTCCTGCGGGGTCAGCACCGCGGTCGGCTCATCGAGGATCAGGATCTTGGCCTCGCGCACCAGGGCCTTGATGATCTCGACACGCTGCTGCACGCCAACGGGCAGGTCTTCGACGACCGCGTCCGGGTCCACGTCGAAGCCGTAGCGGTCGGAGATCTCGCGGATCTTCTTGCGGGTGACCTGCAGGTCAAGCACGCCGCCAGCCTTGGTGGTTTCTGCGCCGAGGGCAATATTCTCTGCCACGGTGAAGACCGGGACCAGCATGAAGTGCTGGTGCACCATGCCGATGCCCGAGGCCATGGCGTCGCCCGGTCCGGAGAACTCGACGGGCTTCCCGTCCAGCAAAATTTGGCCCTCGGTCGGCTGGTACAGCCCGTAGAGCACGTTCATAAGCGTGGACTTTCCAGCACCGTTTTCGCCGAGCAGACAGTGAATCTGGGCGTCATCGACCGTCAGGTCGATATCTTTGTTGGCGTAGAAAGAACCGAAGGCTTTCGAGATTCCTCGTAGTTCGAGTTTCACGATTCCACCATCTTCATTGTTCGTTTGGCGAGGTTCTTGCTTGCAGGTTGTTTTGGCCCTTAGGCAGGCATAAAGCGCGTCACCTGCCCACCGCTGTATTGCGGCGAGCGGTGACGCGCTCCATGGCTGGTTTGCCTAGACCTACTTGGGGCTGGAGGCCGATTCGATCTCCAGCTCACCGGAGATGATCTGCTGCTTCAGGGCATCGATCTCCTTCTTGGTGTCTTCGCCGATTTCCTCATCGAAGTTGTGGAACGGTGCCAGTGCAACGCCCTCGTTCTCCAAGGTGCCCACGTACGGGGTCGAGTCGAACTTGCCCTCGGCGTCGGTGCGGATGACATCTTCGACTGCGGTGTCCATGGTCTTCACGACCGAGGTCAGCATGACGTCCTTGTAGTCGGGAGCGGTCAGGAAGCCGTCGGAGTCGACCCACACGAGCTTGGCTTCCTTGCCGCCGTCGTTGGCCTCGACCACTGCAGCGCCAGCGCCCTTGCCCACTGGGCCGGCGACAGGCATGACAACGTCAGCGCCGGAAGCGATGAAGTTCTTGGTGATCTGCTTGCCCTTATCCTGCTTCTCGAAGTCGCCGGAGAAGGTGCCGTCCTGCTTCTTCTTGTCCCAGCCCAGCAGCTTGACGTCCTTGCCCTTGTCTTCGTTGAACTTGGCCACGCCGTCAGCGAAGCCGTCCATGAAGATGGTGACGGTAGGGATCTTGATGCCGCCGAAGGTGGCAACGGTGCCGGTCTTCGAAGCGGCAGCTGCTGCGTAGCCTGCCAGGTAGGCAGCCTGGGCCGTGTCGTAGATGATCGGCTTGACGTTTTCGATCGGCTTCTCGTACTGGAAGTCGACGATGGCGAAGTTCTTGTCCGGGTTGGCCGCGGCAGCCTCAGCGGTTGCGTCGCCCAGCAGGAAGCCGATGGTGACGGTCAGGTCGCAGCCTGCGTTGACCATGCCGTTGAGGTTGGTCGCGAAGTCGGCGTTCGACTTGGATTCTGCATCCTTGGTCTGGATGCCCAGGTCCTTCTCGGCGTTCTTCAAGCCGCGGAAGGAAGATTCGTTGAAGGACTGGTCGTCGAATCCACCGGAGTCGGACACAATGCAGCCAACGTAGTCCGGGAACTGGCCAGCCGAGCTGGTCTCTTCCGGTGCAGCGCCGCAGGCGCTCAAAGCTAATGCCGAGATGCCGAGCATGGCTGCAGCCATACCGGTCTTGCGCGATACGAAGCGCATCTGTTCCTCCAAAGAATCTTGCGAGATAATGCGGGAGGCAAGACACCTGACCCTCGTGCAAGGCTTCATTGCCTAGGCCTTACTCGAGCACACCAAAAGTCATAGCATTCCCATCGTTTCCATAGCCTATCGGAGATATGTCACAGGTAAAGACGATAAAGATTACAAACAGATAACTTACGGGCCGCAAAACGGCAAGCGCTTAACGCCAACGCCCAAGTCACTGACCGAATTGTTAAAGCGTCAAAGAAATGTTAAAAACTTTCGGGTTTGATGTGGCCAACGCCCTATTTGGCGTTTGCCTCGCGCACAGCCTGCATGGCGGCGGCCGCCATGATGCGAACCCCCACGCCAATGCACGATTCGTCCGGGATATAGTCCCCGCGGTGCAGGTCATAGGTTTTGCCGCCCGGGGTGCGGGTTCCCAGCCGCAGCATCGCACCGGAAACCTTCTGCGTCATCCACGCGAAGTCCTCCCCGCCCATGGACTGCGGAGTCAGCTCGATGGCCTCGGCCCCGAACTCGCGGCGCGCGGCGTCCTCGATCAATGCGGTCTCCGCCGGAGCGTTGACCACCGGAGGCACTCCACGGGTGTGCTGCAGTTTGATTTCCACTCCGTAGGGAGCGGCGATCTGGCGCACGGCCTGGTCCAGCAGCTCACCGGCCTCGTACCAGACATCGCCGTCCAGGCAGCGCATGGTTCCGGCCAGGTATCCGGTGGCGGGGATCGCGTTCGGCACGCTGCCGGCATGGATCTGGCCCCAGACCACCGAGACGGCCGAGCGCACATCGACCTTGCGTCCGAGCACGGCCGGGACCTGGGTGGCGATCTGGCTCATCGCGAAAACGATGTCTTCGGTCAGGTGCGGGCGCGAGGTGTGCCCGCCCCGGCCGTTGACCTCGATGCGGATGGTGTCGCTGGCCGAGGTGATCGCACCGATGCGGGTGCCGATATGCCCGGCGTCGATCCGCGGGTCGCAATGCAGCGCGAGCACCCGCGGCACGCCATCGAGCAAGCCCTGCTCGATCACCGACAGCGCCCCGCCGGGAAGCTTCTCCTCGGCGGGCTGGAAGATCACCCGCACGCAGCCATCGAGCTTGCCGGCGGCATGGATCCTTCCCAGTGCCAAGGCCACGCCGATCATCACGGTGGTGTGGATGTCGTGGCCGCAGGCGTGCGCCACGCCCTGGGTCATCGAGGCGAAGTCCAGGTTGGTTTCCTCCACCACCGGCAGCGCGTCGATGTCGGCACGGAAGGCGATGCGGATGGGCCCTTCGCCAATGTCCACGAAGGCGCCGGTGTCGGCCATTTTCTGCGGCGCCAGCCCGGCAGCGCGCAGGGTTTCGAGAATCCGCTCGGTGGTTTGGTGCTCAGCAAAGGACAGCTCCGGGTTGCGATGCAGTTCCCTGCGGAAGCCGATCAGCTGGTCGATCAGCGGCTCGGTGAAGTCGCTGACGGAAGCCGGATTGCCATTTTCATTCACGGTGGACACCTTTTGAAGATACTCGGCACGGTGCAAAAAATGACAGTTTTCCGTAATGTTCGGGCGCATTGCGCAACATCAGGCAGGGAAACGGGGCGCGCCGACCCGTTGCCGGCCAGCTCGCCCCGTTCGCAATCCTGCTGTGCTAGAGCACCTCGGTAGCGCCGTCGGCCTTCAAGGCCTCCACGGTCTGCTTGACCTTCTGCGCATGCTCCTTGGTGGTCACCAGCAACGCGTCGGCGGTATCCACCACCACCACATCCTCGATCCCGACCAAGGCCACCACGCGCGGGCGGTCCGAATAGACCACGCCGGTAGCGCTGTCGGCATACACGCGCACCGACTCGCCG
Organism: Glutamicibacter sp. 2E12; assembly: GCF_050030965.1. NCBI lineage: Bacteria > Bacillati > Actinomycetota > Actinomycetes > Micrococcales > Micrococcaceae > Glutamicibacter > Glutamicibacter sp. 2E12. Next base: position 803,428 of record NZ_CP188297.1, read on the forward strand.
CCCAGGTTGATGATGCCCTCTTCGGCACTGGCCTTGTTCAAGCGGCCGATCGCGGCGAAGTCGCCCACGTCGTCCCAGTTGAAAACGCCCGGGATCACCGCTACGTCGCCGGCCGCGGCGGCCGGCTCGGCCACCGCGTAGTCAATGGCGATCTTCGGCAGATCGGCCCAGACTTCGCGCATCACGGTTTCGCGCTGATCGGTTTCCCAGGCATCGGCGATCTTCATCAGGCCGGCGTACAGCGCCGGCTCGTTGGCTTCCAGGTGCTTGAGCATCAGGCTCACCGGCGCGACGAACATGCCGGCATTCCACAGGAACCCGCCCGAGGCCAGGTACTTGCGGGCGGTGTCCTCATCGGGCTTCTCCACGAACTGCACCACCCCGCGCGCCGACGGCGCATTGGGCACATCCAGCGGCTGGCCGGTCTGGATGTAGCCGAAACCGGTGGAAGGGTGCGTCGGGTGGATGCCGATGGTCACGATCTTGCCGGTCGCAGCGGTGTGGATCGCTTCGCTCAGCGCGGTCTGGAACACCTCGACCGGCTCGATGACCTGGTCCGCGGCGAAGGAGCCCATGATGATGCTCGGGTCGCGGCGGTACAGGATCGCGGCGGCCAGGCCGATGGCGGCGGCCGAGTCGCGCGGCTCCGGCTCGAGCACCAGGTCCTCGTCGCACAGCTCGGGCAGCTGGGAAACTACGGCTCCGCGGTGCGCACGCCCGGTGACCACCATGATCCGTTCGCCGGCCAGCGGGACCAGGCGGTCATAGGTGGCGCGGATCAGCGTGGATCCGGATCCGGTCAGATCGTGCAAAAACTTCGGAGCGGAAGCCCTGGAGAGGGGCCACAATCGGGTGCCGACGCCGCCGGCGGGGATCACGCCGTGGAATCGGGCTAATAGGTCTGCATTCACGCCTTCCAGACTAATTCATTCGGTGGATAATCCTGTCCATTGAAACCTGTGCAACAGATTAAATACGAAAACATCGCATGAGGTATTACGGGCGGGATTTCGGCCTTTTAGCGCATAATTACCCCTTTTCGGTGAACATGCTCACAGGAACGAGACACGAAATAGATTGGAGCTAGCCAAGTGGTTTAGACTCGCACAAGGAACGCTCGCACAAGTGCGTCAAATCTCATTGTGTGCAATATACACATGCGCCGTTGCGAGCCTTGGAGGTTTAGTTCAGTGTCGAAGACTTCGTCAGGCACCCTATACCGCGGCCATGAAGGCATGTGGTCCTGGGTGGGACACCGAGTCACCGGTGTCGTTATTTTTCTTTATCTGCTGGTGCACGTGCTCGATACGGCCATGGTCCGTGTCGATGCCGGCGCCTACGACGCAATCATTAGCACCTACCAGACCCCGTGGATGGCACTTGGTGAAACCGGTCTGGTTGCAGCAATCCTCTTCCACGCATTCAACGGTCTGCGCTTGATCCTGGTCGACTTCTGGAAGCAGGGTACCAAGTACCAGCGCCAGTTGCTCTGGGGCGTATTGATCCTCTGGGTCATCGTCTTTGCGGGCTTCGCCATCCGTCACCTGTCGATCGCATTTGGGAGCCACTAAGCCATGAGCGTTTCTATTCCTGCTCCTCGCAGCCAGCGCATTGATCCAAAGTACAAGCGCGGACCAAAGTCCCGCGGAAGCTTCGAAATGCTGGCATGGCTGTTCATGCGCCTCTCCGGCGTCGTTCTGATCGTCCTGATCTTCGGACACCTGATCTCCAACCTGATGGTCGGCGAAGGCATCTCCGGCATCAGCTTCGGCTTCGTGGCCGGCAAGTGGGCCTCGCCGCTGTGGCAGTTCTGGGATCTGGCCATGCTGTGGCTGGCAATGCTGCACGGCACCAACGGCGTGCGCACCATCATCAACGACTACGCAGAGAAGCACGCTACCCGTGCATGGCTCAAGGGCATCCTGTACGTCGCCACGATCTTCATCATCGTGCTTGGTTCCCTGGTGATCTTCACCTTCGATCCATGCGTAGCCGGCAGCACCCTGCCGCAGTGCTAATTGGAACTCCCCTAGTTCCAGCCAATAGCCACACAGATTTTTAGAAAAGAGAGCATCAAGAATGCAGGTACATAAGTACGACGTTGTTATCGTCGGTGCCGGTGGTGCAGGCATGCGTGCAGCGATCGAATCCGGTCAGCGCGCACGCACCGCAGTGCTAACCAAGCTTTACCCAACCCGCTCGCACACCGGTGCGGCCCAGGGCGGCATGTGCGCAGCACTTGCCAACGTCGAGGAAGACAACTGGGAGTGGCACACGTTCGACACCATCAAAGGTGGCGACTACCTGGTTGACCAGGACGCAGCCGAGGTCATGGCCAAGGAAGCCATCGACGCCGTGCTGGATCTGGAAAAGATGGGCCTCCCATTCAACCGAACCCCAGAGGGCAAGATCGACCAGCGCCGCTTCGGCGGCCACACCCGCGACCACGGCAAAGCCGCCGTGCGACGCGCATGCTACGCAGCTGACCGTACGGGCCACATGATCCTGCAGACCCTGTACCAAAACTGCGTCAAGCACAACGTCGAGTTCTACAACGAGTACTACGTGCTCGACCTGCTGATGGTCGAAGAAGATGCCTACCGCGAGGACGGCACCGCCTACAAGCAGAAGCGCGTTGCCGGCGTCGTCTCCTACGACCTGGCTACCGGCGAACTGCACGTCTTCCAGGCCAAGTCGGTCATCTTCGCTTCGGGCGGCGCCGGCAAGGTCTTCAAGACCACCTCCAACGCGCACACCCTGACCGGTGACGGCATGGGCATCGCCTTCCGCTCGGGCCTGCCGCTGGAGGACATGGAGTTCTTCCAGTTCCACCCAACGGGCCTTGCCGGACTGGGCATCCTGCTCACCGAGGGCGCACGTGGCGAAGGCGCGATCCTGCGCAACTCGGATGGCGAGCGCTTCATGGAACGCTATGCGCCGACCATCAAGGACCTCGCACCACGTGACATCGTGGCCCGCGCGATGGCCAACGAAGTCCGCGAAGGCCGCGGTTGCGGCCCGAACAAGGACTACGTGCTGCTGGATCTGACCCACTTGGAACCAGAGCACATCGAATCCAAGCTGCCGGATATCACCGAGTTCGCCCGCACCTACCTGGGTGTCGAGCCATTCACCGATCCGGTGCCTGTCTACCCCACTGCGCACTACGCAATGGGTGGCGTTCCAACCAACATCAACACCGAAGTGCTGCAGGACAATGACACCGTCATTCCTGGCCTGTTCGCCGCCGGCGAGGTTGCTTGCGTATCGGTCCACGGCTCGAACCGCCTGGGCACCAACTCGCTGCTGGACATCAACGTGTTCGGCAAGCGCGCCGGCGTTGCCGCTGCCGAGTACTCCAAGACCGCCGACTTCGTCGAGCTGCCGGAGAACCCGGAAGCATTCGTCACCGCGCAGATCGACGGCGTGCTGACCGGCAACGGCACCGAGCGCGTCTCGGACCTGCGCTCGATCCTGCAGGAGACCATGGACGCCAACGTCCAGGTATTCCGCGACGAGCGTTCGCTGAAGGAAGCGCGCGACGTGATCGAGGATCTGCGCCTGCGCTACAAGAACATCAGCATCCAGGACAAGGGCAAGCGCTTCAACCTGGATCTGCTCGAAGCCATCGAGCTGGGCTTCCTGCTCGACTTGGCCGAGGTCATCACCGTTGCTGCATTGCACCGCAAGGAATCCCGCGGCGGCCACTACCGCGAGGACTTCCCAGACCGCGACGATGAGAACTTCATGAAGCACTCGATGTCCTACCGTGACGCAGAAGCCGTCACCGAGGACATCAAGGGCATCCGCATGGAGACCAAGCCAGTGGTCTTTACCCGTTACCAGCCAATGGAGCGTAAGTACTAATGAGCACCGAACTGCCAGAACCACCGTCAAAGATCGACCTGAAGCCAGGCGTTGGCGGCGGCGGAGAGATCCCGAGCTTCGACATCACCCTGCGCGTTCGCCGCTACCTGCCAGAGGCTACTGCGGACGCATACTGGGAAGATTTCAAGCTGACCATGTACGGCACCGACCGCGTGCTGGACGCCCTGCACAAGGTCAAGTGGGAGCAGGACGGCTCGCTGTCGTTCCGCCGCTCCTGCGCCCACGGCGTGTGCGGTTCCGATGCCATGCGCATCAACGGCCGCAACCGCCTGGCCTGCAAGACCCTGCTCAAGGACCTGGACACCTCCAAGCCGATCACCGTTGAAGCCATCAAGGGCCTGCCTCTTGAAAAGGACCTCATCGTCGACATGGAACCGTTCTTCCAGTCCTACCGCGAGATCATGCCATTCCTGATCTCCAAGGGCCACGAGCCAACCAAGGAACGCTACCAGTCCGCCGAGGATCGCGAGATCTTCGACGACACCACCAAGTGCATCCTGTGTGCTGCTTGCACCAGCTCCTGCCCGGTGTTCTGGACCGATGGCCAGTACTTCGGCCCGGCCGCGATCGTCAACGCCCACCGCTTCATCTTCGACTCGCGCGATGATGCAGGCGACATGCGCCTGGAGATCCTGAACGACAAGGAAGGCGTGTGGCGCTGCCGCACCACCTTCAACTGCACCGAAGCATGCCCACGCGGCATCCAGGTGACCAAGGCTATCGCCGAGGTCAAGCAGGCAATTCTGGCGCGCACCGTCTAAGGACGCGCTGAGGGCCCGAACCGTTCAACGGTTCGGGCCCTTTTTGCATCCCTTCAACGCCCCCGCTTCGCGTGGCATGATGGGCAGTACTCGCCCTTTTCCCAATGCACCACATAGCTGAGGAGCAAACATGGCCAGTGAAGATCCCACCTCGACAACCCAAGCAGGAATCCCGGCAGCCAGCGATCGCAACTCGCTGACCGTGGGCGCCAACGGCCCCATCGTGCTGCACGACCATCATCTGGTCGAGACCCTGCAGCATTTCAACCGGATGAATGTTCCCGAGCGCCGCCCGCATGCCAAGGGTTCCGGAGCCTTCGGCGAATTCGAAACCACCGAGGACGTATCCCGGTACACCAAGGCGGCCCTGTTCCAGCCTGGCGTGAAAACCGAAACGCTGATGCGTTTCTCCACCGTTGCCGGCGAGCTCGGCTCTCCCGACACCTGGCGCGATGTGCGCGGCTTCTCGATGAAGTTCTACACTTCCGAAGGCAATTTCGATCTGGTCGGGAACAACACGCCGGTGTTCTTCGTGCGCGACCCGATGAAGTTCCCGCACTTCATCCGCTCCCAGAAGCGCCTGCCCGATTCGGGGCTGCGCGATGGAACCATGCAGTGGGACTTCTGGACGCAGAATCCGGAATCCGCCCACCAGGTCACCTACATCATGGGCCAGCGCGGCCTGCCCAAGACCTGGCGCGAGATGAACGGCTACGGCTCGCACACCTACATTTGGGTCAATGCTGCCGGAGAGAAATTCTGGGTCAAGTACCATTTCCTGAACAAGCAGTCCGAGAAGTTCGAGACCATGCGCGGGGCGCAGGCCGAGGCACTGGCCGGATCCGACGCCGACTTCCACCGTCGCGACCTGTTCGATGCCATCAAGGACGGAAATTTTCCCCAGTGGGACCTGTACGTGCAGATCATGCCCTACGAGGAAGCCAAGACCTACCGGTTCAACCCCTTCGACCTGACCAAGGTCTGGTCCAAGAAGGACTATCCGCGCATCAAGGTCGGCACCATGACGCTGAACCGGAACCCGGAGAACTTCTTCGCGCAAATCGAGCAGGCCGCATTCTCCCCCGGGAACATGGTCCCGGGCATGGGGATGAGTCCTGACAAGATGCTGCTGGGACGCAATTTCGCGTACGCGGATGCGCAGCGCTACCGCATCGGCACCAACTTCCAGCAGCTGCCGGTGAACAAGCCCAAGTGCCCGGTCCACTCGTACAACTTCGAGGGGAGCATGACCTACGATCACACCGGGGATCGCAGCGTCTACGCGCCGAACTCCTTCGGGGATTCATGGAGCGATGAAACCGGACCGGCGGAGAATTCCTTCGAGTCCGACGGCGAACTGGTCCGCGAGGCCTACACGCTGCGCAAGGACGACGGAGACTTCGTACAACCCGGCATCCTGGTCCGCGAGGTGATGGATGATGCCCAGCGCGCCGAACTGGTGGACACCGTCACCGGGGCGCTGGATGGGGTCATCGAGCCGGTGCTGTCCAACGCGATCCAATACTGGAAGAACATCGACGCCGATACCGGAGCGAAGATCGAGGCCAACGTCCGCCAGAAGTGACTCGCCAGCCGACACGGAAAACGCCAGCCGCGAGGCTGGCGTTTTCTGCAGGGTGAACTAGGCAAGCGAGGAACCCAGCGGAATCTGCTCGCTGAAGTTCCAATCCCCGCCACGGGTATCGAACAAATGGATACGATCCGCTGCGAAGGACAGGCGCGCCTCGCCCAATGCTGCCTGCGCGGCGTCCAATTGCCGTGCAGCCACGTTCTGCGCGATGGTCAGGTGCGGATGGTAGGCGAAAGCCGATTCGTGCCTCAGCGCGTCGCCCAGCAGCGCGCGGTGCAGCTTCCAGCATTCGTCCGCTCCGGTTTCCAGCGGCAGGAAGACTACTTCGCTGGCCGGCCGGAAGGTCCGGGCCGGACCCAGATGGATGGTGAAGGGCTCCGCCGTGGCGGCTACCCGGCGCACCTGGGCAGCCGCCTTCTCCCAGGAATTCAGGTACGACCCGGACACCAAGGTGATATGCGGGGCAATCGGCGCGGTGGCCTCTCCCCCGTATTCCTGGCGCCACGCGCGCAGAGTCTCGCGGTGCGGCTGCGGCACCGGGATCACCACGCCCAGGGTGTACTCGAAAACCATTGGCTCTTAGACTCCCAGCGGCGGCAGGAAGCCGACCTTCTGGTAGACATCGGCAACGGTCTTCGACGCGACGACGCGCGCCTTGGCCGCACCGGCAAGCAGCAGGCGATCCAGCTCCGCCGGATCATCGAGCAGCTCCAGGGTACGGGTGCGGATGGGAGCCAGCTGCTCCACCACGGCTTCTGCCACAGCCACCTTCAGATGCCCGTACATCTTGCCTTCGAACTCGTTGACCAGTTCTGGCACATGCTTGCCGGTCACGGCAGCCAGGATATCGAGCAGGTTCGAAACGCCCGGCTTCTCGGCCTTGTCGTAGGCCACGACGGACCCGGCGTCGGTCACCGCGGACTTGATGCGCTTGGCGATCAGCTTCGGCTCATCCAGGACGTTGATCAAGCCGGCAGGGGATTCGGCGGACTTGGACATCTTCGAGGTCGGGTTCTGCAGGTCGTAGATGCGTGCGCCCTCCTTGGGGATGAACGCCTCTGGCACGGTGAAGGTCTGCCCGAAACGGTGGTTGAAGCGCTTGGCCAGATCGCGGGCCAGCTCCACATGCTGGCGCTGGTCATCGCCTACCGGGACCCCTTCGGGCTGGTAGAGCAGGATGTCCGCGGCCATCAGGACCGGGTAGGTGAACAGCCCGACGCTGGCGGCATCCGCGCCGCCCTTGGAGGACTTGTCCTTGAACTGGGTCATGCGGCTGGCTTCGCCGAAACCGGTGATGCAGTTCAGCACCCAGGCCAGCTGCGCATGCTCGGGGACCTGCGACTGGACGAACAGGGTGGACTTGTCCAGGTCGATGCCGCCGGCGATGAACTGCGCAGCGGTCTTGCGGGTACGCGCGCGCAGCTCCGCCGGATCCTGCGAGACGGTGATCGCGTGCATGTCCGGGATGAAGAAGAATGCGTCGTGGTCATCCTGGGTCTTGACCCAGTTGACCAGCGCGCCCAGGTAATTGCCCAGGTGCAGCGAATCGCCCGATGGCTGCATTCCGGACAGGACGCGGGGACGGGAAGTTTCCATGGTTTTCCTTAGAACTGGTAGTCGACGACCAGCGGTGCATGGTCGGAGAAGCGCAAATCGTAGGCCGAGGCACGGTCTACGTGGGACTTGATGGCCTTGGCGGCTAGCGCCGGAGTGGCCATGTGGTAGTCGATGCGCCAACCGGCGTCGTTGTCGAAGGCCTGTCCGCGGAAGGACCACCAGGTGTACGGTCCCTGCACGTCGCCGGCCAGCTCGCGCGCCACATCCTTGTAGCCGATCTCACCGAAGAACCCGTCGAAGTAGGCGATCTCCTCGTCCATCACGCCGGCGCGCTTGTTGTGGTTCGGCTTCCAGTTCTTGATGTCCTTTTCGGTGTGCACGACGTTCAAATCGCCTACCACCAGGACGTGGTCCTTCTCGTTCTTCAATTCCACCAGGCGCACGTTCATGCGCTGCAGGAAACGGTACTTGTCTTCCTGCTTCTGGGTGCCCAGCTCGCCGGAATGGACGTAGGCCGAGACGACGGTGAAGCTCTCGCCGTTGATATCAAAGTCCGCCTCGACCCAGCGGCCGGATTCGGCGAAGTAGTCCTCGCCGATGTGCTCGCGCACGGCTACCGGCTCGGTGCGCGAGAGGACGGCGACGCCTGCGCGGCCCTTGTCCTTGGCCTCGGCATGCAGGATATGCCAACCCTCGCCAATCAGGTCGCGCAGGATCTTGTCCGGTGCGCGTACTTCCTGCAGGCACAGGATGTCCACGTCACGGGCGGCGATCCAGTCCGCCATATTGCGCTTGTAGGCCGCGCGAATGCCGTTGACGTTGACCGACGCGACGCGCAGCGCGCCGGCGTCCTTGTTGAGAATTTCCACACTGGTAGGTATCACTATTCCAGCTTACAAAATTATGCGATCGATTACGCGCTGATCTGGCCTGCGCCGGAACGCGGGCAACGAAAAAGGGCAACGCTTGCGCGTTGCCCTGGACAATTAGTCGATGATTTCGCCATCCATCGGCTTGGCCGGCTTGATCATGTCCCGCGCATTCGTCGCGGTCATCTGGATCGTCTCCAGCGCCCGGTCGATCATGCCCTCGTGATCCTCGCCCCGGCTCTGGCGCTGTTCGGCGATCACGCGTGCCTGGACCTGGACGATCTTGAACGAATGATCCAGCTTCATGTCGCGCTGGCTGGTGGCTTCGTCAACCACCACGGTGCCGGGCTGGGCGCGCGGGGTGGCCGCCGCGGTGGCTTCGCGCAGCGAGTTGTTGATCTTCTCGGCGCCCCGCTTGAGGCCGAACATCATGAATGCGGCCAGCAGCAGCCAACCGGCGGAGATGACGACTACAAACCAGCCGACGATCTGGTTGGAGTTGGCAGCGAATACCACTGCCACCAGAAGGACGATGACCATGACGGACATTGCCAAAGTTGATGCGTTCAGGGTGACTTTCCTGCCCTGCTTCGCGCTGCTGCCTAGAGGTTCCATGCCGTCAATTCTCGCATCATTACCCCGCTTCAAGCCAATTGGAACCGTGCCCTTTCGCCCACAGCGTGGCTAGCCGAACAGGCTGTGCAGGTCCTGCCCGGAAAGGCTCGCGCGAATCAGCAGGTATCCGCCGATGCCCACCACCCAGCCAAGGGTTTCCTGGGCGTAGGCCGAGGCCTTGGCCCCCATTTTCTGCAGCCAGGCCTCGATGCGCGGCCCGGCGAGCGCAAGCGCGCCAACCAGCACCAATGCCGGGACGATCATCACCAGGCAGTAGCCGATCAGCGCGAGCAGCTGCAGGCCGGTGCCCCAGCCGGCGCCCTGCATGACGCCAACGGCTGCGAGGTAGGGAAGCATCGTGGGAAGTTCCAGCAGGCCGGCGAACAGGGCCAGGGCAATCAACCCGGTGCGGGTATCCAGCGCAGTGCCCAAGCGGCTGCGCAGGCGCAGCGGCACCTGTTCGGTTGCATCCGCCGGTTCCGGCGCTGCCGGTGCCGCGCCGCTATGCGCGATGGCTTTCTTCCGTGCGCTGGCTTCCTTCTGCGCATCGGTGCGGTAGGTGAGCGCCCAGATGATCATCAGCGCCCCGGCGGCCATTCCTGCCAGCCGGAAGAACCGGTGCTCGAAGATGGCCGGGTCGATGAGCAGCAGTCCACTGCGCAGCAGCACGCCGATCACCCAGTAGAAGCCGGCGATCACCAGCAGATAGGCCAGGACCTTGGCAATGGCCGCGCGGCGTCCCCGCAGCAGCAGCCACAGCGGAATGACCAGGGTGCCGATACTGGTCGAATCGATCAGCGCCAGGATGATCAGGGATAGTTCGGGATTGCTTGTCATGATGTCCATGGGTTCCACTGTTCCGCGGCCTGCCGGATCGCGGTATCGGCCAGTGGGCTGTGCCTTCTCCTCCTTAAGGGGGATACCGGCGGGCAGCCAGTTCGGGGATGCTGGAAGCATGGACTTCATTCGGCGGATGGGCAGCGGCGACAAGGAACCCGAGGTCGTCGGCACCTATCTGGTGCTCACCGCCATCTTGCATCTTTCGGGACTGGCCAATCCCCCATGGTTCGCGATCCGCGGGTACGAATGGATCGTCTTGCTGCTCATCGGCTTGGCCGCTGTGCTGGTCCGTCGCCGTTTTCTCGTAGCCAGCTCCGTGGCCATGCTGTTCGCCGGGGCCGGCTTGCTGGCCGTGGGAAGCCTGGGCGGGTACTTCTTGGTCTTCGAATGCGTCTTCGGGTTGTTCCTGCTCGGTTCGGTGCGCACGCGGACGGTGGCGCTGGCGCTGCTGTGCCTGGCGGCCATCTCGCTGGCCATCGCCGCCTGGCTGGTCACCGGGAATCCGCAGGAGGTGGTGCTGGCCCTGCTCATGGCCGGCTTCATCCTCTTCACCCCGATGCTCTGGGCGGAGAATGTGCGCACCGCCAAGGAGCTGGCCAAAGCCGAAGCCCAGCGGGCAGAGGCTGTGCAGTCGGCGGCCGATGCCCGCGAGGACCAGCTGGTCGCCGAGCACGACTTTTCCCGCGTCCAGGAGCGCACTGCGCTGGCCCGCGAGATGCATGACGTGCTCTCGGCCAGGTTCTCGTCAATCGCGCTGCTCTCCGGCGCCCTGCTTCCGGCCGCACCCCAGGAGGTGCGGGCTCCGTTGCAGAGCATCCGCGATGAGTCGGTGTCCGGCTTGGAAGACATGGCCGCGATGGTGCGGATGCTGCATGCCGGGGGCCCTGCGCTGCAGGCGCGGATCGAGGATCTGCCGGAGCTGGTGGCCGGATTCGGCAGCCCGGTGCGCTGGGAGTACCGGGTCGCGCATCCGCAGCGCTTCAGTCCTGCGGTGCATACCGCCGCGCACCGCACGGTCTGCGAGCTGCTGGTCAACCACGCCAAGCATGCGCCGGGCACTACCCTGGAACTGAGCGTGGTCCAGGACAAGGGCCTGGCGATCACGGCGAGCAATGGCCTGCGGCACGATGCCAGCCGCGGCCCGGGGGCGGGCACCGGGCTGGAGAATATCCGCACCCGCGTCGCCGCGCTCGATGGCCGGTTCGGGGTACGCACCGGCCCGGATTTCGAGGTGCGCGTGGAATTCCCCGGACCAATTGAAGCAATGGAGAAGCCGTGAAAGTCCTGATCGTCGATGACCATGCGACCGTGCGCATGGGGATCCGGCTGGTGCTGCAGGCCGCGGAAGACCTGGAAGTCGTGGGCGAAGCGGCCGACGGGCGATCGGCCATTTCCATGGCCCGTGCCCTGTCCCCCGACGTCATCCTGATGGACCTGCGCATGCCGGTGCTCGATGGCATCGAGGCCACCAAGGCACTGCATGGCAGCTGCCGCGTCGTGGTGCTCACGACCTTCGATGACGACCAGTACCTTTTTGGCGCACTGCAGGCCGGGGCGCACGGGTTCCTGCTCAAGAGCGCCGAACCGCAGGCGATCATCATCGGCGTGCGGGCCGCGGCCCGCGGCGAATCGGTGCTGGATCCGCAGGTGACCTCGCGGATCCTGGCCCGGGCGCTGGCGCCGGAACCCGGCACCGCGAAACTGCCCGATGGCTTGACCGGCAGGGAACGCGAGGTGCTCGACGGGTTGGCCGAAGGGCTGAGCAACCCGCAATTGGCGCAGCGGCTGGGCATCGGGCAGAGCACCGTGAAGACGCATGTCTCCCAGGTGCTGGCCAAGCTCGGGGTCTCGACCCGGCTGCAGGCGGCGAAGATCGCCTACGCGGCTACCAGCTCACCAGGCAGAACGGGTGGTCTTGCGGGTCCAGATAGACCCTGAAGGTCTTGGACCCTTCGCCGGTCGAGCGCGCACCGAGGTGCAGCACCTGTTCTTCGGCCAGGTCCAAATCCTTGACCTTCACATCGATGTGCGCCTGCTGCGGGTGCACATGCCCAGGCCACTGAGGGGCCACGTACGGGCTGACCGCCTGGAAGGCGAGCGCAGGATGGTCCGGCGCATCGCCAATGGAAACCCAGTCGGGCTCGTTGTCGATGCGCACCATCCCGAGGAGCTGTTCATAGAATCCGGCCAGTGCGTCGGGGTCCTCGCAGTCGATGACCATGGCCTGCCACGTGCCAATCATGTGGCCATTATGCGCGCCCCGGGGGTGCGCGTCTACCAGGACTCAGCCATTGCGCAGGTGCAGTGGTCAATCAGCGCCTGGACGCGCGCGGGAATGCGCACCCCGCGCGGGGTGATGGCCACAACCGCATTCGGGTAGTTGGGAGCCTTGAGCTCGCGGAAGGCCAGCGGGCGGCCCTCGATGGAGACCTCGGCATTGTTCGGGCGGCGCATGAGCAGCCCGTATCCCAGGCCGCGGCCCACCATCGCGGAGACCAAGATCATCTGCGGGACCGAGGCGGCGATCCTGGGCTGCAGGCCCTGGGAGGCGAAGAGCTGCTTCTGGTGCTCGGTACTCGGGTCGGACTCGTAGATGATCAGCGATTCGTCGACCAGGTCGGCCAGTTCCAGCGGCCGGGCGAGCTTGGCCAGCCGGTGCTCGGGATGCAGCACCGCCTGCATCTCGGTCTGGTAGATCGACTGCTTGTCCATATCGGCGGGCAGCTGGAGGTCATAGACGAAAGCAACGTCGATCTCGCCCTCGCGCAGGGCCGGCAGCAAGTCCTCGTGGGTGCCCACGCGCACATCGAGTTGCACCTCGGGGTGGTCGAACCCCTCCAGCGTGGCCGGGATCAGGTGCGGAGAGAGCGAAGCGAAGCAGCCGAAGCGCACCGGCCCGCGCAGCGCTCCTTCGGTTTGCGGGAATGTTGCACGCAATTCGCCGACATCGGAAAGGATCTTCCGGGCCATGGCGGCGAAGTGCTGCCCCGAGGCGGTGAGCCGGATCCCGTGGGCCTTGCGCCGCAGGCACAAGGTCTCCCCGGCACGCTTCTCGATGGCGGTAATTGCCTGCGACAAGGCCGATTCCGAGATCCTCAATTCGCTGGCCGCCGAACCGAGCGTGCTGTGGACGGGCAGTTCAGCCATGATTTCCAGATGGCGCATCGAATACATAAGCCGACCTTCAGAAGTATTGCAGACATTTGAAGTTTACCTTACTTGTGCTTGGTGCCACACTGGAGTGACCCAAAACTCAGGTGCCAGTGATCGACGCCTCGGTACCACTCGCAAGGGAAGCACTATGACACAATCCAAGGCCGCCAAGGCCAACCAGCGCCGCGTAGCTTTCGCGACGGTCATCGGAACCACCGTGGAGTGGTACGACTTCTTCATCTACGCCACCGCAGCAGGCCTGGTCTTCAGCCAGCTGTTCTTCGAGCCAGCTGGCCAGGACATCGCGCTGCTGATCTCCTTCGCCTCGGTCGGCCTGTCCTTCCTCTTCCGCCCGCTGGGCGCATTCCTGGCCGGGCACTTCGGCGACAAGATCGGCCGCCGTGCGATGCTGGTCCTGACCCTGGCGCTGATGGGTGCAGCCACCACGCTGATCGGCGTGCTGCCGACCTACGAGACCGCAGGCATCTGGGCGCCGATCATGCTGCTGCTGCTGCGCATCCTGCAGGGCATCTCCGCTGGCGGCGAATGGGGCGGCGCGGTGCTGATGGCCGTCGAGCACGCCTCCGACGGCCACCGCGGCCGCGCAGGCTCCTACCCGCAGGTGGGCGTGCCACTGGGCATGCTGCTGGCCTCGGGCACCATGGCGCTGATGACCGGGGTGATCTCCCCCGGCGATGCGTTCCTCGAATGGGGCTGGCGCGTTCCGTTCCTGGTGTCGATTATCCTGATCGCCGTCGGCTACTTCGTGCGCCGCTCGGTGGACGAGTCCCCGGTCTTCGAGGAAATCAGCGAGAACAAGGCCCAGACCGCTGTGCCGATCCTGGTGCTGTTCAAGAAGCACTGGCCACTGGTCATCATCGCGGCCCTGGTCTTCGCCGGCAACAACGCCGCCGGCTACATGACCACCGGCGGCTTCTTCCAGGCCTACACCACCGATCCGGAGGGCCCGGTAGGCCTGGAGCGCACCGACGTGCTCATCGCAGTGGCCTTCGGCGCCGCGGTCTGGCTGGTCATGACCCTGGTGGCCGGCTTCCTGGCCGACAAGATCGGGCGCAAGCGCACCTACCAGCTGGGCTTCGTCATCCTCGCCGCCTCCCTGTTCCCGGTCTTCGCGCTGGTGAACTCCGGCTCGCTGGTCCTGCTGTATGCGGCCTTCGGCCTGTTCTCCATCGGGCTGGGGCTGACCTACGGCCCGCAGGCGGCACTGTACTCGGAGCTGTTCCCGGCTTCGGTACGCTTCTCGGGCGTATCGATCTCCTACGCGATCGGCGCGATCGTCGGCGGCGCGTTCGCCCCGACCATCGCCCAGGCGCTGGTGCAGGCGACCGGAGGAACCACCGCGGTGGCCATCTACCTGCTGGTTGTCGTCACAATTTCCTTCACCGCGGTCAGCATGATCCGCGACCGCTCGGGCATCGACCTGTCCTTCCGCAACCAAGCGGAGCAGGAAGTCGGCGCGCTGATCTTCGACAAGCGCCGTGCTGATGCGGTGAAGGCGACCCAGGACGCCTAGGCGCTGCAAGCATAAGCCCGATGGCCCGTTTCCGAACGGACCATCGGGCTTTTCTATTTCAGCTTGGTGCGCAGCACATCCAGTCGCTTGCGGAACTCGGTCTATTCGATCTCGCCGCGGGCATTGCGTTCGCGCCGCACCGATTCGGCACCGGCCGCAGCGCGGGCCACATGCCGTCGGCGGGCTGCGAAGATGATTGCACCGATCAGTCAGGATCCAGAAGGTCGGGGCTACCAGCCCGGGCCGTGCCCATGAATGCCGCGGGCAAGCACCAGCCGTTCCCCTCCTCGTCGCGCTCGCGGCGTTGGCGTTCGGCCGCTGTCTTAATGCGGTCCTCCCGGCGGCTGCGCCCCAAGCCCACCAGCGGCACCGAGGATACTCCGGGCGTTGGCCTTGCGGCATTGGCCCGCGGATGCGGCTGCCTGCTCCGCCAGACAGTAGCCCGGTCAGTGAGCGGGGTCCGTCGAATGCAGTTCTAGTGCCAGGTCATGCATGGCGGTGGCCGCCTTGGACGGGGCGACGGCGCGGGGGCGGGCCAGTGCGACGCGCACCGTTCGGGCCACCGGGTGGATAGGGCGCACCACCAGGTCCAGACCCTCGTAGGAAACATCCACCGCCGGGCGTTGGACCAGCACCGCGTAGCCGAGCCCGCGGGCCACCATGGAGCGGGTCACCTCGAAGTCGGCGGTGCGGTAGCGGATCCACGGTTCGACCCCGGCGGATTCGAACAGGTTCTGCGTGTGCTCGCGGCTCGGCGGGACATCCAGCAGGATCAT
Source organism: Glutamicibacter sp. 2E12 (assembly GCF_050030965.1). Taxonomy (NCBI): domain Bacteria; kingdom Bacillati; phylum Actinomycetota; class Actinomycetes; order Micrococcales; family Micrococcaceae; genus Glutamicibacter; species Glutamicibacter sp. 2E12. Next base: position 819,012 of record NZ_CP188297.1, read on the forward strand.
CGGCTCGCTGGCCAGCCGCACCAGCGGCACCTTCGGCTCTTCGGCCAGCGGATGCCCCGCGGGCAGCAGCACATAGGGTTCGGTGCGGAACAGTTGGGTGCGCTCGATACCTTCGGGCAGGCCGAAGTCGTAGACGAAGGCCAGATCCAGCGTCCCGGCGGCCAGCATCTGGAAGATCTCCTGCTGCGTGCCGGCGAAGAAATCGACTTCCACCTGCGCGTAGCGCTGCCCGTATTCGGCGAGCAGCTCCGGAAGCACCGTGGGCGCCAGCGACGAGTAGCAGCCCACCCGAACCTTTCCGGCCAGCACTTCCCCGGCACCGCTGGCCATCTGCTCCAGGTCCCCGGAGGCCTGCAGGATTCCCTGTGCCTCGTCCAGCACGTAGCGCCCGGCCGGGGTCAGGCTCACGCCATGGGCCTTGCGCCGGATGGTCAGCTGCGTGTTCAGCACGCGTTCAAGCTCGTTGAGCCCGCCGGTCACCGCGGAGGCTGACAAATTCAGTGACTGCGCGGCGGCGGTGATGGAGCCCAGCTGCCCTACGGCGCCCAGGCATTCGAGCTGACGCAGCGTAAATTTCGGCACTATTCCTCGCTTATTCAGTGGATATTCCTCGAATATAACCATTTTACCCGTGGTTATGGCCTGCCTCACACTAGTGATTGAACAAGGAACCACTAAGGAGACAGCATGAGCACCGCCCCAGCGACCTGCCCGTTCACCGGCGCCCAGGCCACCCCCGGCACCGCACCAGTGCCGCACGCCAGCACCGAATCCGCAGTCCGCGAGGCCCCGGTCGCCGATTGGGTAAAAATCGAGGACCTGTACCGCGATCCGTTCCCGATCTACCAGCGCCTGCGCGCCGAGGCCCCGCTGCACTGGGTCCCGGCGGTGAACCGCTACATGGTGACCTCCTACGCCGCCTGCCACGAGATCGAGCAGGACGAAGCCCGCTTCTCCGCCAACGAGCGCAACTCGCTGATGAAGCGGTCCATGGGCCACTCGATGCTGCGCAAGGACAACCCGGAGCATCAGGTGGACCGCGACTCCTACGGAGCGACCCTGCGCCCGGGCACCATCAAGAAGCACTGGAACGGGATCTTCGCGCAGAACAACGAGAAGTACCTGGGCCAGCTGCTCGCCAAGGGGCCGGGTTCGGACTTCGTCTGGGACTACGCCGCACCGTACACCGCGGAGAACCTGCGGCTGATCTGCGGCTTCCACAATGCCACCCAGCAGGACATGCAGCGCTGGAGCCAGACCATGATCGACGGCACCGGCAACTACGCCGATGACCCCGAGGTCTGGGCCAAGGCAGAGGCTTCCTCGGCAGAGGTCGACGCGGCCATCGACGAGATGCTCCCCTATCTGGCGAAGAACCCGGACCACTCGCTGCTCTCCAACCTGGCCTCCATGCCGATCCCGCTGGAAGCCATCCGCGCCAACCTGAAGATGACCATCGGCGGCGGGCTGAACGAGCCGCGCGACGTGCTGGCCACCACCGTTTGGGCGCTGCTGGAGAACCCCGAGCAATTGCAGGCGGTACGCCAGGACCCGGCTTTGCTCCCCAAGGCCTTCGAGGAATCGGTGCGCTGGGTCGCCCCGATCGGCATGTACCCGCGTGAAACCACCCAGGAGCTGGTGCTCGAGGGCATCAGCCTGCCAGCCGGTGCGCGCCTCGGAGTGGTGCTAGGCGCGGCCAACCGCGACCCGTTGGTCTTCGAGGACCCCGAAACGTTCAACATCTTCCGCGAGAAGAAGCCGCATCTGGCCTTCGGCGGCGGCGTGCACTTCTGCGCCGGCACCTGGATCGCCCGGGCCCAAGTCGCCCAGGTCGCCCTGCCGGCAGTCTTCGAGAAGCTGCCCAACCTGCGGCTGGATCCGGCCACCGCCAGCGTCGATGCCGGCTGGGTCTTCCGCGGCATGACCAAAATGCCCGTCCTCTGGGACGCCTAAAACAAGGAGCCTTCCATGCCTACCATCACCTTTGAACAGCCCAACGGCACCGCCACCGACGTCGAGGTCGCCGAAGGCGGCAATATCATGCGCGCCGCCGTCGCCAATGGCATCGCCGGAATCGTCGGCGAATGCGGCGGCCAAGCCATGTGCGCCACCTGCCACGTCTACGTGAACCCCGAGGATGCCGCTAGCCTTCCGGAACTCTCGGAAGACGAAGACGAAATGCTCGACTGCACCACCGCAGAGCGCACGGAACACAGCCGCCTGGGCTGCCAGGTTTCCCTGGGCGGCGCGTTGCAGTCCATCCACGTCACCGTCCCTTCCGAACAGGTGTGAAATGAACGAGAGCATCCTGATCATCGGCGCCGGCCACGCCGGCGTGCAGCTGGCCGAATCGCTGCGCGACAACGGCCACGACGGCCCCATCACCTTGGTCGACCAGGGCGCGCAGCAGCCCTACCAGCGTCCGCCGCTGTCCAAAGACTTCGTGGCCAGCGCAAAGGCGCCCGAGGCGCTGCCACTGCGCTCGGAGGACTTCTACGCCCAGCAACGCATCGAGCTGCTGACCGGGGTGCGCGCCACCGCGGTAGACCGTGCCGCGCGTACCGTGGCCCTGTCCGACGGACAGCAACGCGGCTATGACCGGCTGGTCTTCGCCACCGGCGCACGCAACCGGGTGCTGTCCTGCCCCGGCGCCGAGGACCCGCGGGTCATCGGGCTGCGCACGCTGCAGGACGCGGAAATCCTGCGCCGGCAGCTTACCGGCGCCCAGCGGGTCGTGGTGGCCGGCGCCGGATTCATCGGCCTGGAGTTCGCGGCCGCTGCCCGGGCCCGCGGTATCGATGCCACGGTGCTGCACTCCGCGCCCCGGGTGCTGAACCGCTCGGTCTCCCGCCAGCTCTCTGACTGGTTCGCCCAGGCCCATCGGGCAGACGGCATCGAGCTGTGCCTGGGCGAAGGCGTGCAATCCATCGACGCACATGGGGACCTGCAGGTCCACTCCACCGCTGGGGAAAGCTACCGGGCGGACCTGGTGGTCTACGGCATCGGCGTGCTCCCCAACATTGAGTTGGCCGAAGCCTCGGGACTGGCGTGCGAGAACGGCATCTTGGTGGATGCTGCGCTGCGAACCACCGATGAGCGTGTCTATGCGGTGGGCGACTGTGCCAATTTCGACAGCGACGGCACGCGGGTGCGCCTGGAATCGGTACAGAACGCCGCGGACCAGGCGCGCAGCCTGGCCCGCACCCTGTGCGGCGAGCCCACGGCGTACTCGGAGATTGCCTGGTTCTGGAGCATCCAGGGCCGCCACCGGCTGCAAATCGCCGGGCTGGCCGAGCCCACCGACAGCAGCGTGCTGCTGGGCGACCCGGGCAGCGAAAAATTCTCCATCGCACGGCTGCGCGACGGGCAATTGGTCGCGGTGGAATCCATTAACCGTCCCGCCGACCACGCTGCCGCACGCAAGCTGCTGGCCCGCGGCGAGCGCATCACCGAAGCGATGCTCGCTGGAGCATCCCTGAAGGACCTGGCCAACGCCGCACCGGTCGCGGCCTAGCACCCCCACTACTATCCCAATGAGGTCAGCTCATGAGCACACCCACCCAGCGGCACCCCGGCACCAGCCAGCGGCGCGTCGCCTTCGCCACCGTCATCGGCACCACCATCGAGTGGTACGACTTCTTCATCTACGCCACCGCAGCGGGGCTGATCTTCGCCCACCTGTTCTTCGAACCAGCCGGCGCGCAGATCGGCCTGCTGCTCTCCTTCGCCAGCGTCGGCATTTCCTTCCTCTTCCGCCCGCTGGGCGCGTTCTTAGCCGGGCACTACGGGGACAAAATCGGCCGGCGCGCCATGCTGGTGCTCACCCTGGCCCTCATGGGCGCCTCCACCACGCTGATCGGCGTGCTGCCCACCTATGAGACCGCGGGCGTGCTGGCCCCGATCCTGCTGCTGCTCTTGCGCATCATCCAGGGCATCTCCGCCGGCGGCGAATGGGGCGGCGCGGTGCTGATGGCCGTTGAGCACGCCCCGAAGGACCGTCGCGCCCGGGCCGGCGCCTACCCGCAGCTCGGCGTGCCGCTGGGCATGCTGCTGGCCTCGGGAATGATGGCGCTGATGACCGGCGTGATCTCCCCCGGCGAGCAGTTCATGGCCTGGGGTTGGCGCGTGCCGTTCCTGCTCAGCTTCGTGCTGATCGTGGTGGGCTACTTCATCCGCCGCTCGGTGGACGAGTCCCCGGTCTTCGAGGAGATCGCGCAGAAGAAGGCACAGACCCGGGTGCCGATCGTGGTGCTGTTCAAGAAACACTGGCTGCTGGTGCTGATTGCCGCGCTGATTTTCGCCGGCAACAATGCCGCCGGCTACATGACCACCGGCGGATTCCTGCAGGCCTACATGACGGATCCTGAGGGGCCGGTAGGCTTCACCCGCACCGAGGTGCTGCTGGCGGTGTCCTTCGGCGCGGTCATGTGGTTCGCCTTCACCCTGCTCTCCGGGGTCGTGGCCGACAGGATCGGGCGCAAGCGCACCTACCAGATAGGCTTCATCAGCCAGCTGCTGTGCATCTTCCCGCTGTTCTGGCTGGTCAACACCGCTAGCCTGCCGCTGCTCTACGTGGCGTTTTCACTGTTCGCTATCGGGCTGGGCTTCTCCTACGGGCCGCAGGCGGCACTGTACTCCGAGCTGTTCCCCGTCTCGGTGCGCTTCTCCGGGGTTTCCATCTCCTACGCTTTCGGCGCGATCCTGGGCGGGGCGTTCGCCCCGATGATCGCCACCGCGCTGGTGCAGGCCACCGGCGGGACCACGGCGGTCGGCTGGTACCTGTTCGCGCTCACCGCGGTATCGCTGGCGGCGGTCAGCATGGTGCGTGATCGCAGCGGCATCGACTTGGGCATCGGCAACCAGGCCGAGCAGGAAGTCGGCGCGCTGGTCTTCGACAAGCGCAGCGCCGCGCAGCCCGTGCCCCAGGACGCACTGTAGGGATCAAAAAACCGGCAGCCCGCCAGTGGCGGGCTGCCGGTTTTCGCGTTTACTTCGCGGCGTTGCGCTCGGCGGCTTCGACCACGTTGTTCAGCAGCATGGCGCGGGTCATCGGGCCTACGCCGCCCGGGTTCGGCGAGATCCACGACGCGACCTCGGCGGCAGCCGGATCAACGTCGCCGGTGACCTTGCCATCCACGCGGGAAACGCCCACGTCCAGCACGATCGCGCCTTCCTTGATGGCGTCGGCCTTGATGATGTGCGGCACGCCGGCAGCGGCGATGACGACATCGGCCTGGGCCAGCAGCTCGGGGAGGTTGGTGGTGCCGGTGTGGGCCAGGGTGACGGTCGCGTTCACGTCGCGGCGGGTCAGCAGCAGGCCGACCGGACGGCCGATGGTCACGCCGCGGCCCAGGACCAGCACGTGCTTGCCGTTCAGGTCGATATCGTGGCGGGCCAGCAGTTCCACGCAGCCCAGCGGGGTGCATGGCAGCGGGGAGGACATCGGGCGGTTGACGTTGGCGACCAGGCGGCCCAGGTTCATCGGGTGCAGGCCGTCGGCGTCCTTGGCGGGATCCATGGCTTCGAGGATCACGTCCGTATCAATGTGCTTGGGCAGCGGCAGCTGCACGATGTAGCCGGTGCAGTCCGGGTTCTCGTTCAGCTCGCGCACCTTGGCCAGCAGCTCGTCCTGGGTGGTTTCCTCGGGCAGGTCCACGCGGATCGACTCGATGCCCACTTCGGCGCAGTCCTTGTGCTTGCCGCCGACATACCAGGCCGAGCCCGGGTCGTTGCCGACCAGGATGGTGCCCAGTCCGGTGGTGTGCCCGGCAGCCCTGAGCTTGGCAACGCGTTCGGCCAGTTCCTGCTTGATGGCGGCCGCGGTGGCCTTGCCGTCGAGAATGCGTGCGCTCACGCTGTTCCTTCCGTAGGTGCCCTGTTCCCAAGGCGGGTGGTGTGCAAACCCAGGCGCGCGGCTCGCACGATTAGCTCCCTGGTGGTTACCCACCTAACGCCAGTCACGCGTTCCAGTGTAGCGAAAATGGCTTCGGGAATGACTTTGAAGTGCGCAGGGTTACCTTAAGCGTGTACTCGACAATCGTGATCGGCGCAGGGCAAGCCGGGCTTGCCGCCGCCTACCATCTGGCCAAGCGCGGCATCGACTTCTTGGTGCTCGATGCGAACCCAGCACCCGGCGGGGCCTGGCAGCACCGCTGGGATACCCTCACGCTGGGCGACGCGCATCATATCCACCCCTTGCCCGATTTCCCGCTCGAAGTGCAGGATTCCACCCGACCGGCCTCGGAAGTGGTGTCCGAATACTATGCGGAATACGAACAGCGCTTCGCGTTGCCGGTACGCCACGGCGCACCGGTGACCTCGGTGCAGCAGGACGGAGAGTACTTCGTGGTGCACGCCGATGCGGATTACCGGGCGCGCACCATCATCAACGCCACCGGCACCTGGTCCAATCCGTTCTGGCCGGTCTACCCCGGGCATTTCGATGGTCCGCAGGTGCACACAAATGGCTTCGTCTCCCCGCAGCAATTCGCCGGGCAACGCGTGTTGGTGGTCGGGGCCGGTGCCAGTGCCACCCAGTTCATCGTGCAGTTGCGTGCTGCCGGCGTGGATACCCTGTGGTCCACGCGCAGCGCACCGGACTGGCGCGACGTTCCCACCGGTGCCGAATGGGGCCAGGAAGTGGAGGGCCAGGTCAACGAGCGCACCAGTGCGGGACTGCCTCCGAAGTCGGTGGTGGGCACCACCGGGTTGCTGCTCACCGAGAAGATGCGTGCCGGGATCGCCTCCGGGGCGCTGGTTTCGCGGGGGAAGATCGACCATCTGGAATCCGACGCCGTCGTCTTCTCCGACGGGTCACGCGAAAAGATCGATGCGATCCTATGGGCGACCGGTTTCCGGCATGCCCACCGGCATTTGCGCGATCTGAAACTGCACACGGCTCAAGGCGGCATCCTGATGGAGGACGGGGTGGCCGCCGTGGCGGTGCCCGGGCTGTTCTTCGTCGGCTATGGCGCGTCGGCTTCGACTTTGGGTGCTACCCGGGCCGGGAGGAAGGCCGCGATGGCGGCGGCGCACTACGTTCAGCGGCTCGCGGCAAGCGCAATGTAGCTCACGGAATTGGCAGAACATCGCTGGCGGGCGCTACCTTAGAATCCATGAACCAGTACATCGTCACCCTATCTTGCATCGACCGCCCCGGCATCGTCCACGCCATTTCCGGAGGTCTGCTGGGTGCCGGTTGCAATATCACCGAGTCCCAGCAGTTCCTCTCGCCCGAAACCGGCACCTTCTTCATGCGCATCGAGGTAGCCACCGAGCAGTCCCTGGAACAGATCCGCGCAGGGCTCGCGCCCATCCGCGATGACTTCCATATGTCCCTCCGTGTGGACGATGGCACCAAGCGCACCCGCACCATGATCATGTGCTCCAAGGCCGGGCATGCGCTGAACGACCTGTTGTTCGCCCAGCGTGCCGGCACCTTGGCCATCGATGTGCCGGTGATCGTCTCCAACCACCTGGATCTGAAGCCGATGGCCGACTTCTACGGGGTGGACTTCGTGCATCTGCCGGTGACCAAGGAGAACAAGTCGCAGGCCGAGGCTGAGCTGCTCAAGCTCGCCGAGGACTACGGCATCGAACTGGTGGTGCTTGCTCGCTACATGCAGATCCTTTCGGATTCGCTCTGCGAGCGCATGGAAGGCCGGGTCATCAACATCCACCACTCCTTCCTGCCCTCGTTCAAGGGCGCCAAGCCGTACCACCAGGCCTATGCTCGCGGCGTGAAGCTGATCGGTGCCACCGCGCACTACGTCACCGCGGACCTCGACGAAGGTCCGATCATCGACCAGGAAGTCACCCACGTCTCGCACACCCGCACCGCCGAGCAGCTCGTTGAGCTGGGCCGCAGCGTGGAGGGACGGACGCTGACCCGCGCCGTGCAATGGCATGCCGAGCACCGGGTAATGCTTGACGGCCAGCGCACCATCGTCTTCTCCTAAGCATGGATTATGCAGCACTGGCCGTCCTCGCCCTGCTGGTTGCCGCCTCGGCGTGCTGGCCATTGCTCAAGGCGTCAAGCAAGCGCCGCGAGGCGTTGAAGGTCCAGGCGCTGCAGCTGCCAGAGCACCATCGGCCGCGCTACCGGCAGTCGCTGGCCGGCGATCCGCTGGCTTTTCCCCTGGCCATGAGCAGCGGCTATGCACTGTGCCGAGGGGCGAACCTCGATACCTTCCTCTTCCCCGATCCGGAAGAAGAACGGATCATCCTGGCCGAAGCGTGGGGCATCTTCGATGCTGAGGATGCCGTGCAGGAGCTCTGGTCCTTGCTGTCCCAGGGGCATCGCTCTGGCTGGCAGCAGTCCCGGGAGCTGGTCAATGCTGGTGGCACAGTTCTGGCCCAGCACCGCAAGGCGCTTGGCAGGCAGGCACGGACGTCCGCGCAGGCGCGCGAAGAATTGCTGTCGCTGCGCCGGTTGCAGCGCAATGAGCGCGGTGTGCAGGAATTGGACTTCCTGGCGTGGGATCTTTCACGAGCCGTCATGGTCGCCCGCTCCGCCGCCTCCTGCGGCTTCTTGGATCAGCGCGTAGCTCAGGACGTCGCCTCGCAGGCAGCGTCGTATGCGCAGCAAACCTATGGTTCGTGGGATGAATTCGCGAACGCATTCGATACCGCGCGCTGGTTCTGGCGCGCCCAGCGGGACAGTGCGCTGGATGATGCCCACGACGCGAACCGGACCACCGTGCTCACCGGCGTTGAAGGCCCTTTCGCGCAGGTGGATTTTGCCGCACCGGTACCAACCAGCCAGCTGCTGCTCCTCGATGCAGCGCGGGAACTGGGACTGTCGTTGCGCGCCGACGAGGAGGATCGGGATTGGCAGCGTGCGCTGGTGGCCGCGGCCCGCACGCGGACTTGAGATCTTCGGTAGCGAACTCGCCGTTGCAATGCTTGGCCATTACAGTAGGTGAAATGACGCACATCATTACTATTGACGGCGCGACCCCGAAGGTCGGCCAGGACGTTTTCGTAGCACCTACCGCCACCTTGAGCGGCGATGTCGAGCTGGCTGACCGTTCCAGCGCTTTCTACGGTGTTTCCGTGCGGGGCGATTCAGCGCCGATTCGCGTAGGCGAAGGCACCAACTTGCAGGACAACGTCGTGCTGCACGCTGATGAAGGTTTTCCTTGCACCCTGGGTGCGGGCATCTCGGTAGGCCACTCGGCAGTGGTTCACGGTGCCAGCGTGGGCGATGGCTGCCTGATCGGCATGAGCGCCACCGTCATGAACGGTGCCCTCATCGGCGAGCAGTCGCTGGTTGCTGCCGGTGCACTGGTGCTGGAAGGCACGCAGGTTCCGCCGCGTTCGCTGGTTGCCGGTGTCCCTGCCAAGGTCCGCCGCGAGCTGAGCGATGAGGAAGTCGCCGGCTTGAAGACCAATGCTGACCACTACCTCGTGCTGGCAGCGAAGCATCTGGAAGCCAACGCCTGATTTGTGTGGCCGGCTGCCCGAATCGGGCTCCACGAGCAGCCACAGCTCGCCAGTTATGGTGCTGAAACGCTCGGTCCGATCCAGCACCGCCACCATGGACAGCTCCTCTCGCAGAATCCACGGATTCGAGGGGAACTTCTGCGTTGCGATGGAAGCCCAGTCATTTTGCGGTGCCTCAATAAAGGACCCTAAGGAACGGAACTCCGCCTTGGTACTGATTGGAACGACAATGGCACTCAGGGTCTCAGTTACCTGCCCATCGAGCACGGCTACTCATGCAAGTACTTCGGTTGGTTCCCTTCCTGTAATTGGCATCCAGGTTGGCTCAAATATTTATCAGACTGGCCAGTTCAGTGTTGCTCGATTTCTTAAACCTGGCATGTTCGGCAAATGGTAATGATACGACATGAAATTGGGTCTGTGCATCGCCTTCTTCGCGAATCTACGGCGCTCAGGCCGCCTCACCCACCAACTGGATACCTAGTCTTTCAACAATATTCTCAGTTATGAGGACCCTCCCTTCGCAGTTCAGTCTGTACCTGAGTGCTGGTTGGCCTTGAACGACCAGGGGCTCACCGCGGCTTAGTGCTGTCACGAGAACCTCTTCACATTCCATGGGCACCCCTATTTTCCTAATGCCCTCGCGGCTTCCGATGCCGTCGATTTGAGTAGATAAAAAGATTCCGGCACTTGACTCCACAGCGGATCTATCCAATCTATGTCGGAACGCTCCGAACCTACGGAGAAACTCAATTTTCAGCTTTATAACCAGTGACGTAGTGTCCACCCCTGATGGAGCGATTGTCCGCCCAATATGGTAAATCAATCAGCGTCACTTTAGATCAATATTCGAGTGATGTTTGCAGCAGCTAGGCTGTGTACCATGAAGACAAGCGATGACCACCGGCTCAAGGGCTGGTTTTACTTTCCTGAATCACCAGCTAATCGCGTGCCCGGAATAATTACTTGGAGTCAGAATTCAGGTGCAGATCTGGAACTCATTGGAGGGCTCCCTCCGGAGCCACAGAAAGAGCAAGCCAACGAATGGTTCCAGCGTAGCCGTGAATTCGAAAGCGACACTTTGCCAAGCACAATCTATGGCGAGCTCGATTCTGGGAAAAAAGTCTGCATATGGGGTGCAGAACGCAGAAGCTACAAGGCAAAAATGGGAAGTCAGATCCAAGAAGAATTCTGGCACTCCTCGTGGGTCTGCGTTGGCGCGCATGTGGCCTCCGCCGACTGCCGCGAGTTTCGCAGCTTCAGGGTCGCGCTTGATAATCTCTACTATCTAACAAGCGACGGACGATTCGGTGCACCGCTGTGGACACAGATCGAGGGAGTCGAGCATCCGGGCGAAAAACAGGAGGACGGGACTTACCTCTGCCCATTCACGCTGCCAGTAATTGGTGGTTATCGGGCAGGTTGGGCCACAGGTTCAATAGCGGACACGACTTACAGCATCAATACGTATGCAACACGACCTTGGATCTCTCCAGCAACCGAAGCTGACCCTGCTCTGAAATTAAGCTTCATGACAAACCGGCGGCGTCGTGGGGCAAGTATCGAGCTTTTCGCCAGTGCCGATGCAGAAGTTGCACTCATCGATGATTTGTCCAGTTCTGCTGAGGAGCTACTCCACAGAACCAGCCCGCTCTTGGGCCTGATGAGTCTGGCGACGTTCAATACGAGCGGTGTCGAGTCGATCAAGGCGCAGACTGTTGACGGTGAAGAAGTCTCCCTTTTGTGCTATACGGGACATCAAAGCGAACCGGATCTTTACACCGAGGCTGGTGGCACCGTCTTCACCTTCAACGATGTGTCGCTTGGTAACTTCTTGGAGGCCTGGCAACGGCTAACCTCTGGAGCACAGGCGCAGTATGCGTGGAATTTGGTAGTTGGACTCATCGGCCACTCGCCACTCATGGTAGAAGAGCATTTAAGCCAAGTTCTCGCAGCCGCTGAGGGGTTCGATACCTGGTGCCTTGACGGAGGAAAAAATACTGAGTTGAAAAACCGTCTGATCAGATTGCATGACAAGCTCCCGGCAGAGCTCAAAACACAACTCCAACTCGATGTCGAAAAGTGGGTCGATTGGGCCGTATGGGCACGGCATCACGTCGCCCATGGCGGAACGAAGAAGCACCGCGACATCAGTAACTTCTACCAGCTCAAAATCATTTCCGACTCTGTTCATCTGATTACCTACCTCGCTGCCCTCTCGGAATTGAGAATCCCGGATGAGAAATTGATTCAGGCAATCACTCGCCATCCCCGGTTACGGGTCTTGGCAGACCGGTGTGCTGAAATCCCTAAACTTCCCACCGCTGAGGACGGACCTTAGAAAAGCGTGAGAGTGAGCCTGAAAGTCAAGCATCAACGGCATTACTACATATCGCAGTCCCCGACTCGGCCACAGCTCCGAGGAATCTCCGAATCTGATTACCAGTATTTCGTGGCAGACCTTCAAAATTGGGTAATCGCAGGCGGAGACTAGGATCGGCAGTTCGCCGATGTCAGTGTCCTCCTTACACGGCATGTTTCAATCCACTTGCCCTTAGGTCAGGCTGTGGCCAGGCTGCGGTGCTGGATGCTGTCCGCGCTGGTTGCTTTCGCGGCCGCGGCCAGCCCGCGTTCCAGATCGGCAATCAGGTCGTCGGCTTCCTCGATGCCCACCGAGAGGCGGACCAGGTTGGCCGGGATTTCCAGCGGGGTGCCGATCAGCGAAGCATGGGTCATTTCGCGCGGATAGCAGACCAGGGATTCCACCCCGCCCAGGGAGACCGAGAGCTGGAAGTACTCCATGGATTGGGCGAAGGCGCGGGCGGCGGCTTCATCGGAGAGCTGCAACGAGAGGATCCCGCCAAAGCCACGGCCGGCCGCGGACTGGGATTTGGCCAGTTCATGGCCCTGGTGGCGTTCCAGTCCCGGGTAGTAGACGCGGGTGACCTCGGGCTGGTCATCGAGCCAGCGGGCCAGGGTGGAGGCGGTAGCCCCGTGGCGTTCCATGCGCAGGCCCAGGGTCTTCAGCCCGCGGGCGGCCAGGTAGGAATCCTGCGGACCGGAGACCGCTCCCCCGGCGAACTGCTGGTAGCCCACGGCTTCGGCCAGGCTCTGCCCGCGGTGCAGGTGATCGGCCACGATGACCGCACCACCGAGCACGTCGGAGTGCCCGCCAATGTACTTGGTGGTGGAATGGACCACTGCGTGGGCGCCGAAATCCAGCGGCCGCTGCAGGTACGGGGTGGCGAAGGTGTTGTCCACCACCAGCAGGGCGCCGTGTTCGCGGGCGATGGCCGCCCACCCGGCCAGGTCGGCGATGCCCAGCAGCGGGTTGGACGGGGTTTCCACCCAGAGCAGCGCGGTGTTCGGGCGCAGCGCGGCGCGCACCGCATCCAGGTTGGTGATGTCCACCGCCGAAGAGGTGATCCCCCATTTGCCGTGCAGCTTGGAGATCAGCCGGTTGGTGCCGCCGTAGCCGTCGGCGCCCAGCACGATGTGGTCGCCCGGCTGAAGCACCGCGCGCAGCAGCGCATCTTCGGCCGCGATCCCCGAAGCGAAGGAGAAGCCGGCGGCGCCGCCTTCCAGCGCGGTGAGCTGGGATTCGAACCCGTTGCGGGTCGGGTTGGAGCCGCGCGAGTATTCGTGCCCGGCGCGCAGCACGTTGATGCCGTCCTGGATGAAGGTGCTGGTCTGGTAGATCGGCGGGATCACCGCACCGGTGTGCGGGTCCTTGTGCTGGCCGGCGTGGACGGCGAGGGTGTTGAAGCCGCTCATGCGAAACTCACTTCCTTGGTGCCGGCGGTGGCCTGGGTTGCGGCCAATGCAAGATCCAGCGATTGGGTGATATCTGCGAGCAGGTCGGCGGGGTCTTCCAGACCGACCGACAGGCGCAGGGTGGAGGTGTTCAGGCCGGCGTCGGCCAGCTGCTGCTCCGAGAGCCGGCAGTGCGTCATGGTCGCCGGGTGGGAGACCATGGTGCGGGTGTCCCCCACATTCGCGGCCAGGGAAATCAGCTTGAGCCCGTCGATCACCGGGGAAACCAGGGCCGGGTGGGCCAGCTCGATGGCCAGCACGCAGCCGGTGCCCTTCGGCGCCAGCGCCCGGGCCAGCTCGTGGCTGGGGTGCTCGGGCAGCGCGGGGTGGTGGATGGCGGCAATGCCCGGATACTCGGCAAGCGCGTCGATCAGCCTGGTGACGCTGCGCTGCACGTGGGCGGCGCGCACCGGCAGGGTTTCGATTCCGGCCAGGATTCCCTGGGCGCTGGCCGGGGCCAGGGTCGGGCCCAGATCGTGCAGGAACTTGGAGCGCACCAGCATTGCGTAGGCGGCCGGTCCGTGGCGCTCAAGCAGCGAGGTGTTGTTCAGACGCACCCGCGGGGCGGCGATCTGCGGCCAGCGGGCGGCATCGGAGAAGTCGAATTTCCCCGAGTCCACCACGACCCCACCGAGCACCGAGCCGTGTCCGGCCAGGCCCTTGGTGGCCGAGTGCACCACGATGTCGGCACCGAGTTCCAGCGGGCGCACATTCAGCGGGGTGGCCAGGGTGTTGTCCACTACCACCGGGATGTTGTGCTCGTGGGCGATCGCCGCAATGGCCGGGATATCGGCCACGGTGCACAGCGGGTTGGAGACCGACTCCAGGAAGAACGCCCGGGTGTCCGACTCAATGGCCGCAGCCCAAGCCAAAGGATCGGCCTGGTCGACAAAGCTGACGCGGATCCCGAAGTCGGCGAAGGTGTCGGTGAGCAGGTCCACGGTGCCGCCGTAGAGCGAGGAGGAAGCCACGATGTGCTTGGGTCCCTGGGTCAGGGCCAGCAGGGACAGGGCGACGGCGGACTGGCCGGTAGCGGTGGCTACCGTCTGGGCCCCGCCTTCCAGCGCGGCCACGCGCTGCTCGAGGATCGAGACAGTGGGGTTGCCGGTACGCGAGTAGGTGAAGCCGGCCTGGCGCAGCGCGAACTTCTCGATCGCTTCGGCATGCGATTGGAATTGGTAGGCTGCAGAATTGTGCAATGGCGGCAGCATCGGGCGGAAGTCTCCGCTCGGGCGGTACCCTGCGTGCACCGCGTCGGTTCCTTGGCTCATAGCTCCTCCTCGATTCTCTGCGAGGGAGTGCACCGATTGGCGTCGTGTGGCAACACGAAGCGCAACGCGCAAAAACGCGTTCGGAACTGCTCCATCGTTCCTGGCATTAGCACCTTTCGGTTTCCCGATGGTTGCTGCGACGTCAACGAGCCAGATCTCTTAGTCGCTCTTGATGGTTTGTTGTTCTTCCATGGTTGGCCATGGGCTGCGAGGGGTGCAAGCGCTATCGGGCGGCCGGCTTCATACAAGGCCGCCAAGCTTCATATGTCGTGCACTTGTCATGATGACGCGGTGGCTGGCGCCACTTTATGACGCACCAAAATGAGAAAAACCCCGAGACTTTCAAGGTTTTCCCGGAAGTTTATGACGATGGAGCGGCACTCGATGACCGGGGGTTACGCTGTTGGCGGCTCAGCCGAGCACTTCCACCCCGAAGCTGGCCACCACTGCGCGGACTTCTTGCAGGTAGCGCTGAGCCTGGTCGGTGAGCGGGATCGCGGCGTGATCGATCCAGCCGATCTCGATGCGCTCGTCGATGTCCAGCGGGATGGCAACGATGGATGGATCCAGCTCGTCGCTGATGATGCCGGTGGAGATCGTGTACCCTCCCAGGCCGATCATCAGGTTGAAGATGGTCGCACGGTCCGAGACTTGGATTTCCCGCTGGCTGGAGCGTGTGGAGAGCACTTCCTCGGCGAAGTAGAACGAGTTGTTCGCGCCTTGATCGAAGGTCAGCCGGGGCAGGTTTTCGAGGTCTTCGAGGGTGACCTGGTCACGGGTGGCCAGCGGGTTGCTGCGCGAGATGAAAATGTGCGGATCGGCCAGGAACAGCGGGTGGAAGACCAGCCGCGATTCGCGCAGCAGCTTGTCGATGACCTTCCGGTTGAAGTCGTTGCGGTACAGGATCCCGATGTCGCTGCGCAGCGTGCGCACGTCCTCGATGATCTGCTCGGTGCGGGTCTCGCGCAGCGAAAACTGGTATTCCTCGGCTCCACTGGCCTGCACCATCCGGACAAACGCATCCACCGCAAAGGAGTAGTGCTGGGTCGAGACGCCCAGCAGTCGTCTGGCGGAAGGGCGGCCGAGGTAGCGGTGCTCAAGAAGCTCCACCTGCTCGAGCACCTGCCGGGCGTAGCCCAGGAATTCTGCGCCTTCGGCGGTGAGCGTCACTCCCCTGGCCGAGCGCACCAGCAAGGTGCGCCCCACCCGCGATTCGAGCTCCTTCATCGCCGCCGACATGCTGGGCTGCGCGACGTAAATCAAGTCGGCGGCAGCCGAGATGGACCCCTCGGAGGCTACCGCCACGAAATAGCGCAGCTGCTGCAGCGTCAAGCCATTTGTTCCCTGAACCATAGCCAGAGTCTATATCAATCCATAGTTATATCGAGTTACCTGATATCAAGAATCACCCTGCATGATTGACGCAACGACTTCCCCTCGGCCCACCACGGTCCCCTCAGAAACAGATTGGCCATCATGGCAGACGCGTTGACCTTCAGCATTAGCACCACTAAATTCGACGAGAATTACTCCCCTTCGACAAATTCGCGCACCACCACGAACTTCGCCAATTTGGCGCGTGGAGAGCGCCGCGAAGAGAACCTGAACAATGCTTTAACAATGATCAACCGCCGCTTCAATTCCCTGGTTCACTGGGACAATCCCCAGGGAGACCGCTATGCGCTGGAATTGGAAATCATTTCTGCCAATGTGCATTTCACTGCCGATAATAACTACCAGAAGTTTCCCCTTTTAGAAGTCCTTGAAACCACGATCGTGGATAAACTACTAGGCACTCGAACCCAGGGAATAGTCGGCAATAATTTTTCTTCTTATGTCCGCGATTACGACTTCAGCGTAGTGCTTCCAGCCTCATGTAATGACAGCGGAGCTCCGGTGCTGCCAGAAGATTTTGGTGATCTCCATGGACAGCTCTTCCAACATTTTTTGAACTCACAGGCATACCGTGAACGTTTTGCCCAGCTGCCGGTGATCTGCATCAGCGTCTCGACTTCCAAGACCTATTTCCGCACCGGCAACAGCCATCCAGTGCTCGGTTTGGAATACCAGCAGGACGAAAATTCATTGACCGATGCGTACTTCGGGAAAATGGGCTTGAGCGTCCGCTACTTCATGCCGCCAGGTGCCGTGGCACCGCTGGCGTTCTACTTCCGCGGTGACCTGCTCAACGACTACACCAATCTGCAGCTGATCAGCCTGATCAGCACCATGGAGACCTTCCAGAAGATCTACCGCCCCGAGATCTACAACGCCAACTCAGGAGCGCCTGCTGTGTACCACCCGAGTCTCGGCGCCCAGGATTTCTCCCCCACCCGCGTTTTTTATGACCGCGAAGAACGAACCCAGCTAGGCAAGATCCAAGGGAAGTTCACCGAAGAGCATTTCATTATTCCGAATCGCGAGCTGCTCGCTCAGTGGTCTTCTTCCTACCCGGCTCCTGTCGCCTAAGATCCCGAAAGATATCCCATGACTTCCCCGCTTATCCCCACGTCAATTGTCGGCAGCCTGCCCAAGCCTTCATGGCTTGCCGAGCCTGAAAAGCTCTGGTCACCATGGAAGCTTGAAGGCGCGCAATTGCGCGAAGGCCAACAGGACGCCATGCGTGCTGCGGTTCTTGAACAGACTCAGCGCGGCATCGACATCATTTCCGATGGCGAGCAGTCCCGACAGCACTTTGTCACGACCTTCATTGAGCACCTGAGCGGCGTCGACTTCGAAAAACGCGAGACCGTGCGCATCCGCAACCGCTACGACGCCAGTGTCCCCACCGTCGTCGGTGCCGTTGAACGTGAAAAGCCGGTCTTTGTCCAAGACGCGAAGTTCCTCCGTTCCTGCACCGACAAGCAGATCAAGTGGACCCTACCTGGCCCGATGACCATGGTTGATACCTTGTACGACGCGCACTACCGCAGCCGCGAAAAGCTGGCTTGGGAATTCGCGACCATCCTGAACCAAGAAGCCCGCGAGCTGGAAGCCGCCGGGGTGGACGTCATCCAGTTCGACGAACCTGCCTTCAACGTCTTCTTCGACGAAGTGGCCGACTGGGGCATCGCCGCACTGGAGCGCGCCTGCCAGGGGCTCAAAGCCGAGACAGTTGTTCACATCTGCTTCGGCTACGGCATCAAGGCGAACAATGACTGGAAGGCCACCCTCGGAGCCCAGTGGCGCCACTATGAGAAGTCCTTCCCGCTGTTGCAGGCTTCCTCCATCGACACTGTTTCGCTGGAGTCCCACCACTCGAAGGTCCCGCTAGAGGTCGTCGAATTGGTGCGCGGCAAGCGAGTGATGCTCGGAGCTATCGACGTGGCCAATAATGCTGTGGAGACTCCCGAGGAAGTGGCGCAGACCCTGCGCAACGCACTCGAATTTGTGGATGCGGACAAGCTGATCGCCAGCACCAACTGCGGCATGGCTCCATTCCGTCGCGACGTTGCCCTGGCCAAGCTCAGCGCACTCAGCGCAGGGGCTGACATCCTGCGCGAGGAGCTTGTTGGTGCCCGCGTCTGAAGTGACAGAATCGGCGACACCTTCGTTGCCCGCGGAAGACTTCAAAGCGATCTTCCGCGGGCACCCCGGCGGCGTCAGCCTGATTACCGCTGATGCCGGAGACGGCCCTGTTGCCCTCACGGCAACGTCCGTGGCATCGATCAGCGTTGATCCGCCATTGCTCGTCTTCTCGATTTCTGCCTTATCCTCGGCGGCCAAAGTGCTCACCCGAGCAAATTCTCTTGTCGTTCACAGTTTGGATGCGCATGACATCGAGGTGGCTAAATTAGGGGCAACCAGTGGCATCGATCGCTTCGCACAGAAGCAAACGTGGTCAAGGCTGAGCACCGGCGAACCGGTATTTGATGGCGTCCGGGCCTGGGTTCGTTGCGAGGCCATTGAGCGAGTCCAGGCTGGCACGTCCACGGTTTTTGTGGCCCGGGCGCTCCAGTCGCACATTGAACGCGACAGCGAACCTGGCCAGCCCAGCGACGGTTTGGTCTATCACAACCGTGCCTGGTATCAGCTCGATGAGCATTCCAAGCTCGCGCTCTGAGCTAGATCGCAAGGCTAATGTTCCTATGAGGTTTTACTCGATGGCTACTTTGCCGGTGGCGTTAAACCGCATGGGACGGCAGTCTGTTCACGCCCATAGGGAAAGAGCATCAGTTATGAGAACGAACAGTGTTCGAAACAGCAGACCTCCTAATGGCGGCACGATATTCAGCACTATTTCATACAATTCGATGCCCCGTGCGCGTATGCTAACGAGCCCGTAACTAACAGATGCCACACCAAGTACGGCATCCGAGCAGTATTGACCTAGTTGACATATTGAACAGGGGTTTATGGGATCTTAAGGATTCAGAGTTCAGATGCCCTCCAAACCCACCTTCTTCCAGTGGCGAGCGTGCGATAAAGTGCGTCAGATTCCGAAACCCCAACTCAATACGCTGCAAATAGGTCGTCAGTCTGAGTACTCGTCACAAAATACGAGACTTGCAACAGTCTACGACTAGCTCCAATATGGGCGACAATAATGACACTTTTACTACTGAAATGGATCAGAGAATTCGACAAATGCATATAAATCGGAATTATTCTAAGCTCTACATGTGATATTCATTCCGATACCATCATTATCGCCTGCCCTCTGGCCTGATCTATTCGTTCTCATTTCTTCTTTAGTTGCTTCGCTTGCTTGGCCTGTGACCCTCGCTTTTTTACTTTTAGTATTCCGCAAAGGGGTCGCGAGTATCCTAGATTCCATTAAAGATCGTATGCCAAATATGGAGCGCCTCAAGACACCATTGATTGAAGCGTCTTGGAGCACTTCGGCTGTCGAAGATTTATCTAAGGAAGTCGATAATTTTGGTCATACCGCACTCATCACTACCCAACCACAAGACGACATCCCCACGCAGCTCGCGAAGTTAAAGCCAGCTGCAGGCGTTATTGACGCCTTCCTTGAAGTAGAGCAGAAAGTCAGAAGGTACCTCAGGACTACAGAATGGAATGAATTTCGCAAGAGTGCGATCTGGGCTTTCCAGAGAGACAGCGGTGCACCAAATCAATTGAAAAGCGCAGTGAGGGAACTGGCAACACTTCGAAATGCTGCTGCGCATGGGGTAGGGGACATCAGCCTGGAGTCGGCCTTAGAATACATTCGAACCGCGTCACGGGTAGCACGAGAGATCGATTTGCTTATCGATGAATCGCAAGTGGGTCCGTCCTAACAGGCACAGGATTCTATCCGGTAGAGCAAATTTAGCTGTTGTTAATTCGCATAAGCCACAATTGCTCAGCTAGAGATGGCACGTCAAAGACAGTATTGTTTCCGAACCAAACCATTGGCCCAAGCGTTGAAGGCATCGCCAGCCTGCCGGCCTCCACTCAGGATAGCACTACGCCAAAAAGTAGTTGAGAAACAATGCGATGCGTATCTGAAACTTCACCATTTGCCATGGAAGCGATTAGATTACTCACAACTTCACCTAGCATTGGACAATAACGATACAAAAGTACGGGAGCGGAAATAGCTGCGAGGACTCCCGGCTACCCACGAATCCGACGTATCGTGACGTCAGACGGATTTCCCGGTAACCCGATTATCAAACACTCAAGGACCAACGATTCACCATCGATGAGTCTTAGCTGTTGATGATAAAGACGTCAGTAGGCCTGGTAAATCTCTGCCACACAGTATTAGAAAGAATTCCATAGGCAGAGTTCGCATTAGCAACGAGTACGAATCTTGGCGTCTTCTTCGGAATCAAAACTCATTCCACTGCGTTGCGTCCGAATGCAAGTTATCCTTTTGCGCCTAGTTTCCAGACTGGTATCAGTCATGTCCAATTAACGCCGAGTCTCAGTATGTTCCTCCGACCATCTCTTTCACTGCGCTAGAAACAAGGTGGCAACGATACTATGGAAATAGTGTCAGTAAAGAGAATATACGAAAGGACAGTGCATATATGAGTCAGAACTCCAAGCAACGTCAGAAGCGTAAAAACGCATCAGGAGAAAGCTTCGGAATCCCTAAGCAGGATTGGACGACGGCTGATAAAACGGGCCGCGAAATGCCGGATATGTTTACTGCTGCAGGAAAACTTGATGGGCTTCCCGAAGCGATGCTCAATGAGGTACTAGATTTCCCCTCTGCGGTAAGCCATCTTGTTGTCTCAATCTACTCAGAGCTTGAAAATCACGCTCAAAAATTGATCCTCACCGCTGCGGTAAATGATATCGTGTCGCTCGTTACCCGAGCCTACGCCTTGGACGGCCGCTCTGCCGCGTACTCCGCCCGCGCTCTATTTGAACACCTAATCAATTTCCACGATGTCTGTGATTCGACGGTAAACACGCCTGATCGCTACACCTACCACAAATACATTACTCAAAAAAGAGTGGCCGAACACCGTGGGGCCCTTGAATTGTTATCGGACAGAGAACAAAAGAGAGAGCGAAAACGTCTAGATAAGCTTGCTGAGTCGACCCGCAATAAAGCGGCTGTAGCACTTGATAAATACGGTAATGAATTTTCTCGACAGTGGGCCCAAGGTTCTCTTTTCAATCGAGCTAAGCTATATGACGCTGAAGATGGGTACGACGGTTATCGAATCCTCTCGTCAGTAATTCATGGATCTAGCGGGGCCATGTCAGGAGTCACTCGAATCATTGATGGAAGGCAAATACATCGGACAGGACCGGATCTTGAACTCGCATCGCTGGCGTGGATTGAGGGTTTAACTGCTTTCTACCGAATCACCGAGGTGCTAGCTGAACGCACGGGGTTATGGGAGGCCGAGGACCTCCGTGAACGAACAGGACATCTCGTCCTCTTTTGGTCAGAAATTCGTGCCGAGCTTCGACGACTCGATGAGCGTTTGTGGCCAAAGCGTGCGCCGCGCGAAGCTGTTGCAGTGGTGGCGTTCCACCCAGGCGGCCGTCACAGGTGGTACCTCTACAACCCTGATGAAGAATCACTAACCCTAGCCGAGCCACCAGCTGTAGAACCCGACCTCTCAGGATTAGATGAAGCCATATCCACTTATTCTCCCGAAGAATTCAACGGGCGTCCGCTGACTGCTATCCATGCAGGAGTCAAGGTTAGGCCCCTACGCGGCCAACTCCCCTTTCCTGCCTCATCAATCATGGTTCCAGAAGGGCACCCCTCACGAAATACTGGTCATATAAAGCGCCTTCGCCCGTGAGTTAAATACTCGAAACATCGAAGTGGGCCCTCTGGCCATCTATGACCGTTCACGAAACGGTAATATCAAGTTGGACAGATACAGGTGATTGTCGCTCTCCAATATCCGTCTTTAGCAAGTCATTGCACGTGCTGTTCTCTTTTCAAGGCGTTCTGCCCGTTCGACGTTACCGCCGTGTCCGTTGGACGCGGAGACACCCCTTCGTTGGCTGATATTCTCCGCACCGTCAGCTTTGCCTACGTATAGGCGTCCATCACTGGTATCAGTGATCAAATAGACTCCAATAACCGACGACAAAGCCGTGCGCTGCCGAATAGCGCTTCCGGGTACTTCTGTTCTTGCAAGAAGGTGTGAAATCTCGTGACTTCGTAGACACTGAAACTCACTACTTCGTGGACACTGGATCTCAATACTTTGTACACAGCTACCAACAGGCCGGAACGGTTGGTAGCTGTCCCACTTCTACTGGTGGTCAAAGAACGCCGGCATTTGATCCTCACGAGCTTGGATGACAGCACGATACTGCTCAGCTTTCTTCTCCCATTGACGAGTCGTCAGAGTCATCTGAATACCTCTGATTGAATACGATGAAACGAACTTCCCCTCAACTTTCAAGGCCACCATCGGTAACGGGAACGACATGACAACTTCACTCGTCTCAGGGTCCGACAATAAAAATTCTGTGTCCGTAATCGTCCTGACGAACTGGCGGTGAGCAAACGATGTGGGCAACGAAATGTGGAACCCCTGGTAGAACGTTCTTCGGTTTTCCTTCGTCACTTCCACAAGCATCTGATTTGATTCCAAGAGGGGCACTGGATCCGATGCGTCATGAGGGCTTTTCATGATTTCACCCGACTTCGACACCACCACATCCAACCTGCTGACCGAAGACTGGGCTAATCGACGTTTACTGAGATATTCGGCGGCTTTCGCCTCCAACATTGATAAGTGAATCGGTTCGGTCGCTGGCGTATGCTCCAGCAGCTCCCAAGCAGCCTGTGGGGTCGCTTGGTTCAAGGATTGATGCGGTCTGCGTTTGTTGTAATGCTCACGATAGCGTTTGAGCAGCCTCTGCACATCGGCCAGATCCTGTGGCTTGTTCGCCGTCAAGAAACGTTGCAACGTCCGGTGTGAACGTTCGTTCTCCCCTGAGTCGTAGGCCGTCCTGGAAGCCCAGTGGTCGGCATGCTTCCCTTGGATGCGAGAAACATTTCTACTGAACCGAATGTCCCGCTACGTAACTGGTTGAATGCTTTGGAATTATCACTAAGAACTTCTTGTGGTGCACCGTACTCCGCGATGGCTCGCACGAGTACTTCTTGAGCATCTTGGCTGTTTTCGTGGCGTTGGAAAGCTTGGGAGCCCACATCGAATCTGCTGGCATCATCGATGAGTTGATACACGGTGATGAGCTGATTTTTGGCGGTGCGGTATTCAAAAGCATCAAGTTGCCACAGGGCCATGGCCGTTGACCTTGCGAAGGGAACATAGGAAGATTTTGGTCGCTTGCGGGGGTTGCGGTCCACGTGGCCGACGCCGGCCAGCAATCGGCCTATCGTGGCAACCGACGGTATCTTGCCGCCTGGGAAAGTGTCTTCGTTGATCGTTGCTTCGTAATGAATGGTTTTGGGACCGTAGTCCCAACCATCCTTTTTGAGTTTCTGGCGGATCTTCACCAGCTCGTTGATCACTTCTGGGCCGTATTTCCTGGCTGGCTCTCTCGGTGCTCTGGATTGCGGGTGGAGAGCTGCAGCCGATTCGCTAACAGCTCTACGTCGTAGGCGGTAGAAAATGCTTCGGGAGATTTTCTGGGTCTTGCAGAATTCGCTGATGCTCAGGGCATCTGGTTGTGTGGGATCGAAGTTGATGATCATGGATCGCACGCGTGGCGGAAGGGCACTTGTCATGTTCATGACAGTGCCAGAAAGCGGTTTTGATTTGTCCATGAACTGTTGAGACATGCTGTGCACGAAGTCATGAGTTCGTGTGTCCACAAAGTGATGAGACAGGACATACAAAGTATTGAGATCCAGTGTCCACGAAGTAGTGAGTTTCAGTGTCTACGAAGTCACGAGATTTCACACCAAGTCGCTGGAACGGGCGTACCATTTCGCCCTATTCGGCAACCGTCATGGCCGCCCTGGCGCAAATGTAGTTGGAGATCAAACGCGAACGCATCACCGACTCCGTGACCAAACACCGTTCCACCGGCGGCGACCTCGGCGGTCGGCGCTCCACATTCACCGATTCCCAAACCCGCACTGCAGCGAAACTTATTCAGGCCGGCGAACCGGCAACACAAGTTGCGAAAGACTTGGGGGTGTCCCGAGCAACCCTGTACCGACGGATCAAAGAGCTTCCACAACCAACCGGTGCTCGACAAGGGTTATAGCCTTTATTCCCCTTACATATCGCTCTAGAGCCTAGGTCACTCGTCGGAGCAATAGACTACGCTGAGCAGCATACGATACAACCTTTCCACGACTGGAGCTGGATCTTGCCCGGAACAAGAAAGACCACCGCCGAAGTCGTAGACCTCCTACACAACGGCAAAGGAATACCCACTGCCTCAGAGGTCGAGATCCACGCTATTCGGTTCTACCCTCGGCACTGGCTGAACCGGTGGAACGAAATCATGCCGGATATTCCTTCCATTCTCCAAAGCGGAGAAAAGGACAGCAAAGGTCGACTCACCCTGAGCCGAGGCGACCTATTCACTCTGGGTAACAAAGTGAAAACTGCACAAGATGCGATCAACTTCTACGTCGCGGTCTGCTCATGGGGCGCGGGCACCAAGGCCCGAGATATCTACCGTCGAATTCCAACATTGAGCGAACCAGACGTTGGAGAAAAACTGCTCGGCGGAATCATGCTCGCCCAAGACCCGAATGTCGAAGCAGAAGAAGCCTACCGATCCTTCTGGACAAGCGACCAATACAGGCTCAAATATCTCGGCCCAGCCTTCTTCACCAAGCTCTTGTACTTCGCAGCCGGCCCCACAGATAGCCAGAAAATGCGCCACCTCATTCTAGACAAGAAAGTCGCAACATCCATAGGCTGGCCCAACAAAGCCTGGTGGACTCCATCGGAGTACAAAGACTACCTAGAACTCATCAATATCGTCATGGAACACCTACCGGAAGCAGAACGCTCCGACTGCATCGAAATGCGCCTCTTCAAGCCATAGCGCAACTCAAGGACTCTTCCCGAAAACACTATGATCCCTGCTCCGGGCCACGAGATTTCGGTTCAGAGTTTCGGGAAACCGAAAACGTTGAAAAACCGCCGTTCGCGCGATTGCTCGAACGGCGGTTTTCTTCACCCCAAAAACGACCGATATTGAATCTCTGAGCTGTTGTCCGAAAATCAATGAACATCCATGCCTCCACAGGGCTCTACCCTGCGAACAAAACTTACGGTCTAGCCCAAAAAAACAACTACGCAGTGCGTCAATGTTTTAGAAGCCAAGCATCGGGCTAAATGATCTGTCATAGGACTCAACAAAGTTGGCCACCTATTCAGCGGCATCGGGAGACGCATTCTGAACCGCTTCAGTAGCACTGAATGGCGAGAATCTTGTACTGTCCGAAATTTTTGCTTCAAGTGCTGAGACAATTGCTTGGAACTCCACTCTAGTCTCGGCCTGAACGTCCAATGCCGCCCCTATACCACTGACATCAGTACTAATGCGAGAAGCAAGCCCAAGTGCGCGATGTCCATCTACTGGATCTTTTAGACCATACGCATGCATATGAACGGTGTCAGATATACTCGTTGGCTCGTGGAAGTGATCAAATTTGAATTCCTTTCGCATGTAATCAAGAAATTCATTCTGGATAACGAGCACCAATTTTCGGTTTACGTGCTCGAAAGTTGATGCCTTGTGATGCATCTGCACGAGAATTGTTTTCGCAGTCATCTTCCAATTCATACCGAACGCTTTGTTAAGCGTTACAGCAGGGTCATCAGTTTTAATTCCGAGGCGCTCCACTACTCGCTGCCGCTCAGGCCAAACTGAGCCAGTAGTGTCGAGTGTTTGCAGCTCAATGCCAACAAAATCTACAACCTTGCCATTTTTGGTTGAAGCAAGGAAGTAGTCAACATTCCCTCCAGGAATCTTAACCTCAGGGATCAGATGAAGCTCGTTTCCTGGCTCGTGCAAAGTTAACAGATGCATACAATCCATAAATATTTGCCCTCTATCCAGGAGACGAGACGGACAAATCATGATCGGAGACGGAGGCTTACCAAAACTGACCGTGCATGTACCAATCGAAATTTCAGGCTCAGATTTGCGAACCTTGTAGCACCGTTTGTGTGTGAAGGGGCATTCCTGGTCGTTAATGACAGATTCCCATTTTTGATCTTGGTCTGTTGCGTCACGGCCAAATAGTTCAATCACAGTGCGTGGAGGAATTGCTACCACAGCGTCACGCCAATCCGCTCCTGCGCCAAACTCAAATAGTTCGCTGATATATCGATGCCAACAGATCGACGTTCAAGACGCGATGCCGCAACCATAGTTGTTCCAGTTCCGCAGAATGGGTCTAGCACTATCCCGTCGGGTGGACATGTAGCAAGGATAGGGATGTAACACAGCTCTTCCGGATATACGGCAAAGTGACCCGCTCCCCGCGCTTGTGTGTCCTCCGGAAGAATATCCCACACGTCTGATGGCTTGGTACCCTTAGGGTGATACCGTAAAAAATAGTATCCTTTTTCAACCAGTTCTTTGGCTCTTCCTGAAACCTTGATCTGGTCAGAATGAGTCACGCGTTGCTGACCGCGTATGACCATGCGAAAGTCGGAATAACGCCCTTCAGCGACATCCTTAAGCATGTTTTCAAGTGCCAGGTTGGCTTTACGCTTTTCCTCCTCCGTGAGCACTGTAGATAGCTCGATCTGTCGCCTGTACCGAATTCCAGAGACACCGGTAGCTGACACCACCGCCCCATTGACTACCTTTGCTTCACGCGCAGTTGTCCGAATTGAATCGACATCATAGTAATAACCTTGAGACTTCTTCACAAAGTGGAAAATGAGTTCATGGGTATTGGCAAGTCGATCTTTGGATTGGTCCATTCCACCTTTCAGCTTGTTCCAAACCACTTCGTTGCGCAATATCCATCCCTGCTCATCAATCATCTTGATTGCAAGTCGCCACGGGACACCAGTAAGTGCTTTCTTCTGGTAACTATCACCTATATTGAGCCAAAACGACCCATTTGACTTCAGCACACGATGCAACTCTTGAGTGACTTTCAGCAAATTTTCAATGAATTCTGCTGGTGACTTTTCTGCGCCTATGCCCTCTGAGTCATATTTCCGTTGCCCCCAATATGGAGGCGACGTAATTATCATGTCAACAGACTCTTTGGGGAGACCGGACAATACTTGCAGAGAATCGCCTTGTAAGTATCCGACCCGTTCGCGTCCTGTACTCACTGCTTCAAATTCACGGTTCCAGTCCGGCCATGGATCATTAGCGATATCGGCATACTGCCGCGGTTCGACTGGGTTAATCATGCTAACCATTCTACCCATCTATTTGGGACAATAAAGGTGAGTGAAACGAGCGCTAGGAATCCTCGGTATAGTTGAGTGATTGACTTGGATGCCCCCTAACGCGGGCTAGTATCTACACGAGGGATTCGACGTAATGGACTGGTACCTATGCACAATCTCTCCAAAAGAGCCCCGCAATTGGAGCCTGTGCAAAGAGTATGGCTTATGGGGGTATACGAGAGGGATGCCAAAGTGTGTCCCAGGAGATCATCTCTTGTTCTGGATTGGCAGAAAAGGATACATCGGATACGGGGTCGTAACAGGTCAACCACGAAGACCCCTAACCAAAGCTGATGCCCCTTGGATAGGAGGTACTGAACGTTTTACTGCAGTTGTGCCAATGGTTGTTCAGTTAGAAAATTCCACCCCGCTATTCCTCCCGTTCATTAATAATCTGCAGAAAGATACTGGGTTCAACACAGCGCACCTACAGCGAGGTATGTCGAGAATCTCCGGGGAAGCTGCAACCCTTGTTACCGAGCGGCTACTTATCCAGTACATTCAAGAAGGTGCAGAATAAGCCCTCCAACGCCACGAGACTCCGGGAATCTCGCTACGTTTGGAAGATTCCATCGATTTCGGTTACTTAGATGGCATACGGCGAAGATGCCCAACATGGTAGCCATTGCGATGGTGGCTGTGACTTTGAAAACGTACATGGGAATCTTCTTGTGCGGCGGTGCGGTCGTTGTCCGTTGCCGTTAGTTTATAGCTGGTCTTTGATTGCTTGGATCTCTTCGTCTGTTGCGCCCGGCAGGGCGTAGTGTATTCCGTTTTTGATTTGGATCATGCGTACTACGGGGTCGCCGAGGTCTGCTGCTTTGTTGTTGTAGCCGCTTTGGTAGGCTTCCACCACGTCGCGTACTGAATTGGCGCCGAATTTTCGGAAGGCTTCCAGGACTACTCTGCCGGTGTCGTCGCCGGGGTGGTGTGTTGTTGGTGAGAGGTCAGCGGCACTGACGTCGTGGGCAAGATCGGCTGCGTAGCGGCCGATGTTTTGTGCTTTGGTGATGAGTTCGTAGCTGCTTTTCACGGTGAATTTAGCTTTCTTATTGGTCGTCGAGGTGAATTCGTCCGTATGAAATTGGATTCTGTGAGGTGTTGTCGAGGGGGTCTGGTTGTCCAATTAGTGGGTGGTCGGGACTAGGCGTTCCAATGATCCCCAGTCGATCGCCTCTTCCCTCTATTTTTCGAACGCCTTCAATCGTCCCGACCATTCGAACGATGCCCTGGTGAGCGATTACGAGGTGATCGCAGGCCAGAACTTTCTCTGCGCGCAAACGCCACGCTTCACGCCCACGTTCCCAAAGTTCATCTGCGCTCAAACCGTCACGATACCCAATGAGTTCACGGGCATCCCCTTCCACGGCCGGCTGCTCCTTGGCTATCTTGATCCTTACTACATCAATCGCTGTCATATCAATTATGCTACTATTCAAATAGTTAACTCGTCAACATGCTAGGAACGCTACTTTCGTTGCATTTCGGGAAAGAAAGGTGCGGACTCCGAACACTTCCCGGGCAGGTGACGGTTCTGATGAAACGTATTCGGCCGCAGAAAACACTATAATTTCGACAGAATGAGCTTTCGAGGAAAAGGGAAGTTCCATTCGCATTTATGGAGAATATATATCATGGAGACTTCTCTTGAAGTGCATTAAATGTCGTAGTGAAAACGTAAGCGTAGAGTTCTTGCAGTCGGGCGGACGAAGCAGCGCGAAGGGCACGGGCTTTGGTGTCAACATGAATAACGCAACCCGTGGGATGACCGCGTTAGGTACGTTAGGCATGTCGAATTTAATATGGAAAAAGTCCAAAGGAACCGGCAAGACGAAGTTCAAGAACGATTAGAGAGTGCTTTGTCAGTCGTGTGGTCATGACTGAAAACTTTAGTTCTTAGCCGCTTGCCATCTCATTAGATCCGCGCTGCCAAGGACTGTGTGGATCACAGAAATACACTTCCATATCCGTCGCCTCGCTAAACAATCTCATGGCCAATGGGCGGGACGTCGTCGCCACCGTCGCCGCAAGGGACCAGCATGCGGGGGGACACTACTTGCTCGAAAAACTGCCGAGGACACCTGCGGTGCTTCGGTGCGCAGCCGCCCCATCGCCCGTACGCTGATCGACGGGCGGTCCTGGCAAGTGCGTGCTTTTGACGCACAGGGAAGTGCAGAAATTGTGAACCTGCAGTTGCTTGTCAAGGGCCGGTCAACGCAACATGCCACCCCGAGCTTGAGCGGCGAATGCTGGAGCTGCAGAACTGCTACGGCAGAGCCAGCCCGACAACGTTCGTCACGGAACTGGACGAGACCCCCGGTATGTCCGGGAACGCACGGCCATGATGCAACACGGAGGGGTGCTGATCCGGCTCACCGGCATGGAGCGTTCGCTGCCCAGTTGGCCGGTGAGGGCGTGCATCTCATGCGCGTCTCAGCCGCCAGGCTCGAAGACGTCGGAAGAAGGCTTGAAAACCTGCCGGTGGTTCGGCTGGTCTCCCAAACCGTGGGACAGCACGAATTGATCATGGCCGTGTGGTTCAAGGACCTGCGCGAAGTGCAGCGGCTAGAACAGACTTTGAATATCCTCCTGTCCGGGGTTGGTCATCAGCGACCGTTCGTCAGTACGGAACACCGTCAAGCAGATGGGTCAGATACTGGATGACTAGAACCGGTCAGTGGGGCATAGTCGTCTGAGGAAATTCCAGCCAGCAACGTTCCGTCGGAACCAGAGCCTTCGAGTGAGCCGATACGGCACTGTAGGCAGGTTTCGATGTGCTGGAGGACGAAAAGTAGTGCGTTCACCGACGAAATCAACATCAGAGCAAAACTGCAAGTTCGTGCGGTTGTTCTCGACGAAGACTTATCAGGATTCGTCAAGAGTCCCCCTCGCGCTAAGCGCTCATGACCAGCACAATAGTTGCCATGGACTATGACAACCCGTTAATCCTCAAAGATGTTGCCGCATGGCGTGCTTGGCTTGCTGAAAACGAAGAAACCAGCGATGGAGTGTGGCTGCTCGTAGCCAAAAAGGGCACCCTCGAGCCGACCTCGCTGATGGTTGCAGATGCTCTGCAGGAAGCATTGTGCAGTGGGTGGATTGACGGCCAACGCCGAAGCCGCGACGAAACAACATTCCTGCAGCGATACACGCCTCGGCGCAAGGCCTCAGTCTGGTCCGAAAAGAATACGCAGTTCGTCCAAAAACTAATCGTGCAAGGCAGGATGCGCCCTCGCGGGCAAGCGGAAATCGATAAGGCCCAAGCCGATGGCAGGTGGGACCGCGCGTACCAAGGACAGGCCACAGCCCAAGTGCCCGAAGACCTACAGCGCGCTCTAGACGCGATCCCGATTGCCAAAGCCGCTTTCGAAGCGCTGAAGTCCCAGCCGCGCTATCACATTCTGCACCAGCTAATGATCGCCAAGACTGACAAGACCCGGTCGGCAAGACTGGAGAAATTCGTTCGGCAGCTGTCCGACACATCAGACTAAGGTGAACAAGCGAGATTCTCCCTAGATCTTTACTGCAACCAAAAGCGCGAGGGCTAAGCAAGAAGAAACCGGCCTAGGAAACTCATCACAACCATTTCGCATACAAAGATCAAAGGTCTAGCTCACAGGAAAGCGACGATCTGCTGCCCCGGTCAGAAGGCTGCTGCCGATCCCGTTGGCCCCAACGCCGTAAGCCAGCAGCTTCTAATCAGTGATTCGCCAGCCTGCCACATGCCTCTGATGTGCTCTCGGTAGCGGTAGAGCGCGGCCGGCAGCTACGAATTGGTTGCAGGCGATTCTTCTTCCCTGCTGTTTTGCAGTACCTCGAAAGCGTCCCGCTTCCTATTCAGCGCCTCGGTGATCATGCCGCCACTGACCTGTACCGCGCCGGCGATCGCCAACAGCGCGCCGACCAGCGGGTCGAAGAATAGCGCGACAAGGCCAAGGGCAAACACCGTCCATCCAAGCCCCATTAGTATGGTTGTTCCGACAATCCCTTTGTGAGTCATGCGTTCAGTCTACGAGTTATTTGATCTGCAATCTGGAATAACTGATGCGGAGCAATGGGCCGGTCACCAAATTTTTCATCGCTACCAGCCCACGGACACAATAGTCATAGCACCCGAAAGGACATTCGTCTTATGGCATTACGTGTATTGCTCCCCTGGCAGGATCTTGTCGACCGGCTACAGCTTCCGGGAATCGAACCGATCCTCTGGCACATCGATGATGACCCCCATGACGCCCCACCGGCCGACGTCCTGGTTACCGAACGTCCGAGCAATCCTGAGCTGCGTTCAAGGGTCTCCCGCATCAAGGGGCTGAAGCATGTCCACCTGCTCTCCATCGGCTACGAGTGGGTTCTGGAGCATCCTCCTGCACAAGTGTCACTGACCAATTCCAAGGGCGCTGTGGAAGATGCCACCGCAGAACACTGCCTCGCTCTGGTCCTCGCATCCCTGCGCCAGCTGCCGCAAGTCGGCCAGCAGCAGCGTGAGCGGCAATGGATCAGGACATGGACCAGCTCGCTGCACGGGTCAAAGGTAGCGCTTCTCGGGGCTGGTGGAGTAAGTAGCGAAATCCGTTCGCGGCTTCTGCCCTTCAAATCTGCCGAGCTGACGTCTTTTGCCCGTACCGAACGGGTCCATGGGCAAGGCCACCCCATTTATTCTCTCGACCGGCTCTGGGCTTTTCTTCCAACTGCCGATGTGGTGATTGTTGCCCTGCCGCATACCCCAGAAACCGAGCAGCTTATCGATGCCGAATTCCTCTCAGCTATGAAGGGCGGAGCACTGCTGGTCAATGTGGGACACGGGCCCATCGTCGACACAGATGCCCTGTTGCCGGAGCTGCAAGCCGGCAGGCTGCACGCCGCCTTGGATGTCACCGACCCCGAGCCACTGCCGGCAAACCACGCATTATGGAGCGCACCGAATTGCATCATCACTCCGCACATGGCCGGAGACACTGGACAGTTCATCTCGCTGGTCTCAGAGCTGGCAATAAATCAGGTCATAGATTTTGCGCACGGTGAAGAACTTGCCAGCCAAATCACGAATTGACATAGTGTCAAGACCCGGGGTTAGCAGAGGCTCCTTAGCTTGTTTTCCTACGGCTCCCACAACCGTGCCATTCTGTTCGTCCCACTGTTGATGGACCTCGGCCCGGCTTCCAACGTGGTGGACGTCTCCATGCGCACCCCGCGCAATGAAATCGGCACCGAACGCATTACATCCATCCGCGGGGCGGCATACAGATTGAAATGACCGTGGTCTGCTACCGCAAACCGGCGAGCGCCCCGGCACTGTCGAAGCCGGGAAAGCCGTGCAAACGTCGGATGTGCTGGATCATTCCAGCGGTTTTTGGTCTTCACACCCGGCGGACCCGGAACCGCGGGGCACTGACCCTTGGCATTTTCGCCATCGTGATCCGCGCGTGGACGTCCATGAAGCTTGCCGACACCTATGTGGCCCTGTGCGCCTGCCTAGCCCTGGTGGCTGTCGGCGCATTGGAAACCCAGCAGCCGTGCCATGGTCGGCGCCAAAATCCGAAAACAAGTTTGGGTTGTCAATGGCCTACCGAGGGAGCACTTTCTCTGCGTCAATCTGAGTCAGGTTTCTGAAGCGTTCAAAAATTTCTGAACATGATCCGGATATTCAATCCCACAAATACTGAAGGAAACCGCGGCTGGCCTCTGGGAACGAGCCCGCGGTTTCTTCGCTAGGGCGGACATTGCCATTACCGCAGTGTGCGCCCAGATGCCGGGTTCAGACGCGAAGCAACGCCGCACCAAACCGTACCGGCCAAGGCCCCTGGGAAAGTCGAACAGTTCAGACAGACACCGGCGCAAGAATAGGCCTATGCCACCCTCACGGCAGCAATGAAG
The DNA here is from genome assembly GCF_050030965.1 of Glutamicibacter sp. 2E12. Classification (NCBI taxonomy): domain Bacteria; kingdom Bacillati; phylum Actinomycetota; class Actinomycetes; order Micrococcales; family Micrococcaceae; genus Glutamicibacter; species Glutamicibacter sp. 2E12. Next base: position 852,205 of record NZ_CP188297.1, read on the forward strand.
CCAGGGCCGCAGCTTGCGGCGCCTGGCCTCACCATTATGTGCATCGTCGACCCCACACCAGGATCAGTGCACTTACTCGGTCCGATCGGGTTCACGACCCCAAGGGGAACCGCGTCTAGACCAGTGCGGCCTGCAGTTCCTTGGCTGCCAGTGCCGGGTCGGCGGCGGAGTAGATGGCGCCGCCGGCCACGGCTACCTGCGCGCCGGACTTCTGGACGTCGGCGATCGTGCTGATGCTGACGCCGCCAGCCACCGAGAACGGCACCTGGGATGCCGTGCCAGCGCTCAGCAGCACATCCAGGTCGTAGCCCGGCTGCGCCTGCTCATCCAGGCCAGCATGGAATTCGACGAACTGGACGCCCAACGCAGCAACTTCGCGGGCCCGGGCTGGCTTGTCAGCGATGCCGATCAGATCCACGACGATGCCCTTGCCGCGCTCGGTGGCGGCCTTGACCGCGCCGGCGATCGTGGAATTATCGGCGGCTCCGAGGATGGAAACCAGATCCGCGCCAGCGGCGAAAGCGATATCCGCTTCCAGTTCCCCGGCGTCCATGGTCTTCATATCCGCGAAGACCGTCTTGTCCGGGTGGGCCTGCTTGATGGCGGTGATCACCGACAGCCCTTCGGCCTTGATCAGCGGGGTGCCCAGCTCGATGATGTCCACATACGGGGCGACTTTTCCAGCCAGCTCCAGGGCTTCGGCGGTGCTGAGCAGATCGATGGCAACTTGGATTTTCATGATGGTCCCTTTCAGGGGTTATTGGTGGTGGGTTGGTATTGGCGCCAAAGCGCCGGCCTACTCCAAATTCGCGTGGCGCTGCCACAGCTGCTGCGCGGTGGCATCATCCGCGCTCCAGAGCGTGTGGAACACGATTTCGGTGATCAGGAACAGCGCCTGCTCGAACAGGCTGCCGGAGTATTGGCGGGTGATGGACGATCCGTGGTCCGTTTTCCCGGCGGCCGGGACTTCTACGAGAACGTGGGCGGCCGACCCGATGGGGCTGGATGGATCGGTGGTGATGGCCGCGATCCGGGCACCGACCCGCTGGGCGGTGCGGACGCTCTGGACCACGCCTGCGGTGGTTCCGGATCCGGAGGCCACGAGCAGCAGGTCCCCCTCGGCGATGGCCGGCGTGGTGGCATCCCCGGCGACGTGCACGGCCAGGCCCAGATGCATCAGGCGCATCGCCGCCATGCGCAAGGCCAGCCCGCTGCGCCCGGCGCCGGCGACGAACACCCTAGGTGCCGCGCGCAGCTGCGCTGCGAGCTCGATGACCTGCCGCGGCTTCACGCCCCGCACGGTTGCCTCGATCTCCGAGTGGACCAGGTCCATGGTGTCCAGCACATCCTGCGGGGATATCCCTTCGGCGAGGGGTTCAGCCATGGTGTTCATGCCATTCCTTTCGATAGCGCCTCCCGGCGGACCGGATAGGCTTTGATGGGCATAAGTCAATTCTCCGGCCAGAAAGGGGTGGCCGCTACGCCATTTACAGGCAGTTGAACCTATCCTTTCGGATAGTAGCTGGTCCCCCGAGCTGCGATACACTGGCCTGCATGAGCATTCTGGACTCCTCTATCGCCCCTGGCCTGCAAGCTGCCGCACCGGCACCAGGGGTGCTCGAATCGATCGCGCGGCTGGCCACGGCTGCGCTGCCGCAGATCGCCGTTCGCCTGCGTGATGCCCTGGCTCCGGAAATCCGTTGCGCGGCCCTGGCCATTTTCACCGAGGAGTGCACCGATAGGCCCAGGAAGCTTGCCGGCGACCAACGCATCACAGATCTGGTGGGCATAGCGGAACTGGATCGGATCCGCGGTTCCCATCCCGGTGAGAACCGCTGGAGCGAGCGTGCCGAGATCGGCGGAGCTCCGCGGGAGATCCTTGCCCTGCGCTACCCGCCCAGCAATGCGTTGCTAGTGCTCATCGAGCCCCGCCCCGCCGGTGGCCAGCCCGAGTTGGTCGAATACCTGTGGAATCTGGCCGCCAACCGGATCCGCGAGAAGGTGGCCGATGCCCCTCCGTCCTATCTGCGCGAATCGCGCGCGGTCTCGGCAGAGCGTGTCCGGGTGACCGGCGAGCTGGTGGAACAGTATGCGACGAGCCTCGATATCCTGCTGGCGACCTTGCGCTCCACGCAATTGGACGATGCGGCCGCGCGCGTTGCCGCCATCGACCTTGCGGCCAAGACCCTGGTTGGGCTCAAGACCGTGGATGACCGCACCAATAGCATCGTGGAGGAACCGGTTGCTTCGGCTTTCACCCGCTTGCGCGATGACCTGCGCCCGTTGACCACTTTGAGCGGCGTGGACCTGCAATTCGTCGAGCCGCCCAAGAACGGCAGGGCGTTGCCCGGAGAGGTGGCTCATGCCGCCCGGGCCATCGTGCGCGGCCTGGCCTTGGCGATGATGGAGCAGGAAGACATCCAGCGGATCCGGGTGCAGTGGGACTGCGACGGTGAGAATTTGCTGATCAACGTCCGCGACGATGCACGCGGCGGCATCGATCCCTCCGCGGCGGCCTTGGACCGCCTCGTGCGGCGCGTGGAGGCGTTGAACGGGCTGATCGAGATCGAGGTCATGGGCGGATGGGGCACGGAAGTCTCGGTGAGGCTCCCGCTGGACGCCCCGCCGTCAGACGCGGCGGACATCGCCGAATGGAGCCTGGGCGGCCGGGAATTCGAGGTCCTGCAGCTTCTGGCAGCGGGGCAGCGCAACCGGGCTATTTCACAAGCGCTGGGGATCAGCGAGAACACGGTGAAATTCCACGTGCGCAATCTCTTCAAGAAGATGGGCGTCAGCTCCCGCGCCCAAGCTGTCGCGCTGGCGCACAGCCATGGTGTGGCAAGCTCCACTTAGCCTCCCGGCATTGATGCTGGGCTTGGCGATGACCAGGACTGCGGACACAAACTGGTGCTGGAAAAATGCCGCACTCGAGCCCTCAACGCTATGGCCGGCCGACGGCTGACCGCGCTCTTCGCCATGATCCGTGGCATGTCATTTCATGATGTTCCGGAGCAGGAAATTGCTCCACGGTCTCCAGCCACGGCCCGCCGTGCTTCGGGCAAGCAATGGCAGGCACCATCCCGACGGCGAGTCCAGGCTCTAGCAACTATGGGCAACGAGGTGCAGGATAGGTTCCATGGATCCACAAGATGCTTTGATTCTTCCTGATGCCACCGCTTGGCGCGCTTGGCTCGACGAACACGAAGAAACCAGCGATGGCGTTTGGCTGGTAGTGGCAAAGAAGGGAATAACTTCTCCAACCTCGCTCGCTGTCGCACAAGCATTGCCCGAGGCGCTCTGCAGCGGATGGATCGATGCCATCCGCCGCAAGCGCGATGACACGACCTTCCTCCAGCGCTACACTCCCCGCCGGAAGAACTCTGCATGGTCCCAGAAGAACACTGAATTCGCCCAGGAATTGATTGATCAAGGACGCATGCGGCCACGGGGCTTCGCGGAAATCCAGAAGGCCAAGGAAGATGGACGGCGGGAGCGTGCCTACCAGGGCCAGGCCACCGCCCAGGTTCCTCCGGATCTGCAAGAAGCGCTGGATCACTCGACCGTGGCGGCCACGAATTTTGCGGCTTTGAAATCCCAACCGCGCTATCACATCCTGCATCAGTTGATGATTGCCCGGACAGAGAAAACGAGGACTGCCCGCTTGGCACGGTTCGTTGCAGAACTTGAGCAGGGTCCAGAAGGCTGATCCTTGCTCCGGTATGGCACTACGCGGATGGTGCTGCTGAGCGCTAGCTTCTGGAGCGGTAAATCGCTTCGGCGATCATGGCGCCTGCTTGCAGAATCGCTGCCGCAAGAATGACTAGCGCGGCTGCAGTGGCCCCTCCAAGAATCAGCATGACTACACCGACAAGGCCCAAGGTCCACGCGATGAACATTGCTCCTGTCGTCATTCCCAGTCCGGCCTGCCGTGTTTTCTTCACACCCTGAGTCATATCGCCAGTTTAGACGCAGGGCCAAGTTCTCAGGAAAATGATTCCGTGAAATGATCTGCCTTCTAAATCAGGTTGGACGCGGAACTGATCATTTTATCCAGCGCCTTGGTACGGTGGAATTCAAAGCCCGGGCAACCCCGGCAATATCTCATCTCACGATTGGACTCAAGGTTTGCGTGTATTAGTTCCGTGGCAGAGCTTGGTCGACAGCATGCAGATTCCCGGGGTCGAACCCGTCTTGTGGAATATCAACGATGGCGAGCCTCCAGCGGCTGATGTGCTCGTTACCGAGCGACCGCTGGATCCATCGCACCGAATGAGGGTGGGCAGAATTGCTGGATTGAAGCACGTCCATTTGCTATCCATCGGCTACGAATGGGTGCTGGATCATTTGCCCGAGGATGTGGCGCTCTCAAACTCCAAGGGCGCGGTTGAAGACTCAACTGCGGAGCATTGCCTGGCATTGATTCTTGCTTCACTGCGCGAACTTCCCAGGGCTTATCAGCTCCAGACGGAAGAATCCTGGTCGCGGCTTTGGACCTCATCACTGCACGGATCGAATGTTGTAGTACTTGGCGTTGGAGGCGTGGGCACAGCCATCATCGAACGACTCAAGCCATTCAAGCCTGCAAAGATCACGGTAGTTGCCAGCACAGCGCGCACCATCAACGGCGGGATCGACGTTGTCTCCATTGAAAACGTGCATCAGCTATTGCCCTCAGCGGAAATAGTCATCTGCGCCTTGCCCCATACGCCCCAAACCCAAGGACTGATTGGCAAGGAGTTCATGGATCGGATGCGCGACGGTGCTCTATTGGTCAATGTTGGGCGAGGACCAATCATTGCCACGGCAGCTCTGATTAAAGAGCTGGAGACCGGGCGACTGCGTGCTGCATTGGACGTTACCGACCCAGAACCGCTGCCGGTTGGCCACGCGCTGTGGAACGCCCCGGGATGCATCATCACCCCGCATATGGCTGGTGATACAGGACAGTTCGTGGAAATGGTTTCAGAACTAGCAACTCGACAGGTTCAGTTGCTTTCTTCGGGTCAGACACCACTGAATCTCGTTCGCTGATCTTATTGCCCTCATTAGGCGCCTTATTTCAGTAGGAACCTGCGGATAGGATTGGTGGTAGAGGCAGTTCCGCTAAAGAACTCGCATGACAATCCCGTGGTATCTCGCGGCCTTTCGCCTAGGCTAGTTCATACGATGGAAACTAGAGCACAGACGCATCAAACCGGCGGCCGCGACCGCGCTATCGTCGAGCGGAATCGCACCGGTGAAGATGACTTCCGCATTGATATTGAGCGCATCCGCTTCTCCCCATATTTCTCCCGCTTGTCCTCGGTGACGCAGGTGATTCCACAGGCGGGTTCAGGGACCCTGGTCCACAACCGCCTGACCCATTCGCTCAAGGTTTCCGCTGTGGCGCGTTCCATCGCGATCAGCCTCAGAAGAAGTGACGAACCGACTAGGCGACTTATCTCCGATTTGGGAGGGTGCGACCCGGTAGTCGTCCAGGCGGCGGCAGCGGCCCACGATCTGGGCCACCCGCCCTTCGGCCATCTGGGAGAGCAGGAACTCGACCGGGTTGCCCGCGATACCTTGGGGCTTCCTGATGGATTCGAAGGGAATGCGCAGACCTTCCGGATCCTCACCGCCCTCGATAGCTGCGATGCCACACCGCGTGGCATGAACCTGACTCGCGCGGTTCGCGCGGCAGTGCTCAAATACCCCTGGACGCGCAATGAATGGCGCAGCCAAGGCCCGGTCGCTCCGGAGCTGCTCCCCCGCGGCGTCGGTGCGAATCCGGCTACTGGCGCCATGAAGTATTCGGCCTACGATATCGAGGCCGTGGAAATGGACGATGTCCTTTCGGTCTTCCCGGGCATCGGAAAATACCAGCAGACACTGGAAAGCTCGGTTATGGATATCGCAGACGATATCGCCTACGCGGTTCATGACCTCGATGATTTCTATCGAGCCGGTATTCTGCAATACACCAGCGTCTCCGCTGAACTGCGAGCGTGGCTGGACAGCTCCGTCCGCTTCCAAGCCCTGAAGGCTCCAGAACTGGACCAACGGCAGCCGGGCCATGCACTGGAAATTACGTGGCGCCATGTCCTTGCCAAGGATCCCTGGATTGCCAATCCCGAAGCATTCCGCGCCTCGGTGCAACGGGTCGGCCATGACCTCGTCGATGGCTTGCTCGCGGTTCCCTACGACGGCGGCCTGCAGGCAGACCGCGCGGTTACCGCCTTCACGCGGCGATGGATTGACCGGTTGCAGGAATCCATCACCGTTGAACGCACGCCTAATGTGCGCAGCGGCCATATCCGCTTGAGCGATGAAGCGTGGCATGACGTCGTGGTTCTCAAGTTTGTCCATGCCCGCTTCGTCTTGGACCGTTCAGATCTGGCGGTCTACCAGCGCGGGCAAACGCGAATTATCCGTTCCCTGGCAGAAGGCTTCAACACCTGGCTCAACGACCCGGAGGATGCCGGTCGTGCACCGCGGCGGTTGCTGGACTCGGTGGAAGCTACCACCGAGGAATACCGCCAGCTGCGCGAGAGCACCCCAGAGCTGTTCTCGCAGTCCGGCCCGCATGAAATCCAACGGCTGGGCCAAGCCCGGGCCATCGTCGATTACATTGCTTCCTTCACCGATGCCCAAGCCGTCTCGCTGAATTCGCTGCTCACCGGTACCTCGGACAATCTCTGGGAGGCCGGCCGCGGGCTGTAGCGGCCGGGTGCGGCACCGAGCCGGCGGGATAGCCCGCCGGCTCGGTGCAGCACCCGGCCACAAATCGCGGCATGTTTCATGCCGCGAGAGCCTGCTGAGACAGCTCCTCGAACACGATCCTTGTCATCATTGACTGTGTCAGTTGCGGATTGATCCGGGCGCTGAAATGCCGCGACATCAGGATGGCCATCCGGTTGGCCGCTTCGTTGTGCCGATTTCCATCGTGGCCTCGAACCCAGCGGGCTCGGGTGCGCCCGGTACGAAGTTCAAGACTCTCGCGCAACTCATGATGCGCCTTCACAGTGCGCTGCCGTCCTTGCACAAGATCATTGACCGCTTTCACCAGGGAACGGCTGTCGCTGAAAATGGTCAGGTCCGAATCGAGCGGGGCGTGGGTCAGCGCCAGCAGGGCGCCTGTGGTTTCTGCCAGCAGGGTGTCCTGGACGTAGTGCTTCGGCGAAATTGCGCAGGCCCAATGGCCTTGCGAGGTCACCATCGCTCCTGCGCTGCGGAACTTCCTGTTCCGCGGCACCGAACCGTCTGTATAGGCGATGACTGGAAGGTTCGCCGTGTAGTTCTGTACCAGCGGGGCCAGCGCCTGGCTATTGGCCTCGTTGGCAACGCCCAGATCCAGGCCGAATTGCCACGACGGATTGAGGCAGAAAACGGGATTCATCGATAATTCTGCCATTCCGAGGTCGTCATAGTCCGGGACCAACAGGTCGATCGATGACGGCTGCGAGATTTTGCAGGTACCGGAGAACTCCGCAATAGCCTGCAGGATGGCCTGGTTTAATTCCCCGTTGACAGCAGTACCCGTGAGAGTCAGCAATGGACGGTTCACGAAATCGCACAAGGTCAGCGCAAAATCGAAGTGGAGGCCGTGCGTGCTTCGCTGGGCGAGGTGCTTTTCCTCGACAATCCGCTCCGCAAATGGAACGTACTGCTGCTTCTTCCCGTGGGCATCTCGAATGAACGCTGAACGTTCGAGAACGGCGATCAGCCGCGATGGCTGCGGCTGCCGCTGTGCGCCGGCCAATCTCCGCACGCCATCCGATTCAAGCGCAATGGGCATCTGCGGCCGTGGAACTGACACCAGCATTGGGATTCCTCCTGCCTGTTTTGGTGATGTGAGGCGATCCTATCGGCTGGTACCTACGATTTAGCCCCGGGCCCGGTCAGCGGCCCGCCATGGACCCCGGCCTTCGAAGAGCCCGGATTCCGGCGGGCTCGATCTTTTTAGTGCGGGCACCGCGAAGCTTTGCGGTTCCGGAGTAAAAGTTCAGGCAACCTACCCAAGGATTCGGCGCATGAATTGCAGTACGCTGCGGACTACTTGGTCAGCCGTTCCAGAGCCTTGTTCAGCGTGGCGGCCCGGGCGCATCACGGCCGAAGCTTAGCCTCCTCCGGACGGTAGCAGCCGGTGGTGACCATAGCCTGGCTCTGGGCCTCGGCGTGCTCGAACACAATGCCCTGCTAGTTCTCGCCCAGCGAATCCCAGCGCAGGTGGTTCTCGGATGCCAGGTGCTGCACGTGGTTCGGAGCGGAGTCGCCAGCAGCGGAACGCTCGTCAGCATCTTGGCCGAGGTGCCCAATTCCAGGACCGGGAACGGGTAGGCCAGGAAGTCGTGCAGCACGAAATTAGTTGAATGATGGATTCTTTTTCCAAAAGGATCCCTTGGGAATGCAGGACTCAAGCCGAACTCCCGATCCGGCCTATCCGTTCAAGCAAGGCATTTTATCTGCCGTGTTAAATTCATTGATCGCCACTCATTTTCACGAGCGGCGATCAATGGCATCGATTCAATGACCGAGGTCTGAAGGTTAGAGACCCAGGCTGCGGATAAGTTCTACCAAGGTTGCAAGAAGTTCGCTCAACATCAAATTACCTCATTCATTCTCGTCTTATCTATATTTCGCGTTGGTACGAGTGACTCGTTCCGACACGTATAACACTAACTCAACATGGTTCTGACAAGAGCAAATTTAGAGAATATTAGAAACTTTTTACACAGAAGCAATGAACGATTTACCTGAAAATTCTTGACTGCCGAACTAGCTACTGCTACTTAGTACACGGATGCCGACCTGCCGCCCGACCTCTTGCAATCGTTCGACTCCTTTACTAGCCCAGGCAATGTCCTGAAACGGCATTAATCTGGCCAGCATCGTCAACAGAGATTTCCGTAAGTACCGGAGAAAATCGCAAGGTACCCGGAAAATGATCTTCCCGTTATTGCCGCGCTAGTGGAACAACCAACGAGAAATTCACGGCCGCGGGTCTTCGCCGAATTCAGGCAATCTCGATGCTTGGTATCTGTAGCTCCATCGCGCGTTAAAGCAGTTGACCCCAATCCTCAGCGAGGATTGGGGCCAACTGCTTAGCTGCAGGGACTACTTGGTCAGCAGTTCCAGAGCCTTGTTCAGCGTTGCGCTTGGACGCATTACAGCGGCGGTCTTGGCTTCGTCTGGTCGGTAGTAACCAGCGATATCCACGGCCTGGCCCTGTACGGCAGCCAGCTCGGCAACAATGGCTTCTTCGTTCTCGCCCAGTGCCTTGGCAACTGCGGAGAAGGCCTGCGCAAGCTGAGCGTCCTTGTCCTGCTTGGCCAATTCTTCAGCCCAGAACTTGGCCAGGTAGAAGTGGCTGCCACGGTTGTCCAGCTCGCCAACCTTGCGCTTAGGCGACTTGTCTTCCAGCAGGAAGGTACCGGTTGCGGCATCCAGGGTGTCTGCCAGCACCTGGGCGCGAGCGTTGTCGTTGTTGACAGCCAGGTGCTCGAAGGAAGCACCCAGAGCCATGAACTCGCCCAGCGAGTCCCAGCGCAGGTGGTTTTCGTTCACCAGCTGCTGCACGTGCTTCGGAGCCGAACCGCCGGCACCGGTCTCGAACAGGCCGCCGCCAGCCAGCAGCGGAACGATCGAGAGCATCTTGGCCGAAGTGCCCAGTTCCAGGATCGGGAACAGGTCGGTCAGGTAGTCGCGCAGCACGTTGCCGGTCACCGAGATGGTGTCCTCGCCCTTGCGGATGCGATCGATGGTGTACTGGGTAGCCTCAACCGGGGACAGGATCTCAATGGTCAGGCCATCGGTGTCCAGTTCCTTCAGGTATTCGGTGACCTTGGTGATCAGCACGGCGTCGTGTGCGCGCTTCTCATCGAGCCAGAAGACCGCAGGAGTCTGCGAAGCTCGAGCGCGGTTCACGGCCAGCTTGACCCAGTCGCGGATGGCAACATCCTTGGCCTGGCAGGCACGCCAGATGTCACCGGCGAAGACCTGGTGCTCGATCAGCACGGTGTCGTTCGCGTCGACGATCTGCACGTGGCCGTTAGCAGCCAGTTCGAAGGTCTTGTCGTGGGAACCGTACTCCTCGGCCTTCTGAGCCATCAGGCCAACGTTTGGCACGGTGCCCATGGTGGTCGGGTCGAACGCGCCGTTGGCACGGCAGTCGTCGATGACGACCTGGTAGATGCCTGCGTAGGAGGAATCCGGAAGAACAGCCAGGGTGTCTGCGGTGTTGCCCTTGGCATCCCACATCTTGCCGCCCAGGCGGATCATTGCCGGCATCGAAGCGTCAACAATCACGTCCGATGGAACATGCAGGTTGGTGATGCCCTTGTCGGAATCGACCATGGCAACTGCCGGGCCTTCTTCCAGGCCCTTGGCGATCAGCTTCTCCACGCCGGCGCGAACCTCGTCGGACAGTTCGTCCAGGCCGCCGAGGATGGCTGCCAGGCCGTTGTTCGGGTTCAGGCCAGCAGCTGCCAGCTCGTCGCCATAGGTGTCGAACAGCTCGGAGAAGTAGGCCTTCACCACGTGGCCGAAGATGATCGGGTCGGAGACCTTCATCATGGTGGCCTTCAGGTGAGCCGAGAACAGCACGCCCTCTTCCTTGGCGCGGGCCACGGAGTTCTTCAGGAACTCGGACAGGGCCGCGGCGTGCATGACGGTGCCGTCGATAACTTCGCCGGCCAGCACATCGAAAGGCTTCTTCAAGACCTTGACTTCGCCGTCTTCGCCCACGAAGCGGATGGAGATCTTCTTGTCCGCGTCGATGACTACGGACTTCTCGTTGGCAGCGAAGTCGTCGACGCCCATGGTGGCCACGTTGGTCTTCGAATCCGCAGCCCATGCTCCCATGGAGTGAGGGTACTTGCGAGCGTAGTTCTTCACGCTCAGTGGTGCACGGCGGTCCGAGTTGCCCTCGCGCAGCACTGGGTTCACGGCCGAACCCTTGATCTTGTCGTAGCGAGCGCGGACATCGGTCTCTTCATCCGAGGTCGGGTTGTCCGGGTAGTCAGGCAATGCGTAGCCGGCAGCCTGCAGCTCGGCGATGGCAGCCTTCAGCTGCGGGATCGAAGCCGAGATGTTTGGCAGCTTGATGATGTTTGCCTCTGGGGACTTGGCCAGATCGCCAAGTTCCGCCAGAGCGTCACCGATACGCTGTTCCTCGGTGACATAGTCCGGGAAGGTAGCGATGATGCGACCTGCCAGCGAGATATCGCGGGTCTCAAGTTCCACACCAGCAGTCGACGCGAAGGCCTCCACGATTGGCAGGAACGAGTGGGTCGCCAGCATTGGCGCTTCGTCGGTGTGGGTGTAAATAATCTTTGCCATAGGTGTGGCGTCTCCCTGAACGTCGTGCGGAAGCGGTGTTACCGCCCTGAACTCAACGTTCCAAATCTACCTGATTTTGCCCTGCACCACACTTTACGGCAGCGGGAAATACGCGCGGCAATCCCTGATATTCACCGAAATGCCGGGCTGGACAGCGCGCAAGCAGTTCGTCACATTTAAGTTAATCGGCGATAACTCAAGAGAGTTATTCGTTATTCGGCTATTCCGCCGGCCAGCGCTTTGAGATTTGCCATGGCAGCATCGAAGAGCTCGACCGGATCCGCAGGCTCCCCGGCTCGCTCGGCCTGGCCGAAGCTCTGCCATGCCACGCGCCAGGCGGCGGCCAAGGCCTCGCCAACCATCAACGCGGGCAAGGCTGGCAGCAGCCCCCGGCGCCGCAGCTCCTGGGCCGTGGCGGCGCAGAAGGCTTGATCTTGCCGGCTGATGGCCAACAGCAATTTCGGCTCCATGGCAATCAACCGGGAAATGCGGCGGTATTCATTGCCGCGGATTTCGGCAACAAGGATCCGGCGGCATTCGTTGGCCAGCAGCCGGAAAATCTGCGCGCTCGTGGATCCGTCAGCGATGTCGCATTCGGTCACGGCTTCGATCAATTCATGCTGTGCCGGCACCATGGCCGCTTCCCTGGATTCGCAGTAGCGGAAGAAGGTTCGCTCGGAGATGCCGGCCCGGGCAGCGATCTGCCCCACGGTCACCGAATCCAGGCCATGGAGTTCCACCAGGTCCAGGGTTGCTGCCCGGATGGACTGGATCGTTGCCGCTTTGCGTTCCTCGCGAATCCCCATGGCGCCCTCCACTGCTCTACGGCCGCCTGCGCTGTGCAGGCCGCGTCCGCCGAAATTGTTTCCTGTCACAGTCTGACAGATTCGCTTACGAAAAAGTGGCAGAGTGTGACAGTATTTAGCGGTTGACACCCCATAGGAAGAAGACTTCGTGACTACAGATTCCGCTAGAACCAGCGCCAAACCAGGCGCGGCGCCCGCCGGGCAGCTCTCCGCCAGAACCCTGACAGGCATCATCGCCTCGCTGGCCCTGGCCGCGTTCATGATGATCCTGAACGAGACCGTGCTCACGGTAGCGCTGCCCGGCATCATGCAGGACATGGGCATTTCGGCGTCCACCGGCCAGTGGCTCACCACCGGATTCCTGCTGACCCTGTCGGTAGTCATCCCCACCACCGGCTTCCTGCTGCAGCGCTTCGCGCACCGGTCGCTGTTCTTCTTCGCCATCATCAGCTTCATCCTCGGCACCGTCATCGCGGTGCTGGCGCCGAGCTTCGGCTTCTTGCTGCTGGCACGCGTTATCCAGGCCGTCGGCACGGCCATCGTCCTGCCCTTGCTGATGACCACCACCTTGACGCTGGTGCCCGTCCACCAGCGCGGCACCATCATGGGCCTGAACTCGATCGTCATCGGCGTCGGCCCGGCTATCGGGCCTACCGCCTCGGGGGCCATCGTGCACGCCTTGGGCTGGCACTACATCTTCATCCTGATGCTGCCAATCGCCGTGGCGGTCCTGGTACTGGGCGCCATCTTCTTCAAGATCCCTTCCAGTGCACGCAAGATCAAGGTGGATTCCGCTTCGGTCCTGCTATCCGCCTTGGCCTTCGGGTTCCTGGTGTACGGCATTTCCAGCATCGAGCATGCCGCGGATAACGCCACGATGATGATCGCCAGCTTCGCCATCGGCCTGGTGGCCCTGGCACTGTTCATCATTCGCCAGGTCAAGCTGGCCGCCAGCGGCCGCGAACTGCTGAACCTGACCCCGTTTGCCTCGCGCAGCTTCAGCTTCGCGATCGCGATGATCATGATTGCCTTCGGCACCCTGCTCGGTTCGCTGATGATCGTGCCGATCCTGCTGGAATCCGGGCAAGGCATCGACTCGCTGCAGATCGGCATCATGCTGCTTCCCGGCGGGCTGGCACAGGCCATCGCCTCGCCGATTTTCGGGCGGATCTACGACAAGCGCGGCCCGCGCCCGGTCCTGATCCCCGGCGCCGTGTTCCTGGCCGCCGGTCAGTGGATGTACACGACCGTGACCGCGCAGACCGAATTGTGGATGTTCATGCTCTGCCACATCATCTTCTCCATCGGACTGGCCCTGCTGATGACCGGTCTGATGTCCTCCGCGATGGCTTCGGTGGATCCGCGCCTGTTCGGCCACGGTTCGGCAATCTTCAATACCGCGCAGCAGCTGGGCGGCGCCATCGGCACCACGGTCTTCGTGACCGTGATGTCGCTGCTGTCAAAGGTCCAGCTGGACGCCGGGTCCGAGCTGGCCGAGGCCTTGTTCTCTGGCGCGCATATCTCGTTCATCGTCGGCGCCGTGCTGGCCACGATCGGGATCGTCTTCGCCTTCATGATCAAGGGCGAAAAGCCTAACGCCAATCACTAACGCACTACCCCCGGCGCAGCACGCCAGGAAGGTCTGAAATCGCGCGGGCGCTGGTATCCAGAAGAGCGGCAGGCAGCACGGATAAGACTGCGATCAGCCCGAGCGGAGGAATTCCTCCGCTCGGGCTTCACTTGTCCTTGGAGGCACCTCGGACTGCAGGCCGCTTCCTTGCCCGTTGGGTTCTGGGCAGTTGCATGGCTACGACGACGTCATAAGTTCCCCAAACGCAAGGCTGGCCAGGAAACCGCCTGGTCCGCGATTCATGTTGGGAAGCACACAGTTGCCTAGGCGCTTCTACTGGGCACCGGAAAGGGAACCCGATACCACATACGTCATAATCTGCTACCGACACTCGACGGCCACATTCTTTGCACACCTGGGTGCATACTGCCACGGACGCCGCCCGATTCCGCGCCGTTCATTAGCGAGCAGCGGCAGGTCATTGATCGTTTTCCAACTCATTTATCCCAATAGCAGCTGAATTCTCACTCAACTGTCGGATCTGCCGAGACCAACTTTCCAGCGAACAGCCCTATTTCCCGGTAGGCAAGTGCACCCTTTAAGCGAAAGCTCTCTCCTTCTCACAAAAAACCCCACTGCATCGGGTTTAAACCATTACTATTTATTATAGCGACTCATACTGGGCTGAGTAGGGACTTTCGGACAATCCCGTGTCCGGAGTGCTGCCCTGGATGCATTTGCATCTGACTTGAATGCAAAGTCGCTGGATATTCCTAGGCATGCCACAACCATGCACCCGGTATTCACCTGGCGCATAGGAAAGAAGAAAATGAATAGCACTTTGTTCCGCCGGACTCGTTCTCGGCTCCTATCGGCGATAGCCATCGCCTGCGCAGTCTCTGTAACTGCATCGTCAGCCAGCCTCGCGGACCCCTCCGAGCCGAGCCAAGTAACGACACAAGAGCTCCTGTCGGATGCTTTAGCGGCAGCGGGAGAAACTGAAGCCAATTTAGTTGAACCGACGCTGAACTCTGAAGTTCTGGAGTTCGGCACCGGCGAGGGCGCGGTATTCGTCCAAGCAACTGAAGAAGGTAAATCGCTTGCAATTGGCGCAGAGAATGTGGAACGAGAGTTCAGCTTCGGACTACCCATTGAGAGTGCGCCAAGTGATGTGCAAATGCTCGACGATGGCACTGCTGTATTCAGCGATGATGAAATAGATCTTGCACTGCAGACTCATGACGATGGAGCTATACGTGCACAGACAATTATTCACGATGCCGATGCGCCTCATGAGTTCCGGTATGAACTGGGGCTACCGGAAGGGTCATTCGCTGAGATTGCCCAAGATGGCGGAGTAGACGTCTTTCAATCTTTCCCCGATGAAAACGAATCCTTCCTGACCAGTCGATTTGAACCTGCATGGGCAGTTGATGCAAGTGGCGAAACAGTCAGAACTTGGTATGAGCTTCACGATGGTGACTTGGTCCAAAAAGTAGACATTGGGGAAGACCATGAATACCCAGTCGTAGCTGATCCGTTTTGGATCCCAGCAATTATTATCGCTATCAGGGTTACCAGCATCGTAATCAAGGTAGGCTCCAAAACCGTCAAGTACGCTAAGGCTCCCGCTTCACGAGTTGTCAACGCGTTGTCTTCCTTCAAGACCCTTTCTTACAGAACGGGTTCACATACGTTCAAACTTGATAAGAGCGGAATGAAGCATATTCTTCAGCGGCATCATCCAAAATATTGGGATGGTTCTTCTAAGAGTAGCCAAACATTTTTCAATCCGAAGATGTCAATCAGCGATGTACGAAATCTGGTTCATGGCGCCATGAAGCAGAACCAAAGTAAACTGAAAAGCGGTGGAACCAACAAGCGAATACAGCTCGAAGGAACCTATAACAACGTGAAGTACAAGATGGTCATTGACAGAGGCCGAGTTGTCCAATTCTACCCGCGATAAGAATCAAGGTGAGATGAAAGAACAAGCCGTACATAGCGAACCATACATTCTGGTTCCGCACACGGTCACGGATATCGAGGATTTCGTCGCTAATCCCGAAAACTACTTGGTAAGCATGTTTCAGGAACCCGAACGGGCTGCCGAGATGTGGCGGAATCGACTCAAAGAAAATCCCTACGGCAGTGAAGGTTTTCTTTCTCTGTCTTACTACGGGATCGATTTGATCTCGGGTGACCTGTGGGATGAAGTTACAGGAATCTGGTTTGAGCTCCTTGAACTGGTAGAAGAGTTCATGGAGAAAGGGTCAGCTGAAAGGCTGTTTCCTGGCCAGCCAGTGCCCCTTCGACTGGAAGTGAAAGGACGATCTACACTTTTCACTGTTAATCGCCAAACAAACATTGTTGATCCCGACGACTTTATTCCGGGAATCCTGGATGAAGCTTACCGCTACTACTCATGGGTCGAAGAAAACATTGGAACCGACGAAAGCCAAGCCCTCCAGTCCGTGAATTCGTTGCGTCATCAGTTCCTTGAACGGAAGCATTCAAGCTAACGGATACTCCGCTCTCTCAAGCTGGGTCGCTACCAAGGGTGGCGACCCAGCTTTTGCTTTAACGAGGCACGGAAGGCAAACTAGAAAATCTAGGTAGAAATCTATATAGTTTTCATATGACTACTTTGAGCATCACCGAAGCATCACGCGCGGGGCTCTCTGCGCTTGTCGCCGCCGCCGAAGAGGGCCGGGATACCCCTTTGTCGCGCCATGGCAAGGTCGTGGCCGAAGTCGTTTCCGCCAAGGAAATCGCTCAGCTGCGTCATGACCGGGACACTCTTCGCGATGCTGCGCTGGTGATGGCACGCTTTGCCACTGATAGCGGCGTGCGCACGACGCTCGACCAAGCGATGGAATTCTTCAATTTGAACCGCGCAGAACTTGAGGCGGAAAATGTCGAAGAAGCCCAGTCTGATAATTCGTGAATCAGCCTCAAGACCGCCTGTGCATCGTCCAGCTAACTGAAGACGCAGTATCTGACCTACATCGTCTTCACAAAAAGGATCCGCAGATCGTGCGATCCGTTTTCAAGAAGATGCTGCTGCTCGAAAAATCTCCTGAGGCTGGCGAGCCCTTGCTCGGTGCGCTAGTCGGTTTCCGCAAGTTAGTCGTTGGCGATCGCGACTGGAGAATCGTATGGCGCATTACCGAAGACGCGTCCGGCCGCCCAATTCTTGATATTTCTGAGGTCTGGGCTGTTGGAGCTCGTTCGGATGGCGAGGTTTACGATGAGCTCACCTCACGGGTCGCACGCATGGGCGATGACCCGAAGATTCAATCGCTCAAAGACGTCATTGTCCAGATGGGACGGCTCTACGAATCCGTTGAAGCTCAACCTGAACCCGCACGGGGATCTGTCTTGCCCGAGTGGATGGAAGCTGCGCTCGTAGAACAACTTCATCTGTCCACACAAGAGATTTCAGGATTGAGCGAACAGCAAGCCCAGCAAAGACTCATGCAGCATTGGTCCCGCAGCGCTGACAGCTAAACCTTCCGCCGGCACCGCCGAGCTCAGCGGCAACCGCACGGATCCGAACGTCTGAAGATTTCCAGTGATGCTCTCCCATCGGCAATGAATTATCGTTGCCCGCACTACTCGAATTCCAGGCTGCCTCGTCGCAAACCCGCACTGTTCACTATGTTGTATCAACATTCGCGGTGATGAACTTGCGCAGCGATGCCGACGAAGCATCAGGGATAATTGCCAGTCAGGCTCGGCCCCACCCATCATCTGAAATCTCAATAGCACCCGCCACCAGAGTCTTTCCGGACGCACCACGTCCTGTACGACCGGGGCGGGGGCCCCGAAAAGGCTCTCGTCTACTTCGACTCGTCCGGAGAGCAACGTGCTCTAATAGTTCATGGCAGCTCAGTCGTAAGGTTTTCAGTTGATCCTCGAATCACGTTATCGCTTCACCACTCTTCACTGCATCATTCCGCTTGGATCCGACAATCCGGAAACACTATGTCCGGGAACGTGAGCGCGGCAAACGTCCTAACCAAGCGCTCATCGTGTTGACCATCCGACGCCTATCAAGATTGCTTGCAATGACGCCTCACAGCTGGTTCTGTGCCGTTTCGGAGCTGAGAATCGCTGGCTTCAATAGAGGGGCACCTTCTCCGTGAAATGTGGAACAGGTATTGTTACCACTTCGCCAGGCCCGGCTCGGGTAGACACCGATCCATGTTCTGCCCGGTGCAGCCTTCTCGCCTCGCCTGCAAGGTGATAGCTTGAAGGCCAATCAGGGAAAACCAGGAGCCTTGGTCTTCCTCATCCCCGGGTCACCGGGCAGCCAAATAGGGGAGGCAACATGGCAGCAGTGCCGGAAACCGATATGAGCGATCTGGCCATTGCCTCGCGGGCAGTGCTCAGGCCGATCTCCCGGATTGCCGAGGCGGCCGGAATCCCGCAGGACGCGCTGGAGCCCTACGGCAAGTACAAGGCCAAAATTGATCCTGCCCTGCTGCCGGCCAACGGAAGCCGGCCCGGAAAAGTTGTCCTGGTCAGCGGCATGTCCCCGACGCCGGCAGGGGAAGGCAAATCCACCATGGTGGTGGGCCTGGGCGACGCGCTGGCTGCCACCGGGACCAAGACCATCATCGCGCTGCGCGAGCCGTCGGTCGGCCCGAGCTTCGGGATGAAGGGCGGAGCCACGGGCGGAGGCCAATCCCAGGTGCTGCCCATGGACGAGATCAATCTGCATTTCACCGGGGATTTCCACGCCATCACCAGTGCGAACAACCTGCTCATGGCCATGCTCGACAACTACCTGCAGCAGGGCAACGAGCTGGGCATCGACCCGCGATCCATCACCTTCAAGCGGGTGCTGGACATGAACGACCGCGCATTGCGCCACGTGGTGATCGGCCTGGGCGGTACCGCCAACGGGGTGCCCCGCGAAACAGGCTTCGAAATCACCGCTGCCTCCGAGGTCATGGCTGTTTTCTGCCTGGCCACCGGGCTGGCGGACCTGCGCGCCCGGCTGGGCAGGATCACCGTCGGATACACCTATGCCAAGGCCCCGGTCACCGCCGATGACCTGGGCGCGGCGGGTGCGATGGCGCTGCTGCTCAAGGAAGCCATCAAGCCCAACCTGGTGCAGAGCATCGGGGGCACTCCCGCGCTCATCCACGGCGGGCCCTTTGCCAACATCGCCCACGGCTGCAACTCGGCCATCGCCACCAACACCGCCCGCGCACTGGCCGACGTGGTGGTGACCGAAGCCGGCTTCGGCACCGATCTGGGCGCCGAGAAATTCATCGACATCAAGGCCCGCTACGCCGGGTGCCCGCCGGACACGGTGGTGATCGTTGCCACCGTCCGCGCACTGAAGATGCATGGTTCGGTCCCCAAGGAGGAGCTGGGGGAAGAAAACGTCGCGGCCGTGCGGGCAGGGCTGCCAAACCTGGAACGCCACGCCTCGATCATCACGAAGTTCGGCATCCAGCCGGTGATCGGCATCAACCGCTTCACCACGGACACCGACGCCGAGCTGGAAGCGGTCACCGGCTGGGCAAAACAGCAGGGCATTGCCTGCGCCATCGCCGATGTCTGGGGCCAGGGCGGCTCCGGAGCAGGCGAGCTGGCCGCCATGGTGCTGCGGACCATCGGGGAACCGGGCAATTTTGCCCCGCTGTACGAGCTGCAGCAGCCGGTCGAGGACAAGATCCTGGCCCTGGTGCGCGGCGTCTACGGGGGCGAAGGCGTCGAGTACTCCCCCAAGGCCCGGCGGATGCTCCAGCAGATCCACGACAATGGCTGGTCCCACCTGCCGGTCTGCATCGCCAAAACCCAGTACTCCTTCTCCGATGACCCGCAGCTGCTAGGCGCCGCCAGCGGCTTCACCGTGCAGGTCCGCGAGCTGATCCCCAAGACCGGTGCCGGATTCATCGTGGCCATCACCGGGGCGCTCACCACGATGCCGGGACTTCCGCGGGTGCCAGCGGCCCTGCACATGGATGTCGACGAGCACGGCAACGCCATCGGACTGTCCTAGCGGCCGGGCAAGACCGCGGGGATCGCCAGCGTGCCAGGATTCCACGGCGGGCGAACATGGTAATTCCCTGATCGCACCGCTTTTCGCCACGATTCACGGCTAGGCTATGTGAACCAGCACCCGATAGCTGGCAATCAAGCAAGGCACGGATGAAGGGAAATAACCATGGGAACCGAAAACCACGACGAAACCACAGGTCCAGCTCAGACTCCGGACCCAGAGGGCAAGAACACTACTGTCCCTGATCCGGATGCGGCCCAGAACGCGCCTATTCCGTTCGGGCATGAAGATTCCGACGGCGAAGAAGGCCAGTAGCCGCACCGCCAGCCACAAGACCTGCCCGAGGCCAGGATTCCGCAAGGATTCCTGGCCTCGGGCTTTGCTATTCCACGTGCAAAATGCCTGATCAGATGACAGATGGGAGCACCACTCCAGCGGAATTCCGGGAAGCGATGCTCAAAAACCTTGCCAAGATTGTTGAACAATTACCGAAAGTGGGGCATTCTTTTACCAAGAGGTTTTCACGAGACGGGGATCACAATGCCATACATAGACCTGAATTCAGACGTAGGCGAGTCGTTCGGCAACTGGACGATGGGCGACGACGCCGCCATCTTCACCTCCGTGTCTTCGGCC
The DNA here is from genome assembly GCF_050030965.1 of Glutamicibacter sp. 2E12. Lineage (NCBI taxonomy): Bacteria > Bacillati > Actinomycetota > Actinomycetes > Micrococcales > Micrococcaceae > Glutamicibacter > Glutamicibacter sp. 2E12. Next base: position 872,552 of record NZ_CP188297.1, read on the forward strand.
AATGTAGCTTGCGGGTTCCACGCTGGAGACCCCAGCACCATCGCCCAGACCTGCCGCGATGCGGTCAGCGCCAACGTCACCATCGGAGCCCATGTGGGCTACCGCGACCTGGCCGGTTTCGGCCGCCGCTTCCTGGACTGCTCGGCCACCGAATTGGCCGATGACATCCTCTACCAGCTAGGAGCCCTGCAAGCCCTGGCACGCGCCGCAGGCAGCGAAATCAAGTACGTCAAGCCGCACGGCGCCCTGTACAACACCATCGTGCACCACCAGGTGCATGCCCAGGCCGTCATCGATGCCATCAAGGCCTTCGGCACCGACCTGCCGGTCCTGCTGCTGCCAGGTTCTGTCGCCCTGCAAAAGGCCGAAGCCGCGGGCCTGCGCGGCGTCGCAGAAGCCTTCGCCGACCGCAACTACACCCCCGAGGGCACCTTGGTCTCCCGCCGCGAATCCAACGCCGTATTGCACGACCCCGCCCAGGTCACCGAGAACATGGTCCGTCTGGCCACCGAAGGCACCATTGTTGCCGTGGACGGCAGCACCATCAAGATGGAAGCCGAAAGCATCTGCCTGCACGGCGATACTGCCGGTGCAGTGGCCATGGCCAGCGCCGTGCGCGCAGGACTGGAACATGCCGGCGTGCAGATCCGGAGCTTCGCGTGAGCATCCGCGCCATTCACCGGGCAGGTTCCCATGATCTGCTCATCGACCTGGACTCGCTCGATGCTGTCTTGGCGCTCAACGCCGCCTTGGAAACCTCTCCCCTGTCCGGACAGCGCGACCTCTTGGCCGCCGCGCAAACGGTACTGCTGAAATTCGATTCCGCGCAGAGCGCCGAACGGGCCATGGCAGCACTGCCAGAACTTGAAGTAGCCTCTGCACTCCACGCTGCGGGCAAGCTGGTTGAAGTACCAGTGAATTACGATGGCGAAGACCTCGCCGCCGTGGCCGAGCTGACCGGGCTGAGCACCGAGGCTGTAATCAATACGCACACCAGCCAGAGGTGGCGTGCAGTATTTGGCGGATTCGCTCCCGGCTTCGCCTATCTGCTCGGCGAAAACCAGGACTTGAATGTCCCGCGCAGAGACTCCCCGCGCACCAAGGTGCCCGCCGGAGCGGTGGCGCTCGCCGGTGAGTACTCGGCCGTCTATCCGCGCCAATCCCCAGGAGGCTGGCAGCTGATTGGGCATACCGATCTGCAAATGTGGCATTTGCAGCGCGAAAATCCTGCATTGATCCGGCCGCAGGATACCGTGCAGTTCGTCCGGGCCACCCGGAAAATATCGGTGAGCCAGGCACCCGCCGCACAAGACGAAGCATCAGAGCAGGCACTTGCCGGTGGCCTGAAAATCATCGACGCCGGCCTGCAGTCCCTGCTCCAGGATGCCGGACGCATCGGCTACGGCAACCTCGGAGTTGGCGTCGCAGGAGCCGCAGACCCGGCCGCCTTCCACCAGGCCAACCGCCTGGTGGGCAACCAACCAGGCCAGGCCGTGATCGAGAACCTCGGCAGCCGCATCACCGTTGAAGCCGAGCAAGACCAGGTGTTGGCGCTTACCGGCGCCGAAGCAGAACTCTGGATCACCCCGGCCGAAGACGACCAGGTCCGCACCCCGCGCCAGGCCGCGGCCAATGCACCGTTCGCGCTGCTGCACGGCGAGCGCCTGGAGGTTGAACCCGCCGGCCGCGGACTGCGCAGCTACCTTGCGGTGCGCGGCACCATCGAGCAGGAACCGGTCCTCGGCTCGCTGTCCACCGACACCCTCTCCGGCGTCGGTCCCCAGCCTCTGCAAGCCGGCGGCATGCTGCCGGTGAACAGCCCGCAGCTGGGCCACATCGTTGGCAACAGCGAACCGAGCACCCTGCCGGTCCCCGACGATAACGGCGTGTACACGCTGCGCGCCATGCCCGGTCCGCGTGCCGATTGGTTTGGCCAGGCGGGCCTGGACCAGCTGGCCGCCCAGATTTGGGATGTCACCAGCGAATCCAACCGCGTGGGTGTACGCCTGGATACCGGGCAGCAGCCGCTGCAGCGCGTCCGCTCCGGGGAACTGGCCAGTGAAGGCGTAGCCCGCGGATCCTTGCAGGTGCCGCCCTCCGGCCTGCCGGTGCTGTTCCTCGCAGATCACCCGGTCACCGGCGGCTATCCGGTGATCGCCACCGTCATTGCCGAAGACCTCAGCGCAGCCGCGCAGCTTCCGCCCGGAAGCAGAATTCGATTCGAACTCCATCCCGCTGCCGGCCACGCGGCATCAGACGCCTAAGGAATTGCCATGAAAAAAGTTCTCATCGCCAACCGAGGCGAAATCGCGGTCCGCATTGCCCGGGCGGCCACCGACGCAAATATTTCGTCGGTAGCCATCTACTCGGACCCGGATGCCGACGCCCTGCACGTGCGCCGCGCAGATGAAGCGTACCCGCTGCATGGTTCCACCGGCGCGGACACCTACCTGGATATCGAGAAGATCATCGAGATTGCCAAGCGCTGCGGCGCCGATGCGGTGCACCCCGGCTACGGTTTCCTCTCGGAGAACGCGAACTTCGCCGCCGCCGTCATCGAAGCCGGCATGAGCTGGATTGGTCCGCCCCCCGCGGCCATCGAGGCACTGGGCAACAAGGTCACGGCCCGGCAGATCGCGGTGCGCGCAGGTGCGCCGCTGGCCCCGGGCACCGACGGCCCGGCGGCGGACGCCGGCGAGGTGCGGGCCTTCGCTGAAGAGTACGGCGTGCCGGTCGCCATCAAGGCGGCCTTCGGCGGCGGTGGCCGCGGCATCAAGATCGCCTACTCGCTCGATGAGATCTCCGATGCTTTCGAGTCCGCCACCCGCGAAGCCACCGTCGCCTTTGGCCGTGGCGAATGCTTCGTGGAACGTTTCCTGGCCAAGCCGCGCCACGTCGAGGCCCAGGTGCTGGCCGATACCCACGGCAATGTGGTGGTCGTCGGCACCCGCGACTGCTCCTTGCAGCGCCGCCACCAGAAGCTGGTGGAAGAGGCGCCTGCCCCGTTCTTGACCGATGAGCAGCGGACCAGGATCCACGAGTCCGCGAAGGCGATCTGCAAGGAAGCCGGATATGTCGGGGCCGGCACCGTGGAATACCTGGTGGCCCAGGACGGTCTGATCTCCTTCTTGGAGGTCAATACCCGTTTGCAGGTGGAGCACCCGATCACCGAGGAGACTTCCGGCGTCGATCTGGTGGCCGAGCAGTTCCGCATTGCCGATGGCCTGCCGTTGTCCATTACCGAGGACCCCCAGGCCACCGGCCATGCCATCGAATTCCGCATCAATGCCGAGGACCCGGCTCGCGGCTTCCTGCCTGCGCCCGGCACCGTGGAGCGGTTCGAAGCGCCAACCGGCGCCGGCGTGCGCGTGGACTCGGGCGTGCGCAGCGGCTCGGTCATTCCGCCGTTCTACGACTCGATGATCGCCAAGCTGATTGTGCGCGGGGCCGACCGGAACCAGGCGTTGCGCCGTGCCCGCCTGGCACTGGAAGAAATCAGCATTGCCGGTGTACCCACGGTCCTGCCATTCCACCGCGCCGTCATCGAGCACGAAGCATTCAACGGCGAATCCCTGGGCGTCTACACCACGTGGATCGAGGACGAGTTCCTCAACGAGGTGGAGGCCAGCGACGAGATGGATCTGGACCAGCGCGATACCAGCCGTGAAACCATCACCATTGAGCTCGACGGCAAGGCCGTCCAGCTGGGTCTTCCCGCTGCACTGACCAACGCGTTGCGCAATACCCCGGGAGCCGGCACCGCCGCCGCCACCCAGGATGATGCTGCCGGCGAGGTCGATGCCGCCGCGATACGCAGCACCATGGACGGGAATCTCGTCCGCTTCGCTGCTGAAGATGGCAGTGCAGTCGCCGAAGGGCAGAGCATTGCCATCGTCGAGGCGATGAAAATGGAATCCACCATCACCGCGCACCGTGACGGCATCTTCCGTGCAGCGGACTTGAGCGCAGGCTCAGCCGTACGCCGCGGCGACACCTTGGGCACCATCGGCTAGCGTCCAGGCCATGGAATCCGTAGCCGCAGGCCAGTTGGGATAAATTGGAAGCATGAAAGCCACCAGCAGCACCTCGCATCCAGCCAAGGCCCCACACGCGCACAGCGGGCTCTGGGCTGCCAATGAGCTGCGCCGCCGCATTGCCGAAGGCGAGCTATTGCCCGGTGACAAGCTTTCCGAGCAGGCCCTGGCTGAATCGTTGGGGCTTTCGCGCAATACCTTGCGCGAGAGCTTCACCCTGCTCAATAGCGAGCTGATCATCACCCGGATCCCCAACCGGGGCGTTTTCGTGGCTTCTCCGGATGCTGATGATGTGCGGGAAATCTATGCGGTGCGCCGCACGGTCGAGCCTGCATGCCTGGCATGGGGCCAAGACATTGATCTGGACCGGTTGGGCAAAATCATCGAGGAGGCTCGCACAGGTCTGGCTGCCGGCGACGTGCCGCGGATGGCCAATGCCAATCAGGCTTTCCACAAGCAGCTGGTGGCCTCCTCCGATAGCGAACTGCTCCAGGAGCTGATGAGCCGCGTGCTGGCTCGTATGCGCCTGGTCTTCCACGCCATGAGCGACGCCCCGGATTTCCATTCGCACTACGTAGAACGCAATGCGAATCTGCTGGCCATGCTTCGCGCCGGAGAGCGCCTGGAAGCCGCCCAGACCCTGCGCGGCTATCTCGACACCGCTGAAGCTGAATTGCTCAGCCACATCGCCCAACGCCCGGAGTAGGCATGGAGCAGGGACTCGGCCCAATCCACTTGCGACTTCCATCTCATCCGCGCCGTGCATTCCTCACTGCTCTGCGGCAAATGCCAGCCTCCAACGCATGCCTCATCGGGTTGCGCACCCTTGTCTTCCACGGATGCCGCAGAGGCCAAATCCGGGCTTGCCCCGCGGAATTTCCACTGCGATCACCGGTTTTTCCGGATCCTTGATGCATTCGCCGCCGCCTGCACACCGGTGCGGGCAGCCGCAAGCCCAGCGCCCTGCGGGTTTCCTCGACGCACGGACAAGCCAAGCAAGCACATAGATAGCCAACGTATGGTTTAACGAAACCATTGCGCGCCACCGCCGTTTCATCACGGCCTAGGCCCTCGTCCCCTGCTTGGAAGGTCGCACCACCCGTGAAATTGCCTGTAGCCGAATTGCACATCCACCTTGAGGGAACGCTGGAGCCAGAAATGATCATGGCGCTGGCGGCAAAAAACGGTGCTGAGCTGCCCTATGCCTCCGTTGACCAGTTGCGTGCCAAGTACCAGTTCAGCAATCTGCAGTCCTTCCTCGACCTGTTCTATGCGAATATGGCGGTCTTGCGCACTGCTGAAGACTTCCGCGAAATCACCGTGGCCTACCTGCAGCGCGCCCATGACTCCGGCGTGCGCCATGTGGAATTGTTCTTCGATCCGCAGGCTCACATCCAGCGCGGACTGGGCCTGGGCGAGGTCATCGCCGGCATCCGTTCCGGCCTGGCCGAGGGCGCAGAACGCTGGGGGATCTCCCACAAGCTCATCGCGTGCTTCTGGCGCCATGCCCCAGCGGAAGAAGCGATGGACTTGATGAAGGTGCTGGTCGCCGAGAAGCACGATATCGATGGCATCGGCCTGGATTCCTCGGAGGTGGGTTTCCCGCCCGAGCTGTTCCAGGAAGTCTTTGCCTATGCCCGCGCCCACGGCCTGCACGTCGTTGCCCATGCGGGCGAGGAAGGCCCTGCTGACTACATTTGGCAAGCGCTGGACTTGTTGGAGGTTGAGCGCGTGGACCACGGCATCCGTTGCCTGGACGATCCGACGCTGGTTCAGCGCTTGGTCGACGAGCAGATGCCTTTGACTGTCTGCCCGCTATCAAACATCCGTTTGCGTGCGGTGGACACCATGGCCGATCATCCATTGCCGCAGATGCTCGAAAAGGGCTTGAAGGTTTCGGTGCATTCCGATGATCCTGCCTACTTCGGCGGATACATGGATGCCAATTTTGCCTCGCTCATGGCAAGCTTCAACTTCAGCACCGGGCAGCTGGCTACGCTGGCAAGGAATTCCTTTGAATCCGCATTCCTGGATGAAGAATCCAAGCAGGTACTGCTTGCCGAAGTCCAGGCCTGGGTTCAGCGGCAAAGCCTTTAGACATGGGAACGCGGCGGCCTCTTGGGGGAAGGCCACCGCGTTCGATCCAGGGCCAAAGGCCCTGGCGGGAACTTGGCGGCCCCCCCTTGGGGTGAGGCCGCCTCGTTCGGTCTATGGGCTAGGGAACCTGGTATTTGGAATCCCTGATATCCGTAATGAGCATGTGCCCCGGTGCGTGGCCGATGGCCAAGGCCGGGCGGGACTCCATCACTGCTGCCTGCGGCGTGACGCCACAGGCCCAGAACACCGGAATCGTCCCTTCCGGGATCTGCACTGCATCGCCGAAGTCCGGTGCGCCCAAATCCTTGATGCCCAGCTCTTGGGGGTTCCCGATATGCACTGGAGCCCCGTGCACAGCTGGATAGCGCGAGGTAATGCGTACCGCGTCGGCAACCTGCGAGGCAGGAATCGGACGCATGGAGACCACCATCGGACCGGACATCGCTCCGGCCGACTGCGAGCGGATATTGGTCTTGTACATTGGCACGTTCACGCCCTGGTCGATATGCGCGATGGAAATGCCGCTTTCCATCAGTGCGCTCTCGAAGGTGAACGAGCAGCCGACAATGAAGGTCACCAGATCATCCCGCCAGTACTCTGACAGGTCGGTGGGCTCATCCACCTTGACCCCGTTTTCGTAAACCATGTACTTCGGCACGTCGGTGCGGATATCTCCGCCTGCCAGCAATTCATTGCTGGTTTGCCCCGCCTCCAGGACACCGAGGATCGGGCAGGACTTGGGGTTGCGCTGGGCAAAGAGCAGCACATCGAAGGCCAGCTCCTGGGGAACGATGATCAGATTTGCCTGCGCATATCCAGCGCTGATCCCGGCGGTAGGCAGCACCTGCCCGGCACGGAACAATTCGCGAGCTTCGCTTGGGGCCATCGCCGCACGTTCGGAATGTCCGAGACTCTTCAGGTCCTTCATGATTGCTTGGCTCCTAGCCGTTCCAGAGGGCTGCCAGACCCGAAATCGAGTTCCAGCCGAGGTAGACGCTGAGCAGCCAGGTCAAGGCACCGATGACCAGCAGGGCCTTGGGGTAGTTGTATCCGTTCATCAGGTCGCGGCGGCGCCATGCGACCCAGAGCAGTACTGCGAAGCCCACAGGAAGGATCAGACCGTTGAAGGCTCCGGCGAAGATCAGCAGGGTTGCCGGCGCCTTGCCCAGGAACAGGTAGATGATCCCGCAGACCACGATGAAAGCCACGGTGATCAGGTTGCGGGTGCGCTCCGGGGTGGTGCGCTTGGTGATGAAGGAAACCGAAGTGTAGGCGGCACCGATCACACTGGTCAGCGCGGCAGCCCAGAGGATGATACCGAAAGCACGGATGCCGATGGGGCCGGCGGCGTGGCCGAAAGCTTCGGCAGCCTTGTTGTCGCTGGTCAGCGCTACGCCGCCAGCCACAACGCCGAGGATCGCCAGGAAGAGCAGCACGCGCATGACACCGGTGACGATGATTGCCAGGGTCGAGATGTTGGAGATCGACTTGACATGCTCCACGCCCGATGTGCCCGAATCGATCATGCGGTGGGCGCCGGCGTAGGTGATGTAGCCGCCAACGGTGCCGCCGATCAGGGTGGTGATGATCAGGAAATCGATCTTCTCGGGGAGCACCACGTTGCGGATCGCATCGCCCACTGGTGGGGCGGCGACAATTGCCACGTACAGCATCAGCAGGATCATGACGGCTCCGAGCATCACCACAATGCGGTCCAATGCCATGCCGGCCTTCTTGGACAAGAAGACCAGGATGGCAATGGCCGCGGAGATGGCGCCGCCAATTTTGGCATCAACACCCAGCATGGCGTTCAGGCCCAGGCCAGTGCCGGCGATATTGCCGATGTTGAAGACCATGCCGCCGATGAATACCAGTGCGGCCAGTACCCAACCGATGCCAGGGACGACTTTGTTGCCCAGTTCCTGGGCACGCATTCCGGATACCCCGATCACGCGCCAGACGTTCAGCTGGACCGCGATGTCCACAAGGATGGAGACGACAATGGCGAAGGCGAAGGCCGCGCCGATTTGGACCGTGAATTCTGTGGTCTGGGTAATGAAGCCCGGTCCAATGGCGCTGGTGGCCATCAGGAACATGGCGCCTAGGAGCGCCGTGCGCCGCGCCTTGCTGCTTTGGGATGTTGACTCAGGAAGTGCCATGATGACGTTCCAATGCGATAGTGGTGACAACCGTCACAAGGTCAATGTGATGGACAAGACTTTACAGGTTGTTGAACAACTCTGGCAACAGGTTGTTGAACAATTTACTTTGCAGGCCTCCTCCGATCCCATTGCAAATCACCATTTATTCGTTTTGGTGCTGAGCGCTGACTAGCAAATTCCCTAAATATACTCGAGGCCCAGCAGCCCACTGGACTCCTCGAAAATTTTTTCCATCAAGTGGCTCGCGTCAGCGCAACCGGAAGGTTCCATCTTGATTCGGCACTTAAAACACCACGGCCGCGGTCACAGCGATAATTCGCCGGGACCGCGGCCGCGGGACACTAATCGGGTTTAGTGGAAGAAGTGGCGTGCACCGGTGAAGTACATCGTGATACCGGCTTCGTTCGCTGCCGCGATGACTTCCTCATCGCGCACCGAACCACCGGGCTGGACGACAGCCTTCACGCCGGCATCGATCAGGATCTGCAGGCCGTCGGCGAAGGGGAAGAACGCATCCGAAGCGGCCACGGAGCCCACGGCACGCTGTTCCGAAGCAGCCGCGTCAGCGTTCTCAGCGCCACCGGCTGCATCCGCGCCGGACTCGACCTTCACGCCCAGTGTGTTGGCACGTTCCACGGCCAGCTTGCAGGAGTCGATGCGGTTGACCTGGCCCATGCCGATGCCCGTTGCTGCACCATTCTTGGCCAGCAGAATCGCGTTGGACTTGGCAGCGCGCACGGCGCTCCAGGCGAATTCCAGATCTGCCAAGGTAGCAGCGTCAGCGGCTTCGCCGGCAGCAAGGGTCCAGTTCCCCGGGTTGTCGCCCTCGGCGTCGATCTTGTCGCCGGCCTGGACCAGCATGCCACCGCTTACCTGGCGGAACTCGTTCTTGTTCCGGCCGTAGCCTTCGGGCAGGGCCAGCAGGCGGATGTTCTTCTTGGCCGAGAGGATCTGCACCGCTTCGGCCTCGAAGTCCGGGGCAATAACTACCTCGGTGAAGATGCCCTTGACGGTTTCTGCCATTTCCTTGGTGACCGTGCGGTTGGCGGCGATGACGCCGCCGAATGCGGACACCGGGTCGGTAGCGTGGGCCTTGCGGTGCGCGTCAGCGATTGGATCTGCCGCGTCATCCGAGGCGACGGCCACACCGCAAGGGTTGGCGTGCTTGACCACGGCCACAGCCGGCTTCTCGAAGTCGTAGGCGGCACGCAGTGCTGCATCTGCGTCCACGTAGTTGTTGTAGCTCATTGGCTTGCCGTGCAGCTGATCAGCCTGGGCGATGCCGGCTGGAGCGGCTTCGTCAACGTAGAGCGCTGCCTGCTGGTGCGGGTTTTCGCCGTAGCGCAGCACATCGGCACGCTGCAGGGCCACGCCTGCGTAGGCTGGCCAGTCGATGACGCCGTCGCCGTCCTCATCCAGGAACTGGCTTGCGGTCCACGAGGCTACCGCGGTGTCGTAGGCTGCGGTGTGAGCGTAGGCCTTGGCGGCCAGGCGCTGGCGGGTCTTCAGATCGAAGCCGCCCTCGGCTGCTGCGGAGATGACCTGCGGGTAGAAAACTGGATCAACCACAATGGAAACGGCGGCGTGGTTCTTCGCTGCCGAGCGGACCATGGCTGGGCCCCCGATGTCGATCTGCTCGACAACTTCATCCTGCGAGGCACCCGAGGCGACGGTCTGCACGAAGGGGTACAGGTTCACCACCACCAGGTCGATCTGCTCGATATCCATCGAGGAGAGGGTGTCCATGTGCTCGGTGACGCGGCGGTCCGCAAGGATGCCGCCGTGGATGCGCGGGTGCAAGGTCTTGACGCGGCCATCGAGCATCTCAGGAGAACCGGTCACCTGCTCGACCTCGGTCACGGGAATTCCAGCGGCAGCGATCTTCTTGGCCGTGGAACCGGTGGATACCAGCTGCACGCCTGCGGCGTGCAGTCCAGCGGCCAGCTCCTCCAAGCCGGTCTTGTCGTAGACGGAAATCAGTGCGCGACGGATAGCGACTTTGTCCAGCACGGTCTTACTCACGAAATTTTTCTCCCGGCGGTGAGAATGAATGGGGCGGGCAGCGCAGAGGCCACCGCCTTCATTCTAACCAAGGAAGGCACCGGAATTTCAGTTCGTGTCAAGCCCCTTCCGGCAATGAGGAAAGGTGCGGGAAATATGAAGAAAGCTGCTTGTCAGTCAGGCAAAGCTGCAGAAGTTTTTCTGCATGTTCTTCATCTGCGACATAGGCCACGAGATCTGCCTTGGTCCGTTCGCCCAACTCTTCGCGCAACGACCGGGCTACCGCAACCAGCGTGTGATAGTAGCGCTTGATGGTAGGTTCCCAGCCATCACGCGCTGCCAGTCCGGTCATCGCCTCGGACCATAGCGTGGCCGCGGGATCTTCGCATAAATCAATGGATGACCAGTGCCAATCGCTGGGTTCCCACTTATCCGAGTAGAAGCTCTCCTCGTCGCTGTCTTCCAGATCCGCTTCCAAGGACGCCAAGACGTCGTCGAGATCTTCCCCGTCGGAATCCTCGTCATCCGGCTGGTCTTCGTCTTCATCACCGGAATCCGTGATCAGCAGCGAATCGTCTTCCAATGTGACGGTTTCAGGTTCAAGGCTTCCATCGCCGTCGGCATCGGGACGGTCTTCGTAATCGGCAGGCTCATCGGCGTCTTCACCGCGTTCCACCAATTGCTCGCGAGACTCCGTGAGGCGATCTCGCTCCAGGGCCTGCACCGAGTTCAAGGCCAGCAACGGCATGGCGATGCTTTCGCTTTCCTCGGTGCTGACTCCATGCAAGGCAATGGCATAGAAGTCCTGGTCGGGGTGTCCAGCTATCACTTCCGCTGCGTGTCGAAGGGCAGTCACCCGTATAGCCTCTTCGAGAGCGGTCCAATCTACTCCCATGTCCAGAGATTACCCCCTTGCCGGCGCAGACAACAGGCCTTGACGTGGCGGGAGAAGAAGCGTAGAGAGCTACACCTGGAACCTGGTTTTCGGCTATGCTTCACGCGGTACAAACCATTTCTGCTCGCACACCGAAAGGTGCACCACTGTGTCTTCCGCACCCCTGCCTTCTGGCACATCGATCGTGCAAGAGCTGCCGTTCAAATGGAAGGTGCAGGGCACCATTTTCATTATCGGCGGACTCGGCTTCATGTTCGATGCCTGGGACGTGACCCTCAACGGCGCGTTGATTCCATTGGTCGCCGAAGAGTGGGGGCTTGACCGTCCCACCGCGGCCTTGCTGGGCACTTCCAATCTGGTGGGCATGGCCCTGGGCGCCTTCCTCTGGGGCGGGATCGCCGACCGCTATGGACGCAAGAACGCCTTCAGCCTGACGCTTCTGATGTTCTCGCTATTCACCATCCTCGGCGCGCTGTCTCCGAATTTCGGCTTCTTCGTCGCCTTCCGCTTCCTGGCCGGCGTCGGCCTGGGAGGCTGCATCCCGGTGGACTATGCGCTCGTCGGCGAGTTCACCCCTGCCAAGCTGCGCGGACGCGTGCTCACCGCCATGGATGGCTGGTGGCCGGTGGGCGCGGCACTGTCCTTCTTCGTTTCGGGGTGGGTGATGGCCACCGCCGATAATTGGCGGCTGATCCTGGCAGTCATGATCCTGCCCGCGTTCATGGTGTACCTGGTACGGCGCTCCATGCCCGAATCCCCGCTGTTCTTGGCAGCCAAGGGCCGCGATGCCGAGGCCCGTGCGGTCATCGACCAGCTCGTGGAACGCACCGGGGCCACTGCGCGCGAGTACGTAATTGCACCTGTGGAATTGGAAAAGGCTCCGCGCTGGTGGGAGCAGGTCGCCTCGCTGTGGCGGTACTCCTGGAAGATCACCGCCACCAGCTGGCTGCTGTTCATGACCATTTTGCTGGTCTACTACCTGGCCTTGACCTGGTTGCCATCGATTCTGACCGAGGCCGGAATGGCCCAGTCAGCGTCGTTCTTCGCTACCGCGGTGATGGCCCTGATGGGGCTGGTGGGCGTTGTTCTGGCAGCATTGCTGGTGGAGCGGGTTGGCCGTAAATGGCTGCTGGCGATCTCCGCGCCAATCTCAGGCATCGTGCTTGTGATCGTAGCCCAGAACCTGCATATCCCAGCGACCGCGATTGCCTGGGTGCTGGTCTTTGGCGTGGTGGTCCAGGTCGCTATTCCGGTGCTGTATGCCTACGTTTCCGAGCTGTACCCCACCGAATTGCGCGCCAGCGGTTTCGGCTGGGCCTCGACCATGTCCCGCTTTGCCGCCGGCTTCGGTCCCCTGCTCTTCGCGGCCCTGTGGCCAGTGGTCGGGCTGGGCTGGCTCTTTGCCGGCGCGACTGCGCTGGTGCTGGTCGCCGTCGTCTTCATGGCGCGATTCGCTCCAGAAACCCGCGGCATGAGTTTGGATTAAGGATCATCGGCCAGCGGCGAATGCCAGCACCTTCTGGTGCTGGCATTTGCTAGTCCTGCGTAGTCTGCGGGCGCAAGCCATCGCGCATGATCTGCACGATGCGGTCCTCCAAACCAGGCTGGCTCTTGCTGAAGGCCCGCGGCAGTGGACGGGTCATGGCCCCGATGGTGGCAATCAGTTCTATCTCCGTTACGTCTTTGCGGACCAAATTCGCGTTTTTGGCCAAGTCCAAGGCGGAGTTCAGGGACTGGCCGGCCTCTGCCTGGACCTCCAGAATGCGGGGGCTGATCTTCTGTGGTAATTGCAGCCCGAGCGCTTCGCTCAGTGCCCCGAGATTCTGCTGGACCAGCGTACCAAGCAGAACTTCCCAAGCGTCCGTGTCACCGTCTTCAAGCCGCTGAACCGCTGATTGGGAAGCGATTCGGATATCCCCAAGCGTGCCGAGGGTGACTTCTTCAACCAGCGCATTCCGGTCAGCAAAGTTTCGATACAGTGTGCCGATGCCCACTCCGCTGGCCTCTGCAATAGTTTCCATCGCAATCTGGGCGCCGTGTTCTGCAAATAATTCACGAGCTGCTCGAAGGATGTTCTCACGTCGCCGAAGAGCATCTGAACGCATGAGTGGAATCCGATCTGAAGGAAATTCTGGCGCACGACTTGCCACCTGACGATTTCACGATAGCGGACAGGCAATGCTCTGACGAAGCGGAAATCAACTTTCCAGAACGAAAAGTTTGCTCCCCGCGCCCGCGCCCAGCCATTCCGCATTTCCAGAAACCGTGCTATCCCTAGGATCTAGAACCTCAAGGCCAAGGAATCCTCGGATATGCGTTTTCAGCTCATCAGGCACGGACAAACCCCATCGAATGTTGCCGGGCAGCTTGATACCGCTTACCCGGATGCCAGCCTCACTCCGCTGGGGCATTGCCAGGCTCGTGCCCTGCCGCAGGCATTCAGTGGCGGGCAGCTGCAGTCCATCTATGCCTCGACGCTGAACCGCACGCAGCTGACGGCCCAGCCATTGAGCGAATCCACCGGACAGAAGCTGCAGGTCATTGACGGCCTCGAGGAGATTTCAGCCGGGACCTTGGAGATGCAGGCCGACGAGGCCTCACGCTATGCCTACGGCATGTGCCTGCATTCGTGGATGCATGGCAACTGGGAGCAGAAGAGGCCCGGCGGGCCGAACGGCTACGACTTCCTTGAACGATATTCCAAGGCCCTGGAAACCATCGCCCGGGCACAGGACTACTCCGGCACGGTCGCGGTATTCAGCCATGGCGCCGCCATTCGCGTCTTCAGCGCATGGGCTACGAAGATGGCGCCTGCCGATGCCGCAGAGCTGCATATCGAGAATACCGGTGGCTCCTTGCTGGAATTGGGCATCGGCGGAACGTGGGCCTTGGAACGGTGGAATCCAGAACCGCTCGGTGGCGACTTCGTTCGCGATGTTCTCACCGAGGACGTTACGGGTGGCGAGGACGGTATCCCCTGAGTACCCCGCTCCACCGGGGATCGCGAGTTGCACCAACTCAGCATCTATTTTTTCGGTAGTCTGGCAGGGGAGCTCATTTTCCGCTGAGCGCACAAACGGAAGGCCCTCATGCACGACGACATTTCCCTGACCACCGGACGCGTCCGCCGCGTTCTGACCGAACGTATCCTTCCCGCGATATATTCGGAAACCATGCCATTGACGCTCTCCTGGCACGAATTGCCGGGAGAGCCGATAGCTCCTGCGCAGGGCCTTGCACTGGACTACCAGCCCACAGAGGTTGGTACCCCGTGGGGCGCGGCCTGGGGCACCACATGGTTCCATCTGCAGGGCCAGGTTCCGGCGCATTGGGCCGGACGCCGGGTGGAAGCCGTGATTGATCTGGGCTTTGACGTCAACATGACCGGCTTCCAGTGCGAGGGCCTGGTTTACCGGCCCGATGGCATCACCATCAAGGCGATCAACCCGCGCAACCAGTGGGTGCCCATTGCCGGTCAGGCCGAAGGCGATGAGGTCATCGACTTGTACCTGGAAGCGGCATCCAACCCGGTGCTGCTGGACTACCACCCGTTCCTCCCCACCGAGCAGGGCGATATCCTTACCTCGTCTTCGCGCCGGCTGTACACCACCCGCCGCATGGACCTGGCGGTCTTTGAATCCGTAGTACACGAGTTGTCGCTGGATCTGGAAGTGCTGCTGGATCTGCAAGAGCAGCTGCCGGCCGGCCCGCGCAAGATGCAGATCCTGCAGGCCATGGACAACGCGTTGGACGTGCTCGACCTGCAGCGGATTACCGAGACCGCGCAGGCCGCCCGCAAGGAGCTGGCAGCGGTCCTGGCCGCCCCAGCCGAGCACAGCGCGCACCAGATTTCCGCGATTGGCCACTCGCATATCGACTCGGCCTGGCTGTGGCCGCTGCGCGAAACCATCCGCAAGGTCTCCCGCACCTGCTCCTCGATGGTGGAGCTGCTGGGCGACGAGGAAGAATTCCTCTACGGCATGTCCAGCGCCCAGCAGTACAAGTGGCTCAAGACCCATCGCCCCGAGGTCTGGGATCGGGTGAAGAAGGCCGTTGCCGATGGTCGCTTCCTGCCTCTGGGCGGCATGTGGGTCGAGTCCGATACCGTGATGCCCTCGGGCGAATCGCTGGTCCGCCAGTTTCTCTACGGCCAGAAGTTCTTCCGCGACGAATTCGGCATCGCTTCAAAGGGCGTATGGCTGCCCGATTCCTTCGGATACTCCCCTGCCCTGCCCCAGCTGATGCGCCGGGCCGGCTTCGAATGGTTCTTCACCCAGAAGATCTCCTGGAACCAGCAGAACAAATTCCCGCACCACACCTTCGATTGGGAAGGCATCGACGGCTCGCGCGTGTTCAGCCACTTCCCGTCGATGGACACCTACAACTCGCAGCTCTCCGGGGAGGAAGTCGCCAAGGCCTCGCGCCAGTTCCGCGAAGCCCGGCTTGCCAACAACTCCATCGCACCGGTCGGCTGGGGCGATGGCGGCGGCGGCACCACCCGGGAAATGACCGGCAAAGCCAAGCGCCTGGCCAACCTGGAAGGCAGTGCGAAAGTCCGGTGGGAACACCCGAACGACTTCTTCGACCGGGCCAAGGCCGAGCTGCCCAACCCTCCGGTATGGGTGGGAGAGCTCTACCTGGAGCTGCACCGCGCCACGCTGACCAGCCAGCACCAGACCAAGGCCGGCAACCGCCGCACCGAGCAGCTGCTGGTCGAGGCCGAACTGTGGGCAGCTACCGCAGCCATCCGCACCGGGGCCGAATACCCGTACGAGCAGCTCGACGAACTGTGGGAAACCGTGCTGCTCCACCAGTTCCATGACATCCTGCCCGGCACCTCCATCGCCTGGGTGCACCGCGAAGTGGTGGCACGCTACGCCCAGGTCATCGAGCAGGCCGAGTCGCTGATCCGCGCCGCCCAGCAGCAGCTGGCTGGCGAGGGCTCCACCCCTATTGCATTCAACGGTGCGGCGTTCACGCGCAATGACCTGGCCTTCGGCCAGGCCAGGGAAGTGGAAGCCGTTCCTGTTTCCGCGGTCCGGGCAACGGCAGCCGATGGCGGCTACATCCTGGATAACTCGGTCATCCGGGTGGCGGTCAATGCCCAGGGCCTGATTGCCTCCGCGGTGGATCTGGCTACCGGCCGTGAAACTATCGCCGAGGGCCAGGAAGCGAACCTGCTGCAATTGCACCAGGACTTCCCGAACATGTGGGATGCCTGGGACGTGGACAAGTACTACCGCAACCAGGTCACCGACCTGCGCGAGCTCGATAGCCTGGAGCTGTCATCGCGCGAGGACGGCAGCCAGGTCATCACGATTGCCCGCAGCTTCTCCAAATCCACGCTGGTCCAGGAACTATCGCTGGCGCCAGGCTCGCGGACCGTGCAGATCTCGCAGAGTACCGATTGGCATGAGGCAGAGAAATTCCTCAAGGTCGCCTTCCCGCTGGATATCCGTGCCGAGCATGCAATTGCCGAAACCCAGTTCGGCTACCACAAGCGCGTTACCCACGTGAATACCAGCTGGGAAGCGGCGAAGTTCGAAACTTCCATGCATCGCTTCGTGCTGGCCGAGGAACCCGGCTTCGGCGCGGCACTGGTCAATGATTCCATCTACGGATTCGATGTCACCCGCGATGCCAAGGACGCGGCCGTCACGACAACCATGCGCCTGTCATTGCTGCGCGCCCCGCGCTTCCCGGATCCTGAAACCGACCAGGGCCGGCAGGCCCACCGCTACGGTTTGGTCATCGGCGCGGACGTGGCCATGGCAACAGAAGCCGGCGCCTTGCTCAACAGCGCAGAGCGCGTCGTCCAAGGCGCCCACGGCGTGGACCCGCTGGTATCGGTTACCGGCGAAGGCCTGGTGTTTTCCAGCGTGAAGCTGGCTGCGGACCACTCCGGCGATTTGGTGGTGCGCGTCTATGAATCCCTGGGGCGCCGCGCCAGCGGCAGCCTGTTGGTCAACGCGCAGGCCTTGTCTGCAGCCACCGCGAGCCTGCTGGAAGATGAGCTGGCGGGGCAGGCCATCGAGCTTTCCGATGGTGCAGTGCCGCTGAAGCTGGGCGCTTTCGAAGTGCGCACCCTGCGCTTCGCCCTGGCCAGGTAACCGCGGGTTCCGGGGCTGGCCCTTCGCACGCCATGGCGTGCGAAGGTCCAGCCCCGCTGCAATCCACGGTCCTGGCTTGCTGGAATCACTGGATCAGTCTCCCGTCCGGAGCAACCGCATACCAGACCCCGCCTACGCCCTGGCCGTTGGTATCACCGGGCTTGGCGTCCTAGCCGGGGAGGATTTCCGCCGATCCCTACCATGGTGATGGCTCATAGTCCTTGAGGAAGCAGCCATACAGGTCAATGCCGCGTTCCCCGTCAACGATCGGCTGGTACACCCGGGCCGCGCCATCAATCAGGTCCAAGGGGGCGTGCCATCCGTCGGCAACTTTCCGGACCTTCGCATCATGCGGGCGCTCATCGGTGATCCACCCGGTGTCCACCGCGCTCATGAGGATCCGGTCGGTCTTCAGCATCTCTTCCGCGCTGGTGCGGGTGAGCATGTTCAGCGAGGCCTTGGCCATATTGGTGTGCGGGTGCCCGGCCCCCTTGTAGCGGCGGGAGAACTGGCCTTCCATCGCCGAGACGTTCACGATGTACTTGCGCCGGGCCCCGCTGGCGGCCAAGGCCGGGCGCAGCCGCGAAGCGAGCAGGAACGGGGCGGTGACATTGCACAGCTGCACTTCGAGCATTTCCAGGGCATCAACATCACCCAGAATCTGCGTCCAGGAATTCTCCGTCACCACGTCCGGGATCAAGCCCCCGGCATCGATTGCGGTTCCCGCTGCGATTCGTTCCAGCGATGCGGAGCCGGCCCGCATGGCCAGATCTGCCAGCTGCTGCGCATCGTAGCTTTCCGATACCGCAGGGGCCAGCAGTGCTGATTCTTCCAGGCGGAAGGCACTGGCCAGGGCCTTGGGATGCTCGGAGGGCGGGTTCGCTTCGCCCCACAGCTCCGGTCCCCCGTTGCCAGGCAGCAACTGCGCGGCCAGGGGCTGCTGCTCGGATTCGACCAGATGCTGGTAGGAGTTGGCCGTGCGCCGCACGGTCTGCGCGGCGTTGTTGATCAGGATATCGAGCGGACCTTCGGCAGCGACGCGGTCGGCCAGGGAGATGACCTGTGCCGGGTCGCGCAAGTCGATGCCGGCAATGCGCAGCCGGTGCATCCATTCGGCGCTGTCCTCCAGTGCCGCGAAGCGCCGTGCGGCGTCCTTGGGAAAACGCGTGGTGATGGTGGTGTGGGCTCCATCGCGCAGCAGCCGCAGCGCGATGTGCATGCCGATTTTGGCTCGCCCGCCGGTCAGCAAGGCGCGCTTGCCGCTCAGGTCCGCGCGCGCCTCCCTGCGTTCGCGTCCCTGTGCGGCGCAGTCAGGGCAGAGATAATGGTGGAAGGCATCCACGGTGGTGTAGCGCTGCTTGCAGATGTAGCAGCCGCGCGGCTTGCGGAATTCCCCGGCGCTTGCGCTTCCGGTTGAACTGCTCAGGTCCAGGCCGAGGGTTTCGTCATCCAGCCGTTGCGGCGAGCCGGTGGCGGTGCGCTCGATCACGGCCCTGTCCGCGGCACTGATCTCGGCACGCTTTTGGGACTTGCGGTAGCGCTTGGCCGCCTTGAACATGTTGCTGGTGGCCCTGCGCACGGCAATGTGCCGTTCATCCTCGGGATCCAGCTGGTGCACCACCGACAGGACCTTCAAAGCGGCGGATAGTTCTGCTTCGGTAAACAGTTCGGTTTCTGGTGCCTGCAAAGGCAGCGGCGTAGGTTCAGTCATCTCCCCACCAATTTTACGCGGTGGGCAGCGCCCTATTTTCCCTTGGCGAGATCGGCGAGCGTGGCAATGAGCAGGCGGCGCTCGACGAGCTTGATGCGCTCATGCAGCGATTCCTCGGTGTCGTGCTCTTCAATCGGCACGGCTTCCTGGCGCAGGATCGGACCGGTATCAACCCCGGCATCGGCAATGTGCACGGTGCAGCCGGTGACCTTCACGCCGTAGGCCAGCGCATCGCGCACGCCGTGGGCGCCGGGGAAGGACGGCAGCAGCGCAGGGTGGGTGTTGATGTAGGTGCCGTCGAAGGCGTTGATGAATTCCTCGCCGACGATGCGCATGAAACCGGAGGAGACAACATAGTCCGGGGCGTAGGACAAGCACTTTCCGGTGAGCGCATGGTTCCATTCGCCGCGATCCGCGTAGTCCTTGAAGTTCACGACGAACGTTTCGATTCCGGCTTCAGCCGAACGCTGCACGCCGTAGGTGCCGTGCTTATCCGCTCCCACGGCCGCAATCTCGACATTGTCCAGCTGGCCGTCGGCCACTGCGTCGATGACTGCCTGGAGATTAGAACCGGTACCTGAAACCAAAACCACAATGCGCATGAATTCAATTCTACGGTTCGCCGGGTCCGGCGCTTCATCCCGGACGCAATGTTGCATGGCGTTTCGATCCGCAGGCCTTTTCCCGGCACCGTTGTCGCGCGCCGGCCCTAGACTGGCCTTGAGAGTTCCATTCGAAGTGGAGATGCTGATGAGCCAGATAGTTCCCGACGACAAGGACTGGACCGTTGTCCTGGAGACGGTATGCGCGCAGTGCGCCGTCGATGTGCGCGGCATCTCGCCCGGCGATGCCATGACCCAGCTTCCGGTGTGCGTGGACCGCTACATCGAGGTGCTCGCGCGCCCCGATGCGCAGACCCGCACGAACCCTGCCCGCTGGAGCGACCAGGAGTACGTGGCCCACGTCGCCGAAATGCTGCAGGTGATGACCGGGCGCCTGGACCTGATGCTTGAGCACGATGACCCGACGTTCCCCAACTGGGACCAGGACCGGGCCGCCGATGAGGGAAACTACAATTCGCTGCCTGCAGGGCAGGTCGCCGAGCTGTTGCGCGAAAGCGCCGCCCGCTACGCCGCGAAGCTGTCGAGCATCGACCCGGCGCAGTATTCCCGCCGCGGCCTGCGCTCGAACGGTGCCGCGTTTACCATTGAAACGCTGAATCAGTATGCCTGGCATGACGTCATGCATCATCTGTGGGATCTGGCTCCGCAGACCAGCTAGGCGCGCCCGACACAAACGAAGGGGCCAAATGGCAGGTGCACTGCCCTTTGGCTAGACTTCTTGGCGTACGCGCGAAAACAGTTCTACATAAGGAGCCAGGCAGTCATGCCCAAGGCATATTTCGGGAAAATTTCTGCACTGGCTTTCACCGGGCTGCTGTCCTTGACTGCGTGTTCTGCCGGGATTCCGCAGACCGGTGAATCCGCTGCTCCAGTCCCATCGGCTGAAGAATACATGCCGCTTCTGGTGCAAACGCAGGATGATGAAGACAAGCTTCCTGAAGGCTTTGAGGATACCGAGTCCTACGACGCGGAAACCCGCCACCTGCTGGCCACCTCGGACTTCGGCAGGCACTACGTCGCAGTAGGCAGCGAAGGCCAGCTGTGCATGATCGCCGTTCCCAAGCCCGTGGAAGAAGATGGCGATTACGAGATCGCCGGGACCACCTGCCCGACGATGGATTATGTGGTCCAGAACGGTATTCCGCTCAAGGTCGATGGCGGCGAAAACAGCTTCAAGACCGTCACCTACCTGATGCCGGCTGGCATCAGCGACGTGACGGTGGAGAACTCCATCTCCGAGCTTCGCGCCGAGCATCCCGAACTTGAAGCCGAGGATATCCAGGTAGTTGCCGAGAATGATTCGGTGCTGCTGGTGATGGAGGAGTCGACTGCCAGTGCGCTGGGGACGATCATCATCAACCGCCCCGATGGCGATCCGCTGGTCCTGGCCAGCCTGACCTAGGCCAACAGCGGCAAGCCTCTAGCCTTCGAGTACCGGGTCGGTCTCGAACAGCGGGGCAATCAAGTAGCCGATCGCGGTGCCCACACCGATTTGCAGTGCCAAGGCACCTGCGGTCGCCCACATGTTCGGGCCGATCTCAACCAGTCGCCCAATGGCCAGGGAGCCGGATGACAGCCAGGAACCGATCAGGCTCAGCAGCCCGCAGACAATGCCGGTGAAGACCGCCAAGGACGCGGTCGATGCCGCCAGCGACAGGGCATTGAACGGAATGCGACGGGCAAACCAGTCTTCGAGGTGGTTCTCGCCCACACGCAAGAAGTACCAGCCGGCCACGATGCCCGCGGCCACGGGAATCAGCAGGAACAGCCATTGATGGGCCATCTCGCCTGAAGGAAGTGAAGCCAGCATCGGAATCGACGGCAGCGGACCCACCGTGGTTTCCAAGGTGGACAGGGTGCTGCCGGTACCGATGCTGAAACCGCCGCCGCTGATCCAGGACAAGACCCAGAACACTGCGTTCGGGATGAAGGACAACTGCACCGTGGTCAGCGCGGCCGAGCCGATCGGGCCGGGGCGCAGCTCCTGCGACACGTTGGCGACGTCGGTCCAGTGCACGCCCAGGTTGATGGCCAGCAGCAATCCGGAGATTCCCACGGCAGCGACATAGCCGAGGAACCCGGCCACGATCACATGCCATACGTAGGATCCGGCCCAGCGGCGATGCGGTGAGATCCGCTGGATATAGGCGGCCGTATCGACACCGAAAAGGCGAGCCCAGGAGCCTGCTTCGCGCCGCGCGCCAATGATCAGGCCCACGAGCGCGATGATCAGCGGAATGAAGGTCGCCGCGATGATATTGACCCGCGCATGCGCGTTATTGGCGAGGAACCCGATACCGGTACCGATGGCCCCGTAGGCCACGAAGGCGCCGAGCAGCCCTTGCCAGAGCTGGTCGGTGTAGGAAGCGCGAGCGATGCGCCGTCCTGCACGCAAGCAGAACAAGAACGGCAACAGCGATAGTCCCAACGGGATCAGCGTGACCCATCCGGTCACTGAACTGGGGTCAGCTTCGGGGCCGAGATTCAGGATCTCCACCGGCACGCCGTGGATAAGCAGCCAAATGAGGCCGCCGAACTGCAAGATGGCCTCAAACGAGTCTTCGAGGAAGCCTCCGCTGAAATAGACGGCGACCAGCGGCAGGGTGATCAGGGCAAGGCAAAAGACCACGGATTGCAGTATCTCGAAGACCCCCTGCAACGCCAGGGGCATTGGCCAGCCGTTGCGCAGGCGCAACATCACTGCCTTCATGGGTTTCTTTTCGCGGCTCATCATCTTCAATGTTGCCATCATTGGCGCCGACCGGCCTCGATCGACGCGCAATGATGACCTGAAGGGTTGCCTAGAACACTGGGCTAATAGCTGTCCGGAGCAGCGCTTTGGGCCTCGGAATTGAAGCTTGCAGCCAGTGCTTCGGTGGCACGCGCCAGCAGTGCCACGTCGGCACCCACGCCGACGTAATCCGCGCCGGCGGCCATGTATTCGCGGGCGCTCTTCTGGTCGAAGGCGTTGACCCCGGCATACTTGCCTGCGGCCTTGGCGGCATTGATGGACTTGATCACCGCAGCGACCACGTCCGGGTGGCTCTGCTGTCCGATGACGCCCATGGAGGCGGCCAGGTCCGATGGACCGATGAAAATCCCGTCAACACCTTCGGTGGCAACGATTTCCTCGACGTTCCGCACCGCTTCATCCGCTTCGATTTGAACCATGATGGTGATGGTCTCATCAGCGCGGGTCAGGTACTCGGGGATGCGGTTCCAGCGAGCCGAGCGGGCCAGGGCGGAACCGACACCGCGTACGCCCTTGGGCGGGTACTGGCAGGAGGCGACGGCAGCGGCGGCTTGCTGGGCATCATTGACCATCGGGATGATCAGCGACTGCACGCCCAGGTCCAGGAACTGCTTGATCGCCACCGGATCGTTGACCGCAGGGCGGACCACTGGAACGACCGGGTAGCTGCGCACGGCCTGCAGCTGGGCCAAAATGTTCTGCAGGTCGTTGGGCGAATGCTCGCCATCGATGAACAACCAATCGAACCCTGCACCTGCGCAGATTTCAGCGATCAGCGGGGAAGCTGAACAGACCCAGATGCCTGCCAACGAGTGGTCGGCGTCCTTGAGCGCATCCTTCAGCGACGGATCCGCTTCTACTCGAAATGACATGTCACAGTTCCTAGCGGTCCGTAATCGGCAAAGACGGTATCCCCTGCATTGACCCACATCGGGCGGGTGAAGGATCCGGCCAGGATGATTTCCCCGGCCTTGAGCTTGTCGCCGTGCGGGGCAATCTTGTTGGCGAGCCAGTACACGCCAGCGGCAGGGTGGTTCAGCACACCGGCTGCGACACCGGTTTCTTCGACGGTCTGGTTCTTGAACAAGATCCCGGAGACCCAACGCAAATCGATGTTCTCCGGCTTGACCGGGTTGCCGCCGATCACCATGGCACCCATGGCGGCGTTGTCGCTGATGGTATCCACAATGGTGCGGCCTTCCATCTCCACGCGGGCATCGAGGATTTCCAAAGCGGGGATGACGTATTCGGTAGCTTCGAGCACATCGAAAATGTTCGCCCTCGGGCCTTCGATGTCCTTCTTGAGCTTGAAGGCCAGCTCCATCTCTACGCGGGCACCGGTGAAGTCTTCCCACTTCAGCTTCGCGCCGGAGTCGTAGACCATGTCATCGAAGATGATTCCGTAGTCAGGCTCGGTGATTCCGGTAGCCATCTGCATGGCGCGGGAGGTCAGCCCGATCTTGCGGCCGAACAGCACGCGGCCAGCGGCTTCGGAGCGCTGGCGCCACAGGTTCTGGACCCGGTAGGAATCTTCTACCGTCATTTCTGGATAGCGTGCGGTCAGACGCGGCACGGGAGTCCGCGTCTCGCCGGCCTGGACCAGCTCATCGGCAATGGCCGTGATTGTTTCCTCGGATAGCATCGACGGCTACACCTTTCACTACTGTTCAAACCTCTTGGGGCTGCCGCCATCTCGAAGAGATGACTTAGCTCACGGTTCTTGATCGTACCGAGGTTCGAGATTGAAGGCACATCGTACTAACATTCTGCTCGACTTTTCGTGGTCCTTCGGGCTCCTTTTCGCAAAAGATTTGGCCCACCGCCATGAGCCCCGGTGCGGGTGCATGGCCGTGGGCGCAACCTGGCGGAACGGCCGACTCAGGATCCGGATTTGAGGTTTGCCAGCAACGCTTCGAAGGGCAGTGAGGAGAGTTCATCATCGGGGTCGGCGAATTCGCTGACCGAGGGAGCGATGGAACGGGTATCCCCCAAATCCGCATCAGCGGAGAATTCCCCTTCGTTCAGGGACAGCGCCAGGACGACTTCTCGCGCAACCCGGCGAGCGCGATCTGCCAGCGTGCCGGTCAACCAATGTCCCCCGAAGTCTTCCGAAGCCGCGAAAACCGTTGTCGGCATGATGTGCGCCCTGAGGTAGGAGAAGATCGGACG
The DNA here is from genome assembly GCF_050030965.1 of Glutamicibacter sp. 2E12. Lineage (NCBI taxonomy): Bacteria > Bacillati > Actinomycetota > Actinomycetes > Micrococcales > Micrococcaceae > Glutamicibacter > Glutamicibacter sp. 2E12. The sequence goes on from NZ_CP188297.1 coordinate 897,106, forward strand.
CATGGCGTAGTCAACCGCGAGCTGGTGCCGCTGGGTTCCCGCGGTGGCAGCGAGCACGACCGGTTTGCCGTTGAGCGATTTAGGGTCCAGGATATCGAGGAAGGACTTGAAGAGGCCTGAGACCGAGGCCGTGAAGACCGGGGTGACGGCAACGAGCACGTCGGCATTCACCACTGCGTCGATAACTTTTTGCAGGCCCGGGGCGGCGAAACCGGTCAGCATATTATTAGTGATTTCACCAGCATGCTCACGCAGTTCGATATTGCTCACGTCGGCTTGCACGCCGGCGGCAGCTAGCTGCGCGGCAATATTCTCTCCGATTTGCTGGCCCAGCAGCGAGGAGCTCGATGGGGTTCCCAGCCCACCGCTGATGACGACTACTGACTTGCTCACTGTTCTTGCCTTTCACTATTTATATGCGTATGCATGTATCAACAGCGGGGGCGCCGGACGTATTCCCGGCATCGGCAGATCTTTTCGCCTCGTCGGCTCAATTCGGTTTTTCACTATTGTGACGGTCGCAATCTTATTGATAATATCTGCATATGAGCACTCCGAAGCCACAGACCGAGAATCAGCGCGCGATTGAAGATGGCGTCCGCACTGACTTCAAAAACACGATGTCCTACGGCGGCTACCTTGATCTGGAACGCATCCTGTCAGCGCAGCATCCGGTCAGCGTTCCCGAGCACCACGATGAAATGCTCTTCATCATCCAGCACCAGACCAGCGAACTGTGGCTCAAGCTCATGCTCCATGAACTCCTCGAAGCACGCCGCCTGCTGGGCCTCGATGACTTCGGCAAGGCCCTGAAATGCCTTGCCCGTGTAAAGCACATCCAGAAGACCCTGACCGAGCAGTGGTCGGTCCTGGCGACCTTGACGCCGCGCGAATATGCACAGTTCCGCGACTTCCTCGGCTCCTCCTCCGGTTTCCAGTCCTTCCAGTACCGCGCCGTGGAGTTCATTCTGGGCAACAAGCATGAAGGCATGCTCAAGGTCCACGAGGCAGATCCAAAGGCCCACGAGCTACTGTCCAAACTGCTTCACGAGCCAGGTCTCTACGATGTGTTCCTGGCCGCCCTGTCCCGCCACGGTTACGACATTCCCGAAGACGTGCTTTCACGGGACTTCACCAAGCCTTGGGCATTCCAGGAGGCACTGGTGCCAATATTCAAGGATATCTACGAGTCCGAGGACACCCGCTGGGGCTTCTACCAAGCCTGCGAGGACCTGGTAGACGTCGAGGACAACTTCCAGGCATGGCGCTTCCGCCACATGCGCGTTGTCCAGCGCACCATCGGATTCAAGCGCGGCACCGGTGGCTCCTCGGGCGTTGACTTCCTCAAGCGCGCCCTGGACCTGACCTTTTTCCCAGAGCTGTTCGCGGTGCGTACCGAAATTGGCAAGTAGCACCTCCCTCACGGCTCTGAGCCTCGATGACTTCGAGGCGAGATGCGGAAGCGCCACATCGATTATCCGCACGATTACCGGCCTTTATATACGGCATGAGAAAACTCCGGTGGCGCGCACCCGAATAGTGGAACTGGCACATGCTGCCGGAGTCTCGGTCCCTGCGGCGCAAACCGCCATCTCCCGACTGATTGACCGGGAAGTGCTGGAAGCAGCGCAATCTTCCACCTTGCGCGTTCCGAGCGCGGCGCAACAGATGTTCGAGCGTGGCACCAGAAGAATATTCACCCCGCGCCAAATGTCAGGCAGTGACCCCTGGTGCCTGGTGGCCTACTCCCTGCCAGAGACCTTGCGCTCCTTGCGCCACCAGGTACGCAAGCATTTCTTGCAGCTTGGCGGCGGCATGCTCGGCTCCGGATTATGGATTTTCCCCGAGTACCTGCGAGAGGAAGTCTCGGCGGTGCTCAGTGCCCTGGGAGCCAGGGAACACGCGACGCTTTTTACCGCCCAGAAACCATACTTCCCCGGACCACCGCAGCAGGCTGCCGGGCAGTGGTGGGATCTTGAGCGCCTGGGCACGTTGCATCGAGCGTTCCTGGAGAGCACCGCTTCCCTGGATTCCAGCGACATTGCTCCGTCCAGCGCTTATCGGGGGTATGTCACGATGGTCGATTCATGGCGTGCTCTTCCCTACCTTGACCCCGGCTTGCCGGAGTTCATGCTGCCCGCCCACTGGCCTGGCGATGAAAGCAGGGAACGCTTCTTGGCACTGTCCAGCGCATTCCAGGAACCAGCCTCGCTCTTCGCACGCTCGCTTCTGGCTTCCTAGTTCCAGACTGGTTCATCTTCTCCATACGGAGCAGGCGGACCAGGGTAGTCCAGCGCCTGGCCTGCCATACTGAAGGGCGGCGGGACATAGTCAAGGGTGCCGAAAGTACTATCCACCCGCTTCAGCCGCACGCCACCGTCGAATTGAACGGGTTGTTGCGGGGCGTCGAAGGCGAACAGCGCATGAGCGGTCCGAGCCAAGGAGAATCGCACCGACCCGGTACGCCCTTGGACACTGCGCGCCCGAACCAAAGCGATGACGGCAGCAGCGAGCCCGTAGCCAGTGGCGTGGTCCAAAGCCTGCACCGGCAATGCGCCCGGTGATTGCCCGTTACCACGGTAAGCCTCCGAGATGCCGGTGGCAGCTTGCACGATACTGTCGAACCCGTGCCGTTGGGCCCAGGGTCCTTCGAAGCCCCACGCACCTAATTCAGCAACAACGAGCTGCGGGTACCGCTGGGCTAATTCATCCCCGCCAAGCCCTGCCTTGGCCAAAGCCCCGGGGCGATAGCCCAAGAGGACGGCATCAGCATCCTGCAGCAGTTCGTGGATCCGCGCCTGCCCTGCTGCGTTTTTCAAATCCAGCAGCGTGCTGCGCTTGCCGAATCCGGTATCAACATATTGCCAAGGCAATTCGGGGAGCAGCGGTCCGTCCACGCGCAAGACCTGGGCGCCAAGTACTGCCAACGTCCTGGTTGCGGTGGGGCCAGCGATGACCCGTGTGAGGTCCAGAACCTTCAACCCTCGAAGGGGCATTGCTGCACGCGGGTCAAATTTCCAGACCGGAGCCGAACCTGTTGGGCGCATGCGGAATTGAGCCCAGTGCCCGCTGCCGGCCGCTTGGCCCTCTGCCGAGCTGAGCCACTGTTGACGGGATCGCACCTGCGCGGCTATTCCACCAGCGGCAATAATGCGTTCTTGGGCATCGTGGGCACAAAGGCTTGCCACTGCGTCGGCGATGTCAATCCCCGAAGATGTTCCCAATGCAGAGTGGAGCGAGCGTTCATGGTGAGGGTAATTCGCGTGGGTTCTGATCCAGCCGTCGGCCGTTCGGTAGAATCCCGAATATCGCGCAAAACCTTGTGGTTTCTGCCCCGCGATGCGCAAGTGGGCAGAGGACGCGAAGGCAGCTGCGATATCCGGCGTCGCCGTGGCGAGCCATGGTGAGGCAGCGGCAAGATCATTAAGGGCGGAACATACCAAGCCAACGGATCGAGCTGCGAGCTTCTCCGCGTTCAAAGGACCAGCCCACCAAACCGCGGGCCCAGTAACAGGGCAATCACCTGCCGTCTCGAGCAATCGGTGCGTGGTGAACCCCGAACCCAGGATATGGCCTTCGGCCACGCGCTCATCTTCGGAATGCAGCATGAACCTCAGCCTATACCCGGAAAATCACCACTTCGATGCAGGCAGTTGGAAAACGGAAAACCCGCGTCGCGTAAAAAATACGCGACACGGGTTATCTGAAGCTCTGCGGAATTAGTTCGCTGGAACGTTCAGGGTCTGCCCGACCATGATCAGGTCTGGGTTGCTCAGCTGGTCGTCATTCAAGACGAACAGGCCACGCCAGTCCTTGACGCCAAGCTGGTCGGCAACCTTAGCCAAGGTATCGCCGGACTTGACGGTGTAGTCCTTGCCCGAATCGGTCACGTCAATGTTGAACACTGGTGCCTTTGGAGCTGGAGCAGCGTGCTTTGGAGCTGCCTGCTGCTTGGGAGCCTGCTTCTGGACCGGAGCTGCCTGCTGCTTAGGTGCTGCCTGCTGCTTTGGGGCCGCCTGCTGCTTAGGAGCGGCCTGCTGCTTTGGTGCTGCCTGCTGCTGAGGAGCCTGCTTCTGAGGAGTCGCGGAACCCGAAGGGGAACCGCTAATGCCCAGCTTTGCGGTACATGCTGGCCATGCGCCCCAACCCTGGGATGCCTGGACCTTGGTTGCAACGCGAATCTGCTCGGCCTTCGAAGCCTGGTGAGGCATGCCCGAACCGCCAAACGCCTTCCAAGTGGACAGCGAGAACTGCAGGCCACCGTAGTAGCCATTGCCGGTGTTGATGGACCAGTTGCCACCGGACTCGCACTGAGCCAGCTTGTCCCAGGTGCCTGCGGCATTAGCTGGTGCGGAAGCTGCAACGATTGCGGTGCCGGCAACTGCAACGGCGGCCAGCGAGGCTCCACCGCGGCGGATCAAGTTCTTGGTCTTCTGCTGGATCATGATTCTCCAGTTGCTCTTCCCGCGCTCAGGTCTTCCTAGACCATCCTCGTGCACCACTCAGCGTCGCATTTCGACTTTGATTAAATACTGCCCTGGTGAGTGGTTTGGAAGTCCCGGCAGTACCTGTTTCCCCATAACACTGCGAGTGTTATCGAAACGTTATGAATGACCATAACGCACCAACCCACCACCCTCGCAACTCAGGAAACGGTCAGAAACCCCGTAAATACAGGTCAATTGGCCAGAAAAAAATTTTTAATCGGGTCAGAAAATCACCATGATCCCCATATCAAGCAACGAAAATGTTACTTTCCAAAAGTGGAGATTATCCAGTTCGCTGTGATATAGCTTGCAATTCATTTCTGGGCCGTGCCCAGCTCCCTTCAAGGTTGCATTCCGCTTTCGCCAAAGCTGGAAAAGCTGCGTCCTAAACCCAAGGCGTCGGGCAATCCGAAGGGGCAATTTTTCTCCGGCAGACGGCCTTTTCCTCGCTGCCACCTGCAAGGCCTCCCGGGCGATGGACACACCGCGACGTTCAAGCGACAGGACAGCTGAATTGCCCTGAGGTAATTTGTTTCAAGAAGCCAGCGCTGTAGGTTTGATTTCATCAGTCAGACAGGGGAACTCAATGCCAGTACAAGGCAGCACAAGCAAAGACCGATTCATGGAATCCTTGACCTGCTACCCCCGGGCCCTGCGGGAATTCTTTCGCAACGATGGACTAGACGTTGCAGCTTCCCTGTCCTATTTCATGGTTCTTGCCATGTTCCCCGGATTACTGGCATTGATCTCGCTCCTGTCTTTGGCCGGTGCCAGCGAAAGCGGCACCAAATGGATCATGGAGCTGCTAGAGCAGAGCCTCGCCCCGAACGGACAATCTGCAAGTAGCGACTCCCAGCAATTGCTCGACACGGCCGAACAGTTGCTCGCTGGCTTGGCATCCCAAGCTAGCGGAACGTTCTGGGCAATCCTGGCCGGTTCACTCGGCGCGCTGTGGAGTACATCTGGATACGTCACGGCATTCAGCCGCGCGTTGAACCGGCTGTACGGGGCACCGGAAGGCCGCCCCCAGTGGAAGCGCCGTCCTCAGATGTTCCTGATTACGGTGCTGATCATGCTGGTTGCCGTCGTGACCCTGGTGCTGCTGCTCGCTTCTGGCTCCGTCGCCCGCGGAATCGGCAATATTATTGGCATGGGCGACAGCTTTGTGCTCGTGCTGAATATCGCCAAGCCGCCATTGATGCTCATTATGCTGCTCCTGGTTCTAGCCTTGCTTTACTACTTCACCCCCAACGTCAAGCCAACGAAATTCCGCTGGTTCTCGCCCGGCACACTGACAGCTCTGGTGATCCTGGGACTGTCGGTATTCGGTTTCAGTATTTATGTTTCGCAGTTCGCCAGCTACTCCGCCACCTACGGAACCATTGGCGGCGTGATCATCTTGATTCTTGCTTGCTGGATCAGCAACATCGCTTTGCTCCTCGGAGCCTTGGTGGATATCGAATTCATCCGCCTCCGCCAGCTTCGCACGGGCATGCCTGCCATAGATGACGTACTTCTTCCACTGCGTGATGACACTTTGGTAGCCAAGCAGGAATTGGCAACATACAAGGATCTCGTCCAGGCCCAGGAAATCCGTATCAAGCACGGTGGCGACCCGCTGCAAGATATGGAGAGGGATCCATCCACGAAGCCTAAGCGCAAGACGAAGCTGCTCCCCATGGGGCTGGTTGCCGTGGCGGCCTGGACCGCTAGCCGCATGAAAACCAAACGCGATCTGCGCAGGGGCTCAGAATAGTCCCGATAAGCTCTGCAGTGCCCACCACAGGCCGCCGGAACCCAGAACAAGAATCACCACAACCCACAATGAGGCGAAGGTCCGGGTAGCCTCGGCGATCAGGTACGCATCGGACTGGGCGATATCGTGGCGTCTCCAAACATGTACCGAAAGAAGCTTGACGAAGTCTTTTAGGCCAGCCAGCAGCAAGAACCCGGCGATAAGCAAAGCCAGGTACAGGTACGCTTCGACCGGCGCAAAGAAGACTACTGCCAATGCCACGAGTGCACTAATAGTGCACACAATAAAGGCCGGCCAATTTCGGACAAAGATCAGCGCCAGCAGGAACAGCAACGCGTAGATGCCGAACGCCCGCCCGGAATAGCCCGTGGATATGCCCCACAGCATCAAAGCTGAAACCCATATCGGTGCGGGGTACCCGAAAATCCCGGCGATGATGACAGAAATCTTGCCCCGTCCAATGCTCCGCACTTCTCCGGAATGATCCCAGCCCAGCCGCAAGCCAGCCACGTATCTGCCCGTGAATAAGGCCGCGATGATATGGCCGAGCTCATGAATCAGCGTGGAGTACAAGCCGGTGATCCGCCAGACCGGACGAGGGACCACCAATAGCAGGATCAAGAACGCAACGATCAGCCACTGCCACTGGTTCAAGGCCACGTTCACCGGCTGCGAGAGCCGCTCCCAGGCCTGGGCAATATCTAGATTCATTCCTGCTCCTCATCGGCGTTCGGTATTACTCATTCTTGCAAGCCCCACCGGCCACAAAGTGACCGGCGAGTGCATTTCCCGACTTTCTGGGAAACATCACAGGTGACGGGCATAGTCTGCAAAGCGGAACACTGTGCCGTATATCTGGAGGAGTCTCATGTCTCGCATCGTTTCAACCGCCTTGGCCACCACCGGTTTAGTGGGCGGCTACGCTACCGGTCGTGCCACCAAGAAGCGCCCGCTGGCTGCCGTTGTGCTCGGTGCTGCAGGTGCCGGCGCCTTCCTGCTTTGGAAGAAAGATGCTGGAACCGCTAAAGCCATTGCCTTGATCAGCGCCTATCTCGGAGGCTTCGGCGCTTCGCATCCGCTGGCCAAGAAAATCGGTGCGTGGCCAGCGGTGAACTCGGTGACTGCCGGCGTTGCCATTCTCTCGCTCGTTCTTGGCGGCCCCAAGAAGAACAAAGACGAGCTGTCCTAAGCGGCATCAGCGAATCTGTCGGGGTCTGGTGCTACGTTGACTAGGTAGGAACCAAGTCAACGAAAGGCCCAGGCCCCGTGTTCTTTCTAGATAATCAGTTCATTTTCTCAGCGAGTGACCTGTCCGTCTCTGTTGACTGCAATTACCAGTCCTTGTACCTGTTGGACGTGAAACTCGGCCTGCGTCCCAAGCCTGACAAGGCACGAGACGAGATGCTGGAACGAACAGCGGTGCTCGGCGACGCCCATGAGCAGAACGTCCTCAAAGACCTGATAGCTGCCTACGGCGAATACGACCCGGCGACGGGAACCGGCGTCAAGCAATTCACTGATCGCCCGCAGATGTCTGCGGCCGGTCTTCGGGCAGCCCACGAAGCGACCATGCACGTGCTTCGCAACGGCGCCGATGTCATTTTCCAGGCCACCTTCTTCGATGGGGCTTTCATTGGCTTTGCCGACTTCCTGGTCCGCCAGGAGGACGGCACCTGGGCCGTATGGGATACCAAGCTCGCCCGCCATGCAAGGGTCAGTGCCCTGCTCCAGATCGCAGCCTACGCGGATCAGATGCTGGCAGAAGGGTTCCCCGTGTCCACCTCGGCAACGCTGGTCCTCGGAGACGGGACGCATTCGGTGCATCGGGTTGACGAAGTGCTGCCAGTTTTCCGGGCCCAGCGTGAACGATTCGTGGAGATGGTGCAGGAACACCGTGCGGCGAACCAGCCAGTTCGGTGGAACTCCGATGAACTGCGCTTATGCGGCCGTTGCGATTTTTGCGAAGAGCAGGCCCAAGAAACCCGCGACCTTCTATTGGTCGCTGGCATGTCCATGGTGCAGCGAGAAAAACTTCGCGCTCGCGGCATTTACACCATTGACCAGCTCGCCGAGCTAGAGGCTGAACCCGGCACCTCGCTGCATCGTGCCGCGGAGCAGGCCAGAATGCAGCTGGGGCTGGCCCAGAGCGATGGCATGGTCCACGGCGTCTCCTACCGGGTGAAGAACGAAGGCCCGATCTCTTCGCTGCCGCGACCTGATCAAGGCGACATCTTCTTCGATTTCGAGGGCGACCCGCTCTACCAGGAACCTTCCGACGGCTCCTGGGGCCTGGAATACCTCTTCGGCGTCATCGAATATGACACCGGGGTACCGGTGTTCAAGCCCTTCTGGGCGCATAGCCGCGCCGAAGAACGCCAAGCCTTCCTGGACTTCATTGCCTATGTCGAAGAACGCCGCCAGCGGTTCCCGCGCATGAAGGTCTACCACTATGCGCCCTATGAGAAAACTGCCCTGCGCAAGCTCTCGCAGGTGCACATTGCCGGTGAGGACGAAGTCGACCAGTGGCTGCGTGAGAACCTGCTTGTCGATCTCTACGAGACCGTGCGCAATGCCCTGGTGGTTTCCACCCGCTCATACTCCATCAAGAAGCTTGAACCGTTGTACATGGGAGAGCACCTTCGCTCCGGGGACGTCACCGATGCCGGAGCATCGGTGGTCGCCTATGCCCAGTACATGCTGGCGCGGGATTCGAAGAATGACGGGGCCGCTGAAGCGATCCTCGAGTCCATTGCCGATTACAACGAGTACGACTGCCTTTCCACTTTGCGCTTGCGGGATTGGCTGCTTTCGCTCAGCGATGAGGCGCCTGGCACCCTGCCGGATATGCCTGAGCCAGGCCCGGCCGCAGACGAATACGAGCCCACCGCCGAAGAGCTTCGGCTGCAAAACTACCTTGCGCAGCTTCCCCACGCCCACGCGCTGAGCAACGATGACCGCGCGATCGCGATGGTCGCCGCTGCGACCGGTTACAACCGTCGTGAAAAGAAGCAGTTCTGGTGGGAACACTTCGACCGCTTGTCCGCGCCAATGGATGATTGGAGCGACGCCCGGGGAGTGTTCATTGTGGACGCTGCGGAAGTACTCGAGGATTGGCATAAGGCCACCCCTCGGGCGCGCACCTCTACGCGCGTGACGAAATTGCAGGGGACCCTGGCGGAAGGATCCCTGCTCTCCCCCGGCTCATCAGTGTTCGCCATGTTTGATGCTCCGTTGCCTGAAGGCATGGACGTTGACGACTCCGTGCGCGGCGGCGCATTCAACGCCACCGTAGTCGAGCTCGGTCCGGGCTGGATTACCATTGCGGAGAAAACCAGCGGCAAGATCCCTGCCTACGGTGCCCATCCATGCGCATTGGCTCCGGATAAGCCGTTGGCGACGATGAGCATCGATGCAGCGCTCAAGGAGATCGCCCAGCGGGTGGGCTCCACCGTACCGGTGCTTCCGGAACGGCCGGGCATCGACATCCTGCGGCGGATTCCGCCACGCCTGAAAACCCTTGCGGCACCGGTGGATCCAGCCCTGGTTGATGGACAGGCGCAGATCTATCCTGCCGTGGTCGAGACGTTGAAGGATCTTGATAATTCCTATCTTGCGGTACAAGGCCCTCCGGGGACCGGCAAGACCTTCGTCGCTTCGCATGTGATCCGTGAACTCGTTGATTACGGATGGAAGATTGGCGTGGTTGCCCAGTCCCATGCAGTAGTTGAAAACGTCCTGCGGAAAGCGGTGGAGGCCGGGGTCGATCCCGAGGCAGTAGCCAAGGAAGTCAAGCACGATGATCCGGTCCCCTGGGCCGGCACGTCCAAGGATTCCCTGGCTGAAGTTCTCCACGCATCGGGCGGCGGGCTCATTGGAGGTACTGCCTGGACGCTGACCGGTTCGAAAGTCCCCGCGGATAGCCTGGATTTGCTGGTGATCGATGAGGCCGGGCAGTTCTCACTGGCCAATACCTTGGCGGTTTCACGAGCAGCCCGCAATTTGCTGCTGCTCGGTGATCCCCAGCAGTTGCCCCAGGTCACCCAGGGCACTCATCCTCAGCCGGTGGACGAATCGGCGCTCGGCTGGCTTTCCGGCGGCGAACCAGTGCTGCCAGCCGAATTAGGGTACTTCCTGGCCGCTTCATGGCGAATGCATCCAGCGCTTTGCGCCAAGGTTTCGGCATTGAGCTATGACCACCAGCTGTTCTCGGCAGACGCCGCCGGGTTGCGGCAGCTCGAAGGCACACCGGCCGGGGTCGAGACGGTGTTCGTTGAACATCGAGGCAATACGGTCAGCAGCGCCGAAGAAGCCGGGGCTATTGTCCGATTGGTCCGCGAGCATCTGGGGATGATGTGGAGTCCGGGGGCAGGCATGCCTGCCCGTCCATTGGGCGCCGCTGACATCCTGGTAGTTGCTGCCTACAATGCCCAGGTAAATCTGGTGCGCGATGTCCTCGAAGCTGAAGGCCTATCGGCGGTCAAGGTGGGAACGGTTGACAAGTTCCAGGGACAGGAAGCACCAGTTGTGCTGATGACCATGGCATGTTCCAGCGCCACCGATGCATCGCGTGGCATCGAATTCCTGCTTAACCGCAATCGCATCAACGTTGCGATTTCCCGCGGCCAATGGAAGGCCATCATCGTGCGCAGCGAAAGGCTCACCGATTATCTGCCTTCCAACCCATCGGCGCTCTCGCAGCTCGGTGCCTTCATGGCTTTGTAGCTTGATGTTGGATTGGCCCGGTCATTCGCGCGCCGGGTCAATCACATCCTCGACTTTGAAGAAACTTCCCAAGACTGGCCGGTCACCGCGCAGTTCCTTGGCGAACTGCAACCTATCCACATTGATGCGCATCTGCCGCTGGTACTCATCACCCTGCTGCATCCATGTGCGAGTCGTACCGTCAACACCGTAGAAGTAATCGAACCCCTGGTCCTTGAAGAACTGGTACCGGTCCCCCGCGTAGCGCTGGGTCCGGGCAATATCCGATCCAAAAGGATAGATGTAGTGCCCGGTTTTTCCCACGATCGGTTCCATTTCGGCTTTCCACAGTTTGGTGTCCCGCTTGAGCCGATCCATGCTGACCGTCCCCGTGGCAATGTGCCCCCACGAATGGGACGCGAAAACCCAACCGCTGTTCTTCATCGCTTCTGCGATCTCCGCCGCCTTCTTCTGGTCAGCTTCCAGAGTCTTGCTCTGGGGATACTGGCTGGCAGAGGTGCGGTAGCCGAATGCGCCGTTGTATCCGGTCATTGCGATCAGGCCGCGAGCGTCCCGATACGTGAAATCGGGATGTTCAGCTACGAAGTCATCGACCATCGTGGTGACGTCAAAAGCGCCAACCTGCGTTTTGCCCTCCGCATCGACGTATTCGTTGCGGACCTTGCCGTCCTTATCCAGCACCAGCTTGCTGGCGAAGCCATCACCTTCCATGTATTCGTAATAGCTCAGGTCATCGAGGGACAGCACCACTGGCTTCTTGCCCTGGGGCAGCATGATATCCCGATACTCCATCTGCCCCTGGTCGTCGAGCGAGGCGAAATCTTCCGGGTTGACCAGGACATAATCACGCGCATACAGCTCGTCGAGGATGGCTGCAAATTCCTTTTGGGTCACCATGTAGTCGGCGTACCCCTGCGAACTGCTGCCTTCGTCAAAGGCCCTGCCGGGATCGACAATCAGCGAGTGGAAGAACAGGTGAGGTATGTTCTTCGGCTCTTCCCAAGCTGAAACCTGCCCTTTCTCTTCCTCTAGGCCGCTGGCCATCTGGTTCAGCTGTTCGGCGCTGTCATTCTTGGCGAGTTTAATCGCCGCGTCATAGTCGTATCCGTCAGCTAGCCGGTTGATCTCGGCTCTCACGCCGTCCACTCGTGCTTCTTCCTGCTCAGCCTTTTCAACGGCAGCAGGATCCGGGGCCGCCGTTGGCGGCTCCTGTGCAGCACTGCACCCGGCAAGGCCCAGCGCCAACCCGAGCGAAATCACCAATCGTAGATTCTTCAATGGCTGCGACCTCCGTGACCTCCACCGTGCCCGCCAGGCCGGAAGAAAACGAGTTGTCATCTGGTTATTTCGACCCTACACAGGTAGCGCTGGAGGCAACACCCTTTCATGATGAATTACCGAACTTGAGCGATGTCTAACATTCAGCTTTTAGGGAGCTCACATTTTGGAAGGAGTCCAATGATTTAGAATTGATTGGTTAGGCGTCCCAAAGATCAAGGAAGTACATGCAGCCCTCGCACCGCGCGAATAGTTTGTGGCTTCAGTCCCAGCAGTTCAAAAGCTCGGCAGCGTATCGGCTTCTGACCGCCCAGCCGTGGGCTGTGGCCTTCATCCGCGCAGAGTTCACCGCAGACCGTTCACGGATCGCATTGGAACTTTTCCATGCCTCCTTGGATTCCTTCCTGAAGCAAGCGCGCAAGAGCGATGACCAGATTCCCGCCTCGTATTCGGCCCAGGATTTCGCCGAGACATGGGTCAAGCAGGGAATTCTGGCTCGTCCGCTGATTGATGGGCGCTTCGTGTATGAACCCAGTGCGCAGACCCTGCGCACCCTGCGCTACCTGGCGGATTTTTCCACCGACGATTCGCATTTGAACTCGTCGCGCCTGAACACGTTGCTTTCTTCCCTGGAATCGCTGGCCCACGAAACCGATCCAGACCCCGAAGCACGTATCCGTGCCCTCGAATCCCAGATCGCGCTGCGCCAAGCCCAAATCGACCAGCTGCGCAGCGGGGATGACCCGGCGGTGCTTTCTCGCACGACCGCGTTGTCGGCAACCCGTTCCGTACTCGATCTGGCATCGAGTTTGCCAGCAGATTTCCGACGCATGCGCGACGGCGTCCAGGATATGCTCCATTCATTGCGTGAAGGCATTCTGGATGCCTCCACAGCCAAGGGCGTAGCTGTGGGCCAGGTTCTTGAAGCTGACCGTCAGTTGCGTTCCACTGCCGAAGGCGAAACCTTCAGCGGATTCACTGAATTCCTGAACTCCCCGGAAGCGCAGCAGCGTTTCCGCGCCGCCTTGGCCGAAGTCCTGGACCGCGACTTCGTAGATGATCTGGAAACGCCCGAACGCCAGATCCTCACTAACCTGTTGCGTGAATTGCGCCGCCAGGCAGCTGAAGTCCATGCCTCCTATGGCAAGCTCTCTGAATCCCTGCACGCATTCGTGCAGTCCGAGGACTACAAGCAGGCCGAGCTATTGCGCCAAGCGGTCCGCGAAGCTGAACTGGCGATCAGCAAGTCCATGAGCCTGAAACCCCGCAGCGGCTTGGCCCCGATGGAGCTCTTCGCTCCGCAGTTCGTCACCCTTTCCGGTCTTGGAATCTACGACCCATCCGAGCATGTGGCTCCGCCTCCGCTGGCTCAAGCGCCAGAATTCAGCGAAGCCGACATTGTACGAAATCCCTCGACGCCCCAGGCGGACATGCCATTGCTGCGTGCATCGATCACCCGGCATCTGGGCCAGTCCAGTTCCGGCTCGATCCGGTTGGATGAAGTCTTCGAATCCTTGGATGCCGAGCAGCGGCACTTGAATTCCATTCGTGCCCTCGTGGAAATCGGGCGCACCAATGGCGAATCGCTGAACGAGAGCGATCTGCTCAGCATCCATTTCCAGCAACTCGATGGTTCGATGCGAACCGCAATCCTGCCCGCGTTAAGCTTTACGAAGGAGCCGCTATGACCAAGAGCGATTCATACGCCGCACCGATCACCGAACCATTGTTCGAGGGCGACACCGGGAAGTTCCCGCTGCCGCTGCGCCAGCTGCTGGTCCGGTTGTTGCGTGGCCCGTACCTTGATGGGTCCATCGATGCCTCGGCTTGGCAGCTGCTGCTGGACCAGCAGCAGAGCATCAGCGATTACTTCTCCGAGATCTTCTTGGCACTGCAGCTGGACATGGACCGCAAGATCGCCATGCTTGCCCCCGTCCAGATTGAACAGGTCCACACCTCTCCTATCGCTCCGCGCCGTCCGCTGAAGCGTGATGAAACCCTGCTCGCCCTGCGGCTGCGGCTGTTGCTCGAACAGCATTCAGGCAGCGGCAGCGATGCCGTAATTTCGCGGGCGGGCATGCACGAGATCCTGGCCGAGCACCGCCAGACCTCAGACCGCGATGACAAGCGCTTTGCCGAATCCTGCGATGCTGCGGTAACCCGCCTGCAGGCTTTGCGCTTGCTCACCGGCACCGAGCTGGAGAACGAGTTCCGCATTTCCCCGGCCCTGGCGATGGCGCTGCCGATCACCAATATCCAGGACATACCACGCTACATCGCGGCAATCGACGCTAATGATCCAGCTTTCAGCCTGGGAGCCGAAGAAGCTGATGACCTCGCAGAGCAGACCCCCGAGTTGGTGCAGGAGTAACCGATGAGCATTGAAATGACTCTCCCGCTGGGCGGGGCACTCAACCCAGGCCAGCATCGTCTGAGCCGGGTACAAATAGTTAACTGGGGAACCTTCCACGGCTTGCATGATCTGGCCGTGGACCGCGCCGGCACCTTGGTCACCGGCCATCCGGGCGTGGGCAAATCCACCTTGTTCGATGCGATGGGCCACGTATTCTTTGCAACGCCCCGCCTGAACGAATCGGCCAATGACGCGGCGACCCGCGAAGACCGCCGCACCACGTTCTCCTACATGCGCGGGCGCAAGTTCAAAACCAGCGCCGGCACTGTCTACCAGCGCCCCGGCGCGACGTGGAGCGCCATTGTGCTCAGCTACGACGATGGCATGGGCAACACCGTTACAGCCGGCGCGGTCTTCGATCTGCCCGATGCCGGCCTGGAAGGACAGGTCTCCAAGCACTATCTGTTGTGCGAAGGCAAGGTCAATATTGCGGAGCTGGAAAACCACGGCCCGCGCCGCTTCACCGTGTCCTCGCTGTCCAAGGCCCTGGCACCGAGCGAGGCATTCGATACCCACAAGGCGTTCATTGAGCGATTGCGCCGCCGTTTAGGCGTCGAAAGCGATAAGGCCTTTGCCCTGTTGCGCACCTTGCAAAATGGCAAGGGCCTGGCCAAGGGCGTCAACCAGTTCTTCCGCCACGAAGTGCTGGAAGAACCAGCCACGTTGAAGGCCGCGTCCGCAGCAGTGGAAGACTTTGCCCATTTGCGTGGCATCTACCGCCAGCTGGATACCGCCCGCGCCCAGCGTGACGTGCTCGCGCAGGTGCCGGAGCAGGATCAGGCCTACCGTTCCTTGGCTGGACAGATCGCCACCGCCCGGCAATTGCTGGAAAGCGACGTGCACACCCTGGAAACCCAGGTCCGCCAGCTGGTGCTGCGCAATGACCTGAACTCCCACGAATCGGAGCTAGCCAAGCTCAAGGCCGAAGAGGCCGAGCTGCGGCAGCGCAAGGAAAGGCTCGATGACCAGCTGGCGTCGCTGGAGGCTGCCCACGACTCTGCGGGCTCTGCTTCCCTGATGCTGCTGGAGCGCGAGGCCGATGTGGCTCGCAAGGCGTTGAGCGAGAAGGAGAACGTCATCCGGACCCTGCAGCAGCAGGCCTCGGATGCTGGCTTGGCCTTCGAATTCTCAGCCACCGGCCTGGATGAGCTGCGGGCCAACGCGGCACGTACCTTGCAGCAGCTCAGCTCGATTACGCATGATGCCCAGACCGTTGAGTACGAGGCCATGGCCACCTTGGTCAACCTGCGCAAGCGCGCAGAAACGTTGGCTGACCAGATCCGCTCCTACCAGCGCCGGGCCAGCAATATCGATGACCGTTCGATAGCCGCCCGCCGAGCCATCGCTTCGGCCTGCTCGCTCAAGGAAGAACAGCTTCCGTTCGCTGGCGAGCTCATGGATGTCTCGGCCGATGCCGGTACCTGGCGTTTGGCCGCTGAAAAGGCCTTGCACTCCTTGGCCCGCACCCTGCTGGTTCCCGGGGAGCTACTCACCCAAGTCACCCACGCCATTGATCAACTCGACGGCTTGGGCCGCGTGCGGTGGAGCGACATTTCCCAGCCGCCGCGCACCGCTGAAGCCGGCCCGGCAGACCTGGTGGCCAAGCTGGACTTCGCGCCCGGCGAAGCCGGGGCCTGGCTGAAGGCGAAGATCACCGCCGACTACCCATTGGCCTGTGTTGAGAACGACGCAGCCATGCATGTGCACCCCAAGGCGATAACCCCGGCCGGCACCATCAAATCAGGAACCGGAAGCTTCGAGCGCGATACCCGCACGTTGCCTGCTTCCGAGTACCTGCTGGGCTTCACCAACGAGTCGAAGATTGCCGAGTTGCAGTCCAAGGCGGCACGGTTGGATGAGAAAATCGTCCAGGCCCACCAGGCTGCCGATGAACGCAGTGCGGCGAAGAACAAGGTCGTGGCCAAAACCCAGCTCTTGCAGGCCCTGATTGCCGATGAGCGGACTTTTGGCCAGTTCGACGCGTCCGAGGCACTGGAAGCGTTGCGCCGCAGCGAGCAGAAGCTCGGCGATGCCTTGGCATTGTCCGGGGATTCCTCCCGGGTTCGCCAGCAAATCGAAACGGCGAAGGCCGAGGCAGAAACCCTGGTCGGGGACCTCGCACTGGTTCGTTCACGCATTGCAGATCTTGGCTTGCAGGTGCAGCGTGCGCAGCAGATCCTGTCCGCCAGCGATGATTTGGGGACCGGATGGGAGCAGAGCATCCCGTCCGCGCTGCGCCAGCATCAGCTGCTTGGCCCGGTTCTCCAGCAAGTGATTGCAGGGAACTGCCCTGCCAGTGAACAAATCAGCGAAGCCTTTGCCGAGGTCAAGCTCCAGCTGGGCAGCCAGGTCAACTCCTTGCAGTCGCAGCGCCAGGAAATCGGTGGCGCGCTGAGCGAAACCTTCCGTCGTTTTGCCCGTGAATTCGGCACCTCGCACGCGCAGACCCATGGCACCACCGCTGAAGCAGCTGAGCACTACGCGCAGCTGCACGACCAGATCGTGGCCGATGGCCTGCCGCACCATGAGGCGCAGTTCCGTGAATACTTCGCGAACCGTTCCTATGAACGCTTCAGCGACCTCTTGCAGTTGCTGGATGAAGAGCGCCGGATGATCTCTGAACGCATCAAGCCGCTGAACCAGATTCTGGCAGAGGTGACTTTCGAGCATGGGTCGGTCCTTCGCTTGGAAGCCGTAAATGCGATTCCTGTTGAGGCCGGTACCTTCCGCAAGGAACTGAAGGACGCATTGCAGGAGGCTTACACCACCAAGGACGAATCCACCCTGGCCAGCTCCTATCAAGCGCTGGAGGCACTGGTCACCGCGCTCAGCGACCCAGCGATGGCTTCATGGCGTTCGACCGTGCTCGATGTCCGCCAGCATGTGATGATCAGCTGCAATGAGCACAAGCCCAATGGGGAGATTGAGACCGGCTTGGAACCCGGGACGCTCTCCGGCGGCGAAGGCCAGCGCTTCACATCCTTCATCATGGGTGCTGCCCTGGCCTACCAGCTGGGCTTCGCTTCAGCCGGGTTCACTTCCTACGGCACGGTGATGATCGACGAGGCGTTCATTCAAGCCAACTCCGAATATGCAGCGGCAGGCATACGCGCGTTGCAGGAGTTCGGTTTCCATCTGGTGCTCGCGGCCCCCGAGGACAAGATCGATTTGAGCCGCCATCTGGGATCCATCACGGATATCATCAAGCACCCTGGCTCCAATATCTCAGGCTTCGTGACCACCGGCCGTTCCCCGGCCATGGCCACGACGATTACCCTGCGCAGCTGAACATCCAGAACAAGGCACGAGGTCCAGAATTCGCCATAGCGAGTTCTGGACCTCGTGCCTTGGTGCTTCGCCTCTAGACCATGCTGCGCTGCACGCGTTCAGGGATCATGACCACCCGCGGGGACAGCTCTTGGGGTGAGAAGCCTGGATCGATGCACTGCTTCCAATACCTGAGGTGCACCTTGTCGATTTCATGTGCAGAGTCCTGCACCGCGGCACCGCCCTCGCCTTGGATGCTGTACCAGTAGAGGTAGTCGACACCATCCAGGGTTTCGCTGAAGATCGTCTCCACGTACATCTTTTCGCCTTCCAGGGTTTCAAGCACCGCGGGCATATTGCTGTTCAGGAATTCCAGCCATTCATTAGCTAGCGCTGATTTGCCTGGCAGAACTCGGAATCGAGTGAGTTCAATTTTCATGTCTACAGCCTATGGGCTTGAGCCGCACCTGCGGAAAAGACAGTGGTCCTGAAAGCCTTGGCTTTCAGGACCACCGTCTTTGGCTGGCTACCGGCTATTCGACGGCCAATCCTTCAACCGGCGACAACTTTGCGGCGCGGCGGCCCGGAGTCACCGATGCCAAGAGCGCTGCCACGATGCTGATCAGCAGGACCAGTGCGAGCTGCCACCATGGGATCTCGTAGGTCATCGTTCCCATGGACGCGAGTGCCGAGCGGGCTCCAAGCAGGCCGTAGGCCACGCCCAGCACCAAGCCGAGCAGGGCTGCGACGCCGCCAATCAGTACCGCTTCGGTCGCCAGCATGCCGCGCAGCTGCTTCTTCTTCAGGCCCAGGGCACGAAGCAGGGAATTCTCCCGGGTGCGTTCCAGGATCGAGAGGCTGAGCGTGTTGGCTACGCCGATCAGGGCGATCAGCACGGCCACTGCCAGCAAGGCAGAGACAATCATCAGCAGCACGTCAATGATCTGGGAGAACATCGACTTCATCACCACACCGCCATTGATCATTGATGATTCAACGCCGGTGATGGCAGAAACCTTGGTGACCAGTTCGTTGACGCCCGCTGCGTTGACGTCCGAATCCACCTTGATCAGGATCCCCGAGTACTGATTGGCTTCATCGATTTCCAGCTTGCTGAAAGTCTGCTCGGTGACGATATTTCCTGAGAGCATTGCCTCGGAATTCTTCACTGCCAGCGTTTGCCCGCCAACTTCCACCGTCGGGTTTTCGGGACTACCCAGCACATAGACGATCTCGCCATCTGCCGGCACGATATTCGGGTCCAGTGCAACGTCAGCGAAGCTCGTGGGATCAACGGACATGATCTCGGCGTTGAACGTTTCATCGGTTCCCATGTCAACATCCGCATATCCGGAGGTGAAGCTGGAGCTGGCCGTAATCCCGTCCACGCCGTTGATTTGCTCAAGCATGCTCTTGGTCTCGGCGCCTGAAACTTGGCGGTCATAGAAGGAGACCATCATGTCGACCGGGAATTCTGCGGCCACAGCGTTGTTCAAGCTGGCCTTGGCGGTCTGGCCGCCGACCATGATCATGGACACCAAGGTCACGCCGATCAGCAGTGCCGTTGCCGTCGCGGTGGTTCGGCCCGGGTTGCGCACGGCGTTCAGGGACGCGAGCTTTCCCGCCGTCGATTTGCCAGCCATGGCCTTGCCGATCCCGGAAACGCTGCTCGGCACGAACAGCGAAGCCAGCATCAGGATCCCCGGGAAGGAAGCCAGGCCGCCCAGGAAGGCGACTACCAGATTCCCCTGGATCGCGCCGTAGGCCAGCAAGCCTGCGCCGGCCACCACGAACAGTGATCCGAAGATGATCCGGGCCTTGCCGGCACGGTTCTTCACGCTGGCAGCGTCGAAGGGGCGCAAGGCCGCAAGCGGTGCGAGCTTCATCGCCCGTCGAGCCGGCAGGCTCGCGGCGACCACAGTCATCAGCACGCCGACAAGAATTGGGATGGCCAATCCCTGCGGGGTCAGGGCCAACGCCGCATAGGACATCTCCGGCACCATCACGTGCAGCAGCTGGATCAGGCCCGCCATCAGTGCGACGGCTAGCAAGACACCGAGAATCGAGGCAAGAATGCCAATGAGCAGTGCTTCGATGAGCACCGAGCTTCGAATCTGCTTGCGCTTGGCGCCCAGGATGCGCAGCAGTGCCAGTTCGCGGGTGCGCTGGGCAATGACTACGGCAAAGGTATTGACCACAACCAGCCCGGTGACCACCAGCGCAATCAGTGCGAAGACCAGCAGGATCACGCTGAGCTGGTCGGTGCCGCCGGTGAACTGGGCGACTTCGTTCAAGACCTTCTCATCGGCGGTCACCACCGCCATGTCAGCCATCTTCTTGCCGGCAAACAGCTTTTCCAGCTCTGCCTTCAAGGCCTCGTCGGAGCCGTCGCCATTGACCACGATTTCGGTGATCAGGGCTTGCCCGCCGGAAAAGTGCTGCCACGCTTTCTCGCTCATGCCGGCCAAGGCGTAGGCCGAGGTCCGCGGGTTGGTGGTCGAGCGCTGGATGCCCACGATGTTGTAGTTCGCCGGCGAGATCGCGCCATTTTCCAGAGCCACGACGTCCCCGATGGACACGCCCATTTCCTTGGCGTGGGAAGCATCAATAATGATTTCGTTGGAACCTTGGGGCGCCCGGCCCTCAATCAATTCCATGCCGCCCAGCCCCTGGTCGGGATCTACTGGCTGTGCGGACACGCCGTAGCTGTTGTCCGCCGTGCGCAGCAGGCCATCGGCGTAGGCCAGGCCATAGGCGGTGGAAACTTCAGGCAGGTTCCGGACATCTGCGATGTCCTTGAGGCTCAGCTCGGTCAACTCCTCGGCGCCGGGAACCAGGTCCCAATCGGGGTAGGCCACCAGATCGGCGTTCTTGTAGGCGTCTCCGAGCGAATTCTTCAGTGTCGCCTGGGTGGATGAGTTCACCGAAAGCGTTGCGGCAAGAAAGGCGGTGCCGATGGCCACAGCCAGGATGACGGCGATATATCGACGTGCATAGGTCTTGATATTCGAAAGTGCTACGTGCAGCATTGCTTACTCCGCCAAGGAGGCCAGGGCCTCGGTTACGGTAGCCACGGTTGGCTCCTGGATGGATCCGACAATTGTGCCGTCCTTCATCAGCAAGACATTGTCTGCATAGGACGCGGCCACCGGGTCGTGGGTGACCATGATGATGGTCTGGCCCATTTCACGGGTGGACGTGCGCATCAAGGACAGCACTTCGGCGCCGGTACGCGAATCGAGGTTGCCGGTTGGCTCATCGCCGAAGACCACTTCCGGCCGGGTGAGCAGTGCTCGGGCTACCGCGACACGTTGCTGCTGGCCGCCGGAAAGTTCATGCGGCTTGTGGTTCAGGCGGTCGCCCAGGCCGAGCGCCTGGATGACGGTGTTGAACCAGTCGCGATCGTGCTTCTTGCCGGCCAGCGACAATGGCAGCAGGATGTTGTCCTTGGCGGTGATGGTTGGCACGAGGTTGAAGGACTGGAAGACAAAGCCGATCTGCTCGCGGCGCATCTCGGTCAGCTGGTCATCGCTCAGCTCCAGCAGGTTCTTGCCGCCGATGATGATTTCACCGGAGTCGGCGGTATCAAGTCCGGCCAGGCAGTGCATCAGCGTGGATTTTCCGGAGCCCGATGGGCCCATGATGGCGGTGAAGCGGGATCGTTCGAAGGAAACGTTTACGTCGCGAAGGGCCTCAACACGGGTGCTGTCATGCCCGTAGGTCTTGGTCAAGCCGCGGGCAGCGACCGCATTTTCGGTTTTTGGCAGAGTCTCAGAAGTCATATTAGAAATACTACAAAGCGCCTAGCCAAACCCGCATCCACCATCAGGACCTAGTTTCCCGGGGGTGCGTCATACCAAGGTATGAGCAAATCCGCGGACGCTCTGCCCCCGCAGGTTACCGATTAGCAGCCATGTTCGCGTTCGGTTTTCTGGTGCGATGCCGGCTCAATCTGGAAGGTCGAGTGCTCAACGCTCACGGTGAAATGATCTGCCACGCACTGCTGCAAATCCCGCAGCAGCCCACCGGCTACCCCAGCGGAGAACATAGAGTCCTCGACCACCACATGGGCGGTGAGCACCGGAAGGTTGGAGGCAATCTGGCTGGCGTGCAGATCGTGCACCGCAATCACCCCGGGCAATGCCTCCAAATGCGCTTTGACCCCGAGCAGGTCCAGGCCCCTAGGCGTGGATTCGAGCAGGATGTGGGTGGTTTCCCCCAGCAATTTCATGGCCCGGGGAACGATCAGGGCGCTGATCACCAGGGCAGCCACGGAGTCGGCGCGCATCCATCCGGTGTAGGTGATAACCAGCGCGGCGATGATGACGGCAACCGAGCCCAACGCGTCGTTGACTACTTCCAGGAAGGCCGCACGCATATTGAGGTTGCTATTGCGCCCGGCGGAAATGATCCACATGGAGATGACGTTGCCCAATAGGCCGATGATGCCGAAGGCCAGCAGTCCCTCCGGTTGGACTTCTGCAGGGGTGAAGAGCCGCCGCACGGCGTCGATGGCCGCATAGATGCCCACAGCCAGCAGCAATGCCGATTGGAAGGTGGCGGAGAGGACTTCAGCGCGGCGGAATCCCCAGGTGCGTTTGGTCGTTGGCTTGCGCATAATCAGGTTGGCAGCGGTCAGAGCCAGCAATAGCCCCAGGGTATCGGTCAGCATATGCGCTGCGTCGACCAGCAAGGCCAGCGAGTTGGTGACGATAGCGCCAACAACCTCGGCGACGAGGATTGTAGCGGTGATGGCGAAGGCCCAGGCCAGGCGGGTTCGGTTTCCTCCGGAATGATCATGGGAGTGCCCGTGAGAGTGATCGTGTCCCAAGTTCAGCCTTTCTTCGGATCCATGCTGTGCGCTTCTTCCCAATGGTGATGGGATGCCTCTTGCGGCAGAAGCGCCGAGGCGGCAGCGGTCAATGCGTCAAGTGCTTCACCCTGGCCCAGCGAGTAGAGGCTGGCCCGGCCCTGGCTTCGGACGTGCACCAGGCCGGTGTCCTTCAGGCAGGACAGATGCGCGCTGACCGTGCTTTGGGCAAGGCCCAAATGCTCGGTCAGTTCCCTGACCTTATGCTCCCCGGTGCGCAGATGGTCCAGAATCAGCAGCCGCGCCGGGTCAGCGAGCGCGTGGAAGAGCGCAGCGAACTGGAGCTTGCCGCTGCGGATTTCCGATGCATCGATATCTGACTCTATTATCGCCATATAACGATGATAGGTGACTTTGCCGCGAAACGGAACGTTGCATGGCCAACTGCGCATCGTGATGGATGGCAAGATGAAAATATGACTGAAGATCTCATCGTTGGCGAAGACGGATTGGCGCGCCCTCGCTGGGCCGCCTCGGATGGCATGCTCCGCACGTACTACGACACCGAATGGGGCATGCCGATCACCTCCGAGGAGGGACTTTTCGAGCGGCTGAGCCTTGAGTGCTTCCAGTCAGGCCTGTCCTGGGCCATCATCCTTTCCAAGCGCGAGTCGTTCCGCCGCGCTTTCGAGCATTTCAATCCCGAGAAGGTCGCATTGTTTACCGAGGATGATTTCAATCGCCTGATGGAAGACGCCGGGATCGTGCGCAACAGGCTCAAAATCCGAGCAACGATCGCCAACGCCGAAGCGACCCTGATGCTGCGCGAAGAGGGCGGCCTCTCGGATTTCGTGTGGTCCTTCAAGCCGGACCAGACCCCGGCTCCGCGCACTTTCACTGAAGTGCCCACGCAAAGCCCCGAATCCAAGGAACTGGCCAAAGCGCTGAAGAAGCGGGGTTTCAAGTTCGTGGGCCCGACCACCATGTACGCGTTGATGGAAGCCATCGGCATGGTCGATACCCACCTGGTCGGATCGCACCGCCGCGGCACTTCCGGCATCTGGGCCTGAGTTCATGGAACTGCGCCTGCCGGCAACGGGAATTCTGGATGTCGGCCACGCATTGGCAGTCCTGGAATTGCATTCGCTGCCTGCCCAGGAGCGGCTGAATGCCGCCGCAGCCGAGCTGCACCGCGTACTGCAGCTGGACGGGAACCTGGTAGAAGTTTCATTGAGCCTGGATCCTGCAGGCGTATCGCTCACCCACGACGCCCCGGCTGAATCCATTGCGCGCCTCACGGAGATCATCAACCATTGGCTTGGACTGCAGCAAGACACCACAGCTGCTTATGAAGCGCTCCAGGCCCTTCCTTGCTACCAGCCGCTCGCGATGGCTTACCCCTCCTTGCGGCTCATCAGCTACCCGGATATCTTCGAGGCCCTGGCCACCACGATCATTGGACAGCAGGTGTCCTTGGCGGCGGCACGGACCCTCGGCGGGCGCTACGTCGGCGCATTGGGCCAGCAGCATGGCTCAGGCCTCCGGGCTTTCCCCACAGCGGCCTCAACGGCCGCCTGCACGCCCGGGGAATTGCGCGCAATCATTCGCTGCCCGCTACCGCGGGCAACGGCGCTGCACGCGGTAGCCGAATGGTTCGAGCTCAGTGGAAAGTTCCTGCTCGGAGACGTGCCGGCATTCCTGGAGCAGCTCCAAGGGCTGCGCGGAGTGGGGCCCTGGACGCGCAATTACCTTGCCCTGCGGGGTTTGCGGGATCCGGAGATCTTCCTGGAGTCGGATCTAGTAGTTCGCCGAGCCATGAGGAAGCTTCATGATCGCGGCGTCACTGTGGCGCCTCCACCGGAGGGTGCGGGCTACCTGGCCACGTTGCTGCTGTGGTCCTTCGACGCCGCCAAGCTGTAGCAACGAGAAAGGGAGCTTATCAAGGTGTGCAATCCTGATAAGCTCCCTTTTCGACGAATCGGCCGACTGAGCAAGTCAGCCGATTCTCCATTCCCCTTATTCAAGCCGGCTACGCCGCTCGCTGCTTCGAGGTGAGCAGCCCCGGCAAGCAGCGAACTAGCCGATAAATATCGGTCAAGCTTGACGCTTCTCCCGACCACACACGGGAGAAGCTCTGGAATAAGCATATCCTAAGAACCAGTAATAACGTCAAGCCCTGTTTGCGTAATTTTTCGATTTAATTCTTAGGTCGCTCTAACTTGCTCGAATTTGTCCGCGCCAAAAGACTAGTCGGCGAAGATCTTGCCAACTTCCGTACGCTTCTCGGCCTGGAATGCATCTTCTGCACGGCCAAAGGCCCAGTAGGCAGAGAGCGACATGTCGCGGCGGTCCACGCCATGCTCGTCATAGAAGTATGCGCGCAGCTTCTTCATGACTTCGCGCTCACCGTGGGCAAAGACCTGCACTCGGCCCTCGGGCCATGGAATCCCCCGGACCACGGACTCCAGGATCGTGGTTTCAGGGGAGAATTCGGCACCGCGGTGAATCCAGCGAATTTCCACGCCGGCCGGCGCCTGCAATTGCATTTCGTCAGCCGCATCGGCAACCTCGATGACCACCAGGCCCTTCATCTGCGGAGCCATGGACTCCAAGGAGGCCGCAATGGCGGGAATGGCAGTTTCATCTCCGGCAAAGAAGTGGAAATCGAATTCATCCTTGGGGACAAACATTCCGCCCGGGCCCGAGAAGCAGATCGATGAGCCGATCTGCGCGTCACGCGCCCAAGGACCGGCTAGGCCCTCATCGCCATGGACCACGAAATCGACCTCGATGGTGCCCGCCTGCATATCGCTGCGGCGCACGGTATAGGTACGGCGAACCGGCAGATCCTCGGGAGCCAGCCGCTCACGCAGCGCTTCCATGTCATAAGGCAATTCAAGGCCCAGTTCCGGCTTCGCGAACAGGAATTTCACGTAGCGGTCGGTCACCGGCTTGTCTGCGAAATCGCAGATGCCTGGACCGCCAAGGGTGAGCCGCACCAGATGAGGTGCGATATTCTCGCGCTTGAGGACCTGCAGGAGGACCTGGGGGCGCGCAGGTCGGCCTCCAGTTTGCGGGCGATCACCAGCCGGCTGGGACACAAAATCACTTCCTGTCTTAATAAGGGTAGATAGATCAATCCTAATTGACGGGAGCGCAAGTGGTTACTTCGGGAAGGTCGGAGGACCTTCATATGCACTGAGCGCCGCGCGTTCTCCGGGGCTCAAACGCTGCACCCGCGAGGACACCGGGTCGAAATAAGCCAACGTAGTGGAGGCCTTGACGCACAAATAGTCCTCCACCGGGTCACGGAACTCGTAGCAGATATCAAAGCTGGCAGGCTTGACATTGGCAACCCAGAGATCGACATTGACCGGCACGTTGCGGTATTCCAACGGGCGGGAATACCGCACCCGATGCTCGACAACGAGGATCTGGGTTCCGGCAGGCACTGCAGAGAAGATATCGGCCTGCGGCTGCGAGCCTGGCGCGCCGGTGCCACCGGGCACGCCGAAGCCGGCGATTCGCGCTTCTTCCATTAACCGGATCAGATTGACATTATTGACATGGCCGTAAGCATCCATGTCGCCCCAGCGCATAGGGACCTGCACCCGCAGAATGCTTTCTTCCATGGCTAATCTTCCTTCAGCAGGTTTGCGCCGTCATTGCCCACGATCCCCAACTTGGCCAGCTCCCGAAGGATCCGGGCTCCGTCCGGCTCGTAGACCCAACGCACCCCGGGGGTGGTTCGGCGCAGCTCATGCGAACGTCCGCCGGCTAGCACCGCTTCCGAAGGGGTCAGCTGGCGGATCACAATAGCCCGGACCAATTCGGGATAGCGGCGCGCGAACTCGGCATAAATGGCCGGATCATGCTGGCCGTCATCGCCGATGAGCACCCACGAAATGTGCGGGAACTCTTCGGCCAGGCGGCGCAGCTGGTCAACCTTGTGCTGCATTCCGCTGCGGAACCAGGAACGGTCTGTTGGCCCCCAGTCGGTGAGCAGCAAGGGCCCCTTCGGGTACAGGTTGCGCGAGATGAAGCGCTGCAGGGTCTGTGCAACATTCCATGCGCCGGTGGAAAGGTAGATGGTCGGAGATCCCGGATGCTCAAGCAGCACCTTCTGGAGCATCACCGCCATCCCGGGGGTCGCCACGCGGGCATGCTCGGAGAGCACAAAGGAGTTCCACGCCGCCAGCATGGGGCGCGGCAGCGCGGTGACCACGACGGTGTCATCCACGTCGCTGATCACCCCGAACTTCTGTGCCTGATCGATAACGAGAATCCTCGCCTGCGCGGCATCGCCGTTGTGGGCATGAAGCCGGATCTCATGCCAGCCCGCGGGCAGGTCGACTAGCAGCTTCACATCGATGACGCCGCCACGGTCAGCCTGGACCTCGAAGCGCTGGTCGCCAACGTCAATGCTGACCTTGCCGCCGGGAAGGATCGGGGAAATGAAATTGCGGAAACCGCGAATGCCATCGGCGATGACCTGGGCTTGATGCTGCCCGTCTTCAAAGGCGCCGGGCTTGGCCAGCACAACGCGGGCGAAGACGCGAATCCAGCCGCCGCTCGGTCCGGTAGAGCCATATCCCACATAGGGAAGGATTACCGCTTGGTGGCCGTTGGCCAGGGCGCGCCGTGCACGCCAACGATGCACTCCGTCTTCCATTCGCGAAGCTACATGCCGGGCATCGCCATCAGCCGAAATATGACTCATAGCCCCAGTCTTTCATGTCGACCGCCAAGCACGGGAAAACGACAACTTGTGTCTTGAGCCCTTGCCTTTTTCTACAAAGAGTAGAAAACTGGTGCTATGAAATTCGAACACGAGCTCAATAGTCCGGTCCTGGTATTGGATGAGGACCAATCGTGGCAGCTGCTCTCGCACAGCTCCCACGGACGCGTAGCAACTTCGGTTGCAGGGTTGATCGATATTGTTCCGGTGAACTACGCGGTGCACAACGGGAAGCTGTTCTTGCGCACCTCGCCCGGTAATAAGCTTGCGGCCATGGCGATCAATGAAAAGATCGCTTTCGAGGTCGACGGCATCCTTTCCGATGAAGCTTGGTCCGTTGTCGTGCACGGCAGCGCCGAAGTATTGGAGCATGAGGCCGATATCAAGGAGGCCCGCGAAAGCGGCGTCACTCCCTGGATCCCCACCCAGAAGGATTTCTGGATTCGGGTCAACATTGATTCGGTCTCCGGGCGCCACTTCGAGCTTGGCGAGCAACCAGAGGTCGCTGAATAGTTCTCTCCGATCTACACGGCAAACGCCGCCTCCCGCCCAATGGCCATCGGGCTGGCAGCGGCGTTTCCAGCTTTAAGCCGATGCCTGGGAATAAGGGTAGAACCCTTCTCCGCTCTTGCGTCCGAGCTTGCCCGCAGCCACCTTTTCAGTGATCATCGGGTGCGGCTGGTCGGCCTCGTCACCGGTCTCGGCGTAGGTCGCCTGGGCGATGAAATCGATAACATCAAGGCCCACCATGTCCATCAGCTCGAACGGACCCATGGGGTGGCCCAAAGCGGTCTTCGCGGTGGTATCGATATCCTCGATGCTGGCGATTCCCTGGTGAGCCAGGTTCAGCGCCTCGGCGTTGATCGCACCCATCATGCGGTTGGCAATGAAACCCGGAATCTCCTTGTTCACCAGCACCGGGTTCTTCCCCAGCTGGTTGGCTACCTCGGTAACAGCCTGGATCGTGGCATCGCTGGTCTGCCCATGGCGGACTATTTCAACGCACTTCATGACCAATGCAGGGTTGAAGAAGTGCATATTGCACACCTGCGCTGGACGGCCGCTGGCCTGGGCCAGCTTCGAGGAGGGCAGCGTCGAGGAGTTCGTCGCCAGGATGGCGTGGGCCGGTGCATGCTCGCCCAGTTGGGCGAAGATCTGCTCCTTGATGTCCAGACGCTCCACAGCAGCCTCGATCACCAAGTCGGCTGCGGAAGCAGCCTGGTTCAAGTCGGTGTTCTGGCTCAAGCGCCCCAGCGCCGCAGCTGCCGTGGGCTGGTCGAGTTTGCCTTTGGCCACGCGGCCGGCAGCCCAGGACTCCAGCTCGGTGCGTGCTGCGCCCAACGCGTCGGCAGAGATATCCTGCAGCACGGTGGCGTAGCCGCCCAGCGCGCAGCTCATCGCGATCTGCCGGCCCATGGTGCCGGCACCGATCACCAAAATACGTTCAATCCTCATTGACCATTCTTTCTTTGCAGTCCTGGCCTGCGCCTTTTAGCCGCGCAGGTAGGTCGTCGTGGTGTGCGTGTAGAACTCGCGAGCTGCTGCCCCTTGTTCCTTCGGTCCGTAGCCCGAAGCTTTCGCACCGCCAAAAGGCACGTGCGGGTCAGCTCCGGCTGACTCCGAATTTACATGCAGAATACCCACGTCGAGAGTTTGTTGCGCCTCCAGGGCCAGCGCAAGATTCGAAGTGAACAAGGCCAGGCTCAAACCGTATTCCGAGTCTTCTGCAGCCTCGAAAGCTTCCTTCCACCCGTTGACTCGGCGGACGGACACGATGGGCGCGAAGAATTCTTCCTGCCAGGCGCAGTTGGCTCGCCCTGCTTCCCCCTCCGGAAGTTCCAGAATGGTTGGTGCCAGGAAGCTGCCGGTTCCCGGGGCCAGCCCGCGATAGCGCAGTGTTGCGCCCTGTGCCAGCGACCGGTCGATCCCCTGTGCCGCCGAGTTCGCCGCTTTGGCATCCACCAGCGGTCCCATATGCACTGACGGGTCCAGCGGGTCCCCGGTCACCCACTGCTCCAGCCTTTCGGTGAGCTTGGCCAAGAATGCGTCGGCGATGGACTCATCGAGGATCAGCCGGCTGGTGGCCGTGCACTTCTGGCCGGTGGAGCGGAAGGCCCCGAAAAGCACCTGCTCGCTGGCCAGGTCCAGGTCTGCGTCGGCCAGCACTACCGAAGCATTCTTGCCGCCCATTTCGGCCTGCACCGGAATCCCCCGGGCCGCACCTGCCGCACAGAGTTTGCGCCCGACTCCGGTGGAACCGGTGAAAGTCAGCCCGTCCAAATGCTCATTGGCAATGAAGGCATCACCCAGCGCGCCCGGGCCGATGACCAGGTTCAGTACACCAGCGGGCAGCCCTCCGTGCTCCAGGGCCTGCACAAAGCGCATGGCCAGCAACGGCACCAGGCTGGCCGGCTTGAACACCACCGTATTGCCGAAAACCAGCGCCGGGGCGATCTTCCAAGCCGGAATCCCGATCGGGAAGTTGAACGGGGTGATCACCCCGATCACCCCCAGCGGCTTGTGGGTAACCAGAATCTGTTCCCCGGCACGCGGGGATTGGAAAACGGTGCCGGCAGCGCGCTCCGCTTCGCCGGAATAGTAGACCAGGATCTGTGCGGCCCGCAGCACCTCGCCGATTCCCTCGGCTCTGGTCTTGCCCTCTTCGGCGGCCAGTTCCGCTCCGAAGTCCTCCGCATGCTCCTTCAGGTATCCGGCGGCCTTGGCCAGAATCGCCCCGCGGGCGGCCATCGGAGTGGACGCCCAGGATTTCTTGGCCCGGTGGGCGGCGCCGAAAGCGGCGTCCACCTGGTCCACGCTGGCCGCGGTGCCCTCCGCGAGCACGATGGAGTCGTCGGCGGCCGCCTTCGAATCGATGCGGCGGCCTTCGCCAGGCACCCATGCGCCATTGATGCAGTGCTCCAGGGTGGCAAGTGTTGTGGAAAGGTTCATTTGCTTGGTTCTCCCGTCTTCCTTGGCTTCGCGGCTTAGCGGAAGGCCGGCACGCCGGTGAGCTTGTTGCCCAGGATCAGCGTGTGCACCTCGTCGGTGCCCTCGTAGGTGCGCACCGATTCCAGGTTGTTGGCGTGGCGCAATGGCGAGTAATCCAGCGTGATGCCGTTGCCTCCCAGGATGGTGCGTGCTTCGCGGCAGATCGCGATGGCTTCACGGCAGTTATTCAGCTTCCCTACCGAGATCATGTGCAGGTCCAAATTCCCGGCATCCTTCAACCGGCCGATGTGCAGGGCCAGCAGGAAGCCCTTGTTGATTTCCAGGGCCATGTCCACCAGCTTCTGCTGGGTCATCTGGTATCCGGCCAGCGGCTTGTCGAACTGCAGGCGTTCCTGCGAGTAGGCCAATGCCACCTCGAATGAATCGCGGGCGGCCCCCATGGAACCCCACAAGATGCCGTAGCGGGCTTCGTTCAGGCAGGAGAACGGCCCCTTCAGGCCCTTGGCATTCGGCAATACCGCCGAACCAGGCAGGCGCACATCGACCAGATCGATTTCGCACTGGATGGAGGCGCGCATGGACAGCTTCTGCTCGATCGGGGTGGCGGTGAAGCCCGGGGTGCTGGTTGGAACGACGAAGCCGCGGATGCCCTCATCGGTCTGTGCCCAGATCACTGCCACCTGCGCCACATTGGCCAGCCCGATCCAGCGCTTGGAACCGTTGATCACCCAGTCATCGCCGTCGCGGCGGGCGAAGGTCTTCATGCTCGACGGGTCGGAACCTGCCGTTGGTTCGGTCAGGCCAAAGCAGCCAATGGCTTCGCCGGCGGCCATCTTGGGCAGCCATTGCTGCTTCTGCTCCTCGGAGCCGTACTTGTAGATGGCGCTCATGGCCAACGATCCCTGGACCGAAACGAAGGTGCGCAGCCCCGAATCGCCGGCTTCCAGCTCGGCGCCGGCAATGCCGTATTCCACGGCCGAGCGGCCGGCGCAACCGTAGCCTTCCAGGTGCATGCCCAGCAGGCCCAGCTTGGCCATCTCCGGAACGATCTCCAGCGGGAAGACTGCGTCGTTGTACCACTTGGCGATATTCGGCTTGATGTTCTCGTTGACGAAACCGCGCACGGTATCGCGCAGGGCCAGTTCCTCCGCCGAGAGCAGCGAATCGAAATTGATCAGGTCGGCCGGATCCAGAAGGCGTTCTGCGGTGCTCATATTAAATCTCCTTGAAAGTTCTTGCGATTAGCTATTTGCCAGGGTGCCCAGAAGCGCTTGATGCTCCCCGTGGGCCGGCGGGATGGTGCGGTATTGGGCGCCGGTGCGCGAGAGCCCGATGGGGCTGGCGATCTGCTCGGTCGCTTCCCCGGTGTCCGGATCGGTGATCAGCGCGACGGGATCCAGACCAAGTTCCTTGGCGAAGTCGATGGCCTCGGCAATGGAGTTGACCTTTCCGGCGGGCACTCCCGCGGACATCAGCGCATTCGCGCAGTGCGCGGCAGTGGCTGAGGCGGTGGCCGCTTCGATGATTGCCTTGAGTTCTTCGCGGTGGGCCACCCGTGCACTATTGCTGCTGAAGCGCGGATCCTGGGCTAGGTCCGGCTGGCCAAGATGCTTGGCCAAGGCAGCGAACTGGCGGTCATTGCCCACGGCGATGGCCACCACGCCGTCGTTGACTGCGAAGGTTTCATAGGGGGCAATGCTCGGGTGCGCGTTGCCCATGCGTGCCGGGGATTTTCCGGTAGCCAGCGTGCTGCTGGACTGGTTGGTCAGTCCGGCCAGCAGCGAGCCGAGCAAGTTGACGGTCACCCGCTGGCCGATACCGCTGGCATCGCGTTCGCGCATGGCCAGCAGGATGCCGGCAACCGCATTCTGCGCCGCCAATACGTCCACCAGGGCAACGCCGGCCTTGCTCGGAGGCCCGTCTGGTTCTCCAGTGATGCTCATCAGTCCGCCCACTGCCTGCACCAGCAGGTCGAAGCCGGGCAAGGTCGCACCCTGCTTTTCGCCGAAGCCCGAGATGGAGCAATAGACCAGTGCCGGGTTCAACTCGCGCAGGCTCTCGTAGTCCAGCCCGAATTTGGCCAGGACGCCGGGGCGGAAATTCTCCACCAGCACGTCAGCGTCGCGGATCAATCCGCGCAGGGCCTGCAACTGGGCCGCGTCCGCGAAGTCGGCGACTACTGCCTGCTTGTTGCGGTTCACCGACCAGTAGTAGGTGCTGATGCCTTGGGCATTGACCGGAGGCTTCCAGCTGCGGGTCTCATCTCCAGCAGCGTTCTCCACCTTGAGAACTTCGGCCCCGAAGTCGGCCAGGGTCATGGAGCACAGCGGCCCGGCCAAGATGCGCGAGAGGTCGATGACCTTGACCCCTTCAAGCGGTTGGCTCATTTGCTTCCACACCTTCAATCCGCACAGAATTGCTTAGTTACATGTTGCATGCAACTCTATGTTGCCCGGATCACCCTTGGCAAGGATTTTCAGGATGTTTAGCTGCTTGGGTCTGCAGGGGGCGCGGAATGCCCTAGGAAATCAAGGCGTCCAGCCGCTCCAGGAACGGTTCTGCGTCCAGTCCCGGGGTCCGCGAACACACCGAACGGATCAGCATCTGCGCGGTGCGCATGACGTGGCCCCGAACGGCCAGCGCGGCGGCGTCGGGGTCTTTGGCAAGAATCGCCTCCATGATTTCCTCGCGGTCTCCGGCCAGGTCCTGGCTGGAGCGGGCGAAGGGCACTGTGGTCTGCCCGTGGGCCAGGACGAGGTTGCGCAGCTCCCCCACCACGCTGTCGAGTTTCGCATTTCCGGCCAGCCCCAGTAGGCACAGGTGGAATTCCTTGTCCGCTTCCAACGTCGCCCGGCCATCACCGGTTTCGCCGATGGCGAGCATTCGCTGGTGCAACGACTTCAGCTGGTTGATATCAGCCTGGGTCGCGTTCCGCACGCCACGTGCGGCAGCTGGAGGCTCGATAGCCAAACGCAGCTGGAAGACTTCGACAATGTCCTCCAATGAAATCTGGTTGACACGCACCCCGCGGTTTTTCGCCACGGTAACGATTCCCTCTTTTTCCAGCAGCTGCAAGGCCTCGCGCACCGGAGTTCGCGAGACGCCGAGCTTTTCCGAGATGCCAATGGCCGAGTAGTGCTCCCCCGGAGCCATCTCTCCGGCAACGATGGCGGCACGGATCATCGTAGTCACCTGCTCGGTAAGAGATATTTTCGGCTTAATCGGTTGCATGCTACTCATGGTCTGAAGCTTATCCTGATTCGACCCGGCGGCAAGGCCAGGTACTAGATCGTCTTGCGCAACGGCACTTCCTTGATGAGCAATATGCAGAAGAAGGCAACTACCGCTACGGCCGCCGAGACGATGAAGACGATCCCTGTCGCCTCGCCATACGCCGATTCCACCACCTGCCGTAGCGCATCTGGCATCCCGGAAAGATTCAAGGAATCCCCGGTGGCCGGCGCCGAGGACAGCTGCCCCTTGGCCGCCAACGATTCGGTAATAAGATCTGCCACATTGCGCGAAAGCAGCGCACCGAGCACCGCCACACCTGCTGAGCCGCCTACGGAACGGAAGAACGCCACCGAAGAACTTGCCGCCCCGATATCGGTGACTTTCACCGTGTTCTGCACCGAGAGCACCAAGTTCTGCAGCATGAATCCCATGCCCACGCCGTTGAGGAACATGCCGCAGGCCAAGAGCCAGTATTCGGTATCCTGGCGCATCAGCCCAAGCAGGCCGAGGCCGGCGATGTTCAGGACCGAACCGATGA
Source organism: Glutamicibacter sp. 2E12 (assembly GCF_050030965.1). NCBI lineage: Bacteria > Bacillati > Actinomycetota > Actinomycetes > Micrococcales > Micrococcaceae > Glutamicibacter > Glutamicibacter sp. 2E12. Next base: position 931,298 of record NZ_CP188297.1, read on the forward strand.
GCAGGTAGATCTTCCAACGGCCGAAGCGGGTAATCATCTGTCCCGAGAAGACGGATCCGAAGTAGTTGCCCGCGATCATTGGCAAGGTCATGAGGCCGGCCATGGTCGGTGTCGCTTCGCGGGCGATCTGGAAGTACTGGCCGATGAATGCGCCGGTGCCGAACATCCCCACGCCAATCGAGATCGAGGCGAGAATCGCCAGCGACGTTGTTCGGGTGCAAATGATCTTCAGCGGAATGATCGGTTCACGAACCCGTGATTCAACAAGCAGCAATGCGGCAACCAGCAATAGGAACATCGAGACCATCGTGTAGGTCTGCCACGAATTCCAGCCGAAATAGTCGGCTTTGCCTACATAGGAAACCCAGATCAGCAGGATCGAGACGGCGGTGGTTAACAGGACCGCGCCGACCCAATCGATATGCACCGGACGTTTGAGGTGCTTCAGGTGCAGGGTCCGGTGGATCAAGAGCATGGAGAGCAGGCTGATCGGGATGCCGAAGAAGAAGCACCAGCGCCAGCCCAGGGGCGAGTCCACGATGAATCCGCCGAGCAGCGGTCCTGCTGCGGTAGATACAGCCATGACGGCACCGAAATATCCCGAATAGCGTCCACGTTCCCGTGGCGGGATGACCGTGCCGATGACTGCCATGCCCATGGCGGTCAGCCCGCCCATGCCGATGCCCTGGATGACCCGGGCGAACAGCAGAACGGGTATGGACCAGGCGAGTCCGGCCAGCAACGAGCCGAGCACGAACACCAGGATTCCGGCTTGCAGCAGCTTCTTCTTGTCGAAGAGATCCGCCATTTTCCCCCAGATGGGAGTGGTGGCGGCATTAGCCAGCAGCGTGGTGCTCAAAACCCAGTTGAAGTCGGTTTGCGAGCCGCCCAGGACATCCATGATGGTCGGCAGCGCAATAGACACAATGGTCGCCGCCAGCATGGCAGCGAAGAAGGATGCCAGGACGCCAGCGATGGATTTGAGCACCTCGCGTTGATTCATCTGCGGCTGGTCTGCCTCTGCCTCGGTGAGGTCAGTGGGACGTTCCTTTTCCGGCATGCTCTTATCCAAGGTCGGAATTCTCCACATTGCCGAACTGCTCGGTCCGTTGGGATTGGATGCCGCGGATCATCGTCGCGTTCAATTCGCTCAGCGCATGCCCGACGCTGGCCAAGCGCTCGACATCCCAGTCCGGAAGAACATCCCGCATTCGCTCCAGGCGCAAGCGGTCGCGGAATTCAAGCCGCTCGCAACCCGCCTCGGTCACCCAGAGCACGTGGCGGCGGGCGTCGATCTTGCTGGGCTGCTTGGCTACCAGGCCCGTTTGCTCCAGTTCCGCCAAATGCCGGCTCATCGCCGCGGTGCCGATCCCCAAGGACTGCGCAAGGTCGGCAGCATGCGTGGGTTCACGGGTTTTCAACGTCTTGAGCACGTGATGGGAGGCGTTTGATACCTCGGGGTCAGTCTGATCCATATGCGAAAACACGCGAAGGATCCTGGAACTGCGGGCCAACTCGTCGAGCAGGATTTTGAGTTCAGAATCCGAAGGGCTATCTGGAGACTTGTCCACGATCTATCGGCTGCCTATCTATTGTGTTTCCACCACAGTAAGTTCGAATCGTTGCTCCAGTCAACGTTTTTGCCCGTTGCCACGGCGGTAAGCTGGTGTTGTGAATGATCAGCGAGTCCAAGCCAGCACGCAATACGCCGAAGAATTACGTCTTTCCGCGCTGAAGGCAGCTCGCCAGTCCGCCGAGCTGCTGCGCGCTTCCTTCCGCGGCAACGTGGTAGCCGAGCATAAAACCAACACCCATGATCTGGTCACCGACATCGACCGGCAGAGCCAGCGGCTCATCACTGCCTCACTGCTATCGGCCCACCCGGATTCCTGGGTTCTCGGCGAAGAGCAGGTCTCTGGCGATCAAGGACGGCAGGCCGCCGGGAAGGTGCAGTGGATTGTCGATCCGATTGACGGCACCAGCAACTTCGTCCACGGCGTGGCATTCTTCTGCATCTCGATTGCCGCAGCCATCGATGGAGAACTGGTGGCCGCCGCAATCCTCGATCCGGTTTCTGGTGATGAATTCAGCGCCAATTCGACTGCCGCGTTCCTCAACGGGCAGGTCCTCGAGCCCGGTGCCCGTCCCGAACAGTCCCGCGCCAACCTGATGACGGATTACCCGGGAGCAGAATCCATGCTCAAGGACGGGGATCTGTCCTTGGAACTCTTTGGCCAGTGGATCCAGGACTTCGCCACGGTACGCCGCAAGGTCTGCGCGGCGCTGGCCTTAGCCCATGTTGCCGCAGGCTGGTGCGACGCCACCATCGGGTTCGATACCAAGGTGTGGGATGTGGCTGCCGGAGCGCATCTGGTGCGCATGGCCCAGGGCACGTTCCGCGGCTTGTCCTACGGACAGGCAGGACTCGCCGACCACTACTGCCCCGGTTTCATCGCGCAAGGGCCCGGCGCCGATTATCCTTCCTTGGCAACCGCAGCCGAGCGGATCCATCAGCTGCGCACGGGCCGCTGAGCCAACAAATCTGACAATATCGAAGTAGTTGGCCCTGCCCCTCGGCTTTGGCCGCTTTCGGACGTACCATGGCGGCATGGAACCACGATTTCAACGGACCGCGCACTCCGCCGCGCGGCACCATGGAGGCGGAGGTGTGATCCTGGGAGGAATCGGAGCAATTCTGCTTTTCGCTTCCTTCGCAGTGATGTTGGCAGCTCAATCCCTGGATTGGGAGCCACTGCTCATCGGCATTAGCTTGGGCATCTCGACAGTGCTTTTCGGTGTGGTGTTCCATTTCACCCACTGACCCGCACTTTTCCTCATCCACTAATCGCAACGGCCCCGGATCCATCGCTCGTGGGAGCAACAGGTCCGAGGCCGTGCGTGCGTTCGGGCGCTTTACAGGTGGGTAGGCGCAAACATCTTCAGCAGGGTCCGGACCACAATGACATTGGGGCCATCTGCTTCCAAGGCGTCGGCGAGCGCCGAACCGATGCCTTCGGGATCGACCGCTTGGGCGGGGATGCCAAAGGAATGCGCAAGGGCCACGAAGTCCGGCCGGGCCAGTTCGGTGGCGGTGGCTTTTCCGAAGGCTCCCTCCATGTACTCGCGCAGGATGCCATATCCCCCGTCGTCGACGATCAACCAGGTGACCGGCGCATGGTGCTGCTTGGCGGTGGCCAGTTCGGCAATGGAGTACATCGATGAACCGTCGCCGCTGACTGCCAGCACGCGCTGCTTGGAGCCGATGGCGCCACCGATCGCGGCGGGGAAGCCGAAGCCGAGGCCGCCTGCACCCTGCGCGGAATGGAATTCGCCCTCCTTGGCGTCCCAGCAGCTCCAGCCCCAGTAGGCAGCGATGGTCATATCCCAGAAGGTCTGCATGCCTGCCGGGACTGCGGCGCGTATATCCGCCATGAACTTCCGTTCCTTGCCAAGGTCCTGGGCATCCAGGCGCGCCTGCACCTTTGCCAGGGTCTGGGCCACCACCTGTTGCGGGGTGCTTCCGTGCCATGATGCCTGGGCCTTGAAGCCCGTCTCGCGCATTTCCTCGTCCAGGAATTTCAAGGCTTCACGAGCATCGGCGCGGATACCCAGGGCCGGGGTGTTGGACTCGAGCACGCGCGGCTCAGCATCAATCTGGATCATCTTGCCGCGGGGTTCGAGCGTGAAGTAGTTGCTGGTGACCTCGCCCAGGGCCGAACCGATCACCACCAGCACGTCGGCATCTTCCATGACGTCCGAGACATAGCGGTCTTCCGCCCACGACTGCAAGGACAGCTCATGGTTCCAGCCAAAGGCTCCGTTGCCGCCGGGGCTGCACAGCACCGGGGCCTGCAGTTTTTCGGCCACGGCCAGCAATTCAGCCTGCGCCCCCGCCCGGCGCACACCGCCGCCGGCGATGATGGCCGGGCGCTTGGCTTCGGCCAGCCAGCGCATGGCTTCGCGAATCAGCTCTTCGCGCGGGGGATGCTCGTAGGCTTCGGCCAGGGCATCCTGTACCGGTGGCACCATCACCGGGGCGAGCAGGACATCCTGCGGCACCTCAACCCACACCGGCCCCATCGGCACGGTAATGGCCCGGGCCCACGCGTCCTGGATCGCCGAGGGGATGCCCGATGCATGATGCACGGTCTGCTGGAACTTGGTGACGTTGGCGGCCGAGGCCTTCTGGTCATCGAGCTGATGCAGCATGCCCTTGCGGCGGGCTCCCAGGCCGTCCAGCGGAATCTGGCTGGCCACCACGACCATGGGCACGCCGGTGGCGTAGGCCTCCTGCAGACCCGCTAGCGAGGTCAGCGCGCCCGGGCCGGTGGAGAGGAACAGCACGCCCACTTCCCCGGTAGCGCGGGAGTAGCCATCGGCGGCGAAGGCGGAGTTGTTCTCCACTCGTGAGGAGATGAACTCCAAGCTTGAGCGCGAGAGGGCGTCGAAGAGTCCCAGGGCGTGCTGCCCGGGGATCCCGAATACGGTCTTGGCACCGAGCGCGGTGAGGGTCTCGATGACCAGATCGCCGCCGTTGCGTTGCGGTTGCTCGTTCATTAGCTACTCATCCCCTTGCTGGCGCGGAAGTCGCTGATCAGGCTGATCAAATCATAGGTGACATGCGAGGCGGCCACGCCGGTCAGCTCCGCATGGTCGTAGGCGGGGGCGACTTCGACAATATCCGCGCCGATGATGTTCAACCCGCGCAAACCGCGCAGGATTTCAAGCAGTTCACGGCTGGTGATGCCGCCGGCCTCCGGGGTTCCGGTACCCGGGGCGTGGGCTGGGTCCAGCACGTCGATGTCCACCGAGATGTACAGCGGGCGGTTGCCGATGCGGTCGCGCAGCTTGTGCACGATTTCGCGGACGCCCTGGTAGTAGACATCCGAGCTGGTGACGATGCCGAAGCCGAAGCGCTGGTCGTCTTCCAGGTCCTTCTTGCCATAGAGCGGACCGCGGGTGCCGACGTGGCAGATCGCCTCGGTATCCAGGATTCCCTCCTCGACCGCACGGCGGAACGGGGTGCCGTGGGTGTATTCGGCACCGAAGTAGGTGTCCCAGGTGTCCAGGTGCGCGTCGAAGTGCAGCATCGCTACCGGAGCACCGGCTCGTTGCGAGGCGGCACGCAGCAATGGCAGCGCGATGGTATGGTCTCCGCCCACGGTGACCAGGGTGGAGCCGTCACTGGTCAGCTCCAGTGCGTTGTGCTCGATGGTCTCAATAGCCTCGTTGATGTTGAACGGGTTGACCGCCATGTCCCCCGCGTCAGCCACCTGGCTCTGCGCAAACGGCGAGGTGTCGGTGGCTGGGTTGTAGGGGCGGATCAGGCGCGAGGATTCGCGCACGTGGTTGGCGCCAAAGCGGGCGCCGGGCCGGTAGGAGACACCGGTGTCGAAAGGCACGCCAACAATCTTGATGTCGGCCTTCTCCACCTGATCCAGTCGCGGCAGCCGGGCGTAGGTGCCACCACCTGCATAGCGTGGAATCACCGCGGCATTAATGGGTCCCAGATGCCCGTTTTCCTCGATGCGGATTTCCTTCATCGCAACTTCCTCCCCAGACATCCAAGAACGAAAGTCCAAGTTGTCTAATATGAAACTTCAGTTTTCCATTATGCTATTTTGTCTGCTGGGTCACGTCAAGATTCACTTATCGCGCAGCCCGGGAATCCAGGCAGAAATAGCCCATGCCACAACCCGCGAACGGGCTGCGGCATGGGCCGAAACTGCAGCAGGGCGATCAGCTGGCGACGCTGCGAATCTGCTGGGCAAGCACCTCTAATCCATCGCGCAGCAGTGCTTCGCCGATCACCAGCGGCGGCAGCAGGCGCAGCACATTGCCGTGCGTACCGCAGGTCAGGGTCAGCACCCCGGCTCGATGGCAGGCCTTGGAAACCGCCGCGGCTGCATCGGCGCGCGGCGCCAAGCTGCCCCGGTCGGCGAACTCGATAGCCAGCATGGCTCCGCGGCCGCGGACGTCGGCAACCACCGGGCTCTGCTGCATCAGTGGTTCAAGAACCTCGCGGGACACCCGCTCGATGAGCTGGGCGTTATCCAGAAGCATCCCATCCTCGAACTGCTCGAATACAGCCAGCGCCGCTTCGCAAGCCAGCGGGTTGCCAGCATAGGTGCCGCCCAGGCCGCCAGCGTGCGGGGCATTCATCAGCTCGGCGCGCCCAGTCACCGCGGACAGCGGAACTCCGTTGGCCAGGGCCTTGGCCGTGAGGATCAGGTCACCTGCCACGCCTTCGTGCTCCGAAGCGAATAGCTTCCCGGTGCGCCCCATGCCGGCCTGGATCTCGTCGATGACCAGCACAATACCGTGCTTGTCGGCCAGCTTGCGCAGCCCCGGGATGAACCCGGCCATCTGGACAACGAAACCTCCTTCGCCCTGAATCGGCTCGATCACCATCGCGGCGAAAGTCTGGGGGCCGTAGTCCATCAAGGTCTGCTCGACGGACGCCAGGACCGCTTCGACGGTGGCCGCTCCCCCAGAGGGCCGCAACGGGTTGGCCGAGGCGGCGCGCACGATATGCTCGGGCATCGGGCCGAAATTCATCTTGTACGGATTGATCTTGGCAGTCATGCCCATGGTCAGCAGCGAACGGCCGTGGTAGGCCTCGTCGAAGACCAGCACGTTAGCGCGTCCGGTGGCAGCACGGGCGATCTTGACCGCGTTCTCCACGGCCTCGGCCCCGGTGGAGAACAGCGCTGTGCGCTTCTCGAACTCGCCGGGGGTGTGCTGGTTCAACCAGCTGCACACCTGGGTGAAGGATTCGTACTCGGTGACCATGAAGCAGGTATGGGTGAAGTCCGCCAGCTGCTTGGCCACGCGTTCGGCCACGCGGCGGTTCGCGGCACCCAGTGAAGTCACGGCAATCCCCGAGGCGAAGTCGATCAGGCGATTTCCGTCGACGTCTTCGATAATCCCGCCATCGGCGCGGCTGACGAAGACCGGCAAGGTGACGCCAAAACCGCTACTGACCTGTTGCACCCGCTGCTCATGGAGGGCCGCAGAGCGCGGGCCGGGGATGCTGGTGGCAAGGTGCCTGGTCTGGGACAAGGTTGGGGCGTCGGTGGAAGCAAGGGTTTCAGTCATGGCTCAAGCCTAGAAATCCCCGTGACACGCGTCATTGGTCATTGCATCCAAGTCCAGCATCTTTCTTGGATAATTTACCCAATGATTACGCTTTTGCAGCTGGGCGCGGAGTTGGGCACCGAGTTCTTCCCTGCCAGCACCGGAACCTTCCGTGCCCAGCCGGTCAGCGGGGTGCATGTCTCTGAGTTGGAAGATCCCACCACCTATCTGGACGGCGGCGAGCTGCTGCTGACCACCGGCATGCCATTCGCCGCGAGCGAGGAAGCTTCCCGCGCATACATGCGCCGGCTGCAGGACAAAAAAGTCTGCGCCCTGGGGCTGGGGCTGGGTCCATGGCTTCGCACGGTGCCCGAGCACGTCATCGCCGCCTGCGACGCTGCCGGCATAGAGCTGGGGATCGTCCCGGACCAGGTGCCCTTCCAGAACATTTCACGGGCATACTGGCGCCTGGCCTCACGTGATCAGGCTTCGAACCTGATGGGTTCCTTGGGCACGCAGACTGCCTTGGCGCGTGCCGCCGTACGCCCGGATGCCATCAATGCAGTCGTGCGGGGCTTGGCTGAGGCAGTGAACGGCTGGGCCGCCTATCTTTCCGTCGATTCCCGGCCGGCGGCCTGCTACCCGGCATCCGCCGAAGCGTTCCTGGGCGAACTCCGCCACGAGTCCATGCGCTTTCGGCGCAATGGCATGCCCTCGGCGTCCACCTTCGAGGTCCAGGGCCACGAAGTTGCGCTCTATCCCATCCTGTCCGGAACCACGATCCACGGATATCTCGGAGTTTCCGCCGGGCGCAGGCCGACCAAGGCCGACCGGCAGATCATCATGACGGCCTGCACGTTGCTCTCCTTGCGCGCCAGGCAACGGGAATTGGCTGCCAGCACGAATAACGCGCTCAGCTCGGCCACCGCAAAATTGTTGCTGCATGGCCAGCCCGAGGCGGCACGCCTGGTCGGGGAAGAAGCCGGATTGGGCAGAATACCTGTTCGTGTGCGAATCCTGCTGTACCGGGCAGGTGCCGATACCGATGCAGCAACCGCACTTCATGCGCTGCCCTCGCTGGCGCGCCCCGCCGCCTTGCCCGATGTCGCCGCAGCGGTACGCGAGTGCCAGCTTCACTATGAGGACGGCGCCGAACATTATTTGATACTTCCCGAACCCGCAGACAGTTCCGGCAATGGCGAGGCAGTGGCACCGCAGGCTGCAACCGCAACGGGCCCGATGGCGTGCGGGCGATTTGATTCCCCCGCACCCGAAGTCCACGCCGTACTCTCCCAACCATTGAACTTGGCCGAGATCCCTGCCAATTTGCCTGCCCTGCGCCAAACGCTGGACGCTGTCCCGTTCGGGACCATGGCCTGCGGCGCCCCGGGCTTCGATGCCAGCGCAGAGACCTGGGTCAAGGCCCTCGCAGCGTACGCGCGCGCCGATCTGCTCTCCGCGGTCACCTCCTACCTGCGCCATCGCGGCCATTGGGAAGAAGCCTCCCGCGAATTGGGCATCCACCGAAATTCCTTGCGCCACCGCATCACCGTGGCCCAGGAATTGCTTGGCGCCAATCTCGATGATCCGGATGCCGCCGCCTCGCTCTGGCTGGCCCTGCGCCGGGCACAGAAATAGGCACGCCGCAGTCTCTGCAATAGCCAGATCCCGCGGCGTGCCCCAGGTGCAGCCGTCAGCCCTTGAGCCGAGTCCGGCTATCGTGCGGCGCACTGGCGCGTCGCGTTGCTGCGGCGTCCGGGCCGGTGGCACCGAGCTTGGCTTGCTGGCGGATGCTCAGCTTCTGCAGCAATTCCTCTTCCGCGAATTCGCCCGGCGCAATCCCGCGTGGCACCCGCAGCAAGAAGGCCATGCCCAGGATCCACCAAGCGGCGAAGAGCAGCCACGGCTGCCACCCGATGGCCGCCGGCATTCCCGGAAGATACAGCGAAATCAGGCCGGCGCAGAAGACCACCGACAGTACGCCGATGACCTTGCCGCCGTTTCCCGCACCGCCCACGCGCAGCGGGCGTTGCATCTGCGGTTCGCGCTGGCGCAGAATCAAGAACGCCACGCCCACCAGCAGGTAGGCGATCACGATCGACGGCGAACCGGAATCCACCAACCATCCGAGCATGGCGGTGCCGAAGAATGGAGCCAGAATGGAGAGGCCGCCAATGAACAGCAGTGCATGGCTCGGTGTGCGGTGCTTCGGATGCAGGTAGGCAAACCAGCGTGGCAGCATCCCGGAACTGGCCATCGCGTACATCAGTCGCGAAGCACCCATCAGCAACGAATTCCACGAGGTGAGGATGCCGGCAATGCCGCCGGCGATCAGCACCTTTGACATGATTTCGGAATTGAACAGTGCCCCCATCGCGTCGGCAGTGGCAAGTTCGGATCCGGAAAGCGCCGAAGCGCCCATTCCCGAGGCGGTGGCCAGGATGATCCCCACATACCAGGCGGTGGCGATCAGCACCGAAATCACCACGTACTTGCCAATTTTTCGCGGGGCGATGTCGCATTCCTCGGCGGACTGCGGGATCACGTCGAAGCCGACGAACATGAACGGCACCACGATCATCACGCCGAAGAAGCCGGCCACCCCGTTTTCGAAGAATGGTTCCATATTCCTGCTCTCGCCCCCGGTGAATGCGCCAGCAAGCAGCATTGCGCCGATGACGAAGAGGAAGAGCACCACGAAGGTCTGCACTACACCGGCGGTCTTGATGCCCCGGATGTTAATCCAGGTGATCGCTATCGCACCGGCGACACCGACCAGCGCCCAAGTCAAGTAGACCTCTGAGCCAGCGATCTCCCATAATCTGATCTGCGAAAGCTCCGGGAAGAGATAGAGCACGGATTTGGGCAGTGCCACTGCTTCAAAGGCCACGATCGCAATGTAGCCGCCGACGATGGCCCACGAACCGGCAAAAGACCAGCGGGCGCCCATGGCGCGCAGCAAGTAGTTGTGCTCACCGCCTGCTTTCGGCATGGCCGCAACGAGTTCGGCATAGGTCAGGCCAACTACCGCCATGATGCCACCGCCAACCAGCATAGCCAGCGTGGCTCCCAGCGGACCGGCGGTGGTAATCCAGTCGCCGGTGAGCACGACCCAGCCAAAGCCGATCATCGCGCCAACGCCTATGGCCAAGGCATCCCAGCGGCCGAGGACCTTCTTGAGGCCTGGTTCTGCGGTGTGGTTCTTCGCGGTTTTTCCTGACATGGCAACCCCTTCTGGAAAGTTGATCAGGATCACACTATGCAAAATCGCGCCAAAGGGTATTGGATGTTTTGACTACATTTCAGGCTATTCCGCCCAAATCGGAAGGCTAGGCCTCACCGGAGCGCTTCTTGCTGGCTTTCACCAGCGCGCGATCGACCTCATGAATGCCCAGGCAGAAGCCTGCGGACATTACCAGCGATTTGATCGTCAGTTCAGAAAGGTCATCGGCTACGTACACCAGCTGGATCGGTCCGGCCAGGATGAGCAGGACACCGGTCCACAGCACATACACCCACGAGGTGCGCGCCTGCGCCATCAGCGGGAAGCGTGCACGTCGGCGAATCGTTCGCACGCCAATGGTGACAATGACGACGGCCAGAATCGCTGCGCCAATGAAGAAGAAATTGCGTTGGGTGCGGATCCAGGTCAAGGTGGTGCCAATAAGAACGCCGAAAAGTATCGAAGCCCACCAGCTGATACTGCGCAGTTGATCTTGCGCAGCGGTTGGTTCGCCTGTCCTCACGCCTCTCCCATCACTCATCGTTCCGAGCGCCCCGAAACAACGCATCGTTCCTAGAATACGCGGTTCATCTCCCCGCAGACGAACGCGCAGCCGCACCGCTCATGCCGTGCCCTGGCAGCAGGCGCATGGGCTTGGCGTCATGAGAGGATCAGCGTCCAGGTAACCACAGCTACCTCATCAGAATCGTTTTCCCAGCTATGCGGTTCACGCCCGGGGAAGGTTATCGTATCGCCTGCTTCGAGTTCTACGCGCTGATCTGGCAATACCAGGATGAATTTTCCCGCGATCACGTGCAGCACTTCCAGCTCGCAATCCACCGAATACAGTTCTGCTTCACCGGTGCCCTTGGGCGCAATCTCAGCGCGAATCATCTGCACCCGCTTCTCGCTGCGTGGCGTAACCAGCTGCTCCGTGATGCCGTCGCCGCCCAGGGAAACACGGGGAGCCTGCTCCAGGCGGACCAGTTTCGTTTCTGGAACCTCGAAGAGGGTACCTACTTCCATGCCCAGCACTTCGCACAACCGCAAAAGGGTCGAAACCGAAGGGCTGGTCAGGTCGCGCTCGACACGTGAGAGGAAACCTTTGGTCAGTCCGGATAGCTCGGCGACCTGGTCAATGGTCATGCGCTGGGTCTGGCGCACCCCGCGCAGCCTCGCACCGATGTTGATCGCAGCACCGGTTGGTTCAACTGGCAAGGTTTTCATCGTTTGGCTCCATCGACGTTTTTTGCAGCAACTACAACCGCAACCACTTTGGCTTCAAGGCCTGCGGGGCAAGTTTACCAATGGTAAACACACGGCGCCCCTACCGCGGACCCACCACGGTCACTAGACTCTGTCCATGGACAGCACCAAGGACAAGCTCTGCGGGTACCTGAACGACGCACGCGAGAATGCGATCTTCAAGGCAGAAGGCCTCGCCGAGCACCTGGCCCGCACCCCGCTCACCCCTACGGGCACCCATATCCTGGGTGTACTACACCATTTGGCGATCAATGAATACGAATATTTCGGCACCTGCCTCAAGCGCAAGGCCAATGACCGCTACGTTCGCGAGTTCATAGCTCCGCATGATCCCGACGCGGATTTCCTTCCGCCAGCAGACATGCGCGCGCAACAGCTGATCGGCCTCTATCGGAAAGCCATCGCCTTCGCCGATGAGGCCATCAGCACCCTGCCCCTGGTCAGCCCCGTAGAGGTACCGTGGTGGGGGCCAGCCGGGAATACCACATTGGATCACCTGCTCATCCATGCGCTCGCCGAGACCTCCCGCCATGCAGGGCATTTGGACATTATTCGCGAGCAGCTCGATGGCCGTGCTGGCTGGACCGCGCAACTGGATCTGCTGCCCGGCTACACCGCGGGGCAATGGGCCGAACAACGCGAGAAGCTGCAGCAACTGGCCAATGCCTTTGCCCCGGGCAGCTGAGCCGCAGTCATATTACGCATTCGGACTTCACCGCGCCCTGCCACCGGCGGTACCATCGGAAATGTTGCTTCACGAGACGCGGCGCCAAGCTCCGACTGGCCGCGCACCAACCCCAAGTTCATGGGTGGTTCGGATGAGGAAGCGGTCCGCGCATCAACAGGTGCACGGGCAAGAGCTCGCAAGAGAGTTGACGTCCCATGGCATATCCGATTCTGCCCGTCATCGACCGCCAGACCGGCCAAGTGCAGTTCAAGGCCGAAGGCCGCTGGCGCACCCGCTACGTTGCAGATCCGCTCAGGCTTGAACAGCTCATTGCCCGTTGCGCCCGCCGGCCGACCTATGATCCGGCCACTTCTGAATTGCAGCTGGTGCTGCCGGTAGCCGGAGATCCCGCGGGCAAGCGAATTGCTTTTAGCCTTGCCAAATTCCCAAGTGCAGGAGCCCTGACTAAACTGGGTGGTTGATCCGATCCACGGGTTTCATTGGAAAATCCATGTTCCAGGAGGGTCATCGTCGCGATGCCACAGCACCCAGAAACCGAACCTACCAAAGCGCAGATCCAGCGATGGCGCAAGTATCTCGCAGATGAAGTCGCCGAAGGCTCCATCTACCGGGCCCTCGCGGAAAAGAAAACCGGTCAAGAACGGCAAATCCTGCTGGGCCTTGCAGAGGCGGAAGCCCGCCACGAATCCCACTGGCGCGTCCTGCTCGGCGAGCATTTCAAGGAAGTCCGCCCGTCGCTGCGACGCACCATGCTGCGCTTCCTGGCATTGCATTTCGGTTCGGTCTTCGTGCTGGCCATGGCCCAGCGCTCCGAAAGCAGTTCGCCCTACCGCGACGACAAGGACGCCACCGCGCAGATGGCGGCCGACGAACAGGTCCACGAAGAGGTCGTCCGGGCGCTGGCTACAGCAGGCCGTGCGCGCCTTTCGGGCAACTTCCGCGCTGCGGTCTTCGGCGCCAACGACGGGCTGGTTTCCAACCTGGCGTTGATCATGGGTATCGGTGCGACCGGTGTTTCAGCGACCTTCGTGCTGTTCTCCGGTGTTGCCGGTTTGCTGGCCGGCGCACTGTCCATGGCAGCTGGCGAATACGTCTCGGTGCGTTCCCAGCGCGAGCTGCTGACCGCCTCGCGACCAACCCAGGTCACGCTAACCGCCGCCCCGAACCTCGATCTGGACGCCAACGAGCTGGTGCTGATCTACAAGGCCCGCGGAATGAGCGATGAAGATGCAGCGCACCGGGCCGCAGAACGCATGGGCCTGTTCACCTGCGATTGCAACCCCGACTTCTCGTTGAACCCGGAAGGCCGCGGCGAAGAACTCGAGAAGGAGCACCAGGAACTGGGGTCGGCCACCGGCGCGGCGGCCACCTCGTTCATCCTTTTCGCTTCCGGCGCGGTCGTGCCGATCCTGCCTTATATCCTTGGGCTCTCCGGCATGACCGCGATCCTCGTCTCGGTAGTCCTGGTAGGCGTGGCCCTGATGATCACCGGAGGGATCGTGGGACTGCTTTCCGGTGCCTCCCCGCTCAAGCGCGGCCTGCGCCAGCTAGCCATCGGCTGGGGCGCAGCGGCCATCACCTACTGCTTGGGCCTGATCTTCGACGTCAGCATCGGATAGCAGCCTGCTGCGATTCGAATGCCGGTACAGCTTTGGCTGTACCGGCATTTTCCATGCCGTGCTCTAGCTGTTCTCCGGCCGCCGGGTACGCCGGCGCAGGGTTTGCATGCTCTGGATGAACTCCATCGCTTCTTCGGCGGTTTCCACCAGAGCAATCTTCTGTTCCATGACACGGTCCTTGGCCAGGGCCTGAAGCAGCGGCCAAGCAGGCAGATCCCTCGTCCAATAGTCCTTGCCGATCAGCACCATCGGCACCACGCGAGCACCGGTAGCGTAGTAGTTTTCGCAGGCATCCTGGAAGATTTCCTGCACCGTGCCGGCGGCCCCGGGCAGAACTACCAGCCCGCCGTTGGACTGCTCCAGCAAAATCGCTTCACGAATGGAATTGGTGAAGAACTTGGCAATCTGGGTGGCAAACAGATTCGGCGGCTCGTGGCCGTAGAACCAGGTTGGCACGCCCAGGGACTGCCGCTGGCTCGGGAAACGCTCCTTGACCATCAGCGCAGTTCTCGCCCAGCCGGTGCGCTGATGGATCGCATCTGGCGCTTCGGCCAGCATCTGCAATGCCGTAGCGACATCTTCTTGCCCGTAATCGGCCAGCCACGCACCGGCGTTGGCGGCTTCCATTGCGCCGGGGCCTCCACCGGTGGCGACCGCGTAGCCGGCCCGGGTAATCATGCGCCCAAGCTCCAAAGCTTGCGCATACTGCGCAGTGCCCCGGCTCATCGCATGCCCGCCCATCACCCCGATAATCGGGGTTTCCTTGAACGTGCCCTCGTACACCGCCGAGACCAGCGCCTGGCCAATGTGGTGATCATGCAGGGTTCTTGCCAGCGCATTGCTATCGCTATCGGAATTCACCGCTGCATGCTGCTGGGAGTACGCGTAGATCTTCGCATCAGGCACTTGCTCGTAGGTCTGCGTCCGGATCCCCGAGTACAACTCATGCGGCGAATACAAGCCGCGAGCCACCGTCTCGAAGGGAAGCTCGTCCCCCGAGCTCATGCACAGCCCGCCAGTGGCTTGCACGATCTGCGATCCTTGCGCGGAATACTGGCAATCGATGAATAGCGCTTCGGAAAGATCCAAGGATTCCAGCACGGTATCCCGTTCGCGCAGATCAACACGGTGCACTCGCCAGCCTTTTCCGCGTGCGCGGTGGGAAGCCAGCGCTTCGGCTGCGAGACGGTCGAATTCAACGAGCGTCGTTATGTTCACTGCGCGTGCTGGAAGGTAGGGCCACACTTGGGACATGCGTCAACGCTACGTCATAGATAGTGATTATTCACAGAAAGGCCCTTCAACTTTCGCGAAGGCCCGGAACGTGAAACGATGAGAGGATGATTGAATCTGTTCCACCAACCATTGATGCCCGCCACTTATTGGCTTTTCTGGGCAACGTTCCTTTCTTCTATGGAAAGAACCTGGCTGCAGAAGCAAATTCCGTGGTTGACGTGGAATTCGACGAAAGCACCCACCAGATCGAAGGCACCGTCACCGATTCTGGCGAAGAATATTCTCCGATGATCCAGGTCCTCATGGACGGTGGAGAGTGGAAGATCGAATCGTGCGAGTGCACCTGCGACGCACCGGGCATCTGCTCGCACATCGCGGCACTGGCTATTGTCTCCAACAAGATCGCTTCCCAGCCACGCCCCGTGCCTGCCCGGGAAGAGAAGCCGAACACAGTTTGGTCGCAGCAAATCGATTCATGGTTTGAAGAGTCCGAGCCGGGCCCGGCCGATGGCCTGCTTGGTTCGCAGCACGATCCGGTAGTGCCGATGGCGCTTCAGTTCCTGCTCTTCGATTCGAAGGACGCCACCCAGCAACAACAATGGATGCCGACCGGAACCATCCCGCACCCGACCCGCAATAAGCGCTTCCGCTTGGGAGTGCGCCCAATGGTTCGCAACACCGAAGGCCGTTGGGTTCGTGGCCAGCTTCGCTGGACCACCCTGGGCTTCAAGACCTACGGCTGGAACCTGCTGCGGGCGCAGCACCACTGGTTTACCCGCTTTGCCTCCATGGCGCGCAGCGACAGCCAGCTGCAGTTCAAGGTGGATGAAGACTGGCTGTTCCTGGACGAGTACGCTTCCGAGCTGCTCTGGCCACTGCTTGACCAAGCTGATGAGCTGGGAATTCCACTGATCACGACCCGATCCGAGCAGCGCGTGCGCATCGTTGCTCCAGCCAGCTTCAGCATGCAGGCCTCCCTGGATGAGCAACGGTTGCAATTGGACGGTGTCCTGCACATTGCAAACCAGGAACTCATTCTCGATCCGGAGGCACCAAGCGGTGTCATCGCCGAGCATGGTTTCTATGCCCAGTTGGCTCAGCCTGATGAGATTTGGCTCGCGCCAAGTGTTGAGCCGATTCCTGACGCGCACCGCCGCTGGTATGTTGACCGCCGTCCGGTCACCGTGCCTAGGCCGGAGATCAACGATTTCTTTGAATCCTCCTACCCGCGTTTGGCCCGCCGTTTCGAGCTGCGTAGCGTTAGCGACGAGCTGGAATTGCCTGCTTTGAAACCGCCCTATGTGCAGGCGACCGTGGTCTACAAGCGCGAATTCAACGAGAATAACGAACCGAACGACACCGCCGCGCTGGACTTCCAGATCCTCTACCCGGGGATCCCTGGCGACCAGGAAGTGTATGACCTTGAGGCCGAGGAACTGCTTCAGGCCGCAGTGCATGAAGTTTTCCTGGTCCATGAAGAAAGCGGCAATCCCAACTTGTCGCCGAAGTTCTACGCCCGCGATGACACCATCGATTTCGTCACCGAGATCCTCCCCGCGCTGGAACGCATTCCTGAAGTCAAGCTGGTTGAGAAGGGTACCCGGCCGAAATTCCGTCAGCTGCGTGAACTTCCTCAGCTGAAGATCAATGCCGTGAATCATGAACGGACCGACTGGCTGGACCTTGGCTTGCTGATCACCGTGGGCAACCACGAGGTTCCTTTCTCGCAGATCGTCGAGGCCATGAGCAATGGCCAGATGAAGCTGCGCCTGCCGGATAACACTTGGTTCTCGTTGAACCACCCCATGTTCGCCAAGCTCAAGGCGCTCGTTGACGAGGCGCAGGCAATGAATGACAAGCCGAAGGAGGGAGACCTGAAGCTTACGGTCTTCCAAATCTCATTGTTCGAAGAACTTGATGAGATGGCTGAAGGCATTGACGGCGCGGACTTGTTTATCGCACGCATGCGTTCACTGCTCAAGGTCGCTGAAGCCCACCACGCGCAGGTGCCGAACACGCTGAACGCCCAATTGCGCCCTTACCAGGTTGAAGGGTTCCACTGGCTCTCTCGCCTGTATGAAGGCGGATTCGGCGGAATCCTCGCCGATGACATGGGCTTGGGCAAGACCTTGCAAACGATTGCCCTGATTCTCCATGCCCACAAGCTCTGGGCCGATCCGCAGGCATGTGCTCAGCTGCCCGCAACCCAGCGCACCCGTCTGCCGTTCTTGGTCGTCGCCCCGAGCTCGGTGGTTTCGAACTGGGAAATGGAAATCAACAAGTTCGCCCCATCCCTGCGGGTAGTCAGCGTCGAGGGCACCTTGCCTTCGCCACGGCAGCTGAGGGAACTGGCCGAGAATTACGATGTCATTCTCACGACCTATACCCTGTTGCGTCTGAACGACGAGATTTACGAGGCGCAGCGCTTTGCCGGCTTGATCCTCGATGAGGCGCAGTTCGTGAAGAACAAATCCACCAAGGCCCATCGCACCGCGGTGAACCTGCAGACCAATTTCAAATTGGCCGTCACTGGTACCCCGATGGAAAACAACCTTTCCGAGCTCGGTGCTTTGCTGTCGCTGGTTGCTCCGGCATTGTTCCTGAACACAACACGCTTTAATCGCCAATTCGCCCGCCCTATCGAAGTGCTGGGCGACAAGGACACCCTTGCATTGCTGCAGCGTCGCATCAAGCCATTCATGCTGCGCCGCACCAAGGAATCCGTGGTGCTGGATCTTCCGGCCAAGCAGGAGCAACAGCTTCTGGTGCGCCTTTCCGAAGAACACCAGCATGTCTACGACACCCATCTGAACCGCGAACGCCAGAAAATCTTGCACCTGGTTGAAGATCTGGATCGCAACCGCTTCACCATTTTCCAGTCGCTGACCCATCTGCGCATGCTGGCTCTGGAACCTTCATTGGTGGATCCAGCGCTGTCGGACGTACCCGGTTCAAAGCTGGAAGCACTCTTCGACCAGCTCGATGATGTGGTGGGCGAAGGCCACCGTGCGCTGATCTTCAGCCAGTTCACCTCGTATCTGAAGGTGCTGGCCGACAAGCTGACCGAGCGTGGCGTGAAGTTCGTTTACCTGGACGGCAATACCCGCAACCGCGCCAAGGTCATCGAGCAGTTCAAGGAAGGCGAAGCTCCGCTGTTCTTGATCTCCTTGAAGGCCGGCGGATTCGGCTTGAACCTGACCGAAGCGGACTACTGCTTCTTGCTGGATCCATGGTGGAACCCAGCCGTGGAAGCCCAGGCTATCGACCGTACGCACCGCATCGGCCAGACGCGACAGGTGATGGTGTACCGAATGATTTCGCAGGGCACCATCGAAGAGAAGGTTGTGGCGCTGCAGGAAAGCAAACGCAAGCTGATCTCGACAGTGATGGATGAAGCCGATGGATTCTCCAAGGCCTTGACCGCCCAAGATATCCGAGGACTGCTTGAGTAACAGGTTGATTAAATCCGCCGTATTAGCAGGCGGCGCTCAGTAAAACCCTGTATATTCGAAGTGACCGATGATGTGCGCTACGCCACACATAGTGCGTTCATCGGGCAAGCGCCCAGACGGATCCTCGTCCGGGCGATACGAACGACAAAGGCGGTAATAACCGTGTCCCTGATTAAATCGGAGACTCTCAGTACCCCCGATGATGACTGGATGAGTGCATCGGTGAGTATCAACAACGATCGTGTGGTGATTGAAACCGAACAAGAACGCCTATCCCTGGAAAACGACCGGCTTCTGGAAAAGATTCGCAGAGTTCTGGCGTCTCCGCTCGAAGAGATTTTCTATAACCCGAAGCACCGGATGCTCCTGATTCCGGGCGCGTTCGCTGCCATCGGCTCTTCATTCCTGAGAGTTGATACTGAAGCTGCTGCCGGCCTCCGCGGCTAGCCTGCTTCGACTACATGCCCCAAGCTGCCCACCAGCAATCTTGGGGCATTTTTGTGCCCTGTGGACTGAGCGCCAACCGCTGCTGAACAGCGTGCGTTTTTTACCGTCGGAAGCCCCCATTCGCCACCGGATTCAGGACCTTCAAGTGCACCGTTTTCGCGTTGTTTCGCTGATTTCCAACCCCTGGCGCTCCGAGTCCTTCGACACAATTTCGGCTTTTCGCGCACCTCGATCCACAACTTGGCCAATGGCTCGTTTGCCCCATGCTTCCGTGGGTATTCGGCGGTAGGTCCACGCAGGATTCGACTGCTCCCATGGGCACGCATACGCCCCTGGAGAGCCCCTCGATCAGGGAATTAATCCAATTTTTGGTAAACTTAATGATTGTCCGCTTAAGCGTTTCATCGCTCAATGCCGGTTTTTCGCCGGATTTTTGAGTAGAAATCTATCGATTTCGACGAGTCACACGGCGACCGCAACCAGCTCAAGGAGCAGCTATTTCGCTCCTCATTCTTGTGGATGAATATGGTCGCCGGCACCGGGACAAGATCAAGAAAGATATGAGGAGTGAAACTATGGAAGCAAAAAACACACGGAAGCAGCGATTCCTGAGGAAACGCCGCCTGAAGGTAGAAGACGTCAACGTCGTCGATAATTCGATGCTCAAGAAAGCCATCGGCGGTACCGTCGTTGGCAATTTGATGGAATGGTACGACGTAGGTGTCTACGGCTATCTTGCAGTAATTATCGGCAAGCTCTTCATGCCCGACACCGTCGAGCCTGCAATCCAAACCCTGTTCAGCCTAGGCGTATTCGCTGTCACCTTCGTCGCGCGCCCGCTTGGTGGCGTGATTTTGGGCCAGCTGGGTGACCGAGTAGGACGCCAGAAGATTCTGGTCTTCACCCTGCTCATGATGGCAGCGGCCACGTTTGGCATCGGAATCCTCCCGGATTACTCGGTATGGGGTGTAGCAGCACCAATTCTCCTGGTCGTGTTGAAGCTTGCCCAGGGCTTCTCCACTGGCGGCGAGTACGCCGGTGCTACTACGTTCATTACCGAATACGCCCCGGACAAGCGTCGTGGATTCTTCGCCTCGCTGCTGGATCTAGGTTCCTACATGGGCTTCGCCCTGGGTGCCGCCTTCGTCTCCATCCTCCAGCTGACCCTGAGCGACGATGTCATGGAAGGCTTCGCATGGCGCATTCCATTCCTGGTGGCCCTTCCACTGGGTGTTATCGCACTGTGGTTCCGCGCCAAGATCGAAGACACTCCAGCCTTCAAGGAAGCCCAGGAAGCCGCTAACCGCGCGAGCGAGGACGCACGGAGCGCTGCCGATGCCCCGAAGGGCGTCATCGACCTGGTGAAGGCCTACTGGCGCGAATTGCTCACCGGCTTCGTACTGGTATCGGCTGCCAACACCGCCGGTTACGCACTGACCAGCTACATGCCTACGTACCTCACCGAGACGCTGGAATACGATCCGGTGCACGGCAACCTGCTGACCCTGCCGATCCTGGTGGGCATGTCCTTGTGCATCCCCTTGGCGGGCAAGCTTTCCGATAGCGTGGGCCGTCGCAAGGTCCTGTTCATTGGTTCGGTTTCGGCCATCGTCCTGGCTATCCCTGCCTTCCTGTTCATGATGCATGGCCAGATCTGGTCCACCCTGCTTGGCCTTGCGCTGCTGGCAGTCCCGGTAGTCTTCTACGTTGCCAATCTGGCTTCGTCGTTGCCAGCGCTGTTCCCAACCGCCTCGCGTTACGGTGGCATGGGCATCTCGTACAACTTCGCCGTAGCCATCTTTGGTGGCTTCGCGCCGTTCATCATGCAGGCGTTGGTGACCCTGACCAAATCCTCCCTGGCTCCGGCCTTCTGGGTTATGGGCACCTCGGTCGCGGGTTTTGTTGCGGTCTGCTACCTGCGCGAATCCGCTCGCAAGCCATTGCCCGGCTCGCTGCCTTCGGTCGCGTCGGAAGCGGAAGCCATTGAGCTAGTTGAAACCCAGGACGAGAACCCTGACCTCGATGTCGAAGCGCTCTTCGAGCAGGTTCCTGAATTGGAAATGAACTACCAGCAGGAGATTGCAGACGCCGAGGCGGAGCAGTCCCAGGCTAGATAGCCTCGCAATAGGGTTAAGCGATGGCGGAGCCGGTTCCAAGCGGAACCAGCCCCGCCATTGTTGTATCCGGCTCAACGGCTAGGAGAATTGGCAGTAGGATTCATAGGCTGCTTGCGCAGCCCATTGAGCCATCGCATCCAGCCTCAGCTTGCAGTCAAGGATTCCGAATTCGGAGTCGGACCAGGTCTCGAAGACCAGCGTGTAGCGGCTCTGCTGCTCGTTGAGGCATTGAACGCTATACGTGTAGGTCACGGGACGCGCTGCCCAGTAGCCCAGAAGCCCCGCAGACTGGTCGGAGCTTCTGATCAACGATTCCAGCCCGTCACTGGCATCGTAGGACTCTTCGGCGACAGTGGTTTCGGAGACGGCGCTGGCTGCCATGAGCACTTCATTGACGTTGTCCCACTTGGGACGAGGGCTGAAGCTGATAGTCGAGCCGACGGGTGCATCGATCAGAGTTTGGCGCATCTGCTGATCATGGAACCGGTCGACCCGGATCAGCTGCGGTGCACCACGCAACTGACCGCCACTGGCAATGTACGGTCGATCGCAGGAACTTGCCTTTTCGGGGCTCAAAGGCAACGGCCCCGCACTTTCGCCGGCCTCCGGGCTCGTGCATGATGCCAATGCCAGGGATAAGCACGCTAGTGTTGCCCAGTAGCTTCTCCGCATCATCGGCAATCCTTTTTCAAGACCCTGGAACCATATATTCTAATCAGCTTATGAGTGCATCAGCGATTTGACTAGAAGATTTCAATTAAATGCGAAACGGTCGCCGCTTCTCCTGAAGATTCAGGAGAAGCGGCGACCGTTCGTTTCCGGCGTATGCTCCAGGGCGTCAGCCCTGGTTCAGCGTCAGCTTAGAGAGCTGCGTAAACTTCGCGCAGCAGCACAGCAGTCTCCGAAGGAGTCTTGCCGACCTTGACGCCTGCAGCTTCCAGTGCTTCCTTCTTCGCCTGGGCGGTGCCAGCCGAACCGGAAACGATGGCGCCTGCGTGGCCCATGGTCTTGCCCTCAGGAGCGGTGAAGCCAGCCACGTAGCCAACAACTGGCTTGGTGACGTTGGCCTTGATGTAATCAGCAGCGCGCTCTTCAGCGTCGCCACCGATTTCACCGATCATGACGATGGCTTTGGTTTCTGGATCAGCTTCGAAAGCAGCCAGGGCATCGATGTGGGTGGTGCCGATGACTGGGTCGCCGCCGATACCGATTGCGGTCGAGAAGCCCAAGTCGCGCAGTTCGTACATCATCTGGTAGGTCAGGGTACCTGACTTGGAAACCAAGCCGATTGGGCCCTTGCCGGTGATGTTGTTCGGGGTGATGCCAACCAGTGCTTCACCTGGGGTGATGATGCCTGGGCAGTTAGGGCCGATGATGCGGGTGATCTGGTTGCCGTCGGCGTCAACCTTCGACTGTGCCAGAGCCCAGAACTCAGCGGAGTCCTGTACTGGAACACCTTCGGTGATGACTACAACGAGGCCAACTTCGGCCTCGATAGCCTCAACGACTGCGTCCTTGGTGAACTTAGGTGGGACGAAGACGATCGATACGTCTGCGCCGGTCTCGGCCTTGGCCTCAGCCACGGTGCCGAAAACCTTGATGTCCTTGTCACCGTGGGTCACGGTGGTGCCGGCCTTGCGGGCGTTAACGCCGCCAACAATGTTGGTGCCAGCCTTGAGCATCAGGGCGGTGTGCTTGGTGCCTTCGCCGCCGGTGATGCCCTGGACGATGACCTTGGAGTCCTTGTTCAGGTAAATGCTCATTGTTCGCTTATCCCTCTTACTTCGCTGCGTTGGCGAGCTCGGCAGCCTTGTCGGCGCCCTCATCCATGGTTGCTGCCAGGGTGACCAACGGGTGGTTGGCCTCGGCCAAGATGGCGCGACCCTCTTCAACGTTGTTGCCGTCCAGGCGGACAACCAGTGGCTTGTTCGCTGCATCACCCAGGGTGTTCAGCGCGCCAACGATGCCGTTTGCGACAGCGTCACATGCGGTGATGCCACCGAAGACGTTGACGAAGACCGACTTGACCTGTGGGTCATTCAGGATGACGTCAAGGCCGTTAGCCATGACCTCAGCCGATGCGCCACCGCCAATGTCAAGGAAGTTAGCAGGCTTGACCGAACCGTGGTTCTCGCCAGCGTAGGCAACAACGTCCAGGGTCGACATGACCAGGCCAGCACCGTTGCCGATGATGCCTACTTCGCCGTCCAGCTTGACGTAGTTCAGGCCAGCGGCCTTTGCCTTGGCTTCCAGCGGATCGGCTGCGCCCTTGTCCTCGAGCTCTTCGTGAGCCGGGTGGCGAACCTCAGATGCGTTGTCGTCCAGGGAAACCTTGCCATCCAGTGCAACGATGTCACCGGCACCGGTCTTCACCAGTGGGTTTACCTCTACTAGGGTGGCGTCTTCTTCCTTGAATACAACCCAGAGCTTCTGGATGGTGTCTGCAACCTTTGCGCGCAGCTCTTCAGGGAAGTTAGCTGCCTCAACGATTTCAGCGGCCTTCGCGGCATCAATGCCGACGATTGGGTCAACGGCAACCTTCGCCAGAGCATCCGGGCGCTCAACTGCGAGCACCTCGATCTCCATGCCACCTTCTACCGAGCACATGGCCAGGTAGTTGCGGTTTGCACGGTCCAGCAGTACGGAGAAGTAGAATTCCTCAGCAATGTCGGCGCCCTGAGCGATCATGACCTTGTTTACGGTGTGGCCCTTGATGTCCATACCGAGGATGTTGGAAGCGTGCTCGAAAGCTTCGTCGGCGGTCTTAGCGACCTTGACGCCGCCAGCCTTGCCACGGCCACCAACCTTGACCTGTGCCTTTACTACAACAACGCCGCCGATCTTCTCAGCTGCGGCTTTTGCTTCTTCCGGGGTGTAAGCGACGATACCGGCAAGCACGGGAACGCCGTGTGCCTCGAATAGATCGCGCGCCTGGTACTCATACAGGTCCACGGGTTTGTGTCCTTCGTTCGAAGTTCATGCTGACTCGCGGCACGGCCACAGACCGAAATCCATGCCATGCCAAAGAGAGCGCACCGCAACTACCGGGACGTCGTTAGGCGCCGTAGCCCGTGCGCACCTCTCAGACTATCCCGACTTTCGCAAACTTCCCACTTTTACAACACGTAGAGAAACTCGCGGGTCCTGCATCAAAGCAGCCGAATGTGACGCAGGAAACACGGAGGGCCCGTCGGCTAGTCCACGATTTCTAGCGGTGCATAGCGCAGCAATAGCCTCTTCTCGGAGTCCGGGAACTGCACCTTGGCCACCGTCTTGTCGCCTGCGCCTTCTAAAGCAATAACAGTGCCCAAGCCAAACGAGGAATGCTTAACATTCTGCCCGACTTCAGGGATGGTAATGTCCTTATTCTGCACAACTCGCGTCTTGGAAATAGGGGCGGCGTTGTGCCCTCGCACCGGTTGCGCCGATGCCGAACCTGCACCCCAGTGGCTGCCACGTTCATATCTGCTCGTGGCGAAATTCACCGCTGCGTTACCGAAACCGAAGCCCATTCCACCGCCAGAGCCCTCGCTCTTCCAGTCGATCAGCTCGCCCGGAACCTCTTCCAGGAACTGGCTCGCAGGGTTGTACTGGGCCTGCCCCCAGAGGCTGCGCTGTTCGGCACGGGTCAGGTACAGGCGTTCACGGGCACGGGTCAGTCCGACATAGGCCAGGCGGCGTTCCTCGGCCAGTTCCTTTTCGTCGGTCATGGAACGCTGGTGCGGGAAGACACCGTGCTCCATGCCCGTCAGGAAGACCACCGGGAATTCCAAGCCCTTGGCAGTATGCAGGGTCATCAAGGTGACCACGCCTTCCTGCACGGCCATTGCTGCTCCCTCATCATCGCTGGGAGCCTCTGGAATCTGGTCGGCATCGGCTACGAGCGCCACGCGCTCCAGGAACCCTTCGAGACCGCCTTCCGGTTCTTCGTTCACGTAGTCCCGGACCACGGCGACCAATTCGGCGAGGTTCTCCACCCGCGACTCATCCTGCGGATCCGAGGAGAGCCGAAGGGTCTCCAGGTATCCGGTCTGCTCCAGCACTGCTTCAAGGGCCTCTGCCGGCCCTGAGCCTTCCGCCACGGTCTTCAAGTCATCCATCATGGAGACAAACGCAGCAGTCATCTTGATTCCGCGGGTTCCCAAGCCTGGTGCTTCATCCGAACGGCGCAATGCGTCCATGAAGGAAACGCGATCCCGTTCAGCCAACGCTGCCACGGCGCCTTCGGCACGGTCGCCGATGCCGCGCTTGGGCTCGTTGAGGATTCGGCGGACGTTGATGTCATCATCCGGGTTCACCAAGGCGCGCAGGTAGGCCAGTGCGTCCTTGATTTCCTTGCGGTCGTAGAACCTGGTGCCGCCGACTACGCGGTACTTCAGGTCCACGCGCATCAGCTGTTCTTCCAGTGCACGCGATTGGGCGTTAGTGCGGTAGAAGATCGCCACGTCGCCCGGGCGGACATCCTCGTCATCGTTCAAGCGAAGTATTTCTTCGGCAATCCAGCGTGCTTCGTCGGATTCTGACTCCCCAACATAACCGGTGATCTTCTCGCCGTCGCCGCTGGCAGTCCACAGCTTCTTGTCATTGCGGTCGGGGTTTCGCTTGATGACCTCGTTGGCCGCGGACAGAATCGTCTGGGTGGAACGATAGTTCTGTTCCAGCTTGATGGTTGCCGCGTTCGGATAGTCCTTTTCGAAGTCGACGATGTTGCGGATATCGGCACCGCGGAAAGCGTAAATCGACTGGTCGGAGTCGCCGACAACGGTCAGTTCGCCTGGGACGGTATCACCTTCGGCACCGGTGAGTTCACGCACCAGCGAGTACTGGGCGTGGTTAGTATCCTGGTATTCGTCAATAAGCACATGGCGGAACCGGCGGCGGTAGTTATCGGCCACTCGCGGGAACGCACGGAACATGTAGACGACCTGTCCAATCAGGTCGTCGAAGTCCATGGCGTTGGCAGCGCGCAGGCGGCGGGTGTAACCGCGGTAGACCTCGGAAACGGCTCGCGAGAACGGATCATTGGTATTGATCGTCGCCGCGTAGTCTTCATCATCTATCAGCTCATTTTTCAACGAGGAGATCTTGTGGGCAATTGCCTTGGGCGTGAAACGCTTCGGGTCGATCTCCAAAGATTTGGCGACTAAGGTGATCAGGCGCAAGGAATCCGTGGAGTCGTAGATTGAGAAGTTGGATTTCATTCCAATGGTGGCCGCCTCGCGACGCAAAATACGCACGCATGAGGAGTGGAAAGTAGAGATCCACATCTTCTTCGCTTGCTCGTCGCCAATAAGCTCAGCGGCTCGTTCGCGCATTTCGGCAGCGGCCTTGTTGGTGAAGGTGATCGCCAGGATTTCGTGCGGCCGAGCACGTCCGGTCGCCAGGAGGTAGGCAATGCGGTGCGTGAGCACACGGGTCTTTCCTGAACCAGCGCCGGCCACGATCAGCAACGGACCCCCAGCATAACGAACTGCTTCTTCCTGCTGCGGGTTCATGCCGACCAAAAGCTCCTCAGCAGTGGGCATGACCTGCTGTGCGGTATCCGGGGCGAAATCGTCAAAAAGGAAATCCATGATGTAGCCAGTCTACGTGGAGCGCCGGACACTTTCAGTGTGAGCGGGAAAGCCCACGCTATTGGCCGGGCATAATAGAAGATATGGCAAAGAAGGTCAGGAAAACCAAGGAATACCGCAAGCCCCAGCAGTTCGCCCAGGCGCCGAACGCGCCGCGCGGCATGAACATGGGGCCAGGCAAGGTGCAAAGCACCTCCCACGAGAACAGTTCGAACCCGATGCTGCTGATCTCGGTGGGCTTGATCATATGCGCTGCGCTATTCGCGTACTACCATCTGCTCACGATGGTGCAGATGCAGGACCTCAGCGATTCCCTGGCGATGCCCGATCAGCGTATTTTCGGCTACACCGTAAGCGACATAGAAGCATTGCGTGGCGCCATGGATGAAGATGCTGTTGGCCAGCTCAACTACTTGCACAAGACCGCTGGTTTCCTCTTCCCGATGTTTACTGCGGTCTTCTCCATGCTGTTGTTCATCCGCTGGATTCCTCACCGCCAGACGCGTTGGCTGGCTTGGGTTGCCCCGCTGGGCTTCGCGGCAATCGATATTTGGGAGAACTTCGCAATTGATGCCCTGTTCACTGGAGACCTCAGTGAAGGAGCTGTCGTTTTGGCATCGATCCTCACGACCATCCGCTGGGCACTGCTGATCATCACTGCGGGTCTTGTTGTGGGTCTTGGCGCTATCCGTGCCAATCGTGCGCTCAAGGCAAAGATGCTCGCAATTCGTGAGGGTACTGCCTAAGCCAGTGCGTGGGAATTACACCCGGGACATCCTAGTAAGATAGTGTTGTTGGTGTTTTCACGCCCATGCCCCTGTAGCTCAGTAGGATAGAG
Source organism: Glutamicibacter sp. 2E12 (assembly GCF_050030965.1). Classification (NCBI taxonomy): domain Bacteria; kingdom Bacillati; phylum Actinomycetota; class Actinomycetes; order Micrococcales; family Micrococcaceae; genus Glutamicibacter; species Glutamicibacter sp. 2E12. The sequence goes on from NZ_CP188297.1 coordinate 958,834, forward strand.
CGACCCTCTCCTAAAGGGTAGGCCGTCGGTTCGATTCCGGCCAGGGGCACAACTAGAGCCTTGTTTCCAGTCCTCGGACGGGAAACAAGGCTCTTGTCGTTACTACGGAGTTAAGCACTGCGGGTACGTTCCATCTGGAACGTACCCGCAGTGCTTAGTATGAGTCTCGCTTAACGCAGCAGCAATGCGGTCGCCTTTGGCGACAGCGAAGCGTCCATGACCACGCAAGCGCCACCGATGGCGCCGACGTTGGAGCCGAGCTCGGAGGTGCGGGTTTCGATTTCATGCACTCCGCGCAGGGCGAAGCGGCGGCCAATGGCGTCGCGGACTTGATCGTCGACCAGTTCGGATACCTTTTCCCACTGTGGACCGCCGAAGACGACTTCGCGAACGTCCAGCGAGTTGGCAAGCTGGCCGGCAACTTCGCCAACCTTGATCATGGCTTCGGTGACCAGTTCCTTGGCGACCTTGTTTCCTTCGTGAGCCAGCTCGTAGAGGCGGTTCATTCCGGCAGCCCGCTGTTCCGGGCCAACGATTTCGTAGCTTGGCAGTTCCAGCCCGCGCTCCTTGGCCTGCGCGGCGATGAATTCGTAGGAGGTGCCGGAAGCGAGGCAATCCTCCGCACCGCATTGTTCGCAGGCCACAGATTTGTAACCGGTTGAGTAGTGGCCGATTTCGCCAGCGTTGTTGCTTGCACCGTGGTGGACATCGCCGTTGAATACCAGGCCAGCGCCGAAGCCGTGACCGCAGTAAATGAAGACGAAGTCGTTGTTCTTCTCTTCCTTGGACTGCCACAGTTCGCCAACTGCTGAAGCGATGGTGTCCTTTTCGATAATGACCTGCAGGCGCAAGAGCTTGCGCAACGGGTTCACCAGTTCAACATCTGCCCAGCCATCGAGCAGTGGCGGGTTCAGCACCACTCCTTCTTCGACGTTTACTGGACCCGGAACAGCAATGCCGACACCGACGATGTGCTTCTTCGGCACGCGGATCTCGGCAATGAGTTCCTTAACGGTAGTTGCCATGAGCTGGACAGTTTCGGTAGCTACTTCGAGGTTGGGAACTTCGATGCGGCGTTCGCGCAGGACCTCGCCGCGCAGGTTCATTGCGACGAAGGTCAGCACGCTGGGGTCTAGGTGGATGCCAATGGAAACAAGACGGTTGCCTTCGAGCTCCAGAACGGTGCGAGGCTTGCCTGGTCCGGAGACGATCGTGCGGTCTTCTCGGACGATTCCGTCATCCAGCAAACGGCGGACAACGTTGGAAATGGTCTGTGGCGACAGACCAGTCGAACCGGCCAGTTCAACGCGGCTAATTCCCTCTGGTGCCCGTCGAATTGACTCAAGAATTACGGCTTGGTTGAAGTCTCCCAAGCGTCCTAGATTTGTACCCCGTCGCATTTATTGCTCCATAGATCTGTAAAGTTGATGGATCGATCTTTCAATTCCAACGTTTTCGGTAGTCATCAATACTTCGGTTAGATACTGCGAGTAAAGTAACCATGGTGAACTAGAACTAAAACTGTTGGAGATCCAATTAAGCACGTTACCATCTCTAACTCCTGTAAACACGCGATATTGTGTTTTAGTGAAGAAAAATTTGACGATCTCAGCGGCGTGTTTAATCAACAACCAAGGAGAAATTCTCCTGGTTCGCAAGCGTGGAACGACGAAGTTCATGCAACCTGGCGGCAAACCCGAAGCCGGGGAAACAGCGTTACAAACTATCATTCGAGAAATTCGTGAAGAATTGGGCCTCAGCTTCACCGCTGACGAGCTGCAATACGACGGCGAATGGATCGGACCGGCTGCCAACGAGGCGGAGACGATGATCCGCGCCTCTTTATACAGCGCAGCCTTCGATGGCGAACTCGTCCCGTTAGCGGAATTGGAGGAGTTGCTGTGGATCGACCCGCAGGTGGCCCTGGAACGCGACGATCTAGCTCCGTTGCTTCGCGACCGCGTCCTGCCGCTAGCCATTGAACGCAGCAAGAAATAGGCGCCGCTGGGTTCCTCCCAGCAGCATCAGGCCAGCGGCTAGCTTGCGTGCAAGTATTCGTCCCATGCCGCATCAACGTGCTGCAGTCCCGAAACCAGATGGCCAGCAACGCGTGGACGATGAGGTGTAATACGCAGTTGCCAGCCCAGTTGCGAGAGCATCTTGTCCGCTTTGCGGCTATTGCATAGCAGGCAAGCGGCCACGAGGTTCTCCCAGGTGTTCTGGCCTCCCCTGCTGCGGGGAATCACGTGGTCAATCGTATTGGCAGCTTTGCCGCAATACGCGCAGGTAAAAGCGTCTCTACGCAGAACGCCCCTACGGGTGACATGTTGCATGTCCCTGTAGGGGCGTCGTACATAGCGTTTCAGAACGATGACAGTTGGCCGAGGTAGATCTCCATGAGAACTGCGGATGGGGGCGAGATCATCTTGGAGAACGATGCTCGCTTTTTCGGTCATGACTAGCACTAGTGCTCGACGGAACGTCACAACTGCTAGTGGTTCGTATCCTGCGTTTAATACCAAAGTTCGCATTGCTCGTACTACCTTCATGAACCGATGGCCACCATCTGGCATTGATGGAGCTCGCGTTCTGCTCGGAGTGTCTCTAAGCGCTAGCCTATGCGATGCTTCGGATTATTGGTGGGTACCTAACCAAGAAATTGTCTTCTTTTCATCGTTCTGATGCCCGGAGTTCAACTGGTTAAACGAACATAGGCCATCGGATGTCTTTCTCATCCGATGGCCTATGAAAAGCTTTGAAGCTTAGCCAGCTAGGGTGTAGTAGCCGTACAGCGGGTTGCGCGAAACCGAGTGGATCATGGTGTCCACGGTTGGGTTCTGCGCGCCGATCATCTGGCCGCCGCCCAGGTAGATGCCGACGTGGCCGCCACCGTTCTGGAATACCAAGTCGCCTGGCTTAGGGTTGCTGGTGCGGACGAACTGGCCGGATCCGAGGATGGCCGAGGTGCCGCGAGCAATGTTGATGCCGTGCTGCGCGTAGACGTACTTGACGAAGCCGGAGCAATCCCAGCCGCTTGGACCGTTGCCACCCCATACGTATGGAACGCCCACGTACTTGGCAGCGGTGCCTGCGATGCCGGAAAGGTTGGAGGTCTGAACAGGAGTTTCAGCCTTTGGCTGAGCCTTCTGCTGCGGAGCCGATTCCTGTCCACCCGAACGGCTCTGACGAGTCATCGGGGCCATCGAATCAGAGTTACCCGAGTTGCTGCTGCGGGTAGTTGGGGTGATGTCATTCGAAACTGCAATGACAACAGGCTCTGGCTTCTCTTCAGCGGTGAAGCTGGCGCGCTCGATTGCGACTTCAGCCTTCTTGTCAGCAGCTACCTTTACTGCCTTGACTGCAACACGCTCTGGATTGATGGTGTCAACAGGCGATGCAGAAACGTCACGTGGTGCAGTTGCCTGGCCAGGCACGCCCAGAGTGACGATCAAGCCGGATGCTGCAGCTACAACGGCGGCCTGGCGGCCTACCGAGCCAGCGTTGGATGCTACGGCCTGCGAAATCGCCTGTAGCGAGTTGGTGCGTGGAACGTCGGCGCGGCGACGTCCGCGTGCATGACTCTTGGTCAAAATATTGCCTCTCCTTGATACCTACGAGGTAAGCTGTCGGGTTCGAAGTGGAGTTACCTCGGTGGATTCGAAGTTGCCTTCTCTATCCACTTCACCCCTAGGGTTGTTAGCCAAAACTAACGACCCGATATTGGTTCCCCCGCCACTGCCGTACGAGTTGTGTATAACTACTCATTGCGTGTTGGCAGTGCTCGGTTCTCACGCAATGATGCCCAGGGATCCCCATGGCACGCATACAAGACTATAGGAAGTTTTTTGAAATGTCACGTTTTGATCACGGAATGGTGACGAACGTCGTTATAACCAACCTGCTGGGTCTTTGAACTGACCGTCAACGATCACTTCGAAGTGCACGTGAGGACCGGTTGAGTTGCCAGTGCTGCCGGCCAACGCAACAACGTCACCGCGCTTAACTTTCTGGCCAACCTTCACAACCAGCTGGCTGTTGTGGCTGTAACCGGTCTCCAGGCCGTTGCCGTGGTCAAGGGTGATTCGGTTACCGGAGTGCCCAGCCCAACCCGAGACAGTCACAACACCGTCAGCTGCCGCGTAGACCTTGGTACCGCTTGGCACACCGTAGTCGGTGCCGCTGTGAATCATGAAACCTGGACCGGTTGGATTCTTGCGGTGCCCGAACGTGGAGGTGATGCGCTTCGTGGTGACCGGTGCGCCGAGCAATCCCGAGGTGTCCTTGATGGCCGTGACGCTACCGCCCGAAGCGGTCATGATCTCGGCGAACTTCTCTTCCTTGGCAACTTCGGTGTTCAGCTCGGAGGTCAAAGCTGCACGCTCCACGGACAGTTCCGCATTGCCGGTAGGTGCAGTTACATCTACAACTGCGGAAGTGGCGGTGCGCTGAGCTGCGACCTCAACGGCCTTGTTCTCCTCCGCGCTGCCGGAGAGCTGTGGAGTTACGGCGGCAAGCGCCAAACCCGAAACGGCGGCTACGGCTGCCACCTTGTGGGCGAATCCACGGTGGGTGGATTTCTGAACCTTGGACTTGAGGCTAGAAATGAACTCGACATTGCCTGCTGCTTCGATCGGGGCAGGCTTGCTGGCAGGGGCTTGAACAGCTCCTGGCAATGCAACGACGTTGCTCGCGGTATCCTTGCCGGCCAGCAGGGTCTGGTTAGGAGCAACACCGTAGCGCTGCATGGAGTCGAATCGTCGACCAACGAAATCTTCATGTACCGGCTTGACCGGTGCAATCATCGGGACGGTGGCAGCGGCACGTGCTGCTCGGCGCCCGCCGTTACGCTCAGCAGTCGAAGCGGTGACTTCTGCAATCACATCTACTTCGACGCCGGCAGCGCGGCGACGTCCCGCAGTCTTGGTTTCTACCAAAACATTCCTCTCACTGTTGCGCCTACGAAGTTAGCTGTCGGGTTCGGCTATTGAGAATCAGCCGGCCTGCTTGTCGCAGAACTTCACCCCAAGGCGTTTGCACGCCGGAAAGTGGGTCCCCCGTTATTGCCCTCAAGATTTGGTGACCGTTTCTGGCGCAGGGCAACACTAGGCGGTCGCACCAAAAATGGATAGAGCTAACTAGATCGCTAGCTCCAAGGCTTAACGCTACCTGTCAACGCCGAAAGTTACAATTTCGTTATCTTTTCTGAGACTTTACAAATACGTGTGCGCTGACCTCGACCGGCAGCTCCAGAGCGCCTTCGATGCCGTCCACGCGCACTACAACGTAGTCGTCGGCGCGCTCCAAGGTGACAATCGCACCTGGGCGGATTCCACCTTCGTTCAGTTGTCCGAGCAGGATTGGGTCCGTTTGGATAGGTTCGGCCAGGCGCTCAATTGCCACCGGGCCGATGTTTCCGGACAGCAGGGCATCATCCAAGTTCTCTACTTCATGTGAGATTTCGCCCACATTGGGGCCACCGAGGACTTCCAGGCCCGGAATTGGGTTGCCGTAGGGCGACACTGTTGGCTTGCCCAGAAGATCAAAGAGCCGACGCTCGACGCGTTCGCTCATCACGTGTTCCCAGCGGCACGCTTCATCGTGCACGTACTCCCAGTCCAACCCGATGATGTCCGACAACAGGCGCTCCGCCAAGCGGTGCTTGCGCATCACGCCCGTAGCCAGCTCGTGACCTTTTTCGGTCAAAGCAAGGTGGCGATCGGTCGATACGATAACCAGGCCGTCTCGTTCCATGCGAGCAACCGTCTGCGACACGGTTGGGCCCGAGTGGCCAAGACGCTCTGCAATTCGGGCGCGCAATGCCACGATTTCCTCTTCTTGAAGCTCAAGAATGGTACGCAGATACATCTCAGTTGTATCGATAAGATCAGACACGGCAGTCGCTCCTGGAAGTCACAACAATTAAGTTCGCTCGAAATTTACGTGGCGTCGATATCCCACTCTACTTGGTCGGAGCTGCAGAAAGCCCTGTAACCCGCCAAGCCCTCGGCGTAACCGACCGACGCGCTTTTCTCACGACACCCCGCTATTTGCGAAGATATCTATTGAAACGCCAAGGCTATCTGTCAATATTCCAAACCATGGGTAATGGTGGCCGTTATGGCACTTCAATCTATCGCTACAAGAGGAGCGCGATGAGCACGGATATCAACATTCCAGAAAACCTTCTGCCCGCCGATGGTCGATTCGGTGCAGGACCTTCCAAGGTTCGCGCAGAACAGATCCAGGCCATCGTCGATGCCGGCGCCGAACTGCTGGGCACCTCCCACCGCCAGGCTCCGGTCAAGAACCTCGTAGCTTCGGTTCAGGACGGCCTGAAGGAAATGTTCAGCGCACCAGAGGGTTACGAAGTTCTTCTCGGCGTGGGTGGATCCACCGCGTTCTGGGATGCCGCTGCATTCAGCCTGGTCCGTTCCAAGGCGCAGCACCTGTCCTTCGGCGAATTCGGCTCGAAGTTCGCCAAAGCCACCGACAAGGCTCCATTCCTGGAACCTTCCTCCATCATTGTCGGCGAGCCGGGCACCGTACCTGAACCCGTAGCCGAAGCCGGCGTAGACCTCTACGCGTGGCCGCACAATGAGACCTCAACCGGTGCCGCGGCGCCGATCAAGCGCGTTGCTGGCGCCAACGGCGATGCACTGGTAGTCATTGACGCCACCAGCGCCGCCGGAGGCCTGGACGTGGATCTGTCCGAGACCGACGTGTACTACTTCGCTCCGCAGAAGAACTTCGCTTCCGACGGCGGCCTGTGGCTGGCCTTCGTTTCTCCCGCCGCGATTGCCCGCATCGAGGAAATTGCAGCAACCGACCGCTGGATCCCCGACTTCTTGAACCTGGCGACCGCGCTGGATAACTCCTTGAAGAACCAGACCTACAACACGCCATCGCTGACCACTCTTGTGGGCCTGGATGCGCAGATCAAGTGGATCAATGCCAACGGCGGCCTGAAGTGGGCGGCAGCGCGCACGGCACAGTCCGCAGGGATGATCCGGGCTTGGGCCGAGGCTTCCGAAATCGCTTCCCCTTATGTGGCCGACCCAGCGCACCGCTCGAACGTCATCTCCACCATTGACTTCGATGACTCGGTCGATGCCTCGGCAATTGCCAAGGCACTGCGCGCTAACGGCGTTGTCGACGTGGAACCATACCGCAAGCTGGGCCGCAACCAGCTGCGGATCGCCACCTTCGTTGCGATCGAGCCAAGCGACGTCGAAGCACTGCTCAAGTGCATCGACTACGTGATCGAGCAGCTCTAAGAACCCTCGATTAAAGCCAAAGACCTTCGCACAACGATTCATCATCGTTGTGCGAAGGTCTTTGCCGCTATTGCCTAGTTTTCCTTGCGCGTGCGATTACGCTGCGCTGCCCGGCGACGGGCTGCGGTGCGCTGCGCCGTGCGACGGCGGCGTACCTGGCGACGTGCCGGCGACTTATGCTGCTGCACAGCGTCATCGTCATTTTCGGCGCCGTCCGCTTCGGCTTCGGTCTGCGGATCCTGAGCCTCGGCGCCTGGATCCGATGGATCCGGCTCCTTCGCTGGCTCCGTGGCTTCAGGACCGTCGGCTTCCCCGCCGGTCCCGGCCAAGTCCTCTGCGGCTTCGGCGGCCTTGGCCGCTTCAATCTCTTCCTTTGCCAGGCGGTCGGCCCATGGCACCCATGCCGGAGCGAGCAATGACTGCTCCCCTGCAATAATGCCTACTTCGCAAACCGTCAGGTCCTTGGATTTTGCCCGTGAGACCCGCGCAAGCGTGGCGAACCAGGTCCATCCTTGATATCCCGACTTATGGGAGACAAAACGATGGGTGACAAGTCGCTCACCTTCCGCCGTGACGCCTAGGTGTTCGCCGATTTCTGACGCACCGGCAATTTCTGCGAGCGCGCCGCGAGCAGTATCCACTGCCTCGGCGAGGATGGTGTCCAACTTGGGTTTACGGGCCATTATTTATGCGTCCAGATCGTCGGCTACCGCACGAAGTACGGTAGCAACCTTCTTGCCATATGCCTGTTCAGGATAACGCCCATTGCGCAAGCTATTGGAAACGTTGTCGAGCAGCTTAATAAGATCTTCGATCAGCACTGCCTCGTCTTCGGGCTTCTTGCGCTTGGCACGTGCGACCGATGGAGCGGCTTCGAGCAAGCGCAGGCTCAGTGCCTGTGGACCGCGGCGGCCTTCGGCAACGCCGAATTCCAGGCGGGTTCCGGGGCGCAGGTCATGCACGCCTTCGGGCAATGCCGCGGCATTGACGTAGATCTCTTTGCCATCTTCGGCGGTGATGAAGCCGAAGCCCTTGGCCTTTTCGTACCACTTAACCTTGCCGCTAGGCATGATCATTTACCTCGTTCGTTCTTGTAGCTAAGCTGCATAGCCGAGGCCTGCTCAGCGCCATGCATATTCATATGTGCGATCCAGCGGAGCCACTGCCGGAATTCTTCTCTGCTTCTTGCCGGGTGCTCAATCTGCTGGATCGCTTCAAGTCCTTTATCTAAGATTATGTCATCTCTCGTGCGGTGAATTCATCTTTGCCCGGCAATCTTCGCATTCCGCCTGTCGCCCATGGCTCCGGGGCTAAACTTGGTAGCGTGAGCGATTCATCCAAAACCATGACTGCACTTTCCCGATTGGCGATCATCATCGCCATCCTTTCCGCCTTGGCGCTGGTCGGAACCCTCGTCTTCTACTTCCAGGAGATGGCCATCCCGCCGCTGCTCATGCTCTTTGCGCGCTTGGGCTTGCCAACGGCATTCATCCTGGCCGCCATCGTGGTCTTCGGAAACGTCGCCAGGCGCCGAAAAAGCTAGCCACTCGCTTCAGCATTCACTCAGCGGACTCCCAGACTTCTTCGGCACACTGTAATCCATGAGTCCAAAAACTGCTGAGGCAAAACTTCTCGTTGTCGATGACGAGCCGAATATCCGCGAACTGCTCTCCACTTCCCTGCGCTTTGCAGGCTTCGAAGTTGTCGCTGCTGCCAACGGACGCGAAGCCCTCGCAGCCGTTGAAGCCGAAGAACCGGACCTGGCCGTCCTGGACGTCATGCTTCCGGACATGGACGGTTTCACCATCACCCGTAAACTGCGCGCCGCTGGCCGCCACTTCCCGGTGCTGTTCCTGACCGCGCGCGACGACACCAGCGACAAGGTCACCGGTTTGACCGTCGGCGGCGACGACTACGTCACCAAGCCATTCAGCCTGGATGAAGTCGTCGCCCGCATCCGTGCCGTCCTGCGCCGTACCGCCAATGGCGAGGACGAGAACGCGACCATCATCGTGGCCGACCTTGAGCTGGATGACGACGCCCACGAGGTGCGCCGTGCCGGGGAGATCATTGACCTGTCCCCCACCGAGTTCAAGCTGCTGCGCTACCTGATGATGAACCCGAACCGCGTACTGTCCAAGTCGCAGATCTTGGACCATGTCTGGGAATACGACTTCAACGGCGATGCCTCGATCGTGGAATCCTACATTTCCTACCTGCGTCGCAAGGTCGACCGCCCGGAGTGGCCTGCACTGATCCAGACCAAGCGCGGCGTGGGCTACCTGATGCGCACCCCAGACCGCCGCTAACGGCACACGTAACGGTCCGCGCCAATAATTGAAGGCCTTGTAAAGTCAGCATATGAAGTCATTTCGAGCCCAGTGGCGTCGCACCTCGTTGCGGACCAAACTGGTCGCGGTCATGTTTGGACTGATGATCGTCGCGATCTTCGCTACCGCTATCGGTTCAGCGCATACGCTGAGGATCGCGATGACCAGCCAGATCGACAAGCAGCTGAACGTGTCCAAGTCGACGATGGCCTACGGGCTCAACAAGGCCTACCTCTACTCCTTGAACGAGGACAACGGCAGCCATGACGCCTTGGATGTCGATGCCACGCTGCTCGGGCTCAGCAGCGCCTACGCTGACATTCGCGACCAGGACGGCGAGATCGTCTACGTGATGCCGCGTTCGCGGGTCGGTCCTTCCAACGGCACGGATCTGCCGCTGCTTAATATGGAACAGATCCAGCAGCTGGCAGCCCACCCGAACTCCCCTGCTACGGTCCCCGGCGCCTTCCCCACCTCCGCTGGTTGGCGTACGGTGATGATCCCGTTGAAGAGCAGCGAGCTGAACCTGTTCTTGTCCATGCCGCTGGATAATGTGAACCGTACCGTCAGCCAAACTGCGGTGCTGGTGCTCTCCACCGGCACGCTTGCGGCCCTGCTGATGTCGATGATCGCCTACGGGCTCACCGGGCGTTCGCTCAAGCCGCTGATCAATGTGGAGCGCACCGCGTCGATGATCGCCGATGGCGATCTGTCCCAGCGCGTGAAGGACTATCCCGCTGAGACCGAAGTGGGCAGGCTCTCGCGCTCGCTCAACGCCATGCTGGCCCAAATTGAAAAGGCGTTCAACGACCGCGAGGCTTCCGAGCAGAAGATGCGCCGCTTCATCCAGGACGCCTCGCATGAGCTGCGTACCCCGCTGGTCACCATCCAGGGCTATTCGGAGTTCTACCGCTACGGCGGGCTGGCGGATCCGGAGGCCATGGACTCGGCGATGGGCCGCATCGAAAGCGAATCCAAGCGCATGGCCCGCCTGGTTGAGGACCTCTTGATGCTCGCCCGCCTGGACGAGCAACGCCCCATGGAAAAGCAGCCAGTGGATTTGCTGGTCCTGGGCCAGGACGCGGTGGAAGACACCAAGGTCCGTGCACCGGACCGAACCGTCAAACTTGTGGGGCTCGTGTCCGAACGCCCCAGCCCAGCGAGCACCGTCGGTGATGATGCCCGCATCCGGCAGATCATCGCCAACCTGCTCACCAACGCGCTGCGCTACACCCCGGAAGGTTCCCCCTTGGAAATTGCCGTCGGCGTGCGTTCATTGGTGGCTGGAACGCTGGACGCGGTCGTTGAAATCCGCGACCACGGCCCGGGCATCCCGGCCGAGGATTCCAAGCGCATTTTTGAACGCTTCTACCGCTCCGATAGCTCGCGCCAACGCGAGACCGGCGGTTCCGGCCTGGGCTTGGCCATTGTTGCGGCCATCGTCCAGCAGCACGGAGGTTCGGTGGCGTTGGCAGATACCCCTGGCGGTGGCGCCACGATGTCCATCTCCATGCCCTACGTGCCGCTGCGCGAACCGAAAGCACCGGAAGTCGACGATACGGAAGACTAGCGCCGATGGCTTTCTCCACACCCCGTGCCGGTTTTGCCCGGCACGGGGTGTGGTGTTTCTAAGGTGAGTGCATCAGTGATCAAACCGCTCATTCCAGAAAGGACGATTCCAGTGAGTACGTTCTCCACCAACACCGGCGAGATGCAGGTTAAATCCCAGGCCGTCATGAACACCATTGACCGGCTACGCAATGAGGTCTCGACCATGCAAATGAACTTGGACCAGTTGCAAAGCACCTGGCAGGGTTCCGCCGCGGCCTCCTTCCAGTCGATCGTGGCCGAATGGCGCTCAACCCATGTGCAGATCGAAGAGGCGCTGAGCAGCATTGCCACGGCCTTGAACCATGCCTCCATGCAGTACGAAGAGGTCGAGCAGGTCAACACCTCGCTGTTCCGTTACTGAAAACCGCAGACGCGACGGCCGGTTGATCAGTAGGCTTAGCCTTATGAGCATTCTGATCGACCCGCCGCGCTGGCCTGCCCACGGCACGCTCTTTGCCCACTTGGTGTCGGATACTTCATTGGCTGAACTCCATGAGTTCGCCGGGCAGCAAGAAATCTCCCGCCGCGCTTTCGACCGGGATCACTACGATGTGCCTCGCGAACGCTACGATCGGCTCGTGGCAGCTGGCGCCCTAGAAGTCTCGGGATCCGAGCTGGTCCGCGCACTGGTCAAGTCCGGGATTCGGATACCAGCCAAATACCGCCCGGAGAAGCTGGGAACCGTCCTCACCCGGCGGTGGTCCCGCACCTTGCCCACCGAGCCTCAGCTCGGAACCGAGCTGTTGGGCTATTGGTCCGAGAGCCATCGCCACTACCACGACCGGGTGCATCTGCTCTCGGTGCTCGAAGCCATCGACTGGCTGGCTGAAGGCCAGGCCGATCCCGAAGAGCTCATGCTGCTCCAACTCGCTGCGTGGTTCCACGACGCCGTCTACGCAGGAACCAGCGAAGACGAGTTCAAATCGGCCACCTTGGCCCGTGAACGGCTATGGGGAGTCCTCTCCCCTGGTGCCGTCTCGAAGGTCAGCGGGCTGGTCATGCTCACCGCCAAGCATGCCCCGGCAGAAACCGATCGCCTGGGCCATATCCTCTGCGATGCCGATCTGGAGGTCCTGGCCCGCCCCGCTCCGGCCTACCAGCGCTATGCCGAGGCCATCTACAAGGAGTACGGGCATCTTCCCCGCCATGTGCTTGCTGCCGGGCGCAGCAAGATTCTCAGCGGCCTGTTGGAGAAAGAACTGATCTACGGCACCCAATCCGGATCCCGGCGCTGGGAGCAGCGCGCGCGGAATAATTTGGGCACCGAGCTGGAGCTGTTGCACAGCTGGCTATAGTGCAACGCTTGTCCCACGTTAAACGGCCGATGGCCCGGATTCCTCGAAAGGATCCGGGCCATCGGCGCGATTACTGCGTGCTTAGTGCGTGCGGGAAGCTTAGAAGCCGCCCATTCCGCCCATGCCACCCATGTCATCGCCACCGGCTGGGGCAGCGCCAGCAGGAGCTGGCTTATCTGCGACAACAGCTTCGGTGGTCAGGAACAGGCCAGCGATCGATGCCGCGTTCTGCAGTGCCGAACGGGTCACCTTCACTGGGTCGTTGACACCAGCTTCAAGCAGGTTGACGTATTCGCCGGTTGCAGCGTTCAGGCCGTGGCCTGCTGGCAGGCCCTTGACCTTGTCAGCGACAACGCCTGGCTCCATGCCAGCGTTCAGGGCAATCTGCTTCAGCGGGGCTTCGATGCCAACGCGGACGATGTTCGCACCGGTAGCTTCGTCGCCTTCCAGAACCAGCTTCTCGAATGCTGCAGCGCCAGCCTGGATCAGTGCAACGCCACCACCGGCGACGATGCCTTCTTCAACAGCTGCCTTGGCGTTGCGCACGGCATCTTCGATGCGGTGCTTGCGCTCCTTGAGCTCTACCTCGGTAGCAGCGCCGGCCTTCAGCACAGCGACACCGCCGGAGAGCTTTGCGTGGCGCTCCTGCAGCTTCTCGCGGTCGTAGTCCGAGTCCGTGTTCTTGATCTCGGCTGCGATCTGGGCCTTGCGTCCCTCGATGGCGTCGGCTTCGCCGCCACCTTCAACGATGGTGGTCTCGTCCTTGGTGATAACGACCTTGCGGGCGGTACCGAGGACTTCCAGGCCTACGTTGTCCAGGGACAGGCCGATTTCCTCGGAAACAACCTGGCCGCCGGTGAGGATAGCGATGTCGGTCAGCATGGCCTTGCGACGGTCGCCGAAGCCCGGAGCCTTGACAGCAACGGACTTGAACAGGCCGCGGATCTTGTTCAGGATCAGGGTAGCCAGGGCTTCGCCCTCGACATCTTCGGCGATGATCAGCAGCGACTTGTTCGACTGCATGACCTTCTCCAGCAAGGTCACCATGTCCTTGACCGAGGAGATCTTCGAGTTCACGATGAGGACGTAAGGGTCCTCGAGAACGGTTTCCTGGCGCTCAGCGTCGGTGACGAAGTAAGCGGAGATGTAGCCCTTGTCGAAGCGCATGCCCTCTGCCAGCTCCAGCTCCAGGCCGAAGGTGTTGGATTCTTCAACGGTGATAACGCCCTGCTCGCCGACCTTGTCGAGAGCTTCAGCAATCAGTGCGCCGATTTCCGGATCGCCAGCAGAGATCGAAGCGGTAGCAGCGATCTGCTCCTTGGATTCGACCTTCTTCGCAGCGGCGAACAGTTCAGCGGTAACAGCTTCTACGGCCTTGTCGATACCGCGGCGCAGTGCGATTGGGTCAGCACCTGCGGCAACGTTGCGCAGGCCTTCCTTGACCAGTGCCTGTGCCAGCACGGTTGCGGTGGTGGTACCGTCGCCAGCGACGTCGTCGGTCTTCTTGGCAACTTCCTTGACCAGCTCTGCGCCGATCTTCTCGTAAGGCTCTTCGAGGTCGATTTCCTTAGCGATGGACACGCCGTCGTTGGTGATAGTAGGAGCGCCCCACTTCTTTTCCAGAACAACGTTGCGGCCGCGTGGGCCCAGGGTGACCTTCACCGCGTCAGCAAGGGTGTTCAGGCCGCGCTCAAGTCCGCGGCGTGCTTCCTCGTCAAATGCAATCATCTTAGCCATTGTGGCGTACGGTCCTTTCGGGACGATTTTGCGAAAATGCAACCGACAGACAGCGCCCGCGACGGACGAGTGGACCGGTGCGGCATCGGGCCAGCAACCGTTTCAGCTCTCGCTATCTGAGGTATTTTCCACGCCCACGCCCTGCGTCCGCTGTCCGGTGCTTCATGGAGTTCTTGGAGAACGCAAAAGCCGACCGGCGTTAGCAGTCGCAACGCATGAGTGCTAATACAAATATTGGCACTCTCGCATGGCGAGTGCAAGCCGATCGGCTCTGAGCGAATGGAATTATGAACGAATTATTCGTTTAGCCCCAGGGTGTCATCGGAGCCCAGAACCACGGTGACCCGGTTCGGAATGTTGCTGGTCTGCAGAACTTCGTCGATATTCAGGATTTCTGCAGCTTTTTCAGCGGTAGTGCGGTAGGACTCGGACATGTAATAAACCGTGGAGACTTCTGCGGGCCTGGTCCAGTTGTCGGCCACAATGCTGGTGAACCCGGCTTCGGCCATGGCGTCTTCGCCTTCATTAGCCAGACCGGCAACACTTGCCGCGTTGTACACGCCAATCAGCTGGCCGTAGAGCACGTCTTCGTCATCGATGGTGCTCGTTGGCGATGCGGATTCACTAGGTGTGGGTTCCACGGAGGGCTCGGCGGTGACTTCCTGGGTTTGCGAGGTGTCGCTTCCCGTGGAAGTCGCGAGGGTCTCCTTGAGCTGAGGGCCGAAGATGAAGGACAAGGCACCGATCACCAGCACGAGTACAGCGGTCAGCACTACCCAGCGCAATTTCCCACCGGTTGACTTCGACGCGGCGGACTGCGCCCATCCGTGGGCGTGGTGCGAACCCACACGGGTGCTGAACTCCGGAACGCGATCAAATTCGTCACGCGGGTAGTTGGTCATTCTTGTCCTTGCTCGAGGTCTGATTGGTCACGGCAGGCAGGGTTATCGTCCCGTGCCGACCTTACCGCCCACGCGACGTTTTGTGGAACGTGCTCTGCGCAGGCGCTTGACCAACATCGGGTCGTAGGCCAGTGCCGCGTCGGTTTCAATCAGCTGGTTCAGCAGCTGGTAATAATTCGTCGGCGACATCGAAAACTGCTTGGTAATGGCTTGTTCCTTGGCCCCGGCATACTTCCACCACAACTTTTCCAGGTTGAGGATCTGTTGCGAACGCTCATCCAATTCCGAATCCGGGTTCATGACGAAATCCACCAGCAATTCATTCTCAGCCATACGTTCTCACCTCTGTCATTGGACCAGTTTTCTCAGGTTTCGGTTATGCATGTAATCCACCATCGGTAGACATACCACCGATATTCTAACCAATCTGCTTGCCTAACACCGTGTGGCCGAGCACAGGCACGCCAGAAAAACGGCACAATTACCCCTATGGACGATTTGCAGCCAGCACTTTTCGATGCACCCCAGCCAGCTCGGACACCAGTGTACGAAGCGGCTGATTTCCCGTTCTACCATGGCGCCCAATCCGTGGCCGACCACGGGTTTATCGCTGCAGACTGGGTTCGGGCACTCTGCGAGCAGGACTCGTTGCTGCGTTCCCTGGCCACCGATTTGGCGGCCCGTTCGGCGGCCGGTGAACAGATCCTGCCGGCACCGGAGGTGATGTTCCGCGCACTGAGCCTGCCATTGTCCGAAGTCAAGGTCCTAATTATTGGCCAAGACCCATATCCGACACCCGGCCACGCAAATGGTTTGGCCTTCGCGGCCAACAAGCAGGTGCGTCCGCTGCCGCGCTCCTTGGCCAATATCTACAAGGAATTGCAGTCCGATCTGGGGCTGGAGCCGGTCGCGCATCCAGACCTCAGTCCATGGCTTTCCCAAGGCGTCTTGCTGCTGAACCAGGTGCTCTCCGTAGCCGCTGGCAATGCCGGCTCGCATCAGAAGCTGGGTTGGGCGCCAATTCTGCATGCCATCCTCACCGCGCTCAATGAACGTCCGCGGCCTCCGGCGGCTTTGCTCTGGGGCAAGCATGCGCAGAAACTCTCCGAGTCCCTGTCCAACGCCGTGCAGCTGCAAAGCGCCCACCCCTCGCCGCTCTCAGCCTCGCGCGGGTTCTTCGGCTCCAAGCCCTTCTCAAGCATCAATCGGCTCCTGTCCGACAGCGGACAGAAGCCGATTGACTGGTCGTTGCCGAAAGCCTAGCGTCGGCGGATCCGCCGGCGCTCACGCCGGGCGCTGGAGGTCAATGGACGGCACAGCGTATCGCCGAAGACGACGCCGCCAGCGATGGAGAGCATGATCGCCATGGCGTTGAACATCTCCACCAGTCCCGTGGCGGTGTCATTGACGTTGATGACGATGCCGTACATTGCTCGGAAGATCATCAGGCCCGGAAGCAGGAACATGACCGCAGGAGCCGCTAGCACCAGCTGCGGCGAGCGGAGTTTGTCCGCTGCCAGCCGCGCGGCGAAACCGATCACCGTGGCGACCAGCGCCGGGGTGGCCCGGTCTCCGAGTCCAATGCTTTCGGCCAGCAGCTGCACCAGGTAGCCGCCGACCGCAATGCCGGCGGTAGGCAGCAGCAGGCGCAGCGCGCTCTGCTCGGTGACCGCACCGGCGACAATGGCCACGCCCACCAAGACCACCAGCAGCCAGGCCGGATAGTCGGTTTGGACGATCTGGTGAACGTCGACCTTCTCTCCCCCGAGCAGATCCGAGATCACCAGGGCCGTAGCAATTCCGCAGAGGATCGCCCCGTAGATCAGGCTGGCCGAGAACAACCGGCCTACCGCTGTCACCGGGAAGCCGTTGATGGCATCCTGCAATGCCGAAACGAATCTGCCCGACGGAAGCAGCAGCAAGATGCCGCCAGAGACCACCAGCGCCGGATCCAGCGGAGCGTGGAATTGATGCCCCAGCAAGGCAATGCCGGTGACCACCAATGTCGAGGCAGCGATAGTGAAGAACTCGGGCACTCTCCAGCGCGAGCCGTATCGGCCGATCTGCGTCACGAGGCTCGAGGACAGCATCGCCACCAGCGCACCAGCCCACGAGCCGCCAATGAAGAGCACGAACGCGGCCGCGAACACGGCCCGGCCGCAGGCGACGATCCAGCGCGGGAACGGCTTGGGCTGCCGCGTGATGTCCTTCAGCCGCTTCGCTGAAACGGATCGCGAAACGCCGCCGGCAATGATATCCGAGACGAGTTCGTGCACCAGCACCATGCCGGCATAGTTCGAGGTGTAGGAGCGGACCACACGCAGCACCGAGTAGCTTTCGGCATCCGGCGGGCTGTAGTTCAAATGCAGGGACTGGTTGGTGATGTCCACATCCAAGTGGCTCAGGCCCAGTGCCGCGGTCACCGCGATCACGCTGGTTTCCACTTCCAAGGCGCCTGCGCCGTAGCGGATCAAGGTCTCGCCCAAATCCAGCGCGAACTCCATGGTGCGCCGGTTGGACGCGTCCTGGTCCACGTTGACCTTGGGGTTGGCGTAGGGGGTGCCCTGCAGGCGCTCAACGATGTTCAGCGCCTCGGTGGGAGGGGTATCCGAGATCCACATTTTCGCCAGCAGCCGACGGGCCACCGGGTTGGCGCGGGTAGGCATGAGGGTAATGCCCTCATCGGTGGTGTGAACCTGGCCGGTGCGCCACTCGATATCCGAGACATCGGCAGCCGCCACGTTGGCGCTGACCGCCGTATTGAGCGGTAGTTCAGATGCCGTTGCCGGCTCTTCGGCGGGCTCTGCCGGATGGAAGCCCATGTTGATCTCACTAGTGGCAATGCGGGGCAAGACGCCAGCTAGCGGAGCCGGATCCTCGCCTACGGCATTCGACGAGGCGGCCTGTTCCTCGCTAGATCGATGCGCCACGAATCATGCCCCCTCATCCAAAGTTTTTCCCATGGGATTCACCATACAACCCGTGCATGAAAAGTTGTCGGGAACCTGGCGAATTCGGGAGGTATCGCCGAACACATTTAAGGGTATTTTCGGCCACTGGAATACCGGCGCTCGGCAGTTGGTTGCACCATGCAGAAGTTAGATGTGTTTGCATATAATCCGGAGGATCCAATGAATACGCAGTTCCCTTTGCCAGAAATCGGAGCCGAGACCTTCGGCGACATCACCGAGGACGCCCAGGGCAACCCGCTGAGCCATGCCCAGGTGATCCGCAATGTCATCGCCGAGGGGCAGCAGGCCGAAGCATCGGGCCTTGATTTCTTCGGTGTCGGCGAGCACCACCGCGATGACTATGCCATCTCCTCCCCCGAAATCGTTCTGGCCGCCCTGGCCAGCACTACCCAGCGCATCAAGCTCGGCACCGCGGTGACCGTGCTCTCCAGCGACGACCCGGTGCGCGTCTACGAACGCTTTGCCACCTTGGACGCGATCTCCAACGGGCGAGTGGAGATCATCGCAGGCCGGGGCTCCTTCATCGAATCCTTCCCGCTCTTCGGCCTGGATCTTGAAGACTACGAGGACCTGTTCGAAGAGAAGCTGCATCTGCTGGCCAAGCTCCGCCACGGCACGCCGGTTTCATGGCAGGGCAAGCACCGCGCCGCCTTGCGCAACCAGCAGATCTACCCGCTGCTGGAAGACCAGCCCTTGACCACCTGGGTGGGTGTGGGTGGCAGCCCGCAGTCGGTCACCCGCGCGGCCCGGCATGGCTTGCCGTTGTGCTTGGCCATTATCGGCGGCCAGCCCTCGGCCTTCGAAGGCTTGGCCACCCTCTACCGCCGTGCGCTGAAGGAGTTCGGCCATGGAGAATTGCCGGTCTCGGCGCACTTCCATGGCTTGGTGGCTTCCACCGACCAGGAGGCCCTGGAAACCCTCTGGCCGCATTACCAGCGCACCATGAATCGGCTGGGCGCCGAACGAGGCTGGCCGCCGGCCAGCAAGATGCGCTTGCAGGCTTCCATGGGGCCCGAGGGAGCCATGATGGCCGGCAGCCCGGAAACTGTGGCACGGAAGATGGCCAAGGTGGCCCAGCAGCTGGGCTTGTCGCGCGTTGACATCAAGTACTCTGCCGGTTCCTTGCCGCACGAGGCGATGATGAACAGCATCAAGTTGCTCGGAGAAGAGGTCAAGCCCATGGTGCACCAGCTGCTTGGCGCCTAGGATCCTGGCTGTCCCGGAAACAGCGAAAGCCACCGCATTGCGGTGGCTTTCGTTCTTGGTGGATCTTACTGGACTCGAACCAGCGACCTTTCGCGTGTGAGGCGAACGCTCTAACCAACTGAGCTAAAGATCCATCTGCGCCCTGACTTGCAAGCCAAGCGCATAAGCAATCCTACCGGGCCGTGGACCTCACTCCAAATCGGCCACCGGTTCCAGCGCCCGGAATCCGTCCCCGGAACACGCCGAAATGCCGCTTCCAGCGCAGGTTCGAACAGTCGCGGTTCAGGCAATGAGTAGAGCAGAAAAACAGCGCCGAATAGTTTATTTGCGATTCACCTAAAAGTACCCATTTCCACTTGTCAAAAAGGGACTTTAGACTCCATAATTTTTCTAGCTCATCGAGCTCAAACTGGACCCTACAAGGAAGTTGCCGGAAGCCGCCGGCATCGGTCCCCTCAAGGCCAACGAAACCGCGCAGTGGATTTTTCCACCGCGCAAAAGCCTCATCTTTCGTTCGTTCTTAGAATTTAGGACCGTACCCAGTGTTTGAAAACCTGAACTTTTCCTTGTCATCCCTATGCGTTCAGCCGGCCCAGCGCGCCGAATTAGCGACCCTTTACCCCCTGGTCGACCAGCGTTGGAACCAGAAGTTCGACCGGCTCTCGCTGCTTGTGACCGTGCGCGACCAGGGCACCTTGGTTGCCGCAGGCCTCGTGCATGATTCCATCATTGCCCCGACTTCTTCGATGAACGCCGTGGAGCTCGGTTGCATGGCCGTGCGCCCGGACTACCGCCGCCTGGGCATCCGCCAGCATACGACGTCGCTGCGCCTTGCCCACGCGCTGCGTTCGGGCAAAACCCCGATCAGCGTCATCGATTCGCAGAACCCGGCATCCTGGGCCTTCTACGAGCGCTCGGAACTGTGGCAGCGCGAGCGCAGCTTCGAGCACGATGGGCAGCTGAAGTTCATCTACCGGGCCACCGAGGCCGCACGGCAGTGGGCCGCGCAATTGCCGCAGGCCTCCGAGGACCACGTGGCCATCCACCTTCCCGAAAGTGCGATGCCAGCCCCGAGCCTCATGGCCGGCCCGGCCCCGGTCCAGGGATTCGCCGCGCAGTTCGGATCCGATGATCCGGCCTCCGCCGTGCCGGTGATGTGACCGCCTAGAACAGGGCGTCCTGCTGTTCGTCCACGGAGCCGTGGCCCGGCAGCGGGGCAACTTCTCCGGCCCGGCGAGCGCGAGCGGCCTCGTGCAGGTCAATCGGGGTGACCTTCAGGACCGCATCGACCATGGCGTTGAGGAACTGCGGCGCGGCAATATCCGCTGGCACCGGAGCGTGGACGCATTTCACTTCGGGATCCTCTGCGCTCTCATCCCAATCCACCAGCAGCAGGCCGGTGGCGGTGTATCCGAAGCCGTCGCCGAAGTCGCGCAGCTTGCGGATCATGTCCACGGTGCGGCGGAAGGCGGCCGGCTCGGATTCCAGGATCGTGGCACGCTGCACGAAGAAGAACCCGACGGCTGCCAGCGGGTAGCGGGCCCGCAGGTTAGCCGCATCCCCATAGGCCTCTTCATAGCGGTTGGCCAGGTTCTTGCCGAAGGATGAGGTCATCGCCTTGGTGCTGAGCAGCAGTTCGGGACCGGTGGACCAATGGGTCATCACCACGTCGGTTTGCTTCATGTAGGCGCGGCCCAGGATGCGCGCGTCGATGCTGCCCGCCTTGCCCGCCATGATGGACTCGTGCACCTCGTCGGCCAGCCGCTCCGGCAGCTTGCGCAGCAGTTCCAGTATGTCGCTGGACAAGACCCGGGGCGCCTCGGGACGCGGCCACACCAGATCCGCATCGAATCCGGCACGGCGCAATTCATGGGCCAGCCATGCGTCCACGCCCTGGGCAAAGCGGCCCGATCGGGTGACCGCCTTGTTGCGGACCGGGATGCTCAGCAGGCGTTCGAGCACCGGGAAGGACGGGTTGAATTCCTCGGTTACCGCGCCATTGCCCAGCCAGGGCGAATCCTTCGCCGCTGACATCAACGTGGTATCGAATTCGGCAAAGGCCAAGGTCTTTTCGATCGCAGGATTGGCCACGTTCATCCCCTCACGGCTTTGCTTCTGGCCTTGCGGCGTTCGAGCATATTCATTCGCGCAGTGCGGACCGCCTCCAGCGCATCCGGCTCCAAGCCGAGCAGCTGCTCGAGCACCACGCCGTCCACCAGGTCGGTGGCCTCTTGCTTGCGCCCCTGCACCAGCAGTTCACGCACCGCCGGCTTGATGGCACGCAATTGCCGGGCATAGCGCTGCACCATGCCGATCGCCGGGACCGGCAGCTGGTCGGCTTCACGCGGTTCCAGCTTCAGGATGCCGCCGCCGTAGGAGCGGCCCACCATTTCGGCTCCGAGCATGGTCAGGGTATTGAGCGATGCCACCGGGAGCAGCTCGCGGCCCAGCTCGCGCGCATCGGCGCCGAGGTACACCCCATGGATCGAGTTGATGTGGTGCACCGCGGCCTCGTTGGCGGTCAACCGCGGGGTGTCGGCGTTCATGTAGGTCATGAACAGATCCGGCACCGAGAGCACCGGCACCCGCCACCACGGCGAGCGCACCTTGCACTTGTAGGCCTGGTCGACGTTCTGCAGTTCACCGCTGGCCACAAAGCGCGCACCAGCACCGCTGGGTTCCGCGCCGGGGCGGAACATGTAGGCAGCTGCCCCGTGCTCGGCGAGCTTTTCCCAGCCGTCCTCGCTCAATTCCAGCCCGCGCAGGTGGCGCGAGCCCGGAGGCGAGATCCGGATCAGGTCCTCGCGGGCCAGCCCCAGGTCCTGGATCTGCTGGGCCGAGAGGGTGAACCACTTATTATTGCCGGTGACCGCGCCCAGCGAGGTTTCGCCCCAGGACTGCAGCGGCGCCATCCGGCCGGCGGCCAGTGCCGCCGACAAGATCCCCTGGGCTTCGAGGCCGACCAGGGAACCGGTCCAGCGCTCGTTCATGCGCACCGGGGTGTGGCGGGTGCCTTCGCCCAGGGCTTGCAGATCCAGCGCATTGCGGAATTGGTGCAGGTTGAAGGAACCGCTAGCCCCTTCGCGGAAGCCCTCGGCCAGCAGCAGCACCACTTCTTCCTGCGCGTCGGCGAACAAGCGCTCTTCGAAGACGGCCAGGTGCACGCTGGCGAAGCGTTCAAGCAGCATCTGGCGGACAGGCCCGGCATAGTTCACGAACATCAGCTCTGCCGGAAGCACCAGGGCCAGGCGCCCGCCGACGGCAAGGAAGCTGGTGGCATGCACGACGAAAGCGGCCCAGATGCTGGCAAGCTCGTTCAGTTCCACGCCCGAGGCTTTGGCCGCGGCGCGCGAGAGCTGCCGGTCAGCCCCGCGGTGCAGCTGGTAGCGCACGTAGGGAGGGTTGCCGATGACAGCGTCGTACTCGGCGTAGCCGGTGACCTCGAAGAAGTTGGCGTGCTCGATGCGCGCGTCGATCCCGGCGGCGCTCATCCGTTCACGGGCGGCCTGCACCGATGGTTCGTGCAGTTCCAGGCCCACCAGCTCGACCCGGTCTCGGCCATCTGCGAGCACCGGATGGGCAGCGGCAAGGAATTGCGCTTCACCGCAGGAGGGTTCCAGGACCTTGGATCCTTGCTCCCCCAGCGCCCACTGCGCCATGAAGCTGGCAACGGGTTCCGGGGTGAAGTAGGCTCCGCGCGCATGGCGGGCGGTGGCCTGATCTGTCAATTCTCTACTCAACACGCATCGATCTTTCCACGTAGGCCAGACAGTTGGGCTGGACCGGTAGACCGAGTCCGGGCGGCAACTTCTCTATTCTACGTGCGCGGGCATCTGGCTGATTCCTGTTCCTAGTGGTCTGCTTCGGCTTTGCCCTTGTGGCGCAGCTTCTGGATGCCCAGGATGATGACGGTAATCACGGTACCCATGATGAAACCGGCAAGGCAGGAGAAGGCGGTGTTCACCAGCCAGCCCAGCACGGCGCCGGCCTGGCCGGTCGCGTCGTGGACCAGCAGTTCCACGTGGTGCACGAAGCCGTACGGTGCGTGCCAGCCCAGTTCGTCCATGCCGACCAGCAGCAGGTGCCCGCCGACCCAGAGCATCGCGATCACGCCGACCTTGCTCAGGATGGACATCACGATGGGCATCGCCCTGACCAGGCCGCGCCCGATCTTCTGCGTGAGCTGGCGCGGCTTGGCGGCCATGTGCAGGCCGATGTCGTCCATTTTGACGATCAAGCCCACGGCGCCATAGACCACGACGGTCATCAGGATGGCGATCACAATCAGGATCAGCGCGCGATTCAAGAACGGCTCGTGGGACACCTCGTTCAGCGAGATGACCATGATCTCCGCGGAAAGCACGAGGTCTGTGCGCACTGCCGATCCGATGATCGCTTTCTCGTCGCGCACTCCCTCCTTGCCGCCCGGAGTGTGGTGCTTGATCGCGCCCATCGCCTCAAGCAGCTTCTCGGCGCCTTCGAAAACCAGATAGGCGCCACCGATCATCAGGATCGGGGTCAGCGCCCATGGAGCGAACTGCGATAGGATCAGCGCCACCGGAAGGATGAACAGCATTTTGTTCCGGATAGACCCAACGGCGATCTTCCAGATGATTGGAAGCTCGCGCTTGGGCGAGAGCCCGGCCACGTACTGCGGGGTGACTGCCGCATCGTCGATGACGACGCCTAGCGATTTGGTGCTGGCCTTGCCAGCGCCCAGCGCGATGTCATCAAGCGATG
This sequence comes from Glutamicibacter sp. 2E12, assembly GCF_050030965.1. Taxonomy (NCBI): domain Bacteria; kingdom Bacillati; phylum Actinomycetota; class Actinomycetes; order Micrococcales; family Micrococcaceae; genus Glutamicibacter; species Glutamicibacter sp. 2E12. Next base: position 982,901 of record NZ_CP188297.1, read on the forward strand.
CCGCGGTGACTTTCACCAGCGCCGCCACGTCGTCCAATAGTGCTGCAAGGCCTCCGGCCATGGTCGGCTCCTCAAATATAGGTTCTGCGCAAAATTCTACCGGCGGGATCTTTGAGCCTGCCATAGGCGCGACGCTGGCTCGGGCAAGACCTGGGGCTAAAAAAAGAAACCGCGCCACGAAGATTCATGGACACGGTTCCCGTTGCTGGTCCAGGACCAGGTCAGAGCCCCCTACCGGATTCGAACCGGTGACCTTCAGTTTACAAGACAGACGCTCTGGCCAGCTGAGCTAAGGGGGCGTACCGAATAAGAATATCCGAAAACCCTGCGGCACTGCGAATTGGCGATGCTCCGAGTTAAATGCCGATGGGAAGGAAGCCATCATTGGCTTCCTTCCCATCGGTCGGGGTGCGAGATCAATAAGGATACTACCGGATCCCGAACAATTGTCCAGAGTCTACCGGTTCGACTTACTTGTTGGCAGCGATTGCTTCCTTCACTGCGGTTGGGAAGTCTTCCTTTGCCAGATCGACTACCTTGCCCTGGACGAAGATCGATGGGGTGCCAGCCACGCCATCGTACTGGCCGGCAGTAGTGGTGTACTGGACGAATGGACGGAACTTGTCATCTGCGATGCAGCTTTCAACGGACTGCGCAGCGCCATTCTGGATCGCCAGATCGGCCAGCTCGGCGTTCTTCATCTCGCCCTCTGGATAGTGGCCCCACAGTGCCTTGACGAAGCCCATGTAGGCTTCTGGGCTTTCGTCGGCGACGCAAGCCAATGCGTTGGCGCCGCGCGAGGAGAAGTTGGTTGCTGAACCCCGGTCAAGGTAGCCGACGTTGCGGTATTCAACGGTGACGTCGCCGTTGGCCAGCCATTCCTCGATCTGGTCCCCGTAGGTAGCCTCGAAGTCTGCACAGTGAACGCAGTTGGCGTCAACGTACATGGCGATGTTGATCGGTTCGCCCTTTTCAGCCACCGTCAGGTCGCGTGGGGTAGCAGGCGATGGCGCCTCGGCAGGTGCTTCGAGCGTCTTGATATCCACATTCTCGATGGACTTCTCTGCGACAGTGTCCGGCGAGGTGACCATGATGCCACCGGCTGCGGTAGCGCCCTGCGGCACGGCGCCGGAGTCTGCCACCTTTGCGTTGTTGTTCTGCACGATCAAGGTAACTACCAGTGCGATGACCACAATGACTGCGGCCAATACGCCCAGCTTCACGAAAAGCGACTTGCGCTTCTGAGCGGCATCTTGAGCGGCACGCATCTGCGCCGCCTTCTCTCGGGCACTCGCGGTTCGCTCTGCCTTCGATGGGCGCGGGTTATTTGTAGACATAAATTTGGCGGTTCCTTGGTCAGCGGACAACTATCATCTGGAGTCAAGCTTAGCCAACTCCGAGCGCCAATATCCTTGAAAACTCAAGATTCCCCCACCTTCACAGGACTCACATATCTTTCGCATACAGCACCCAAAGTGCTTCGAAAACCTTAAGTTGAGCGTTAAACCAAGTCATCGGCGGATATCGTTTCTTTGCTGCCGGTCCTTAGCTGACCACGCGGCACATGCGCAGAAGTAGCCCGTATGACGGAGAAATCCGTCCCTTCGTTCCCTTAGCAGTCAGTTTTCACTAGGCTAAATAGCAAGAGCGAGGAAATTTGACGAGAAGTCATTCACTCAGAACCGACGAATCTGCACCACGCCGGTGAACCAGATTGAACAAACCAGGAGGTTTGCAGTGGGTAACCCAGCGCCGAGTACAAAGACCGAAAATTCCTACGATTTTGTGGTTGTAGCCAACCGCCTTCCGGTGGATCGCATCACCAATCCTGACGGATCGCAAGGATTCCAGCGTTCGCCCGGTGGTTTGGTTACCGCCTTGGAACCGGTCATGGCTGCGTCCGAAGGTGCCTGGGTGGGTTGGCATGGCGGTATCGGCGAGAAGCTGGAGAGCTTCGACAAGGATGACATCCATCTGGTTCCGGTCCCCCTGGATGAGGATGACCTGACCCTCTACTACGAGGGCTTCTCCAACTCGACGCTTTGGCCGCTCTACCACGACGTCATCGTGCCACCGGAGTACCACCGCACCTGGTGGGACCGCTACAAGAGGATCAACCAGCGATTCGCCGATGCCGTACTGGAAATCGCTGCTCCGAACGCTACCGTGTGGGTCCACGACTACCAGCTGCAGCTGGTTCCGCAGATGCTGCGGCTGGCGCGACCCGATCTGAAAATCGGCTTCTTCCTGCACATACCGTTCCCGGCGGCCAGCCTGTTTTCGCAGCTGCCCTGGCGCACCCAGATCTTGCAGGGACTGGTCGGCGCGGACTTGGTCGGGTTCCAGCGCGAAACCGATGCGAGCAATTTCCTGCGCTGCTTGCGCCGTTTCACCGACTACTCCACCAAGGGCGATGTGGCTTCGCCCCCAGCCGGTAACGACATGCAGAATCTCTGCCGTGCCAATGCGCATCCGATTTCCATCGATACCGAGCAAATCGCCAAGCTCGCACGCGATCCGCAAATCATTGCCCGTGCTGCCCAGATCCGCCATGAGCTGGGCAATCCGAAAACCATCATGCTGGGCGTGGACCGCTTGGACTACACCAAGGGCATTCGCCACCGCCTGAAGGCCTATGGCGAGCTGCTCTCCGACCAGACTCTGCGCGCCGGTGATGTCTGCCTGATCCAGGTAGCCAGCCCCAGCCGGGAAAACGTGGACAGCTACATCGAGCTGCGTGACCAGGTGGAGCTCATGGTCGGGCAGATCACCGGCCAGCATGACACCCTGAGCCACACCACCCTGCGCTACCTGCACCAGTCCTATCCGCTGCGCGAAATGATCGCCATGTATCTGGCAGCCGATGTCCTGCTGGTCACGGCCCTGCGCGATGGGATGAATCTGGTGGCCAAGGAGTTCGTCGCTGCGCACCAGGATGGTCGCGGTGTACTGGTGCTCTCGGAGTACACCGGCGCTGCCGATCAGCTGACCCAGGCTGTCCTGGTCAACCCGCACGACATCGACGGGATGAAGGCCAGGATCGTTGAAGCGGTTCAGATGAATGAGGCAGAGCAGGAACGCCGGATGAAACGCATGAACCGCCACTTGGCACTCAACGACGTCTCGAAGTGGTCCGAGGATTTCCTAGCCGAGCTGGCCGAGATCAACGCGGCCACCTCCGTGCACGAAATCGTTCGCTAGAAGATTCCGACAGGAATCCTGATCTCCGATGAGGAATACCATTGCCTGACCTTGACCCTGCCCTGCAGGCCGCGCTGGCTGAATTTGCTGGCCATCAGCGGGTACTAGTTGCTTTGGACTTTGATGGAACGATGTCCCCGCTGGTTGACCGGCCGCGAGAGGCCCGGCCGCTGGAAGAGTCTGCTGCTGCCTTCGAGCAGCTGGCTTCCAGTCCCGGGGTATACACCGCGGTGGTGTCGGGGCGTAACCTGCAGTCCTTGAGCGAGGTCTATCCTGAGCCTCGTCCAGAGATTCGCATTGGTTCGCACGGTGCCGAGCGCTTGGTTCCGCCACAGCTGGGCGCGATCTGGCACGATGAGCCGCTGACCGCTAGGCAGTCCGAGCTGCTCGGGCAAATTACCCAGCGCCTGGAACGCGTTGCTGCGATGCACGCGAACGCCAGCGTGGAGTACAAACCGTCGGCCACGGTCCTGCACGTCCGCCAGGCAGCACCTGATGTTGCCGCCAAGGCCCTGGCACAGGCGCGGCAGGCGCTAGGTGATTTGGACGGCATCAAACTGCTTGAAGGCAAAGCGGTGCTAGAGGCCACCGTGCATCACGGCGATAAGGGCCAGAGCCTGCAGTGGTTGCGTGAAGTACTCGACGTCCAAGCGGTCCTTTTTGTCGGTGATGACGTGACCGACGAGAACGGATTCAAGGTTCTTGGCGCAGCGGATCTGGGCATCAAGGTGGGACCTGGACCAACTGCGGCCGCGCATAATATCCTTTCGCCAAGTGAATTACCACACCTTTTGAAAAGTCTGATTTCCATGCGACACTGAAGTGTCCCAACTCACTTTCACTACGGATCGTCGGGCACGTACCTGCCCGTGAAAGGATTGTCATCATGGCAACTGTGACCTTTGAAAAGGCCACCCGCATCTACCCGGGCGCACTTGTGCCTTCCGTCGACGCTATCGACTTGGAAATCCAAGATGGAGAATTCCTTGTCCTGGTCGGCCCCTCGGGTTGCGGCAAGTCCACCACCCTGCGCATGCTCGCGGGCTTGGAAGAAGTAAACTCCGGTCGTATTCTCATTGGCGATAAGGATGTGACCAACGTTCCGCCTAAGGACCGCGACATCGCCATGGTCTTCCAGAACTACGCGCTGTACCCCCACATGACCGTTGCCGAGAATATGGGCTTTGCCTTGAAGATCGCCGGCGTCGACAAGGAGGAACGCAAGAAGCGCGTGCTGGAAGCAGCCAAGCTTCTCGATCTGGAGAAGTACTTGGACCGCAAGCCCAAGGCCTTGTCTGGCGGCCAGCGTCAGCGTGTGGCCATGGGTCGCGCCATCGTTCGTTCACCCCAGGTGTTCTTGATGGACGAGCCGCTGTCCAACCTCGATGCAAAGCTGCGCGTGCAGACCCGTACCCAGATTGCGTCGCTGACCCGCCGACTCGGTGTCACGACCGTGTACGTGACCCACGACCAGGTGGAAGCCTTGACTATGGGTGACCGCGTTGCCGTACTCAAGGACGGCGAGTTGCAGCAGGTAGGCACTCCTCGTGAGCTCTACGATCGCCCACGCAATGTCTTCGTCGCAGGCTTCATCGGGTCCCCTGCCATGAACCTGGTGCAGTTGCAGTCTGCCAATGGACAGGTTGCTTTCGGTTCAGCTGTTATCGATGCGCCTGGGGCACAGGGTGGAGTCACCTTGGGCTTCCGTCCAGAGGACATCGAGATTGTCGGTGCCGGCGAAGGTGTGGAGATTGTTGTCGACGTTGTTGAAGAGCTCGGCGCAGATGCCTACATCTACGGTTCGGCAGAGCTAGGCGGCGAAACTCAGATAGTCGTGGTTCGTGTTGACGGCCGTACGCCTCCCGCACGTGGACAGCGCATCAATATTGCACCAAATCTGCAGCACGCGCACCTGTTTGATACGGAAAGCGGTCTGCGCTTGGACAACGCCTAATACTGGCTAGCGCCAATGGCGGCTTGGAAATTGAACTCCAAGCCGCCATTGGCTTTAAGTCCGCTGCACGAGAGTCCGGTTAAACATCGAAGGCCCCGAACAAAAGTTCGGGGCCTTCGGCAAATTATGCCCGGCGATGACCTACTCTCCCACACCCTCCCGAGTGCAGTACCATCGGCGCTGTGGGTCTTAGCTTCCAGGTTCGGTATGGATCTGGGCGTTTCCCCCACGCTATGATCGCCGTAACTCTATACCTCATGGCTAGCCATGGGAAAACTACGGTGTCATTCGCGATTGCGACAACTCCATAACTATATCAAGCACGCAGTGGATGCGCCACTTCAGAACGCGTTACCAATAGTGTCCTTCGCCATACCCGGCTAATTGGGCTAGCTCCAGATATCGTCCCCGCGGAGCGTAGCCTCGGCACCGCCATCGCAGTAAATCGTTTGCCCGGTGACGTGAGTATTTTCTGCACTCGTTAGCCACAGCAGTAGCTTGGCAATTACCACGGCTTCAGAGTGGTAGTTCAATGGCATCGGCACATTCTGGTCAACCATCGATTTGCCTTCTTCTGTCGCCAATAGGTCCCGAGTCATGTTGGTGATCACGGTGCCAGGAGCCACAGCGTTCAATGGGATCCCTGCGCCGGCCCACTTCTCCGAGATGGACTCGCGGCGAACCCAGCGGCTCAGCGCACGCTTGGAGGACGGGTAATTCAGGTAACCGGATCGCGGGCCAGCGGCTTCCAAGGCTGCACCAATGGCCAGGGCTGCTTCCTCGTCGCCTGCAAGCAACGCATCAACGAGTTCAGCGGAATTCTGCTGGATCGAGGCCATCGAGGAAACCACGGCCACGCGTGGTGACTGCGAGAGTCCCAATGCAGGCAGCAGGCCTTCCAGATACCTGGTTACGCCGAAATAGTTTACCGAGACGGTAATCGCCTTAGGAGCCGAGATGCCTGCGGCCGCGATGACCGCGTCAATCTTGCCTTCGGAATGCTCTAGGGTCTGGCTGATGGCGCTTAGCCGGCCCGCCTGCGTCGATAGGTCAGCAGTGACCTCGGCATCGCGTAGATCAACTCCAATGACCTTGTGCCCACGTTCTCGAATCAATTCTGCAGTGGCCGCGCCAATACCGGAAGCAGCGCCAGTAACGACATAAGTTCTCACGTTCGGTTTCCCTCTTTCGCAATTGGAAGACGAGTCGAGTCACCGTCGATGAGTCAGTCGCAGCCTCGCTCATATCCCACACTATGCCCATTTCGAGTGGCCCCTTGAACAATGATGCCTAAGTCAAGTGTTTGGGGTTGCCTTAGTCGCTTAGCAGCTATCGAGGTTAAAGCAGGAGGGGAGGAGGAACCAGGCAGCACCAGCTGCCCAATTCCCCCTCCCCTTCCCGTTAAACAGGTGAGGCCCCGGCACCAAACGGTACCAGGGCCTCAAACCATCTACTCAAGTTAAGTCCGGCGGTGACCTACTCTCCCACACCCTCACGAGTGCAGTACCATCGGCGCAGTGGGCCTTAGCTTCCGGGTTCGGTATGGGACCGGGCGTTTCCCCCACGCTATGACCGCCGTAACAATCACGAAGCACACAAACCAAAACGTTTCCTGGTCAATGTTTTCCGGTGCTACAAAGTCTTGTAACTCATCCGTATTTGCTGGCTAGAGGTTGTTGTCTCGTAACCGCATAGTGAACGCGAACAGCATTGAAATCATCAGTTCAAATATTGTTTTATTGTGTGTTGAAAGTCATCGGCCTATTAGTACAGGTCAGCTACACAAGTCTTTAGTCCTTGCTTCCACATCCTGCCTATCAACCCAGTGGTCTAGCTGGGGGCCTCTCACACTCAAGGTGCATGGAAATCTCATCTCGAAGCAGGCTTCCCGCTTAGATGCTTTCAGCGGTTATCCCTTCCAAACGTAGCTAATCAGCGATGCACTTGGCAGTACAACTGACACACCAGAGGTTCGTCCGTCCCGGTCCTCTCGTACTAAGGACAGCCCTTCTCAAATTTCCAACGCGCGCAGCGGATAGGGACCGAACTGTCTCACGACGTTCTAAACCCAGCTCGCGTACCGCTTTAATGGGCGAACAGCCCAACCCTTGGGACCTACTCCAGCCCCAGGATGCGACGAGCCGACATCGAGGTGCCAAACCATGCCGTCGATATGGACTCTTGGGCAAGATCAGCCTGTTATCCCCGAGGTACCTTTTATCCGTTGAGCGACGGCCCTTCCACGAGGTGCCGCCGGATCACTAGTCCCGACTTTCGTCCCTGCTCGAGCTGTCACTCTCACAGTCAAGCTCCCTTGTGCACTTACACTCGACACCTGATTGCCAACCAGGCTGAGGGAACCTTTGGGCGCCTCCGTTACATTTTAGGAGGCAACCGCCCCAGTTAAACTACCCATCAGGCACTGTCCCTGAACCAGATCATGGTCCGAAGTTAGGTGACCGGTACAGCCAGAGTGGTATTTCAACGATGACTCCACCTGAACTAGCGTCCAAGCTTCACAGTCTCCCACCTATCCTACACAAGCTGCACCGAACACCAATACCAAACTATAGTAAAGGTCTCGGGGTCTTTCCGTCCTGCTGCGCGTAACGAGCATCTTTACTCGTACTGCAATTTCGCCGAGTTCATGGTTGAGACAGCGGGGAAGTCGTTACTCCATTCGTGCAGGTCGGAACTTACCCGACAAGGAATTTCGCTACCTTAGGATGGTTATAGTTACCACCGCCGTTTACTGGGGCTTAAATTCTCAGCTTCGCATTACTGCTAACCAGTCCTCTTAACCTTCCAGCACCGGGCAGGAGTCAGTCCGTATACATCGTCTTGCGACTTCGCACGGACCTGTGTTTTTAGTAAACAGTCGCTTCCCCCTGGTCTCTGCGGCCCACACCCGCATCAGAGAAGCAAGTTCTCATCACGGGGCAGGCCCCCCTTCTTCCGAAGTTACGGGGGCATTTTGCCGAGTTCCTTAACCATGATTCTCTCGATCGCCTTAGTATTCTCTACCTGATCACCTGTGTCGGTTTGGGGTACGGGCGGACTTGGACCTCGCGCCGATGCTTTTCTAGGCAGCATAGGATCACCGAATCACCCCGAAAACGGGGCGCCTATCAGGTCTCAGAAACATGAGCGGCGGATTTGCCAACCACTCTTCCTACACCCTTGGACCAGGTCAATTCCATTGCCTGGCTCGGCTACCTTCCTGCGTCACACCTGTTAATACGCTGACCTCACTGCATCGGTTCCCACCACATCAACCAGCAAGATACCCGAAGGCACCAACAGCTAGCGTCAATCATGGTTAGCATCCACAGCTCAGTATGGGCGGTCCTTCGCCGGTACGGGAATATCAACCCGTTGTCCATCGACTACGCCTGTCGGCCTCGCCTTAGGTCCCGACTAACCCAGGGCAGATTAGCTTAACCCTGGAACCCTTGATCATTCGGCGGACGGGTTTCTCACCCGTCATTCGCTACTCATGCCTGCATTCTCACTCGTGTGGCCTCCACCGCTGGTTTACACCGCGACTTCACCGTCCACACGACGCTCCCCTACCCATCCAAACACCCAATCGAAACCAGGTTAATATTTGAATGACGCAACTTCGGCGGTGTGCTTGAGCCCCGCTACATTATCGGCGCGGAATCACTTGACCAGTGAGCTATTACGCACTCTTTCAAGGGTGGCTGCTTCTAAGCCAACCTCCTGGTTGTCACAGCAACTCCACATCCTTTTCCACTTAGCACACGCTTAGGGGCCTTAGTTGGCGTTCTGGGCTGTTTCCCTCTCGACTATGAAGCTTATCCCCCACAGTCTCACTGCTGCGCTCTCACTTGCCGGCATTCGGAGTTTGGCTAAGGTCAGTAACCTTGTAGGGCCCATCGCCTATCCAGTAGCTCTACCTCCAGCAAGAAACACGCAACGCTGCACCTAAATGCATTTCGGGGAGAACCAGCTATCACGAAGTTTGATTGGCCTTTCACCCCTACCCACAGCTCATCCCCTCCATTTTCAACTGAAGTGGGTTCGGTCCTCCACACGCTCTTACACGCGCTTCAACCTGGCCATGGGTAGATCACTTCGCTTCGGGTCTAGATCACGCCACTCAAACGCCCTATTCAGACTCGCTTTCGCTACGGCTTCCCCACACGGGTTAACCTCGCGACGTAACACTAACTCGCAGGCTCATTCTTCAAAAGGCACGCCATCACCAGGGAACAAGTCCCCAGCTCTAACGGATTGTAAGCGCACGGTTTCAGGTACTATTTCACTCCCCTCCCGGGGTACTTTTCACCATTCCCTCACGGTACTGATTCACTATCGGTCATCAAGTAGTATTCAGGCTTACCAGGTGGTCCTGGCAGATTCACACAAGGTTTCACGGGCCCCGTGCTACTCGGGTATCAACACTAGAACGGCAGACACGCATTACACCTACGGGACTATCACCCTCTATGGTCCGGCATTCCAACCGATTCACCTATACGCCTGCACCTCATCCCACCAGCAAGATAGCGCTGGTACATGCCGACCCCACAACCCCGGTGATGCAACGCCTATCCGCTATCACACACCAACCGGTTTAGCCCCATCCGCGTTCGCTCGCCACTACTAACGGAATCACTGTTGTTTTCTCTTCCTGCGGGTACTGAGATGTTTCACTTCCCCGCGTTCCCTCCACACAGCCTATACATTCAGCTGCAGGTCACACCACATAACATGGTGCGGGGTTCCCCCATTCGGAAATCCTGGTCTCAACGTCCGGTTATCGACTCCACCAGGCTTATCGCAGATTCCCACGTCCTTCATCGGCTCTTGATGCCAAGGCATCCACCGTGCGCCCTTAAAAACTTCAACACAACATCAAAGTCAAAAGATATGAGCAATAAAACAATCTAACAAAATCACGCAGACAAGACTCCAACACCAGGCAATCCAAGGAAAAGGACTACCCAGCTCATCTCATCTGCAAGATGCTCGCGTTCACTATACAGTTCCCAAACAACAACCCCGCACCCCCGCAACAACACCCCAAAACCAACACCAACCAAAGGCCAGCATCAATCCAACAGGACATCCTTGCAGCAAACACAGGACAAACACCGAAACACCAAGAACCCCTCACCCAAGCGAACACCACCAGGACCCTCCCCACAGGAAGAACCCCGGCAACCATTCACCAGGAAAGGAGGCTTGTTGCCTCAAAACCCAACAGCATGCCAAACCATACAAACCACGCAACACCCACACACCGCATTCCAGCACCGCAAGAAGAAAACCCCTGCAATGCGTACTAGCAGATGCCCAAGCACCACGCGGCCACAGCCAATACCCCGCACCAGCATCAGCCAGCACGTTTTCCGGTATTGAGTCCATTGATATTCCACCCATGAGCAACCCACCCGGACAACACTCGTGTCCAGCATGGGCAACCAATAATGGTTAGCTCCTTAGAAAGGAGGTGATCCAGCCGCACCTTCCGGTACGGCTACCTTGTTACGACTTAGTCCCAATCGCCAGTCCCACCTTCGACGACTCCCCCCACACAAGGTGGTTAGGCCATCGGCTTCGGGTGTTACCAACTTTCGTGACTTGACGGGCGGTGTGTACAAGGCCCGGGAACGTATTCACCGCAGCGTTGCTGATCTGCGATTACTAGCGACTCCGACTTCATGGGGTCGAGTTGCAGACCCCAATCCGAACTGAGACCGGCTTTTAGGGATTAGCTCCACCTCACAGTATCGCAACCCATTGTACCGGCCATTGTAGCATGCGTGAAGCCCAAGACATAAGGGGCATGATGATTTGACGTCATCCCCACCTTCCTCCGAGTTGACCCCGGCAGTCTCCCATGAGTCCCCACCTTTACGTGCTGGCAACATGGAACGAGGGTTGCGCTCGTTGCGGGACTTAACCCAACATCTCACGACACGAGCTGACGACAACCATGCACCACCTGTGAACCAGCCCCGAAGGGAAACCCCATCTCTGAGGCGGTCTGGCACATGTCAAGCCTTGGTAAGGTTCTTCGCGTTGCATCGAATTAATCCGCATGCTCCGCCGCTTGTGCGGGCCCCCGTCAATTCCTTTGAGTTTTAGCCTTGCGGCCGTACTCCCCAGGCGGGGCACTTAATGCGTTAGCTACGGCGCGGAAAACGTGGAATGTCCCCCACACCTAGTGCCCAACGTTTACGGCATGGACTACCAGGGTATCTAATCCTGTTCGCTCCCCATGCTTTCGCTCCTCAGCGTCAGTAAATGCCCAGAGACCTGCCTTCGCCATCGGTGTTCCTCCTGATATCTGCGCATTTCACCGCTACACCAGGAATTCCAGTCTCCCCTACATCACTCTAGTCTGCCCGTACCCACCGCAGATCCGAGGTTGAGCCTCGGACTTTCACGGCAGACGCGACAAACCGCCTACGAGCTCTTTACGCCCAATAAATCCGGATAACGCTTGCGCCCTACGTATTACCGCGGCTGCTGGCACGTAGTTAGCCGGCGCTTCTTCTGCAGGTACCGTCACTTTCGCTTCTTCCCTACTGAAAGAGGTTTACAACCCGAAGGCCGTCATCCCTCACGCGGCGTCGCTGCATCAGGCTTTCGCCCATTGTGCAATATTCCCCACTGCTGCCTCCCGTAGGAGTCTGGGCCGTGTCTCAGTCCCAGTGTGGCCGGTCACCCTCTCAGGCCGGCTACCCGTCGTCGCCTTGGTGAGCCATTACCTCACCAACAAGCTGATAGGCCGCGAGTCCATCCCCCACCGATAAATCTTTCCACCAACAACCATGCGGTCAAAGGTAATATCCGGTATTAGACCCAGTTTCCCGGGCTTATCCCAGAGTCGGGGGCAGGTTACTCACGTGTTACTCACCCGTTCGCCACTAATCCACCCAGCAAGCTGGGCTTCATCGTTCGACTTGCATGTGTTAAGCACGCCGCCAGCGTTCATCCTGAGCCAGGATCAAACTCTCCATAAAAAAATAAAAAGCCACCGGCAACCCCTTGGAAAATAAGGGCGAAGCCAATGAAGTCCTGGCGAATAATAAAACACTCAAGAACACTGCACGGGGGTGCAATGCCTCAAGCAAATGTTATGTATTCACCAAATAAAAAATATTCGGTATCAACAAACTTGGCACACTATTGAGTTCTCAAACAACAAACACTCTCGACACCACAACCACCAAACCTTCGATGACTGCTTCGCTCCGGAGCAACTTTTCCAACTTACCAGAGTTCCTGATCCGATCAAAATCGGCGGAAAACCTTCAGTGAAAAGTGATTGGCTGCCGGGTAAACAAACGGTAGATTCCGTGTTGTTTCCGTTCCGGCAACAGATAAAAACTATACACAGGTTTTCAGGGCTCCGCAAATCGGCAGGGCACTTTTGACAGTGATCGTGGTTACACTGTGGCGGCATAATCCGCGGGCGTACTCTGACGCCCTGACAGTTGAACAAATCTGCAGCGGAATCGCGACTGCTTTGCTCCTGCGGTTTACAGGATCTCTGTACGTTTATGGAGCGTATTCAGGAAGACAAACTTCTTCATTGCCCACCATCGGAAGATCATCCCAAGTAACGTCCCGATAATTGGTCCGGCGATAAAGTCGGCGATCTCCTGGACGATAAAAGAAACGTGTGGTTCCGTGATTCCAAAGATCCAACGGGATACATAAACCGGCGCCGCAGTAATTCCAATAGCTACCGTAGACATGCCGACGAATTTGATGAACTGAATACGTTTGAGGCCGTGGGCGACATCCCCAAAGGTAAACCGTCTCGAGAGGTAGTAGGAAACTACCGTGGCCGCTGCATTAGCGATAAGAAAAGCTGAAGTTGGATGCGCCCCCAGAATCGTGAACTTCAATCCGTAATTCACTGCCAAGGTCAGGAGGAAGCAGAATCCTCCTATGCCCAGGAAGTACAGAGCTCTCTTTCGTTCCCGATACTGTTTTGGGCGCGATGGATCCCGTGCGCCTTCATCGCTAAATGCTTTGGCTCTGCCACTCATGGATCAAGCATAGACATCCCAGGATCGGCGAATAGAAAATTGAAACTTAATCAGGTCGGTTCTTAGTTATCCATATGGGTCACCTTGCACAGCATGCTCAGATTGAAGCTCATGAGCTTCCAGCGATGTATGAGTCGGACATTTTCGTGGCAGCGTCCAATGGCCAGGATGGGGGCAATGAGTTGTTATGCCCTGCGGCTCAACGGGCTCAACGGGCTCAACGGGCTCAACGGGCTCAACGGGCTCAACGGGCTCAACGGGCTCAACGGGCTCAACGGGCTCAACGGGCTCAACGGGCTCAACGGGCTCAACGGGCTCAACGGGCTCAACGGGCTCAACGGGCTCAACGGGCTCAACGGGCTCAACGGGCTCAACGGGCTCAACGGGCTCAACGGGCTCAACGGGCAGTTTCCCCTCACCCGCGCTAGACCTGCAACTCTGCGCCGTTACATTACTGACGGATTACCCTGCTTAAGGAGGTATCAGCGGAAGCCGCTGTCGGTTCCGTAGAATCCTCGGTTTTTGGGCATAAAAAAATCGCGAAACATAAGTTTCGCGATTTTTGCTTTGGTGACCCCAACGGGATTCGAACCCGTGTTGCCGCCGTGAGAGGGCGGAGTACTAGGCCGCTATACGATGGGGCCGTATGCTGAAGATTAATCTTCAGCTCACCAAATCTCTTTGGTGAAGCGCTGGGATACCAGGACTCGAACCTAGAATGACGGAACCAGAAACCGTTGTGTTGCCAATTACACCATATCCCAATGTGACTTGGTATTCATTTGCTTCAGCAGCCGAAGCTGATCTGCGCTGAACGCCTTAGCACGAGATATAACTATACCTAAAAAATTCACGGATCGCACATCCTGGGGCAATATCCTCGAGTGATCTGCAGCTCGTTTATTGAAATGCCTGTAACAGACCTGAGCTTCGCTACACGTCAGCCGATAAATTGCCGCCGAAGGAGGCAGGTCCACTTGACCTGTCACTGCGTGCTGAGACGACTGCTTAATGCAAAAGAGGGAACCGAAGTTCCCCCTTAGCTGTGTGTCGGGATAACAGGATTCGAACCTGCGACCTCGTCGTCCCGAACGACGCGCGCTACCAAGCTGCGCTATATCCCGTGGTTACAACCATTTCACTATACACCCTGCAGAATTCTCATCAATGCCCGGCATAGCTACTCTTTTCTTTGCCGCCAAGTCCTTAGCCGGGCCTCGCAGCTTAAGACCATTAGATAGCTTTCCCAGGATTCAAGATATTCAACGGGTCCAAAAGGTTCTTGATCTGCTGTTGGAGTTCGATCACTTCTGTTGCTTGTTCCCATTGCAACCAATCTTTTTTGATCAGCCCGACACCGTGTTCGCCAGTAATTGTGCCGCCCAGTTCCAGTGCAATACGTACGGAGCTTTCAACTGCACGGTCAAGCCTCGCTAGTGGCTCGTTGCCGTCTTCCGGTTCTACAGAAAACGTCGGATGCAGATTGCCATCCCCTACATGCGAAATCATCCGCATGTTTACGTTTTCGTCCCGCGCAGCCCGTTGAACGCGGTGCACGTATTCAAGCATCTTGCTTTTCGGAATCGCGACATCCTCTCCAGTCCGGTAAGCATCGTCTTTAGTATCACCCCGGCTGGTTCGGCGCATTTCGATCAGTTGCGTAGCACTCGGATCTGCCGAATTGCTTAGCTGGGCATTGCGGTCTGCGAAAACACTGCGGAGAGCGGTTTCTTCACGCTCGGCGCCATAGCCATCCAGTCGAGCCAAGAGCATGGCACCGCCGTGACCTGCGTAATTCGTCGAGTACTGTTCATCAAGAATGAGCAGAGTCGAATGATCAATGAGTTCCAAAATGGCAGGCTGAATTCTGGCTTTGGCAATCAGTTGAACGCCCTCGACTGCTTCTTCCAGGCTGGGGAACAATAGAGCTATGTCTCGCTCGTCTACCGGGAGATAGCGCAATCGGAGAACTGCGCGAACGACAACGCCCAGCGTGCCCTCTGACCCTGTGAAAAGTGCGGCGAGATCATACCCTGCTACACCCTTAAACGTATTCTTGCCAACGCGGATTAGTCGGCCGTCTGCCAATACTACGTCTAGGGAGAGCACTGCTTCTCGGGTTACGCCATACTTCGCGCACCGCAGGCCTCCCGCGTTGGTTGCGATGTTGCCGCCAATTGTAGACATCTTGTAGCTAGCAGGATCCGGGGCGTACATGAGGCCGAATTCGGAAACGGCTTCGTTCAGCTGATGATTGATGACGCCAGGTTCAACCACAGCGACCTCATCTTCCGGGCGGATCTCTAGGATTCTATTCATCTTGCTCAAGTTCAAGACGACGGCATCACCTAGTACGTGTACACCACCAGAAACACCTGTGCCGGCACCGCGGCTAATGACCGGTACCTTGTATTCGCTAGCCAAGCGTAGAACGTGTTGTACATCCGCTACGGAACTGGCGAAAACCACGGCCAGCGGTTCAATGGGATCCCCCGACAACTGACCGAAGTCTCTAGAGTTTTCTCGAAGCAGCGGGCCCGCTGTTTCAATGGCATTCTCTGGCAATGCCGCGCTGAGGGCATCTAGAAATCCGGCATGGGAAGCGGCCATCTTTATCTCCACGGATCGTTGCGTGCAAGTATTTACCTGAGACTACGGCTTTTGAGGGTCTTTGCCGAACTTGATGACTTGGCAATTTACTAGTAGCTCGGTTCAAAACTGCGTTTGCACCCTCATGGCCAGCCAGTCCGGGGCCGGCATACGTCATTGCCCTATTATTTATCGGGCTAAGACCGTTCAGCTGCTGCATTTTCTTTCGATTGCGCTGCTTGGATTTCTGCTGGAAGAGCTTTTCCTCTGACGAATAGTCGATAACAGACGCCCAGGATTGCCACCCAGATTAGACCGGTAATGAGTGCACTACGCGTATCCGGAATAATGCCGATTAAGATGATCACGAAGATCATGAAGGCCAGCGCCAAGTAGCTACCCACTGGCCAAAGCGGAACTGGGAATGCAGATGGTTCAAGATTATCTCTGTCTATCCGGTGCTTCATCCGAATATGAGAGATCAGGATCATCGACCAAACAACGACGGTGGCGAAAGTAGCCAATGCAGCAATGAGGAAGAAGATCTCATCTTCGAACCAGATGTTCAGCACTACACCAATAAGCAATGCGCCGATCATCGATAGTGAAGTCACCCATGGGACCCCGTTAGCCGTGGTCTTCGTGAATACCTGTGGCGCCTGGCCTTGTTTGGCCATACCGTGAATCATGCGTCCCGCGCCGAAGATGTCTGCGTTGATTGCTGAGAGTGCCGCAGTGATGACGATGAAGTTCAGGACATTTGCTGCTGACGAGAAGCCGATGCTGGAGAAGATCGAAACGAATGGACTTTCACTACCATCAATCGTGTTCCACGGCTGAATGCACATGATGACACCGAGCGTGAGTACGTAGAACAGCAAGATGCGCACTGGCACAGAGTTAATTGCCTGCGGAATGACTTTACGCGGGTTTTGCGCTTCACCAGCGGTAATGCCGATCACTTCGGTGCCGCCGAAGGCAAACATGACAATGGTCAGGGAAGCGAGAATGCCCCAGACACCATGCGGCATGAAGCCGTCGCCAGCAAAGAGATTGGATAGACCTGCAGCTCCTTCGCTTTGGTTGCCCAACCCGAAGACGATTACGAGAACGCCACCAGCGATCATTGCCATGATAGCGACGACCTTGATCAAGGAGAACCAAAATTCCAGTTCGCCGAAGACTTTGACCGAGAGCAGGTTCACGGCGGCAATTAAGAAAACAACTGCCAGGATCCAGATCCATCGTTCGACGTTGGGAAACCAGAAACCCATATATACGCCAAAAGCCGTCACGTCAGCCAGGGCCACCACAAACATTTCAAACGTGTAGGTCCACCCGGTTGCAAAGCCAGCAAAGCGTCCAACGAATTCAGTGGCATAGCTTCCGAATGAGCCGGAGGTCGGATTGCGGACTGCCATTTCTCCCAACGCACGCATCACCATGAACACCACTGCCCCACCGAGTATGTATGCCAACAGCACCGCTGGCCCAGCCATTTGAATGGCGCTTGCGGAACCATAGAACAAGCCTGTGCCAATAGCAGACCCTAGAGCGATAAACCTGATGTGCCGTGTGCTTAAACCACGTTTCAAGTTTTGACTTGTCTGGCTAGTACGCATGCTGCTCCTCCGATATTCCTAACTGCATCAGAGGTTTGCCGCTCACTTTTCATGGTGTGCTTCAACCCCGACATCCATGTAATCGCAGTCACACGCATCTTGGAGCGGGGAAAAAGACAAGATAGTCCGGTACCTCAGACTCTTGGTGAAAAGAAGCTGAGATACCGGACGGCAATTCTTCCAACGGGTATCTCGGGACAGCGTGATGGGCATTCTGGAATTTCGACCACTCGCGAGCTGTCGATAGAAGTACACATCCCGGCATGAAAGCATCTACTGTCCGTAAGCGTCCGCGTCTTCAGAAACATGACACCGGTGCCTTCAGGCGGTGGATGACAGTATCTATTGCTTTCAAGGCTTTCCAAGACGAGGTCCACAATGACGTTCATTGGCCTGACCCGGTGAATTCTCGCAGTCTTGGTTCCCTTGGTCGGTCGAATCCCCTTACGCCGAGACCTATGGTTGCCAGTTGCTCTCACCATTGCACGCCGGCAGGTGAATGTGGTGCAACTGCGGGAATCGTCTTCCGAAACGGAGCTGTCGCCTTGGTGCCTGAAACTCAAATTACGCAGTCGACCAGCTGGCATTTTTAGTCGATACCCGTCAGGGAACAAATATGGCTCAGCAAGGCTGGCTGGGCCGACAACCTGATCTTCAATTTGGATAAGAACTCCAGTGAATAATTCTCGGGTAACCTGGCCCTCGTCATCCGGTGCAAGCAACTGAGCTCGCCGGCAACCTTGGCCAACACAAATACCCTGGACGCACTGCTCGTTAAAGCAGGAGGGGAGGAGGAACCAGGCAGCACCAGCTGCCCAATTCCCCCTCCCCTTCCCGTTAAACAGGTGAGGCCCCGGCACCAAACGGTACCAGGGCCTCAAACCATCTACTCAAGTTAAGTCCGGCGGTGACCTACTCTCCCACACCCTCACGAGTGCAGTACCATCGGCGCAGTGGGCCTTAGCTTCCGGGTTCGGTATGGGACCGGGCGTTTCCCCCACGCTATGACCGCCGTAACAATCACGAAGCACACAAACCCTGCGGTTTGGTGTTGCCTTCGGTGTCATGCAAAAGCCATGTATTTTTTCGGTTTGAGGTTGTTGTCTCGTAACCGCATAGTGAACGCGAACAGCATTGAAATCATCAGTTCAAATATTGTTTTATTGTGTGTTGAAAGTCATCGGCCTATTAGTACAGGTCAGCTACACAAGTCTTTAGTCCTTGCTTCCACATCCTGCCTATCAACCCAGTGGTCTAGCTGGGGGCCTCTCACACTCAAGGTGCATGGAAATCTCATCTCGAAGCAGGCTTCCCGCTTAGATGCTTTCAGCGGTTATCCCTTCCAAACGTAGCTAATCAGCGATGCACTTGGCAGTACAACTGACACACCAGAGGTTCGTCCGTCCCGGTCCTCTCGTACTAAGGACAGCCCTTCTCAAATTTCCAACGCGCGCAGCGGATAGGGACCGAACTGTCTCACGACGTTCTAAACCCAGCTCGCGTACCGCTTTAATGGGCGAACAGCCCAACCCTTGGGACCTACTCCAGCCCCAGGATGCGACGAGCCGACATCGAGGTGCCAAACCATGCCGTCGATATGGACTCTTGGGCAAGATCAGCCTGTTATCCCCGAGGTACCTTTTATCCGTTGAGCGACGGCCCTTCCACGAGGTGCCGCCGGATCACTAGTCCCGACTTTCGTCCCTGCTCGAGCTGTCACTCTCACAGTCAAGCTCCCTTGTGCACTTACACTCGACACCTGATTGCCAACCAGGCTGAGGGAACCTTTGGGCGCCTCCGTTACATTTTAGGAGGCAACCGCCCCAGTTAAACTACCCATCAGGCACTGTCCCTGAACCAGATCATGGTCCGAAGTTAGGTGACCGGTACAGCCAGAGTGGTATTTCAACGATGACTCCACCTGAACTAGCGTCCAAGCTTCACAGTCTCCCACCTATCCTACACAAGCTGCACCGAACACCAATACCAAACTATAGTAAAGGTCTCGGGGTCTTTCCGTCCTGCTGCGCGTAACGAGCATCTTTACTCGTACTGCAATTTCGCCGAGTTCATGGTTGAGACAGCGGGGAAGTCGTTACTCCATTCGTGCAGGTCGGAACTTACCCGACAAGGAATTTCGCTACCTTAGGATGGTTATAGTTACCACCGCCGTTTACTGGGGCTTAAATTCTCAGCTTCGCATTACTGCTAACCAGTCCTCTTAACCTTCCAGCACCGGGCAGGAGTCAGTCCGTATACATCGTCTTGCGACTTCGCACGGACCTGTGTTTTTAGTAAACAGTCGCTTCCCCCTGGTCTCTGCGGCCCACACCCGCATCAGAGAAGCAAGTTCTCATCACGGGGCAGGCCCCCCTTCTTCCGAAGTTACGGGGGCATTTTGCCGAGTTCCTTAACCATGATTCTCTCGATCGCCTTAGTATTCTCTACCTGATCACCTGTGTCGGTTTGGGGTACGGGCGGACTTGGACCTCGCGCCGATGCTTTTCTAGGCAGCATAGGATCACCGAATCACCCCGAAAACGGGGCGCCTATCAGGTCTCAGAATATATGAGCGGCGGATTTGCCAACCACTCTTCCTACACCCTTGGACCAGGTCAATTCCATTGCCTGGCTCGGCTACCTTCCTGCGTCACACCTGTTAATACGCTGACCTCACTGCATCGGTTCCCACCACATCAACCAGCAAGATACCCGAAGGCACCAACAGCTAGCGTCAATCATGGTTAGCATCCACAGCTCAGTATGGGCGGTCCTTCGCCGGTACGGGAATATCAACCCGTTGTCCATCGACTACGCCTGTCGGCCTCGCCTTAGGTCCCGACTAACCCAGGGCAGATTAGCTTAACCCTGGAACCCTTGATCATTCGGCGGACGGGTTTCTCACCCGTCATTCGCTACTCATGCCTGCATTCTCACTCGTGTGGCCTCCACCGCTGGTTTACACCGCGACTTCACCGTCCACACGACGCTCCCCTACCCATCCAAACACCCAATCGAAACCAGGTTAATATTTGAATGACGCAACTTCGGCGGTGTGCTTGAGCCCCGCTACATTATCGGCGCGGAATCACTTGACCAGTGAGCTATTACGCACTCTTTCAAGGGTGGCTGCTTCTAAGCCAACCTCCTGGTTGTCACAGCAACTCCACATCCTTTTCCACTTAGCACACGCTTAGGGGCCTTAGTTGGCGTTCTGGGCTGTTTCCCTCTCGACTATGAAGCTTATCCCCCACAGTCTCACTGCTGCGCTCTCACTTGCCGGCATTCGGAGTTTGGCTAAGGTCAGTAACCTTGTAGGGCCCATCGCCTATCCAGTAGCTCTACCTCCAGCAAGAAACACGCAACGCTGCACCTAAATGCATTTCGGGGAGAACCAGCTATCACGAAGTTTGATTGGCCTTTCACCCCTACCCACAGCTCATCCCCTCCATTTTCAACTGAAGTGGGTTCGGTCCTCCACACGCTCTTACACGCGCTTCAACCTGGCCATGGGTAGATCACTTCGCTTCGGGTCTAGATCACGCCACTCAAACGCCCTATTCAGACTCGCTTTCGCTACGGCTTCCCCACACGGGTTAACCTCGCGACGTAACACTAACTCGCAGGCTCATTCTTCAAAAGGCACGCCATCACCAGGGAACAAGTCCCCAGCTCTAACGGATTGTAAGCGCACGGTTTCAGGTACTATTTCACTCCCCTCCCGGGGTACTTTTCACCATTCCCTCACGGTACTGATTCACTATCGGTCATCAAGTAGTATTCAGGCTTACCAGGTGGTCCTGGCAGATTCACACAAGGTTTCACGGGCCCCGTGCTACTCGGGTATCAACACTAGAACGGCAGACACGCATTACACCTACGGGACTATCACCCTCTATGGTCCGGCATTCCAACCGATTCACCTATACGCCTGCACCTCATCCCACCAGCAAGATAGCGCTGGTACATGCCGACCCCACAACCCCGGTGATGCAACGCCTATCCGCTATCACACACCAACCGGTTTAGCCCCATCCGCGTTCGCTCGCCACTACTAACGGAATCACTGTTGTTTTCTCTTCCTGCGGGTACTGAGATGTTTCACTTCCCCGCGTTCCCTCCACACAGCCTATACATTCAGCTGCAGGTCACACCACATAACATGGTGCGGGGTTCCCCCATTCGGAAATCCTGGTCTCAACGTCCGGTTATCGACTCCACCAGGCTTATCGCAGATTCCCACGTCCTTCATCGGCTCTTGATGCCAAGGCATCCACCGTGCGCCCTTAAAAACTTCAACACAACATCAAAGTCAAAAGATATGAGCAATAAAACAATCTAACAAAATCACGCAGACAAGACTCCAACACCAGGCAATCCAAGGAAAAGGACTACCCAGCTCATCTCATCTGCAAGATGCTCGCGTTCACTATACAGTTCCCAAACAACAACCCCGCACCCCCGCAACAACACCCCAAAACCAACACCAACCAAAGGCCAGCATCAATCCAACAGGACATCCTTGCAGCAAACACAGGACAAACACCGAAACACCAAGAACCCCTCACCCAAGCGAACACCACCAGGACCCTCCCCACAGGAAGAACCCCGGCAACCATTCACCAGGAAAGGAGGCTTGTTGCCTCAAAACCCAACAGCATGCCAAACCATACAAACCACGCAACACCCACACACCGCATTCCAGCACCGCAAGAAGAAAACCCCTGCAATGCGTACTAGCAGATGCCCAAGCACCACGCGGCCACAGCCAATACCCCGCACCAGCATCAGCCAGCACGTTTTCCGGTATTGAGTCCATTGATATTCCACCCATGAGCAACCCACCCGGACAACACTCGTGTCCAGCATGGGCAACCAATAATGGTTAGCTCCTTAGAAAGGAGGTGATCCAGCCGCACCTTCCGGTACGGCTACCTTGTTACGACTTAGTCCCAATCGCCAGTCCCACCTTCGACGACTCCCCCCACACAAGGTGGTTAGGCCATCGGCTTCGGGTGTTACCAACTTTCGTGACTTGACGGGCGGTGTGTACAAGGCCCGGGAACGTATTCACCGCAGCGTTGCTGATCTGCGATTACTAGCGACTCCGACTTCATGGGGTCGAGTTGCAGACCCCAATCCGAACTGAGACCGGCTTTTAGGGATTAGCTCCACCTCACAGTATCGCAACCCATTGTACCGGCCATTGTAGCATGCGTGAAGCCCAAGACATAAGGGGCATGATGATTTGACGTCATCCCCACCTTCCTCCGAGTTGACCCCGGCAGTCTCCCATGAGTCCCCACCTTTACGTGCTGGCAACATGGAACGAGGGTTGCGCTCGTTGCGGGACTTAACCCAACATCTCACGACACGAGCTGACGACAACCATGCACCACCTGTGAACCAGCCCCGAAGGGAAACCCCATCTCTGAGGCGGTCTGGCACATGTCAAGCCTTGGTAAGGTTCTTCGCGTTGCATCGAATTAATCCGCATGCTCCGCCGCTTGTGCGGGCCCCCGTCAATTCCTTTGAGTTTTAGCCTTGCGGCCGTACTCCCCAGGCGGGGCACTTAATGCGTTAGCTACGGCGCGGAAAACGTGGAATGTCCCCCACACCTAGTGCCCAACGTTTACGGCATGGACTACCAGGGTATCTAATCCTGTTCGCTCCCCATGCTTTCGCTCCTCAGCGTCAGTAAATGCCCAGAGACCTGCCTTCGCCATCGGTGTTCCTCCTGATATCTGCGCATTTCACCGCTACACCAGGAATTCCAGTCTCCCCTACATCACTCTAGTCTGCCCGTACCCACCGCAGATCCGAGGTTGAGCCTCGGACTTTCACGGCAGACGCGACAAACCGCCTACGAGCTCTTTACGCCCAATAAATCCGGATAACGCTTGCGCCCTACGTATTACCGCGGCTGCTGGCACGTAGTTAGCCGGCGCTTCTTCTGCAGGTACCGTCACTTTCGCTTCTTCCCTACTGAAAGAGGTTTACAACCCGAAGGCCGTCATCCCTCACGCGGCGTCGCTGCATCAGGCTTTCGCCCATTGTGCAATATTCCCCACTGCTGCCTCCCGTAGGAGTCTGGGCCGTGTCTCAGTCCCAGTGTGGCCGGTCACCCTCTCAGGCCGGCTACCCGTCGTCGCCTTGGTGAGCCATTACCTCACCAACAAGCTGATAGGCCGCGAGTCCATCCCCCACCGATAAATCTTTCCACCAACAACCATGCGGTCAAAGGTAATATCCGGTATTAGACCCAGTTTCCCGGGCTTATCCCAGAGTCGGGGGCAGGTTACTCACGTGTTACTCACCCGTTCGCCACTAATCCACCCAGCAAGCTGGGCTTCATCGTTCGACTTGCATGTGTTAAGCACGCCGCCAGCGTTCATCCTGAGCCAGGATCAAACTCTCCATAAAAAAATAAAAAGCCACCGGCAACCCCTTGGAAAATAAGGGCGAAGCCAATGAAGTCCTGGCGAATAATAAAACACTCAAGAACACTGCACGGGGGTGCAATGCCTCAAGCAAATGTTATGTATTCACCAAATAAAAATATTCGGTATCAACAAACTTGGCACACTATTGAGTTCTCAAACAACAAACACTCTCGACACCACAACCACCAAACCATCGATGACTGCTTCGCTCCGGAGCAACTTTACAAGCTTACCACCAAGTTGACTGTTGTCAACTCGACGTTTCAGTCTTGTTCACCCCGCCGTTTCCGTTTCGCCCTTTCAGGCTGTCCGGATCAGCGGCGCGAGATAAAACTCTACACGGGTTCAGCCACGACGCAAAATCGGCCAGTTTCCATGCTTTCCTGCGCAGAATCCCCGGAATCATGCGGATTCCCTGCGGTCCAAGGTGAATATCGGCTAAAAACAACGGAAAATTGTTGTTATGAAGCAGGTCACCCCAATGAAAAGGGGCCATAACTTGCCTTGGCAAAGTTATGGCCCCTTCACGGTGCTTGGAGACTACTTGGACTGTCCAGCGCGCAAACGCGATACCTCGTAGAGCGAGATGCCAACAGCCATCGAAGCATTCAGCGATTCCATTGCCGAGTCGATTGGAATCGAAACGATGGCGTCGCAGTTTTCGCGGACCAGCCGGGACAGGCCCTTGCCTTCGGAACCAACCACGATGCACAGCGGGCCGGTAGCCAATTCGAAGTTCGGAAGCTCCATGTCGCCACCGGCGTCGAGGCCGATCACGAAAATGCCAGCAGCCTTGATTTCTTTCAGTGCGCTGGTCAGGTTGCTGCACTTGGCTACTGGTACGCGTACAGCTGCACCGGCGCTGGTCTTCCATGCCGAAGCGGTCATGCCGACGCTGCGGCGCTCTGGAATGATCACGCCGTCTGCGCCGAAGGCCGAGGCCGAACGGACAATCGCACCCAGGTTACGCGGGTCGGTGATGCCATCCAGTGCCAGGAACAGCGGCTGGGTCCGGGTGTATCCCTTGTCGAAGTCCTTGATGGCCTTGGTAGCCAGCTGGACTGCATCCTTGTATTCGTATGGCGGGATCTGCAGGGCCATGCCCTGGTGGATCGCGTCATCGGTCATGCGGTCGAGCTCGGGCTTGGATGCTTCCATCAGCGGGATGCCCAGCTCGGCAGCCAGCTTCAGGGATTCGCGGACGCGGTCATCGACGTCGATGCGGATGGCAACGTGCAGCGCCTTGGCAGGGATGCCGGCGCGCAGCGCCTCAACGACGGAGTTGCGGCCGGTGACGAACTCGGCGTTGACCTTGATGCGGTCGGTTCGACGGCCGGTGCTGCGCTTGGCGGCCGAGCGCTCAGAGAGCTGCTTGGCACGGTAAGCCTTGTGGTACGGGCGGTCCTCCGCTTTGGGGGTCGGGCCCTTGCCCTCGAGGGAACGACGTCCCTTGCCACCACTACCCTTGGTTGGGCCCTTTTTGTTCATTGGTTCATGTCCTTTAGTTTTGAGTTCGTTGGTGCCGCGCGTGTTCGCGACTAGTTGTCCAGAGTCCAGCGAGCGCCATCGGCCGAGTCCGCCACGGTAATGCCAGCGGATGCCAGCGCATCGCGGATGGCGTCGGAGCGTGCCCAGTCCTTGGCAGCGCGTGCTTCGGCGCGTTCAGCCAACTGGGCCTGGATCAGCTGATCCAGGGCTGCGTGCTCTGCAGAAGATTTCGAGCTTTCATTGCTGCCGGCATCATCCAGGCCCAATACCTGGGTCATGGCCAAGACCTGGCCCAAGGCCTTGGCAGTGGCAGCGTCGTCACGGCTATCCAAGGATGCATTGCCCAGCCGCACGGTTTCATGCAGCGCGGCCAGCGCCATTGGAACGTTCAGGTCATCATCCATCGCGGTGCCGAAAGCTTCCGGAACCCCGGTGGCCACGATCGACTCGGCGACGGCACCCAGGCGGTAGCGCGCGTTGGAGATGAAGGTGTCGATGCGTTCGACCGCTGCCCCCGCTTCGGTCAGCGAGTCCGGGCGGTAGTCGAGCATCGAACGGTACTGCGCCTGGCCCAGGAAGTAGCGCACCACGCGGGCGTCGGCCAGCGCGAGCATTTCTTCCGGGGAAATGGTGTTCCCAATGGACTTGGACATCTTCTCACCCTCATAGGTGACCATGCCGTTGTGCATCCAGAAGTTTGCAAAGCCGTGGCCAGCCGCGTTGGACTGGGCCATTTCGTTCTCGTGGTGCGGGAAGCGCAGATCCAGTCCGCCGCCATGGATGTCGAATTCGCTGCCCAGGTACTTGCCAGCCATCGCCGAGCACTCAAGGTGCCAGCCCGGGCGGCCGCGTCCCCAGGGGCTTGGCCAGGAAGCGGTCAACGGATCGGTGCCCTTGTAGCCCTTCCACAGCGCGAAGTCGCGTGGATCCTTCTTGCCGCGCGGATCCGAATCCGGCGCGTCCTGCATATCTTCGATCTTCTGGCGGGTCAGTGCGCCGTACTGCTCATAGGAGCGCACGTCGAAATAGACATCTCCGGAGCTGTCGGCCGCCGGGTAGGCATGACCGCGTTCGATCAGCTGTGCAATCAGCTCATGCATTTCGGTGATGTGGCCGGTCGCGCGGGGCTCGTAAGTCGGGCGTTGGACACCCAGAGCCTCGTAGGCCCGTGCGAATTCCTGCTCGAAGCGGTACGCCAGGGCGAACCATTCTTCGCGCGGCTTGTAATGGGCATCCGCCTCGAAGTCCTCGGCGAAGGATTTCGCCGACTTCTCCAGGATCTTGTCATCGATGTCGGTCACGTTGCGGACGGTGGTGACGGCAAAGCCGCGGTATTCGAGCCAGCGCACCAACAGGTCGAAGACAATGGCGCTGCGGACGTGGCCCACGTGCGGCATGCCCTGCACGGTGGCGCCACAGTAGTACAGCTTGACTTCGCCTTCCGCCAATGGCTGGAAGTCGCGTACGGATGCTGTTTTGGTGTCATAGAATCGCAGGCTCACGCCTTTAAGGTTATCCGATGGATGCACCCTTTGTACTTCACTTGTGACACTCTCGATGATCGAAGCCCCGCGGTTGCGCCAAGGGGCCTAGCCCGATACCGGGTAGACCAGTGCGGTGGCATAGGCTGTCACGCCCTTGCCTTCCCCCTCGTAGCCCAGCCCGTCGCTGGTGGTCGCAATGACGCTGACTGGGGCGCCGATAGCCTCGCTCAGCACTTTGCTGGCTTCTTCGCGGCGCGCGGCAAAGCGCGGGCGGCGGCCAACGAACTGCACCGCGACATTGCCGATTTCGAATCCCGCCTCCCGCACCAGGCGCGCGGCTTCTGCAATCAGGCTCACACCGCTGGCCCCGGCGAATTCCGGTCGGTCCACCCCGAAGTGCGTGCCCAGATCGCCAATGCCCGCCGCGGAGAACAGTGCATCGCAGGCCGCGTGCGCTACCGCGTCGCCATCGGAGTGGCCCGAAAGCCCGGTGTCTCCCGGGAAGTGCAGTCCTGCCAGCCACATTTCGCGAGTCGGGTCTTCGCTGACCGCGTGGACATCGATGCCGTTGCCGACTCGTGGCAGGATCATGGTTTCTTCCTTTGCGCTTGGGGTGGCTGCGGGCTGGTTCGCCGCGAGCTTGCCTGCCGCGTCGAGATCTCCGGGATAGGTGACCTTCATGGCTTGCTGCGATCCCGGCACCACATGGACTTCGGCTCCGAAAGCCCGCACGATCGACGCGTCGTCGGTAACCTTCTCCAGTTCTGCCTCGGTGCAGCCATCCAGTTGGGCGTGGGCATCGCGCAACAGCTGCGCGTCAAAGCCCTGCGGGGTTTGCACCGCGCGCAGGATGGAACGTGTCGGGGTTTCCTTGATGATTTCGTGCTCGCCGGCGGCATCGAGCTCCACCACGCAGATGGTGTCGGTGACGTTCAGCGCCGGGATGACGGCGTTGCACTGCTCGTCGGCCAGAGCGCCAAGCACTTGTTCATGCAGCTTCGCCGGGGCAAAAGCACGGGCGGCGTCATGGACCAGAATGTTGGTGGCGGCGGAACTGGCTACAGCCAAGCCGGCACGGACCGACGCGGCGCGGCTGGCGCCACCGGGCACGGTGCGCACCTTGTCCCCGTACTGCGCCATGGCCGCGGCCAGGCGTTCGTCCTGCGGCGGGGTAACCACGATGATTTCGGTGATCTGCGGAATTCCCAGCGCCCGGTCCACGGCATGTTCAGCCAGGGATTTTCCGGCCACCTGGACCATCGCCTTGGGAAGGCCAGCGCCGAGGCGGGTTCCCATTCCAGCAGCCACGAGGATCAGGCTTGAGTTATGCACTTCGCTTTGCTTCACAGCGCCCAGCTTATCGTGCCGCGCGGTTCGGCCTTGGCCGCTTTAACGCCAAAAGCCGTGAAACGCTTGGGAGCGTTTCACGGCGATGCGTTACCGGAACGGGGCTAGGCCGAAGCCAGAACCTCGTCCAAGAGGCCTTCTGCCTTGGCCTCGTCCAGATCCTTGGCCAAGGCCAATTCACTGATCAATACCTGGCGAGCTTTTGCCAGCATGCGCTTTTCGCCTGCCGACAGACCACGGTCATTTTCTCGGCGCCACAAGTCGCGGACTACTTCTGCAACCTTGATGACATCGCCGGAAGCGAGCTTCTCGACATTTGCCTTGTAGCGGCGCGACCAGTTGGTCGGCTCTTCGGTAAATTCAGCACGAAGGACATCGAACACATGGTCCAAGCCTTCCTGACCTACCACGTCACGTACGCCAACAAGATCAACGTTCTCAGCAGGAACCTCGATGGTCAGGTCGCCCTGAGCCACCTTGAGCTTGAGATACATTTTCTCTTCGCCCTTGATCTTGCGCATCTTGATCTCTTCGATCATCGCGGCACCGTGGTGCGGGTAGACAACAGTCTCGCCAACCTCAAAAACCATGTGGATAAACCCCTTTCCCACGCCCTAGTCTACCATGTTTGCTATTCCGGATCCTGCGACTGTGCCCCATATAACCGCGAATTCACGCGGAAATGCCTCTTCCACTTGCAAGAGAAACATGCTATGAAGAAGGTAGGGCAGTCGACTGCGCACCAACCCCCTTCCCCGCATCGGTTGTCTACAACTTGTCGAAATGCGTGTGTTGCACGTCGCTAAATCGCGTCTTTGCGTGAAAAACAGCTAGGCTTAGAGGTAATCGTGGTCCAATTTTCGATTGCCCCTGCCCTAGGTGCATTCGATTAAGCAGGCCACGAACCGAAGCAACTCATTTTTCTCACCGAGGAGTTAGTGTCGTGATCACCGCACGCATGACCGCTGGACGTCGCATTGCCGCGTCCCTCGCTGTGGCTGCCCTGGCATTCGGTGTCACCAGCTGTGGCGCCATCAACGAGCAGGCCACCAACACCGACTACGCCGCCAGCGATGGCGTCAACGTCGATGTCGCAGACGCAAAGGTCCGCAACCTGATGTTCGTCACCAACAGCGACGACACTGAAGCCCGCCTGATCGGCTCCGTAGTCAACGCCGGCGATTCCGCGCTGACCCTGTCGGTCAAGGCTGACAACGCAGCACCTGTCTCCATCCAGGTTCCTGCAGACGGCACCATCAAGCTTGAAGAAGACAAGAACCAGCAGATCATCAAGAACATGGGCATTGCAGCTGGCGAACACGCCGACTCGGTCTTCACCGTTGCCGGTGAGAACGTGGAATTCAGCGTTCCAGTTGTCGATGGCACCCTGGCTGAATACCGCGACTTCGTACCAGGCGGTGCTGACCAGTCGGTTACCGAGCACCTGACTCCAGAAGAGACCCACTCCACTTCGGGCCACTAAGCTTCGCGCAAGACAAAACAAGAGCCTCGGGCAGAATCGAAAGATTCTGCCCGAGGCTCTTGGCGTATCCTGGCTCTTTGGCTTTAGACCACGAACTTGTAGCCCAGCCCGCGCACGGTCACCAGGCGTTCGGGCACCGCCGGGTCGACCTCGATCTTGGAGCGCAGGCGCTTGACGTGCACATCCAAAGTCTTGGTGTCCCCCACGTAGTCGCTGCCCCAGACGCGGTCAATCAGCTGGCCTCGGGTGAGCACTCGACCGGCGTTGCGCAACAGCATTTCCAGCAGCTCGAATTCCTTCAGCGGCATGGATACCTCGGTGTTGTCGACCGAGACCACGTGGCGTTCCACGTCCATTCGCACCGGACCGGCGGTGACCACATTGCTGATCAGTTCTTCGCCTTCGCCCTGGCGGCG
Source organism: Glutamicibacter sp. 2E12 (assembly GCF_050030965.1). NCBI lineage: Bacteria > Bacillati > Actinomycetota > Actinomycetes > Micrococcales > Micrococcaceae > Glutamicibacter > Glutamicibacter sp. 2E12. The sequence continues at coordinate 1,012,961 of NZ_CP188297.1, forward strand.
CAGCACAGCACGGATGCGGGCCAGCAATTCGCGGGAGGAGTACGGCTTGGTGACGTAGTCGTCGGCGCCGAGCTCCAGGCCGACGACCTTATCGATCTCCGAGTCCTTTGCGGTGAGCATGATGACCGGGACCTGGCTGTTCAGGCGGATCTGGCGGATCACTTCGGTTCCGGGCTGGCCCGGGAGCATCAGATCCAGCAGCACCAGGTCTGCGCCATGGCGTTCGAACTCGGTCACGGCCTTCAGGCCGTCGTCGGCGATCCGGACTTCGAAACCTTCGCGTTCCAGCAGGTAGGACAGCGGGTCAGAGAGCGATTCCTCGTCCTCAACGATCAATATGCGGGTCATCGGCGTCCTCCTTCACGATCGGACGCATTCGTCTCGATCGTTCGTTCCTTCATCGTCTGGCCGGCAAGCACATTGCTGGTCGCCGGTTCTTCGTCCGCTAGGGGAAGTCTTAGGGTAAATGTGGATCCGTGGCCGGGCTGCGACCACAGCGACACTTCGCCGCCGTGGTTGGCCAGCACGTGCTTGACGATGCTCAGCCCCAGGCCGGTGCCCCCGGTCTGCCTCGAGCGTGCGGAGTCCACGCGGTAGAAGCGCTCGAAAACGCGTTCCTGCTCTTCGGCCGAAATCCCGGGTCCCTGGTCGGTGACCGAGATCTGCGCATAGCCATCACGCTGCCGGATGCCCACGCCTACCGTGGTGTTCTCCGGGGAGTAGCGGATGGCATTATCGATCAGGTTGCGGATCGCAGTCATCAGCAGGTCCGCATCGCCCAGGATCGGCTCCTCGAGATGTCCGCCTACGGTAATGGCGATGCCCTTTTCCTCGGCAATCAGGTGGCTGCGGTCAACTGCCTCGGCCACGACGCTGTCGATATTCACTTCCTGGCCCTGCACGATGGCATCGGTTGCCTGCAGGCGGGAGAGCTCGATAATGTCCTGGACCAGGGCGGCCAGGCGCCGCGATTCCTTGTCCATCCGGGTGGAGAAGCGGCGTACCGCCTTGGGGTCATCGGCAGCCTCGGTAATGGCCTCGGCCAGCAGGCCGATCGCGCCGACCGGAGTCTTCAGCTCGTGGGAAACGTTGGCCACGAAGTCGTTGCGCATCGCTTCGGTACGGGTGATTTCGGTACGGTCGTCGGCCAGCAGGAGAATGTACTCGTCGCCCAGCGGTGCCACGCGCACATGGACAATTAGCTGCCCGGCACCCAGCGTGGAGCGTTGCAGCTCGTACTGGCTTTCGGCAATCACGCCGTCGGCGCGAACCTGCCGCACCAGCGAGAGCAGTTCGTTGTGGACGAGCGTGTGTCCTCGCACCAGTCCGTAGGCATAGGAAGCGGGGTTGGCCCGGACCACCCCGTCGACGTCATCAAGGATCACGAAGGCGCGTCCAATGACCGACAGGACGGCGGCGGCTCCCTCGGGGAGCACGGGTTCGTCGACCTGTGGCAGCTTCGAGGAGCGGTTCTGGGAAAGCCGGAAGGCGATGACGCCAACGATCCCCAGAGCCAGGCCGAGGACGCCGGCTATAAGAGTCGAGATCACTTCGTTCACATCTTTAGACTAGCTTCACCTTTGGGTGGCACCGGCCCTAAATGACGTGATTTAGTCGATTTCGGCGCGCTGTTCACCAAACGTTCACCTTTCGTGGCATATTCGTTAATCACCCGCTGACAAGCTGGAGCAAGACCCTCCACCATGCCACAAAACTGTTTCGGGGCGGTTGGCTGCCACGGCAGTCCACCATCCGGCATGGATACCGACACTCGAAAGGAACTGCTGTGCGTAAGGTATTTCAAGCAGACCTGCAGCAAATTGGCGAAGAACTCATTGAGATGGCCAACCAGGTCGCAACCGCAATGGATCGAGCTTGGGATTCGCTAGCCAACGTCGACGTCGACCTGGCCCAGGAAGTCATCGCAGCGGACGCGAAGATCGACTTCCTGCAGAACCAGCTCGATGAGCGCGCTATCGATACTTTGGCTTTGCAGGGACCGGTAGCCAGCGATCTGCGCATGATCGTCGGTTCGCTGCGCATGAGTGCTTCGCTGGAGCGCATGGGCGACTTGGCACGCCACTTGGCGCAGCTGGCCCGCCTGCGCTTCCCCAACCCGGCAATCCCAGCCAGGATTTCCGACACCTTTGCCCAGATGGCAAAGATCGATATTGACATCGCCAAGGCCGTTGCGCGTTTGCTCGACACCCGCGATCTGCAGATCGCTACCGAAATTATCGAGCTGAACCACCAGCTGGATCGCTTGCACTCCAGCGTCTTCACCCTGGTCGCGGCCGACGACTGGGATGCCAATGCACCCACCACCGTGGACGTATCGCTGACCAGCCGCTACCTTGAGCGCTTCGGCGATCATGGTGTGTCCGTAGCTCGCAAGGTCACCTATCTGGTGACCGGCGAATGGGACCCCACCGAGATCTAGGTCCGCGGACCTAAGATATAAGGCTGCGCCTTGGCGCCTGCCATCCGGTACCACCGGATGGCAGGCGCCATTTTTGCTCTCCAGCTCATTCAGCACTGAAACTGGGTGTCCGGGGTCCGGGAAGCCTTCGCATCGCGGCGCGAACTGGGTACCGTGCCGTGGCCCACGGCCCCGTTGGCATGGCAGTGCTGCGCCTCGTCCGGCCATGCAGCTCCACGCGCTCCCGGTGAGCGCACGTCCAGCCATTGCCCCGGCAGGATGCCAACGGACGCACGACGCAGCGCTGGGCACCCCAGGGACCGCCGTTGGAGTCCGGTCCCATCCGGGGAATCCAGCCCGTTAAACCAGCAGAGGGCAGTCCACCGATCGGTGGACTGCCCTCGCAGGTTGTTGGCGCGCAAGTGGCGCCAGCGTCTAGCGGGCTTCTAGCCTTCGCACTCGACGCAGAAGCCTACATTGCCCTCTTCGCGCACCAGCTGCGAACGGTGGCGAATCAAGAAGCACGAGCCGCAAATGAACTCGTCGTCTTTCTGCGGAATGACCGTAACGGTCAATTCCTCGTTGGATAGATCCGCACCTGGCAGATCCATGCCATCGGTGTGGTCGGTCTCGTCGAGCTCGCGCACCACCGACTTGGCGTCCGGTGCGTTTGCGGACTTCACCGCATCCAGAGAAGCCTTACGTGCCTCAGCAACGTCTGGGCGGACTTCATCGTAATCAGTTGCCACGAATTGCATTCCTAACGTGAGCCATTGAGCCTATTCGAAATAGGAGATTACAGCATACTAATGCCAAAAATACAATCGTGCGCAGTTGTTTCGCTCACAGCCGGATGCTTGGCGTTACCTCGGCGTTAACAAGCGGACGGCGGCATCGCGAACTACTGGCGAGTAGCCAGCAGCCCCGATGCCGCCGAAAAGCGTGTCCTACTTGCGGCCTTGGTTGGCAACGGCCTTGATGGCGTCCGCAGCGGCTGCTGGATCCAGGTAGGTTCCGCCCTTGGTGATTGGCTGGAAGTTGTCATCCAGCTCATAGACCAGCGGGATGCCGGTTGGGATGTTCAGGCCAGCAATGTCTTCATCGCTGATGCCATCCAGGTGCTTGACCAGCGCACGCAGTGAGTTGCCGTGGGCGGTGACCATGACGGTCTTGCCTGCCGACAGGTCGGCCTTGATGTTGTTCTCCCAGTAGGGAAGCATGCGATCCAGCACGTCCTTGAGGCACTCGGTGCGTGGGGCGGAGTCGCCCAATGCCGCATAGCGCTCGTCGTTGATCTGGCTGAACTCCGAGGAATCATCCAGTGCTGGTGGCGGGGTGTCGTAGCTGCGACGCCATTCCATGAACTGCTCTTCGCCGAACTCAGCCAAGGTCTGCGCCTTGTCCTTGCCCTGCAGCGCACCGTAGTGGCGCTCGTTCAGGCGCCAGTCGCGGTTCACCGGGATCCACGAACGGCCAGCGGCTTCCAGGGCCAGGTTCGCGGTAACAATGGCGCGGGTCAGCAAGGAGGTGTGAAGCACCTCCGGCTTGTAGCCAGCTTCGGTCAGCAGCTGGCCGCCGCGGGCAGCTTCAGCACGGCCCTTCTCGGTCAGCGATACGTCGTACCAACCGGTGAACAGGTTCTTTTCGTTCCATTCGCTCTGTCCGTGGCGAAGCAAAATCAAAGTGTGGCTCATGTAATCCATCCTAACCAATGCGCAAGCCTGCTCGTGCGAAAGTTAAGGCCCGTGATTAAAGTGCGAAGACCTGCAATCCGCCAAGATGCGGATGCAGGTCTTCGGGAAAACTTGGTGCCTTGGCACGCCTAGTAGTTGTACCAGCCGCCGCCTTTGCCGCTGACGGCAGGCTTGACGTCCGCGAGGTACACGCAGGCGATGCAGGCGCCGATCAGCTGCAGGAAGCCGATTCCGCCCTGGCTGAAGATGCCGAGCAGTGCCACGGCGGTGCTGGCGACGGTCAGTCCAAGCCAGAACCCCTTGGTGCGCTTGCCTTCCTGGGCGAAACGATCTGCGCCATGACGCAGGCAATCAACCAAAGCCCAGACGGCGAGCGCAACGATGACAATGCTCAAAGCGATCATCATGTAGTACTCGATTATTTGGGCCATGCGCAACATGTTCATGCTTGTACTCTACCTTTTTGGCGCAAATGATGGGCGCTGTGCCACGCGCGGAAATCAGCGCCCGCGGGCATCAAAGCCGGTCCAGCGCTTGCTGCAGATCGGCCCAGAGGTCTTCCACCTCTTCAATGCCTACTGATAGTCGGATCAGGCTGGCCGGGACGCTGGCCGGCTCCGAAGCGTGGCGGGCCCGGCGCTCGGCCAGGGACTCCACGCCTCCAAGCGAGGTGGCGCCGGTGATGAGCTTGAAGGCTTCCAGTACCCGGTCCGCTTCTTCGGCGGCGCTTCCCGCTTCAAAGGCGATCACCGACCCGAACCCGCCCATGAGTTCCGCAGCGCGTGCGTGGCCCGGGTCGTTGGGCAGTCCCGGGTAGCGTACGGCCTGCACCTTGGGATGTGCCGCGAGGCGTTCTGCCAGCACCTGGCTGTTTGACTGCGAACGCTGAAGGCGCACGGCCATGGTGCGCACCCCGCGTAATGCGAGGAAGGTATCCATCGGGCCGGCGATCGCGCCGTGCAAGGTCCGGTACCCGTGCAGGCGGCTGTGGAGCTGCTCGTCGCTGGTGACCAGCGCGCCCATGATCACGTCCGAGTGGCCCGACAGGTACTTGGTCACCGAGTGCACTACAAGGTCGGCACCGTGGACCAGCGGCTGCTGGAGCAGTGGGGTGGCAAAGGTGTTATCCACGATGCTCACGACGTTCTTCGCTTTGGCGGCAGCCAGCAGGGTCGGCAGGTCGGCGACTTCCAGCATCGGGTTGGTTGGCGATTCCACCCAGAGCACATCGGCCCCCTCCAAGGCAGCGAGCACTTCTTCGGTGTTGGCAATATCCACCGGGCGAATGCGCAGCCGTCCCGCCTCTTGCAGCTCTGCGCTCAACGCCAGCGAACCGTTATAGGAATGCTGCGGCATCACCAGCACGCCGGCCTCTGGCACGATGCTCAGTGCGGCGGCAATAGCTGCCATGCCCGAGGAGAACACCAGGGCAGGCAGCGTTGCCGCTTCGAGCTGGCCCAGTACTTCTTCAAACGGATCCCAGGTCGGATTGGAGAAGCGCGCATATACGCGTTCACCCGGCACCGCCTGGCCTTTGGAGTGGTAGGTCGAGGTGAAGGTCACCGGGTGGTTGACTGGAGCATCGTAGCCATGGGCCGGACGCCCACCGGCAACGAGCAAAGTTTTCGGATCCCAGGCCGGATTGGCGCCTGATTCTGCGGTGCGGGGGTTCATGGAAAAAACTCTACGCTTCCTTTGACGCTGCCAGCCGGTGGATTTCACTACATTTCATCTGACTGATCCACCACACTGGGTGCATTTTCGTTGCACATCCTGCCGTTGCAACGCACATCTTTAAATGTCCTTGGATAGGCTAGTGGGGTGAGTATCGAATCGAGTACCCCAACCCGTGGCTTGTTCATCGTTTTTGAAGGCGGTGACGGCGCTGGGAAGTCCACGCAGGTCGCCCTGGCCCAGCAGTGGCTGGAGTCCCGTGGCGCCAAGGTCACCACTACCCGTGAGCCAGGCGGAACCCAGATCAGCGAAGAGCTGCGTTCCTTGGTGCTCGAACACGGCCACGGCGAGATCGATGCCCGTACCGAGGCCCTGATTTACTCGGCGGCGCGTGCCGCCCATGTCCAGCAGGTCATCTCCCCCGCGCTGGAAGCCGGCACCCACATCATCTGCGACCGATTCGTTGATTCCTCGCTGGCTTACCAGGGCATGGGCCGCGCCCTCGGCTTTGATGCCGTCGCATCGATCAACGACTTCGCCACCGGCGGACTGAAGCCGGATGCCACCATCATTCTTGATATCTCCGCCGCGCAGGGACGTGCCCGGCGCATTGCGGCCAGCGGCGGCGTGGAGGATTCGGATCGCTTGGAATCCGAGCCGGATGATTTCCATGAACGCATCCGCAACGCCTTCCTCGACTTGGCGGCCCGTGATCCGCAGCGCTATCTGGTCCTGGATGCCACCGCCAGCGTGGAGCAGCTGCACCAGTCGGTTGCGCAGCATTTGGCAGGCTTGCTGTGACCCGGCCAGTCTTCGCAGAACTTGCCGGGCAGGAACGTGTCATTGCCACGTTGACCGCTGAGGTTGATCGCGGCAACCCGACCCATGCCTGGCTGGTCACCGGTCCCCCGGGTTCGGGCCGTACCACCGCGGCGCGGGCTTTCGCGGCGGCTTTGCAGTGCACCCAGGCCCCGGCCGGCTGCGGGCAGTGCGCCAACTGCAAAATGGTCATGAATTCGGAGCACCCGGATGTGTCTTTCGTATCCACCGACAAATTCGAGTACCAGATTGCTGACGTCCGCCATCTGATTACCCGTGCACAGGAAAGTGCTGGCACCGGCCGCTGGCGCATCATCATCATCGAAGATGCCGACCGCATGTCCGAGCGCAGCACCAACGTGCTGCTCAAGGCCATTGAAGAACCGCCCGCCAAGATGATCTGGATCCTGAGCGCCCCGTCTCCTGCAGATGTTCTGGTGACCATTCGATCACGGTGCCGCGCGATAAATCTCTCCGTGCCGTCCACCCAGGATGTTGCGGATCTTCTGGTGCGCCGTGACGGGCTGGAACCGGAACAGGCGCTGTTCGCTGCCCGTGTCTCGCAGTCCCACATTGGCGTAGCCCGTTTGCTGGCCCGTGACGAGCAAGCACGCATCCAGCGTGAAAAAGTCGTTACCCTGCCGTTGCGCACCACCACCTTGCCGCAGGCGATGGCCGCTGCCGCAGAAATTTCCAAACTGGCCAGCGAGCGTGCCGAGAACATTACCGGCACCGATCTGCAGAACAAGATTGCCCAGCTGCGCCACGCCAACGGCTTGGGCCCAGAGGAGAACATCCCCGCTGGATTGCGTGGACAGTTCAAGGCGCTGGAGGATGATGCCAAGCGATTCGCTCGGCGTGCGGCTTTCGATGCCTTGGACCGTACCCTGACAGACCTGACCACATTCTTCCGCGATGTTTTGAGCATCCAGCTGAATACCGGAATTGAGCTGATCAACGAGCACCTGCGCGAGAAGCTCGAACGTTTCGCAGCGGAACAGTCCAGCGAGAAGTCCTTGGCCCAGCTTGATGCCATCAATGAAACGCGCAGCCGCTTGGCTGCCAACGTCAACCAGCTCATGGCCCTGGAAGCACTCATGACCCGTTTGCTGCCGCAGCCGGGACGCCGTTAACCCATCACAAGGAGACACTAAAAGTGCCTGCACGCTCACCGATGATGCGCTTGGCCGCAGTGGGGACCGCTCTGGCTTTGACCCTGGCCGGCTGCTCTTCCACTACAGCGGATTCGCAGTCCGGCGCATCGGATGCGTCGCAGTCCGCGCCCAACGCCAGTACGCCGCAAGGATTGGAATCCTTCTACAGCCAAGACCTCGATTGGGAAGAATGCGGCAGCATCATCGAATGCGCCACCATAGAGGTTCCGCTGGACTATGCCGATCCCGAAGGCGAGAGCATTGATCTGGCGTTGAACCGCCGCGCAGTGGACGGAGCGACAGGCAATCTGCTGGTAAACCCCGGCGGCCCAGGCGGATCCGGCCTGGATCTGGTGGCGTCCTCGGTACCAGGCATGTTCAGCGCTGTCCTGCAGCGCGCCTACAACGTCATCGGATTCGATCCGCGAGGCGTGGGAGAAAGCTCCCCGGTCACCTGCCAAAGCGGTGCCGAGACCGATGAGGGACGCCAGGAAAACCTGCGGGCTTGGGTTCCTGAAGACCAGGACGAAATTGTCGAGGATACCGAGGACTACGCAGATGACTGCGCGTCCAATACCGGCAATCTCCTAGGCCACGTCGATACCGTTTCGGCAGCGAAGGACATGGACGTGATCCGTGCTGTGCTCGGTGATGCACAGCTGGACTACCTCGGTTTCTCCTATGGAACCTTCCTCGGAGCAACCTACGCTGATTTGTTCCCTCGGAATGTGGGTCGCTTCGTACTCGATGGCGCCATGGATCCAACCAGCACAGCTTCGGACCTCACCTTGGCCCAGGCCGTTGGCTTCGAGAAGGAGATCGACGCGTGGCTCGCCAATTGCCTTGAAAGCGGTGAGTGCCCGTTCACTGGAACCGTTGAAGAGGCCAAGGTGCAGCTGCAGCAGTTCTTTGCGCAGGTGGAGAACGAACCAATGACTGCCAGCGACGGGCGTGCAGTGCCGATCATCGACTTCATCAACGGCTTCATCTTGCCGCTGTATGACGATTCCAGCTGGCCCATTTTGACCGATGCGACGAACGCTGCCGTCAACGACGCGGATGTGGATATGATCCTCGGCTTCGCGGATCTCTCGGCGGACCGCGAGGGCGACGGCACGTATGCATCGAATTCCACCGATGCTTTCACCGCCATCAATTGCCTGGACCGTCCAATGGACGCCAGTCCAGAAGCGATGCAGGCCGAAGCAACAGAGTTGATGCGTGCGGCCCCGACCTTGGGCAAGTATCTCGCCTACGGCGGCATCACCTGCGAGGCCTGGGACCACGACGCCACTGGCAAGCCTGAGGTCCTCGACGCGGAAGGCTCGAATGAGATCCTCGTCATTGGCACCGTCGGCGATCCAGCTACCCCCTACGCATGGTCTGAGGCATTGGCGCAGCAGCTGGATAACGCGACCCTGCTGACCTATGAAGGCCATGGCCACACCGCATATGGACGCTCCAATGAATGCATTACCAAAGCGGTGGATGAGTACCTGATTGACGGCAAAGTCCCCGAAGCCGGCACCCGGTGCTGATTGGGCTTGATGATGTCGTCGCCGTTTTGACGTTCAGACAATTCCTCGGATAAAGTGACGTGGTGCCTGTTTGCAGGTACAGGCCTCCTTAGCTCAGGGGTAGAGCAGCTCCCTCGTAAAGAGCAGGTCGCCGGTTCAAATCCGGCAGGGGGCTCGTTGTGAAGAAAACCCCGGAATCGCGCTTGCCGCATGATTCCGGGGTTTTCGCAATTTTCAATGGATTTTCATGACTGGTCCCGGGGTCTTCGATTCCCACGCAGTCCATTCTTATCCCGCATCTTGCCCAACGGCGCTTTTGGATATTCAATTAGGCCAGAGCCGGCAAACGATTCTTCACTCCGCGATCAGCAGATCATCGATCCCGGTTCGCGACCGGCAATAGCGGTATAAGCCTTCGACAGCAATTTCCAAGGAATTCCAAACTGATGCAATCCTTGCAGTACTCCCCTGAACCGCCATCGCTAGGCGGCAACGCGATCATGCGCCAACGGTGGAGCGAAGTAGCGTTCCTGCATTGGCGGGTTAGCCCGGATGAGGTGGCGCCGTACATGCCCGAAGGATGCCGGCCAGATATTGTCGACGGCAGCGCTTGGGTGGGCCTCGTCGCTTTCCAGATGTCGCGCAGTGCGTTCTTCTCCGGTCCTGCGATTCCGTGGTTGGGTGACTTCCCGGAGATCAATGTGCGCCTCTATTCCGTTGACAATCAAGGACGCCGCGCAGTGGTATTCCTGAACCTTGAAGCATCACGCCTGCTACCTGTGCTCATGGCGCGGGCAGTCTTCGGGTTGAAGTACCAGTGGTCGTCCATGAAGATCCTGAAGAAGGCCGGCACGATCAGCTATGCAACACGGCGCATCGGAAATCCGAGCGCACGTTCCCGCATCGTCGTGCGTCCGGTAGAAGCTTCTGCCAGTGCCGATCCAATTACCCCGGGTTCGCAGACCGCCATCGCGCTATCGGCACAGTGGGCGTTCCACCAGCGGCATCTTGGGCGCACCTTGCACTGCCGGAACCACCATGAACCGTGGCCGCTGCAACCTGCACAACTCGTTGAATTCGACGATGGCCTGCTGCGTGCCGCCGGTTTCGCCACTCTCGCTGATCGAGCTCCTGACTCGGTTCTGTACGCCGAAGGCGTCGATACGCTGTTCGCTGGACCAACCGTACTGGACTGCTAGAGGCCAGGCACAAGGCAGTTGCGGCAGAAGGCTCCCGGTTTCGGAAGAAACCGGCAGCCTTCTGTTCTGCCTAGGTTCTTTACTCGAAGTCGGCGGTTGCCGGGTCAGCCGAGATACGGCCTTCCGCTCCGCGGTCCAGGGTAGCGATGGCAGCCAGATCTTCTTCGTCCAGCTTCACGTTCAGCGATTCGAAGTTCTCGACGATGCGCGATTCGGTGGTCGACTTCGGGATGACCACGTTGCCTACCGCCAGATGCCACGCGATGACTACCTGCGCCACCGATGCTTCATGCTTCTTGGCGATCCCCACCAGCACTGGGTCGCTGAGCAGTTCGCCGCCGTGGCCCAGCGGGGACCAGGACTGGTGCAGGATGCCGTGCTCGGCCTCGTAGGCGCGCAGCTCGCCCTGCGGGAAGTACGGATGGGTTTCGACCTGGTTGATCACCGGGCGGACGCCGGTTTCGGTGTAGAGCTCTTCCAGTGCTTCCTTGGTGAAGTTGCAAACGCCGATGGACTTGGCCTTGCCGTCCTTCTGCAGCTGGATCAGTGCCTTCCACGTATCCACGTAGGTGCCGCGCTTGGGCTGCAGCCAGTGGATCAGGTACAGGTCGACGTATTCCAGGCCGAGCCGTTCCAGCGAGGCATCCGCTGCGGCGAGGGTCTTCTCGAAACCCTGGTCCGAGTTCCAGACCTTGGTGGTGATGAAGAGGTCTTCGCGTGGCACGGTGCTGGCTGCAACTGCGCGGCCGACGCCAGCTTCGTTGCCATAGATGCGTGCGGTGTCGATGTGGCGGTAGCCGGCGTCGATGGCCTGGCCAACAACTGCTTCCGCGTCCTCGTCGGCGACCTTCCAGACGCCGTAGCCAAGCTGGTCGATGGTGTTTCCGTCAAGGAACTTCAGTTCAGGAATTGTTTGGGTCATGCAACTAATTTAGTCCACTGATGCGCCCTGCGCGGTGGAACACCACGCGAGCGATCGGGAAAACCCAATTATTCGCTGGAAGCGAGCAATTGCACGGCCCGGCTGACGTCTTCTTTCACCAGCGTGGCACGATGGCGCACGGCTTCGATATCGATCGGTTTGCCGGCTTCGGCCTGCATGCGCATCATCGCTACGACCTGTGCGGTCGTCGCCAAATCGTTGGCGGCCTTAGTCAGCGAACGATGCGCCGCAGAGGTCAGCTGCGGGATCGTGTCGTCATTGCTCGGGGTGATCCGATGCGCCGCACAGCAAAGCTGGCGCACGGTCGGCAACAGCACAGTCATCTCATTGGCTTCTCGGACCAGCTGGTTGTAAACCTGGTCATCGTTGATGCCCTCTACCACCTGGAAGACCCGGTCCAATGACCGCTGGAAACGGTCATGGGCGCGACGCCAGACGCCCTCGCCAAGTTCGCGAGCAGCAGCACGCTCAGCGCGCAGTCGTGAAAAGAACGCCATTACACTTCTCTGCCGGTGGATTCCGATGAATTACTGGTTCTAGCCTACCGGGATCACCGCAGTGTTCCCGGCAGCGGGGTCGACATAAAACGAAACCGGCCGCGAGCCCCATCCGCTTTCGCCAATGGTTCTCACGGCCGGTACCAGTCGCGTTCAGCAGCAACGCCCTTCAGGATTCTTTTCCTGCCAGTCGGTGTAGTCCTTCCAGAATTCGCGCTCGGTCATTGGCTTGGCGCCAGGATGATTGCGTTCGTGGTGTTCCAGGTAGTGCTGGTACTTGTCGGCCCCGAGCACCCCGTCGACAAACTTCTTGGCTTGCCCCAGGCGTTCCAACAGCGTCGCCATGGCTAGTGGCCGCCTCGCTGGACTTGGGCTTCGGCAGGGATTTGCTTCCAAGCCTTCTCAAGTTCCTTTTCGGCAGGCGACGAGATCAAGCCGGCGGGCGCGTACATCTTCGATGGCACGGCAGGATCCTCGGTGCTGTTGCCACCACCGCTCTGCTTGGCCTTGGCGGTTGCGACAACAGCCGATACCAGCACGATGGCGGTCAGCACCAGGAAGACCACGGACAGCCAGCCCTGGACACCGGTGTTGCGGACCACGGCCTCCATGGCTTCGACGCTGCCCGCCGAGCCGAGGGAAGTCTCGCCATTGGCCAGAGCTTCCTTGTAGGCGTTGTGGTTGGCGAAGTAGCCCACTTTGGTGTCTGCGGAGAAGATCTTCTGCCAGCTCGCGACGAAGGTGATCACCACGGTGAAGGCCAGCGGCAGAGCCACGACCCACAGGTACTTGAAGTTGTTCTGCTTGGCGATGATGGTCATCACCACGGCCAGCGCTATCGCAGCCAGCAGCTGATTGGCGATGCCGAACAGCGGGAAGAAGGTGTTGATGCCGCCCAGGGGATCTGTCACGCCGAGGATCAGGATGTAGCCCCAGCCGGCAACCATGATCAACGTGCACAGCCACACGCCCGGACGCCACGAGGTGTCCTTGAACTTCGGGAAGAAGTTGCCGATGGTGTCCTGCAGCATGAAGCGCGCAACACGGGTACCGGCGTCAACCGCGGTCAGGATGAACAGTGCCTCGAACATGATCGCGAAGTGGTACCAGAAGCCCATCATCGCGGTGCCGCCGAACCACTGGTGCATGATGTGCGCAATGCCCACAGCCAGGGTCGGAGCGCCACCGGTACGCGAGACAACCGAGCTCTCGCCCACGTTATTGGCAAGTTCGGTCAGCTGGTTTGGATCCAGGCTAACGCCGGCCAAACCCAGCGAGTTCACGAATGCCGCCGCGGTTTCCACCGTGCCACCGGTAGCGGCAGCCGAGGAGTTCATCGCGAAGTAGATGCCGCGGTCGATGGAAATCGCTGCAACCAGCGCCATGATGGCGACCATGGACTCCATGAGCATGCCGCCGTAGCCCAGGAAGCGGGTTTGCTTTTCCTTCTCGACCAGCTTCGGGGTGGTGCCCGAGGCGATCAGTGCGTGGAAGCCCGACAGCGCACCGCAGGCAATGGTCACGAACAGGAATGGGAAGATGTGCCCGGCAACGACCGGGCCATCGGCACGGCCAGCGAACTCGGAGAAGGCCGGAACATCGATTTCCGGGCGGACGACGATGATCGCCACGGCCAGCAGGCCGATGACGCCGATCTTCATGAAAGTCGACAGGTAGTCGCGAGGAGCCAGCAGCAGCCATACCGGGAGCACCGCGGCGATGATGCCGTAGATGATGATGGCCCAGGCGATGGTGGTGCGATCCAGGTGGAAGAACTCGGCACCCCACGCAGACTCGGCAATCCAGCGGCCGGAGATGATCGCGAACATCAGCAGCACGAAGCCGATGATGGAGATTTCCAGGACCTTGCCCGGGCGGATGAACCGCAGGTAGATGCCCATGAACAAGGCGATAGGGATGGTCAGGCCCACCGAGTAGACACCCCACGCGGACTCGCCCAGTGCATTGACGACCACCAGCGCCAAGATGGCGGTAATGATGATCATGATAGCCAGGGTGGCGATCAGGGCAGCGGTGCCGCCGATCAGGCCCAGCTCTTCGCGGGCCATCTGGCCCAGCGAGCGTCCGCCACGGCGCATGGAGAAGAACATGACGAGATAGTCCTGGACCGCTCCGGCCAGCACCACGCCCACGATAATCCAGATGGTGCCAGGCAAATAGCCCATCTGCGCTGCGAGGATCGGTCCAACCAGCGGACCGGCGCCTGCGATGGCGGCGAAGTGGTGGCCGAAGAGCACGCGGCGATCGGTGGGAACGAAGTCACGGCCGTTATTGACCGATTCGGCCGGGGTGGCCCGGAAATCATCCGGTTTGGCGATCTTGCGCTCGATGAACTTCGAATAGAAGCGGTAGGCAATCAGGTAGGTCGCAACAGCGGCGAAGACGAACCAGATGGCATTGATGGTTTCCCCGCGCGAGAAGGCGAGAATCGACCATGCGATTCCGCCGACCAGCGCGATGGCAACCCAGATGGCGATCTTGGCGGGGGTCCAACGCTTTTCTTCGCGTTCGGCAACCTCAGGATCGACACCCGCTGGTGGCAAGGTATTTTGGGTACTCAAATCGAGCAACCTCCTAGGAACAGTGCAAGTGATGTGCGCGACCAGCGGTTATTAGGCTAGTCACGCATTAATGACTACTGAGTCACCTTACAACTGGTTTCCCGCTGCTTTAAACCTCTATGACAACTTTTCCCGTATGTTCACCGGAATCGAAGTATTCGTGGGCAGCGGCCAGCTCCGGGAATCCAAAGGCCTTGGTGACGTTCAGTGCCAGTTTCCCCTGTTCCAGCAGCGGCATCACGCGGGTAATGGTCTGGCGAACGATCTCCGCCTTCTCATGCAGCGGGCGGGAACGCAAAGTTGTGCCGATGATCCGCGCCCGCTTGCTCATCAGCAGCCCCAAGTTCAGTTCTCCCTTGGCTCCGCCTTGCAGTCCGATGACTACCATCCGTCCGCCGACGGCGAGCGCCTTGACGTTCTCCCCCAGGTATTTGGCGCCCACGACATCCAGGATCAGATCCACGCCCCTGGCGTCGGTCAGTTCCTTGACGCGTGCAGAAAAGTGCCCTTCCCGGTAGTTGATCCCCTCGTCGGCGCCGAGGGTACGGCAGTAGTCCAATTTCTCTGCCGAGGAAGCGGTGACGATGACGCGGGCGCCAGCGGCTTTGGCGAGCTGTATGGCCATGGAGCCGATGCCGCCGGCCCCGCCATGGATCAACAACGCCTGGTCTTGGCCCAGTCCGCCTTCGATGAAGAGGTTGGAGACCACGGTGGCGGCGACTTCCGGCAACCCGGCGGCTTCGATGCTCGAAACCGTTCCAGGGATTTCGATGAGCAGTTCTGCCGGAACATTGACGTACTGCGCATACCCGCCAGCAGCGAGCAGGGCGGCAACTCGCGCTCCGGGTTTCCATCCGCTGACGCCATCGCCGATCTCCACGATGCTGCCCGAGACTTCCAGCCCGGGGATATCGCTGGCTCCGGGAGGTGGCGGATACACTCCCTTGCGCTGCTGCACATCCGCGCGGTTCAGTCCGAAGGCCTCGACCTTGACCAGCACTTCCCCAGCTGCGGGGACCGGCATTGGCCGTTGGACCAGTTCAAGGACTTCTGGCCCACCGGCACGGTTGTAGATATAGGCGTTCATAACGTCGTTCATAGCCTTCAATTCCTTTCAACAGGGGTTCATGCCGTATACTTTTTCGGGTTGGATGGTTGTCCGAGCGGCCGAAGGAGCTGGTCTTGAAAACCAGTAGGCGGCAACCCCGTCTCATGGGTTCAAATCCCATACCATCCGCGCTTTTCGAGTTTGGCGGGCTGATCCATGGATCAGCCCGCCAAACTGCTTAGTGCTGCTCCGCGCTTAATCTTTCGTTGGCGATCAGCCCCGCCAGGCGAGCCACTTCGTTCACTACGTTGGCTGCGTCTTGCAAGGTTCGGGCCGCGGGGTGGCGCAGGTCGCCCGCTTGCGCGGCAATAGCGGTCCCCCACTGCGCTGATGACAATTGCAATCCCAGCACGAATAGCCCGCGGTGCGCCAGCCCATCGCTGTTGACCAGACGGTATGGTTCACCGACCACGTCGAAACCGGATCCAGGCAGGCTTTCGCCTTCCGTGTTCTTCCAAGTGTGCACGCGCGCTACGTGATCTCCCAAGAGCTGCTTTATCAGCGCCGCGTTATTTTGCAGCACGCGGTTACTGGGCATCATCGCTTCGCACATGGTCTTCGCAGTGTGCACCTCCGCATCTACCCAGGGCGAGGATGCGGTGAATTGCTCGGAAACCTCGTCGAAGCCGAACTCCGGGTCCGGACCAAGGAAGGTTACTATCCCGGCGCGCGAAAGCGCCAGCAGCTGTTCAATGCGTTCCAGCGGCGGGCCTGAGGACAGTCCTTCGACCAGTGGCTCGAAGTGCGCTTGGATTTCTTCAATGCGCGACTGCTCGTCGATCACGCCGGAAGCAATCAGCTCCTTGACCAGCATGCGTCCGGCATTCATCGTCATGATGGCGCATGACAACGGGTCTTCTAGCCCGCCGGTGCTGTGCCGGGCATTGCCCACGAGGTAGTCGCGTACTGCCTGCTGGTATTGCTCATCGGAGCTGAACCCGAGTTCTTCAAATGGCCTTGCCAGCTTTGGCACATCGAGCCACTGCAATTGCGGGAACTGCCCGACGAACTTGCGCAGTTCGCTAAGCCACACTTGGCTTCCTTCATGGTGCTCCGCAGAGAGGATCGCTTCGAGCTGATCAACGAATTCTCGCTCATCGAGACCTTCCGGGGCACCATGCGCGCGAGCGCAGGTGCTGTAGTAGGCGAACAAGATGTCCCGGTGCAGTTTGGGCCAAATATGGCGTGAGAACACCAAGGAGGAGGCAGGGTTGGTGGCGCGTGCTTCGGCAAGGCGCCCGATGAGTTCCGGAGCGTCGAAGTAGCGTAGTTCAATTTCATCAGGAATGAACTGCTCCACTACTGGCTTGCCCCAGTAGGGGGTACCTCGGCGCGAAGCTACGATCAGTGCCGGCTCCCGGCCTGAGCCGATGTACTGCAGGCGATGCCCCGGCTCGGTGCTGGCCTCACGGAAAATCCCGCCGCGGCCTGCCGTCAGCTCGGCCATGCCGTCAAAGAAATTCAAGCCCAACCCGCGGATCAACGCAGGCTGGCCCTCCTTGAACTGGGAGTAGTCGAGGTCCGCTGGAACATTCGGTGGCAGGTAGGTGGCCCCGGCTTGGGAGGCAGCTTCCTTGAGCTGCTTCTGCCATGGGTTCAGTTCTGCCGGCTGGTGGCCCAAGGCCAGCACCACAGCGTCAGCGGCCAGCTGACGGGTTTCGGCACCCTCCAGGTTACTGCGGAAATCGATCTGATAGGCGTTGCCGACGGGGCGGACCGCAACGACTTCTGCGGCTACATGTTCGATGCTGAAATTCTCGTGGGTGGCAAATATCGCTGCGCTGCGCTCATACACGTGCTCGAGGTACTCGCCATAGATTGCGCGTGACGGATAGGAGCCGGGTTCAATTTGCCCGATCAGCTTGGCATGCTCATCGGTGAGCTTGCGTCCATCGCCGCGCAGTGCGACGAACTGGCGAAAGCTCAACCCCGGTTCATCGCCCAACCGTTCGGGGGCCACTGTCGGAAATGATGAAGGGGTGTTCATCAGGAAATGCTCCGACTGTTTCGGGTTCCACACGTGGCCGGAGCCCGGAGGGAAGGGATCAAAGACCGTAACTTTCAGGACGGTGCCTTGGGCCGGGAGTTTCAACGCCAAGTTAGCGAGTCTTTCAACCACGCTCGTGCCGCGTGGGCCTGCCCCGACAAGGGCCAGGCTGAACTCGTTCTTTGGTGTTGCTTTCTCGCTGTTCACTCCTCTAGGTTATTACCTTTGGAACAGGGCATGGGCCAGACGCATAGACTATGGCCATGACTGAGCATGATTCTGAGGTTGCAAGCGCTGATCCGTATTCCTGGCTTGAAGGAATTCACGACGAAACGGCACTCGAATGGGTGCGGGATCAGACCCAGCGTACCGAGTCCGAGCTGTACGACGACTCGTTCCATGCCACTGCGGAGCGGATCAAAACGGTCCTGGATGCCCAAGACCGCATTCCCATGGTGACCAAGCGTGGCGATCACTACTACAACTTCTGGCGCGATTCCGCCCATCGTCTTGGACTTTGGCGTCGCACCACTTGGAATTCCTACCTCAGCGACGACCCGCAGTGGGAAATCCTATTGGATCTTGACCTGCATGCGCAGCTGGAAGGCCACGAATGGCATTTCGCTGGTTCAGCACTCCTGCGTCCAACGGCCGGTGGCGCCTACCAGCGGGCGTTGCTTCGCTTGAGTCCTGACGGCGGCGACCAGGTGCGCATTCGCGAATTCGATCTGGCCTCCAAGAGCTTCGTTGCCGGCGGTTTCGACCTTCCCGTTGCGAAGACCCAAGCCTCGTGGATTGACCACGATACGTTGCTTGTCGGTTCCGCCAGCAGCGAGCAGTTCACAACCCGTTCGACCTACGCGAATACCTTGAGAAGGCTCAGCCGCGGCATGGAGATCGAAGAAGCGCCAATTCTCTTCCAAGTCGATAGAGAACATGTCGCAGCCTTCGGCTACTTCGATTCGACTCCGGGATTCGAACGCGTGGTCACCACTGATGCCATCGACTTCTACAATTCCACTGCCGGTGTCCTCATCGACGGGGAACACCATCTGATCGATGTTCCAACCGATGTGCAGGTCAGCCTGCACCGGCAGTGGGTCCTCTTTGCTCCCCAAACCAATTGGGAACACCAGGGCCAGAAGATCGCTGCGGGTTCATTGGCTATCGCCCGGCTGGATAGATTCCTCGAGTCCGGCAGCATCGAGAAGGTTCTCTTCGTCCCGGATGCGCACACTGCGCTGGAATCACTGAGCTTTACCGCCAATTATCTGCTGCTCACCGTATTGTGTGATGTGGCTTCGCAAGTGCGCATCATTGATCTGGCAGATGATTTCAGCCAGTCGGACATGCCGCTGAAGGATCCAATGCTCAGCGTCTCGGTGGGAGCCGTTGATGATGAGGACCCGGAGCATGGCGATGACTATTGGATGACCATCACCGGATTCATTACCCCTACTACCTTGTTGCGCGGCACAGTTGGTTCGGCAGCAAAGGTCGTGAAGAAATCGCCGGATCGTTTTGATGCCGGCGGTTTTGAAGTCACCCAGCATTTTGCCTCCTCTGCGGACGGTACCAGGGTTCCCTATTTCCAAGTCGCGGCATCTGATCTGGTCCACGATGGGAAGAACCCGGTGCTGATGGACGGCTACGGCGGTTTCCAGCACAGCATGACTCCTGGTTATGCAGCGGCCATGGGCACCGGTTGGTTATCGCGCCGTACCGATGACGGACGCAAGCCGGTATACGTCATGACCAACATTCGCGGTGGAGGGGAGTACGGGCCAGATTGGCATCGTGCTGCCCTGCGTGAAAAGCGCCATCGTGCCTATGAAGATTTCGCAGCCATCGCCCAGGACCTCGTAGCTCGCCGTGTTACCTCCCGCGCGCATTTGGCTGCTACAGGGCGTTCTAACGGAGGGTTGCTCATGGGCAATATGATCTCCGGTTATCCGCGCTTGTTCGGAGCAATTTCCTGCGGCGTCCCGCTATTGGACATGCAGCGCTACACCCAGTTGGCAGCCGGCCATTCCTGGATTGCCGAGTATGGCGACCCGCAGGTTCCCGGGGACTGGGAGTTCCTGCGGACCTTCTCCCCCGTGCATCGACTCACCGATCAGCCTCATCCTGCCGATGACTACCCTGCCTCCTTGATCTGGACCACGACCTCTGATGACCGTGTTGGCCCTTCGCAGGCACGCATCATGGCAGCCAAAATGATGGATCTTGGCATTGCCAATGTGCGGTACCACGAGCCACAGGACGGGGGCCATGCCGGTTCAACGGACAACGAATCAACCGCGAAGATGCTGGCGACCAGCTACGAATTCCTGTGGCGACAGGTGCGTTAGCTCTCTCGTTTTGGAACACGCACCCATCTTCGGGTAGGCTAGATTCTGCTGGAAACAGCGGATGGACACGTGCCAGAGCGGCCGAATGGACTTCACTGCTAATGAAGGGTCGGGCTAAAACTCGACCGGGGGTTCAAATCCCCCCGTGTCCGCGATAAAACCCCTAGTCAGCTAGGGGTTTTTTTGCGTCTGTGTCATAGAGCCGGGCAAATATGTCATAGCCATGCCCCATACTGAATCCATGGCCAGCATCGACACCTACACCAGCCAAAAAGGACACACCAAATACCGCGTCCGCTGGTACTCAAACGGTTCGCTCAAGTCCCAAACCTTCGACACCGAAAAGCATGCAAAGCAATGGCAAAGCATCATTGATGCAGCTGGCGGAAACACCACGAAAGCCAGAGAAGCTCTCGCAAACCAGATCGAGTCCGGGCCCACTGTCACCGAGCTGCTCCTACGCCACATAGACCAGCTGACCAACGTCGGCGAATACCAGCTGAAGCGATACCGCGGATCCCTCGAACAGCACTTCTCAGGTTCCCTCGGCGCCACCAAAGTCACCCTCGTGACGTCAGAGCACATCGTGGACTGGATGCGCATGATGCAAGGCAAAGGGCTCTCAGCGAAAACCATCGCGAATCACCGCGGCCTGCTATCAGCATCATTCGATACCGCTATCAGGCTACGGATGATCACCGTCAACCCCTGCGCCGGTGTACGCCTGCCCAAAGATGACAGGATCACAGAGCCCATGCGAATCATCCCGCTCCCCCAGTTCCAGAACATGCTCCCGCACATGACCGAGCACTACCACCCGGTGACCAGGATGATGCTTTACACGGGCCTGCGATTCGGCGAAATCACTGCACTGCAAAAGGAAGACTTCACCACCCTAGGAGGTACGTCTGTTGTGCGCGTGACCAAGGCATGGAAGGAGGACGGAAACCACAGGTTCTTCCTCGGCCCACCTAAAACGCCGAAGGCCCGCCGAACCGTCTCGCTGCCCCGCCCCGCGGTTGAGTTGATGCAACCAATCCTGGACCGCATAGCCGAAGGCGAGCAGGTGTTCAAAACAGTCCAAGGCCGACAGATCAGATCGTCCGCCTACCACAAGGTCTGGGGGCCGGCGTGGGACAGGCTTGGGGTGGCGAAGGATCGCCGGCCGCGTCCCCACGATATTCGGCACACGCACGCTTCGATGATGCTGGCCAACGGAATGGACATGTACGAGCTGTCTAGGCGGTTAGGTCATGAATCCGTAAAAACAACAGTCGATCGATATAGTCATTTGGTGGAAGGCGCCCACGCACGTGGCGCTTCCATTGCCGACTCCGCTTTTGGGTGAAAGGAACCCATTTTGAAACGATCACTTGCGCTTCTCCCTGTCTTGGCCTTGCTTCTGGCAGGGTGTTCGTCCAGCGCTGAGCCTGAGCCAACCAAAGAGCCAGCTACCGTTGAATCCGCCGCACCTGCAGAAGCAAAGGACGTGACTGCAGACGTTCGAGACACTGCCGGCACCGCGGGTGACGCGATCACTAAGGCCGAGGAAACCGAGCCAGGACGAATAAGCGTTGAAACCTCGCTCGTTGATCCGCGCGCAGCGGATGGAAGCGCTGAAGCAAAGCAAGCTATCGAAATCTGTGAAGCAGCTGCCGGACTCGATGGCGTGACGTACGTGAGCGTGCTAGAAAAAGATGGAACCAGTTGGGTGTTGTTCGGGCATCCTTCTGTCCCCACAGGCGAATGTGCAGAAGTCTAAGTGAGCGGCAAAGGCAACCGCCAGGGATTCAGGCTTGGGTGCTTTGGATGGTTCGGTGTTATTGCTCTCGTGATTGTTGCAATTTCATACTTCGGAAGTCTGAATGGCACTAGTTCGCCAACCAAATACCAGGCGTACACCGATTGTCAGGAAGCGATAGAGCCCCACTTGAAATCTCCATCAAGTGCAGAGTTTTCAGATAAGAATTTCCAATACAATCCAGACGACGACACTGATTTCCGAGTGAAGATGACAGTTGATTCACAGAACTCATTCGGTGCGATGGTCCGCAGCAATTTCTCGTGCACGATGCATTTCTCAAAGTCCACTGGCGATTGGACCGTGGTGAAGGTATCGGGCCCATAACTAACGCATAAAGTGCCCTACCCTATTTCAGAGTGGGGCACTTTCTTAGCCTCGGTCCGCCATGATGCTGAGGCGTACGGCCCCTTCGGGCACTAGACGATTTTCTCTTAAATTGGGTCAGCCCCGCCAAGGTTCATTTCGGCGAGGACTGGTTGCGAGTTTTGCGCCGGGCATGGACCCAATCCATGACCCTAAGGGCTTCCGTTTCCCCAAAAAACATATATCCGGCGTTAAACCTACGGCCAGATTACGGGGACAAGCCTTTAACGAACTGGGGTTGTCATGACTCTGAAGTGTGATCGGAGATTGGCCAAATCATTTAGGCGACGTTCCCAGGGGCACCTACAGGTACAGCGACCATACGCTCGCAATTGTTGCTAGGGTGGCGCTAAGGCTCACATAGATCAGATCTCGTTTCGCTATTTCCACTGCAGCCAAAGGATTACCTTCAGCCGAAGAAGCGATCACTTCTCCGACGTTTCCGGCGGTAAGCATCGGAATATTCTCGTCTTTATATCGTTGCCGTGTCACCGCTTCAGCATCCTTGAATTCCTCGCTGAAGGCGTCCAAACCTAAGGCTGCCTTTTTGAAGTCGGCTTGAATTTCTTTTCGTCGGGTACTCTTGCTAGTTGCCGTCGCAGACCGACGCTTCGCCCTGCAGTAGATTGCTCTCAAAGTGCATACCGTAGCTAACCCGGAACAAAGGTAGAGGGCGGCCACGTACAGGGCAGCAAGATCATCAGAAATGGACCTAATGCTATGCGTAAATGATCTAGATTAGGTCATAGTGAGCTCTCATTCACTATGATGATGATTGAATATCCTAATAGTGTATTTTCACTCGCATTTCATACCTAGGAGCAATAATGGAACAGATAAAATCTCCCGGAAAAACTCTTATGAACGCAGCACTGTACATTTTCTTGGGTGCTGTTGTTCTTACAATCTTGTTGATACTTTTTTCAGGTGGATTGCAGGGCTGGCACGTCGTGATTCTTTTTCTGCTTGTCCTTCCTGTGTGCTTGTTACTTTTCATTATCGGCGTAATCATGCACATGAACTTCAAGACCAAGATGCAGATCATGCAAGCGCAGGCAGAACAGTACCGCAAGCAATAGCCGTAACGCAGAAAAAGCCGCCCCGCAGGTAGGGGGTTTTTCGTTTATATGACACTTTTTGAAGAGAATATTCAGAGTGCAGAAAATCCCCCGGATTCACCGATTTTTCGGTGGATTCGGGGGATTCTCAAAAACTCCAGAACAGCAGTTTCTTCGCTACTAGTCGTCGCGCTTCACGAAGGTCCGCAGCATGTTCTGCACGATATCCTCTGGCAACGACGTGTGGCGAACAATGATTTCCGACATCCGGTCCAGATCGGTATCGGCGATTGCGTCGAAGAGCGCTTCGCGGTCAGCTTCTGGAAGTTCGGCAGCATCGAAATGCACTGGACCATCCGGGCCCTGGCCTTCAAAGCGGAAGTCTGCAATATTGCCGTTGGCGCTCGCGCCAGACATGGGAGACGTCGCGATCATGCGCTCCAGGTCTTCGACCGGCAGATCCGTATAGCCGTGCAGGATCTTTGCCGCTTCTTCAAAATTGGAATCCCGCAGCATGGAGAATAGCTGGTCGTATTCATTTGCCGGCAGTTGTTCGCTGGAAAATTCGCGGTTCTCGCCATCAAGTTCGAACGCCATCTTGAAGTGCGTAGCACTTGGTTCCTGAAGGGAACTGAACTGCTCGCTCCATTCCTGGGGTACAACCCAAGTGTCATCGGCAGGTGCTGGTGTGGCATCCTCTGCGGCAGTGGCGGCCGCTTCACGATCTTCGCGCTCAACTTGAGCTTCGAGTTTGTCGCTCAAAGCCTTGATCTCGGCATCATCATTCGGCAATTCCTTGGCAGGGGCTGTCTGCGGGTACTTGTCGAGGCTGCGTACGGCAATCACGCAATCCTTGACCGAGTCGCCAGTAGCAGCGCGGAAATCCTTGACCGCGCCCATGACGTCGCCCTTGGCCAGATTGCGGTACACCGAATTGCGTGAAGCATCATCCAGCCTCGCGTTTGCCGCCTGCGCTGCTTCACGGGAAATCGCCTGCGCGATTTGCGCAGTGTTCTTCTTGCGCAGCGCTTGCAGACCGAAGTAGCCCAGGGCAATCACTGCGATGAGGACAACGAGCCAGATGAGAAATTCCATACTTCCAGACTACTTTGTTTAACTGTGCGATTACCCGGCTACGCCCAAAGTGAAAGGCATGACACCCGGTGCGCCGGCGATGCGCAGGGCCCGCCCAGCCATCGCCATGGACCACCGGGAATCAACCAGATCATCAACTAGCAGCACCGGCCCTGGAGCGTCGGCAATGAGCTGTTCGAGCTGCGTTGGAAGTTCAAAAGCATCGGCAACCGCAGCCACACGGAAAGCGGAATTCCCGCCCGGGCCATTCTGTGGTCCAGCACCGCGATATTCGAGCTGCCCCAGGTAGCGCAACCGTCCCACCTCAGCTAGGCCCTGAGCAAGGGAGGTGATCAGCTGGGGACGCTTATTCGATGGCATGGCTACAACGCCCACTGGACGTTCCTCCCAATTCCATTCGGCAAGCACCTTGATGCAC
This sequence comes from Glutamicibacter sp. 2E12, assembly GCF_050030965.1. Lineage (NCBI taxonomy): Bacteria > Bacillati > Actinomycetota > Actinomycetes > Micrococcales > Micrococcaceae > Glutamicibacter > Glutamicibacter sp. 2E12. The sequence goes on from NZ_CP188297.1 coordinate 1,037,643, forward strand.
GCATCGAACATCGCCTTGTCGATAGGGGAATCGGTGGGGTCAGCAAAGAGCTGGCGCAATCGGTTGCCCCACCCCAGGTCGGTCAGGCGAGCCAGCGCCCGGCCCGTGGCCACCTGCTCGTCAATAGCGATTTTGCCCTTGAGCGTGTACCCCAGCCGGTCCAGTCCCGAAGGGTACAGCTTGCGCGGTTCAATAGGAACTCCCACCCGTCCAAGTGCCGCCTGCGCGCTGTCCTTCGAATCGTCAGGAATATGGTCGTCAAACCAAACGCCAGCGCAGTTGTCGCACCGGCCGCAGGGAGCAGACTGGGGATCATCCAAGGCGTCGGTCAGAAACTGCATGCGGCATCCGCGAGTGTTCTCGTAACTGACCATGAGGTTTTGTTCATGGATTCGGCTCTGCGCCACTCGCTTGTACCGATCGGCATCATAGGTCCATGGCATGTCGGTGCGCATCCAGCCGCCGGCAACACGCTCCACCGCACCATCCACGGCCAGCACCTTCAGCAACAGCTCAAGTGGCGAGCGGCGAAGGTTCACGGCGCTTTCCAGCGCCGGGACACTCATCGCACCGTCGGTCTTGGCCAAGGCCTCGAGCACCTGGGTGGCGCGCACCTGGTCCGGCATGGAGCTGGTGGCGAAGTATTCCCAAATTTCCGAGTCGTCAGGCCCGGGCAGCAGCAGGACATCTGCGTTGATGCTCCCACGCCCGGCACGGCCCACCTGCTGGTAGTAGGCCACGGGCGAGCTGGGGGCACCGATGTGCAAGACGAAACCGAGGTCTGGCTTGTCAAAGCCCATTCCCAAGGCGCTCGTGGCGATCAGCGCTTTCACTTCGTTATTCTTCAACGCTTGTTCAAGGCGTTCGCGTTCTTCCAAATCGGTGCGCCCGGTGTAGGCAGCAACTTCGTGCCCGGCATCCTTGAGCAGGCGAGCAATATCCTCGGCCGCAGACACCGTCAAGGTATAGATAATGCCCGAGCCCTTGAAGTCCTCGATGTGGCTGAGCAACCAGGCCAACTGCATGCGCGGCGAAGCCAGACGCAGGACACCTAGGCGCAGCGAGTCGCGAGCCAGGGTGCCGCGCAGCGTGAAGACCTCCTCGGTGCCGCCGGCCAGCTGTTCGGCAACGTCCTGGACTACTCGGCTGTTCGCTGTTGCAGTGGTCGCCAAAACCGGGAGTCCCTGAGGCAATCGAGCGATCAGGTCCCGGATGCGGCGGTAATCCGGGCGGAAATCGTGGCCCCAGTCCGAAATGCAGTGCGCCTCGTCGATGACCAGCAGGCCCAAGCGCTGCATCAGCATCGGCAGCTGCTGCTCGCGGAAGGATGGATTGTTCAAACGCTCCGGGGACACCAGCAGCACATCGAGCTCATTGCGTTGCAGCTTTTCGAGGATTTCACGCCATTCGAGCACATTGGCCGAATTAATGGCCGCAGCGCGGACCCCAGCACGCTCCGCGGCCGCAACCTGGTCGCGCATCAATGCCAGCAGCGGGGAAACGATCAGTGTTGGCCCATAGCCCTGTTCTCGCAGCAGCAGGGAAGCGATGAAGTACACGGCGGACTTGCCCCAGCCGGTACGCTGGACGACCAGTGCGCGGCGCCGCTCGGCCACCAGTGCGCTGATCGCTTCATACTGGCCATCATGGAACTGCGCGTCCGGGTTTTGCACCAGTGCGCGCAGTTTCTGCAGTGCCAGCGTTTTCAGATCCACTTGCGTTGAGCCATCCATGCCTCCAGTATTTCAGTTCCTGCCCACGATTTAGCCCGTGGCGTCCGCTAATTGTGGATGAGCTCTCACGAGCTGCGGTGCCGACAGGGGAAAATAGCTGAAATGTTAGGCATTTCCCATCCGCAATCGCCTAGTTCTCAATGATTTGAATCAGTCAAACCGGTAGGCTGAAAGGCGTGAGTGAAGAAATTGATCTTAATCAGAGCTTTAAGGCCTACGACGTACGCGGCGTAGTCGGCGAGAACCTGGATGCCGAAGCAATTGAAGCCATCGGCGCGGCCTTTGTCGACGTCCTGTCCCTGTCCGGCAAGGAAGTACTGGTTGGCGGTGACATGCGCCCGTCTTCCGCAGAATTCGCCCAAGCCTTCGCTCGTGGCGCCACCTACCGCGGCGCCAACGTGATCATGCTCGGATTGATCTCCACCGATGAGCTGTACTTCGCATCGGGCAAGCTCAATGCCGCCGGTGTTGTCTTCACCGCCAGCCACAATCCCGCCCAGTACAACGGCATTAAGATGTCCAAGTCTGGCGCCCGCCCGATTTCTTCGGCTACCGGTCTTTTCGACATTCGCGACCTGGCCCAGCAGTACCTTGACGAGGGACTGCCGGTCTCCGGTGACGCCCCGCAGGGCAGCATCAGCGAGCGCGACGTGCTGGCCGACTATGCAGCATACCTGCGAGAATTGGTGGACTTGTCGGGCATTCGTCCGCTGAAGATCGTGGTGGATGCCGGTAACGGCATGGGCGGCATGACTACCCCTGCAGTTCTTGGGGGCACGGTGCTCGCTGAGCTGCCGCTCGAAATTGTTCCGCTGTATTTCGAGCTGGATGGCACTTTCCCCAACCACCCGGCCAATCCGCTGGAACCGGAAAACCTCAAGGACCTGCAATCCGCAGTATTGGAGCACGGGGCCGATCTCGGCCTGGCTTTCGACGGCGATGCCGACCGCTGCTTCGTGATCGACGAGCGCGGGCTGCCGCTGTCCCCTTCGGCTATCACCGCACTGGTCGCGGTGCGCGAAATCGCCCGTGTGCAGGCAGCTGGCGAAGAGTCCCCGGTGATCATCCACAACTTGATCACTTCCAAGGCGGTGCCTGAATTCGTCGCCAAGTCCGGTGGCGTTCCGGTGATGACCCGCGTAGGCCACTCCTTCATCAAGGCTGAAATGGCTTCCCAGGGCGCGGTCTTCGGAGGCGAGCATTCCGCCCACTACTACTTCCGCGACTTCTACAATGCCGATACCGGCATGCTCGCTGCCATGCATGTGCTGGCCGCCTTGGGCGAGCAGGAACTGCCGCTCTCCGAGCTGGGTGCCGAATACGAACCCTACGCTGCCACCGGTGAAATCAATTCAGAGGTCGAGGACAAGGCAGGTGCCACTGCCCGGGTCGTGTCGCATTTCCAAGACCAGCCAGTAGAAGTGATCACCATGGACGGCACGACCATTTCAGCGGCCGATGGCAGCTGGTGGATCAATCTGCGCCCATCGAACACCGAACCATTCCTGCGTTTCAACGGCGAAGGCCGGACCGCAGAAATCATTGAGCCCATCCGCGATGCCGTTCTGGCTATCGTGCGTGAAAAGAACGTCACCAACTAGCAAAGGGAAGACATGAACCTCGAAGAACTGGATGAGGGCGTCAAGGACGCGCTGAACAAGGTCTTGGGCACCGCCCTGGGCGTGGCCCGCGAACAGCTCGAAGAGCAGGGTGTGTTCCTGCCTTTCGCGATCGCGCTGGAGCCGAAGGAAGAGGAAGACGAGCCGGAGCTGCGCTTGATCGCTGTTCCGCCAACGGATGATCCTGAGGATCCGGAAGCCGACATCGACACCGAAGCCATGGTTGCGGACCTGATGCAGGTGCTGAACCAGCAGGGCACCCACTTCCAGGCGATCGCCGTCGCCTCGGATGTGCTGCTCCAGGAAAACGACCAGGACGCCATCCACATTGTGGCCGAGCACCGTGTCGGTGCGGCGTTGGCCATCGTGCAGCCGTACACCATGCCTGCAGAGCCAGGCGGCGAATGGATCTTCGACGAGCCAGCGGCAGAGTCGGCGGAAGCCATTTGGGCCAACGCGCTCTAGACCGCAGTTGGTGATTCCGGGGTCGGCATAGTCACTATGCTGACCCCGGAATGCTTTTCCCACGTAAAGTAGGAATCATGAAACTCAGTGCCTTCACCGACGTATGCTTGCGAACCGTCATGGTCCTTGCAACGCCCGGCACCGGGCAACTGACCAGCCGCCAGATCGCCGAGTCCGTGGGGGTTCCCTACAACCACGTTGCCAAAGCCGTCCTGGAACTGCGCACGCTGGGAATCCTGCAGGTCACCCGCGGCCGCAATGGCGGCGCGCAGCTGAGCGATGGAGCACTGGATTTTTCCCTCGGCTCACTGCTGCGCAAGTTGGACAAGCGCACCGATATTGTGGATTGCTCCGATCATGACGCGCAATCCAACTGCCCGCTTTCGGGCAACTGCCGCTTGCGGGCAGTCTTCCGGCAGGCTCGCGAAGCTTTCTACGCTTCCCTGGACCCGCTGACCATCCAGGACATCTGCCCGGCATCATCCGCGATGCCCTTCACGGCGCTCCCCTTCCCGACGGTGCGCGCCCTTTCCTGATTCCCCTGCGTCCCCCCGGGGGTCGCATCGCCGATTTCTGTTACGAATACCGGCCGGTGGATTTGCAATCCTTTTCTACTAGGCGTAGAAATGAATCATAAATCTTGTATCTGTAATACAAGTTATCGCCTACGTCAAGGAGACCCGATGCTGTCCACGAAGTCCTTCCCGGTCGTTGAAGCCACGTTGCCAATCATCGCAGAGCGCATTTCCAGCATTACCCCGAACTTCTACAACCGCCTGTTCACCGCGCACCCGGAACTGCTCGACGGAATCTTCTCCCGTTCGAACCAGAAGAACGGCACCCAGCAGCAGGCCTTGGCGGGATCCATCGCAGTCTTCGCAACCTACTTGGTCAAGTACCCGGGCACCACCCCGGAAACCATGCTCGCGCGCGTAGCCCACAAGCACGCTTCCCTCGGTGTCGCCGAGGAGCAGTACCCCATCGTCTACAAGCACCTCTTCGACGCCATCGCCGAAGACCTGGGCGAGGCGCTGACTCCGCAGATCGCCGAGGCCTGGACCGAGGTCTACTGGCTGATGGCCCACGCGCTGGTCAAGATCGAGAAAGGCTTGTACGCGCAGCAGGCCAACGCCGAGATCTACACCCCGTGGAAGCTTGTCGAGCGCATCGAAACCGGCGTTGATTCGGTCTGCTTCAGCTTCGAGCCAGCTGACCGGACCCCTGCCACCGTCGCCAAGCCGGGCCAATTCGTTTCGGTCCGCATGCCGATGGCCGACGGCCTGCGCCAGGTTCGCCAGTACACCTTGAGCGGCGACATCGAGCGAACCGACCGCCGCACCGTCACGGTCAAACTGGATGTGAACGGCGAATTCTCCCCGGTGATCCACCATGGCCTGAAGCTCGGCGACGTGGTGGAACTATCGAATCCGTATGGCGACCTGGTCATCGATGACGATGGCTCGCCACTGGTGATCGCCACCGCCGGAATCGGCTGCACCCCGAGTGCGGCCGCATTGCAAACCCTGGCCGCACGCGGCTCCACCCGCAAGGTCACCGTGCTGCACGCAGACCAGACGGCCACCGCCTGGCCATTGCGCGAGCAGATGCTCGAATCCATCGGCAAGCTGCCAGAAGCCACCATCGGCACCTGGTTCGAACGCGGGGAATTGCCGGAGGGGCTGAACGCCACGTCCGGCTACATGGATCTCGCCGGCGCACTGACCGGGAATGCCCAGGTCTACTTGTGCGGCCCGCTGCCATTCATGCATGCAATGCGCAACCAGGCGCTGGAAGCCGGCATCCCGGCCGAGCGTATCCACTACGAAGTCTTCGGCCCGGATGTATGGCTCGCCGCCTAGCTTCTTGGTGACAGAGCCGTGCTGCAGGTGGATCCATGGGGAATCCGCCTGCAGCACTTTTTTTGCCTTTATTTTCCGGTATCCGCAGGAGGATCCGGCTTGCCGCCCTGTTTCGGTGCCTTCTTCTTCAAATCGAACTTTTTCGGGTCCAGCTTTCGAGGATCGATTTTCCCGGCGAACCTGCCAGGCTTCTTCTGCCCGGCTTCTTGAGCTGGCGGCGCTGGCTCCCCGGCTTCCAGGTCCTGATTCGCCGGCGCTTCAGCGGCTTGTTCCACCGGTGTTGCTTTCGCGCCGGGTGCCGGCTTCGCAGCCTGCGGATCAACTAGGATCTGGTGCAGGCCCGCATCGGAAATCCACTTGCGCAGCACCGAGTTGAACAGGATCGGGTTCTCGATATTCCATTGGTGGTGCATGCCCGGAACCACGCGCGTGATCACCTGCGGGAGCCTTGCGCGCAGCGCGTCAAAGGATTTCTGCACAACTTTCGGCTCCTTGGCTCCAGCGAGGGCCAGTACCGGGCCCCGGTAGGAGCCGAGCTTCTGCGGCAATCCCCCCGGGTCCATCTCGTCCATGATGGCCCGCATGTTCTCGGCTTTGAGCTTCACGCCGTGCTCGGTGAACAGCTCGCGCTCATCATCCACCATTCCGTAGGCACCAGCCTGGAAACGCCAGAACCACTCGCTGCCAATGAGCTTGAGCTGCATCCGCTGGAAAGCCCGGGCCGCCTGGCCCACACCGGTCACCGGAGTGCCGGTAATCAGCACGGAGTCAACGAGCTCCGGATGCCGGGCGGCCACGTGCAAAGCAATCACTCCGCCCAGGGAAATGCCAACCAGGTGCACGCCGCCTTCGGAAACCTCGTCGGCGATCAAGGCTGCGACATCATCGGCGGCGGATTCCAGGCCATCCCAGGTCTCCTCGAACCGGGCGCCAAAGGCCGGCAGGTGCAGCGTCAGGATGTTGCAGTCGCCAAAGGCCAGAACCTGCGGGTCCCAGCTCCAGTTGCCGACGTTTCCGCCGTGGAGGAAGACCAGGGTCTTCATCGACCGTTGCCCATCATGATGCCGCCCGGGATGCACTTCCGGATAATCGGTGGCATCGCGCCCGGCACCGCTTGCAGGGGTCTTGTTCTGGTCTTTGGCTGCAGTCATGGCAAGTACTCCAATACCGCGTCGAGCCATTCCAGCTCCGCGGCTTGTTGTCGGATTGCATGGTCAAGTGTGGCAGCCATCAGGAAGCTGCGACGGTCCGCAGCGGCTCGCATGTCAATGCCTTCGCGCTGGGAGAGGTAGTCATCGAGGATGAACTGCGTGGCTTGGCGGCGTTCCTCCAGCAAGCTCTGGATATCATCGCGTTCGAGTTCGGCGGCGAAGAACACCTGCCCCATGAAGGGATCACGCTCGGGAGACTGCACCGCACCAGCAGAAAGCCACTGGGCCAGTGCCGCACGTCCGGTTTCCGTGATGTGGTGCTCCTGGCGGTCAGGGTAATTCGACTGCGCGACGGTGCGCACGGTGGCATACCCCTTGTCCACCAGCTGCGCCAAAGTGCGATAGATCTGCGCCTTGTCTGCGTTCCAGAAGTGGTTAATAGAGGAGTCAAAGTGCTTCTTGAGCTCGTAGCCAGTCATGGGCGACAAGCACAGCAGCCCGAGAATCAATCGTGCCAAAACCATAGAGCAATCTTTTCATAAATAGTTGATTTTGCACCCACTTTGCCCCGGCGTGTGGAAACTGTACCCGGATTGTGACAATTCCTCCGTGGCGCATGAGAACGCCCCGGTGACTGGAATTCCAGTCACCGGGGCGTTCTCATGTGCGGATCTGCTGGAGATCCTAGTCAACTACGCGTTCAGGCGATCCTTCAAGCCGTCGAGCTCTGCACGCAGCGAAGCCGGCAGCGCATCGCCGAACTTGGCGTACCACTCTTCGATGGCCTCGACTTCGGTAGCCCATTCATCCTTGTTGACAGCTACTGCCGCTTCAACGTCGGCTGGGGTGAACCCTTCAAGGCCAGCCAAATCCAGGGACTCGCCGGTCGGGACGTTTCCGATGATGGTTTCCCGGGCGTCCGCGGTGCCTTCGATACGCTCGACAGCCCACTTGAGCACACGCGAATTGTCGCCGAACCCTGGCCACGCGAAGCCACCGTCAGCCGTGCGGCGGAACCAGTTCACCAAGAAGATCTTCGGCATCTGCTCTGGGTTGAGCTTGTTCGAGATCTTGTCCCAGTGGTTCAGGTAGTCGCCTGCGTTGTAGCCGATGAATGGCAGCATCGCCATCGGGTCACGGCGAATCACTCCGGTCGCACCTGCAGCGGCTGCGGTGGTCTCGGAGGAAAGGGTCGAACCCATGAAGATGCCGTTGGTCCAGCTGCGGGCTTCGGTCACCAGCGGAATGGTGGTCTTGCGGCGGCCGCCGAAGAGGATCGCATCGATCTTCACGCCGTTAGGCGAGTAGTAGTCCTCGGAAAGCATGTCGACCTGGTCGATCGGGGTGCAGAAGCGCGAATTAGGGTGCGCTGCCGGACGACCGGATTCAGGAGTCCAGTCGTTGCCCAACCAGTCGGTCAGGTGCGCAGGAGCCTCGTCGGTCATGCCCTCCCACCAGACGCCACCGTCATCGGTCAGCGCAACATTGGTGAAGATGTTGTTGCCCTTGGAGATGGCGCGCATCGCGTTCGGGTTGGTGGACCAGCCGGTGCCTGGCGCCACGCCGAACAGGCCGTATTCGGGGTTAACGCCGCGCAGCTCGCCGTCCTTGCCGATGCGCATCCAGTTGATGTCATCGCCCAGGGTCTCAGTCTTCCAGCCTTCAATGGTTGGATCCAGCAGCGCCAGGTTGGTCTTGCCGCAGGCCGACGGGAATGCCGCGGCAATATGGTACGACTTGTTCTGCGGGCTGGTCAGCTTCAGGATGAGCATGTGCTCTGCGAGCCAGCCTTCATCGCGGGCCATCGCCGAGGCGATGCGCAGCGAGTAGCACTTCTTGCCCAGCAGCGCGTTGCCGCCGTAGCCCGAACCGTAGGACATGATGGCGCGCTCTTCGGGGAAGTGCACGATCCACTTGTCTTCGTTGCATGGCCAGGCAACATCTTCCTGGCCCGGCTCCAGGGGTGCACCTACCGAGTGCAGCGCTGGAACGAAGAAAGCGTCCTCGGCTTCCATCTTGCGCAGTACTTCATTGCCGATCTTGGCCATGATGCGCATCGAGGCAACGACGTAGGCGGAATCGGTGATCTCCACGCCGTAGGCAGGCACTTCCGCGTTCAGCGGGCCCATGACGAATGGGATGACGTACATGGTGCGTCCGCGCATCGAGCCATCGAACAGGCCGCTGAGCATGGACTTCATCTTGGTTGGGTCTTCCCAATTATTGGTGAAGCCTGCATCTTCTTCCTTTTCGGAGCAGATGAAGGTGCGCTCTTCGACTCGGGCCACATCCTTGGGGTCCGAGAAACCAGCGTAAGAGTTAGGGAAGTTCGGATCGGTCAGCTTGACCAAGGTGCCGGCTTCAACCAGCTCGGCAGTCAGGCGATCATTTTCTTCAGCTGACCCATCAACCCAATAAACACGATCCGGCTTCGTCAGTGCGGCAACTTCCTCAACCCAGGATGCCAACTTCTCGTGCGAAGTAGGTGCTGCGCTGATAACGTTCTGATCCGAGCTCGTGCTCATTATCCATTCCCTCCATTGGGCTGAACTTGCAATAAATCAAGGCTATTAGGTGCTCAACTCCAGCGCCGTGTGATCGAAACCTCATGAAAGTGAAACCCGGAGGACCAGAAGGAAAAAATTCCCGAAATTCCGGGGGTTGGTCTAAACGAATTGACTCGATTATGTGACGAAGGTCACGTAGACCGGTACCCTTTCACCGTCTTCACATAACCTTATGTTCATCTGGACCCACTAGCTTTGCCCGTCGATTTGTACAGCGCGAAATCGACCTGTATAGTTATTCGAGGTTCGTGAGAACAAGCCACACAAAAGAATATGCGCCCATAGCTCAGCTGGATAGAGCGTCTGTCTACGGAACAGAAGGTCAGGGGTTCGAATCCCTTTGGGCGCACCAACTGAAAAATTCCCACTCGCTCGAGTGGGAATTTTTTGTTTCCCCCAAAGGATTGCCCGATGACACAGCTTGCTCTAGGCGGCCAGCTCAGCCTGCGCCTGCTGGAAGTCGCCGACGCAAAGCAAGTCGCTGAGTCCTACCAGCGCAATCGACAGCACTTGGAGCCCTGGGAGCCGGCTCGCCCCGCAGAATTCTTCACCGAGACGCGGCAAGCGGCACACCTCGCAGCCGCCTCAGAAGCTCGCCGAAGCGGATTGGCCTTTCCCTTCGGGCTCTTCGAACGGGATGCGCTCATCGGACGCTTTAATATCAGCGGAGTGGCCCGTGGCGCATTCCAAAGCGCCAGCCTGGGCTACTGGATCGATCATGAATACACCGGGCGGGGCTTGGCTTCCCGAGCCGTGGCCACCTTGCGCACGGTGGCGCTCAACGATCTGGGCTTGCACCGGCTGGAAGCCAGTACGCTCCCCCACAATTACGGCTCGCAGCGCGTTCTTGAAAAGAACGGCTTCGTCCGAATTGGCATGGCGCCGAACTATCTGGAGATCGAAGGACGCTGGCAGAACCACAACCTCTACCAAGCGATCTTGCACGATCATTCGGCTTCCAATCCCAGTGATTCCGTAGTCGACTAGTTATTTTGTGAATCACGGCACTTTTTGCTGTTTTGGTTCTTGCTCCCCGGAAATCTCGTGTAAAGTTATTCAAGTCGTCAAGACGGCTAATAAATGAATATGCGCCCATAGCTCAGCTGGATAGAGCGTCTGTCTACGGAACAGAAGGTCAGGGGTTCGAATCCCTTTGGGCGCACCAACTGAAAATTCCCACTCGATCGAGTGGGAATTTTTTTGTTAAATCCCGGCGGGGAACGGCAGCGGTGCCGCAACAGACTAGTGCGAAGCGCGCAACACCAATTTCGTGTCCATGATGCTCCACTCGGGTACCTGTTCTCCGTTGATGCGTTTGATCAACAGTTCCGCCATGATTTCGCCCTGGCGCTCCGGGTTCTGCGCAATGGTCGTCAACGGCGGTGTCGAGCTTCGCGCGAAAGAGTCATCATCAACGGACGTTACCGAAATGTCCTCCGGCACTTTCACACCAGCTTCCCCTAGGGCCTGCAAAGCTCCGAAGCCCATCTGGGCACTGGCGGCAAACAGGCCGTCTACCGCAACATCCGCGTCCAGCAGCTGCTGCATGATGCGCCGTCCGCTAGCCGGGGTGAAGTCGCCGATCTCAATAGCCGCAGGCTCCAGGCCCGCGCGTTCAACTGCCTGCTTGAATCCCACCAAACGGTCCAGTCCCGCGCCCATGTCCTGTGGCCCGGCAATAATTGCCAGCTTGGTGCGTCCCTGGCCAAGGATGACCTCAGTCGCTTGCCTGGCGGCGGCGATGTTGTCGATATCGACAACATAGATGTCCTTTTGATCGGTGCTCATGGTGCGTCCGCCATAAACCATGGGCAACACAGTTCCGAGATCCGCATAGGAACGGTCATCCGCGTGGTGCGAAAGCACCAGTGCGCCATCAACATTGCTGCCTTGCAGGTAACGGGTGGTTTTCACCGGATCCGCTTCGGTGGACAGCAGCAAGGTGAGCATGAATTCGGTATCGGCCAGGTACTGGGCAGCGCCCTGGACGACCTTGGCGAAGTACGGGTCTGCGAAGAACTTCGCGGTGTTCTCGGGAACCACCAAGGCGATGGAATTGGTCCGGCCCTGCGCCAGCGAACGGGCGGCACGGTTAGGCACGTAGTTCAGTTCGCGGATCGCCAATTCAACAGCCTTGCGAGCCCCTGGCTTCACCCGATCCGATCCGTTCACTACACGGGAGACCGTGGCCCGTGAGACACCTGCGCGTTCTGCCACCAACTCGAGGGTCGGTTTCGGGCTCCGCGCTTCGTGCATGATCATGATCTTTATCCAGGTGCCTTGAAGTAGTCCGTCGGTGAAACACGATGATGGTCCGCAGCACCATCGGCAGGCTGCGGACCATCATGCTCAGGTGTTATGCCATTGTACGGTTTGCGGCAATCAACCCTGCGTAGGCCTTGCCACTATTCTTAATCGTTCGCACCTGGGTCTGGTAATCGACGTGGATAATGCCAAAGCGCTTCGCGTAGCCCCAAGCCCATTCGAAATTGTCCAGCAAAGACCAGACAAAGTAGCCGCGGACATCCACGCCGTCTTCTATCGCGCGGGCCACAGCATCAAGGTGGTTGAGGATGTATTCCTCGCGTTCGGGATCTTCAACGGTTCCGGCCTCCGTCACCGTATCGGTGTAGGAAGCGCCGTTCTCCGTGATGTACAGCGACGGAAGGTTAGCGTAGTCCTGGTTCAACCGGTTCAACAGCACGCGCAGCCCTTCGGGATTCACTTCCCAGCCCATGGCCGTGCGCGGCAGGTCGCGTGCCGGGAAGGTCACATACTCGCTGCCGACAAAAGGCGAAGACTTCGGCGAATCGGTAGGCACCACGGGCTGCGGCTGGCCGGCGGGCAGCGGATGGCCTGAAACGTTGTCATCGTGGTAGTGGTTCACGCCCAAGAAGTCGATTGGCTGCGAGATGATCTCCAGGTCTCCTGCTTCAATGACTTCAGCCAGCCCCAAACCCTGGACGTCTTCAAGCAGGTCTTCGGGGTAGGAACCGCGCAGGACAGGGTCCAGGTACATGCGGTTCCACAATGCGTCGACGCGGCGCGCTGCTTCCAGATCCACCGGATCGCCGGGATTATTCGGGACCGCGTTGGTCAGGTTCAGCGTGATGCCGATATGCTCCGCGCCCAGTTCGCGCAGTCGGGCGGTGGCCAACCCGTGGGCCAGATGCTGGTGGTGCACCGCTGCCAGCGCGGCTTGAGGTTCTTGGCGTCCCGGGGCATGCTCGCCGGCGGCGTAGCCAATCAGCGAAGAGCACAGCGGTTCGTTGAATGTCGTCCAGTGCTTCACGCGGTCACCGAGCTTTTCATGCACAGCCTCCGCGTATTCGAGGAATTTGTAGGAGGTCTCGCGGTTGGTCCAGCCACCGCGCTCTTCCAATGCCTGCGGCAGATCCCAGTGGTAGAGCGTCAGCCACGGCAGGATGCCATTCTCCAGCAGCTCGTCGACCAGCCGGGAGTAGAAATCCAGGCCTTCGGGGTTCACGGTGCGGCCCCCGGGGACCACGCGAGCCCAGCTGGTGGAGAACCGGTAGGAGTCCAGGCCCAGTTCGCGCATGAGCTGCACATCTTCGCGGTAGCGGTGGTAGTGGTCCACTGCGACTTCGAGGTTCTCACCTCCTGCGATGGCCCCTTGCTTCCGGGCGAAGGCGTCCCAGACCGAATCTTCCTTGCCGTAGGAATGGCCAGCGCCTTCGATCTGGGCTGCTGCCGTAGCCGAGCCCCACAAGAATTCCTTAGGCCACGCGAATTTTTGGGATAGGTGGTTCATCATTAGCCCTTTACAGCTCCTGCCATAATTCCGGATACAAGTTGTTTGCCTGCAAGTATGAAGAGCACCAGCAGCGGGATCGTGGCCAGCAGGGCCCCGGTCATCACGATGGTGTAGTCAACGTATCGGGCAGACTGCAGTTGGCTCAACGCCACCTGCAAGGTTGGGTTCTGCGGTGCCACCAGCATGGGCCACAGGTAGTCGGTCCAGGCGGTCATGAAGGTGAACAGCGACAGGATCGCCATCGCCGGGCGAGCCGCTGGAACCCCGACATGCCAGAAGGTGCCGATCATGGAGGCGCCATCCACGCGGGCGGCCTCGATCAGTTCATCGGGGATGTTCTCCACCAGGTACTGGCGCATGAAGAATACGCCGAAGGCAGTGACCAGGGTCGGGATGATGATGGCTCCCAGCGAGCCGGTCCAGCCGAATTGCTTCATCATCATGAACATCGGGATGATGCCCAGCTGGGTGGGCACGGCCAAGGTCGCGATCACGAAGACCAGCAGGCCCTGGCGTCCGCGGAAGCGCAATTTGGCGAAAGCGTAGCCTGCCAGGGTGGAGAAGGAAACCACCGAGAAGGTGATTACCGAGGAGACGATGATGCTGTTGCCCAGGGCCGCCCAGAAATCGACGGAGTCCAGGACTTCGGCGACATTGGTCCAGAACTGGCCGCCAGGCAGCAGCGGCGGGTACGCCGAGGCGAACACCGCACCGGTGGAGGAACCGATGACGAACGAATACCACAGCGGGTAGGTGCTGCCAATGAGGAAGGCCAGCAGGATTCCGTAGGTGAGGAAGCCAGGACGGCGGTCCATGGAGAAGTTCTTGCCGCGGCGCTGGGGCGCACGGACCTGGCGCGCGGGGCGTTCCACTGTTGCATTACTCATTTGCTGCACTTCCGCTCTGCGTTCCGTTGGCCGGCTTTGCTGCTTTGGCTTGGGCTCGGGCAGCTGCCCGACGTGCCGCTCGGGTTCGGCCAGTGTTGCCGGCGCCCTTCTTGTCGGCCGAGGAAGCGATGGATCCGGAGATCAGGAAATTGATCACGCCGATCACGATGATGATCAGGAAGAGGATCCAGGCCACGGCCGAGGCGCGTCCGAAGTCCCCGCGATTGAAGGCCAGGTCCCAGAGGTAGAGCACCGTGGTCTGGTACTGGCGGTCCGGGCCGCCTGGAACCGAGCTGCTGGGGTTGAACAGCTTGGGTTCGGTGAAGATCTGCAGGCCGCCGATGGTGGCAGTGATGATCACGAAGATCATCGTGGGGCGGATGCTGGGCAAGGTAATCGAGAAGAAGCGGCGGATCACGCCGGCGCCGTCGATGGCCGCCGATTCATGCAGTTCGCGTGGCACCGCCTGCATGGCTGCCAGCAGGATCAGCGCGTTGTAGCCGGTCCAGCGCCAGTTCACCATGGTCGCAATAGCCATATGCGACGGGAAGACCTCGGTCTTCCACGCGATCGGGTCGATATTCACGGCGGCCAGCAGGTTGTTCAGCACGCCATACTGCTCGTCGAATGCCGAGGAGAAAATCAGTGTGACGGCCACCGGCGTGACCACGTAGGGAACCAGCACGCTCATGCGCCAGAAGGTCTTGGCGCGGATGTTCTGGTCCAGCATGGCCGCGATGAACGTCGCGATCACCAATTGCGGGATGGCCGAAAGCAGGAAGATGCTGAAGGTATTGAACAGGGAATTCCAGAACAGCGGAGAGGTCAGTTCGGCTTTGTAGTTTTCCAGGCCGATCCAGGCTCCTGCTCCGCCGAGCAGATCCCAGTCATTGATCGAGACGACGAACGTGTAGATCAGGGGGAACAGGCCCACCAGGCCGAAGAGGATGAAGAATGGCGAGATGTAGAGGTATGGGGAGTACTTGAAATCCCACCGCCCGCGAAGGTGCCGGCGGCGCGTCCTGCGCTCGTCCCTGGTCTCGGCCGGCGTATCCCCGGCCGGAGCATTGTTCCCCTTGTTCCAACGCTGGGGCTGCGGACTGGGCGCGCTGGCGTCCCGGTCTTGTTCCGGGGCATCGTGTGTTGTGGTGCTCATCAGTGGCATCTTTCCTGCTGCAGTAGCTGTCCAGGCATGGGCCGCAACCTCGTTGCGTGCCGCGGCCCTTGCCTGGATTCGAAGCGGGCTACGGGATTACTTGATTTCCAGTTCCTGCAGGGTCGAGAGGGCCTTGTTCCAGGCGGTCTCGCTGTCGCTGCCAGCATCGATCGCCTTGATAGCCGGGCCGAAGACCTGCTCCTGGATCACCGAATCCTGCGGGCCCTTGTACTGGGCCTGGACGCCGTTGGCGCGGTTGCCCAGGATTTCGCCCACCGGTGCGTTATTGAAGAATTCGCTCATCTCATTCGCGCCGGTCACTGCCTCGGACTTCTGCGCTTCCAGGTTCGAAGGGAACGTGCCGGCTTCCTCGAATGAGGTCGCCTGCGACGATGCGCTGGTCAGGTACTGGGCGAGCTTCGCAGCCTCGGCCGGGTGCTCGGAGGTGGTCGGCACGGTCAGGAACGAGCCGCCCCAGTTGGCCGCGCCGCCCGGGAAGACATCTGCGAAGTCCCAGCCTGCGCTGGAGTCTCCGCCGGCACCCTCAACCTGGCCCTTGACCGTGCCAAGCATCCAGCCCGGGCAAGGCATGACGGCGAAGGAACCGTCAACGAAGGCCTGGCCCTTGCCCCAGTCCCACTGGGTCTGGTTGGCCGACAGCCCCTTGGACGCAGCATCGGAGAGCAGGTCCCAGCGCTCGCGCAGTTCGGCGTTGCCCTCGATATTCAGTGATCCGTCAGCCTTGTAGTAGCCCTCGTCGAGCTGATTGACCATGGAATTCCAGACGAAACCGGACTGGTCGTAGAAGGCCTTGTCGGTCTTCTTCACATACTCGTTGCCTGCCTTGAAGAAGTCTTCCCAGGTTGCGTCGTCGCCACCGAGCAACTCGGCAACTTCTTCGCGCTCGCTGGGCATGCCAGCGTCCTTGAACAGCTTGGCATTGAAGCAGATGCCCATCGGCCCAATGTCCGTACCGTAGCCAATGACGCGGCCTTCTGGGTCGGTGGCCTGCTTGACCTTCCAGTCAACCCAATCCCCCGCTACCTCATTGGCACCGAACTCGCGCAGATCGGTGAAGGAATCTGCAACCGACATCACCTGGCCCAGCCAGCCTTCTTCCACTGCTTGGACATCTGGCAGGCCGGCACCCGCAGCCTGCTTGGTCTTCCAGTCGGTCAACGCGTTGCCACCGGTGTCGATGTTGGTGGCCTCGATGGTGATTCCAGGGTTTTCCTTCTGGTACTTCTCGTACAGCGGGTCCAGTCCCTGGGTGCCGAAGGTCGTCACGGTCAGCGTGACCGGGTTATCAGCCGAGGCCGGCTGGGCATCCTTGCTTGCGTCGGCTGCGCAGCCGGTTGCTACCAGGGCGATGCTTCCGGCAACGGCCGTGGCCAGTGCCAGTGGGGATTTGCGTGAGGGTTTCACGGTGACTCCATTTCGGATATGAATCGTGCGAGCGGGCGAGCGCCAACAAGTTTGAGAGCGCTCTCAAAATACGGCAAAAAAGAAAATTCCTGCGATTTCCTGGATGCCTGAAACGATGAAAGCGACTCTGCCAAACATTTTGTGAGCGCTCTCACAAATCTTCTCCAACAATTCTCCACGATGGAAGTTTTCTGTCAAGCCTTTTCCCCCAAAGAATTCTCCGCCCCGCAGCCAGCACCCCTTTGGGTTCCCCAAAGCGGGTTAAAAGAAGGTGGCCAGGCGTTCTTCAGGGAAGAAGAGCGCCCGGCCACCGCGCAGGCGGGAAAAGTCAGTTTTTCTTATCCAGCTGCAGTCCGACGAGCACCGGGTCGTGATCCGAGGAACGGTACTGGTCAGCCGCGAACAGGTTAGTGATGTTGTTGTTGTAGCGGCTGTATTCGTAGCCCACGGATTCAAGGGCGTTGATGTTCCAGATGTCTTCTCCAGTCACCTTGCCCGCCAGCTTCTCCGAAGCGAAGATGTGGTCCAGCGAGCCCACCAAGCCGTCGTAGAGGTAGCTCTGGGAATCGGCTGCGGCGCGCAGGTCCACGTACCCGGCTTCAACCAGAACCTGCATCGGATCTTCAGCCGAATAGGAGTTGAAATCCCCCGCCAGCAGCACCTGGTCGGTATTGCGCGATTTCTTCAGCTCGTCCGCGAAGCCAACCAGCGCTTCCGCTTGGCCGACACGGGCTTCGTTCCAAGCGCCCTGGCCATCGCCGCTGTCGGCATTGCCCGATCCATCAGCAGGATCCGAGCCCTTGGACTTGAAGTGGTTGGCAACGACCAGGAAGCGGGTGTTCTGGTTTCCGCCAACACGCTGGAAAGCCTGGGCCAATGGATCCCGGGCGTTCACGAATGCTGGATCGTCGAGGATGACCGACTCGTCGATGGGCTTCACGGCCTTGTCGCGGTAGATGATCGCGGTGCGGATAACATCTTCGTCAGCGGGCACAACGGACGGGGTCGGGACATAGCTCCAAACCTTCTGGCCAGCTTCCTGGTTCAACTCGTTGACCAAGTGAGCCAGGGCGGCATCGCGGTTCTGTCCGAAGCGTGCCGAGTTCTCGATTTCTTCCAGGACCACCACGTCTGCGGTGAACTTGCCCAGTGCGGCAACGATCTTGGACTGCTGGCGCTCAAAGCTTTCAGCGGTCGCCGCGCCGCGCGCATCGCAACCACCGCGGACATTGATTGGATTGCCCTCGCGGTCGGTGTAGTACGAGCACCCATCGAGCATGTCGCCGGTAGTGGTGAAGTAGTTCAGCACGTTGAAGCTGCCAACGCTGACATTGCCGCCCACCTCTTGCGGAGCGTCGTTGTCGACCTGCTCGAAGTTCACGGCGATATCGGCATCATCGGCGCCGACCACCTGGCCCTGCGGCTGCAAACGCCACATATCGTAGCGGTAGTCCAAAATGACCGGTGCGATGAAGGATGCGTCAGCGCCCACGGTGACGCGCTGCTGCGCGTCGATGTACGGCAGGGCGATCTGCTTGTTCTTGCTGGTGGAGAAGTTCAGCGTGGCCCCGTCATCGACCACGATCGAGCGCTGCTCGTTTTCCGCCGCGAGAGCCTTGGCCTGGGCACTGCCCGGCTTGAAGACATCGGTTGGCTGGCGCAGCAGCCGTTCGCCGGGCAGGATCTCGCTGGTGCCCATGGCCAGGCTCAGCTCGCCGTACTGGTTCAGCGAGTAATTGTCCGAGACGGTGAACTCGCCCTGCGGCTCGATCAGCATGGATTCAAAGCGCTCGCGCTCGGCATCGCTGTTCGGCAGTGAAATCGCCAGCGGCTTGACGCCCTGCGCCGGTTCATCGAGCACCTCGACGCTGCCGGCCTTGAGCTGGGTCAAGCCATAGTATTCGGACACTTCGCCAGAAACCTGGACATGGTCGCCGACGCTCACCGAGGAAACCTCGTCCGGCGCGTACACGAAGATCGCCGAGCTCGCCTGGCCCGAGGCATCTACGCCGCTGCCAGCGCTCTGCAGATAGAAACCGCGGAATCCGCCGTCGGCGTAGGCTCCGGTGACAACACCGCGCACAGTTGCGTCCTGGCCAGCCATGGGTGAGCTGTCGCCGGTCCCCTGGATCTGTTCGATGGGGGTGATTTCGGCAGTATCGGCGTGCGCCGCCGAGAAGCTCGAAACCGCAAGCGCGGTTCCCAGCACCGCGGCAGCGATGCGAGTGGGACGTCTATTGATCATGTTTTTCCCTAGGTAGATATTCAAGCAGCGGCGGCCCTGCCGCGTGCATGGGCCTGGTTCCAAGGTAAGCAAAGCCCGATTAACTGCACCTGAACTCTGCCCCGCTTTTTCGTGACGTACCCAACAACCATCAAAGGTCATCAAACGCTTTACGTCCAGTAGTGATTAAAGGAACCTTTTCACTAATTGAACTGACTGGTCAGTTCAATTAGTCTTTAACTGTGCTTACCGCAGATTCCATTACCGTCAAGGGACGCCACGACCAGCTCGTGGGGCCCACCTCCGTGCAACTGCAAAGAGGTGAACTGCAGCTGCTGGTATCCGAGCCGCAGATTTCCCGGACCGCGCTGGCCCTTGTACTGAGCGGACGCATGGCACCCAGCTCCGGGACGGTGGTGTGGAATGCGGATCCGAAGCTGCGAACCCTGCGCAAGCACAGCGCTCTGGTCGATTCGCCGGGGATCAATGAACCCGAATCCCACTTGAAGGTTTGCGATCTTGTCGCAGAAGATCTGGGGCTGATCCCGGGGCCAAGCTGGCGCAAGCCCGGCGCCAGGAAGTGGATGGCGCAGCATGGATTCGACGATATCGCCAGCTGCTGGAGCGATGCCATCGATCCGGGCCGCCTCTTCGAGCTCCAGCTCCTGCTGGCTGCCGAGAATCCCCGTCTTGAATTGCTCATCGTCGATTCACCGGACCGGCACGATCTGGAAGACGAGCATTGGCTCGAGACCCTGGAGAACTTCGCTTCCTCGCATCGGGAATTCGCAGTCCTGGCTATCGTCAGCCGGCTGCCCCAGTGCTGGCAGCCGCAAACCGGGCAGGCCGCCGACCCGGAACCAGCAGTGCTCCCACTGCCCGATCCATCCACCGGGTTCATCCAAGGCGAACTCGATCTGGGCCTGGATCACCTGGCCATGGCCGAGGGCATCGCGGACAACCACGATTTCTTCCTCCCAGCCGACGAACTTGCTGACGCTGTTCAGTGCGAAGCAAAGGAATAGCCCATGACAACTTTGCGACTTGCCCTCTCCGAGCTCAAGCGGATGAGCCGCGGCACCTTGCCCAAACTGGCGCTCATCGCGGTCACCTGCGTTCCGCTGCTCTATGGCGCGCTCTACCTCTACGCCAACTGGGACCCCCAGGGAAACCTCGACAAGGTCACGGCCGCCGTGGTCAATCTGGATGAAGGCGCCGAACAGGACGGCGAGAAAACCCGAGTCGGCGACGACGTCGTCGAGGAATTGGAAGACGACGGCACCTTCAGCTGGGCGCACGTGGATTCCAAGGCGGAAGCCGAGCAGGCCGTCGCCACCGGCCAGTACGCCTTTGCGCTGATCCTGCCCGAGGACTTTTCCTCGGCCCTGGTCTCGCCGGGCGATTTCGATGATGCCGAACAGGCCAATATCGAGCTGCTGACCAACGATGCCAATAACTTCATGGTTTCCAACTTCGCCAAAACGCTGGCTACCACGGTGCGCACCTCGGTCGCCCAGGAAGTGGGAACCGAAACGGCTTCGGCGATGATCGCCGGATTCGTGGACATCCACGATTCGATGGGCGAAGCCGCAGACGGCGCCGGGAAGCTCTACGATGGCACCCTGCGACTGGGCGATGGCGTGGTCACCTTGGCCGATGGCACCACCAAGCTCGTCGATGGCAGCACCGAGCTGAACTCGGGCACCAAGACCCTGAAGAATGGCACCGCCGACCTGTCGGGAGGGTTGGGCCAACTGGTCGACGGCCAAACCCGGCTGCGCGACGGCAGCGCCGAACTGGCCGACGGCACCGCGCAGCTGGCCGACGGCAGCAAAGAGCTGAGCGACGGTCTGCACACCTTGAAGACGCAGACCAAAGCGCTGCCCGGTTCCGTCTCGAAGCTGGATCAAGGCGCCGCCAGCGCGAAAGAAGCCGCCGACCAGCTTGCTGCCGGTTCACAGCAGGTCGCAGACGGCAACCAGCAGCTGGCCAGCACGGCAGATGAGGCCATCGCGGTAATCGACCAGCTGCAGGCCAACACGAAAACGCAGCTGGATAGCGTCAAGGAAGATACGCAGCAGCGCCTGGACGAGTTGGTCAGCAGTGGCGTGCTCACCCAGAACCAGGCTGATTCCATCCAGAGCACGGTCAGCCAAAGCGTGCAGAATTCTACGCTCGGCAATGCCTTGGATACCAAAGTGACCCAGGTCAATACCGAGTTATCTACCCTGCAAACGCAGCTGCACACCCTCGCCGACGGATCGGCGCAGGTAGCCGAAGGAAACCAGCAGCTGGCCACCGGCCTGGGCACCCTCGCGGATGGCACCAAGGCGTTGGATGACGCCATGCCTGCACTCGCGAAGGGCATCGGCTCGGCAGCCCAAGGCTCGGCGAAGCTCGCCTCCGGCGCCGCCGAAGCCTATACCGGGGCAAAGACCCTGGCCGAGGGCCAGCAGTCCGCATTGAATGGCGCCACCGACGCGGCTGATGGCGCAAGCCAACTGGATCAGGGTGCCGGCACGCTGCTCGCCGGCACCGGAGCCCTGCACAACGGACTGGTGCAGCTCTCCGATGGAGTCGGCGAGCTCTCGGACGGCACCGAAGAACTGCAAGACGGTTCAGATGAATTGGCCGCCGGCCTGGAGGACGGCACCGGGAAGGTGCCGAACCCCGATGAGTCCACCAGCGGGCAACTGGCCGAAGTCATGGGCAATCCGGTAGCTGTCTCCAATAGCAAGCAGGCCGAAGCGCAGGCTTATGGCGAAGGCCTTGCCCCCTTCTTCATGACCCTGGCGACCTTTATCGGCGTGCTGATCCTGACCCAGGTGATGCGCCCGATGACCAAGCGCGCGCTGGCTTCCAACGGCAGCAACTGGAAAATTTCCATCGGCGGCTGGTTGCCCTTCGCGGCCATCGCAGTGCTGCAAACCAGCCTGCTCTACGCGGTGGTGCGATTCGGGCTGGGACTGCATGCCGCCCACCCGTGGCTGATCTGGGCTTTGCTGGCCGGTTCTGCCCTATGCTTCAGTGCGCTGATCCAGGGGTGCTTCGCGCTGCTGGGCACCGCTGGAAAGTTCGTGGTGCTGGTACTGATGGTCCTGCAGCTGGTCACCTCAGGCGGCACCTTCCCCTGGGAGACCTTGCCTGATTCGCTGCACCTGCTGCACCGGATCCTGCCCATGAGCAATGTGGTGATCGGCATGCGCCACCTGATGTACGGCGCGGATCTGGGAGTGCTGCCATCGGTTACCGGTTCGTTGCTGCTCTACACCGCCATTGGACTAGTCTTGAGTATGCTTGCGGTACGCAAGAACAAGACCTGGAGCTTGAAAACACTGCAACCGGAGCTGAAAGAATGACAACGCCAACGGGCCAACGCCGCCGTGTGCGGGCCACGGATTCGAAGGAGAAGCTCTTCGAAGCGGCCATGCAGCTGCTCGGTTCGCGCTCCCCCGAGTCCGTCTCGGTGGACGAGATCGCGGCCGCGGCCGGCGTTTCCAAGGGCACGGTCTACTACAATTTCGGTTCCAAAGACGAGCTGGTCAGCCAGATCCTCAGCTACGGCGCGCACAAGCTCATGGGCGAACTGGCACGTGCGGCCTCCGGGGAAGACCCCTACCTTGCGCTGAGGCAGATGGTGGAATTCTCCATGGACTTCGTCGCCAGCTACCCCTCCTTTGCCCATCTGTGGATGCAGGAGCAGCTGAGCGCGGACACCGCCACTGCGTTCGCCAGCACCCCGCTGCACACGCAGGTGACCGGGCTGATCATCGAGGTGCTCGAACGCCTGGTCGTGCTCGAGCCCGACCAGAAGCTCTCGGTAGCCACCAGTATTTTCGGTGCCGCCTTGTTTACCGCCCGGATGCGCGCCTCGGGGCAGACCGGCCTGGATCGCGGGCAAACGGTGCGCGCCGTGCTGCTCACCGTGGATGGGCTTCGCGCTACCCGTCCGGCGGCCGGCTCCTAGGCCTGCGCGTCCCAGCTGGCGGTTTCCCTGATGCCAGGCAGTCCGGCGCTGAAGAGCAGCACCCCGGGATAGCCGTTGAGCAGTTCGGCCACGTCGCCGTAGGCTCCATCGGGCAAGCGGGTCAGCAGCGAATCGACCACCAGCAAGGGCGGTTCGCGCAACAGCGCCCGTGCCACCAGCAACGATGCTTGCTGCCCGGAACTAAGCGGTTCGCCGCCCCGGCGCAAGCGGGCTTCCGCTCCACCGGGCAAATCGGCCATCTTCAAACCGCAGGTTTCAGCCAGCGCCACGGCCTTGCGCAGCGAAGCGCCCGGATGGCGATACCGCAGCGCACGGGCGACGCTTCCGCGCTCGGGAACCATGGATTCCAACGCGGAGCCCACGAGCTTGCGGCGGCCGGCAGCAGGCAGATCCTCGCTGCGCCCCTCGGCGATCCAGACTCCGGCCTGCGGGTCGGCGCCGTGCACCAGGGCGCCGGTAGCAATGGCCGAAAGCAGCGCCGCGCATTGGCCCTGGCTTCCACGCAGCGCAATTCGCTCCCCGGGCTGTGCCCGCAGGGTGGAAAACTGGTCGGCCATCCCTGCGGGCACCTGGATGCGCACCGAGGAAGGCTGGAGCATCAGCTCCTTGGCATCGCGGGTGCTTGCCGAAGATTCTTCGCGGGCCCGCCAGCGTTCCTGCTCGGCCAGCAGCGGCGCGATGATTCGCCGGCCCGCCTTGTAATTCTGCCGGTACTCCACCACGCGGCCCCACTCGCCCAGGGTTCCTGCGCAAATTCCCATCAGCGTCAGGGCGGTCGCCACGGCAGCTGGCGGAAGCTGCGCCATCGAGGCCGCTGCCACAACCAGCGCGGTACCCAGCAGCGGAATGGCCAGCGCCCCGCCACGCAGGGCGGCGGCGAACCGGGCGCGATGCACCGAAGCATCGATCACCTTCTGCGAGGAGTCCTGCACCCTTTGCACTTCACGTTCCACGCCGCCGCCGGCCGCAATAGCTGTCCGCGCCGCGACGGTATCGGCAATGCGCGAGGCCAGGCTCCCACGGTGCCGGCGCAAGGTCCTGGCGCTCAGGAAAGTACCCCCGGCCAAGGCCGCCAGCAGGACGCCCTCGAGCACCAGGGTCGCGGCCAAGCTCAGGGCCAGGAGCGGATGCAGGAACCACAGGCCCGCACCGCTGACAATCAGCAATGGCAAGCCGGCGACCAGCGGGACCATGCCCTGCACAATCCAGTTGCGGATCGAGGACAGGTCGTTGGTGGAACGGGCGATGGTGATGCCCATGGACGGACCGCGTGCACTGCGCAAAGCGTGCGTGACCAGCCCGCGGCGCAGCTGGGCCACATAATGCTGGCCGAGCTTCTCGGCCAGCACCCGTTCAGCGTACTTGGCCAGGAAGAAGCATCCCACCAAGCCCAGGACCGCGCCAAGAGCTGCCCAGCTGATGCGGGCCGAAAGCTGTCCGATCAGCCAGCCGATGGCAATCGAGAGCAAGCCGGCGAGAATGCCCAGGCTGAGCAATCCGGCCAGCAGCATCCGCCGCCCCGGCGCTACCAGCGCCGGCAGGCGCCCAGGCTGCGCCGGCTGCTCAACGGCGATCTTCTGGTCCAGCATCTTGGCTCCTAGCGGGTTGGCAGCAGGGCGGCGGCAACCTCTGCCTGGCACAGGTCGAAGGTCCCGATGACCGGGGTGGACAGCTGCGCCTGGGCTTCCATCGCGGCCAGCGGGGAGGCCGTGAGCACCCCGGAAACCGCGGCAACATCCAGGCCTGCTTCGCGCAGGATTCGCTCTCCGGCCTGGGCGCCCAAGGCGTCCTGGGCGCTGAACAGCACGCGGTCTACATGCTCGGCGAAAATCGGGTCGCGCAGCAAGCGGGAAGTTTCGCCCTGGAACAGCCCGTCGGCGATCTCGATGACCACTGCGTCTGCGCCGGTGGCGCTTTGCTCGCGGATCATCGCCACCAGCAGGTCGCGCACGGTTTCGTAGTCCAAGCGGTAGGTGGTTGGGAAGCCGAAGTCGGTGAAGTCGCAGACGCTGAAGGCGCCGGCATCGGTGAACAGGTTCGGATCATTGCCGGCACCCGTGCCGGTGGCCTTGCCTGCGGCAACTTCCATGCCGGAGTTGACCAGTCCGTTGACCAGGCATCCCAGGGTGGTGGACTTGCCGGAGTTCATCGAGGTGCCCAGCACTGCGATCACCGGCGGGCGCGGCGCGGCAACCTGCGCTGCGCGCGGCGATGCGTTCTCGATGCCCAGTGGAGCGAAGTCCACCAGGTTCACGACCTTGCCGTGGCGCATCAGCAGGCCTGCGGGCTGCAGCTGTGTCGCCATATCGATCGAGGCGTGCTGTTCGATGACTTCGCTGGCGACACCGCCGCCTGCAACCAGCTGGCATGGACCCAGGTTATCCGGCACATGGGCCAGGAACTGGTCTGGTGCGTAGCGGTGGCCGTAGGCGACCATGATTTCCTGTCCGACGAACATCAGCTGGCGTCGGGAAACCGGGGACTGCAGGTGCGTGTGCTTGCCTAGCTCGGTCACAGTCGCGATGACGACGTCGCCGGCACGCGGCACCATGTTTGCGCGGCGCACGATCTCGAAATCCTGCGGATTGCGCTGCAGCTCGGCTGCAACGAAGCGGGTGGTGTAGGCAGCGCGGATGGTGCGGGCGCGCTGTGCATCGATCTGCTGCTGCACTTCATTGCGCGCTGCGGGGGTCTGCGTTGGAAGTGATTCTGCGATGATGGCCATCTGCCTATTCCTCTTTCAGTGTTTCCGGCCCGCCGTTGCGGTTTGCCGGTGCTGGCCGTGCTGCCAACGATTCCCAGTGAAACGAGCAATGGTTAACTGAAAGTGAACGGTTCATGAGGCGGCGAGGTGTATTCGATGAGAGGCCTATCATCTGCTTCTCATAAAGGCAGATCACCGCTTATTTACGGGCTGACTAGTGCATTAGAAAAAACTTGATGAGACTTCTCTCATGCGGGCCGCGGTGCGGTGAAATGCGTGACGCGCGCATCACGGGCATCCAGGTGCGAGTACGGATGCTTGGTTTCCAACACCGTGGTTCCCAGGGTCGGATAGTTCATCGCCAGCTCGTAAACGGCTTCTTCATCCGAGTCCATTGCCGCCAAGCGCAGCGCCAATTCCTGGAGCACCGGCTGGTGCCCGATCACCAGCAGGTTGCTGACCGTATCGGGAACTTCATTGATGATGGAGCACAGCTGCGAGACTCCTGCGGTGAAAATGCGCGAATCGACATAGGGGGTCGGGCCCTTCTCGCCGAGTTCGGAAAGCACCCAGGCGCAGGTGGAGCGCGCACGCAGCGCGTCGGAGCAGATGATGTAGTCCGGTATCAGGCCATTCTCCACAAGCCAGGCTCCGGCGGCCGGGGCTTCGCGGTGCCCGCGGGCCGCCAGCGGCCGGTCGTGATCCGCGACGCCCAGCGGGTAGTCGGCTTTGGCGTGGCGCATCAGCATGAGCTTGCGGGAATGCATGGTGTTCATTGTTCCAGCTTAAGACAGCAGTGGCGGGCAAACCGAACCCGGTTTGCCCGCCACTGCTGCCAGCTGATGCTAGATGGAGTATTCCGGAGCTGCCCAGACAACAACTTCTGGGTGCTCGTAGAAGCGGTAGCCCTGGCCACGTACGGTGCGCACGGTATTGGCCAGGCGTCCCAGCTTGGAACGCAGACGACGGATATGCACGTCGATGGTGCGTTCGTTAGGGACTTCTTCGGCATTGCGCCACAGGTTTTCCAGCAGCTCTTCGCGGCCTACGGTGCGGGTGCCGTTTTCCACGAGGAAGTTCAGCAGCTCGAATTCCTTGAAGGTCAGGTTCAGGGTTTCGCCATCCAGGTAGACTTCGCGGCGCGAGAGGTCGATCAGCACGCCAGATGGGCGCGGGGTGGATGGACGGGCTTCAGCGCGTGGCCGGCGGGAAATCGTCGGATCGCCCAAAGCCTGGCGAACTACATCGATGGGCTCACCCTGGGCGCTAGTTGGAGCCAGTGCCACGGCGGCATGGGTCTGCGCTTGCGGCGACAAGGTGGCCAGGAAGGCGCGGACCTGGGTGGCCAGCTTGCCCAGCGAGGTGCCCTGCGCCTGGGCGGCAGTTTCATCCAGGCCCACGTAGAGCACGAAGCCGCGTGCGGAGGTGTCGGCGCTTGGCTGGCCTGTTGACTGCACTGGAGTGCTAGCCGGCTGATGCGATGCATCACGTGTTTCATGAACATTGGAAACCGCGCGCAGCGGACGGTAACCCGCTGGTGCATAGCTGCCAGAAGCTGAACGCTGCGCAGCTGCTGCGCGGTTCTGCGCATTGCGAATTGAAACGTGGACGTATCCGGAACCAGCCGACATAATCTTTTCCTCTTTTAGTGCGAAGGCCAAGTGGTTTGGCGCTCATGCTTCGGGTTTTGCTTGCGCTGTTCGCGGCCTTCGTCCACGTTCAGCAGTTGGGTTTCCCGTCAATAACTCCCAAAATCGGATTACAAATCACTCATAATTCGGCTTGGAGGCCATGGACGCCGAGCATTCGTTGAGGACGATCTTGGGCAACTCGATGTTGGAATCCGAGGTGCTTTTACCGTCCTGCGCCGTACTCACACCTCTAGTTTCCTCGTAACATTGGCAACTTGCAAGTAACAATGAACACCTGCGTCCACATAGTGAGACGAATGTTTCCAAACGTGACGCACAACACTTTAGACAATTCTAGGCTACCTAAGCGCTTAACTAAACAATATGGTCAACATATCAATAGAACTTCGTCATTATGTCCGGTCCATTCATAGGCCTGAATATTCATTCATCACTATGGTCCGTCCACGCTTCAATCATTCGTCGTTCTTAGGGGTTGACCAAATTAACCACTATCGGTTCGGGTTTTCCCCGCATAAAATCGACTTATAGTCATAGCTGGCACACAGCAAAAACATATTCTCGGCCCATGGCAATAGGACAAGCTGATTAACATGAATGAATCACGATTCTCCCCTTCGCAATTGCCCCGGCTGACTCACCCTGATGGCACGGCAATCAAAGTTCTCGTGGTCGATGATGAACCTTCATTGGCGGAATTGGTCGCCATGGGAACCCGCATGCTCGGCTGGGAAGCCACGATGGCCCACGATGGGCCCGAAGCAGTAGCCACCGCTCGCTCCCTAGCGCCGGACGTACTGGTTCTCGACTGGATGCTGCCTGGGTTCGACGGCCCCGAGGTGTTGCGCAAGGTGCGCACCCACTTCCCTGAAATCCCCGTACTTTTCCTCACTGCCAAGGACGCGGTTGAAGACCGTATCGAGGGCCTGGGGGCCGGTGCAGACGACTACGTCGCCAAGCCCTTCAGCCTCGAAGAGGTCCTGATCCGATTGCACAGACTCGTGGAACGTTCCGGTGCGGCCACTGCGGATTCCGCTGAATTGGTCGTCGGCGATCTGGTGCTGAACATGGACTCGCACGACGTATCCCGCGCAGGCCGCGAAATTTCGCTGACCGCCACCGAATTCGACCTGCTCAGCTACCTGATGAACAACGCCCGCCGCGTGGTATCCAAGTCGCAGATCCTGGACAACGTCTGGCACTACGATTTCGACGGCCAGGCGAACATCGTCGAACTGTACATCTCGTACCTGCGCAAGAAGATTGACGTTGACGCGGAACCGATGATCCACACCGTGCGTGGCGTTGGCTACGTGCTGAAGCCGGCTGCATGAGTTTCTTTTCCCCGAATACCAGGGTGAGCTCGCCGCACGCGCTGCAGCGCAAACTGCTGCTCATCCTGCTGACCTCGGTCACCGCCGTATCTGTCTTGCTCGGCCTGCTCTATAACGCGGGCATGCGCCAGACCTTGATGGACCAGCTCAACAGCCAGCTGCGGCTCACCACCGAACGCGCGCTGAATTATTCGCAGGGTGCACCAGCGGTGAACTCCCGGCTTGATGCCCCCGGCCAGTCCGCCGGCACGCTGACCGCGCGGTTCGTCGACAAATACGTCTTCAACGGCGGGGTGCTGGACGAACGCACCGGCGTGCTGAAGCAGCTGAGCCAGGAAGATGCCATCCCGATGGTGGATCTGGAGCTGAGCACGTTGCGTGCCGGCGGGCAGTTCAAGCCGGTACGTGCCCACCTGACTGTGGGCGACTATTACCTCGTCGCAGTCAAGGACTCTGGATCCAACGGCATCCTGATTGTCGGATTGCCCCTGCACAGCACCGATCTGGCGTTGCGCGGCATGGCCTGGCTGACGCTGTTCATCGCCTTGATCCTGATCGCCGGTGCGGGCCTGGCCGGTTCGTGGCTGATCTCCCGCTCGCTTGCCTCGCTGAAGCGCGTGGCCACCGTGGCTGCTTCGGTTGCCGCCGAAGAGCTTGATTCAGGAAAGGTGGACCTGACCCAGCGCGTCCCGGCGCAAGATGCAGTCCCCGGTACCGAGGTGGGCAATGTCGGCAATGCGCTGAACGCGATGATCAGCAACGTCTCCACCGCACTGACCGCCCGCGAGAAGTCCCAGGCCCAGATGCGCCAATTTGTCGCCGATGCCTCGCACGAACTGCGCACTCCGCTCTCGGCGATCCGCGGCTACACCGAGCTGCTCTCGGCCACTGAGCATTTCTCCCCGGACGGGCAGCGCTCGGTGGACCGCGTTCTGCAGCAAAGCAGCCGAATGAGCTCACTGGTTGAGAATCTGCTGCTCCTGGCTCGGCTGGATGAGGAGAATGCGTTCAAACGCAGCGAAATTGACCTGTGCTCGCTGACATCGGATATCACCGAGGACTTCAAGCTCACCGCGAGCGACCACCATTGGGAGTTCGACTGCCAGGCGCCGCAGACCATTGTCAATGGCGACTCGGCCTCGCTTCGCCGGGTGATCACCAACCTCTTGGCCAACGCCCGCAAGCACACGACGGCCGGAAACACCGTCACCGTTTCGGTGGACCAAGACGAAGACACCGATGAAGCCATCATCCGGGTTCACGACACCGGTGAGGGCATTGCCCCGGAATTCCTGCCTCGGGTCTTCGAACGTTTCACCCGCGCCGACAAGGCGCGTTCTGGCTCCGATGGCACGACCGGGCTGGGCCTGCCGATCGCCAAGAGCATCGTCGAAGCCCACGGGGGCACCGTCACGGTCACCTCCCAGCCAGGAGATACCGTCTTCGAGGTCCGGCTTCCGTTGGACACGCCCGAAACCGGTGAAGAAACGCCGAAGGCTGCGGTGTAGTCACCGCAGCCTTCGGGCACATCGCTTAGCTGGAACTAGGCGATGGGCGGGGTCACGCCATACAGGCGGTCGCCGGCATCGCCCAGGCCTGGGATGATGTAGGACTTCTCGTCCAGCTTTTCGTCCATCGCTGCCAGCACGATGTGCACGCGATGATCGCCACCGTGGATTTCCTTCAGACGCTCGATGCCCTCAGGGGCAGCGATCAGGCAAATGCAGGTAACGGATTCTGCGCCGCGTTCGAAGATGAACTTGATGGCCTCGGCCAGGGTGCCGCCGGTGGCCAGCATCGGATCCAGCACGAACACTTGGCGGCCGGCCAAGTCATTTGGCACGCGGTCAGCGTAGGTGATGATGTCCAGGGTTGCCTCGTTGCGGGCCATGCCCAGGAAGCCGACCTCAGCGGTCGGAACCAGGCGGGTCATGCCTTCGAGCATGCCCAGGCCGGCGCGCAGGATGGGGACAACCAGCGGGGTCGGCTTGGCAATGGAGGTACCGGTGGTGGTGGCGACCGGGGTCTGCACCTCAACGTTTTCGGTTTTCACCTCGCGGGTTGCCTCATAAGCCAGCAGGGTGACCAGTTCGTCGGTCAGCTGGCGGAAAATCGAGGATGGGGTGTTCTTATCACGAAGAACCGAAACCTTGTGTGCCACCAGTGGGTGGTCGACTACCTGTACGCGCATAAGTAGAAATCTATCAGCACCGACTCAGGCAAATCGAGAGATATCCCCGATTTCCCGCCGTTAAAGCACTTTGGTGTGCCCAAGGAAACAGCAAACTTCAGTGCAGTGCGCAGTGCACCACACTCCGGGCGCCCGGCTACCGTCCCAAAACACGTAAAGTGAAAGCACTATGGTGCACGAATTTGATGCTTGGATGGACCTCGCCTTGGCTGAAGCGCGCGAAGCGCTGGCCACTGATGACGTACCCATCGGCGCCGTCATCCTCTCCCCCGAAGGCGAAGTCCTGGCCACCGGACGCAACGAGCGCGAGGCCATCAAGGACCCCACGGCGCATGCCGAGGTGGTCGCCATTCGCAATGCGGTCAAGGCCTTGGAAGCCAAGGGACAAGATGATGGCTGGCGCTTATCCGACTGCACCCTGGTGGTGACCCTTGAGCCCTGCGCCATGTGCGCCGGGGCAATAGTCCTTTCGCGCATTCCCAAATTGGTCTTCGGGGCCTGGGACGAGAAGGCCGGCGCGTGCGGCTCGGTCTTCGATATCGTCCGTGAACCGCGATTGAACCATTGGGTCGAGGTGTACTCGCGGGTCAAGGAAGAAGAATGCGGTGACCTGTTGCGTGAATTCTTCCGGAGCAAGCGCGGCTAGAAACCGACGTTGATGTGTTTCGGAACACTTCAGGCCAAAAACAGCGCTCTCGTTTTTGTTTTCGCCTGATGTTCGTTATAGAGTTATCAGGTCTGGTGACGTGTCCGAGCGGCCGAAGGTGCAACACTCGAAATGTTGTGTACGGTAACCCCGTACCGTGGGTTCAAATCCCACCGTCACCGCCAAGAGAAAGACCTTGAAATGCCTAGTCAAATAGGTGTTTCAAGGTCTTTTTTGTTTTCTCAGGCAGGATTTGGGCACGTTTTGGGCACACCCATTTGTGACACGACATGATTCAAAGCTACCGCTACGCCGTCTAAATCGTCATCGAACAGTTCCGCGTACACGTCCAACGTCATTGACGCGGAGCTATGGCCGAGCATTCTTTGAACCGCTTTCACGTTCGCCCCGGCACTCACGGCGAAGCTTGCAGCCGTGTGGCGCAAGTCGTGAGGCGTGACTCGCGGAACCCCGGCGCGCTGAACTGCCTTGAGGAACCAGCTACCGCGCCCGCTGCCCCCACTAATAGCCCGCAGGTATGTTCCATCAGGATTCGGGAAAACCAAATCCTCGCGGTGTTTGCCCTTGCACGCTTCACCAATCGCCGGGGCAAGGAACTCGGGAAACGGAACCGACCGGCGCTCATGGCTTTTCGGTGTGCCTACTTTAATTTTCCCGCCAACGTCTACAGCGTTTTGATTGACGTTGAACCGGCGCCGAATCATATCTACGTCTTGCACGCGCAGCCCGGTAACTTCGCCCCAGCGCAACCCGCAATAGGCCAGCACGCGGATTAGCGCAGGATACTTAGAGTTATCGGCCAGGTCTCGCACTTGCTCATGGCTCAAGAACACATGTTCTTTCTTGGACTTGCGCGGAAGGTCGACACCTCGCGCCGGGTTAGCCTGGAGCCGTCGATCTTTAACGGCGTCATCAAGAATCGCGGCCAGCACACCGTATGCGCGAATAACCGTTGTCGCTGATTTGGGCTTCTTGGCGGGCTTCGCTTTCTCATCACCAATTGACAGATTGGTTACCCATGCTTGCACGTCTGTAAAGACGATTTTCGAGATTGGGAACTTTCCCCAGACCGGTTCGACATGCACGCGCCAAGCAATCTCTAGCGGACGATATGCCGAAGGTTTCAGCCCTTGCTTTCGTTCCAACCAGGACGGCCCCAGCTCGGCAATGGTCTTATTGGCTAGCGCCGGGTCAATGAATGCGCCCGTAGCCTTATCGACCTCTACCGACGCCAAAAATAGGTTGGCATCGCGCTTAGTTTTAAAGCCGCGCTTTTTTGTCGTAGTTCGGTCAGGTTTGCGATAGCGCACCATGTACCGGCGACCGGCTTTAGTCTCGTAGCCCTCAATCGTCGCCATTTGCGGAGCCCTCAAGCTGCATAATCTCATGCCGAACGTGCCAGATTTGTTCTACCAGCTTCGAATGAGCCAGCCTCAATGCTTCAAGCTTTTCGGACGTCTTCGATACTTGAGATTCGACTTCATCGAGTTCTCTGTCAAGTTGCGCCTCCTTTGCAAGCAGTCGTTGAAGCTCATTCGAGTGCACGGCGGTCGCAGGGAACGCCTGTTGAAATAGTTCTGCTGGCTGCATCCCCAACGCTTGCGCAAGGGCAATACATTCTTTCAGGGTAGTTGGACGAGCGCCCTTTTCGAGCTTGGTTATGGTGTTCTGCCGCATGTCCAATCCATACTCAGCCAAGGCCTTAGATAACTGTGTTTGAGTCAGTCCAGCTTTCATCCTCAGATTGCGGACAATCTCACCGAACCGAACGTAAGTAGATTCGGACTCTTGCCCCTTTTCATCAATATCACTCATGGGAATATCCTACATGTTCCTCTGTGGGTTGACATTAGCCATGTCTATGATTAATGATTATCCCTACCAGCAATAAGACCAATATCATCAGGAGGAACTTTGACCGCGATTACCAGCACAGAAGCCGACAAGCTTCTACCGCCAGCAGGACTGAGCGAATGGTTAGGGCTATCCGTACCGGCGTTGGCTCAAATGCGACACATGGGCAAGGGGCCGCGATTCATCAAGCTCGGCAAGCAAGTCCGCTACCGAGTTACAGATGTTCAAGCTTGGCTCGACCAGCAGACGCGAGACCGCACCTAGAGCGAGAACAACAGTAAAACCAGCAGCGCAAAAGCCCGCCGTTTGGCGGCAAGCCCCAGGGCTCTAGAAAGAAAGTTCGCCATGCCCAAAACAAGTTTTGTCCAGTTGAAACGTGAGCTCCGCAAGCGTTACGCCGACACGGGAGAACCTATCTCAGATCGAACGGCGCACCGTTTGGCGCAAGGGATTATGCTCAGTGAATTTTCCTCAGAGGCTCAACGCTCGGCACCAGCCGAGAAAATCGCTCTTACCTATGCCGACACGACGGGCGAGAACGCAGTACAAAACGTAGTGCTAGAGCAGTATCTAGCCGATTACCGGGCACGGCGCGAGGCTGAAGCATGTTGTGTGTAAACGACGTTAGCCAAAGCAGAGAAAAGACCGTAGCGGACTCGCCAAAGTCACCGCTACGGCCAACGAAACCAACACTCAGAAAGAACGTGATTTCATGTCTAACTCTACCTTCAAGCCCGGCGACATTGTGCGCGATACCGAAACCGGCGAACTCTACCGCGTCGCGTCTACTGAAGATGAATTCGGTTACGTCGGCTTCTACCGCATCAGCCCACAGGTCGAACACATTCGCCCGCGCTTCATTGCGCACGCCGACACCGCCCCAGATGAACCTAAGCCCGTAGAAGCGTCCGAAGAGCCCGAATACTCCGAAGACGAATTGCACGCCCGCTTGATCGAGTGGGGCGCGTCCGAACGAACTACGGTTCACCAGCTCATTCGCTACGCTCTCGACACTGCAGTTGACGTCAAAGCATTGTTCAACGCTTATGCCTCGCTCGGCTTCATCCCGAACGGCGGGGCAAACAATGCATAAGACGATTCAAATCGCAGTCCGCACCGTCTTCTACATGGGCATTTTCCTCGCCCTGGTCATCATCCCCCAAATCATCGCTTTAGTCGCAGGAGCACCGATTGTCTACTAATCCCGCTGAACCCGAGTTGCCGAACATGGACGGTGTTTATGCCGTCGTGGTCGAGTGCCAGCCCAAGCTTCAGGGCGGCCACGTACCGCCCCGGCATCGCCGCCGCATTTACCTATCGCTTGCCCCGGCCGAAAAAGCTGTTAGCCGTGCTCACATCGCCGGGCTACGGGCAACGCTGACCCTTTACCGCCTCGTGCCAGCAGAGCACGCCTAAAAACCAAGGAACCACTATTACCGACGCATCAAAGAGGGGGTGAGCGCATGGGAGCTACCAACGTTGCCAAGGTGTTTGTAAATTGGCCCGCGTCGGGCCTGACACAACGCGAATTGCTGGCACTGGTTTACATGGCGAACATCTCTCTAGATAAGGATTGCCCGCCCGTATTTTTTGGCGACCTCCAAGACATGGCTACGGCTATCGGACTGAGCCGGGGCACTGCAAACCCCGAATCAGTTCGGGCAAGCGTCATGAAGATTCTAAGCGGCCTGCGTAAGGCCGGTGCAATCGTGTCTAGCGGTCAAGCTCGAACCGGCATTCGTGCAAACTATGCGCTATCTCTGGACCTCGAAACCACTTTTGAGCCTGTGGGCAAGGGTCGCTCTGTCCAGTGGAAACCCGTAAAGCGCTCTCTCCCGTGGGTAGCTAATTCAGCTACTCAGAATGAAGCTAAACCGGCATCGAGCGTAGCCAAATCGGCTACACAACCTGTAGCCGAATCAGCTACGCAGGGTGTAGCCAAATCAGCTACCCAACCTGTAGCCAATTTAGCTACCCCAAGGAATACCCAAGGAACACCTAGGAACAACTGGGAGGAAAACAATCGGCTTTTGGACGCAAGTTTAGAGGCGCGCAACTCGAAATTTGATTCCGTCGATGATGAATCTGAAATTTCGATTGAGCAACGATACGCCGCCGCCCGTGACTTCCTTCAAACTCTTAAAGACAACGGAGCCGGGCTAGTGGCCACCGTAGAAGAGTCGAATCCTGATCTATCGCTGACTCAGCGAGTCATTGAAGCCGCCAACCTCGCACGACAGTGCAAGGGAAATGCAGCCTAACCTTTGACCCCTTGAACCGGGCGCAGGTTGTGAAGCTACTGCGCACAAGCGCCGACCATATCGCGGGAGGACAAACCTCTGAAGCGCTTCACCCCGACTTGCGCCAGTTCCCCGTCTGTTGGAGCAAGCGGGGCCATAAACGAAAATCCTCTAACCGAACCTTCAACAAATGGAGGCTACCCGGAGCGCTAACCCGCTTCAGGTGGCCTCCAATGCTTTACCCAAAGGA
The DNA here is from genome assembly GCF_050030965.1 of Glutamicibacter sp. 2E12. NCBI lineage: Bacteria > Bacillati > Actinomycetota > Actinomycetes > Micrococcales > Micrococcaceae > Glutamicibacter > Glutamicibacter sp. 2E12. Next base: position 1,073,384 of record NZ_CP188297.1, read on the forward strand.
CACGCAAATGATCGACCCCAACAGCACTGAACAAGTCGTGAGCTTGCTTCGCCGCGCAGCCGACCACGTAGCCCAAGGAATCAAAAACTCAGAGCTGCACAGCGAACTACATTTTCTCGCTGATATTGCCGAGCAGGAGGACTGACCGCCATGGCCTACGTCTACACCGACAAAACTTTGCAATCCGAGCACTGGCCGGAACCTACCCAAGCGGCCGTCTTGTGGGAACGTGCCAAGCACTGGGAACAAAACGCGAACTACTGGAAGGCACGCGCCGAATCCGCAGAGCGCCGAATGCTCGAACACTATTGCACCGAGGAAGGCAACTAATGCAACCTGACTTTCGCCCGCACATCTCACGAATCTACAAAGACGTGTGGAACACCCGAGGCGACGAACACATCAGCGGAATCGTTCTATTCGGCTTCGCAGGCATCGCGGCGCACCTGACTAAAGCCGAAGCCTTCGCCCTGGCTGACCGAATCGTTGACGCGGCCGAGAACCTGCCAGACCTAGAACCAGTACGCCGGATTGAATCGCACGGGAACAACATTCAAAGAATCAGTACAGCAACCCGCCCGCGACTCACTGCAGCCGATGGAACCGAAGAAATACCCCTACCGACCAGCCCAGCAGAAAGCGAATGACCCAATGAGCGAAGAAAGCCTTGAAGACTTGCAATACAAAATTGCCGATAGCTACGGCCTCGATGAAGAGGACACCGAACTACTCGACGGGCTAGCCCCTGACCTAATGGTGTCAGTTGCCCAGCGCATATCCCGCACTGCCCGCCCCTACTTCAGCGCCCGAGCTGAAACCAACCGCCACACCATTTGAAAGGCCAACAAATGACCAACCCAGACTTCAGCCGCCCAGCCACCGACAACACCGAGGAAACCATGAGCAGCGCAGAGCAGATCAATAACCCGGCAATCGAAGAGTCCTACCGCCCGAAAAACTTCCAGCTCACCGAAAACACCGACGCAAACCCAAAGTACCCCGGCCTCAATCGCGGACTTCCACGACGCCTTCGCAGCATCAGCCAGGCAGTGAAGAAGCATGAAATCAACGCGCCCCAAATCATGCATGACGGCTTCATTAACACCCTCACCAAAGCTAAACAACGTGTTACGGAACTTGGCAACCAACACAGCCAAAATCTCGACAATGCCGCGCTGGCAGTCATTGACGGGGAAGACCCCATGAAGCACCTCGCACGATATACAGCGTGGAACCAGACGTTTGGTTCACTAACCGAACGTGTTGAAGAAATTGCCCGCGCAAACTACCTTCAAGCCGTCAACGACAATGCCGACCACATCACCCGCCAAATCGGAGAAAAGCTATTCTTCCCCGCCCTGGCCGAGCTAATCGCACTGATCGAAGAGCACCCCGGCAAGCAGTGGAACCTAGACATTGCAGTGAATGCGAAGGACTTCACGCACGCCGCACTAATCGAAGCCAACGCACACATTGCAGCGACCCTTGATGAAGCTTGCCAGCTTCGCTCAATGCTCTACGCGCCCGAAGCCTTCACGGATGAAGCCGCATACATGACCTTGCCCGGCTTCAAGGGCAACATTGCCACCGACAACCTGCAATGGTGGGTGCAAGTCCTAGATCAGCAACACTCACTATGGTTCCCAACTGCCAACGAATGGCACACGGCAACCCACGGCGAAGAGTTCAGCGAATACCGCAAGGCCGAAGCTGAAGCCCTAGCCGAACTCGACGGCGGCGAACCCGTAGTAGTTCAGAACCTCATGTACGAAGCCCGCAACTAGCACACAGCCCGGCCCCGCAATGGCCAGCCTCCACACACGGAGGCTGGCCGTTCGCACTACCAAAGAGCAACCAATGGCCAGCAATCGCACAGGCAGCAACCAATGGCGATTCGTGCGCAACTACCACCTGAAGCACGCACGCGCCAACGGGCAAACAACCTGCCCACTATGCAACAACACCCTGGACTGGGATAACCGGCAATACCCCAACCGACCCGAAGTAGACCACATCACGCCCGTTGCACTCGGAGGAACCAACGCAGCTTCAAACCTTCGCGTCATCTGCGCAGGATGCAACAGACGCATGGGCGCAAAGCTAGGGCGCAACATACAACTAGGTCGCGCTGTAACCATCGACCCAGCACAAGCCACCAGCGCCCAGCAGAGCAACGCAAACACCAAAGCCGACATAACTACGCCACTTCGCACCAGTCGCCAATGGTAAAGCCACACAGCCCCGTCAAAAAGGGTAGGGGGAGGGGGTTAGAGAGCAGTCGAAGGCTAGCCCCTCCGGCATAGCTTTTTTCTCCCCCCGAGCATTTCCCTATGTCAGTTCAGCTTTTCAAGAATGCCCTGTTTTAGGCATATGGACATTTTTTGACGTGTTTTGAGCTCTACAGGCGGGGCGCTAGACATCTCGCCTATTTAAACGCAAGGATTCGAGTATGAACTTTACGGACTTTGGAATGTTAATTATTGCCGTGCTCTCACTGGGCGTCGCATTGATTGCGACAGTGCATGCAAAGAATACTTCCGATGCAGCTCAAGAGCAGGTCAAAGTGCAGCGACAAATAGCTAAGGATGATGCTCAGCCTTACGTTTGGGCAGATGTTCGCCCCAGCGTAACGGATGGCTCCCACCTCATGCTCTATGTTGGCAACAGCGGCAAAACACTGGCAGAGAATATTCGAATTGAGACTGACCGGCCATTGCCGACAGTTGGTTCTACAGCTACTGAACTATTGCAGGATGCTATCGGCCGGTTCTCCACAGGACACGCATCACTTGCGCCTGGACGAGAACTAAGCTGGGGTCTTGGATTCGGCGGGGAAATCCTTAATGACAAAGACGAGGATTTGCGTTTTACGTTCGTTATTAATGCTGATGGGCCATTCGGTCCTGTACCTGAACTGAAATATGTCATCGACATGAACGACTGGCGAGGTGCATCCGCGATAGTACCAGGAACCATGCAGCAAGTTAGCCGGTCTATCAAAGAAATGACGAAATCCATAAACAAGCTTGGTACTTCAATTAACAAATACAAGGCATCAGCGGACTAGGTCATGTGCTCGTAAGCGTCCGCATTAGGGCAAAAAGAATCCCCGGCGCTAACCCATAACGCCGGGGATTCAAACACCCGATACAGGGAGCAGAACGTAATCCCAATTTAACAACTTTCGATCTGATTTAACAGGCTGAAAGTTTCATCCATAGCCCGCGTCAACCGGCGCGGGCTCTTTTACGCCCAAAAATGGGCAGAACGGAGCCACTGAAATGGCTACATATCCGGCCAAGGACGATCCGAACATCGACGGTACGTTTAGCTGGCAGAACAAAGTCAATCTTCAGCACTGGCTGAAGGCACGCGGTGCCTACGCAAGCAACCGCGACTGCGATGGCGTGTGGGGTTATTGGACCACTCTGGGTATTCAGCAGTACCTACGGTGGCAGAAGTTCCCAGATGGCACCCGTTTCTATGAAGGGCAACTTGATGGAGAGCTTGGCCCAATGACCAAGTCGGCCATGGGCGACGCAGCTGGCTATCTGTTTGGTATTACCGGCAAGCCAAACTACATGTATGGCAAGTGCGCTGGCTACAGCTGCACTATCGGTTGGGCAGACGCCAACGTGGTGAAGACCTGGCAGCAGTGGCTCAACTACAACACCTAAGAGCAATATAGAAAAGTCCCCACGCGAGTTAATTTCTCGTGTGGGGACTTTTCGTCATTTAAGTGATCTAGCTGTTAGCTTCAGGTGGCATGTTCCGGCATTCCCGCGTAGCGCTCACTTTGCCGTTGGCAGTTGTGAAGGTGGCAAAGTAATTTTCACCGTTCGGATCTAGTAGCGCACATGATACGGAGTCACCAGGAACGCGAAGGTCATTTTTCGACCAGCTATTGCCTTCAATGCGCACAACAATCTCGTTTTCTGCGGGTGCGTTCCATTCAAGAATCTTGATGAACTCCCCTTCCAGGCCGGGATCATTGGCTGGAAGCATCACCACGTGACCGGCCTTATAGGCGCCACGGAATCGGTGTGAGTCCTTTTCGTTGTATTCGTCCCAATCGGCGTATTCCTGGATTGCTAAGTTTTTCAGTTCATCCGATGCGCCAGCGAACTTTATTCCGGTGTCTTTTGGCTTGTGCGGCGTTTGTGCAACGGATTCCGTGGTTGCACTTGGTGTTGCACTGGCTGTCGTTGGGGCGCCGGAAGCTGCTGTGGCGCTCGGCTTGGCGTCCGCTGACTGATTGTCCGCAGAGCAACCTGTGAGCGCGAGAGCGGCCAGCACAGGGAGAAGCAATAGTGTTTTTTTCAAGATCTATTCCCAAGGGGTCTTGTCGGTTTCGGTTTCAATCACTGAATTGTCTTCAGTCTTAACGGTGACACTGGTTAGTTCAGGGGATTCGTGCCCGACTGTAATTAGGAACAGGTTAGCGTAGGAGTCCAGGGCGCTTGAAGGCCAGCCGTTCTTCACAGTGATCAATAGTTCACCGTCCGCTGGAGAGCTCCAACGTAACGTGTCACCATGGACACTGCCGGGGAAAGCATTAAAGCTATGCGCGCCATTTCCGTTCAGGTACTGGTTGATCTTTTCGTCTGCCCAGTCCTGGCCTTGCTCGCTCATAGTTTTTGGTGCGCTTGAAGTGTACGCGGCCGCCTCCGGGGTTGGCTTCGGAGTGCGTGGCGCTTGAACAATCGGCGTACCAGCATTGGCTTCGGCGGTCAGCTTCGCGTCATTCTTCAACAGTGACGGGCTTGTAGCTGAAACTACGAGAACGGTCGCGAGCGCCACTAGGACGACTAGCACGGAGATGTTCCCTAGGATTCGCTTAGCTGAGCGCGACATAATTCCTCCAAGTGATGTTTGATAAAAGTCTAACGTCAACCGGCGACATTATGAACTGGTTTTCTTCGGCCGCCCGCCATGCCCAGGGCGCGAGGCGTTCCAAGCGGCGATAGTTTCTGGCAACCAGCCCCGCGTGTTGCGGGGCGGGTCGCCAATTTCCGCGTCAGGAGCGGGCAAGCGCCCTTCGTCCGCATATTTCTTAGCGGTATGCGGAGAAATGCCGAGGTGCTGAGCTACGCCATTCAGCGACAAGTAACGAACGGTCATTTTCCCAGTTCCTCTTTGTGGCCTTTCACCACGAAGGCAATCGCAGTTGCGAGGATAACCAGGCTAGCTGGAAAGCGTAGCCACCACGGCATAGGCAGAAATGTCACAGCTAGGGCTAGCGCGAAGATTATTAGCGGTTTGGTTTTCATGCGCACTTTCTTCAAACAGTTTTACGGCGAGTCTACATAAAACGCAGGACAGGATAGACGAGCGAGCCAAGGAGTGCTACGCGCTAGCGGACACCCAAGGGTGAGCATCGCTTATCGTCCACGCCAATTCCGGCGAAGAACTGCCGTCTTCAGGGAAAATGATCGGCTTGGAGGGCGCATATACGCTAAGCGTATGACCAATAATCCCGTGCCAGAAAATGACCCTACAGAGATTGAACACAGTCAGCTCGTATATCGCCTTTTGCGACGAGCCGCAAGCATAGCTGAGGTGCTGGAGAATATGCCAGCTCCAGAACTTGGATCAAAGCTAGATCAAGATGATCAGCGCGTTCCTACTCGCAGAGTATCGAATTATGCGCATAGTCAGTTGGTTGTTGCGACGGGCTGCTTGGAGTCGTTGGAGCACATGATTTCACGAGAATCAGAAGACGAGGTTTCGTTAGCAATAGCACCATATGGCTATTTCGCGCTGATACGAAATGCGATAGATTGCCTTGCATCTGCGCTGTGGCTTATGGAACCCGTCAACGGCACGTTGCGCATCAAGCGGTTGCTCATGCTGCATCTTGACGAGGTAATGAAAGCTTCGTCATTCCGCGCAAGCGCGGGGATAGAACATCGGGAGTACAAGAGAACTCACTTCGCGAGGTTACAGGAAATAGCCAGCGAAGCCGAACTAGGATCATGGAGTTTGCGAAAATCGCCACTTCCAAGCATGACTAAGACTCTCAAGCAAATAGAGCGTCTTCACGGGGCTGCCCGCTTTAGTTGGCTAGCATTGTGGCAACTGGCCAGCGGACATGCGCATGGTAAGAATTGGGCCACTTTAAGCTCTCATATGCTAGAGCAAATTCCGGGTTCGGAGCATGAATATGGAGCAACCTTTAGAGTAACCGGCAACTACAGCGTGCTGGCTTATTTCTTGCTTGAGGTCGTGAAAATGCTTGAACTTAGCGTGAGACGCTACCAGGAGCTTTCCCATGGGTAGCCCAAGGCAGAACATTGCGGACGACGATAGCGGCGCATCTCAAATGCTGACCAATAGCAATCCGACGTCGCTAGTTCTCGTGTCGAGTTTCGAGGTGAGAGACTCGTTCCCACTTACAGCCTTGCCTAATTTTTTGGGCACATTTTGGGCACACTCACTTTAAATTCAATGTGATTGAGGGGCGCTCTACGTGAGCAAAAAGCTCGGAATTACGCGGTTTTTGCAAGCTCGCCCTTAATCTAAAAGGTTTCAAATCCCACAGTCACCGCCAGAAAAACCCCGGGAATCAATGATCCCCGGGGTTTTGCTGTGCCTAGAGCTAGTTCGCGAAGGTATCGGTGAGCTTGCCCTTGGCATCCCACAGCGCCAGCGAGTCGCCACCGTTGTTCAGGATTCCCGGTCCGTCCACGTAGTAGGCTTCTTCGCTGTTGGTACCCGGACCCGAGTACACGCGCAGCTGATCGCCTGTCTCCAGCTCGTATCCTTCGCCAATTTCCAGGATGTTGTTAGCGGCATCGCGAATGATGTAGCCGCTGACATCGATGGTGCGCTTTCCGGTGTTCTCCAGGATCACGTGCTCGCCATTTTCTGGGGCGATGTCATCTCCCGGCACGTCATTGATCGCGTTGGCAATCACCACGCCATTGTTGGCAGGGAAATCCTTCTGGCCAGCGATGTGGCGGTTCACCTGTGCTGGGAAGTCGCCGGTGATTCGCTCGACACCCAGGGCCAGTGCAGCATCGGCTGCTTCGACGGCGTTGACGGTGTAGACGCCCAGGCCCAAGCCTGCGTCCTTCACGCGCTGCGCACCGGCGGCGTCAAGGGTGCGGTAGCTAGTGCCGAAAGAATCCGCGTAGGTCGCGTAGGTTGCCAGTTCCGCCGCAGAAGGCACGGTTCCGGTCAGCTGCTGCAGTGGTACTTCAGGTGCCAGTTGGGCAAAGATCTGGTTGGATGCTGCGTCGAAGCTGAGGACCTCGATCTTGTTGGCCTCTGCCAGTGCCTTCCATTCAGGATCCTCAGCCAGCGCGTCGGCTACCAGCTTCTCCACGCCAGGGGACTTGGCTGGATCTTTGATTTCGATGAATACTCCCGTGCCACCGGTCAGTGCACCTGGAACCTCATCGAAATGGGGAATTTTCGTTCCCTCGAACTCGTCTGAGAAGTAGGAACCCGCATCGAGCTGCTGCAGTTCTTCCCAGGTAAATGACGTGATGGGGTCATTGACGCGGTCAGGGAAAACCTCTGCCACGTTCGTGGTGCGGGAAGGCGTTCCGTCATGGAAGATGAACGGTACTCCGTCCTTGGACAGCTGCACATCGATCTCGATGAATTCGGCGCCGGACTGGCTGCCTGCCTTGATGGCCGCCAAGGTGTTCTCCGGTGCCACACCTGCGGCTCCGCGGTGGCCGATAATCAGTGGATCAGATCCAGTCGGTTCAATCTGAGCAGCTCCGGCAGGAGCGGCCAGGGTGACGGCCAAAGCCAGAGTTGCCGTGCCAAGGGTGATATTGCGCAGTTTCATGGAGCACTTCCGTTGGTGTCATTGGTGTACACCGGCCATGTTTCCGCGCGCTGATGACAGCGACCCCACACTGAGCTGAATCAGAGATTAAGCTTTTCTACTCAATCTCATGCGTGCTGAACTGGGTTTCCAGATTCGTCCCGTTCAATTCAAGGTAGATTTGCCCCTCAGTCACCGAGACGGACATGGTATTGCGGCGGGTCAATGCTTGGCCCGCTGCATCAATGAACTTGGGGTCGAAGGAGCGCACCATGATCTCTTGCGACTGGTGGATCGTCTTGCCACGCCAAGAAGCCAGAAGCTTGGCAGGATCGCGGTGCGTGTAGACGGCGGTGCGGTCTGCCCGCTTGCTGCCCAAATGCAGGCGCTGGGCATCAGGGGCGCCCACTTCAATCCACGCGGTAATGAGCCCGGTCAGGTCCTTGACCAAAATGGCTGGCTCTTCTCCGGTGGATACGCCTCCGGCCGAGAAGGCAATACCGTCTTCATATTCGAGGCAGTAGGCCAGTACACGAGTGACCAGGTAGGCATCGGTTTCGGAAGGATGCTGCGCCACTCGCAGCGAAAGATCCCCGTAAACCCCGCGATCCACATCAGCAAGTTGAATTTCAAAGGTGTGCATAGTCGCGCCGATAGCCATAGTTCACGAGTTTACCGTGAACACCATGGCCTGATCGACGCGCGGCTAGCTGGCTAGGCTTTCGCCTCGCGGCTTCGAGCCACGAAGAAACCTGCCAGCGATGACAAGCTGGCCACGGCCGCAAAGATGCCAACCATCGGATTCCCGCTAAAGGAAAGTACCGAAAACGCAGCAAAAAGAATGGCAGAAACAACGAACAGGGTCTTCATAACTAAATCCTATTTGATACAGCTCACGAATAAAAGATTTATTCAGCGGGTGGCAGCTTTCCGCTCACCCCCTTGGCCACGGGCAAAAGAGTTCAACAGTATTGGGCATGCAGCTACCGGAACTACGCTCAGTTTCATCTGACAGCCCACTTTGCACTATCCACCGTCGAGGATCGAAAGGCCCCGTACGAGGTGCGCGCATACCGCGTGGTGCGCTTATCCCAAGCACACGGACCGGCTGCCGACGCCACGGTTCCCCCCTTGGCTTCACGTCCCGCCGGCATGGTCTTCTTTAAAGCCCACCGGCCACCTGCTGGAGATCCGGCGCCGGAGAGTTGCTGGATAATCTTTCGCCCGTGGCAACGCTGGGCGCACGTGTACGATTCTGGGGTGAAGACTGTGCATTGGCCGCTGGCCGGATTCAAGTGGGACGCCGTATCCGCTGCGGTGCTCATCGGCTTGTCATTCGTCCCCGGGGTGGCACGGCAGGGCCTTGAGCTGGCGGACTCCCCCGATCACCCGCTGAATCTGCTTGGCATAGCGCTCATCGTGCTCCAGGGCGGCTCGGTGGCGGTACTGCGCCGCTGGCCGCATTGGTCTTTGGCCCTCGCCTTTTCGTCGTTTGCCGCTTACCAATTGCTCGGGTTCCCCACCACGTTCGCGGCGCTCGGCCTGCTGGTGGCCCTGGTAGGCGCCGGCGCGCTGGCGCAACGGCACCGGCCGCTGACCGTATCGCTGCTCCTAGCCGGCTACGTCCTGCTTGTCGCGGCCCTGATTCGGATTGACCCCACGCTCACGGTACCCGACGCCTTCGCCTTCGGAGCGATGCTGGCGGCGCTGTGGATCTTCGGTTCCTGGCTTCGCTCGCAGTCCGCGATGCGCCGGCGCCACGCCGAAATGCTGGAAAGGGAGATCATCCTGGCCGAGCGGACGCGCATCGCGCACGAGCTGCACGATGTGGTCACGCACCATGTCACGGCGATGGTGGTGCAGACCGAGGCCGGAGGGTTCCACCCGCAGCTCGATGCCAAGACGCAGCAGCTGCTGGCTTCCATCGCCGACGGGGGCCGGAAACGCTGGCGGACTTGCGCAGCCTGCTCGGGGCACTGGACGGGAAAGCGGAAAAGTCGCGGGTACCCGCCGAGCAGCAGGCCGCCGAGGTCATCGCCCGGGCACGGGCTTCCGGCCAGAATGTGGAATTCGCGGAGCAAGGCGAGCCCTACCCGCTCACCGGGGCTACGGGACTGGTGGTTGTCCGGGTAGTCCAGGAAAGCCTGACCAACGCGCTGAAGCATGCGCTCGATGGCGCCGCAACGGTAGGCATCAGCTACGGCAAGGATGAGATCATGGTCGAGGTGGCCAGTTCCGGCCGCCGTGCCAGGGGCTCGGCATCGAACTCTGGAGGCCGGGGGATCATCGGGATGCGAGAACGCGTGGAACTGGCCGGTGGCCAATTGCAGGTCGAACAGCTCGCTGAGCAGTTCGTGGTCAAAGCGAGGATCCCTCGATGACCTCCACTCCAGCGAACACGCCAATCCGCGTGGTCATCTGCGATGACCACGAACTTGTGCGCACCGGATTTTCCACCATCATCAACGCCCAACCCGATCTCGTGGTTGTCGGCGAGGCGGCGGACGGAGAGGAAGCGGTACGAGTCACCCGCCGTGAGCGCCCGGATGTCGTGGTGATGGATATCCGCATGCCGCTGCTGGACGGAATCGAAGCGACCCGGAGAATTGCCGGGCCGCAGGCCTCCGACGCGGCGCGGGTCCTGGTGGTGACGACCTTTTCCCTGGACGGCCTGGTGTATGACGCACTGCGCGCCGGCGCGAGCGGCTTCCTGCTCAAGGATGCCCGGCCCGCGGAACTGGCCGCGGCCATCCGGAGCATTGCCGCCGGTGACTCGCTTATCGCCCCGGCGCTGACCCGCTCCTTGATCGGACGCTTCGGCGACCGGCTGCGGCCCTCGGCAAAGGACGCCGCCATCTTCGAGGCGCTGACCGCGCGCGAACGCGAAGTGCTGCAGCTGATCGCCGAAGGCCTGTCCAACGCGGAGATCGCAGCGCAACTGGTGATCAGTCCCGAAACGGTGAAAACCTATGTGTCTCGCATCTTGTCGAAGCTGCAGGTGCGCGACCGGGTGCAAGCTGTCGTGCTCGCCCACAAAACGGGATTCGCCGACTGGTCCTGACGCGCCGGTCCCCCGAACGGGGGATCCCAAGTGCCTGCCCGCGGGTGATTTGCCCCGCGCCCCAACGCCGTAGCGTCTTGTTCACACCCACTATCGGGTAGCGAACAAGGAGCAAGAATGACAGAAGCTACGCAGAAATCGCCCTCCCTCAGGCATAAAACCTGGATCTCCACAACCCTGATGGTCACTGGAATGGCCATCGCAATGCTGATGGCCAATGCCCTGGCCGCGTGGCCGCGCAATCCGGTGGCAGCCTTGATCATCGGACCCATCCTGGCCGTGGCAATGATCGGCCTGTTCAGCATTGCGGGACAACGAGTCGAACGCCGTAAGGCAGAAGAATTCCCGAGGCGCAACGCCGTCCGCCATGTGCTGGTCGGAACGGGGCTCGGGGTGCTGATGTCCGGGGCCACAGTGGGCCTCCTTGCCCTCTTCGGCGCGTACACGATCACCGGCTGGGGCTCCGTTTCCGGAATGCTGGCCGTCGCCGGAATGATGTGCGCGGTTGCGGTGTCGGAGGAAGTGTTCTTCCGCGGCGTGGTCTTCCGCCTGCTGCGTGGCCGTTGGGGTACCACGGTGGCGCTGAGCGTCTCGTCAATCCTCTTCGGGCTCGTCCACCTGGTGAATCCGGACGCGTCGCTGTGGGGTGCCTTCGCCATCATGATCGAAGCTGGAATCATGCTCGGCGCCGCCTACCTTGCCACCGGATCGCTTTGGCTGGCGATCGGCGTGCACTTCGGCTGGAACTTCGCGACCACCGGCCTTTTCGGCTCGGTCACCTCGGGATCCGAGGCGCGCGATTCGCTGGTCACCGCAGTGATCAGCGGACCGGACTGGCTGTCCGGAGGAGCCTTTGGACCCGAAGCCAGCATCGTGGCAATCGTGGTCTGCTCGGTGGCAACCCTCGTGTTCTTCGCAGTCGCCCGTCGCCGTGCCGCAACCGTCTGAAGATTCCCGGCCTGCACCCCAATGCGCGTCACGCATTCGGGCTGCAGCCGAGAATCCACCCGTACAGATCAAGCTGGCTCGGGACAGCCTGAGGGCTACTTGCGCTCGGGATTTTGCGGATCAAACACCGTTTGCGACAGCGGCGCATAGGCGTACCAACCAGGATGCTCCCCACGCAGAGCCCTTTCCCGGGCTTCGGCAACGTCCGCTTGGAACCGGTTGTTTTCCACGACAAAAGCCTCGAAAGCTTCGGCAGCCTGAGGATTCTGAGCTGTACCGCTCGCCTGGAAGCTGCGCGCAGGGCAGTCATCGTCTTGAGCGCTCAAATCGATGATGAACTTGTTGCCGAGTTCATCGGCTATACGCTGTGCCAGCAGTAATCCTTGGGCATAGAACTCGCGACCGAGCTCCGCTGAGTTCCATTCGTAGTCACGGTCCAGGCCTTCATAGAAGAGCTCTTCCCATCCGGCAAGATCGGCTGCCAGTTCGGGCGACAGCCCTGCCGCGTCATAGGGAACCGGGTCTGGAAACCATAAAACTGTATCCGCATGGTCCGGAAACATTCGGACCGTGCGGGACTCGGATTCGTCCATGGAACTGTTCATGGATAGATCATACCGATGACGATGCGGCGTTCCTGCTCAGCTGAGGACAGGGTTCGACTCGTCGCTGAGTTTCCCGAGCATGGCACCGAGCCCGGCTGCCAGGACGTGCGCCTGTGCCAGTGGTAGCCACCAGCATTCCCAGGACTCGGGTGTGCCGCCATGCGAGGGATCTTGTTCACCGGCTATCCAACGCCGTGAAAGATCTTGCCGGGGAACACTGAGTTCGAAGAAGTGCCGGTTAGCAATTTCGTCTCTCATGGGCCGTAAGTCATAGGCCATCGTTCCAAGGTCTCGTGTAACGAAGCCTTCTATTCCAGTCTCCTCGAAGAGCTCACGTACGGCCGCTCGACCGGGGGTTTCACCCGGCTGGAGGGTTCCAGCCGGCACTTGGACTCCGGTGACACGCATAGGGTGCTGCAAATGCGTGAAGACCAGCAGGTGATCGTCTTGGACGACGTAGCAAACTGCTTGTTCTATCACGCTCGGCATTGCTTGATAATACCAACAGCAGCGGCTGGCCTGGCCGGGAGCACAGTCCGTTCCTCATCGGTTTCGCGCCAGGAGCCATGCATTCGGCATCGGGCATTGCCGCTAGCGCTAGGTCGATGTTGGGTTTGAGCTGCACGTGGTTCCCCACCATTGCAGCCGCTCAATCGACGAACTGAAGTGCCGGGGAGTCACAGGTCCCTTATTTCAAAATGTCCAGCAGGGTTCTGGTTCGGGGATCTCCGCCGCAAGCCTGCCGGACGACAGAATCAACACGCCGGAAGAACTAGGCGTTCTCGGCTAGCTTTTTCATCTGCAAGCGTTGTTCTTCCCACTGGTCGGCAGTGAGCTCTGGCAAGTTAGGTGCCGATGGCCGTAGACCGACGAAACCGTCCAGCTGCTCCCGGACGATATCCAAGTGCCCGGCATGCCGGTGCGACTCTGCGATCATATGCACCAGGAGCCGTTCCACCGTGGTGTGCCGATGCTTTCCCCACCATGGCACTACAGCCGGTGAACCCAGCTCCAGCTCGTCAAGCACTCCATCGGCTGCGGCAATCGCTTCCTTGTAGAACATGACTGCATCATTCAGAGTCATCCCCGGTGGCGGGAGGAAGTCTGCTTGCGCGTCATCGGAATCGGAGATGCTCCGGATAATCGGATTCTGAATTTCGCGGCCCAGGCATTCGATGAAATACCCGGATTCGGTGACGGCCAGGTGAAGCAGCAGCCCCATGGCGTGGGTACCTGTCGAGGTCATGGGCGTTCGCGCTTGGGCATCGCTCAGGCCTTCGCATTTCCACAAGATGGCTTCGCGGGCATCGTTGAGATATTCGCGCAGCAGCGCGCCGCGGTCACTTTTATCAATTGGCATGAGCCGAGTCTAATGCCGCGATGGAAACAGGAAAATAGGCCGCTGCAGGACGGTGCACAGCAGTGACCGCTCGCTCTGACGCCTAGGTAACAAGCCCGAGCATCAAGGTGACGTTCGCAGGACGGTTTCAGGGAAATCCGGCTACTTGCAAGATCGAAAGGTGGGGACATTACGCCATTATTCAGTCCGGCCTCGGGTGCAGGTCCAAGGAGAGCCGTGGTTTCCCCCGTAACGGCGGCTACAGGTTGCACGCGCAAACGCAGAATACGAATAGGAGTACATCCCGTATGTGCAGCATTCGCAGCTCCCGGGACAGGATGGATATCGCCTTGCCGGGTCAGTTGCCGTCAGCTGGCCCAATCACCGGTGCCAAGCCTTCCTTGGCCGTTGGGCCGCTTCCGCGCCAGCGTTGTTCAGCACGCGCACCCCACCACGTGGCCCCCAGGAGTACAGCGGCGCCCGCATATCCGAGTGCGCCTATCGGATCTGAGGCCAGGAGCACTCCTGCCAGCAGTGCCCATCCTGGTTCTGTGCCAAGAAGCATGCCCGCACGTGACGCCGAGGTGTGCTTAGTGGCCCACAGCTGCCCGAGAAAAGCGAAGATGGTGCAGCCCAGGCACAGATAGGCGATGGTGAGCCAATTTTCGATGCTGAAACCCGGAAGATGCTCCAGCAACGAATTGCCGCCCCACGCGGCGAAGATCGCAGCTCCGAACACTATCTCGACCGTGGTTAGTCCCAGCACATCAGCGTTCCTGCCAATGGTAAACCGTGCCTCGGCAACACCGAGCAGGGCCCGGGTTACCGCCGCAAGGAGCATCAGGCCATCACCCAGATTGGCCCCGGAAAATCCCTGCCCACCCACGAGCAGCGTGATTCCGACCAGTGCAAGAAGAACACTGGAGACCAGAGACGGGGAAAGCCGTCTTCTCGTGAGTGCGGATTCGAGCAACGGGGTGAAGAGAATGGAAAGGGCTATGATAAGTCCGGCATTGGTAGCACTTGTGAGCGTGACACCAATGGTTTCCAAAGCGATAGTCGCCGCTCGCATGGTCCCGAGCAGGACTCCGGGCAAAGTCGAGTCCCGGAGCCGCATGTTGGAGCGGGCGAGATTCACGCAGAGCAAGATTGCCGCTGCGGGCAGGAAACGGGCGCACATCACCGCGGCAGCAGACGAGGCCATCGCGAGATCTTGGGTTGCCAGGTAGCTCCCGCCCCACATGATTGCGATGATCATCAGGATTATATCGGGAAGAAAGCGATGGGTCGCACGGGGATTTTCTGGCATGCTTTCACTTTAGGAAGGCAAACCATGCAGAACAACGGCCAGTGTCTTCACTATCCCGTAAGCTAAGATTCATGGAAGTGCATCACCTGCGAACCCTGCGCGAGCTCAGGGACCGGGGCTCGGTAACTGCAGTAGCCCAGGCTCTGCACCTTTCGCCGTCTGCCGTATCCCAGCAGCTTGCAGCGCTGCAACGCGGGATGCCAGTTGCCCTGACCGAGCCGCGCGGCCGCGTGCTGGTGCTCACCCCCGCTGGGGAGCGGTTGGCCGACGCCGGCGGAGAAGTACTGGAGTCTCTCGCACGCGCAGAGAATTCCGTCTCCGAATACCTGCTGGCACGTCAAGAGCCCGTTTCGGTCACCGCTTTCCACAGTGCCGGACTGGCCTGGTTTCCGCCGCTCATCGCCAGCAGCCTGAGCGATCCAGACGGCCCCATGGTGCATTGCCGGGACGAAGACGTGTCTATCAACGGGTTCGTCGATCTGGTCGGGAACCATGATCTGGTCATCGCCCACCGCCCGCTGGCCTCAGCTGCATGGCCGGGCAACAGGGTGCACGTCACGCCCGTCCTACAAGAGCCGATCGACGTGGCACTCCACCGGGAACACCCGTTAGCTCAGCAGGAAACGGTGCGCTTGGCCGATTTGGTGGGCGAAACCTGGGTCGCAGCACACGAGGGATTCGCACTGGAACCGTTGCTGGTCCAAGCGATGTTTGCCAGTGCCGGAAACCCGATTCAGATCGCGCATCGCGTCAATGAGTTCAACCTGGTGGCGGCGATCATCGCCGAAACCCGCATGCTTGGGTTGCTGCCTCGATATACGGGGCTGACCCCATATTTCCGCGAGCACGTAGTGCTGCGTCCCCTGGCAGACCTCTCCCTCGGCCGCCATATCGACATCTTGACCAGGCCCGAAGCACGGACTCGGGTGAGCACACGCACCGTGATTGACCGGATCATCAAGATTGCCGACCGGACTCGCCTCCACGCGGAGGAAGCGTTGCCGAAAGTCCACTAGCGCCCCTGCAAGCAAATGGCGCATTCTGGTCGTCTGCTCGTCCTGCGAGACAATCGCGACCAGGAATCGGGCGATTACTGAATCCCCGGTATTCAAATTAACGAAGCTTCCTTGATTTCCTGCCTAAGTCAGGGCTCGGTGAAAAGGCGCACGCCTCGAAGCACTCCCAGGATCTGCAATTAGCGGTCAGTCCGGCAACAAATCGAAAAGGGCCACTCTTCAATTCGCTCCAACCTTGCGCACAATTTCACTGGTATTGCACTGCGGTCTCAAGGGATTCATGGCTTACGCTGTTCCTTCAGGATGCTCATCGGCCCAGCGGTGGGCACGAGAAACCAACTGCTCCGACAGCCCGGACAAGTCTCCCTTGCCGCTGCCCATGGCGAGGCCGAGCAGGAAGGTGCTCAGGGGTGCCGCTGGTCGGGCCACCTCGTGAGCTACATGCTTGGCAACATCAAGCACGGTAGCGATATCCACTTCGCTGGAGTCCAAGCCCAATTCCTTGGCGGCTGCTTCCAGCCAATCATTCAGTGCTTCTGGCGGTAGATGCTGTGCCATGGCTTTCCTTCGATTTTGGCGGGCGCTTTCCAACGCCTGCGGGGTATCAATATCACTGCTGGTTTCATCATCCACCGGCACCCGCGCCAGCTGCAGCTGATTCAAGGCTCGGCGCACCGGGGCATTGACCAGGTTCTCGCCCAGCTCTGCGCAGACCGAACCCAGTGCCGAGGTGCGATAGATTCCTGCCAGCCACTGGGCATGGCCTTCAGCGTCAACCAGCAACAGGCCGTCATCTGCACGTTGTCCAAAGCCACCGATTAATGCGCTGGCCACGGCAACCGGCCGTTGCAGGTCGCAGGCCAGCACCATGGTCCATTCCCCATTGCCGCTGGCGGCAAGCTCGGCAAGCCCGGCGGCGATTCCCGCCAACGGACCGGCAAATGGCGGGTCTTCCCGGATGACAGCGTCAGCCTTGGTACCAGTGGATTCCGGGCCGACCACCACTACCCGTCGTGCGCCGGTCTTGCGGGCCGCGGTGACCACGCGGTCAACCAGGCGCTTGCCGTGCAGCTCAATTTCGGCTTTGCCGTCGCCACCGAGTCGGGTCCCCCTGCCGCCAGCCAGTACCAGGGCATCGAAGCCGGCGAGCTCCAGCGTGTTCATGGAATCATCCTCAGCACTTCGACCGCATCGCCCGGGTTGACCCGCTCGATGCCAGGCGGGACCAGCGCGTAGCCTTGGGCGGCGCCGAAGCCGCCCACCGAATGGGAAATGCTGCTGGCTTGGACCGCCGGGGCGCACCGCAGTTGTTCCCCATGCTCGAAGACTACCGGGATGACCTGCATGCGTCCGGCTGCGGCTTTCCATCCCACCGCGGCGATGGCGCGCAAAGTTGGGCGCAGCACCTCGCGGTGGCCTTGCATGGCCCGCAGGCAGGGGCGCACGAACAGCTCGAAGCTGACCGCCGCGCTGACCGGGTTGCCCGGCAGGGCGAAGACCATCGCGCCGCCCTCCAAGCGGCCTGCGCACTGCGGCTGCCCGGGGCGGATCTTCACCCGGGTTGCCTGCACCTCAGGTTCTGCTTCCAGCACTTGGCGCATCACATCATAGGCACCGGGACCAACTCCCCCGGTGCTCAGGACGACATCATGGGTTGCTCCAAGCAGGTCCAGCTGTTCGCGGACCGCTTGAGTGTCATCCACGCAGTGCACCACGGTAGCTGCCTGGATGCCGGATTCAGCCAGGAGCCCTGCCATGAGCAGCGAATTGGTTTCCGGGATTTGCCCGCGCGACAGCGTTTTCCCGGGCGATAGCAATTCCGCCCCGGTGACCAGCACGGCCACCTTGGGCTGTGTGCGCACCGACAGCTTGCTGGCACCGGCTGCCGCCAAGGCGGAAAGACGGGCCGCGGTGAGCTGCTCGCCGGCATAGGCCACCAGGTCACCGGCGGCCTTGTCCTCGCCGCTGCGGCGGATGTCCTTGCCTGCTGGCACCGGTCCATGGATCTGCACGGTGGCGGCATCCCAGCCATCTGCAGCGGCTGAAGTATCCTCGATGCGCACCACGGCATCGGCATCCGTCGGGATCGGAGCACCGGTCATGATCTTCACGCACTGGCCCGGTTCCAGCTTCGGGTCCCAGCCGCTGCCCGCGGGCACTTCGCCGACGACTTCCAGGGCAATTGGCGCCTCAGCGGTATCCTCGGAGCGCACCGCATAGCCGTCCATCGCCGAGTTGTCCCACAGCGGCAACGGGTGCGTGGAGGTGGCATCCTCGGCCAGCACCGCGCCGTGCAGGAGGGCGAAACCGCCTGCCACCTCGATCTGCTGCGGGGCCAACGGCACGACCTGCGACAGCAGCCGCGCGCGGTGCACTTCAAGTTCCACGGGTTCATTGACGGTACTCATGGCTGCTCTCCCTGGATGCTCCTGGGGTGCTGCGCTGGCAAGGTAGCCACCACTGCGCGCACAAAACGGTTGGCCGGATCGGCGAAGACCTGCTCGACGGTTCCCTGCGCAATGATGTTTCCCCGTTCCAGCACCAGCAGGTCATCGGCGAGCGCCAAGGTGTCGGCGGCCGAATGCGAGACGACGATGGCGCTGGTGGCGGTGCGTTCCAGCTCTTCGCGCACCAATGCGCGCATGTCCATGGCGGCTTCGACATCCAGCGAGGCGAAGGGCTCGTCGATCAGCAGGATCTTGGGCTGGGCGGCCAAGGCCCGGGCCAGCGCAATGCGTTGGCGCTGCCCGCCGGAGAGGGCCTCGGGCCGGTGGGTGGCGATTTCTTCCAGTCCCAGCCGCCCGATCCATTCGGCGGCCACGGCCTTGGCGGCAGCCTTGTCCAGTCCCCCGGCCCGGGCGCCAAAGGCGATATTCTTCAGCGCATCCAGGTGCGGGAACAGGTGCGGGTCTTGGCCCAGCAGGCCTACCTCGCGCAGGTGCGGCGGGCGGTGCTGCTTCGCGTCGGCCAGCAGGGAACCGGAAAGCTCGATGCGCCCCTCGGCAATCTTCTGGATCCCGGCAATCGCATGCACAATGGTGGACTTGCCCGAGCCGCTGGGACCCATCATCGCCAGCGTGCTTCCGGCAGGCACCTGGAATTCGACGTCTACGTCGAATCCGGTACGCGGCACGCGCAGCGCAACCTTCAATGTCATTTCAAGGCTCCCGGACGCCAGGCGCGCACTAGCAGCAGCACCACTACCGCGGT
This sequence comes from Glutamicibacter sp. 2E12, assembly GCF_050030965.1. Lineage (NCBI taxonomy): Bacteria > Bacillati > Actinomycetota > Actinomycetes > Micrococcales > Micrococcaceae > Glutamicibacter > Glutamicibacter sp. 2E12. The sequence goes on from NZ_CP188297.1 coordinate 1,092,652, forward strand.
GGCCAGAAGCAGGATCGATAGGGCTACTGCCGAGTCGCGTCCGGTTCCGGCCCCGTTGAACGCGGTGTAGATGGCCAGCGGCATGGTCTGGGTAACCCCCGGCGCATTGCCGGCGAACAGCGCGGTGGCCCCGAATTCGCCGATGGCCCGCGCGAAGCACAGGATCACCCCGGCCACCAGGCCCGGAGCGGCCAGCGGCAAGGTGATGCGGGTGAGCACCATCCAGCGCCCGGCGCCCAGGGTGGCGGCGGCCTGTTCGTACCCGGCGCCGGCGGCACGCAGCGATCCTTCCACGGAGAGCACCAGGAAGGGCAGAGCCACGAAGCTCTGGGCAATGACCACCGCGGCGGTGGAAAAAGGCAGGGTAATCCCCCACATGGAATCGATGAATTGTCCGATGGGGCTGGTGCGCCCGAAGAGGAAGAGCAGGGCCACGCCGCCGACCATGGGCGGAAGCACCAGCGGGACGGCGATCAAGGCCCGCAATAGCTGGGCCACCCGGGCCGAGCTGCGCGCCATCAGCACCGCCAGCGGCACGCCGAGCAGCACGCACAGGGCGGTGGCCGCCACCCCGGTGCGCAAGCTCAGCCAGAGCGCCGAGAGGGCTTGAGGGCTGGTGGCATCGGCCACCAGCGTGGACCAGCTGGCACGGGTGAGAAGCGCCAGCAGCGGCAGCACCAGCAATCCCACGCCCAGCAAGGCCGGGGCAATGACGAAGCCGGGAACCCGCACCCCGGTATCGCTAGCCATTGGCCTGCGCAGCCCCGGTGCCGAAACCGTGCTCTGCCAGGATTTGCTGGCCGCGCTCGCTGATCACGAAGTCCACGAAGCCCTGTGCGCCGGGGTTCTCGCCCAGCGTGGCGATCGGATAGGTGTTCACTACCTCGTCGGCTCCTTCCGGAACGATCGCGGCGACGTTTTCGTCACCCAGCACATCGGTGGCGTAGACCAGTCCGGCATCCGCTTCGCCGGCGGCCACCTTCTGCAGCACCGCGGTGACATTCTGCTCCTCGCTGGCTGGGACCACTTCGACGCCCTGGGCCTGGAGCAGCTGGTGTGAGGCCGAGCCGCACGGCACCTGCTGCGCGCACAGCACCGTGGTGGCCCCGGCAAGGTCTTCCAGCGAATCGATATCCGCCGGGTTCTCCTGCGGCACCGCGATCACCATGGTGTTGCTGGCGAAGATCACCGGCTCGTGGCCGAACCCGGCCTCGGTCACCTCCAGCATGTTGCGTTCATCTGCCGAGGCGAAGACATCCACGTTTGAGCCTTCAAGGATCTGCGTGGCCAGGGTCGAAGAGCCGTCATAGGAGATGCTGGCAATCTGCACCTCCGGATGTTCTGCGGTGAACTCCTCGGAGATCTGTTCGAAGGCGCTCTGCAAGGAGGCTGCCGCGGAGATGGTGATGGGTTCGGACGCGGCCTGATCGGAAGAGCCGCTGGCCGAACAGCCCGCCAAAGCCAGCACGGCCGCCGCGAGCCCGGCAAGGGCTCGGAACCGTGGAAACGGGCGGTGCTGCATGGGATCTCCTTGAAATCGGGGGCTGGTGCCAATGCTACCGTCGAGCCAACCGGAGCCGATCCATTTTGCGTACTTGATTTGTTACTTTCAGGTTAACCGTCTTCCACGCAACGGTGCCGGGGGCTACTGTGGAGTGTATGAAAGCACAAGCGGCCGGCACCCTGGGCGATGCCCGTGGACGGCCCCTGCATGACCTGCGGATTTCGGTGACAGACCGCTGCAATTTCCGCTGCGTCTACTGCATGCCCAAGGAGATCTTCGGCCGCGACTTCGTTTTCCGCGAGCGCTCCGAGCTGCTCAGCTTCGAGGAGATCGAGCGGCTGGCCCGCGTCAGCGTTTCGCTGGGGGTCACCAAGCTGCGGTTGACCGGCGGCGAGCCGCTGCTGCGCCGCGGCATCGTGGACCTGGTGGGCATGCTCGCCAAGCTGCGCACCCCCGAGGGCCAGCCGGTGGATCTGGCAATGACCACCAACGGGTCGGCGCTGCCGGTGCTCGCACCTGCGTTGAAGGAAGCCGGGATGAACCGCGTGACCATCTCCCTGGATTCCTTGGATGACGAGAAGTTCAAGGCCATCAACGACGTGGACTTCCCGGTCTCCCGGGTACTGCACGCCATCGACGTGGCCCGTGAAGTGGGCCTGGGCCCGGTGAAGATCAATACCGTGGTCAAGCGCGGGGTCAATGACTCGGAGATCCTGTCGCTGGCCGAGCACTTCCGCGGCACTGGGGCGATCCTGCGCTTCATCGAATACATGGATGTGGGCACCACCAACGGCTGGAAGCTGGATGAGGTGCTGCCCTCCTCCGAGGTCGTGGCCATGGTCAATAAGCGCTGGGCGCTGGAACCGGTGACCAAAACCGAACCGGGTGAAACGGCCAACCGGTGGCGCTACCAGGACGGAGCCGGGGAGATCGGCGTGATATCCAGCGTCACCAATGCCTTCTGCGGCAATTGCTCGCGCGCCCGGGTCTCGGCCGAAGGCCAGCTGTACACCTGCCTGTTTGCCGGCTCGGGCTATGACCTGCGCCAGCTGATGCGCGACGGGATCAGCGACGAGGATCTTGCCAAGGCGCTGACCGGGCATTGGCGCAAGCGCGACGACAATTATTCCGAGCTGCGTGCGGCGCTGACCCCGGGCAACCGCAAGCGCATCGAAATGTCCTATATCGGGGGCTAGGGGTTCTTGTTGCTTCTTAGACGCCGTGCGACGGTTATGGCCTCTTCTGCGACAATCTCATAATTTTGCCGACTCCCAGACAACGGAATTGAGTCTTCTCCATACTTGTCATAGGCGAGTTCAAGTAATTCGCTGGTGTCGCTGAGTCTTAAAGCGTTGACCAGGTGCCCTAAATCAAGAATGTCTTTGTCGCGCTCCGCCGCCAGCTTCATGGCGGTCAAAGTCGGCAAATCAGCAACTTCGACTGCGGAAAGAATAGAGTCCGGCGCGGGAGCCCAAGAGGCATTGTCGGGGATGAAAGCGGCTGCACTAGAGTTCAACCACTTTTTAGGCAAACCGTGTTCGGCCGCCATCGCCTCTATGATTTTTTCGACTTCTGTCCGATGCGAGTAGTAAGCATCGATATCTTCCGTAGCACGATCAATCAGGCCGTGAAGAAGCATAGCCGAGCCCCCGACGACTCTAATTCTCACGTTGAGTCCCTGTTCGTTCAGGCGCCGTTCGAGTTCTGCGAGCAGGTCAACGACTCTGTTTCTTCCCAAGCCCGTTCTACTCATGCTGTTCCCAAGCTCCGTTGTCGAATCCACACATTCAGTTCTTGAAGTGCTGGAGGCGTCTCAGCGCGAATTAGCTCCTTCATCTTCTCCCCTACCGGATACAACTTTTCCGAGAGGAACACGGGTTCCGTTGGTCGCACAATGTCCGAGGTCCACTGCGGGACTGGCGTATTGGTCTGGCCCGCAATCCACTTAGTTATGGCCGCCAGAGCCACTTGGTATTGCGAGTCCTCCAATTCAGGCGACTGTGCCAAGAGTGGACGCCCGGCTTCAAGAGATTCAGTCGAATATTCACTGATGAGACGCAGTGCGAACTCGAAATTTTTGGCTTCCAGGGTCTGTCGGAAGTCCTCAGCTATTTCAGCGCCCCTGTCATTAATAATGCGTAGCCCAGGCTCCTCAAACCCAAGTCTCTTCAGAACCCTAAGCACTAATCCCAGAGCCACCGTTTCTTTCCCTGCTTCCAAGTCAACGATGAACTTACGCGAAACCCCTACCGAATTTGCCAAGGCAGCTTGGGTCAGCCCTAGGAAACCACGTTGGGTCCGGATCTTATCCGCCAGGCTTCCGACAGTGAACGATGGGGTTTTCATATTCAAATGATGTCACCGTACGGTGACTTTGTCTAGAAGTTTGATTGCCGCCTGTTGTTATCCCATGGTCTTCTGCCCATCCAGGGATTCGCGGATGATGTCCGCATGCCCTGAATGCTGGGTGGTCTCGGCGATGATGTGCAGCAAGGTGCGGCGCACCGACCAGTGGATATCGACAAACCATGGGGCCGAAGGCAACTCGTGCACGGTGTCCAGATCCAGCTCAGCCAGCAGCGCATCGGTGCGGTCGGCAATCAAAGCGTAGTTTTCCAGCACCGCGTCGAGAGTATCTCCTGGCTGCATATGGAATTCGTTATGGAATGCTTCGATCGCTTCGGGTGGCATCTGGCTGAAATCCGCACCGTCCCACGCCATGGCTGCCCGGCCTTTGACCATGAATTCCTGCCACTGTTTTTCGACTGCGCTGACATGTTTGATCAACCCGCCGAGGGTCAGCTCGCTCACGGTGGTTCGCTGCTCCGCCTGCTCATCGCTCAAGCCTTGGACCGTAAAACGCAAAAAATGCCTCGCGTTGGCCAGGGTCTGGAACAGGTCGGCGCGTTCTCCGGTGAGCTTGGTGTTGGTGATGGCCATGGTGCTCATGATTGCCTCCTGGCATAAGCTGCAGCCGGTATTTCCAGCTGGTAGTAACCAGAATAGAAGTGAAAAGTGCCAGTTTTTGTCCTAAATCAAGGCAGACTTATCGTATGAGTACCAGTACCAGATTCTTGCGCTTACTCTCGCTACTGCAGACCCATCGCTATTGGTCCGGAGACGAGCTCGCAGAACGCCTTGACGTCAGCCTGCGCACCGTTCGCCGGGACATCGACCGGTTGCGTGACTTGGGCTACCCAGTGCAGGCCGATCGCGGTGTGGGAGGTGGTTATCAGTTAGCCTCCGGCACCGCGTTGCCTCCCCTGGTGCTCGACGATGAGGAAGCGGTGGCACTGGTGGCGTCGCTGCAATCCACCGTGCATGGCGGGTCCTCCGCTCTGGCTGAAGCGGCGCTGCGAGCATTGGGGAAAGTGGTACCCGTGCTGCCGGCCAGGCTGCGTAAACGGGCACAGGCCTTGACCGCGAGCACCATCCCGCTCAATTCCCAGTCTTCCGCCTCGGATCCCGTGGATCCGGCAGTATTAGTGGCCTTCGCCCAAGCCTGCCGTGATCATGAACGAATCGCTTTCGACTACAAGGATGCCAAGGGAGCAGCAACTTCACGCCGGGTAGAACCGGTCCAGTTGGTGAATGTTGGCAACCGCTACTATCTCGTGGCTTTTGATCTGGACCGCGATGATTGGCGCAGCTTCCGCGTGGACCGCGCACAGAACCCAACACCCAGGGCCTTGCGCTTCACACCCCGACAGGTGCCAGGTGGCGATGCATCAAGCTTCGTTCGTGCTGGACTGCGTGGCAGCGGACAACCAGATGTGAGTGCGCGGGTGCATGCCAGCGCAGAACAACTGGAGCCGCTGATCGGCCGCTGGTTCCAGATCGAAGAAATCGACGACGACAACAGCCTAGTGAGCACGGAGAATATGAACCTTAACTGGGCCGCGTTCGGGCTGGCGATGAGTCAGGCCAAAGTCAGCGCTGTTCAGCCGACAGAACTGCGAGAGCTAGTCGATTCGTGGATAGCGAACCTTTCGTCAGAGCCCTGTCGCTAAAACCAAGCTCCGGAGGATCTCTGTACAACGCACGCAGGCCGTTAGCCCTTACGCTCATGAAATCGTAGTTAAATCCCCTCCCGAACTATGACATTCGCGTGGACGATGCACCCGGTCAGTGTTCGAACGTGGAAGAAAACCCAATGAATCCGAAAGCAAGTCTCCGGATATCTTATTGATCCACTGGACACGCAATCCGGCGGAACTTGCGCGCTCTCTCTCGAATTCCAACGAGACGAGCGCCGATAATAGACGGTCACAAACACGTCACTCAAAAAATCAACACCGGCTGCAATGATTTCCGGGGGCTTCAAATGACTACACAGCTAATCTGCACGAACGGTCACAATCGTTCAACATCCACTACGTTGGCCAATCCGAGCTAAATCGAATGGGGCCTTTGAAACTTGATACCGATCAACGGCAAAACTGGGACAAGTAACTCCTCCGGGTCATCTCCCCCGCAAACAGGTCCGACCATAGATACTCATTATTTGACAAAGCTCGCAACGGGCACCTTCTTGAAACGTATCCAAAGACCATCGGCCCGTTTGACCAAATTATGGGTGATCGCTCGTCAAAAATTTCATCCTCTAGTTTCAATTGTGCATAATGACTCCAAGACAGGAGATAAATTGACAGAGATTATCACGACAACAGTTGCTCTTGTTGGTCTATTCGTAACAGCAGCACAGTTCACGGCGGCCGCCAGGGCACGGAAAGCGGCCGATTTCTGGGGAGACCAGATCGAAAAACCGCCTCCTTGCGATCCGAGGAAGATGAGACGATATCCGATCACTACCAGAATGCCTTGTCGCTGGTTTACGCCGTTGAGCGAGTCCCTGGATGGAAGTTCGCTCTACCAGTTGGTTCTCTTTGCTTTCTAACTCTATGGCTATTCGCAACAAGCGTTCTTTTCAAAGGATTCATACTTAGTCCAGTGTCAGCGGAGGGGCAGTTGGTGGCATTTACAGGCGTCTACGCTCTTGCGGCCACATTTGGAATTTTTGCTACATTGCAAAAACTATTGACCCTTCAGGTTCACCGCACAAAGACCAAGATCGGATTATTTTACGACCCGGCACTCTTCGAAGTAAGACTATTTAAACATGTAAAGAAGTGTCTTGCCCTTGCCACTGCTGGGATCTTGTTGGCTTCTTTCGCGGTTGCTTGTTTCTCCGGCTTTCCGGTTCTCACTCAAAATAATGATGAAATCCTCGCCGCGGGCTTCCTTAGCAGCATTATTGCAGCCATAACCTTATGGTTTTCCATTCACAAGTTCACCGCAATCTACAGGAACCCGCTTGACGAAAATAACCTGGTAGTCACTCTTAAAGCCCATTGATCTACGAATAAAGGATCGCCGCCTTACCCGAATCTAGTCAGCATCCGAAGACGAAATCCCCTCCCAGTACGACCCCAAGGGAACGCCTAAGTAGATTCACTGATGGCTGGAAATGCTATTGCATTCCGCATCAGCCCGCGAGCGGTCCGCATGAAGCCATGCCCCGTTATCTTTTTGATAGTCCCTAAAAAGAGGATCATAGGGACTGTCGGCCGACCAATCTCGGCATGGTGTCTTGCCCCTGTCTAACCAATGATCATAGGGGGTGTTGCCACCGAGATTGGGATGGCAGCGTGGTGATTGCTGATTAGGGGCGCGGCGCCAAGACACTGGACGCCTGTCATAACGTGGATGTAAGACTTCGCTACCGACGGTTGGTCGACCTTGAACAAGAACTAGTTCAAAGGAGCACTAGTCATGATCACCGCGGATATCGATATTTTCCTCGGCCTGGACGTAGGGAAAACCGACCACTGGGCCTGCGCCGTCACCAAGGACGGCACCAAAATATGGAACAAGACCCTGCCCAACGACGAAGCCAAACTCGTCTCGGTCTACCAGAATCTCAGTGCCAAAGGCACCGTCCTGGTCGTCGTGGATCAGCCAGCTACCATCGGAGCCCTCGCTGTTGCCGTCGCCCAGCACCTCGGTATTCCGGTGGCCTATCTGCCCGGATTATCGATGCGGCGTATCGCAGATATGTATCCTGGCACGGCGAAAACCGACGAAAAAGACGCGTTCATCATCGCGGACGCGGCCCGCACCATGACGCACACGCTGCGCAGCATCCAGGTCTCTGATGAGGATGAAGCCACCCTGGGCATGCTCACCGGATTTGATCTGGATCTAGCCAGGCAGATCACCCAAACCAGCAACAGGATCCGCGGGCTATTCGCCCAAATCCACCCGCCACTCGAACGTATCCTCGGCCCGTGGCTGGAACACGACGCCGTCCTTGAAGTCCTCGCTATCTGGCCCACTCCAGCGCAACTGAAGCATGCTGGCAAAGTGCGGATCGATGCGAAGTTGAAGAAATATAGTGCTCGCCGGCACACCGCCTGGGCTTCAACCATCATTGACGCTTTGGAGGAGCAGAGCGTCATCGTGGTCGGCACTGAGGCCGCAGGCCTAGTCATACCGCACCTGGCGAAGCAAATGATCTCGCTGCACGCTCAACGAGTGGACGTGGCCATGCACCTCGAAGCTATGCTGGCGGCTCACCTTCTTTACTCGGTCCTGACTTCGATGCAGGGGGTTGCCGTCAGGACCGGTGCGATCGTCATCGCCGAGACCTCCGGCAAGACCTTCACCAGTGCTGCCGCACTGTCTTCCTACGCTGGTTTGGCTCCGACCACGCGCCAGTCAGGGACCTCTATCAAGTCCGAACGCGTCAGCCATTCAGGGAACAAGCGCTTGAAACGGGCGCTTTTCCTTTCGGCGTGTACTTCCATCCGTTTTGATCCGACCAGCCGAGAGTACTATGACCGGAAGCAGGCCCAGGGTAAACGCCATAACCAAGCGCTCATCGCTTTGGCCCACCGACGGCTCACGGTCCTGTTTGCGATGCTCCGGGATGGCTCACTCTATGATGTTCCGGAGTTGAAAATAGCTTGACACAGAACATAGGGGCACCCCCAGGTCTCGGTATCCATAACCAATGCATCAACCTGATCGACACTACCCGTTACCGAACGAGAAGATTAGGTTACCGGTCCGTTTCCATCTTTAACTCCCTATGCGCACTACTCAGTAATGCAAAGAGCCTTTTTGGACATTGACACCTCTAATTTGCAATAAGAAGTTAACTGCAAAACGTGGACGAGCAGGCATGCCGGCGGCGCTAATTCTTCGTTGAGCCTGCCCCGCCCCCGACACCATTCAAATTGAATCTCAAGTACTGTCTTGGCTCTACACTCAACGAACATCATCGAGAAATACGAATAATGATTCTTTAACGCAGTGTTCTTCGTGCGGCTCACCGAGCCTTATGCCCCCGTAACCGCCCCATAATTGAATGCGGCATCACAGAAGTAAACAGCGATAGTTTTCGCGACGTTCACGCTGATCAAGCGAGAGGTTCCACTAAAAGTACCGCATTGGCTTCTAGAAAAACTTCACATCATTTCACCCTTGGCCAAAGTCAGCGACGTCCACCCGGCAGAACTGCGAGACCTACTCGATTCTTGGACGGAGAATCTCGGCTCCTGATTGCGAAAGTTGTGAGATGCAACAAAAAGCGTCTTGAGAGCTTGACGGCGACACAACCGCGAGGCGTATAGTCACTCGCGTGCTAACAACATTCAAATCGTTCGGAGTAAATGCTTTGATTAGTAATTACTTAAAGTTTGAATCATCGGCATAGTCATCTCTACGTACCCTGAGGCTCTCCGCCCGTCTGTCGACGACGCCTACGAAAGGCTGATTCATGTCCATTGCCGACTTTACCGCTGATGCACAAACCATACTTCCCGATCTGATTAAACTGCGCCGTGAGTTGCATGCGGACCCCGAGCTCGGACTTAATCTGCCCCGCACTCAGCAGAAGGTGCTCGACGCGCTTGAGGGGTTGCCGCTGGAAATCACTACCGGCACCCGCACCAGTTCGGTCACTGCAGTGCTTCGCGGAGAACTGCCCGGCCCGACAGTCCTGCTCCGCGGCGATATGGACGCTTTGCCGATTCTCGAAGCGACCAATCTGGACTTCGCCTCTGCCAACGGCAATATGCACGCCTGCGGCCACGACCTGCATACCGCGGGACTGGTGGGCGCAGCCAAGGTGCTGTCGGCTCATCAAAGTGAACTACATGGCTCGGTCATCTTCATGTTCCAGCCAGGCGAAGAAGGCCACGGCGGAGCGAAGATCATGCTTGAAGAGGGACTACTCGCCGCAGCCGGAGACCCTCCAGTTGCTGCCTACGCGATCCATGTGGGACCCGGCCCACGAGGAGTCTTCGCAACACGAGGTGGTCCAGTAGCTGCTGGCTCGAACCAGCTGACAGTGAAGCTGAAAGGGCGCGGTGGACACGGTTCGCAGCCTCACCAGACCCTGGATCCAGTTCCTGCCGCGGCCGAACTCGTCCTGGCCTTGCAAAGCTTCGTGACTCGACGATTCAATGCCTTCGACCCGGTGGTACTCTCGATCACCCGGCTGTCCACCGGAGACGGTGCAATCAACGTCATCCCGGAGAGCGTCGAGCTGGCGGCCACTATCCGCACCATGTCTCATGAATCGCTGGCTGTCCTGGAAGAAGGACTGCCACGAGTCATCAACGGTGTGGCGGCAGCCCATGAACTCACTGCTGATGTGAGCTTTGAAACGCTCTACCCGGTGACCGTGAACGATCCCGCCGAGACGGAGGCGGCGCTGACAACGATGCGCGAAATCTATGGTGAACAGCGCGTGGCTGTAATGCCTTCGCCAATGATGGGCTCGGAGGATTTCGCGTTTGTGCTCGACGAAGTACCCGGCACGTTCATCGCATTGCTGACCACTCCACCGGAAATGACCGCCGAGGAGGCCGAGTGGAATCACTCACCACGGGTGGTCTTTGATGAGTCGGTGCTCTCAGATCAAGCTGTAGCCCTGGCAGCGATCGCTTTTAAGCGAACCGCCAGCTGAACTTCGGAGCTGCGCGCTAATTCTCGAGAATTACGGTGGTTTGGGTCCCCACATACTCAAACCCAGCGCGCAGCGCCGTTCTGATTGACGCGGCATTATCAACGTGCGCGCGCCACTGAAGAATCAGCCCGGCATCCATTGCATGCTTTTGAGCAATGCCGACAGCTTGAGAACCGAGTCCACTGCGCCGACTGGCAGGTGATACGAGCGCGCCAAGGTGGGCCAGTTTTTCTTCCCACACGTCATAACCAGCACCTGCCAAAGGTCGCGGCTGGTGCTCAGAATCGCTGAGCAAGATAAAGGTATTCTCCATCTCGCTCAAGCCGACTTCTGCAGCGTCTTCGGCTGGGCAGGCTGTTTCAAGATCAACAGCGTGCACTCGCGCATGACTTACCTTGGCGTTGGAGCCAGACACCATTGGCGCTGAATCACTAAAGTACAGCTTCGCTTCCCCGAGAGCCCGCCCACCATAAGGAGCACTGAGTTCTAAAAGTTTCTCGTGGCTGGCTAGTTCCGAGTCGGGTAGCTCTCGACCAGCTTCTATTGCCCACGAGGGGCCGACCAAAATCCCGGTGCCAAAGAATGATACGAACATAAGCACGGCGCTATCGTTCTTCTCGCGATAAACGCGATCTTCTCCTCGTGCCAATGCTTCTACCGAAACACCGAGGATCGATGCCCAGGATTGTCGGATGGTCGCGATGGTGTCGGGTTGAAGCGTCATGCCGAAAGACTATCGGAATTCAAATTATCTGTGTCTGCCAAACAGACCGAAAACTCGCGAAGCAAGCCTTTAGTCCAAACGGATCTAACGTTCCAGAGATTCTAACAATGCAACAGCATTGGTATTTTCAAGCCAAAAATACGCATGAATCGCCAACAAGACGTCGTCTATTGACTGTTCAATTGCCGGCCCACTCCACAGGGCAACGACCGCACTCGCGACATTCGAAATCGCCGAGTTTTGACTGGCCCTGCCGAGCTCAACGCCGCGAAGCACCAGCAGGTAGTCGAGAGCCAAGTTGCGTAAATCTTGATTGGAAAGCATCTTCCGCGTCGAATACCCCAGAGCTCGTTGCATCGTCGAGATCGATGAATCCACGTCCGGAAGCGGCAAACATTGTTGTTGAAGCCTGGACAACAGGAATTCACCGCGAGGGACGTCTCCCGGCATCACTTCCTTGTAATCGGTCCTGCTCCCTGAGCCGGGACGATACTCAGTCAAAACGTAACTTCCGTTCCTCACTAGACGTATTCGCTAGGTAGGTCCGGCCTACAGTCCAACCCACTCGGAGCTGCCGGAAGTGAAGTGTTGCTTCTTCCAGATTGGAACTTCGGCTTTGATGCGTTCAACCAGGTTCTCAATGGCATCGAAGGCTTCCTTGCGGTGCGCTGCTGCCGAGGCAGCCACCAAAGCGGCATCACCAATCTTCAGCGGACCCACACGATGCACAGCCGAAAGCTTCAAGCCCGTGCGCTCTTCTTCCTCGGCGATGATCTTCTCCAGGAAGTCCTGCGCCTGCGGGTGATGCGAGTAGTCCAGGGAATTCACCGACTGCCCACCATCGTGGTTGCGAATGATTCCGTGGAAAAGCACCACAGCACCGGTGGTATCAGACTGCACGGCATCGCGGACTGTGGCCTCATCGATTGGTTCCTCGGTGATCAACGCGTAGCTCATGAGCGGGTTCCTTCGGTTGTTGCGGGTTCGGCCAGTAGTTGCGGCGCCACCGCGGCCAGTGCGGGAAGCCCGCCTTCAAGATAGTTTGTTTTGATGCCCCGGCCAGCGAGCAAGGCGGCCGCGCGTTGCGAGCGAGGACCGCGTGCGCAGTAGACCGTTACCTGTGCCGGGATCTGCTTCAGATCTGTGCCGGATTCAACAGCTGCTTCCAGCTCAGGAAGGGGCAGATGCAAGGCACCGGCGATGTGCTGTTGTGCGCGTTCGTCATCATTGCGCACATCCAACAAGACAGGTGCTGCACCACCAGTTAGGGCTTCGGCGAGCGCCTCGGCGCCGATGCCTTCAGCTTCAGGCAGCGTTCCCGAGCAAAAAAGCACATAATCGATCAGCTCGGTGACTTCAGCGCCTCGGGGGTCCCGGGAGAATTCGAGGGTGCGGGTGCTGGCAGCCAGCGCATCGTAGATCAGCACCTTTCCCACCAGCGGGGCACCGATTCCGGCGATCAGCTTCAAGGCTTCAGTAGCCAGCAGCGAACCGACGGTTCCGCACAATCCGGGCAGCACGCCCCCGGCGGCGCAATCCGGCACGGTGCCCGGGGCAGGCGGGACCGGGAACAGGTCGCGGTAACCCGGGCCGTGCTCATGCCAGGCCACGGAAACTTGTCCATGATGCTGCAGGATCGATCCCCAGATTAGCGGGATGCCCGTGAGCTGCGCGGCGTCATTGGACAGGTACCGCGTCGGGAAGTTGTCGCTGCCATCGATGACGAGGTCATAATTCGCAAAGATCTGAAGCGCGTTCGATGAATCCAGGCGCAGGTTGTGCTCGATAATCTTCACATTGGGGTCCAGCGCCGTGGCGGCCTGCGCCAGGGAAGCGGTCTTGGCCAAGCCGATATTAGCGGTGGTGTGCGTGACTTGGCGGTGCAGGTTGGATAGCTCCACCACGTCATCATCCACGATGCCGATGGTGCCTACTCCCGCTCCGACCAGATACGGGACGCTGGCGCTGCCTAGTCCGCCCGCGCCGATAACCAGTACCCGGGCGGCAGCCAGCCTGCGCTGCGCAGTGTCATCAAATCCGGGCAACGAGAGTTGGCGTGCAGCTCGTGCAGCCTGTTCGCCGCTCAGTGGCGGCCCGGGGGCCACAAGCGCGGGAAAATCGCGTTCGCTTTTCATCGTGCTCCTTATCGCCTAGGCGCGATAGCATGAAGTCATGTCGAAGATTACGATACGCTACTTCGCTGCCGCGGCGGCAGCAGCGGGCTGCGAGCAGGAGAGCTGGGAACGCCCCGATACACTCGCCGGGCTGCGTAGCGAACTGATCGATTCCTACGGACCTGAAATGGCCCAGGTTTTGCGCGCCGGAAGTTTCCTGATCAACGGCGTGGTGCGCCGCGATGCCGGCGAGCTGGGCACTGCCGACGATCTGACCGTGGATGTCCTGCCGCCGTTCGCAGGCGGATAGTCCATGTCCTGCACTCTGGAAAGCCATCGCACGGAACTTGAAGAGCTGCTGTCCCCGGTCTTCGCCTGTCTGGACAGAGAAGTGCTGCCCGTCGATAGCCCTGAGGCCAGCGATCGAATCCTCAGCGAGGACCAGTACGCCCTTTTGCCCATCCCTGCGTTCACCAACTCGCAGATGGATGGCTACGCTGCGCGCAGTGCGGACTTGGCAACAGCCTCGCCTAACTCCCCCATCTCTTTGCCATTGGGTTTCACCGCTGCCGCCGGCGACCGGCAAATACCCCTGGCTGAAGGCACAATCAGTCCGGTGATGACCGGTGCGATGATCCCGCTGGGTGCTGACACTGTCATCCCCATCGAGGAAAGCGGCTCTGGCGCTTTCCCGGAATTGGTTCGTGCCGGCTTTGGCACCCCCAGCGGCCACGCGGAATTCTCGGCCCCCAGCGCCGTGGGCCGCTTCATCCGCCCCGCCGGTGTTGATCTCGAAACCGGCGCTTTGGTGGCCAAGGCCGGAACCCGGCTGACCCCGACCATGATTGCCGCACTGGTTTCCAGCGGGCTGCGTGAAATACCGGTGCGCCGGGCCTTGAAGGTGGCCGTGTGCACTACCGGTGATGAGCTCAGCGATGGGCAGCGATCCCAGGGCCAGATCCCGGACTCGAATTCCCCTATGCTCGCAGCCTGGCTGCGCCGCTACCAGGTGCAGGTGCGCACCTTGCAGCTGCCCGATGATCCGCAGCGCTTCGCCCTGGCCATCGATGCCTTGCAGGAACAGGTTGACCTGATCGTGACCGTGGGCGGCATCAGCGCTGGAGCCTATGAGGTGGTCCGCCAAGCGCTGTCGCCGCTAGGCGGGGTTTTCCATCATGTGGCCATCCAGCCCGGCGGCCCGCAAGGCTTCGCCCGACTGGCCAAGGCAGCGGTACTGTGTTTCCCGGGCAACCCGGTCAGTGCCCTGCTATCGGCAGAACTGTTCCTGGCCCCGCTGCTGCGACAGCTCAATGCCCTGCCAGAGCCCTTGCCCAGGCACTACCCGCTGGCAGCCGATGCCAGTTCCCCCGAGCACAAGCACCAGGTGCGCCGAGCGCTGATCCGCGATGGCCAGGTCACCATCCTGGATCCGGGATCCCACCTGGTCCACGATCTGGCCCGCGCCGATGCGCTGGTGCATATTCCGGTAGGCGTCAGCCAGTTGGCTGCCGGCCAAAGCATCGAAACTTGGAGCATGAATGTCTGAGAAACTCACCCACCTGCGCGAAGACGGCAGCGCCCATATGGTCGATGTCAGCGACAAGGCCGTCACCAAGCGCGTGGCCACCGCAGAAGCCATCTTCGCCACCCGCCCGGATGTTGTCCCGATGCTGATGACCGGGCAGTTGCCCAAGGGCGAGGCGTTGGGCACCGCAAGGGTCGCTGGCATCATGGCGGCCAAGCGCACCTGGGAACTGATTCCGCTGTGCCACCCGCTGCCGATTTCCAAGGTGTCCATCGATTTCACCGCCGAGGAATCCGCCGTGCGCGTCACCGCCCAGGTCACCACCAAGGGCGTCACCGGGGTGGAGATGGAAGCATTGACCGCGGCCAGCGTTGCGGCCCTGACCCTCTACGACATGGTCAAGGCCGTGGACAAGCACGCCGAGGTCCGCTCGGTGAAGGTTTTGGCGAAGTCCGGCGGCAAGAGCGGTGACTGGGTTCGTGGAGACTAGCCGCACGGCGGCCGTGGTGGTCGCTTCGACCACCGCCGCAGCAGGCTCCGCCGAAGACAAGACCGGCCCGCTGATCACCCGGTGGCTGTCCGAGCGCGGCTTCGAGACTGGCGAGCCGACGGTGGTGGCCGACGGACAGCCGGTGCGTTTTGCCGTGGACGACCTGCTGGCCAATGACGCGCAGGTCGTGATCGTGACCGGCGGGACCGGGGTCTCACCCGATGACCAGTCCCCCGAAATGGTTGCCCCGCTGCTGGATGTCCAGCTGCCCGGAATCATCGAGGCCATCCGCCGGCGCGGAGAAGCGACCACCGCACTGTCCATCATTACCCGCGGGGTTGCAGGATTCTCCGGTAACAGCTTCGTCATCACGTTGCCCGGGTCCACCGGCGGAGTGAAAGACGGGCTGGCCGTCCTGGATCCGATCCTGGAGCACCTGCTGGTCCAGCGCAGCGGCGGCACCGGGCACGGCCCGCGGTAAGTTCTCTAGCACCATCATTGATCAGAAAGGCCACCAGGTTGAGCATCGAACCCGGAATCTACCAGCACTTCAAGGGCCAGCGCTACGAGGTGCTGGCCGTGGGGAAGCACAGCGAAACCGAAGAGCCGCTGGTCTTCTACCGCAAGCTCTACGACGACTACAGCTTCTGGGCTCGGCCGCTGGAGATGTTTGCGGAACACGTTGAACGCGATGGCTACAACGGCCCGCGTTTCGCCAGGATCGCCTAGGGCAAGTTGCAGATTTCCCTGGACCTACTGCGAGTCGGCAACGTTATAGCGTTCCAAGGCTTCGGCAAAGGCCGAGATCTGCTCTTCGCTCCAGCCCTCTAGACGATCGGTTACCGCAGCGCGGTGCACGGCGGCGGAAGCCTGAAGCCGCTCGCGGCCCACGCCGGTCAGTTCCACTACGCGACCGCGCCCGGATTCCGCATCGTCATAGGCGATATATCCCAAGTCCAGCAGCGTGCCTACCTGCCGGGAGACTGTCGAGCGGTTCAGCGAGAACGCCTCGGCAATGTCGGTGGCCCGGGTTCCGGGAGTATCGGCAATGAAGCGCAGCAGGGAATGCTCCACGAGTGTCAGCGGCTCGGCCAGCTGGCGTGAGCGCGTATTGGCACGTCGGGTAATCATTTGCATGTGATGGAAGATCGATTGGATATCGGCTTCCCGCTGTTCCTTGCCCATGTTCCGAGTCTAGTACGCAGGGCTTTGCCGGGCACTCAATGTTGCATCATGCAACATTAAGCGTATTCTTTAATGCTGATGACTCTCACCGACAACGCCCCGCGCCAATCCCCCGCTTCCAAGCATGCCGATAATCCGGCCATGAAGAAGTCCCCCGCAGCCAAGCCGGCACCACTGGGCTGGGGAAAGCTCGTGTTGACCATGCTGATCCCGTTCTTCCTGTGCGCCATCATGGGCTTGTTCTATCTGGGGGCCTTCCACGCGCCCAGTCCGCACAACGTGCAGGTGGCGGTGGTGGGCGATTCCGCGCAATCCAAGGTTTTCGCCCAGACCCTGCAGGATGGGTCCGACGGTGCATTGAATGTGCGCACCGTCGCCGATGCGGACCAGGCCCGGAAACTGGTAGAGCAGCGCGAGCTCGTGGCCGCCTACGAAACCAGCGGCGGCACGGCAACGCTCTACAGCTCTAGCGCCGCGTCGGAAACCTCGGCGAATATCGCCCAGAAAGTCTTCTTGGACGTGGCCTACGAACAAGGCCAGCCATTGCGCATCGAAGATGTCGTGCCCACCGGCGAGCAGGACACCACCGGGCAGGGGCTGTTCTTCCTGCTGGTCGCCTTGAGCATTGGCGGCTACGCCAGCGCCGTGCCGCTGGCCGGGTTCATGGGCAAGGTCAAGCTGCCCGTGCGCTTCGCCATGGCGGCGGTTGCCGCAGCGGTGGTTGCCACAATCGCGGTGCTGATCGCGGGCCCGGTCTACCGGATCATCGAGGATCATTACGCGGGCATCTGGCTGATTTCCTGGGTTTACGCCGCCGGCATCACCCTGCTGGGCCTGGGCCTGCATCCACTGCTGCGCCACTGGACCACCCCGACGCTGACCTTGTGCTTCGTCGCACTGAATTTCACCAGTTCCGGCGGGATCTTCCAGCCGCAAATGCAGCCGGGATTCTACGGTGCACTCAATACCTTCTGGAATGGCGCCGGGTGGCTGCACGCAGTGCAGACCCTCGTCTACTTCCCCGGGCAGTCCATCGGCATGGATCTCCTGCGGCTAATCCTCTGGCTGATCCCCGGCATCCTGCTGGTCATCCTGACCCACGCGTGGAGCGTGCGCAAAACCCGCGTGGCCGATGAAAATGCCAGGATCCGGGACGTCGAGGAAACCGTCGCCGCGTAGCGGCACGCGCCGCGGGGATTGCTCCCTGCCAGATGCCGCTCCTAGCTGCGCAAGAGCCAGGAGCGCGCGGAGCCCAAGGCTCGGCGCAGTCCGCTCACCGCGTCATCCATGACCGCGGTTCCCACATCCTGGAAGGACCCCATGCCGCCGCGGTAGAGTTCCAAGGCCTTCCGGGAAGCCTCTCGCAGTTGCTCTCGGCTTTCGATATCCTCAAAGAGGCCATCAAGCCAGCGAGCCGCATGGGCGCGTTGCGCGTCATGGTCCTGGGCCGCTGCGAGGTGCAGCTTCTCGATAGCCGCGCGGATTCTGCCCAGTGCTTGCTCAACATTGTCCATGGCACAAGGTTATCCCGGCCGGCGGGCCCTGCTGCCCGCCAGCCGTGCTTCAGGACTTGCCCAGCGGTATCAGGTCAAGTTGCGCGGTGATATGGCTGCGGACGTCGTTCAGTTCATCCATGTTGATCCCGTGGGCCAACCCCGAGTAGGTGCGGGCGGTCAGGGTCGAATGCTCGGGCAGGAACTTGGTGGTGCGTTCAATGGCGACCGGGGCAATGACCCGGTCTTCGGTGCCACGGCCCCAGAACACTGCTGGACGCTGCGCGGCGATGATTTCATCGGCTGACTGGGTGCCGCCTAAGACGAATCCGCCCAGGATCGTGGTGGCCAGCACCCGCTCGGGCCGGGTGCGCAGCAGCTGGCTGGCCATCAGCCCGCCCTGGGAGAAACCGACTGGAATGATCTTGGTGGCGGTGTCTACATTTGCATCGATCCAGGCCCAGATCGCCGCGGTGGCCGCTTGCACCGGCGCCGCGTCGGGGACGCCCGGAGTGGTGATCTGGAACCAGGCGGCCCCGCCGTGGCCCAATTCCAGCGGAGCGCGCAGCGAAGCCCAAGGCAGATCCAATCCCAGCGGTTCGGCGAGCGAGCCCAGGTCGTGTTCATTGGAGCCGAAGCCATGCAGGAAGACCAACACGGCACCGGATTCCGGGGTGCTGCTCCAATTGGCGGAACGCACATCGCTCAACAGGTTGCTCATAGCAGGCCAACTCCTCATAAGTTGTTTGCGGGCGGTTCCCGATGGTGGAATCGCAGCCTTCCGGCGGCGTTCCCAACAAGGTTCAATAAGCCAAGCATACCGTAATTGATTGAAGATACAAGTAAATTCCATTACCGCGATCCGTCACAGTACCCCGGGCGCCACCCGCTCAGAAAATCTGAAGCGAAGCGCACCCAAGTCCCGCTCGCCCTTCTGCCGGCCACCACATGCGAGCCTCAAAAACCAGCTAGTCACCTCGGATAACTCCGGCCTAAAGCAGGCTTCAAGCTAGTGCGAAGGCTTGCGGGCATTCCATGGAAAATTCGCGCAATCTGGCGGGAACGCATCCTACTTCACGCAAAACCTTGTCGCCAGAAAACCCTAGACAGAAACCAAAATTACTGTGATCATTTCGTGTTACTACCGGCCAGTAGCAAGTGTCTCCCATCTTTTACTCGAAGGACCACCATGATCCTGTAGTCCACCGCTGGGTGCTCAACGCCCTGAACACGGATGGTCCGGCCGATCCAGGCTACCGCCCTTCCTGCTACCTGTAAGCGGGAATCGGCGCATCCTGGCGTGCGTGCCGATGCCGGGATGCGCCTTGGCTCGCACCTAGGCAGAGCGCCTGCCAGCTATTAGATTGGTGGCCATGGACGTTCTTTCCAGCAGGGTGCTGCTGCGGCCAATTGACCTGGCCGCAACCCAGCAGTTCTATCGAGATGTGCTGCAACTAGCCGTGGCCCGGGAATTCGGTCCGGCACAGCAGCCGGGCTTGGTGTTCTTCCTGGGCAATGGCCTGCTGGAAGTCTCCGGGCACCGGCCGCCAGGGATGCCGTCCACGCTGGTGCTGTGGGTGCAGGTGCGCGATGTGCAGGCAGAGCTGGAACAGTTGGCGGCCTGCGGTGCGACGGTGCAGCGCGAGGCGCGCAAGGAGGACTGGGGCCTGATCGAAGCATGGATCCAGGATCCCGACGGCACCAGAATCGTGCTGGTGCAGGTACCCGAAGGGCACCCGATCCGCCGGGACGTGCGCGAGCCCTAGCAACTGGTGCTGGCCTGCGCGGCTCGCCGCGATCACCACGTGTGCTGGCATCGAATGGGATCCGGCCACCGCCTGACCCCCGCGGGTACTAGCGGCTGGCGGCGAGGGCTTCGCGTACCTGCGCGGCAGCTTCGAGCAGCTGCGGCAAGACCACCTCGGCTGCCTGTTCGGCGCTCTGCGTAGTATCGGGACGCACGCTCATCGACACGTTCATCGCGGCGACCACGGTGCCATCGGCACTGAATACCGGCACCGCCACCGAGCGCAGGCCGATCTCCAATTCCTGGTCTACCACCGCATAGCCCTGGGTACGGATCCGCTGAAGTTCAACGCGTAGCGGATCCGGGCGATCGATCCCCAGCCCTGTCACCGAGTGCACGCCGGCGGCGATCACCGCCTCGCTGATTTCTTCGGGCTGGTAGGCCAGCAACACCCGGCCCATGGAGGTGTTGGCCGCCGGGAAGCGGGTGCCCACCGAAATGCCCACGCGCATGATCGAACGGGTATGCACCCGGGCGATGTAGACGATCTGCGATCCGTCCAGGATGGAAGCGGAGGCCGATTCATGCACAGCAGCCGAGAGTTCCTCAAGCACCGGTTCGATCAGCTGCGGCAAGGTGGCGCTGGACAGGTACGAGTACCCCAGCTGCAGGACCTTGCTGGTCAGCTCGAAATGCTTGCCGTCGGTGCGCACATAGCCCAGCTCCACCAGGGTCAGCAGGAACCGCCGGGCGGTGGCCCGGGACAGGGCAGTGCGTGCGGCGACCTCGGAGAGGGTCATCGACGCGTGATCGGCATCGAAGCTGCTGATGACCGCCAAGCCGCGGGCCAGGGACTGGACCGATGTGGTTGTTGCTGCCTGCTCGCTCACCGTGCTCCTTGCGCGCTGGAAATGATTGCGGGGCGCACTTCCAAGACTCGGATGCGCACCCCACTAATCTACTGGGTCTTCTAGGCCTGGGTCAGTTCCACCGGGACCTTGGCGGCCAGCTCCTCGAAGCTGATGCCATGGGTGGAGCGCACGAAGACCTTGGCATCGCGCAGCTCGAAGACGGCCACTTCGGTGTAGATCCGCGAGACGCAGCCCAGCCCGGTGACCGGATAGCTCAGCGTTTCAACCAGCTTGGATTCCCCGGCCTTGGTGAACAAGCTCATCATCACCCAGGTCGCCTTGGCGCCGATAGCCAGGTCCATGGCGCCGCCCACGGCAGGAATGGCGCCTTCGGCACCGGTGTGCCAGTTGGCCAAATCGCCATCCTTGGAGATCTGGAAGGCGCCAAGCACGCAAACGTCCAGGTGGCCGCCGCGCATCATCGCGAAGGAATCCGCGTGGTGGAAGAAGGAGGCCCCGGGCAGCTGCGTGACCGGGATCTTGCCTGCATTGATCAGATCCGGGTCGATGTCCTCGCCGGTGGCCACCGGCCCCATGCCCAGCATGCCGTTCTCGGTGTGCAGGGTGACGCCCTGCTCCTTGGTGAGGTAGTTCGAGACGTTGGTCGGCTGGCCGATTCCCAGGTTCACGAATGCTCCGGCCGGGATGTCCGCGGCCACGAGCTGCGCCATTTCATCGCGGGTGAGCTTTGCTTCGGTGGTGGTCATTGCGCTCATTACTTTTCCCCTCCCAGTTCCACCACGGTATCCACGAAGATGCCCGGGGTGATGACGTTTTCCGGATCGATGGAACCGGCCTGGACGACCTCGTCCACCTGCACGATGGCCGACTTGGCCGCGGTGGCCATGATCGGGCCGAAGTTCCGCGCGGTCTTGCGGTACACCAGGTTGCCCAGCGTGTCGGCCTTCAGCGCCTTGATCAGCGCGAAATCGGCGTGGATCGGGGTTTCCAGCACATAGCCCTTGCCATCGATGATGCGGGTTTCCTTGCCCTCGGCCAGCAGCGTGCCGTAGCCGGTGGGGGTGAAGAACCCGCCGATGCCGGCGCCGGCGGCGCGGATGCGCTCGGCCAGGTTGCCCTGCGGCACCAGCTCCAGCTCGATTTCCCCGGCCCGGTAGGCCGTATCGAAGTGCCATGAGTCGGACTGGCGCGGGAAGGAGCAGATGATCTTCTTGACCCGGCGTTCCTTGATCAGCAGGGCCAGGCCGGCGTCGGCCTGCCCAGCGTTGTTGTTCACGACCGTCAGGTCCTTCGCGCCGCAGTCCAGGAGCGCGTCGATCAGTTCCATCGGCTGGCCGGCGTTGCCGAAGCCGCCGATCAGGACGGTGGCGCCGTCGGTGATCTCGGCGACGGCGTCCGCGGCCGAGGTGGCAATGCGTGGTGCCATGATGCTGCCTTTCTATAAGCTACTTGGTTGCGTTCACGTTTTCGACGACGACGGCCAGGCCCTGGCCGACGCCGATGCAGATCGCGGCAAGCCCGTAGCGCTCGCCGGATTCTGCCAGGCGGCGGGCGACGGTACCCAGGATGCGCAGGCCCGAGGCTCCCAGCGGGTGGCCGATGGAGATGGCCCCGCCCCAGGCATTGACGATGGCCGGGTCGATGTCCCAGGCCCGGATGCAGGCCAGGGACTGGGCCGCGAATGCCTCGTTCAGCTCGACCGCGGCGATATCCGACCACTTCAGGCCGGCCTTGGCCAGAGCCTTGTTGGCGGCTTCCACCGGGGCGAAGCCGAAGAACTGCGGATCCAGCGCGGCAGCGCCGTTGGAGACGATGCGGGCGATCGGATCGGCGCCCAGCAATTCGCCGCCGCGCTCGGAACCGATGAAGGCCGCCGAGGCGCCGTCGCTCATCGGCGAGGCGTTGCCAGCGGTCACCGTGGCATTCTCCCCGGTGCGGAACACGGTGCGCAGCTTGGCGAGGGTTTCTGCGGTGGAATCAGCACGGATGGTCTCATCGCGGGTGACTTGGGTGCCGCGCTTGTTCGCCGGCGGAACCGGAACTACCAAGTTGTCGTACTTTCCGGCCTCCCAGGCGGCCGCGGCCTGCTGGTGCGATGCCGCGGAGAATTCATCCTGGTCTTCGCGGGAGATGCCGTGCTTCTCGCGCAGCTGCTCGGTGGCCTCGCCCAGCGATACCGTCCATTCCCCAGGCATGGCCGGGTTGACCAGGCGCCAGCCCAGGGTGGTGTTGGCCAGTTCCAGATTGCTCATCGGGAAAGGACGCTCGGTCTTGGGAAGCACCCATGGAGCACGGCTCATCGATTCGACGCCGCCAACCAGGACCAGGTCCGCGTCGCCGGTGGCGATCTGGCGGGAAGCCGCGATCGAGGCATCCAGCGAGGAGCCGCACAGGCGGTTCATCGTGGTGCCCGGCAGCGAGGTCGGCAACCCGGCGAGCAGGGTGGCCATGCGGGCCACATTGCGGTTTTCCTCGCCGGCGCCGTTGGCGTTGCCGAAGATCGACTCGTCGATATCCGCGACATCCAGCTGCGGCGCCCGTGCGACCAGCTCGCGCACCACGTGGGCGGCCAGGTCATCGGGGCGGTGGCTGGACAGCGCGCCGCCGATCTTGCCGAAGGGGGTGCGGATTGCGTCGTATAGGTAGGCCTGCTGCATCGTCTCACTGCTCCATCGCTGCGGTATGTTCACATCGTGAACTTAAGTTCGTACAATGAACTTTAGCAGTTGATATCCGTACCTTCAATAGATTTCCGTTGCGGTCCGCCCGGTTCCCTGCACAAAAATGCCCCGGCTGCCGAAGCAGCCAGGGCATTCTCCAAGTCACATATTGCTATTGCGCGTTAACCGCGACATTCAGCGGCTGCCATCCGGAAGACTCGTCGAACGCCGGATCCTGCACAGCTAGCGAGCAAATGGATCCAATGAAGTTTCCATCCTCGTCATAAGCGATCTCATCCCAATTTTCTTCAAAATCCATGCAGGAAACCGGCTCAATTTCGCTGGTCGCCTTTCCATCTGCACCGAGTACTAGGCCAGCGGCTCGCTCTATTCCAAAGCTGGCAAACATAACCTTGGGCTCGCCCGGCGATGCTTGATACTTGTCCAAGGTGCTCATGGTTTCAATAACCCTGAATTCGCCTTCGCCAATACTTCCACCATTGGCATAGGCCTGGTCAGTCTGGGCGATTAGCTCCTGGCATAAGGTGCAGTCCGCTGCCGAGAAGCCTTTGAGTGCGGCGGTGTCACCGCTCGCCACCGCATAATTCAGCAGCTGCACCCAATACTCCACGGCACCTTCCAGCCCTTCCTCGGATTTCTCGCTGAGGACCGCCGGGCGCTGCGGAACTTCAGCATTTTGCTCCGGGGAGCTCGGCGTGGGCGACACCGTGCCAGCAGAAGGATCACCGGCCCCTCCCTGGGATGCACTGACGCAACCGCTGGCTGCCAGCGTCAATGCAGCCATCAAAGCTGCAAGCTTTATTTGATGATTTCGAACCATTGCCGCCGCCTTCGTGGAGTTTTTTCCGCGTTCAAAAACGACATTACATCAAGCATTTCGATAATACGACCACTATTCAAATAACGTTTTGGCTACTCTTTTCAATGAGAATCGCTGGAAAAATTCCACGTTAACTCTGGCCGAACAAGGGAAATTCGGCGCGATAGCGAACCCTGCTTGCACTAAAGCGCAGAGCCGCTCACCTGGATGCAGGAGAAGCGAAGCAGCCACTGCCCTAAAATAGTTCCATGGCCAATTCGCCCAGTGGGGACTCTATGCTGGACCGCTTGGTTCGGATCCTGAATTCCTTTGATCTCAACAATCAGTCGCTCAGCGTCAGCAGCCTGGCCCGGCGTGCCGACATCCCCAAAGCAACCATGTACAGGTTGCTCGATGAATTGGTATCCCATGACTTGCTGGCACGAGACGGGTCTGGCCAGGTGCGGCTGGGTTTGCGCCTTTGGGAATTAGCCAATCGAAGCGCTGCCACCCAGGACCTTCGCACCGCGGCATTGCCGTTCATGGAGGACATCAACCAGCTGCTGGGGCAAAATACCCAGCTCTCGGTACTGCACCAGGATGAGGTGCTGATCATCGAGCGTCTCTCGCGGCCCGGCTCTGTTGTCAATCAGGCGAATGTCGCCGGACGCATGCCTGTGCACCGAACTTCGATGGGCATGGCACTTTTGGCCTTTTCGCGGCCGGAAACCATTCACGGGTTCCTGGAACGCCACCACGAACTGATGACCGCCACCCATCCTGAACTCCGCGCAGAAATGGCGGAGATCCGTCGCAACGGATTCGCCTCGTTCGACGGATTCATCGACCCGGAAACCACCGGTGCCGCCGCCCCGATCCTCGACGAGGCGGGCTATCAGGTTGCGGTTATCTCGGTGGTTGTTCCCCGCGACTCTGGAACACTGCAGTCCGCAGCTCTGGCGCTACGCACCGCAGCCCGGGGCATTTCCCGTGCAATGCATTTGGGCGACAACCGCTAGGCGTAATCAGGATCCCGCTGTTCGATACACGCGCTACATCCACTGGCAATGCAAGCAGTCAATAGCTTCCGAGACCATCGCACTTCTCTGAACTCCTTGTGGAGTTGATGCCACCAATGAATTGGTCTGCGTTTCTTCCGACAACGGGCGGAAAACAAGTGGTTGGTTGCTCTCCGATCTCGGTTTCGAGCGAGATAACGAGGTAGCTCCAGATCAAGTAACGTGTTGAGATCTTCCGGGATGAAAATGTCGTAGCCAGGGCCATTCTGGTTTCCACCATCCAACGGCACGGACTACTTCAGTTCCCGACTCATCCGCGGGTGCACTATCCGAAAAGCACTCAGCCCAGGCGCATTTCGTGCATCATCACCGCCAGGCAGACCTGGCCGGCCGCTCTTGCCGCCAAGCAACCGGACACTGCCTTGCCCAAACAGGCAGGTTTCATCCCCGAGCTCTTCCTGAGGCGCGGCTCGTCCCCAGAGTCCAAGAGCGGATCTGTTCATGATGAAGCGCCAAGCCGGCTTCGTCTCGATGGCAAGCCCGCCAGTGTTGTCCACGTGCGACCGAGAATTTCGCTTGAACCCGGACGCCGCACACCATCCACGTGCCGGCCATGATTGGATGGGATCCATCGTGGTCCTTCTAATTCGTTTGCCTTCTGGAACCAGGACCTCCCAAGTCACTGCCTGCAGCGCCATTCCTTGGCCAGTACCCGCCCAGATCCGAGGTGGCCACTGCGAATCAAAGACTGACCGCTCCCCGACTAAACGCGCCATTAAAACGCTGAAGGGGCGAAGCCCGTTGGCGCCGCCCCTCCGCTGAGAAATGTCCTAGCTGGCGGAATTCGTGCTTGCCGAATCCGAAGTTTCCTTCTCCGGGGCGTGAGGCGACGCGCCGCCGCGCAGCATCATTAACGCAACTGCCGCGCACAGCACCACAATGCCTACGCCCAGGTACAACTGGGCGGCGGTCCACGAGGCGTCAAGCAGGCTGCCGGCAGCCAGTGGAGCCAGGATCGCGCCGAAACGGCCGATGCCAATAGCCCAGCCAACGCCGGTTCCACGTGACTGCGGTGCATAGGAGGACGGCGTCAACGTGTAGAGGCCGGCTACGCAACCGTTAATGAGCATGCCAACCAGAACACCCAGGACGAAGGCCAGTGCAAGGATGCCTGCCGCCGAGATGAACACCACCATGAGCACTGAGGAAAGTACAGTGAACGCAATGAGCACCTTGCGAACGGCCCACTTGGTGGTCAAAGCGCCGAAGAGCAGGGAACCGAAGGTGCCACCGAGGGTCAGCATCAGGCCGCCGACCACACCTTGGCTTTCGGTCATGCCCGCGGTTACCAGCAGCTTCGGGGTCCAGCTGTTCACGAAGTAGAAGCCGAACATCACCGCGAAGAAGGCCACCCAGATCACCGCGGTCACCCGGCGTGTATCCGGTGAGAAGAGCGCAAGGACTGCGTTGCGGCTTCGGCCAGATGCGGAGCTGCCCTGTTCTGGCAGGGCCACGTTCTCGGCACCCAGGTGCATTTTGCGTGCCAGCTTGCTCAGCTTCTCGGCGGTTCGCGCAGTACGCCGGGTCAGCAGGAAGTCAACGGATTCGGGGACGACGGCCAGCAAAGCCAGGAAGGCGACCATCGTCAGCACTCCTCCGAAAATGAAGACCGAGCGCCAACCGTAATGGGCCTGCAGCGAGACCGCCGCCATGCCGCCCAAGGTGGCGCCGACTCCGTAGCCGGCGGTGTAGATGCTGACCGCCATGCCTCGCCAGCGGCCATTGGAGTATTCGCTGGTGATCACGTTGGTGCACGCCAGAATGCCGCCGACTCCCAGGCCGGTGACGATACGCCAGATGGCAAGGCTCGCCATGGAATCCGCGGTGGCTGAGAGGAACATGCCCAGCGATGCCAGCGCGGTGGTTCCCAAGAGCATCGGACGGCGTCCGAACAGGTCGGCGAATGGAGCCAGGAACAATGAGCCGGCAGCCATGCCAAAGAGGCCTGAGCTGAGCAGTACGCCCAGCTGGGCGCCGTTCAACGAGAATTCTTCGGAAACCTGATTTGAGGTAAAGGCCATGGCCAACACATCAAAACCGTCGAGGGCGTTCAAGAAGGTGCAGACTGCGACGACGAGCCATTGAAAGGCCGACATCGGTGAATCTTCAATTCTCTGTTTGATGTCCATGGGGAACTATCTCCAGTTTTAGGGTGCACCAAGCCGCCCGCGAAACCGTTTCGGTCCGCCGGCGAGGGTGCCAAGATGGGAAATTTGCTAGTTCGGTTCGATGGTGACCACGGCGGGTCCGCCGGTGCGGGCGGCATCGGCCTTGGCACCGGTCTGGGAGGTAATGGCTCGCGAAACGCAGCAGTTCATCTTGCTCGACTGGCGTTTCTGCCGTTCGGAGTAGAACACGTCGCGGTGGTCAATCCGTCCGGTGATTTCGGTAATGCGCACCTCGCACAAACCGCATTCGCCCTTGCGGCAGTCGGACATCATGTCCGCACCGGCGTCCTCCAAGGCCTCGAGCATGGAGCGCCCTTGGGGAACGGTCACTTCCAGGTTCAGCTTGGGAACCCGGACAATGAATTCCTCCGGGTCGTACCAGCCCGAGTTGCCAAAGGTTTCATAGCGCAGCGCCGATGGATCCAGCTCGAGTTCTGCCCAGCCACGGCGAACTGCATCCATCAACCGGATCGGCCCGCACATGTACAGTTCGGTTTCCTCGCCGGCACGTTCCAGCAGCTCGTTGACCGACAGGGACGTGCCTTCATCGTCCACGTGCACTTCCAGCCGAGAACCGTGTTCCGCCTCCAGCTGTGCCAAGTAGGCCATGGCCGAACGCTTGCGGCCGGCAAACACCAGTGTGTAGTCGGCATTCAAACGCTTGAGCACTGAAGCCATATTCGCCATGGCGGTAATGCCGACACCGCCAGCCAAGAGGATGTAGTGCTTGGCACCCACGCGCAGCGGGAAGTTCTGCAATGGCTGGGTGATCTGCAAACGGTCTCCCACTGCCAGCTCGTGCATATAGGTCGATCCTCCACGGGAGAGCGGAGCCTTGAGCACGCTGATCACCAGCGTTGTTCCGTCAGCGCTCGACTCGACCACAGAGTAGGAGCGCTTGGCATCCTCTGCGTTGATTTGCACCTTCAAATCTATGTGCGAGCCAGGCTCGGCTCGCTTTGGCAGCTGCGGGGCAAGCTCGATGCGCTTGATCCCATCGGCCACGTCTGCGATGCCGGTGACTTCCGCTTCCTGCCAGACTTCAATATTTGTCGCTGCCATTGCGTTGGCACCAACCTTTCAGTTTGAACGCGGGAGCCGGCTAGGCGCGGACGGACTGGCTGGCTTCGGCGGCGAGCATGCCGTCAAGAATGCGGCGAACCCACATGCCGCCGGCATCGATGTTCAGGTTGTAGAACTCGTAGTCCGGGTTGGCATCAATGGCTTTCTGCTGGGCCTTGAGCATCGCCTCGTCTTCGCCGAAGACCCCATGCACCCCATCACGCAGCTGGGTGGTGATCAGCTGGCTGTCCAGGCAGTAGTTGCGCATGAACGCCCAGAAGTAATGCGAGGAACGATCAGTTTCCGGGGTGATCGTGTTCATGACGAATCCATTGACTCCTTGGCTGCGGTCGCCTTCAGGCGCGCCGGTTCCAGCCTTGGCTACGCCGACGTCAATGGTAATCGTTGCCGGCGCTTCGAAGTGGATGATCTGCCAGCGGTCCACCTTGCCTTCGAAACCCGGGAACTTGTCGCGCATGTTCTTCAGCCAGAATGGCGGTGCGTCGATATTGTGCATCCAGCGTGTGACGGTGACCTTGTTGCCTACATGAGTGGTGATGAATTCCGAGTCGCTCAGCTCATCTTGGCCGATCGAGGAGGAATGCACGAATTCCTCATGGGTCAGGTCCATCAGGTTGTCCAGGATCAGCTGGTAGTTGCAATCGGCGGCAATGGTCATGCCGTCGCCTGCCCATTGTTCGGAAGACATCTGGTGCATGTCCGGGACCAGCTCCGGGTCGGCCAAGGTGGGGTCGCCCATCCAGATCCAGACATAGCGGTAGCGCTCAACAATAGGGAAGGAAGGAACAGTAGCCGAAGGATTGATGGTTTCCTGGGCCGGCATCGAGACGCACCGGCCAGCGGAGTTGTAGACGATGCCGTGGTATGGGCACTGCAACCCGTCCTTTCCCACGGTCTTGCCCATGGATAGCGGAGCCAAGCGGTGCCAGCAGGAGTCAGCCAGTGCAACGGCCTTGCCAACTTCGGTGCGATACAGGGCAACCGGGCGCTTAGCAATGGTGCGCGACATCGGCTTGCGGGTGACCTCGTGATCCCAGGCGGCTACGTACCAGGCATTCAGCGGATGGTCCATGATCTTGGCGGTGGTGGTGCTCTTGGCGGCAACCTCGGTCATGACGGTCCTCTCGATTGCGGACCCGGCAGTGCTCGGCGATGGCGGATCCAATATGTGGTTTGCCCAAAGGCGGAATATGAGAAACTATCTATGCACATAGATAGTTCGCATGCCATTAGACTAGCTATATAGATAGTGATACGCAACACATTTCTGGAAAGGGGCGGTTTTGAGTCTTCGCAACGCGCTGCTTTCACTGCTGACAGTTGAACCAATGACCGGCTATGACCTGTACAAAGTCTTCGAATCGTCGGTCGGGCACGTCTGGCACGCCCCGGATTCGCAGATCTACCCCGAGCTGAAACGCATGGAATCCGAAGGTCTCATTGCAGGGCAGGATGTGCCTTGGGGTCCACGCGGAAAGAAACGGCAATACACCATCACCCGGGATGGCGTCACCCAATTCAAGGATTGGATGAACACGCCCCTGGAGTACGCACGCACCCGCGATCCCGCGCATCTCAAGGCTGCCTACCTGGAATGGGCGGAACCCGAGGCCGCGCGCGAGCAGATGCGCGGGCATATCGCTCATCACCGGTCATTGCTCAACCAATGGCAAGAACGCATCGCGGAATTGGAGCAAGGCAGCAACTCCATGCTCACCAAGCGCTTGAAGAACACGCCGCGCGAGGAGTGGGAAGCCACTGTTGCCTACAAACGATTCACCTATGAAGGCCTGATCGCCCGGGCAGAAGCTGAAATCCAGTGGGCTACGCGCGGGCTGGAACTCATCGACCTGCTGAACCCCTAGGCTGCCGGCCGGCGCAATAAAGCCGCCGACCCGGCACGGATCGGCGGCTCAGAGCGCTACTTGGGATTCGTCAAGAACTTCGTCTTGGCCTCTTCGGGGCGATGCCCTTGCTTGGCCTTCTGGATTTCCGCGTAGACATGGTGGCGAAGCTCGGTGAATCGCGGCAGCGACCGGGTTTCCAGCTGGTCGCGCTCCGCCGGCAGATCGATCAGGATATCCTCCTGCACCACGGTTGGCGAAGAAGACAAGATGATCACGCGCTGGCCCAGGTAGATCGACTCGTCGATGTCGTGGGTTACGAACAGCACGGTGACCCCCAGCTTCTTCCAGACATTGCGGATCAGGTCCTCGAGGTCTGCGCGGGTCTGCGCATCAACGGCCGCGAATGGCTCATCCATCAGCAATACCTCTGGCTGGTAGGCCACCGCGCGGGCGATCGCCACGCGCTGCTGCATGCCGCCGGAGAGCTGCCACGGGTAGGACTTGGGCACATGGCTCAGCCCCACGGCTTCCAGCGCATCGTCCACCAATTTCTTGCGTTCGGCCTTCGGGACGCCGGCGTTCTTCAGCGGCAGTTCGACATTGTCCGCCACGCGCAGCCACGGGAACAGCGACCGGCCGTATTCTTGGAAGACCACGGCCATTTTCTTCGGCGGTCCGGTGACTTTCTGCCCGTCCAGCAGCACCTCGCCGCTGGTGGCGCCCAGCAAGCCGGCAATGCACTTGAGCAATGTGGTCTTGCCCGAACCGGAAGGACCGACCAGGCACACCAGCTCGCCATGCCCCAGGTCAAAGGTGAGGTCCCGGACCGCTTCGATATCGCCGCCGTCGGTGTGGTAGACCTTCTTCAGCCCCCGGACCGAGAGCAGCGCTTCGCCTTCTGGCAGGGTGCGCCCGCCGGCGGTTCCATTCTGGCTAGACAGCATTTTCAACCTCTTTCAGACCGTTGTACCAGCGCAGGACGCGGCGTTCGATCCACTGGAATATAAATGACATGATGACCCCGATCAGGCCCAGCACCACGATGCCGGACCACATTTCCGGTACGGCGAAGGAACGCTGGAACTGGACGATCGCGAAGCCCAGCCCGGAGGAGGATGCGAACATCTCGGAGATGACCATAAGGATCAGCCCGATCGACAAGCACTGGCGGATGCCAGCCATGATGGTCGGGGTGGCGCTTGGCAGCACCTGGTAGCGAATCCGGGCTAAACCGCTGATGCCATAGGAGCGGCTGGTTTCGTTCTGCACCGGATCGATGGCGCGAACGCCCTCAATGGTGTTCAGCAGCACCGGCCAAATCGCGCCGGAGATGATCACCGCGATCTTCATGCCGTCGTTAATGCCAACCAAGAGCATCAGCACCGGAATCAGCACCGGCGGCGGCAAAGCACGGAAGAACTCGAACACCGGTTCGGTAATCGCCCGGGCGGTGCGGTTCATGCCGACGAGCAACCCGAGCAGCACACCGAGCACAATGGCCCCGAGCACGCCGAGAACCAGGCGCTGGACGCTTGGCAGGACGTCGGTGAACATGCGTTCGCCAACCCAGGTCTCGATGAAGGTCTTGCCCAAGTCTGCCGGGGTAGGAACGAAGAAGCTCGCTCCACCAAGGGTTGCCGCGACCCACCAGAGGATGAGCAGAACCGGCAATGCCAGAATGAAGGAAATCGACTTCAGGAGTTTCATGCGGCGTTCTCTCCCCGGACTGAGGCGTGCCAGGAAAGCACGCGCTTTTCGATGATGCGCATGCACAGGTTGATTGCCACGCCCAGCAGGCCGGTGGCAACAATCAGCGCGTACATTCCGGCGATTGCGCCGCCTGACTGCGCCAGCTGGATTTCCTTGCCCAGACCCGGTGCGCCGATGATCAGTTCCGCAGTAATCGCCAGGATCAGTGCCACGGCAGCGCCCAGCCGGATGCCAGTCATCAGGTAAGGGAGCATGGTCGGGAAGATGACGTCGCGGATGCGCTGGATCCGGGAGAATCTATAGGATCTCGCGGTCTGCATCGCCACATTATCCACGTCTGCAACTCCATAGAGCACCTGGATCAGCACCTGCCAGAAGCAGGCATAGATGATCAGCATCAGCGAGGATTCGATTTTCGTGCCGAACAAAAGCACCGCGAGCGGGATCAATGCCACCGACGGAATTGGACGCAGGAACTCGATGGTGGAGTTGGTCGCACGACGCAGGAAGCTCGACATGCCGATTACCAAGCCCAGTACCAGCGCCAGCAGCACCGCTGCGGCCAGGCCGATGAACCATGCCAGCATGGTTTCCCCCACCGCGACCCAGAAGGCGGTCAAGGCAAGATCAGCGAACAGCGTCATCAGCACTTCGGAGGCGGGCGGCAGGTAAGCCGCCTCGACAATTCCAAGAGCCGGGACCAGTTCCCAGATCCCCAGGAAGGTCACGATGCCAATCAATCCCCAAAAGCCATTGGGGAATTTCGAGCCCGATTTCCTGCGCTTGGCTTGGCGCGCCTCAGCCGGCGCTGTGCTAGTGATGGCACTCATGGCAGGAGCTTCTCCAGGTCGACTGGCTTGGACAGGGTGCCATAGCTCAGTGCCGCATCGCCGAGTTCTTGCACGGCCTCGCGGTTGAAGTCAGGGCGGAAGCGCGGCAGCACCATATCGGCGCGGACCTCCTCGCTGATCTTGGTGTAGGTTCCGACAACTTCGCGGACCTCGTCAGGGTTCTCCTGCGCATACTGAAGCGACTTGTCCATCGCCTTGGTGAACTTCTCGGTCACCTCGGGATTTTCCTGGGCGTACTGCGCAGAAGTGAAGTAGCCGGCAACATCCAGCTCCGGATCGAATTCGGCGAAGTTCGCAGAGAGCATTTTCGCTCCGGCGTCCAAGGCCGAACTCTGGAACGGCTCCAGGATCCAGGCGGCATCGACGATGCCGCTTTCCAGTGCAGCAGGAGCATCGGGGAAAGGAACCTCGACGAACTCGATGCTTGCCGGGTCTCCCCCGTCTTCTTCGACAATTGACTTGATGGTGGTATCGCCGATGTTCGACAGGTTATTGACCGAGACCTTCTTGCCGGCCAACTCCTTGGGCGAAGAAATCTTGGAATCATTTTTGACCAGCACGGACCCGACGTCGGATTTCACATCACCTGTGGTGGAGATGCCATTGGCGACGAACTTCATGTCCAGTCCCTTGTCGTTGGCGACCATTACCGAGATCAGATTGGAGAAGGCGAAGTCATAGCTCCCGGATTGGATGCCCGGGACGATAGCCGAACCGCCAGTTGCGGTTTCGATTTCCAAGTCCAGGCCTTCTTCAGCGAAGAAGCCCTTGGATTCTCCCAGCCAGATTGGTGCGGTATCGACGATGGGGATTACCCCGACGGTGATTTTTTCCAGCGAGCCATCTGATCCTGCAGCATCTTCCCCGGCCGAGCCGCCGCTAGGCGAACCGGAGCTGCAGGCAGCAAGCGCGAGGACTGATAGCGAAGCGAGTGCGAGCTTGAGCGAGTGTTTCATGGCAACTACCCCCAATTGAGTGTCATTGCTGCTGCGGCGTCCGGAATCTGGAACCGCAGCAGCAATAGCGTGAAGTTGTGGAATTACTTGGCGATGAGGTTGTTCATGTCTGGGGCCTTCTCCAGGAATTCGAACTTGGCGGCCAGATCTCCGAGCTTTGCCAGTTCCTCAATTGGGGTTTCCGCTTCCCAGGTTTCCATGAGCAAGCCTTCGGCTACCTTGGCATCCATATTGATGAAGTCTGGCAACATGGCCCTGGCGGCATCCGGATCACTATCGGAGGCCGGCAGCACTTCCGCCATAGCTGCCTTCCACTTGGAAATGACTTCCGGATTCTCTTCAGCGAACTGGCCGCTGGTGAACGTCACCATGGTTGGCAGCCCCGGAATTGCTTCTTGGTTTGGATAGCCAAGCAGTTCGTTGTCCTTATCGCCCAAAGCACGCGAGAGGAACGGCTCTGGAAGCCAGACGGCGTCAACGTTGCCGCGATCCAGCTGCGCCTCCATGTCCGGGAAAGGCATTTCGCTGAACTTCAGGTCTTTCGGATTGGCTCCAGCCATTTCTGCGGATTCCATAATCGTCAGGTCGCCCTGGGTACGCAACGCGTTGACCGATGTGGTTTTTCCAGCCAGATCTTCCCAGCCGCCGATGCCCGAGTCCTTGCGCACAACTACTCCATTGACATCCTCCCCATCAGCCTTGGAAGCGGAATAGCCGGTGACGATCTTCATGTCCAGGCCTTTGTCCGCAGCGGTCATCACCGATAGCGGATTGCCCACGGCAATGGCCAATTCTCCGGTGGATACCGCTGGGAGCATCGCCGCACCGGCGTTGGAAGTGCTCAGTTCTACATCCAGGCCATGCTTTTCAAAGGTCCCGGCGTCGATACCCTGCTGCACTGCAACCGACGGTGCGATTGGCAGAATGCCTACGGTGATTTTGGTGAGCGAGCCATCCTCGGCGGCGGCGGATGTGCTTCCCTCTGATTCTGTCGAGCCGGACAGCGAACCTCCGCCACAGCCCACCAGGCCGAGTGACAGGACCGCTGCGCCTGCAAGCAGTGTAGACCAGCGCTTTTTCATATTTCCCCCTAGAAAGCCATTGCCGCAACCCCGAGTGGCGGGTCGAAGAAAGTGTGTGATTTGAACCACAATTCAAGACTAAGCCAACTATTGAGAATGTCAATGGTTGATTTTATGATGATTTATTCTCTGCGTATGGGCGGTATCTTGCACTTATGCAAACGTGAGGCCACGGAATCCGCCACGAAGCCGTGGAGCGCTCAGCTGAACTGCTTGCGCAAGTCGGCTTTGCGTATCTTGCCGCTTGCGGTGCGCGGCAACTCATCCAGGAAGACCGAGGTGCGCGGTATCTTGTAGCGCGCCAAGCGTCCGTCGAGATACGCCACAACATCCTCTTCGCCCAGAGAGCTACCGGACTTCAGCACAATGACTGCACGCGGGACTTCGCCCCACTTCTCGTCAGGGACGCCAATCACTGCCACCGATTCAATTTCAGGTAGTCCCATAATGGCTTGCTCGACTTCGGCAGGATAGATGTTCTCCCCGCCGGAAATGATCATGTCCTTAAGCCTGTCCGAGATGAACAGGAAGCCTTCTTCATCCACGTGGCCGATATCCCCGGAACGGAACCAGCCAGATTCATGGAACGCCCCTGAGGTAGCCTCGGGACGGCCCCAATACTCCTTGATCACGTTGGGGCCGCTGATCAGGATCTCGCCAACCTCGCCGGCTGGCACCTCATTGCCCAGCGAGTCCGCGATGCGAATGTCGGTGAAGAAATGGGGCAGGCCGGCCGAACCCATTTTCGGTCGGGAGTACATTGCCTGGAGCATGGTGGCGCCGGGCGCAGTTTCGGTCAGGCCATAGCCGCCACTAAATCCGAGCCCACGCGCTTCATAGGCTTCAAGGACACGTAGCGGCACAGCGGAGCCTCCGCAGGTGAGCATCTCCAATGAAGACAAATCCGTTTCCTCCCATTTTTCATGCTCGGCTAGCAATTGGAAGGTCGTTGGGACGCCCGAGAGCTGGGTGACCTGGTAGCGCTCCACCGCATCCAGCACGGCAGCGGGATCAAAACGCTCCTGGAGGACCACTGTTCCTCCCTTGAGCAGCATCGGCAAGGCGCCCATGCCCAGCGCCGCTACATGGAAGAGCGGTGCAATGAGCAAAACAACAGATCTGCTGGTGACATCGTAGTCAACGATGACATTGTAGGAATTCCACGTCATGTTGGCATGCGTGAGCACCGCGCCCTTCGGCGTTCCGGTAGTGCCCGACGTATAGAGGATGATGGCTGGATCCTCTAACTCGACGGCGATATCGTCGTGACCGCTGCGCCCTGCCTGAAGGGCCCGTTCATAGGATGAGTCCGCGCACGGAACCGAAGCGACTTCCCAGGCGATACTGACCGGGCTGCCTTCGATGGATGCATGCGCTTCGCTGGCGAAGTTCTCGACATAGATCAGCACCTCGCTGCCTGAATCGCGCAGCGCAAAGTTCAGTTCCCGCGGCGCCAGACGCACATTGAGAGGAACGAACAACGCCCCAAGCTGGGTAACGGCGAACATGGTTTCCAGGTACGCAGCATGGTTGGCGCCAAGGAACGCTACACGGCTACCGCGGGCGACTCCGCTGGCCGCCAAGGCACTGCTGAGCTTGTCGATGCGTTCTGCCAGCTGCGCGTAGCTCAAGCCGACTCCCGCATGAATCACCGCAACCTGCTGCGCGGATTTCATCCGACGCCGGTGAATCCAGTTGCCAAACCCCTTATTCAACATCTGCCACTCTTTTCATTAGGTCGTACGTTGCCGTTGCGGCTCTAGCTCAGCTGGCTCTTTACCTAGGCGTAGAAGCGGTAGAGGCCCCGGGAGACCACGGCCGGCTTCGTGCCGCCTTCGACTTCGATGACCTGGTCCACTGCAATCTGGTATCCGCCCTTGACCTCTTCCACCTCGGCGATAACCGCCTTCATGCGGATCTTGGAACCCACCGGTACGGGCGAAGGGAATCGAACTTTTTCCAGGCCGTAGTTCACCTTGGTCTTCACACCGGTGACATCGAAAAGCTCGGTCCAGAACGCAATCTGCAGGCTCAAGGTAAGGTAGCCGTGGGCAATCGGGCCGCCGAAAGGGCCCTCCTTGGCCTTCTGCGGATCGGTGTGGATCCACTGGTGATCATCAGTGGCGTCAGCGAAGGTGTTGATTTGTTCCTGTGTGACCACGCGGTATTCGCTGTAGCCCAGGTCCTTGCCCTGGGCGCTGGCGAGGTCTGCGTAATCCAAAACGGTTGGTGCCATGATATTTCTCCTCTAGATGGGTTCTTTGGTTGCTCGAGTTCGCGAATGCCGCTTTAGCGGAATGCGCTGACGCCGGTAATCGCGCGTCCGATAATCAGTGAATTGATCTCGTGTGTGCCTTCGTACGAGTAGATCGCTTCGGCGTCGGCATGGTGGCGCGCTACGTTGTTCTCCAGCAAGATGCCGTTGCCGCCGCAGACCTCTCGGGCGAGGGCTGCCGTTTCGCGTAGCATGCGTGCGGTGAACATCTTGGCCATGGCCGAGTTTTCATCGCGGTAGATGCCCGCTTCCTGCTGCTGGGTCAGCCGCACCACCAAAGCCAGGCTCGCGGTGGCGTTGGAGAGCATATGCGCCAGCTTTTCCTGGATCAGCTGGAATGAACCCAGCGGCTTGCCGAATTGGCTACGGCTGGCAACGTAGTCGCGAGCCGATTCGTACGCGCCGAAGCAAACGCCTGTGGCAATCCAGGCGACGTCCGAGCGCATGTTGCGCAGGCAGGCCGCTACGTCGGCAAAGGAGTTGATCTTGGCCAGTCGCCCGCTGGCTGGCACCCAGACATTCCCCAGCTCGATGTCGGCGTTCTGCATAATGCGCAGGCTGGTCTTTCCCGGAATTTTCCTGATTTCCATGCCCGGCGCGTCCGTTGGAACCAAGAAGCATTTGATCTGCGAATCGGCTGCGTCGCGGGCAAATACTGCCAGCACGTCCGCTTGGCTCGCGCCCCCGATCCAGCGCTTCTGCCCATTGATCACCCAGCCAGCCACACCATCGCGTTGCTCCTGCTTGGCCGAGGTGGCTAGCCCTCCGGCAATATCCGAACCGTGTTCTGGCTCGGTCAGGGCGAACACTCCCTTGCAGGCAAAAGATGTGATCCGCGGCTCAAGCACGGCTACCTGCTCCGCACTTCCACCCAGGTTGACGGTGGTCCGGAATAGGCCGGACTGCGCGTTGTAGTAAGTCGCTACGGAGGCATCCATGCGTCCCAGCTCGAAATTGCGGAAGCCCGAGTAAAGCGCGGAAGGCTTCTGGCCCGTGGCAAGCACTTCGGCCGGGTTCATCAGATCAGCATCGATCAGCGGTGCCACGATCTGTTCCGGGAATTCTCCGCGTTCCCAATAGTCATCGACTATCGGACCCACATGTTCTGCCAAAAGGGAACGCAAACGGTCCAGGGCCGCACGCTCAGCGTCGGTGAGCAGGTCCTTGAATCCATAGAAATCACTAGTTGCTGCCGGTTGGATCATTCTTCTATCCCCAACACGCGCAGTGCATTGCCCTTCAGGATTCCCGGTCTCACCGAGTCCTTCAACTCCAATTCTGCAAAGGCCCCCAGCCACTTCTCCGGGGTAATCAAGGGAAAGTCCGTGCCGAACAACAGCTTGCGCGACAGCACGTTATTGCCCATCTTCACCAAGGAGCTGGGGAAATACTTGGGGCTCCAACCGGATAAATCGATGTAGACATTGGCCTTGTGCGTGGCAATGGAGTTCGCTTCATCCTGCCATGGAACCGAGGGGTGAGCCATGATGATGACCAGGTTCGGGAAGTCCGCGGCCACATCGTCGAGCAGCAGCGGATTGGAGTAACGCAGCTTAATGCCCCGACCGCCAGGCAGCCCTGCTCCCATGCCGTTCTGCCCTGTGTGGAAAATGCATGGGAGGCCTAGCTCCTGGAGCTTTTCCCATAGCGGGTAGAACGCTTCATCGCTGGGATCGAATCCCTGGAGCGAGGGGTGGAATTTGAAGCCGCGCACTCCGAGCTGTTCAGCCTGGTACTGCGCATCGCCGATGGCTTCGGCTCCTCGGCGGGGATCGACCGAGCCAAAGGGAATAAGCACGTCATTATTTCGGGCGCAGCCCTGGACCAAGTCCTCAATGGAGTTCGGATCATGCCCGAGCGCGGTGCGTGCATCAACGGTGAACACCACGGCAGCCATGTTCGACTCGCGATAAAGCTGCGCAATGCGATCAATGGAGGGTGTACGCTCCGATGATTTGAAATACGCTGCCGACGCTTCGAAAAGATCCTCCGGCATTGCCTTGTGGCCGCATTCGTCGACTTCAAGGTGCACATGCATGTCGATGGCTTCAAGCGAAGCGAAATCGATGCCCAGTTCATAACGCAAAGTCATAATGATTCCCCCAGTTCCCTACTTGGCTGGTTCCGGGCGCAGTTCTTCCGGAAGTTCCGGGAACTTCTCCCCAACGGACTGCTGGTGGGATCCGAAGCGCGCAGGGAATTCATTGGCCAGCGTTTCATAGTCCCATCCGCCGTCGTGCAGCTCGGTGACCACAGCTTCAGGGTGGCTCCAGACCTGCAGGCGGTCCCCGCCGACTCCAATGGCCTGGCCGTTGATCTCTGCAGCCGCGTCCGAGGCCAGGTAGGCGATCAGGCCGGCCACATCATCTGCGGTGCCAAAGCCCAGATCCTTGCGGAAGAAGTCCGGCATCGCTTCGCCGCGCTCGTCGGCTTCCACGGCAGCTGCAAAGAATGGAACGGTTTTGGTCATTTCGGTGGCTGCCACCGGGATCACTGCGTTGGCAGTAACCCCGGCTCGTTTCATTTCCAGAGCCCAGGTGCGCACCATGCCGACAATGCCGGCCTTTGCCGCCGCGTAATTGCTCTGGCCGAAGTTGCCGCGCTGGCCGGTCGGCGAACCAATTGCGATGATGCGTCCGGAGACATTGTTTTCCTTGAAATACCCGTAGGCCTCACGCACGCAGGTGAAAGTGCCGCGCAAGTGGACGTTGATCACCAGATCAAAATCTTCGTCGGTCATCTTCAGCAGGGACTTGTCACGCAGCACACCCGCATTGGTGACCAGAATATCCAGGCGACCGAAGTTCTCGACAGCGCCGGCAACCAGCACCTTCGCGGCCTCAGTCGTACCTACCGCCGCCGCAACTCCCGCCGCCGTGCCACCGGCTTCGGTAATGGAAGCAACCGCAGCATGCACGGCCGCAGGATCGACATCATTGACAATCACCGAGGCTCCCTGACGCGCCAGTTCTTGCGCATAGCTCAGGCCCAGTCCGCGTCCGCTTCCGGACACGATGGCAACTTTTCCTGCTAGGGACATGAGAACTCCAATTCGGTGAGGTGTTTCAATTGCTCCACTTGGAAGAAAAGTGGGAACCTTGACTACATACATAAGAACTTTAATCCTTGAGAAAGTCAATGGTTTATTTTTTCATGAAAAGTGGGGACAATGAGATGACTAGCAAAATCACCGCCAAATCAGCGAAGGAAGAACTGTTCATGAAATGCGACCTCGTTCAGGAGCTGAACTTCCTAGTGGCGCGCATGCGCTCCCTGGGTTCGACTCGGGCCAACCATGCGCTGAAGCCACTCGGCCTCAAGGTGCGTTCCTACTCGGTACTTTCCTTGGCGTGCAGCGACATCACCCCCACCCAACGCGATCTCGCTGAATTTCTCGCGCTCGATCCAAGCCAGATCGTGCCACTAGTGGACGGGCTGGAAACCAGTGGACTAGTCTCCCGAATTCCAGATCCCAGCGACCGCCGCTCCAAGGTGATAGTAGCCACCGCGGCCGGCCGGAAGCTCTACGCGCAGGCGCGCAAGATCACCAGGCAAAACGAGGACGAGACCTTGGAAGCGCTAACCCCGCAGGAGCGGCTGCAGCTGCGCGATCTGCTATCCCGGGTAGCGCTGGCTGACGCGGAGTAGCACCCCATTTTTCTCATTCATTGAGAACCCGGCTGTCTGCCCGATCACATGCGCCGCATCATGAGGGAAGTTCTTATTACTTCCTTAGACCAGATGCATCGGTCCGGCAACGCAGCCGGCAGCGCGGCTCTGGTCCAGACGCTAGCGAGGCAGGTCCCATGGCTCAGAATCCGCGCATTCTCAAGACCAAGGTCGGCATCATCGGCGGCGGT
Organism: Glutamicibacter sp. 2E12; assembly: GCF_050030965.1. Taxonomy (NCBI): domain Bacteria; kingdom Bacillati; phylum Actinomycetota; class Actinomycetes; order Micrococcales; family Micrococcaceae; genus Glutamicibacter; species Glutamicibacter sp. 2E12. Next base: position 1,133,671 of record NZ_CP188297.1, read on the forward strand.
CCAGCAGGGCTCATGCTCTCCCACCTGCTGGCCGCATCCGGCATCGAGAACATCGTCGTGGAAATGCGCGACCACGAGGCCATCCGCAACACCCACCGCGCGGGCATCCTCGAAGCCCAGGCTGTCAAGATGCTCACCGAGTCCGGCGTGGATGGACGGGTCCTGACCCACGGCGACGAGCACGCCGGCATCGACCTGCGCTTCAACGGCGAATCCCACCCGCTGGACTTCCGCGATCTGGTCGACGCCACCGTCACCCTGTACGCGCAGAACGAGGTCTTCGTTGACCTGGCCGCGGCGCGCCAGCGCGACCAGGGCGACGTGCGGTACTCCTGCGAAGTCACCGAGATCCTGGACATGGAGACCTCCACCCCGAAGTTCCGCTTCACCGATGAGCAGGGCAACCTCTTCGAGGTGCACGCCGATGTGATCGTCGGCGCCGACGGCTCGCGCTCCTTCGCCCGCCGCCAAATGCCCGAAACGCTGCGCAAGGATTTCAAGGTCGCCTACCCCTTCGCCTGGTTCGGCATCCTCACCGAGGCGCCGAAGTCCGCGCCGGAACTGGTCTACGCGAACTCCCCGCACGGCTTCGCGCTGATCTCCCAGCGCAGCGAAACGGTGCAGCGCATGTACTTCCAATGCGACCCGAACGAAGACGTGAATGCCTGGAGCGATGACCGTATCTGGGCCGAGCTGCAAAAATGCGTGGACGGGCCGGATAATTTCCAGCTGAAAACCGGCGAGATCTTCGACAAGACCGTGCTGGGCTTCCGCTCCTTCGTGCGCGAACCCCTCTCCCACGGGCGGATGTTCCTGATCGGCGATGCCGGGCACACCGTCCCGCCCACCGGAGCCAAGGGCCTGAACCTGGCATTCGCCGATGTGAAGGTGCTCTTCGAGGCCCTGGACTCCTACTTCTCCACCGGCAGCGAGCAGCTGCTGGACGGCTATTCGGACCTGGCGCTGAAGCGCGTGTGGAAGGCGCAGAACTTCTCCTACTGGATGACCTCCATGCTGCACACCCCGGTAGGCGGGGACCCTTTCATGGCCAAGCGCGCCCTGGGCGAACTGGAAACGGTCACCTCCTCGCGCTTCGGCCAGCAGTACCTGGCCGAGTCCTACACCGGCTGGCCCCACGCTTAGCCTTCGCCCTTGCCAAGCATTTCCTCCACCACGCCCGTACGCCCCCTTCGAAAGGAGCACGCAGTGAGCACCGAAACCACAGCTAACGAGTCGTTCAGCGATTCCCCCGTGCTGGACCCCGCAGCCACGACGCTCTCGCAAGAATCCATCAGCCAGGAAATCGCCGATATCCATGCGGCCTACCGCCAGTCGGTGGTCGAGGGCAAGAAAGCCGAGACCCAGCCGCGCATCGACTTCGCGCCCTACCGTTCCTCGCTGCTGCGCCACCCGACCAAGAACCTGCGCCATGTGGACCCGGAAACCATTGAGCTGCACTCCCCGGCCTTCGGCCAGCGCGACGTGCACGCGCTGGAATCGGATCTGACGATCCAGCACAACGGCGAGCCGATCGGCGAGCGCATCGTGGTCGCCGGCCGCGTGCTCGATGGCGACGGCCGCCCGGTGGCCGGGCAGCTGGTGGAAATCTGGCAGGCCAATGCCGCCGGACGCTACATCCACAAGCGCGACCAGCATCCGGCCCCGATCGATCCGAACTTCACCGGCGTGGGACGCGCCATCACCGGCCCGAACGGAGAATACTCCTTCACCACCATCAAGCCGGCACCCTACCCGTGGAAGAACCACCACAACGCCTGGCGCCCGGCGCACATCCATTTCTCGCTGTTCGGCACCGACTTCACCCAGCGCATGATCACCCAGATGTACTTCCCGGGCGACCCGCTGTTCAGCCTCGACCCGATCTACCAGGCGATCACCGACAAGGAAGCGCGCGACCGCCTGGTCGCCAGCTACGACCATTCGCTGACGTCCCATGAATGGGCTACCGGATACAACTGGGACATCGTACTCACCGGCTCCAACCGCACCTGGATGGAAGATGAAGAGGGAGACCACTAGCATGGCTCAGGCACCAGAACTGAAGCTGGCCCCCACACCGGGCCAGACCATCGGCCCGTTCTACGGCTACGCATTGCCCTATGAGAAGGGCAATGAGCTGATCAGCCAGGCCCATCCCCGCTCGGTGCGCCTGCACGGGATGGTCTATGACGGCAACGGCGAGGCCATTCCGGACGCCCTGCTGGAAATCTGGCAGGCCGACGAGAACGGCAATGTCGTTTCCCGCGATGGCTCGCTGGTCCGCGACGGCTACATCTTCACCGGGTGGGGACGGGCGGCGGTGGATAACGCCGGGCACTACACCTTCACCACCGTGAACCCGGGCGCTACCGAAGAGGGCAAGGCCCCGTTCATCATGCTCGCGGTTTTCGCCCGCGGCCTGCTCAATCGCCTGTTCACCCGCATCTACCTGCCGGAGGACACCGAAGCGCTGGCTAGAGACCCGTTGCTGTCATCGCTGGGCGAAGCAGAACGCGCAACGCTGATTGCTGCTCGCGAAGACGACGGCTCGCTGCGCTTCGATATCCGCCTGCAAGGCGGGAACGAAACGGTGTTCCTCTCCTACCCGCGCGAGAGCTAGTTGCCACCGCGACACCCCGCTGGATTGCCCCAGCGCCCGCACTGTTACGGGCGTTGGAGCGCCCGGCGGGGTGTTGCCCGTTGCCGGGCACTACAGTTCTAGATAGACGGCTTATACGCTCAACAGCTAAGAATCGAGGCACCGAATGGATGGCGCAGACTACGGCGTGCTGGCCCCCGCCTGGGCAGGAACTGCGGCCGCGGCCTTGGCCAGCGATGCGTCTTTCGTCCAAGCCATGCTGGATGCCGAAGCCGGATGGGTGCAGGTCCAGGCGGATGCCGGCCTGTGCAGCGTCCAGGATGCGCAGGCCGTGCGCGAGGTGGCCAGCGTGGACCGCTACGACCTGGCCTTGCTGGCCTCCCGGACACCGGATGGGGCCAATGCGCTCATCCCGCTGCTGGGCATGATGCGCGACCTGCTCAAGCACGACGGGGCCGCGGCAACTGCGGGCACCGCGTTGCACCGCGGTGCCACCAGCCAGGACATCATCGACACAGCGCTGATGCTGGTCCTGTCCAAGACGCTCACGCTCACGCTGGCAGATCTGCGCAGCACCGCTGGCGGGTTGGCTGCCCTGGCGCAGGCCCACCGCGGGACCGTGTGCATTGCCCGCTCGCTGACCCAGCATGCGCTGCCCACCACCTTGGGCTGGAAAGCGGCCAGCTGGCTCTCGGCCGTGCTGGATGCCGAGCAGCAGCTGGATGCCGCGGCGCGGCAGCTGCGCTTGCAATGGGGCGGTGCGGTGGGCACGCTCGCCTCCCTGGAGCAGCTGCTCTCCGGCCAGCCGGAGACAACGGCCACAAGCCAGTCGCTGTCCTCGGATCTGGCGGCCCTGCTGGGCCTGGAGGATCCGGGAACGCCCTGGCACACCAACCGCATGCCGATTCTCCAGCTTGGCTCCGCACTGGGTGCGGCCATTGCCGCGCTGGGGACCCTGGGCGCTGATGTGCTCACCGCCTCCCGTCCGGAAATCGGCGAGCTGTCCGAACCTCGCGAGGCCGGCAAGGGCGGCTCCTCGGCTATGCCGCAGAAGCAGAACCCGGTGCGCTCGGTACTGCTGCGCAATGCGGCATTCAGCGCCCCCGGATTGCTCTCCACCCTGTTCACTGCTGCCGGCACCGCGGTGGATGAACGCCCCGATGGCGGCTGGCACGCCGAATGGAGTGCCCTGCGCGAACTGGCCCGGCTGGCATCAGGGGCGGCATTCCACGCTTCGTTCCTGGCCAACGGCCTGGGAGTGGATCGCGCTGCCATCGAGCGGAACCTCGCCCTGGGCGGAGATGCCGTGCTCTCCGAACGACTCGCTGCCGCCCTGGCTGATCTGGTGGTCGGCGGAAAACCGGCCATCCAGGCCTTGGTGCGCCGCAGCCTCGACGAGGGCATTTCCCTGCGCGATCTGCTGCGCCTGGAAATCTCCGTGCATGCCTTGAACGACCAGGACCTCTACGAATTATTCGATCCAGCTGGCTACCTCGGTGCCGCGGATCGCTTCACCGAAACCGTACTCGCCGATTACTCGGCACGGAAGGAATCATGGCAGTCCCGCAACTAACCCCCTCCTTGCTGCACACCGACAAGGCACTTCCCACCCTCATCGTCGGCCCCTCGCTGGGCACTGCGGCCCTGCCGCTGTGGGCTCCGGCCTTGCCTTACCTCAAGGACAAGTTCCAGGTCATCGCCTGGGACCTGCCGGGGCACGGCGAAAGCAAGCCGTCCACCGAAGCCTTCTCGCTGGCCGAACTGGCTACCGGCGTCACCAAGGCCGTCGAGGCGCTGCGTGCCGACGGCGTCATCTCCGAGGGCAGCAAGCTGTACTACGCCGGAGTGTCGATCGGCGGGGCCACCGCCCTGCAGCTGGCCGTGGACCACGCCGGCTTCTTCAATGCGTTGTCCTCCATCTGCTCTGCGGCGAAGATCGGTACCCCCGAAGGATGGACCGACCGTGCCGAGCTGGTCGCCAAGGCCGGCACCCCGACCATGGTCGCCGGTTCTGCAGAGCGCTGGTTCGCACCGGGATTCATCGAGAAGGAGCCGGTGATCAGCACCGAGCTGCTGCACAGCCTGCAGAACGCTGACCGCTTCGCCTACGCCCACGCCTGCGGCGCCTTGGCAGGATTCGACGTGCGCGGGCAGCTGGCTTCAACCAGCGACCCGATCATTGCCATCAACGGCGCACAGGACCAGGTGTGCCCTCCGGCAGACGCGGAGTTCATCGCCGAAAATGCACCCCGCGGAACCATGGCGGTCATCGATTCGGCCGCCCACCTGGCCCCGGCCGAAGCACCCGAAGAGACCGCGGCCTTGCTGGCCGAGTTCTTGCTGGCCAACTAGAAGCGAGGACCTGCAGAAATGGCTGATTCACCGCGCCTTCCCGGCGATACCTACGATGCCGGCATGGAAGTACGCCGCCAGGTGCTGGGCAACGAGCACGTTGAGCGTTCCACCAGGAACTCGAATGAGTTCACCGACGAATTCCAGGAAATGATCACCCGCTACGCATGGGGCACCATCTGGACCCGCGACGGCCTGCCGCGCACTACCCGCAGCGCCATCACGCTGACCGCAATGATCGCCGGCGGCTACTGGGAAGAACTGGAAATGCATGTGCACGCGGCCCTGCGCAACGGCATGACTCCCGAAGAAATCAAGGAAGTCTTCTTGCAATGCGCCATCTACTGTTCCGTTCCGGCGGCGAACGTGGCGTTCAAGATCGGCAAGAAGGTGCTGGAGGAGTACCCGGCAGCCGAAGGCCAATAGCCGTGGCACCGCGCCGCTAGCGGCGCGCCGCCGCGGCTTGCCGGATCGAGTGCAGCAGGGCCCACGGGACGATGCCGCTGGTGCGCGGGTTGCGTGGCGAGGGGTGGTTCTTGATCGAGAAGCTGTACTCGCCGGCTGGGCCGCGCGCCTCGATGCGGTGCTCGGTCAGGCCTGCCTCCGGATCGGCGATCAATCTGGCTGTCACCGCATCCCAATCCCCCACAGCCAACGCCACCGCCGCGGCCACATTCAATGACTTCGGGAAGTCCTGGGCCGCTGCCGCGGCTGGACCGCGAAATACCTCTACCGGTCCGGCGGCCTGCTCCAATTCACCGCGCCGCTGCGCATCCATCCACGGCTGCACCAAGGTGGCCGGCAGCTTGCGCGTCGTCACCAGCACCTGGTCGATGCCGCCCATCCGGGCAGCCGCGCCCAGCAGGTCCAATCCGCCGATGGCCCCGGCAGTGCTGGACAAGCGTCCTGGTCCGGCGGCCTGCACTTGCGCGGCGAACTCCGGGTCAGCCAGCGCTCCCATGGAACTGGCCAGCAGGTCAACCCCGGAGGCCAGGATGCGCACCGCATTCTCGCGCAGGGCTTGCTGGCCCGCGCATTCGACCACCAGGTCGCAGCGCTCCAGGGCCGACTCCCAGCTCAGCTGCTCATGCTCCAGCCCGGTTTGCGGACGGCGAAGGATCACCCCTTCGAGCTGGGCACCGTGCACCGTCCCGGCTGCCAGTTGCTCCGCCACCACGGAGCCGATCGCCCCGTGGCCCAGTACTCCCACCCGATACATGCTGCCCGTGGCCATGCCCGTCCTGTCCGAAAAGATCGATGTAAGCTACCGCCAGCTTAGGCCAGCTCGCAGGCTCGGCACGAACTGCCAGCTGGCCAGGGTGAGGGCCATTGCCGCTAGTGCCCGGAAGCGGCCGAATGGTCCGTGCGTTCCATGAGCCGGGAGACGCCATATCCGATGAGGATGCCCCAGAAGGCGGCGTGGATGTTGAACAGGTCCAGGCCGGAAATGGTCACCACGAACGTCACGAGGGCGCCCAGGGTGAATTTGGTGGCGAAGGCCGTCACAAAGGCCTGCTGCAGGGCCTTGAGCATGGCGATGCCTCCCAAGGCCAGCACGAAAGCCTCAGGGGTGGCCAGCATGAAGCGCGTCAGCGTTGGAGCGAACAGGGCGAAGAGCAGGGACAGGAAGCCATAGACCACCGCTGCGGTGTACTGGCGGTGCTTTTCGCCAGATGATGTGAGCAACGCGTTGGTTGGCCCGGTGACGCAGGCGGACACCGCGCCGAAGCAGGCATTAAGGATCGAGAACCCGCCCGAGGCCAGCGCAAAGGCATTGACCGGGGGCCGGTGCCCGGCAGAGCGCAGCACCGCGACACCCTGGCCATTCTGCACGATCAGCACGATGATGGCCAACGGCACCACCAGTTCCAGCTGCGCAGCCCAGGTGAATTCCGGAGCGGTGAACACCGGGGTGGCCAGCACGGGCCCGCCAGCTGCGTCCAACGCGAACTGGCCACTGGCGGCCACCGCGATGACCCCGGCGATCAGCGTGCCCAGCACCGGGGGAATTCTTCTGCCCAGCGCCGGCACCGCAGCGAGCAGGACGAAGACCAGCACCATGGGGCCGGCCACCACCGGGTTGGCTTGGGTGGACGAGACGATATCGGTGCCGAAGCGCAAGAAGACCGCGGCCACCATGGCCATCACAATCGGCATGGGAATGGCCGCCATGATCCGGCGCACCACCCCGGTAGCGCCCAAGGCCAGGACCAGCACCCCGGAGACGAAGAACGCCCCGACCACCTCGGGGAAGGACAGGTGCTGCAGCGAAGGACCCAGCAGCACCGTGCCGGGGATGGACCAGGCGAATCCCAGCGGCTGGCGGTAGAGCAGGGACATCACGATGGTCGCCAACCCGGCGGAGAGGAAGATCCCGCAGACCCAGGAAGCCATCTCGGCCTGGGACAGCCCGCCAGCGGCACCCACCGCAAGGGTGACCGCGATGGGGCCCGAAGCGGAGAAGACCAGCCCGATCACGCCATTGCTGGCATACACCCCGCCCACGTCGCGCAGCAGGTCGCGAATTCCGGCAGGCCGCTGCGCGGCCCGCTCCAGCAGCGGTTCGCGCGGTGCTCCCGCAGCTGCTGGAGTCGATTCGCGGGTCGGCAGGTCATTGGCTGGTTTGGGCATGTGCGCTCCTGGGCGATGGTGGCAGTGTCATTGGCAGTGGCAGTGGCAGTGGCAGTGGCAGTGGCAGTGGCATTGGCATTGGCATTGGCATTAATAGTCCACCACCATTGCACGGTCCCAGGGGCCGTAGGGCGTGGCGTATTGATCCGGGGTATGGCATTCCTAGGATAGTTCTGGCTGCAGATCCCAAGGTACGCAGGGCTAGGATAAGACCGGGGCGATGCGGCCCGCGGATGAAAGGAATGCAGGGATGAATTCCAATACCGAGCTCGGCGAATTCCTCAAGGCCCGGCGGGCCCTGGTCAGCCCGGCAGGCGATGGCGGCCCCCGGCGGCGCGTGCCTGGGCTGCGCCGCGAAGAGGTCGCGGTCCTGGCCGGTGTGAGCACCGACTACTACACCCGGCTGGAACAGGGCCGGCACAAGCGCCCCTCCGAATCCGTGCTCGGCGCGTTGGCCAAGGCCCTGGAACTGGATGAGACGGCCGCCGGGCATTTATTCAACCTGGCCCGCTCGGTGTCCGGCTCCGGGCGCAACAGCCCGTCGAGCAGCATCCAGCGGGTACGCCCCTCATTGCATCAGCTGCTGGATTCCTTCACCGGGCATCCGGCCTTCATCCGCGGACGGCGTACCGAGGTGCTGGGCATGAATGCGCTGGCCGCCAGCCTGCTCACCGACTTCCTCGCCAAGCCGGTGCGCCACCGCAGCCTGATCCGCTGGGCCTTCCTGGATCCCGAAGCCAGGCAGCGCTACGCCGACTGGGAGCAGATCGCCGCCTCGATGGTCGGCACCTTGCGCCTGGATGCCGGGCGCCATCCGCATGATCCGCTGCTCGCGCAGCTGGTCGGAGAGCTGTCCATGAACAGCGAAGAATTCCGCACCTGGTGGGCCGATCACCGGGTGGTCGAGCGGCGGGACGGGATCAAGCGGTTCAACCATCCCCAGGTGGGCTATCTGGAGGTCAACTACGAGGCCTTGGACGTGACCGGGGCACCAGACCAGACCCTGTTCATCTACACCACCGAGCCGGGCTCGGACTCCGAAGCGAAGCTGCGCGATCTGGCCGCGCTGCTCAACGGCCAGGGACCGGTGCCCAAAGCCTAGCTGCGTGCTGGGATCAGCGATTTGCCGAGCCAGCTGCGCTCCAGCTCGTTGAGCGGGCGCGACGAGATGCCATCGGCTGCCAGCGGCACCATGACCGTGGTCGAGTCGAATACCGGCTGCCCGTCCTGGTAACCGATGCCCCGCACGGTGAAGGACTTGTTGCCCAGCCGGCTGATGCCCATGCGGATGAGCATCTCGGGCTGGTAGTACAGCGGGCGCAGGTAGTCGATCTGGATCGATGCCACCACGGTGCCGAATTCGAAACGGCCTGTTGTCCCGTCCTCGCGCGTCCAGCGGATGCGGGCTTCTTCCATCAGGGTCACGATGCGCGCATTGTTCACATGGCCCAGGGCGTCCTGGTCCGACCAGCGCAGCTGCAAGATGACTTCGGTAGCCGCGGCCAGTTCATCGTTTGTCGTTTCGCTCATGGAACCCATTGCACCAGAAACCCGGGCTGGCTACTGCGCCCGTGACGGCTCATGAACTTGGGCCATCGCCGGAAGGCACCCAGCGTGCATCCTCGTCGTTGGCGTCCTTGCAGATCCATTCCCGGGCCGACCCGTAGCACCGCAGCTCATCGGTGAACCAGAACGCCTGGTCCGGGTCCCACCCGGCAATCACGCTGGCGTACTTCTCGTCGATGTCGAGGCATTGCCCGGCGAGCGCCAGATAGGCGCCGATACCCAGATGCACCCCGTCGTAATCGCGCGCCACGGCCAGCCAGTCGGGGATCTTCCATGCGCCGTCGCGCCCGGTGGACAGGTACCAGTCGTGGCGCTTGTGCGCGGTGACCTCGATGCCGTGCTCGCGGCAGAGCCGGATCCAGTCCTCGGCCGTGGCGATCTCCAGCACCTTGGCTGCGGGAGGCACGCTCGTGAACCTGACGCTGGCTTGCTCCCATCCAAAACCGTCTTCCACGCAGCTCAGGCCCACTGGCTCCCGGTCTGGGAACACACCGGTAGTGGAGGGCAGGCGGCTGCTGGGCTTGGACCACCATTCCCCGCTGAAGCTGCCCAGCGGGGTGCTGCTCATTTCGGCGGCATCGCGGGCTTCGGTCGCCAGGATGCCGGCCCTCCACTCCTGCAGTAGGCCCAGGGCATTGCTGCCGGGAGCCTGCGTCCTGCCCTGCGGGTCATGCTGGTCGAATTCGACCTGGAATTGGTTGCGCAGATCCACGGGATCCAGCCACCAGGCCGCGAGCCCGCTGTCCGCCAGGTGCCGGGCCACGCGCTCAAGCGGCGCGGCCAGTTCCGGCAACGCCAGCAGGGTGTCTTCCCCATCCGGTTCCTGCCAATAGCGGGCACTGTCGACCGAGCGGACCAGCGCTTGCTGCAGCAGCGCTGCGGTGGCCGGAACCAAAGTGGTGCCGTCCAGGCGCCGGGCGATCTGCTGGACACTGGTTTCGGGCATGCTGGATTCATCCGCGCCAAACAGGCCAACGCTTTCGCCGCGTTCTACCGCCACGTGATACGCGGCGTAGAACATCGCCGCATGCAGCGGATGCTCCCCGAACGCCGGTAGCAGCTTCTCTTCGCTGGCAGTGGCGAACTCCCACAGCATCCTGCGCCCGCGTGCGCCTGCCATGAGCGCCTGCACTAGTTCCATCCGCGCCACTTCATTTCACTGGTTCGAAAACAGTAAATCCCGCCAAGACAGTCGATAACTATTTACGGGATCGATTATTAGACATTACCTGAGCAGGGGTTGCAATTCACCTGCCATTGGCACCGTGGAAGACGGCCGGCCAAGGGGCCGGCAGATTGTCCCCACCCGGAGGAACGTTCGTGAAAATCTTCGCTCGACCCGGCAAAACCAATCATCTCACCCCACTGCATCTCACCGCCGGAAGCCTAGTTGCCATTGCAGCTTCCACCGCATTCATCGGCGCCACCCCGGAACTCGAGGCAGTGCCGGCAGCCAAGTCCGCCGCGGACTGGAGCTCCTCGGCCTACCGCGGGTCAGTCGAGGTGATCCCGGCAGGAACTGGCCGCAGCGGCACCGCGCAAGAGACGCTCGACGGAGTGGTCTTCGAGGATCGCAACAAGAACTCCACGCAGGATGCCAACGAGCCTGGCCTACCGAACGTCACGGTTTCCAACGGCCGCGACGTCGTGGCCACCGATGGGCAGGGACGCTACGAACTTCCGGCATACAACAACATGACCGCGTTCGTCACCCAGCCCCGGGGCTTCCAGGTTCCGGTCGACGACGACAACGTCGCCCAATTCTTCTACACCCACCTGCCTGAAGGCTCCCCGGACCTGAAGTACGACGGCATCGCCCCGACCGGGCCGCTGCCCGAGGCAGTCAACTTCCCGCTGGTGGCCAGCAGCGCCACGCAATCGCCCGAGCAGAGCTGCGTCATCGGTGCGGATGTGCAGACCTATACCCAGCAGGAAGTCGAGTACGCCAGGGAAGGCGCTTTCGCCGATCTGGCGGCCCGCACCGACTACACCGGCTGCGGCGCCTTGTTCATCGGCGACCTCGTGGGCGATGACCTGAACTTCTTCCACCAGACCCGAGAACTGTCCTCCATGCTCAACGGTCCGGCCCGGTTCCTGCCGGGCAACCACGACATCGACTACGACTCGCTGGACGGGCAGCACGAGTACGATTCCTTCCGCGCCCAGTTCGGTCCGGAGTACTACTCCTACGACACGGGCAAGACTCACGTCATCGCCCTGAGCACCATCGATTACCCGACTGCGGTTCCGGCCAAGAAGAGCGACTACACCTACGATCTGGGCAAGCGCCAGCTGCAGTGGCTGCGCGCGGACCTGGCCGAGGTACCCGAGAACAAGGCCATCGTCCTGGCCGGGCACAGCCCCCTGCTGGAGTTCTTCTACAGCGACGAGCATTCCACCAAGCAGGTCCGGGAGATCTACGAATTGCTGGAAGGACGCGAGGTCGTTTCCCTGGGCGGGCACACCCACATGTCAGAGAACCTGCGCGCCGGGGACCTGATGGATGGCTGGCGCGACGAGGTCGGCGAGGCAGGCCTGCCGTTCACGCACTTGACTGTCCCGGCCATTTCCGGGCAGTGGTATGACGGACGGGTTATCGAGAACGGCTACCCGACTTCCATCCAGCGCGACGGGACCCCTCCGGGAGTGCTCACCTTGGACATCAAGAACACCAGGATCACCGAGCGCTTCACCGTGACCGGCGGGGATGCCAGCAAGCAGATGTCCCTGGGCTTGAACACCCCGGCGTACCGGCAGTGGTACGAGGAGAATCTGGAAAAGGAGCGCGGCACGGTTCCGGCCCTGGATGACCCGTTGGCGGTGAGCCGGCAGGGACTGGCCGAGGACACCTGGCTGACCACGAACTTCTGGATGGGCAGCACCGGCTCCGCTGTCGAGGTCTCCATCGACGGACAGGACCCGGTTGCGGCCGAGCGGACGCAGAAAATGGCCGGCGAACGCCCGCTGTCAGGCGCCGAGTACTCGGATCCGGCGGCCATCGCCGAGCAATTCGTCCATGGCGGCGGCTTCGCCGAGAAGACCAGCCACTTGTGGCGCTTGGAACTGCCAGATGATCTCTCCGTCGGGGCGCACACCGCCACGGTGACTGCCACCGACGTGCATGGGCGTTCTTTCACCGAGGAATTGGATTTCACGGTCATCGGGTAGCGTCATCCTTCGTGCGTGCATGAAAAACTCCCCAAAAGTTGTTGTGACTTTTTCAGTCCAACTTTTGGGGAGCAGTTCAATGAGCAGGCACCAGCTTTTTGTTACGCCCACAGTGGGACAGCATCGGCTGAAGGTGCCTAGGATGAATCCATGCGCATTGCAATCCTGGATGATTACCACAACGTGGCCCGCTCGCTGGCCGATTTCGACGGCCTCGCCGTCGCCCTGGACGCCGAAGTCACTGTCTTCACCGAGCACCTGGGCCACGAGGACAGCACCGTCGTCCAGGCGCTGCAGCCCTTCGACGCCATCGTCGCCATGCGCGAACGCACGCCTTTCCCGGCCGCCCGGCTCAATGCCCTGCCCAACCTGAAGCTGCTGGTCACCACCGGCCGCCGCAACGGATCCATCGACCTGCAGGCTGCCAAGAACCAGGGCATCGTGGTCAGCCACACCGGCTATGTGGCTACCGATGCCGCCGAGCACACCTGGGCGCTGATCCTCAGCGCCGCGCGCCGACTGGACGTGGAGCTGTTTTCCGCGGACCGCCCGCTGGCGGCTGGCTCGGGCTGGCAGACCACTTTCGGACTGGGCCTGTCCGGCAAGACCCTGGGCGTCTACGGCCTGGGAAATCTGGGAGCGAAGGTTGCGAAGGTCGGCTTGGCCTTCGGCATGCGGGTCATCGCCTACAGCCAGAATCTCACCAAGGCCCGCGCCACCGAAGTGGGCGTGGAGCTGGTCTCCGAAGCCGAGCTGTTCTCCACCAGCGACATCGTCACCGTGCACCTGAAGCTCTCGGAGCGCAGCACCGGGGTCATCGGACCCAAGCAGCTGGCGTGGATGCGTCCCGATTCCATCCTGGTCAACACCTCGCGCAGCAGGATCGTGCAGACCGACGCGCTCATCGACGCGCTGGACAGCCGGCAGTTGCACCTGGCCGCGGTGGATGTCTTCGACGTGGAACCGCTGCCGGCCAAGGACCGGCTGGCCGCTACCCGGGGCGTGATTGCCACCCCGCATATCGGCTATGTGACCATCGAGCAGTTCGAGATGTTCTACAGCGACGCGGTGGAAGACATCCGCGCGTGGGCTAGCGGCGCACCGATCCGGGTGCTGGCCTAGGGACCTGCGGCCGCGGCACGAAGTAGTAGTGCAGGATCGCCACGACGGCGGCCCATGCGGCCCCGATCAGCAACCCCACCAGCACGTCAGAGACCCAGTGGTGCCCGATGTAGATTCGGGAAGCTCCCATCGCCAGGACGAATAGCGCCGCGACGATGGAGATCAGGTACGCGTAGCGGCGCAGCCCGTAGATGATCGCCAGGTAGCTGGCGATGCCGATCAGCGCGGCCGAGTTCAGCGTGTGCCCGCTGGGGAACGAAAAGGTCTGCGGCGGCGCCGGGCCTCCGGGAACGCCTTGGGGACGCGGCACCTGGAGGCTTGTCTTGAGAATAACGGTCAGCAGGACCGAGACCAGTGCAGTGAACGCGATGGCCGCCAACGGCCACGCGCTGCGGGTTTTCCAGCACAGCAATGAGGTGATCACCAGCATGATCATGGTCATTCCCGGTGTGGATCCCCAGAAGTACAGGAAGTCGGAGACCGCAAACAGGAACGGCGACTGGTGCTCCAGTGCCCATTGGTAGGCTGGGGCGTCCAGATCCTTGGCCCATCCGCCCGCGTGCAGGGAGACCAGCACCCTGCGGGTGAAGTAGAACATGGCGACGACCAGCCCGAAAATGATCCATAGCACCTGTGCGCCGCGGGAACGTTGGCCTTGCCGGAAATACCATGAGGATCGCATGGCTTCCATCGTATCGGGATGGGCGCGAAGCGCTGAACTCGATCGATGCGGAACAATGGAAGCATGACGATCAAGGTGCTGGCAGTTGGCAAGAAACACGAATCCTGGGTGGACGAGGGTATTTCCCGCTACGGGAAGCGGCTGAAGAAGCCCTTCGACCTCACCTGGCAGCTGCTGAACCATTCCTCGCGCGAGAACGACGCGGCCCGCACCGAGGAGTCGGCCCGCATCCTGGCGAAAATCGATGACCGCGACTTCGTGGTTCTGCTCGATGAGCGCGGAAAGAACGTGGACTCCCCTGCGTTGGCCAATACTTTGCGCACCCCGATTGATGCTTCGCGCAGTGTCGTGATCATCATCGGCGGCGCGTACGGCGTGGACGCATCCGTGCATGCGCGGGCCAATTTCATCTGGTCGCTTTCGAAGCTGGTCTTCCCGCACCAGCTGGTGCGCTTGATCCTCACCGAGCAGCTCTACCGCGCGCAGGACATCCTGGCAGGCGGGAAGTACCATCACGTTTAAGCCATTCCCTTGACTTTCCAACTTGGAAAGACAAGACTTTTCATAACGGAAAGTAGGGAAATCATGGCTGAGGGGCAAGAACGAATCGACAAGCTGACCGCCGCGGAGCGCCTGGCCTCCGCGGACCAGGCCTCGAACAAGATGGTCGCTGCCGGCACTTCTTCCCGGGCCACCCTCTTCGTGTACGTGGTGCTCGGGAGCACCGCGATGAGTCTTGAACATGTCCTTTCGCCAAAGATGGCTCTGGCGTTATTCGCGGTGGCTGTCGTTGCAGCCCTCGTGCACTACGTGATTATGCGCAGCCGCGCCAAGATGCGCCCTTTGCTCAGCAGCTCGGCAACCTACGGCTGGTACGCGTTCCTGGCTTCAATGATCGTGATGTGCCTGCGCTTTTGGGTCGCCGAGGACCCTTGGAGCATCGGTGCGAAATTAGTCGTTTCCTGCACCGCCTTATGGCATTTGCTTTCCTCCGCGCAAACGGCATGGGACAAGGACCGTGTGCAAGATGCCCAGGAAATGGCGGCCTAGCCAGGTGAACAATTCGCAGATCCCCTCGGAGCGCGAAGCCGCTTCCCAACTCGCCGCGGCCGAAGAAGCCGCGAGCGGCACCGTCAGCGCCACCGAAGCCCCCCGGGGCATTCATGATTGTCCTGGGCATCGTCACGGCGGCAATCTTTTCGCTCTACGGAGTCATCGACATCGCCCTTTGGAGCTGGTCGCCGGTGCTCTATGTGCCATTGATCGCCTGGTACGCCTACTGGTCGCGCCAGCGGCCCAAGTCCCGCCCTGCATTGAGGCACTCGGGCAAATACATCGCTGTCATGCTGTTCATGATGCTCGCCCTGCAATTGTGCACCTTCTGGATTCCCCAGACTTGGCTGTTCGCGATACCCAAATTCCTCGCATTGGCCGCTGTCTTCACCGGTTCCCTGTGGATCATGCGCCGCGAAACCATCAAATCCCGCATCAAGGATGGAAATGAACAAGCCATCTAGCAATGCGCAATTCGACGAGCTGATCCATGCACCCATCCGGCTGCGCATTTGCGCCAGCCTCGCCCCGGTGCAGTGGGCAGAATTCGCGCACCTTCGCGGCATCCTCGATGTCGCCGACTCCGTCTTGAGCAAGCACCTCAAGCAGCTCGCCGATGCCGGGTATATCGGCATCGAGCGGTTCACCAAGCTGGGGCGCAGCCATATGCGCGTTTCGCTGACCAAATCCGGACGCCGGGCCTATGTCAGCCATGTGGCGGCCCTGCGGGAGATCACGGCGGGCGGATAATGGCCGATCTTGTCGTTCGCAGACCGTAGTATCGATTCCATGAGCGATGTCCTGTCCCGGTTCGGCGCAGCCACCCGCAAGTGGTTCACCGACGTCTTCTCCGCGCCCACCGTTGCCCAGAGTGGCGCCTGGGAATCCATCTCGGACGGGAAGCACACCCTGGTCATCGCGCCTACCGGCTCGGGCAAGACCCTGGCCGCGTTCCTCTGGGCACTGGACCGGCTGCACCACGCGGAACTTGACGCTCCAGCATTGCCGGGGATGGACTCCGATGCCGATCATCCAGCAGGCAATGGCACCAAGGTGCTCTACATTTCTCCGCTGAAGGCCCTCGGGGTCGACGTGGAGCGCAACCTGCGTTCTCCGCTCGCTGGCATCCGCGCCACCGCGCACGAAATGGGCTTGTCCCAGCCGTCGGTGTCGGTGGGAGTGCGCTCGGGAGACACCCCGGCCAACGACCGGCGCAAGCTGCTCAAGGACCCGCCCGAAATCCTGATCACCACGCCCGAGTCGCTGTACCTGATGCTCACCAGCCAAGCACGCAAGTCCCTTGCCGAGGTGCACACCGTCATCATCGATGAGGTCCACGCGATTGCCAATACCAAGCGCGGAACCCATTTGGCCCTGTCACTGGAACGGCTCGACGCGCTGCTGCCCGCCCCGGCCCAGCGCATCGGGCTCTCTGCCACCGTCGAGCCGCCCGAAGAAGTGGCCCGCTTCCTGGCCGGATCCGCCCCGGTGAACATCGTGCGCCCGCCGTCCACCAAGAAATGGGAGTTGGCGGTGCGCGTCCCGGTGGAAGACATGACCGACCTGCCTTCCGCGGCCGGAGCGCATGATCTGGGTCCGGGTTCCTCCCCCGCGGCATCGGCGAGCATTTGGCCGCATGTGGAGAACCAGCTGGTGGATCTGGTGCTGGACAACCATTCGACCATCATCTTCGCCAACTCCCGCCGGCTGGCCGAGCGGCTGACCGGGCGGCTGAACGAAATCTACGCCGAACGCGAGGGATTCAGCGCCGAGGATGCAGCCACCTCCACCCCTGCAGCGCTGATGGCCCAGGCCGGCTCCACCGCTGCCGCGCACCCGGAAGCTCCGTTATTGGCCCGTGCCCACCACGGCTCGGTGTCCAAGGATTCGCGCGCCCAGATCGAGGAAGACCTGAAGCTGGGCAAGCTGCGCGCCGTGGTGGCCACCAGCTCCCTGGAACTCGGCATCGACATGGGGCTGGTGGATCTGGTGATCCAGGTCGAATCCCCGAACTCGGTCTCCTCGGGGCTGCAGCGCGTGGGCCGTGCCGGGCACCAGGTCGGCTCGGTCTCCCGGGGCGCTTTCTTCCCCAAGCACCGGGCGGACCTGCTCTCCACCGCCCTGGTGGTCACCCGCATGCGCCAAGGAGCCATCGAGAAGATGGTGATCCCCGCCAACCCGCTGGATGTGCTGGCGCAGCAGACCCTGGCCGCGGTGGCCATGGACGACTTGGACGTAGAGCAATGGTTCGACACCGTGCGCCGCGCCGCCCCCTACCAGCAGCTGCCGCGCAGCGCCTATCTGGCCACCTTGGACATGCTCTCGGGCAAGTACCCTTCGGATGAATTCGCCACGCTCAAGCCGCGGCTGATCTGGGACCGGGATGCCGGCACCCTCACCGCCCGGCCCGGGGCGCAGCGCCTGGCCGTGATTTCCGGCGGCACCATCCCGGACCGCGGGCTGTTCGGGGTTTTCCTGGCCGGATCCGAGGATGACAAGGCGCCCAAGCGCGTGGGCGAGCTGGACGAGGAAATGGTCTACGAATCGCGCGTCGGAGACATTTTCGCCCTCGGGGCGACCAGCTGGCGCATCGAGGACATCACCCACGACCGGGTGCTGGTCACCCCGGCCTTCGGCCAGCCCGGAAAGCTGCCCTTCTGGCACGGCGACGGGCTGGGACGCCCGGTGGAACTCGGGGCGGCGCTGGGCGAATTCACCACGAAGCTGCTGGCCAGCGAACGCACCGAAGCGGCCGAAGTGCTGCACGGCAGCGGGCTGGATCCGTTCGCCGCGAACAATCTGCTCAACTACCTGGACGAGCAGCGCCGGGCCACCGGCCAGGTGCCCAACCACCAGAATTTCGTGGTCGAGCGCTTCCACGATGAACTGGGCGACTGGCGGGTCATCCTGCACTCCCCGTTCGGCTTGGCCGTGCACGCCCCGTGGGCGCTGGCCGTCGGCGCGCGGGTCCGCGAACGCTGGGGGCTGGACGCCTCGGCGATGGCCGCCGACGACGGGATCGTGCTGCGCATCCCCGCCATGGACGATGAGCCGCCCGGGGCGGACCTCTTCGCCTTCGAAGCCGACGAGATCATCGAGGTGGTCACCTCGCAGGTGGCCAATTCCGCGTTGTTTGCCTCCCGCTTCCGCGAATGCGCCGCCCGCGCGCTGCTGCTGCCGCGGATCAACCCGACCAAGCGCACCCCGCTGTGGCAGCAGCGCCAGCGTGCCAGCCAGCTGCTGGATGTGGCCCGCAACTACCCGGACTTCCCGATCATCCTGGAAACCGTGCGCGAATGCCTGAATGATGTCTACGATCTGCCGGCGCTGTCCAGGATCCTCTCCAGCATCTCCTCGCGGGCCATCCGCCTGGTGGAAGTGACCACCGAGCTGCCTTCGCCCTTCGCCCAATCCCTGCTTTTCGGCTACGTGGCGCAGTTCCTCTACGAATCCGACGCGCCGCTGGCCGAACGCCGCGCCGCCGCCCTGAGCCTGGATCCGGTGCTGCTGGGCGAATTGCTCGGGCGCAACGACGTGCGCGAGGTGCTGGACCCGCAGGTCATCTCGGCCTTGCAGGAGCAGCTGCAGCATCTGGCAGCCAACCGCCGGTTGGCGGGCATGGAAGGCGCCGCGGACCTGCTGCGGCTGCTGGGTCCGCTGGACGCCGGGCAGCTGGCCGCCCGGCTGCGCGATCCGGCCGATGACGAGGCGGCGCTGGATCCTGCCAGCGCCCGGGCCCACGCCGAGGCCCTGGTTTCCACGCGCCGGGCTTTCACCCTGCGCCGCTCCGGCCAGCTGGTGTACGCGGCCATCGAGGATGCCGGCAAGCTGCGCGATGCGCTGGGCACCCCGCTGCCCACCGGCATCCCGGCGGCCTTCCTGGAGCCTGCCACCGCTCCGATCCAGGACCTGGTCTCGCGCTTCGCCCGCACCCACGCCCCGTTCACCCTCGGGGAGCTGGCCGCGCAGCTGGGACTGGGCGTCGCGGTGCTGCGCCCGGTCCTCGACCAGCTGGTGGCCGCCGGCCGCTTGTCGCTGGGGGCCTTCCGCCCGCTGGAGCTCGTCCCCGAAGGCGTGGCCGGCGACGAATACTGCGACGTGGCGGTGCTGCGCACCATCCGCACCCGATCCCTGGCGGCGCTGCGCGCCGAGGTGGAGCCGGTGGACCAGCACACCTACGGGCGCTTCCTGCCGGCCTGGCAGCAGATCGGTTCTTCGCTGCAGGGAGCCGACGGCGCCTATGAAATCGTTGCCCAGCTCGCCGGCGCCGAGGTCCCCGCCTCCGCCCTGGAATCCTTCGTGTTCCCGGCCCGGCTGAGGGGCTACCAGAATTCCTGGCTGGATGAGCTGTGCAGCTCCGGGGATATCCTGATCTGCGGCGCCGGAGCCGCCGGCGGCAAGGACGGCTGGCTGTCGCTGCACACCGCCGAGCATGCAGCGCTGAGCCTTCCCCAGCCCGATGCCAGCGCGCTGCAAGCCCTGGACCTGCGCGTGCTCCAGGCCTTCGAGTCCACCGGCGCCTACTTCGCCGAGGAGCTGGCCGGGCGCATCCACCGCAGCGATGAGCCGGCGGCCAGCAGCCACGAGGTCGCCGAATCCTGCTGGAGGCTGTTCTGGGCCGGGTACATTTCACCGGATACCATGGCGCCGATCCGCGGCTACCTGGCCGGCGGAAGCACCGCGCACAAAATCGCCAAGCCCGCCCCGCGGGCCCGCGCCGCACGATTGAACCGGCTCTCCGGGCTGAACCGGCTGGCCCGGGAACAAGCCGGCGGGCCGGCGCGCGGCTCGCGCGGCGCGGCCCGCTGGTCGCTGCTGCCCGCACCGGTAGCGGACCCCACGATCAGCGCCCACGCCACCGCGGAAATCATGCTGGAACGCTACGGGGTGCTCACCCGCGGCTCGGTGGCCGCCGAGTCGGTGCCCGGCGGCTTCGGCCAGCTCTACCGGGTGCTCTCGAAGCTGGAAGAAGCTGGCCATGCCCGGCGCGGCTACTTCGTCGAGAAGCTCGGCGCCGCCCAGTTCTCCACCTCCACCACCATTGACCGGCTGCGCGGATTCCAGCTGGCCGATGACCCGCGCCGCCAGCCGGTGGCCACGGTGCTGGCTTCCACCGATCCGGCGAACCCCTATGGCGCGGCGCTGGCTTGGCCTGCGACCGAAACCGGGCACCGCCCCGGGCGCAAGGCCGGCGCAATCGTCGGGCTGCTCGACGGGGCCCTGAGCCTCTATCTGGAGCGCGGCGGGCGCACGGTGCTGACCTTCGGGCAGCTGCCCGAGCCGTCCTGGCGCATCCTCGCCACGGCGATGGTCGCCGCGCTGCGCACCGCCCAGGTCGACAAGATCGCCATCGCCACGGTCGACGGGCAGCCGGTGCAGGGCCATCCGGTCGGCGCCGCCCTGCTGGGCGCCGGTTTCTATGCGACGCCCCAAGGCATCCGCTTCCGCCGCTGACCCGCTATCGAAGGAGCGCTGCCCATGCCCGAAGGCGATACCGTCTACCGCGCCACCGCCCGCCTGCACCAGGCGCTGGCCGGCGAAATCCTGCTGGCCTCCGATTTCCGCGTCCCGGCCCTGGCCACCGTGGACGTCGCCGGGTACACGGTGCGCGAGGTCATCCCCCGGGGCAAGCACCTGCTGATGCGCCTGCAGCCGCCGGCTACTGCGAACCCGGCCTTCGCCCAGCCTGCGCTGACCTTGCATTCGCATCTGCTCATGGAAGGGCGCTGGGATCTCTATGCGCCAGGCGAACGCTGGAAGCGCCCGGCGCATACCGCCCGGGTGGTGCTGGAAACAGCAAACGCCAAGGCCGTGGGCTTCGAGATCGCCCAGGTGAAACTGCTGCCAACCGAACAGGAATCCGAGGTGGTCGGCCATCTGGGACCCGACCTGCTCGGGCCGGACTGGGATGCGCAACGGGCGCTGGACAACCTGCGCGCCGATCCGCAGCTGGGCATCGGCCAAGCGCTGCTGGACCAGCGGATCATGGCCGGGGTGGGAAATGTCTACCGCAGCGAGATCCTGTTCCTGCGGCGCGTGCATCCGCTCACCGCGGTGGGCGAGGTGGCCGGCCTGCCGGCATTAATCGAACTGGCCCACCGCTTGCTGGTGGTGAACAAGGACCGGTCGCGGCGGGTGACTACCGGGCAGCCGCGCACCCGCGACCCGCTGTGGGTCTACGGCCGGGCGTCGAAGCCCTGCCTGCGCTGCGGAACCCGCATCGGGCTGCTGCGCATTCCCTCGGCTTCCACCGGTGCCGAGCGGGACTGCTACCTGTGCCCTTCCTGCCAGCCAGCGGCCTAGGCGGCGGGGCGCGGCTGCAAGCCTAGAGGTCGACTTCGCCCTGCACGCAGCTGTTCACGTCGCCTCCCACCCAGACCACGCCGTCCTCCACGCGCAGATGCACCCGGCCCTGGTACCCGATCGCGGTGCCTTGGGCGGCGATGTAGCGTTCGGGAGCCAACCCGGAATCGGCCAGCCACCGGGCCAGGCCCGCATTGAGGCTGCCGGTGGCCGGGTCTTCCCACACTGGGTCCCCGCCGACGAAAGCACGCACTTCGAACTGCGTGCCGGCCCCTGGCTCCTGCGGACCTGCAACCCCGATGGCCAGCGTCCCCAGGGCGTTGGGATCCGGGTCCAAGGCCAGTACCTGCTGCGCACTGGAGAGCCTCACCCCGATCCATTCCGGGCCGTTGACCAGCCATGAGGCATCCTGGATCTGCTCCCGGGGAATCGCCAGTACCTCGGCGATGCGCTGCACCAGCAATTCGGCAACCGGTTCGTAGCGGGTCAGCGGCGGGGCAGCGAACCATAGCCGTTGCGGCTCAACGCGCACCTCCACCAGCCCGGCGGCGCATTCCTGGATGACCCGTCCCTTCTTCTTGGGAACCCCGCCGGCCTTCAGCCAGGCAAAGGCCGAGCCCAGCGTCGGGTGGCCGGCGAAGGGGAATTCCTGGGTGGCAGAGAAGATCCGCACCCGGTAGTCGGCGGCCGGATCCTCCGGTTGCATCAGGAACGTGGTCTCGGCCAGATTGGTCCACTTGGCAAATCCTTGCATCTGCCCGCTGGCCAGGCCTTCTGCATCGTGGACCACAGCCAAGGGGTTGCCCAGATATGCAGTGGGAGAAAAGACGTCGACTTCGCTGTATTTACGCATGGCCATCGAACCAACCTAGCAGACCGCGGCCTGCGCGGTCCTGGCAAAGATGGGAGAATAGCCCCTATGGCTATGGAATCCCCGCTTCCCGTGCGCAACGGCGTCAATGCAACTCGTCTTCGCCTCCCGCGGACCGGTTCGTGGGCAACTGTCGCAGATTATTTGCTTGAGCGCTTCGGCCATGTGGATCCAGAGGGCATCCTGCGCCGCTTCGATGATCAGCAGATCGTTGGCTTGGGCGGCACTCCGCTCACCCGCCAGACGCCCCTGGGCGAGCACGAATTCATTTGGTACTACCGTTCCCTGCCGGTAGAAACTCCCATTCCCTTTGAAGCCAGGATCCTGCACCAAGACGAGCATCTGCTGGTCGTGGACAAGCCGCATTTCCTCCCCACCACACCCGGCGGACGCTTCATCCAGGAATCCGCGCTGGTGCGCCTGCGCAACCAGACCGGCATCGATGATTTGGTGCCGATGCACCGGCTGGACCGGGCCACCGCCGGGGTCATTCTTTTCGCGGTGAATCCGGCGACCCGCGGCGATTACCAGATGCTCTTCGAACGCCGCGAGATCGCCAAGCGCTACAAGGCGGTGGTCGCCCTGCAGCCGGGCGAAGGCCTGGAAACTGGACGGGTGCTGCATCCAAATGGGGAGCATTCGCAGGTCAAACCGGAATCCGAGCTGCGTGACCTGCTGCAGCGGATGCCGCTGCTCTTCGAGAACCGGATGGCCAAGGTCAAGGGCCAGCTGCGTTCCATTGTGGAAGAAGGCGAACCGAACGCCCAGACCCTGGTCAAGCTCGAGGCGATCGGGACGAGCACCGGTTTCCATGCCGGGCTGGAGGTCGCCTTGATGGATCTGGAACCGCGATCGGGCAAGACCCATCAGCTGCGGGTGCACCTGGCTTCCTTGGGCCTGGGCATCATCAATGATGCGTTCTATCCGCGGTTGTGGGATCTGGCCCCGGATGACTACCGGCGCCCGCTGCAATTGCTGGCGCACACCATTTCCTTCACTGATCCGCTGACCGGCCACGCGCGCAGCTTCAGCTCGCAACAGCGGCTACTGGAAGCGCCGTCGGTCCCATAACCCCTTCTCACGCGGGAAGAATTGCCCTAGGCTGGTGCCTATTATCCCGTGACCGGTAAGGATGAAGGCAAGATGGCCGAACACCAGCGGACCCCGCAACTCGATTCCCTGGTGGAGTCGGCCCAGTCTGCCATTGCTTCGGCGGCAGAACGGTCCTCCTTCGCGTTGCCCTACGCGGCGCCGGATCATCGCCCCAACCCTGCAGTGGAACCTTTCGATACGGTCCGCGGCTACCTCTTGGGCGCTTCGGGCTTATTGCTGCTGCTGACCTCGTTGGCGTTGCCTTCCGGCCTGCATGGACGCGCGCCGTCCAGCCTGCTGGATACCAGCCTGGTGCATTCGGTGTTGTGGCCGGCAACTGCCATCGCGCTGGTCCTCAGTGCCGCGTTTTCGCTGCGCCGCGACCAGCTTTCGGCGCGACGCCAGCGAATCATTTCCCTTTATTCGATCCCGGCCACAGCGATGATGGCCTGCGCCATCACCCTGGCCTCCGGGTTCTTGGTCATCAGCGCTGCCATCCTGGCAACCATTGCTTCGCTGCTGTCCCTGTACGGCGTGCTCCAGCTGAACAGGAATACTGCGCGAAACCGCATGGAGCGCTGGGCAACCGATGCCCCGGTAAGCTTCTTTGCCGGTTCCAGCCTGGTCTATGCCCTGCAGCTCTGGTTTGCCGCCGCCGGATGGAATGACGGCGGGCAGGGACTTCTTGCTGTGGTGGTGGCGGCCGGAATTTCAGTGGTTGCCGCCGCCTTCGCCCACTCGGAGCGCGGCCGCCACGCCTTTGCCAGCGGCTTCGGAATCTGCATGATCGCCGCTGCAATCCAGGGCTGGCTCAATGAGTCCGCGCCGCTGTGGGTCTGCGCGGTCTGGATCTTCATGGCCTTGCTGGTCTTCCTGATGGCCGAGAACCGCCGGTTCCAGATCAGCCATGCCGAGCACCGTGCGCAGCGCGGCAAGCCCATAGAGTTCTAGGACTGGCCGCGCCCGCCACGGGTGCCTAGCGTGGCGTCATGCGGATGGCTCCATCAAGGCGAATGGTTTCGCCGTTGAGCATCGGGTTGGCCACGATGTGCTCCACCAATGCCGCGTATTCTTCCGGACGTCCAAGACGCGAAGGATGCGGCACCTGGGCTCCGAGCGAGTCCTGGGCAGCCTGCGGCAGGCCGGCCATCATCGGCGTGTGGAAAATGCCCGGTGCGATGGTCATGACGCGGATCTGGTGGTTCGCCAGCTCGCGAGCCAGCGGAAGGGTCATGGCCGCTACTGCTCCCTTGGAGGCCGCATAGGCCGGCTGCCCGATCTGGCCGTCAAAGGCCGCCACCGACGCGGTGTTGATGATGACCCCGCGTTCGGTGCTCCCCTGCTCATCACTCAGCGCTTCGCTATGCGCCATGGCTTCTGCGGCCAGGCGGATCACGTTGAAGGTGCCGTTGACATTGATGTCCAGCACCTTGGCGAAGCGCTCCAGCGGCAGCACTCCCTCGCGGCCCAGCACCTTGCCCGGTGTTGCCACACCGGCGCAATTGACCAGCACCCGCAGGGTGCCAAGTTCCTTGGCACGTTCGATGCCGGCAGCCACCTGCTGCGCGTCAGTCACATCAGCTGGCACGAAGCGGACATTCGCGCCGATCTCGGCGGCGATTTCATCGCCATCCTCACGCGGCAGGTCGAGAACCACCACATGCCTGGCCGCGGTGGCCAGCTTCTGCGCCGTGGCACGTCCCAATCCCGATAGGCCGCCGGTGACCAGAGCGACTGAATCCTGCAACTGCATGTTTACCCCTTTGTAGACAGTGGTCTTGTGATCTACATTACTGGCCAGTTGCGTGGAGGCGAAGAATCTTGGCCGCAGGCATGGAAAAACCGCTGGACCCCGCGATGGGATCCAGCGGCTCTTGCACTGTCCTGCAGCCTAGTGGCTCGGAACCGTCGCAGGCTCGGCTTCGACTCCAGCCGATTTCTTCTTGCCCCCAAGCAGGAAGCCGATCACCACGATGCCGATGCTGCAGCCGGCACCGATCAGGAAGCCAGGCTGGAAGCCTTCGACCGAAGCGGTCAGCGGATCGCTGCCAGCTGCGATCTTCGCGGCGGTGGATGAGGCGACAACGCCAACCAGCAGGGCGGTGCCCATGGCGCCGGCCAACTGCTGCAAGGTCGAGAGCAGGGCCGAACCGTGCGAGTGCAGGCTGTGCGGCAGCGGGTTCAGCGCAGTGGTGAAGGCCGGGGTGAAGATGAAGGCCAGGCCCAAGCTCATCACCAGGTGCATGACCACCAGCAGCCAGATCGGAGTGTCCACATCCAGGACCACCGCGTAGCCCAGCAGCGAAACCAGCAGCACCAGGGCGCCGGGAACGATCAGCGGACGGGCGCCGACCTTGTCGTAGAGCTTTCCGACCAATGGCGCCAGGACACCCATCAGCAGACCGCCCGGGAGCATGATCAAACCGGTGGTCAGGGTTTCAATGCCCAACACGTTGGTGAAGAACATCGGCAGCAGGATGATCACGCCGAACAGCGAAATCATCGAGAACATCATCAGCACCAGCGAAAGGGTGAAAGCCCTGTAGTTCAGCGGACGCAGATCCAGCAGCGCCTTGTCTTCCTTCTGCAGGTTCAGCTGCAGGAAAACGAAAGCGAGCAGGCACAGAATCGCGCCAACAAGGATGCCCAGGTTGAGCGGGGTGACGCCAACCGACAAGCCGCTGAGGCCGTAGACCAGGCCACCGAAACCCGGGATGGCCAGAATCAGCGAAGGAATGGACAGCGGCGTCGAGGCGCCGTCAACGTCCTTGGACAGTCGAGGGGTGCCAATCAGCAGAGCTGCTACCGCGATCGGGATGATCACGATGAACATGAATCGCCACGACAGGTACTGCAAGATCAGTCCGGATACCGTCGGGCCGATGGCCGGGGCTACGGAGATCACGATGGAGACATTGCCCATCAGCACGCCGCGGCGCTCAGCAGGGACCAGATGCAAGATGGTGGTCATCAGCAGCGGCATCATGATGGCGGTGCCGCTGGCCTGGATCACACGGGCCACCAGCAGGACGCTCAGGCCCGGCGCGAGGGCAGCCAGCAGGGTGCCCAGAGTGAACAGGCCCATGGCCAAGACGAAGACATTGCGGATGCTCATCCGCTGAAGCAGGAAGCCGGTCATTGGAATGACCACGGCCATAGTCAGCATGAAGATGGTTGACAGCCACTGAATTGCGTCAGCGGTGACATTGAATTCATCCATCAGAACAGGCAGGGCCACGTTCATGATGGTCTCGTTCAGGATGACCACGAAGCTGGAAACAATCAGCACCGCAATCGTGGTGAAGTTCTGTTTGCTCAGTCGTTCTGGAGCGTTCGTCACGGCAGGAATCTGCTTCCACGAGGATTCGGAAAAAGGAAACGCTATCTGACGCTTGCGGCTGCTTCGCTGGGCAAGGAAGTTCAAATAGCTCTATCGATTTTATCGCTTGGGATTGCGGTGCACTAGGGGTGCAGGAAACCTTATAGGTGAGTTCGGCAACACAGATCCAGCTTCACGGAATGTCGAGGGTTTGTGTACGAAGATAGAACCATGAACGTGCGCACTCCTGACCCATACCCTGGATGGCTCTCCGAAGAAGACCTCTACGAGGCACGGCAGCGCCTGCCCATGCTCTATGTCGAGGCCATTCCCGTGCGCCTGGACCCGCTGGGCTACGTCAACGAGGTGGGCCTGCTGCTCACCGGCGATGATGACGGGCGCATGCTGCGCACCTTCGTTTCGGGGCGAGTGATGTACCGCGAGACCATACGCGCCGCGTTGATCCGCCACATCGAAAAGGACCTGGGCACCATGGTGCTTCCGCAGCTTCCGGCTTCACCGGTGCCATTCACCGTTGCAGAATACTTCCCGGCACCGAGCGAAACCGGCCTGACCGATGATCGCCAGCATGCCGTATCCATGTGCTACATCGTGCCGGTTCGCGGCGAGACCAGCCCTCGCTCCGATGCGTTGGAGCTGACCTGGCTTTCGCCCAGCGAAGCGCTCAGCTCGGACATCCAGGGCGAGTTCGCTGGCGGTCGAGAAAATATTCTTCGTCAGGCATTAGCCCATGTCGGAGTGAATATCTAGCCCTGCTGCCCATTGCTTGGAATGATTCCCTGCCGGCGCTTGATGATCGATCCAACCCAGCTTCCCAAGAGCACCCCGAGCATGCCCACGGTGCAGCCGATCAGGGTCTCGACCACGCGGTCGTACATCACCGAGCCGCTCAGGCCCGTCACCAGCGAGACGCCCACGAGCGCCATCGGGGTAATGAAAACCTGCGCCAGGAAATAGTTGCGCATGACCAGCAGCTCGGCCATGAATTGGCAAATGGCGATGAAGGCGAGCAGGATCCAGACCTGCGGGTTCAGGAAGATCAAGATCGCCATCAGGACCATGCCTGCCAGGGTGCCGAGCATTCGGTGCACGCCGCGCCGGATGCGCAAGGTCGTGGTGTGCCCGACCAGGGGAACCACCGCGGCCACCATCGCCCAGTAGTTGTGCCCGGCTTCCAGGCTGCTGCCCACGGTATTGGCCAAGGCACCGGCCACGCCGGCCGTCAGGATGTAGAACAGCCCTTCCCACCAGATGGCCTTGCGGACGTTATCCGATAGTGGCGGCAGCGGGGTGCGCTTCCACAAGCTGGTCCACTGCCCGAGTGCACCGGCCGCACCGATGGCTACCGACAACAAGATCGTCAAGGCCGACACGAGCAGGGCTTCGCCGATTGGCGCGGGGACGGGGATGGAGGCAATTGCCGCAAATGCGAAGATGTGGAACAGCGAACCGCCGGGCCGCAGCCGCATGAAACCCACCAGCACCGAGCAGGCACCGGCCACGAGAGTCGTCGCGCCAACTACTTGCCACTGCTTGATTCCAGGGTCCGAATGGTCGATCCACCAGTGCGAAGCGGCCAGCGCCAGAGCGATTACCGCGAAGAACAAGGCCCCGGAACGCACCTGCATCCGCAACCGGTTCCAGTAGCCGTCCACGCGCCCATACACGCCGGTAAAGGCGCCGAACACGGCAAAGACCACAAGGTCTAGCCGGTCAATCGCGAAGAGCGTGATCAGAGGCGCAAAAACACCGATGCCGGTGCGCAGGCCGATCCAATGGTCCTTGCGGGCAGGCCCCAGCGTAATGAGCGCCTTGGCGGATTCCTTCAGATTCTCCAGACCCACATCTTCCTTCCGTCGCGTTGGACACAACACGTACGCTCCATTATTCGCGCTTTGCCTTGTGAAGCGTTAGGTTTTGGCGCACATTGCCCCTGTCGTTTTCCTCACCGCGCGGTTAATACGGCACACTTGGTACGTGTCCGAAAAGAACTTTGACCCCAGTGCCCCGCATGCCCGCCAGGATGAATTCGGCTTTGAAGTCGGAACCCGGCTGACCGCTCCGGACGGTTCCCCGATGTTGGGACGTACCGGCGTTATCCGTACCCCGCACGGCGACGTCAAGACGCCCGCGTTCATTGCGGTAGGCACCAAAGCTACCGTCAAGGCAGTCACCCCGGTGCAGGTTCAGGAGCTTGGCGCGCAGGCTGTGCTGTCAAACGCCTACCACCTGTATCTTCAGCCAGGCGCGGATATCCTCGATGAAGCTGGCGGACTAGGCAAGTTCATGGGCTGGCAGGGGCCGACCTTCACCGACTCCGGCGGATTCCAGGTCATGAGCCTGGGCTCGGGCTTCAAGAAGGTCATCGACATGAAGTCCGTAGACCAGTCTGGTCCGGACGACGCCGTGGCCCCGGGCAAGGAACGCCTGGCCAATGTGGACGAGGACGGCGTCTGGTTCAAGTCCCATCTCGACGGCACCAAGCACCGCTTCTCCCCTGAGATCTCCATGGGCGTGCAGCACCGGATCGGCGCGGACATCATGTTCGCCTTCGACGAGCTGACCACCTTGCAGAATTCCCGCGGCTACCAGGTCGAGTCCCTGGAGCGCACCCGGCGCTGGGCCGAGCGCTGCATTGCCGAGCACTTTGCATTGACCGATTCCCGCGAAGGCAAGGAATACCAGGCCCTGTTCGGCGTCATCCAGGGCGCCCAGTACGAGGACCTGCGCCGCAAGGCCTGCCAGGATCTGGGGGCCATGGCCTTCGATGGCTTCGGCATCGGCGGCGCCTTGGAGAAGGAAAATCTGGGAACCATCGTCGGCTGGTGCGCCGAAGAGCTTCCAGAGAACAAGCCGCGCCACCTGCTGGGCATTTCCGAGCCGGATGACGTCTTCACCGCGATTGAGAATGGTGCCGATACTTTCGACTGCGTCTCGCCCACTCGCGTTGCGCGCAACTCGGCGTTCTATACCCCCTGGGGCCGTTTCAATCTTTCCGGCGCACGCTACAAGCGGGATTTCACTCCGCTGGTGGAAGGCTGCGAGTGCTATGCCTGCAAGAACTTCACCCGTGCGTACATTCACCACCTGTACAAGGCCAAGGAACTGCTCAGCCACACGTTGATTTCCATCCACAACGAGCAGTTCACTGTTTCGCTGGTTGAATCCGCGCGCCAGGCGATCGAGGACGGAACCTTCTTCGAGCTCAAGGACAAGGTGCTCTCCAGCTACTACGCCGGCGAACCGGATCCGCAGGGCCAGCCGGCCGCCCTGTAGCCAAGGGCCGCAAAGCAGTCGAGGCATCGATTCTCCACGCACGGGGCAGTGCAAGGAGAATCGAAGCCTCGGGCTTTTCTAGGCCGAAACGCCCTGCCCTGCGCGGGTCATCGGCAAATGCATGATCCCGTCGTCGTCATAGTCTTCTCCGGAGCGGAGGAAACCGAACTTTCCGTACCAGCCCTCCAGCTGGGTCTGGGCGCTGAGCTGGATCTCCGCCTCCGGAGCGCAAAGCGCCACGGCACGCTGCATGAGTTCCCCGGCCAGGCCCCGGCCTCGGGCTTCTGCGGCCGTTGCAACCCGCCCAATGCGCGGAGTGCCGCTTGCGCTGTCCATGATTCGCACAGTACACAGCACTTTCCCGTTCTCGGTGGCCACCAGATGCACAGTGCCGGCATCCAGATCGCGGCCATCGATGTCCGGGTAGCACGATCGCTGCTCGACGATGAATACCTCGGCACGCAGTTTCAGTATTGAGTAGAGCAATTCTGCGGAAAGCCCATCGGGCTCGTGGATGGAAATCAAATCGTTCATCCTCCAAGACTACCTACGCCCCCGCGCCCAGCTTCCTGCCGGAAACTTGAACCAGGGCACTTGCACCAAAGAGCATTGCCGCGATCCACAGCAACAAGGGAATGGGAGTACCGGGGCTGAGCACCAAGAAGAAAATTGGCGAGAACGTGGCAGCTGCCCGAAGGAAAGTCGCTGTTTCCAGGAAAAGATACGTGGCCACGGCCGACTCGCTGGTGGCTCCCCCGAGTAATGCATCCCAGTCCCGTTCTTCCCTGCTGGCGTGGGCACTGCTTGCCGCAGCACACCCCAACGCGGCGACCAGGCCTGCGGCGATCCAAAGCCAAATGCGATCCAGCTGGATCATGCCCAGCATTCCCAGCCCGCCGGTCAAGAACAGCAAGGCGGTGGCTGAAAAGAGCATTGCATACAGCGTTGCTGCCCGCATCAGGCGCTGTTCCGAAATCCCTAGAAGCTGGGTGAGCTGCCGTTCGGAAACGAGCGGTGCAATGGTCGCGGAAATGCTCAAGGTGAGAACCAGGCAGAGCACCAGGTAAAAGGCCGCTGCGCTCAGCGGGTTGGCAATTCGCTGAACCGTGGCGGCCAACGCGAAAGCCAGGAGCAGGAACCCGGCCACCGAATGCCAACGGCCTCCCCTCAGCAAACGGAGGCAGAGAATGCGCCACGCCACCGGCAACTTGGCGGTGAGCTTGCCACCGCGTGCGCGCCTGCGGCTAATAGCGGATGTCGCCGGAGCCGAGAGGCCTCGCGAGTCGCCCTGCATCAAAGCCCCCACGGCGAATTGCTGGTGCTCTCCGGCAAAACGCAACGCCTGGCCCGGAATCTGGTCAAAATGGCGAAACGCACCGTACGTACTCGCGCCGCTAAGTACCAGGATAACGAGCAAGGCGAGCACCCAGGCAGCCGGCTTCAAGGTGGCCGCAGCCATAGCGCCAACCAGGCTTTGGGCCCAAGGAATCTGGAACATCAAGAGCATCCACAGCACGGCCAAGGCGATGAGCAGCCCGAGGCCCACCCAGTCGCAGATCCGTCGCGCAGCTATTTGGTGGTTCTTCCCCTGGATCGCCGTGGCCGCGTTGGCAAGCCCGACACCGGCCACTGCGAAGCAGGCGAGCCCAAGGACTGCAACGGGTACCGGGAGCGATCCGGCCAGCCCCAGCATCACGATCAGCCACAACGCACCGGCAAAGCTGCTCGCGAAAAGACCGATGAGCACCGCATTTCGCCAAGTCGGCTGGCGGATAGCCCGGAGCTTGACCGGTAGCGGCAGCCACCAGTCGGCCTTGGCCGCACTGAGCCCGCAAGGCCCCAGGTAGAGCATGAGCCGAAAGGTTGCCAAGCCGGCCAAGGCCAATAGCACGAAAGAGAGGTCCTGCAAGCGCCAGACGGCGCTGGGCAGCTTTTGGTGCGCTACGCCCTCGCCCAAGAGCACAAACAGCATGCCAAAGAGTGCGCTGAAGAGGTAGGCCAACGCCACCAGCGCGGCCAGCACCCAGACATAGGCATCGGAAAAGCTGTCGAATTTCTCGGAGAAATTCCGCCGCTTCTTGGCTCTATTGACCAGTTCTCGAGGATTGAAATCAACGGCATGGCTTGCAACCCGGCTAGCGCTCAAGCCACTGCGCCCCTGCCTGCGGATCAAGCAGTTCACCCTCGTCTTCATCCAGAAGCAGCACTTGGTCCACGCAGCTTCGCACCATCAGCGGATCATGGGTCACCGCTAGCAAAGTTGTTCCCCTGGCGCGTACCCCGGCAAGCCGCTGGTACAGCTTCTGCCTGATACGCAGGTCCAGGCGTTGTTCCGGTTCGTCAAGAATCAGCAGTTCTGCCGGACGGATCAAGGCCGCGGCGAGCAGCAGCTTACGGCGCTGGCCAGAAGACAGCTCGCCGGGAAGGTGATCGGCAGCAGCAGTGATTTCGAAGAAGTCGAGTTCTGCTTGGACTAACTGGGCCCAATCATCCAGTCCGTGTCCACGAGCGACCATTTCCAGATGTTCGCGCACGGTGAGTTCTTCGAAGAAGGCGCCGTCGGTGACCTGTACTGCGACGGTACGGCGAAAATGCTCCGAGCTTTCATTCACGGGAAGGCTTTGGAACTCGACGGTGCCTTCCACCGGAATGAGATGTCCCAGGATGGTGCGGATCAGTGTTGATTTTCCGCTGCCATTGGCACCGATAATTCCTAAGCCAGCACCGGGAGCCAGCTGCAGGTTGATCGGCCCGCAGATCACGCGATTGGGATAGCCAATGGTCAAGTCGCGTGCTTCTAGCTGAACTTCAGCGCTTTGACCTGTCTGCATGCCATCGATTCTAGTGTCCGGATACAGCTGTGGGCATCGCCCTCACGGATGATGCCCACAGGATCACTAGCTTGCGACGGCCGCTTGGCTGTAGCCAGGTTCGCGCTTCTTGAACCATTTGATGACCATCGAGGTCACCGGAACAAACAGGACCTCCACGGCAGTCTTGTAGATGAAGCCCACCACCACGTAGTTGATGAATGTCGGTGCATCGGCGATGCCGATAACTGGCGCTGCAATGGCACAGAAGATCAGGGTATCCAGGAACTCCCCAACACCGCTGGAGCCGATCAAGCGGAGAATCAGCCCACGCTCGCCGGTGCGTTCCTTGAGCTTGACCAGCACCCATGAGTTGACCAGCTGCCCCACCAGGAAGCCGCAGGCGGAGGCAACGACGATCTGCCAGATCGGGCCAAGGGTGCGCTCAAATGCGTCTTGCCCGTCGTAGAACTCGGCTGATGGCAATTGGATCATGACCCAGAAGCAGAACACTGCGAAGAATGCCAAGGCGAAAGTCACCAGAATTGAACGGCGAGCCGCCTTCAATCCGTAGACTTCCGCAATGACGTCGCCCAGAATGTAGGCCAGCGGGAAGAGGAAGAAACCGCCATCGGTGATCAGCGGACCGAAGCTGACACCTTTGGAGGCGCCGATATTCGAAAGAATCACGACCGCGCCCATCAAGGTGAGCACCGTGGAGAAGTAGGGAGAACCCGAAGAAGCGAAAACCGCGTTCTTGGTTCGAATCAGATTGTTGCTGGCGTTGGAATCGCCCATGAAATTTTCCTTGTCAAAGTGGTTCGCCAGAACATCGCTAAAAGGCACGGCCCTGCCCACGAATCAAAAGGGTGAAGGTTCCATGCCTGCGCGCTGTCCCGCTGTATTAGCACTTACGCAACAAGTATCCCATGCATAACTGCGGCCACGTTCTCACCTGTTGAAGACCAACCATGTTTCAGAAATCAAAGAATTCCAAAATTCATATCTCACTTGAATGTCTTCGAACTATAAATTCGAGGAAACAAATAGTGCAGTGACCGTCCTCCCGTACATCAGCATGAAAATTTTCCTTTTTTGAACGCGTTCAAATAATTGGTAGAATCGGATCCACCCACTTCCATCCAAAGGCTCCATGACAACGCAACCACGCACCGAAAAAGGCCAGCAGACCCAAGCCAAGCTCTTGGCAACTGCCTTGGAGTGCTTTGCCACGGACGGATATAAAGCCTCGAGCATGCGTGCCATTGCTTCGAACGCAGGGGTTTCCCTGTCGCATGCGTACTACTACTTCAAGTCCAAAGAGGAGATCGTTGCCCAGCTCCTGCTGAACCTGCGCAGGGAGCAATATGATCTTTGCGCGGGGATGCTCGCAGAGGGAAATACCCTCGAAGCCAACATCCGCGCAGTACTCGACACGGGCGTCGAAGCGTTGGCTCCCTATCACGATTTCGGGCCTGCGTTCCTGCGTCTGATGCTCGCGCGCGATATGGGCAACGACGAGATTTCCAGCATTGAATTGGAGATATGGGAGAAGGTCGTTTCCGGATCCCGCCCGTTGCCCCCATTGGGCATACGACGCGATCTGCCGAAGTTCTTACTGCTGGTTTCCCGCCAGATCTTCTCGGCGTGGGCTTTCGACCAGTCGCCGCAGCAGCGCCGATCCAGACTTCTGATGAAGAACATGGCACCGGTTGCCGCCAAGTTCGCGGTGCTCTGCCGCTTGCCTGTGGTGCGCTCGCTCTTTGAAGATGTGCTGGCACTGATGGATCCAGGGCCAGCAGGGATTGCCGAGGTGTCCATGGCAGATCCTTCACCGCTGAGACGGCCGAAAGCCTCCTGAAAAGCCGCGGATTGCGCGCGTCGGCATACACCCTGACACAGAGTTCCGTATCACCGCGTCTTAAGGCGTAAAGTCAAACATGCCGATAGGTGATCCCTAGCGAACCAAAGGAGAACGCAGCACTATGAGCGCAATGGCACGAGCACTGCCAAGCTGGACCCACGACTACGCCACGCTGCGTGATCGCATTGCTTCCTTCCCGAACCAGCACGAGATTCGTTCGGTGAATCAAGACGGCGAAGACGTGGAAATACTCCGCTACTGGCCTGATGCTTCCTGGTCCGCGCCAAAGGACGCGCAGCGCTTGATCCTCTTGGGCACTCCCAACGACAGCACCGCTGCAGAACTCGCCACTTCGGGTTGGCAGCAAAGCACGACCATGCATCTGCTGGCCGGCAAGCCCGACGACGTCGAGCAGGTAGTCAAGCTCGCCGATACGTCCGGGCTTTTCGAGGCTCCAATGGATAACTATGACGTCGTTGAGGTGACCGACTTCGACCGTCCGGTCGCCCGAGGACGCATGCGCTACGGCGAAAACTACGGCCTGCTTACCGACCCGGACCTTTTCTCCCCCGCTGATCCCGATGCGGCTCGCCGCGCGGTACTGGCTAACTTTGCAGGCGCAGCTTTCGGCCACGGGCTGCCCTGGCTGCTGCTGGTAGCCACCGCAGAACACGCCCAGCAGCTTCCCGAAGGCTGGTCCAAAGCGACCACGCTCAGCTTCTGGCAGCACAGCTAATCCCATTCCCTACCCGCACTACCCGCAATTGAGACTATGACTAATACAAACACTGCCTCTCCAGCCATGACCCTGACCATCGCTGGTTCCGAAGCCACTGGCGGCGCAGGCGCCCAGGCCGATTTGAAGACCTTCCAGGAACTGGGAACCTTCGGCATCGTGGCTTTGACCTGCATCGTCTCCTTCGATCCCAAGGACTCCTGGAACCACCGCTTCGTTCCCGTTGACCAGCAGGTAATTGCCGATCAGCTCGAAGCCATCCAGGCCTGCTACGAGGACAAGCTCAGCACGGTCAAGCTGGGCATGATGGGCTCGCCAGCAACGATCAACACCGTTGCCACCGCGTTGAATTCCCAGCAGTGGGACAACGTACTGCTGGACCCGGTGCTGATTTGCAAGGGCCAGGAACCAGGCCACGCACTGGACACCGACGAAGCCCTCAAAGCTGCCTTGCTGCCCTTGGCTACGTTCGTCACCCCGAACCACTTCGAGGCTGAACAGCTCTCGGGAATCAAGATCACCACCGAAGATGATCTGATCGAAGCCGCCAAGAAGATCCACGAGGTCTCCGGCGCGGCGGTCCTGGCCAAGGGTGGAGTCCGCATCGCTGGCGAAGACGCCGTGGACGTTTTCTACGATGGCACGACCCTCGAGGTCTTGCGCGAGAAGAAGATCGGCGAAGTTGCGGTCTCCGGCGCGGGCTGCTCGCTGGCCGCAGCCGTAACTGCAGAGCTGGCCAAGGGCGCTACCCCGCTGGAGGCAGCCCGCACAGCCAAGGCGTTTGTCACCGAAGGCATCCGCAACCGCGTTTCTGGCAACACCCCGTTTGACGCGCTCTGGCAGGGCGGCCGCCGCTAGGCCCTGGCTGCTGGAGTGTTTGCTGGCCACTGCCGTTCACGGCGGTGGCCAGCAAACTGCTTTAACCGTGATCCCAGTCATTGGCCTAAGCCAACCGCACTTGTTATGGTTATTCCGGAAGTGCTCAGAATCAATGCGTGGAGAACCACAGGAGGGAGCGGTCGGCTATGCAAGCCACTTTGACGCTCTGCCCGTTCGTCTGCGTATCGAACGGGGTTGGCAACACATTTTCCGCTTAAGGCTTCTGCCTTAGGCAATGTTCCAGTGCCCCCAATTTTTCGTTCCCTTGCAGACCTCAACACCTTGACGATTCGTGATTCCGTGCGCCCATGAAGCGCGTGCGGACTATTTGAGGATTTCCCATGCAGCCATTGACCGAAAAAACCATCCGCTCTTCCTTCATCAACGCCAGCCGCCAAGAAGCGAAGAAATTGACCCTGCCCGAAAACTTCGCCTCCCTCGAGTGGGATTCGCTGGAGTACCTGGGTTGGCGCGACCCGAAAATGATGCAGCGCGGCTACCTGCTCCACACCGACGAAGCGGGGCAGACCCGCGGCATCCTCTTGCGCCCCACCGACGGTGGCCGCAAGCCGACCAACGCCACGATGTGCGAGATGTGCCGCGATGTGAACATCCCCTGCGCGGTAGGCATGTGGACGACCAAGCGCGCTGGCCAGGCTGGACGTGACGGCAATACCTTGGGGACATTGATCTGCCTGAACTTCGAGTGCTCCCGCAATGTGCGGATCCCGCCTCCGAAGAATCCGATCTACCCGGACCCAATGGTTGTCGTTGCCGAGCGCATCCAGCTGCTCGACGAGCGCGTGCATAGCTTCCTGAACCGCCTCTAGGCAACCGCAGCCTTCAAGCCGATTCCGGCGCCGCCCGCCCAGCAAGTAGTGAACTGATGAGTAACAAAGCGTCCAAATTTTCTCAAAAATGGACGGGCCCATCAGGCCTTGCTGGGCGGGTTTGTCGCAGTGGTTCGCGGATTTTATTGTGAAATTCCCAAGCCAGCACAATATCCAGCCAAAGGTTACTATTCAATAACCCCTTGATATATGAGCTACGTCACCTAAGATTCCAGCTATGGGTATTCGCACTAGCGGACGTTTACCCCGGACGATCATCAAGGCTCGCACCGCTTTTATGTCGCCCGCCCATGACGGGAGCAGCACCGCTATCCAGCCCAGCTAGGAGAATCATGGTCACTCGCCGCACGCAGAGAGTGCCGCGCCTGATTTTGGGATCAGCCACTGCGCTTGCACTGGCTGTTACCTTGTCAGGACCGGCAAGCGCAGCAGGAATCCCCCAACCAGGCGACGGCGAAAATGCCGCGTCCCTGCCAATCACCAGTTCATCAGCGCTGTCCAACCTGAAAGTCTCCGGACCTCTTGCCAAATCAACTGGTGAAGTGTCTGTTTTCGTTCAGTTCCAGGGTGATGGCGCCTTCGAGACGGTGAAGAAGTCCGGCAAGAAGAAGGACACTGCCAAGGTCAAGAAGATCGGCAAGGAGGTCAAGGCCAAGGGCAAGCAGCTGGCAGCCGAGGCCAACTCGAAGGTCATCTACACCACGCACAACGCACTGCAGGGTGTCGCACTAACCGGTGATGCCGCTGATCTGCGCAAGCTTGCACAGCGTAGCGACGTTGCCAAGATCAGCTCCATCGTTCCCAAGAAGCCCTCCAACCGCAGCTCGGTAGTTGACACCGGCGCCCTGGAATCATGGAAGTCCCTGGACAAGACCGGCGACGGCGTCAAGGTGGCTGTACTGGATACCGGTGTGGATTACACCCATGCCAGCTTCGGCGGCCCGGGCACCTTGGAAGGCTACAAGGAAGCCCAGGCTTCCGATGAGCTGCCCGGTGCAGATTCGGGCCTGATCGACACCAACAAGTTCATTGGCGGTTGGGACTTGGTTGGCGATGACT
Organism: Glutamicibacter sp. 2E12; assembly: GCF_050030965.1. Lineage (NCBI taxonomy): Bacteria > Bacillati > Actinomycetota > Actinomycetes > Micrococcales > Micrococcaceae > Glutamicibacter > Glutamicibacter sp. 2E12. Next base: position 1,171,925 of record NZ_CP188297.1, read on the forward strand.
ACAACGCCGACTCCGACGATCCCACCTACCAGCCAATTCCGCATCCGGACCCTAACCCGCTTGACTGCCAAGCTGCCGGACACGGCTCCCACGTTGCCGGAACCACCGCAGGCTATGGCGTCAACGCCGATGGCTCGACCTTCACCGGGGACTATTCCTCGCTGGACGCCGACGCGCTGGCGCAGATGAAGGTCGGCCCGGGCTCGGCCCCTGACGCACAGCTCATCGGCATCCGCGTCTTCGGTTGCGGCGGCTCCTCCTCCGTGGTTGGCCAAGCACTGGACTACGTACTTGATCCGAACGGCGACGGCGACTTCTCGGACCGCGCCGACGTGGTCAACATGTCCCTTGGTTCGGATCATTCCCCGGCCAACGACCCTGAAAATGACATTGTCGACGCCCTGAGCGCAGCCGGCATCCTCTCGGTTGTCGCTTCCGGCAATGCCGGCGATGTGACCGACGTGGGCGGTTCGCCGGGCAACTCGCGTTCCTCGCTGACCGTAGCCAACTCCGTTGGCTCGCACGTCACCCTGGACAAGATCCAGGTCGATGGTCCCGACAATGTCGCCGGTTCGGCCTCGGGCCAGTACTCGGCGAACTTCAACTACACCAATGCTGATCCGGCCGCCTTGTCCGGAGAAGCAGTGATGGCTCCGGCCGATAACGCATTCGGTTGCGACGCATTCGAAGAAGGTTCACTGGAAGGCAAGTGGGTTTGGCTGCAGTGGAGCGAGAACGGCGAGTTCCCTTGCGGTTCCGGCGCCCGCTTCAACAACGCTGAAGCCGCCGGTGCCACCGGTGTCCTCTTGGATGCAGAAAGCAACCTGTTCGATGCAGGCATCGCCGGCAACGCGACCATCCCGGGTGCGCAGTTCACCTTGGACGAGTCGAACAAGCTGCGCCCAGCAGCTGAAGCTGGCAGGCTGCAGGTTACCCTGTCCCCCGAATTCGTTGGCGGTTCCTCCAGCGAGTCCGGCGTTGCAGACACGCTGAATTCCTCTTCATCGCGTGGCGTCCACGGTTCCAACGGCGTGGTCAAGCCGGATGTGGCTGCCCCAGGTACGCAGATCGGCTCGGTTGGCGTGGGCACCGGTACTGGCACCGCCGTGATGACCGGTACCTCGATGGCCACTCCATTGGTTGCTGGTATCGCCGCGCTGGTTCTGGAAGACAGCGACTACACCCCATATGAAGCCAAGAGCATCATCATGAACACCGCGGCCACCGACATCAAGGCTGCCAATGGCGAAGCCTACGGTCCGAACCGTGTTGGTTCCGGTCGCGTGATGGCCGATGCAGCACTCCAGAGCCCTGCTTTCGCCTACGATTCCGAGGCAGCGGATCTGACCAGCGTGGTCTTCGGCGTTATCGAGCTGGGAGGCAAGAAGCCGTTCAGCGCGCAGCGCGAAATCACCATTGAGAACACCAGCGGCAAGGCGCAGAGCTACGACGCCAACTACGTGGCCGCTACCGAGATCCCAGGCGCAAGCTTCACCTTGGATCGCAGCAGTGTCACCGTGCCGGCCGGCGGCAGCGCCAAGCTGAACGTCACCCTGAGCGTTGACCCGCAGCAGTGGGCCAAGACCATCGATCCAACCATGGCTACCAGCCAGTCCGGTCTGGCTCGTGCCTGGGTTGCCGATGCCAGCGGTCGCGTCGAGCTGACTGCCAGCAATGCTCCGACCCTGCGCATTCCAGTCCAGGCAGCACCCAAGCTGGCTGCTGACATGGAGGGCAAGCTCAAGAAGATGAAGAAGGGCGCGGATACCACCACCCTGAGCCTGAAGGGCAAGGACATCACTGCTGGCGAGGGCGCTACTTCGGTCACCTCCCTGCTCGGCGCCTTCGAACTGGGTGCTTCGAGTGAACGCGGCGACGATTCGCTGGACAGCATCCCGGCGGCCCGTTCCGTGGACCTGCAGCACGTTGGCGCATCGAGCACCGCTGCCCGCACCGGTGTGACTGACGGCCTGCTGAACGTCGGCATCTCCACCTGGGCCAACTGGGCCCACCTGGCTGGCGGCACCGAGCTGGATGTCGAGATCGATACCAATGGCGACGGCGAAGCCGACTTCGTTACCTTCAACGCCGCATTCGACGAAGTCGACCTGGACCTGGCAGCAACCTTCAACCTCGCCACCGGCGAGCAAGTTGATCTGCAGCCGGTGAACGGCATGCTCGGCGATGTCGATACCAACACCTTCGACACCAATGCAGCGGTCTTCCCGATCTCCCTGTCAGCCCTGGGGCTCGATGAGGATTCGTCGGAGATCTCCTACCGTGTGCTGGGCTACTCCTGGTACAACACCGATGAGAACGGCTCGATGATCCCGGTTGACCAGACCGACTGGATCGACTTCAACGTGGCAGCGCCACAGGTTGATTTCGGTGCAGAAGGCACCTTGTTCACCGATCTGTCCGGTACTCAGATCCCGGTGACCGTTGCAGACAGCACCAAGGCATCGAAGGCACTGTTGCTTCACCTGCACAACGGCAATGATGACCGTGCACAGGTTCTGGAAGTAACTGACGGAAAGAAGAAGGGCAAGAAGTAGGCCTTCCACCTCCCAAGAGCAGGCCCGGGGCACTTCCTAGCGAGTAAGGAAGAGCCCCGGGCCTACACCTTTAAGATCCAGCCGTGCAGCTTATTGCATGCGCAGCTTCTCTTCGAGAACCAGTACTGCGGCTTCTCTGACCTTGGCCGCGAATTTCCCATCGGCCTTGGCCTCGGCGGCCAGGGCCTTCGCCATGGTGATGGCCGGAGCCGATTTAACGCATAGCGGAACAGTTCCGCCGGCGGCCACGAACTTCACTGCGCGCTCGCCCACCGGCAGGTAGCCGACCTGCTTGGCTTCACAGAGATCATCGGAAATCACGATTCCCCCATACCCCATTTGCTCACGCAGCAATCCGGTGATGATCTTCGAAGAGAACGGTGCATCGTTCTTTCCATCGAGCCGGGAGTAGCGGGCGTTGGAGACCATGACCCAGGACTTGCCCTGCTCGATAGCCTGCTCGAATGGCTGCAGATCGCTGGAGTCCGCATCGATCTTCGTATCGGTCACTTTGGTACTGGTATCGGTGTTCCCAGCGACGCGGCCCAATCCAGGGAAGTGCTTGACTACCGGTTGCACGCCTTCGGAGCGCAGCGCTTCGTTCACCGTCGAAATGGCCTTGGAGACCCCCGAGGCGTCATGCGCGTATTCGCGGCCAAAGTAGCCGATGGGTGCGTTGCCGGTGCCGATACTGGCAGGAACAACGTCCGCCACCGGAGCCAAATTCACGTTGATGCCGGCTTCAGCCAGTTCTTTCCCGGCGGCGCCCACTTCACGCTCCAGCTTCGATACAGGCCACCCTCCCTGCGTCAACGCAGTCGGCAGTTCGGTGAAACCGGGGCCCTGGAGCACCCGGACAAAGCCCCCTTCCTGATCGGTGGCCACCCAGACCGGCAATTGCCCGGGAATGCCGGACTCCAAGCCCTGGGTAATTTCCTGGACCTGGGCGGCGGTCTGCTTCACCGGCAGTTGCGAACGGCCACGCAGGAAGACATTGGAAATTCCCTGCTTCTTCATCGCAGAAATTTCCGCAGCGGTTGCTCCTGTTGCCGCGACACCGGCCATCACGAGGCTCGCTGCCTGTTCGCTGGCGCTCAGCTCGTCGGCCAGCGCTTCTGCTTGCTGGCGCAGCGAGGGTTCCTGGCTGCGGCTAGGCGATGGGCTTTCTTCGGCCCCGGAGTTGCCGGACGGGCTGGGAGTTGCCTGCTGCGCAGGAGTCCTCGTACTGCTCGGGCTGCTGGAACTGCCAGCGGACGTGCTCGAAGCTGCTTCTTGGGCATTCGGCGCACTGCAGCTAGCGAGCATCACCGTCATCAGGATTCCGACTGACATGAGCTGCTTGGCACGGGTAGTCATGAGATCATCCTCCCACCGTAAACTGCGAAGTTGCCGAAGAGCCGAGAACCTTTTGCCGTTGGCAGAACGCTAGGCACGCACCACCAGCAGTTCATCCCAGTCGGTGGTGTAGCGCTGCGAAATATGCTCTCGTTTCATCGACCATTCAGGGATTTTGGCCATTCCGGCATGCCCCAGTCCAATGGATTTGGCACCGAATCGCAGGGAGATGTCCTGGACTACCGACGAGACGTTTTCTTGTTCCTCGGCAGCCGGATCGGGACTCTGGCCAAAGAGGTCCAGCTGTTGCTCGCCCGGAGAATCGCTGAGCCCGGAGAGGATCACTCCCCCGCGAACATAGTCCATCCCCGGTTTCATCAGATCCCGCATCGCGGCAATTGCCAGCTTGCTGAGCACGATGGGATCCCGCGTCGGACGCGACAGGCGCACCTGGGCACTGGGGAATGAGGCTTCTCCCCGGGCGAAGCGGCTGGTGCCCGCGGTGACGGTAAGCAATGAAGCGTACAGGCCTTCGCGCGCCAAGCGACCGGCAGCCTTCTGCGCATAGATGGACATGACTTCTTCCATCGCTTCATAGGTGCGCACCGGCGTGGAGAAGGAACGGGTGAACATGACCTGGCCGCGGTCCGCGCGTTCCTCCACCGGACCGATGCAACGTTGCCCGTTGAGTTCGAAGACCGTGCGCTGCAAGACGACAGAAAACTTCTTGCGGATCGCCAATGGGTCAGCCGCTTGCAGGTCCGCGATGGATTCAATGCCCATGGCTGCCAGCTTGGCACCGGTTTTGCGGCCCACACCCCAGACATCGGTGACTGGAACCCGGTTCAGGATACTGCCCAGGACCTCGGGATCCATGAGCTGCTGGACGCAGACTCCGCCCAGTCCCGGATTGTGCTTGGCAATATGGTTGGACAGCTTCGCCAGGGTCTTGGTGGATGAGACACCCACGCAGACTGGCACCCCAATAGTCTTGTCAATGGCGGCACGGATCTGGGCCGCGGTGCTGCGCACCTGCTCCAGGTTGCCTTCCAGGCCGACGAAAGATTCATCGATGGAATACACCTCGTGCCAGGTCCCGAAGCGTCCGAGCAATTCCATGACCCGGGCAGAAATGTCCCCGTACAGTTCATAGTTGCTTGACCGCACCGCAAGGTTGTGGGAGTCCATATAGCGTTGGACCTTGAAGAAGGGTTCTCCAGTAGGAATGCCCAGATCCTTGGCTTCCTGGGAACGGGCCACCACGCAGCCGTCATTGTTCGACAGCACCACCACGGGACGATTGCGCAGCGAATAGTCGAAGGCCCGCTCGCAGGAGACGTAGAAATTGTTGACGTCCACCAGGGATACGTGGTCAGCGGACATGATGCAGGCACCTGGTAATGACGCCGAAGACACTGACCTCATCGCCTTCGGCCAGTACCACGGGCAGGGGCGATTCATCGCTGAGCAGCCCAACCTCGTGGCCGTCAATCTGCCAGCGGCGCACCAGCATCTGCCCGTTGAGGTTGACGATGACCACAGAGCCGTGGCGCACGGCCAGCGATCGGTCCACGATCACTTCATCGCCGTCGAAGATACCAGCTGACCGCATGGCGTGGCCCGAGACGCGCATGATGAAAGTGGAGACACGGTCACGGACCAGCAACCGGTTCAGGTCCAGTCCGCCGTCAAAATAATCGCGTGCTGGCGAGGGGAAACCCATCGCGGATACCGCTTGGACCGGCCCTTGGGTTGCTCCCGGAGGCATCAGCTCCTGTTCTTCAGCCACACCCCACCACTTTCTAGTACAAATATTCGAATACTTGAATTGTAGCGCGTTATCCAGCAACCTTCATGTTTCCGGCGAGCGCGCTACCCCCGGGATTCCGTAGCAGAGGTCCTCCCATGGACCCTGGCCTGCGCTTTCCAGCTGTACAGCGCGGCGGATACAACGATAACCAGCAGCGTCGCGGCACCGGAGATCACGATAATTGCCCTGGCCGGGCCAACCAGCAATCCCGGGGTGCCGATGAGATAGCCCAATGCGACCATGATGTTGATGAGCATCCGCAGCTGCGCCCAAGCAGCGCCATGGCGGGATTCCGGCACGTATTCGTAAATGGCTGTTCGCACTCCGGTATTGTGCAGTCCATTGCCCAGCCCGCCGGCAAGGAACACCAAGGCCAGGCCAGCCGCGTTGGACCAGAGCCCTTCCGTGAGGATCGCGGCGCCCACCAGCCCTCCACCGAGCAGAATCGGCAAGGCGCTTCGGGTACCGAAGCGGCGATTGCCTCCCAGCAGGGAACCGAACACTGCGCCCACGGACCAGGCACCGAGCAATACCGCGTATCCAGTGTCGTTATCGGTGATCCCGCGCAGGTAGAACACCCCCGAAACGCCTTCTGCTGCGGTAAACAGCACGATCACTGCCACCGGGAGCAGCAAGATCCGCAATTGTGGATTGCGCGTCAATGCAGCTCCACCGGGCGATACCGGTCCACCCGGATCCGGCTCGTTCCCTGCGTCTGCTCCTTTCCCGTTGGCGGCTTGCGAGCGGGACAGGAAGATGGCCGCCAGGGCCAGTGCCAGGAATCCTGCCGCCGCGTACCAAAGCACCGCGCCGATCCCCGCTTTCGCGAAGACGAGTGAAGCTATCGTCGGCGCGATGATTCCCGCCAGGGTCGTCGCTACGACAAGGAAGCTGCTGGCACGAGCAATGCTGAAGCCTCCGCGGATGCGCGGAATGATCTTGAAAATGACCGCTCCGTTAACCACCGCGCAAATACTGGCCACAGGCATCAAGGCGAGGCTCGCGAAGATATTGGAGGCAATGGCCATCACCGCGAAAATCGCCACATGCACGCACAGGTACAGGATCCACACCCGGACAAGGGCTGACCCGTCCACCCAACGCCCTATAGCCGGAGCGGCAAGGATCGGCGGAACCAAGCCGGCGAGGAACAACGCGGTTACGCCCCAGGACCCCAACTGATCCGCGGATTCCAGGGTCAAGGCAAAGACCGCCATGCCCTCGCCGAGCATGGAGAGCAATGCAACCACGCAGAACAGGACGCAACGCACCGAAGACTGCACCTGGCCCCCTTCCTCCGCGCGCATGCCACGCTGGCCTAAAGGTTCTAGTCTATGGGTAGGGGGATTCGCCTCCGAGGACATATTGCGCCAAAGGAGTCTCGTGAAAGTATTACTGGTCAGCTGCGGAGATGTCGCCACCGAGGCAGGACTGCGGCTCCAACAGGAGGGCCATCGCGTCACCGGCTGGCGGCGCAACAGCCAGAAGCTGCCCGCAGGATTTACCGGCCACAGCGTAGACCTGCTCGATGCCGTCCAGTGGCCAAGCATCGATCCGCAGACCGAAATCGTCGTGCTCACTCCCGTGCCAGCCACCCGCGATGCCGATGGCTACACGCGCGGCTATCTGCAGGTCGCCAAAGAACTGGCTTCCCGGCTGGCAGCCCAATGCCCCAATCTTCGCCGGCTTATCTACGTTTCCTCCACCGCAGTGATGGGCGGCGCCAACGGAGAACTCGTCGACGAATCAGCACCGCTTGCCCCAGCTAGCCCCACCGCGCAGGTCCTTGCGCACACCGAGGCAGCGCTCGCCGGCAGCGGCCTGCCGGTAACAATCCTGCGGGCGTCGGGAATCTACGGCCCGGGCCGCACCCGGCTCATCGATCACGTCACTGCCGGAGCCGCACAGATTCCCGCGGGCTCGCATTGGACCAACCGCATCCACCGCGATGACCTGGCCGCGGCCATCGTTCACGTTGCGGCGCTGGGAGAGCAAGCCGCTGGCCTCTACCTGGCCAGTGACAGCACCCCAGCCCAGCTAGGCGAGGTCTACCAGTTTTTGGCCAAGGAACTTCATTTGCCTGCGCCGGAAGAGGCAGGACAAGCCCCGGCTCGACGTGCTGCCGACCGCCGGGTCGATAATTCCAAGCTGCTAGCCAGCGGGCTTGAACTGCAGTATCCGGGATTTGCCGAAGGCTACCGCGCGATCCTTGCCGGGGCATCAACCCGTCACGCCTAAAGCGCGTAAAAGACAGCCTTAAAGGAAAACCGGCTTGCAGCGCATCGCCATGATGCACCGCAAGCCGGTTCTTTTATTTCGTTCCGGGTGTGGACCGAAACGTCTAGAACCCCTTGCGCAAGGGGTTGAAGTGCCGGGCGATGCCTGGAACCTCCTGGCCAGCAATCTGGGCAGCCAGGATCTTGCCAGTCAGCGGTCCCAGCGCAACGCCCCACATGCCGTGGCCACCGCCAACCGACACGCGCGAGGATCCGGTCTGGCCAATGAGTGGCATGCCGTCCGCGGTGCATGGGCGTCCACCCACCCATTCTTCTTTGCGGTTCTCCCAGTTAATCCCCTGGTAGACCGGGGTCGCAGCGGCAACGATGGCCTCAATGCGCTTCGGCTCCAGCTTGTGGTTGGCGTCGCGGAATTCCATGGTGCCGGCGATGCGGAAGCGATCGCCCAGCGGGGTGCAGGCAACGCGCTGGGTCGGGAAGTAGATCGGGTGCGTTGGCATGTGTTCCGGCTCCACGGTGAACGAGTAGCCGCGGCCTGCCTGAACCACAACGTTCACACCGAACTTGCTGGCCATGTCGGTCATCCAAGCACCGGTAGCCAGCACCACGTGATCCGCGGTGATTGAACGGCCTTCGGAACCGATGACGGTGACCGAGCCGCCATTGTCGCGCACATCGGTGACGTTGAAGGCTCCGATGATGTCGCCGCCGCGGGCGATGACGGATTCGGCCAGTGAATCCATGAACTTCGGCGGGTTGATGTAGCGCTGGTTCTTGATGGCTACGCCCGCAGCGACCTTATTGGACAGGGTCGGCTCGATGCCGCGCAACTCGTCGCCGGTGAGCAATTCGTAATCAACTTCGCCGCCGGTCTTCTCGATCATCTCGAATTCATGCAGCAGCGCATCGCGGTCGCTGAGCGAGGTGAAACCGGTCAAGAATGGATTTGCCGGCTTGGTCGGCTCCTGCACTCCCGGCCCTGCCGAAGTCGCCTGCGCGATTTCGTCGAAGGCATCCAAACCGGTCGCGCCGATTTCCGAGTAGACCCGCATGGCTTCTTCCCACTTCTTCGGGGTCGAGTGCCAGGCAAAACCGATCAGGAAGCGGAGCAACTTGGCATCGGCCTTCAGCGGAATGTACAGCGGGGATGCCGGGTCGAGCATCATCTTCAGGCCGTTCTTGAAAATTGCAGGCTCCGCGATGGGCAGGGTCAGCGCTGGGGTCAACCAGCCGGCGTTACCCCAAGAGGAACCGGACGCGACGCCGCCGCGATCCACGACGGTGACCTTAATGCCCGCTTCCTGCAGGTACCAAGCGGTCGACAGGCCAACAAAGCCAGCGCCTACAACAACGACATGATCTGGCACGCCTACTCCAGCCATGATCCACTCTCCTAGCATTTCGACGGCCTCTCCACACGAGCCCGCATGTCTTCACTGTCGCGCGATCCCCAGGGAAAATCAACGCGTCCTGACGATTCGACGGTGAGCGCCACCACACCGGCAGGAGGTTCGTGTTTCTTGCGGTAAATGATTGCATATTCCGAACTTTCAACAAGTACTTCCTCCCGTACGGGCACTTTCCCCAGAGGCTGCATCACTATCGCCCATCGGGAACTTCGCCTCCAGCGCGTCCTGCGTAGACTGGAGAGAAGCGAATTACCAATCCCGCCGATCAGCCATTTCTAAGGAACTGCACCACACTCATGGCCTCACGTAAACCAGCCAAGAAGAAGCCTGCCCAGGGTCATCCAGCCCGCCGTTCCGGCGCCAGCAGCGTGCCTTTTGAATCTGAAGTGCGCCAAGCTCTTCAGCCATTCAAGTCCTCGCTCTTCCGCCACTTCCACGAAGAGGGCCAGGCAGCCAGCGAGACCCGCGCAGCGCTCGAAGGGCTCACTACCCTGCTGACCGTGCATGCCCAGTTGCGCCAGAGCGTTGACGTCAAAACCCTGGATCCGACGATTCTGGGTGAACAGCTGGGCCACTTGACGTCGCTGGGCAAGGAAGTTTCGGAAGCCAGCGCTGCGATCCTCAAGCATTACCTGACTTTCCTGGGCACGACCGCTAATTTCGGCGGAAGCGTGGATGACTTCAAGCAGACTTTCGAATTCCTCTCCCGCATGGCTGGCGATTCACCCATCGTGGCACCTTATCTCGAAGATGATGAGGCCAACGGCAGCCTCGAAGCGATGCCCTTCGTTTTTGCGGCTCGCGAGTTGATCAGCTGGGTTGGCGAAGGCAAGCCGACCACCCCAGCTGGCGTACTCACCGGCGATACGCTGCAGGATGCGGCCAGCGCGCTGGGCCTGTTCGTCAAGGTCGATGAATCCGCCGGCGTTCCAGAGGATGCCCAGTGGGAGCCGGAAGACGGCACTGCCGTTTCTTCGCTGGCCGACATTCCACGCCTATCGGCATACTGGGACGCCCTGATCGGCACGGCCATGCTGCGCTACCAGGAACCGAACGCAACCCCAACCGAGTCGCTCAGCGATGCGCTGCTGGCATCCAGCGGACAAGGCGCCCGCTTGGTCAAGGAGCTGATTGCAGAGGTTCTCTACTCGCACATCCTGATCAACACCTTGGAGCAGCCGGGCAAGGCGCAGATCGCCGAGATGGTGGCCGGCGTGTTGAGCAATGCCGCATCATCGACACCGCCACGTGCCGAGTTCGCGTTGCAAGTTCCGACCGAAGATGACCTTCCCGCCGAGCAGCATCACCTGATTGCCAGCCTTGAGGAGGTTGTCCCCCAGGTCGAGTCCCTGCTGCGCGTCTTTGAACGCGAAGGCCTTGTCGAGATTAATGACGAGATCACGATTCCTGTGGTCTTGCGCTCTTCACTGGAACGAGCGCTGGCCAAGGTCTCTGATCATGTTTTGAAAGACACCCAAGAGGCAGAGGCTTCCGAGGTTTAGACCACCAGCAACGGCAAAGGGTGCGAGAGCTAATTCGAGTTCTCGCACCCTTTGCCGTTGATTCATCGACTAGCCGATGCGCGTGGCCAGCTCGGCGTCGTGCCACGGCAGGCGATCGAACCATGGGGCCCGCTTGGTTCGCCGGCCTTCACGGCCAAAGAATCTGCGGTTGCTTCTGCGTTGATCGCAGCATCTGCCGTCTTGCTATCAAAGCCGCCCTTAGGCTCCACGGCCAGGCCTTATTGTTGCCAAACAACCGTATCTGCCTGGGTACTCATGCGCGCTCGCTTCCCAGACAGGAAATGCTCTCCATAGGCGCAACACCACGCCACGCAGGCCCATTCCGACCTGAGGTGTGAGGCAGAACGCAGAAACACGGGCTGGGTTTAAGTTATAAAAGGTACGTTGCATTACTGACAGACAACGGCGTGCGATGGGGGCACAGCGCCGATGAAAGATCAGTCCGTTTACGCAATGCAACGTACCTTTTAATCACCCTCGGATCCTTAGTGATGCCACTCGCAAAACACCACCAAGTACCTTCCCGGTGATCGGTCTTCACCGATACATGTCTAACTTATCGCGTCCTGCGAAAATCCGAAATCATACTTTAGTAGGAGGGTAGGGGTCAGAACGGGATGCTTGCGCGCAGTGCCCAAACACCGTTTTCGGAACTGGTTGCAAACTTTCCACCAAATGCACGCATCCTGTCACCCATGCCAATCAGGCCTGTCCCGCCTTCGGGCAACCCACTCGCCTTCTTGTCGAAATTCCCCATCTGATTAGTAATTTCCAGGATGCCCTCTGCCCCTTGGACCGTGAGTTCGAAGGTGCACTTCCCGCCCAAGGCACCGTGCTTTATCACATTTGTTGTACCTTCTTGCATGACCCGATAAATCGCAGTCTGTGCAGAACGGGGCAATTCGGAAATTTTCTCGTCAGTGGTGGAGCTCACCTCGAAATTTGCCTCTTTTAGCCTCTGAACGAAAAGTTCTGCACCCTGAAGCGCGTAAACAGTAGTAGCGGCCGGCTTATCAATGCCCTGGGACGAGGGATCTGCCATGGTCCCATCAGCCCTCAGGACATTGAGCATCAGGCGTAAATCGTGCAACGTCTCAGTACTCAGTTTGGCGATGACATCCAGAGCTTCGAGGGCCTTCTGCCCATCGTTTGCGAATTTCGCGGCCTTCGACTGCATGGCCACGACCGTGATGTCATGCGCGACAATATCGTGCAGATCCCGGGCAATGTTCTTTCGCTCCCGGTCGACAGCAAGACGAGTCTGCTCTTTGACCGTATGCATTTGCCGAAGAGCGAGCTCGTTCTTCTCGCGCAGCAAGTAAATATTCCTCGTTAAGAAGAACGCCATCGCCGTCAACGGGGCAATCCCGACAAGCAGAACCGCGTCTTGCCCGGACTGGACGCCGAACTGCACCATCCACGCTGCGGACAAGGTTAGGAATAAGGCCCTAACACTCATGGCACTGGCCGTAGCTGCCAGCGCCGAAAAAATCATGAATGAAACGACAGTCCAGAAGAACAAGGCGCCGTCCGTGAGGAAGAAATAGGCAACTGCCACAAACAATCCGACGGATACGGCAACCCAGCGAAGACCAAGCGCAAGAATTGCGCACAGTCCAACGCCGAGCAACGCGCCTCGAACCGAAATATCCGACGAACCACTAAATCCGTCTTCCAGCAGAGTCACGAACTCGCTACTGGAAACCGCGATCAGAACCGCAATACCAGTCCAAACAATGACACCCCGACCAGCGAAGAGCTTGGTCAGGGTGTCCTTTAGTCGTCCATTCATATGCCGAATAATTCCCGGCTCAGATGATCAAGTCAAATAAACCGCGTTATGGGCAGGCGACGCCGTAGCGTTTGCAGAACCACTCCGAGAAGGCTGAGCCAAAGCCAGCAGGAGTAGCAACGTTGCCACTGCTGGAGGCTGGAGAGCTCGCGGCAGATGCAGGAGCTGCCACGGCGGTCAATGGTGCCAGAACTAATGCTGCTACGGCCAGCATTTTCAAACCCTTCATAACAAACTCCACATCAGATCAACTTATATACTTTCAGGTGAACAGGCCAACATGAGGCCACCCGCATCGAATCAGAGGAATCAGATGGAACAAATAAAGGTCCTTATTGTCGATGATGAACCTCTAATTCGGCATGCGTTGGGCACAATCCTAGCAACAGACCCCGGAATTGTAACGGTTAATTCTGTTGAAAATGGACAGGCCGCCGTCGAGTATTGCAGCGGCAATCAAGTGGACGTTGTGCTCATGGATTTGCAGATGCCGATAATGGACGGGGTTAGCGCTACTAAAGCAATCAAATCTGCCGAAGACAGCCCCTCAGTGCTTGCCATTACCGCCTTTTCTTCGGACGACTATCTGGTTCCGGTACTGACCGCTGGGGCCAGCGGATACTTGGTAAAAGACTCTGAACCAGATGAAATTATTCATGCGATCCATGCCGTTCACCAAGGAACTGCAGCCATTTCCCCGTCGGTTTCTTCTGATCTAGTTTCTGCGGTTCGCGAAGCTTACCGGGATAATTCCCAAGACATTCAAGAACTGGCCTATGACTTGGGAATTACCAATCGGGAATTCGAGATTCTAAAACTGCTCGCACGCGGGCTAAACAATACCGAGATTTCAAGAACTCTGACTATTTCCGAAACCACGGTTAAAACCCATATGGCGAAGATTTTCGTTAAGCTGAATGTTCGCGATCGGGTCCAGGCCCTGGTTGCGGCCGCGCGTATGGGCCTTATCGAAATCCCGAAAGACTAGCGCCTGCTTTCCAGCTATTAGTGTGAAGTCAACCTCTTTGACACCTTGCCCGGCTGGTTCGGGAATATCTGCGCGCCATATGCGTTGAACATGAGCATAGACCGCTCAAGTTTCTATTAGGAGGCTCACTTGCCAGCATTTTTCGGCGCACCGTCAGATGGCTCGTTTGAGGAATTCCTCTCTCGATTCCTGTCTTCACGTGCCCAGGCAGCACGTCCCATCGACCTCACGCGCCTGCTTTCCGCCCGCACCCACGAAGCGGTAGCCACCGCGGCAGCGATTTCCCAGGAGCATGGCCACGACGAGATTGATTCCCTGCACCTCCTGATGGCTCTGCTGCGCACCGAACCAGTCGGCGAGCACCTGACCGCCATGGGTATCGACATCGAGGCTTTGAGTGCAGATGCCATCGCGCGCATGCCCAAGTCCCAGGAGAAGGGCGAGAAACCATCCCACCTATCGTCGGCAGCTCAGCGCAGCCTCTTTGACGCCTATCAGGTTGCTCGTAACTACGGTTCGACCTACATCGATCCTGATCATCTTTTCCTGGCCTTCGTTTTCAACCCGGAATCTCCGGTCAGCCAGCTCCTGGCGCAGCACGGCATCACCGGCCAGTCCTTGCAGCAAGCCGCCATGGAGCAGGCCCAGCGTGGCCAAAACGATACCCAGAACCAGTCCGATTCCGAGTCCGACGTGTCCATGCTCGAACGCTACGGAACCGATCTGACCCTGCTGGCCTCCGACGGCCAGATTGATCCGGTGATCGGACGCAAGGAGGAACTGGATCAGGTTATTGAAATCCTGGCCCGTCGCACCAAGAACAACCCTGTGCTGATTGGCGAGGCCGGCGTGGGCAAGACCGCCATTGCCGAAGGCCTGGCCCGCGCCATCATCGATGACCAGGTACCAGCCCAACTGCGCAATGCGGCCTTGATCTCCATTGATCTTCCGGGCATGCTCGCCGGAACCCGCTACCGCGGAGATTTCGAGCAGCGGCTCACCGGCCTGCTCGACGAGGTAGCCGCAGCCGAAGGGCAGGTGCTGATATTCATCGATGAGATGCATCTGCTGGTCGGTGCAGGCTCTGGCGAGTCCGGCAATATGGACGCCGCAAATATCCTCAAGCCGCGTTTGGCGCGTGGCGAGCTGCACATGATCGGCGCCACTACGCTCGATGAGTTCCGCAAGGTGGAGAAGGACAGCGCGCTGGCTCGGCGCTTCGGCAAGGTTACTGTCGCCGAGCCGTCGGAGAAAACTGCACTGGCCATTTTGGACGGCCTGCGCGAATCCTACGAGGATCACCACCAGGTGCAGTACACCCCCGAAGCGCTCAAGGCCGCGGTGACGCTCTCTGCCCGCTACCTGAACGACCGCCAGCTTCCTGACAAGGCCATCGACTTGATCGATATCGCCGGTGCCCGGCGGTCCATCGCTGCCGGAGATGCCGAGGATGTGCAGTCCCTGCGTGCCGAATTGGTAGACGCCGAGCGTGAGAAGTCACGCGCTATCGGCGAGGAACGATTCGAAGAAGCTGGCGCATGGCGTGACCACATCGTGGAGATGACCGCGCGCATCAAGGCTGCTGAGGAGGCCGGCGATGCAGGGGTCACCCGGGTAGTGGATGAGAAGCAGATTTCGGAAGTGATCTCCCGATCCACCGGCATCCCCACCTCGCGCATCTCGGGAGATGACAAGGCACGCTTGGCTTCGCTGGAAGATTCCCTGCATGCTTCGGTCATCGGCCAGCACGATGCCGTTGCCGCTGTGGCACGCGCCGTGCGTCGCAACCGTACCGGAATGTCGCCAGCAGGTCGCCCCATCGGCTCGTTCCTTTTCCTGGGTCCCACCGGCGTCGGAAAGACCGAACTGGCCAAGGCCCTGGCTGCAAACCTCTTCGGTTCGGCCGAATCGCTGGTTCGCGTCGATATGAGCGAATACGGTGAGAAGCACACCGTGGCGCGCCTGATCGGAGCACCTCCGGGGTACATCGGCCATGACGAGCCCGGCCAGCTGACCGAGAAGATCCGCCGCAACCCGTATTCGGTCGTGCTGCTCGATGAAATCGAGAAGGCCCACCCGGACGTGTTCAACGTGCTGCTGCAGGTACTCGATGACGGCCGGTTGACCGACTCAGCCGGGCGCACTGTCGATTTCTCCAACACGCTGATCCTGATGACCAGCAACCTCGGCGGCGAGTACTTGGCCAACAAGGCCGGAAACTTCGGTTTCACCTCCGCCAATGCCACCAGCGAGGCTGGAGAAATCCGGGCCAAGGTCATGGGCAAGGTACGCGAGTTCATGCGCCCAGAGTTCCTGAACCGTCTGGACGAGGTACTGCTGTTCTCCAAGCTCTCGCAGTCCGAGATTGGCCAGATCGTCAAGCTGGTCATCGCCGAGACCGAAGCTCGCTTAATGGACCAGGAGCTGAAGCTGGAGGTGAGCGACGCTGCCGTGCAGTGGCTGGCAAACGAAGGCTACGACCCCGAGTTCGGTGCCCGCCCGCTGCGCCGGCTGGTACAGCGCAAGGTACAGGATGCCATTGCCGACCTGCTGATCAGTGATTCGCTTGCCGCTGGTGACACCGTTTCGGTGGACTACGCCGCTGGCATGCTGAAGGTGCAGAAGAAAGTCGAGATGCCGACTCCACCTGCTCACAACGAGCACGCGCCAAACTACTTCGATAGCTAGGCCGGCATAGCCCATAAAGGGGCTTGCTTGCTCGGGACTTCCGTCCCGGCCAAGCAAGCCCCTTTTCTTCACTTAGAAAGTGCGTTAGTCAGCTGCAGAAATGCAGTCAACCTCTAGCTAAGCAGGAAGACTCCCGGTACCTTTGACTGCATGGCGAACATTGGAATGATCACCCTTGATGCCCTTGACGAGAAAGCTGCCTCGGCTTGGTGGAGGGCTGTTCTGGGCGGGAAATATCTGGGCCAGTACCCGGGGTTCACCATGATCAGCGTCCCTGGCTTCAGCGCGAGGTTGGGGTTCCAAAAAGTTGATGAGATCACTGCCGGCAAGAACCGGGTTCATCTCGACTTGGAAGCAAGCACCAGCCGCGAGCAGGAAGTCGCCCGTTGCACAGCCGCTGGCGCAACACGCGTTGAGGACCACACCGAAGATCCCAGTTTTGGCTGGACCATTATGCGCGATCCTTACGGAATCGTCTTTTGCATTTCCGACCCACACGAGGACTGAGGACATGTCGCTGTTCGCCAGGAAATCATCGGAGGCTTCGACTCACCGGGTGCAGATCCATTTTGCCCAGCCGATGACCGAACGCCTGCGCAAAGATCATGAAGCGGGCCTGCTCGATACATTGTTGCCCAAATACAAGTCTTCCGGAACCATCATCAGCGCCAAGACCACATTGGACGCGGCCGAGGAGCCGATCTCCAGCGACATTGACCTTGAAGTGGCCACCCCCGAACCGAAGAAGCTGTTTTCCGAATTGCTCTCTTCGCTCATCGATGGAGGACTTGGGCATGGTTCCTGGCTGATTATTGATGGACAACGCACCGAAGTAGGCGGCAGTGAGTACGTTTTGCTTCGAACCAGGCTTGGGGCCGAATCGGAATCGGATCTGGAGCCAACAGTCAGGGCCCTGCAGCATGCATTGGGTGACGGCGAAATCGGATGGCATGAGGATGTCTACTACCGGCATGATGGCCCGGTGTTCGTTTACAACGGCGACTCCGCCCAAGCCATCATCCACGCATTGGAAACAGAACTGGTGAAGCATCCGTTGCTGGGCAACGCAGAGATCCTTTCGGTTTCCCCGCAACAGTAAAAGGACTCGATGGAACTCTCCACCACTAAGGTGCCTTCCGAGGAACAAATACTCTCGCTCTACAACGCGGTGGGCTGGAGCGCCTATACAGACAACCCAGACGTACTATTTGAGGGCCTGAAGAATTCAGCATGCGTAATCTACGCCTACGACGTAGACCACCAGTTAATCGGCCTTGTGCGCGTGGTCTCGGATAATGCCACCATCTGCTACGTCCAGGACATCCTGGTGCGTCCATCTACGCATCGCACCGGCGTAGGCCGTGCTTTGTTCTCTGCCGTACTAGTGAAATATGAGCATGTGCGTCAGCTGGTCCTGAGCACCGATGATGAACCCGGGCAACGTGCCTTCTACGAATCCATGGGGCTCACGGAAGCGTCGGATTTCCGTCCCGGTGCGATCCGGACCTTTGCCAAATTCTCGTAACAGCTCTCCCTTCGCTGCCTGGCCTGTATAGACTGACCATTCATCGATAATGAGGAGTTATTCTTGCGCACCCGTTCGGTCATTGCCCTGTCATCGTTGGCTTTGCTTCTAGCAGGGTGCAATGCAGCTCCCGAACAAGCAGCGCCAGCCGATTCGACGGCGGCTTCCGTCGCTGGCTCCACTCCGGCGGCACAGCCCGCGTCCGAAACCGGTGAACCCGGTGAAACCGCCCCCGAGCCTGGACCCGCGGAGTTGGACGCCAACGCCAATTCGGGACAGGCCTGGGCAGATTCCAAAATTGAGATGTGGAAAGAAAACTCTGGCATCAAGTCCACCAAAGGCTTCTTGTATCCCTACAACCTAATGACTTCTTGGGAATCTCCAGCACCTGGTGCCATCAATATCTTCTTGGATAACAGCATGAAGTTTGGAACCCAGATGCGGGAAAGCTACGAAACCAACGAGGATGAGCTGCGCATGATGGGCCGAATCATGTTCGAAAGCGTAGGCGAGGCCTCGCCGGAATTGGAATCCGTCACCTTCGCTACTGAAGACGGCAATAACTCAGGAACTTTCACCCGGGCTCGTACTGGTGCCGATCCCGAGGACCGCAAAGCCTGGGCCTCGGAAAAGTACACGCAGTGGCTGTCCGCCATGAACGATACCTACAAATCCCTATGCGGCGCTGAAATCACTGAGCTGGAAATCTACCGCACATGCCTGCCCGCTGACCCCCACGCCTACGTTGAGAAAGTCGAGTCGCCTGCGCTTGGCGAACTCGTCGTCACCCTCGCAGACGGTCCATGGATCGACGGCAAATACGACATGCCCGCATCGATCTTCGTCTCGGGAAATATGATGCTCAAGATCAACGAGCGTGCGGCAACCGGCGAAAAAGTTGAAAAGCTGACGGTACTGGCCAGAAATGGCGATGACACCGATACGGCACTCCGCAAGGACTGGGAAATGTAGTTCATTTCCTTTCATGATCAGTTGATGGGCCCTCAGCCCCTAGGGTGGTACCTATGACCCAAGAACTCTCCATTCCATACGAAGACCTGGAACTCAGCGCGCTCTGGGACCGCGCAAAGGCGGCGAAGGCCGTCATCGTGCTCGCACACGGTTCAGGTGCTGGAAAGGATCATGACTTCATGGCCGGCTTTGCGCTAGCCGCTGCGAATCTGGGTGCCAGCGTCCTGCGTTTTAATTTCCCCTACATGGACGCTGGAAAGAAGTTTCCCGATAAAGCGCCAGCTGCGGTCGCAGTGTGGCACCAGGTCCGCCGTTGGGTTGAAGAAAACTTGGCTGAAGGCCTGCCAATCTTCACAGCGGGAAAGTCCTTTGGCGGGCGCATCGCTTCCCTGTCAGTTGCCGAGGGCATGCCATCGGCAGGGTTGATCTTCCTGGGGTACCCGTTGCACGCGCCTAAGAAGGAAGAGAAGCTACGCGATGAGCATCTCTACCCGATTGCGGTGCCGATGCTTTTCCTCGAAGGCACCCGCGATCCCTTTGCCAACCCCGAAAAGATGGAAGAAGTCACCAGCAAGCTGAACCAGGACAGCGAACTTTCCTGGTTCGAAGGTGGCAACCATTCCTTCAAGGTAGCCCGCTCCGGCCGCACCGTTGCCCAGGATGGCGCGTGGCTGGCGGAAACTGCTCTTGCCTTCATCTCCAAGCACATCGCATAGTCCAACGGTCCTAGTCCACCTGCTTTTCCAGGAATCGGTAGACCTCGGTTTCGTCTACCCCGGGAAAGGCTCCGGTTGGCATGGCCGCCAGCAAGTGGGTATTGGCGCGCGTAGCCGGCCACGCATTGCCGAACCACTGGCTGGATAGGTCAGCAGGTGGACGGCGGCAGCAGTTCTCGTCCGGGCAGGTGGATTGGCAGCGCTCCTTGGTATCCCGCCCGCGGAACCACTTCACATGCTCAAAAGGCACGCCAATGGACAAGGAGTACAGCCCCGAGGAATGGCGCTCGGTGCGCGCCGTGCACCAGAAGGTCCCATTGACGGTATCGGTGTACTGCTCGAAGGAACGGAACTTATCCATCTGCTCGAAGACCACGCGACTTGTCCAATACCGGCAAATGGTCTGGCCTTCAATGGCACCGGTGTGATCGGCTGGAAAGTTCACTCGGTCATTCTCATAAGCCTTGTGCAAGATGCCCGATTCGTGGACCTTCTGGAAGTGGCAGGTCATCCCCAGATGCTCGGTGGCAAGGTTGGTGAACCGGTGGGCTGCGGACTCATAGGACACGGCGAAAGCATCGCGCAGATCCTCGATGGCCAACTCACGGTTGTTCTTAGCTCGCCGCAAGTAGTCCACCGTGGACTTTTCCGGCATCATCAACGCCGCGGCAAAGTAGTTGGTCGCGACCCTCTGCGAGAGGAAATCGAAATAATCGGTTGGAGTCCTATGACCCAATACGTGATGCCCTAGCGCCTGCAGCAACACCGAACGAGGATCATGTTCCGAGCGGTTCGCCTGCGTCAGATAGATACGCTTGTTCTTCTGGTCAGTCACCGAACGCGTGGAATGCGGAAGATTGCCCACAAAGCGCAGGCTGAATCCCAGATGCTCGGCGATATCTGCTGCACGATGATGCGAGAGCGGCCCTGAATCGTGGCCAACTGCAGAGAGGACTTTGGCGGCTTCCTGCTCGATATCCTTGTAGTAGTTGTTGCGTTGGCGCATCTCATGGCGCAACGCGGTATTGGCCCGACGGGCTTCTTCAGGGGTCGCGGCCTGCTCGTTCAGGCGGCGTTCCAATTCATGCTGCAGTCCCACCAGGGATTCCAGGACGTCCATGGGCAGACGCGTGCCAACACGAACGGTAGGCAATCCCAAGGACTCGTACAGTGGACCGCGTTGGGCACGTTCCAATTCGATCTCCAAAGCAGCACGGCGCGATGGCGGTTCGGTGCCCAGCAGATCGTCGACTCCAACCCCCATGGCTCCAGCCAGGGACTTAAGCAGCGATAGCTTCGGTTCGCGCTTGCCGTTTTCAATCAGCGACAACTGGCTCGGCGCGGTGTCAACGAGCGCCGAGACATCATCCAAGGTCAGTTGCTTGCCCTTGCGCAGAAAGCGGATTCTGCGGCCGAGAGCAATGGCGTCGAGTTCTGTATCTTCGCTGCCAGCGCCATTGCCGGCTGAGTTCACTGAGCGATTCCATGTGGTTGCAGTCACATGACAAGGTTATGCCAAGGATCGTGAAAATTTCTAGATCTTCCGGATTCAACCCGTAATTCAATCGCCCAGCAGGGACGCGAAAGCAAATATTCACGGTTCTTTCCTTGCTTCCCCGGCGAGCTACTCTCAACAAATGCACAGCCTTTCTGCGGAATCTTCAGCGAAGCGCAAACGTTGAAACTACAAAGAGATCCCGCAAGGAGCACCATGCACGCAGTCTCCACCCGCCCCCTACCGGCCCCGCGCCATGCCCACGATCCACCCCGGACTTTGGTCATCGTCGGCACCGATGGCGCAGGCAAAAGCACCACTATTGAAGCTTTAGTACAGCAGCTACGCAACGATCGCATTCAGGCTCGTAGGCTCGCAAACGTCGCCGCGCGGAGCTGGCTTACCAAATTCTCTCGCGCCCTGGGAATCACGTTCCCGACTTTCACCCAGGATTTCTTCGAAACTTCCATTCGCAGCTTCAATGTTGCCCGCAATATGCTTTTCGCGGCCCGCTCTCCCGGACTCAGCGTGATGGACCGGCACCTGTATTGCCAATTAGTGCTGCGGCGCTTACGCGGCCATCCTCCGGGACTGCTCCTCCCCTGGCTTGCGGCGAAAAGTACCGAGCACGCGAGAATTGTCCTGCTCGACATCGACCCCATCCTTGCCTTTGAGCGGATCAATTCCCGTGGCAAAGACGACGAAAGCATGGAGTATCTCAGGGACAGTCGAGATGAGTATCTGCGCCTTGCGCAAGTGCACGGTTGGATCACCCTTGATGCCTCGCTGCCCACATCCCAGCTGGTTGAACAACTTCGCTTGGTCATCGGCAAGTAGACTCGTCCCATGAGCGAAGCACAAGCATCTTTTGCACCGGGTTCCATTCTCGAATTGGCGCAAAGCACCAAGAAGCAATGGGAGCTAGGGCAGGTCCGGCTCATTGCGAGCGGCATTCTGGCGCAGGACGGAACGTTGCGGTCCAGCGAACTGCGGGAATCAACCTGGCAACTGTCGATTCGCTCTATCGAGAAATCTACAGCCTTCACTCCGTCGCCTTCGGCTCAAGTCTTCACGTTGATCACCGGCGATTTCGTGCAGCTGGATGTAGACGGGCAAGAGCACGGATTGGAACCGCTGCGCCCGTTGAAATTCGAAACGAGAAATTCTGTCCGGGCGAGCCAGCCCGCCGAAGAACTGCTCATCGTGCACGTGGCCGCCGTTCCAGAGCAGGTACGAGCCACCGTTCGCATTGTCGAGCTGTCCAAAAAGCGCGAGCAATACCTCTTTGATGGGCAACTGGGCCTTTTGGTCCAGGGCTCCGCCAAGCTCTTGCTCGGCGACAGCGAACAGTCGCTGAACCTGCGTGACACCGTCGTTGGCTCTGACGCCGGTGAACCACGCATCTCCGGCCGCGGTTTCATGGCTGTGGTTTCTTTCGACCAGCCCTAGCCAGTTCCGGCTCAATCAGCCATGGTCGCAAGATCCATAAATCTTCGCACTCAGAAACTGCACTGCCGGCCAAGAATATCGGCCATAGCGACAAGTCCAGGCCCCCATCTGGCAAAAGCCAGCTACCAGTCCAGACTCTGATACTTCACGTTTCCTGGCCCGATACACAACGCCTGCCGTGGCGAATCAGCACCTGCGGTTTCCATAAAATCCCAGTTCATCAGTGATTCGCCGATTCTCGCAGACCCCGGAATCGGTCTGCTTTGGCTTCGCCCTTATCCAGGCTTGCTGTTAAATTTCACTCTTCTTCGCTAGGGATTGATTCAATATCGGCAAATTTCCATGCCTTGACTCACATTCAGCGCAAGAAGCGATAAATTTCCATTTTTGTGAAGAAATGGAAATCTTAATTCGAAAAACCTCTGTTGAAGCCCTCGCACCTGCGGAAAAGTAGTTGTCACGAAGAAGTTCACAAGATCACCTTCCGATCGACATGAACCCGCAGCTTGTGCGAAGGAGCCAAGGCAATGACTACTGAAAACACCAACGAAACCTCGATCGACAACCGCATCGCAGCCATCGAGAGCGACTGGGAAAACAACCCCCGCTGGAACGGCGTAAGCCGCGACTACAGCGCTGCCGACGTCGTGAAGCTCCAGGGCCGGGTCCAGGAAGAGCACACCCTGGCCAAACGCGGATCCGAGAAGCTGTGGAAGCAGCTCACCGAGGAAACCCCCACCGGCGGCTACACCAACGCGTTGGGCGCACTGACCGGCAACCAGGCAGTGCAGCAAGTCAAGGCCGGCCTTCGAGCCATCTATCTTTCGGGCTGGCAGGTAGCAGCGGATGCCAACCTTTCAGGCCAGACCTACCCGGACCAGTCGCTGTACCCGGCCAATTCGGTTCCCCAGGTCGTGCGCCGCATCAACAACGCATTGCAGCGTGCAGACCAGATCGAGTTCTCCGAAGGCATCCAGACCGTCGAAGACTGGATGGTCCCCATCGTCGCTGATGCAGAAGCCGGCTTCGGCGGCCCGCTGAACGCCTACGAACTGATGAAGTCCATGATCACCGCTGGCGCATCGGGCGTCCACTGGGAAGACCAGCTGGCCAGCGAAAAGAAGTGCGGCCACCTCGGCGGCAAGGTGCTGATCCCGACCCAGCAGCACATCCGCACCCTGAACGCGGCCCGCCTGGCCGCCGACGTGGCTGGCACCCCTTCCGTAGTTATCGCCCGCACCGACGCTGAAGCGGCAACGCTGATCACCTCGGATGTCGATGAACGCGATCAGCAGTTCATCACCGGCGAGCGCACCCCGGAGGGCTTTTACAAGGTCACCAACGGCATCGAGCCATGCATCGCCCGGGCCAAGGCCTACGCACCGTACTCGGACCTGATCTGGATGGAAACCGGCACCCCTGACCTGGAGCTGGCCCGCAAGTTCGCCGAAGCGGTCAAAAAGGACTTCCCGGACCAGATGCTTTCCTACAACTGCTCGCCGTCGTTCAACTGGAAGAAGCACCTGGACGATGCGACCATCGCCAAGTTCCAGCGCGAATTGGGCGCCATGGGCTTCAGCTTCCAGTTCATCACCCTGGCCGGATTCCACGCATTGAACCACTCGATGTTCGACCTGGCCTCCGGCTACGCGAAGGACGGCATGAGCGCCTACGTCGAATTGCAGGAACGCGAATTCGCTTCCGAGGCCGCCGGCTACACCGCCACCAGGCACCAGCGCGAAGTCGGCACCGGCTACTTCGATGCGATCTCCACGGCGCTGAACCCTAACGCCTCAACCCTGGCCTTGGTGGGATCCACCGAAGAAGGCCAATTCCATTAGACCCTGATGGGTCGATGGTGCTAGCTGGCAAAGGCGCCGGCTAGCACCAGCACCATTTCCAAGATTTTTAAGGACGCTGCCATGAACTCCCCCATCACCCTGAACAACATCACCATTACCCCTACCCCCGTTCGCTACCAGGAGCAGATCCTGACCAGCGAGGCCCTGGACTTCCTTTCGGCCCTGCACACCGCATTCGAACCGCGCCGTGCCGAGTTGATGCAGCGCCGCCAGGTCAACCGGGCGCGCATTGCCAATGGCCGCGATCCGAAGTTCCTGGACGAGACCCGCGCTATTCGCGAAGACGATTCATGGCAGGTCGCCCCGATCGCACCGGGGCTGGAAGATCGCCGGGTGGAAATCACCGGCCCGATCGAACGCAAGATGGCTATCAATGCGCTGAATTCCGGGGCCAAGGTCTGGCTGGCCGACATGGAGGATGCTTCCTCGCCAACCTGGCAGAACGTCATCAAGAACCAGGTCAACCTGATCCGGGTGCTGGATCAGGACCTGGACTTCACCGCACCGGATGGCCGCGAGTACAAGCTGAACAGCTACGATCTGCAGCAGCTGCCAACCATCGTGGTTCGTCCCCGCGGCTGGCACCTGCCGGAGAAGCACCTGCTGGTTGCCGGCACCCCGATGTCCGGTGCGCTGGTGGACTTCGGACTGCACTTCTTCCACAACGCCAAGCGCCTGCTGGCAGCCGGACGCGGCCCGTACTACTACCTGCCGAAGCTGGAGAACCATCTGGAAGCACGGTTGTGGAACGACGTGTTCAACATGGCCCAGGATCTGATGGATATCGAGCGCGGCACCATCCGTGCCACCGTGCTGATCGAGACCATCACCGCCGCATTCGAGATGGAAGAGATCCTCTACGAGCTGCGCGAGCATTCCTCGGGGCTCAATGCTGGCCGCTGGGATTACATCTTCTCGATTATCAAGAACTTCCGTTCCCGCGGACCGCGCTTCGTCTTCCCGGATCGCGACACCGTGACCATGACCGCCCCGTTCATGCGGGCCTACACCGAGCAGCTGGTGCGTGCCTGCCACCGCCGCGGGGCTTCGGCCATCGGCGGGATGAGCGCATTCGTTCCCAACCGCAAGGACGCCTCGATCAACGAGCTGGCCTTCGGCAAGGTCCGCGAGGACAAGGCCCGCGAAGCAGCTGATGGCTTCGACGGCTCCTGGGTTGCCCATCCCGACCTGGTTTCGGTTGCCCGGGAGGTGTACGACGAGGTGCTCGGCGAGAACCCCAACCAGTTGCAGCGCACCCGCGAAGATGTCGAGGTTTCCGGCCCGGCCCTGCTGAACATCGAGAGTGTCACCGGCAAGATCACCGAACGCGGCATCCGCGACAACATCGAGATCGGCATCCGCTACATCGAGTCCTGGCTGCGCGGCAACGGTGCTGTGGCGCTGCGCAACCTGATGGAAGATGCTGCTACCGCCGAGATCTCCCGTTCGCAGCTGTGGCAGTGGATCCACCAGTCGGCGATCACCGATGAGGGCGAGATCATCACCCGTCGCTGGGTCCAGGAACTGGCCGAGGAGACCATGGAGGGCTTGGAGCGCTTCGAGGGCGATCGCTTCGAGGAAGCCGTGGAAATCTTCGAAGCTTGCGCCCTGCGCGATGACTTCCCGACCTTCCTGACCAAGAACGCCTACCTGCGCTACCTGGATGCGCCAGCCCGCACCCTGGAAATGGCAGGTTAGGCAGTACCCGAGACCCGGCCGATAGAAAACAGTCGTCCCTGAACGTCGGCCACGCAAAGCGGCATTCATCCGTTGGTAACCAGTCCAGCGGGTGGATGCCGTTTTGCGTGTGCGGTGGCTAGGCTGTAGCCATGGCTTTCCAGTTCAAGAACCCGGCCGAGGACCTGTGGCAGCCCGATCTGCTGGGCGAGGATTTCTCGCAACGGCCGCTGCCGATGTCGGACGGTTCGACCGCGACGTTGATCAGGCACCGTCCGCGCAGAACGCTGCGCCTGCCGCCGCCATTGCGCGGGATCGCGGTGCTTTATGTGCATGGCTGGTCGGACTACTTCTTCCAAGAAGAGCTCGCCGAGTTCCTCAGCGAAGCCGGAGCGGATTTCTACGCACTGGACCTGCGCCATTATGGACGGAACTTGCCGGTAGACCAGGCCACCAAAATCGCCGAGCACAGAAGCCCGGGCTTCACCACCGATCTGGAGGAGTACTTCGAGGAATTCGACGCGGCCCACCGCATCATTTCCAGCGCGCATCCGGGCACCCGCTTTGTCCTGCTCGCCCACTCCACTGGCGGGCTCAGCGCTTCTCTGTATGCGGCAGCCAACCCGCAGAAAGTTGATGCGCTGGCGCTGAACAGCCCGTGGCTGGAATTCCAGGCCAGCGAGATCGGGCGCACCGCCTTGGCGAGGATCGTCCAGGCGGCCAGCAGCCGCAACCCCCACCGCTTCTTGCCGACGGTGGATCCAGGGTTCTACACCCGCACGGTCTCCAGCCAGTTTTCCGGCGAATGGGATTACGATCTGGGTTGGCGCCCGGTCAACGGCTTCAAGCTCACCGCGGGTTTCATCTCTGCCGTCTTCAATGCGCAAGCCAAGGTGAAGAAGGGGCTGGATCTCCAGATGCCCACCCTGGTGATGCTTTCGGCGGAAGACTATTTGCTGCCTCGCTGGCACGACACCGCCACCCGCGCCGACGTGGCCTTGAATGTGCAGGTCGTCGCCCAGCGCAGCATCGACCTAGGCCGGGAACTGCATTTGGTGCGCCTGCCCGGCGCGCTGCACGACGTGTTCCTCTCCTCGCCAAAGATCCGCTCCAAGGCCTACATGGCGTTGGGCTCATGGCTTGCGGTCGTCAAGAACCGGCAGCGTGATTCGCTGGTGGCCTCCAGCATCCGCCGGATTGTTCCTTCCGGCATCTAGTGCGGCTTAGCCCGCGACCTTGCTGGGCACCTGGTCATTGACCAGTTCCAGCTGCCAATCGCCGGGCTCATTGCCGATAATGGCAACCGAGCCATTGCGGATGGTGTCCAGTTTGTAGCCGGCGAAGTGCGAGAGCGTGTAGCGGATAATGGTGCCGTGGCAGATTACCGCGACGTTCTTGCCCGGGTAGTCTGCTGCAATCTGGTTGATTGCGCGCAGGCCACGGTCAACTACAGATTCCAGTGGTTCAATTCCACCACCGTTCTTGTCCGGCCATAGCGCCAGCGCTTCGGTCTCAACCATGCCCTCGCCCTGGGCGTAGTCGCGCTCGATCAGCAGGTCGTAGCTAGGACCAAGTTCCAGTCCCAGCCCGTCGGCAATGATCTGTGCCGTCTCGCGTGCCCGCGAGAGCGGCGAGGAAACGATAGCGTCCCATTGGCCGCCGTCCAGCACCGAGACAGCCTCGCGGGCTTGGGCTCGCCCGGTATCGTTCAGGGGGATGTCGCTGGAACCCTGCAAGCGGCCTTCGAGGTTCCATTGCGTCTGTCCGTGGCGGACGAATCCTAGTTTCATAGGCCCATTCTCCCACCCGGCAGGTGGCCAACAGCAACCGCTGGTGGCCAAGCTCACGATGGATCTGCAACACTTAAGCGCGTCATGGCTGCCTGGAGCGCATAGGATTTTCACGGCTGTGCCCTGCCTTTGGCGCGGGCCCGTCCCCATCGAACGCACCCCTTATAGGATCCGAGCATTACTATCGTGAACGAAAT
The DNA here is from genome assembly GCF_050030965.1 of Glutamicibacter sp. 2E12. NCBI lineage: Bacteria > Bacillati > Actinomycetota > Actinomycetes > Micrococcales > Micrococcaceae > Glutamicibacter > Glutamicibacter sp. 2E12. The sequence continues at coordinate 1,199,945 of NZ_CP188297.1, forward strand.
AAAGGCGTCTCTCGCCCGCGGGCTGACTGCCCGCCACATCCGCTTCATGGCCCTCGGCTCAGCTATCGGAACGGGCCTTTTCTACGGCTCCTCTTCTGCTATCCAGGCTGCTGGCCCTGCCGTCCTCTTCGCATACATGATTGGCGGCGCTGCCGTCTTCATCGTCATGCGTGCCATGGGCGAGATGGCTGTCAAGCATCCGGTTTCCGGATCCTTCGCTCACTACGCTTCGCGCTACCTGGGCCGCTTCGCCGGCTTCGTCACCGGCTGGACTTTTGCCTTTGAAATGGCCATTGTCGCGATCGCCGATGTGACCGCGTTCGGCATCTACATGGGCTTCTGGTTCCCGCAGGTGGCGCAGTGGATCTGGGTGCTGGCGGTCGTCCTGCTGATCGCTTCGATCAACCTGATGAAGGTCAAGGTCTTCGGTGAAACCGAATTCTGGCTGGCTATCATCAAGGTGACCGCAATTATCGCCATGATCATTGGCGGCGCCGCCCTGATCATCTTCGGCTTCAACGCCCCTGAGACCGAAACCGCAACCGGCATCGCTACCCTGATGAGCGCTGGCACCCTGTTCCCCAACGGCTTCGTGGGCCTGCTGCTCTCGTTCTCCGTCGTGATGTTCGCCTTCGGCGGCATCGAAACCATCGGCATCACCGCTGGTGAAGCAGCTGATCCTGCCAAGTCGGTTCCAGCCGCCATCAATACCGTGCCATGGCGCATCCTGCTCTTCTACGTAGCTTCGCTGGCCGTAGTCATGATGCTCTTTGACTGGCGCCAGATCGACGGCTCAGCTTCGCCATTCGTGCAGATTTTCGACGGCCTGGGCATCCCGGCCGCCGCCCACGTGCTCAACGCCGTGGTGATCACCGCAGCCGTTTCGGCAATCAACGCCGATACTTTTGGGGCTGGCCGCATGCTCTACGCCATGTCCGAGATCGGCCATGCTCCGAAGTCCTTTGGCCGCATCTCGCGTACCGGCGTGCCGTGGATGACCGTGGTCATCATGGCCATTGTGCTGCTGGTCGGCGTGGTGCTCAACGCCCTGCTCCCGGAGTCGCTGTTCACCATCATCGCTTCCATCGCTACCTTCGCCACCGTCTGGGTGTGGATCATGATTCTGACTTCGTACCTGGCCATGCGACGCAAGGAAGCCGCGGCGGGCCGCGGACCGGCCGTTGCCCGCGAATACGCTGTGCCCGGCGGCACCGTTGCCGTATGGATCGCCTTGGCCTTCATGGTCTTCGTTGTCGTGCTCTTGGCCCTGAGCCCGACGACGCGTGTAGCCCTGTACACCGGAATCGCATGGCTCGTGCTTCTGGCCGTGCTCTTCAAGCTGCTGGTACGCCCAGCGGCGCCAATCAAGCAGGACAGCGACTCCTTGCTGAGTTAGCCACCGCGCAATAAAATATGCCTGGTTTCGCATAAAGCGAAGCCAGGCATATTTTTTATGTCTTTCTACTTGGTCCCGGTGGAGGTTCCGGCCTGAGGCTCCGAGGGCGACTCCAGGCCATGGGGTGTGCGCAGCTCCTGGAACAACGCCAGGCTGGCCCACGCGAGCATGCCGCCTGCGACGATCCACAAGCTGCCGAGCCCCAGCCGCAGGTAGGCCAAGACGCCACCCAGGGAACCCATGGTGATCATCAGCCAAAGCACTGCGTAGCGCATCCATAGCATCCGGTAGCCGCCGCGGTCCGACCCGGTGGCCAACCCGATGATTGCTCCACCGAGTGCCTGCCCGAGCTTGACCAACGTGCCGGTCATATACGTCAGGCCCAGGGAAACCTCTCCCGAACGAGTGTAGGAAACATTGACCACGCCCATCGCGGCGGCCAGCAGAAGAGCCGTCAGCTGCGGCAAGAAATTCCCGGAGATGGCCGCAGCGAGCAGCAGTGCCGCACTGGAATACATGGCCACTGGCCGGCGCAGCCTATCGAGCCGGAAGGTAACCAGCGTTGCGAGGATGACACCTGCGACAAAGCAGCCCACCAAGGACATCGCCATCGCCCATCCGGCAAGGTCCCCTGTCATCAGCGCCACGGAGGAACGCGTGGAGTTTCCCGACATGAAGGAGAGGAAGTAGCCGCCGAAGTGCACGAATCCGACGCCATCAACAAAGCCTGCCATCGCCGTAATCGTTCCGGCGAAGAGGATTCCGCGCCATCGAAGGTTCTTTGCCACTTGCCCTGCTTTCTCTCGCCATCAGCACCATCCGGTTTCCGTAGGAGCCCTGCCATTATCTCCCCCGAAATCAGCAGCTGCGAATAAGGAATGCCCGGTGAGCAAAAGTTGTTACCTCAAGCATGAGCGAAAATACTGCTGTCCAGTCCCCGGAAGACAAGCGCATCCGCGTGGATATCTTCTCCGATATTGCCTGCCCTTGGTGCTTCATCGGCAAGCGCCGCTTTGAGCGGGGTGTCGAGGCGTTCGAATACTCCCAGAACGTGGATGTCTACTGGCACTCGTACCAGCTGGACCCGAGCCTGCCTGAGAACTATGACGGCAGCGAGGCCGAATACCTCTCCAAGATGAAGGGACTGGGCCAGGAACAGGTCGCCCAAATGCTTGACCATGTCACCGCCCAGGCTGCTGCTGAAGGATTGAACTACGACTTCGCCAACTTGAAGGTCGCTAATTCCTTCACTGCACTACGCGTACTGGAATACGCCAAGAAGCATGGTGCCGGAAACGAGATGAAGGAAGCGCTGCTTTCTGCCCACTTCGAGAAGGGCCTGAACACTGGAGACCTAGAAACGCTGCTCGAACTGGCCGGAACGCTGGGGCTGGATACCGGGGAACTGCGTGCGAAGCTCTCGTCCGGATCCTACGTTGAGGAAGTCAACGCAGATATCGTCCAGGCACGCGAGCTGGGCATCAGCGGTGTTCCTTTCTTCATCATTGATGGAAAGTACGGCATTTCCGGCGCCCAGCCAGCCGAGGTCTTCGCAAATGCGCTGGCCCAAGTGCATTCCGGAGATGTGCAGACCCCGTAGCCAGCTATTTGCTGCAGACCAGCTTGCCTTCAGAAGTATCGAGCTTGCGTTCTTTTTCCAGGCCGTCGAACTTCTCCCCCAGCGCCAGGTCCACCCGGCTGCCCCACTTCTTTTCGTCGTAGATGAAAACGATGCCGGGGATCTGGCGCTGCACGGTGAAAGCCTGGGCATAGCCATCAGGCCCGGCAATGACCGCGCCAGTGGTTTCGGAGAGCGACTTCCACCCGGAAGTCAGCGACGAAATCTTGAAGCCGCGCTTTTCCAGTGCCTCGGCAGTGTCACCCGCAAGACCCGAAATATCGGTAGTGTTCAGCACGCGTATTTCGACATCTGAAGGTTTTTGGTACTTGAAATCGATGGCCGGGCACTTGGGGTTTTCGATTTTCGTCTCGCTTGGCTTCGGGCTCGCAACGGCGACAGGCTCGCCACCCAACTTCAGCGTTCCATTGAAAACGAGTACGGCGCCGGCCAAAACCGCGATCACCAGCAGGGCCATCACGGAGAAAACAATGTTCTGGCGTTTGCGGGCACGCCGCTTAGCCTGGCCGTCCGAGCTGAAACTTAATTCTTGCTCGTCGACAATATGCGCACCGTGCCATTGCCCCGGGTCATCGCGATCACGCATCATTCCACCTTGCTCTGGTCAGCCTTCGGCAGCTGCTGGCCTGAAGGCGACGTCATCGTCATCCTCGTGGCGCTAGCTTATCTAACTAGCGTCCAGATCCAATATGCGTGCGTGTATTACCGAGCGATGATGAAGCGCCGAGCGCAGCGCGCGGTGCATCCCATCCTCCAGATACAACACGCCCCGATAGCGCACTACATGCGGGAACAAGTCGCCATAGAAGGTGGAATCCTCAGAGAGCAATGTTTCAAGATCCAAGGTGGCTTTGGTGGTGACCAAGTCAGCTAGTTTCACTTGCTGCGGGGGAAGTCCGCTCCAATCACGCGCCGAAGAATAGCCGTGGTCCGGGTATGGACGGCCTTCACCTACCGCTCGAAAAATCACTATTCAAGCATACGGACAAACTCTCCAGACCCACAGACCTGCAGATCAGGCGCTAGTTGGCAGGCCGCAGGAAGGCCACCTCCCGAGACGGCGCCGATTGAGCCGGGTGGCAGCCGGACTCGCCGCGCAGTTGCCGGGCGAATGCTACACGCGAATGCGAATAATCAGACACGCAGTGCGAAAAAGCAAGGATTGTTACGCCAAGGGAAACTTGGAGGAACCGGGCGTAACTTTAGCTGGTAACAATCGCGTCATAAGGTGCACTCTGGGTTTATGAACAACGTAGTCACCGAGATCCCACTGCTCGATATTTCTACCGCACGCAATGCTGACGGCTCCTTCAACAAGGATTTCGTTGCCGCGATTCGCGACGCCGCACACCGCGTCGGCTTCTTCCAGATCGTCGGATACAGCGCATATGCCGGGCAGGACCAGGAACTGCTCGACACCATCGCAGAATTCTTCCAGAAGCCCGTTGAGCAGAAAATCAAGCTCGATAACCGCAATAGCGCCCAGTTCCGCGGCTACACCCGGATGGGCACCGAAATCACCCGCGGCCGCGCCGATGCCCGCGAACAGATCGACTACGGACCGGAACGCGAGACGTTGGCGGTCGTTCCCGAGGACAAGCCGTACTTGAACCTGCAGGGCCCGAACCAGTTCCCTGCCGATTTCCCCCAGCTCGAAGAGCGCGCCATGGCGTGGGCCGAGCTGATGAACAAAACCGGCCACGAGCTGCTTTCGGCCATCGCTGTGGGGCTGGGCTTGCCCGAAGGCCACTTCGACGAGCCATTCGCCAACACCCCGTCATGGATGGGCAAGTTGGTGCACTACGTTTCGGGCGACGTCGTACCAGAGTCGGGCAACCAGGGCGTTGGCCTGCACGCCGACTACGGCTTCGTCACCCTGCTGCTGCAGGACCAGGTTGGAGGGCTGCAGGTGCAACCCTACGGCCAGGAAGAGTGGATCGAGGTGCCGCCGACCCCGGGTGCATTGGTAGTGAACCTCGGGGAGATGCTCGAAGTCGCGACCAACGGCTACCTGATGGCCACCATCCACCGCGTCATTGCGCCACCAGCTGGCGTTGACCGCTACTCGGTGCCGTTCTTCTACTCCCCTCGACTGGATGCAGTGATCGACAAGGTCGAACTGCCAGCCGAGCTGGCTGCCGAAGCTCGCGGCGTCTCCGATGATCCGGAAAACCCAATGCTGGCTTCCTACGGCGCCAACGTGCTCAAGGGATGGCTGCGAGCCCACCCGCAGACCGCGGCCATCCACTACCCAGAGCTGGCCAAGGGGCGCAAAAGCGCCTAGGCCGTGAGCTTCTGCAGGGATCAGGAGCTGCACACGCAAAACCTGTTGGCGTCGAGCTGGTGAGAGATTACCGGCCCGGCGCCAATAGGCATTTAAAGCGCCTCGCTTATTCGACGCCGGAAAGCACGCAGAATTCGTTGCCTTCAGGATCAGCCATCACGATCCAGCTCTCGTCCTCCCGCTGGCCCACATCGGCGTAGCTGGCCCCCAAAGAGATCAGGCGATCAGCTTCTTCTTGCTGCTGGGCGTTTTGAGGACGCAGGTCCAGATGGAGGCGATTCTTGATGCTCTTGGTTTCGGGCACTTGCGCGAACGTCAATTTCAGCCCGCCCGGGCCTTGGGATTTGGACCCAATACTGACCAAGCCGGCTTCTTCTTCCAATACGTCATAATTCAGCGCTTCGCACCAGAACCTCGCCACCAGCATCGGGTTCGCGCAGTCGACGGCGATTTCGCTCAATACACTTGCCATAGTCTTACCTTGCTGAAAGATTGCTGAACAGTTGCCACGGATACTACCCGCCAGGTTCTGGCAATGCCGGTAAGCGCAAAAAAATAATGTCCCGGCTCATCGTTTTCACGATGAGCCGGGACATTACATTCGGCGGAGGATAGGGGATTTGAACCCCTGAGGGCGTTAACCCAACACGCGTTCCAGGCGTGCGCCATAGGCCGCTAGGCGAATCCTCCTCAGTTTGCTCCGTGGAGCAGGATCAAGCATATCTAAATTCTCGCTCAATCACGAATCGGACGTTTCCACGTTGCTTCCCAGCTCATTCTTGAGGCGTCAAACCCCTGAAATTCGGTAATTTTGCACCTTTTCACCATCCCGATCTTTTCTCCAAAGGCTGCCGTTTGAACAGATCAATACTGTAAACATGAGTAAAAGAGAGGTATTTCACAGCCAAGACGACCCTCGCCGACTGCCTATCAGCCCGCCCGGGACAAGGAGTATCCCCGGAATCGATGGTCTTTGGGCCGCGAACCTGGACAAAGACAATCTCTTTACCCAGATCGCCGCTACCGCCATAAACCTTTATGACCAGTCGCCGGTCACTGCATCCGCCCAGGGCCTGGAGCGGCTGAAGACCATTGCCCGGCTGCACAGCATGCTGGATGCTGCCGAGGCAGCGGTGTTGGCCGATAGCTACGAGTATTCGGTCGCCGAGACGATCAGCCACGGAACCCAAGAGCCGCTGCTGGATGACCCCGGCACAACGGAAGAAACAGCTGAAACTCATTCTGCCTACTTCTACGGTGTCAATCGCTCCGACGAGTCGCTGATCCGTTCTTCCTTTGTTGCCGAGGCATCGGTGGCAATGCGCTCCTCGGAAAAGAAAGTCCAGGACAAGTTGTTCTTCGCCGAAGGACTGCGCCATCTTTCCGCAGACACTTTGGACGCCCTGAGCGTCGGTGAGATCACGACCAGATCCGCGCAGGAGATCGTCAAGCACTCTCAGGATCTGGCACCCGAGGACGTGGCACTAATGCAACGAACCTTGCTGCCGATAGCGCGGCAGGCCGCTGACTCCGCGATAGCCCTACGTGCCAGGAAAATGCGTGAGCGATTGCATCCAAAGCCCATTGAAGAACGCCACAAGAAAGGTGCGGAGGACCGCAAGATCACCTATTGGCACGAGGCCAATGGAATGAGCGTGATTCAGCTGCATCTGCCGGTGGAAAAGGCGTTGGGCATTATCAATACCGTCAATTGGCATGCCGTACGCAATGTTGATCCAGCTGATAATCGGACCGAACAGCAACGACGGCTGGACATTGTTTGCGATGCGTTGCTCGATGGTTGGCCCGCAACCGAAGGGACCCCGCTCAAAGCTCGTGTAGCTGTCACGATTCCTGCGCTGGAAATGCTGGCCAACCCTAAACGCGCACTAGCTGACCTTGAGGGCTACGGGCCGATCCCAGTAGGGACAGCGCTGCTAATCGCAAAAGACGCCCCGTCTTTCATCAAGGTGCTCACCGATCCTTGGTCAGGGGCAGCTATAGACGTGGGCCGCGAAAAGTACCGTCCGTCCAAGGCGCTGCGTGATCTGCTGCGAAATCGGGATATCGTCTGCCGCTTCCCCGGGTGCAATCGGCCCGCCGAAGCATCCGAGATTGACCACATCGATGCATGGGCAAAAGGCGGGCACACCACGCGCAGCAATACGCATTTATTGTGCAAGCGGCATCAGATGTTCAAGCACGTGCTGGGATGGCAAGCCACCTATCTTCCGGACGGTTCAGTGAACTGGCGCTCCCCCAACGGCATGATTTGTGTTGAGCTTCCCGGCAGCGTCACCAGCGTCCAGAACTTCGACTTCGAGAAGGAGCAGACGCCCATGTTGCCTACCGTCCAGCTCAATGACCGCGTTCGACGCGTACTTGGGTGGCTAGAACCGCCTGAAGAAGCGACCGGCTGAGGACGAACAGCATTTTTGGTCAAGATCTCCGAGCCATGATTTGCAAGCTGAGAGCAAGCGCACGCCTGCCGATTTTCATCCAAGCGCCAACCTCGGGTAGTATTTTTGGTGACCCCTCGTGTGGTGTCATCCTGTTGAACTCCCCCAGGACCGGAAGGTAGCAAGGGTAGATGGGCTCTGGCAGGTGCATGAGGGGTCTTTTACTTTCTTACGCAAGCCGAATGGAGTCCACGTGGGCGCTGGCCGTTTCGCCCCTAGCCCTTCGGGGCCACTCCACCTTGGCAATTTGCGCACGGCCATCCTCGCTTGGCTTTTCGCCCGCTCCTCGCAACGCAAATTCCTACTGCGCATTGAAGACTTGGATCGTGTTCGTTCCGGCGCCGAAGCCACCCAAATTGCTGAATTATCGTCCTTGGGCCTTGATTTCGACGGCGAAATTCTCCGACAGTCCGACCGCCTTCCGATTTATCTCCAGGCCGTTGAACGGCTCAAGGCCCGCGGCTTGGTCTATGAATGCTTCTGCTCGCGCAAGGACATCGCCGAAGCCGGAAGTGCTCCGCATGCTGCGCCCGGCGCCTACCCGGGAACCTGCCGCGATCTGAGCGCCAGCGAACGCTCGGCTAAAGCACAGAACCGTCCAGCCGCCTTGCGACTGCGTTCAGAAGTGAACGAATTTTCTGTTCATGACGAACTATTCGGCGATTACACCGGTGCGGTAGATGATTTCGTCCTGATCCGCAACGATGGAGCTCCCGCCTACAACCTTGCGGTTGTCGTCGACGATGCGTTCTCAGGCATCGACCAGGTCGTGCGCGGAGATGATTTGCTCTCTTCTGCGCCGCGGCAGGCCTATCTGGCAACGCTACTGGGCTACACGGTCCCGGCCTACGCGCACGTACCGCTGGCACTGAACACCAAGGGCCAGCGCTTGGCTAAACGCGACGGTGCAGTAACACTCGAAGAGATCACCGAACAAGGTGTGCATCCAGCCAACGTTGTGGCGATTTTGCTAGAGTCATTGGGCTTGCCCAGCACAAGTTTGCAGGCAGCCCTGGAAGCTTTCGATCCGGCGAATCTGCCACGTGAACCGTGGACCGTCGAACCATTGAATATTGTCCAACAGCTGATGCCTAAAGCATCAGGCAACTGATAGGGAACCGGTGTGAGTACAGCGCTATATCGCAGATATCGTCCCGATACGTTTGGCGACGTTATCGGCCAGGAGCACGTTACTGCGCCCTTGATGACGGCGCTGGAGAAGAACCGCGTCAACCACGCCTACCTATTCTCCGGTCCGCGCGGTTGCGGCAAGACGACTTCTGCCCGCATTTTGGCCCGTTGCTTGAACTGCGAGCAGGGCCCTACGCCCGTTCCTTGCGGCACCTGCCCAAGCTGCGTGGACCTTGCCAATGGTGGCCCGGGTTCGCTGGACGTCATCGAGATTGACGCAGCCAGCCATGGCGGCGTCGATGATGCCCGCGATCTGCGCGAGCGCGCAACCTTCGCGCCGACTCGCGACCGCTACAAGATCTTCATCATCGATGAGGCCCACATGGTCACGGCGGCAGGCTTCAATGCCTTGCTGAAGATCGTTGAAGAGCCACCGGCGCACATCAAATTCATCTTCGCGACTACCGAGCCGGAAAAGGTCATCGGCACCATCCGCTCGCGTACCCACCACTACCCATTCCGCCTGGTTCCGCCAGAGGCATTGCTGGCGTACCTGCAAGTGCTCTGCGAACGCGAAAGCGTCGCGGTAGCCGAAGGCGTACTGCCACTGGTGATCCGTGCTGGCGGCGGGTCGGTCCGCGACACCCTTTCGGTGCTGGATCAGCTGATCGCTGGTGCCCGCGATGGCAACCTGGATTACGAGACGGCCATTGCACTGCTGGGCTACACCCACTCGACACTGCTCGATGAGGTCACCTTGTCGCTGCACGAATCCGATGGCGCTGGTCTGTTCGGTGCGATTGACCGCATCATCCAGACCGGTCTGGATCCCCGGCGCTTCGTTGAAGATGTGCTGGAGCGCTTCCGCGATCTGATCATCGCCAAGGCCATGCCAGAAGGCCTGGAGAAGATCTTGCGCGGCGTACCAGAAGACCAGCTTGAATCCCTTCGCTTGCAAGCTGGCTTGATCGGTGCAGGCGAACTATCGCGATGGGCCGATGTCACCAACAAGGCCCTGAGCGAGATGACCGGCGCAACTTCGCCTCGTCTGCACCTGGAATTGCTGGCCGCGCGCTTGATGCTGCCCGGTTCGCAGAATTCCGACAGCGCTTTTGCCGCTCGGCTGGATCGGTTGGAGCGCCATGCGATGACCGGTGGAGCGCTGCCTGCGCTTGATGAGAACGACGCTGCAAGTGCTGGTGCCTCAATGAACGCCACTCCTAACCCGGGCGCCGCGCGTCAGGGTGCTGCCGCAGTACGCGAAGCCCTGGCCGCCGCCAAATCCCGTCGTGAGGGTGCACCCGAACCGGCTGAAGCGCAGGGCGAACCAGTGGCTGGCGAACAGGCCCCCCAGGTTCAGCCAAATCATGCCCAGCCGCAACCGCAGGCTCCCGAGGCTCCAGCGCAAATGCAGCAGCCAGTTCCTGCCCCGCAGGAAACGCATCCTCAGCAGTCCGCGCCATCACAGCCACAGCCACAGCCACATGATGATGATCCAAATGCTCCGCTGGATCCAGGCGCGGCAGCGTCGCTGAACACTGGTGAAGCCGCTGACTGGGGCGCAACTTGGGGTCCAAAGGGCGAAAACTACTCGGTGACCACCGAGGTGCAGCCTGGTCCGAGTATTCCGGCAGCTCGTCCGGAAGGCGTGGCACCATTCAGCTTGGTTCCCGATCCTTCCAGCGGTGAAGACCTGTCATTCGGCACCGGGGTCTCCATTGATGACGTGAAGCAAAATCCTGCCATGGCCGAATTCGCACGTCGTGCAGCTGCCAACCGAACACCACAAGCACCGCAGTCGGCACAGCCACAGCAGGCGCCGCAGTCGGCACAGCCGCAACAGGCACCAGAAGCTAGCCAGGCTGGCGTGGATGCCCAGCGCCATGCTGCCCACCAGGCGCAAGAACAAGCCCAACGCGAACAAGCTGAACGCGAAGCACAACAGCGCGCCGCACAAGAACAAGCCCAACGCGCTCAAACACCGCAACAGCAACAGCAACAGCAACAACAGGGTGCTCAGCAACCTCAACATGGTGCCCCTAGCGGGATGCCGCAGAGCCAGCCAGCACCACAGGACACCGGCTCACCGGTGGCGATGTTCCAGCAAGCGTGGCCAACGATCTTGCAGCAGTTGCAGGGCAGCTCGCGCGTCCTGCATTCCATGGTTGCCACCTATGGCTCTGTGGCAGGCTTCGATGGCCGCACCCTCACCTTGGCGTTCAGCAATACTGGCCCAATCGTGAATCTGCGCAACCGGCCGGATCTGATGAATACGCTGACCGGGGTTCTGTCCCAGGTCACCGGTGCACCGATCGAAGTGGTCCTCACCGAAGGCGGCTCCAACCCCAACGGTGGTGGTTCCCCAAAAGGTGAGCGCCGGCCAATCCCGGCGCCAACCCCAGCACCAACTAAGTTCACCAAGGCTGTAAGTTCTGCTGGGGCGGCTGCGCGCGCTGCGGCACGGGCCCAAGCTGCCGCTCCGGCACCGCAGCAGCGTCCGGTATCCGCTGTGCCAAGCTCGGCACCAGTCGCGCCTGCACCACGCGCCCATGACGGGTACGACAGCTCCTACGATGACGTCCCGCCTCCAGCGGATGAACCCTACTTCGACGAGCCACCGTTCCCAGATGACCCGTACTACGTGCCAGCTGGTTCTGTTCCGGAAGCGCAGCAGGTGCAGCCGCAGCAACAGGCTCCGGTCCCGGCCGTGGCTCCGCAGCCGACCCCGGCAGTGCCAGCGCCGGCGGCTAGTGCACCACGGAGTTTCGGTGGGCCTCCGGTGGCTCCCAAGCCCCGGATGACTGCTGGCATGACGGCGCGCCAGGCTGAGGGCGGTGTTCCGAACATTGCACGTCCGGTTTCTTCGACCCCGTTGCACCCGGAAAGCACCACCGATTCCTTCGGGAATCTAGCGGTTGGCGAATCCGGGCAGCAGGCTCCACAAGCTATGGCGCCATCAGCTCCATCGGTTCCGGAAGCCCCGGCGCCGCGGACTGCCCAAACGCAGCCGCAGGTCCGCCCCCAGCATCAGGAACAGCCTCGCCAGGAGCCGGCCGCACCGCTGCAACCCCCGGCAGCCCCGCAGCCGGCCCCTGAATCCGCTCCGGGATGGGGCGCTCCACAGGCTGAACCGGCACCGGATCCTGCGGACTCGGCACCGGCGGCCTCAGGCCGCATGAGCCGATACCAGCAGCTGATGGACCAGGCGAAGAACGCACCCAGTGCCCCGGCGCCTGCCCAGGCGGCGCGCGGCTGGGGCGGTCCTGCTTCGGCTCCCGCGCCTGCTCCGGTGCAAGAGCCCGAGGAATTTGTCCCGAGCGACGATGATATCGAGGTCGAGGATTCGGCACTGATCGGTGTTCCAGCCGTGGAACGCCTGCTCGGCGGCATGGTCATCGAGCAGCGCGACGTCAACGGGAATGTAGTGGAAATCAAACGAAGCTTGTAGCCGGCACCACGGCGAACTGTCGGAGTGAGACACTAGGGTGTACCACGGAACAATTTCACGGTATTGAAGCAAGCTAGAAAGTAGGCGCACGTGTACGAAGGTGCTGTACAGGAACTGATCGACGAGCTCGGTCGCTTGCCTGGCATCGGCCCGAAGTCGGCTCAGCGCATTGCTTTCCACATTCTAGACGCCGATGCCGAGGACATGACCCGGCTCGCCGCCTCGATCCAGCTGGTCAAGGAAAAGGTGAAGTTCTGCGAGATCTGCTTCAACATCTCGGAGCAGGAAACCTGCGCCATTTGCCGCGATGAACGCCGTGATGGCACCAAGATCTGCATCGTGGAGGAGTCCAAGGACGTCCTGGCCATTGAGCGCACCCGGGCGTTCTCCGGCAAGTACCACGTGCTCGGCGGTTCCATTAATCCGCTGGCAGGCATTGGCCCGGAACAGCTGCACATCCGCGAGCTGGTAACCCGCTTGGCCGATGACTCGATCACCGAACTGATCCTGGCCACCGACCCGAATCTCGAGGGCGAAGCCACCGCCGTGTACCTGGTGCGCGCGCTAGCCCCTTTGGGCATCCACATCACCCGGTTGGCCTCCGGCCTGCCGGTGGGCGGCGATCTGGAATACGCCGATGAAGTGACCCTGGCCCGCGCCTTCGAGGGACGTCGCGCTGCCGGCCGCACCGCGCCGGGTCCGGCCCGCGCCAAGGCCCAGAAGCAGGGATCCGAGGAGCAGGCGCCGCAAGATCAGTCCGGAGAAGCTGCAGAGAAGCCGAAAGCCCAGCTATCCGAACCTCGCCTGCTGCACGTTGGCGGTGCGCCGGTTTCTTCCAGCAACGCTGGCGAAGGGCCTTCGCATCCGGTAGTCCCCGAGATGGATAGCCGTCGCAGCCAGTAGTTCTGGTTGCCTTGGAACGCTCTGCACTCTTCCGGTTCGCCGGCTTGAGCGCAGGGCGTTTTTCTATGCCAGCACGGTGATGTGGGGTGAAACACGCTTAGTTGATAATAGTCAACTATCGCCGTATAGTTGATATCAATCAACCATTCAGGCCCTCTATGCCTGACCCTAAATTTTTGGAGCTTCCATGACCGCAACCGCACCGGTCGCCAAGCCCAAGATGACTCACCGCGAAATCCTCACTGCCCTCACGGGCATTTTGATGGGCATGTTCGTCTCCATCTTGGCCAGCACCGTCGTTTCCAGCTCGCTGCCAGTGATCGTCTCCGATCTCAACGGCAGCCAGACCGCCTACACCTGGGTGGTCACCGCCACCTTGTTGGCGACCACCATCTCTACTCCGATCTGGGGCAAGCTCGCCGACCTGGGCAACCGCAAACTGCTGCTGCAGATCTCGCTTGGCATCTTCGTGCTGGCCTCGGCCGCCGCAGGTTTCTCGCAGGACACCAGCTTCCTGATCACCATGCGCGTTATCCAGGGCCTGGCCGGTGGCGGCGTAGGCGCCTTGGCGCAGATCGTCATGGCCGATTTCCTCTCCCCCCGCGAACGCGGCAAGTACATGGGCCTGTTCGGCGCGGTCATGGCCGTTGGCACCGTGGGCGGCCCGCTGATCGGCGGCTTCGTTACTGACACCATCAACTGGCGCTGGAACTTCTTCATCGCCCTGCCTTTCGCCATCGCTGCGGTCATCCTGATCCAGCGCACCTTGCACCTTCCGGCCATGGCCAAGCGCAAGGTCAAGATCGACTACTGGGGCATCGTCCTGCTTTCCTCCGGCGTCTCGCTGCTGCTGATCTGGATGTCGCTGGGCGGCTCGCAGTTCGAGTGGGCCTCGACGACCAGCTACCTGATGATTGCCGGTGCGGTAATCCTGCTGGCGCTGTTCATTCTGGTCGAAGCCAAGTCCTCCGAGCCGCTGCTGAGCCTGGGCCTGTTCAAGAACCGCACCTTCACCTTCGCGGTCATCGCCTCGCTGGCCGTTGGCGTCTCGATGTTCGGCACCTCGGTGTTCCTCAGCCAGTACATGATCATGGCCCGTGGCGCATCAGCCACCATGGCCGGCCTGATGACCTTCCCGCTGATGGGCGGCCTGCTGGTCATCTCCACCATCGGCGGTGCGATGATCTCGCGCACCGGCAAGTGGAAGGCACTGGTAGTCACCGGTTCGGTGCTGATCGTCGTTGGGCTGTTCCTGCTGGGAACCATCCACTACGACACCAACTACGCGTTGGTCGCCGCCTACATGTTCATCCTCGGCGCCGGCATGGGCCTTGTCATGCAGAACATGGTGCTGGTGGTGCAGAACTCGGTCCACGTCAAGGAACTGGGTGTAGCCTCCTCGGCCGTGAACTTCTTCCGCACCTTGGGCGGCACTGCGGGTACCGCAGGCCTGGGCGCCATACTGGCGACCACTGTGCCGAACATGATCGCCGACCGGCAATCCGATTTGGCCGCAGCCCTGGCTTCCCTGGGCGACCAAGCCAAGGAGCTGACCGCAGCATTGGGATCGGGCACCCTGCCTTCAGTTGCAGCGATGCCTGAACCGGTCCGCGTGATCTTCGAGTCCATCTACGGCGACGCAGTGCCTTCGCTGTTCACCATTGCCGCTCCGCTGTCGCTGCTCATCGTCGTGGCTGTCTGCCTGATCCCCAACCAGTCGCTGAAGACCCAGACTGCAAGTGAACGCATGCAGGAGCTGGCTGCTGAGGACCAGGACGCAGCCAAGGCAGAAACGCCAGCTGGCAACTAGGAGATCCGGTGCAGGTTTCAAGCAAAGCCGAAGACGTTCCCGCCGCTCAACGCCCCGATCTCTATGCGTCAGCCGAACAGGAATTATTTTCACTGATCGCGCTGACGGCGCGTGCCAAGCGGGAACTGGCCACTCGGCTCGACAGCCGGCTCACCCCGGGATACCTGCCCGTGCTCGGGATGATTCTGCGCAGCCAACGCATCACCCAGTCTGAAATCTGCGAACACTTGCTGGTCGATAAAGCTGCGCTATCGCGCATGATCACCAAGCTGGAACAGCTGGCGCTGGTCAAGCGTGAAGTCGACCCGGAAGACCGGAGGGTGTTCCACATCCTGCCTACCGAGCTTGCGGTTGAAAGGTGGCATGAATGCTTCCAAGGGTGGCGTACAGAGCTCCGCTCGCGCATGACCAATTGGGACAATGAGGATCTGTCGGCACTCATCGACCTCCTGAGCCGATTGAATTTGGAAATCAAGTCCCTCTAAAGCAGTCCAATCCCTGGCCGGTCTTCTCGGAATTACCGAGAAGACCGGCCAGGGGCTTTTAAAGCCCACTACATGCACCGGCAGTTCACGGCTTCGCACAGCGCCCTCGCTCACGGCCCATTCCCCGGCGCCAAACAGCGGCGCCGCGGCCACCTTGTTGTTGGAGCTTGCCAGGTTTCGGCACATGAGCACTTCACTGGGCAGATCAGGGAAAATCGAAATCCGCACTGGTTCAAGAGTGGAAGGAATGGGCAGGCATCATGGATGCCGCGGGCCTGCGCGACATGACGCAGAACGAATGGATTCAGAGGCTGCTTCCGCTGATGCAGGACCCGCAGGAAAGCGGCAGGCTCCTGCGGGCCCGGCGCATCGCTTCGGAGTACCGACAGCTCCAAGTCCGCCCTAGACTGTCCTCATGGCAACAAAAAGCAGCAACCTCCCGGCCATCGCCAAGGCCACCGGCATTGAATGGGATCAGTGGTGCGCCAAACTGCGCGCTGGCGGAGCCGATCAACTTACGCACAAGCAGATAGCCGAACTGGCTTTCACCCACATGCCCCCAACCGTCGATACTCCGGGCTGGTGGGCTCAATCCGTGGCTGTAGCTTATGAGCAGCACATTGGCCGACGCCTGCCCGGCCAATCCCAAGACGGCACCTTCCAAGGTTCGGTGAGCAGCACCATCGATGCTGATTTGGATACCGCGCTGGAACGCTGGATCGCCTGCGTCCAGGGGCGCCAGGAGTTCAACGGCCACCAGCTTTCCGAACCTGCACGCACCAGCGGCTCAGAGCGATGGCGCTATTGGCGAGCTGATTTCAGCGACGGAACCAAGACACAGGTAGACATTGGCCTCAAAGGTGGAAAAACCTCGGTTGCCATAAACATTACTAAGGCTGGAACACCTGAACAGGTGTCTGGATGGAAGAGCTTTTGGCGACAAATTTTGGCTGAATTCAAGGGGTAGCCAGTGTTTTTCAACAACCTGCATTGAGGTTCCTAGGCAATATGACCAATGGTTACCTTCACAACTAGGACATGTCGCCCCGTAGCTGTCACAATATTTATCTGGTAGATGTCTCGCGCCACAGTTCCATCAAAAAGCACCGGCGGCGAGGCACAGCTTTCAACAGGTGGAGTGAGTGCCCATGGGCCTAATTGTTCAAAAGTTTGGCGGTTCTTCCGTTTCAGATGCCGAAGGCATCAAGCGTGTAGCGCGCCGAATTATTGATACTAAGTCCAAGGGCCATGACGTCGTTGTCGTTGTTTCCGCAATGGGCGACACCACCGATGACTTGCTAGACCTGGCAGGCCAGCTTACCGATGATGCACCAGCCCGCGAGATGGACATGCTGCTCTCCGCTGGCGAACGCATCTCGATGTCGCTGCTGGCGATGGCGATCAACCAGCTCGGCGAGCAGGCCGCTTCATTCACCGGCTCACAGGCAGGATTGATCACCGACTCGACCCACGGCAAAGCCCGCATCATGGAGGTCTCCCCACAGCGCGTACGCCGTGCTATCGACCGCGGATTCATCGCCATCGTCGCTGGGTTCCAGGGCATGAGCAAGGAATCCAAGAACATCACCACCATGGGCCGTGGCGGCTCGGATACCACCGCCGTCGCGCTGGCCGCAGCGCTGGGCGCCGATGTCTGCGAAATCTACACCGACGTGGACGGCATCTACACCGCCGACCCGCGCGTGGTCGCCTCGGCCAAGAAGATCGAGAAGATCACCAGTGAAGAAATGCTGGAAATGGCCGCCAGCGGCTCGAAGATCTTGCACCTGCGTTGCGTGGAATACGCCCGCCGTTTCGGCGTGCCGCTGCACGTGCGCTCTTCATTCAGCACCAACGAGGGCACCTGGGTGCTCCCGGATCCCGAAGACAAAATCAAAATTCAAGAGGGAGAACCCTTGGAACAGCCAATCATCTCAGGTGTCGCCCACGACCACTCCGAAGCCAAGGTCACCATCATTGGCGTTCCGGACATCCCCGGCAAAGCAGCACAGATTTTCGGGGTTATCGCCGCTGCGCAGGCCAATATCGACATGATTGTGCAGAACATCTCGACCCGCGGTTCGGGTGCCACCGATATCTCCTTCACCCTGCCGATGACCGAGACCAAGCATGTGCTTGAAGCACTGAACACCGCGAAGCCGGAGATCGGTTTCGAGGAAATCGAGCACAATGACGAGGTTGGCAAGCTCTCGCTGATCGGTGCCGGAATGCGCTCGAATCCAGGAGTCTCCTTCACCTTCTTCGAGGCATTGCACCGCGCGGGCGTGAACGTGGACATGATCTCCACTTCAGAGATCCGCATCTCCGTGGTCACCGACGCCGACAAGCTCAACGATGCAGTACGCGCTATCCACACCGCGTTCGATCTGGATACCGATGTGGAAGCCACCGTCTACGGCGGCACCGGCCGCTAAGCGCCGCCAAGCTGATAAGGAGAACGCCTGCGAAACAATTACTGTTTCGCAGGCGTTCTCCCTAGTTAACTGCTATTTATTCGGTTCCAGTGTCTTGGTATAGACGATTTCGCCCAAGCCATTGCGCAGCGTGACGGTGAACAGGTCCTGCTCATCCAGCTCGACGTGGCCGAAGAACTGGCCCTTGCCATCGCGCGGCGACTGGTTGGTGCTGCCAGCCAGCGAGAAGTCCACACGTGGTCCGAAAGTGCCATCCATTTGGTTCGGCCCGAAAGAACCGGCATTGACTGGACCGGCCACGAATTCCCAGAACTCATTGAACTCGCTGAAGGCAGCACGCTCTGGAGAGTAGTGGTGCGCCGCGCAATAGTGCACATCCGCGGTCAGGAAGACGACATTCTTGATGCCGCGGTCCTTGATGGCCTTGAGCAGGCGGGCAAGTTCCAGCTCGCGGCCTAGTGGTGCGCCGTGGTCTGCGTTGGAAATTGATTCCTGCGCCTTGCCGTCCGGAACAATGATGCCCAGCGGCAGGTCATTGAGAATGACTTTCCAAGTTGCCTTGGACTTGGCCAAGGAATCGACTAGCCAATTCAGCTGCTCTTCGCCGAGAATTGAAGTGGACTTCTCTTCCATTCCGGTGGTGTTCTCGGACTTGTAGCTGCGCATGTCCAATGCGAACAGGTCCATTGCTGGACCACGCGAGATTTTGCGGTAGATGCGTGCCGCCTCGAATCCGGTGCCTGCGCGCATGGCGCGCGGGTCGGCGATCGGCTGGTATTCCTGCCAGGCCTGGCGGCCACGGGCGGCAAGGGTGTTGATATCGCGCACGGTATAGCGCTCATCTTCGATGATCTCACCCGGCCACCAGTTGTTATGGGTCTCGTGGTCATCCCACTGGGCAATCACCGGAACCTCGGAATACATGGCACGCACGTTGTGGTCCATCAGGTTGTAGCGGTGCCGCCCACGGTACTCGGCCAGGGTTTCGGCCACCTTGGAGACTTCCTCGGTGACCAAGTTGCGCCAGATCTGACCGTCCGGTTCCACAACTTCTGCGGCAATCGGGCCGTCGGCGTAGATGGTGTCGCCGCTGTGCACGAAGAAGTCCGGCTTGGTTGCATGCATGGCCGCGTAGGCGCGCATGCCACCGATTTCTTCGTTGATGCCCCAGCCCTGGCCAGCGGTGTCGCCGGACCACACAAAACTCTGGGCACGGGAGGCGTCGTGGTTGCGGCGACCGGTCAACGCCGGTGCGGTGCTGAACCAGCCGTTCTGAGTCTCGCCAAGGGTGCCGTTATCGTCCTCGAAACCGATGCTGACTGCGAAACGGGTACCGGCAGGCAGATGCTCGGCATTGATCTTTGCAGTGAAGTCAGTGGCCTCGCGGGCGTAGGCACCGCGCAAAGTCTTGGCGAAGGATCCACGGCCGCGGATGATTTCCCCTGCTTCGTCCACCGCACGCAGCTGCGCGCGCAAGCGGCCTTCCCCGGAGCTGCGAGCCCAGAGTACGGCATTGCTGGCAGAGACATCCCCCATGGAAAATCCGCTGGTCAATCCCAGGCGGGAACGCACGAGTCGGGGACTGCTGGAAGCCAGCGCTGCTCCAGTGGGCCCAACCAAGGTCAATGCACCTGCGCCAATGGCGCCGGTGAGCAATTTGCGTCGCGAAATATTATTCATGGGATTCAGTGTTCACGAGTTGATCAGCCATTTCCTTGAGCCCAGATGAACACCAAGAGAAATCATTCGTGTCCAGTCCACGCCACGAATCCAGAGATCCTGAACTCCAAAGCACGCCCATTACTGGCAGACTGGAAAAATGAGTTCACCTCAAGTCATTTCTGGCCCGGCGGCCGCTGGCCACCCAATTCCTCCGGCTGTGCGCACTGCAGCCGGCCAGGCGGAAATCGAGGGTATCTGGCAGAACGCATTAGGCGGGATAACATACCGGATTGGACAGGGCGAGCAGATGCGCTTCGCCAAGTGGTCGCCGGGATGCCCTCCCGCAGAGGACGGCGATCTCCTGGCTGAAGCCCAGCGCATGAGGTGGGCTGGACAATTCATCAGAGTTCCTGAAGTGCTCTCCTGCAGTCAATATGCTGACGGCCAGCTGCTCGTCACGGCAGCATTGCCCGGGCACAGTGCAGTCAGCGAGCTTGGCAAAAGCGATCCGGCGCGATCCGCGTTTGCAGTGGGCGCCGGTCTGCGCCACCTGCACGATCGGCTGCCGGTCGACCAGTGCCCCTTCAGCTGGGATCTGGAATCCCGCATCCAGCACCTGCCTGCCCGGGAGCAAGCTGCTTTGCTGGCTGAAGTCCCGGAGCTTGATCTCGTGGTCTGCCATGGCGATGCTTGCCTGCCCAACACGATCATCACCGACAGCCATGATTTCAGCGCGCATGTGGATATGGGGAAATTGGGTCTTGGAGACCGCTGGGCGGATCTCGCCGTTGCCGCATGGAGCACCGAGTGGAATTACGGGCCTGGTTTCGAACAACATGTCTACGCCGGGTACGGAATCGAACCCGATGAGCGGAAGGCGTCGTTCTACCGAAAGGTCTGGGACGCAACCTAGGAGGCCGAGCCGCTAGCGTGCCACGTAACGGTGCTCGGGACGGCCACGAGTTCCGTATCCAAGCTGCAGCTCCAGGGATTCATTGGCCACCAGCGCCGCCAAATACCGTTGCGCTGTCGCACGGGCAACCCCAATTGCCTCCGCGACCTCGGCGACGCTCATGGGTTCGGTAGCATCCTTGACGCAGGAAAGAACTGCCTGTTCGGTGGGGGCGGCACCCACCGATGCGTTGGTTTCTTCGCCCCCTTGGAGCGCCCGGTACAACCGGTCCACGCCCTGCTGGTTGAACTCCGCGGTCCCGGTCAATTGGCGACGATAGCGAGCCCAGCCTTTGAGCTTGGCGGCCAGGGTCTTGGCCTCAAAGGGCTTGATGATGAACGCCAGTGCGCCCGAGCGCAACGCTTTGTCAATGTTCTTCGGTTCAATCGCCGCGGAAATCATGATCGCATCAACATCGAGTTCTCTCAGCAGCTCGATTCCACTGACATGCGGCAGGTAGAGATCCAGCAATACCAAATCAGGTTTCAGGCTCTGCACCATTTTGGGCACAACACGCGGATCCTGCACAGGCTCCAGGGCCTGGAACCCGGGAATGGCGTTGACCATCTCAGCGTGCAGCTCTCCTACCCGGAAATCGTCATCGACAATTAGCACCCGGTAGTTGCCGCTGGAATTCTCGCTCAATGTTGCGCTCCTTCAATCTCGTCGTTTTCCGTATTGGCTGGCTCGACCAGTACGGCCGGCAATCTTGCTGCGATAACTGCCCCGGAACCATCCGTCCCGCGGTCCGCTATCCAGACGTCCCCGCTGCGGGCTTGGGCGAGCCGTCTGATCAGCGGCAATCCGACGCCATGGCCATGATCACCGCCCAGATGGGATCCGGTGCTGACGTCCCGGGTGAAGATATCCTCGTCGGTGGTAATGCCGGGTCCAGAATCGGCCACGGCTATGTGCAAGGTGTTCCCTTCGGAGAGCAAGTCGATTTCCACCCAGGGTTCTGCATCTGTGCAAAGAGCTGCAGTGAAGGCGTTATCCAGCAGATTCCCCAGGACTGCGGTGGCGTCTTGGGCATCGTGGGCCGAGGCGATGTGTCCGAAAAGCATGGATTGGGCAGACACTCTCAGTTCTATGCCTTGTTCGTGGGCGCGCACCGCCTTCGCCGAAATAAACGCCGAGAGGTAAGCGTCCTGGATGGCCTCCAGCCCGGGAACCTGAGCGATCTTCGGCCCGGATTCCATCACCTCACGCAGGTAGTCTTCTGCCTGTTCGATCTTGCCCAAGTTGATCAGCCCGAGGACTGCGTGCATCCGGTTGGCGAATTCATGGCGCTGGGCGCGCAGCGCATCGGCCATGTCCTGGACTGCATCGAGTTTGGTGCCCAGCGCTTCAAGGGTGGTGACATCATGGAGCAGCACGACCAGTCCGAGGTCCACTCCGTCACGGTCGACCTTGGTCACGCGGGCTATGAGCGAGTTGCCATTGGCCGCAAAGCGCACCGGTGCCGGGTCGCATTCCTTGATCGCCCTGACCAGCCGGTGATCCAAACCAGCGGATTCAAAGTGGCGGCCGACCACGTCTTCCAATTCGGTGCGGTGCGGCAGTCCCAGCAATTGCCTGGCGGCCCTGTTGCGCACGGTAATCCGGCTATCGGCGCCAATGCCCATGACACCTTCGGTAACACCGTAGAGCACGGCCTGCTGGTCCCTGACAAGCTGGGCAATTTCGGCCGGTTCCAGCCCAAGGGTCTGGCGCTTCAAACGGCGTACGGTGACTCGTCCGGCAAGCACTGCCAAGGCTGCGCAAATCACCGCAAGCAATACAATCCAGGCGAAGGACCCAAGCAGTGCCCCGGTCAAGGAGTCAGTGGTCACGCCCACGGAAACCTCTCCGATGACCGCACCCGCGTTACTGTAGACCGGGACCTTGGCGCGCACCGATTCACCAAGGGTTCCGTGTTCCCGGGAGACCGCTTCAATGCCTTCCAGCGCCACCGGGTCAGTAGAAACCATTTGGCCCAGTTCCTCGGGGTTCGGATGGCTCAAGCGCAGTCCGCGGTCCTCGGTAATCACCACGAAATACGCTTGCTCTTGCCCAATGACAGCGCCTGCCAGTTGCTGCAGTTTTCCATCGGCGAGCGCCTTGGCATCCAGCTCGTCCAGCTTTGCATAGTGCGAGACCTGCTCAACTACTTCCGGCAAGACGGCCACCGAACGAGCTATGGTCAGCGAGGTATCTTCGGCTTTTGAATAGACGCGGTCATAGCTGGCGAAAAGCGTTCCGGCGGTAACGAGAACAATCAGAACACCTACGACCAGAAATTGAAGCCGCATGATGCGTGATGCGAAATGCCGGGTGCCGGCGCCAGAACGGAACATGCCACCCAGCATAAACCCATCTTTCCACTCTCGTGATTTTAATGAGCAAAAAGTTGGCAAAGAACTTAAGCCTTCAACAATAAGCACAAGACGCGCAAAGTGAGCACCGACACGTACCTTGAATGGGTGCCCCTCCTAGCTTGTGGGGACTAAGGATTCACTCACACTGAAATGGAGGTCGGGTCAATGCTCGTTGTACTCGGATTCCTCATGGTCGCCACCTTCATGGTGCTGATCATGACAAAACGCATGACGCCGCTGCTGGCATTGATTCTGGTTCCAACCATCTTCGGCTTGTTCACCGGTGCTGGATTCGGCCTTGGCGACATGGTCATGGACGCGGTCAAGGACATGTCCAGTACCGCAGCCCTGCTGATGTTCGCCATCATGTACTTCGGCATCATGATCGACGTCGGCTTGTTCGACCGATTGGTCTCCGGCATCCAGAAGCTAGTGGGCAACGACCCCGCCAAGGTCGTCATGGGCACTTCGCTGCTCACCGGCGTAATTTCCCTCGATGGCGATGGCTCGACCACCTTCATTGTGGTTACCGCGGCTCTGCTGCCGATCTACCAGCGCCTGGGCATGAGCCCTGTGGTCCTGACCTGTGTTGCAGGCCTGACCAATGGCACGCTGAACATCGTTCCCTGGGGCGGCCCAACGGCCCGCGCGGCAGCGGCACTTGGCGTTGACGCCTCGGAAATCTTCGTGCCGATGCTCCCTGCGCTGGGAATTTCCCTCATTGTCATTGCCCTGTTCGCATGGCAGATGGGCGTATCCGAACGCCGCCGCTTGCAGCGCGAGCGTCCGGAAATCTGGGGCACCGAACTCGGTGGCGGCAACGTTTCCACCCCAACCGGAGGAAAGAGCCCTGCTGGCACTTCCCCTGCCGGAGGCAACCTGGCCGTACTGGAATCCGTGGCTCGCAAGGGCGATGGCACCGAAGCTTCCACCTTGGACGGCACCGTCCTGGATCCGGATCGCGAGACCCTGCGCCCCAAGACCTTCTACTTCAACCTGGCACTGACCGTCGCCATCATGGTGCTGCTGGTAGTCGATGTCACTCCGTTGCCCTACCTGTTCATGGTGGGTACCGCGATCGCCTTGATCGTCAACTTCCCCAAGGTCTCCGACCAGGTGAAGATGATCGCCGCGCACTCCAGCGAAATCATTGCCGTGGTCTCCATGGTGCTCGCCGCGGCAGTGCTCACCGGCGTGCTCTCCGGCACCGGCATGGTTGATGCCATGAGCCAGTGGCTGGTGGATGTCATTCCTACCTCCATGGGTCCATACATGGCAGTACTGACCGGGCTGATTTCGATTCCAGCTACCTTCCTGATGAGCAATGACGCCTTCTACTTCGGTGTCTTGCCAGTTCTCGCCGAAGCCGGCGCGCATTTCGGTGTACCAGCGGTGGATATGGCTCGCGCCTCCATCACCGGACAGCCAGTGCACATGCAGTCTCCGCTCGTTCCAGCCATCTTGCTGCTGGTGTCGCTCTCTCGTGTGGACTTGGGCGATCACCACAAAAAGGTGCTGTGGCGTGCGTTGGTGGTCTCCTTGGTCATGCTCGCTTCGGGCATGCTCCTTGGTGTCATCCACATGGGCTAACGCCCCAGGACCAAAGGTCCGTCGTCAGCCAGGCTCCGTGCCACCCGGACATTTCCAAGCGGGTGGCACGGAGTCCGGTGTTTAACCCGGGCTGACCCTGTTGGCAGCCCGCCGGAGGCTGCCGCATCCAGCTATTCGAGCACCCAGTTGCTTCTTCCCGCCAGCCATTGACGGTCTGCACAGGGCGCCGGTTCAGCAAGCACAGTTTCCCGTGAAAAACTGGAGGCAGGGCAAGACGTGCACAGCGCGTGCTTCCCCTGGACCGGATGGACACGCCACTGGGCCACACCGCGAATTCGACCGTCTTCTCCCGACGCAAAGGAAGGCTCCAGCGCATGGAAAGAGAACCTCTGGACAACAGCATCTCCCTGGCCCAGCTCGAAGCGGTTGTCATGATTGTGGACTATGGTTCCTTCACCGCCGCCGCGGATATCCTTGGTATCTCCCAGCCCTCCTTGTCCCGGCGCATTAGTGCGTTGGAGCGCACTCTTGGCATGCCCGTGTTCCGGGCCGCTGGAAGGGACATGGTGCTGACCGAGGTTGGCCGGAGCATCATTCCTGCCGGCCGCCGCGCACTGCGTGAAGTCGCCGCGATCGGAACCATTGCCTCTTCCACGCGTGCATTGGCCACCGGATCCCTGCGCATCGCGGGGTTGCCTTCCCTGGTTGGAGGAATCATGCCCGAATACATCGGCCCCTTCCATCGCCAGCACCCCGGTGTCCGGATAGAGATCCTGAGCGTGGAGGACGACGAGCAGCTTGCCGATGCGCTTCGCCTGAATCGCGCCGATGTGGCTTTTGGCGTGAACGAGCGCATCCCCGCGGACCTCATCGGCAAATCCCTGCGCGATCAGCAATTCTCGGCGGTCGTATCCGAGGATACCGAGGTGGACCCGGACACTGGGCTAAGCACTGAATTGCTCAATTCCCTGACTCTGGCCACCCTCCCCCAGGGCACGTCGATTCGCAAGATCACCGACGAAGTTTACCGGAGCTTGAAGGCCACCGCTCCGCGGCTCATCACCACAACGCAACGCGACGCATTGGTCCATCTGGGCATCGCCGCCGGCGGCATCACCTTGGTTCCACGGATCATGGCCAGCACCGCAGTGATCTTCGGCGGCAAGCAGGTCCCGCTGAGCTTGCCAGCCAGCAGGCCCCTGGGCGTCATCTACCGCCGCGAAGAATACCGCAATCCGGCGCTGGGCGAATTCCTCGAATACCTCTGAGACAGAGATCTCCAGGCGGTTTCCGCTCTCCTGAACCTGCGCGCGAAATCGGCCTTTCATGCGCTGCATGCATGGCTCTAATCAATCATGCTATTGGTTCCAGCGGCGTTCCACGTGGTCAGCTTGATGGGTAATCCGGCCATGGTCCTACCAAGGAGAGCAAGATCGTGAATTCCCAACGAACACCTTCCTCTGCCAGGCGTAGTTCCAAACGGCCGCGGCGCCGGGTAGCTGCCATCATTGCAGCGGCGCTGGTGCTAGCAGTAGTTGTGCCGACCAGCATTGCCTTCCTGCGCCTGCAGGGAAATATTTCCGTCTCGGCGCTCAGGGCGTCTGAAGCGGATGTCCCGGACTCCAGCGAAGGCCTGAATCTGCTGGTGCTCGGTTCCGATAGCCGGGATTTCAGCTCCACCGGCTTCGGCACGGATAACGGTTCCCGACGCAGCGATTCCATGCTGCTTGTCCACTTGTCGCCAGGCAACGAGCGCATCGAGGCGGTCCAGATCCCACGCGATACCGTATTGCAGCGCCCGGCCTGCGCGGATACCGGGTCCGGCGCCTATGCCGGAGGATACGGCATGATCAATTCTGCGCTGAATTACGGTCCCGCATGCTCTGTCGCCGCGGTGGAAACGCTCACCGGAGTTCACCTGAACCACTTCATTGAGGTGGATTTCGAGGGATTCATTTCAATCATCGACGCACTCGACGGAGTCAGCGTGTGCCTGGCCCAGCCAATGACCGATCCGAAAGCGAACCTGGATCTTCCAGCCGGGCTGCAGGAGCTGGACGGAACCGATGCGCTTGCCCTGGCCAGGACCCGCCATGCCGTTGGCGATGGAAGCGACCTCGCTCGGCTCGGAAACCAGCAGAAGGTCATGTCCGCAATAGTCCAGCGTGCCACCAGCAAGGAAGTTCTCGCACGCCCGGACCGGCTCTACTCTTTCCTTGACGCGATTACCTCCTCGATGACCGTTGACCCGGAACTGAGTTCGCTACCGGAACTTGCAGGATTGGCTGCGCGGGTCAAGGACGTTCCCACGGACAAGATCACCTTCATGACCATGCCGACCCAGCCTGCACCATCAAACGCCAACCGGGTTGTCCCGGCTCCCGACGCGACCCTCATCTTTGAACGCATCAAGCAAGACATCCCGGTGAATCCGGATTCCGAGTCCGAATCCGGCTCCGAATCCGATGCAGGAGAAACTGCCACGGCGAAAACCTCCGCCCGGCAGCTTCCTGTCAGCATAGCCAACGCAGCGCGAGTGAGCGGACTGGCCGGCAAATTCGCCAACGAAGCCACGGAGCAAGGCTTCACCGTCACTTCAATCACTACCGCGGCGTCCTTGCAGGCGCAAACACGGCTGCTGATTCCGGATACTGATGCAGCCAGGAAAACAGCCGACGCATTCGCCAAGGCAGTCGATCTCGACATCGAGGCAACAGTCGCCGATGTCGAAAGCATCGAATTGATCCTGGGCCAGGATTACCAAAACCTGGGGCGGCCAGAAAAGCAGCCCGTCAAGGTGAACAGCCGCAAAGCAGACCAGAAACTCTGCGGCTGAGCCGGCCCCAAGGGCAGGCCGCGCCACCGGAAAATCCTGCCATGCCGCGATGGCTGCCAGGCGAATCTCCGTTTGCCCGCGGCTGTTGGCCTTCGTATTCCGGCTGGGCTGCACCTGCCAATTCCGTTTGACCGCGTCCCTTGCAGCGAGGTGATTCACAGTGAGCATTGCAGGCATCAATGGCAATGAATTCATCGTGCTGGCCATTTTGGCGGCCGTGCTGCTCGGACCTGAAAAATTGCCGGACTACGCAAGGAAACTAGCCACGCTGATTCGCGAGTTGCGCCGACTCGCCTCTGGTGCCCAGGAACAACTCCGCGAGGAGCTTGGCGAGGATTTCGCGGACATGGATCTGAAGAAGTTCGATCCGCGGCAATATGATCCTCGAAGGATCATCAGCGAAGCGCTGCGAGATCAACTCGAAGAGCCGCCTGCCCAAGGATTCCCGGATTCTGCCCGCTCAAGGGGACCCGAGACCAGGAGTTCATCATCACCGCCAGAACCCTCCGGTCCGGCCCCTTTTGACGACGAAAGCACTTAGGACGCCACTGCTCCTTGCCGCAAGTGTCCGCTGGCCGCGCGAGCAGTGAATACGGATCCGGTGGACAGGATTCATTCATCGCAGTCCCCAAAGCTCCACCCGGTTCCTTCATCCGGATCGCACGGATTCCGGCATCTATCCGCAACCGGTCCAGCTTCGCTGATTCGCCGGCCAACCGTGATGGCCGGCGAAAAAGGATTCCCGGGATCGGCCACCAGCCTGCTGCCGGCCTAGCTTGCAGGCATGCCGGCGCTCCAATTCGGAACGGTATTTTTCCTAGTAGTGCCTTCACAGCAATTCAGGGAGCAGGCGCCACTGCCCGGGCCCAGCGCTTTGCTTCCGGCGATGGTCGATGACTCCGGCTGCTCGCCACGCACTTGCGCTGCCCGTTCCAGGACCAGATCGACCAAGCCGCTGACAAACGACGGTGAGGTGCCAACACTGCCGGCACGGAGAAACGCCATCCCCAACTCGCGCGCGGTATCTGCCGCTTCGGTATCCAGATCGAATTTGACCTCCATGTGGTCCGAAACGAATCCGAGGGGTACAACCAGAACGCCCTCAGTTCCAGTTTCCGCAAGCTCGCGCATGCGGTCATTGATGTCCGGTTCCAACCAGGGAGTGTGCATGGATCCAGAACGGGAGCAGTACACCAGTTCGGCATCCAGCTGCTCCTCACCAGCTAGTTCCCCGCCAATCCAGGCCATGAGCTCCTCATGCTGCCGCTGGTAGCCGGCGGTGAACTTCTGCGATGATTCTTGCATCGCAGTAGGGATCGAATGGGTGACATATAGGATCTTGTGCCGGTTGCGGTCCAGGCCGCCGACGAGCTGCTTGAATTCCTTCAATCCCTTCCGCACGCAGTCCAACTGCGCATGAGCGAATCCCGGATGATTGTAGTACTGCCGGACTTTATCGATCACCACCTCGAGGCCCTCTTCTTGCAGTGCCGCCACAGTTCCGGCGAAATCCTCACGGTATTGCCGGCACGAGGAATATGAGGAGTAGGCCGACGTATCGATGGCCAGGAACCTTCTCGAGCCGTGCCTGCGCGCATGGTTTCCGACCACTTCGGTGAGGTACGGTTCCCAATTCCGGTTCCCCCAGAGCAGTGGCGTATCGATGCCGCGGGCTGCGAATTCCTCTTGAACGGCTTGCTGCAAAGCCTGGTTCTGCTCATTGATCGGAGATTTTCCGCCGAACATGTAGTAGTGCTCGCCCACCTCTTCAAGGCGCTCGTCCGGAATCCCTCGTCCCCGGGTAACGTTTTGCAGGAAGGGCAGAACATCTTCGGGCTTTTCCGGCCCGCCAAAGGACATCAGCACAACTGCATCAAACGGCGCTACCTGCATGTTTCCCATCGGGATCGTCCACGCTTTCTTCTCGGGCAACTGCCGCCATGGGCAAAATTCCCCGGAGCTGGCAGTCGCAAGCAATTACCTAGATTAGCTTTTATCTAGCCAAGCTAACAATAATTGCTTTGCCTCCTAATCGCCAGCGGGCGTCGCCGACCCCTAACGACTGCCCAGGCTATGAGCCAGTTCCAGCTCAATGCGCTCATTGCGGAACTGATGACCGGCATCGAGCAATTTGCGCGGGACAATTTTCTGATCGGCCATGGCCAGAAGGTGGGACCCTTCGGCTCCCAGCAGCAATTTGGGAGCCGCGGCAGGAACCGGAATGATGGCAGGCCGCCGCACTGCGCGCGCCAAGGCCCTGGTGAATTCGGCGTTGCTCACCGGCTGCGGTGCCACCGCATTGACCGGACCTGCCAATTGCGAATCCCAGAGCGCGCGATGGTAGATGTCCAGCAGGTCATCAAGCCCGATCCACGAAAGCATCTGCTTTCCCCCTGCAAGGGGACCGCCCAGGCCTGCGGAGAATACAGGACGCAAAACGGCGAGCATCCCGCCTTTGGGGCTCAGCACGATACCGGTCCTGATCTGCACCCGGCGCATGCCGCTGTCCCCGGCATTCGCCGCACGTTCCCAGCGGTCCACCACGTCAGCCAGGAAATCCGGAGTCCCGGCCCGCGGGGAATCGGTCTCGTCCAATGGGTGCGGTCCGGCTGAAGCACCGTAGAATCCGATGGCCGAAGCGCTGATGAAGGTCCGGACACCTGAACGTGACGCCAGCAGGGCAAGGGATCGGGTCGGTTCGATGCGGCTGGAGAGAATTGCCTGCCGATGCGCTTGGCTGAACCGGCCGAAGATGCTGGCTCCGGCCAAATGGATGACCGCGTCGCAGCCATCGAGCAGGCCCGGGTCAGGATCCAGCGGATTCCAGCGCCGTTCGCTTGCCGATTCCGGCTCGTGCCGCACGAGCTTGACGACCCGGTGCCCGCCGGTGGACAAGAAGGCGCACAAAGCCTGTCCGACTAATCCGCTTGAACCGGTCAGCGCTATCACCAGCGGCTTCAACCCGGCCTGCGCCGCCCGCTGGTGTGCGGCAAAATCGTCTGCCAGCTGGCGGTGGCGGTATGCAAGCATCGATTCGATCTGCCGTCCTGGCATATTCGACTGGATGCAGTCACCCACGGTCGTGCACTGCGCGCCCGCGGGCTCGAAGTAATGCTCATGCCGCCACTGCACCACCCGGGCAGGAAGGCCGCGAACCCCTTCGGGTTCAAGCTGGTCGACGAAACTGCGGTTCTCCGCGAACCCCTCAGGCTGGTGCTTGGCATTCCACAGCACTCCGCCGGGAAGGCCCAGCACGGCCGTCCCGTCCTTCAGCGAACCGGCTTCTTCAATGACCTTCAGCGGAAGCCACGGTGGCAAGAGCCGCTGCATGGCCCCGGGTCGCGAGAACCAGTCAAAGACAACGGATGCAGATGCCGGAAGTTGGCTGGAGCGCTCAGTGTTCATGGCCCCATCCTAGAGGCTTCAGGCAGGCCGGTTCCCGAGGATGGGAAATTGCTGGATTCCGTCGCAATGTCTGGTCCGGCGCCGCAATGAATCCCTCGGTTTCCTGCAGCACGCTATCCCGGCAGACTTGGAGCAGGAACAAGAACTTCTGGACAGAGCTTGATTGCGGACAACTAACGGACCGGCTGTTGCCCGAAGCGGCTGCCAATGCAACCAGAAAGCTAGGCATACCATGCAGGAAGATAGTCGAAGGGAGGATCCTCGCCCACCCGCCCGTCGATGGCTTCACGCAAGAGATCCGCATGCCCTGCATGCCGCCCATACTCTTCAATCAGGTCGCAGATGATTCTGCGTATCGACGCATGCTTGCCTTCGAAGGCCAACCCCGAGCCCGTGTCCAGCTTCCTTTCCTCGATAACGGACTGCTGGATTCCTCGGCTTTTGGCCACGGCCCGGTCGTAGCGTTGATAAAGATTCTCCGGATCCTCTTCCAGATCAACCACGAAGTGCTCGCGCCCGTTGGCAGTGAACCCAAGGAGGACTTCAGGTCGTTGCCCGGCAATGAAGTAGGTGAATTTCTCATCTTCGACAAGGGCAAGATGCTGGAGCAATCCGCCCAGGCTGAGCTGGCTGCTGGGCAACTTGGTTGCCAGCTGTTCGATGTCCAGCCCGTCGGCCTTGTATCTGAAAGTGGCGCGCAGCCTGTCAAGCATCCCGAACAGATGCTGCTGGTCGGAGCCGCTCATTGGCGGTTCCCAGGGAGGCAGGATTTCCATGGCGTACCCCTTTGCGAGAAGTGTGAGTTGGCGTACCAAACTGGTTTCATCGGCCCATGAATTGAATAATTAGAAGTATGCCTCTGACCGCCGCCATTTTGGAACCCTCGCAGTGGATGCCGCATGCCGCTGAGCATGAAGCACGGGCTCGGGCCTTTGGCGAACCTTTCGTGGAACGGCGGATGAAGGGCAAGAAGCATCCCATCGAGGACTTCCTGTTCACCTATTACACGCAAAAGCCGGGCCAGCTCTACCGCTGGCATCCAGGGATGAACGTGGTTCTAGCCGGAGACGCGGCCCAAGAACGCGGCGAGTGGAAGTTCTACCGCAGAGTCCAAACCGGCCACGGTACGGGATACCACTTCGATGCGGAGGCATTCGGCAAGGCGCGTGCCCGGGCCATCGAGTTCGCCCGCATCATTCTGGCCGGCACCGCGCAGCGGCCAGGAAACTTCTCCTGCTTCGGCCTGCATGAATGGGCGATGGCCTACAAATCCGAGGCCAACGGCATCCGCCATGAATACCTCCCGCTGCGCTTGGGTGCGCAGGGAACCGACGAAGTGGTGGAAACACACAAGATCCGTTGCACCCACTTCGATGCATTCCGCTTCTACACTCCCCAGGCGATCGAGCTCAACGAGCTGCAGCCGACCAGGGAAACCCAGCGCGACCTGGAACAGCCCGGTTGCCTGCACGCCAACATGGATCTGTACAAGTGGGCCTATAAGCTCTCCCCTGCGGTGCCAAGCGACTTGGTCATGGACTGCTTCGAGCTCGCCTGGGACATTCGCACCATGGATATGCAGGCGTCCCCCTATGATCTGGGCGATTGGGGCCATGAACCCATCCGCATTGAAACTCCCGAGGGCAAGGCCGCGTACGTGAGATTGCAAAAGGAATTTGCCCAGCGTGCCGACTCGCTGCGCAATCAATTGCTGGAAGTCGCCAACAACCTGCCAATCTTCCCGGAAGACTAGAACTTATTCGCGGCCGCAGGCAAGATTGATCCATGGTTACTGCACGGGGCCTTCGCCTGATTCCGGCCGGTATCGCGCTCGGCTGCGTGAGCCTCTCGCTGGCTTCCTGCGCCACCAGCATCGGACAGGGGCCGCAGACCCAATTGGAAATCACCATTCGCGATGACGGCAGCGAAATTTCACAGCAGTACTCCCTGGAATGCACCGGCGAACAAGCCGCTGAATCCAGCACATTGCCGAACGCATCCAAAGCTTGCTTGCAGCTCGAGCTTGAACCCGGTGCCATTGCCGGAGAAGTTGATCCCCAGGAAATCTGCACCGAAATATACGGTGGACCGCAACGGGCCGAAATAAGCGGAACCCTGCACGGCGAGACGGTGAATACGAGCTTTTCCCGGCATAACGGCTGCGCCATCGATCGTTGGGATGCCGCCTCGTTTCTACTCGGTTCCGTGAAAACATGAGTCGATAACCCCTGAATAACTGCGCGGAGAAACTAGAATAGTAAGACTATGGAGTTTTTCCTGCTGGTTATCGCGCTGCTATTCGCCACGATCCTGATTGTCGGCATCGGGGAACGCATTAAATTGCCCTACCCGATCTTGATGCTGATTTTCGCGACGCTGGCAGGTTTCTTGCCGTTCATGCCCGAAATGCATATTGAGCCCGAGCTGATCCTGCCGATCTTCTTGCCGCCTTTGCTTTTCGCTACGGCCCAGCGCAGCAGTTGGTCGGTGTTCCGCTTCCGCTGGAAGGCCCTGATCCGGCTGGCCGTGGTGCTCATCGTGGTGACAGCAGGCACCGTGGCCGCTACCGCGCTGGCCTTCTCCCCCATCGCTTCCATTCCGCTGGCATTGGCGTTGGGCGCAGTAGTGGCCCCGCCTGACCCGGTCGCGGTGGATGCAATTGCCACCAAGGTGAAAATGCCGCGGCGCCTGACGTCCCTGCTGGAAACCGAGGGCCTGTTCAACGACGCAATGGCCATCGTGATCTTCCAGTTGGCCGTCCAGGCAACCCTGAATGGCTCGGAAGTCGGACTCGAAATCATTCCGCAGTTCCTGCTCGGTGCCGCAGGGGCGGTAGTCCTGGGTCTGGCCATGGGCTGGGCCATCGGCGCCTTGAACCGCTTCGTTCCCAACCTGGCAGCGCGTTGCGCGGCCACCTTGGTGGCACCTTATGCGGTCTACATGATTGCGGAGGAGCTGCATATTTCAGGGGTCATCGCAGTGGTGGTGACGGCCCTTGAAATGGTGCGGCGGGACCGCCCCCAGGACTCTGCCGAACGCCTAACCCGGCAATCCTTCTGGGAAGTGCTCGAGCTGCTGGCCACCGGCCTGGCTTTCGGCTTGATGGGCATCGAGATGAACCAGGTGATCCAGGAGGAAGGCAGCAACCTGATCGGCTTCATCCCGGGCATCGCCGCGATCTGCTTCGTGGTCATCGCAGTGCGTGCGCTGTGGATGCTGGCGACCTACTACCTGCCCAACCGCAGCAAGCCCAAGATTCCTGCGCGCAAGGATGCGCTGGTGCTCACTTGGTGCGGCATGCGCGGGCTGGCGACTTTGGCCTTGGCCCTGGCACTGCCCAAGGTCGCAGCGGATGGATCGGCCATCGAGGGACGCAACTTCGTGGTGGTCGCCGCTTGCTCCGTCTTGCTGTGCACTTTGGTGCTCCCGGGCCTGACCTTGCCAGCGCTGATGCGCGTGCTGAAGCTGCGCAACAACGAGCAAGATGCCAAGCGTGCCCGCCGGGCCCTGGCCCGCCGCGCCGAGGCTGTCGCACTGGCGGCGCTGCGCAAGAACGTGCAGCTCGAAGAGCTGCCGGAGAATTACCAGCAGGCAGTGCGCCGGCGCATGAACTCGCTGCATACCATCCTGGCCAAGGACCCGGATCCGCACGATGCGATCTCGGACGAAAAGTACACGCAGATTCGCGCGGTGATCGCCAAGGCCGATTCGATCCAGGCCATCGCCCTGGAAGCCGCCCGCGACGAGCTGCTCAAGGCCCGCCGCGAACCGAATATCGACCCGCACATCGTTGACGAGATTGTCGGCCGCCTTGACCGACGCACCGCAACCCTGGATCGCTAGGCGGCCTTGCGCTCCAGCTTCACGATGACTTCGTAGTGGCTGGTCTGCGGGAACATGTCCATGACGCGAGCCTGCTGCGGAGCGTAGTTCTCCAAACGCTCCAGGTCCCTGGCCAGTGACTTCGCGTTGCAGCTGGAGTAAATGATGTGCTGGACATCGGACTCGTTCAGCCACTTCGATAGCTCTGCGGAGATACCGCGGCGCGGAGGATTCACGATTACCGCCTCTGGCGCCCAGCCGGCACCCAGCGCGAATTCGGTTGCGTCTTGGACCCTGAAATGGATGTCATCCAGCTCCATGGTCTTGGCGCTGGTCTTTGCCGATTCAACGGCTTCCCCGCTGGTCTCGATGCCGTACACGGTACGGTCCTCGGTAGCGCAATGCAGTGCGAAACCACCCACCCCGCTGTACAGATCCCAAACGCTTTCGGGGTTGGCATCGTTGATCCATTGGCGGGCCTGCCGGTACAAGGCGGCAGCGATCTCGCTGTTGGTCTGGAAGAAGCCCTGGGGGCGCAGGTGCATCGGTACGCCGTTCAGCCCGAATTCCAAGGTGGTTCGGCGGGTAAGAATGATTTCTTCTTCGCCTTCCAGCACTGCCTTGTGCTCAGGCAAGAAGTTCACCGACACCACGCTGTGGCGTGGAAGCTGCTCAAGGAATTGCGGCAGCGAATCACGCAGTGCCACAAAATGCTTCTTGGTGCGCAATACCCAACGGACCATCACCGAACCGGTATCCGACAGGGTGAGAATCACATGCTTGAGTTCGCCCTTGCGCTTGGGAACGTCGTAGGGAATGAGCTTCAGATCATGAATGAACTGCTCGATGACCGGGAATACGGCACGTAGCGGTGCTGCGATGACTCCGCAGTTGCGCAGATCGACACCGTGGCCGTCGGCATCCAGGATGCCGATGGTCGGCTGGCCGGTGGTTCCGGAAATGACCATTTTGGCTTTGTTGCGGAAGCCCTGTTCGCTGCTGGCTTGGGGCGGAAGGAATTCCAGGCCCGGGAAGCCGGCCAGCAGCTGCTGGCAATCCGCCACCTTAGATTGCAGTTGCTGGGCGTAAGGCACCGTCATCAAGGTGCATGAGCGGCAACGGGAGGCAGAAAAGTAAAGGCATTCCATGGTGCTTATGATTTTAGCGAAGATCGGCCGGCACCGAGCACAGAGAAATCTTGGCGCTGATTGACCGCAAATTTTCAGCTTTGGCCGCTAAGCTCTCAATTGATCAAAAGTTACTGAGCAGAATCCCTGCATGATGCGAAAGCCATACGGGGAAGGGTTGTTTAACCGCGAAAGGACAGATGGCACTTCATACCGGGCTATCCACGCATCGCCGTGGCATTGCATTGCTTGCACTCCCCCTTGCTGCCGTGATCGGCGCCTGCACGAGTTGCGCCGCTTCTTCACCCCAGGCTCATGAAGTTTCTTCCACCCCGGTTCCCGCCCCGTCTTCCAGCAGTGCCACCGAAAAATCCCTGCCCGCTCCGAGCAAGGCCGCAGCAAGCTCCAGCGTCCCGCTTCCGGCTCCAACCGGGAACAATGCCACTGCTCCCACCACGACTCCGAGCAATTCAGCCAAGCAGCCCGCCGGCACTCCGGCCAAGCCCGAAAGCTCCAAGACATCGCTGTCGCCCCTGGCCTCGGGTGCCAACACTGGTGCCTCCATCAAGGCGCTTCCCAGTTCAGCGGCCGAAATGTCCAAGGCCACCACGCAGCTGTTCGCTGCAGTGAATCGAGGCAAGCTGAAGGACGTCAAGTCAGCACTCAAGGATGGAGCTGACCTCGACGCGCAGGACGAGGCCGGTCGCACCGCGCTGATGCGTGCAGTCATCAACAAGAACCCTGCCATCGCCAAGACCCTCTTCGAAGCAGGCTCGGATCCCGACAAGAAGGACGACTTCTACGAGTCGCCGTTCCTGCGCGCGAGCGCCAATGGCCAGGTTGAAACGCTGAAGCTTCTCATTGACGGCGGGGCCGACCTCACGGCGGTAAATCGCATGGGCGGGACCGCCTTGACCGTCGCCAGCGAGAATGGCCGGGTTCAGGCCGTGCGCCAGTTGCTCCGCACCGATATCCCGGTAGACCAGGTTAATGACCTGGGCTGGACGGCCCTGCACGAAACCATTGTCCTGGGCCAGGGCACCGCCAATGCCATCACCATCGCGCGTTTGCTGATTATCAACGGGGCAGACCCGCATTTGGAGGACCACTCCGGTTCTGATGCATTCAAGCTAGCGCGTGAACGCCAACAGAGCCAGATGCTGACCATGCTGCAGGCCGCAGCCAAGCGCTGAGTCCTAGAGGGCGTCGAGGTAGAACCAGGCGCCGTCCTGCTTCACGAAGGTGCTGACCTCATGCTGCTGCGCTTCATGCCGGCCGTCGCGATAGTTGGCAGCGAATTCAACCACCCCGCGGGAGGCCGCCGCGCCGCCAGCACGGGTTGAAATGATCTCCAAGCCGGTCCAGCGCATCTGCGAATCCACGTCCAGTTCCTTGGGCCTCGTGCTCTCATGCCAGGTCGCCAGCAAATACTGCGACAGCCCCAGCACGAAGGCGCTGTAGCGTGAGCGCATCAGCTGCTCCGCGGTCTGCGGCAGCAAGGAGCCATCTTCCCTTCCGTCATGCAAGGGCTTGCAGCAGTTTTCGTAGGACGGCTTCACAGCGTCCAGGGCTCGGCAGGCGCAGACGGTTTGACTAGCATTTTTCACAGTTTCAGCATACGCGTCGAGCGCGCTTCGACAACCCGTGAGCCTAAGATCACATGACTTAAACCGCAGGATATCGGTGCTATCGCGCACAGGGACGTTTTCCCCATCACATTCACGGGTAGACTATGAAGGCAAGCTCGCGGAGCGCCAAATCCCCCTGGTGTGAGACGGCATCTCCGTGTGGCATTTAACTTAACCTCGCCAACAGGAGATATGCCGGATGCCCCGCATCGTTGTAGATGTCATGCTCAAGCCAGAAATCCTTGACCCTCAGGGCAAGGCCATCGCGGGAGCTCTTCCCCGCCTAGGCTTCACCTCCTTCGAAGCTGTCCGCCAGGGCAAGCGCTTTGAACTGTCCGTGGACGGCGAGGTGACCGAAGAAATCCTCGCCCAGGCTCGCGAGGCTGCAGAAACCCTGCTTTCCAACCCGGTGATCGAAGATGTCGTCAACGTCGAGGTATTCGAAGACTAATGAGCGCCGAACTTCCCCTGATTGGCGACTATTCAACGCCAAGCACTGAACTTTCCGGAGCGCGCATCGGCGTGGTGACCTTCCCGGGCACCCTCGATGACCGCGACGCCGCTCGCGCCGTGCGCGCAGCCGGTGCCGAAGCGGTGTCCCTGTGGCACGCCGACACCGACCTGCAGGATGTCGACGCCGTGGTGATCCCCGGCGGCTTCTCCTACGGCGACTACCTGCGCGCCGGCGCGATCTCCCGCTTCGCACCGATGATGGCGAAGATCGCAGATGCCGCGAACTCCCATGCCAAGCTGCCCGTGCTGGGCATCTGCAACGGTTTCCAGATCCTCACCGAGTCGCACCTGCTGCCCGGATCGATGATCAAGAACGACCACTTGAAGTTCATCTGCCGCGATCAGCTGCTGCGCGTGGAGAACAACCAGACCGCATGGACCAACGGCTTCGAAGCAGGCCAGGAAATCACCATCGTGCTGAAGAACCAGGATGGCCAGTACGTGGCCGACGAGAAGGTCCTGGACGAGCTCGAAGCTGAAAACCGCATCGCGTTCTCCTACGTGGGCTGGAACCCGAACGGCTCGCGCCGCTCGATCGCCGGCGTGAGCAACAAGGCCGGCAACGTTGTCGGCCTGATGCCGCACCCGGAGCACGCCATTGAGGCCGGCTTCGGCCCGGACCACCGCGGCACCGACGGGCTGGCATTCTTCACCAGCGTTCTGACCCACCTTGTTGGAGGCAAAAAGTGAGCCAGGAAGCCACTAAGGAATTCAATATCGACACCGTCGATAACGCAGCGGGCACCCCGGATGTAGAACTGCCATGGGCAGAGCTGGGCCTGAAGGACAACGAGTTCGCCGAGATCGTGAAGATCCTGGGCCGTCGTCCGACCGCCGCTGAATTGGCCATGTACTCGGTCATGTGGTCCGAGCACTGCTCGTACAAGTCCACCAAGAACCACCTGCGCCAGTTCGGCCAGAAGGTCACCCCGGAAATGAAGAAGGACCTGATGGTCGGCATGGGCGAAAACGCCGGTGTCACCGACCTGGGCGACGGCTGGGCCGTGACCTTCAAGATCGAGTCCCACAACTCGCCTTCCTACGTCGAGCCGTACCAGGGTGCCGCTACCGGCATCGGCGGCATCGTGCGCGACATCATCTCCATGGGCGCCCGCCCGATCGCCGTGATGGATCCGCTGCGTTTCGGCGCGATCGACCACGAGGACTCGCAGCGCGTCGTGCACGGCGTGGTCTCGGGCATCGGCGGCTACGGCAACTCGCTGGGCCTGCCGAACATCGGCGGCGAAACCGTCTTCGACCCGATCTACCAGGGCAACCCGCTGGTCAACGCACTGGCCGTGGGCGCACTGCGCCACGAGGATCTGCGCCTGGCCAACGCCTCGGGCGTGGGCAACAAGGTCGTGCTCTTCGGTGCGCGCACCGGTGGCGATGGCATTGGCGGCGCGTCGGTGCTGGCCTCGGAGTCCTTCGACGACACCAAGCCCTCCAAGCGCCCTGCGGTGCAGGTGGGCGACCCGTTCGCCGAGAAGGTGCTCATCGAGTGCTGCCTGGAACTGTTCAAGGCCTCGCTGGTCGAGGGCATCCAGGACCTGGGCGCCGCAGGCATCTCCTGCGCCACCAGCGAACTGGCTTCCAACGGCGAAGGCGGCATGCAGGTCGAGCTGACCAACGTGCTGCTGCGCGACTCCACCCTGACACCGGGCGAAATCCTGATGTCGGAGTCCCAGGAACGCATGATGGCCGTAGTCACCCCGCAGAACATCGAAGCGTTCGAGGCCGTCATGGCCAAGTGGAACGTGGAGTACTCCTGGCTGGGCGAGGTCACCGACACCGATCGGCTGATCATCACCTGGAATGGCGAAGTCATCGTGGATGTGGACCCGAAGACCGTCGCCCACGACGGCCCGGTCTACGACCGCCCGTATGCCCGCCCGCAGTGGCAGGATGCGCTGCAGGCTGACACCTTCAAGTCCTCGGAAGCCGGCGCCAACCTGCCAGCTACCGGCGAAGAGCTGAAGGCCGCCGCCCTGGAGCTGATCGCCAGCCCGAACATGTGCGACAAGTCCTGGATCACCAACCAGTACGACCGCTACGTCGGCGGCAACACCGCGCTGGCCGCCCCGGATGATGCCGGCGTGATCCGCATCGACGAGTCCACCGGACTCGGCGTGGCCATCGCCACCGATGCCAACGGCCGCTACACCTACCTGGACCCGTATGCCGGCGCCCAGCTGGCGCTGGCCGAGTCCTACCGCAACGTCGCCACCTCCGGTGCGATCCCTGCGGCGGTTTCGGACTGCCTGAACTACGGCTCCCCAGAGGACCCGGATGTCATGTGGCAGCTGGCCGAGGGCATCCGCGGCCTGTCCGATGCGTGCATGGAGCTCGGCGTCCCGGTCACCGGCGGCAATGTCTCGCTGTACAACCAGACCGGCGACAAGGCCATCCACCCAACCCCTGTGGTGGCGACCCTGGGCAAGTTCGACGACGTCGCTCGCCGCACCCCTTCGGGCTGGCGCGAAGAGGCCGACGGCCAGGCCATCTACCTGATCGGCACCACCGCCGATGAGCTGGACGGCTCGGAGTTCGCCAACCTGCGCGGCCACCTCGGCGGCCTGCCGCCAAAGGTCGACCTGGCTGCCGAGAAGGCACTGGGCGCAATCCTGATCAACGCCAGCCGCGACGGCATGATCGACGCCGCGCACGACCTGTCCGAGGGCGGCCTGCTTGCAGCGCTGTCCGAGATGGTCCTGCGCTACGGCGTTGGCGCCCGCGTGGCCCTGGACGAGATCAAGCAGCGTGACGGCATCGATTCCTTCACCGCGCTGTTCTCGGAGTCCCAGGCACGCGCCTTGGTTGCCGTTCCACGCAGCGAAGAGGTCCGCTTCAACGACATGACCAGTGCCCGCGGTGTCACCGTGGCCCGCATGGGCATTGTCGATGCGCAGTCCGGCGTCCTGGAAGTCCAGGGCGAGTTCACCGTTTCGGTGGACGAGCTGCGCGAGGCTTCCGAGGGCACCATGAAGAAGTACTTCGGCTAGTTTCTGGCCCACCCCTGGACGGCGGTTCTCCTCATCGAGGAGAGCCGCCGTTTTGCATGCCTGGATGATGTGGCGCTAAGCAGTGCTCCAAGGTCTGCTCCAGCCCCGAGTCCGATGCGTTCTGGCGCCTGTGCGGCTGGGCTGGAGACCGGTCGAGGCGCAATCTCCGGATATAGTTGACACGTCAATAACTTTGAGTCATGATTGATGCATCAACAAAGTTCTGGACTACAGGGAGCACGCAATGAACGCCTTCGAGAACATCGAATTCGGCCTCGACACCTTTGGCGACGTACCCAGCGACAAGTCAGGCAAGCTGGTAACCCATGCCCAGGGCATCCGCGCCACGGTCCAGGAAGCCATCGCGGCCGATCAGGCCGGCGTCGATGTGATCGCTGTCGGCGAGCACCACCGCCCCGAATACGCCATCTCAAGCCCCGAGACCGTTCTGGCGGGCATTGCCACGGCGACCGAGCGGATCCGCCTCGGATCCGGCGTGACCGTGCTGTCTTCCGACGATCCGGTCCGCGTCTTCCAGCGCTTCGCTACTGTGGATGCCTTGTCCAACGGCCGTGCCGAAGTCATGCTGGGCCGCGGCTCCTTTACCGAGTCCTTCCCGTTGTTCGGCCATGACATGGCTGACTACGAACTGCTCTTCGACGAGAAGATCGACCTGTTCCACAAGCTGCTCGACGAAAAGCCGGTGACTTGGCAGGGAACCAAGCGTGCAGCGCTGACCGACATGGAAGTCTTCCCGAAGACCGAGTCCGGCCGCCTGAACACCTGGGTGGGAGTGGGCGGTTCCCCGCAGTCGGTCATCCGCACGGCGCACTACGGATTCCGCATGATGCTAGCAGTCATCGGCGGCTCCCCCGAGCGTTTCGCACCCTACATCGACCTGTACCGCCGGGCCAACGACCAGTTCGGGCACCCAACCCTGCCGGTGGGCCTGCATTCACCTGGCTTCGTCGCAGAAACCGACGAGTTGGCCCGCGAGCACATGTTCGACGCCTACAAGGAGCAGCGCGACCGCATCGGCGCCACCCGCGGCTGGAGCCCAATGAGCCGCGGCGAATTCGAGCACGAAATCAGCGAAGGATCGCTGTACGTGGGCTCTCCGGAAACCGTGGCGCGCAAGATCGCCAAGACCATCAAGACCTTGGATATCGGCCGTTTCGATTTGATCTACTCGGGCGGCGCAGTAGAAGCCAGCGCCCGCCTGCGTGCAGTGGAACTCTACGGCGAGAAGGTCATCCCGTTGGTGCGCGAAATGCTTGCCGAGAGCTAAACCCGGATTCGAAGACATGCCTGAAGGAGAGAAAATGACACAGCAGACCATCGGCATCCTGGGCGCCGGGAAGATCGGCACGGTCCTGGCCCGCCGCGCCCTGCAGGCCGGCTACAAGGTGCTCATCGCCGGTTCCGGCGACCCCGGCGCCATTGCCCTGACCATTGAGATCCTGACTCCGGGTGCCGTGGCCGTGGATCCGGCAACCGCCGCACGGGAAGCCGACATTGCCATACTGGCCTTGCCTCTGGGAAAGTACCAGAATATTCCGGCTGCCGAGCTTGAAGGCAAGCTGGTTATCGATGCCATGAACTACTGGTGGGAAACCGACGGCATCCACGAGGACCTGAACGACCCCACGGTGTCCACCAGCAAGTTGATCCAGGAGTTCCTGCCAGGTTCGCGGATCGTCAAGGCCTTCAACCACATGGGCTACCACGACCTCGAGGACGAGTCCCGTCCAGCCGGCGCCGAGCGCCGCAAGGCCATCGCGATCGCCGGTGATCTGGGCGCCGACGTCGATCAGGTAGCACTGATCGTTGATGATTTCGGCTTTGATCCGCTGCCGATCGGCCCTTTGGCTGAAGGCTTGCGCCTGCAGCCGGGCCAGCCTGCTTTCGGCGCGAACAAGCCGCGGGCCGAGCTCGCCGAACTCATCGATGCCGCGCAGGTCCAGGCCTCAGCCTAGCTGCGCGAGCACCTCGTTCAGCGCTTCGGTGGACGAGGGGTGGGTGAAGATCTGGTCGCGCAGTTCAGCGGCAGTCATGTGCTGCCGCATGGCCAATGCCACCAGGTTGACCACCTCCTGGGAGTCCACGTGCATCAGCGCCGCTCCGAGGATCTGGTCGCTGCGCGCATCGATGACGAACTTGATGATGCCCCGCGGGTCGCCCACGATCTTGGGGCGCGGCATCGCGGCGATCTCGGAAACTTTCTTCACCGCGATCTTGGCTTGGAACCCCTGCTGCGCTGCCTGCTCTTGGCTCAAGCCAACGCGAGCCAGCGGCGGAGTGGTGAAGATGGTGTACGGAACAGCAACCCGGTCCTTGGTGCTGCGTGATCCGTCTCCCAGCAACTGGCTGGCCAAGACCCGGTGGTCATCGAGCGAGACATAGGTGAACTGGGGTCCGCCGTTGGCATCGCCCAGGGCATAGATGCCCTCGACATTGGTGGCCAGGAACTCGTCAACCGCGACTTCCCCGCGGGAGCCCGTCTGGACCCCGGCGGCTTCCAGCCCCAGACCGGCAGTATTCGGCACGCGCCCAAGCGCAATCAGCACGGCATCCGCCTGCAGCTGGTGCACCTCGCCCCGACGCTCGTAGCTGACGGTGGCGCCTTGCTCGTCCTGGCTGATCGAACGCACCGAAGCCGAACTGATGATCTCGGCTCCGGCATCTTCCAGGCAGGCCTGGACTTCCCCGGCCACATCCGGGTCTTCCTTGGACAGCGCACGGCTCCCGCGATCCAGCACGGTGACTTTCGATCCGAACTGGGCAAACATCGAGGCGAACTCGATGCCGACATATCCCCCGCCCACCACAGCCAGGGCCTTGGGCAGCTGGGCATGCTGGATCGTTGTGGAGTCATGCACCCGCCCGCCGATCTGCGCTCCTTCGATGTCCGGGATCGCAGGTAGCGCGCCGGTGTTGATGATGATCTTCCCTGCGCTCAGTTCCAGCTCTTCGGAACCGGCACTGACCTTGATGCTTCGAGGCCCGGTGAATGCGGCCTTGCCATTGACCACCAGCACCGACTCCAGGTCGTCGAGCATGGAGAAATTCTTGGCGCGCATCATGGCGGTGAGCTTGTCCCGGCGCTGGACGGCCTCCTGGAAGACCTGCTGGTCGTATCCGGCGCCATCCCGGGATTCGGCATCATGGATCAAGGCCTTGGTCGGCACGCAACCGATATTGATGCAGGTGCCGCCATACATCTGGGAGGACTGCTCGATCACCGCCACCCGCTGTCCTGCCTTGGCCAGGGTACCTGCCAGGGTCTTGCCGCCTTTGCCCCACCCGATCACGATCGCATCGAGCTTTCCGTCCGCGTTTGCCGAACCCACGATAATCCCCTAGCTGTCGCCGTCTTGTCCTAGCACGAGTCTTGTTCCCGCAGGCCGCTTCCGTCAACCTTTGCCCGGACAGCCCGGAGATGAAAAATGGCGGACCACACCCTTTGCAAGATGCGATCCGCCAGTTACAGGACGCTCACCTGGCTATTGGCCGGCACGGCCACGAGCAGCTGATTCGATGAGGTTATCGCCGGGCAGTGCAGCACCCGAGGCCACTGCCTCGATCCAGGTAGCGGTCGGGGCCACCGCAGCCCAGCTGGAATTCAGCACGGCCATCAGGGTTTCATGCACCTGCTGGGCGGGGATGGAACCGGCAGCGTTGACAATTTCGATCGCGCCGGTAGCATCGGAGAGCACTTCCACGGTGAACCCCAGCGGTTCGGCAGCCGCGGCAGAACCGATCACGCAGTTATTGGTCATGTAGCCCACCAGGGTCAACGTGGTGATTTCACGCTCGCGAAGCCACTCTTCCAGGCCTGTACCCGCGAAGATGCTGGCATAGTTCTTGGAGAATTGGTGCTCTGCAGCTTCCATCCGATCCTGGATCTGCGGGTGCAGGGCATAGGTAGCGGATTCCGGGGCAAAGACGGGGAATCCCTCGGGCGCTTG
Organism: Glutamicibacter sp. 2E12; assembly: GCF_050030965.1. NCBI lineage: Bacteria > Bacillati > Actinomycetota > Actinomycetes > Micrococcales > Micrococcaceae > Glutamicibacter > Glutamicibacter sp. 2E12. The sequence goes on from NZ_CP188297.1 coordinate 1,244,758, forward strand.
GTGCTGCACGACAACCACCGGGATCCCGGCCTTTGCCGCTTCGTCCATGGCATTGGCGATGGTGGCTACCGACTGCTCGCGATCCGGGTACTGGATCTGCAGCAGGCCATCAAAGTATTCCTGCTGTGCGTCGATGACGATTAGTGCTCTGCGTGGTGCGGACATAGTGAGTTCCTCTTTCCGATGTGTCGAGATGGCGCCATACGGCACCGGGTGTTTCAGGTTTTATTTAGCCGGCCGGTAGTGCTGGGCCATGAGCTGCACGGTTTGCACCGCTGCGCCAGGGGTGTGGCTGCCAAGGACCATCATCAACTCATCCGCTCCGGTCCGCTGCTGCAGCGCTTCCAGGCGCTGGGCCACTTCGGAAGGCGTGCCGGCCAGGGTGCGGTTGGTGTACATGTCAATGATCGCTCGCTCATTGAGCGTGGCCGGATATCCTGCGACCTCCTGGGCGGATAGCAGTGCAAAGGGTTCACGCTTGAACATCCGCAGCATGGCCATCGCCATGGTCGAGGCCTCGGCACGGGCGTATTCTGGATCCTCGGCCGCGATGACGCTTTGGCTGATGAGCACGTACGGACGGTCGAGCACTGCCGAAGGCACGAAGTTCTCGCGGTAGATGCGCAGCGCGGTGTCGATATCGGCATCGCCGAACTGCAAGGCGAAGGCGTAGGGCCGGCCCAGCCGCGCGGCCAGCTGCGCCGAATACGGCGAGGAGCCCAGGATCCACAACGGGGTCTGCGTTTCCGGTGCGGGCAGGCGGTTCTGCTCGTTCTGCCACGGGCCGGGCACTGCATGGACTTCGCTGTAGGGGTGCCCTGCAGGGAAATCATCATTCAGGAATCCCACCAGCTCGGCCAGTTGCTCGTCGAAGGTTTCGTTGGCTCCGGTTCCGCGGCGCAACGCGGCCGCGGTGGCCCCATCGGTACCTGGCGCGCGCCCGACACCCAGGTCGATGCGCCCCGGAGCCAGCGCTTCGAGCATGCCAACCTGCTCCGCGACCACCAGCGGCGCATGGTTGGGCAGCATCACTCCACCCGCGCCCAACCTGATCCGCTGGGTGTCGGCGGTGAGCCGGGCCATCATCAGCAGCGGCGATGCCACGGACAGCGCGGGCATGGCATGGTGCTCGGACATCCAGAAACGGTGATATCCGGATTGATCCGCAGCCTTGGCGATATCGATGGTGTCCTGCAGGCCATCTTGGGCGGTTTGCCCTACACCGGGTCCGCCTCCGGTGTGAACCGACAGGGCGAAGGGAGCGGAGCCGAATCGTGGCACTGGCTGCAAGGCCAACCTCTTTTCTCATGTTATTTCTACTTTTTACCGTGATACACACACTAGCAGGTGATCACGGTAAAGCAATACTGATACCATGAGGAACATGTCCCAGATGCCCCTTCCCCCGAGCCCCGGAACCGCGCAGCACTGCAGCATCGATCTGGCCAACAGCGAAATCCAGCTGCCTGGCGGCAAGAGCTTCGACGCGCTGGCTAGCCCGGCGGACACCACGCAATGGCTCATCGTGCGGGGTCTCGTGCCCCAGGAAGCGGCGCTGCAAAGCTATTGCCAGAATCGGCTGGTCACCCTTCGCAGCCAGATCAGGAAAGCTTTCCATGCCATCGCCACGGGCACACCCGTGGCCCGGGAAGTGCTGCAGGGCATCAACGCCGCACTGCTGGCAGCACCGAGCACCCCATTGCTGCACCATGAGCCGGGCAAGGGATTCTTCCGCGCATTGGAACACCCCGCCACGCAATTGACCGAGCACGCCATGTCGCGACTTGCCGAGGACGCCGCAGCACTTCTGAGCAGCGAAGAAGCGGGCCTGCTGGCCCAATGCGAAGCCGAGCCATGCACCCGCTACCTGCTCAAGACCCATGGCCGCCGGCATTGGTGCTCCACGCGTTGCGGTGATCGCGTGCGGGCGGCCCGTTCGTACGCCAAGAAGAAGAGCCAGCAGGATTCTTCTGCCGCCTAGCCCATGGCCTGAGGATTCCCGCCGGCGACGCAGCCGAGCACCTTGCATGCCGCGGCACGTGCCAAGCAGCATGGAACACTAAAGGCTCCCACCATCCGTAGATGCTGGGAGCCTGAGGAACTGCGGGCGGAACGCCTAGATCTTCTTGACGATGGAAGACTTCAGTTCCATCTGGCCGAAGCCGTCCACCTTGGCGGCGATATCATGGTCGCCAGAGCCTTGGACCAAGCGGATATTGCGCACCTTGGTTCCGGCCTTCAGCGCACTCTGCGCGCCCTTGACCTTCATGGTTTTGGTGATGCTGACGGTATCTCCGTCCTGCAGCGCATTGCCGACAGCATCCTTGATCACTGCTTCGACAGCTTCGGCTACTTCGGCCTCAGCGTTCCATTCATGTGCGCACTCTGGGCAGACCAGCAGGGCATCCATTTCGTAGGTGTACTCGCTGGAGCATTCAGGGCACGGTGGCAAGGTATCAGACATGAAGCTGATTTTAGTGAGCGGATATGCCCCATGTCGAATGAATCGGATATCGAATAATCCCCGGAATTCCGCGCTGGAAATGGCACGAACCCCAGGCCTTGAACACTTCCTGCCCTCCAGCTTGAAATTACTTGTTTTCCACGCCGGATATACCCCATACTCAGGCATACAGGCTGGTGCCCACACCGGCCGGGTTAGGGGCACACCATGTCTAAGCACCACAAGTACAAGAGCTACGGTCCGCAGTACACGGTGACGCCAAGGGAAGGGCTCACCCTGGAAATCCTCGCTCAGGCCGAAAAGGCCGGGGCAAAGGCAGGATACGCGATGGCCAAAGAGCAGCTGTACCGGAACATCGGCAACAGCTCTGTGATCAACGAGCAGGAAACCGACGAATTGCTGGCCGCTGCCGAACGTGCCGGCGCCGCGGCGGCACTCACCGCGGCACGCAAAGTCCTGGATAAGACACTGCGCACCTCGTTCAAGCACTACCACCACTCAACGGCGCAGGGGCCCGCGCAGCAGCTTGCCCCGCAGCCATTTGCTCCTGCGCAGACGCGCAGCTACTCGGAAACCTACGAGGAGCCCTTGGCCCAGCACACCCCCGCCTTGGGATATCTGGATCCGTCAAGGGAAAAGGTGGATCAGCACATTCTGACCATCACCCGGGTAGAACAGCTGAACGACCAGATGGTGCGCATCATCGCTGGCGCCCCCGATCTGGATGGCTACCGTTCCAACGGGGCGATTGATGAATACGTGAAAGTCTTTGCCGCTGACCCCGCCCTCGGATTAGAGCCTCCCTATGATCTGCGCGCCTTGCGGCAGCGCCTGCCCCGCGACCAGGTTCCGCGTTCCAAGTCGTACACGATACGTTGGATCAACGCGGTTGTGCCGGAAATTGCGATCGACTTCGTAGTTCATGGGGAGCCTGGGACTGTTGGCCATTGGGCCGGGACAGCGCAGCCCGGGGACCCACTGGTTATTTCCCCCTCACGGAGCAAGTCATCATTGTCGCTGAATGCCGACTACTACGTGCTGGCCGCGGATGAAGCAGGCATCCCGGCGATCTGCAAAGCCCTCGAAGCATTGCCCTCGGATGCGCGCGGTCTAGCGTTGCTCGAAGTTGCCGATCAGAACGCAATGTTTGACGTGAAACATCCTCCAGGCGTTGATTTACGCTGGCTGCCGCGTGACGGCGTTCCGGCGGGCCGCAGCTCACTGCTGGCCGATGAGCTCCGTTCCTTGCCGCTGCCCCCTCTGCGGCTTGGGCTAATCGCTCATGCCGAGCGTTCCACGGTTAAAGAGATCAGCCAAGTTGCGCGGCACTGGCACCTCGACAAGCGTTCCTCCCACATTTCCTCTTACTGGACCCTGCGCGAGGGGAGATTACGCCGCTAAAAGCTGGATCAGAGTGATCCGCAGCATCACAACGGCACGCACAGGGACAAGCTCTTTAACTCCGGATAACCTTGGAAGCATCGCATCCGCACTGGTTATCCGAGGAGTGTCCATGGCTCAGCCCGATTGCACCAGCAATTTCGCGCGCTTTCTCGGCGGTGTTTTGCTGATTGCCCTCGGACTCGTCCTGATGCTCAACTCGGCGAGCGCGGTCCGGCTGATCATTTGGCTGCTGGGCGCTGGCCTGTTGATTGCGGGCCTGGTGCGCCTTGCCGAGGCTCAACAGGACTCCGTTCGCCGCTGGCCAGTGATGCTTTCGGGCGGCCTGCTGGTGCTCAGCGGGGTCGCCCTCCCGCTCTGGCATCGCGCCAGCTTGCCGGTCCTGGCTTTGGCGACTTCACTGGTTCTTCTCCTGGGCGGAGTGCTCAGACTGGCAGCGGTGCTCCGCGGGCAGCGGCAGTATTCCTTCCGCGGCGCTCTCACAGCACTTGCCGGTGTCTTTGGCGCGGCTCTGGTGATGTTTTGGCCCAGGCTTTCCTTGTGGGTGCTCGGCGTCGCTTTCGGCGGCTGGTTATTCCTTTTGGGAGTCCACTGCTTGTGGTCTTTTCTCCGGCCTCGCCTTCCGGCAATTCCTGGCTGGCTCCGCACTGCGCGTAGCGCTAGCCTGACAGGATTGAGCGCCATTGGCCTCGTCGCCGTGCTCGGGCTCGGAACGATCACCGCTTTTCTGCATAGCCAAAGCGATACGGCCGCCGCGGATGATTTCTATTTGCCGCCAGCTAGCGTTCCTGCTGCCCATGGCCAGTTGCTGCGCGCTGAACCGCTGGCCAAGAGCACTCCGCCGAACACTCTCGCCTGGCGAATTCTGTATACGACGCAAGGTCACGATGGCTCTCCTGCAATAGCTTCGGGCGTGGTGACCGTGGCCGAGTCCGCCACGGGAACCCTACCTGTCATCTCATGGGCCAATGGGACCAAGGGCGTCATGTCCCAGTGCGCGCTGTCCATGGGACCGAATCCTTATGATGATGGTCCAGCTGCTGCCCGTGAAACCATGTTGGCTGGCGGATGGGCAGTAGTCGCTACCGATTACGTCGGCTTGGGCACCGCCGGCCCTCATCCCTATTTGATTCCGGCTGCCGAGGCGTACGCGGTGCTTGACGCGACTCTTGCTGCAGGTCAGCTGCAAGACCTGCATTCACGAGGAGTCCGGCTAGGACAGTCCAGCGTAGTGTGGGGCCATTCCCAGGGCGGGCATGCGGCTCTGGCTACGGCTGAAGCCGCCGGGGACTACGCTCCGAACCTGGAGATTCTCGGCATCGCCGCCATGGCCCCGGCAACCAACCTTCCGGAATTGGCCGAGTCGGTTGCTGATACCGCGGCGGGAAAAATCATTTCCAGCTACATTGCCGCCAGCTGGAACCAGCTGTATCCGGATCTGGGCATCGACGAGCGGTTGACGACCCGTTCTCGCATGGCGGTAAACCAGCTATCCCAGAATTGCTTTTCCGGTACGGGCGCGCTGACCGGGTTGGCCCAGGCCAGCCAGCTCTTCGAACCGATTCTCAGTTCCGAGGCTCTCGACGGCCAGCTGCACTCGGTGCTGAAACGCAATTCGTCCATCGTTCCGGCGGGCTACCCGGCGTTCATTGCCCAGGGCGCTGCTGATTCATTGGTCTTGCCCTCGATGCAGCGCGAGTTCTTCAGAAGTTCTTGCACCCCGGATGCCCAGATTGGTTACCTCGAGTACTCCGGACTGGACCACATGCCGCTCGTCGGGGCAGACTCGGCACTCAATGAAGATCTTGTCGCCTTCACCCACTCGCTGCTTGAGGGGAAGCCAGCTTTCCCTGAAGGCTCCACCCTGTGCAGGAAATAACCGTTTGCGATGCCACTCTGATTCCTTTTGTTCTTGTACCAGCGCACGGGCCCGTGTCTGTGGAACATAAAATAGGTTCGGAAAGACTTCCAGTAATTCATTGCCGTTCAATGCCGCCTAGCCATTTTCTGGCCGTCGGCCCAGGAGAATCCTAGTGCGTCCCAGCTTGTCCCGAATCGCAGTTGCCTTGTGCCTTGGCATCTTGGCCTTTTCCCTTGGCTCTTGCGCGGCGTTACCTGACGAGCAAGGGAGAGATGCGGGCACCGCGGCATTTGAAGCCGGGCATTGGCCACGCACCTTGACTGATTCAATGCATGACCCCATACGGATCCAGGCAAAACCTGAACGTATCGTCTCGACCTCGGTAGGACTCACGGGTTCACTGCTGGCCCTGGACGCGCCGGTCATTGCCAGCGCAACGGCGCCGGCGGGGCCTGATACCGATGGCGACGGTTTCTTCAAGCATTGGGCTGATGTTGCCTCGGACCGCAAAGTTGATCCGCTCTACGAGATCGGGAAGTTCGATCTGGAAGAAATCGAGGACCAGAAACCCGACCTCATCATCGTGGCGGCAACAGGAGCAGACTCCGAAGTCGACAACGTAGGTGCGCTGAGGAAGATTGCACCAACCATTGTCGTGGACTACGCAGATAAGGACTGGAACGAACTTTCAAAGTTGCTCGGGGAAGCCACTGGTACCGAAGAACGAGCAGAGCAGAACACTGCAGCCATTAACGAACGGGTTTCAGCACTGAGAAGCATGCTGGCAATCCCATCCGGAACCACGGCTTCAATCATTTCCTACGCAGCCCATGGCATATCCCCGATCGCTAAAACCACCGGGCCGCATGCGCAGCTGTTCAGAGGACTCGGCTTCACGGTGGTATCCACGCCAAAGAAGTTCGACACTTCCACACAGCCAAGGGAAGATTTCAGTTTCGTCAGCTACAGGGATCTGCCAGCAACGCTCACTGGAGATGCCACCTTCCTCTTGGCCGCAAACAAGAAAGCGACCACGGCATTTACCTCGGATGAATCATTAGCCCAGCTGCCATCGGTGCAGAGCGGCAGCGTCTTCCCGCTCACCACTGCCCACCTTCTGGACTACTACGCAACCCAGAAGATCTTGGACTATTTCGAACACGATTTTCCAGGTCTGGGCTCTTCTGAGCTCGAGTAGCAGCATTCCTTGAAGCCGGTACATCCGACCTCACGCCACAACACGGATCATGGACGGCTAAATGGTCCGCTCCACTGCCTATAGTTCAAGTCAGAGCATCTTCTAGCTCAAGCACCAGCCACCTTAGGAGTAGTACTACCGCATGCGTTCGCTGCGTCGCACCTTATCTTTGTTCGCCCTCCTGTCCACCCTGGCTCTGAGCTCGTGCTCTTCATTGGAGACCATTGAGTTCCCGCCCCTTCCTGATGCCCAAGCCGCACCGACGCCAAGCACCGCAGAACAACTTGATATCTACGCAGAATCCCTTGAACTGCTCAATGAAGTTACGGTCAAAGGCCGCGCACCAAAAACCGGCTACGACAGAGCGGAATTCGGCAAGGGATGGAAAGATCCGGACCGCAATGGATGCGATGCGCGCAACGACATCCTCTCGCGCGATTTGGTGGACGTGACATATAAACCGGCCACGCGACCCTGCGTTGTATTGAGCGGAACGTTCGATGATCCCTACACGGGCAAGACCATCGAATTCAAGCGCGGCCAAGGCACCAGCACCTCCGTGCAAATCGACCATGTTGTCGCCCTGTCCGATTCCTGGCAAAAGGGCGCGCAGCGCTGGGATGCCGAGACCCGCTTGGAATTTGCCAATGACCCGCTGAATCTGCTGGCTTCCGATGGCCCCACTAATGCTTCCAAAGGCGACAAGGACGCGTCATCATGGTTGCCACCCAACAAGAGCTTCCGTTGCACTTACGTCTCGCGGCAGACCCAGGTAAAAGCCAAATACGACGTTTGGATGACCAAGGCAGAGCACACCGCGATCGGGAACATCCTCAAATCCTGCATCTAGCAGTCAGGCAGCTTCGCCGGGCCTCATAGCCGTACGCAGGACATCGCACGGAAACATCCACCTTAAGGCTTATCGTCAAATCGATGGACTTGTGGCAAAATGGATATTATTCAACACGTTAGCGATTATGTTCTGCGATGGCTTGGCCTGATCCTCTACTGCAAGGGCGCATGATGAAGACACGAATCCCCGGAGTCCTCCTACTGGTTTCCAGCGTGTGCATCTTCAGTTTTGCACTGACCACCACGCAGCGCGAGGCAGCCACTGCCTGCTGGGTCGTCTCCACCCTCATGTTCATTGGAGCAGCCATGCTGCTGCTGAGTGCGATCCTTGGAACTTCCACCGTCACCGCAGGTGACCCGCGGCATAAGCGTCAGCAATAACTGCATACTCCTCTAATCAGAAGCAACCTCTTGGCCTATGGCTGGGAGGTTGCTTCTGTTGAATAACCGACAGTACTTGTACTTCTGCACCTAAATTTAACGCCAAAGCATCGACAGGTTCATTCAGATGCGATAGACATATGTCTTGTCACACTCGTCACTTTTAGGAGTACCCATGCCTGCATTCAGGCAGATAAGAAAACTCGGTCTCGCTTCGCTGGCAACGATTTCGCTGGCCGCCACCGGTGCCGCAACAGCTCAGGCTACATCCACGCACAGTGCTTCCCTGTCGCCAGCTGCGGGTACTGAAGCCGTCACCATTGATCTAGTTGGCATCAATGACTTCCATGGCCGCATTTCTGCTGACAGAAGCTCTGCCGGCGCTGCTGTGCTGTCCGGTGCTGTAGATGGAATGCGTGCAGAAAACGAAAACACCCTATTCGTCTCCGCCGGCGATAACATCGGCGCCTCAACCTTCGCTTCCGCCTCGCAGGATGACGAACCAACCATCGCTGCCCTGGGTGCTGGCGGCCTGGATGTCTCGGCAGTAGGCAACCACGAGTTCGACAAGGGATTCGCGGACCTGACCGGACGCGTCATCGACAGCTACGCCGATTCCAGCGGTGTCAACGGCGCAGACTTCGCACTGGGCGCCAATGTCTATGAAAAGGGCACCACGGCTCCTGCCCTCCAGGAATACGCGATCCGCGAGATCTCCGGTATTTCCGTGGGCTTCATTGGCACCGTTACCGAAGACATGCCTTCACTGGTTTCCCCAGCTGGCATCGCCGACCTGGATTTCGGCAGCGAACTGGAAGCAGCGAACCGTGTAGCTGAGCAGCTCTCCGATGGCGATGAAGCGAACGGCGAGGCAGATGTAGTGGTGCTGCTGACCCACAACGGTTCCGCTGGCGATCAGTGCGCAGATATTGCCGAAGAAGACAGCGCCTATGGCGAGCTCGTTCGCGAGGCCAGCAACGAGATCGACGCGATCTTCTCGGGCCACACCCACCAGTCCTACGACTGCGAAATCGCGGGCCGCCCGGTGATCCAGTCCCACCAGTACGGCACCACTTTGGGCAAGGTTTCCTTGCAGGTAGATCCTGAGACTGGCGAAGTCACCGAGGCCGCTACCGAGCGCATCGCCTTGGCAACCGAGGGCGCTGACGGCGAATGGGTGGGCAACTTTGATGCCAATGCCGAGGTCGCAGAAATCGTTAGCGCCGCTGAAGCGGAAGCTGAAGTGGTCGGCAGCGTGAAGATCGGCGCCATCTCTGAAGACATCCTTCGTGGTGGAGAAGAACCCGGCCAGGACCGAGGCGTTGAATCCACCCTGGGCAACACCGTAGCCGACATCCACCTATGGGCTACCTCTAATGAGGATTTCGCCAGCGAACCAGCCGAGATCGCATTCATGAACCCAGGCGGCCTGCGTGCCGACCTGCTCTACGGCCAAGATGGCACAGTGTCCTACAAGGCCGCAGCCGAGGTCCAGCCATTCGCCAACACCCTGATCACTTTCAACCTCACCGGGGCGCAGATCCGCGAGGCCTTGGAGCAGCAGTGGCAGCCTGCAGGATCGGAACGCAACAAGCTGCATCTGGGTATTTCCGAGGGTCTCGCCTACACCTACGTCGAGGACGCTGCCCAGGGCGAGCACATCAAGGACATCACCTTCAAGGGCGAGCCACTGGACGAGGAAGCAACCTTCCGTGTCGCAGCCAATGCATTCCTGGCTACCGGTGGCGATAACTTCGCCGCGTTTGCCGCCGGCACCGATCATGCTGACTCCGGCCAGATCGATTTGGACGCCACCGTGAACTACTTCAAGGCACATGACGTTGTTGAGCCGGCTCCGCTGGGCCGCGCGGTCCTGCAAGAGCCTGTTGCGCCAACGCAGTCGCCGGATCCTTCGGATGAGCCAACCGGGGATCCAACTGATTCGCCGGAACCATCTGAGGATGCAACCGACGACGCGACCGAAGAACCTACCAGTTCGCCAGTGCCAACTGGGGACGCGACCCGGTCCCCTGACTCGTCTGGCGAGCCTAAGGATGAGCAGAAGGATGATTCCCAGAACCGGGACTCCGAAGACCTAGCTGATACCGGATTCGGCACCAGCTGGATCGGCATCGTCGCCGGTGTCGTTGTCCTGGCAGGCATCGCCTTGGTACTGATACGCCGCTTCGGCAACAAGGCCGGACGCTAGAGCCCAAGGGCAAAGATAAAGGCAAAGGGAAGAACCAAGAGGTTCTTCCCTTTGCCTTTGTCCCAATAACTTAGTCGATGACCAGTTCGCCCATGGAATCCCAGCCTTCGCCGTCTACCTTGCGGGAAACGATCTTCGGGGTGGAGACCAGGTGTGGTCGCATGGACTCAAGACCGGCTGCGAAGTGGGCGGAGTTCACGTGGTTTGCCGCGGCTTCGTCATCGCGGAAGGCCTCAACCAGGACGAATTCGTTGGGGTCTTCGACGCTCACGGACCAATCGAAGAAGATGTTGCCCTCTTCGGCGCGGGTTGCCGCGGTGAATTCAGCGACATGGCCCATGAAGTTCGGGGTGGATTCTGGCTTTACTTGGTATTTAACAACGATGAAGTACATGTCTCTAGTCTAGGGTTCCCTTGTTAATTGCGCCTTGCAAACGAATGTATTCTTTATCCCTTTGGGGCATGCCGTCGACCACTAAATCGTATGAATCCTCGATGAGCTCGCCCATCAGTTGCGGGTCGAGTCCTGCACGAACCGAATTCCAGTGCTTCTTATTCATGTGATAGCCCGCGGTGATCTGCGGATGCTCGCTGCGCTGCTGGTCTGCCAGAGCCGGTTCGCATTTCAGGTTCAGCACTAATTCGCCTTGCAGGTGCATGAGCAGCCCAAATATTTTGCCTTTGCCCGGATCACTGCCCGCCACCTTGAATACGGTGCTGTCAGGGCCGAAGGGGTAATCGGCGTAAGCGCACGGCATGCGCAGGCACAGCTGCGCCCACGCATTTTCCAATTCTTCTTGCCCAGCTGTTGTTGCCATCAATGCCTCGCTAGCGAAATGGGTACTCGATCTTGGGGCAGGTATCCATTACTACGTCCAGTCCCGCATCCTTGGCCCGTCGGGCGGCAGCTTCGTCAATGACGCCCAGCTGCAACCACACCGCCTTCGCTCCTACGGCAATGGCTTGGTCAACGATGTCTCCCACCTTGGAAGAGTTCACGAAGCAATCCACCACGTCAATGGGGCCTGGAATGCCAGCAAGCTTCGCGAAGCCCGGTTCGCCCATTACAGTTTCCGCGCCTAACGACACGGGAATAATCTGCATCGACAGTTCATCACGCAGGAAACGGGCGATGGTCGGAGCTACGCGAGCTGGGTTGTTGGTCAGCCCGACAACCGCCCAGCGTCCAGGCGTGCTCAACAGCCTGCGGATTGTTGCCGAATTATTTACGTGCTGCGTGTCCATGCACGACACGATACCGCGTTGCTGGCACTTTTGGCGTCCAGGTACTGAAGTACGTCCAATTGGCAGGAACCGCTCACACCGCTGGCCTTCCAAGCGTTCGGAATTCACTGCTGCAGCTGAACCGCTTTCCCAGTGGCTGCCGCGCTGTTCTGCGAGAACGCCCCGCGGTGCTTAGCCGCCGGATGATGCGCGGGCAGGTAATCGCCACGGCCAAAGACCTTCTGGCGCAGGCTGCCCTCTGCATATCCACTTTGGGCCAGGCCACGGCGGCGCAGTTCGGGCAGCACTCCTTCAATGAAGTTGTCGTAGGAGCCGGGAAGAACATGATTCATCACGTTCAGGCCATCGATACCAGCATCCTGCCAGCGTTCGAGCTCATCGACAATTTGTTCCGGGGTCCCCGAAATCTGCTGTGCCTTGGCGCGGTAGTAGGCCAAGTCGCGCAGGGTCGGATTGCCGCCGGGCACCGAAGCCCGGGCTGCTTCAAGTACTCCCTGCGCACCCTCGGTCTGGATCTGGCCGATCGGGGTATCCAGATCCAGTCCGCCCAGATCCACTCCGATACCGCCGCCGATGTGCGCGATGATGGCGTCCAAGTCCAGGTACTCTTCGTATTCGGCTTCCAATGCCTTGGCTTCAGCTTCGGTGGAACCGACGAGGAAGGACAAGCCGGCAAAGACCTTGATGTCATCGCGGCCGCGTCCGGCAGCAGCCAGGTGCTCGATCAGCTGGGCATTTTTCTTCGCCACGTACTGTGCGTGCGGGGCAAAGAGGAAGGTCGCCTCGGCGTGAGTGGCCGCGAACTGCGAACCGCGTGCCGACGAACCAGCCTGGAACAGGAACGGGGTGCGCTGGGCACTTGGCAGTGCCAGGTGCGGACCGTCAATGGAGTAGTAGTCGCCGCGGTGGTTGATTTTGTTGACCTTGGCCGGATCTGCGTAGATTCCGGAAATCTTGTCGGCCAGCAAGGCATCCTCTTCCCAGGAGCCCTCCCACAGCTTGTAGGCGGCGTCCACGTATTCTTCGGCCCAACCGTAGCGGTCATCATGCCCGACCAGTTCTTTCCCGCCGAAATTGCGGTGCGCATTTTCCAGTACGCTGGTGACGATATTCCAGGCCACACGCCCCTGCGAGAGATGATCCAGGGTGGAGATCTGCCGGGCAAACTGGAATGGATGGGATTGGATGACCGAGCTGGTCATCGCCAGGCCGATGTCCTTGGTGCTGGCGGCCAATGCCGAAAGCAGGACCAGCGGATCATGGCTGGGGACCTGCAGTCCCTTTCGTACGTGCGATGCCCAACCACCCTCATGCTCGCCGTAAAGGCCAACCACGTCAGCGAAGAACAGCGAATCGAACTTGGCCTCTTCCAGCTTCTTGGCCAAGTCAACCCATAGGCCCAGTTCATGGAACCGATGCTGCTGCGCTTCGGGGTGGCGCCACATTCCGCCAAGGATGTGGCTAGAGGTGTTCATCAAGAAGGCCGAAAGCAGCAAGCGCGGGCGTTCGTTGAAAGTACCCATGATTATTTTCCTGCCTTTGCTTCGCCGATCGAGTTCAAACCAGTAGGAATGGTGCCGTTGATGAAGTAGTCCCCCACCGAGCGTGCCTTGAAGGCCACCGGATTGTGGGTGGCCACCGTGCGGGCATTGCGCCAGAAGCGGTCCAGCGACTTGGAGGTCGAAATCGCCGAGGCCCCGGTGACGTCGAAGAGCTCGCTGGTGGCGTCCAGGACCAGCTTCGGCGTGGCCACGTGGGCTTGCTGGACGGCAAGCTCTGCGCGCAGGTAGGCCGCTTGCGGGTCCAAACCCAGATCCTCGTCGAGCGCCGAATCCAGTTCCCGGGCTGCGGTGACCACGATGCTCTCTGCAGCGAAGACATTGGCCGCCAAACGGCCGACAAGTTCCTGGATCTGCACGTCATCCTTGAACAGCGCACCGGAGCCGGTGTTGAAGGTTCGCGTGCGGTTGGCAACGATGCCTGCTGCGGCATTGCGGGCCCCCTTGCCGATACCTGCCAGTACGGCGAGCAGGCACAGCTGGAAGAAGGCAGGTTCGAGGGTGGAAGCTATCTTGCGCTGAATGATATTGGCTTCTTCCACCGCAACGTCAGTGAATATCGCGGTGCCGGTACCGGTCAGCGGCTGGCCGAAGCCATCCCAGTCGTCAAGGATCTCCACGCCCTCGGCATGGCGATCGACGATGGCGTATTGGCGCCCCTCAATCCCGTCGGTGGTCGCCATGACCACTACCCAATCGGCGAAGATCGAGCCAGTGGTGTAGTACTTCTCGCCGCGCAGCACCCAGCCTTGCCCGGTCCGGACCAGTTTGGTATTGGTGGTGCCAAGGGCATTGCCGCCACGCTCGGTCGCGGCGTTGCCGAAGATTTCCCCGGCAAGCACACGCGGGAACCAGCGGTCCTGGAACTCTGCCGACTGCAGGGAGATGGTTTCGACGAAGGAGAAGTGGCTGCGCAGCAGGTGCGCCACATTCGAGTCCGCCGCGGCCAGCTCGATCAGCAAGCGGAACAGATGCTCGTGGCTGATAGGCGAACCGCCATGGCTTTCTGGCACGCGCAGCGTGGTGAAACCGGCATCCTTGAGCCACTGCACCTGCTCGAACGGCAGGATGCGCTGCTGCTCGCGTTCACAGCTTCCTTCAGCAATTCTGGCAAAGACCGCTTGGAATCGCTCCAGAAGTTCCTGGTAGCGGCTTTCGATTGCGGGCGCGGCGATCATCGTCATGGGTTCTCCCTGCAGAACGTCGATACTTTGAGTAAAGGAGTCGGAAAATGTGGAGCCCCACAACGCCGAAGTTCAGCGTCGTGGGGCCAAGGGCCTACTTATTCCAGGTGGCGAAGTCCGCTTCGAGATCGCGGTCCCAAGGAGTGCCCAACGCACCGTCGAGGTAGCTCGCGTACCATTCGCGCACCTCATCGGAGTGGTAGGCCTCTTCCAGCGCCTTGCCCTTTTCGGTGTCCGTAAACCCTGGCTTTGCGCCGATGATGTTGATGTACGGGAGCGCTTCTTCTTCCTCTTCAAAGAGCAGTGCGTCCTTCGGGTTCAGTCCGATCTCGGCGCCGAGCCGGGCGAAAAGGAACCCGGCATCCACGTCAGGCAGGGTCTTTGAGAGCGACTGCTGATCTACCTCAACGAACTTGAAGCCCTTGGGGTTCTCCAGGATGTCGTTCTGCGACAAGTGAATCACGCTCTTGCCCTCAGCTACCTTCAGGACACCGGCCTTATCCAACAGGGCCAGCGCGCGTCCGTTGTTGGCGGTATCCACAGGCAGTGCGATGGTCGCACCGTTGGGCAGGTCCTTGATGTCGTCGTATTTCTTCGAATACACGCCGGCAGGCGAGCTGTACATGTAGAAGGCCGGCTCCACGTCGACGTTCTGATCCTTCTTGAACTGTTCCAGGTAAGCGCCGTGCTGGAAGAAGTTGGCATCGTATTCGCCATTGGACACCACGTGGTTCGGCTGCACGATGTCGGTGACATAGGTAGCCTCCAGAGTCCAGCCCTTTTCGGCCAGCAGCTTCTGTGCGATTTTGGTTGGTTCCTGCGATGGGGCAGATTCGGTGACAATAACCTTGATGGTCTTGTCACCGGTGCCGGCGGCCTGTCCACCTGCCAGGCCGCAAGAAGCCAGCGCGAGGAGTGCGGCGGAGCCGGCGGTGAAAGTTAAGAAGGTGCGGCGAGAGAATGCCATGGTGTTGTCCTTTGCTGAAATGCGAGTTGAGCGGGTTTTGTGTTTAGCGCTTGTCAGCGGCGCGCGATAGCCGAGTTCCGACGAACTGAACTGCATGCACCAGCAGGATCATCAACACGATGGCTAGCAGCATGACTCCGGTTTCATAGCGGTAGTAGCCGTAGCGGATTGCGAAGTCGCCGATACCGCCTCCGCCGACCAGTCCGGCCATGGCCGAATACGAGATGAAGCTGACGGTCATGATGGTGATGGAAGACAGCAGTGCAGGCTTGGCTTCGATCAGCAGCACTTCACGGATGATCTGTCCCCGGGTGGCGCCCATGGCCTGTGCTGCTTCGACAACGCCATTGCCAAGCTGGCTGATGTTCTGCTCCACGAACCGGGCGAAATAGGGGATCGCGTTGATGGTCAGCGGAACGATAACCGCCGCGGTGCCAATGGTAGTTCCCACAACGAATCGGGTGAACGGGATGATGGCGATCAGCAGGATGAGGAATGGGAAGGAACGGATTGTATTGACCAGCCCGTCAACGATTCGGTGCAGTCGCGGACGTGGGCGCAAACCGTTGGGAGACATCGAGTAAAGCCAAATGCCCAGCGGGGTTCCCAGGAGAATCGCGATCGGGATGGAAACCAGCAGCATCGCAAAGGTCTGCGCCATGGCGACCCAGATTTCCGGGGCAAGTTCGATGATGCGGTCAAAACTGAAAGCTGCTGCGTTGCCGTTGCTCGTGGCTAGCACTACTGACGTGAAATTCATTGGTAATCCAGGTTCTCTATACGCGGGCTACGGTGGCAGCGACGGCTTGGTCCTGCTTTGGCTGGCGGTTAAGCGTGAGTTCGTCACTGATCAGGTAGCGGCCGATTGGCGTCACTGGTTCAAAGCCTGGTTCTCGCAACGAACTCAGGGCGAACTCTTCAACTACCGCTCCGTCTTCCATGACCGAAACCTTGTCGGCAATGGCCTTAATAACGTTCATCTCGTGGGTGACGATGACTGTGGTGATGCCAAGGCTGGCGTTGATGTCACTGAGGTATTGCAGCACCGACGTTGTCGTTCTAGGATCCACGGCACTGGTTGGCTCATCGCACAGCAGGACCTTGGGCTCGGTGACCAGCGCGCGGGCAATGGCGATGCGCTGTTTCTGGCCGCCCGAAAGCTGTCCTGGATAGGCGGCAGCCTTGTCAGCGAGGTCCACTATGGACAGCGCTTCCAGCGCACGTTCACGGCGTTGCTTTTTCGGAACACCAGCGAACTTCAGATTCAGCTCGACGTTCTGTTGCGCGGTGCGATTGTTCAGCAGGTTGAAGTGCTGGAAGATCATCCCGATCTCATGACGCTGCTTTCGCAGGTCTCCTTCACTGAGCCCGGTCAGTTCGACGCCATCCACGATGACCTGGCCCGACGTGGGACGCTGCAGCAAATTGATATTGCGCAATAGCGTTGACTTTCCTGCACCGGAAAATCCGATAATTCCATGGATGGTTCCGGCCTGGATTTCCAGCGAGACATCCTTGACGGCCGTGAATTGATCTTGGCCCTTGCCGAAGGCGGTCGTTACGTTTTCAAGACGAATCATCATCGCTCCCTTGGTGCTTGGTTATGCGGAGCGCACTTCGCGAAAATCATCTGCGTTCCACAGATTTTCCGTCGCGAAGTGAAAGTACTCCATCGGTTCTGGCTGTAGCACCGCTCCCTCTCGGGTGGTTGCTGCGACGTCGTTGAGCCAGATCTCTCAGTCGCTCTGGATGGTGTGCGTTCGGTTGTACGAGCCGAACAATTCAAGTCTGGAGTCCACGCCCGCAGGCCGGCAAACGTTACTTCAATCGGCGTCATCAAGTCATAGTCCGGACGGATCCACGCTGAAATCACGCAATAATCCACGTAGCAATCTGACACATTTCGCTACTTCCCCTCTTTGTGACGAAAGCCTTGCAGTTTCTGCCCATCTCTCGCTGGCTTGTGCCAGCAATCTTGGGTGGGGAATTCAGCGATGCCTACGGTGGTTGTAGCAGATGCAGACCAACGAGAGGACCCCATGAAGATCGCAATTACCGGTGCCACCGGACAGCTTGGAAATCTAGTCATCGACGCGCTGCTGGCGCGCGGGGCGAATGCCGGTGATCTGGTCGCCATTGGCCGCTCCGAGCAGAAGCTGGAACCACTGGCAGGCAAAGGCCTGGAAACCCGCGTTGCCGATTACAACGCCCAGCCAACTCTCGTGTCCGCACTCGAAGGCATAGACAAGCTGCTGCTGATTTCGGCCAGCGAGGTGGGCCAGCGCGTTGCCCAGCATGAGAACGTCATCAACGCGGCCAAGCACGTGGATGTCTCGCTGATCGCCTACACCTCAATTGCCAACGCCCTGTCCGGCGGCATGAAGCTCGCCGACGAGCACATCGCCACCGAACGGCTGCTGGCCGGATCCGGCATCGACTACGTGCTGTTGCGCAATGGATGGTACATCGAGAACTACACCGACCAGCTGATGGGCTACCTCAACAGCGGCACGGTGCTCGGTGCCGCCGGCGATGGCAAGATCAGCGCTGCCGCCCGTGCAGACTATGCGGATGCCGCTGCGGCCGTGCTGCTTTCCGAGGAGGACCAGAACGGCAGGATCTACGAGCTGGGCAGCGATAAGCCATTCACCCTCGCCCAGCTTGCTGGCGCGGTTGGCGCTGCCGCCGGCCAGGACATCGCCTACCAGGAAATGGATCCAGGGCAACTGGAAAAGATCTACGCTGATGCCGGCGTCCCCGGACCGTTCGCGCACATCCTCGTCGATACCGACATGCGCATTCGAGAAGGAGCGCTGGAAGTGGACTCCGGGGAGCTGGCTCAGCTGATCGGCCGCGCCCCGGCTTCCTTGGGCAAAGTCATCAAGGACAACCTGGACAAGTAGCCCAGGTGCACTAGGGTTCCAGCGGGCAGGCATTGGCGGCGATCGAGGCCGCGGTGCCTGCCCGCCGCTTTAACGCGTCACAACCCGGAATATTCGCGCGGCAATGCCGAAATTGCCGCGCAAACCCATGGTGCTGCGTGTCACAACCGCGCGGCGAGTTCCCGCTCCCGTAAATTTGCGCATACTTCATCCCCACCTGCAGAGGAGATCAAAGCATGCCACGAGTACGTTTAAGATCAGTTGCCTGCGCGGCAGCCATCGCCTTGGGCCTGGGAGCTTTCTCAGCGCTTCCGGCGAGCGCCGAACCACGGCACACCCAGAAGGACCCGACCGCCATCGGCACTGGAGGCGCAGTCTCGTCGGTCGATCCGGAAGCCACCGCTGCCGGCATCGAAATCCTGCGCAAGGGAGGCAACGCTGTCGATGCGGCTGTGGCAACCGCGGCGGCACTGGGCGTCACCGAACCCTATAGCGCAGGCATTGGCGGCGGCGGATACTTCATGCACTACGATGCGAAGTCGGGCAAGGTCAGCACCATCGACGGCCGCGAAACCGCCCCGGCAGGCATTGGGCATGATGCCTTCATCGATCCTGGAACCGGCGAACCGTATAACTTCACCCCGGAACTGGTCACCAGTGGTGTGGCAGTAGGCGTGCCCGGGACAGTGGCCACCTGGCAGCGCGCACTGGATAATTGGGGTTCGCAGAACCTGAAACAGGTTCTGCGGCCGGCAACCCAGATCGCTTCACGCGGCTTTGTCATCGACGAGACGTTCCGCGAGCAGACCCTGGACAACAAGGAACGGTTCGCCGCGTTCACCTCCACGAGCGAATTGTTCCTGCCCGGCGGAGATGCTCCGGAAGTCGGGAGCATTTTCAAGAATCCGGATCTCGCACACACCTACCGGATGCTGGCCAAGCAAGGCATTGATGGATTCTATGAGGGCGAACTGGCTGCCGACATCGCCCAAACGGTACAGGCGCCGCCAAAGAGCGAAGACACCACCCTCCCGGTTCCCGCAGGGCAGCTGGGCACCGCCGACCTGGCCGGCTACGAAGTGGTGGAGCAGGCACCGACAAAGGTGGACTACCGGGGCTACGACGTCTTCGGCATGGCTCCTTCTTCCAGTGGCGGAACGACCATCGGCGAATCTCTGAACATTCTGGGCGAATTCGATTTGCCAGCCATGGAAGAACCCGATGCCTTGCATCATTATTTCGAGGCAACTGCGCTCGCCTACGCTGATCGCGGCAAGTACGTCGGCGACCCCGCGTTCACCAGCGTCCCGACACGGACCTTGACGGACAAGTTATTCGGCGCGGATCGTGCCTGCGCCATTGATCCGGATCAGGCCGCAACGAAGCCGGTCGCTCCGGGCGACTTGGAAAACTATGATGGCCAATGCCCTGCGGCCACCAGCGAACCGGTAGTGGAGCAGGATACGGAGAACATCTCCACCACCCATCTGTCGGTCGTGGACCGTTGGGGCAATGCCGTTTCCTACACGTTGACCATCGAGCAGACCGGCGGCTCGGGCATGGTGGTCCCCGATCGCGGTTTCCTGCTGAACAACGAGCTGACCGACTTCTCCACGGTGTACGACCCGCAGGATCCGAACCGCATTGAACCTGGCAAGCGCCCGCGTTCCTCGATGGCTCCGACCATTGTCCTGCAGGACGGCGAGCCGGTGCTGGCCATCGGCTCCCCCGGTGGTTCAACCATCATCACCACGGTGCTGCAGACCCTGGTGAACCGCATTGATCTGGGCATGGACATCAGCGAAGCCATCGCCGCTCCACGTGCTTCCCAGCGCAATACGGCAGTGGTCACCGCGGAACCGGAGTTCATCCAAGTCCATGGTTCGGCGCTCGAAGCCTTCGGGCACAAGCTCGCGCCAGCTGGGGATTCCTTCACTCCGCAGGCGGAAATCGGGGCGGTTGAAGCGGTGGAAATCGCTGCCGACGGCACACTCACCGCCGCGGCCGAGCCCACGAGGCGCGGCGGCGGTTCAGCCATGGTGCTGCAGCCAACCGAATAGGCCCGCAGGCAGACGGCGGCCCCCGGCAACTTCATTCGAAGGTGCCGGGGGCCGCTGTCTGCTGCGCTAGCAGGCGATGCCCCTAGACCCTATGAGTAAGAGGTTTTTTCGCCAGGCCTCTTGCGGATCAGGGCCTCACGGTGCAGATTCGTGGATCATCCCCGAGAACGGCTCGGGGATGCCGACATGCAGCGGAGGCCCTGATGTTTACCCAGCGTACTGCGATCGGACTGGATGTGCACGCACGATCCATCCGCGCAACAGCCCTCGACACCCGCACGGGTGAAGTCCTCGAAGCGAAACTCCCCGGCGGGAACGAAGCCGTCACGACATGGATCAACGGGATCGCTGCCGACCACGGACCCGTCGCGGTCGCCTACGAAGCCGGTCCTACCGGATTCAGCCTCGCACGCACCCTCGCGGGCATGCACTACCCGGTGACCGTCGCGGCCCCGTCGAAGCTCCTGCGCCCTTCCGGGGACAAGGTCAAAACCGATGCCCGCGATGCCCTGCTGCTGGCACGACTGATCAAAGTCGATGAACTCGTGGCAGTGCGCGTGCCGACGCTCGCCGAGGAATCCGCCAGAGACCTCGTCCGAGCACGCGAGGACGCCAGAGTTGAGCTGATGATGTGCAGGCATCGGCTCTCGAAGCTCCTGCTGCGCCATAGCTTCATCTATGACGGCAGTACGTGCTGGGGCTCCAGGCATGAGGCATGGCTGCGGCGTATCAGGAAGAACGAGCTCGCGAGCCTTGGCACCGGAACGTTAGCGGCCTTCGACGCTGCCTTCGATGCGGCCACTTTCGGTCTTGCCCGGCGTGACCGGCTCGATGAGCAGATCAGCAAGATGGCTGCCGAATCCCAGTTCACTGCCGTGACCAACAGGCTGTGCTGCCTGCGTGGCATCAACACCCTGACCGGGTTCGCTCTCGCAGTCGAGCTCGGTGACTGGGATCGATTCACCGGCCGCACCATTGCGTCCTATCTTGGCCTGGTGCCCAGCGAATATTCCTCGGGGACCAGCAGGTCCTTGGGCGGGATCACGAAGACCGGGAACACCCATGCCCGCCGGCTGCTCGTCGAGGCTGCATGGCATCACAAACCGCGGTACCAGCCGGGGAAAACCATGACCGACCGGTGGGCCAAGGCATCGGCCCAGGCAGCGGCACGGGGCGATGCCGGGAATCGGCGCCTGAACCAGCGGTGGAATACCCTGGCCAGCCACAAGAAGAAGCACACCGTCGCGTGCACCGCGATTGCCCGTGAACTTGCCGGTTGGTGCTGGTCATTGGCCGTGATGGACGAATAATTCTGCAAGACTCGCCTCTCATATCATGCCAAGTGGAGCATGCAGCGTGAAGAGCGCATCAGCGGAAGGCCTATGAGCAGCATCCCAAGAGGTGCCACGCTCGATCCTAGACAAGCTGGTTGCTCTCGCCGAAACAGGGTCATGCGGTAACCAACCCGCGTATGTCAGACTGACCACGCGTCACCAAGACACGCCGCACCACCGGGTCGATCAGGGAGGTGAAAAGCACCCGCTCGGCAATCCAGCCGAGCGGGTGCTAACCCATGCCTACTTGACAATTACGGGCACATATCAGGCCTGCGCGGCCATCCGGTTGGAGATCTTGTACCGGGCTGCGCGGTGGGTGTCCTTCACGCGGTCGCCGGCGCCGAACATCTTGTGGCGCAGCGAGCCCTCGGTGTATTCGGTCTTGTAGACCCCGCGCGCCTGCAGCTCGGGAACCACGTACTCGACGATGTCCTCGAAGGTGCCCGGAGTGACAGCATAGGCGAGGTTGAAGCCGTCCACGTCGGTGTACTCCACCCAGTCGATGAGCTTCTCGGCTACCTCGGCGCCGGAACCGACGGAGACCGGGCCGAATCCGCCCACGCCGATCCATTCGGCCAGCTGGCGGATGGTCCACGGCTTGCCGGTATCGCCGCTGGCCTTCTTGAAGGTTTCCACCGAGGACTGGATGGCGTTGGACTTCACGTCGTCGCCGATGACATCGTCGGGGCCGTAGACGGACATGTCGATGCCGGTCCAGCCGGACAGCAGTGCCAGCGACCCCTCGATATCCACGTAGGAGCTGTAGTCCTGGAACTTCGCCTGGGCCAGTTCGGTGGTTTCGGCGGTAATGATGGTCTGCATGGCGAAGACCTTGATGTCGTAGCGGCCACGCCCGGCGGCCTCGGCAGCGTCACGGATCTTGCTGACCGCTTCCTTCAGCAGGTCGCGGGTGGGGCAATTGACGAAGATCGCTTCGGCGTTCGACGCGGCGAACTCGGTGCCGCGCTTGGAGGCGCCGGCCTGGTAGATCACCGGGGTGCGCTGGGTGGACGGCTCGGTGATGGCGATGCCCGGAACCTTGAAGTACTTGCCTTCGTGCTCGATCGGGTGCACCTTGGCCGGGTCGGTGTAGACGCCGGTGGCCTTGTCATTCTGCACCGCGTCGTCTTCCCACGAGCCTTCGAGCAGCTTGTAGACCACCTCGAGGTACTCATCGGCGTGGTTGTAGCGCTCGTCGTGCTCCATCTGGTCTTCCTGGCCCATATTGCGGGCGGCCGAGGGAAGGTAGCCGGTGACGACATTCCAGCCCACGCGGCCGTTGGTCAGGTGGTCCAGGGTGGCCAGGCGGCGGGCGAAAGCGTACGGGTGCTCATAGGCGGTGCCCGCGGTGACGCCGAAGCCGAGGTTCTCGGTCACGGCGGCCATGGCGGAAACCAGCATCATCGGGTCGTTGACCGGTGCCTGGGCGCCGGAGCCCAGCGGGGTGACGTTGGTGCCCTTGTACACGTCGTAGGTGCCCAGCACGTCGGCGAGGAACAGTCCGTCGAACTTCCCCTTTTCCAGCACCTTGGCCAGGTGCGTCCAGTAGCCCAGGGTGTTGTAGGTCGAGGCCTTGTCCTGCGGATGGCGCCACAGGCCCGGCGACTGGTGCACCACGCAGTTCATGTCGAATGCGTTGAATAGGATCTCGCGCTTGTTCTCGCTCATGGCTTTGCCCCCATAGGTCGGTAATCGTGGAAAGTTGCTGGTTTACGTCGCAGGCCCTCAAGCCCGCTGGGTCGAATCTTCGCCGGTGACGGACAGCCGCTGCGGCTGGACCCCGTTGATCTCGTAGTCCCCGACGATGCGCGCCTTGTAGATCGCCGGGTTATGGGTGGCGATGGTGCGCGCATTGCGCCAATGCCGGTCCAGGTTGCAGCCGCTTCTGGTGGAAGAGGCTCCCAGTGCGTCGAAGAGCTTGCTGGTCACGCCGATGGCCAGTGGCTGCACCACGGTTTGCGCGCGGTTGGCGGCCAGCTCGCATACGGCGTAGCGTTCCTCGTCGTTCAGTCCCGGATCGCCCAAGGCGGCTTCAACTTCAAGGACTGCGCCGATCACCACGGAGTCGGCAGCGAAGGACTCCGCGGAAACTTCGCCCACCAGCTGGAGGACCTGGGGTTCCTGGTATACCGGCACCCCGGTTCCAGTGGTGAAGATGCGGGTGCGTGCCTGCACCGCGTGACGCAGGTCGTTCAATGCGGCGCGGGCGATGCCTGCCTGCACGGCCATGAGCACCAGCTGGAAGATCGCCGCTTCGGAGTCATTGGTCTGCTGCGGCATGAAGCAATCCACCGGGACCTGGTGGAATTCGGTAGTGCCGGTTCCGGTGAGGCCCTGGCCGAACCCATCCCAGTCGTCGAGGATCTTGACGCCGCTGCGCTGGGTGGAGACCACGGCGATCTGGCGGCCGGCGAGCTCCGGGTGGGCCACGGCAACGGTGGTCCAGTCGGCAAAAATGGTGCCGGTGCAGTAGTACTTTTCACCGTCGATCACCCAGCGCCCGTCCACGGTGCTGGCCTTGGTGTTCAAGGTGCCCAGGGCGTTGCCACCGCGTTCGGTGTAGGCGTTGCCGATAATCTGCCCGGCAGCGATGCGAGCGACCCACTTCTTGCGCAGCTCTTCGTCCTCCAGCGCCAAGACGTTCTCGACGAATGCGATATGCGCACGCCACAGCTGGCCTACGTGGGAGTCCGCCTCGGACAGCTCGATGAGCAGACGGAAGACATCCACCAGCCGTGCGCCGTAGCCCCCGTCGGCAACGGAAAGGCGCAGCGCACCGAAACGCTCGCGATTCAGCAGGCCTACCTGCTCGAAAGGAAGCACGCGGTTCAAGTCGCGGTCCTTGGCTGTCGCGGCGATCTGCGCAAAAACGGGACGGAAAATTTCGGCCAGCCGGTCGTATTGCTCATCCGCACTTGGTCCGGGGGTGATTTTCAGCAATTGCCTGGTCGGCAGCTGTTCTTCAAACTTGTCCAGGTCCATTGTGGTGGCCTGCGAAGGGTCACTGAGCTGGTTGAAGTCCAGTCCGAGGGCATTGTGCGATTCACCAATAGGCATCAGGGTTCTCAATTCTTTCCATCGGTCCTGGCGGTAGCACCGTCCCGCTATTGGGGTGGTTGCTGCGGCGTCGTGGAGCCAGATCTCTCAGCCGCTCTGGATGGGTCGTAATTCATTTGTAACGGTAATAAACCGGCGTTTCCAACCCGCGAAGTCACATTTCGTCCCAGTGCCGGCAGTGCCCATCTTCAAATTTCACAGCCTAATCCGCGTCCTGCCGAAGATGAGTTGCAAAGTTTTGCTTAATGTCGAGCAAACCGGCCTGCAATAAAATAAATAACGAAATTTCTGGGCAATGTGACGTAGTTGTCGAAGATTTTTTCATATTACGCAAGATTTGCGTTCAAATCGTTCGACTCGTTGTAATGGACACGTAACCATCCCGAGCGGCCGAGAGATCTGGCTCCACGACGCCGCAGCAACCACCTTTGGAGTTTTGCTCTGCAGGCCGGTGCTACCGCCAGGAACGATGGAGATGAACATGACTCTTTCCTTTGCAGCGCCCGAGGCAGCTCCCGTTGCCTCAGCTTCAAGCGCCCTGGACGTGCAGTTCAGCAACGTGTCGCGAACCTTCACCACCAAGATGGAAAGCCGCACCGTTCTGACCGATATCAACCTGCAAATTCCAGCAGGTCAAGTCGTGGCCATTCTTGGAGCCAGCGGTTGCGGAAAATCCACGCTGCTGCGTTCAGTATCGGGCTTGGACCACCCCACCACCGGCACCATCCGCACCGGCACCCGCGAGGTCACCGGCATCAACGAGTTATGCGCCGTTGCCTTCCAGGAGCCCCGGCTGCTGCCATGGCGCTCGGTTCGCCAGAACATTGCACTGGGCCTGGCACCGGAAACCGATAAGCGCGCCGGCAACTCGCTGATCGATGAGTTGATCGAGCTGACCGGTCTGAGCCATGCAGCCAGCTTGCGCCCACGCGAGATCTCCGGAGGCATGGCGCAACGGGTTTCGCTGGCTCGCGCGCTGGCTCGGCGCCCGGGTGTATTGCTTCTTGATGAACCCTTCGGCGCCCTCGATGCGCTGACACGCTTGAAGATGCAGGATCTGCTGCTCTCGATTCACGCATCGTTCCCCACCACTGTTCTCATGGTGACCCATGATGTGGACGAGGCGTTGACTTTGGCTGACCGCGTGATTGTTCTGGGGCGAGGCGCTGGGCATAGTGCAGCGGGCGTCATCGAGGATCTGTCCATCTCAGCTGTGCATCCACGCCGGCATACCGATGAAAAGTTCGTTGCAGATCGCCTGCACCTATTGCGCCTGCTCGGCGTCGACCCAACCAACCATTAGTCCCGGCCACGCCGTGGGTCCCGAACCATTCGTCCCCTTTGCCTTTTCACCTACACCGCTTGCACGCACAATTCTAGGATTCTCCATGCTTTTGAACCGTCTCACCCGCCGCACTGCATTGTCCGCCGCCGCCTTGATCGTTGGCGCAGTTGCCCTGACCGGCTGTGCTGGCGAAAACGCTACAGCCTCCTCGGATGGTCAGACCCTGTCCATCGACTTTGCCACTTACAACCCGCTGAGCCTGGTACTCAAGGAAAAGGGATGGTTGGAAGCAGCCGCCAAGGAGCAGGGCGTAAATGTCGAATGGATCCAGTCCGCTGGTTCCAACAAGGCCAATGAAGCTCTTCGCGCCGACGCAATCGATGTTGGTTCCACAGCCGGTTCCGCTGCGCTCCTGAACCGTTCGAACGGTGCACCCATCAAGACCATCGCACTGTATTCGCAGCCGGAATGGGCGGCCCTGGTAGTGGATAAGGACTCGAAAATCGAGTCCGTTGAAGATCTCGCTGGCAAGACCGTGGCCGCTACAAAGGGCACCGACCCATACTTCTTCCTGCTGCAGGCGCTGGAATCCGCGGGCTTGAGTGAAGCTGACATCAAGCTGCAGAACCTCCAGCATGCCGATGGACGTACCGCCCTGGCCAACGGCTCGGTTGATGCCTGGAGCGGTTTGGATCCGATCATGGCCGCTGCCGAAAAAGACGGCGCGCAACTGGTTTACCGGAACTTGGATTTCAACACCTACGGTGCGCTGAACGCTCGCGAAGACTTCATTGAGCAGAGCCCCGAACTCGCCCAGCTCGTTGTCGATGCCTACGAAAAGGCTCGTGGCTGGGCAGCTGACAATCCCGAGGAAACCGCAGAAATCCTGGCCGACGTAGCAGGGCTCGAACCAGGAGTTGCTGCCACCGTCATTGAGGAACGCTCCAATCTGGACGTTCCGGCAGTTCCCGACGCCAAATTCACTGGAGTCCTGAGCAAGATTGCTCCCACGCTGGTCGCTAGCGGCGATGTCTCGGAGCAGGAATCCGTTGATGAAGCTCTGGAAACCCTCATCGATGACCAGTTTGCCGTCAAGGCAGACGCAACAAAGATCTCCGGAGAGTAACCAGCCATGAGTCCCTCTAACGTGGCTGGAACCCGCGGAAGCCAAACACCTGCCAAGCAGAAGGCCAGCATGGCCGCAACGATCCTGCGTGCCCCGAAATGGCTGCTTGCGCTGGTCTTGCCGCTGACCACCCTGGCTGTGTGGCAATTTGTCACCGTTACCGGAATCGTTGCTCCGTGGACACTGCCAACTCCGGGTTCAGTGGTTTCTGCTGCCATTGAGCTCTTCCAGGATGGCGAACTCGGAAAGCACATCGGCATCTCCACTCAGCGTGTTCTTCTCGGTTTCGCCTTCGGATCATTGCTGGGCTTGGCGCTGGGTGCGCTTGTCGGACTGTCCAAATTGGCAGATGCATTTCTGGGACTGAGCATCAGCGCCCTGCGTGCAGTCCCTTCCTTGGCTTGGGTTCCGCTGCTGGTGCTCTGGATGAAAATGGGTGAAGATTCCAAGGTCACACTCGTGATCATTGGTGCCTTCTTCCCGGTCTTTACCACCGTCGCCTTGGCGTTGCGCCATGTCGATGCCCACCTGGTCGAAGCAGCCCGCTCCTTCGGGTTGAAGGGATTGAAGCTGCTGCGCACCGTCCAGCTGCCCGCAGTGGTCCCTTCGATCTTCTCCGGCCTGCGTTTGGCACTAGCCCAAGCTTGGCTCTTCCTGGTCGCAGCCGAACTCCTCGGCGCGTCAATGGGCCTTGGCTTCTTGCTCACCGACTCGCAGAACAACGGCCGATTGGACCGCCTGATCATGACCATCGTGCTGCTGGCCGTCTTTGGAAAGATCACCGATGCCCTGCTGTCGATAGCAGAACGCTGGGCTATCAAGCGCTGGACCTGAAACCGGACCCGCTAATACCCGCTAGTACCCGCTAGTACCCGCTGACAAAGCTACCCCTCACCAAAGAAAGTTTGCGATGACCACCGAATTGGCAACAACCTCAACTCAAGTTTCAGAGGCAGCACGCCAGGAATTCTGGGACGAAGCGGCGAACCTCTTGGATTGGGACATCCCGTGGCACACCACCAGCCGCATCATTCCGGCCGATCCGGATGCCAAGCGCGGACCGGAAATTTCTTGGTACCTCGGCGGCAAGCTGAACGCCGCAGTGAACTGCGCCGACCGCCATGTAGCTGCGGGACGCGGGCAGAAGGTCGCACTGTATTTCGAAGGCGAGCCCGGAGACCGGGTAGCCGTCACCTACAAGAATTTGCAGGAGCGGGTCTCCCAGGCAGCCAACGCCTTGGAATCCCTGGGTGTGGTGAAGGGCGACCGCGTGGTCATTTACCTGCCGGTGCTCATTGAAACAATTGTCATCACCTTGGCTTGCGCCCGCATCGGCGCCATCCACTCGCTGGTCTTCGGCGGGTTCTCCGCCGAAGCGCTGAGGTTCCGCGTGGAGGACACCAAGGCAAAGGTCCTGGTCACCACCGACGGCCAGTTCCGCCGCGGCACTTCGGTTCCGGTCAAAGGCAACGCCGATGCGGCCGTTGCCGGCGAGAACGAAATCGAAAAGGTCCTGGTTATCCGCCGCACCGGCGACGAAATCCCGTGGACCGAAGGCCGCGACATCTGGTGGCATGAGGTGGTTGATACCCAGTCCACCGAGCACCACGCGCAGGCATTCGATGCGGAAACACCGCTGTTCATCATGTACACCTCGGGAACCACCGGCCAGCCGAAGGGCTTGGTGCACACCACCGGCGGGTACCTGACGCAGGCGGCCACCAGCTACAACCTGCTGTTCGCCAACCCGGACGAATCCCAGCGCGCCAAGGACGTGCACTGGTGCACCGCCGACCTCGCCTGGGTCACCGCGCATACCTACGAGATCTACGGCCCGTTGGCCAATGGCGTCACCCAGGTAATCTACGAGGGCGTCCCCAACGCCCCGCACCCGGGCCGCCACTTCGAGGTCATTGAACGCTACAAGGTCACCAGCTACTACACCGCTCCCACCTTGGTCCGCTCGTTGATGGGCTGGTTCCCGGACGGCATCCCCGCTCAATACGATCTGTCCTCGGTGAAGATCGGCGGCACTGTGGGTGAAGCCGTCAATCCCGAGGCATGGAAATGGTTCCGCCAGCAGATCGGCCGGGACAGCGAAGCAGGACTGCCGATGGTTGACACCTGGTGGCAGTCCGAATCCGGCGCGACCGTGCTTTCCCCCCTGCCGACCGATGGACATTTCAAGCCAGGCTGCGCCGCACGCGCGCTGCCGGGCATCTCGGTGGACATTGTTGACGATGGCGGCCTGAGCGTGCCGGCCAACCAGCAGGGCAATATTGTCATCACGCGCACTGGCCCGTCGATGGCCCGTACCGTATGGGGCAACCCGACGCGCTACTACACCAGCTACTGGGAACAATACGTAGAGCAGGGCTGGTTCTTGGCTGGCGACGGTGCCCGCTTCGATGAGGACGGCGATATCTACATCCTGGGCCGCACCGACGACGTGATCAATATTTCCGGCCATCGGCTTTCCACCATTGAAATCGAATCGGCATTGGTCACCCACCCCGGCGTGGTGGAAGCCGGCGTCTGCCCCACCCCGGATTCCAAGACCGGACACGCTGCAACTGCCTTCGTGGTACCGCTGGACAAGACCCTGGTTGCCGAGTCGCCTGACGAGCAGCTCGTTGCACGGCAGGCCGAATTCATTGCTGAACTCCGCAATACCGTCGCGGTGCAGATCGGCCCGATTGCCAAGCCGCGGGAAATCGTCTTGGTTCCAGATGTGCCCAAGACCCGTTCGGGCAAGATCATGCGCCGCCTGCTCACCCAGCTGTTCGAGGGCACCACGCTCGGCGACACAACGAGCCTGCAGAATGAGCCGTGCATTCCGGAGATCAACGCGATCTGCCGCGCGCGCGGCTAATCGCTGCTCCCAGGCCCCTTGGGGTTAAACAAATGAAGCTTCTTCCCCGGCGGGGGAAGAAGCTTCATTTGATTTGCCGGTTAGGAATCCCCGGTCGTTGGCTTCTGGCTCTGGCCATCGGCCGCAGTGTTCTTGCCGTCCTGCACCGGGTCAGCGGCGGCTTCGGTGGCGAAGAGCTTCCCTTCGGAGGCCTTGCCCTCGGCACTGACCAAAGGAATTTCGGTGGTCATCAAGCTGAACTGGCTGCCCTCATGGCGGTCAACCGCTTGGCCCACGGACTGCTCCAGGACCTTTCGAGCCACCTTGCCGCGAAGCACCAGCGGATCCTTGCTCAGGTCCTTCCACAACGCCACGCAGAGCAGGAGCATCACAATCACGAATGGCAGCGCCGAAACAATGGTGATGTTCTTCAGCCCGGTCAATGCCTCCGCCGGATGATCGCCGCCAGCCAGCAGCATCACCGCGGCCACAGCGCCGGTGGCCACGCCCCAGAAGATCACGGCCTTCTTGGATGGCTCTTCAGCGCCGCGTTCGCTGAGCGCACCCATCACGATCGAGGCCGAGTCTGCGCCGGTCACGAAGAAGATTGCAATCAGCAGCACGGTGACGACCATCAGCACGGTAGCCATCCAGCCCGACAGCGGGAGGCGCCCAAGCATGTCGAAGAGGATCAAATCGAAGTCGATATCTGGTACGCCGTCAACAATGCTGGCCAGCTTTTCCCCGGTTTCCCCGGAGCGTTCAGCGCGTTCCTGAATACCGATTGCGCCACCGCCGAAGATTGCAAACCAAATCAGGGTGACACTGGATGGAACGAGCAGCACGCCGGTGACGAACTGGCGAATAGTGCGGCCACGGGAAATGCGGGCGATGAACAAGCCTACGAATGGGCTCCAAGAGATCCACCATGCCCAGTAGAAGACAGTCCACGAGGACAGCCAATCAGACATTGCGCCATCGCCGGCAGCCGTACGCGAAGCCATCTCCGGCAAGTCGCCGATGAAAGCGCCAATGGCATTGGGAATGACGTTCAGGATGAACAGAGTTGGGCCGCCAATGAAAACGATCAATGCGATGATCAATGCCAATACCATGTTGGTGTTGGACAACCACTGGATACCTCGCTCGATGCCGGAAACGGCAGAAGCGACAAACAATGCCGTCAGAATGCCAATGATGATAACCAGAACGCCGGAGCCGACCTTCTCCATCATCCCGATGGCCTGGATGCCGCCGCCAATCTGCAATGCGCCCAGACCCAGCGAACAAGCCGAGCCGAAGAGGGTGGCGATGATGGCCAGGATATTGATGGTGCGCCCGCCCCAACCATGGATGGCGCGGTCGCCGAAGATCGAGCTGAACATGGCTGAGAAAAGCTGGGGGCGTCCCAGCCGGAAGCTGCCGTAAGCCATGCCCAAGCCAACGATGGCGTACATGGCCCATGGGAATAGGGTCCAGTGGAAGAGCGTGGTGCCCATGGCGGTGCTCAGGGCATCACTGGTGGAACCTTCCACCGTTCCCGGAGGAGGCGACATGTAGAAGTACAGCGGCTCGCCTACGCCGTAGAAGACCAAGCCGATGCCCATGCCGGTTGCGAACATCATCGAGATCCACGAGACCGTGGAGAACTTTGGCGTCTCGCCGTCCTTGCCCAGCGGGATGCGTCCGAAGTTCTTGGCCGCTACGACGATGGCGAAGACCGCGAAAACCGCGGCAGCGATGACAAAAAGCCAGCCAGTGTTGGTGATAACCCAATCAAGGGCCGCACTGGAGGCCTTGCCCAGCCCTTCCGGGGTAGCGAAACCCCAAATGATAAATGCCAGCGCTAGAACGCCGGCAATTCCGAATACCCAGTAATCCGTACCGGAAAGTGAGTACTTCTTAGGTCGTCTGTGACGAACTGAATGCAGTTCCTCGACGAGGTCTACGATTGATTGATCCGTCTGCTTCATTGCGTTCTTCCTTCACTGGTGAGATCCCGCGGAGAAGATCCGGGCGGAATCTGCCGAGCCATCGCCTCTCGAGTAAACGATCGCCATGCAGTGTGATTGATTGCGAATTGCTTTTCGGGTGTCGGTCCGTTGTGTCTAAATCTAGCGTTGGAGCAGCCTGAAAGAAACAGCTATTCTCCGCTGATATCCCGCGAATTATTTCTGCGAGTTGACCCGATTTAGCACGAATTTGACACGATAAATCCCAAAATGGGCCTTTTCCAGCATGGTCGACATCTCATCAAGGGTCAAATCTGTTCCTTGATTTCTCGCCATTTTCGGACCTCCGCCGCCCCAGGATCACGTTGTTTACGCTGGCATCACCATCTATGTGAGCTTCCTCGCCCCATGGAGTTTTCCACTCCTTGCCCCCGCGAAATCATCAAATGACCGGAAATATTCTTGGAGTCAAAATCGCTCATTATTGCCTTTCCTATTCCTGGTGAAATCTCTATGATTCCGCAATTTTTCTCCCCGGAAGCACGTCATGCCTGAACATGTCGGTTACGGAATACTTACTAATGAGCCATTGATCCAACCAGCGAACCGGGGTCCACCAACTTTTAACGTGAAATACACTGGAACTTATCTTGACTGATTCAAAATAAGCAGGCATGCTGGGTACATGACATCACAGGCAGGGATCGAGCAGGTGCTGAAGGCGGCATCGATGCGGGTCACGCAACCGCGCGTTGCGGTACTTTCCGCCGTCGCAGCGCACCCGCACGCGGATACCGAAACCATCATTTCGGCTGTCCGTGAAGATCACCCCAATGTGTCGCACCAAGCTGTCTACGATTCACTCAGGCTCTTCACGAAGCTGGGTGTCATTCGGCAGATACAGCCACAGGGCCATACCGCCCGCTATGAAGCCCGCGTTGGCGACAATCACCACCATGTGGTGTGCCGCCAGTGTGGAAAGCTGGCGGACGTCGACTGCGCTGTCGGCGGCGCCCCGTGCCTGCATGCTTCCAATGACCACGGGTTCAGCATTGATGAAGCCGAAGTGATCTATTGGGGCACCTGCCCGGGTTGCCAGGCTGCGAACGCATAGTTGCTGTCTAAGTAAACCCCTAGATTTGCCATCGTCATCAGCGCAGCTGCTGTGCGATGGATAAAACCAGATAAACCCTAAACAATCCGGAAGGAAAGAGCACATGTCTGAGATGACTGCAGGTCAGTGCCCAGTAGTTGGCGGCGCGGGTCGAATTCACCCTACCCAGGGCAATGCCAACACCGAATGGTGGCCGAATAAGCTGAATCTGAGGATTCTGGCCAAGAACCAGCAGGTTTCCAACCCGCTGGACGAGAACTTCGACTACATTGAAGCCTTCAATGCCCTCGACTTGTCGGCAGTAAAAGCCGACCTGACCGAAATCATGACCCAGTCGCACGACTGGTGGCCAGCAGACTTCGGCCACTACGGCCCGTTCTTCATCCGCATGGCTTGGCACTCCGCAGGCACCTACCGCTCGCACGACGGCCGTGGCGGCGGCGGCGCAGGCCAGCAGCGCTTCGCTCCGCTGAACTCGTGGCCTGACAACGTTTCGCTGGACAAGGCTCGCCGCCTGCTGTGGCCAGTGAAGAAGAAGTACGGCCAGTCGATTTCCTGGGCCGACCTTATCCTGCTGGCTGGCAATGTGGCTCTGGAAGACATGGGCTTCGAGACCTTCGGTTTCGCCGGCGGCCGCAAGGACGTTTGGGAAGCAGATGACGATGTCTACTGGGGCCCTGAAAAGGTCTGGCTGGACAGCGAACGCTACACCGGCAAGCGAGACCTGGATGCTCCTCTGGCAGCAGTGCAGATGGGCCTGATCTACGTGAATCCTGAGGGTCCTGACGGAAATCCGGATCCGCTGGCCTCGGCCGTAGACATCCGCGAAACCTTCCGCCGCATGGGCATGAACGACGAGGAGACCGTCGCGCTGATCGCCGGTGGCCACACCTTCGGCAAGACCCACGGCGCGCATGCCGATGACAAGATCGGCCCGGATCCAGAAGCAGCTCCGCTCGAAATGCAGGGACTGGGCTGGAAGAACGGCCACGGCACCGGCAAGGGCGCGGACACCGTCTCCTCGGGTCTTGAAGTCACCTGGACCTACCACCCAACCCGCTGGGACAACGAGTTCTTCCACATCCTCTTCGCCTACGAATGGGAACTGTTCGAATCCCCAGCAGGCGCCAAGCAGTGGCGCCCGGTCAACAATGGCGGAGCCGGCTTGGTCCAGCCTGCATTCGAGACCTTGGAACACCGCGAGCCACGCATGCTTACCAGCGACCTGGCCCTGCGCTTCGACCCGGTCTACGGCCCGATCTCCAAGAACTTCAAGGAGAACCCAGACCAGTTCGCAGACGCCTTCGCCCGCGCATGGTTCAAGCTGACCCACCGTGACATGGGCCCGAAGTCCCGCTACTTCGGCCCAGAGGTTCCTGCTGAGGACCTGCTCTGGCAGGATCCACTGCCAGCAGCTCCGCAGACCACCTTGGGTGCAACTGAAGTTGCCGCACTTAAAGCCCTGATCAACGATTCGGGACTGACCGTCCAGCAGCTGGTATCCACGGCTTGGAAGGCCGCTTCGACCTTCCGCAGCTCGGATAAGCGCGGCGGCGTCAACGGCGGCCGCATCCGCCTGGAACCACAGGTCTCCTGGAGCGTGAACCAGCCTGAACAGCTCAAGCCGGTAATTGCCAAGCTGGAAGAGATTGTTGACAACTTCAACGCCACTTCCGGGATCAAGGCTTCCTTCGCGGACGTCGTTGTCCTAGCCGGCAACGTCGGAGTCGAGCAGGCAGCCCTGGCAGCTGGCCAGCAGGTCGAGGTTCCATTCACCCCGGGCCGCGTAGACGCAACCCAGGAGCAAACCGACGTTGACCAGTTCGCATGGCTGGAACCAGTTTCCGACGGATTCCGCAACTACGACTCGGGCTTCGTCAAGCTGCCTAGCGAGTACTTGCTGATCGACCGCGCGAATCTGCTGGGCCTCTCGGCACCGGAAGCTACCGTACTGCTCGGTGGACTGCGCGTCATCGGCAATAACTGGGACGGCTCCAACTTGGGCGTCTTCACCGACACCCCAGGCGCGTTGACCAACGACTTCTTCGCGAACCTGCTGGAGCTGGGGTTGGAATGGACCCCGTCCGCTGACGAACAGACCTACACCACCACCGATGGCCGCTGGACCGGTAGCCGCGTGGATCTGGTCTTCGGTGCCAACTCCGAGCTGCGTGCACTGGCCGAGGTTTACGCTTCGGATGATGCCAAGGAGAAGTTCGTCAATGACTTCGCCTCCGCTTGGGCCAAGCTCATGGACGCAGATCGCTTCGAACTGCGCAGCAAGTAGCAGCTGCTGGGCTGCAAGCCCGTAGCAATTAGTGCTGGGCTGCTGCTTCCCGCAAGGGAGGCAGCAGCCCAGCACTTGTTTCATGCGGGAACTGCCCGTCAGAACAGCGTCGCGGCGCCGCTGGCGAAGTCCGGGTTCTCCAGCTTCAGCAGCTCGGACTTGGCTTCCAAGCCTCCCAGGTAGCCGCCCAATGAACCATCGGTGCGCAGCACCCGATGGCAGGGCAGCACGATGGGAATCGGGTTGGTGGCGCAGGCTGAACCGACGGCCCGCACCGCCTTCGGCTTGCCGATCTGCTGCGCCAGCTGGGCGTAGCTCAAGGTACGCCCGTAATCGATATGACCCAGTTCCAGCTGCACCTGGCGGCGGAACTCGGTGGAGAGCTGCAAGTCCACCGGAAGATCGAAGCCATGCCGTTGGCCCGCGAAATACTCATCCAGTTGCCGGACGGCACCATCCAAGCTCGACTTGTCGCGCAGGATCCGCGGGCTGAGCCTTTCCGAGAGCACCTCCAGAATCCGGTCATGGCCTTCGGATTCAAAAGCGACCCGCACCAGCCCGGCATCGGTACTGGCCAGCAGCAAGGCCCCCACGGGGCTATCGACCACGCGATAGGCAACATCAACAAGTTCCAGTGCACGGGCCCGTTCAACGAGCCGGCCCTGCAGCGAGTCGAGGATTTGCGCTTCAGCGGCCGTAGCCTGCTGCCGATAATTTTTTCCGTTCATGGCTGCTCCCGCCATAGTTCTTGGTCATCCATCCGGGCCCGCAGATTCTTGATCCCATCGGCCCCCGAACGCCGGGCGGCAGCTTCGGTGCCGGAAAGGATTCCGGCAATTTGCGCGTAGCTCATTCCGCCCAGGTAGCGGTAGGCCACCACCTGCCGCTGCTTGCCAGGAAGCTGGTTCACCTCATGCCACAGCTGCAGGTTTTCCAACTGCAGATCCGGCCGTTGGGCCGATGGGGCCAGGCTGTCCACGTCTTGGCCGACGAGGATTTCCGGCTTGTTCCTGCGCAACTCGTCAATGGCTTTATTCCGGGCAATACGCACTAGCCATGCCAGGACATTGGCGTCTTCAGGCAGTTGCGGGTACGCCTTGAGCGCGGCGAGGAACGTTTCGGACCAGGCGTCTTGCGCGCGGTGCTCATCAAGCAGGGCACGGCAAACGCGCAGGACGTTCAGTCCATAGTCCTGGACTATCCGCTCGAACGGTGCTTGCATGGCTCTCCTGGAATTCTTGCGCCTTCATGGCTTCTCACCATGTAAACGTACGAGGAGACCATTTTGTGAGGCGTGAACGAAAAAAAATTTACTTCTCGCAGAGACCCCATGGATTCCTAGAATGCCACCAGATCCAATTCGCTGGCGATCTGCTCAAGGCGGATCAAGTCCAAGTGGAGCATTTCGCCATTTTCCACGCCTTGGGGATCCGTGGTTCCGGCCAATGCGTCGCGGATGGTGCGCATGGTGGCCCCATGGCTGACAATCATGACCTTGCGCCCGGCATGCCTGCTGGCCAAGTCCAGCAGCGCTGGCACTGCACGGCTCAAGATCTGGGCACGCGGCTCACGCAGGTCCTTGGCAGCAGCCGATTCCGCTTCGCTGACCTCGGCCATGATCCGGCCTTCCAGCGGGCCGA
Organism: Glutamicibacter sp. 2E12; assembly: GCF_050030965.1. Classification (NCBI taxonomy): domain Bacteria; kingdom Bacillati; phylum Actinomycetota; class Actinomycetes; order Micrococcales; family Micrococcaceae; genus Glutamicibacter; species Glutamicibacter sp. 2E12. Next base: position 1,281,670 of record NZ_CP188297.1, read on the forward strand.
AGCCGCGTTCAATGAGTTCCGGAACAGCGTTCCCCGTCTCAGCCCCGATCTGCTGGGCAATCAGCGCGGCAGTTTCCTGGGCACGTTCCAAGGGTGAAGCAAGTACCAGCGACCAATTCTGGCCGATGAGCCTGCGTCCGACCTCGCGAGCCTGTTCGCGCCCGGTATCGTTCAACGGAATATCGGTTCGTCCCTGCAAGCGTCCTGCAAGGTTCCAGTCTGTCTGCCCGTGTCGAACCAATGCCAGAGAAGTATCCATGAATCCAGCCTAACCGGGGCAACAGGTATCGAAGAATCTCCGATATCAGCTCCAATACGCAACGTTACGACTCATAGTTGGGTCACGAACGGTCATGTTGCGAAGATTATTACACCATCCCGAGCGGCTGAGAGATCTGGTTCGATGACGCCGCAGCAACCTGCCACATCCGGTGGATACGGTGCTACCGCCAGAAACGATGCAGCCGCTTACCCGTTGGACCACGGCAGGAAGCGACATTGATTCCGGGATTCCTGCCTCGATCGCGGCCCGCCCTGCGGTGCACGCGAAACCCCAGTCGACAAGGAGTCGTAAGCCACCATGGCAGATCACAAGTTTGGTTTCCGCACCCGCGCATTGCATGCCGGAGGCACCCCCGATGCCGAGCACGGCTCACGCGCAGTGCCGATCTACCAGACCACTTCGTTCGTTTTCAAGGACGCTGACGATGCGGCCAACCTCTTTGCCCTGCAAAAGTACGGCAACATCTACTCGCGTATCGGCAACCCGACCGTGGCGGCTTTCGAAGAGCGCATGGCTTCGCTGGAAGGCGGCATCGGAGCGGTAGCCACCGGCTCGGGCATGGCCGCGGAATTCGTCACCTTCGCGGCCTTGGCCCAGGCAGGCGACCACATCGTGGCATCCTCCAAGCTCTATGGCGGCACCATCACCCAGCTGGATGTCTCGCTGCGCCGCTTCGGCATCAACACCACTTTCATCGACTCCAATGATCCCGCCGACTTCGAAGCGGCGATCCAGGAGAACACCAAGGCCGTCTACACCGAAGTTGTGGCCAACCCGTCCGGCGACATCGCTGACCTGAAGGGCCTGGCCGAGGTGGCGCACCGCCACAATCTCCCGCTGGTGGTCGATTCGACGCTCACTCCCCCGTACATCCTGCGCCCTATCGAGCACGGCGCGGACATCGTGATCCACTCGGCTACCAAGTTCATCGGCGGGCACGGCACCACCCTGGGCGGCGTGGTCATCGAGTCGGGCAAGTTCAACTGGGGCAACGGCAAGTTCCCCACCATGACCGAACCGGTAGCCAGCTACGGCAACGTCTCCTGGTGGGACAACTTCGGCGAGTACGGCTTCCTGACCAAGCTGCGCAGCGAGCAGCTGCGCGACTTCGGACCGGCCCTGCCGGCCCAGTCCGCATTCCAGCTGCTCCAGGGCCTGGAGACCTTGCCGCAGCGCATGGACAACCACCTGTCCAATGCGAAGCAGGTCGCGGCCTGGTTGCAGGCCGATGAGCGCGTGACCTACGTGAACTACGCGGGCCTGGAGTCCCACCCGCAGCACGCGCAGGCCAAGGAGCTGCTGCCCATGGGCGTCGGCTCGGTCTTCAGCTTCGGGGTCAAGGGCGGGCGCGAAGCCGGCTCGAAGTTCATCGAGGCCCTGCAGCTGGCCAGCCACCTGGCCAACATCGGCGATGCCCGCACCCTGGTGCTGCACCCGGCCTCCACCACCCACCAGCAGCTGAGCGCCGAGCAGCTGGTCTCCGCGGGCGTGCCAGAAGATTTGATCCGACTGTCGGTAGGGCTGGAAGATGTCGAGGATATTCTCTGGGATCTGGACCAGGCGCTGGCCGCTTCGCAGGAAGTGATTGCCGGTTCCGCCGCAGGGTTCGAGGCACCGGCCTATGACGGTTCCGCCTGCGCATTGCCAACCGCTTCGAAGGGAGCAATCTAATGGCTGCCGTTGAAACCACTTGGGAAGGCCCGGGAGCCGCACAGCGCCTGGAGATCCTGCGCGACACCAAGTCCATCGCCATTGTCGGCGCCTCGAACAAGCCATCGCGCGCCAGCTATTTCGTGGCTACCTACCTGCTCTCCTCCTCCAAGTACAAGGTGTACTTCATCAACCCGGTACTCGATGAGATCCTGGGCCAGCCGGTGTACAAGTCGCTGGCCGATCTGCCGGAAACCCCGGATCTGGTGGAGGTCTTCCGCAAGCACGATGACCTGCCTACCGTGTTGGACGAGGCTCTGGCCGTAGGCGCGAAAACACTGTGGCTGCAGCTGGGATCCTGGCACGAGGAAGTGGCCCAGCGCGCCGAGGCCGCGGGCATGAATGTGGTCATGGACCGCTGCGTGAAGATCGAGCACGCGCGCTTCCACGGCGGCCTGCGCCTGGCTGGATTCAACACCGGCGTGATTTCTTCCAAGCGCCAGGTACTTGCCTAGGGAGTCCAAGATTCCAGGAAATGGGTGCATGCAACATTGCGTTGCATGCACCCATTTTTCTGCGGCAATTCCCCGGAATCGGCCGGTTTGGTCAACGACGCTGAACTTTTGCACGGAGCATTCCGAAGGAAGAACAAGACCTCTAACGAACCATGGTCGACGCAATTGGCCCACGGCATGCCGTGGGTGTGGCCCCGAAGTGCTCGACGCGTTCAATCACAGATCGAAAAATCTGCAAACCACAGCACTGCAACGCAAGGCCAAACGACCCAAACCCTAAAACAGGCAGAGAGAATCGATTTCGATTCGCTACGAGCGCGAACGAAAGAAGAAAAATCCCGCCCGCACTGCTATATGAAAACTCAATTCCCCTGGCCCGAGAACATTCCAGCATCTCGCAATAGCATTGCGCCTGAGCTGGTCAAGTTTTTGGGACACGAACTTTGATCTTTTTGTACATTTCCTCAAGCCGTCAAAGCTAGAGGATCCCTTTCCTGATATGAGTCCAGAACCGCCTGGGGCTAACTCCGCCATTTGCCGTATACGGGCGCTTCCGGTTGTACCAAACCGCGATGCACTCCTTCACTGCGGCACACGCAGCCACCCTGCTGCTGAAGAACCTGTGGTGGAACATTTCCTTCTTGGTCGTCCAGAAGGCTGACTCGGCGACGGAATTATCCCAGGGACACCCCGGCGCGTCCCGTCGACTACCGCACCCTGTGCGCAGCACACCACCTCTGGAACGCGCCGAGGTACATTGGGGCCTCGGTCTGAATGGAACACACTACCAAACTGGATGAACGCCTGCGACGCAGCAAGCCCCCTCGAGTCAATGGCCAACTACGTTTACATGTTCTTACCCATTGACCAGCCCACGATCTGTCGCGAATTCAAATCGATCACCGTCGCCAAATACAACCAGCCTTCACCGGCGCGCAGGCAGGCAATATCGCCTAACAGTTTCGCCGCAAGCCGCGAGGAGCGGAAGTCAGGCATGCCGAGATTGTCGACCCTATGGTTTTCTATACGCACCGTCCGGGATTGGCGCTCACGCACGGTCGTGGTTTTGAAGGCGCTCATCCGCCTGGCCCGGATTCTCAGCTCTTTCATGAGCGACATCACCGTGGATGTCGAGATGTCTTCCTCATGGTTTTTGCGGATCAAATCCACTAATTGTCCGCCACCGGCGACCTGGTTGGACGCCTCACACTCGTCCTGGAGCAGTTTCGTGCGGTGTGCTCGCAGGACTTAGGCTTCGCTCAGCTCTTGGCAGGCGTTCAGACATCGGTAGTGACTGCCCCTGGAATTCTGGGTTTCCTGCCCATCCAGTTCACTGGATACTCGCCTATGTGGGCTTCGATGAAGTCTAAGACCGCGCTTACTCCTTACTGTTCGAGGCGCGATAGGCACCGACAACTTTTATGAAGCCGTTCTCCCGTTTCACCTTCAACAGTTCTTTGCGCAGGTTCTCGTTGTGGACCGTTTCACTGGGCCGTGTTCTTCGGTTTCCGCTATGGGACGCTCGGCGCGGTCGGCGCGGGATTCTGAGCGCTCATTGACCTCTATTTGAAATAAGAGCGCCATAGGTACGTCTAGTACTGTTTAATGCATTTAAGAGTTTTTTAAATTTACGACATCGAAAGGCTTTGGATGTCGCGCTCACAATCAATTACCCTGCGTCCATTTCGCAGCGCAGACACCGAATTCTTTGCCAGCATGGCCTCGGATGAACGTGTAGCTCGTTTTATTGGGTATGGGGAGCCATGGGACCGGCAAACCATCAACGCCTGCGTTAAGCAATCCCTCCAACATGAACCACTCGACACTGTGGGGGGCTCTCGATGGTTCCTAGCTACTGAAGCAAATGCAGCAGTGGGCCTCGTGTTTTGCACCCGGCAGGAAAGTTGCGTGGAGGTCGGTTACTGGGTATCTCCAGATCAATGGGGGCGAGGAGTTGGTGGAGCCGTGCTCGATAGCACCCTGATTTCAATTCCCAAGATATACGGAATTACGAAATTCAGTGCCCGCGTAGCTCCGGCTAACACTGCTTCAACCCGACTGCTCACCAGTCGAGGATTCAGACTGGAAAAACGTGATGACATGCTTGAGTACTACACACTGGAATAGCCTTCTGTGGGTAACCGAACGCAGCCTAGATTCCTGATTGAACCAGTTGGGGGTGAAATGTATTTGGTTTAGTAGCCGATCCGTAGAATTTTGGCACGCGATTATTGAACCGTTCTTCAAGGGGTTCGGTAGAACTAACATGAAACCTGCTATGTCATGCCGAATACTTTCTATACTGCAAATATGACTTCCCCTCCTACCTCGACCATCGGGCTTGGTACTTGGTCCCGTGAACCAGGTACTGCTCTAGTGCAAGCAACTGCCTTGCCTAGCGATGCGACCTCATCATTTGTGATTCTGAGCGAAACGCACACCATTGATGTCTCTACGGAGTGGGAGCCTCATTCGCACCTGGCCCATGAGCTCTTATGGACCCAAGATGGGACACTCACCGCTCGAATCGAAGGACAGATTTTTACGGTCTCCGAGGGTCATGGTCTGTGGATTCCGTCCGGAGCGCTGCACGGTGGACGCCTGACCGCAAATGTAGAACTTTTCAGCGCGTTCTTTTCCCCTGAACGAACCACCACCCCATTCAGTACCCCTACAGTGATCGACATGAAACCGTTGCTTAAGTCGTTGCTGGTCCATTTATCCAGTCGGGAACTGAGCCAAGAAGCCAGAGCGCGTGCGGAGGCTGTAGTTTTCGACGTACTCAAACCATCAGCTCATCAGCTAGCGCTGCGCTTGCCCGATGACCCTCGTATCCATGGCATTGCCAACCGTTTACTAGCCAACCCTGCGGATAACCGATCTCTCGAGCGATGGGCGGTAGATGCTGGAATCAGCTCACGAACCATCACGCGAGTCTTCCGCGAAGCAACCGGCTTATCCTTTGCCCAGTGGCGTCAAGCGGTGAAAATTCATCGCGCCCTGGAGCTGCTCACCAACGGTGAAGGCGTCCAAGACATCTCTGAAATGCTGGGCTACGCGCAGCCGAGTACTTTTATCGACGCTTTTCGACGCACCTTGGGCTCCACACCTGGCACATTCGCCTTAGCAAATGTGAATAGGTGACCGAAAAGCCGGATGCACTGTCAGAAATCATCGATTGCTGACATCGATTAGTTAACTTAGACTTACCTAAGTGAAAATACCTATTCAAATCGGACGTATTCAATCCGTTCCTTACGCATGCTAGACGTGGCGTCCGGAGCAGCATCCGCCGCAGCCGGAACGATGCTCGCCCACGAGGTAGTACTGCGCTACGGCAAAAGCACTGTAGTGGACGGTGCTTCCATCCGTTTATCCCCGGGTGAAGTCACCGCACTCATTGGACCCAATGGCAGCGGGAAATCCACACTTCTCCGTTCCATGGCAAGGTTGCATGAGCGCGCCGCGGGGGTGATCACGCTCTCCAATTCTCACGGGGAGGCCCGCGAAATTAGCACGCTGAATGGACGAACATTCGCCCACGAAGTTACGCTCTTCGCGCAGTCCCACGCCACCCCGGAAGGGTTAGCCGTGGCAGATATCGTCGCCTTCGGTCGCCATCCATATCGGCGCGGTTTCTCGGGGCTATCCGATGCGGATCATGCGGCGATTGCCTCGGCCATGGAACTGACTGGCACTACCTCGATGTCCCGGAAGGCAGCTGGGGAACTATCCGGTGGAGAACTTCAACGTGTCTGGTTGGCCGTGTGCTTGGCACAGCAAACCAATGTGGTGCTTCTCGACGAGCCGACCAATCACCTCGACTTGAGATATCAGGTCGAGACCCTAGATCTGGTCCATGATCTGGCCCGTCAAGATCGGCTAGCCATCGGCATCGTCCTGCATGACCTGAATCAAGCCGCCGCGTTGGCTGATCGGCTGGTGCTGATGAAACACGGCCGGGTATACGTCTCAGGAACCCCCGCTGAGGTCCTCACAGCAGATAACCTCTCGGAGGTCTATGAGATCCCTGTGCAGGTCCTCTCTGATAAGCAGAATGGATTGTTGCGCATCGAACCGGTTAGCCGCCACCGGATGAGCTGACCACTTTCTTTCTACCACCGAAACATATAATTACAAGGGAAAACCTATGCCTACACTCGCTCGAAATGCAGTCACTTCAGCGGCCGCTCTAGCACTGTTGTTCTCAGCCACCGCTTGCGGTACCACGGACATTAGCAGCGCTGGTGCCGAACGGAGCCCCGCTGCCGCATCCGCAAGTTGCGCGAATGACACCACCGCCACTAGCACAGATCCGGTATCTATGACCGATGATCTGGGTCGCACACTTGAATTGGATAAACCAGCCGAGCGCGTGGTGGTGCTCGAATGGCAGGAAATTGAAGATGTACTGACCTTGTGCGTCACTCCGGTGGGCGTCGCTTCCCCAGATGGATATAGCACCTACGTCACTGCAGAGGAGCTGCCTGAGGGTGTCGCTTCGGTGGGTGAACGTGGCGAGCCAGATCTGGATTCGATCTACGCGCTGGACCCCGACTTAATCATCGTGGACGCTTTTAGTGAAGAAGACCCCGTGCTGTCGCAGCTTGATAAGGGCGACGTTCCCGTATTGGCGGTCAAGGGCAACGATTCTGCGGATCCCATCGGCAACATGAAAAATGTCTTCTCACAGGTCGCCGAAGCCACCGGCCGCACCGAGCGTGCTGCCTTAGTGCTCAACGAATTCGACGCCCACTTGGCGCAGAAAAAACAGGAAGTCTCCGAGGTGAAGTTGGAAACCACCGACTTCCTCTTCTTCGACGGTTGGGTTGACGGCTCCAACCTGACGATTCGCCCATACACTGATGGGGCTCTGTTCACAGAGCTTGGCAAGGAACTGGGCCTGAGCCCAGCTTGGAACGATGACATCAACAAGTCCTTCGGATCCGGCGGCGTGAACAAAGAATACGGGCTGGCCCAGACGGACATAGAAGGCCTAGCGGGCGTTGGCGACGTCAACCTGTTCTACTCCAACGACGCAGGCACCGGGTGGACCACCGAGCTGGAATCCAGCGAGATCTGGAACAACTTGACCGCAGTCAAGGAAGGCCGGACCTTCCAGTTCCCAAACATCTGGGGTGCCGGCGGGCCGAAATCCACCAGTCAAGCGGTAGATGCCTTCACCGATGCACTGACCTCCGCCTCGGAAGCCAAGTAGCGTACAACTGAAATGAAAACCGCTGAAAAATCAGCAGAGCGACACATCGTGGACAGCGGGGTCGGCATCCAAATGACCGGCCTTGGTTATTCCCCCGCGCCGGTCACCGGTACCCGTCTCGCCACTGGCCTAGGTCTGCTAGCCGCCTTAGCGGCAGCGGTACTGCTGGTGGGTGCTTGGCACCTCACCCAGGGGACCTCTGGTATTGGTTTGGGTGAACTGCTACGCGCACTCACCGGAGATGACACCCGTATCGGAGGGGTGGGAGCCGCCGAGATCTTCACCGGCTCCCGGCTACCGCGCCTCTGTGCGGGTGCCGCCGTTGGTCTGGCTTTGGGGGTAGCAGGTTCACTGCTCCAATCCGTCACCCGCAACCCGCTGGCCTCGCCGGACACATTGGCTGTCACCTCAGGTGCATTCTTCGCGTTGAGCGTGGCTGCTGCCTTGGGAATAAGCATGTCCACGCTGGCTTCCAGCACTCTCGCATTCGCTGGCGGGCTGCTCGCCGCCGGGATCGTATTGGCTATCTCTGGGCGCAGCGCGGGAACCGCCACCACCCGGTTGATCCTCGCTGGCTCAGCCATCGCCATGGCGTTGGAAGCAGGCAGCGGAATCATCTTGCTGCTGTTCAAGGAAAATACGACTGGACTGTATGCCTGGGGTTCAGGGTCGCTGGCCCAACTAAATCTCGATGCATTCTTGCGCAGTCTGCCAGTGATCTTGGTGGTGCTGGCCATCTGCCTCTTGCTCTCTCGCCGACTGGATGTCCTGTCCTTGGGTGATGAAAACGCTGCGGTGCTCGGCATCCCGGTGCGCTCAACCCGCGCTCTGGCCGTCCTGTGTGCTGTTCTGCTCACCGGCGTTTCCGTTTCGCTGTCCGGCCCGATTGCTTTTGTAGGGCTTGGCGCCCCCGTGCTCGCCCGACTGCTGTCGCGCCGCCTGGTAGTGTTGCGCCGTCAACTGTTCTTGCTCCCCGCCACCGGCCTGATTGGTGCGCTACTGATCCTGCTGGCCGATGTTTCGCTTCGTGCCTCGCTCGGTGCGCAAGGTGCGGCTTCCATTCCTACTGGAGTTCCCACCGCGATCCTGGGCGGCGTGCTGATCATCATCTTGGCAATGCGACTGCCCGAAGCTTCCAGCTCTCGCAACCCGTTACAGGTAGCAAGCAAATTGCGTAGCAACCGCCGATTCATTCTCACCATGACGCTGGGATTCAGTTTGCTGTTGGGAGCGGTGATTCTAGGCCTTTTGGCCGGGAGCATGTTACTCAAGCTGGGAGATCTCGCCTTGTGGTTCCAGGATGATGCGCCCAAGCTCATTGCCCGCGCCTTCTCCGAACGTGCACCACGGACCAGCGCGGCGCTGGGTGCCGGAGCCGCCTTGGGACTGGCTGGTTGTTTGGTGCAGGGCGCCGTGCGCAACCCATTGGCCGAGCCCGGAATCCTGGGTATTACCGCGGGGGCAGGGCTGGGCGCGGGTGTAGTGGTCACCGCCTTTGGCGGTTCCCGCTCGCTACTGGTGATTTTTGCGGTGATTGCCGGGCTCGCGACCTTCGCTGCCATCACCGCCCTAGCCTGGCGTCGAGGATTCTCCCCTGAACGTTTTGTGCTAATCGGCATCGGTGCAGGCTACACGCTCTCTGCGGTCACCACCTACCTGCTGCTGAGCATTAATTCGTGGGAAACTCCGCGCATCTACACCTGGCTGTCTGGCTCAACTTATGGACGTCAGTTCGCAGACGTGTTACCTGTTCTGACGGTGTTGGCATTAGCTCTTCCGGTCGTACTGCTCATGGGACGCAAACTGGACCTGCTAGCCATCGACGAAGACCTGCCCCGGGTGCTGGGCGTCAAGACCATTCGCATCCGATTAGTCTCATTGTCCATTGCCGCGCTGCTTGCGGCACTCAGCGTCGTGGCCGTAGGTGTGGTTGGCTTCGTCGGACTCATCGCCCCGCATCTGGCGCGGTCGTTGGTGGGTTCCCGCCATCACCGGGCGATCCCGGTGTCCATGGTTTTCGGAGCCTTGCTAGTTTGCCTGGCCGATACCTTGGGCCGTACCGCAATCGCGCCGGCACAGATTCCCGCCGGTCTGATCGTGTCGTTGCTCGGCTCCCCGTACTTCATTTGGCTTTTGTACCGATCACGCGGCTAGGTGTTAAGCGAGGATCCTAACCGACTCCGCCTCCACCCCACCTAATAGTAAGGAATCATGGCGAAACGCTCTGCCCGGCAAACGAGAATCCAGGCCTTTGACCCCGAGCAGCACCCGGCGCAACTACGGCATCTGGGTTCCATATCAGGTCCGTGGGAAAGTCTCATGGCAACGGTCAACGCTCGGCTGCTCACGATACAGTCATCAGATGCCACCATACTCGGTGCCGCATTGCTTACCGCCCGTTCGGCGACTGCATACGTGAAGATCTCTGGGGTTCTTGCCCGCGACACAGCTGCATATGAAGAGCTCGTCCGTGCGGTGCTGGACTATGCCAGGGAAAAAGATCTGGCCTGCGTGAAATGGGAAAGCTGGTCGGGAGAACCGTGGCTAGCAGACCTGGCTGAACAAATGGGTTTCCAGTCGTTGCCTGCTCCACGCTTCACCACAGATGCTTCGGTATCGATTCCAAAATTCGGCTATGTGCACTGGTCACATCCAGCCCGATATCTGCGTACCTCGCACTACCAGCAAAGCGAGAACTTCACCTGCGCGGCGGTTTCCGCGCTGGCCGCGCACGGGGAAACGATGAGCATTGCAACGATGGATCGCCTACGTACCGCCGAGTTGTTACTGTGGCGTCAAGCGACTAATTTCATGGCTTGCGAACCCGTGGGGCTCGGGCTGGCCATCGCTGAGCGCTGGCCAGCAAGCTCAGTTCAGGTGTCTTTGGATACCGATAAGCCAGTAATCGTCGACTATTATCCCGAGGTTGAACGTGGTTGGCGGGGCATCTTGCAGGCTGACTCGCGCCGCCGTGCAGAAGCTACCGGGTTGCCGGTGACCTCTATGCGTATGGAAATCTCACAGATTCACAAAGTATTAAGTCAGGGTGCCCGCGTCTTGTTGCTGGTGTCATTGCAGCAGATGCTCGGCTACGATGTTCCGCACTGGCTACTCTGCCATGGAACGGCTGGTTCCACGGAACGTCCCGTCATTCTCATCGAGGACTCTTGGGTCGATGTTAGTAGCGGGGAGAGCTGGGTGGATGCTACCTGCCTACCGATAGCTTTCCAGCAACTAGAAGCAATGTCTTGTCTCGAGTCAGATGGCTATCGAGCTGCGCTAATTCTGACTGAGAGTGCTCAGTAATCACCAATCAAGTTCGTCAATGACAAAAGAATTCGACACCCATCCAGAGACATATTGCAACTCCATGGTTGCGAGAAGTCTCGCCGGGCACCGCTCCCCAGCCGAGAATCCTTGAGAACTCACTAGTCCTAGAATCTCCCAACTATGTGTCGCACTAATATCGTTGGATCATGCGGGCCCTATTAGTCGCGAGAGGCTTTTCAAGGACTCCATAACCAGTCTCTTCGGATCCCCTCGCGGATCAATCAAGGCTAAGGCCGCCGATCGCCAAGTCCAGGGCTTCCTCGTCATTCGATTCCGCTGCGATGACCACTGGATTCATCACGAGCTATTCGGTGCTCTGGTAGGCCGGCCCGAATTCGATACAGCCCTCGACGCGATACTTCCCCGATGCTACTCCGGTGATCATGTACTTGGTTTGGGAGGAACGCTCGAACTAGATAACAATCGAACTCTCCGACGAAGTTCGCGAATACAACCTCGAGCTGCGGGCCTCTGGCTTCGACGGCAGTGACGCCGATCCGAGATTGCCGGTGGGCCCCATGGTTTTCACCGTCATGGTAAATTCGACCCCAATGCAACTAGGAAGCCTGCAAGAACGCAATAACGAATCCATCGCCAAATGCCAATCCAACGGAAAGACTTTAACAGACGCCCACTAGTGCAAATATCAGAGCTGACCTCAGATCGCCCCCATGCTGTTCCGGTCGAAGTTATACCTTGGCAGAGTAACATCCGAGGAGAAAAGGAATGCACAAAGGGCTGTTGCATTTCAGCCAACTCGACCGAACGCATTCAAGCGCGGAGAGTGGCATGGCTTGATCCAGGCACGTCGTCCTGACGCAACTCATTCGCCCAGCAACCTATGATTCCTGTCGAATTCATGAACTGCCCGCCCTGGTTCCTGGCCGTACAGACGTCTTGCTCATTAGCTGGGTTTCCAGTCAACTGAGGCCGCACAGATGGCGATTTCAGGAGGACAGAATCAAGTCGCACGCTGCTTGGGTTGCGCGTATCCCCCACCGTTGATTCTGCATAACCCCTAGCAAACCCACTCAAAACCAACTAAAGCCAAATATTCCCCGGATTTTCACTTGACGATGCCACACAATCGGGCATAAAGTCATGGAAACACAGATCAATGTGTTGCAGGTCATGAGGAATTGCGGAGGCAAGAATGTTCGCCGAAGAACGACACCGGCTGATCGTTGAGCAGCTGGAAGCTGACGGGAAAGTAACCGTCGCCCAGCTCGCGCAGCGCTTCGATATCACCCGGGAAACCGTGCGGCGGGATCTGGCCCAGCTGGAATCCGAGAACTACCTGCGCCGCGTCCACGGCGGAGCGGTCACCATCACCGAAGCCAGCACCCGCGAGGAAAGCTACGTGGTGCGCACCGCCATCCATTCCGAGTCCAAGGCCCGCATCGCCCAGCGCGCCCTGAGCCTGCTGCCGGTCTCCGATGCCTCGGTCATCATCGACGCGGGAACCACCACGGAAATCCTGGCCGAACGCATGCTCAAGAGCACCGCGGGCACCGGACTGGTGGTTATCACCCACGCCCTGCCCATTGCCTCGGTGCTGGTCCACAGCCCGGATGTCGCCTTGGAGCTGATCGGCGGGCGGGTCCGCGGCATCACCGGCGCCTCCAGCGGAGCCCGCACCGTGCAGGAGTATTCCCAGTACCGGGCCGACATCGCCTTCATCGGCACCAACGGGCTGCATGCAGGATTCGGCCTGAGCACCCCGGACCCGCTGGAAGCTGCCGTCAAGCGCGCCCTGGTCGCCAGTGCCCGCCGCGTGGTGCTGCTGGCCGACGGATCCAAATTCGACCAGGAAACCCTGGTCTGCTTCGCCCGGCTCGAAGACATCGACACCCTGGTCACCGACCAGCAACCCGGCACTGAACTTGCCGCTGCGCTGGAAGCGGCGGATGTCGAGGTGGTGATCGCATGATTATCACGCTGACCGTCAACCCGGCGCTGGACAAGACCATCGAGCTAGGCGCGCCACTGGCCCCCGGCGCCGTGCAGCGCGCGGCTTCCAGCCACGTCCAGGCGGCAGGCAAGGGAGTGAACGTCTCGCGCGCCATTGCCGCGGCCGGTGTTCCCACCCTGGCAGTGCTGCCCGGAGCCGGCACCGACCCGCTGATTACCGCGCTGTCCCGCGACCAGCTGGCGCACCGGAACCTGCCGATCACCGAAGCGCTGCGCACCAACACCACCCTGACCGATCCCGATGGCACCACCACCAAGATCAATGAGCCAGGCCCTACCCTGGACGCGCAGCAGCTGGCCGATCTCGGCGACCTGGTCGCCGAGGCCGCCGCCGGCGCCAGCTGGATGGTGATGGCCGGTTCGCTGCCGCCGGGAGTTCCTGCCAGCTTCTATGCGCAGCTGACCGCAAAGCTGAGGGCGGCCCTGGGCGGGAAGTGCCCGAAGATCGCCGTGGACACCTCCGGCGCACCGCTTCTGGAGCTCTTCGCCCACAGCCAGCAGCACATCCCGGATCTGGTCAAGCCCAATGCCGAGGAGTTGGCGCAGCTGGCGGGCGGCTACGGCGAGGCGGCACTGGAAGGCTCCCGCGAGCTGGCCACCGGCTGCGCGCAGCAGCTGCTGGACCGAGGCGTCGGCGCGGTACTGGCCACCCTCGGGGCGCAGGGCGCACTGCTGGTCACCAAGGCCGGTGTCTGGCACGGATCGCACACCCCGATCACCCCGCGCAGCACCGTGGGGGCTGGCGATTCCTCGCTGGCCGGCTACCTGCTGGCCGATGCTGCAGGGGCCAGCGCCCCTGAACGGCTGCGCAATGCCGTCGCCTACGGGGCCGCCGCCACGCAGCTGCCCGGCTCCACCATCCCGACCCAATCCGATCTCACCGTTGGCGCCGTCACCGTCCACGAACTTACTTCAACGCAAGGAACCGAGTCATGAGTGAACTAATCACTGCAGAGCTCGTGCTGCTCGATGCCGACCTTGGCAACAGCACGAGCGAGGTCATCGAGAAGCTGGCCCTGCTGGTGGCCAACCAGGGGCGCGCCACCGACGCCGCCGCCCTGGCCGCCGATGCCAAGGCCCGCGAAGCCAAGACCGCTACCGGGGTGCCCGGAGGCATCGCCATCCCGCACTGCCGTTCGGCTGCGGTGACCGAGCCGACCCTGGCCATGGCCCGCCTGGAACCGACGGTGGACTTCGGCGCCAAGGACGGCGAAGCCGACCTGGTGTTCTTCATTGCCGCCCCCGATGGCGCCGACCAGGCCCACCTCAAGCTGCTCTCCAAGCTCGCCCGCGCCCTGGTGAAGAAGTCCTTTACCGCCTCCCTGCGGGCAGCAGCCAGTGAAGCCGAGATCGTGGAACTGGTGCGCGCGGTGGTTTCCGATGCTCCGGCCGCGGCTCCTGCCTCCCTTGCTCCGGCCGCCCCCAAGAAGAAGTCGATCGTCGCGGTCACCGCCTGCCCCACCGGCATCGCCCACACCTACATGGCCGCCGATTCGCTGGCCCAGACCGCCGAGCAAATGGGTGTCGGCTTCGCGGTGGAAACCCAGGGTTCCTCGGGTTCCACCCCGCTGGACCCGGCGGTCATCGAAGCCGCCGACGCCGTGATTTTCGCGGTAGACGTCGATGTGCGCGACCGCGGCCGCTTCGCCGGCAAGCCGGTGATCCAGGTTCCGGTCAAGCGCGGCATCGACGAGCCGAAGAAGCTGATCAATGACGCCATCGCCGCCTCCGAAGATCCCAAGGCGCGCCGCGTTCCCGCCGGTGCCGCCGCATCCGGCGAGGAATCCGGCGGCAGCGAATCCTTCGGCGCAGGCCTGAAGCGCGCGCTGCTCACCGGCGTCTCCTACATGATCCCGTTCGTCGCCGGCGGCGGCTTGCTCATCGCGCTGGGCTTCCTGCTCGGCGGGTACTCGATCAGCAACGTGGCCGATGGCGTGCTGGGTTCCAGCACCCTGTTCAACTTGCCAGGTGCCGAGATCATGGCGCAGCTCGATACCCCGTTCGGTCCGCTGGGCGCCTATCTGGGCGCCGTCGCGTTCAAGATCGGTTCCCTGTCCATGTCCTTCCTGATTCCGGCGCTGGCAGGCTACATCGCCTATGCCTACGCCGACCGTCCGGGCATCGCCCCGGGCTTCACCGCGGGTGCCGTGGCAGGCTTCATGGGTGCCGGATTCATTGGCGGCATCATTGGCGGACTCATCGCTGGCCTGGCCTGCCGCTGGATCAATTCCTGGACCGTGCCACGCTGGCTGCGCGGGCTGATGCCAGTGGTCATCGTGCCGTTGCTCGGTTCCATCATCGCTTCGGGCCTGATGTTCCTGTTCCTTGGCGGGCCGATTGCCCAGCTCACCGAAGCCCTCAACGGCTGGCTGGCGGGCATGTCCGGCACCGCGGCGGCGATCCTCGGCCTGGTCCTGGGCCTGATGATGGCCATCGATTTGGGCGGGCCGATCAACAAGGTCGCTTATTCCTTCGCGGTAGCCGGCTTGGGCGCCGGTTCGGTGGCCGAGAACCCGGCCCCGCTGATGATCATGGCAGCCGTGATGGCTGCCGGCATGGTTCCGCCGCTGGCGATGGCCCTGGCCACCGCGGTGTCCCCGAAGCTGTTCACCGGGGCGGAACGCGAAAACGGCAAGGCGGCCTGGCTGCTGGGTGCCGCGTTCATCTCCGAAGGCGCCATCCCCTTCGCCGCGGCCGACCCGCTGCGCGTCATCCCGGCCTCCATGGTGGGTGCCGGGGTCACCGGCTCGCTGATCATGAGCTTCGATGTGCTCTCCCAGGCACCGCATGGCGGCATCTTCGTCTTCTTCGCGATGGACAGCACCTGGCCGATGTTCCTGGTGGCCACCGTGATCGGCACGCTGGTTTCCGCGGCGCTGGTGATCATCCTGAAGAAATATGTCCGCAAGGCCCCCGCACGGGCCGCTGAAGAGGCAAAGGCCGCAGCATGAGCCAGAAATTCACCGGAGTAGGCGTCAGCGCCGGACGGGTCATCGGATCCGTGCGCCGCATGCCCGACCCCATCCTCCCGCCCGCCGACGGCGCGCCCCTGCCAGCAGGTTCCAGCGCGGAAGCCGAATCCCTGCGCCTGGCCGAGGCCACGCAGGCGGTCGCCGCGCAGCTCAAGGAACGCGCGGCGCAGGCCACCGGCGATGCCCAAGCCGTGCTCAAGGCCACCGCGCTGATGGCCAGCGACCGCACGCTGCTCAAGTCGGCCACCAAGCTGGTGGCATCGGGTACCTGCGCCGAATCGGCCATCTGGGAGGCCGCCGACGCGGTCGCCACGCAGCTGTCGGCGCTCGGCGGCTACATGGCCGAACGCGCCGGGGATGTGCTCGATGTGCGCTCGCGCATCGTCGCCGAGCTGCGCGGCGTGCCCGCCCCGGGCATCCCGGACTCGGACCAGCCCTTCATCCTCGCCGCGGTGGACCTGGCTCCGGCCGATACCGCGACGCTGGATCCGGCCAAGGTCCTGGCGCTGGTCACCTCCGATGGCGGGCCGCAATCGCATACCGCCATCATCGCGCGCTCGCTGGGCCTTCCGGCCATCGTGGCCGCTGCCGGCACCACAGCACTGGCCGACGGGGACCATGTCTTCGTGGACGGCATCGACGGGCTGGTCATCACCGGTCCCGGCGAGGCCGAAGAGCACCTGGCCGCCACCTACGCCAACCGCGAGGCGCTGCCGGAGTTCTCCGGCACCGGGCAGCTGCGCGACGGGCACCGCGTGCCGCTATTGTCCAATGTCGGCAGCGGCGACGACGCGCAGCTGGCCGCCGCGGCGGGCGCCGAGGGCGTGGGCCTGCTGCGCACCGAGTTCTGCTTCCTGGGCAAGGACAAGGAGCCCTCCCATGACGAGCAGGTGGCAGCCTACGGTGCGGTCTTCGCCGCCTTCCCCGGCCGCAAGGTCGTGGTGCGCACCTTGGATGCGGGAGCGGACAAGCCGCTGCCCTTCCTGACCGATGCCAGCGAGCCGAATCCGGCCCTCGGCGTGCGCGGCTACCGCACCGACCTGTCCAGCCCGGGCGTGCTCGAACGCCAGCTGCAGGCCATCGCGCAAGCCGCCGGCGAGCACCAGGCCGAAATCTGGGTGATGGCGCCGATGATTTCCACTGCGTCCGAAGCGCAGGAATTCGCGCAGCTGGCCAAGGCCGCTGGCCTGGCCACCGCCGGGACCATGATCGAGGTCCCTTCGGCGGCGGTGCTGGCAGGCCAGATCCTGCAGCGCTGCGATTTCGTCTCCATCGGCACCAACGACTTGACCCAGTACACCATGGCCGCGGACCGCCAGCTCGGTGCCCTGGCCGAGCTCAACGACCCCTGGCAGCCGGCAGTGCTGCACCTGGTGGCCGCCACCGCCGCCGGTGCGCAGGCGGCCGGCGGCAAACCCGTCGGGGTGTGCGGCGAAGCGGCCGCCGACCCGGCGCTGGCCGTGGTGCTGGTGGGCCTGGGAGTGGACACCCTGTCCATGAACAAGCGGGCGCTGGCACCGGTTGCCGCGGTGCTGCGCACCGTAGACCTGCCCACTGCGCAGCGCCTGTCCCAGCTGGCCTTGGACGCCGAGTCGGCCGAGGCGGCACGCACTGCCGTGCGCGCGCAGCTGGGCGAGCTGGACCGATTCGGCCTCTAGGCCCCCCGAATTTACCGTAATCAACCGTTCAAGAGATCCTGAAGGAGCCATCATGGCAGAACGTACAGCAATCATCGGCAGCCGCGTCGGCCTGCACGCCCGCCCGGCAGCCATCTTCGCCGAGGCCGCGGCCGAGGCGCCGGTCGAGGTCACCATCGCCCTTCAGGGCGAGCCTGTGGACGAGGCGCTGGACGCGTCCAGCATCCTCTCGCTGATGGGCCTGGGCGCGGAATACGGAACCACCGTAGTGCTGCGTGCCGAGGGCGAAGGAGCCGAAGCTGCCCTGGAGCAGTTGGCGGCCATCCTGGAAACCGACCACGACGCCGAGTAGCACGAAGCCGAGCTCCGGGGACCACGCGCCATCGCGTGGTCCCCGGAGTTATTTAATTACCATCCACTGATTGACAAAGCTCAATCAGTGGATGGATGATAGTTCCTACGCACTACCGCAGGAGCTTCCATGAGCGCGCTCAAAACCTCTGCACTGCGCCTCATCAAGCCGTTCGCCTACCGCGACTACGCCCTGCTGGCCAGCGCACTTGTCCTCTCCACCTTCGCCGCCGGCATGTGGGCCGTGGCAATGGTCTACCAGGTGCGCCAGCTGGGCGGCGGGCCCATCCAGCTTTCTGCCGTGGCCACCGCCAGTGCCGCCGGGCTGCTCTGCTTCGTGCTGCTCGGCGGGATCATGGCGGACCGCCATTCCTGCCGGCGGATCGTGATGCTGGTCGAGGCGCTATCGCTGGCGGTCATGGGCATCACCGCGGTGCTGGCCATGGCCGGTGCCCTGGAGCTGTGGCACCTGATGCTCGCGGGCTTCTGCGGCGGGGCCGGGTCGGCCTTCTTCTACCCCGCCTACTCCGCACTGCTGCCCAAGATGCTGCCCGCCGAGCAGCTGCTGGCCGCCAACGGATTGGAAGGGACAGCCCGGCCGGTGGTGCACACCGCCCTGGGCCCGATGGCCGCCGGATTCGTGGTGGCGGGACTCTCGCCGGCGCACGCCATCGTCGGCATCTGCGTAATCCACCTCGCGGCGCTGCTGATGCTGCGCCGGATCCCCAACCGCCAGGCGTACAACGCGCCAGGCCCCGTTGACGGCCAGGGACAGCCCGGGATGTTCCGGCAGCTGCGCGAAGGCATCGGCTACACGGTGCGCACCCGCTGGCTGCTGTGGACGCTGCTGTTCTCGGTCATTTCGGTGTTCACCTTCATCGGGCCCTTCGAGGTGCTGCTGCCCTTCATCGTCAGCGGCAACCTGCACGGGGACGCGAAACTGTTCAGCTTCGCACTGGCCTTCTTCGGCCTCGGTTCGGCGATCGGCTCGCTGCTGGTCGCGTCCGCGAAATTCCCGCGGCGCTACTTGAGCTTGATGACCGCCTGCTGGTGCCTGGGCACCTTGCCCCTGGCCCTGGTGGGCTACGTCGATGCCGCGTGGATGCTCTTCGCGATCCTGCTGGCCTTCGGCATCACCGACGCCGTGGGCATGGTCATCTGGGGCACCTTGCTCCAGCGCCGGGTTCCCGGACACCTGCTCGGGCGGATCTCCAGCCTGGATTTCTTCGTTTCGCTGGCGCTGATGCCGCTGTCCATGGCGGCGGCGGGACCTTTGACCCAGGTGCTCAGCTTGCAGGCGATATTCGTCATTGCCGGCCTCGCCTCGCCGCTGTTCGGAATCATCGCATGGTGGGCCGGGAAATTTGCCCGCGACGAAATAGCGCATCCGCTCTCGGACCCCGTTCCGGCGGAGCTGGACGGCGAGCGCAGTTGACCGGTTGCGACCAGCTGGCGCTGGGCCGGCACTGATCAAACTCCCAGCAGATTTTCGCGTGTAGTTCCCGGGCACGGACCGGGCATGACGGGAAGGTGGAAGGATGACTTCTCGATTGCCCGACATGGCGCGCCTGGCCCTGTTGGCGCTGTTGGCGCTGGGCCCGGCATTCCTGGTTTCCTGTTCCCCTGCACCAGCGCCTGCTCCCGATGCGCAGCCCACGGGCTCCGCGGCAAGCGAGCAGGTGGATTGCGCCGTGGCTCGATGCGTGGCGCTGACCTTCGATGACGGACCTGGCCAGTACACCGGGCGGCTGCTCGACGAGCTGAAGGCCGCGGAGGCGCCAGCCACCTTCTTCATGGTCGGGAAGAACATTGCCAAATACCCCGACGCGGTCAAGCGCATGGCCGCCGAAGGCCACCAGCTGGGCAGCCATACCTGGGACCATGCGGATCTCACGACGCTGACCAGAGAACAGATCCAGCATGAGCTGGGATGGACCAGCGAAGCGGTAGAAAAGGCCTCCGGCCACGAGCCCACCGTCTTCCGCCCGCCCTATGGGAATCACGGTGCCGTCTATGACCGGCTGGTGCCCTACCCGTTGGTGCTGTGGGATGTTGACACCCTGGATTGGAAGCACCACGATCCGGAGAAAACGGTGCGCATCGCCATGGACGAAGCCCATCCGGGCTCCATCATCTTGATGCATGACATCCATGAGAGCTCAGTCAAGGCACTGCCGGATCTCGTGGAGAAGCTGAAGGCCGAGGGCTACACCCCGGTCACCGTGGACCAGCTATTCAATGGCCAGCTGGAGAATTCGACGGCCTATGCTTCGGCTCCTGCTCCCGGCGCGACGAAATAGTCTTGCGCCGCGCAGGTGCTCAGGGGGCCTGCTCTGCGTACAGCCGCAGCTGGTCCAGCTTGTCCCCTTCGCTTTCGCGGATATTTGCCGCCAGCTCCTCGCACTGCTCCACCGTCAGATCCGGGTTGATGATTGCCACCTGCAGCACTACCTCGGTATGCCCCGCGTCGTCCTTCAGGTCGTAGCGGTAGGAGAGCCCATCGGGATTCTCCGAAGTGTGCAGGATCAGCAAGCGGTTCTCGATCAGGTCATGGACGCGATACACGCGTTCATGGCCGGCAACGCGGTATACCAGCTGGGTGCCGACCTTGAGCTGCGGGTCGTCCGAATGCATGGAGCCGATCCCATGGATCCACAAGGGTGTTGCTGCCCAATCGGTAAGCAGCTCCCAGACACGGTGCACCGGCAGGTGAATGACCACGGTGCTCTCGAAAACGCTGAACTGGCTCATATCCGCATAGTGCCACCCTCGGCGGCCAAATGGAATAGCTTCATGGCTGTTGGCATGCAATCCGGTTTCCGGCCGCCCGCAGCAAAGGCCGGCACCCAGCGCGCGTACGCTGCTGGGTGCCGGCCCCTGGGCGGCAGAAGGCTTACCAGTCTTCTTCGTCGTCGCCATCCGCCTCGGAGATACCCAGTTCCGGCTCATTCTCGAGGTCGAAGTTGTACCAGGCCTCGGTGAAGTCAACCATCGCATCCAACGCGTCCTGCGCATCGGAATCCAGGGCTTCCAGCGCCTCTGGGCTGTTGAGCACTGCGGTCACCGCGAGGAATGGGTGATTATCGAAGTAATCGGTGGGGGTGGCCTCCCCATTGAACGTCAAGTTCTCGCTCTGCGCGAATAGGTCGACGTACTGAGCCACTGCCTCGGGCAGACGGCTCAGATTAATGCCAGTCAGGGACTCATTGTAGATTTCAGCAGTTGCGTCAGCCCACTGCTCAATGAGCTCTTCGCTCATCTGTGCCATCAGATTATCCACCTCGTGGTTGGGGTTCTAGTGCTCACGGGAATCGGTAGCAATTCATCTTATTTCTTCAGCGGGCGCGTGCCAAGACAGAAAGGCCCACGGCGTTGTGATCTTTTCCGCGTAGGTTCCTGCTCACTGGTTCGGGACGCCGAGGGACGGAATATCGGGCATGTCCGGCAGCGAAGGGATCGAGTATTCACGGGGCTGGGAATCCGGAGTTTCCACATCCTTGAGCTGATTCAGCAAGTCTTCGTCGAGGACGCTATCCTGGCTTGGATGACGGGGCTCCGGTGGCGAATCCAGCGAACCCTCCACTCCCGATATGAGCAGCCCCAGCGAAGCAGCTGCGGCAAACAGCCCGGCGAACAGATGCACTCCGATGAAATACAGGCCGCCGATATTGCCGCGCAGCATGGCCCAGTTCCGGTTTTTGGCCGAGGAGCTGACAGCCAGCCCGTAGGCAAAGGCATTTTCCTTGAATCCAAGACGGACTTGGGCTGCCAGCAAGGAAATGCCAGGCACCAGCAGTCCGGCGGCCACCGATCCGGCTGGCACGGCAGCGATCCTGCTTTCATTGGCCAAGCAAATCCCTAAGAGCACTAGCTGGATGAGCGCCAGGCACGCCCGCTTCCAGAAGCCAGCCGCGTGCAAGCCGCTGCACCGGACCAGGTACCGGCGTTGCTCGTGGCGGTCGGAGCCCTTTCTTGGCGGGCCAGCATTTTCTTGCAGGATCCACAGTGCTCCTAGCTGGCTTGCCAGCACACCGAGCAGCATCACGATGATGCCAGCCACCGGCAGGAAACAGCCCAGGACCGCTCCGCTCGTGCTCAGGAGCCAACCAATCCGGTAGGAGCGAATGGCTCGGGGCAGTTTGGGGAAGCGCGCATCAATGTCCTTGGCGTAGCCGGCGGGCAACGACCTGGCCGCCTTGCTGTACGCCTTCTTGTTCCACCATCCAAAGAGCCCGGCCACGATGGCAGTGGCGGCAATCGCCAGCAGCGCCCCGGTTCCACCAGCCCGCTGCCCCAGGGCGGCGGCAACTGCCAGCACCGGAGTGAAAAGCCAGAACCGATTAGCGTAGGCAGTTTGCTTCGCAACGAAGGTTTCCGCGTAGTCCTGATGCAGGCCTTCGTTCATCGGATCCATGGATATCAATCCACGCAGCACATCGCCTTGTTCCCCGACGATTTTTTCGCCATTGCCGATACTTCCGGCCGCCCGCAACAGCCCCTGGTGATTGGGGTCGATCTGCAGCCCGGATTGGAGGAATCCGAGAGCCGCCAGGTTGTCATCTTGGGTTTCGGCAGCAATTGCCGCGCCCTGGTAGTAATCGGGGTTCCCCGGCTCCAGCCGAATCGCGTGCTCGATGGCTTGGCGGGCCAGCACCCTGTCATCGTTGCTCCGAATATCGCTGAGCGTGATCATGCTCAGCCAGTAGTGCCCGTTGCCGTATTCCGGTTCCTTTTCGATTACCTGCCGGATCGCCAGCAGCGCCTCCTCCCGTCGATGCTGGCGCATCAGGGCGACGGCCAGGCACTCCCCGGCCACCGGGTTGGCAGGATCCAAATTCAGCCCGGCTTTGGCAGCGGACTCCGCTTCGGCCCACTGCTTGAGGCTCAAATGGCATGACGAATAGAGGATCCAGAAGGCAGGGACCTGATGGTGCTCGTTGAGGTTATCCTTCAGCAAGGCAATCGCTTCGGTTTCCCGTCCGATCGCCAGGTGGTGGGTGATCCGGTGATGCAGTCGCTCGAATTCCATGCGGTGTACTCCCCCGGTGCTTTCTAGAGCATGTTCTGCGAAACCAGATACTCGGATAAATCATCGTAGCGGCCATGCTGGTTGCTGAAGCGCACCACATTTCGCGCGGATTCCAGCCACGGCAAAGTCGACGCCTTGATTTCCGCCAGGGCAGTTCTGATATGGCTCATGTCCAAGGGGAGAACCTCGTTGCGCTCGATGGATTGCATCATTGCCTTCTCGGCGGCAGTGGTGCATACGTGCTCCAGGTCCGCACCCGAGAACCCGTCGGTCTGTGCCGCAATCCATTCCAGGTCGATTCCGGCAATCGGGCGGTTCTTCAAGTGGTACCGCAAGATGGACTCACGTGCCGGCGCGTCCGGCGGAGTCACCAGCAGGGTCCGGTCCAACCGGCCTGGACGCAGCAGTGCTTCGTCCAGATCCCATGGGTGATTGGTAGCCCCCAGAACGTAAAGGCCATCGTTGTTTCCCGCAAGCGAATCCATCTCGATCAGCAGCTGATTGACCATCTGGCGCATCCACGCGCCCGATCCAGTCAGCGAACCGCGGCGGATGCCGATGGCATCAATCTCATCGATGAAGAGAACCGTTGGAGCCTTCTTGCGGGCCTGGTCGAAAATCGCCTTGAGCCGCTTTTCCGTTTCACCGATGTAGGAGTCAACCACATCGGTAATGGTGACAGACATGAAATTGGCTTTCAGCTCACCGGCCACCGCGCGAGCCAGGAAAGTCTTGCCGCATCCCGGTGGCCCATACAGCAGCAGCCCGCCGCGCAATGATTTGCCAAAAGCCTTGGCAATTGCGGCGTTGCGCATCGGTGCCAGGAAGGATTCGTCCAGGCGGTCCTTGACCGCCTGCAAGCCACCCACATCATCCAGGGTGACACCCGTTCCGGCCGGGTTCTCGATGGGAGCTTCCGGGGCATCGGACCCCGCATCTGAGCGCAGCGGGACCCGTCCTTCAATAAAGGGCGCCGGCAGCGAACTGCCGAGTTCCTTGGAACCCGCTTCCCAGTCGTAGCCTGGTGGCGTATCGTTCTGCTGGTTTCCAGCCGGCGCGGCATCCGCTGCGGGTTCGACGGGCGCCTGCGGGGCCATCGCTGCGGCCATCGACGCGCTGATCGTTCCAAGCCTTCCCAGCGCGGACGCGTTCCCCGGATCCTGCTGCAGCACGATGCTGACATGGGACAGCGCTTCGGCGGATCGGCCGGCACCATCGAGCTGTTCAGCCAGGTGCAATCGCAGGGCATGGTCGTCCGGCGCTGCTTCTACGGCCCGGAGAAGGCTAGCAATAAGGGCATCGTTCATTCTAGGGCCGCTCCACGGTTGAAGGTCTCGGTCTGTTGCCTCTGCTGGTTAAAGCATCCAGCGGGTATCGCTAGAAACGACACCCGCTGGAATTATACGTCGCAGACCCGACTGTTCGCTGAGCGCACCCAGTGCCTAGTAGGCCTTGACTCCCTGCTCTACCACCAAATGGATCAACGCGAATTTCTTGTTCTCGTCAATGGCCTTCAGCGCATTTTCCAGGGCAGCCGGGACATCTGAATCATTCTCGACGCGGACGCCGAACCCGCCGAAGGACTGCGCCATCAGCGCGAAGTCGGGGTTGGCCAACTGGGTTCCGGAAACCCGTTCCGGGTACTGGCGTTCCTGGTGGGTGCGGATGGTGCCGTACTGCTGGTTGTCCATGACGATCACCAGCGGGGTGGCGCCGTACTGGGCAGCGGTAGCCAGCTCCTGGCCATTCATCAAGAACTCGCCGTCACCTGCGATGGTCACCACGCGGCGCCCCGGGTAGTTCAGCGAAGCGGCGACGGCGGAAGGAATCGAGTAGCCCATGGAACCGTTGCGTGCCGAGAGCATCGAAGCGTAGCCGTTGGTTGGGAAGTAGCGGTGGGCCCAGTTGGTGTGCTCGCCAGCGCCGAAGGTCACCAGGGCGTCTTCGGGCAGGGATCCAACCAGATTAGCCATCATGGTCGCCATCCTCGCCTGGCCCGCGGAAGGCTGCGCTGGTGGAAGTTCGGCGAACTTCTCCTGCTCGCCGCGCATCCGGGAAGTCCACTCCTTCCAGGATTCCTTGACCGGCAAATCCATCAGCAGCAGGTCGCGAACGAAGACATCGGGCTTGGCGACAATCTGGTGCGATACCGGGCCGGAACGTCCGCGCAGCGACGGGTCGATGGTGACCAGGAAGTTCTTCTTGTCCCAGTTCTGGCGGACATTGAAGCCGTCGGTGATGACGTCGCCTGGAACCGTGCCGACGAAGATCAGCAGATCAGTCTCTTCCAGCAGGTCATAGGTCGGCTTGGGGCGGCCGTAGCCGATCGGGCCAACATAGGATGGCGAGTTGAAAGGCACGGTACCCTCGCAACGCCATTCGGCAGCGGCTGGCAGGTCGTGTTCCTCGAGCCAACGAGTGAAGTCCGCGGCGCCTTCGTGGGACCAGTCGTTGCCGCCGAAAATGAACAGCGGCTTATCCGCTTCCTGCAAGGCAGTATTCAGCGCCTTCCAGTCGGTCACGGTCATGCCGCCGGTAGCCACCGGGATTTCCGGATGGACTTCGGCGGAAACTTCGTTGCGGATGATGTCTTCTGGCAGGCCGACGACCACCGGGCCCGGGCGTCCGGACATGGCAGCAAACATGGCCTCGGCGACGACTTCGCTGGCGCGATCGGCGTGGTCCAGGATCATCACGCGCTTGGCGCCGGTGCCGAACCATGCCTTGGGATCGAATTCCTGGAAGGCTTCCTTTTCACGGTGCTCGAACGGGATCAGCCCCACGAATAGCACCAGCGGGGTCGAATCCTGCCATGCGGTATGCAGGCCGACGTGGGCGTTGGCAGCTCCCGGGCCACGGGTCACCATGGCAATGCCGGGGCGCTGGTGCATCTTGCCTTCGGCTTCGGCCATGTAGGTGGCTCCACCTTCGTGGCGGCAGACCACGGTTTCGATTGGCGAGTTGTGCAGCCCATCAAGGACATCCAGGTAGCTTTCACCCGGCACCACGTAGGCGCGTTCCACGCCGTGCGCGGCAAGCGTGTCGACAATGACGTGTCCGGCCGACTTCTTTGTCAGGCCCTGACCATTTTCACTCATCTTCTAGGCGTCTTTCTGGTTTCGAGAAATCGTCTGACGCAACGGCGGAGAAAACGGCCCTGCTGGCCAATGATGCAACGCTGCGTCAACGTGAAACAGTACTAAACAAGCTGCGATTGCACACATTGCCGATCGAATGCTACGCATATGTGACACGATGCCGTATGTGAATCATATTTGAGTGCAAAATGTCTAGAAAGTTTCACTGAATGGAACGGTTTGCTTCGTCACATTGCGGCTGGCCAGAGCAGTGCGGTGGGCAATGTTCGCGATTTCCATTGATCGGCAGCGCCAGCGCTAGTAGCCTGTGATGCAACAAAAGTTTACTTAAGGTAAGCGCTGCTTTTATCCGGACATCGAGGTTCTCCATGGAATTCATCAACGGCGCGATTGTCGCCGCCTACCTGGCCGCAATGCTGGCCTTTGGCTGGTGGGGCAAATCCCGCACCAAGAACAGCAGCGACTATCTGGTGGCCGGCCGGCGCCTGGGCCCCTTCCTCTACACCGGAACCATGGCGGCGGTGGTGCTCGGCGGAGCCTCGACCGTGGGCGGCGTTGGCCTGGGCTACAAGCACGGGATCTCCGGCATGTGGCTCGTGGTGGCTATTGGCGCAGGCGTGATCCTGCTGTCGCTGGCTTTCGCCCCGACGCTGCAGAAGCTCAAGGTCTTCACCGTTTCGCAGATGCTGACCCTGCGCTACGGCAGCGCGGCGGCAACCAATACCTCCGGCATCGTCATGCTGGCCTACACGCTGATGCTCTGCGCCACCTCAACCAGCGCCTACGCCACCATTTTCGTGGTGCTCTTCGGCTGGGAGAAATGGCTGGCCATCGCCATCGGCGGCGCCATCGTAGTCATCTACTCCACTATCGGCGGCATGTGGTCCATCACCCTGGCCGACCAGGTGCAGTTCATCATCAAGACCATCGGCATCTTCGCCCTGATGCTGCCCTTCTCCATGCATGCCGCCGGCGGCCTGGATGGCATCCGCGAGCGCATGGGCGCCGAATTCTTCAGCTTCACCGGCATGGGGCTGCAGTCGATCATCACCTACTTCGTGGTCTACACCCTGGGCCTGCTGATCGGCCAGGACATCTGGCAGCGCGTCTTCACCGCCAAAACCCCGAAGGCCGCCCGCTGGGGCGGGATGACCGCCGGCATCTACTGCATCTTCTACGGAGCTGCCGGCGCACTGATTGGCATGGCCGCGAAGGTGGCGCTGCCGAACATCGCGGGCGCGGCGGAGAACAAGGACGTGGTTTATGCCGAGGTCGCCACTCAGCTGCTGCCAGTTGCGGTGGGAGGTTTGGTCATGGCCGCAGCCGTGGCCGCGATGATGTCCACCGCCTCCGGAGCGCTGATCGCCGCCGCAACCGTGGCCCGCACCGATGTCACCCCATTTGTCGCCAGCTGGTTCGGCAAGCGCGTGGAAGTGAATACCGATGAGAACCCCGAGCATGACGTGCGCGCGAACCGCATCTGGGTGATGGCGCTGGGCGTCGTCACGGTCACCTTGGCGATCCTGGTGGACGACGTGGTCGCAGCACTGACCATTGCCTACGACATCCTGGTGGGCGGATTGCTGGTGGCAATCATCGGCGGCCTGCTGTGGAAGCGCGGCAATGGCGCTGGGGCCACAGCCTCCATGGCGGCAGGATCAATAGCTACTTTGGGCACGATGATCATCTTGGAGATCCAGGCTGAGAACAAGTTCGACGGCGTCTACGCCAATGAGCCGATCTACTACGGTCTGATCGCTTCGGCAGCAGCGTTCATTGCTGTTTCGCTGTTGACCAAGTCGACGGACCGACAGGTGATTGAGCACTGGAACCTGCGCGTTGCGGGCAAGATCCAGGACGCTCCGGTCAATGCCACGGCACAAGAGCCTACGCTCTAGTCCGCCAAGAATACCGAGTGGAGCATATAAGATTCGAGCCCTGTGCCCAGCGGTGAAAACCGCTGGGCACAGTACTCGTTTTCTGTTCGACATCCAGCGCCCCAGAATAGGCTGCGCAGGAATCCAAGCGGAACATGAAATTATGAGTTCACAATTCAGCAGGACGCGTCTTTGCCGCACGGGAACTTAGAAACGGCAGTATTGCAGCGTTGGCATCTCGGCTTCTTTATCGCTCCCGCAGACTTGAAACCCTTTATTTCTGATCTGTCGTTGATGCTCATATTTTCATCACCCGAAATAGATGGTGTGGCAGCTGACCCAGGCCGATCATGATGATTGCCAGCACCACCAGCACGACCAGCTTGCTGGTGGTGCTGGCCTTTTGGCACCTTAGCGGTAATGCGCAGTTTTTTGGTCTTTAGTGGCACACAGTGATTAAAGATCAAATTTCTGGGCATTAATGCTCACCATGCGCTAATGCACAAGATTCTGCTCATTAAAGCCACTGACCTACTAAAGCGCAAAAATCAGTACATTATGATGTCATCGGGGTTAATTCACGATAAAATGGGCTTTAAGAGAAAGGCGGGCGCATGCGAAACGACCCCAAAGCCATAGGAAGCACCTTGCGCAAACAGCGCATCGACCTCGGACTGAGCCAAGAGGACGTCGCCGACCAGCTCGGCATCTCCCGCAACACCATCAGCGCGATCGAAAACGGCAAGCTCGGCAACGCCAACATCCTGCTCGAAATCATGTCCATCCTCGGCCTGGATCTGCTCATCGCCCCGCGCCACTCCGGCGAGACCAACGCCATCCGCAACAGCATGGCCCACAACGCCCGCAGCATCCACCACCGAGTCAAGAGGAGCTGAGGTGGCGGACCCACAGCTGGCACTATGGTTCGATGGAGTGCACACGGCCACCATCACCGATCACGGCTTCGGCACCATTTCCCTGCAGTACACCCCCGAAGCTCAAAACAGCAGCGCACTGCTGTCCACCAAGCTGCCCATCCGGGAAGAACCCTACCCCTGGGTCGAATGCGTCCACTTCCTGGACGGCCTGCTGCCAGAAGACGACATCCGCAAAATGCTCGCCGACAAGGCGAGAATCGCTCACGTGGACACCTTCATGATGCTCGGCGCCTACGGTAAGGACTGCGCCGGCGCCGTCCAAGTGCTCCCCCTGGGCGAAGAACCCAACAACGAACCGCACAATATCCGCTGGACCACCGCCGAGGAACTGGCCAAAGCCATCACCAACCTGCCCACAGCACCCCTGGGCATCGGCATCGACAGCTCCATCCGGGTGAGCCTGGGAGGACTCCAAGGCAAGCTGCTCGTAGTCCGCGACGGACCCCGCATCGGCATGCCCCTGGACGGCAGCCCCACCACCCACATCCTCAAACCCGCGCGGCTGAACGAAGACGGCACCGAACAATGGCCGTCCATCGCCGAGCTGGAACTGTTCGGCCTGAGGCTGGTCGAAGCCTCCGTGCGCCTGAGCCGCTCCAAACGCCAAATCGCCGCCGCCGCCGAAGTCATCACCGTCCAAGGCCGCAAAGCAATCCTGGTTGAACGCTACGACCGCGACGCCCAATCCGAACCTGTGCGGCGCATCCACCAGGAGGACTTCTGCCAAGCGCTCGGCATGAAGCAGAAGTACCAGAAACCCGCAGAGAAATCCCCCACGCTGAAGCTAATCGCCCAGGTCCTCACCGACAACGCTTCAAATCCTCCGCGAGAGCGCGAACTCCTGCTCAAATACCTGACCGTGAACTTGGCCTTGGGGAACTGCGACATGCACGCCCGGAACATCGGGCTGACCATCGACCGCGGAACCGTGCGACTGGCGCCGGCCTACGATGTGGTCCCCACCGCAGCATGGGAGCACGCCGACCGCGAGCTGTCCCTGCACGTAGGCGCCGGCGTGCACATCGACGAAGTCAACGGCAGGCACCTGATGGACGAAGTGTCCTCGTGGGGTATCCCAGCGAAAATTGCCGCCAGGCAGATCCGCGCCACTCTGGAAGCGATGCTGGATGCGCTCCCGGCGCTCATCGAGCAATCGCGCGCAGAAGGCTGGTTCACCCCCATGATCCTCGACGTTGCCGCTGACACCAGAAAACGGATCGACCGGCTCACCCCGCCAGGTACATAACAAGACACGGGGTTGTCCGTAGCTCCTCACTCACTTCTCGCACGGCCGCATCGATAGGAGGTCCGTCCGGCTCCGGCTTGCCACCCGGAAACATGAAAGATGCCGTGCCTCATTTGCGGCCTGTCAGAACCTGCCCGGCCTCATGCACGGCAATGCCCGCTGACAAGTAATCTGTTCCGGCATTCGAGTTTCTTCGTGATCCATCCACGTGCTGGTTGTGCATGTCCGAAGAAACCGCCATGCCCGCCATCCAGTCCGAGAATTTCATCTTGGGGTGCCTGAACCGCACTACCAGCATGTCTTAGGTTCTAGTGCACGAAAAGGAGCCGCCGCAGTTCATCAGCTGATGAACTGCGGCGGCTCCTTGGCTACAGGAACTAGTCCTTGATCAAATCGTGGCGCACGATCGTCTGATCGCGGTCCGGGCCTACGCCGATGGCGGAGATGCGGGTTCCGGAGATCTTCTCCAGGGCCAGGATGTAGTTCCGGGCGTTCTCCGGAAGATCTTCCATGGTCTGTGCGCCCGAGATGTCCTCGGTCCAGCCCGGGAAGTACTCGAAGATCGGCTTCGCGTGGTGGAAGTCGGTCTGCGTCATCGGCATTTCGTCGTGGCGCACGCCGTCAACGTCATAGGCCACGCACACCGGGATCTGCTCGATGTTGGTGAGCACGTCCAGCTTGGTCACGAAGTAGTCGGTGAAGCCGTTCACGCGCGAGGCGTGGCGAGCCAGCACGGCGTCGTACCAACCGCAACGACGCGGGCGTCCGGTGTTTACGCCGAATTCGCCACCGGTCTTCTGCAGGTAGAGGCCCATGTCGTCGAACAGCTCGGTAGGGAACGGACCAGCACCCACGCGGGTGGTGTAGGCCTTGATGATGCCGATGGAGCGGGTGATGCGGGTCGGGCCGATGCCCGAACCCACGGACGCGCCACCAGCAGTCGGGTTGGAGGACGTCACGAATGGGTAGGTACCGTGGTCCACGTCCAGGAAGGTGGCCTGGCCGCCTTCCATCAGCACGACCTTGTCCTCGTCCAGAGCCTTGTTCAGCTCGTAGGTGGAGTCGATGACCAGCGGGCGCAGGCGCTCGGCGTAGGAGAGGAAGTACGAGACGATTTCCTCGACCTCGACGCTGCGGCGGTTGTAGATCTTGACCAGCAGCTCGTTCTTCTGGCGCAGTGCGCCTTCGACCTTCTGGCGCAGGATGGACTCGTCGAAGACGTCCTGCACGCGGATGCCCAGGCGTCCGACCTTGTCCATGTAGGCGGGGCCGATGCCGCGGCCGGTGGTGCCGATGGCCCGCTTGCCCAGGAAGCGTTCGGTGACCTTGTCCATGGTCTGGTGGTACGGGGCCACCAGGTGGGCGTTGGCCGAAACGCGCAGCTTCGAGGTGTCGGCGCCGCGCGATTCCAGGCCGTCGATTTCTTCGAAGAGGGCTTCAAGATTCACCACGCAGCCATTGCCGATAATCGGAGTGGCGTTCGGGGAAAGGATGCCGGCAGGAAGGAGCTTGAGCTCGTACTTCTCGCCGCCTACGACCACGGTGTGCCCGGCGTTGTTGCCGCCGTTTGGCTTCACTACATAGTCGACCTTGCCACCGAGCAGGTCGGTAGCCTTTCCTTTGCCTTCATCGCCCCATTGGGCTCCGACGATCACGATTGCTGGCATGGGATCCTCCCCCTTGCTTAAAGCAGCGGTTGCGGCGTGCTTAGCGCCGTCCCGGCACGGTGCCGGACAAAAAATATGCCCCTGTCCTGCTCACTGAAACCTGAAGGTCCGTTGCAAGAGTTAGGGGCTCTTACGACCAAAGTTTACCGAAACGATTAGCGAATCTCGAGTTGCACGTCACGATGTCGCCCACGCAGGCCATAAGCGACAACCAGAAAAGCTATTCCCGCGAAGAGCACGGCAATGGAAACAACGTACAGGGCAATGACGGGGTATCCCTGATCCGGGTCGAGGAACGGGTAAGGAACCCATCCATCGGACGCTCCGCGAATCAGCACTACCCCGGTCCAGAGCAACGGGTAAATCAGCAATAGCGGCACTGCCCGGTAGGACAGGGAAGTACGGTCCCTGGCCAAGAGCCAATCGGCCAGAACCAGCAGGGGACCGAGAATATGCATTACCCAATTCGCCCAAGGAAGCGGAACCCCGCCTGCGGCCCCTAAGGGTGCCAGCAGCGTGAGGTAGATCAGCCCGACCACGACCATGCACACGCTCGCCATGGCACGCAGGCCCACAACCCAGCGGGGCATCGAAGCACCCTTGGCTAGGCCCATCAGTCCTGCGATAAGCCCGACCAGAACCACCACCAGATTCGACTGGATGGTGAAGTAGCCAAAGAAATTCAGTGGCTGCACCGGGCCCCGTGAGGCAGTGTCGGCGTAGGTCGCCACGATAGCGCCCAGGGTGGCCAGCGCCCACAGTATCCGAGCCAGGTTGAGGAAGCGCAAGGCGGTTTGACGGGTCTTCACCCTGGAAGACTATAGCCAGCTGCTGCCTCATCCAAGGATTCATGCGTAGCTGCTCGGAGATTCCGGAACTTTGCCGGCCGTCAAAACCGCCCGGGAGAACTCTCGCGATGCAACAATTATTCCAAAACCAGCCAAGGGCTTGCCCCTGACACAGTGTGAGGGCGGAGAACTGAAGCATGCTATCCATCGGGGCGTTTGCGCAGATCGGCCAGGTTACCCACCGCATGCTGCGGCACTGGGATACCGCCGGGGTGCTCAAGCCCGCCCACGTAGACCCGTGCAGCGGCTACCGTTCCTACGACCCTTCCCAGCTCCAGCGCTTGCATCAGATCGTGGCCTTGCGCGAGCTGGGTTTCGGCCTGGAAGAGGTTTCCCTGATCCTGGATCAGGGAGCCACCGCGGAAAAGATTGCTGAGCACTTGCAGAATCGTGCCGCGCAGGTCGAGGCCGAACACCGGCTGGCCACGCAGCGGCTGCAGGATGTGCAACGGCGCCTGCGCTTGATCTCAAAGGAGAATCTCATGTCACGCATTGAAATCATCCACAAGCCACTGCCCGCAGTGCGCTTGGCCGCAGGCCGCTTCACGGTGTCCGAGCAACCTGAAATCGCTGGTCGCATCGGCCCGCTCTTCGACAGAATCGCGCAGTCCATTCAGGGCCAAAGCCTTGCCACGCCCATTGCGCAATACAACGGAACTGAGGATGGAGTAGAGGTCATTGCCGGATACGCCACTAACGCTCCCAACCTCGCCGATGTCGAAATCATCGAGCTCCCCGCGGTGCCCGAAGCCATCTGCGGAGTGCACCTCGGCTCCATGGACACCATCCATGAAAGCTGGCAGGCCGTGCACGAAGAAGTCCTAGCCCGCGGTTTGGTTCCGACCGGTCCGTGCCGCGAAGTCTACGTGCGTGCCATCTCCGAAGACCAAGGTGATTGGGTGGCCGAACTGCAGCAGCCGGTAGGCGTTTCTCAACCCACCAGCTGATGCGGGGCCTCCAACAGGTCCCCCGCCACGCTGCGCGCGGCACCGACCAGCGCACCTGTTTGACCCAGCGGCGAGCACAGCAGTCGAGCCTGGCCGGCGATGCTCGGCGCGTGCATCTGGAGGCTGGCTTCCATGGCAGGACGTAGCCACTGTTCCAGGGCGGCAAAGTGCCCGCCAAAGACTACCGTGGAAACGTCATACAGGCGCATGGCCGAGGCCACCGCAATTCCCAAGGATTTTCCGGCCTCGGCTACCGCGCTCAGCGCGGGTTCGGTTCCGGTTTCCAGCGCTTGGAATAGCTGGTGGATCCGCCGTTGGCGCGAGGCGCTATCGACCATCGCCCCTAGATCAGCGGCAGCCAGGATCGCTTCCTGCCCGGCAATGGTTTCCAAGCATCCACGACCGCCGCAGCTGCAGGCCCTGCCCTCGGGGGCAATCACCACATGCCCGAGTTCACCGGCGTGTCCCTGGGGACCGGCAAAAAGTTCAGCGTCGATTATCAATCCGCCACCGATGCCCACTTCCCCGGAGACAAACAGGAAGTCGCGTTCTTGGACGTCCATCAACTGCTGCTGGGCCAGCGCTGAGGCGTTGGCTTCGTTAAAGAGCCTGAAGCGGGTTTTGGCGTCGGGCAGCAATGCTGCGACATCCAGGTCTTGCCGCTCCCAGCCGAGGTTAGGGGCCTGCAGGACGGTGTACCGCTCCTCGTTGACCAAACCAGGAACAGCCAACCCGCCGCCGAGAATCATTAGCCCTTGGGCCCGGGCGGCAGCTTGGAGCCTTTGACTCAGCTCTCCCAGCGCAGCGAGCACTTCGCTGGCTGTTGAGCTGTGGTTGGCACTGGGCAGGATTTCGTGTGCCAGCAGTTTGCCGCTGAGGTCCACCAGCCCGGCGGCTATGTAGTCAACGTTGATTTCCATGCCCATGACACAGCGTGCGGGGTTCAGGATGAGCCCCACCGAGGGCCGCCCGCGTTCCCCGTCGCGGTGCACGCCAATTTCGATAACTAGTCCGGCCGCCAGCAAATCGGCGACCAGGCTGGAGACCGAGGCCTTGGTG
Source organism: Glutamicibacter sp. 2E12 (assembly GCF_050030965.1). NCBI lineage: Bacteria > Bacillati > Actinomycetota > Actinomycetes > Micrococcales > Micrococcaceae > Glutamicibacter > Glutamicibacter sp. 2E12. The sequence continues at coordinate 1,316,306 of NZ_CP188297.1, forward strand.
AGCTGGCTGAGTTGGGCGATATCGGCGCGTGATAACCGCTGGTCTTCCCCTGCGCCTGCGATCACCGATAGGACCCTGGCCAGGTTGGCTTTGCGCACGTCTCCGACGTTACCCGGGGCCGAAGAGCTTGCGGCACGGGCGCTAGACGCTGGTTGGCGCATGCCTTCTCCTTGAGAATTTATTGGGACGAATCGTTCACTGCTCGCTATTGACTCTAGCGCATCACCACCCATATAGTTCAGGACATAAACTAAATGGCATCAGCCAACCCCCGACCCAAGGATGCATCCCATGACTCTTCAGCCAACCGCCGCCGACCGCTTCACTTTTGGACTGTGGACCGTGGGATGGACCGGTGCCGATCCCTTCGGTGTCGCCACCCGCAAGAACCTGGATCCGGTGGAAGCTGTCCACAAGCTGGCCGAGCTCGGCGCCTACGGCATCACCTTCCACGACAACGACCTGATTCCTTTTGACGCCACCGCTTCCCAGCGCGAGCAGATCCTTTCGGACTTCCGTGCAGCACTCAAGGAAACCGGCCTGAAGGTCCCGATGGTGACCACCAACCTGTTCAGCCACCCGGTATTCAAGGATGGCGGCTTCACCTCCAACGACCGCTCGATCCGCCGCTTCGCGCTGGCCAAGGTCCTGCACAACATCGACCTGGCAGCCGAAATGGGCGCCGAAACCTTCGTCATGTGGGGCGGCCGCGAAGGCGCCGAGTACGACGGCTCGAAGGACCTGGCCGCGGCACTTGACCGCATGGGCGAAGGCGTGGACACCGCAGCCGGCTACATCAAGGAAAAAGGCTACAACCTGCGCATCGCGCTGGAGCCGAAGCCGAATGAGCCACGCGGCGACATCTTCCTGCCAACCGTAGGCCACGGCCTGGCCTTCATCGAGAAGCTGGAACACGGGGACATTGTCGGATTGAACCCGGAGACCGGCCACGAGCAGATGGCTGGCCTGAACTTCACCCACGGCATCGCCCAGGCGCTGTGGGCAGGCAAGCTGTTCCACATCGACCTCAACGGCCAGCGCGGCATCAAGTACGACCAGGACCTGGTCTTCGGCCACGGCGATCTGACCAGCGCCTTCTTCACCGTCGACCTGCTGGAGAACGGCTTCCCGACCGGCGGACCCAAGTACGATGGCCCCCGCCACTTCGACTACAAGCCATCGCGCACCGACGGCTACGACGGCGTGTGGGACTCGGCCAAGGCAAACATGTCCATGTACCTGATGCTCAAGGAACGCGCACAGGCATTCCGCGCAGACCCCGAGGTCCAGGAGGCGATGAAGCTCTCGGGCGTGTTCGAGCTGGGCGAGAGCACCCTGGACGCCGGCGAAACCGCGCAGCAGCTGATGGACGATGCGGCAAGCTTCGCCGACTTCGACGCCAACGCCGCAGCGCAGCGCAACTTCGCGTTCATCCGCCTGAACCAGCTGGCCATCGAGCACCTGCTCAACGCCCGCTAGACCGCTCACCCCCGCCCACCGCAGAAAGCAGCCGAAGAACAATGACGCTCGTTGCCGGCATAGATTCATCCACCCAGTCATGCAAGGTGGTCATCCGCGACGCCGCAACAGGCGCCCTGGTCCGCTCCGGCCGTGCCTCGCACCCCGATGGCACCGAAGTGGATCCGGAATCCTGGTTCAGCGCATTGCAGGAAGCGATCGCCCAGGCCGGGGGCCTGGACGACGTGGACGCCATCTCGGTGGGCGGGCAGCAGCATGGCATGGTGGTGCTCGACGCCAGCGGTGCGGTGATCCGCCCGGCACTGCTGTGGAACGACACCCGCAGCGCGCAGGCGGCCAGCCAGATCATCACCGAGGCAGGCCAGGGCGATGCCGCGGCGGGCGCCCAGTACTGGGCACAGCGCACCGGCACCGTCCCGGTCTCCTCGATCACGCTGACCAAGCTGCGCTGGCTGAGGGACAATGAGCCCCAGAACGCGGCCAAGGTCGCTGCCGTCTGCCTGCCGCACGACTGGCTGTCCTGGCGCCTGGCCGGCTACGGCCCGGGCTCCGGGGCAGCAGGGCTGGCCGCCCTGCGCACCGATCGTTCGGATGCCTCGGGCACCGGCTACTACCGTGCCGCCGAAAACGCCTATGACTACGAGGCGCTGGAGCAGCATCTGGGCCACGCCCCGATTCTGCCTACGGTCGCTGGCCCGCTGGAATCCATTGGCCGCACCACTTCCGGAGCACTGATCGGTGCCGGCGCGGGCGATAACGCCGCGGCCGGCTTGGGCGTAGGCGCCACGGTGGGCGACGTCGTCATGTCCCTGGGCACCTCCGGCACCGTCTTCGCGGTTGCCGATTCCCCATCGGCAGATGCCTCCGGCCTGGTGGCAGGCTTCGCCGACGCCACCGGCAACTACCTGCCATTGGTATGCACCCTGAATGCCACCCGCATCTTCGATGCCACCGCCACCCTGCTGCAGGTCAGCCTCGAAGAATTCAATGACCTGGCACTATCCGCCGTCCCGGGTAGCGACGGGCTGGCCTTGCTGCCCTACTTCGACGGCGAGCGCACCCCGAACCTGCCAGAGGCCACCGGCTCGCTGCATGGCATCACCCGAGCCAACTACACCGCCGCGAATCTGGCCCGCAGCGCCGTGGAAGCGGTGGTTTGCTCGCTAGCCGACGGCCTGCGCGCACTGGAAGCCCAAGGGGTTGAAGCGCAGCGCATCATCCTTGTCGGCGGTGGAGCGCAGTCCCGCGCGGTCCAGCAGATCGCCGCCCAGATCCTGGGATTGCCAATTTTGATCCCGGCCCCGGGCGAATACGTCGCCGATGGCGCAGCCCGCCAGGCGGCCGGCGTACTGGCCGGGGAATTCCCCAATTGGGCCCAGGGCACTGCCCAAGTCCCAGCGATGGAACTGGCCCCGCAGATACTGGAACGCTATCGCGCACTGGTTTCCAGCCAGTGGCTCGACAAGTAAGGATTAGCCGTGGAACTGCGCAACAAGGAACTGAACTGGGCCGGAAATCTTGAATACCGGGCCGCGCAACTGCTGTTTCCCGCCAGCCTCGAGCAGCTGCAGGATATTGTTCGCGCAGCCAAGGCCGTGAAGGTCCTGGGCTCCCGCCATTCCTTCAATGACATCGCCGATACCCGCGAAACCATGATCACGCTGGCCAAGATGCCGGAAGCCATCGAGATTGATGCGCTGGCCATGGCCGTGCGCGTCAGCGCCGGCACCACCTACGGCGCCCTGGCTGATGCACTTCAACGCGCCGGCTATGCCCTGCACAATCTCGCCTCCCTGCCGCATATCTCGGTAGCCGGCGCAGTATCCACCGGAACCCACGGTTCGGGCGAAACCCATGGCAACCTCGCCACCGCCGTGCGCGCAGTGGAACTGGTGCTGGCCGACGGCTCGCAACTGAGCGTGCAGCGCGGCGACGAGGATTTCAATGGCATCGTGGTCGGCCTGGGCGCGCTGGGCGTGCTGACCCACCTCACCTTGGATATCCTGCCGAGCTTCGAGATGCAGCAGACCGTCTACCAGGATCTGTCCTGGGACAAGGTGCTCGACGGCTTCGACACCATCCAGGCTTCGGCCTACAGCGTCAGCCTGTTCACTGACTGGAGCGGCGAGCAGGTAGGCCAGACCTGGCTCAAGCGCCGCGTCGGCGATGCGCTGGTAGAGCATTTTGACCAGGGCCGGTTCGGCGGGTTCCCGGCAACTGCTGCGATGCACCCGCTGCCCGGTGCCGATGGGTCCATCTGCAGCCAACAGCTCGGAGCAACCGGTCCATGGTCGGATCGCTTGGCGCATTTCCGCATGGACTTCACCCCCAGCGCCGGCGATGAACTGCAGACCGAATACCTGGTCCCGCGCGAGCACGCGGCAGAAGCGATCCAGGCCGTCCGCGGGCTTTCCCCCGCCATCACTCCCCTGCTGCTGGTCTCGGAAGTGCGCACCATTGCCGCCGATGAACTGTGGCTCAGTGGAAACTACGGCCGTGACGGCATCGCCCTGCACTTCACCTGGAAACCCCAGCAGGAGGCTGTCGAGGCGCTCCTACCGCGGATCGAGGAAGCACTGGCTCCTTTTGCGGCACGCCCGCACTGGGGCAAGCTCTTCGCAGCCACCTCTACGCAGCTGGCCGGGCTGTATCCGAAGTTCAACGACTTCATTGCATTGGCGCAGCGCCTGGATCCGTCCGGCAAGTTCCGCAACGACTTCCTGGACCGCACGGTGTTTGGAGCCTGAGCGCGCACAGGCGTTGCGACTAGACTTGTCACCATGGCATTGACTCAGTTAACGGTCGTGGACACCGCGGTCGGCATCCTGCAACAGTTCGGGTTGGCTGATTTGTCGATGCGCCGATTGGCCAAGGAACTCGATGTCCAGGTCGGTGCGCTCTACTGGCATGTGAAGAACAAGCAGGAGCTGCTGGCGCAGGTTGCCGCCCAGCTGCTGAGTACCCCTGCGCTGTCGGTGGATGCCGAGGACTACAATTCCCCATCCGAGGCAATCCTGCAGCTGGCGCGCAAGCTCTACCTCGCGTTGCTGCCGATCCAGGACAGCCCCGAGGTCATCGAAGTCGCCACCGCAATGCAGGCCACCGAGCTCCAGCCGGTGCTGCAGCTTCGCACCCTGCTGGAAGCAGCAGGGCTGCCTGCCGAAAATGCCCGCCATGGACAGCAGCTTTTGCTGAACCACGTGCTCGGCTCGGTCGCCTACCGCCAGAACCTCGTGCAGCTCGATGTCGACGCGCCCCTGGCTGATGGCTTCGACTGGGGGCTGCGGCGGGCCGTTGCCGGCCTCATCGGCTAACGCCTCGCGCCGGGAATTCCCAGCTCTGCCAGCTCCCGCGCGCTAGCGGTCATTTCTCGAACTTCCTTTTTGGCCAAGGCAGCTTCCGGGTTATCGCTCAGGACCGAGACGTCCTCAATCAAACTTGCCAGGTAGTTCTTCGCTTCCCGCACCGAGTCGACAAGCAGCTGGGCTTGTCGAGCACCCGAGCGGCAGCGATCCATTCCTGCGCGAAGTCCCAGTACGGTTGGGCGTCCTGCGTGATCCGGTGGTGGTCGAGCTCTTCGACCAGCATGCCAGGGTCGTGGAGCACTGCCATGGCAACAGCCTCGGCAGTACGCCCTTGCTCGATCGCATCATGCATCAATTCCTTGTTCACGACTCCCTCCAGGAATCCCTGGTATTTGCCTGCGGCCGCAAGCGGGCGGTTGCTTCCGCAATGGGTTTGGGCCCTCTAGCTGTCCGGCATGAATCGGTGCCGATGAATATTCGATTCCGTGGCCTTCGGTACCGCACCTTCGAGAGATCCCGATGCGCCGGAAGCAGGGCCAGCGGGATGAACCTTCATTCTGGAGGTTCTTCCTGGAATGAGCCATCGCCGTTCTGTTCTTCGAGCTGGTCGTATCGTTCCCGCGCTTGTTCGATATCGGGCATATGGCTCACTGTCCAGTCGAGGAGCGCATCGATCGGTGCGCGCATGGTCTTGCCTATCGGCGCAACACGGTACTCGACTGCTACCGGACGGGAGCGCAATACCCTGCGGTCGATGACGCCATTTCGCTCCAGCCGGCGCAGCGTATTGGTCAAGGACTTCTGGCTCACTCCCGGAACGGCTCGCCGCAGCTCGTTGAATCGCTTGGGTGATTCGCAAAGCTGGCTCAAGACATGCAAAGACCACTTGTCCAAGACCTGGTCGAGCAGTTCGCGGTGGGAAGCCGATATGCCCAGCGGCGATTCGGAGGTTTCTTCCATTGCACCTAGTTTCGTTGCAGTTGCTTTTGTAGACCAAGTATAAGTTTTATACCTGCATCCAGCAGCGAACTACTGAAGGAGAATTCCATGCCAGTGAATTATTCAAGCCCCGCCGGGATGCTCCCCGGAACTCCCTACCACCACGTAGCGGTGGGATCCGGCACGCGGCATATCCACATCGCCGGACAGGTAGCCCACATGCCCGACGGCTCCAGGATCCCCGACGATTTGGCTGGCCAGGTGGCGCAGGCGCTACGCAACGTTTCCGCAGGCTTGAACTCGGCAGGGGCGGGGTTCCAAGACGTCGTCAGGCTGACCGTATACGTAACCGACTGGGAAACCAGCAAAATATCGGAGTTCATGCAAGGAGTCGAATCCGTCGCGGAGGAAATCGGGTTGCAGCTTCCAATGCCGCCTGCATCGCTGATCGCCGTGGCCCAACTGTACGAGCCAGCAGTTCTCGTGGAGATCGAAGCTACAGCGATACTCTGACCCGCAACGAAAACGCCGAATGGGCCGCGGCCAGCGCCTTACCCGGCTGGCCGCCACTGGGTGGACCGGCCGCCGGCGGCTATCGGCCGGCGCGAGGCTTCCGGTCCGAAAGGCTACCGAGCTAGCCCAGCTTGCCGCCGGAGGCTTCCAGATAGCAGGCAGCGCACAGCGACTCGTACCAGACCTCTTCACCGTCGATAGCGACCTGGTCTCCATCAAAAACAATGTGGTCACCCGATCGGCGGGTATTGAACATGGCCTTGCGCCCGCAGCGGCAGATGGTCTTCAGCTCTTCAAGCGAGTGCGCCAGTTCCATCAAGCGTGCCGAGCCCGGGAAGGCACGGGTGCGGAAGTCGGTACGGATACCGTAGGCAAGCACTGGGACATCATCGAGCACGGCAATGCGCAGAAGATCATCGACCTGGGTGCGGGAGAGGAATTGAACTTCGTCGACCAGCAGGCAGGCTACCGGCGGCGCATCCACATGCGGCAGCAAGGCATCAGGGTCATCGCCGAGGCAATGGGCCGCGAACTTCTCGCGGAGGTTCTCTTCCGGCCCCACGCTGAAGTCGACTTCGCGTTCGATTCCCAGGCGGGAAACGATTGATTTCTCGCCCTTGGTGTCAACCCCCGGCTTGGCCAGCAGGATACGCTGGCCGCGTTCTTCGTAGTTGAAGGCAGCCTGCAGCAAGCTCGTGGATTTGCCCGAGTTCATCGCTCCGTAGCGGAAATACAGCTTGGCCACCATTGCTCCTCGAAAGTTGCGGCGCCTGCCAACCGGCAGGCCCCTTAAGATCTTAGTGCCCGCTCCGCAGATCTCAAGCGAACCAGCACCGCGGACGACTGCCCTGCTACTTCGCCGCAGGCTGTTTCTTGCCGGCGAAAACCAGCCTGTAGAGCACCGACATTACGATGACGAAGGGAACACCGAAGATCAGGGTGTACTTGAATTCCGGCACGAAGAACGAGGTCACCAGCAGGCCGCCGAGCAGTACCGAGCCGAGAATCGACGCGGCCGGGTAGCCTGGCAGCTTGTACTCCAGGACGGCCCGGTCCAGGCGCACCTGGCGGCGGAAGGACACGTGGGTCACCAGGATCATGAACCACGTCGCCAGGGCACCGAAGGTAGCCAGCGACATCATGATGCCGAAGCCTCCCTCCGGAACCAGCGCGTAGACCAGTGCTGCCACGGCGATGCCTCCGGCAGACATCCACACCGCGTGGATAGGAGCGCCCGCGCTGTTGGTCCGGTGTGCCAGGCGCGGCGCGTGCCCGGAATCAGCCAGCGAATGCAGCATGCGGGTTGCCGCATAGAGCTGGGCATTCATGGCCGAGAGCGCGGCAATGATGAGCACGAAGTTCAGTACCGAATCGGCGAACGGGATACCCATCTGGGACATCACAGTGACAAATGGCGATCCGCCGGCCAGCAGTTCGCTGGTGGGCGCCACCGCGAGGATCAGGGCCATGGTGAACACGTAGAAGAGCAGCAAGCGCAGGAAGGAGACCTTGAAGGCCTTGCGTACGGCAATCTTGGGGTTCTTTGCTTCTGCGGCGGCAATGGAGATCGCCTCGATGCCCATGTAGGAGAAGATCGCCACGATGACAGCGGTCCACATGCCGAACAGGCCATTGGAGAAGAAGCCGCCTTCGGCCGAGTAGTTATGGAACCCGTATTGGTCGCTGGGGTCGTGGAACACCAGCCAGAGGGCAATGATGATGAACGCGACCACCGCGAAGACCTTGATCGCGGAGAACCAGTATTCGGTGGTTCCGAAGATCTTCACGCTGGAGAAGTTCACGCCCAAAAGCGCGGCCGAGAAGACAAGGACCCAAACCAGCCCTGGAATCTCGGGGAACCAGTACTGCATGTACTCGCCTACCGCGCTGACTTCGGTGCCCACGGCGAAGATCAGCGCCGACCAGTACAGGTACTTGGTCAGGTACCCGGCGAAACGTCCAAGATAGCGTTCGGCGTAGACCCCGAAGGAACCGGCTACCGGCTGCTTGACGGTCATTTCCGCCAATGCGCCCATGACCAGCAAGGCGACGACCCCGCCAATGAGGTAGCTGATGATCACCGAGGGACCGGCCATGGCGATGGCGAGCTTGCTGCCCGCGAAAAGACCGGTGCCGATGGCACTGCCCAGCGCGATCATGGACATCTGCCCAGGAGTCAGCGACTTCTTCAAACCCGAACCGACTTCAATGGCGCGTACCGGCTGCTTGCCCAACGATGCTCCCTTTAGACCTATGCGAACAGCACGGCATCGAAAATGCCGTGCTGCTGTTAAGGCTACTCTCGCGCAGATTCGCCGGCTTCGGCGCACCAAGACCCGAAAGCGGCGGAATTTGCGTTATGTCACGGCATTACGCACGGCGTACTCTTCGCGCTGCCAGGCATTGGTGTGCAGAATTTCACGCAGTTTCTCCACGGCATCCCAGATATCGGTACGCGTCAGGTACAGCGGGGTGATGCCAAAGCGCAGGACTTCCGGTTCGCGGTAGTCCCCGATGACGCCCTGGTCAATGAGCGCAGCGATGATTTCGTACCCATGCTCATGGCGGAAGCTGACGTGGCTGCCGCGAGCAGCATGTTCGCGTGGAGTCACCAGTTCCAGGCCGTAGCCGGCGCAGCGGGTTTCAACCAGCTCGATGAACAGGTCCACTAGCTCCAGCGAGTTGGCGCGCACCTTGTCCATGTCCGCTTCCAGCGCGATATCCAGGCCGACCTCGATCATGGCCAGTGAAGTAACCGGCTGGGTACCGCACATGAAGCGGCGAATGTCATTTGCTGGCGTGTAGCTGTCAGCCATCTCGAAGGGCGACTTGTGCGACCACCAGCCGGACAGCGGCTGCCAGAAACGTTCATGGTGGCGGGCATTGACCCAGATGAAAGCCGGAGAGCCCGGGCCGCCGTTGAGGTACTTGTAGGTGCAGCCCACAGCGTAGTCGGCATCTGCGGTATTCAGGTCAATCGGTACTGCACCTGCGGCATGGGCCAGATCCCAGACCACCAGGGCTCCGGAGCCGTGGATGGCTGCAGTGGTCTCGCCCATGTCCCACATGGAACCGGTGCGGTAGTTCACATGCGACAGAGCCACCACGGCGACAGTTTCGTCCAGTCCAGCGCGCAGCGAGGACTCTCCATCGATGAGCTTCACCTCATAGGCCACACCGGTTTCCTGCGAGAGCGAGTTGACCAGGTCGGCCAACCCCTCGGCGATATAGATGTCCGTGGGGAAATTGTCTCGTTCGGTGAGAATCACCCGGCGCTGCGGGGCATCGGCCTTCTGCGTGCGCAGTGCCGAGGCCAAGGCCTTGAACAGATTCAGCGTGGTGGTATCGGTGATCGCAGTCTCGCTGGGGTTCGCGCCCAGCAACCGCCCCAGCTTGTCGCCGAGCTTCAGCGGCATCTCGAACCAGCCGGCGGTGTTCCAGGAACGGATCAGGCCCTGGCCCCATTCTTCGGTCACCACCTGGGCGGCGCGTTCGGCTGCACCCTTCGGCAACGCGCCCAATGAGTTGCCATCGAGGTAGATGACGCCTTCCGGGAGGTTGAAGCGGTTGCCAAAGGCCACCAGCGGGTCTGCCGCGTCCAATTGGGCAAGGGACTCTCGGGTCAGTTCCGTGGTCATTGGATCTCCTGTTCGGCCAAGATCAAAGCGGGAGGACTTCCGTTCTCCCTGGTGCATCCATCGTAGAATCTAGTTCGATATAGTGCGACCAGATCCAAACTTTTCCAAAGAATTGAGTTGATTAGCCGTGGCAGGTTCATTATGGACGGTTCAAGGCGATGCCATGCCGAATCCTGTTCGCGTCGACGAAACGGATCTGTCCATTCTCACCGAGCTGAGCAAGGATGCTCGAATTGCCAACAACGTCTTGGCTGCCACAGTCGGCTTGGCGCCATCGACCTGCTTGGGCCGGGTGAAAGCACTCTCCAAGGCGGGGGTGATCACCGGTTACCATGCCGCGATCAATGAGCGTCTTCTTGGTGTTGCCGTCAACGCCATGATCTCTATTGTGGTCTCGTCCACAGCCCGAGACCGCTTGCTCTCCTCGGCGCATCAGCTCAAAGAGCTTGCCGAGGTCAGGGAAGTCTTCGTTCTTGGCGGCTCGCCGGATTTGCTGGTTCGGGTGGCTACCCAAAGCATCGAAGACCTACGGGCATTCGTGGCCGCGCACTTGGGCTCCAACCGCGCGTTCTCATCCACCCAGACGGTAATTATCTTCGAGCACCTGGCTTAGCCGAGACAGGCTTTTTGTCATCTAACGGCGTCTCTCATCTATATCTCATTTATTTCAGCCACAATGAAAAACATGGGAAAGGAAGCTTTGCGCCGCGTCTTTGCGACGATCGCTGTCATCGCAGTCGTTTTTCTTGGCGCGTTCGGAATCAGCCAAGCCTTGGAAGGCCCGGCGGACCGGGACCTCGGTGAAGGGTTCATCTTCGAAGAAGTGACTCCTTCCCCGACAATCGGCACACCTGGCACTCCTTCCTCTTCACCTTCTTCCTCGGCGGCTGAATCCCAAAAGCCGTCCTCCAGCCCGAGCACCTCTGCCAAGCCGACAACCTCGGAAAAGCCCAAGCCCAGCGCTACCCCGACACCGAAGCCCAAGCCGAAACCTCCAGCACCAGCACCGCCAAAGAAGACCGTTGTCCCGCTGCCTCCTTCGGGCACCCAGTATGACGACGATGACGACGATGACGATGACGACTACGAAGACTATGACGACGACGATGACGATGACGACTAGAGCGCCGGAACGCCGGTGGTCCATCCGGGCCCGAGTTCTGACCGGGATGATGCTCCTGGTTGGCTTGGCCTTGCTGGCAGCGGGTACGGCAAGCTTCGGCGTACAACGCCACGAACTCAATGAGCGCTTGGATGAGTCATTGACTCGCACCGTCAAGGAATTCGAAGTCCTCACCGAAACCGGTGTTGATCCGCGCACCATGGAACGCTTCAAGCACGCCGAAGACCTGCTGTACATTGCAATGCAACGCACCCTGCCTTCTCCGAAGCAGGGCATGCTCTCCCTGGTAAGTGACGAGGTGCGTTGGACCGCACCGGATATCGTCAACACCCGCCTGGAAGATGATCCGGAATTCCTGGAATGGGCCAGAAGCGTCCAGGACGCCAACCATATCCGCTTGGGAACTGTCGATACGGAAATCACGACCTACCGCGCCGTTGTTGTTCCGGTCAGCCTTCCTGCAGACCACGAGCACGGCGCCTTCGTGCTGGCCTATGACTACTCGGCAGAGGCCATCGCTAATGACCGCAATTTCATGATCTTCGGCGCCGTCGGCGCCTCGGTCATGCTCGTCGCCGCACTGGCCGCCTGGCTTGTGGTAGGACGGATGCTCGACCCGATCCGCCGCCTGCAAACTACCGCGCAACAGATTTCCGAGACCGATGTATCCCAGCGCATTGAAGTTTCGGGAAATGACGAGTTCGCCGAACTGACGGTCACGGTCAACGAAATGCTGGATCGCCTCGAAGGAGCACTCGGTTCCCAACGCCAGCTGCTCGATGATGTCGGGCACGAATTGCGCACTCCGGTGACTATCATCAACGGGCATCTGGAACTGATGGATCCCAACGATCCCGATGATGTTATCCAGAGCCGGGATATCGCGATGGATGAGCTCGGGCGCATGTCCTTGCTGATCAATGACCTGGTCACCCTGGCAAAGTCCAACCGCACCGATTTCCTCCAGGTGGAGCCTGCAGAAGTCGGCAAGCTGCTTGACGACATCCTCGACAAGGCCCGCGGTCTGGGGCCGCGTCAGTGGCGCGTTGACTACCGCACCGAGGCCACCGTGACTCTCGACCCGATCCGGACTACCCAAGCCATGCTGCAGCTCTGCGCCAACGCGGTGAAGTTCTCTGCTGAGGATACCCGCATCGGCTTGGGCAACGAGATCGTCCGCGATGGCCAAGGCAACACCACCTTGCGCTGGTGGGTATCCGATGCCGGCGTGGGCATACAGGCTGAAGATCTTGAACGTATATTCGAGCGCTTCGGACGTGGCCAGAACTCGGTTCGTTCTTCGGGGTCCGGTCTGGGGCTGAACATCGTGCAGGCCATAGCGGAGACCCACGGCGGACGCGTGTGGGTGAATTCGGAACATGGCAAGGGTTCCACGTTCTACATTGATATGCCGTTGACGACTGGAAGCAAGGAAGCATGAGCCAGATACTGATCATTGAAGATGAACCGCGAATCAGTTCGTTCGTAGCCAAGGGGCTGCGTGCTGCGGGACTGACCTCATCCATCGCAGAAACCGGGCATGATGGCTTCACCCAGGCCATCGAGGGTGATCATGAGCTGATCATCCTCGACCTCGGCCTGCCGGATGAAGACGGCTTCTCGGTATTGCGGCGTCTGCGCGCCGCGCAGATCGATACTCCGGTGATCATCCTGACCGCACGCGGCAGCGTGGAAGACACGGTAGCCGGCCTGCAGAACGGCGCCGATGACTACATGGCCAAGCCATTCCACTTCGATGAGTTGCTGGCACGGGTGCGCTTGCGCCTGCGCGCCGAGGACAATGCACCTGAAGTTTCCTCGCTGACCCACGAAGACCTGAACATGGACCTGCTGCGCCGCCGGGTGACGGTCAATGAGCGCGAAGTCGATCTTTCCGCGCGTGAATTCGCGCTGGCCGAAGCCTTCTTGCGCAACCCCGGCCAAGTGCTGAGCCGCGAGCAATTGCTTTCCAGGGTCTGGGGTTATGATTTCGACCCCGGATCCAACGTGGTGGATGTGTATGTCCGCTACCTGCGCAACAAGCTCGGCTCGGAACGCTTTGAGACGGTACGCGGATTCGGCTACCGACTCGCCTCGGAGCGGTAGCCGAATCCTGCACGGGGTCTAGCGCAACGTCGGATCCGGAACGAAGCTCTGCTGGAGCAAACGGCTCCAGCGATTGGCTGGCAGCTGCGGATTCAGCAGTGCAATGCCGATGCAATACTTGGACATCGATACCTCTCGGATGCCCAGCTCGGCCAAGGCCTGGTCCGAAGCGCCCCGGCCATCAGCGGACTTGGTCTCCACGACAATCAAGTCTGGTCCGTCAACCCTCGATTCGCCGTTGGCGTATTCCAGTTCGACGTCACAGGTCAGCCGTTCGCCGTCGATGGGATTCACGAAAGTCGCACGCCGGTAGGCGCTGTCCAGCACTGGCTGCAGCTGGGGGACGTCCTGCCCGTACTCGCGGCGCAGAACCGATTCCAGGAACCCCAGGTTCTCTTCGGTCAGCTCGCCCGCGCTGTCCAGATCCTGCTCTACGCGGTGCTTCACCGTCGACCCTCGAAGCCCCTTGGTCTTGATCTCGAACATCGACAGCCCTGTGTCCGCATAAGTGCGCGAACGCACCTTGTATCTCCGGCGCCGTCCCTGGCGGTGGGCGCGGTACTGGTCGTAGTCCTCGGTATCGAAATACACCGATTCGTAGCGGAAGGTGCGCAAGCCGTCGATCTGCATGATCTTGAATTTATCGCCCAAGCGCTCGGATAATTCCGTGAATTCCTCTGGGGTCAGCAAGAACTTCTTGTCGACGCGGGTCTGCAGCGCGGCTTCGGAGATGACCTCTTCGAGACTGATCGGTTCCCGGCCGATGACGGCTTCTTCCAAAGCCGCTCGCGCCTGGGAGGCAGCGAGGTCCGCGCGCTTGGTAGCAAGCGCCGTCATCAGGACCACGTCTCCTGCTTGGCTCCGTTCTGCGCTGCCGGTGCGGACTGGCTGTTCGCCAATTCATAAGTGCCGGAGAAGCTCTCGGATGCGCTGGACTTGGCATTGGACTTGCTGCCGGCAGCGTTGGTACGGAAGCGGACATCAACGATGGTCAGGTCGCGAACCATGTCCAGCTCGACAACTACGGTTCGCAGTACCTTGGCATCCAGCAGTTCTTCCAATGCAGCCTGCAGGTCCGCCTTCTTCGGGTAGGCACGTTCCAGGGTCACGGTCTGGCGATCGGTGCGTGGGGCGAAGCTCGGGTGGTCGGCCAAGAACATCACCAGGACCAATGCCGCGGTGGCTGCTGGAGCCAACCATGCCGGATCCGGGTGCAAGCCATTGACCAATCCGATGGCCAGTGAAATGAAGTAGTAGGCCACTTCTTCCTGGGTCAGGGTGTCCGAACGAAGGCGAATAATCGAGAGAATACCGAATAGGCCGAGGCCAAGCCCCATGCCCGCGCCGCTACCCGAGAGCAATAAGGTGACAGCGAAGATGCCCATGCTCAAAGCAATATAGGCCAATACGAGGTCGCGGCGGAAGTGGCGGCGGAAGTATACGAAGTACACGAGAACCGTAATACCGATGACGTTGGACGCTAGTCCCATCCAGAATGACAACATTGCTCTACCTTTCAAAGGTGTGAAGTGATGATCCCTTCTAAATGAACTTTAGGTGAACTAAATGATTCCAAAAGTAGAACAACATGAGAACGCCCTCATATTACTGAATGAGTCATGACCTGCATGTTTACCTTCTCATGACGGAGAGGTCGCCGTCTGGCAGGTTTTTCTCAGCTTCTGCGCACCCGATTTTTCCTAGTTCATGAGCGCATCCTCGATGCGTTAAACAGCTATCGGCGGCTCCTCTCTTTGCGAGAGGAGCCGCCGATAGCTGTTTAAGAATTGCTTACTTGCCAGCTTCGATTTCAGCCTTGGCCGTAGCATCCGAGTCGTTCAGGAACTTGCCAATGCGGTCGACTTCTTCAGTCTCGCCGATGGCAGCAGCTGCACGGCCCAGCGCGTAAAGCGAACGCAGGAAACCGCGGTTCGGTTCGTGGCGCCAAGGCACTGGACCCTGTCCGCGCCAGCCGGCTTTGCGCAGCGAGTCCAAGCCGCGGTGGTAGCCAACGCGTGCGAACGCGTAGGACTCCACGATGCGGCCCTCACTGTGCGCTTCGTTGGCAAGCAGCGCCCAAACCAGTGACGAGGCAGGGAATCTTGCCGCCAAGTCCGTGGCTTCATCACCGGCTTCATAGCGTGCGAGCACTTCGGTTTCTTCCGGAAGCAGGGTTTCCGGGATGCCCAGCAGGTTTTCTCCGACCATGGTTACTTCAGCGACTTTCCGGCCGAGCCGAGCTGCTGGGCAGCTTCAACGATGCGGGCAGCCATGGACTCTTCGGCCTTGGCGCCCCACACGCGTGGGTCGTAGGTCTTCTTGTTGCCAACTTCGCCGTCAACCTTCAGCACACCGTCATAGTTGGCAAGCATGTGGCCAGCTACCGGGCGGGTGAAGGCGTACTGGGTGTCGGTGTCGATGTTCATCTTGATCACGCCATAGGCAACTGCGTCAGCAATTTCCTGCTCAGAAGAGCCCGATCCGCCGTGGAATACCAGGTCGAATGGGTTCGCCTTGCCAATCTTGGCGCCAACCTGGGCCTGGATATCCTTCAGGATCTCTGGGCGCAGCTTTACGTTGCCTGGCTTGTAAACGCCGTGGACGTTGCCGAAGGTCAGCGCGGTGATGTAGCGGCCCTTTTCGCCAGCGCCCAAAGCCTCGATGGTAGCCAGGGCATCTTCGACGGTGCTGTACAGCTTGTCGTTGATTGCGTTTTCCACGCCGTCTTCCTCGCCGCCAACGGCACCGATTTCAACTTCGAGGATCTGCTTGGCGGCTGCGGTGCGCGGCAGCAATTCTGCGGCGATACGCAGGTTCTCTTCAAGGGTTTCAGCAGAACCATCCCACATGTGGGAGTTGAAGAATGGATCGCGGCCTGCAGCGACTTCAGCTTCCGAAGCGGCAAGCAGTGGCAACACGAAACCGTCCAGCTTGTCCGCTGGGCAGTGGTCGGTGTGCAAGGCGATGTTCACGCCGTAGTTCTTGGCAACCTGGCGGGCGAAGGCCGCGAAGCCCAGCGAGCCGGTAACCATATCCTTGATGGATGCACCAGACCAGTATGCGGCGCCGCCGGTGGAGACCTGGATGATGCCGTCGGATTCAGCCTCTGCGAAGCCGCGAATTGCGGCGTTCAGAGTCTGCGAGCTGGTCACGTTCACTGCTGGGAAGGCGTAGCCGCCTGCCTTGGCAGCATCGATCATTGCATTGTACTTATCGGGGGTTGCGATAGGCATGCTTCACTCCTGGTGATTAGCGAGGTTACGCGTCTCCATTGACGGCGGTTCGCCATCCATCCTATCGGCTATGTCACTAACTAAGCCCTAAATCTCGTATCGTGACACGGGGAATTCCGCGGTTGACCGCAAAGCAAACGGCCAACCCAGATGAGAGCTCGTCTCATTACGGTTGGCCGCTGGCTTTTTACCTTCTCTATTTGGTTGTTGCGCTTACAGAGGTGCTTCCCGACGGAGCTAGCTGTGTCTTGGTCGTGGTGCTGGGCACTGATGCAGAGCTCGTGGAAGCCTTCGGAGTTTCAGTTCCGGTCGAGGTCGACTTCGACGAATCCGTCTTTGGCGCAGAAGCTGAGCCGGTTGGAGGATCCGGAACGACTTCTTTTTCAGGCTCCGTTGGCGTTTCCGGAACTGAAGGTACCTCCTCCTCAGGTTCTTCCGTGGGTTCAGGTGCCGTGGATTCGCTCTCGCCTGGACTCTTCGAATCGTCTGGGCTCTTCGAACTATCCGGGCTCTTCGAGCTATCAGGGCTCTTCGAACCGTCCGGGCTCTGTGAACCATCCGGAGAATGCGAACCGCTTGGAGTCTCACTCTCGCTCGGCGACGGGCGCTGCGACTCCGATGGCGTCGGCTTCGGCCGTGGAATGATTGGAGTGTCATCCTCAGGGACAATGACGTCTGGATCCGGACCGCTTGGAGCCCGATCAGGAACCCGCGAGCCGTTGCCCTTCGGAGCACTGCCCGCATTGACCGTCAGCCGCTGCGAATTAATCATTGCCTGGCGCTGCCCCGGAATGGTTGGCAGGTAGTTACGCGGATCGTGCCAACGTCCGTCGATGATGACCTCGAAGTGCACATGGCAACCGGTCGAGTTGCCGGTAGTGCCAGCCAAGGCGATCAGCTCACCCTGCTCAACGCGTTGCCCCACTTTGGCAATCAACTTCGAATTGTGGCTGTAGCCAGTCTGGACATTGCTGCCGTGATCAATAGTCACGCGCATGCCGGAGTGCCCGGCCCATGCCGATACGGTCACCGTTCCAGCTTCAGAAGCGTAGACCGGCGAGCCGCAGGAAATAGGGTAGTCCTGGCCAATGTGGATCTGGTTGCCAGGACCGGTAGGGTTGGCACGCCAGCCGTAAGGGCTGGAAATACTGCGGGTCTTGACCGGGTGCATCAGTTGCAGGTCGCCAGGCAATTTACCGAGCTCGCCGACCATGCCCGCGAGCAGAGCTGAGGATTCGTTGTCATTGCCGGACGCTTCTGAGCCGGCGTCAGCGCCATCAAGCATTCCAACGGGACGGCCGTCAATAGCCAGCTCCTTGCCGGAACCGCCAAATGAGTTCAGTGGCGCATCTGCACTGACATAGACCGGTCCGTTGAACATTGATGGATCTGCCACAGCATCGATACCTACAGGGATATCGCCCTGCCTGGAGTCACCGGCCTGCGCCATGATCGGGATCGCCAAGGCTCCCGTCAGTCCTAGCGCGGCGACGATAGAAGTCGACCATATAACCAATGGCCTTCTGCGCCGAGGCAGCCCGGGCAACAGCAAGTCACGGTTCACTTGATGACGTCGTTTCACGACCGCCCTCTCCCAGATCACGTTTTCATAACTAAAACCCAGAGTAGGCGGAAAATGATAACTAATCCAGATGCTCGACTAAACTCGTCAGTATTAAATTTCTTGTTAACCTACTTTTTGCCCAAACACGTGCCTGCGTACCCACGCATGCATGGCAATCCCGGCTGCGGATGCCGCGTTGATTGAACGAGTCGAGCCGAACTGCTCGATGGACAAGGTGTCCTTGGCCGCAGCGTGGACTTCCGGGCTGAGTCCCGGACCTTCCTGCCCGAAGACCAGCACGCAGTCCTTCGGCAGGTCGTAGGTTTCCAGTGGAACGGAGTCCGGGAAGATATCGATTCCCAGAATCGTCAACCCCTCGCCTTCAGCCCAGGCAACGAACTCCTCCACTGTTGCATGGTGGCGTACGTGCTGGTAACGATCAGTAACCATGGCGCCTCGTCGATTCCAGCGGCGACGGCCGATGATATGGACTTCTTTGGCCAGGAAGGCGTTTGCGCTGCGTACCACGGTGCCGATGTTCATATCGTGCTGCCAGTTTTCAATGGCGATATGGAAATCGTGGCGGCGTTCGTCAAGATCAGCAATGATGGCGTCCATCGTCCAGTAGCGGTACTTGTCCGCGACGTTGCGCCGGTCGCCCTCGGCAAGCAGCTGGGGATCGTACTTTCCGTCGGTTGGCAGTTCCCCCTCCCAGGGGCCTACTCCGATCACATGCTGCGCGCTCGGGTCATTAACTGGTTCATGCGTTTCTTCGTTCACAGTATTAAGCCTAGTTCGTTATGTTCGTGCCCTTGTTCACGGTGCATTTGCGTGCGCCTGTGTAATCTCTTAATAGAACGGGATACTTTCAGTGCCGATAGCTCCCACCACATATTTCCCTAGGGAGGATCCACGCCTCGTGACAACTTCAATCCGCGGTACGCGAACTGTCCACGACATCAAATGCTGGCTCACGGACATGGACGGCGTATTGGTTCACGAGAACCAGGCCATCAAGGGCGCCGCCGAGATGCTGAGCTACTGGCGCGACAACAACCTGCGCTTCCTGGTCCTGACCAATAACTCCATCTACACCCCGCGCGATCTGCGTGCTCGCCTATTGGCCTCGGGCCTGGACGTCCCGGAGGAAAACATCTGGACCTCCGCGATGGCCACTGCAGAGTTCCTGGCTCGCCAGCGCCCCGGCGGCCGCACCTTCGTCATTGGCGAAGCCGGTTTGACCACTGCCCTGCATGATGCGGGGTTCATCATGACCGACCAGAACCCTGACTACGTCGTGCTGGGCGAAACCCGCACCTACTCTTTCGAAGCCATCACCAAGGCCATCCGCCTGATCGAAGGCGGGGCGAAGTTCATCGCCACCAACCCGGACGCTACCGGACCGTCCACCGAAGGCATTATGCCAGCCACCGGTGCGATCGCGGCCTTGATCTCGCGTGCAACCAACCGCGAGCCATACGTGGTGGGCAAGCCGAACCCAATGATGTTCCGTTCTGCCCTGAACCGAATCGATGCGCACTCGGAAACCACCGCAATGATCGGCGACCGCATGGACACCGATATCGTTGCGGGCATGGAAGCCGGACTGCTGACCGCATTGGTCTACACCGGCATCACCGCCCGCGAAGACATGGACACCTTCCCGTTCCGCCCGGACCTGCAGTTCCCATCCGTGGCGAATCTGCACGCGGAACTCGCCAAGGGTGCCGCTGCAGCGGAAGCGCCTGCAGCCAAGAAGTAGCAGCTAGCGGATTCAGCAAGGCCGGGCTTTTGCCCGGCCTTGCTGCGTTGACGCAAGATTCCGGAAGTATGCTGAAACCGTGACCGAGCAAGTACCGAACGAGGTCCCGAGCGCGCGGAAGCGTGGACGGCCCAAAGGCAGCACCACGGGGACAACTAGAGCGGCGATCCTCAAAGCCGCGTCCAAGGAGTTCTCCCGTGCCGGATACGAGGCAGCCAGCCTCCGGTCGGTAGCGCGCCGAGCCGGGGTGGATCCAGCACTGGTTCACCACTATTTCAAGGACAAGAGCGACTTGTTTGTCCAGACCATGCGCATCCCCGTCAACCCAGGGGAAATCATCGCCGAGGCGGCAACAGCGCCGTTGGAGGAGATGGGCGAGGCGCTGACTCGCGCATTGCTCGCTACCTGGCGCAAGCCGGCTTTCTGCACGGCAGCAACGGCAATGATCCGGGGCTTGGTCTCCAGCAGCAGCGCGGCGAAAGTCCTCCGTCCATTCCTGCAAGAGCAGATCTTCTCGCGCTTGGGTGCGCGTTTGCCGGAAGAAAGCGCCGAGCCGAGGGTAGCCCTGGTGGCCAGCCAGGTTGTCGGCCTGATTGTCGCGCGCTACATCATTGGCTTGGAGCCTTTGGCCTCCATGGATGATGAGCAGGTTATCGAGCTGGTGGCCCTCACCATCCAGCGCTACCTCACCGGCCAATTGCCTGCGTTGAACCATTGACATGCCGCTGGCAGAGGTCCCTAATTCATTATGTGATGAATAAAACGGCTTGTGTCGATGTGCAGCGGCTCGACGTCAGACGCGGAAGGGCATTGGTCCTGGACCACGTGGAATTCCAGCTCGCGCCGGGACGGATCATCGGCTTGCTCGGCCCCAGCGGCAGCGGCAAGAGCACCTTGCTGCGAAGCATCGTGGGCAACCAGGTCATCAGCAGCGGAACAGTCTCCGTTCTCGGAAAGCCCGCCGGGCACAAGTCCCTGCGCAACCGGGTCGGCTACATGACCCAGGCAGCCAGCGTCTATGACGATTTGAGCGTCCGGCAGAACATCGCCTACTTCGCCAAGATCCTCGGCCAGCCCCCAGCAGAAGTGGATCGAGTCCTCGAAGCCACGGACCTGGCGGACCAGGCTGGCCGGCTGGCCATGGGCCTGTCCGGCGGACAGCGCAATCGGGTGTCCTTGGCCATCGCGCTGCTCGGCTCGCCAGAAATCGTCATCCTGGATGAACCCACGGTGGGTTTGGACCCGGTGCTGCGTGCGGATCTGTGGGCGATGTTCTCGCAGTTGGCGGCCACCGGCCTGTGCCTTGTCGTCTCCAGCCATGTCATGGACGAAGCCATGCGTTGCGATGAAATCCTGCTGCTGCGCGACGGGAAGCTGCTCGGCCAGATGACCCCGGCTGCCTTGATGGAGTCAACCGGTGCAGACAATCCCGAAAATGCCTTCGTCGCCCTGATCGCGGCAAAAGGGAACCAGCCATGAAACGGACACTCGCCACCGCCGGGCGGGTCCTGGCCCAGGTGCGCCATGACCCGCGGACCATTGCCTTGATGCTCATCGTGCCCAGCCTGCTGATCGGCCTGATCGCATGGATCTTCACCGACACCCCGGCCTTCAGCCGCATTGGCCCGGCAATGATCGCCTTGTTCCCATTCGTGGTCATGTTCCTGGTCACCAGCATCGCAACACTGCGCGAGCGGCGCAGCGGAACCCTTGAGCGCCTGCTGAGCATGCCGCTGGCCAAGGGCGAATTCATCTTCGGCTACGCGCTGGCGTTCACCCTGGTTGCGATCCTCCAGACCATGATCGCGGTCAGTTTCGCCATCTGGGTTTGCGGCTTGGAGATCGAAGGCAGTTTCTGGCTGCTGTTCGCGGTGGCCGCCCTCGACGCGCTGCTGGGCATCAGCCTCGGCCTGATGGCCAGCGCCTTCGCACGCACCGAATTCCAGGTGGTTCAGTTCATGCCGGCGCTGGTCATCCCGCAGTTCCTGCTGTCCGGAATCATCCTGCCCCGCGAGCAGCTGCCCGGCGCGCTGGAGGCCATCGGCGCCTGGCTTCCGCTGTCCCACGCCATCGACGCCCTCTCGGATGCCGCGGCGGGAACAGTGGATTCGGCGACGGCAAGAAGCATGCTGGTCATCGCCGCCTGGATCGCCGCCGCGCTGATCGTCGGTTCCCTGACCCTGCGGCGGCGCACCGCCTAGCGGCTACGCGATGTCCACCGGGGTGTCCAGCACGCGGCCCTCGGCCACTTCGCGCACCTTCCCGGTGATCCGGAACTCGGCCTGCAGTGGCAGGTCCTCGCTGCTGGTTCCCACCAGCGCGGTGAACTTGCCCGGTTCCACAATGCGCTTCCCGGACAGCCCGGTGAACGAGGTTCGGTCAGCATGCACGGTGAAAGCCACGCGCTTCGACTCCCCTGCCTCAAGCTGCACCTTGGCGAAGCCGGCCAGCCAGCGGCGCGGGCGCACCACCTGCGACACCGCGTCAGCCAGGTACAGCTGCACCACTTCGGCACCGGAGCGCGCTCCGGTATTGGCCACGGTGGCACTGACCCGAATGGTGCCGTCGGCAGCGATTTCAGTTTCCGGCAGTTCCAGCCCGGAGATCTCGAAGCTGGTGTAGGAGCTGCCGTAGCCGAAGGGGTAGAGCGGACGCGGATCGAGGTTGGTTACGCCTTCTGAATGCCACGCCAGCTTGGAAGCCAGGTAGGTGCCCGGCTGCCCGCCGATATGGTCGGGGATCTGCACCGGCAGCTTGCCCGAGGGGTTGACCTCGCCGGTCAGCACGCCAGCCAGTGCCGGCCCGCCTTCCACCCCGGGCATGAAGCACTGGATGATGGCCGCGGTGCGATCAGCGAATTGCCCCAGCGAATACGGGCGCCCAGTGACCAGCACCAGCACCGTCGGGGTCCCCGTGGCCAGCACGGCTTCCACCAGATCCCCCTGCCGCCCGGGCAGGCGCAGGTCGACGACGTCGCAGCCCTCCCCCGAGGTGCCACGGCCGAAGAGCCCGGCGAGGTCGCCAACGGCAACCACCGCGACTTCGGCGTTGCGGGCGGCCTGGACCGCCTGGGCGATGCCCGAATCATCCAGATCGGTGAAGTCCACGCCACGGGCATACTCGATCTGCGATCCGGCGAGCGCGGGAGCCAGCTGCAAGGCTTCGAGGATCGAGGCCATCGGCACGCCGTAGTCCTGCTGCTCGGCGAAGCGCGAGTAGACATGGTTGGTGAAGGAGTAGCAGCCCAGGTGGGTGCGAGGCTGGGAGGCGCTGGGCCCGATGACCGCCAAGCGTGCCGGGCTGGCCAAGGGCAGGATCTGCTCGTTGCGCAGCAGGATGATCGATTCCTCGGCCATTTTCCGGGCATGGGCACGGTTATCGGCCGAATCCAGTTCCACGTCATCGCCCAGCCAGGCCTGGCGCGGGTTCCAGCCCGGATCCAGCAGGCCCATCTGCAGTTTCTGGGCCAGCACGCGGCGCACCGCGGTGTCCAGGACTTCCTGCTCCAGCGCTCCGGCGCGGACCGCCTGGGCCAGGTTGGCGAAGGCGGTGGTCTCCGGGAGCTCAACGTCCATGCCGGCTTCCAGGGACAGCCGGCCCGCGGCGTCCTCGTCTTCTGCGACTTCGTGCATGCTGTGCAGGAAGCTGACGGACCAGTAGTCCGCCACGACGGTTCCCGCGAAGCCCCAGCGGCCCCGCAGCACTTCGGTGAGCAGCCGGTGGCTGCCAGCGGGCGCTTCGCCATCCACGTCCGCATAGGAGTTCATCACGGACTTCACTCCACCCTCGCGAACCGCGCGTTCGAACGGCGGGAACACCGTGTCTTCCAGCGCCCGGGGGCCCATGGAGACCGGCGCGTGGTTGCGCCCGGCTTGCGAGGCCGCGTAGCCGGCGAAGTGCTTCAAGGTGGCGTGCACCCCCGAGTCCTGCAGGCCGCGCACGTAGGCTACGCCCAGCTCCCCAACCAGGTGGGGGTCTTCGCCCATGGTCTCTTCCACCCGGCCCCAGCGGTAGTCGCGGGTGACGTCCAAGACCGGGGACAGGCCCTGGTGCACTCCCATCTTCAGCATGTCGGCGCCGATGCGCCGGGCCATGCCGCCAATGAGTTCCGGGTTGAAGGTGGCGCCCCAGGCAATGGACGCCGGGTAGCAGGTCGCGCCAAGGGTGGTGAAGCCAGTCAGGCATTCCTCGTGGGCGATGGCCGGGATGCCCAAGCGGTTCGCGGCAATGACCTGTTCTTGCAGCTCGACCAGGCGTTCGCGGCCTTCGGCGGGGGCCAGCGGGATGGTGCCGAAGGCGCGGGTGATATGCCCCAAGCCGTCCTTGATGGCGGTTTCGAAGCTGGGGCCTGCGGTGAAGGTTTCGGCCATCGGCGCGACGTTGCCTTCCCCGTCCTGGTTTTCTTCCTCCGGGCGGATCCAGAACGAGCCCAGCTGCCCGGCTTTCTCTTCCAGGGTCATTTCATCCATGAGCGCGGCGACGCGCTGTTCGGCAGGAAGTGAGATGTCGTGCCAGGTTTGCTCGACGGTTTTCATGGCAGTTCCTTGTCTTCAAAGATTTCGATTGCTTGCGGGGGCGGATCAGCCCTTGACTGCGCCCTGCAGTCCATTGACGATGCGCTTCTGCATGGCCAGGAAGAAGATCAGTGCCGGGATCATCGCCAGCGCGGTGAACGCGAAGACGCCGGCGGTGTCGGCCGAGTGCTCGCTGGAGTAGTCGGCGACGCCCAGCGGCAAGGTGCGCATATCCCCTTGCAGCAGCAGCAACGGCAGCAGGTAGGCGTTCCACGAGCCGACGAAGGCCAGTACGCCGACGGTGACCATGCCCGGCCCGGACAATGGCAGCAGGATCCTCCAGAAGAAGCCGATGCGGCTGGCGCCATCGAGCTGGGCGGCTTCTTCCAGCTCCTGGGGCAGCGCCATCAGGAAGGGGCGCAGGATGACCACGGTCATGGGCAGCGCGAAGGCCGCCTGCGGCAGGGCGACGCCCCACCAGGTGTTGCCCATGTCCAGGTCCCGGGTAATCAGGATGAACAGCGGAACAATCGCCACGGTGGCCGGGAACAGCAAGCCAAGCACGAAGACCATGAAGATCGGCTCGCGCAGGCGGAACGTGTAGCGGGCCAGCGGGTAGGCAGCCATGATGCCGAAGACCACCACGACGATGGTGGTGATCACCGCGATCATCGTGGAGTTCAGCGCGTACTGCCAGAAATCCGGGTTCTTCAGCACGCCGGCGTAGTTCTCCAGCACCCACGGCTCGGGAAGGCCTGCCGGGTTCTCGGCCAGCTGCGCGTTGGTGCGGAACCCGCCGAGCACCCCGTAGAGGACCGGGCCCAGGGTGATCGCGACAACCGCCAAGGCGATGGCGTAGACCAGGACGTTTCCGCCTTGCCGGCCGTTGCGCTTCTTGGCGCGTTTTGCCTGGGCGGGGGTGTGCTGGGGCCTGGTAGCCAGGGTGGCGCTCATGCTTTGGCCTTCTTCCGCTTCGTGCGCTCATCATCGGGCTGCGAATCCCGCTTGAGGATGAACTGCTGGTAGGAGATGGCCAGAACCAGGGCGACGATGAACAAGATGACCGAGGCGGCCGCGGCGATCCCGAAGTTCTGGCGCTTGGTTCCTTCCGAAACCAGGAAGCTGGCCATCGTGGTGGTGGCGTTGGCCGGTCCGCCGCCGGTGAGGATCCAGACCATGTCGAAGAGCTGCAGCGAGCCGATCATGGACAAGAAGCCCCAGGTGCGCAGGGTGGGGCCCAGCAGCGGGATGGTGATCTTGCGCTGGATCTGCCACCAGGAGGCGCCGTCGATTTCCGCCGCTTCGTAGAGCTCGGACGGCACCCCCTGCAGCCCGGCAAGGAACAGGATCACCGCCAGGCCAAGGTACTTCCAGGTCAGCACTGCCAGCACGGTCCACAAAGCGAGTTCCGGCGTGCCCAGCCAGCCCTGGGCCGGCCCCTGGATTCCCAGCTTGGACAAGATGGTGTCGAACACCCCGTACTGCGGCTGCAGCAGCTGGAACCAGACCACCCCGGCGATGACTTCGGACAGCACGTAGGGCACGAAGATGATGGTGCGCAGCAGGGACTGGATCTTCATCTTCCGGTTCAGCAGCAGGGCGATGCCCAGGCCGATCGGCAGCTGCAGGGCGATGGAGCCGCCGATGATGACCAGGTTATGGACCAGGGCATCGGTGAACACCTCGTTGCCCAGCACCCGGACGTAATTCTTGAAGCCCACGAAGTCCACCAGCGGGCCGAAGCCCTTCCAGTTGTACATCGAGAAGCGCACGGCCTGGATGATGGGGACCAGCATGAAGACCGCGATCAGCAGCAATGCCGGGCTGACGAAGAACAGGATCTCCAGGTTCTTGCGCCGCTGCGCGGGCTTGCGCGTGCGCTTGGCACCGGCAGGCGGCAGTCCGCTTGGCGCAGAACGCCGCCTTTCGGAAAGCCCTGGGCCACCGCTGGCTGGCGGACTGGCTGCGTAGGTTACTTCTGGGGCCACGGCGTGGATCACTTCTCCAGGTCAGCGGCATCTTGGCTGGCGTCGACGATCTTCTGCGCGTCGGATTTGCCGGCGAAGAGCAGGGCGATCTCGTCGTTCATGGCCCCGCCAATGGAGGCGCCGAACGAGGTGTCGAAGTACAGCTGGAAATATGGCGCCTTGTCGCGCACGTCCATCAGCGAAGCCAATGCCGGATCCGAGATCGCGTCCTTGGCCGCCGGGTTGGTCGGCAGGCCCATGTCCAGCTCGGCGAAACCGCGCTGGACCTCGTCGGAGAGCATGTGCTTCACGAAGTCCACCGCCGCGTCGGGGGCGCCTTCGGAAACTGCCCAGGCGTCGCCTCCGCCAAGCTGCGCGGCCGGGTCGCCCTGGCCGCCCTCAATGGCAGGGAAGGGGAACCATCCGGTGTCTTCCCCCATGCCAGTGCCGTCTTCGGTCAGGCCCTGCATGACCCCTGGCTCCCAGTGGCCAGCCAATTCCATGGCTACCTTTCCGGTGGCCAGCAGGCCCGAAGCGGAGGTGGGGCCGGACTGCGCCGGGGTAGAGAGGAAGCCCGGGTTGAATGGCTCGGACTTGATCAGCTGGTCCACGTCTTCCCCGGCCTTGGTGAAGCACTGGTCGCTGAAATCGAGATTGGCGACCGAATCGGCCAGGGTCTGCTGGGAGCATTCGCGCACTGCCGCGTAGTACCAGTAGTGGGCTGCCGGCCATTTGTCGCCGGCGCCGATGGAAATCGGGTCGATGCCTGCCTGCTTCAGCTTCCCGGTGGCCGCAATCAGTTCATCGAAGGTCTGCGGGGCCGAGTCGATGCCCGCTTCCTTGAACAGCGCCTTGTTGTACCAGAACCCCGCGCCGCCCAGCGAGAACGGCAAGGCGTAGGTCTTGCCATCGAGCTGCCAGCCGCCGGCGTTCTCGCCGAGGAAGGCGATTTCCTCGGAGGCCGCCTCGGTCAGGTCCTTGGTCAGCCCGGCGGCCACGTGGGCTGCAAGCTCCCCGCCACCACGTTCCATGTAGACATCCGGGGCGTCGCCGCTCTGGAAGGCCGCATCGAGCTTGGTGAGCATGTCCTCGTGCTGCATTGCGCTGACTTCGACCTCCACCCCTTCATGGGCGGCTTCGAAGTCGGCTGCAACCTGTTCGTAGTAGGCCTTGCCGTCGCCGTTATTGGAGTTGTGCCACCAGGTGATGGTGGTGGTTCCGTCTGCCGACGTCCCTTCCTGGCCTGCATCGGCGGCGCAGCCGGTGGCCAGCAGGGCAGTCGTGGCGGCCAGCGCCAGAATCTGCGCACCTCGGATCTTGGATAACATGCTCGTGCTCCTCAGCTGTGATGAAGACCTGCCGGCATCGGACGGCAGGCGATTGGCTCCACCAAGAATTGCACCGTGACGCAGGTCATGTCAATCGTTTTCGATAACGTTTTCGAAATCCATTGCGAAAACGTTGTCGAAAGATCCGCAATCGGTCGTCATGCCCCCGTGAAGTCACGGAATTCCGGAGTATTTTGCGCTACTGTTAGTGACGTGATGACCCCTCAGACCGGAATCCCCGGGATCGCCAATGCCCAGCAGCCGCAGATCCCCGGCGAGCCTTCCAGCGCACGCGTGACCATCAACGACGTCGCGCGCGCCGCGCAGGTCTCCGTCTCCACCGTCTCGAAGGTCGTCAACGGCCGCTACGGGGTCGCCCCGGCCACCATCGCCAAGGTCCACCAGGTCATCAGCGAACTGGGCTACGAGACCTCGCTGGTCGCCTCCTCGCTGCGCAGCACCCGCACCAACATCATCGGCATCCTGGTGGCGGAGTTCGAGCCCTTCTCGCTGGGCCTGCTCAACGGCATCTCCGCGACCCTGCGCGGAACCCAATACGATTTGATGGCCTACGCGGGCAACCTTTCCCCCGAAGGGCATGCCGGCTGGGAACGCCGCTCCCTGTCCCGCTTGGGCGGAACGCTGATCGACGGCGCCATCATCGTCACCCCCACCGTGGAAGTCCCGCACAGCTCGGTGCCGGTCGTCGCCATTGACCCGCATGCCGGTCCGGAAATGCCGATCGCCATCGACGTGGACAACCGTTCCGGGGCCTATACGGCCACCCGGCACCTGCTGGATCTGGGCCATCGCCGCATCGGGCACATCCGAGGGCGCGGGGACCTGGCTTCCGCGCACCTGCGCGAGCAGGGCTACCGCCAAGCGCTGGAAGAGGCCGGCGTGGAATTCGATGGGCAGCTGTCGCACGATGGCGATTACCAGCATGATGCCGCGGTGCAGGCCGCCCATGACCTGCTGGACCTGCCCCAGCCGCCCACGGCGATCTTCGCGGCCAATGACCTCTCGGCCCTGGCCGCCTTGCAGGTGGCCGGCGAGCGCGGGCTGCAGGTTCCCGGCGATCTTTCGATCATCGGCTTCGATGACATCCCGGCCGCGGCACAGTCCTCTCCCCCGCTGAGCACCGTGCGCCAGCCGCTGCATGAGATGGGCGCCCAGGCGGTGAGCATGCTGCTGGGCCTGCTTGCGGGCGAGGACGTCCGCTCCCCCGGCCACCTGCCTGCCGTGCTCGTCCCGCGCGAGACCACGGGCCCCGCGCGCAGCAGCTAGCCGGGAAAAGCAGAGCACCCCGCCGCGCACCGGGAATTCTCCGGTGGGCAACGAGGTGCTGTGCAGGGAATCGCTTGCCGGCTACAGGCCCAGCTCGTTCTTGCCGTAGGCGAACAGGTACGGAACGCCGGCTTCTTCTTCGATGCGTTCCTTGGCTCCGGTGTCGCGGTCAACGATCACGGCCACGGCAATCACGTTGCCGCCGGCCTTGCGCACGCCCTCGACAGCGGTCAGCGCCGAACCGCCGGTGGTGGAAGTATCCTCGAGCACGATGACATCGCGGCCTTCGACGCTCGGGCCCTCGACCTGGCGGCCCATGCCGTAGGACTTCTGCGCCTTGCGGACCACGAAAGCGTCGATGGCGCGGTCCTTGGCCCGGGCGGTGTGCATGATGGCGGTGCCTACCGGGTCAGCGCCCATGGTCAAGCCGCCCACATTGCTGAATTCCAGCTTGGCCTCGTCCAGCAAGCCAAGCATGACTTCGCCAACCAAGCCCGATGCTTCCTGGTGCAGGGTTACACGGCGCAGATCGATGTAGTAATCAGCTTCCTTGCCCGAGGACAAGGTGACCTTGCCGCGCACAATGGCTAGTTCTTGGATCAGTTCTTTTAGTCGCTCACGGGCGCTGGTTTCGCTCATACCCTCGATTCTAGTCGGCATCATGGCTAGGCTGATTCCATGAACGCAAAACGCCCCTTGGGTTACTGGCTGAAATTGGTGGATTCGCTGATTGACGAGCAGTTTGCAGCGACTTTGGAAGAGCACGGTGTGACACGCAGGCAATGGCAGGTGCTCAACCTGCTGGAGCAGCAACCTGCCACCGAGGCGCAACTGGACGCCGGGCTTTCCCCGTTCTTCGCCTCGCCGGATGAACCGCAATCATTGAGAGAGCACCTTGCCGAGTTGATCGAATCCGGCTGGGTTACGGCAATCAACGGCGAGTATTCCATCACCGATCGGGGCCACACCTCGTTGCTCAAGCTCAGTGAGCTCGTGGAAAAGATCCGCACCCAGTTCGGCCAGGATCTGGACGGTTCCGAATATGACGCGGTGGTCGAAGCCTTGGAAAAGATTGCGCGCAATCTCGGCTGGAACCCGGACCAGGATTCCGAATAGCCCCTCCGGGATTTGTTGAGAACAGATTAAACTTTCGTTCCCAGCCTGTGCAGCGGTACCGCACGGCGAGGGCTCATGCCTAGGATTAGAAGCATGCGTGAACTGCAAGCAAAGATCATTGAAGAGCTGGGCGTGCGCCCGGAAATCGACGCGGCCGACGAAATTCGCCGTCGTATCGACTTCCTCAAGGACTATCTGGCCGCTACCGGCGCCCGGGGTTTCGTGCTGGGCATCTCCGGCGGCATCGATTCAACGCTGGCTGGGCGCTTAGCCCAGTTGGCCGTCGAAGAGGTGCGCGAATCCGGCGGCGAGGCGCACTTCGTGTCGGTGCGCCTGCCGCATGGCGTGCAGAAGGATGCGGCCGATGCGGAAGCGGCCATGGATTTCGTGGCTGCCGACGAACAGTTCGAGGTGAACATCCAAAAGCCTGTCGCCGCTTTCGATGAAGCCCTGGCCGATGCGGGCCACCTGGCGCTGAGCGATTTCAACCGCGGAAACCTCAAGGCCCGCACCCGGATGATCATGCAGTACGCCATGGCCGGGGACCGCGGGATGCTGGTCCTGGGCACCGATCACGCGGCCGAATCGATTACCGGCTTCTTCACCAAGTTCGGCGATGGCGGAGCGGACCTCCTGCCCCTGGCCGGGCTGAATAAGCGCCAGAACCAGGCACTGCTGCGCGAGCTGCAGGCTCCTGAGCTGCTGTGGGCCAAGGAGCCTACCGCGGACCTGCTGGACGGCCAGCCGCTGCGCGCAGATGAAGAGGAACTTGGCCTGACCTATCCGCAGATTGATGACTACCTCGAAGGCCGCGAGATTGACCCTGCGGCGGCCGAGGTCATCGAAAGGCGCTTCGTGGGATCCCGGCACAAGCGCACCGTACCGGCCACCTACTGGGACAAATGGTGGCGCGCTTGAGGATTACCCCAAGCCGGTGATTTCCTTCAGCGCCTGGACATGTTGCGCAAAGGCCTCCTGCCCAGCTGAAGTCAGCTTCGCCCAGGTACGAGGCCTTTTGCCCACATACCCTTTCTTGATCTGCACGTAACCGCCGGCTTCCAGTGCGCTCAGATGCCGGGAAAGCACCGAATCCGAAATGCCGATGGCTTCTTTCAAGGATTTGAAATCGGCTTCGTCCACGGCTTGCAAGGAGCCCATCAGTGAAAGCCGTACCGGGTTGGAGAAGTCGTCGTTGAGCCGTTCGCGAGCATGGGCATTCACTTGCGCACCATCGCAATTCCGGTCAGGAACAACGGCGCGGCAACGATAATCCAGATCAACGCGATGGCGCCCCAGCCCATGGGTCCCGCCCCGAGCAAGGCCACTGCCACCGCGTAAAGCACCATGCTCGCAATGAACCCCCGAAGATACATCTTGGAATGCCCGCGCGGCAGCGAGCGGTAGAGCTTCCCGTAAGCCAAGGACATCGCTGCAACGGATACGCAGAACAACGCCATGATGACGATGAAGCCGATAAAATCCGCATCGGGACGAAAGACCT
This sequence comes from Glutamicibacter sp. 2E12, assembly GCF_050030965.1. Lineage (NCBI taxonomy): Bacteria > Bacillati > Actinomycetota > Actinomycetes > Micrococcales > Micrococcaceae > Glutamicibacter > Glutamicibacter sp. 2E12. The sequence continues at coordinate 1,347,681 of NZ_CP188297.1, forward strand.
GCAGCAGAGCAGCCAGGCCGCCCATGAGCACTCCCAAGATGATGCAATAGGTGCCCAGCAATTTGGCTCCGTACCCGGCGGCACGCTGCATTCCCTGCTGCGCCAACCCCAGGGCGGCCAGTTGCTCTTCAGGGCTCATTTTCTTGCCGGAACTCATTTGCTGGCCGCCTTGCGAGCCTTCTGCTGGCGCTGTGCGTAGACGGACGTCATGGTCATGCAAATTGCCATGAAGAAGCCCATGCCAATGAAGATCAGGGAGTTGTTGCCCGTGGCATAGGCGGTCATGGCCATTGCCGCGAAGGCCAGACCTGCCGCAACGGTGATGATGGTGTACCAGGTGCTGAATGGAATCTTCATTGTCCTGCTCCTTTGGCTTTGATCTTCCGAGTTCCCCAACCATAACAAGTGCTTTCCGCTTTGGAAAGTACTTGTTATGAATTAGCTGGAAAGATTCCAACGGACGGATGCCCCGGCTACACGAAGGCACTGACTCCGGTCAGGGCACGTCCCACAATCAGCGAATTGATTTCATAGGTGCCTTCATAGGTATGGAGAATCTCGACATCGCAGAAGACCTTGGCCATTTCGAAATCGCTCACAATGCCATTGCCGCCAAGCATCGCTCGGCCCAAGGCGGCCGAATCCCGCGCCAGGCGGGTGGCAGTGGACTTCGCCATTGCCGCATCCACCATGTGCAATTCCGCGCGCTCTTGCTTGCGGGCAATATCGCCCATCATGGAAAGGCAGGCGCTCAGGTTGCCTGCAATTTCGGCCAGGGGCTGCTGAATCAACTGGAAAGCGGCCAGCGGCTGCCCGAACTGCTGGCGCTGCGCGACGTACTCGCTGCAGATGTCGAGCGTTGCCATCATCGCGCCGACAGCCTGCCACCCCACCCACGCGCGAGATTGCATCAATAGCTGGTTTGCCGCAGCGAAGCTGGTCACCCCTGGAAGCTTATTCGCGACGGGAATCCGCACATTCTCCAGCCGAATATCCGCATTCTGCATGCTGCGCAGCCCGATCTTGTGTTCGATCTTGGAAGCGCTATATCCAGGGCGGTCCGCTTCAACGAGGTAGGCCCCGACCTGCGAAGTTTCCTCGTCCTTGGCCCAGACCAGCGCGAAATCGCTGAAGGTGCCCATGCCGATCCACCGCTTGGCCCCGTTCAGAACGTACTGGTCCCCGTCGCGCTGCGCGGTGCTCCGTATGCCGCCGGCGATATCCGATCCATGTTCCGGTTCGGTCAGCGCAAATGCGCCGTAGGCTTCAAAGCCGGCGAGCTTGCCCAGCCACTGCTCGCGCTGCTCCTCCGACCCCAAATCGCGGATCATCCCGAGCACCAGTTCGTTGTGGATGCCGACCACGGATGAGATTGAAATATCGGCGCGGGCGAGTTCTGCATGGATCAGCCCCCGCAGCAAATGCGAGCTGTCCCCCAGCTGCAATCCGCCCAGTCCGAGTTCGGCCAGTTTTCCAATCAGCTCGGTCGGAAATTCTTCGCGGTCCCAATAGCCAACGGACTGCTTGCGCACCTGATGCTGCGCTACCTGCCTGATTCCAAGCAGTCGCTGCCGTTCGGTTCCACTTAGTTCTCCGGCCACATTCAAGAGGTCCATCCGGGGATTCCTTCCAAACCATAGGATGTCCAAGTATATTGTTGGACTAAGTCTTCTTTTGGGGGTATGCACATGACTTCTCCGCTCTCACGCGATCCAATCGCGCAAGCCAGGGAACAATGGATTTCCCATGGATGGTCAGCCGAGGCCGACTCCATGGCCGCAATTACCGCGGTGATGCGCACGGCATCGATTTACCTGCAGCGAGCCGATGCCATCCTCAAGCCGCACGGGCTGACCTTTGCGCGATTCGAAGTACTCGCCTTGCTCGGTTTCTCCAAGCGCGGCTCCCTGCCCATGAGCCAAGCCAGCCAGCTCCTGCAGGTCCACGCCACCAGCCTGACCAATTCGGTAGACCGCCTGGAAGCTACCGGTTTGGTGCGGCGCATCCCGCACCCGACCGACGGCCGCACCCGCCTTTTGGAACTCACGGCCGCAGGCCAGCAAGTGCTGCCAGCGGCCCGCGGCGATCTGAACGAAAAGCTCTTTGCCCAGAGCGATCTCTCCGGCACCGACGCCACCGAGATTTTCGAGATCCTGGCCCGATTCCGCAAGGCCTCCGGGGACTTCCTATAGCGATCCGTCGCGGATCGCGTTGATGATCCCGGAAAAATCGGTTCCCGCATCGCCCTCATCGCTGAACTTGCGGTACAGCGCTGCGGCCAGGGAGCCGAGCTGGGCATCGGTACTCGTATGCTCCAGCGCGCTAGCTGCCAGGCCGAGGTCCTTGGCCATCAGCGCTGCGGCAAATCCTGGCTGGTAATCGCGATTGGCAGGGGAAGCAGGCACAGGTCCGGGCACCGGGCAATTGGTGGTGACCGACCAGCATTGCCCCGACGCGGAGGAAATGACATCGAAGAGCGCCTGGTGCTCCAAGCCCAGCCGTTCTCCGAGCACGAAGGCCTCGGCAGCGCCAATCATCGAGATGCCCAGCAGCATGTTGTTGCAGACCTTGGCGGCCTGGCCTGCGCCGTACCCGCCGCAGTGCACGATCCGCTTGCCCATGTGCTCCAGCAGCGGGGTGATCTCTCCGAGATCTTCGGCCTGCGCACCGAGCATGAACGTCAAAGTCCCCGCTTCTGCCCCGACCACGCCCCCGGACACCGGAGCGTCGGCGCTTCGATGCCCCGCGGAGACCGCAAGCTGCGCCGCTTCACGGGCCTGCGCTACGTCGATGGTGGAGCACTCCAGGAACAGCGTATTGGGCTTGGCGCTATCGAGCAGGTATTCGCGGTAGGCATCGAGCACGTGCTTGCCCGAAGGGAACATCGTGATGACGATGTCCACGCCGGCGGCCGCCTCGGCTCCGGTAGCCACGGTGCCGATGCCTGCTTCTCGGGCGGCCTGCACCGCATCAGGAACCACGTCGAAGCCCTTGATCCGGTAGCCTGCCTTGTGCAGGTTGATGGCCATGGGCAATCCCATATGGCCCATGCCCAGGAATCCGATAACTGGTTTTGCGTTCATGAGTGGCTCTTTTCCGCTAGATCTTCACCGAGCAGTGCGAAAGTTAGTTCTGCCCCGAACAGGGGCTCCAAATGCCGTTGCGTGCGCTGGCCCGGGCTTAGCCCCGGGACTGCTTCCGTCCATTGCGGGGTGCGGTCCTTGTCGATGACTGCGGCGCGAATCCCCTCGGCGAAATCGGGGTCATCAAGCCGGTGAACGGCAGCCCGATACTCTCGCTGCAGGTCTTTTCTCAAATCCGCTCCAGCCAGGTGGATCAGTTCTTCGGCCAAGCGCACCGAGCTCGGGCAGGCGGCGCCCAATGCCTTCAACGCCTCTTGGGCTTGCGGGTACTCGTGCAGCTCCAGTGCACGCATGACCGCTGGGGTGCTTGCCTCGCCAAAGGCCTGCACCCATTCTTCGTGCAGGAAGCCAGGCTCCGGAGTCTCGGCATAGCTGGCCAGCACCGACGCGGCCGGCTGGACCTCGAGGTCTGCGAGCACGTCGGGGATCCGGGCCTCGGGCACATACGAGTCGGCCAGGCCCAAAGCGATGGTGTCGGCCGCGCCGAATTTCATTCCAGTCAATGCCGCCAATCGTCCGGCCGCATGCGGGGCACGCGCCAGCAAATGCGTTCCGCCTACGTCCGGGAAGAATCCGATACCGACTTCCGGCATGCCGCAACGGCTGGTTTCGGTAACTATGCGATGGCTGCCATGCGCCGAGATGCCGATGCCGCCGCCAAGGACGATTCCGTCCATGAGCGCAATGTACGGCTTGGGGTACTCGTCGATCAGGACGTTGAGCTGGTATTCAATGCGCCAGAAGTCAGCCGAAGCACCGCTGCGGTCCAAGATATCCCGGTAGATCGCCACGATATCCCCGCCGGCGCACAGGCCGCGCTCCCCTGCGCCCATAACCGCTACCTGAGCGATATCCGGGTCATCGCGCCATTCCAGCAGCACGTCGAGGAAGTCGCGGCACATGTCCGCGTTGAGGGCGTTCAGGGCCTTCGGCCGGTTCAGCGTAATGAGCCCCAGGTGCCCCCGGCGTTCGGTCAGAATCTCAGGCAACAGACTCTCCTTTGAGTGATTGAGGTCACCTACTAGTGTCGAATATACTCGGACTTCCAACTAAATTGAAGTGGCACAAGACAGCAAACTTGATAGGTTGAACTAGTGAAGATTGCAACCTGGAATGTGAACTCGCTGCGAGCCCGCGCCGACCGTGTTGAGGACTGGCTGCGACGTACCGATGTAGATGTCCTGGCTATCCAGGAAACTAAGTGCAAAGACGACAATTTCCCCTGGGAACTGTTCGAGAACAACGATTACGAGGTAGCGCACTTCGGAGTCAACCAGTGGAATGGCGTTGCCATCGCTTCTCGCGTTGGCCTCGAGGATGTTGAGCGCACCTTCCCCGGGCAGCCGGAATTCGGCAAGGCCGGCAAGAATCCGATCCAGGAGCCTCGCGCCATCGCGGCAACCTGTGGCGGAGTGCGTGTCTGGAGCCTGTATGTACCCAACGGACGCGCGTTGGATGATGAGCACATGGGCTACAAGCTGAACTGGCTGGATGTGCTCAAGCAGGAATCCGCCCGATGGCTGGCGGAAAACCCCGAGGCGCAGATTGCCTTGATGGGCGATTGGAACATCGCGCCAAAGGACGAAGACGTGTGGGATATCGACTTCTTCCTCGAGAACAAGTTGACCCACGTCTCGGCGCCAGAGCGCGCCTCCTTCGCTGCCTTCGAGGAGCTGGGCTTCACCGATGTCGTGCGCCCGCACACCGAAGGCGAATACACCTACTGGGATTACACGCAGTTGCGTTTCCCGAAGGGCGAAGGCATGCGCATCGATTTCTCGCTCACCTCGCCTGCGCTCACCGCACGCGTAACCGGCGCAAGCATTGACCGCGAAGAACGCAAGGGCAAGGGCGCCAGCGACCACGCCCCGGTCATCGTGGAGCTGGCCGACTAGTCATGGCGGCAAAGATGATTGGGCCCGCCGCAGAGCTGACCGCAGCTACAGCGCACCTGCGCGTCTACGAGCCGCTGGATGCTTTCGAGGATTGGGCCCAGTCCATCATCCTGCGTACCCCGCGGCGCACCGCGGAGCAGTGGGATGACTTCGAGAACGAGCGGCTGTGGAGCCGCACCCTGCGCCATGTCTCCGACCCGTTCCCGCACAATGAGCCGGAATTCTTCCGCAGCGTGAAGTCCTTGGACTACCAAGGGGCCGAGCACACGCGCTATTGCCCGGGGCAATTGCAGGCACGCAGCCTGCTCGCTGCCGAACAAGCCGAAGAAGCCATGCGGGCCGAGGTTTTCGACCTGCTGGTACCGCCGGCAGCGCGGCAGGCTAACGCACAACGCGTTGATGCCGACCGCCTGGCCAATGACCTGACCCATCTTCACACGAGGACCTCTTCATGGGGCATCCCGCTGGGCTGGTTTGCCCTCTTCCGCGAGGACGACGAGCACGAGCTGGTTCACAGCGGTGAGCAGCTGAAGACGGTTCGCATGTACGCCACCTTCGAACAAGCCATTGACCGCCTGGCTTGGGCAGTCCAAGCGCTGGCATCCCATGCGCCGCAGTCGCAGCTCTTCGAGGAGCTGGGCAGCCTTGGCGGATGGCTGGAATCCTTCGACAACAGATCGGTCATTGAACTGGATTATGGCCTGTTGGCAGAAATTGTGTGGCCCGATGATTCCGCGAACGACTTGATGCACGGCATTCAGGCGTTGGAAGACGAGGACATGACTAGCGCCGCCGCCGCATATCGCCGGCTGAGCAATCGCTGGATTGGACCGCGGCATCTTGGCCGCGCGAACTAACTGCCCCTGGATACAGCAAAAGCCCCGGAATCCGGAGCTTCTGTTTAGTGTGCGACCCTGACGGGACTTGAACCCGCGACCTCCGCCGTGACAGGGCGGCGCGCTAACCAACTGCGCTACAGGGCCTAGTGCTTTGAATAAATTCAAGTCACACAGTAAAACCCCCGGGATAAACCGAGGGCCTGCGTGGCTCCGACCGGCGTCGATCCGGTGACCTTTCGATTTTCAGTCGAACGCTCTACCAACTGAGCTACAGAGCCTGGTACCACTAAGTGGACACCAAATCTACTATTGAAATAGTAAATTGAGCGACCCTGACGGGACTTGAACCCGCGACCTCCGCCGTGACAGGGCGGCGCGCTAACCAACTGCGCTACAGGGCCTTGCTTTCGCAAGCCAATGGATTTCTCCATCTGACAACCACATAATGGTTGTTTGTACCCCCAACGGGATTCGAACCCGTGCCGCTGCCGTGAAAGGGCAGTGTCCTAGGCCGCTAGACGATGGGGGCCTAAGTTGTTCGCTTCGGTTTCTTGCTTCTCCGTAGCGGACTCCAATAACTATACGCAGTGTTTTTTGCTTTTGCAAAATCGGCACCTGGACGAGTTTCACCCATGCCAAATCGGGTGCGCGGGCCTAGTCTGGAAGCATGCTTTTTGAGATGGATGACGACGAATTCCAGACCCTGGTCGAGCAGGCCATCGACGCCATTCCGGAGGCTGCATTCGCCATGATGGACAACGTCATCTTCTTCATCGAAGACGAGTATGAGCCGCTTCCAGGAGAACCCAAAAACCCTGAAATTCTGGGGTTATACGAGGGTATTGCACTCACGGAACGGGACCTGGACTGGGGCACGGGCGCACTTCCCGACCGCATAACGATCTTCAAGAATCCGACGCTTCGAGCCTGCGAAACACGTGAAGATGTAGTGCGGGAAATTGGGATTACAGTGATGCACGAAGTGGCCCATCACTTCGGAATCGACGACGCAAAATTGCACGATTTAGGGTGGTCATAGCCCCAAATCCGCAGAATCTTCTTTTGAGATCTGCCTCACAAAAATACTCGAATACAGTGGTCGCGTCGAGGTCGAAAGAGACCCAAAGCACAGGCGTGGCGCTTGGAATCGCCATCCGGGTCCAGTCGACCGGCGGGCAAGCCGCCCAAAAGCCGTTTCGCAACGACTGGCGCGCCGGTCGGTTTCCCGTTGCCCCGCTAGCGGCTGCTTTATCCGGGCGTGATCAGGTGCAGCCAGCCGGAGGAACCTGGCATGTCCCTTGCCCTTGTCCACCCAGCAGCTCTGGGCCCCTCCGCCACCAAGGGCAGCGAGGTGATCCCGATTGGGAGCACGGCACCGCACCCCTTCAAGAGGATTTCGCCATTGGAGCCGGCGCCTCCGAGGCAGACCCAGCGAAGCAGAGCTTTGCGCCCTCCCGGAGTACCTTCACTTTTAAAGGCAAACCTTTTTTGCAGCCGCACATTCCCCTCCGGCACGTTACCCAAGCTTCACGACAATCGATACCTTGGTAACGAGGCGAGATATATGTCTGAGTAATTTCCCAGCCACTCTTGATCAGCCACACAGATCCCAAATGCCACTATCTTCGCAGATCACCGCCGAATACCCAGGCGAATTACACGAATGGGATTCATGTGACTGATGTGAACAGTGTTGCCAAGCGTGTCTTAATTGGCCTAATGTGCTATTTGGAGTCTTATCCGAATCGTGACCTACTCATCGGTGAAGGTCACGACTCACGCACTCCGCGTCATCCAAGTACTTAGTGAGGAACGATATGGCTACTCGCCACACGCTCGGTGTTGCTGCAAGCACCCTAGCCCTAGCGGTGTCCTGCATTGCAGGCGCTTTGCCCGCTTCCGCATCTACTTCAGCTCTGCTTCCTCAGTCTGTGGCCATCGCTGCCGCACCTAGCGCTTCCGCGCTACCTTCGGACGCAGAGGTCCAGGACGCAAAGAAGGATAAGGCTTCGACGAACGCGATGATCGCGCGCATCGAAGCTTCCCTGGCTTCCAGCCGCGCCGAACTGAAGCGCGTTGAAACTGAGGCCGCTCAGGCTCAGGAATCCCTGCTCACCGCCGGCGAAGAGCGCGATCTGCGCACCGCTGCGGCCGAGAAGGCTGTAGAACAGCTCGAGTACGCAAAGACTTACCTGGAGCAGAGCCGCAACGATCTGGGTGCTATCGCTTCGGATATCTACCGCAATGGTGCAGGCACCTCGACCCTGAGCCTGCTCCTTGATGACAACCAGGAAGGCGACCTGTTCTACAAGGCCGCTACCATCGACGCGTTGAGCGAACAGAAGGTCCAGTCCGTCAACACCGCCACCGAGGCCGAAGGCCTCGTTTCGGCTTGGCAGGAATATGCTGATGCGGCACAGAACGCCGCCGAAGAAGCTGCAGCCAACTATGACGCAGCCGCAGCGACCGCGAACAGCACCCTGTCCACCTACGAAGCAGCTATCGCACCTGAGAAGCAGCTGCGCGATGACTTGATCGGCCACCTCGCTACCTTGAAGCAGAAGGAAGAGGCCGAGGTTCGCCAGGCGGTTGAAGAGCGCGAAACGCAGGAGCAGGAAAAAGCTCTCGCGGACGCCATCGCCGAAGAGGAAACCGCCAAGGTTCCCGAAACGAAGCAAGACTCCGTTCAGCCGCTCTCGGTTGAAAAGCCACGTGAGCTGGAGCAGGCCGAACCTGAAGAGGAAACGGTCAAGCCGGAGCCTGAGAAGGTTGAAGAGGAGCCGGAAGCTGTTGAGCCTCCCGTAGCGCCGAAGCCGGAACCAACTAAAAAGGCCGAGCCAAAGCCGGAACCGACCAAAAAGGCCGAGCCGAAGCCGGAGCCAACCGAGAAGGCCGAGCCAAAGCCGGAGCCGACCAAAAAGGCCGAGCCGAAGCCGGAGCCAACCGAGAAGGCCGAGCCAAAGCCGGAGCCAAAGCCAACCAAGAAGGCCGAGCCGAAGCCGGAACCCACCAAAAAGGCCGAGCCGAAGCCGAAGGCTACCCCGAAGCCGGCACCCAAGCCTGAGCCAAAGCCGGAGCCCAAGCCGAAGGTCACCCCGAAGCCAGCGCCTAAGCCTGAGCCAAAGCCGGAACCTAAGCCGGAGCCGAAGCCTGAAGTCGCGCCGCAGTCCGGCAGCAACTACTCAGCAGCGTTTTCCTGGGCCTTGAAGACCGCGGATGATCCCAGCAAGTACTACGTCTACGGTGCCAACGGTCCCGATGCTTTCGACTGCTCGAGCTTCTCGCAGCGAGCTTTCGGCAAATCCGGCATCAGCCTGCCACGTACTTCGTCCCAGCAGTTCGCTAGCGCCCCGCAGTACGTGTCGCTGAGCAACCTGCGCCCAGGCGACTTGGTGTTCTCGTCTTCCAACGGCGGTTCCTCGTTCTACCACGTAGCCATCTACATCGGCAACGGCCAGGTCGTCCACGCTCGCAACCCGAACGCCGGCATCTCGGTGACTCCACTGAGCTACGTCAACAACCTCTACCCGAAGGCAGCCCGCTACTAAGCGCCACCCCCTCGAGCACGAAGGCCGCACACCCTGGTGGGTGTGCGGCCTTCGTGCATTCTGGCTACAGGCGTGCGGTCACTGCTCCTGCGCCCGCGTATCGAAGTCCTTGCGGTTCTCCAGGCGAGGGTCATCCGAGTCCGGCACGACCATCACCGGGCCCTTGGAGTGGTGCAAGACGCCCTGCGAGGTTGAGCCAAGCAGCATCCCGGTAAAGCCGCCGCGGCCACGCGAGCCGGTGACGGTCAGTACCGCATGCTCGGATTCGCGGATCAGCACCTCGACGGGAGGCCCGGAGACCACGTCGGTTTCCATCTTCAGCGACGGATAGTGCGACTTCAGCCATTTGGAGCCCACACTCATCTGGTAGCGCACATCTTCCAGCACGGCTTCCTGGTCAACGGTCGCCGGCATCCATGCCAGCGCCGCCCCCACCGGCGGCACCGCGCAGATCAGGCGCAGCGTCAGGTCGCTGGCGATGGCCGCGTCCGCGGCCGCCAGCACCGCTGAACGCGCGCGGTCTGAACCGTCAACGCCGACCACGATGCAGTTGCGGTTCGACGCCGCGGCGGCACCGGCCTCTTCCTGCTCCTTGGCCATGGCCAGCGGAACCACGACGGTCGGGCACTTGGAGTGCGCGGGCAGTGCCGAGGAAACCGAGCCGAGCAGGCGGCCAACGAAGCCACCGCGGCCACGGGTTCCGACCACTACCAATTCGGCGTCCTGGCTCAGGTCCAGCAGCACGCCGGACGGGTCGCCGGATTCGATATAGGTGCGGATGGCCGCCGTGCTGCCTTCAAGCTCTGCGCGGGCCTGGCGCACAATGTCCTCGGCTCCCCCGCGGATCAGGTCGTCATCCAAGGTCGAGTAGCCTGCGTCCATGGAGGACGCGGCGAACACCGGGATGGTGTAGGCGGACACGATATTCAACACGCTGCCGCGGCGTACCGCTTCGCGTTCGGCCCAGCGCAAAGCGCATCTGCTCTGCTGGGATCCGTCCACGCCAACGACAATTCCTTCAATCTTCTCTGCTGCGACTGGTGCTTCGTCACTCATCAGACTCGCTCCTCAACTACCTCAGATATAACGGGATGTGATTTCCCTTACCACCAATGTACTTGCTTCCGCAGTTCTAGGTGTGAGTTGGGTCTAAAGTTTTCGCGTACAGCCTACTGGACACTCGGATCGATATGAATCAGCGCCCGAAACGTCATAGAATTTTTCCATGTCCTCCTCCACACAAACCGCGTCCGGGAATGCTATGGCCGCGCGCATCGACCGATACTTCAAGATTTCGGAACGGCGTTCAACGTTCTCCACCGAAGTTCGCGGCGGCATCGCCACCTTCTTCGCGATGAGCTACATCGTCGTCCTCAACCCGCTGGTTCTTTCCGGTGCCGATTCCTCGGGCGGCGAGTTGGGCATCCAGCGCGTTGCCGCGGTGACCGCATTTGTCGCCGGCATCCTGACCATCCTGATGGGCATCTGGGCCCGCCACCCATTCGCCATGGCTACCGGCTTGGGCGTCAACGCCTTCGTCGCTATCACCGTGGCAACCAACCCGGAACTGACCTGGGCTGATGTCATGGGCCTGGTGCTCATTGCGGGTGTGGTCATGTTCGGCCTGGTGCTCACAGGGTTCCGGACCGCGGTGTTCAATGCGGTTCCAGCCGGATTGAAGACCGCCATCGTGGTGGGCATCGGCATGTTCATCGCACTGATCGGCCTGGTCAACGCCGGCTTCGTCCAGCGCCTCCCGGATGCCGCGAACACCACCGTTCCGGTGGGCCTGGGCTTCGACGGAGAGCTGATGGGCTGGCCGATCCTGGTCTTCGTGGTCGGCCTGCTGCTGACCATGGCCCTGGTGGTGCGCAAGGTCAAGGGCGCGATCCTGATCGGCATCGTCGTTTCTGCGATCCTTGCCAACATCCTCGAAGCCGTCTTCCACATCGGCGCGATGGAGACCAATACCTGGTCGCTGGTGGTTCCGTCGCTGCCCGAGTGGACCCTTCCGGACCTGTCGCTGATCGGCCAGGTCAGCGTGTTCGGCGCCTTCAGCAAGATCGGCGCCACTGCCGCTTCGCTGCTGGCCTTCGTCATCCTGCTCTCGATCTTCTTCGATGCCATGGGCACCATGGTGGGCCTGGCTTCCGAAGCGGGTTCCATGGACGAGAACGGGCAGATCCCCAACGTGGACAAGGTCCTGCTGGTGGATGCGGCCGGCGCGATCGTCGGCGGCGGCACCTCCAGCTCCTCGGCGCAGATCTTCGTGGAGTCCGGTGCCGGCATCGGCGAGGGCGCCCGTACCGGTCTGGCCTCGGTAGTCACCGGCCTGCTGATGATCGTCGCGATGTTCCTGAGCCCGCTGATCTACTTGGTGCCTTTCGAAGCCGTGGCGCCGGCACTGGTCGTGGTCGGTTTCATGATGATCACCCAAGTCTCCAAGATCGATTGGAACGACTGGGGCATCGCGCTGCCGGCCTTCCTGACCTTCACCCTGATGCCGTTCACCTACTCGATCGCCAATGGCATCGGTGCCGGCTTCATCTCCTACGTCTTCATCCGCGCCACGCAGGGCCGCGCCAAGGAAATCCACCCGCTGATGTGGGTTGTTTCCGCGGCTTTCGTGCTGTTCTTCGGCATCGGACTGATTGAGATGTGGGCCGGGGTCAAATAGCCCCGAAGCCCTCCAGGCGCCCCGTCATTGCTCCGGCGATGGCGGGGCGTTTTTTGCCTCCGTCCCGGCGGGCACTGGCTAGGATGGGCTCTATGAGCGATCAGCAGAACACCGCTGGGCAGTGGATCCAGGTGGCCGCAGGCTTGAAGAACCCCTCGATGCGCCGGCTTCTCGGGGCCGTATTGAGCGGGCACGGGGTACCCGAGCAGGCCAATAAGTCCGAACGCAAGGACTTGGAGCGCTGGGCCAGCATCGGGCTTCTGCGCCAAGAGGGGTCCGGCTGGGCGCTGAACGACGAACTGCTGGAGAAGACCTTGGCTTCGGCCTCGGCCGCGAAGGCCGACCGCGTCGGGATCCGCCGCTTCTTCGACGGGCACCGGCTGCATAGCCTCCCGGCGAAACCAGCGGACCGCCATGAAGTGCTGGTCTACCTGCGCAATGCGGTGATAGGAGCCGGGGACGAACTGCGCGAAGAGCAGCTCAATGAACGGCTGCGGGTATTCCACCCGGACGTCGCGCTGCTGCGCCGCTACATGGTTGACCACGGCCTGCTGCAGCGCGCAGCAGACGGGAGCGGATACCGGATGGGCCCCGGGAGCTAGCCGGTAACCGGCACGGCCCCGGTGGCGAAGCGCTGCACTGCCGCCCCTGAAACCAGCTGCGCCGGCAACGGCGCAGTGCGCAGGCTGCGTTCGAATGCAGGGCCGAGCTTGAGCGGTTCGTCGCTGGCCAGGAACACGATGTTCCCGTAGCGCCGGCCCTTGAGCATCGGCGGGTCGGCGATCATGGCCACATGCTCGAAGACCTCCAGCAGCGTCGCGGCTTCCGCCTTGGCGCCGGACAGGTCCGCGGTATCGCCGCAATTCATGATGTAGACGCCCCCGGCATCCAGCACGCGCTGGGCTTCGCGGGCGTAGTCCGCCGTGGTCAGCACGCGCGGGGTGGTGCTCCCGGCGAAGACATCGCGGATGATCACATCGCGGCTCGCATCGCTCAAGGTGGGCAGCACCTGGGCTGCGTCTCCCACGCGCAGGCGTACCAGCGGAGCGCGCGGAACCTCGAAGTGGACGCGCACCAGCTCGGCCAGCTTGGCATCCAGCTCCACCACGACCTGCCGGGCGTTTTCATAGCTGGCCGCGACCCAGCGGGCCATGGAGCAGCCACCTCCGCCAAGGTGGAGCACGCGCAGCTTGCGGGCGCGCCCGTCGTATTGCCCGGCCGGGAAACCGATGGCGAAGACCGGTTCCATCCAGCGCATGTACTCGAAATCGAGGTAGGCCGGGTCCTCCAGGTCCACATGGGAGGAGGGCACGCCGTTGACCTTCAGGATATAGCGGCTGGCGCCGTAGGGATCAGCTTCAATGATCGCCGTTCCGGTGTCGATCGGATACTCTCCGAGCATTGATTCCTTGGCATCCCTAGCCACGCGCGCGCACCATTCGTTGTTCGATTAAGCCATCCCAGCTGCCAGTCAGGGCTTCACTGGTTCCATCAGGCGTGAATCCCTGCTTCGCGAAGAAGGCCAGGGCCCTCTCGTTGCCTTGCAGGACCCAGACCAGGGCGTCGTGCTGTCCAAGGACAACATCGAAGAGGTGCTGGCCCAGTCCGGTACCGTAGTACTCTTCCAGGACATAGAGCATGCCCAATTCGACGTCCACTCCGGCATCCTGGTCTTCTTCGATGGCCGGAGTTCCACCGGCTAGCCCGATGATGCGGCCATCACGGTCTTCCGCGATGAAGAATTGCGCTCCGGATGCCAGCCCGCGTTCCCACCAGGCTGTCTGGCCATCAAGTTGGCCTTCATGGTGGGCGAAAAAGGACTCATCGCGAAGTGTGGCGTACGCTTCTCGCCAGGCTTGCAATTTCATTTGCAGCGCTGGGCGGACGTCTTGTTCAGTAGCCAGTCGGATTCGGTAGTCGTTCATTTGCGGCACTTCTCTAGCCTACGGCAGTGACTTCGCTATTTTCTTCCAACGCACCAAGGCCCCCTCCTACTAAAGTAGTATTGCGGACTGTCCAAATGCTTGAAAAACTATTCATGTAGTCGTAAACTTTTTGGCTCAAAGGGGGGTCGGACTTGAACCGGAATACAAAATACGCTGCCTTGACTGGTGGCCTTGTCGGTTCCCTGACCCTGACCATCAGCCTTTCCTCGACCTTCTGGGTGATTTTGCTCGGATGCGTTCTCCTAGCCGCCGGCTTCAGCATTCTGGCCAGGTTCGAACGCTTCTGGGGCCCGGCCGAACCGGACCACTACTACTACATCGTTCCCATGCTGGTTGGCCCGGTAGTTGCGGGGCTGGTGCGCAATACCGGTTATGCCCTGTGGGTCGGCCCGCCGATGGGTCTTCTCTGCGGATTGGGCGTGTACTTCTTGATCCTGAAGTCGCCGCCGTTCAAGCACGATGAAGCCGGGGAACTCGAATTCGAGCGCCCCGAGCGCTATCCAACGCCCTAGAGGACTCGCGCTAGCGCGAACCCGTCCCACCCCTTGACGCCTATAGTCTGCAGCGCCGTGGCTGATACGCGCGGGTCATCGCGCAACCACCGCAAAGAGTCCTGGATTCCGCGAACATCGGCTTCTTGCGTCCCATGCCGGGATGGGTCATCCAAGACCGCGCCGCTGCGCACCACGTTGTCGAGCACCAGCACGGTGCCTGAATGCGCCAGCTCCAGTGCGCGTTCCAGGTAGGGCACGTTGTTGCGCTTATCGGCATCTATGAAGATCAGGTCAAATGGTGCAACGCGTTTGGAAATCAGCGAATCCATGGAACCCTGAGCGGCCCCCAACCGGATTTCAACACGTTCTGAAAGCCCTGCCCGCTGCAAGTTCTCACGCGCAATCGAGGCATGCAGGGGTTCAAATTCGCAGCTGATGACGGTACCAGCTGCACCGACGCCCCGGGCGAGCCAGCTGGTGGAGTAGCCTCCGAGGGTTCCGATCTCGAGGACCCTCCGGGCACCTGTGATCTCGGTGAGCAGCTGGAGGAACTTTCCCTGGGCAGGACTGACTTCAATCCGTGGAAGCCCGGCACTATGGGAATGCTCCCGGCCTGCCTCCAAGGCATCAACGCGCAACCCCAGCGCCTGTTCCAAATATTCATCGACGGCTGCGGCATGGTGCTCTGCAGAATGGTGGATCATGACGACATGTTCTCCTCACTATCCTCAATAGCCTTCTCCAGGCGTTGGATTTTGCCATCGAGCTCACCTTCGTAACCGGGCCGAATATCGGCTTTCAACACCAGCGATACGCGCGAACCGAATCGGCCAACGGCCATGGTGGCTTGCTTGACTACCTCCATGACTTCGTCCCATTCACCTTCGATCTCGGTGAACATGGAGCTGGTGCGATTGGGGAGGCCAGAATCGCGGACGATTTTCACCGCTTCGGCCACTGCATCGTGGACCGAACCGTTGGGGTTGTCGTTACTTGGGGCTACGGAGAAAGCTACAATCATGCTTCCACTGTCCCACTACGCCTTGTGCTTGTCACCCGCCTTGCAGGCAATATCTAGGCAGCTAGTCCGCTCGCCCTCAAGACGATGGCCGCCAGAGCACCGACGACAACGACGACAAGATAGGGTGCCTTGAAAGCCAGTGCGATAATCGCCGCCGCGAGCGCACCGATACGGGCGTCAATCACCAGTTCCTGCCCGGAGGTGAAGGCATTGACCGTCACCAACGAGGCGAGCAACGCAATGGTCAGCGTGGCCGCGACATGGGACATGGTCGGCGAGTCCAGAACCTTGCGTGGCACAAAGTAGCCGCAGAGCTTGATTGCGTAGGCCGTCAGGCAGGCTCCCAGAATCCACCAGCTCAATTCGCTCAAGGCTGGTCCTCCTCAATGCTTTCCAGATCGCCGTGCTCGGTCGCAGCCGGGGTCCGGCGGCCGGTGGCCACCGCGTAGATCGCAGCGCAGGCCGCGGTTACCAGAATCGGCAAGCCCGGCGCGGTGACCGGCACAGCCAGCGCGGTGAGGATTGCGGCCGCAATCGCGATCATGACCGGTTCAACTGACTTCAAGCGCGGCCAGAGCAAACCGATGAAGGCGGCGACCGCGGCGCCATCGAGCCCCCAAGCCGCGGGGTCCCCCATGCGTTCTCCGAGCAAGGCTCCGACGAGGGTGAACAGATTCCACAGGACGTAGACGCCCACCCCGGCGGTGAAGAAACCACGGCGCTTCTCGGCCAGGTCCGATTGCCCCAAGCTGACTGCGGTGGATTCATCGATGGTCACCTGGGCCATCCAGGGCACATGCCGTCCCAAAGGCCGCAATGCCTGCTTGATCTGCATCCCGTACACGGCATTGCGGATTCCCAGCAGCGAAGCGGCGGAGAACGCTGCCGAGGCAGCACCTCCGCCTGAGATCACGCCGATAAAGGCGAACTGCGATCCGCCGGTGAACATCAAGGCGCTCAAGGCAACGGTTTGCCACAGATCCAGTCCTGCAGCAATGGACAGGGCCCCGAAGGAAATGCCGTAGAGCCCGGTGGCGATCGCGATGGAAAGGCCCATCCTGGTCGCCGGAGTGAACCAGCTAGCGGACGTGGCGTGCATCGTACCTGACCTTGTAGACACCGCGCTTGACCTTTGCGTCGCCGATCTCGACGTGCTGCAGCTGGTTCAGGTGCTTCACGTGGGTGCCACCGCAAGGTTCGGCATTCACCCCGGCGATGCTCACGGTACGGATGCCCTGAGCATCGGTGGCCGTTGTGATTTCTCCGCCGCCAGCGATGAGTTCATCGACGCGTCCTTGGAGCCAGGCCTTGGCGGCGGCCCGTTCGTTCTCATCGCCCAATGGCAGGTCGACGCTGGCCGGATCGAAGTCGAGGCGCGACTGCCCAGGGAAGTGCGAGTGGCCCTGGTGCTGCCAGCCGCGGTCTTCGCCAGCGAAGCCCAGGACGTGCCCTGCGGTGTGCAATGCGGCATGGGAAAGGCGCAGCTCGCCATCGATCTCAGCTAGGACCTGATCACCCACCTGCCGGGCGCCGGCGCCGTACAAGACCACCAGTGCATTCGCGTCGCGCTGGACTGAGACAGGCAGCCCGTCCACGGTGCCTGAGTCTTCGGGCTGGCCTCCACCACGGGGATGGAAGATATTGGGGCTCAGGGCAATCCACTGCCCGTCTTCGCCGCTTCCCGTTGCAATGACTCGGGCCTCCGCAGCAAAAATGTACGTGTCCTGCAGGTACAGGTTGACCTGTGCGATTTCTCCGGTGTTCATGTGGCCTAGCTCAGCTCCAATTCTTTGCGCAGTTCTGCCGGGCGGTTGCTCGTCAATTCCCCGACACCCAGGTCCACCAGGAATTGCGCATCCGCGGGACGGTCAACCGTCCAGATGCGCGCCTTCAGCCCTTGTTCCAGCCATCGGCGCACAAGATGCTCATTGGCTCGGGTCCAGGCGACCCCGGATCCAATGATGCCAGCTCCCCCTGCGTTGATCAGTTCGATTCCTTCAGTCACGGAGCGGTAAAGAACATCGTAGACACCTGCTCGCCCCAGGTCGCCGGAATCAATGAGCTGCCGGACATAGTCCGGGTTGACCTCGGTCATCAGCTGGCACAATAGTGAAGTGCTGACGGTGCGTGCCAGATAGCGCAGGGAATTCGGCTCAAAGCTCATCAGGGTCACCGCGATCTGCCCTTGCGAGCCGGCCGTGCCCGTCTGCGGGTCGAAGCCATGGGCTGCGAGAACCTGCAGCACACCCTTTTCGAGCAGGTGGCCATAGGGGCTTGGATGCTTGATTTCGATAGCCAGGCCAATTGGCTTGCCGCGTGCTTCAATGAGCTCGAAAAGTTCGCCGAGGCTCAGGAGCTGTTCATTCTCCGCCCCGTACTCGGCCGGGACCATGCTCGGAACGACTCCAGTGAAGTCCATGGCTTTCATCTGGGCCAAGGTAAATCCGGCAACCAGACCGGCTGAATCAGAGGTGCGGTCGACTGTTGGATCGTGGTGGCAGACGACGATTCCGTCTTTGCTCAGATGGACGTCGCATTCGATTCCATCGGCGCCTTCGTCGATGGCCTGCAGATAGGCAGCACGAGTGTTCTCCGAATATTTATGGGAGCTGCCGCGATGGGCGAAAAAAAGCGTATCCATAATTCCTACGCTACGCGATCATCGCTCCTTGGCAACGCAGATTGCCCTCTGCCAAGACGCTTATTTCTTCGACTGCTTTCGTGGCTTCGGCCTGCGGATGCAAGCGCTTGCTGCCATCGTGCAAAACACGAAGTTACCCGGCAAGAAAAGGTGTCCACTTTCCTGATTCTGCCCCGGAATTCCAAGGCAAAATCGCCATCGTCATGAGAATCAGCCTGCACGCCGATAGCTGGCTGCGATTGCCCCGCTGGCCAGCGGCTGCGCTGATATCAACTGGAGGTGACGGGAATCCTGCAATCCTGCCTCATGCAGGGTTGGTCCATGCCCGGCGATGACTGGATGGACTAGGAAGTGGTATTCGTCGATAAGTTCCATCCGGTCCAGAACCGTTGCCAATTTGCCGCTACCGAGCAGCACTCCATTGGGGTACTGGTCCTTCAGCTTCAGCACCGAGGCGCGTAGGTCGCCGCTTAGCAAGTGCGAATTCTTCCACGAGTACGCGGTGCGGGTGCTCGAGACAACGTACTTGGGCTTCTCCTCCAGCTGCTGCGCCCAGCGAAGCAAAGCTGGCGGCGCTGCGATATCTCCATGAGCGACGGCCGGCCAGTAATCTTCCATCAGCTCGTAGGTGGCACGCCCCCAGAGCATCGCTCCGTGCGCATTCATCAGTCGTGTGAAGTAGTCGTGCAATTCGTCGTCGGCGATGCCTTCGCGATGATCTACACAGCCATCCAGCGTGACGTTGATGCTGAATGTCAATAGTCCCATCGCAAGCTCCTGTAGCTATGGCCTTACCACCAGGTCCCCGGTGCCTTGACTGTAGGGTTGCCGGCCAGTCACGTCAAGCAGCGACGATGCAGCATCAGGCAACCGGTGCGAAAGCAGAGACAGGCTCGTTTCGCATCGGCGATGTCCGCCCAGCATCTGCGTTGGATGCAGGACCTGTAAGCGAAACACAATTTCATGGTCCTCTTCCGGGAGACTAAGCGTCAAAGGTAGGCTCGCAGTACGCCGCCACCAGACTCATCCCCAAGTTTGTCCCCTGGTCCCCGTGATCTCATGCCTGTTGTCCAGGGCCTGGTCCAAGGTCCCTGGCCGAAGAACAAAGTCGAGCGTGAAGTCTTGTTCGGTGCCCTTGGATTCGTTTCCGGAAACAACGTTGATGCCGAAGACCACGATTCACCACATCAAATGATGAGCCTAGACCTCGGCCTGCCAGGAAAAATGGTGAGTTTCTGGGATACTTACCGTCAGCAATTCCTCAGCGTCTGCACCCACCTCTACGGATCGCTGAACGCCCAGGACCCCGTGGCCCAGTATGGCTACGAAGTCCTGCAGGCACAGCTTTCCCAACTGTATGGCACTCCTGAGCGCCCTTGGGACGACGAAGATCAGTCGGTGGGCATGTGGCGCTGTAATGGCCGGAGCATCACCCTGCAGCTATTTGACCGGTCGGATAGCACCGTGATGCTCACCATCGAAGACCTGGCACTCGCGTCAATAATTGAAGCCGAAGAAGCAGCCCACTAGTCTTCTCACTCCGTAAACTGCTTGTAGCGGCTCAAAGTGATTGCGATGCTTTCTCGGCGATGCTTCGATAATAGGCAGGCCGTAAGCCAACAGGTACAGTACTTAAACAGGTACAGGGGCCGGGCTTTCAGGCCTGGCCCCTGTACGGGTTAAACAGGTGAGGCCCCGGCACCAAACGGTACCAGGGCCTCAAACCATCTACTCAAGTTAAGTCCGGCGGTGACCTACTCTCCCACACCCTCACGAGTGCAGTACCATCGGCGCAGTGGGCCTTAGCTTCCGGGTTCGGTATGGGACCGGGCGTTTCCCCCACGCTATGACCGCCGTAACAATCACGAAGCACACAAACCAAAACGTTTCCTGGTCAATGTTTTCCGGTGCTACAAAGTCTTGTAACTCATCCGTATTTGCTGGCTAGAGGTTGTTGTCTCGTAACCGCATAGTGAACGCGAACAGCATTGAAATCATCAGTTCAAATATTGTTTTATTGTGTGTTGAAAGTCATCGGCCTATTAGTACAGGTCAGCTACACAAGTCTTTAGTCCTTGCTTCCACATCCTGCCTATCAACCCAGTGGTCTAGCTGGGGGCCTCTCACACTCAAGGTGCATGGAAATCTCATCTCGAAGCAGGCTTCCCGCTTAGATGCTTTCAGCGGTTATCCCTTCCAAACGTAGCTAATCAGCGATGCACTTGGCAGTACAACTGACACACCAGAGGTTCGTCCGTCCCGGTCCTCTCGTACTAAGGACAGCCCTTCTCAAATTTCCAACGCGCGCAGCGGATAGGGACCGAACTGTCTCACGACGTTCTAAACCCAGCTCGCGTACCGCTTTAATGGGCGAACAGCCCAACCCTTGGGACCTACTCCAGCCCCAGGATGCGACGAGCCGACATCGAGGTGCCAAACCATGCCGTCGATATGGACTCTTGGGCAAGATCAGCCTGTTATCCCCGAGGTACCTTTTATCCGTTGAGCGACGGCCCTTCCACGAGGTGCCGCCGGATCACTAGTCCCGACTTTCGTCCCTGCTCGAGCTGTCACTCTCACAGTCAAGCTCCCTTGTGCACTTACACTCGACACCTGATTGCCAACCAGGCTGAGGGAACCTTTGGGCGCCTCCGTTACATTTTAGGAGGCAACCGCCCCAGTTAAACTACCCATCAGGCACTGTCCCTGAACCAGATCATGGTCCGAAGTTAGGTGACCGGTACAGCCAGAGTGGTATTTCAACGATGACTCCACCTGAACTAGCGTCCAAGCTTCACAGTCTCCCACCTATCCTACACAAGCTGCACCGAACACCAATACCAAACTATAGTAAAGGTCTCGGGGTCTTTCCGTCCTGCTGCGCGTAACGAGCATCTTTACTCGTACTGCAATTTCGCCGAGTTCATGGTTGAGACAGCGGGGAAGTCGTTACTCCATTCGTGCAGGTCGGAACTTACCCGACAAGGAATTTCGCTACCTTAGGATGGTTATAGTTACCACCGCCGTTTACTGGGGCTTAAATTCTCAGCTTCGCATTACTGCTAACCAGTCCTCTTAACCTTCCAGCACCGGGCAGGAGTCAGTCCGTATACATCGTCTTGCGACTTCGCACGGACCTGTGTTTTTAGTAAACAGTCGCTTCCCCCTGGTCTCTGCGGCCCACACCCGCATCAGAGAAGCAAGTTCTCATCACGGGGCAGGCCCCCCTTCTTCCGAAGTTACGGGGGCATTTTGCCGAGTTCCTTAACCATGATTCTCTCGATCGCCTTAGTATTCTCTACCTGATCACCTGTGTCGGTTTGGGGTACGGGCGGACTTGGACCTCGCGCCGATGCTTTTCTAGGCAGCATAGGATCACCGAATCACCCCGAAAACGGGGCGCCTATCAGGTCTCAGAATATATGAGCGGCGGATTTGCCAACCACTCTTCCTACACCCTTGGACCAGGTCAATTCCATTGCCTGGCTCGGCTACCTTCCTGCGTCACACCTGTTAATACGCTGACCTCACTGCATCGGTTCCCACCACATCAACCAGCAAGATACCCGAAGGCACCAACAGCTAGCGTCAATCATGGTTAGCATCCACAGCTCAGTATGGGCGGTCCTTCGCCGGTACGGGAATATCAACCCGTTGTCCATCGACTACGCCTGTCGGCCTCGCCTTAGGTCCCGACTAACCCAGGGCAGATTAGCTTAACCCTGGAACCCTTGATCATTCGGCGGACGGGTTTCTCACCCGTCATTCGCTACTCATGCCTGCATTCTCACTCGTGTGGCCTCCACCGCTGGTTTACACCGCGACTTCACCGTCCACACGACGCTCCCCTACCCATCCAAACACCCAATCGAAACCAGGTTAATATTTGAATGACGCAACTTCGGCGGTGTGCTTGAGCCCCGCTACATTATCGGCGCGGAATCACTTGACCAGTGAGCTATTACGCACTCTTTCAAGGGTGGCTGCTTCTAAGCCAACCTCCTGGTTGTCACAGCAACTCCACATCCTTTTCCACTTAGCACACGCTTAGGGGCCTTAGTTGGCGTTCTGGGCTGTTTCCCTCTCGACTATGAAGCTTATCCCCCACAGTCTCACTGCTGCGCTCTCACTTGCCGGCATTCGGAGTTTGGCTAAGGTCAGTAACCTTGTAGGGCCCATCGCCTATCCAGTAGCTCTACCTCCAGCAAGAAACACGCAACGCTGCACCTAAATGCATTTCGGGGAGAACCAGCTATCACGAAGTTTGATTGGCCTTTCACCCCTACCCACAGCTCATCCCCTCCATTTTCAACTGAAGTGGGTTCGGTCCTCCACACGCTCTTACACGCGCTTCAACCTGGCCATGGGTAGATCACTTCGCTTCGGGTCTAGATCACGCCACTCAAACGCCCTATTCAGACTCGCTTTCGCTACGGCTTCCCCACACGGGTTAACCTCGCGACGTAACACTAACTCGCAGGCTCATTCTTCAAAAGGCACGCCATCACCAGGGAACAAGTCCCCAGCTCTAACGGATTGTAAGCGCACGGTTTCAGGTACTATTTCACTCCCCTCCCGGGGTACTTTTCACCATTCCCTCACGGTACTGATTCACTATCGGTCATCAAGTAGTATTCAGGCTTACCAGGTGGTCCTGGCAGATTCACACAAGGTTTCACGGGCCCCGTGCTACTCGGGTATCAACACTAGAACGGCAGACACGCATTACACCTACGGGACTATCACCCTCTATGGTCCGGCATTCCAACCGATTCACCTATACGCCTGCACCTCATCCCACCAGCAAGATAGCGCTGGTACATGCCGACCCCACAACCCCGGTGATGCAACGCCTATCCGCTATCACACACCAACCGGTTTAGCCCCATCCGCGTTCGCTCGCCACTACTAACGGAATCACTGTTGTTTTCTCTTCCTGCGGGTACTGAGATGTTTCACTTCCCCGCGTTCCCTCCACACAGCCTATACATTCAGCTGCAGGTCACACCACATAACATGGTGCGGGGTTCCCCCATTCGGAAATCCTGGTCTCAACGTCCGGTTATCGACTCCACCAGGCTTATCGCAGATTCCCACGTCCTTCATCGGCTCTTGATGCCAAGGCATCCACCGTGCGCCCTTAAAAACTTCAACACAACATCAAAGTCAAAAGATATGAGCAATAAAACAATCTAACAAAATCACGCAGACAAGACTCCAACACCAGGCAATCCAAGGAAAAGGACTACCCAGCTCATCTCATCTGCAAGATGCTCGCGTTCACTATACAGTTCCCAAACAACAACCCCGCACCCCCGCAACAACACCCCAAAACCAACACCAACCAAAGGCCAGCATCAATCCAACAGGACATCCTTGCAGCAAACACAGGACAAACACCGAAACACCAAGAACCCCTCACCCAAGCGAACACCACCAGGACCCTCCCCACAGGAAGAACCCCGGCAACCATTCACCAGGAAAGGAGGCTTGTTGCCTCAAAACCCAACAGCATGCCAAACCATACAAACCACGCAACACCCACACACCGCATTCCAGCACCGCAAGAAGAAAACCCCTGCAATGCGTACTAGCAGATGCCCAAGCACCACGCGGCCACAGCCAATACCCCGCACCAGCATCAGCCAGCACGTTTTCCGGTATTGAGTCCATTGATATTCCACCCATGAGCAACCCACCCGGACAACACTCGTGTCCAGCATGGGCAACCAATAATGGTTAGCTCCTTAGAAAGGAGGTGATCCAGCCGCACCTTCCGGTACGGCTACCTTGTTACGACTTAGTCCCAATCGCCAGTCCCACCTTCGACGACTCCCCCCACACAAGGTGGTTAGGCCATCGGCTTCGGGTGTTACCAACTTTCGTGACTTGACGGGCGGTGTGTACAAGGCCCGGGAACGTATTCACCGCAGCGTTGCTGATCTGCGATTACTAGCGACTCCGACTTCATGGGGTCGAGTTGCAGACCCCAATCCGAACTGAGACCGGCTTTTAGGGATTAGCTCCACCTCACAGTATCGCAACCCATTGTACCGGCCATTGTAGCATGCGTGAAGCCCAAGACATAAGGGGCATGATGATTTGACGTCATCCCCACCTTCCTCCGAGTTGACCCCGGCAGTCTCCCATGAGTCCCCACCTTTACGTGCTGGCAACATGGAACGAGGGTTGCGCTCGTTGCGGGACTTAACCCAACATCTCACGACACGAGCTGACGACAACCATGCACCACCTGTGAACCAGCCCCGAAGGGAAACCCCATCTCTGAGGCGGTCTGGCACATGTCAAGCCTTGGTAAGGTTCTTCGCGTTGCATCGAATTAATCCGCATGCTCCGCCGCTTGTGCGGGCCCCCGTCAATTCCTTTGAGTTTTAGCCTTGCGGCCGTACTCCCCAGGCGGGGCACTTAATGCGTTAGCTACGGCGCGGAAAACGTGGAATGTCCCCCACACCTAGTGCCCAACGTTTACGGCATGGACTACCAGGGTATCTAATCCTGTTCGCTCCCCATGCTTTCGCTCCTCAGCGTCAGTAAATGCCCAGAGACCTGCCTTCGCCATCGGTGTTCCTCCTGATATCTGCGCATTTCACCGCTACACCAGGAATTCCAGTCTCCCCTACATCACTCTAGTCTGCCCGTACCCACCGCAGATCCGAGGTTGAGCCTCGGACTTTCACGGCAGACGCGACAAACCGCCTACGAGCTCTTTACGCCCAATAAATCCGGATAACGCTTGCGCCCTACGTATTACCGCGGCTGCTGGCACGTAGTTAGCCGGCGCTTCTTCTGCAGGTACCGTCACTTTCGCTTCTTCCCTACTGAAAGAGGTTTACAACCCGAAGGCCGTCATCCCTCACGCGGCGTCGCTGCATCAGGCTTTCGCCCATTGTGCAATATTCCCCACTGCTGCCTCCCGTAGGAGTCTGGGCCGTGTCTCAGTCCCAGTGTGGCCGGTCACCCTCTCAGGCCGGCTACCCGTCGTCGCCTTGGTGAGCCATTACCTCACCAACAAGCTGATAGGCCGCGAGTCCATCCCCCACCGATAAATCTTTCCACCAACAACCATGCGGTCAAAGGTAATATCCGGTATTAGACCCAGTTTCCCGGGCTTATCCCAGAGTCGGGGGCAGGTTACTCACGTGTTACTCACCCGTTCGCCACTAATCCACCCAGCAAGCTGGGCTTCATCGTTCGACTTGCATGTGTTAAGCACGCCGCCAGCGTTCATCCTGAGCCAGGATCAAACTCTCCATAAAAAAATAAAAAGCCACCGGCAACCCCTTGGAAAATAAGGGCGAAGCCAATGAAGTCCTGGCGAATAATAAAACACTCAAGAACACTGCACGGGGGTGCAATGCCTCAAGCAAATGTTATGTATTCACCAAATAAAAATATTCGGTATCAACAAACTTGGCACACTATTGAGTTCTCAAACAACAAACACTTACCGGTTCTTTACCCACCATTCCAGGCGGTAATTTCGTCCAGCGTTATATTCATATTCTATAACTTCGAATTCCTGAAAGTCAAATCCATTGTTTGTGATTTGAACCAGTATTCTCAGTTCCCATTCTTTTCAATTGTTGTCCACAAGACTGTGGAAAAACCTTGATTTTCTGGGGTTCTGCCGCCGTTTCACATCCGGTTATTTCTTCCGTTTTGTTCTCGGCGACAAGGAAAAACTATACACAGGTTTTGGGGGTCCTGCAAATCGGGTGGGTGGTTTTTGACGGTGACCGTGCACACTTAATTCCTGAGCGCCGATTAAAGCCCGGGTTCATGCGGTTCGGTGCTCGCAAAAATCTGTAAAACGCATAAAAATTCGTCTTAAAAGCCGGTAGCCGACCACCTCAGTGGCCGGCTACCGCGATTCAGCTAGTCCTCGACGATCTCTGCGTCAATGACTCTAGGATCATCCAGGGGCAGAGAGCTTGGCGCCACCGTGGGAATGCCGGCGAAGGCCACTGCCGCATTCTCGATCACGCGCTTGGCCATATATCGATTGCCTACGCCACCGATGGCCGCGCCGACCCCAAACGGAACCAAACGGCCGATGGTGCTAGCCGCTTGGGTGCCAATGATCTTGCGCAGGAACTTCTTCTGCATGGTGCGCTGCATTGCAGAGTAGATGCTCGTGGACTTGCTGGCACCGAAGGACTTGGCCCATCCCTGGATTGGACCCCCACCGCGACCTGCGGCCTGGGAAGTCAATCCGGCAATCATCGAGCTGCCCTCATCGCCCATCATGATGCCCATAACCAGGACTCGTGAACGATCCGGATCGTCGATGGCTATGCCGTGCAGCTCTGCCAGGCTTTGCGCATACAGCGCCGAGGCTTCCAGGAAGCCCAGGGTCGCAGCTATGGATAGGCCCAGGGCGATACCGGTACCAACAGCGGGAACGGCTGCGGTTCCACCCACGGCTGCACCGGAACCGGTAACTACGCGCAGGTAATCGCGCTCGACAATAGCTGCCAGCTGGGCAGTAGTAGCGTCAGGGTGCTTTTTGCGCAGCCGCTTGATGTAGGCAAGCACCAGCGGGCGCTGCACGCCGATGCCCTTCATGATGGCGTCCTGCACGCCGGAGCGCGGCTTTCCATCTTTGCCAATCAAAGTCATTGAAATCGGATCGTTTTTCATGATGGCTCCAGCTTAACCGCAAGACCCTGAGAGTTACCTTGGGCTTTGCGCTTTCAAGCAAGCGTCTTGAAAAATTCCTTGAAACTCCCCGACGCTGGTGCAAGAGTTGGCCTATGAAGAACGCTCAGGCCAAACGGTATAACCACGCCTTGAAAAGCGCCGGGATCTCGGAGCATCCGGTCGCGCTGCTCGATCTGGATGCCTTCGATTCCAACGTGATCGCCCTGCGCGAACGGGCCGGAGGTGTGCCGATTCGCATCGCGTCCAAATCCCTGCGTGTACGCAAGGCATTGGAACGGGTCCTGGATGAGCCCGGTTTCCGCGGCGTTCTCTGCTTCACCTTGGCCGAAGCATTATGGCTGGCCAGCCATGGCTTGAAGGACTTGGTGGTTGCCTACCCGCAAACCGATGCCGAAGCGATCAGCCGGTGGGCCGCCAGCGAACAGGCTCGCGAAGAGGTAACGCTCATGGTGGATACCCAAGAGCAGTTGGATTTGATCGACAGGATCGCACCGGGGCACGGGCCGCTGAAGGTCGCCCTGGAACTGGATGCTGCCTATTACCCCAGCAGCAACCTCCGTATCGGCGCCGCGCGTTCCCCGCTGACCCGGCCGGAACAGGTCGCCGAACTGGCCGCCCAGGTGCACCGCCGGCGCAACTTCATCTTGGACGGGCTGATGGGCTACGAATCCCAAATCGCTTCGGTCCCCGATGGGGGTTTCAGCCCCAGGGCACTGATCGCCCGCAAGCTGCGCCAAGCCAGCGCCGCCGAACTGGCGGACCGCCGGGCCGAAACCGTGGAATTGGTACGGGAGCTCGGCGACCTGCGGTTTGTAAATGCCGGAGGTACCGGTTCGGTAGAAAGCACCATCCAAGAACCAGCGGTAACCGAAATCGCCGCGGGCTCAGGATTATTCGCGCCCGCGCTCTTCGATTCCTACCGCGCATTCCGCCCCACCCCTGCCCTGTACCTGGGGTTCCCGGTAGTACGCCGTCCCGATGAGCGAACGGTCACCATCCTTGGTGGCGGATGGGCCGCATCGGGTCCAGCCGGCAAGGACCGCTTGCCCACCATCGAGCATCCCAAGAAGCTTCGCTACCTGGCCATGGAAGGCGCCGGCGAAGTGCAGACTCCGCTCACTGGCCCCTCGGCGCATCGCATTGCCATTGGCGATACCGTGTGGCTGCGCCATGCCAAGTCCGGCGAACCGGCCGAACGCGTTAATAAGGCGGCGGTGTACTCCAAGGGCAGGATCGTCGAACAATGGTCTACTTACCGTGGAGAAGGGAAAGCATTCCTGTGAGTACTTTCAGGAATTTCGCACGCACCGTGGTCTCCCACCCAGCAGCTGTCCATTCTCCGCGCAGCATCGCAGAATTAGCACAGAGCCTGGAGCAGGCCGCCGACCAGCACCAGCCGGTGCGCACCGTCGGCGCAGGCCATTCCTTCACTCCGCTGGCAGATACCGACGGGATCTTGCTGAATCTGGATGGCTTTCGCGGCATCGAGGAAGTCGACGCTCGCACCCACGAGGTGACGTTCCGCGCCGGAACCCGGCTCTGGCAGATCCCCGCCCTGCTCAGGCCCTTCAACCTCGCGTTGGAGAATATGGGAGATATCGACAAGCAGTCGGTCGCTGGAGCAATCAGCACCGGCACCCACGGCACGGGCCTGGAATTCAGCGGATTCAGCGCAACGGTCACCGGAGTGCAGCTCATGCTGGCCGATGGGACCCATCTGCGCGCCAGCGCGCAGGAGAATAGCGAATTATTCGAGGCGTCCCGGCTTGGCCTGGGAGTACTGGGGGTACTCACCCACGTCCGGCTGCGGTGCGTTCCCTACTACATGATGCGTGCGGCCGAATCCATCGAACCCATCGGGCAGATCGCCGAAAGCTTTGTTGATCGTGCCCGGCAAGAAGACCATCTGGAATTCTTCTGGTTCCCGGGCACCAGCAAAGCCCAGGTGAAGATCAATACCCGGCTCGACGGCCAGGTCCCTGCCGATCAACCGCCTGCGGTGGCCCGCTGGCTGAACGATGAGCTGCTCTCCAATGGCGCGTTGCAGCTGCTCAGCTCGCTGAGCGCAGCGGTCCCCCGGACCACTGCCAAATTGAATGAGGTGGCTTGCGCCGCCCTGCCGGAGCGCAGCAGCATCGCGCCATGGAATGAAGCTTTCACCAGTGCGCGACGGGTGCGTTTCACCGAGATGGAGTATGCGCTGCCGCTAGCTGGCTTCGATGAAGCTTTCGCGAAGGTGCGAGCGTACTTCAGGCGTTCGGGAGTTGGAGTTTCCTTCCCTGTCGAGGTGCGTACCGCGGCCGAGGACTCCACCTGGTTGGGTACCGCCAGCGGCAGGCAGACAGCGTACATTGCCGTGCACCGCTACATTCGGGATAAGGCTCCGGGATACTTCCCGGCCATGGAAGAGATCTTCCGTTCTTTGGGCGGCCGGCCGCATTGGGGCAAGGAACATAGCCTGCAAGCAGCGGATTTGGCGCAGCTCTACCCGAAATTCAGCGATTTCACGAGGGTGCGCCAAACTGCCGATCCGGAGGGACGATTCCTCAATCCTTATCTGCGGGGTTTGCTCGGCATCTAGAACTGGACATCGGTCCAGATCAGCGGGCTTGATGCTTTCACCAAGTCCGGCACCGTTCCGGGCAGGGGCTGGGAACTGCTTGGCGGATGCTCCTGGATGCGGCCCTGGCCCAATACCTGCCAAGTTGCGCTGGGGACCAGGTAGCTTCCGGAATCATTCAAAGCGTTCGCGCGCTTGAGCCCCTGGAGGAATGGTTCAACGCGATCTGCCGCGTTCTCCTGCAAGCCAAGTGCGCCGGCGATGACATAGCGGTCTTCGCCGACTCCTTCTGCTTGCTCGCCCTCATCGGTGCGAACGTAGTCCTCTCCGGCCAGGTAGCCGGTGAGAACCTTCAACTCATCAGCCTGGCGTGCCTTGGCGAATTCCTGGTCCTGTGCATCTGGCTGGGTTTGGGTCGCAAGAATATGCACCGGCTCGCCACGGTATTGGATGGGAATGTCCCACAGCCCGGTGCTCATCACCGGAATGGAGGCGGCCAGCACACCAGAGAAGTCGGTGTGGTGCATCATGTCGTTGGCAACGTCCTGCCACTTGAGCTGGGAAACGCTGGTGACCTGGTCTTGTGCAATCGGGTACTTCGATAGCACGACAATCGAACCCTGCTCGGCGAATGCGGCCTGGCCCCACGCATCCTCGGCGCCGCCGATGACGCCATCAGCGTTCAGATCGGCACCGCTTTGCAGGCCCTTGGAGCCCACGGCCAGGTAGGAATACCCGTATTCCACATCGGCGCGGGCATCGTCGGGATTGTTCAGATACTGGTCGTTCAGTGCATCAACCGCGTCCTGGGTGGCGTCCATATCTGTCAGAACCACCACGTCCGCATTGGCGCTGCTGATCTTGTCTGCAACCTGCGCCGCCTGGCGGTCGGATCCGCGCATCAGGTTCGCGGGCAGCTCCTGGGGGGTTTCGCCGCTGAGATTTGCCTGGATGGTTGCCACGCGAAGCGAGGTCTCGGAAAGCTGCGCTGCGCTGGCACCCGCCGAGTCGCCAGGGCCAGTGGGTGCAGCAAAAGCGCCGGTTGCGGGGAACATCAAAAGTGCCCCTAGACCCAGACTTGCTGTTCCGACTAATAACTTGCGCACTCAACCACCCTACGACGTTCGGCTACCGCTTGCCACCACCTTTACCGGATTGTAATGCCGCAGCCGCGGCGGCCTTCTTGTTCGCGGAAAGGACCTCGTCCATATAAGGAGCACGCACATGCATCGAGACACGGGCATCCACCAGGCACACGCCCCGGGCTCCGGCATCCACCCACTGCTGGACCCCGGCGAGGTCTTCGAGCGTGTCAACGCGGATTCCGGTGGCTCCCATGGCCTTGGCGATACCGGCGAAATCCACGGTCGGGATCAGCATCGGGTCTTCGTGCAGGCCGACGGATCCGTACTGGTGGATTTCCGCTCCGTACGCGGAGTCGTTGTAGATGACGATTACGCCACTTTCCACGGTGCGAACGATCGATTCGAGGTCCGCCAGGCCCATCAGGAAGCCGCCATCGCCGGCGGCCAGCACGACCGTGCGCCCCTGCGCCGCCGGGCCTGCGCCCACCATGGAAGCGATGCCCAGGCCGATGGACTGGTACGCGGTGCCCACGCAGCTCAAGGAGCGTGCACCGGTGGTCGACCAGTACATGGGCCCCAGCCGATGAAGTGGCCGCCGTCTTGCACCAGCACGCGATTGGCCGGCAGGATCTTCTCCAGTTCGCTGGCCACGCGGCGCGGATCAAGCTGCCCGTCGGCGGCCAGGTCGTCACCGGCCGGACGGGTGCGCAGATTGGACAGGTCCAGGCTTGAACGCCATCCGCCCTGCGCCTGCTCCACCGCACCGAGCAGGTCCGCGGCGGCCAGGGTCGCATCGGCGGTGGCGAAATAGTCCACGCGCGGGTTGGTGGCGGCGCACCCCAGGTCGATCTGGATCAAGCTGGCATCCTGCGCGACCAGATCGCCAAAACGCATGGTGAACTGGTTCAACGAGGCGCCGAGCACCAATACCGTATCGGCCTGCGCGATGATCCGGGCGTTGGCCTCGGTGGAGAAGCCTCCGGTGATGCCCAAATCGAACTCGTAGTCCAGCAGGTCGCGGGCCAGCAGGGTACCCGAGGTGGTGGCGTCCAGCTTCTGCGCCAGCGACTGGACCTGCGCCGCGGCATCGATCGCGCCGCGGCCATAGAGGATGTGGGTGCGCTGCGAGGCGTTGAGCTTTCCAGCGATCTGCTCCAGCTGGGTGGAGTTCAGCTGCGGTGCCGGAGGGGTGCTGCGCAGGGAGGCGAAATCAGGCAGCTGCTCTTCGAGCGAATCCACCGCGGCCAAATCATAAGGGATCGCCAAAACAACCGGCATCCGTTCGCGCAACGCCAGGGCGGCCGCCTCCAGAGCGATGGCACCCGGGTTGTTGCGGTCAACGACGTAGCGCGGCGCTCGCACTGCTGTGTCGATCGCGGCCTGGTCGACGTCCCATCCACGCAGGCCGGAAGTTGGCGCGTCGCCGGTGACGAACAGCAGCGGGGTCCGGGCCGCGGCGGCTTCAGCCAGTGCGGTGATGGTGTTGGTGTAGCCGGCACCGTAAGTGGTGGAGGCGATGGCCAGCTTATTGGAGATGCGGAAGTAGGCGTCGGCGGCCGAAACGGCGGCCGATTCGTGGCGCACGGCGGTGTAGTCGAAGCCTGCACGCACTGCGGCGTCGAGGAAGTGGGCATTGCCGTTGCCCATCAATCCGAAGATCCGCGGGGCCAGCGGCTTGAGGGCGTGGGCAATGGCAGCTGAAACGCTAGACATTATGGACTCTTTTCAAGAAATCGTGCTGAAGAAATTCCATATATGTCTGCCGTTACCGGTTGCTGGACCGCAACGGGTATCGCCCCTTTTGAGAGCGCCGGAACCTGGCGGGGCCATGTTCCTGACTCACTGATGATAAGGCAGGAACCGCGCCTGGCGCTAGGCCGCTAGTGCGCCTTCCCATTAACACTTCCCCGGGGGCGATCTCGCAGCGTTCCGAGCGATGCGCCCACGCACCTCGGTCCTGCCCCCGCGCTTGGCTGCACCGGACGCCGAATGGCGCCACCGTGGCCTGCGCGCCGTGCACGGGGCCAAAAGTTTCACCCGGGCTCGGTGTTCGAAGTCGAAGTGTCATCCGAAAGTACCATGTACAGCAATTTTCAGATTCGATACTATCGAAATAACACTTAGTTGACTTGATCTTTATATGACAACTATCGGACATTATAGAGAAGGAAAGCATGCTGAAGTTCTTGGGAATCACCTCTGAAGCACCTGCCGACGGATCAATCCCCGCGTGGCAGGGCGTCTCCAAGAAGCACCGGGGCATCGCATTCGCCATTTCGCTTGCGCTGGGATTGGCCACGTTCCTGGTAACCCGCTGGCTGCTCTCCGACCTGCCGCCAGAAGGCTATTTGCCGCTCGTTCCCTGGAACGCGGCCGCCGCCATTCTGCTCATCAGCACGCTGGTGGCCGAGCGCGGATTGATCCGCAACGCGCCCTCCGAAACCTGCGAAATCTAGGGGCCAGAGCTGGGGGCGGTACGGAAAGCCGCACCCTCCCCCAACTTCGCAGAACTCGCCTGCAGCTCCTCAAATGCGGCGAACGGCGAATTCAACAGCCCGACGGGCATTAAGCGCCCGGTGCGATCCGCCAGCCATTCGTCATGGACGAGGCCAGCGACCTGCCCGGCTACAGCGAAACTGCCGATGGAGCGCTCTTCGACTACGACTTCGGGCTCAGCTACCAGGGCAAGTAGTTAAACACAGGCCGACTCGTCCATCACCCGCCTGGAGGACCGGCTGAACGCTTCGTGGCGCCTCCCGCAGCCTCAGGGCGATTCCGAAGGCCTCGACAATACGGACCATGTTCAACAGTTCCCGACTGCCATGGCTGTGTCGAGCACGGCTTCGAGGCTTGCCTCCACGCCCGGAGGAATCTGGATGGTCATGCGCGTTACCCCGTCACCAACCGTCAGCTGCCCAACTCTAGAAGATGGAGCGTGGACATTCTTTGACGGCGCCGTCGATAGCTTTACCGTCGCGCTGGGGGGATGATTAGCTCATGGCTAGAAAAGACAGGACTGTAGACGTCGCTCAGGCCCGAGCGGCATTGATTATGGCTGCTATGCGGCGCACGATCGTTACCTACGGCGAACTGGGCAAGGCAATCGGTATCGAAGGAGTAGGCGTCTTCTACGAATTGAGGCACGTCCTGGACGACCTTTCCGATGACTGCATCAACCGTGGAGAGCCTTCGCTGGCAGCGCTCATCGTCAATAAAGACACGGGCGCGCCAGGCAGTGGGTGGACTGATGGCATCCGGCCTTGGCATACGGAGGTGCAGAAGGTCTTCCAGTTCTGGGCTTCCTGATTCATAGGCAGAGAAGAACCCCAGACCACTTCAAGCATTGCGCCCCCTCTTGTTGATGACAGTGCCGATGTACTCGCGGCTGCCAATCTTTCGCGGCCAAGCCGTCGGCGATGAGGAAGCGCTGCAGAACTTTTGCTAGTGAGCTCAAATTGGCGACGTGGAATTGAGACAGATTCGACGATTTCAAAGTCATCCCTCAAAACCCAACATATCCCCGAAAGGGGTATCCGAGAGTGCGGGCTTTTCGATCGTCGCCGGCTTCGGCATGTCCGACACCGCGCTGATGGACATCCTCTCGGGCAAGTTCGCCCCGCAGGGGCGCATGCCGTTCGCGCTGGCCGGCACCCGCGAAGCGATCACCGAGCAGTTCAGCGACCTGCCCGGCTACGGCGAAACTGCCGATGGAGCGCTCTTCGACTACGGCTTCGGGCTCAGCTACCAGGGCAAGTAGTTAAAGGGGCGGGACCCGGCATGCCTGTGGCTGCCGGGTCCCGCCCGCTTGCTGCGTGCTGCGCGCAGCTACTTTTCGTTTCCGTGGCTGGCCGCGTAGTCCTGCGCGCTCATCTGGCCCAGGCGCGAACGGCGCCGGCCGTAGCCAAGGTAGAGCGCTGCGCCGACGATCATCCAGATGATGAATACCAGCCAGGTATGCCAACCGAGCTGGCTCATCAGGAACAGGCAAGCGAAGATGCCCAGGATCGGGGTGAGCGGGTACAGCGGCACGCGGAAGGTGCGCTCGGCCTTGGGCTGGGTTCTGCGCAGGTAGATCACCGAGGCGCCCACCAGCGCGAAGGCGAACAGCGTGCCGATGCTGGTGGCGTCGGCCAGTGCGCCCAGCGGGATGAACCCGGCCGTGACCGCCACCAGGATGCCGGTGATCCAGGTGCCGGCGACCGGGGTGCCGGTGCGGGCCGAGACCTTGCCGAACACCGCGGGCACCAGCCCGTCGCGCGACATGGCCAGCAGGATGCGGGTCTGGCCGTAGAGCACGGTGAGCACTACCGAGGCGATGGCCAGCACGGCGGCGACCGCGAAGACCAGCACGAAGATCGGCTGCCCGGTCAGTTCGCCGATGATCTGCACCAGCGGCGCCTGTGCGCCTTCGAACCAGTTCCATTCGCGCGCGCCGATCGCCGAAACGGCCACCAGCACGTAGCTGATGGTCACGATCAGCATGGAGAGCATGATCGCCCGGGGCAGGTCGCGCTTCGGGTTCTTGGCTTCCTCGCCGGCCGTCGAGGCGGCGTCGAAGCCGATATAGGAGAAGAACACGCTCGATGCCGCCGCGGTCACGCCGGCGGCGCCCATTGGCAGCAGCGGCTCGAAGTTGCCCGCATTGAAGGCGCTGAAGGCGACGGCCGAGAAGAAGAGCAGGATGCCGGCCTTGATGGCCACGACGATCGAGTTCACGATGGCCGACTCGCGCGCCCCGCGCACCAGCAGCAAGGTGGCCAGTGCGACGACGATCAGCGCCGGCAGGTTAACCACTCCGCCGTCGGCCGGGCCGCCAGCCAGCAGCTCGGGCAGCTCCATGCCGAAGGTGCGCAACGTTTCGTTCACGTACTGGCCCGAACCCACGGCCACCGCAGCCACCGACACCGCGTATTCGAGCACCAGGCACCAGCCGCAGATCCAGGCGATGCCTTCGCCCATGGTGGCATAGGAATAGGAATAGCTGGAGCCGGAAACCGGAACCATGCCGGCCATTTCGGCATAGGACACCGCCGAAAGCAGCGCGGTAATGCCCGCGATCACGAACGAGATCCAGATGGCCGGACCGGCGATCGGCACGGTATCGCCGAGGATCACCAGGATGCCGGTGCCCATGGTGGCGCCGACGCTGATCATGGTCAGCTGCCACATGCCCAAGGTGCGGCGCAGCTGGCCTGCCCCTGCATTGGTTTCCGCTTCGGCGATCATATTCGTGATCGACTTGCGGCGGCGCAGCTGCGCGCCCAGCAGGGTGGCCGGACTGGAGCTCACGGACGGTTTGCGGTTCATCGCGGATCCTCAAGGGAAATGGTGGTGCTGCCTCGCCCCTGCCTAGGATGCGGCCGGGCGCTGCGCGTGGAAGTTCTGAACTGGAATATCATGTCATAATCCAGCTGGTCCCGACTTTTCAGGAATCCGGCGGGTTCGCACTAATTCCCGCTTCTTCTTGGGCATTAGCCGTATTTGCGCATCGCTCGGCAGTCAGCTTTTGAGATGGATTTCATGATCAGGAATGCATATTTATGCATTTTATTCCGCTTCGCGCACTCTCGCCTATCGAAAACCCCTGAAGTTTTCCACACTATTAGAAGACATGTTCGAACAAGCGAAGTATAATTAGAACATGTCCGAAGCAAAGGCGCACGGAAACAGCCTCACCCCACCAGCACCCCCCGAGGAATTCGACCTCCACGTCCAAACCGTGCAAAACGACCTCTCCGCCCTCGAAGAACACGGCAGCAAAGCCGACTGCGCCCACGGCATCGAACTGCTGGAAGCCCTCATCTCCGCAGCACGCTGCAAACAAGCCGGCCTCGCCCACCAAATCGAAAAAGAATACGTCCGCGACCACGAAGAACGCGGCATCCACCTCGATGACCAAACCCGCGGCGCAGCCGCCTGCGTCGCCCTGGCCCGCAAGCAATCACCCCACGGCATGCGCAACTACCTGGTCAATTGCCGCATCCTCTTCGAAGACACCCCGAACCTCGCCGCCGCCTGCGCCCGCGGCGAATTCACCGAAGCCCAAACCCAAGCCATCCTCACCCCGCTCCAAAACCTCAAACCCCAGCGCCGCACCGAATTCGACCAGCTCTACGCCCAGAACCCGCACATGTTCGAATCCATGGGCACCACCCAAATCAAGGAAACAGTCCGAAAATTCGCCCTGGCCTACATCTCCGACCCCGACTCCATCAAGCAGAAAACCGTCGAAGAGCAACGCAACCTCACCCTGAAAATCGACGACCAGCACGGCCGCATCATCATCCACGGCGAATACCCCCTGCTGCAGGGCATGTGCCTCAAACGCTACCTCGACGAAGAATCCAAAACCCTGCGCAAAAAAGGCGACCCGCGCACCCGCACCCAGATCCGCGCCGACCTGCTCTTCAGCTACATGATGGTCGGCGAACCCTCCAAGATGCCCATCGCCCTGCAAGTCGCGGTAGTCATGACCGACCGGGCCCTGTTCGCCGGCGAACGCGAACCAGCCTATCTGGAAGGCTACGGCTTCATCCCCGCCCAGAGCGTGCGCGAATGGATCAGCGGGCACCAGATCCCCAACAGCCTGACCTTCGACCAAATGGACGCCAAACCCACCACGGAGCTGATCGAACAGCTCGACGTGCGCACCGAACTGGCCCGCCTCTACACAGCACCCGGCGACCAGGACCTGATCGCCATGGACTCCAAAGCCCGGATCTTCCCGGAAAAGCTCAAGAAGTTCATCGCGATCCGCGACCGGCACTGCCGCACCCCGTTCTGCGACGGCATCGTGGAGGAAATAGACCACGTCAAGCAATACGCCCGCGGAGGCAAGAGCACCGTCTTCAACGGCGATGGCCGCTGCGCTAGTTGCAACAAAGCCAAGGAAGCCGCCGGCTGGTACGAATACACGACCTACGGCAACGGCCACACCATCATGATCTGCCCCGGCTCGGCGATGTCCTACAAGTCCACCGCCCCACCAGCCACGGGGTACGCGCACAAGCCGTTCCCGCAATTGAGACGCGACTCGAAATGGATACAGCAACTCAAGGAACGGCTGAAGCCCAAGGATGGCCCTGAAGACCTCGCAGCCTGACTCCCGGCAAGCAACCATTGCGCGTACTCATGGCTTAATGCCGCTCGACGCCACCGGCTTTGCGCAGCATCCTGCGACAAAGCCGCCTGGAAACTACTTTCCAAGCGGCTTTGCTCCGACCTCTACTTGCTGGCGGCGTCTGCCAGCAGTTCAACGATGTGGCGGTATTCCTTGCCCGTCGCACGGGTCATGCCCAGTTCACAGGTGCGGTTGCACGAAGCGTGTTCCTGCGCATCCAGTTCACGAACCTCGGCAGCTTCGCGAGCGGTAGCCGACTCGGTCAGCTCCGGATGCAGCATGCCGCGGTCACCGGCAAAACCACAGCAGCCCCAGTTCACCGGGGTGTTCACGGTATCTGCCACAGCCTCTGCGATCTTCTGCATGTCCGGGTTCAGGCCCATCTGCGTGGACGAGCAGGTTGGGTGCAAGGTGACCGAGGAGATCTTCTCGAGCGCTGGCAGCTTCTCCAGCAAGTGCTGCGAAGTGAACGCCAGCAGGTCAACCACTTCGTAGCCATGCTCGGCCAGGGTATGCGCAAAGCCTTCGGTGCAGCTGGAGGCATCGGAGATGATCGGCAGGACCTTGCCCGGCATGGCCGCACGGACTTCTTCCAGCACGCGCTGGCCCATGACCTCATGGCCCTGTTCGTAGCCCTTGGAAGTCCACGGGGTACCGCAGCAGGTGGATTCAATGCCCTCGGGAACGTAAACCGAGACGCCAGCAGCGTGCAGCAGCTTGGTGAACGCCGGGGCGACTCCTTCCCCGTCTCCTGCAGGGCCGAACATCGAATTCACGCAGGCTGGCAGGTAGATGGCCAGCGGCTCGGTGCCAGCTGCACCCAAGTTGCCGGCCATGGGCTTGCGCGCCTTGCCGCCACCAGGCAGGTCGGCATCGTAACGTGGCATGGTGTCGGTGCTGACCACCTTGCGCGCAGCATCGGTGGCACCGCGGACCAGCGAAGCAGGGAATTTATCGGCGATGCTCAGGGCCAGCGAACCAGCGCGCGTGGCAGGTCCCCATCCCTTGGCTGCGGCCTTGAAGCCGGCTTCCAGGACCGGGTGCGCGTCTCCGCGGCGCAGGCGCTTGACCAGCAGGCCGGTGTTGATGCCCACCGGGCAGGCGGTGACGCACATGCCGTCCACGGCACAGGTCTGCACGCCGTTGTATTCGTAGTCACGCTCCAGTTCGGCCGCCAGCTCGGCGTTGCCCTCGGCCTCGGCCTTGGCGATGGCCCGGCGCACGACGATGCGCTGGCGCGGGGTCAGGGTCAGGTCCTTGGACGGGCAGACCGGCTCGCAATAGCCGCATTCCACGCAGTGGTCGGCCTCGATCTCGATGGTCTCGTTGAGCTTGATGTTGCGGATGTGCGCGGCGTGGTCTTCGTCGATGATCACCCCGGGGTTCATCATCAGGCGCGGGTCGCAGGCGGCTTTCAGCTCCAGGTGCACCTCGTAGAGCTCATCGCCGTACTGCGCGCGCACGAACGGCGCCATGGCGCGGCCGGTGCCGTGCTCCGCCTTGAGGTTGCCGTCCTTGTCCAGAATCAGCTGGACCATCTTGTCGTTGAAGGAGTTGTACCGGTTCAACGCCGCATCGCCTTCGAAACGGTCGGTGAGCATGAAGTGGATGTTGCCGTCCTTGGCGTGGCCGAAGATCACCGAATCCGCGTAGCCGTACTCGGTGAACAGCTCCTGCAGGCTGTCGCAGGTTTCGGCCAGGGACTCTACCGGGACCACGACGTCTTCGAGCAGCGCGGTGGTGCCTGTGGCGCGGGCACCGGCTACCGAAGCATACAGGCCCTTACGGAACTTCCACGCGGCCTGGCGGTTCTTCGCATCTGGGGACAGCACCGCTGGGGCGCGCAATGCCGATGCGTCGAGCAGCGACTGGCCAGCGGAGCGCAGCCCGGCCAGTTCCTCTTCGGTGTCCGCATGGTATTCGACCAGCAAGGCGGCCTGCTGGTCGACGTCGAAGCCCATGATGGCATCCGGCACGCCGGGCAGCGACTGGCCCACGCGCAGCGAGGTGGAATCCATCAGTTCCAGGGTGGCGGCGCCGGAATCCACGAGTTCAGGCAGCGCCCGGGTGGCCAGATCCAGGTTATCGAAGACGGCCAAGGTGGCGATGGCCAGCTTGCGGATCGGCACGGTGCGGAAGACGGCCTCGGCGACGAACGCCAGGGTGCCCTCGGAGCCGATGATCAGGTGGGCCATCAGCTCTGCCGGGGTGTCGTAGTCCAGGAAGGCATTAATGCCGTAGCCCATGGTGTTCTTCAGCGCGAAGTGCTTCTCGATCTTGGCGACCGAGGCCGGGTTGCTGCGCACGCGCTGGCCCAGCTTGTCCAGCGTGGCGACCAGTTGCGGTTCTGCGGCGGCCAGCTTGCGGTCGGCCTGCGGATCCGCGGTGTCGATCATGGTGCCCGAGGGGAGCACGAAAGTCATGGATTCCAGGGTGCGGTAGGTGTTGAACTCGGTGCCGCAGGCCATGCCCGAGGAGTTGTTCGCGATCACGCCTCCGATGGTGCAGGCCGCCTCGCTGGCCGGATCCGGCCCCAGCTTGCTGCCGTAGACGGCCAGGCGTGCGTTGACCTGGCGGACGGTGGCACCGGGCTGTACGCGCACGCGCGCTCCGTTATCGAGCACGGTGATGCCGCGGAAGTTGCGGCGCACATCAATCATCAGTCCGTCGCCGCTGGCTTGCCCGGCCAGCGAGGTGCCGCCCGAGCGCAGGGTGACCGGCTGGTTGCCGCGCGCGGCCGCAGCCAGCAGCGCGGAGACTTCCGCGGCGTCCTTGGCCAGCACGACAGCTTGCGGCGTGTACAGGTAGTGCGAGGCATCCGAGGCGTAGGCAACGCGGTCGATGGATCGGGTCTTGACGCGATCCTGGTCGCCGACCAGATCGAGGATGCCGGATGAAACCGTCGTTTCTCCGAGTGCTGGCGTGCTCAATGCCATGGTGCGCTCCTGTGCAGTTGGCAAGCGGCGCTTGCCGAATACGGAAATTGTCTTACAAGTACACAAGCCATAGTAGTACTATTCATGGGATACTTGTTAGGTAAATTTTCCGCGGCTCGAAAGGACCCTGATGGCGGCCCGTTTAGGTGTGGTTTCCGTGGTTCAGGCCGTCGTCAAGTCCCTGCGTGCCCGGATTTTCAGCGGGGAACTGTCTCCCGGCACCCCGCTGGGCGAAGTGGACGTCGCCGCGCACTATGAAGTGGCCCGGCCAACCGCCAAGGCCGCGCTGGAGAACCTCGTTGCCAGCGGCCTGCTGACGCGCAACGCGCATCAGAGCGCGAAAGTCACGCTGCTCTCATCCGCCGACGCCCGCGACATCTACCGCACCCGCGCCATCATCGAAGCAGAGGCCGTGCGGCTGCTGGCCAGCACCGGACAGGTCCCGGAAGCTGCACGCGAGGCCAATGCCGAAATCACCGCACTGCGCGATGCTTCCCCGATCCAGATCGTCAATCCGGATGTCCGCTTCCACTCCGCACTGGTCCAGGCCCTGGATTCGACCCGTACCAGCGCAATCTACGGCCAGCTCAGCGATGAGATCCGCCTGTGCATGACCCACGTCCAGGATGCAACGCTGCTGAACACCGCGGACATCGCCAGCGAACATGAACGCCTGCTCGAATGCATCGCCGCCGGCGATGCCCAGGGCGCGGCAGAGGTTTTGGCCCAGCACCTCTCCCGCGCCAGCACCCGATTGGCCGAGCACCTCGACAGCCTTTCGCAAGGTAGGCGAAGATAGGAGCATGGGCATTTTCGCAAGCAGGAAAAGCATTGAGCAGGACTTCGCGCGCATGACACAGCGCCTGGATGCGGTAGCCGCCTTCCAGGCCGAGGGGCTCAGCGCGAAAGCGCGCGTCCTGGCCACGGGCCTGCGAAAGATTGTTCCCGAAGCCGGGTTCGAGCTGGCTGCCAAGGATGCCAGCGCATGGATCCACGCGCACGAGGCCCTGCGCCTGCTGGAAGGCACCATCTCGATCCTCGAGGGTTGGAACGGTTCACCCGACGAGGTCTTCATCTCCAGGGCGGCGAGCGCATCGCCCGATTCCCCGGCTGGTGAGGCGATGTCCGATGTTCCAGCCGATCACCTGGGTATTCTGCGCCCCGCAGACGACGGCACCCTGCAGCTATTGGCAACCTTGGACCCCGCGGAGCAGCTGCGGCTAACCGGCTGGCTGCGCACTTTCACCCGGGCATAAAAACACCTTTCCCGCCTAGCGGCATTGCGGGCCTCCGCACATACCCCCACCCGTATTTTTGACATACCCCCGGGGGTATAGACTAGTCTGGTTCCAATCCACCTTGAAAGGAACCAACCATGCTGCTTGAACGCCTCTACGACGAAGATCTCGCGCAGGCCAGCTACTTCATCGGCTGCCAGGCCAAAGGCGAAGCTCTCGTGGTCGACGCGCGCCGCGACATCGCCGACTACCTTGCCCTGGCTGCCAAGCACGGCATGCGCATCACGGCCGTCGCTGAAACCCACATCCACGCCGACTACCTTTCCGGAACCCGCGAACTAGCCGCCGCCACCGGCGCCACCAGCTACGTTTCGGGCGAGGGCGGCAAAGATTGGCAGTACGGATTCGAGGCAGAACGTTTGATGGATGGCGATATCATCACGCTGGGCAACCTGCGCATCGCCGCCCGCCACACCCCGGGCCACACCCCGGAGCACCTGGCTTACGCCATCACCGACGGAGCCTTCAGCCAAGACCCTGGCTACCTGCTCTCAGGCGACTTCATCTTCGCCGGCGACCTAGGCCGTCCGGATTTGCTGGACGAGGCCGCCGGCGGTGTCGATACCCGCTTCGAAGGCGCCCGCGATCTCTTTGCTTCGCTGAAGAAAACCCTGGCAGAATTGCCCGATTACATCCAGGTGCATCCAGGCCACGGCTCGGGCAGCGCCTGCGGCAAAGCGCTGGGCGCGGTCCCTTCCACCACGTTGGGCTACGAACGCGAGTTCGCCTGGTGGAGCACCTACCTGGCCAACGACGACCAGGACGGCTTCATCGCCGAACTGCTCAACGGCCAGCCTGACGCCCACGCCTACTTCGGCCGCATGAAGCGGCAGAACCGCCTGGGCCCAGCCATCCTGGGCCAGCTCGACCCCCTAGCTGAAATACCCGTCCAGCAGCTCCTCCAGCAGCTGGAGGCGGGGGTCTCGGTGTTCGTCGATACCCGTGGGCACACCCAGATCGCCGCAGGCACCGTTCCCGGCGCGCTGTCCATCCCGGGTACGGCGAAGACCGCCAGCTTCGGCGCCTGGGCCTACGATCCGGAAAAGGACCAACGCGCCCTGATCGTGCTGGCCGAGACCGGCGAACACGCCGCGACGATCCGCGCCCACCTAATGCGCGTGGGCATCGACGCGGTCAAGGGTTTCACCACCAGCTTGGAAGGCCTGCCAACGGTGAAGCCGAAGTCGATCACCCCGGCACAGCTGGACGATTTCGAGTACGAGATGCTGCTGGATGTCCGCAACAAGACCGAGTTCGCCGCCGGGCATATCCCGGGCGCCAAGCAGCTGTCCGGCGGACGGGTGTTGTGGAATCTCGATCAGCTGCCCGCCGGCGGCACCATCGTCACCTACTGCCAAAGCGGCATGCGCAATGCCGTGGCCGCCAGCACACTGCGCGATGCCGGCTACAACGTCGTCGAGCTTGAGGGCAGCTACCTCGGCTGGTCCTCCTTCGCCAACTAGCCACCCCCGCCACGAA
Organism: Glutamicibacter sp. 2E12; assembly: GCF_050030965.1. Lineage (NCBI taxonomy): Bacteria > Bacillati > Actinomycetota > Actinomycetes > Micrococcales > Micrococcaceae > Glutamicibacter > Glutamicibacter sp. 2E12. The sequence goes on from NZ_CP188297.1 coordinate 1,391,045, forward strand.
AGCTGAACTGCATTCAATGACTACCCCTTTGACCACCATGGACGCCGAAGCACTTAAATGCCTGGTGGAAGCCCCCGACACGGACCTCGCCTTGATTGACGTGCGCACCGCGGGCGAATTCGAAACCCTCCACATTCCCGGCTCGTACAACGTGCCGCTCGAAGAATTCACCGCCAACGCCACCGAGGTGCTCGCCAAGATTCCAGGCAAGCCGGTGCTGATCTGCCACAGCGGCAACCGTGCTTCCAAGGCGCAGCGTGCCCTGCAGGAGCAACAGATCGAGCACAGCACGGTACTGCTTGGCGGCGTCACCGCCTACGAAAATGCCGGCGGCACCATGGTGCGCGGCGTGCAGCGTTGGGCGCTGGACCGCCAGATGCGCATGACCGCAGGTTCCGTGGTGCTCGCCGGGTTGCTCGGAGCGAAGTTCATCTCCCCGAAGTTCGCCTATCTTTCGGCGGCCATCGGTGGCGGACTGGTGTTCTCAGCCCTGCGGGATTCTTGCCCGATGATCAGCTTCTTGGGCAAGATGCCCTGGAACAAAGTAAAGAAGTAGGCCATGGAGTTCGGACCGCTGCTGGTTCTGGCCCTTGCACTAGCGAGCATCGTCGGGCTGTCCCTGGGACTGTTCGGCGGCGGCGGTTCAATCCTGATGGTTCCCCTGCTCAGCTATGTAGCCGGGTTGCCCGCCAAGGAAGCGATCGCCACCTCCCTGCTGGTGGTCGGTGCGACCTCGGCAACGAGCCTGATCCCGCATGCCCGCAAGGCCAATGTGCGTTGGAAACAGGGGATGGTCTTCGCGGCCACCAGCATGCTTGGCGCCTTTGGCGGCGGGCTGCTGGCCAGCGGGATCCCTGCCCAGCTGCTGATGCTCGGTTTCGCGATCATCATGCTGGCCAGTGCCCGCGGGATGATCCGCGGACGGAAAAACACTGGCAGCGCAACACAGTCGTTGTGGCTGTCCGCCCCGGTCGGCTTGGGCATTGGCATGGTCACCGGCCTGGTCGGTGCCGGAGGCGGTTTCCTGCTCGTCCCTGCACTGGCTTTGCTGGCCGGGCTGTCCATGCAACAGGCGGTGGGCACCTCCCTGCTGGTGATCACCCTGAATTCGATCACTGGCCTGGCCGGGCAGTTGAATTCAGTTGCACTGGATTGGCCGCTGGCCGCAGGGCTGGCGACCACCGCGATCCTCGGTTCGTTGATCGGCGCACGGCTTTCGCGCAGGATCGACGAACGCGCTTTGCGCAAGGGTTTTGGCTACTTCGTCTTGGCCATGGGCGTGTTCGTGCTCAGCCAGGAACTGCCGGCTCCCGGCGGGCTGGTCGTAGTTGCGGTTGCAGCCCTCGCGGGCGCATTGGTGCTGCTGTGCAACAAAATTCCGGCGATGGGGGCGCGCTGCCCGCTCGTTCTGAAAGGAGAAACCCGATGAAGCCGCTTGAATTGTCAGCTTCGAACTTCGCTGGGTTCATCGCAAGGAACCGGCTGGTGCTCGTGGATTTCTGGGCGCCTTGGTGCGGTCCTTGCCGCGGCTTTGCCCCGATTTTCGACGAAGCATCCGCGGCGCATCCTGAAATCGCCTTCGCCAAGGTGAATACCGAAACCCAGCCGGATTTGGCGCAGGCAGCCCGGATTGCATCCATACCGACGCTCATGGCGTTCAAGGATGGGATACTTGTACATTCAAAACCCGGAGCGTTGAGCTCTGGCGCTATGGAGCAGTTGCTCGTCCAACTCAAACACCTGGATGCCGAAATTGCAGAAGACGACTAACCCGCTACCCGTACCAAGGAGAAATTGATGCGTACTGCTGACGAAGCGACCCGCAAGCGGATCCTCAACCGCCTTAAGCGTGCCCGAGGCCAGCTTGATGCGGTGATCAACGCCGTGGAAACCGATGGTTCGTGCAAAGAGGTAGTCACTCAGCTGGCCGCCGTCTCCACCGCGTTGGACCGCGCCGGATTCGCCATTGTCTCCACCGCGATGCAGTACTGCATCGCCGATCCCGAGAAGGCTTCCGAGGAAGAAGACGGCCTGAGCGTCGAAGAACTCGAAAAGCTCTTCCTCTCCCTGTCCTGATTACTGACGAAAAGGAAAAAATTATGTGCCGCCAGGTTCAATGCAAGATCTGCCAGAAGACCACGTGGGCTGGCTGCGGCCAGCACGTTGAAGCAACTATGCGCAATGTCCCCAATAAGGACCGCTGCCAGGGCCACGAAGCCGAACCGAAGAAGGGCTTCTTCAAGCGCCTGTTCGGCTAAGCCGGGGTCATAGAGGGTCAAGGGTTTCACTGCCCCGGGATTCGTTGGCATAATCCGAAGTATTTAGCCCATCCGCGGCTGAGCAAACTTCACTCCCCCAAGGAAACGGCAGGCATGACTTCAAAGATCCGCATCGGTATTGCTGGCTATGGGAATCTGGGACGCGGCGTCCAAGCCGCGATCGCCAAGAATCCGGATATGGAGCTGGTGGGCGTCTACACCCGCCGTGATCCGCAGGCCCTCCAGCTGGCTCAGCCGGCACCGCGGTTCGGCATCGATGAGCTGGAAAAGCACGCCGCGCAGATCGACGTATTGATCCTTTGCGGCGGCTCGAAATCGGACTTGCCGCAGCAGGGCCCGAAGTTCGCGGCGCTGTTCAACACCGTGGACAGCTTCGATACCCACGCCCGCATCCCCGAGTACTACGCGTCCATCGACGGCCCGGCGAAGGCAGCTGGCAAGACCGCGCTGCTCTCCGTGGGCTGGGATCCGGGCATGTTCTCGATCAACCGGGTCTTCGGGGAGGCCTTGCTGCCTGACGGCGAAACCTACACCTTCTGGGGCCGCGGGCTGAGCCAGGGGCATTCGGATGCGATCCGCCGCGTCCCGGGCGTCGCCGCCGGCGTGCAGTACACCATCCCGAGCCAGGAGGCTATCGACCGGGTCCGGGCCGGCGAGCGCCCTTCCTTGAGCACCCGCGAGAAGCACCAGCGCGAATGCTTTGTCGTGCTCGAAGACGGTGCCGATCCGGAGTCGGTGCGCGAAGCCATCGTGACCATGGAGTACTACTTCGACCAGTACGACACCACGGTGCAGTTCATCGACGAGCAGACCTTGGCCGCCGAGCATTCGAGTATGCCGCATGGCGGGTTCGTGATCCGTTCGGGCAATACCAGCGACGAGCAGAAGCAGGTCATCGAGTATTCGCTGGCCCTTGGCTCCAACCCGGAATTCACTTCCAGCGTGCTGGTGGCTTACGCCCGGGCCGCCTTCCGGATGAACCAGCGCGGCATCACCGGTGCGCAGACCGTTTACGATGTGGCCCCGGGGCTGCTCTCGCCCAAATCCCCCGCACAGTTGCGCGCGGAGCTGCTCTAGGATTTTGCCGGGCCAGCAGCTCACCCGCTGGCGAGCGCATCCTTCTCCCAGGCCTCCACTGGCCCCGGGACCTGCACGAACAGCGGATGCAGGGCCACCTGCCCTGCCGGTTCCAAGCGGGCGATGCGCGCGGGATCCCGGACGGAGAGCTTGCGCAGCAGGTGCTCGCGCTCGAAGTGCACCTGCCCCTGGGTGACCGGGATCTTTTCCAGCTGCGCGGCGGCTGCCGGATGCAGGATCTTCGCGGCGTCGAAGCGATAGCCCCGGACAGCCGCTTCGTCCCACAAGCCCTGCAGATAGCCGCCCATATGCACCAGCGGGGCGGGCTGCGCCTTGAACCGGAGAAGCTGCGGGTGCCCTGTATAGCCCTTGGTCTGGCCGGCGAGCACCTTCTGGGCCAGCAGTGTTTCACGCCAACAGGCAACCAGCCCTTTGGCGTCGAGCAATGAGGGGTGCAGGGACCACAGTCGCATGGGCCAAGCCTAGTCGGGGTTCGGGCCAGCCGGGAACTCGATGATCTCGCTGCGAATCAAGAAGCGCTTGCCCTCCGGGGCTTCGACGGAGAAACCGGATCCCCGCCCGTTGACCACGTCAACGGTGAGCTTGGTGTGCTTCCAGTATTCGAATTGCTCCTTGGACATCCAGAAATCAATGTCGCCCAGGGCGGTGCCATCAGCGCCGTCCAGGGAAAGCACGCCGAGCCGGATGTCCGATCCCCCGGTGCGGAACTCGCCGGCCGGATAGCACATCGGCGAGGACCCGTCGCAGCATCCTCCGGACTGGTGGAACATCAGCGGGCCATGGATCCCCCACAGCTTGCGCAGCAGGTCCAGGGCTTCGGAGGTGAAGGCCACCCGCGAGAACTCTTCGCCCTCGATTGCGGCGCGTGTTTCGGTTACGGTGCTCATGTCCTGCTCCTGCCTCGTTGTCCACGTCCGGATTTATCTCGTTGTGGCCAGTGTCCTCTTTTTGGGCCGCACCGTCCATCGCTCGGCCAGGGCGGCCAGGGCACCGGTACCGGATGCCGCTTCGAAAAGCCGCATCCGGTACCGTGCCATCAACCGTTGCGGATCCGGCTACGCCCTGCCGGCGTAGTCGATGACAACGCGCCCATCGATCTTGCCATGGCGCATTTCGTCGAATACGGCGTTGATGTCTTCCAGCGGGCGGGTATGGAAGGTCGGCTTGATCTTCCCTGCCGCATAGAATTCCAGCGCCTCGATCATGTCCTGCCGTGTTCCCACGATCGATCCGCGGATGGTCAGGCCCTTGAGCACGATGTCGAAAATGGGTGCGGGGAAATCACCGGCGGGCAGCCCGTTGAACACGATCGTTCCGCCGCGCCGGGTCATGCCGATCGCTTGCCCGAACGCCTTTGGATGCACCGCCGTAACCAGCACGCCGTGCGTTCCGCCAACCTTCTGCTGGATGATCTCGGCCGGGTCCTGGGCGAAGGCATTGACGGTGATTTCCGCTCCATGCTTCGAGGCCAGCGCCAGCTTGTCATCGGCCACGTCAATGGCGATCACCCGCATGCCCATGGCCACCGCGTACTGCACCGCGATATGGCCCAGTCCGCCGATACCCGAAATAGCCACCCACTGGCCGGGCTTGACCTCAGTCATCTTCAGGCCCTTGTAGACAGTCACTCCCGCGCACAGCACCGGCGCGATTTCATGGGGATCCGAGCCCTCCGGGATGTGCGCGGCATAGCGGGAATCCACCAGCATGTACTGGCCGAAGGAACCGTCCACGGAGTACCCGCCATTGGACTGGGCTTCGCACAGCGTCTCCCAGCCGGTGCGGCAGTACTGGCAGTGCCCGCAGGCGCTAGCCAGCCACGCGTTGCCGATCATGTCCCCGAGCGCGACCTCGGTGACTCCTTCGCCGAGCTTTTCCACGATGCCCACGCCTTCATGCCCGGGAATCAGCGGAAGCTTCGGCTTGACCGGCCAATCGCCCTCGGCGGCGTGCAGGTCGGTGTGGCAGACGCCCGAGGCGATCAGCTTCACCAGCACCTGGCCGGGGCCGGGCTCGGGGATCGCGGCGTCCTTCACCTGGAACTCTTCGCCGAAGCCCTCGACTATTGCAGCTTTCATCTTGCTCATGTACTTTGTCCTTTGCATGGCATTCGAAGGTGCGGGGTGCCGGCTGGTGTTCGGGGGATGAGGCCAATCGATCCCCGGACGCTGTCCCGGCTGGCCCCGTACCTTCGAGGTCTGTTGTCATCTCATGCTGCTCGTGGCAGCTACTGCTCCTAGAAGAAGCCCAGCTTGTCTTCCGAGTAGGAAACCAGCAGGTTCTTGGTCTGCTGGTAGTGGTCCAGCATCATCAGGTGGTTCTCGCGGCCGATACCCGAGGACTTGTATCCGCCGAAGGCCGAGTGCGCCGGGTAGGCGTGGTACTGGTTGACCCACACGCGTCCGGCCTGGATGGCGCGGCCGGCACGATAGGCCACGTTGCCATTGCGGCTCCACACCCCCGAACCCAACCCGTACAGGGTGTCGTTGGCGATGGAGATCGCGTCGTCGTAGTCCTTGAACTTGGTCACCGCTACCACCGGCCCGAAGATCTCCTCCTGGAAGATGCGCATGTCGTTGGTGCCCTCGAAGATGGTCGGCTGCACGTAGTAGCCGCCGGAGAGCTCTCCGCCCAGATCCGCCCGTCCCCCGCCGAGCAGCACCTTGGCGCCCTCGGACTTGCCGATGTCCATGTAGGAGAGGATCTTCTCCAGCTGGTCGTTGGATGCCTGGGCACCCATCATGGTGTCGGTATCCAGCGGGTGTCCCTGCTTGATGGCCTTGGTGCGGGCCACCACATGGCCCATGAAGCGGTCATAGATGCTTTCCTGGATCAGCGCACGCGATGGGCAGGTGCAGACTTCACCCTGGTTCAGCGCGAACAGCGTGAATCCTTCCTGCGCCTTGTCGTAGAAGGCGTCATCCTTGGCAGCGATGTCCTCGAAGAAGATGTTCGGGGACTTGCCGCCCAGTTCCAGGGTGACCGGGATCAGGTTTTCCGACGCGTACTGCATGATCAGCCGGCCGGTAGTGGTTTCGCCGGTGAAGGCGATCTTGCGGATGCGCTTGTTGGAGGCCAGCGGCTTGCCCGCTTCCACGCCGAAGCCGTTGACCACGTTCAGCACGCCTGCCGGCAACAGGTCGCCGATCAGTTCCATGAGAACCAGGATGGAGACCGGGGTCTGCTCGGCGGGCTTGAGCACGATCGCATTGCCGGCAGCCAGGGCCGGGGCGAGCTTCCACACGGCCATGAGCAGCGGGAAGTTCCACGGGATGATCTGCCCGACCACGCCCAGCGGCTCGTGATAGTGGTACGCGGTGGTGTCCTCGTCGAGCTGGGAGAGGCTGCCTTCCTGGGCGCGGATGGCGCCGGCGAAGTAGCGGAAGTGGTCAACTGCCAGCGGCAGGTCGGCATTCAGGCACTCGCGGATCGCCTTGCCGTTATCCCAGGTCTCGGCCACGGAGAGCATTTCAAGGTTTTCCTCGATGCGGTCCGCGATCTTGTTCAGGATGACTGCGCGTTCGGCCGGGCTGGTCTTGCCCCAGGCGCCAGCCGCCGCATGCGCCGCGTCCAGTGCTACTTCGACGTCCTCTGCGGTGGAACGGGCCACCTCGCAGAAGACCTTGCCGGTGACCGGGGTGATGTTCTCGAAGTACATGCCCTTGACCGGGGCTACCCATTCACCGCCGATGTAGTTCTCGTAGCGCGGCTTGAAATTGACCAGTGCTCCATCGGTATTAGGGTTTGCGTAAACCGCCATTGCTCCACGTCTCCTTAATCGGATGTCCTGGCCGCGACGGCATCATCGCGGAACCATGCTTGTGACTCTAGTCACATAAAGGTTGCAGGCAGGTTGCAACGGGTCCCAGATGACCGCAATGGCATGTTCGTGCCTGGCGGGAGGAACGGCAATGGCAAGGAACCTAGTTCTCGAGGGCCTGGACCTCGGCGACGACAAGTGAGCGCGCTGGCGATTGCGCAGGCAATTCGCGCAAGGCAGCTCGCAAGAGGCCAGGGTCAGCCAACTGGCGGCCCAGGTTCAGCAGCTGATGCGCAGTTCCTCGATCCAGCACCATTTCACGCAGCGCGGCCTCGGTCCGGTACAGCAGCGAGACGATGCCTGGCGCCTGGGAGCGGGCCAGCAGGCCCGGGGAGTACAGCGGCAGGGCGGAATCGAGATCGCCCTGCTCCAGTGCACGCCATAGGCGGCCAAGGGTCGTATGCAGGTCCCACTGAAGGCGGTACGGGCGTGAAGTCAAGGCACGCCCGCCTGGGCCCGCGAGTACCTTGCGCAGCCTGACGATTTCGGCGCGGACCGTGCCCTCGGCCGCGGAATCGGGACGCTCGAACAGCTCTTCCACCAGCTGGGCAGTGCTCAGGCCTTCCCGGTAGTGCGCCAGAAGGGTCAATATTTCTGCATGGCGAAGGGAAATCGGCACTGATCCCAGATGGGCCCCATCAGAGCGCCCCAAGTCCAGGTAGTCGGGATCGGCCACGACTCCGACACCCGGCAAGAGCAGCTGCGTTTCCGCAGCCATGACCGCCGCTTGCAGCAGCGGCAAGGAGTGCGTGGCAACGGCTTCCGGGCCACCGGTCAGGTCGATTGCGCCAATTACCTGACCAGTGCGCGGATCGCGGATCGGTACCGCCGAGCAGCTGTACTGCTGGGCTTGCTCATAGAGATGCTCAGCCCCCGAGACCTGCGAACCGGCCCCGGTTGCCAGCGCCATTCCCGGCGCGGATGTGCCAACACTCTTTTCTGCCCAGTCGGCACCTGCCATGAAGCCCACGTGCTCGGCTTGGCTCATCGAACTGGTGCTTCCCGCAACCCACAACAAGGTTCCGCCGGCATCCGCAAGGGCGACCAAGAGATTGGCGTCGGTTGCGGCGGGAACAAGGAGCTTTTCGAAAACAGGCCAAATCCGCTGGAGCTCGCTGCGCTCGCGGGCAAGGCGCAACCGGTCGTTGCTCAGAACCGGCGGTTCTTGAACCGAGCCTGTTTGGGCCAGCGACCGTTTCCAGGATTCGCGCACGTCATTGCGCAATGGGAGGTCGCCCAGTCCGGTTTCCTGCGAGGAGAGCAGCTCGCGGGCTTTTTGTGCGCGGCGAGTTGCGTTGGACCAGTCGATGGCAGATGTGCTCACGCTCCCCCTTCACCCCGTCGGAAAGATGGTTCTGTGCAGTTCCAACCAGACTAGGCGAAGAGGGGATGCTTGAGAAGAGGCGTGCTCCAACCCCTACTTCAACAGTTCAATCAGGGCATCCTCGTGGGTCAGCTGCGGGTGGTGCCCCGCGGAGGGAATGGAGTGCAGTCCAGCCTCGGGCCGGGACTCCAGCTGCCGGATTGCGGCGGGGTCCAATGGGTCTTCGGCTCCCCAGATAATTCGGAGCGGACCGTCATAGCGATCGAGCATCTCCCGCAACTGCCGGCGCCACTGCTTGGAACTCGCCAGGGCGAGATGGCCAGCTACCGCGGCGGCGGTACTTCGCTTCAGATCGCTGACGCTGGAGACCAAGGCAGTTGAGCTCGCCTCGTTGCCGGTCAATTGACGTGAGAGTTGCTCCGCGGTCGCATGGCGCAAATAGCCGCGGACCAGCGGCTGGAACCTTGGCGCCTTCCCTGCGGGCCCTTGCAAGAAAAACGGCGCAACCAAGGTCAGCGAGCGGACCTTGCCCGGCAGTCGACCCGCGGCGAGCGTGGCGGCGGCTGCCCCGATGGAGTGCCCGATCAGATCCACCGGGCCGCCTGCCAGGAGAGCGGGAAGCCACCGGTCCCAATCCGGGACGCCCCGTCCGCCGCTGAGCCCAAGCCCTGGCAGGTCAACGGCCCGTCCGCCAATGCCCTGAGCTACTGTGGCCCAGGTATCGGCATTTACCGGAAGGCCAGGGAAGATCAACCGGCGTTCCTCGCGGTCGCCCAGCTCAAAAGTTCTCACTCCCCCGACATCTACATAGCGGCGTGCCCCAGATGCCGCGGCCCCGAATCGGTGGGCGGCCAGATAGTCGGCCCAGCGCTCCAGAGAGGAACCAACGTCAGGCATCTGGATTCCGTGCCGGTTGGCGAATTCGATCGCGGGCCCGGTCGGATAGCGGTCCGCGGACATGAAGTGGAGCGTTTCCGGATCGGCTTTGGTGATCCACGAAGGAAGAGCCTTGATTAGTCCCACGGGCAAGCGCAGCTTGGGGACTTTCGCGCCAAGATGCCGGCCAGTTTCGGCCAGCAAGCGCCCCAGTGGCGCAGTGGCGTCATCCAGCAGCCAGTAGGATTTGCCTATCGCCTCCGGCGCAATGGCCACGGCCGCCATGAACGCAGCCATATAGTCGACCGTGAGCACCGGTAAGAAAGTCGAGTCACCTGCGGGAAGAGCTGCGGTTTTCCCTTCCCAGAGCTGCTCAATGGTGCCGGCCAGCCCGATGTGCTGGTCGGATTCCCCGGTAATGCTGTGGCCGATGACGCTGGCCGGATTGACGATGGTCCAAGGGATTCCGTGTTCTTTGCCGAGGGCTTGGAAGACCGCGTCGGACTCCACTTTCGAGGCTTCGTATGCGCCTAGTTTCCGGTAGAGATGATCGCGGTAGTCCTGCGGCCACGGAACCTTCGAGGGATCCTGCCCGCCGACTCGGTAGCCGGAAATATGCACAATGCGCTGCAGCTCTGGCAGCGCTGCAGCAAAATCCACCAGCTTCTCGACGATGCCAACATTAGCGCTGCGGGCTTCCTGCGGGCTCATGCCGAATCGGTAGGTGCCGGCGCAATTGTGAATTTCGGTGACGCTGGTGAAGGCCGCAGGTCCGCCAGCCAGGATTTCGGGGGCGTCGAAGTCGACGATCGCGGTATTGATCTCTTGTTCCAGTCCGTGCTGGCTCAGCCAATTCTTGACCTTCGCTGCGGATTCAGCATTCCGGACAGCTGCGGTTACCTGCGTTCGGGCGTCGAGGAGAGCAAGGATCAGATGCCTGCCGATTAGTCCCGATGCCCCGAAAACCAGCGCATGGCGAAGGTTGGCTCCGTGCATCAATTCTGGTCCCCTTCGCCCTGTTGGCGCAGGCCAATGAGGTCGGCTACCGCGTCGGCGGCGGCGAGAAGCGGCCGGGTGCTTTTCATCGCCCGGGAAACGATGGCGGCCCCTTCGATGGTCGAGACGATAACAGTTGCCAGGGACTTCGCTTGGGCATTGCCCACGCCATCGGCTTCGAGCAGGGCAGTGGTCGGAGTGATCCATGACTCGAATGCGGTGGCGCAGGCTTGCCGCAGGCGTTCACTTGAGTCTCCCATTTCCAAGGTCACCACTGACACGGGGCAGCCTAAGCGGAAGCCGCTATCGCTGATGATGGCGGCCAACGCTTGGATAGCAAGCTTGGCGGCTTCGGCAGCACCTCCTGCGCTCTGGGCGACCTGGATAATCATGGTCTCGAATTGCTTGGCGGCCAGTTCTACTGCGGCCACGCCCAGCCCCTCTTTCCCATCGGGGAAGTGGAAATAGACCGACCCCTTTGGTGCTGCAGCGTGCTCGATCACTGCATTGAGGCCGGTGCCGCTGTATCCGCTGGTCTGGATGAGTTCAAGCATGGACTCTGCGAGCCGTGCCTTGGTGAGGTCTCCTTTGGAAGTCATACAATTAAAAATAGACCAGTCTATATATTTTTACAATCCGGCCTCGCGAACGCCCCGGGCAGCGCATCCACTTGCCACGCGCGCCCAAGCAATCCTGGGCGCGACGCTGCAGAAGCGCTGAATCATGATCACCGGAGCCATGGATGATGCTTGCCCCGTCCAGGCTTTGCGCAAGCAGTCGCCTCAGGGCGCACTGGGGAATTCGCTCCGCTCATGCCCGACGCCTCGCCGAGGCAAGGGATGCGATCGCATCGGCCACCGCCTCGGGTTCGGCAAATCGGAAATCCGCGCACGATGCGCATCAGCACCCTGTTCCCGACATGGGAACGGCTGCTCGCGAGTGGCATGGGGGCGGCCCCGCGGCGCGCAATCCCAAGGCTAAAATTCGCAGGTGACATATCACCTATACAATGTCGATTGTATAGGGGATAAGTACACTACCCTCCAAAAGATTTGATCCACCTCTTTACTTCCAGCCCATTCCGGGCGTAACATACAACCAAATGGTTGTATATGAGTTGAGCGAAGAACAGGCAAACAAGGTCTTCCGCGCCTTGGCAGATGCCACACGACGAGACATCGTGCGGCGGACGCTAAACGCCGAGGTGAGCGTTTCGGAAATTGCTGCAAGCTATGACATGTCTTTTGCGGCAGTTCAGAAGCACGTCGCGGCATTGGAATCCGCTGGTCTGGTCACAAAAATCGCACGTGGTCGCGAACGCATAGTTCGCGGGCAGCCGGATACCATCCGGCACGCGCAAGAGCTACTCTCTTCCCTCGAAGACATCTGGCGCCAACGCATCAGCCGGCTCGATGATTTCCTCGCCGATGGGGACAAATAAGGAGCATTCCCATGCCTGTCACATCCGTTGTCAAAGATTCCGAAGCACTCTCACTGACTGTCCACGCAGAATTTCCGGTCAAGGTTTCCCGCCTGTGGGATGCTTACCTGGACGCCCGGCAACTTGAAAAATTCTGGGGGCCGGTGGAATACCCGGCAACTTTCACCCGGCACGATGCCACCCCTGGTGGCCGCTCGAACTACCACATGACTTCTCCCGAAGGCGAAGAATTCCACGGTTACTGGATCTGGAATGAAGTCGTCGAGCACAAATTCTTTGAGGTCAGCGACGGCTTTGCGCACGCCGACGGCACTCCGAACCCCGACCTGCCCCTCAACCGCATGGTTTTCTCCTTCGACCCGACGCCTGAAGGATCAAAACTGACGATTACAGCAGTTTTCGATTCCGTTGAGGAGCTGGAACAAGTCGTCTCAATGGGCATGATCGACGGCACCCGTTCGGCCATGAGCCAGATCGAGCAAGTCCTCATCGACCTGCGCAATTATGCCGAAAATTTCATCACCGACGCACAGATCCTGTCGGACACCCAGGTGCGCATTACCCGCTTGGTTCGCGGGTCAGTGGAGCAAGTCTGGCAGGCCCACCATGACCAGCGGCTCATGAAGCGTTGGATGCTCGGCCCCGACGGATGGCAGTTGGCTGAATGCGTGACGGCGCAAGAGGCCGGCGAGACCTACCGGTACTGGTGGGAACCGCTATCTGCCGATGACGGCTCCGGTTTCGGTTTCACTGGAACCGTGCTTGAAACGCTGCCCCAGTCCTACGAGCGGACCACGGAGCAAATGATCGGCACCGATTACCCGGCCACGGTGAATGAATTAACGCTGACATCCAACCAGGGCGGCACCCTGCTGACGATCCTGATCACCTACCCAGATGCGCAAACCCGCGACATGGTGCTCGCCACCGGAATGACCGACGGGATGGAGGCCAGCTACGCCCGGCTCGAATCGATTCTCTAAAGGGCGATTCGCCCCACATCCGGCGCCTTGGCGCGCGCAAATATGGAAGACTTAGACCCATGAGTTCTCAGAATGCGCGCGCAGGCCTGGACAAGAAGGCCGAACAGGTTCAGGAAATGTTTGACAAGCTGGCTCCTCGCTACGACTTGCTCAATACCTTGATGACCGGCGGCATCGTGAACTACTGGCGCAAGATCACCACCGAAGCGATCGCGCCAAAGCCCGGCGAGCGCATTCTCGACCTCGCCGCAGGCACCGGCACCTCCTCGGTCCCGCTCGCGGAAGCCGGCGCTGACGTCACCGCTTGCGACATGTCCCACGGCATGCTCGATGAGGGCCGCAAGCGCTACCCGCAGCTGAACTTCGTCTACGGAGACGGAACCGACCTGCCGTTCGAAGACAACACCTTCGATGCAGTGACCATCTCCTACGGTCTGCGCAATATCGCGGATACCGAGAAGGCCCTGTCCGAAATGCGCCGCGTGGCCAAGCCCGGCGGACGGATCGTCGTCGCCGAGTTCTCCACTCCGACCGTCGCCCCGATCAAGACGGCCTACAAGCAGTTCCTGCCGCGCGCCATTCCTGCGCTGGGCTATCTGGTTTCCCCTAACCCGACCGCTTACGCCTACTTGGCTGAATCCATTGCAGCTTGGCCAGACCAGGACGAACTGGGTGCCAAGTTCGTCAACGTTGGCTGGAAGAACGTGGAATACCGCAACCTGACCGGTGGCATCGTCGCCGTCCACCGCGCCTGGAAGTAGCGCTTCCCCAGAATTTTCCTTCTGGCCCGCAGCCGAAATGACGGATGCGGGCCAGAAGCTTTAAAGCACTGGTTCCGCGGCGGCGGGCTGTGTCTTTCTGCCGGCCCAGCTGGCATGCTTGTGTCCGTGAGCCAGATACCAACCGAATCGCACCGCCCCGCGATGAGCTGGAAGCTGCTGCCAGCCTCCCTGCTCTCGGGTTCCGCAGTGTTCCTCTTCGGCGCCGAAATCGACCTGTTGGGCTACGGCCTGCTGGCGCTGAGCCTGCTGTGCGCGGGGTTCATCGACCGCAGGCTTGCACGGCATCTGGGACTCATCGCAACCGGTTTGGTGGTCATCAGCCTGGTTCCATTGAATGCCGACCTGAGCCTGGGGCATATGGCATTAATGGGTGGCGCGCTGGCCGCGGCAGTCCTGCTGCCCTGGCTGATCTCGCGCTTCGCCTTGCGCGAGCAGATCATCAAGTTCCCGGTGAACACCGGCCGCAAGTGGCCGCTGGCAGCGAAGCTGTACTTGCTGGGGGTGGTGGCGCTGGGCTTCTTCATCCTCCCGGTGTACCTGATCAGCACCGGCGTCTACCAGAACTGGCCGGATGCCTCGGACCCAGTCATCTTCTGGCGGCTCTTCCTCGGAGTTAATTCGGTGGGCATCTGGGACGAGCTGTTCTTCATCTGCACGGCATTCGCATTGCTGCGCCAGCATTTCCCGGACTGGCAGGCCAACCTCCTGCAAGCGGTGATCTTCTCCTCCTTCCTGTGGGAGATCGGCTACCAATCCTGGGGGCCGTTGCTGACCTTTCCCTTCGCCCTGCTGCAGGGGTATACCTTCAAGCTGACCAAGTCCTTGTCCTATGTAGTTAGCGTGCATCTGATCTTCGACTTCGTCCTGTTCCTCGCGCTGGTCCACGCGCACAACCGGGAATGGCTCCCGATCTTCTTGTACTGAGGGGGTTAACACCCCAATTCCCCCCTGCTACACTCGTTGGCATGGATACCTACTGAGCCAGCCGATGACCCCGCATCGATTCCCAACGGTGCATCTTGTTCATTTCGGCTACCGGCTTCGGTATCCTTTTCCTTTCCGGCTCCCCTGCGGGGTTGAGCTAATTCTGCGATCCCCCAAGCCGGCAGCCCCTTCGCATTCGCGGGAGGACCTGCATGTCTTTGACACCACCAATTACCCTGAACAACCTCAGCTTTTCCTGGCCCACGGGAGAAAGCGCCCTGGCCAATCTGGACGGCACGTTTCCATCCGGGCGGACCGGGTTGATCGGCGCCAACGGCAGCGGCAAATCGACGTTGCTGAAGCTGATCGCCGGGCAGCTGCGCCCAACGAGCGGAACGGCAGAAACGAACGCACCGCTGAGCTACCTGCCGCAAACGCTGGCTCTGGAACAGGACACGACCGTCGCCCAGCTGCTGGGGGTGCATCAGGTCCTGGCGGCTTTGGAAGCTATCGAGTCCGGCAGTGTCGACCCAGCGGATTTCGATGCGGTGGGCGCGAACTGGGATGCCGAAGCCCGGGTTCGAGCTGAACTGGCGCCGCTGGGCTTCGACGGGCTGGATCTGGGCCGCCAAATCACCACCTTATCGGGTGGGGAGGTCATGCTGCTGGCGGTACTGGGCCTGCGACTGGCCGATTCGCCGATCACGCTGCTCGACGAGCCGACGAATAACCTCGATCGCCCTGCCCGTGAATTGCTCTACGACCTTGTACGTGCCTGGAAGGGCACGCTGGTTGTGGTGAGCCACGATATCGAGCTGCTCGAGCTCATGGAGCATACGGTGGAGCTCTACGACGGGAAGCTCAGCGTTTTCGGAGGGCCCTACAGCTCATACCGCGAGCAGCTTGAAACCGAGCAGCAGGCGGCCGAGCAGGCAGCCAGAACTGCCCAGGCCTCCCTGAAAGTGGAAAAGCGCCAACGGGCAGAAGCCGAAACGAAGTTGGCGCGGGCCAAGCGCAAGGGGCGGGCCACCCAGCTTTCCGGAGGCATGCCGAAGATCCTTGCCAACCACCTTCGCCAGAAATCCGAGGCGAACGCCGGGAAGATGCGTTCAAACCTGGATGGCAAGGTCGATTCGGCCCAGGCCAGGCTCGACGATGCCGATCGGCGGGTTCGGCAGGCCGAGCACATCAGCATCGAGCTGCCCGATCCCCAGTTGCCCTCGGGCAAGCAGGTCGCGGCGCTAGGTGCAGAAGATCACCAGTTCATCATCCAGGGAGCCGAACGCGTGGGCCTTGTCGGCCCCAACGGTTCCGGGAAGACCCGGCTGATCCAGCAGATGCTCGCCGGCGAAGCTCCCGGCCCCGGAGTTGGAGGAACGGTCTTCGTGGACCGGGTCGGGTACCTGCCCCAGCGCCTGGACGGCCTGGATGGCCAACTAAGCGCGATCCAGAACGTGGCGCTGGTGGCGCCAGCAGCAACCGCGAACGACGTGCGCAATATGCTTGCCCGGTTGCTGCTGCGCGGGGCCAGCGCAGACCGGCCAGTGGCGGCGCTTTCCGGCGGCGAGCGTTTCAGGGTCCATCTGGCGACGTTGCTGCTGGCAGAACCAGCCGCGCAGTTGCTCATCCTCGATGAGCCCACCAATAATCTGGATATGGACAGCGTGCGCCAGCTCAGCGAAGCACTGGGCGCCTATAAGGGCGCGTTGCTGGTAGTCAGCCACGATCAGCATTTCCTGTCGCAGCTGGAGCTGGACTATTTGCTGGAGCTGGATGCGCAGGGAACCTTGGCGAAGTCCTACCCGAATCCAGTTTGCTAACCCCATGGCGGTGCGCTGCCGGTTTAGACTTGTTCAAAGCACACCGCCAAGGACCCCGAAAGCAAGTTGAGTATGTCCTACCCCCAGCGCACCGTCGAAGTCGTCAAAAGCGGCCTCGTGATCGACCAGTCCGCAACCCTGCTCTGGCAGGACATCAAACGTGCCTTCATCTATGAAACGGGTTCCGGCCAGGAAATCCTTACCTGCGCAGAATTCATGCTGGTCGAAGGGTACAGCGTGGAGATCAATAGCCAGATGCCCGGCTGGGACATGGCCATTGAGCACTTGCCGCAGCGCATCGAGAACCTGGTCGACGAACGCTAGAAAGCGCTAGGAGCACCCATGGCTACGATTGTTCTTTTCCATCACGTCCAAGGCCTGACCCCCGGGGTGCAGGAGATGGCCGCAGAATTGCGCGCCGCTGGCCACACCGTGCACGCACTGGATCTGTACGCCGGCAAGCTGCCCAAGGATTTCGATGCCGGGATGCGCATGGCAGGCAAGCTGACCGCGGACAAGATCCAGGAACGCGTCGACAAGCTATTTGGCAAACTGCCCGAAGAGCTGGTCTACATCGGCACTTCCTGGGGCGCGGCCCTGGCCCAGCAGTGCGCGCAGCAACGTCCCGGCGCCATCGCCGCGATCCTGCTCGAATCCTTCGTGGATCTGGACGCCGACTGGAGCTTCGGGCCGTGGCCGGAAAATGTCCCGGTGCAGATCCATGGCATGGACCAGGACCCGTTCTTCGCGAAGGAAGGCGACCTGGAGGCAGCTCAGCGCTTCGTTGAAGCAGAGGGCGGCGATATCGCCCAGCTCTTCACCTACCCTGGCAAGCAGCACCTGTTCACCGACAGCTCGCTTTGCTCGCATGATCCAGAAGCTCGCGCGTTGGTGATGGAACGCATGGTCAAGTTCCTTCAGCCCTACGTCTAGCACGAGGGCAGTCCGCTGGTTCCATGCCGGACAATAAATCGAAAAACCGGACCCGGCTTGCGTTAGCAAGCCGGGTCCGGTTTCATTTTGTGCGCCCTGCGGGGATCGAACCCGCGACCAATGGATTAAAAGTCCAGTGCTCTACCAGCTGAGCTAAAGGCGCACGGCACAAGGCCAAAATCCATACTACCTGATGGACCGGCATGAGTATTAATCGGCGTATTCCGCAATTCGGCAGCCCGTAATTTCCGCTGGATCTTGGGGTTTGCAAGCTAAATCACTTGTTGGCGCAGAACTCAGGATCAGCGAGTATTCTGGAGCGCATGAGAGGTGCACGTGCAGGATCAAAAGTTGCCCAGGATGCGGGATTCCGCCATCACAAACCACGCCCCTTCGCCCCGGCAGATTTCGAGCCCTACGAGGGAGGCGCTGATCCGGCGCGCGTATCCGAGGCAGCCCATCTGTCCGCCCAGGCTTTCGTGCAGCGCGGCATTGCCAACAACGACCCCGAAGTTTCACGCCGGCTGATTGCGGTGGCCGAAGAAGAAGGGCTGGAGGTGCTCGCGCAGCTGTGGAGCGAGGCTCCGGCCCGCTCCCTGCCAGGTGCCCTGTGGCGCTTGTATGCGGTTCGCGCGGCAACAATGAGCAAGCCCGAGGTGCATTCTGCACGCTTCCAGGCTGGAGCCCATCGTGCCCAGGTCGAACGCATCGTCGCCGGAGTGGCCGAGCCGCCGACCGCCGAGGAGATGAAGAAGATGACCGGGTCGATTCTCTCCGGCGCCTTCGACGGCGACTTCGCCCACGCCTTGGAACGCACCGCCGCCTATTGCCGGGTACTGGCGCTGGGCATGACCGAGCATGCCGATGCCGCGGATTTTTCCAGCAGCGATCGGGGAACCAAGCTGACCCAGCAGGCCAAGGCCCTGATGGGCACCGCCGTGGATCTGGAAGCCTGCGCCCGGCTTTGGCGCCAGGACGCATTGGACTGAAACATGATCCCGCGCCCTTAGGATGGGTTGAGGAAGTTGCCCCTCAATTTTAGGCAGGTGGGTGTGGGCGCCGCATCGAGGACCAACTCTTCAGGGCTCGTACGCTGGTTGCTGATCCTGATCGCAACGGCGTTGCTTTCCCAAACGGCGCTGAACCTCATTCGTCCGGTGACCACCTATAAGCTCATCTCTTTTGGCTCCGGCGAGTTCACCGTCGGCGTGGTGACCGCCGCCTATGCCATCCTCCCGCTGTTCACCGCAATGATGCTGGGCCGGGCCAGTTCGCGGATCCGCAGGATCCGGTTCCTGATGGTTGCCGGCGTGGCCTTGCTGGCCGCGGGCGGCATCGGCATCAATTTCTCCCCGAATGCCTTGACCGTGGCGCTGGCCAGTGCCGTGCTCGGGCTCGGGCATCTGATGTTTACCATTGGCGGGCAATCTTCCATCGCCCGGTTCTTCCCCGACAGCGATCTGGACAAGGGCTTTGGCTGGTTCACGGCCGCCTACGCGGCTGGGCAATTCATCGGGCCGCTGATTGGCGGAGTGGTGCTCGGCTCCGGTACCGATGCCGCCTCCCCTGAGCGCATCGCCGGCATCAGCCTGTCGCTGTGGATTGCGGCCGGGTGCTCACTGCTAGCTGTCCCCTTCTTGCTTCCGAGCTGGCAGCCGAGGATTTCCAAGACGGCGCCGCAAACCCGCCCGGCGAAGTCCGAAGCCTCCATTCCCTCGGTCTTGCGCATCAAGGGCATGGCTTCGCACATGTTCGCCTCGATGACCTTGCTGGCCATGCTGGACATCCTCACGGCCTTCTTGCCGCTGGTGGCGGAGAAACATGGCGTCACACCCGAAGATGTTGGTGTGCTTTTGGCCATTCGAGGTTTCGCTTCGGTAGTTTCCCGGCTGTTCATCCCCAAGCTCTCGGCCCACTTCGAACGCAACCACTTGCTGGTCACCAGTTTGTACATTTCGGGCATAGCCATCGCGCTGGCCCCGATCTTCATCGATTCGCTGTGGGCCTCCGGGGCCGCGTTGCTGGTCGGCGGCTTCTTCCTGGGCCTGGGCCAGCCGATGACCATGACTATGATTTCCACCTCGGTACCGGCGGTGGACCGCGGTGCCGCATTGGCCGTGCGGCTCATGGGAAACCGGGTCGGACAAGTAGCTTTGCCGATCATCTCGAGTACGGTCGCCGCGGGTTTGGGGCCGGCGGGAGCGATCTGGTTCTGCTGCGCGCTGCTCTGCCTGAGCGGAGCGGAGAAGAGCGTGCGCCGCTAGCGTGAGAAAACGCACGAGCGCCGCCCTGCGGTTGACAGCACACCGGTAGGGCGAGAACACTAGGTAACGGTGCCGGGCCGCTGGTAACCCCGGGCTCCAAAATTCTGCCGCTTCGAGCGGCCTTCCGCCGAGAGGCGTTCCCGGTCCGGCACCTTCAAATACCCGGTGTTAACTTCCACGTCGTAAACTGTTCTGCGTTGGTACCAATAGCCGTCGAATCGAATGGTGCGCCGTAAAGTGAAGTTCCAGATCTTTCCCTCCGCCTCGCGCGGCATCGAGTTGCTGTGCGGGTTGACGACGACCATTCGCACCTCCGTTGCCAATGTCGCCGAGATGATCGGCTCACCCGATACCCGTGCGGACCAGCTGCGGGATCTGGCCTCCGCGGAAGCCGAGGCCTCCGATCTGGTGCACGCGGTGCTCACCCACCTGCGAACCAGCTATATCAGCCCGCTTCCCCGCGAAGACATGTACACGCTTTCGCGCTTGCTGCACGAAACCATGGAACAGCTGCGCGGCACCGGCGAACTGATCATGACCGTTGGCTCCACCCCGCTTTCCGAGCGTTCCTCGGAGCAGCTTGAACTCATTTCGCAGCTGGCCGAGCTGGCCTCCGATTCGGTCCAGCGCCTGCATAACCTCGATGACCTGGAAGACAACTGGCTGCAGATGCTGCAGTTCTCCAAGCGCGCGGCCCGAACCCACCTGGTGTGGGTCAATGAGATCGCGAAGTTCGCCAAGCCAGGGACCATCCACCGCCACCAGCGCGTGGCCGACCACCTGATGCTTACCGCCAACACCCTGCGCCAGTTCGCCGACCACCTGGGTCGCGTGCTGGTGAAGGAGTCCTAGGGGAAATGACCATCCTTTCGGTCCTCACCGGATTCGCGATCGTCCTGACCCTGGGCTATGGCGTGCTCAACGGCTTCAGGGATTCCTCTACGGCCGTTGCGGCCTCCGTCCGCACCAGGGCGCTGCGCCCGGCCATTGCGGTCTCTGTGGCGGCGGTATTCGCCTTCCTCGGCACCTTGGCGACCTCGGGGCTGAGCGTGGCGCTGGTGGACAAGCTGAACTTCAATCTCCCCGATGGCGTCGTCGGATTGAAGCTGCTGATCTGCGGCCTGCTGACCGCCGGCGCGTGGGGCCTGTATTGCTGGTGGCGCGGCCTGCCGGTCAGTTCCACCCATGCGCTGTTCTCCGGCTTGGTGGGCGCCAGCGGCGCCTCGGCTTTCATGGGCGACCTGTCGATGTCCGGGGCCTGGGGTCTGCTGCTCGGCTCGGTGCTGCTGCCCATGCTGATCACCCCGGTCATCGCCTACCTGTTGTCCTATGCGCTGGTGATTCCGGCGACCTGGCTGATGCGCCACAACTCCTCGCGTTCGGTCAACAACGGCTCGCGCGCAGGCCAGGCCATCACCGCCTGCGCCGTGGCTCTGGGACTGGGGCTGCAAGATGGCCAGCGCACCGGCGCGATGATCGCACTGGTGCTGATCACCGGTCATGCAATGGACCCGGGGCCCGTGACATGGGCTATCCAGCTGGCCGCGGCCTCGGCACTGGGGCTTGGCGTGCTCCTGGGCGGATGGCGCATCACCTATACGCTCGGCCGCCGGCTGGTGAACTTCGATCCGCTGCGCGGCATGATCGCCCAGGGCGTAGCCGCGGCAATGCTGTTCCTCGGCTCGCTCGTCTTGCACCTGCCGCTGTCCACCACGCAGGCGGTAACCAGCGGCATCGTCGGTGCCGGCAATAACCAGTCTTTCGAATCGGTGGTGTGGCGCAATGTCACCAAGGTGCTGCTGCACTGGGTGCTGACCCCGATTGCCTGCGTTGCCTGCGGCGCGATTCTCACCCTGGCGGTGCACCCGCTGCTGGGCAACGCCTAGTCTTCGCCCGGAATGAAGAGGTCTTCGATCTTGCAGCCGAAGACCGCCGAGAGCTTGAATGCCAGCGGCAGGGACGGGTCGTAGCGGCCTTTTTCAAGCGAGATGACGGTCTGCCGGGAGACGCCCAGCAGGTCGGCCAATGCTTGCTGGGAGAACCCGCGTTCCCTGCGGTATGCACTGAGATTGTTCTCCACTAGCTTTCTGCCCGCTTAATGATGAAATAGCGGATTCCGAAGTCAAGCAACGCCAGCAGCACGACACCAGCCAGAACGAGGCCAAGTGATGCTTGGATCTGAATGAACGAAAACACTGCACCACCGAGGCCGCAAACTAACAGCAAATCCTGGAACACTCCGATGGCAGCTCGGTCATACCACTGGCTCTCCACCGATATCTCGGGGTTCCTTGTGGCACCGCGCAGGGTGTCGCGATCCAGCAGCAACGCCCAGCAAGCTGTAGAAAGCACCGGCAGCAAGCCAGCGGCCATGAGCAACGCTGCCAAGACGAAATGCTCCGGGGCGTTCAGCCGGGCGAAGAGCACACCTGCACCGGCTGAAAGCACTGCCCCTGCGCTGAGGCTGACGGCAATCAGGGCGCCCGACCCGCCACCGAAGCGCGAACGGCCCCATTTGCTCTGGCCAACTGCTTTTGAATCCATCGTTGTCCCCTATCCCTATTGATGTAAACCACACTTTACTGACAAGCGTGCTTTACAGTCAAGGGTGCTTTACATGAATAGTTAAAGTGCAGCGGCGCACCGTAATCGGTGCGCCGCTGGCGGTGATCCCCTCCAGGATCCCCGGAAGACCCCCCTTCCGGTCCGTCTACCGCCGGCTCAAGGAGCGGCGGTATCCGAAATCTTTATCCGAAGCGTCCGGAGACGTAATCCTCGGTGGCCTTCTGCTCCGGGTTGGAGAAGATGGCTGCAGTGTCGTTGTACTCGATGAGCTTGCCCGGCTTGCCGGTGCCCGCAATGTTGAAGAACGCGGTCTTGTCGCTCACGCGTGCAGCCTGCTGCATATTGTGGGTCACGATCACTACGGTGTAGTCGTTCTTCAGCTCGTTGATCAGGTCCTCGATAGCCAGGGTGGAGATCGGGTCCAATGCCGAGCAAGGCTCATCCATCAGGATCACGTCCGGCTTGACCGCAATGGTGCGGGCGATGCACAGGCGCTGCTGCTGGCCGCCGGAGAGTCCCGAGCCCGGCTTGTCCAGGCGATCCTTGACTTCGTTCCACAAGTTGGCGCCGCGTAGCGACTTCTCGACCAGGGCATCGGCATCGGACTTGGAAATCCGCTGGCCGTTCAGCTTCACTCCGGCGAGCACGTTGTCCTTGATGGACATGGTCGGGAACGGATTCGGACGCTGGAAGACCATGCCGATCTGGCTGCGCACGGTGACCGGGTCGACGCCGGCGCCGTACAGGTCATCGCCGTCCAGCAGGACCTGGCCCTCGACGCGGCCGCCCGGGATGACCTCGTGCATGCGGTTCAGGGTGCGCAGGAAGGTGGACTTGCCGCAGCCCGAGGGGCCGATGAAAGCGGTGACGGACTTCGGCTCGATGTTGATCGAGACGCCTTCAACGGCGAGGAACTTGGAGTAGTAGACGTTCAGGTCGTTGACGTCAATGCGTTTTGCCATGATGTAATCCTTGAAAAGTTCGGGTTTGTCCGGACCGGAGCCTTAGCTCAACGGCCCTTCTTTGGGGCGAAGATCGAAGCGACCAGGCGGGCGATGAGGTTCAAAGCCATGACCATGAAGATCAGCAGCAGGGCAGCAGCCCAGGCGCGCTGCACCGACGGGTCGATGTTCGTCGGGCTGGTCGGAGTCAGGATCTGGTAGTAGATGAACGTCGGCAGCGTGGACATCCAGTTTGCGAAGACGTTCATGTTGATCTGGCTTGCGATGCCTGCGGTGACCAGGATTGGCGCGGTCTCGCCGATCACGCGGGCGATGGCCAGGGTGACGCCCGAGGCGATGCCGGAGATCGCGGTCGGGATGACGACCTTCAAGATGGTGCGCCAGCGGCGCACGCCCAGCGCGAAGGAAGCTTCACGCAGTTCGTTGGGAACGATCTTGAGCATTTCCTCGGTGGAGCGGACCACCGTTGGGATCATCAGCACGCTCAACGCGACCGCCGCGACGATGCCCATGCGGGCGTTCGGACCCAGGATCATGCCGAAGAAGGCCGCTGCGAACAGGCCGGCAACGATCGAAGGGATGCCGGTCATCACGTCGACGAAGAAGGTGATCGCCTTGGACAGCGCCTTGCCCTGCCCGTATTCCACCAGGTAGACAGCGGTCAGCATGCCCACCGGAACGGAGATCAAGGTGGCCCACAGGGTGATCAGCAAGGTGCCCATCACCGCGTGGTACGCGCCGCCGACTACCGGGGTGCCATTGGCGACGGATTCATTGTCCACCGCGCCGGTCACGCCGTTCATGGAGCTGAACAGGAAGTGGCTATTCAGGCCCGGCATGCCCTTTTCCAGCACCGTATAGAGCACGGATACCAGCGGGATTACGGCGACGATGAACGCCGCGTAGATCAGGTAGGTCCACATCGCGTTCTTGCCGCGGCGCTTGCCTTCAGCTGCGGTGGTGATCACGGAGGCGGCCACCAGGAAGATGAGCGCCGAGTAGATGGCGAAGGAGGCAACGTTGAAGCCGGTCAGCGTGGACGCTGCCGCGCCGACAATGATGGCGCCTGCGGCGATCGCCCAGATGGCCCACTTCGGCAGCTTGCCCTTGGCCAAGGAGTTGCGCTTGCGCACCGGTGGAGTCGGGGCCCCGGGCCTGTTGCTCTGGTTAGTAGTCATGGTGCTCATCAGTTAGCTCCCGAGAATTCCTTGTGGCGGGCGATGATTCCACGAGCGATCATGTTCACGACCAGGGTGATCAGGAACAGGACCAGGCCGGCGGCGATCAGCTCTGCCAGGCGCAGGCCGAAGGCCTCAGGGAAGTTCAAGGCGATTTCCGCGGCGATAGTCTGGTTGCCGGTCTTGATCAGCGATGGGATCAGGTTGCCGGTGGAGAGCACCAGCGCAACGGCCATGGTCTCGCCCAAGGCGCGGCCCAGACCCAGCATGACGGCGGAAATGATGCCCGGACGGGCGAACGGGATCACCGCGGTGGTGATCATTTCCCAGCGGGTTGCGCCCAGTGCCAGCGCGGCTTCCTCGTGCAGCTTGGGAGTCTGCAAGAAGATCTCGCGGCTCAGCGAGGTGATGATCGGCAGCACCATCACGGCCAGCACGATGCCGGCGGTGAGCATGGTCTTGCCGGTCTGGCTGGCGGGGCCTTCGAAGATGGGGATGAAGCCCAGATTCTTGGCCAGCCATTCGTAGCCTGGAACCAGAGCCGGAGCGAGCACCATGTAGCCCCACGCGCCGTAGATCACCGAGGGGATCGCGGCGAGCAGATCGATCAGGTAGCCCAGCGGGCCTGCGACCTTGCGTGGAGCGAAGTGCGAGATGAACAGCGCCACGCCGATGCCGATCGGGGTGGCGATCAGCAGCGCGATAGCCGCTGCGATCACGGTGCCGATAACAATCGGCCAGATGTAAGCGAAGAATCCTGCGCCGCCGGAAATCTCCGCCGGATCGGCGAAGAACGTCGGCAGGGCTTGGATCAGCAAGAAGACCGCGACCGCGAAGAGCGTGATCAGGATCAGGACACCGGCGCCCAGGGCGGCACCGGAGAAGATCTTGTCACCAGCGCGGCCGGAAGTCGATGACTTGCTTGTCAAAGCATTGGTAGTCATGGCTAGAGCCTTTACGAAACGGGGGTGGTGCAGTTTTCACTGCGGGGGTGGAGGGGTACTGCTGGTGCGGGTGGGTGAGTTCGTCCACCCGCACCTGGTGCCGGTTGCCCGGCGGGGTACTACTCGGCGACGGTGATGCCGTCGATCGACTTCTTTGCCTTCTCGGCAATGGCTGCCGAGATCGGGGCGTTGCCTGCCGAAGCCTGCGCGGTCTTCTGGCCATCTTCGGAGATGACGTAGTTGCCGAAGGCCTTGACCAGATCGGCTGTTGCCTGGTCCTTGTAGCTGCTGCAGAAGATGTGGTACGAAACCAGGACGATTGGGTAGGTGCCCGCTTCGGTGGTGTCGCGCTCCAGGTCCAGAGCCAGGTCGTTCTCGGCTGCGCCTTCAACTGGGGTTGCGGTCTCCAGGGCCTTGGCAGCTGCTTCAGCAGAAATCTTGGTGTATTCCTCGCCGACCTTCACGTTCACGGTGGACAGGCCGCCCACTGCGGAGAAGTCGGCGTAGGTGATTGCGCCGTTGGTGGAGGTGGTGGTCGAAACCACGCCAGAGGTGCCCTTGGCATTCTCCGACTGGATGTCGCTTGGCCAGTCGCCGGAAACATCGTAGCTCCAAACGTCAGCCGCTGCGGCCTTCAGGTACTCGACGAAGTTCTCGGTGGTACCGGACTCATCATTGCGGTGCACCACGGTGATTGCGGTGTCCGGGAGTTCAACGCCTTCGTTCTGCTTGGCGATAGCCTCATCGTTCCACTTGGTGATTTCCTTCTTGAACACCTTGGCGATGGTGGCTGCGTCCATGTTGATCTCTTCAACGCCTTCGAGGTTGAAAGCGATCGCGATCGGCGAAACGTAGGCCGGGATGTTGAATGCGCCTTCTGGGCCGCAAACTTCCTTGGCCTTTTCGGCTTCGTCTTCCTTCAGGTATGCATCCGAGCCGGCGAACTGCGCGCCACCTGCCAGGAATGCTTCGCGGCCTGCGCCGGAGCCATCTGGCGAGTACTGCACGTTGGCTTCCGGGTTGGCGGTCTTGAAGCCGGTGGTCCATGCTTCCATGGCCGAGTTCTGGCTGGATGCGCCGATGCCGGTCAGGGTTCCGGTGACACCGGATGCTGCCGACGCCTCGGCACCTTCAGAACCTGCTGCGGCGGTTGGGTTATCCGAGCCGCAAGCGGTCAGCGCGAGTGCCGCTACGGAAAGAACAGCAGCTGCGCTGCCAAAGCGATTGAGCTTCACGAGATTTACTCCCCATGTTGGTAGATCGATGTAAAACCTTCAGCGGCGTCTTCCCGCTTCATCTACGACGTTAAAGATCGAAAGTAACCAGCTCCCCCGGCAAAGGTGAACATAAGGTTAACAACATACCTGAAGCCAAGTGATCCTGCTCACCAGCGCAATATCCCGGCAGCTTCTGCCACCTGCCGCCGAACACGTGGAAGACTGAAGCCATGGCAACTGGGCGGAAAGTGAAGCGCATGCCAGCGCATCTATTCGGATTCATAGCGCAGCGCAATCGCGCTGGGCTGATACGCTCGCGCAACTCCCTGCCTAGAATCCTGCGCATGACGCTTGGCGCAATCGGAGCCTTTTGGATCGCCGAAAGCATCTGGGGACATTCCCAACCGATTTTCGCAGCCACCAGCGCGCTGGTTTCCCTGGGCTTCGGCGCCTCCACCACCGTGCGCAAAACCGCCGAAGTCGCCCTGGGGTGCACCCTGGGGGTGGCGCTGGGCGATACCCTCATGCACTGGTTCGGGCAGGGGATCTGGCAGGCCGCACTGGTGATGTCGCTGAGTCTGGTCATTGCCCGCTATTTGGATTCCGGTGCCATCTTCTCCACCCAGCTGGGCATGCAATCGGCACTGGTAGTGCTGCTGCCCATCAGCGCGGATGGGCCATTTGCCCGTTCCATCGATGCCCTGACCGGGTCCCTGCTTGCCCTGCTGGTGATTATTTTCTGGCCTACCGACCCGCGGCGCAGCCCGGTGTCCGCGTTATCGGATCTGTTCAAGGAGCTCTCCGAAGCGCTTTTGGAATGCGCCTGGGCCATCCGCGACGATGACCGGCGCGCAGCCTTCCACGCACTGATCAAGGCTCGCGGAACCCAGAAGTACCTGGATATGCTGCCAGCCGCCTTCCGCGCTTCGAAGGAAATCGCAACGATTTCCCCCACCGGGCGTCGCCACCGCCATGAACTGAACCGGCTATCCAAGCGTTTCAACCACTACGACTGGGCCGCCCGCAACTCGCGGGTCTTCGCCCGGCGCCTTGCTTCCGTGCTCAGCAACAGCGCACTGACCCCGGAAGGCGCGCAAACCTTGGCTCCCCTGATGCGCGAGCTATCCGAGGCGGTCAACACCTTGGCGCACTCGGTGCGCGAAACCACGGTGGCTGGCCAACGCAAATACGAGAAGGCCGCCCAGCTGCAGCTCGAAGGCGTCGCCGCCCAACTGGATCCGCGCGCCCTGGGAGTTGAGGGGCTCCAGGGCGAAGGCCTGGTCTTGCTGCTGCGCCCGATGGTGGTGGATCTGCTCGAAGCGGCAGGCCGCGAACACGAAGAAGCCATCGAAGTGCTGCCCAAGCTGTCCTGAACGAAAATGTCCGCATAGCTCGATAGCATTGAGCCATGGCCAAAACCTCCACTCGCAGCAAGTCTTCCGCATCGTTCAAATGCTCTGAATGCGGGTGGACCACGATTAAGTGGGTGGGCCGCTGCGGCGAATGCCAGGCCTGGGGCACTGTCGAAGAAGTGGGTGTCGTCTCCGCCCGTACCGTAGCCGCGGCCAAGGTGGCCCACCCAGCCAAGCCGATCGCGCAGATTGACGGCTCCGAAGCGGCCTTCCGCCCCAGTGGCGTCTCCGAACTTGACCGCGTGCTCGGTGGCGGCCTGGTTCCGGCAGCCGCGATCCTGCTGGCCGGCGAACCTGGCGTGGGCAAGTCCACGCTGCTCTTGGACGTTGCCGCGAAAGCCGCGCAAACCGGCTTGCGCGTGCTCTATCTAACCGGTGAAGAGTCCGCCGCGCAGGTAAAGTCCCGCGCCGAACGCATCAACGCCATCGCCGATACGCTGTTCCTGGCCGCCGAAACCGACCTGGCTCTGGCCTTGGGCCAGATCCAGGAGATCGATCCGCAGCTGCTGATCCTGGACTCGGTGCAGACCTTCTCCTCGGCAGAGGTGGACGGCGCTGCCGGCGGCGTTTCCCAGGTGCGCGAAGTCGCTGCCTCGATCATCAACGCGGCCAAGACCCGAGCCATGTCCACCATCATGGTCGGCCACGTGACCAAGGAAGGTTCGGTCGCCGGCCCACGGCTGCTCGAGCACCTGGTGGACGTGGTCTGCCAGTTCGATGGCGAGAAGCATTCGCGGTTGCGCATCCTGCGCGCGCTGAAGAACCGCTACGGAGCCACCGACGAGGTGGGCTGCTTCGATTTGAATGAAGACGGCATTGAATCGCTGACCGATCCTTCCAAGCTTTTCGTCACCCGAACCCGCACCCCGGTGCCGGGCACCTGCATCACCGTCACGATGGAGGGCCGCCGGCCGCTGGTTGCCGAGGTGCAGACCTTGCTCTCGCGCAGCAATGCCCCTGCTGCCCGCCGGGCCACCAGTGGCTTGGATGCCGCGCGGGCGCAAATGGTTGTGGCGGTGCTGCAGGCCCGCGCGCATATGGATCTGTCGTCCATGGACTCGTATATCGCCACCGTGGGTGGCGTGAAAATTGCCGAACCCGCCTCGGATCTGGCCTGCGCGCTGGCATTGGCTTCTTCGATGAATGAATTCCCGCTGCCGCAGGACTTCGTGGCCTTCGGCGAAGTCGGCTTGGCCGGCGAAGTTCGGCAAGTACCGGAAATCTCACGGCGCATCACCGAGGCGCAGCGTCTGGGCTTCTCTTTCGCGATGGCTCCGGCCACCCCGGAACCGTTGAAGAATATCCCCGAGGGCATCCGCGTATTCCAGGTGGAGAACATCGCGCAGGCGCTGGATATTGCGTTTAACCAGCGACAGAAGCCCGCAGGATAAACTTGATTGTTGCTGCCCGCCGAAAGGACGCAAGTTGAAAGCGCACCCAACCCCCGGATTCCTTGCCGTTCTGGCCCAGATTGCCCCGGGTACCGAGCTCGCCCAGGGTCTTGAACGGATCCAGCGCGGCCGTACTGGCGCTCTCATAGTGCTGGGCCATGACAGGCTCGTGGAGTCGATCAGCTCCGGCGGCTTCAGGATCAACACCGAATACACGCCTACACGCATCCGCGAACTGGCCAAGATGGACGGCGCGATCATTCTGGACGGCACAGGACGCCAGATCCAGCAGGCCGGCGTGCAGCTGATGCCGGATGCGCAGATTGAAACCCAGGAGTCCGGCACCCGCCACCGCACGGCAGAACGCGTAGCCGCGCAAACCGGGTTCCCGACGATTTCGGTTTCGCAGTCCATGCAGACCATCACCCTCTATGCCGACGGCGAGCGCCATGTGCTCGAGCCAGCCGAGCGCCTGCTGGCCCGCGGCAACCAGGCTATTGCTACCTTGGAACGGTACCGCCACCGCCTGGACCAGGTCACCAGCGCCCTGTCAGCTGCGGAAATTGAAGATGTCGCCACCGCGCGGGAAGTGCTCGCTGTCTTGCAGCGCACCGAGATGCTGCGCCGTACCAGCGAAGAAATCTCCCGCTACGTGCTGGAGCTGGGCATCGATGGGCGCCTGCTGGCGGCCCAGCATGCGGAATTGCTCTCCGGCATCCAGGCGGATAACCAGTTGCTCCTGCGGGACTATTCCGACGCTGAAGGCCAGGAGCTGGATATCGAGCGTGCCCTGGAGACGCTGCATGAAGTTTCCGATGCCCAGCTCATTGAGCTTGATGGCCTGACCAAGATCCTGTTCCCGCACTCCACCATTGGCCAAGACGACCAGCTGACCCCGAAGGGCTACCGCCTGCTTTCGCAGATCCGCACGGTGCCCAAGCTGGTCGGGGACCGCCTGGTGGCGTCCTTCGATCACTTGCAGCTGCTCATGGCAGCGTCCACCAGCCAGCTCATGGAAATCGAGGGCGTCGGCGAGCAGCGTGCACGCTCCATCCGGGAAGGGCTGGCCCGCATGGCCGAATCCTCGTTGCTGGATCGCTACATCTAGGCGTTTTCACTCCAAGGTGAAGGTGACCGGCTCCGAAACGAAGTCGCCGATAGCGGCGGTGAACTTGTAGGTTCCCGGACGCGGCTGCACGCTGACCGACTTGCACCCGGGAGCCGAACGCTCGCGGTTCCAGGTGAAGCGCGCGTTCTCCTTCTGCCCCGGCTTGAAGGCCAGGTTCACATCTTCTGCGCCATCCAGGCAATCGATGGTGGAGAAGATGCGGTCCGCGCCGCTGGAAACCAGGAACTCCTGCTGCATGGTTCCGACGTTCAATTCGCATTCGCGCTTGGAAACATTTTCGATGCCCAGCAGCAAGGTCGGCTTCTTGTCCGAGGCGTAGCTTTTCGCATCGGTAGTCGCAGTAATCTCGACCTCGTCGCTCTTGCACTTCTTGGCCGCAGCTTCGTCGTCTTCCGGCTCTGGCGATGGCGAAGGAACCGACTGGGTTTGCTGGGCGCTTGGCTCATTGCCTGCAGTTTTCTTCTCATCAGGGGAGAACAATCCGGCCAGCGCAACGACGCCCCAGACAAGCAGGCCGACGAGCACCAGGGCAAGTACTGCCACGGTGATCCGCCTGCGCCGGTAGACGCTGGCCGATGGTTTCCCCCCTGATGCGTTGCTCATGGCTTAAGGCTAATTCATTTGCCTGCCCGAAGCCGGTAATGGCGTAGGATCCAGGGCAAATCACGTTCTGCAATCCATTCCCGCTGATTCCGGGCGGACGGTGCGCTGGCTTAGAGTGGTGGGGTGCAGCAAATCCACAACACCATCAACACCTGGTACCTAGAGAACGCCCGCGACCTGCCTTGGCGACGCCCCGGAGTGAGCGGCTGGGAAGTCATGGTCAGCGAGTTCATGCTCCAGCAGACTCCGGTAGTTCGTGTCTTGCCGGTTTGGGAAGAATGGATGCGCCGCTGGCCACGGCCGCAGGATCTGGCTGCGGAACCGCTGTCCGAAGCACTGAAAGCGTGGGGACGGCTGGGCTATCCGCGGCGCGCGCAGCGCTTGCATGCCGCCGCCGTGGAGATCACCACCGAGTACAACGGCGAAGTCCCGCGCACCGAAGCCGAGCTCCTGGCCTTGCCGGGCATCGGCTCCTACACCGCGGCCGCCATTGCCTGCTTTGCCTTCGGCGAGCGCACCGTTGTCGTGGACACGAACATTCGCCGCGTGCATGCACGGCTCTTTGGCGGCATGGCATTGCCCGAGCCAAGCCCGCGTGCCAGTGAATTCGCCCGGGCTGCAGAAGTCCAGCCCGAGGATCATCAGGCAGCGAATCTGTGGAATATTTCGGTAATGGAACTCGGTGCCCTGGTGTGCACCGCTCGCAGCCCGAAGTGCGAGCAATGCCCGGTCTTCCAGCAGTGCGCATGGATTGCCCAGGGGCAGCCGGCCCCGCACTACATCCCGAAGGGACAAGCTTGGAAGGGTACGGACCGGCAGGTCCGCGGCGCCATCATGGCGATCCTGCGCGAGCATGAGCAGGCGGTGCCAGAGCAGTCCTTCCTGGCCGAGCTGTCCCATGAATCGCATGCAAGGTATGTGGCGCTTGACCAATTGCAATCACCATTGGAGCAGCGTGAACGGGCACTGGCCGGGCTGCTCAAAGATGGCCTGGCGATCGCCGAAGAAGATGGAATCCGCCTGCCTTCGTAGCATCGGCCCGGAACGAGCCAGAAGCGGCTAGCTTTATGCCCTGATGCCTACCTATGCTTAGCCCATGAACGCTTCAGTTGATCCGGCCGCTGCTGTTCGCCACGTAGCCAAGCACCCATGGTTCGAACGCGCCGCACGCCTGGGATACGTCGCCAACGGCGTACTTCACGCAACCGTGGGAATCCTCGCAGCTTTCGTCGCTGCCGGCGGCAAGGCGGAAGCCGATCAGGGCGGAGCCATGGGCGCCTTGGCAGAGCAGCCTTTCGGCATGGTCTTGCTGTGGATCTGCGCAATCGGCGCACTATTGCTGGGCCTATGGTCCTTGGCGCAGGCCTTCTTGCCCGAAAACGAGCTGAAGGGCAGGCTCAAGTCCGCGGCCATCTCGGTGTCCTTCTTGGCTGTCGGCTTCACCTTTGGGCGGTTTGCGGTGGGAATTCCCAGTGATTCGGGAAAGACTGCCACCAGCTTCAGCGGAGAAATGATGAAGACCGGACTTGGCCGGGGGTTGCTGATCGCCTTGGGCCTGGGGCTGCTGGCCATGGCCGGCTACTACATCTACAAGGGTGCCACCCGGAAGTTCTTGAAGGATCTCTCCGGTTCCGGAAATACCGAGGTATCGCGCGCGATCAAGTACTCGGGCATGCTGGGCTATCCTGCCAAAGGCGTAGTCCTCGGTGCCGTGGGCCTGCTCTTCATCGTGGCCACGGTACAGCGCGACCCGGAAGAGGCCAGCGGCATCGATGGCGCGCTGAAGGCCATCCAGGATCAGCCGTTTGGGCCGGTTGCCCTGGTTGCTATCGGTGCGGGCCTGGTTTGCTACGCGCTGTACCTGGTATTCCGTGCGCGCTACGACCGGATGGACTAGAAGTATCAGTCCAGCGTAATGATCATCCGGGTGTTGCCCAAGGTATTCGGCTTCACGCGGGCGAGGTCCAGGAATTCAGCAACGCCTTCATCCCGGGAGAGCAGGATCTCCTGGTATACCGCTGGATCCACGGCGCTCTGGTCAGCCATCACCTTGAAGCCTTGGCGTATGAAGAAATCCACTTCGAAGGTCAGGCAGAAGACGCGGCCAACCCCGACTTCCCGGGCACGTTCCAAGAGTTCGGAGAGCAGGACATGGCCTACGCCCTTGCCACGCAGCTCGCCCGAGGTCGCCAAGGTACGGATTTCGGCGATGTCTTCCCAGATGACGTGCAAACCGCCGCAGCCGACAACATTGCCGTCCGCGTCCTCGGCGACCAGGAATTCCTGGATGGACTCGTAGTAGGTGACCGCTTCCTTATCCAGCAGGATCCGTTCCTCGGCCAACGGGCGCACAAGATTGCGGATAGCGTTGACATCACTGGTTCTGGCTGAGCGGACGGTAAAAGAGTTCACGTTCTAAATCCTATGCCCCACCGTTTGCAGAATCGAAGCAGATGCCGGATATGTCATTGAAGGAACATCCCGCAACACGGTGTGCCAAGATAAACTTGAACATTGAAGTCGCACTGGAGCAAGGATGAGGATGCCAGCTAGAACAGCACGCCCCGGATTCGGGTTGCTTGCCATCCTCCTATCCGCCGTCGGCATCGCTCCCCTGCTTAATTACGGGTTGAACGCCACCAGCGACCTGGTCATCAGGGATTTGGGAATCACCGAATCCCAGTTCGGCCTGTTGGCGACAGTGTGCTTCGGCTGCGCCGCACTGGGTAACGCCGTCTTCGGGAAGTTCTCCGACAGGCAACCGGATACCAGGCTGGTCCTGCTGATCTTCGGCACGACGGCGGTCGCGCTGGGCTTGGCAGCCATTCCCGCAGGCTACGTCTTGCTCCTGGCGGCTTCCGGTTTGGCCGGCTTCGCCCAGTCATTCCCCAACGGGGTCACCAACCGCATTCTGGCCCAGCGCGTCCCTAGTGCCCAGCGCATCACGTGGACCGGCATCAAGCAGTCTGGCGTGCAGGTTTCACAGCTCGTAGGCAGCGTGGGGTTCCCGCTGCTGGCTGCATTCATTGGCTGGAACGGAGCATCGCTGGCCGGCGCCGTGCTCGCCGCGGTCCTCGCGGTGATCGCTGTACGGGTTATCCGCGCAACCCCCATGCTCGCCGCGCCTGCCCCGCAGAAGGCGGCAACGGGCGCGAGCCAGCCGGTGGCTGCGGCCACCCCCTCCACGAAGTTCGTCATTTTTGCGCTGGCCCTATTCGGTTTCATCAACGGTGTCGGCGTACAGGCGACCAACGTCTACCTGGCGCTCTTTGCGGTCCGCGAGCTGGACTTCTCCTTGGTCGCTGGCGGCCTGACCGCCGCGGTCGCTGGCGTCATTGGCGTTTCCGCCCGCGTCGGATGGGGGCAGATGATGTCACGCGGCGTATCAGCTCCTAAGCTCTTGCTGCTGCTGGCGTCGCTGGCCACGGCGGGCGGTGCCAGCTTCCTGATGGCCCAGCAGCTGCACTCGGTGGCCTTGCTCTGGCTAGCGGTCTGCCTGCACGGCGCCTCGGCCCTGGGAGTTTCGGTAGTGCTGATGGCGGGCTTGCTGCGGGTGATCCCCGCAAGCCGCCTGGGAAGTGCCAGCGGAATCGTCTCGGCGGGCCAGTTTGGCGGTTTCACCGTGGGGCCCTTGGCCATGGGCCTGCTGGTCGGCTCGGCCGGTGGCTTCACCGCGGGCTGGATCACCGTCACCGGGATCTACCTGTGCTCAACGGTGCTGGGTGCATTCCTTGTCCTGCGAGCCAGGAACCGGGGCTAGCCGGTGGATGCCGAAGCGCTGAAAACCCTGGCGCACCTGCGCCGGGCCAGGGACCTGATGGACCGGCACTATGCGGAACCATTGGATGTGCCTGCGTTGGCCCAGCGTGCTTCCATGTCTCCTGCTCATTTTTCCAGGGAGTTCAAGCGGGCCTATGGCGAGACCCCGCATGCCTATTTGCTCACCCGCCGTATCGAGCGCGCCATGCATCTGCTG
This sequence comes from Glutamicibacter sp. 2E12, assembly GCF_050030965.1. Taxonomy (NCBI): domain Bacteria; kingdom Bacillati; phylum Actinomycetota; class Actinomycetes; order Micrococcales; family Micrococcaceae; genus Glutamicibacter; species Glutamicibacter sp. 2E12. The sequence continues at coordinate 1,425,962 of NZ_CP188297.1, forward strand.
CGCGCATCGGTCTCGGTAACAGATGCTTGCATGCAAGTGGGATGGACTTCTCTGGGTTCCTTCAGCACGCGCTTCACCGAAGTGGTCGGCGAAACTCCCTCGTCATACCGGGAACGGGACCATTCAGCCACCGAGCCGATCCCTGCCTGCATCGCCAAGATCCTTTTGCGTCCCGAGAGATTCTGAGCAGTTTTGAAGAAGCGCTATCTGGTCGGCGCTCCCTAGGCTGGAGCCATGGCAAGCATTTCAATCAATCATGTCCCTTTGACCGTGCTCGATGTGGATGAGGCGCTCGCGTTCTACCGCGATGCGCTGGGCTTCACGGTCCTCTCCGATGTCGCCAACGGCGGCTTCCGCTGGGTGTCCCTTGGCGGCTCCGACGGCGCCGGCACCAGCCTGGTGCTTTCGGCTCCGGGCGCTGGCCGGTCAGCTGCCGATGCGCAGGCCTTGGCCGAGCTGGTAGCCAAGGGCGCGATCGGGCCGCTGGTGCTGTCCACCAATGATCTGGACAAGGTCTTTGAAACTTTGAGCGCGTCGGGCGCTGAAGTCCTGCAGGAGCCAATGGACCAACCGTGGGGTCCGCGCGATTGCGCCTTCCGCGATCCTTCGGGAAATATGGTCCGTATCAACCAAGCAGTTCAGGGAGAAGAAGCATGAGCAGTTCAGAACAAGAAGGCTTTTCAGCCGCCGAGAAGGCCGCGATGAAAGAGCGGGCCGCTGAGGTGCGCACTTCGAAGAAGCGCATGACCAAAGCCGAGAAGGCGGAACAGGCCCGCAAGGAAGTGGAAGAGAAGATTGCTTCCTTCGAGGGCAACGACAAGGTGCTTGCGCAGAAGCTGCACCGGATCATCACCGAGACGGCTCCGGAATTGGAGCCGAAAACCTGGTATGGCATGCCCGCTTACGCTTTGGACGGCAAGATCTTGTGCTTCATGCAGGATGCCAAGAAGTTCGGTACCCGCTACCTGACTTTCGGCTTCAACGATGTTGCGCAGCTGGATGAGGGCACCCTATGGCCCACCTCGTTCGCCATTACCGCGCTTGATGGGCAGCTCGAAGAAATGCTTGCCGAGTTGGTAGCCAAGGCGGTGGCCCGCTAAGCCCAGCACGCCCGGAGGGAATCGATTGCTCTTCAGGCGTCGAGGCTTTCTTGCTCCGCCTGGGGCAATGCCTTTGCCAGCAGCGAGGCGGAAAGCGCGAAGACCCCGATCAGCCCAAGCAGTCCCATGCCAATAGGCAGGGTGCCTTGCTGCGCGGCGTCTTCTCCCATGGCAGCGAGAAGCATGGCAGCGCCCAGTCCGAGGATTCCGAAGCCAGCGGCCAGGAAGCAGACCACAATCGATTTCGGTCCCGGGTTCCAGTGCCCCAATGAGGTGAAGTCGCGGTAGGCAATGATGCCGATGGCAATACTGAGCGTGCCCGCGGCACCAATCACCAGCACCACCAGCCACGTTGGGCCGTATCCGGCTCCGTCGGTGCCGGCATGGCGCACCAATTGTCCAGGAAGCTGGGGACGGAGGAGAAGGTACAAGGCTGAATAGGCCATGACTGCGAGGCAGGAAGCGGCAATCAGCTGTTGCCCTTTGCTTCGCTTCTTCATGTGTTGAGCCTACGACATGGCCGGATTAAAGCCAATAGCCGTGGAACTGAACGTTGTCAGTTCCACGGCTATGGGTTATGCCTCTGCGGCCTAGCTTTCCAGTGCTGCCGGTGCCGGCTCGCCTTCCAGCTGGCCGGTGCCGCCTTCAGCGTGGAAGACGAACTTGCGGCTCTCGCCTTCGCCCTCGACGTCGACGGTGACCTTCTGGCCCGCAACGATCTGGCTGAAGAGGATGCGCTCGGAGAGCTGGTCCTCGATATCGCGCTGGATGGTGCGGCGCAGCGGGCGGGCACCCATTGCTGGATCGTAACCGCGCTGGGCCAGCAGGCTGCGGGCAGCCTGGGTCAGCTCGATGGTGATCTCGCGTTCTTCCAGGCGCTTGGCCAGGCGTGCGATGAACAGGTCGACGATTTCTTCGATCTCGTCCTGGTTCAGCTGCGGGAAGACCACGGTGTCATCAACACGGTTCAGGAATTCAGGGCGGAAATGCTGACGCAGTTCTTCCTGGACCTTGGCCTGCATGCGCTCGTAACCGGTCTTGGTATCCGCGGCCGACTGGAAGCCGGTCATCACACCCTTGGAGATGTCGCGGGTACCGAGGTTGGTGGTCATGATGATGATGGTGTTCTTGAAGTCCACCACACGGCCCTGGGAGTCGGTCAAGCGGCCGTCTTCCAGGATCTGCAGCAATGAGTTGAACAAGTCGGCATGCGCCTTCTCGACCTCGTCGAAGAGCACTACGGAGAACGGACGGCGGCGGACCTTCTCGGTCAGCTGCCCGCCCTCTTCGTAGCCGACGTAGCCCGGAGGAGCACCGAAGAGCCGGGAAACGGTGTGCTTCTCCGAGTATTCGGACATGTCCAGGGTGATTAGCGCGTCTTCTTCACCGAAGAGGAACTCTGCCAGCGCCTTGGCCAGCTCGGTCTTGCCTACACCGGTTGGGCCGGCGAAGATGAACGAACCACCTGGGCGGTTCGGATCCTTCAGGCCTGCACGGGTACGGCGGATCGCCTGGGAGATGGCCTTGATCGCCGAGTCCTGGCCGATGACGCGCTTGTGCAGCTCGTCTTCCATATTCAGCAGGCGCGTGGACTCTTCCTCGGTCAGCTTCACAACCGGGATGCCGGTGGAGTTGGCAAGTACCTCGGCAATAAGGTCCTCGGTCACCTCGGAGACTTCGTCCATGTCGCCATTGCGCCAGGACTTCTCCTTCTCGTTGCGGGCCTCAATCAGCTTGGATTCCTTATCGCGCAGCGAGGCCGCCCCTTCGAAGTCCTGCGCGTCAATCGCAGCTTCCTTCTCCAGGCGCACGGTGGCGATTTCCTCGTCCATTTCCTTCAAGGCCGGAGGAGCGGTCATGCGCTGGATGCGCAGGCGTGCGCCCGCCTCGTCGATCAGGTCCACGGCCTTGTCCGGCAGGAAGCGATCGGAGATGTAGCGGTGCGCCAGCGTGGCAGCGGCCTGCAGTGCACCATCGGTGATGGTCACGCGGTGGTGCGCCTCGTAGCGGTCGCGCAGGCCACGCAGGATCTGCGTGGTCAGCTCCACCGAAGGCTCCTTGACCTGGATCGGCTGGAAGCGGCGCTCAAGCGCTGCATCCTTCTCGATATTCTTGCGGTACTCATCCAAGGTGGTGGCACCGATGGTCTGCAGTTCGCCACGAGCCAGCATCGGCTTGAGGATCGACGCGGCATCGATGGCGCCCTCGGCGGCACCAGCACCAACGAGGGTGTGGATCTCGTCGATGAACAGGATGATATCGCCACGGGTGCGGATTTCCTTGAGGACCTTCTTCAGGCGTTCCTCGAAGTCACCGCGGTAGCGGGAGCCGGCCACCAGGGAACCGAGGTCCAGGGTGTACAGCTGCTTGTCCTTGATGGTCTCGGGCACATCGCCGCGCACGATCGACTGGGCCAGGCCCTCGACGACTGCGGTCTTGCCGACACCAGGCTCGCCGATCAGCACCGGGTTGTTCTTGGTACGGCGCGAGAGGACCTGCATGACGCGTTCCATCTCGTGCTCGCGGCCAATCACTGGATCGAGCTTGCCCTCGCGGGCAGCTGCGGTGAGGTTGCGGCCGAACTGGTCGAGCACCGCCGAGCCTGCCGGGGTGCCTTCCTGCTGTCCGCCCGAGCTGACGCCAGCGGAGGCAGTTTCCTTGCCGCCCTGGTAGCCCGAGAGCAGCTGGATGACCTGCTGGCGCACGCGACCGAGGTCAGCGCCCAGCTTCACCAGTACCTGGGCTGCGACGCCCTCGCCCTCGCGGATCAGGCCGAGCAGGATGTGCTCGGTACCAATGTAGTTATGCCCCAGCTGCAGCGCTTCGCGCAGCGAGAGCTCCAAAACCTTCTTGGCGCGAGGAGTGAACGGGATATGACCGGAAGGCGCCTGCTGGCCCTTGCCGATAATCTCCTGAACCTGCTCACGAACGGCACCCAGCGAAATATTCAGCGACTCAAGCGCCTTTGCGGCGACACCGTCGCCTTCGTGGATTAGACCGAGCAACAGGTGCTCGGTGCCGATGTAGTTGTGGTTGAGCATGCGCGCCTCTTCTTGGGCGAGCACGACAACTCGACGGGCACGGTCGGTAAATCTCTCAAACATCTTCGGCACACTCCTTGCTTACCAATAATTCGATGCTACGCACCAAGCGCCGGCAATGCGCCCTTGTTCGCCACAGGGATAACCGAAGCGGTCCCCTGGTACCGGAAATCCGTAATTGAGGTGCAATTAATTTCCAGATTTACTTGGCTCGCCAATATTGCGATGTTCAATGAAAGTATTGGATGAATTACGAACGTCGTTATAAGAATAAGAGCCGGCACGCATTGCGTGCCGGCTCTTATATTGAGACTTGTTGAAAACCTCGCAAATTACTTCGCGCGGTTTCGTCCGCCCTTGCGCATTGCAGCATTGTAGGCATCTACAACTTCTGCATTAAGGCGTCCGCGTGCGTTGACCTTGATGTTGTTTTCCTTCGCCCATGCGCGGATTGCTGGAGCTTCGCTCGCTGCAGTCTGCTTCGACGAGCGCGCCGCATCGATGTACGGCTCGATGGCTGCATGGAACTGAGCAGCATGCTCGTCGTTCAGGTCGATTTCAAAATGCTGACCAGCGACGCTGAATGCAATAGATTCAGTCGCCTCGCTACCATCAATATCGTCGATCAGGGCAATTTGAACCTGACGTGCCATTTAGGAATTCCTCCGAGCTTGAATGTACTGGACCAACTGACATTCGATCATCAGCCCATTTCAAACAACAAGCATATACAAATAGCCGCACTAAACTCTAATTATCATCAGAATTCACAAGGTTCTTTCAGGAAAGACTAATTCTCGTTTACTGGATTATTAGAATCCGAGCGATTTTGAATTAGCGCATCAGCTTCAGCTTCAGCTTGGCGTTCTTTTCGATCCGCGTTTGTAATTGCTTTCATCACGTACCAGAAAAGCAGCGCCAGGCCGATTGTCGGGACGATCGCCTCAATATATGGCATTCCTATGCCTCCGGCTTTAGGAGTGGGAACAGAATAGTTTCACGAATACCGACGTTGGTGAAAAGCATAACCAGACGATCGATACCCAAACCGATACCGCCCATCGGCGGTGCACCGTATTCCAATGCACGAAGGAAGTCTTCGTCAAGCTGCATTGCTTCCGGATCGCCGCCAGCAGCCATCAGGGACTGCTCGGTCAGGCGCTCGCGCTGGATCACCGGGTCAATCAGCTCGGAGAACGCGGTACCGCGCTCCATGCCGCCGATGATCAGGTCCCAGGCCTCGATGACTCCCGGCTTCGAGCGATGCGGGCGTGCCAGCGGCTGTGCCAGTGGCGGGTAGTCGCACACGAAGGTCGGATCGATCAAGGTCGGCTCGACGATTTCGCCGAACAGCTCGATGACCAGCTTCTGGGCGCCCCAGGCTGGATCGATCTTCACTTCGTGCTTCGCAGCGACTTCGCGCAGCACCGAAGCTTCGGTTTCCGGGGTGATCTCCACGCCGACAGCTTCGGACAGGCCAGGGTAGACGCTGACCCAGCGCCATTCGCCGTCCAGGTTAGCGGTGCCCTTGGGGGTCTCGATGGTGCGGCCGGCACCAATGGCATCAGCGGCATTGAGAATGATTTCCTTGATGCGATCGGCCATGACGTACTGGTCGGCGTAGGCTTCGTAGGATTCCAAGGTGGTGAATTCCGGCGAGTGGGTCGAGTCGACACCCTCGTTGCGGAAGATGCGCCCCACTTCGAAGACACGGTCAACACCGCCAACGACGCACCGCTTGAGGTACAGCTCGGTTGCGATGCGCAGGGTCATTTCCTGGTCAAAGGCGTTCAGGTGCGTCTTGAATGGACGGGCCGAAGCGCCACCGTGAACCAGCTGCAGCATCGGGGTCTCAACCTCGACATAGCCACGGTTCTCCAGGGTGTTGCGTACGGCGCGGACGATCGCGGCGCGCTTGTAGACCATTTCGCGGGCCTCGTTGCGCACGATCAAATCGGCGTAGCGCTGGCGCACGCGGGTCTCTTCATTCAGATCGGCGTGCAGCACCGGCAGTGGGCGCAGGGCCTTGGAAGCCATTTCCCAAGCGTCTGCCATGATGGACAGCTCGCCGCGGCGCGAGGAGATGACCTTGCCGGTCACGAACACATGGTCGCCCAGATCGACGAGCGACTTCCACTGGGCCAGGCGCTCTTCGCCAACGTTGGCAAGCGAGAGCATGACCTGCAGGCGAACCCCTTCGCCCTTCTGGCCGCCTTCCTGCAAGGTGGCGAAGCACAGCTTGCCGGTGTTGCGCATGAAAACGATGCGGCCGACGATGCCGACGACGTCTTCGGTCTCTTCACCAGCTTCGAGGTGCTCGTACTTGTCGCGGATTTCCTGCAACGAGTGGGTGCGAGCTATGCCTACCGGGTAGGCTTCCTCGCCCTTGGCCAGCAGCTGGTTGCGCTTATCGGTGCGCACCTGTCGCTGGTCGTTTGGATCTGGGGCCTGTGCGGAATTATTTTCGGAAGTCACAATAGACCATTCTACGTGTCATGGCGTGCAGTTGAAGCCCTTCATGATCAGCCTTACACAGTGATGTTGGCCCGCAACGCAGGATAGGGCAGGGGCAAAGCTGGCTTTGCCCCTGCCCTATCCATTCAGTTATGCGGTTTACCAGATTTCTACGCGGTCAGCTGGATCCAGCCACATGCCATCGCCGGGCTTGGTGCCGAAGGCCTCGTGGAAGGATGCCAGGTTCTTCGGAACCTGGTTGCAGCGGAACTCCCCGGGTGCATGCGGGTCGGTGGTCACGCGTACCACCGCGGTCTCCGGACGAATCAGCGTGCGCCAGCATTCGGCCCAGGAGTAGAAGAAGCGCTGGTCTCCGGTGATGCCGTCGATCACTTCATCTTCCTGTATGCCAAGGGCGGCCAACTCGAGCTTGTAGGCCTTGTAGGCAATGCCCAGGCCACCGAGGTCGCCGATGTTCTCGCCCAAGGTCAGTGCACCGTTGACGTTGTGTTCCGGGGCTTCTGAAGGGGACAGCGCGTTGTACTGGTCCACCAGCTTGGCGGTCAGCTTCTCGAAGGAAGCCCGGTCCTCATCGGTCCACCAATTGGTCAACTGGCCAGTGCCATCGAACTGCGAGCCCTGGTCATCGAAGCCGTGGCCGATTTCGTGGCCGATGACCGCGCCGATGCCGCCGAAATTCGAGGCGATGTCGCGGTTCACGTCGAAGAATGGCGGGCGCAGGATTGCCGCTGGGAACGCGATTTCGTTCAGCAGCGGGTGGTAGTAGGCGTTCACCGTCTGGGGGAACATGAACCACAGTTCGCGATCCACCCCGTCATCGATCTTCTTCAATTCACGAGCGAACTCGAATTCGTTCGCCGAGGCAATATTCGCGATGACGTCCAGTTCATCAGCCTGGATGGCAGAGTAGTCGATCCATTGGTTCGGGTAGCCGATCTTCGGACGGAACTTGGAAAGCTTATCCAGTGCCTTTTCGATGGTCTCCGGGCCCATCCAGGACAGTTCGCTGATCGAGATGCGGTAAGCCTCGATGAGCCGTTGAACCAGCGCGTCCATGGCGTCCTTGGCCTCTGCAGGGAAGTGCTCAGCCACGTACAGCTGGCCGATGTCTTCGCCTACAGCACCTTCGGTGAATGCGACACCTCGCTTCCAGCGTTCCTTGAGCTGTTCCACGCCACCGAGCTTGGCCGAGTAGAAGGAGAAATTCTCATTGACGAATGCGCTGGACAAGTAGGGAGCGAACGAGCGCAGCACCTGGACCCGCAACCAGTTCTTCCAGGCATCCAGCGGCTGGGAGCCGAATAGCTCAGACAATCCCTGAAGGTAGCTTGGCTGCCAGACGACAACTTCGCTGTAGTACTTCGGCTCAATGCCGGCGCCTGCCAGCCAGGTCCTCACACCCGGGAAAAGCGCGGAAAGCTCCTCATCGGACATCAGGTTGTAGCGTGCCTGAGCATCGCGGACCTTGACCCGGTCCCAGTGATGCGAGGCCATGGCCTTCTCGAGCGCTACGACATGTGCGGCCGCGGCTTCGGCATCAGCAATACCGCCAAGGGCCAGCAGGCGGCCAAGGTGGTCCTGGTAGTCGGATACGGTTTCAGCGAACTGCTCTTCGCGATAGTAGGACTCATCAGGCAGGCCCAGGCCGCCTTGCAGGAAGGTCAGCAGGTTCCGGTCCGGATTGCCGGCGTCGTTCATCGCGCCGATATCCATGAAGCCGCTGATGCCTTTGCGCTGGAAGAAACCGCATACTTCGAGCAGCTGTTCGGTGTTCTGGATATCCGAAATAGTATTCAGGAAGACAGCAACCGGATCTGCACCGCGTTCTTCGATAACGGCTTCATTCATGAATGAGCTGTAGAGACGGGCAATGCGCTGGGTGGCGGCGTCAGTTTCTGCACCGGAATCAACCTTCTGCACTGCTTCATTAATGATTCCGTGGACCGCAGCCTCAGCCTGGTCGCGGAGTTCCATGAAGGAACCGTAAATTCCTTGATCTCCTGGAATTGTTGCTGTCTCGAACCACTTGCCATTGCTATGGCGGTAGAGATCGTCCTGGGGACGAATTGAATCGTCGCGGTATGTCAGTGGACTCGTAGTCTCGGTGGTCAAGGAAAGCCCCTCGTGTAGAAGATCTTGTTATTTCTACTACACACCCTATCTACTTCCATGAAGATAGGAAGGGTGAGGACCGCCGATGCGCGTACGGCTTAAATAGTCTGGTTAAACAGGTGAGGCCCCGGCACCAAACGGTACCAGGGCCTCAAACCATCTACTCAAGTTAAGTCCGGCGGTGACCTACTCTCCCACACCCTCACGAGTGCAGTACCATCGGCGCAGTGGGCCTTAGCTTCCGGGTTCGGTATGGGACCGGGCGTTTCCCCCACGCTATGACCGCCGTAACAATCACGAAGCACACAAACCAAAACGTTTCCTGGTCAATGTTTTCCGGTGCTACAAAGTCTTGTAACTCATCCGTATTTGCTGGCTAGAGGTTGTTGTCTCGTAACCGCATAGTGAACGCGAACAGCATTGAAATCATCAGTTCAAATATTGTTTTATTGTGTGTTGAAAGTCATCGGCCTATTAGTACAGGTCAGCTACACAAGTCTTTAGTCCTTGCTTCCACATCCTGCCTATCAACCCAGTGGTCTAGCTGGGGGCCTCTCACACTCAAGGTGCATGGAAATCTCATCTCGAAGCAGGCTTCCCGCTTAGATGCTTTCAGCGGTTATCCCTTCCAAACGTAGCTAATCAGCGATGCACTTGGCAGTACAACTGACACACCAGAGGTTCGTCCGTCCCGGTCCTCTCGTACTAAGGACAGCCCTTCTCAAATTTCCAACGCGCGCAGCGGATAGGGACCGAACTGTCTCACGACGTTCTAAACCCAGCTCGCGTACCGCTTTAATGGGCGAACAGCCCAACCCTTGGGACCTACTCCAGCCCCAGGATGCGACGAGCCGACATCGAGGTGCCAAACCATGCCGTCGATATGGACTCTTGGGCAAGATCAGCCTGTTATCCCCGAGGTACCTTTTATCCGTTGAGCGACGGCCCTTCCACGAGGTGCCGCCGGATCACTAGTCCCGACTTTCGTCCCTGCTCGAGCTGTCACTCTCACAGTCAAGCTCCCTTGTGCACTTACACTCGACACCTGATTGCCAACCAGGCTGAGGGAACCTTTGGGCGCCTCCGTTACATTTTAGGAGGCAACCGCCCCAGTTAAACTACCCATCAGGCACTGTCCCTGAACCAGATCATGGTCCGAAGTTAGGTGACCGGTACAGCCAGAGTGGTATTTCAACGATGACTCCACCTGAACTAGCGTCCAAGCTTCACAGTCTCCCACCTATCCTACACAAGCTGCACCGAACACCAATACCAAACTATAGTAAAGGTCTCGGGGTCTTTCCGTCCTGCTGCGCGTAACGAGCATCTTTACTCGTACTGCAATTTCGCCGAGTTCATGGTTGAGACAGCGGGGAAGTCGTTACTCCATTCGTGCAGGTCGGAACTTACCCGACAAGGAATTTCGCTACCTTAGGATGGTTATAGTTACCACCGCCGTTTACTGGGGCTTAAATTCTCAGCTTCGCATTACTGCTAACCAGTCCTCTTAACCTTCCAGCACCGGGCAGGAGTCAGTCCGTATACATCGTCTTGCGACTTCGCACGGACCTGTGTTTTTAGTAAACAGTCGCTTCCCCCTGGTCTCTGCGGCCCACACCCGCATCAGAGAAGCAAGTTCTCATCACGGGGCAGGCCCCCCTTCTTCCGAAGTTACGGGGGCATTTTGCCGAGTTCCTTAACCATGATTCTCTCGATCGCCTTAGTATTCTCTACCTGATCACCTGTGTCGGTTTGGGGTACGGGCGGACTTGGACCTCGCGCCGATGCTTTTCTAGGCAGCATAGGATCACCGAATCACCCCGAAAACGGGGCGCCTATCAGGTCTCAGAATATATGAGCGGCGGATTTGCCAACCACTCTTCCTACACCCTTGGACCAGGTCAATTCCATTGCCTGGCTCGGCTACCTTCCTGCGTCACACCTGTTAATACGCTGACCTCACTGCATCGGTTCCCACCACATCAACCAGCAAGATACCCGAAGGCACCAACAGCTAGCGTCAATCATGGTTAGCATCCACAGCTCAGTATGGGCGGTCCTTCGCCGGTACGGGAATATCAACCCGTTGTCCATCGACTACGCCTGTCGGCCTCGCCTTAGGTCCCGACTAACCCAGGGCAGATTAGCTTAACCCTGGAACCCTTGATCATTCGGCGGACGGGTTTCTCACCCGTCATTCGCTACTCATGCCTGCATTCTCACTCGTGTGGCCTCCACCGCTGGTTTACACCGCGACTTCACCGTCCACACGACGCTCCCCTACCCATCCAAACACCCAATCGAAACCAGGTTAATATTTGAATGACGCAACTTCGGCGGTGTGCTTGAGCCCCGCTACATTATCGGCGCGGAATCACTTGACCAGTGAGCTATTACGCACTCTTTCAAGGGTGGCTGCTTCTAAGCCAACCTCCTGGTTGTCACAGCAACTCCACATCCTTTTCCACTTAGCACACGCTTAGGGGCCTTAGTTGGCGTTCTGGGCTGTTTCCCTCTCGACTATGAAGCTTATCCCCCACAGTCTCACTGCTGCGCTCTCACTTGCCGGCATTCGGAGTTTGGCTAAGGTCAGTAACCTTGTAGGGCCCATCGCCTATCCAGTAGCTCTACCTCCAGCAAGAAACACGCAACGCTGCACCTAAATGCATTTCGGGGAGAACCAGCTATCACGAAGTTTGATTGGCCTTTCACCCCTACCCACAGCTCATCCCCTCCATTTTCAACTGAAGTGGGTTCGGTCCTCCACACGCTCTTACACGCGCTTCAACCTGGCCATGGGTAGATCACTTCGCTTCGGGTCTAGATCACGCCACTCAAACGCCCTATTCAGACTCGCTTTCGCTACGGCTTCCCCACACGGGTTAACCTCGCGACGTAACACTAACTCGCAGGCTCATTCTTCAAAAGGCACGCCATCACCAGGGAACAAGTCCCCAGCTCTAACGGATTGTAAGCGCACGGTTTCAGGTACTATTTCACTCCCCTCCCGGGGTACTTTTCACCATTCCCTCACGGTACTGATTCACTATCGGTCATCAAGTAGTATTCAGGCTTACCAGGTGGTCCTGGCAGATTCACACAAGGTTTCACGGGCCCCGTGCTACTCGGGTATCAACACTAGAACGGCAGACACGCATTACACCTACGGGACTATCACCCTCTATGGTCCGGCATTCCAACCGATTCACCTATACGCCTGCACCTCATCCCACCAGCAAGATAGCGCTGGTACATGCCGACCCCACAACCCCGGTGATGCAACGCCTATCCGCTATCACACACCAACCGGTTTAGCCCCATCCGCGTTCGCTCGCCACTACTAACGGAATCACTGTTGTTTTCTCTTCCTGCGGGTACTGAGATGTTTCACTTCCCCGCGTTCCCTCCACACAGCCTATACATTCAGCTGCAGGTCACACCACATAACATGGTGCGGGGTTCCCCCATTCGGAAATCCTGGTCTCAACGTCCGGTTATCGACTCCACCAGGCTTATCGCAGATTCCCACGTCCTTCATCGGCTCTTGATGCCAAGGCATCCACCGTGCGCCCTTAAAAACTTCAACACAACATCAAAGTCAAAAGATATGAGCAATAAAACAATCTAACAAAATCACGCAGACAAGACTCCAACACCAGGCAATCCAAGGAAAAGGACTACCCAGCTCATCTCATCTGCAAGATGCTCGCGTTCACTATACAGTTCCCAAACAACAACCCCGCACCCCCGCAACAACACCCCAAAACCAACACCAACCAAAGGCCAGCATCAATCCAACAGGACATCCTTGCAGCAAACACAGGACAAACACCGAAACACCAAGAACCCCTCACCCAAGCGAACACCACCAGGACCCTCCCCACAGGAAGAACCCCGGCAACCATTCACCAGGAAAGGAGGCTTGTTGCCTCAAAACCCAACAGCATGCCAAACCATACAAACCACGCAACACCCACACACCGCATTCCAGCACCGCAAGAAGAAAACCCCTGCAATGCGTACTAGCAGATGCCCAAGCACCACGCGGCCACAGCCAATACCCCGCACCAGCATCAGCCAGCACGTTTTCCGGTATTGAGTCCATTGATATTCCACCCATGAGCAACCCACCCGGACAACACTCGTGTCCAGCATGGGCAACCAATAATGGTTAGCTCCTTAGAAAGGAGGTGATCCAGCCGCACCTTCCGGTACGGCTACCTTGTTACGACTTAGTCCCAATCGCCAGTCCCACCTTCGACGACTCCCCCCACACAAGGTGGTTAGGCCATCGGCTTCGGGTGTTACCAACTTTCGTGACTTGACGGGCGGTGTGTACAAGGCCCGGGAACGTATTCACCGCAGCGTTGCTGATCTGCGATTACTAGCGACTCCGACTTCATGGGGTCGAGTTGCAGACCCCAATCCGAACTGAGACCGGCTTTTAGGGATTAGCTCCACCTCACAGTATCGCAACCCATTGTACCGGCCATTGTAGCATGCGTGAAGCCCAAGACATAAGGGGCATGATGATTTGACGTCATCCCCACCTTCCTCCGAGTTGACCCCGGCAGTCTCCCATGAGTCCCCACCTTTACGTGCTGGCAACATGGAACGAGGGTTGCGCTCGTTGCGGGACTTAACCCAACATCTCACGACACGAGCTGACGACAACCATGCACCACCTGTGAACCAGCCCCGAAGGGAAACCCCATCTCTGAGGCGGTCTGGCACATGTCAAGCCTTGGTAAGGTTCTTCGCGTTGCATCGAATTAATCCGCATGCTCCGCCGCTTGTGCGGGCCCCCGTCAATTCCTTTGAGTTTTAGCCTTGCGGCCGTACTCCCCAGGCGGGGCACTTAATGCGTTAGCTACGGCGCGGAAAACGTGGAATGTCCCCCACACCTAGTGCCCAACGTTTACGGCATGGACTACCAGGGTATCTAATCCTGTTCGCTCCCCATGCTTTCGCTCCTCAGCGTCAGTAAATGCCCAGAGACCTGCCTTCGCCATCGGTGTTCCTCCTGATATCTGCGCATTTCACCGCTACACCAGGAATTCCAGTCTCCCCTACATCACTCTAGTCTGCCCGTACCCACCGCAGATCCGAGGTTGAGCCTCGGACTTTCACGGCAGACGCGACAAACCGCCTACGAGCTCTTTACGCCCAATAAATCCGGATAACGCTTGCGCCCTACGTATTACCGCGGCTGCTGGCACGTAGTTAGCCGGCGCTTCTTCTGCAGGTACCGTCACTTTCGCTTCTTCCCTACTGAAAGAGGTTTACAACCCGAAGGCCGTCATCCCTCACGCGGCGTCGCTGCATCAGGCTTTCGCCCATTGTGCAATATTCCCCACTGCTGCCTCCCGTAGGAGTCTGGGCCGTGTCTCAGTCCCAGTGTGGCCGGTCACCCTCTCAGGCCGGCTACCCGTCGTCGCCTTGGTGAGCCATTACCTCACCAACAAGCTGATAGGCCGCGAGTCCATCCCCCACCGATAAATCTTTCCACCAACAACCATGCGGTCAAAGGTAATATCCGGTATTAGACCCAGTTTCCCGGGCTTATCCCAGAGTCGGGGGCAGGTTACTCACGTGTTACTCACCCGTTCGCCACTAATCCACCCAGCAAGCTGGGCTTCATCGTTCGACTTGCATGTGTTAAGCACGCCGCCAGCGTTCATCCTGAGCCAGGATCAAACTCTCCATAAAAAAATAAAAAGCCACCGGCAACCCCTTGGAAAATAAGGGCGAAGCCAATGAAGTCCTGGCGAATAATAAAACACTCAAGAACACTGCACGGGGGTGCAATGCCTCAAGCAAATGTTATGTATTCACCAAATAAAAAATATTCGGTATCAACAAACTTGGCACACTATTGAGTTCTCAAACAACAAACACTTACCGGTTCTTTACCCACCATTCCAGGCGGTAATTTCGTCCAGCGTTATATTCATATTCTATAACTTCGAATTCCTGAAAGTCAAATCCATTGTTTGTGATTTGAACCAGTATTCTCAGTTCCCATTCTTTTCAATTGTTGTCCACAAGACTGTGGAAAAACCTTGATTTTCTGGGGTTCTGCCGCCGTTTCACATCCGGTTATTTCTTCCGTTTTGTTCTCGGCGACAAGGAAAAACTATACACAGGTTTTGGGGGTCCTGCAAATCGGGTGGGTGGTTTTTGACGGTGACCGTGCACACTTAATTCCTGAACTGCTGATTCGGCTCTTTCCATGTGCCCAATCGCTGGCAATTATTACCGAGCTAGGGCTGAGCGCGTAAACATTATTTCGCAGCTGCACAGAGCATCAGCGCCTGTACCTAGCGAGTTTATTGAACCCTTGAGAAGCGTACGCATATACGCGAACCCAATGAATTGTGCCCACATCAGCCGATTAGACGATGCGGGCGCATGCGTGCGTCTGAGCAAGGCACAAGAAGAGAACGCACATGGCGAAACGATGCATCTGGAGGTTCCATGCGCGTGACGGCCAAGGCGGCATCAGCGCAATGACTACCTAGAGCAGTCGGCATTGATGCCGGCCCAATACAGGTCTTGCAGTGCTACGTAAGCACCACCCTCGGCTACGGTGAATAGCAGCGATATTTCGATCGCTGCCACTCCACTTGATGATCTACCGAATACAGGATGAAGTCTATGAAGTTCACGGCGTTGGAACGCTATTGCCACCTCACTGGGCAATCGTATGGCGAGGTGACTCCCGAAGAACAGCAGAGCGATTATCAAGCCGGGGTAACTGAGCTTGACGGACAGCGGTGGCGGATCAGGACCGCAAGGATCACGCCAACAAAGCCAGGTGGGTTCGTAGCCATATGGCATCGGGACGAAACTGGGACTACTGCCCCCTACGAATCCGAAGAGGGACTGCGCGGAGTTATGGTCTTTATCGAGGAAGCCGGCTGTTTCGGCGTCTTCCGCTTTACTCAACAGCACCTCGAGGAGCTGGGCGTCTTCGCCTCAGCATCGGCTCCAGGCAAGCGCGGTTTCCGCGTCTATCCATCATGGACGGCTGGCCTTAAGGGGCAAGCGAAGAAAAGCCAGAATAGTCAGCTGCCTGCGTTCACGTTGCTCGCAGACTAACTTGTCCCGCTCAGACGCCTACTGCAGCTCCATGCGCCGGAACCTGAGTTCTCGTTGCGCACCACGCAAAGGTGAACCTTCAAAAGGCAACTCGCTGAGATCCACAGTCAATGCGGCTTTCAATGCCAACTGGTTCGCTGACTGCGTGGCCCGGTCAGCCAAGCCGAGCACCCTTGCAAGCTCCGCCCAGTGCTTCTTCTTCAGATTCTTAGCCTTGCCGGCAACAGTCAAAGCCATGGTGTCATCGCCGTAGACCAGGGTGCATGGGATGTCGTAGATGGGCGCTACATTAAACCGTCCATGCAAGTCCGCCAGAATCGAGACGTTCTTTCCATGCAAGTCGCCGTTGCCAGTTAGCCACGCAAAGACGAACTGAATGTATAGATTGCGCCTGGCGAGCACCGGAGCCTGGCACTGCAGCGCTAAGGCTTCAATAGCTTGTTCCGTGCTCACTGCTTACTTGCTTGCCGGCGGAAGGTTCAATACCTGCATGGCATCTTCCAACGCCAAACGCGTGGGACTATCCTCCCCCTCGACACCCTCGCGATCGAACCTCTCGACCAGCAGCCCCGGACTCCCAGTGGAATCCAGTACTAGCCGATTGTTTGCGACCGGAAGTTTGAGCAATCGCGCTGCTTTCAGGTGCTGCGCCTCATTAACGACCAAATGCGGATGATCCCGGGGATCAAGCTTGAGCAGATAGGCGCTGTTCTTGAACTCCACTGGTGTTGTCAGCATGGTTGCGCTGATCTTGTCTTGCACGCCGGGGATCGAGTGGCGGTCCAAGGTGCGCGCGAGGACCGAGAAGTCGAGTTCGGCCGTGCTGCTGAATTCAGCAACCACGGGGGTTTGCTCCAGTGCTGATCCTTCCGGAACAACGCGTACATTGCCTGGAGTATCGGCGCCCACTGCCATCAGCAGAGTCAACTCGTCAGAGATGCTGGTCTTAGTTGCGTCCTTGAGAACGGTCAGGCGATGGCCTTCGGGCAATAGTCCCGAGAAGAACGATGGCAACGCGCCCCCAGGCCCAACGTATGCCTCCGGAGAAGCTGGCAAAGATGTCGCAATGCCCGCGCCACCATGTGCAAGGTAGTCCTTGTTATAGCTGAAGGCCACGCTTCCGTCGGACTGTCTGGCTAGAGTGCCGGCGAGGTTTTCGTTGCAGTAGACGTCAGCCTTGGTAACAAGCTTGAGCTCTTGGAGTTGCGGCTTCATTTGGCCACGCGAATTCGAAGGCCGAGTACATTTGCGACGGAGAGCACCGCTTCAATGGAGGGGTTTCCCGCCCCTCGTTCTATGGAGCGCAGCGTACGTTCGGAGATGCCAGCTAATTCAGCCAGCTGTTCCTGCGTCAGGCCATTCTGTTTTCTAACGCGCTGCAATTCGGCCCCTAGCTCAGTCACTGAATTCATGAAGGATCCTCTTCCGGCAGCATTTCGCCGATTGGCGACATTCTGCTCACTATCATTCAGCATGGAGCAAGAATCGGCAACAAGTTACCGAAATGATAGCCAGGTGCAAGCAATCGATTGTCAGAGGCATCAAAAGGCAGGATCTTGCCGATTGGCGGACCGGAACCCATCGGATAAAGCACCTGCAACGGAGCGGGCGTTCTCTCCCGTAGTGAGCCGCGGAGGTCCAGGGCCACGCCGTCTGCTTAGTCGCTTCAAGCGCGTCCGACATCGGGACACAGCTTAGCCATGGCTGCATTCACAACCCCATGCCTGCCTGGTCGTTCCTTGAGCGGTCTGCGCTAGCGGCCAGCACTCAAGCTCGTTAAAGCAGAAGGGGAGGAGGAACCAGGCAGCACCAGCTGCCCAATTCCCCCTCCCCTTCTGGTTAAACAGGTGAGGCCCCGGCACCAAACGGTACCAGGGCCTCAAACCATCTACTCAAGTTAAGTCCGGCGGTGACCTACTCTCCCACACCCTCACGAGTGCAGTACCATCGGCGCAGTGGGCCTTAGCTTCCGGGTTCGGTATGGGACCGGGCGTTTCCCCCACGCTATGACCGCCGTAACAATCACGAAGCACACAAACCAAAACGTTTCCTGGTCAATGTTTTCCGGTGCTACAAAGTCTTGTAACTCATCCGTATTTGCTGGCTAGAGGTTGTTGTCTCGTAACCGCATAGTGAACGCGAACAGCATTGAAATCATCAGTTCAAATATTGTTTTATTGTGTGTTGAAAGTCATCGGCCTATTAGTACAGGTCAGCTACACAAGTCTTTAGTCCTTGCTTCCACATCCTGCCTATCAACCCAGTGGTCTAGCTGGGGGCCTCTCACACTCAAGGTGCATGGAAATCTCATCTCGAAGCAGGCTTCCCGCTTAGATGCTTTCAGCGGTTATCCCTTCCAAACGTAGCTAATCAGCGATGCACTTGGCAGTACAACTGACACACCAGAGGTTCGTCCGTCCCGGTCCTCTCGTACTAAGGACAGCCCTTCTCAAATTTCCAACGCGCGCAGCGGATAGGGACCGAACTGTCTCACGACGTTCTAAACCCAGCTCGCGTACCGCTTTAATGGGCGAACAGCCCAACCCTTGGGACCTACTCCAGCCCCAGGATGCGACGAGCCGACATCGAGGTGCCAAACCATGCCGTCGATATGGACTCTTGGGCAAGATCAGCCTGTTATCCCCGAGGTACCTTTTATCCGTTGAGCGACGGCCCTTCCACGAGGTGCCGCCGGATCACTAGTCCCGACTTTCGTCCCTGCTCGAGCTGTCACTCTCACAGTCAAGCTCCCTTGTGCACTTACACTCGACACCTGATTGCCAACCAGGCTGAGGGAACCTTTGGGCGCCTCCGTTACATTTTAGGAGGCAACCGCCCCAGTTAAACTACCCATCAGGCACTGTCCCTGAACCAGATCATGGTCCGAAGTTAGGTGACCGGTACAGCCAGAGTGGTATTTCAACGATGACTCCACCTGAACTAGCGTCCAAGCTTCACAGTCTCCCACCTATCCTACACAAGCTGCACCGAACACCAATACCAAACTATAGTAAAGGTCTCGGGGTCTTTCCGTCCTGCTGCGCGTAACGAGCATCTTTACTCGTACTGCAATTTCGCCGAGTTCATGGTTGAGACAGCGGGGAAGTCGTTACTCCATTCGTGCAGGTCGGAACTTACCCGACAAGGAATTTCGCTACCTTAGGATGGTTATAGTTACCACCGCCGTTTACTGGGGCTTAAATTCTCAGCTTCGCATTACTGCTAACCAGTCCTCTTAACCTTCCAGCACCGGGCAGGAGTCAGTCCGTATACATCGTCTTGCGACTTCGCACGGACCTGTGTTTTTAGTAAACAGTCGCTTCCCCCTGGTCTCTGCGGCCCACACCCGCATCAGAGAAGCAAGTTCTCATCACGGGGCAGGCCCCCCTTCTTCCGAAGTTACGGGGGCATTTTGCCGAGTTCCTTAACCATGATTCTCTCGATCGCCTTAGTATTCTCTACCTGATCACCTGTGTCGGTTTGGGGTACGGGCGGACTTGGACCTCGCGCCGATGCTTTTCTAGGCAGCATAGGATCACCGAATCACCCCGAAAACGGGGCGCCTATCAGGTCTCAGAATATATGAGCGGCGGATTTGCCAACCACTCTTCCTACACCCTTGGACCAGGTCAATTCCATTGCCTGGCTCGGCTACCTTCCTGCGTCACACCTGTTAATACGCTGACCTCACTGCATCGGTTCCCACCACATCAACCAGCAAGATACCCGAAGGCACCAACAGCTAGCGTCAATCATGGTTAGCATCCACAGCTCAGTATGGGCGGTCCTTCGCCGGTACGGGAATATCAACCCGTTGTCCATCGACTACGCCTGTCGGCCTCGCCTTAGGTCCCGACTAACCCAGGGCAGATTAGCTTAACCCTGGAACCCTTGATCATTCGGCGGACGGGTTTCTCACCCGTCATTCGCTACTCATGCCTGCATTCTCACTCGTGTGGCCTCCACCGCTGGTTTACACCGCGACTTCACCGTCCACACGACGCTCCCCTACCCATCCAAACACCCAATCGAAACCAGGTTAATATTTGAATGACGCAACTTCGGCGGTGTGCTTGAGCCCCGCTACATTATCGGCGCGGAATCACTTGACCAGTGAGCTATTACGCACTCTTTCAAGGGTGGCTGCTTCTAAGCCAACCTCCTGGTTGTCACAGCAACTCCACATCCTTTTCCACTTAGCACACGCTTAGGGGCCTTAGTTGGCGTTCTGGGCTGTTTCCCTCTCGACTATGAAGCTTATCCCCCACAGTCTCACTGCTGCGCTCTCACTTGCCGGCATTCGGAGTTTGGCTAAGGTCAGTAACCTTGTAGGGCCCATCGCCTATCCAGTAGCTCTACCTCCAGCAAGAAACACGCAACGCTGCACCTAAATGCATTTCGGGGAGAACCAGCTATCACGAAGTTTGATTGGCCTTTCACCCCTACCCACAGCTCATCCCCTCCATTTTCAACTGAAGTGGGTTCGGTCCTCCACACGCTCTTACACGCGCTTCAACCTGGCCATGGGTAGATCACTTCGCTTCGGGTCTAGATCACGCCACTCAAACGCCCTATTCAGACTCGCTTTCGCTACGGCTTCCCCACACGGGTTAACCTCGCGACGTAACACTAACTCGCAGGCTCATTCTTCAAAAGGCACGCCATCACCAGGGAACAAGTCCCCAGCTCTAACGGATTGTAAGCGCACGGTTTCAGGTACTATTTCACTCCCCTCCCGGGGTACTTTTCACCATTCCCTCACGGTACTGATTCACTATCGGTCATCAAGTAGTATTCAGGCTTACCAGGTGGTCCTGGCAGATTCACACAAGGTTTCACGGGCCCCGTGCTACTCGGGTATCAACACTAGAACGGCAGACACGCATTACACCTACGGGACTATCACCCTCTATGGTCCGGCATTCCAACCGATTCACCTATACGCCTGCACCTCATCCCACCAGCAAGATAGCGCTGGTACATGCCGACCCCACAACCCCGGTGATGCAACGCCTATCCGCTATCACACACCAACCGGTTTAGCCCCATCCGCGTTCGCTCGCCACTACTAACGGAATCACTGTTGTTTTCTCTTCCTGCGGGTACTGAGATGTTTCACTTCCCCGCGTTCCCTCCACACAGCCTATACATTCAGCTGCAGGTCACACCACATAACATGGTGCGGGGTTCCCCCATTCGGAAATCCTGGTCTCAACGTCCGGTTATCGACTCCACCAGGCTTATCGCAGATTCCCACGTCCTTCATCGGCTCTTGATGCCAAGGCATCCACCGTGCGCCCTTAAAAACTTCAACACAACATCAAAGTCAAAAGATATGAGCAATAAAACAATCTAACAAAATCACGCAGACAAGACTCCAACACCAGGCAATCCAAGGAAAAGGACTACCCAGCTCATCTCATCTGCAAGATGCTCGCGTTCACTATACAGTTCCCAAACAACAACCCCGCACCCCCGCAACAACACCCCAAAACCAACACCAACCAAAGGCCAGCATCAATCCAACAGGACATCCTTGCAGCAAACACAGGACAAACACCGAAACACCAAGAACCCCTCACCCAAGCGAACACCACCAGGACCCTCCCCACAGGAAGAACCCCGGCAACCATTCACCAGGAAAGGAGGCTTGTTGCCTCAAAACCCAACAGCATGCCAAACCATACAAACCACGCAACACCCACACACCGCATTCCAGCACCGCAAGAAGAAAACCCCTGCAATGCGTACTAGCAGATGCCCAAGCACCACGCGGCCACAGCCAATACCCCGCACCAGCATCAGCCAGCACGTTTTCCGGTATTGAGTCCATTGATATTCCACCCATGAGCAACCCACCCGGACAACACTCGTGTCCAGCATGGGCAACCAATAATGGTTAGCTCCTTAGAAAGGAGGTGATCCAGCCGCACCTTCCGGTACGGCTACCTTGTTACGACTTAGTCCCAATCGCCAGTCCCACCTTCGACGACTCCCCCCACACAAGGTGGTTAGGCCATCGGCTTCGGGTGTTACCAACTTTCGTGACTTGACGGGCGGTGTGTACAAGGCCCGGGAACGTATTCACCGCAGCGTTGCTGATCTGCGATTACTAGCGACTCCGACTTCATGGGGTCGAGTTGCAGACCCCAATCCGAACTGAGACCGGCTTTTAGGGATTAGCTCCACCTCACAGTATCGCAACCCATTGTACCGGCCATTGTAGCATGCGTGAAGCCCAAGACATAAGGGGCATGATGATTTGACGTCATCCCCACCTTCCTCCGAGTTGACCCCGGCAGTCTCCCATGAGTCCCCACCTTTACGTGCTGGCAACATGGAACGAGGGTTGCGCTCGTTGCGGGACTTAACCCAACATCTCACGACACGAGCTGACGACAACCATGCACCACCTGTGAACCAGCCCCGAAGGGAAACCCCATCTCTGAGGCGGTCTGGCACATGTCAAGCCTTGGTAAGGTTCTTCGCGTTGCATCGAATTAATCCGCATGCTCCGCCGCTTGTGCGGGCCCCCGTCAATTCCTTTGAGTTTTAGCCTTGCGGCCGTACTCCCCAGGCGGGGCACTTAATGCGTTAGCTACGGCGCGGAAAACGTGGAATGTCCCCCACACCTAGTGCCCAACGTTTACGGCATGGACTACCAGGGTATCTAATCCTGTTCGCTCCCCATGCTTTCGCTCCTCAGCGTCAGTAAATGCCCAGAGACCTGCCTTCGCCATCGGTGTTCCTCCTGATATCTGCGCATTTCACCGCTACACCAGGAATTCCAGTCTCCCCTACATCACTCTAGTCTGCCCGTACCCACCGCAGATCCGAGGTTGAGCCTCGGACTTTCACGGCAGACGCGACAAACCGCCTACGAGCTCTTTACGCCCAATAAATCCGGATAACGCTTGCGCCCTACGTATTACCGCGGCTGCTGGCACGTAGTTAGCCGGCGCTTCTTCTGCAGGTACCGTCACTTTCGCTTCTTCCCTACTGAAAGAGGTTTACAACCCGAAGGCCGTCATCCCTCACGCGGCGTCGCTGCATCAGGCTTTCGCCCATTGTGCAATATTCCCCACTGCTGCCTCCCGTAGGAGTCTGGGCCGTGTCTCAGTCCCAGTGTGGCCGGTCACCCTCTCAGGCCGGCTACCCGTCGTCGCCTTGGTGAGCCATTACCTCACCAACAAGCTGATAGGCCGCGAGTCCATCCCCCACCGATAAATCTTTCCACCAACAACCATGCGGTCAAAGGTAATATCCGGTATTAGACCCAGTTTCCCGGGCTTATCCCAGAGTCGGGGGCAGGTTACTCACGTGTTACTCACCCGTTCGCCACTAATCCACCCAGCAAGCTGGGCTTCATCGTTCGACTTGCATGTGTTAAGCACGCCGCCAGCGTTCATCCTGAGCCAGGATCAAACTCTCCATAAAAAAATAAAAAGCCACCGGCAACCCCTTGGAAAATAAGGGCGAAGCCAATGAAGTCCTGGCGAATAATAAAACACTCAAGAACACTGCACGGGGGTGCAATGCCTCAAGCAAATGTTATGTATTCACCAAATAAAAAATATTCGGTATCAACAAACTTGGCACACTATTGAGTTCTCAAACAACAAACACTCTCGACACCACAACCACCAATCCATCGATGACTGCTTCGCTCCGGAGCAACTTTTCCAACTTACCAGACTTCCTGATCCGATCAAAATCGGCGGAAAACCTTCAGTGAAAAGTGATTGGCTGCCGGGTGAACAATCGGTAGATTCCGTGTTGTTTCCGTTCCGGCAACAGATAAAAACTATACACAGGTTCTTGGGCACTTACAAATCGAAGGGCCGCGTTCTAGGTCACATTCATTTCGCTGTTCTAGTCTGGGCTCATGAGCGACCTGCAAAGACTCCTTGGATACCGTGAACCCATCTTCAATGCATCTATGGCTGGCGCGGCTGGCGGCGCCTTGGCTGCAGCTGTTTCCCACGCGGGAGGTGTAGGGATGATCGGTTCGCCTGCAACTCCCACAGCTGACTGGATTGAACAGCAAACGCAATTCGTTGAATCCCTGAGTACTCCATGGGGCGTCGGCTTCATGGCCTGGGCGCTGGAAACGGATCTCTCCCCGCTAGAGGCCTTCTTGGAGTTCGGGCCCTCGTTGGTGACCTTGAGCTTCGGCGATGTCACCCGGGCCGCGGCGGTAGCCCATGAGGCTGGAGTTCTGACCGCCATGCAGGTAGGCAATGCGGCAGATCTGGAACGCGCGATGGCTGATGACATCGACATCATCATTGCCCGTGGCGCAGAAGGTGGCGGACATGGCCGCAATGAAGCCGGAACTCTGCCGCTGCTGCAGCTGGCAACCGCCCAGCACCAGAAGCCTGTGGTGGCGGCCGGAGGCATCGGCACTGCGCGAGGTATCGCCGCGGTGCTGTCAGCTGGCGCGGAAGCTGCCTGGATCGGGACCCGTTTCCTCTCGGCAGCAGAGTCCAGCGGGCACGGGAACATGAAGAGCGCAGCACGCAATGCGGGCCTGGATGACACTATCTATACCCGCGCCTTCGATCTCGCCCAGCAATTGCCATGGGCGCCCGAGTTCGGCGGACGGGCGCTGCGCAATGAGTTCAGCGACAAGCACGCGGATCTTTCCAGCTGGGAGCCGAACGATGCGCTGCGCGAGCAGATGGATCAGGCCCGCTCCGAAGCGCTGACGGACATAGCCCCGGTCTATGCCGGTGAGGCGGTGCAGTTCGTTGGCGCCGAGCAGCCCGCCGCCGAAATCATGCAGGAGCTGTGCGGCTTCCGCCAGGTCCTC
This sequence comes from Glutamicibacter sp. 2E12, assembly GCF_050030965.1. Taxonomy (NCBI): domain Bacteria; kingdom Bacillati; phylum Actinomycetota; class Actinomycetes; order Micrococcales; family Micrococcaceae; genus Glutamicibacter; species Glutamicibacter sp. 2E12. Next base: position 1,450,603 of record NZ_CP188297.1, read on the forward strand.
GGGCAGACTGCTCGACGCTTTGCCTAGATCGGCTGGTTGTCGATCAGACGGACGTTGCCCACCTTCGCCGCGACAAGGATCAAGCCCTCGCCGGTGAAGGGGGTGTCCTGGCAGTTGAATGCCAGTTCCTGCAGGGTATCCGGGTCAACGACGGCGAAGTAGTCCAGCTCCACCAGCGGGGCCATCTGGTACATGCCGATGGCATCCTCGATGTACAGCGGTTCATTGCGTGCCGCACGGTCGGCAACCAGCTGGATCGAACGGTGCAGCACCAAGGCTGCTTCCTTCTCTTCCTCGCTGAGCAATGCATTGCGGCTGGAAAGCGCCAGGCCTTTCGGGCTGCGCACGATCGGCACCGCACGCAGTTCTACCGGATAGTCCAGGTCGGCAACCATGCGGCGGATCAGCATCAGCTGCTGGGCATCCTTCTGGCCGAAGTAGGCGCGGTATTCGCCCCGACGCGGGTCGGTCAAGTGCAGCAGCTTGGCGACTACGGCCAGCATGCCATCGAAGTGGCCTGGACGCGAGGCGCCTTCATACATTTCGCCCAGCGCGCCGGAGCTCAACTTCACCAGCGGAAGGCCGGCATGGTAGATCTCGGAAGCGTCCGGGGCAAAGACAAGATCGACGCCGGCAGCCGCGGCCAGCTGCACATCAGCGTCGAGCTGGCGCGGATAGTTGGCGTAGTCGCTGGCATCGTTGAACTGCAGCTCATTGACGAATACGGAGATGACTACCAGTTCGTTTTCTGCGCGGGCGGCCTTGAACAGCGAAGCATGTCCGCGGTGCAGGGCTCCCATAGTGGGCACGAAGCCCAGCGATCCCGGGTTAGCTGCGGCAATAGCAGCCTTCAGCTCGGCACGGGTCTTTACAATCTTCGGGGTTTTCACGCTTCTATTCTAGAACTCGCAGAAGCTCTTCCAGCGTGCCTTGGGAGATCAGTCCGCGTTCTGCGGCGCGCAGCGCGGTAGCGCGCGAGAGGCTCCGATAGGAATTGTTGGTTTCCGCCGGGGCGTCGGCCAGCGCCTGCAGGTGCGCGGTGACCGTTCCGCTATCGCCTCGTGCTACCGGGCCGGTCAGTGCGCCCGCGCCGGAACGCAGGGCATTATCCAGGCTCGCGTACATCAGGGCGCGCAGGGTATTGGATGGTTCTTCCACGCCGATCCGGCGCAGGATGTCCGCCGATTGCGCCGTGATGGTGTTCAGGTGGTTTGCCGCATGGGCCAGGGCCGCGTGGTAGCTGGCACGATCCTGCTCGGCGATCACCACCGGCTCCCCGCGCATTTCCACCACCAGCGCCTGGGCTACCGGGAGGATGGCCTCGTCCGCGGTGACCGCGAAGACGCAGTCGGTCAGGCGCTGGAGGTCCATGCTCATGCCGGTGAAGGTCATGGCCGGGTGGATTGCCAGTCCAAAGGCGCCAGCATCCAAGGCCGGTTGCAGGATCGAGGTGCCGTACCGCCCGGCGGTGTGCGCGATCAACTGCCCGGCGGCGATATGGCCGCCCGCTGCCAGTCCGGACACCAGTTCGCCGAGCACGTCGTCGGGTACCGCAAAGAGCACCAGTTCGCTGCGGCGCAGGATTTCTGCTGGGTCCAGCAGTTCCACGCCGGGCAGCAAGGCGTCGGCGCGATCGCGCGAATCCTCCGAGACGGCGTGGATTCCGGTGATCCGGTGTCCACTGGCTGCCAGCGCCGCACCAAGCACGGTGCCTACCTTGCCGGCGGAGATGATGCCGATTCCCAAGCGTGGTGCGTCCACTTCTACCTTTCAACCAGGCGCCGGGTTTGCGCCCGAATAAATTCTGCTGCGGTGTCCGCATCAATCTGATGCAGGTATCCGATGATGTTTCCGCCGGCACAGTGCAAGCGGACACCGGCCAGTTTACGTCCTTGCTCCCACGGCCCCTGGCCCCAGCTCATGCCCTGCACCCGGTTATGCGGCACGAAGCTGGCCTGCCGGGCCAGCCAGCCATACCGGGAAATCACCGTGGTGCCGGTCGCCAGGAACGCCTGGTGCTTCCATGCCCCGGGCGATAGCGGCTTGGCGCGTTCCGGGGAGCCGGTGAAACCGTGTTCGCATCCGGTGCTCACCGCGGTGGCCAGCACCTCGCGCTGGTTGGCGACGCCAAGATCCGGCAGCAGGATCCCCATGATCCGGGCGACCGACTCGAAGTCGCCCACCGGGAGCACCTGCAGGTTATCCGCGTCATCGCTCTTGGTGCCCAGCACGTTGACTTCCACCTTGTACCAGCCCAGCATCCGCCAGAAGAAGGGTGCCGTCACCGAAATGGCCTGGACGCGGCCGGCAGGAATGGAGTGCTGGCGGGTGTCAGCCAGCCCGTAGCTGATGCGCATGCCGGTGTCCGAGGCGCTGGCGGTGAAGTTCCAGCCCTGGTTCAGCTGCTTGTAGTAGAAGCTGCCGAAGGCCAAGGTCGCGGGGACCAGGGCCGCGATGATTCCGTCGACCCCGGCAAGCCAAAGCACCAGCATCGCCAGGCATGCGAGCACCCCGAACATCACCGGCAATTGCAGGAACATGGAGCCAATCAGGCGCCCAATGGGCACGTTGGCCATCAGCGGCAATGCGACCGCGGCGGCCTGCGGCTGGGCTGCCGCGCGATCCGCCGCGTCGTGGGAGCCGCTTTCTTGGGCAGCGGCAGGTTCTTCGCCGCGGGCCCGCTCCAGGATGACCACGCGCAGCGCGTGGGCATCGGCCTTGCGCAGGAAGGAAAGGCGCAGCACCGACTCGGAGGAATCGGCCACGTCAAAGCGCAGTTCGGCGAGACCCAGCAGCCGGGCTACCAGTGGCTGGGCAATGTCTATGCCTTGCACCTTGTCGATGCGCGCCTGCTTCTGGCTGCGGAATAGCATCCCGGAATTCACGTACACGTGGGTGCTGGTGAGCTTATAGCGGGTGAAGTACCAGGAAAGGAAGTAGAAGATGAGCACCACGGCCAGTGCGATGCCGGCGCCCGCGACGGTCCACATCAGCCTGGTGCCGGAGAAGCGCTCCGCCCAGGACAGGTCGTCGGTGTTCTGCCAGTAGATGTAGCCCAGGCCGATGATGGCCAGCCAGCCGTGGACGAACGGGCTGGCTGGATGCACCCGCTGCCATGGCTCGGCACTGTCTCCGGTGGCCAGTTCTTCGGCCTGGCTCATAGCATTTTCTCTTCGCCGGCGGCCACAAGCCGTTCGCGCAGGGCCTGCCCTTCGCGCTCGGGCAACCCGTAGACGTGCGCGGTGGCAGCGCTGCCGGCGGTGTTCAGCGTTAGCTGGCATAGCCCATAGCGGCGCTCCAGCGGCCCGCTGTTGACCTCGACGTATTGCATGCGGCCGTAGGGAATGACCACCTGCTTGCGCCACATCACCCCGGAGCGGACGATGAAGTCTTCTTCGCGTTCGAGATAGCCCAGTGCGGCGACCTGGCGGCGGATGATGCGCAATGCCGGCAACGCGATCGCCAGCACCAGCAGGACCGGGGAAAGCACCAGCCACAGCGGGATGCCGACGCCGGTGACTGCCAGCACGGCAGGGACCAGGGTCGCCAGCAGGAACAGGCCCCAGGTGATTGCCCAGGTGGTGAACTTGACCTTGGCGTAGTCCCGGTGGGCTGGGGTGAATTTATTCGGTGACCACGGAGTCGCTGTTGCCATCGGTATCCTCTGGAGGTAGTTTGCACAGTTGCTGAACAATATACCCAATAATCACCATGAGGACACCAGCACCAGTCAGCACCAGGCCGCGGGTCAGGGTGGGGGTGATCCCAGTGGCCGCCCAGAGGGTGATGATGGCCGGAACATGCCAACCGGCAATCACCGCACCAGCATACGCCGAGGCCTGGGCCAGAACCAGGGTACGAGCTGCGGCGATCGGCTCGAAGTCCGATTTGCCCAAGGTGGAGCGCTTCACGCGGATCCCCAGGAACAGGATCACCGCGCAGACCGCGCCCAGCGAGTACAGGGCGGAGTAGTCCAGCACCGGCGCGTACCTGCCTGCCGCGGTGAGCAGGCGCAACGCGATCCAGCCGGCCACGGCCCCGAGCCCGGCGCACCAGAGCAGCCAGCGCAGCTTCAGCTTGGCCATAGCCGGATGATGTCCTTCGTATCGGCAGCTTCGGCGGCCAAACGGGAAACCAGTTGCCCGTTCAGCACCGCGTCCGGATCCATCCAGCTCCACGGGGCCAGCACGAAGCCGCGGATCGCGGCGCGCGGATGAGGCAGGGTCAGCCGCTCATCATCCAGGTTCAGCTGGTCGTAGGCGATCAGGTCCAGATCCAGCGTGCGCGCTTCCCAGCGCACCTCGCGGGTGCGGTGGTGCTTGGCTTCTATCCACTGGCACAGATCCAGCAGCTCATGCGGGGCCAGCCGGGTACGCACTTGGACGACCTGGTTGGTGTAATCGGGCTGTTCCGGCGGACCGCCTACCGGCTTGGTGATGGCCAGCGGGGAAACCTTGAGCAGCTCGACTTCTGCGCCGAGGTCCTGAACCGCGGCGGCCAGGGTAGCCTGCGGATCACCCAGGTTGGCGCCCAACGCGATGATCGCGGTGTGCTGCTTCTGGTGCCGCGTCAGCGAGATGGTGACATCGGTGAACGGTACCGGGATTGGAGCCTGCGGCTTGTGCACCACCACGTCGATGGTGAACACGCCCGGGTAGGCGGCGAGGATCGCCTCGGCGATTTCGCTGCCCAGCTTCTCGATCAGGTCCCACGGGCCGGCCTGGATCTGCTGGACTACCAGCTCGCTGACTTCGCCGTAGTGCACCGTGTCAAGAACATTGTCGCTGGCTGCCGCACGTGAGATATCCACGTGCAGCACCACGTCAATGATGAATTCCTGGCCGTCGCGCTTCTCATGGTCGAAAACGCCATGGTAGCCGGTGGCCGAAATTCCGTAGATGCTAATGCGATCCATAGGCCTGCACGACTTCAATGGCGTCGCGGTTGCCGGTGACATCGTGCACGCGCACTGCCCAGACCTTGTCGCGGGCGCCCAGCACGGTGGTCGCGGCGGTCGCGGAATCGCGTTCCATCGGCGCGCGGCTCTTGGAGCCTTCGGCCAGCAGTTCGCCCAGGAAGCGCTTGCGGCTGGTGCCGATCAGCACCCGGTGGCCCAGCTTCTCGATGGCAGGGACGTTGGCCAGCAGCGCCCAGTTGTGCTGCGCATCCTTGGCGAAGCCCAGTCCCGGATCGATGATGATCTGCTCCGGGGCCACGCCCTTGGCGACGAATTCATCGCGCAGCATGCGCAATTCTGCGATGACCTCGGTGACCACGTCCTGGTAGTTCGCCTCGGAAACCATGTCCTGCGCGGTGCCGCGGCGGTGCATCAATACGTAGGGGACGCCGGTTTCCGCGATCAGCTCCGGCATGCCCGGCTCATAGGTCAGGCCGGAAACGTCGTTGATGAGGTGCGCGCCGGCGGCGATGGCCGCGCGGGCGGTGGAGACATGCATGGTGTCCACGGAGATCACCGCGCCGGCCTTCACCAGGGCTTCGATGACCGGGATGATGCGCTCGCGCTCCAGGGCAGGATCCACGTTCGTGGCGCCCGGGCGGGTGGATTCGCCGCCCACGTCGATGATGTCGGCACCCGAGTACAGCAGCTTCAGGCCCTGGTCGATCGCGGCATCGGCGGACAGGTACTTCCCGCCATCCGAGAAGGAGTCCTCGGTGACGTTCAGGATGCCCATGACCAGGGTGCGGCCGGTTGGCAGGTCGGCCATGGTCTTCTTGCTGGACTTGCGGATCACCGGCAATGGGCTGGTGTTCGGGCCGGTGCCCGGGATCGCTCCAAGCGACATGGGGGTTCCTACTTTCCGAGGATCAGGCTCATGGCTTCGGCACGGGTGGCGGTTTCCCGCAGCTGCCCGCGCACCGCACTGGTCACGGTCTTCGCGCCGGGCTTCTGCACCCCGCGCATGGACATGCACATGTGCTCGCATTCAACGACGACGATCGCACCGGAGGGGTTCAGGTGCTCCACGAGGGCATCGACGATCTGGGTGGTCAGGCGCTCCTGGACCTGCGGGCGGCGGGCGTACACCTCGACCAGCCGGGCCAGCTTGGACAGGCCGGTGACCTTGCCGCCCTTGCCCGGGATGTAGCCGATATGCGCCGAACCGTAGAAGGGCACCAGGTGGTGCTCGCAGGTCGAGTAGAACGGGATGTCCTTGACCAGCACCATCTCATCGTGCTCGATGTCGAAGGTGGTGGACAAGTGGTCTGCCGCTTTCTGGTGCAAGCCGGCGAAGAACTCCGCATAGGCCTTGGCCACCCGCTTCGGGGTGTCTACCAGGCCGTCGCGGTCGGGATCCTCGCCAATGGCTTCCAGGATCTCGCGCACGGCTGCCGCGATCCGCGGCTGATCAATCTCTTGTAGTTCACTCACGCTTCGATCCTAGTCGGTCGAGGAAGCTGCGCGCTCCTTGGGGCTTAATATCGGGCCCTCTTGGTGCACCGGACGGGCCTCGTTGCTCAGCCAGACTTCGCGCTTGTCGCGCTTTACCAGGTCGGAGAAGATCTCGGCGATCTCCTTCTGGTTCAGCGTCTCGCGCTCCAGCAGCGCCAGGGCCAGGCGGTCGAGCACATGGCGGTTGGCCATCAGCGCCTGGTAGGCGTCGTTGTGCGCCTGCTCGATCAGCTCGCGCACTTCCTGGTCCACCAGGTGGGCCATTTCGTCGGAGAAGTCGCGGGAGGCGGTGCCCATGCCCTGCTCGGCAGCCGAGCCGGCCAGGCGCACGGCGCCCACCTTCTCGCTCATGCCGTATTCGGTGACCATCTTGCGCGCGGTGGCGGTGGCCTTCTCGATGTCGTTGCTGGCACCGGTGGACGGATCGTGGAAGACGATCTCCTCGGCGACGCGCCCGCCCATGGCGTAGGCCATCTGGTCCAGCAGCTCGTTGCGGGTGACCGAGTACTTGTCGGATTCGGGAACCACCATGGTGTAGCCCAGCGCGCGGCCGCGCGGCAGGATGGTGATCTTGGTGACCGGTGCGGTCTGGTTCATGGCCGCGGCCACCAGCGCGTGGCCGCCCTCGTGGTAGGCGGTGACCTTGCGCTCGTGCTCGTCCATCAGGCGGGTGCGCTTCTGCGGGCCGGCCATGACCCGGTCGATGGCCTCGTCCAGGGCGCGGTCGTCGATCAGGTTAGCGTTGGAGCGGGCGGTGAGCAGCGCGGCCTCGTTGAGCACGTTGGCCAAGTCGGCACCGGTGTAGCCCGGGGTCTTCTTCGCGACGGCGTTCAGGTCCACGGTGGCATCCATCGGCTTGCCCTTCACGTGCACGGCCAGGATCTGCTCGCGGCCCTTCAGATCCGGTGCCTCCACCGGGATCTGGCGGTCGAAGCGGCCCGGGCGCAGCAGCGCCGGGTCCAGCACGTCGGGGCGGTTGGTCGCGGCAATCAGGATGACGTTGGTGGTGGCGTCGAAGCCGTCCATCTCCACCAGCAGCTGGTTCAGGGTCTGCTCGCGCTCATCGTTGCCGCCGCCGATGCCGGCGCCGCGATGGCGGCCGACGGCGTCGATTTCGTCAACGAAGATGATCGCCGGGGAGTTGGTCTTTGCCTGCTCGAACAAGTCGCGAACGCGCGAGGCGCCCACGCCGACGAACATCTCCACGAAGTCCGAACCGGAGATCGAGTAGAACGGTACCGCCGCCTCGCCGGCTACGGCCTTGGCCAGCAGGGTCTTGCCGGTGCCCGGAGGGCCGTAGAGCAGCACGCCCTTGGGGATCTTCGCGCCCAGGGCCTGGAATTTGACTGGTTCCTGAAGGAATTCCTTGATTTCGTGGAGTTCCTCCACGGCCTCGTCGGCGCCGGCGACATCCTTGAAGGTCACCTGCGGCATATCCTTGGTGATCAGCTTCGCCTTGGACTTGCCGAACTGCATGACCTTGGAGCCGCCGCCTTGGGAGCGGGCGAGGATGAACCAGAAGATGCCGGCGATCAGCAGGAACGGGATGATGATCCCGAGCATCGACAGCAGCCAGTTGCTTTCCACCGGCTGGTCGGTGAACTTGCCCAGGTTGGCCTTGTTGATCTCATCGACCACCAGTTCGGCACGGGCGGTGGAGTAGTAGAAGCTCACCGAGGTGCCCTTGTCCACGCCATCGACCTTCAGCGAGTCGCGCAGCTTCAGATCCACGCGCTGGTCGCCGTCGAACATCTTCGCTTCGGTGACATTGCCGCTGGTGAGCTGGTGCAGGCCTACGGAAGTGTCCACCTTGGCCGAGTTATTGCCGAAGACCATCGGCAGGAACAACACCACGGCGACTACGCCGACCAGGACCCAAATGATCCAGCTGTTAAAAAGCTTCTTCGTTTTCATTGATCCGACAGGCCCCGCGCCTGGCGCATCCCCCTCACGCACTGCTCTGGCGTCCGGGTCACGCCACCTTCGATATTTCTCAACGCCCCATTGGCGAGAAAAGTTCCCTACTGGTAAATATGCGGGGCCAAGGTGCCCACGCAATCAAGGTTGCGGTACTTTTCCGCGAAGTCCAGGCCGTAGCCCACCACGAATTCGTTCGGGATGTCCATGCCGACGTACTTGACGTCGATTTCCACCTTGGCTGCTTCCGGCTTGCGCAGCAGGGTGCAGATTTCCACCGAGGCCGGGCCGCGGGATTCCAGGTTGGACTTCAGCCAGGACAAGGTCAGGCCGGAATCGATGATGTCCTCGACGATCAGCACGTGCTTGCCCATGAGGTCGGAATCCAGGTCCTTGAGGATGCGCACCACACCGGAGGACTGGGTACCCGAACCGTAGGAGGACACTGCCATCCAGTCCATGGTCAGGTGGGAGTTCAGTGCGCGAACCAGGTCAGCCATGATCATCACGGCGCCCTTGAGCACACCTACCACGAGGATGTCGCGGCCTTCGTAATCCTTGTCGATCTGCGCGGCAAGTTCTTCCACGCGGGCCTGGATTTCTTCCTTGGTGTACAGAACGTGCGCAAGATCGGCTTTGACTGCATTGGAATCCACGAGAATTCTCCTGATTCTAGAGGTGTGGTACTTACCTAGAGTGCCACATTTAGCGGAAGGTTGTTTAGCCGGTTGTGGTGAAAACGATCACCGATTGCCGCCGGAAGGCGCTGATCCTGCCATCCAGCTGCACAGGACCAGCTGATTTGGACTTGGGGACGCCGAGCCCGGCCAGCGCGCACAGCGCCGCCGTTCGCTCATGGCCCACATTCCTGGCCCCGGCTTCCATGGCGGCCAGGCGTAATACTCGCGAGCTGATGGCCACCGGCAGCTTGGCCAGGTCCGGGATCGCCAACCCGTGCTCGTCCTTGGCCGCTTGGGCCCATTCGTCGAGGGCTTGGGCGTCGGCGGCGGCCAGGCTGGCGGTGCGCGCCAGTGCTTCGGGAACATGCTCGCCAAGTTCCTCGCGCAAGAAGGGCAGGATCCTATGGCGGATGAGGTTGCGCTTGTACCCGGTGTCCGCGTTGCTCGGATCTTCCCAGTAGCCAAGCCCCGCCTGCCGGCAGATTTCCTCGGTTTGCGCCCGGGACAGTTCCAGCAGGGGGCGCCGGTAGGCTCCGCGCCGGGCAGGGATGCCGGCCAGCGAGCGGGTTCCCGATCCGCGCAGCAGCCCCAGCAGCACCTGCTCGGCCTGGTCGTCGCGGGTGTGGGCGAGCATCAATGCCTGCGCGTTGAACTGCTGCAGGGCTGCTTCAAAGGCCTGGTACCTGGCCGTGCGGGCCGAAGCCTCGTCATCCGAGGTCTCGACCTGGAGCACCGCCACCGGGTCCAATCCCAGCTCGCGGCATTGCCCGGCGGCTCGTTCGGCCGCCTGGGCGCTGCCGGGCTGCAGGCCGTGATCGATAACCACGGCGCCGAAGGAAGCGGGCAGCGTCGCCGCGGCAATGGCCAGGGCTAGCGAGTCGGCACCGCCGGAAACCCCGATCAGGTTCAGCCCGGGCGCGCTGCTGGCACTGATGGCGGCGCGGGCAAGGTGAAGGGCGCGGCTCATCGGGTGCGGGCCAGCCAGCGTTCCGGGTCATCGAGTTCCCCGGCGCTCGGGAACATCTCGCGGGCGGTGAAGATTTCGTTGAAGCCCTCGTAGCCGATCGCGTCGACGATATGCCGCACGAATTTTGCCCCGCGTTTGTACTGCAGCGCCTTGGCATCCAATCCCAGCAGCTTGCCCAGCAAGATCGCCAGGGCCGAACGGTTCTCGCCACGGGCTTCGAAGCGGCGGCGGATGGTCTTGATGCTGCGGATCGAGGTGACATCGTTCATCACGACCATGGCGTGGCCTTCGAGCACCGACATGATGCTGGTCAGTTCGCTGACCTCGGACTTCATGGACTTCAGGCGTTCACCCAGTTCGCCCATGGAGTGGGTGGTGCCGGCCAGCGGCTCGAAAGCCTCGGCCAGGGTCTGCTTCATGACCCCGGGAATCCAGGCAGCGTGCTCGAATTGCAGGCGGTGGGTCTGCTCGTGGGTGGCGATCCACAGGTAGAAGTCGCGGGCGTTCACATTCAGCTCGCCGCGGATCTGGGTGATGGTCGGGGCGTTGAGCAGCAGGCGCGGGCCGACGAACGGGTCGAACTGGCCCAGCACCCGGGTGCCCAGCACCGAGAGCACCGCGCCAAGTTCTGCGCCGGCAATCAAGGGGACCACCCCGGGGACGTCCTGACGCGCTGCCGGGAGCAGGGCCGCGAAATTCTGGCTGACGGCCTTGGCCCAGCCGGACCGGTCCACCACCAGGGTCTGCGAGGGCGCGGAAGCAGCCAGCTTGGAAACCTTCTCGGCCTCCACCAGGCCTTCGCCGGCGGCGATGCGCAGTTCCTCGATGATCCGCGCGGCATCCTGGGCCTGGATCCCCGGCCCGGCGGGCATCAGGGTTTTCGCGGCCTTGGCCGCCAGCTTCCAATCGACGAACTGGTTCATTTGCTGCTCCTGCGGCGTTCAGCTCCGGCAGCCACAGCCACGGATGGCGGTGACAGCAGAGTCAATGGTTGGCTTGTGGGGTGCGAGTGTTCCGTTGGGCTGATCGGCATAGATCGAGAAGGCGAGCAGGCGCCCGTCTTCGGTCATGGCCATGCCCGTCAGCGTGGCCACGCCGGTGAGCGAGCCGGTCTTGGCGCGGACCAGGCCAAGTGTTCCGGCACCGCCCAGGCGGTTCATCAAGGTGCCGTTGTAGCCGGCGACCGGCAGCGAGTAGACGACCTCGCGCAATTCCGGCTTCTTGCTGGTGGCGGCCGAGCGCAGTACCGCGGTCAGCGCCGCGGGCGAAATCCGGTTCCTGGCAGCCAGGCCGCTGGTGTCCACGAGCGTGTGGCCAGCAGCCCCATGGGCCTGGGCCACAGCAGCGACGGCGGCCCCTGCCTGCTCCCCGGGCATCTGGCGGTCCAGCGCCACCAGGCGGCCCATGGATTCGGCAATGTAGTTATCCGAAACCAGCAGCATGTGCTTGATGACATCGCGCAGCGGTGCCGACTTCACCTCGGTGATCTGCTCGCCCCCCGCATAGGGGCCGCGGCCACCCTCATCCACCTTGACCTGCTCGCCCAGGGCTTGGGCGAAGACCTTGCGGACCTGCGCGGCCGGGTCGGACTGGTAGGCGGTGCTGGTGCTTTCCCCGGCACGCCCGGCGTAGTGCGCAATCGGGTAGACCTGGCCAATGTTATTGGAGGTGAACAGCGACTTGTCCCAGGCGGGGTTGCTGTGCGCATCGCCGAACAGCGAGTCGTCCAGCCACAGCTTGACCTCGCTGATGCCGCGCTTTTCAAGTTCTTCGGCGGTCTGCTTAGCCAGGGTTGCCAGTCCTGCATAGCCCTTGGGGTGCGCCGGGTCCGATTCCCCGTCGCCCAGCAGCACATCTCCCCCGCCGCGCAGGATCAATGTGCCGCCATCGAGCAGCACGCTGGTGGACAGCTGGGTGTCGCCGCCGAGGGCATCGAGGGCCGCGATGGCGGTGACTACCTTCAGGCTGGAGGCCGGGGTGCCATTTATTTCGGAGTTCCTGTCATACAGGACTGTGCCCGTGGCCACGTCGACCACCTGGGCGTTGAAGGACGTCCGGTCGGGCTTGTCCGCCAGGATGCCATCCAGCTTCGCGGCGAGGATCCCGGGGTCCGGTTGCGCGGCGTTGGGGTCCAGGTCCCGCACGGCGACTGGGGATTTATCGGCCAGCTGCGCGCTGGCCGGGGTGTAGGAAGCCTCGGGCTCTCCGGTGAAGAATCGCGGGGCCAGCAGCATCGCGGCAATCACTGCAACCATGGCAACAATCGCCACCCCCAGCGTAATAGCGCGTCGGGCGGCAGTGTTCATATGGTTACATTCCTCTCGCAGTTTTATCCATCAGGCGCAATGGGGCGATACCCTTATTAGCGGATATCCCTAAGACTAGTTTAGGAGTGTGCTTTTCATGAGCCACGACGTGACCATCGAGATCCCCACCGGATCGCGCGTCAAGTACGAGATCGACCACGAGACCCACCGCCTGCGCCTGGATCGCGTGCTGTTCACCTCGATGCAGTACCCAACCCACTACGGCTACTTCGACGATACTCTGGGCGAAGATGGCGATCCATTGGACGCCATGGTCTTCATCCCGGGTGTTGACCTGATCCCAGGTGTTGTTGTCGAAGCACGCCCAATTGGCGTATTCAACATGACCGACGATGGCGGTGGCGATGCCAAGCTGCTGTGCGTTCCTGCCGACAAGCGCTTTGACCACATCAAGGAACTTGAAGACATCGACGAATGGCTGATCAAGGAGATCGAGCACTTCTTCACCCGCTACAAGGACCTGGAACCAGGCAAGTGGGTCAAGGCCGAGGGTTGGGAAGGCCGCGAGGCTGCCGAAGCCGAGCTGGCTCGCTCCATCGAGCGTTTCAAGGCCTAGCCACTAGGCTCAAGCCGAACATGGCGGCGACCCCCGAATCGGGGGTCGCCGCCATTGCTTTTGCTGCCGGTTCACTGCCGGAGACCCGGACCTGCCCGGCGCTAGGCTTCAGGCAGCATTCCGCTGAGCACATCTTCCTGCGCGGAAACTTCCAGGGTCTGCACGTCCTTGAGTTTCCGCTCCACCGCACGGGTCCGGGTACCGGCATCGCGCACCGTGTTCTGCGCTGTGGCCAGCTGCTTGCCCAGCTTGTCCCAGACATCTCCGTACTTGCGGAACTCTTCCTTGGCCGCCGAGAGCACCTGCCATACCTCGCTGCTGCGCTTCTCAATGGCCAGTGTCCGGAAACCCATTTGCAAGGAGTTCAGCAGGCTCATCAGGGTGGTCGGCCCCGTGACCAGCACCCGGTGCTCGGCCTGCAGCTTGCTGGCCAGCCCCGGGCTGCGCACAACCTCGGCGAACAGCCCCTCGGTGGGCAGGTACATGATGGCGAAGTCGGTGCTGTACGGCGGGGCGATGTACTTGCTGGAGATCAGCTTGGCCTGCTCAAGGATCGCCCGGTCCAGCGCCTTGCCCGCAGCGGCGATGACGGCCTTGTCGCCGTGCTCCTGGGCATCGAGCAGGCGCTGGTAGTCCTCTTGCGGCAGCTTGGAGTCGATTGGCAGATAGATCGTTCCGGCATCCCGCCCGGGCAGGATCACCGCGAACTCCACGACCTCGCGGCTGCCGGGCACGACCGCCACGTTCTGCTCGTACTGCTCTGCGGTGAGGATGTCTTCCAGCTGGCGCGAAAGCTGCACTTCGCCCCATGAACCACGGCTCTTCACGTTGGTGAGCACGCGTTTCAGCCCGCCGACATCCTGGGCCAGGCTCTGCATTTCCCCCAGCCCCTTCTGCACCATTTCCAGCCGCTTGCTGACCAGTTCAAAGGATTCGCCCAGCCGCTTCTCCAAGGTCCCCTGGAGCTTCTCGTCCACCGTCTCGCGCATCTTCTCGAGTTTGGCTTCATTGCCCGAGCGCAGTTTCTCCATTTCCTGCTGGAGCAGCCCCTGGACCTGCAGATGGCGGTTCGCATTGGCTTCTGCCATCGCGGTCAGCTTGGCGTCGATCTCGGTACGCACTTCGCCCATCCCCTGGCGCAGTTCGGTGCGCTGGGTCCCCAGTTCCTGCCGGAGCTCCGCATTAGCAGCACGCACCGAGTCCTGGATCTGGGTGCCATCAGAGCCGGATGTCCTGCGCACCAGCAGCAAGGCAATACATGCCGTTGCCAGAATATTCAGGATGACGAGTACAAAAACCGCGATTACCATGAGCACCTAACCAAGAACTGTCGAGCGGACCATTGCCTCAGTCCTATCAGCGGACACCGACAGTTTGGGTCCATAATGGGTCCATGCATATTTTGGTCACCGGTTTCGAGCCGTTCGGCAACGACGAATTCAATGCCAGCCAGGAAGCCGTTTCCAGCCTTCCCAGGCAGCTGGGCGAGCATCAGGTCCTCACCGCCATGCTTCCGGTGTCCTTCGCGGCCTCCGGCAAAGCACTCGAATCGCTCTTGGCGAAGCACCAGCCCGATGCGCTGATTTGCGTCGGCGAAGCCGGCGGCCGGAATGCAATCACGCCGGAGCGATGGGCTTTTAACGAAGATGATGCCCGCATCCCCGACAATGATGGCGCCCAGCCACGGTCAGCGGCCATCAAGGCGAATGCGCCGGGACGCTTGGATGCCACACTTGATCCAGCAGCGGCCGTCCGCGCCCTGCTCGCCGCAGGCTATGAGGCAAGGGTCTCCGAGGATGCCGGGCGTTTCGTGTGCAACCACATTGCGTATTTGGCGTATTCCCAACCGGTCCCGGCATTGTTCATCCATGTTCCCGCACTGCGCCCGCCAGGGGTTCAAGCCACGGTTGGTGCTGAAACCGACGCATCGGCCAGCCAACCTCGGCCCGGGGACCTGAGCCAGCTATCGTCGGCCCTGGGCATTGCGATACTGGGAAGCCTCGCCCCCGGTGGATAGACTGCTTTCATGGAAGCGGTAATGGCACTGGACGGCCTGGAAGTTGGCATTCTGGTGCTGTGGGCGCTGGGCACGCTCTTTGTGCTGGTGCAGTTCCTCCGCGAACGCTGTGTGCGCACCGCCATACCGCTGGCCCTAGCCATGCCTATTCCCCTGTTTGGCGCCGTCTACTCGGTGGCCCGCTTGACCGGGATCATGATGAAACGAAAGCCTGGATCCGATAATGAATAGCAGTCCCACCCGCTGGATGGTTCTTTTTTCGCTTGCCATCGGCTTTCTTTTCATCGGAGCTTTCGCCCTGGTTGTCTCGGGGCTCGCTGCACCATGGCTGGACTGGGACTAGGAATGTGACCATCTGATACTTGCGGGATTACTGCCGGGGTTCAGCGCAGGGCTAGCCTTGAAGCATCATGACCCTGCATAATCTCACTCCGCTCGATCAGCTGCGTGCCGGAAAGCTCCCCCTGCGTCTTGCAAATCTGTTCATCGGCCTCATGCTTTTTGCGCTGGCCATGGCACTGCTGATCCGCGCCCAGCTCGGCGTGGATCCGTGGGATGTGCTTCACCTGGGCCTGGCCAACTACATTCCGCTGTCGCTGGGAACGATAGTGATCATCGTCGGCGTCGTGGTGCTGCTGGCCTGGATTCCGCTCAAGCAGTGGCCAGGATTGGGCACCGTCGCCAATGTGCTGCTCATCGGGCTTGGCCTGGACTTCTTTCTCTGGCTCATCCCTGATGTCCACGGGTTGGGCTGGCAGATCCTGACCCTGGTTGGCGCCATCGCCGTCAATGGCCTTGGCGGCGCCCTGTACATCGGCTGCCATTTCGGCCCCGGCCCGCGCGACGGCCTGATGACCGGGCTGCATTTGCGCACCGGCAAATCGATCCGCCTGCTGCGCACCATTATCGAGGTGTGCGTGCTGGGGATCGGCTGGTTGCTCGGCGGTCCGGTGGGCGTGGGCACGGTGGCTTATGCGCTGCTGATTGGCCCCGCTACGCAGTTCTTCTTCAAGTACACGACCGTTGCGCTGCCCGCCCAGCAGGGCGCGCCCAGCAGCACCCTGTCCTAGTTCCTCCTGATCCCGCCAGCCGGCGGACCAGCATCAGGCTGGAGCAGCACCGTTAGCCGCCAAGTGCCGCACAGTGCACGACAAACCCGGTTGCACACGCAATACTTGAATCATGTTTGTCGTTGCGCTCAGCCCCCGGCCCCGCTCGGTCACCGATGTTGCCGCCGCCAGCGAGCAGCTCTGGCACCAGCTGGAACAAGTCGACACCCACGCGCCGTTCACCGCGCTCAGCGGGCAGCTGCTGCTCGGAGTGCCCAGTGACCCCGATGCCGCCGTCGACGCGCTGCTGCGCGTGGCACGGCTGAACTTCTGCAATATCGGGCTGGGCATCGGCAGCCTGTACGAGCCGGTGCCCGCAGAGGCCGACCTGGTCGAGGGCAGGGCGGCGCGGCGCGCGCTCGGCGCGCTGGAGGCGGCCAGCCACCGCGGCGAAAGGGTCCCGATCTGCGTTTCCTCGGGCAATGACGAGATGGACGGCGAGCTCGAGGGCCTGCTGCGCATGCTCGGACAGTGGATCCGCACCCGCACCGAGGCCGAATGGTCCGTCGTTGACCTGTTGACTCCCGGTGTGCGCGGGCAGCAAAAAGCGGTCGCCGGGATCCTGGGAATCACTCCCCAGGCAGTATCTGCGGCGATCGTGCGTTCGGGCTACAACGACGAGCTGGGCGCGCGGGCAGCGATCGCCCGGCTGCTGGAATACACCGACCAGCTCTAGACCCTGGTGCTAGCTGCCCAGCAGCCCTTCCAGGACGATGGCCAGGCCATCCTGGTCAACGCCTTCAGTCACGGCGTCGGCCGCTGCCTTGACCTCATCCGGCGCTTGGCCCATGGCCACGCCATGTCCGGCCCACTGCAGCATTTCGACGTCATTGCGGCCATCGCCTACTGCCAGCGAGTCCTTCGAATCGAACTTCAGGATCGCCCGCAGCCGCTCCAGGCCGCTGGCCTTGGTGGTACCCTCGGCGGCAATATCCAGCCAAGCGGTCCAGCCCACCGAGTAGGTCACCCCGGAGAGCCCCAGGCTCTGCACGGCATGCCCGAATTCCTCGGCGGTGTTGTCGGTGGAGAAAACCACCACGCGCACGGCCTTGCTGTTGACCAGCTCGCCGAAATCAACGACCTTGCTCTCGGCGCCAAAGCTCATGTCGCCGAAGGTTTCGCTGGAAAGGAATTCGCCGCGCTCGTTTTCCAAGGCGTACTTGGCTTTGGGAAGCTGGTCGCGCAGCGCCTTGAGCGCTGTCGACGGGTCGAAGATCTCGCGGTGCAGGATCTCGACTTCATCCTGGCACACCTTTGCGAGCACGCCGCCGTTGCTGACCACGACATAGCCATGGTCGATGCCCAGTTCCGCCATGATGGGCAGGGCCGCACCCAAGGAGCGGCCGGTGGAGATGATTACCTCATGGCCCTGGGCCACTACAGCCCGCGCGGCATCGCGCACGCGCTGGCTCATTTCCCCCTGGTGGTTGACGATGGTGCCATCCACGTCAAGGCAAATCATCAATTTTTGCTTGGTCAGCCGGTCATCGTTGCCGAGCTTAGTCATAACAGTCATGGCTCAAGTTAACCACCACCGCGGGTTTTTGGCGATGACCCAAGGCACAGCGCCAAGTGAACAACCGGTTAAAAGCATTTGCCGGCTGCCCGCGAGGGGCAGCCGGCAAATGGCCGGTCATTGGCTACTTGAGTACTTCGAGTCCGCCAAGGTAAGGCTGCAGCGCCTTGGGCACGTTGACCGAACCGTCCGGGTTCTGGTGGTTTTCCAGAATCGCCACGAGCCAGCGGGTGGTCGCCAGGGTGCCGTTCAGCGTCGCCACCGAACGGGTCTTGCCGGCCTTGCCGTCGATAATCTCGCGTTCGCGGATATTCAGGCGGCGGGCCTGGAAGGTGGTGCAGTTCGAGGTCGAGGTCAGTTCGCGGAAGGTGCCCTGGGTAGGAACCCAGGCTTCGCAGTCGAACTTGCGCGCGGCGCTCATGCCCAAATCCCCGGCGGCGGTGTCGATCACGCGGTAGGGAAGTTCCATGCGCCCGAGCATGTCCTCTTCCATGGCCAGCAGCTTCTGGTGCTCTGCTTCGGCGTCCTCGACGCTGGCGTAGACGAACATCTCCAGCTTGTTGAACTGGTGCACGCGGATGATGCCGCGGGTGTCCTTGCCAGCCGAACCAGCCTCGCGGCGGTAGCAGGAGGACCAGCCGGCGTAGCGGATCGGGCCGTCGGCCAGATCCATGATCTCGTCCGCGTGGTAGCCGGCCAGGGCCACCTCCGAGGTGCCGACCAGGTACATGTTGTCGCGCTCGAGCTTGTAGATCTCGTCGTCGTGCTCGACATCGAAGCCGGTGCCCTGCATGGTTTCGGGGCGGACCAGGGTCGGGGTGATCATCGGGATGAAGTCGTGCGCCATGGCCACATCCAGGGCCATGTTCATCATCGCGATTTCCAGCCGGGCGCCGATGCCCTTGAGGAAGTAGAAGCGCGAGCCGGAAACCTTGGCGCCGCGTTCCATGTCGATGGCGTCCAGCTTCTCGGCGATCTGCAGGTGGTCCAGCGGCTCGAAGCCCTCGGCCTTGAAGTCGCGGGCGGTGCCCACGTGCTTGACGACGGTGAAGTCATCCTCGCCGCCGGCCGGGATGCCGTCGATGATCAGGTTGGGGATGGAACGCTGCAGTGCGGTGCACTTGGCGGAGGCCGCGTCGGACTCGGCCTGGGCGGACTTCACCGCGGCAGCGAGCTCCTTGACCTCGGCAAGCAGGGCGGCGCGCTCGTCGCCCTTGGCCTTGCCGACCTTCTTGGAGAACGCATTCTGCTCGGCACGCAGGCGCTCGTAGGTGGCGATGGTTTCACGACGTGCCGTGTCAGCTGCCAGCAGCTGGTCAATTAACGACTCGTCGGCACCGCGCGCGCGTTGCGAGGCACGGTACAAATCCGGATTTTCGGTGAGCATTTTCAGGTCGATCACATGTTAAGGGTAGCAATCATGAGTACGATGAGAGCATTATGCAGACAAATCGTGTGATCGTTTTCTCTGCCGTGGCTGCTGCAGCTGCCGCCGCGGCGACCAGTTGGTATTCGGTGCGCAAGCTTTCGAACTACAGCAAACCGCTGATCAAGCAGCCCGAAGCGGCTGAACAGGCAGCGGCTACCAAGGTGGCCCTGGTCATCAATCCTTCCAAGTCAGGTGCTGACGAAGCAAGGGAAGCCGTGGTCCGCGTCTGCGCTGAAGCGGGCCTGGAAGCACCGCTGGTCCTTGAAACGACCAAGGACAACGCCGGCCAGGATGCAGCCCGTGAAGCACTCGATGCGCAATGCGACACAATTATTGCCGCAGGTGGCGACGGAACCATCCGCGCCGTCGCGGAAGTGCTCGAAGGCACCGGCGCATCCCTGGGAATCCTGCCGCTGGGCACTGGCAACCTGCTGGCCCGCAACGTGGATATTCCGCTCGATGACCTGCACACCGCGGCGCTGGTGGCAGTGCGCGGGATGGTTCGCCGGATCGACGTCGGGCACATGAAGCTGCAGCTGCTGGACGGCAAGGAGGCGGATCATGCTTTCCTGGTCATCGCCGGCGTGGGCACCGACGCCGACCTGTTTGACGACACCAACGAAGAGCTGAAATCCAAGGTTGGCTGGCTGGCCTACTCGGAAGCCGGCCTGCGCCAGTTGCCGGGCCAGCGCAAGAAGGTCAGCTTCAAGCTCTCGGGCGACGAGAGCTGGCAGACCCGCAAGGTCCGTTCGGTGCTCTTCGCCAACTGCGGAAAGCTGCAGGGCCTGGATTTCGTGCCCGACGCCAAGATCGACGACGGCGTGCTCGACGCAGTGATCCTTTCTCCCCGCTCGGCCGCCGGCTGGACCTGGATCCTGCTCAAGACCGCATTCCGCGCCAAGAACAAGATTCCGGTGATGAGCTTCTACCAGACCTCTGGCGTATCGCTGCGTTGCGATGAGCCGATGAATACCCAGATCGACGGGGACCCCACCGGCCAGGTCAACGAACTGCAGGTGTCCGTGAACCCGAGCGCCCTGCGCCTGCGCACCCCGTAGCGCATGCCGAAGGCCCGGCCGATTTCCCCTTGCGGGGAGCTAGGCCGGGCCTTCGCGCTGCCTGCTTAAAGCCGGTCGCGCAGCGACTGCACCCAGGCACGGGCTTCACTGAATGCCGCATCTGAATTATGGGTATCCACGGCCGGCTCCAGGCCTTGGGCGGCTGGGTAGGAACCGAGGAAGCGCAGGTGCGGGGACAGCCGGTGCAGCCCCGACAAGGCGGCGGCAACGCGTTCCTCGGCCACGTGGCCTTCGATATCGACGGAGAAGAAGTACTCGCCCAGGCTCTTGCCTGTAGGACGCGATTCGATGCGCGAGAGGTTCACGCCGCGGGCGGTGAATTGCTCAAGAATTTCCATCAGCGCACCGGGACGGTCCTCGGGCAGCGGCAGGATCAGCGTTGACTTGTCCACGCCGGTAGGCTGCGGAATCCTTCCCGGACGAGTCACGAGGATGAAGCGGGTCACCGCGCCGATATTGTCCTCGACCCCGCTGGCCAGCACCTTCAGGCCGCGCTCCTGGGCTACCAGCGGAGAGCAGATCGCCGCATCATGCGGCGGTTCGTCCTCTTCGAGAGCCAGGGCGCCGGCTGCCGTGGAAGAAGCCGGGGTGAATGCGGCCCCGGGAATATTCGCTTCGGCCCATAAGCGGCACTGCGCCCAGGCATGCCCGTGGGTGGAGATCTGCCTTATCTGCTCCAGCGAGTCGATGCCGGGGCGTACCGCCAGCACGAAAGTGATCGGAACCAGGATTTCGGAAACAATCTGCAGGGCTTCGCCCTGCGCAATGGCGTCCAAGGTGGCCGAAACGCCGCCTTCTACCGAGTTCTCGATCGGGACCATCGCCGCGTCCGCGGTCCCCTCGCGCACCATGGTCAGCGCCACGTTGACGTTGGAGGCCGCGATCCGCTGCGCCTCGGCAGCCCCGGGAACCTGCAGCAGGGCCGACTCGGTGAAAGTGCCAGCAGGTCCCAGATAGGCATAGTTCATCGTACGGTTGGCTCCTGGCCGTTATCCGCTTCCATTGGCAAGCCCGCTTCGATCCACGCATCGGAACCGCCGGCGACGTTGAAGGCGGTGTAGCCCATCACGGTGAGCCACGATGCGGCCTGGGCCGAACGGCCACCGGTACGGCAGATGACGTAGGTGTCTACATCCGGGTCAAGCTCGGAAATCTTCTCTGGCAAGGAGCCAAGGGGAATATGGGTTGCTCCGGCAGCACGGCCGGCTTCCCATTCGAAGTCTTCGCGCACGTCAAGGATGAAGGCATCCTTCGGGACATCATTGACCGAAACAGTCTCAAAATCGCTCACGGCTAGCATTCCTCTCACATAGGGTGTTTGCTTATAAGACTAGTCATTTCCTGCGTCGAAAGCCGACATGTTTCCCTCAAGCGCCCTGAAATTGCGAGACGAGCTGGCCCGCGGCGAGCGTTCAAGCCGCGAGGTCACCGAGCACTACCTCAAGCGCATCGAAGAGCAGGCGGACCTAGGTGCTTTCGTCCACGTGGCAGAAAATGCGATGGAGGCCGCGGCAGCGGCGGACCAGGCGCATGCCCGTGGCGACATTGGCCGCCTGCATGGGCTCCCCACCGCGTTCAAGGACCTCAATGACGTGGCCGGGATGCCTACCACCTATGGCACTGCGGCGATGCCTGCGATGGTCGCTGAACGTGATCACTCCTTGGTGGCCAGGCTGCGCGCCGAGGGCGTGGTGGTCCTGGGCAAGACGCAGGTTCCGGAATTCGGGCTGAGCAGCTATTCAGAGAACCTCGTGGCGCCCCCATCACGCAATCCCTTTGATCCCACGCGCTCGTCGGGCGGTTCCTCTGGCGGGCAGGCCGCGGCGATTGCCGCCGGCATGATTCCGCTGGGTCCGGGCTCTGATGGCGGCGGTTCGGTTCGCATCCCCGCGGCCGCCTGCGGGCTGGTAGGCCTGAAGCCTTCTTTGGGCCGCGTTCCCAGCGACATCCTTGATGGCTACACCGATCCCATGGGCGCACCGAAGCTAGCGGTTAGCGGACCGTTGGCCCATGATGCCTTGGATGCGGCTTTGCTGCTTGACGCCATGCGCGGCAAGGACCACTATCTGCCGTTGCTGCAGGGAAGCTACCCCCAGCGCCTGGACGGGCTGAAGATTGGGTACAGCATCCATTCCCCGTTTGAACCGGTCTATGAAATTACCCTGGCGCAAGAAGCCCGGGCTTCATTTGCCCAGGGCCTTGAACGCCTTGGAGAACGGCATCGCGTCCAGCCGGCCAACCTGCACTACGCCACGGACTATCCGGAAACCTTCGCGGCGGTGTGGACCAATGGGCTGAAGGACGTTCCGGTCGCGGATGATTCGCTGCTCGGCGATTTGGCAAGGGATTTCCGCCGACGTGCCGCCGACCGCTCGCTGGAACAGAGCCTGCAGGCAGGTTCGAGGTTGAAGCAGATTGCGGCCGACTTCGTGCGCCAATGGTCCGCCTACGATGTCGTGGCCACCCCTGCCATGGCCTCGATCCCGCCGAAGATCGGGCACTATACACAATCCACAGCCGATGTGGATTATATGTTGCAGTGCCAGTACACCCCCTACACTTCCATGGTGAACGTCGCCTCAGTAGCGGCCATCACCGTTCCGGTAGGCCACTCCAACGAGGGGTTACCAATGAGTATTCAGCTGATTTCCCCGCGCTCGGACGAAGGACTGCTGCTCGCGCTGGCAGCCCAGATACAGGTGTGACCTTTCCCATATAAGTAGGTACTCGGGTGGGCAAGGGCGAAAAATATTACGTATGTCTACTGCAACAACGAGCACCAAAGCTTCCGGAAAGACCTTCTTCGGTCACCCCGGTGCGCTCGCAAGCCTCTTCAGCGTGGAAATGTGGGAACGATTCTCCTTCTACGGCATGCAGGGCTTGCTGGCTTACTACATGTACTAC
Organism: Glutamicibacter sp. 2E12; assembly: GCF_050030965.1. Lineage (NCBI taxonomy): Bacteria > Bacillati > Actinomycetota > Actinomycetes > Micrococcales > Micrococcaceae > Glutamicibacter > Glutamicibacter sp. 2E12. The sequence goes on from NZ_CP188297.1 coordinate 1,473,516, forward strand.
TCGGTCACCGACGGCGGCCTGGGCATGGACCAGGGTCTGGCTCTGTCGCTGGTCGGCGCCTACGGCGGCGCTGTCTACCTGTCCACCATCCTGGGCGCGTGGCTCTCCGACCGCCTGTTCGGCTCGGAACGCGTCCTGTTCTTCTCGGCTATCGCGATCATGATCGGCCATATTGGCCTGGCGCTCCTGCCCGGCTATGCCGGACTGGTTATCGGCCTGATCTTCGTTGCCGTCGGTTCCGGCGGCCTGAAGGCCAACGCTGTAGCCCTGGTGGGCTCCCTGTACTCCAAGGAAGATCCGCGCATCGATGCCGGCTTCTCCCTGTTCTACATGGGCGTGAACATCGGCGGGCTGCTCGGCCCACTGCTCACCGGTTGGCTGCAGGTCCAGTACGGCTTCCACATCGGCTTCGCCGCTGCCGCGGTCGGCATGGCTATCGGCCTGGGGATCTATGCCCTTGGACGCAAGAAGCTGCCGGACTCCGGCCGCATCCCAAGCAACCCGCTGCCTGCCTCTGAGCGCAACCGCTATGTGGTCATCTTCGCTGCCGTGATCGTTCTGATCATTGCCGCTTTCGCATCCAAGATCGTGACTCCGGAGAATTTGGCAAGCACCATCGCCTACGTGGTGATCGCCGCTTCGATCATCTACTTCGCGTTGATCCTGCGCAGCAAGAAGGTTGACGCCACCGAGCGCAAGCAAGTCTGGGCATTCATTCCGTTCTACATCGGTTCGGCTGCCTTCTGGGCCCTGTTCCAGCAGCAGTTCACCTTCATTGCCGCTTACTCGGATCAGCGCCTGGACCGCCACCTGGGCAGCTGGGAAATGCCACCGAGCTGGGTTACCTCGATCAACCCGGTCTTCATCATCATCTTCGCCGGTATCTTCGCCGCATTGTGGACCAAACTGGGCAAGCGCCAGCCACGCACATCAATGAAGTTCGGCCTGGCACTGGTGGTTGTGGGTGCGGCCTTCTTGCTGTTCATCCCGCTGGAATCCTTCGTGAAGACCCCGCTGCTGGCGCTGGTCGGCATCCTGCTGCTGTGCACCTTTGCCGAGCTGCTGCTCTCGCCAGTGGGCCAGGCAATTGCCACCAAGCTGGCTCCAGCCGCCTTCGGCACCCAGATGATCGCCTTGTTCTTCCTGTCGGTTTCGCTGGGCACCACCCTGTCGGGTGTGCTGGCCGGCTACTACACCGAGGGCAACGAGATCCCGTACTTCATCGCCATGGGCGGCACCGCTGTTGTCCTGGGTATTGCCATGATGGCAGCTACCCCGGCCTTGAAGAAGCTGATGGGCCCGATCCTCTAGGCGTTCGATCATGCGAAAAGCGGTTGGTTCATTTGAACCAACCGCTTTTTTCATGCCCGGGGATTATCGAAGAAGCCCTTGTGAGAAGGTCACGTTGTCGTAATACGAGTCGTAGCCGAACCCGGTTGACAATGCCCAGAAGAACCAGATGGCTACCGCATAAATGACTATGGCTAGTGCCAATCCAATCCATGAGGTAATTAGCCCGGCCAGGCTCAAGCCCCGGGAGCTGGGTTCACGCCGGTAGGCCAGGTGCCCGGTAATGACTCCGGCCAGCGGAACAAGGATAATGACAGTGAAGCCTAGCAACGACAAGATGCCAAGCACCAGGGAAGCCACCGAGAGGCCGGCGGATTCAGGCGGTCGTTGGTAGGGGTTCTGCGGATACTGGTAGTAGCTCATTTGCCTACCATTCTTCTACGAAACTGCGATAAGCGCATCAATCTGAAAGGCAATCTGTGGCACACCTCCGAGCTGGCCAGCCAGCCCAAGAATCAGACCTGATCAATTTGCAGGAGGTACTCGATGCCTACAGCACCCTGGTTCCTTCCAGCGGCAACCCCGACCAGGCCGTCATTTTCGGCACCTCGGGACATCGCGGAAGCTCCCTGAACACCACCTTCAATGAAACGCATATCGCTGCGATCACCCAGGCCGTGGTCGACTACCGCAACGGTGCGGGGATCACCGGCCCGATGTACGTGGGCAAGGACAGCCACGCACTCTCCGCGCCCGCATACCGCACCGCCCTTGAAGTCTTGGCAGGCAACGGCGTCACCGTGCTCGCCGATGACGGACTGACTCCCACTCCAGCGGTCAGCCACGCAATCCTGGTACATAACGCTAGCGGCGGCGAACAGGCCGATGGCCTGATCATCACCCCATCGCACAACCCGCCAACCGACGGCGGCATCAAGTACAACCCGCCGCATGGCGGACCGGCAGAATCCGGAATCACCGGACCCATCGCTGCACGGGCCAACGAATTGCTGGCCAGCGGAGCGGTCAAGCGCGGCGAGCCGAATGCCCGGCCTTTCGACTTCCGCGAACTGTACATCGCCAATTTGGCTGAAGTCATCGACTTCAAGGCCATCGCCGAGTCCGGCATTTCCATTGGCGCAGATCCGCTGGGCGGGGCTTCGGTGCACTACTGGGGCGAAATCGGCCGCCGATACGGCCTGAACCTCGAAGTGGTCAACGAGTCCGTGGATCCGCGCTTCGGCTTCATGACCTTGGACAAGGACGGGAAGATCCGCATGGATTGCTCCTCCGCCCATGCAATGGCCTCCCTCGTGGCCAATCGCGAGAAGTACGACATCGCGACCGGCAACGATGCCGATGCTGACCGCCACGGCATTGTCACCCCGGATGCCGGCCTGATGAATCCGAACCATTTCCTGGCCGTGGCCATCGACTACCTGCTCACCCACCGTCCGCAGTGGCCGGCTGATGCCCAGATCGGCAAGACCCTGGTCTCCTCGGTGCTCATCGACAAGGTGGTGGCTTCCCACGGCCGGACCCTGCGCGAGGTACCGGTGGGCTTCAAGTACTTCGTTGAACCGCTGGCTTCCGGCAGGGTCGCTTTTTGCGGCGAGGAATCGGCCGGCGCGAGCTTCTTGGACTTCTCCGGCAAGGCGTTCAGCACCGACAAGGACGGCCTGATGCTGGCCCTGCTGGCCAGCGAGATCCGCGCAGTAACCGGCAAGAGCCCCAGCCAGCTGCATGCCGAACTGGTAGAGCGCCACGGCCCCAGCTTCTACGACCGCTTTGACGCGCCCGCAAATCGCGAGCAGAAGGCCGTACTGGGCAAGCTGGACCCATCGATGGTCACCGCTACCGAACTGGCATCGGATCCGATTACCGCCAAGGCCACGCAAGCGGCCGGCTTCCCCATTGGCGGCTTGAAGGTTTCCAGCGAGCACGCATGGTTTGCCGCGCGCCCATCGGGCACAGAAGACATCTACAAGATCTATGCAGAATCAACAAAATCACCCGAGCATCTGCAGCAGGTGCTGGCTGAAGCTCGGGTGATTGTTGATGCTGCGCTGGCTGGCTAGTTCAGCTTTGCAGTCCATGGGTCGATGGCCACGGCTGGCTGCTTGCGGGTGGCCAGCCAGTGGCCCAGCCACAGCAGCAGGAAGATTGGCAGGCCAATGTAGCTGGAAGCCATCTGCAGCAGGTTTCCATCCACGATCGCCTGGTAGTTCTGGCCTGCGATCACCACGATCAGGATCACGAAAGCCAGAATCGGGCCCAGCGGGAATAGCGGCGCCTTGTACGGCAGGTTCGCGAGATCCTGTCCGCTAGCAATGTATGCCTTGCGGAACTTGTAGTGGCACACCGCGATACCCACCCAGGCAATGAAGCCGGAGAGGCCCGAAACGTTCAGCAGCCAGGTATATGCCGAGCCTTGGCCGATGATGGCGGTCAGGAAGCCGAAAAGGCCTACCGAGGCGGTTAGCAGCATTGCCGGCATGGGCACGCCGCGCTTGTTCAAGCGGGCGAAAATCTTTGGCGCCTTGCCGTCCAACGCCATCGAATAAAGCATGCGTGCAGAGGCATATAGCCCGGAATTGCCTGCGGAGAGGATGGCCGAGAGGATCACCGCATTCATCAGGGCCGCGGCGAATGCTACGCCCGCACGCTCGAAGACCAGGGTGAATGGCGAGGTGGTGATATCCGATGCCTCGGAAGAGAGCAGCGATGGATCCATATACGGGATCAGCATGCCAATGACGAAGATCGCGCCGATGTAGAAGAGCATGATGCGCCAGAAGATCGCCTTGATGGCGCGTGGGATATCGCGCTGGGGGTTCTCGGCTTCGCCGGCGGCCAGGCCGATCAGTTCGGTTCCTTGGAAGGAGAAGCCGGCAATCATGAAGACCGAGACGATGGACAGCCAGCCGCCAACAAATGGCGCTTCGCCATCGGTCCAATTGCTGAAGCCCGGGGTGGAATCACCCAGGATGCCGAAGATCATCGCGACACCGCAGATCAAGAAGACCACCACGGTGATGACCTTGATCGCGGCCAACCAGTATTCGCCCTCGCCAAAGGCCTTGGCGGACAGCGCGTTCAAGCCGGTGAGCAGCACCAGGAAGATGGCCGCCCAGATCCACCCCGGGGCATCAGGGAACCAGTAGGACATGATGATGCCGGCGGCTACCAGCTCGGCAGCCACGGTGATGGCCCAGTTGAACCAGTAGTTCCAGCCGATTGCGAAGCCGAAGTGGCGGTTCACGAAGACCGTTGCGTAGGTCTGGAAGGAACCAGCGACCGGAAGGCGGGCGCTCATTTCTCCCAACGACTGCATCAGGAGCAGCACCATCATGCCGATCAGCGCGTAGGCCACCAGCGAACCGCCTGGGCCAGCTTGGGCAATGGTGCCGCCGGACGCGACGAATAGTCCGGTACCAATCGAGCCGCCAATGGCAATCATCTGCATATGGCGAGCTTTGAGGCCACGCTTCAGACCGTCCTGGGACGGTGCGGGCTCAGTCATGCGTTACATCTCCTGATGCTTGAAAATTTCCAACCTATCCATCCAAGCACCCTGACAAGCCATAACGCTATGAACCGCGCTACAGTAAGCGATCAATAATCTTTCGCTTAGCCCATGAATACGGAGGATATATTGCGCTCAAGGTGTCAACTACGGTCGTTTTGTTGAGTTCCGAGCGCATCTGCGAAAGCCGTTCGAATCCATGTTTGCCGTGGTAAGCCCCCATTCCACTCGGTCCGACGCCACCAAAAGGCAGGGTTGGAACGATCATCTGGGCCAACGGAGCATTGTGCACTATGGAGCCGGCCCGCACCCGATCAGAGAAAATCGACTGCAGGCGCGGACTTTCGCTCATCAGGTAAGCGGCCAGCGGTGATGGCCGCCGGGCAATGAATTCGAGGGCTTCCTCGAAGGTTTCCACCTCGATCACCGGCAGGATAGGACCGAAAATCTCTTCGGTCATCAAACTTCCCTCGAGGTCCACATTGCGCATGATGCTCGGAGCGATGCGCAAGGTATCCTCGTCGTATTCGCCGCCGAAAACCACCTCGCCCTGCTCGAACATCGACAACAGCCGGTCAAAGTGCTTGCGGCTGACGATGCGGCCAAAGTCCGGATGGGTCAGCGGCTCCTTGCCGTAGAAGCTGGTGATGGCCTGGCCCAGGCGCTTGATGAGCTCAGACGAGTCGCCCACGCTCAATACGTAATCCGGGGCCACGCAGGTCTGGCCGGCATTCATGAATTTGGCGTAGGCCAAGCGCTTTGCGGAAGCCAACGAATCGTTTTCCACCACGGCCGGCGACTTTCCGCCCAGTTCCAAGGTGGTTGGTGTCAGATGCTTCGCAGCCGCTGCAGCCACGATCTTGGCCACGCGTTCACCGCCGGTGTAGAAAATATGATCCCAGCGGGCGCCGAGCAACTCCGTGGATGTATCCACCCCGCCTTCAACTACCGCGTAGACACGTTCGTCGAGGTAGACCGGGAGGAACTTGGCCAAGGCGCCTGAGGTCGCAGGAGCCAGTTCCGATGGCTTGATCACCGCCGCGTTGCCGGCAGCAATGGCCGCGACCAGCGGTGCGAGCACCAGCTGAACCGGGTAGTTCCAGGCGCCGATAATCAGCACGACCCCCAGCGGGCGCGGCTCAACCTTGGCAATGGCTGGTTGCAAAGCCAGCGGTACCTTGACGCTGGTGGAATCCATCCATTCAACGAGGTGGCGCTGGGCGAAATCTATTTCTGCCCGCACCACGTCGATTTCGGAGAATTTGGCTTCGGTGGCACTCTTGCCCAAGTCCTCGGCCAGGGCCTGGACGAAGTCTTCCAGATGCTCTTCGAGCATCTTCTCCAGGGCCTTGAGCTGCTGCAGGCGGAAGCGTCGCGGATGCGTGATCCGCGTGTCCGCAGAACGCCGCAAATGGCTCAGAACTGTTGCTATGCGCGATGGATGCTCGTCCACCGGAGGTGCGGAATCACCGACCGGTTCGGGCAACGGAGTGGAAGTAAACAGACCCATGATTTGAGCGTACGTCACTGGGACTATTTTTCATCGTTTAATTCGCCGGAGGATTCAATATGTATCAAATAGTTGATACATTGATTTCCATGAACCAGTTCTCGGCGAGCGCCATATCCATCGCTTTCGTTGCCGCAATCATCTGCGTTTGGTTGCGTTCGGTGGCGCACAGGCGTGGAACACCAGCTATCGACCGGGCCCGATCCCACTCGTTCTGGTGCGCATTGATCGCATTCTTTGCTTCAACCTCATGGGATTTGTCCGAGACCTGGCGCGTTTCAATGACCGAGCCCAATTCAGGTTCGGCTCTCGCTGAAGCACTCACTCCGGGGATCTGGGTTCTTCTGGTTTACCTCATCGGCTTGTTCACTTGGCCCAAGGAACTCCAGCCAGTGCGCACCGCTTCATTAGAGGCCCGCAGCCTGACAACTCCATTTCCCAAGGCCCTAGGGGCTTTCGTTGGGCTTTTGCTGCTGATCGCGGTCGGCTCCCTGTGGCCGGCGTCCAAAGTCGAAGGGCTCGTTGGCGTTCCGGCCTCGGAATTCACGACCTTTGATTTTGACGGCATCTATTCATACGCGTCGGAGGGTCCGTATGATGGGCGGTTGCCGGGCACACAGATGCTCCCGGTATTCATCGTGGCCCTGGCAGGGATCATCGTGGCCGCGGCTGTGATTACCGTAGTTATCCTGAAAAGACCTGCCTTGGCCGGCATCTCGGCCGAAGACAACCAAGCGTTGCGCACGGTCTGGCTCAACCGCTTGATGCGCAATATCGGCATCGTCTTGCTGGCCTTCACCGTGTCGGTGGTCAATTACTCGCAGGCTAATTCGCCGGATGGACAGTACGAGTTCGTTAGCTATGGCGCCCTTGCGGTCGCCCTCACGTTGCTCTTCTGGGGACCGCGCTCTACATTCTCAGCTCAATCCACCACCAGGGAACGGACCGCCTTCTCGCGTTTGCGTGATCAACTATTCACCTTGCAATACGTAACTGCAGCACTCACCTTGCTCAGCGTTGCAATCGGCTGGTCATTCTTGCCACTGGATGACGAGCTCCAGATGCCTACCAATGAGCGAACTACGTGGATCTTAATGATCTTTGCCGGTGCGGCTTTGAGCTATGCCGTTCTCAATGCGCTTTATCTCAGCTACGTCAGCACGGTGGCCCGGCAGGCGTCTGCAGCACCCAAGTACCACGCGCCCCTGCCCTTGTGGTCCTACATCGCCGCTGGCTTGCTGTTTGCCACCAGCACCTATTTTCTGCTCGATCCGCCGCTGGACTATTTGTGGGGCTTCGTGCCTCCAGGCAAGACAATGGTTGCAGGCTTGATCCTGCTGTTGCTGGCAACCCATCTTGGATTCGTCTGGTTCTCCCGCCGGGCAATTATTCCCTGGGCTGTCTCGTCGGCCGAAGAAATCTGGTACCGCAAGGTCCTGGAACTGCGTTCAATGCGTGTTAACACCAGTGCAGTGGTAGCCATGCTGCTCATTGGCTACGGATTCCCGGCCGGGCTGGGACTCTTTGCATTGCTCATCTTCGTTGTCCCAGCAGTCATTTTCCTAGAGCGCCCCGGTAGCGCCTTCGTGCGGGAACATCAGCCGGCAGCTACTTCATGAGCACGCAGATCAGTGTTGACCTCCAAGCAGCTACCCCGCCCTATGAGCAGATCCGCTCGCAGATTGCTTCACTGATCTCCTTGGGAGATCTGCCCTCGGGGAGCAAGCTGCCTACTGTGCGTGCGCTGGCCACGGACCTCGGCGTCGCTGCCGGTACAGTGGCGCGCGCCTACAAGGAGCTGGAAGCCGAAGAGCTGATCACCTCCCGGCGCCGTGCCGGCACAGTAGTCAACGAGCGGCCGCAGCCGGTGGATACCAGTGAAGATCTCCTGGCCGCCGTGGATCACCTCTGGGCGCTGGCGGCCGCGCAGAAGGTGGATGCGGCCACGCTCAAGGCCTTGGTGGCGCGGCGCGAGCGTAAGTAACTTGTCCTCGGAACCGGTTGTGCGTACGCTCTATGGCAGTGACACGGGGTGTCGGATCAACCGACTGAGATAAGACCCGTAGAACCTGATCTAGTTCACGCTAGCGGAGGGATGTCGCATGGCTTTGCATGCAGTTGCCCAAAAATACCGGCAACAATCACCTTTGGTTTTTTGCCTGACCAATACCGTCGTATCCAATTTCACCGCCAATGTCTTGCTGGCATCCGGGGCTTCCCCGGCCATGACGGATCTGCCCGGAGAGGCCGGCCCATTCGCGCAGGCAGCTTCAGCCGTATTGGTGAATTTGGGAACTCCAAGCACTGAACAGCTGACCGCCATGGAAGAAGCTGTGCAGTCGGCGAGCGCTGCAGGCACCCCCTGGGTCCTGGATCCAGTGGCAGTGGGAGCGCTTCCGGTGCGCACGGAGTTTGCCCGGCGCATTGTCCGGCAACGCCCGACCCTGATTCGCGGCAACGCCTCGGAAATCCTGGCCCTGGCCGGCCGGCAATCTGCTTCGCGCGGTGTCGATGCCTTGGATGAGGTTTCTGCCGCCTTGGCGGCGGGACGCGAACTGGCCACGGAACACGACTGCGTAGTGGCCATTTCCGGCCAGGCTGACGCCATCATCGACGCCACGCGTACCGTCTTGGTGCATACCAACGGAATTGGCTTGACCCGGATGACAGGTGGCGGCTGCGCCTTGGGCGCGGTCTGCGCCGGGATGGTTGCGGTCCACGATGACCCGTTCGAGGCCACCATCGCAGCCCACGGTTTCTATGGCCTGGCCGCGGAAAAGGCCCTGGCTGGCAGCTCCGGTCCGGGCAGCTTCGCAGTTGCCTTCCTTGATGCGCTGTCGGCTGCCGATCCCGGGGAACTGAAGACTTTGAAGTACGAGGAATTGAACCATGCATAATTACGGCGCTTATCTAGTAGCCAACACTGCCAGCTGCACCCCACGCAGCACCCTGGAAGTTATCGAGGGCGCCGTCGCCGGAGGGATCGGGTGGATCCAGCTGCGCGCCAAGGATGAATGCGCCCGGGAATTCTTCGAGCTGGCCTGCGCGGCTGCCAAGCTCACCGAGGGCAAAGCCCAGTTGCTGATCAATGACCGCATTGACGTCTACCTCGCGTCACGGGCTGCTGGCGCAGCAGTTAACGGCATCCATATCGGGCAAAAAGATGTGCCGGTACAGTTGGCTCGCCAGATCATCGGCGAGGGCATCATCGGCTTGAGTGCTTCCAGCGATGAGCAATTGGCCCAGGCGAACAAGGACGCCTCGGTGATCGACTACCTCGGTGTAGGAGCCATCCGCGCCACTCCGACGAAAAAAGACCATCCTGCTCCCCTGGGGCTGGACGGCTTTGCGCGAGCCGCTGCCTTGGCCAAGCTGCCCTGCGTAGCGATCGGCGCAATTACCCAAGACGATGCCGCCGCGATCCGCACCGGCGGCGGCGCAGGCCTGGCCGTGGTCCGCGCCATCTGCAACGCCGAAGATCCGCAACTTGCCAGCGCGCAGCTGGTCGCAGCCTGGGAGGCCTCGAAATGAACATCCTATCCATCGCAGGCTCCGATCCTTCCGGCGGCGCCGGAATCCAAGCGGATCTGAAGGCCATTGCCGCCAACGGCGGCTACGGGATGTGCGTGATCACCGCTTTGACTGCGCAAAACACCCATGGGGTGTCCGGAGTTCAGGCGATCAGCGGCGATTTCGTCCTCGCGCAGCTCGAAGCCGTGAGTACAGATATCCGCATCGATGCGATCAAGATCGGGATGCTGGCCAACGCCGAGGTGATCCGCGCAGTCACCAGCTGGCTGGAAACTGTTGACGCCCCCGTCGTGCTGGACCCGGTCATGGTGGCGACCAGCGGGGATCGCCTGCTCGACGACGAATCGGCCCTTGATTCGCTGCTGGAGCGCGCCACGGTGATTACCCCGAACCTGCTGGAGCTGGCCAGCTTGCTGCGCGAGCCTGTGGCCCCTTCCTGGGGTGAAGCCCTGCTTCAGGCCCAGCGCCTGGCGGCCAAGCACGATGCCCTGGTGCTGGCCAAGGGCGGGCATCTGGCCGGGGCACAGTGCCCCGATGCGCTGGTCTCAGCCAACGGCGTTCAGCTTGAGCTCAACGGCCCGCGCCATGCCACCAGCAATACCCACGGCACCGGCTGCACCCTTTCCAGCACTCTGGCTACCCGCTTCGCTGCCACTGGAGACTGGATCGCCGCGTTGGAGCAGTCCAAATCCTATCTCTCCAAGGCCATCGCAGCGGCCGACCAATTGCAGGTGGGCAGCGGCCACGGCCCGGTCAACCACTTCATCGACTTCTTCGGCACGGCAGATCCAATGGGCGACTGGTGGCAGAAGATCCAGCCGATCCGCGAGGAAATCGACCAGCTGGATTTCATCACCCGGCTATCCGAGGGCACCTTGGACCGGGATGACTTCCACTACTACATCGCCCAGGATGCGCTGTATCTGCTGCGTTACGCCAAGGTGCTTTCGCTAGCCAGCTCGATGGCGCCGGATCTCGGTGCCCAGCGTTTCTGGTCGCGTGGCGCCAACGGCATCCTCGATGGCGAGCTGCAGCTGCACGGCAGCTACCTGGATGAGTTCGCTGATACGCCCAGCGCCACCACGCTGAACTACACCAACCACCTGGCCGCCAGCCAGGAGAGCTACGGGGAGCTGATTGCCGCGATCCTGCCTTGCTACTGGCTGTACCAGGACATCGGCAAGCGGCTGGCGGCAGCCAACCATGCCGAGCATCCTTATCGGCAATGGCTGGAAACCTATGCATCCGAGGAATTCGATTCCGCCACCGAGCAGGCCATCGAAATGGTCCGCCAGGCGTTCGAGCAGGCAGATCCGCAGCTGCGGGCCCGCATGGAGGCCGCTTTCATCCGCTCCGCGGAACATGAGCGCTCTTTCTTCGCGCAGGCGCACGAGAACCGAGTAGACTTCTCTACGGCCTAAAACCCGCAGGGCCCGGGAAGAGGAATCATGAGTTGGAGCATTCACGGCAACGGCAGGACCATCACCCCAGGTGAGGTAGTTGCCCCGGATGAGCGGCTGCATTGGCCGCAGACCGTTTCCATCGGAGCCCAGCACATCCTGGCGATGTTCGGCGCCAGCATCCTGGTGCCAACCATCACCGGCTTCCCGGTCACCACGACCTTGCTGTTCACCGGCCTGGCCACCGTCATCTTCTTGCTGATGACCAGGAACAAGGTGCCCAGCTACCTCGGCTCGTCCTTTGCGATGATTGCCCCGGTCCTCTCGACCACCCAGTCGCACAGCATGTCCGGCGCGCTGGGCGGCATCGTGATGACCGGGGCCTTGCTGTTCGTTGTCGGGCTGATCGTGCAGAAGACCGGCACCGGCTGGATCCACGCCCTGATGCCGCCGGTGGTCATGGGCACCATCGTGGCGCTCATCGGCCTGAATTTGGCCAGCGCAACGCTGATTCCCATGACCGAGTTCCCGCTGACCACTTTCCTCACGGTGATCTTTACCGTGGTCGCGACCGTTGCGTTCAAGGGCCTGCTGGGCCGGTTGTCGATCCTCATGGGACTTCTTTGCGGCTACCTTGTTGCGCTGGCCCAGGGGCAGGTGAGCTTCAAGGCGGTTGCTGCCGCAGAGTGGATCGGACTGCCAGAATTCCACACCCCGACCTTCCACTTCGACACTGCGCTGATGTTCCTGCCTGCGGTGTTCGTGCTGATCGCCGAGAACATCGGCCATGTGCGCACCGTGGGCGTGATGACCAATCGCGACCTGTCGAAGTTCAACGGCCGTGCGCTGATGGCCGATGGCGCTGCCAGCGTGCTCGCCGGTTTCGGCGGCGGTTCGGCCACGACCACCTATGCCGAGAACATCGGCGTGATGGCCGCTTCGCGCGTGTACTCGACCGCGGCCTATTGGATCGCTGCGATTGTGGCCGTGGCCCTGGCCTTCCTGCCGAAGTTCGGCGCATTGATCGGCACCATTCCAGAAGGCGTGATCGGCGGCTTGGGCATCGTGCTCTACGGCATGATCGGCATCGTCGGCGCGCGCCTGTGGATCGAGGCGAAGGTGGATTTCGGCAACCCGATCAACTTGATGACCGCCGGCACCGGCCTGATTATCGCCATTGCGGTGACCAAGGAAATCGCTTTCGGCCAGCTCCAGCTGGGCGGCATCGCCCTGGGCTCGATCGCCACCTTGGTGGTCTTCCACCTGATGAGTATCGTCGCCAAGATGCGCGGCAACGATTTGGCGGACTCGCAGAAGCCTGCGGATAGCTAGCAAATAAATTCCCCGCAGGCCGGCATCGCGATAACTCGCAATGCCGGCCTGCTTTTTTGCCAAGAATTCGGGAGCTGGCCAGTCATGAACCGGCGACGCGCACTGGGCCTCCCCCGGTCTTGAAGTAAGGACTCCTTCCAATTTGTGATCGATCTCCCATAAAAAATCGGGAAATCGGGATTCTGCGGCTCTCGAATCCGATAGCATGGCTCATTGTGACTGCGACTACATCAGACGGAAAACTCTCCGCGCGACTCATCTTCATCGCCCTCGGGGCGGCATTGGGTGGGTTCGTTTTCGGATATGACTCATCAATCGTTAACGGCACCGTGGACGCTGTCGAGCACGAATTCGGGCTCAACGCGGTAACCATCGGATTCACCGTTTCCTGCGCCCTGCTCGGCGCAGCACTGGGAGCTTGGATAGCGGGTGTGGTCTCCGAACGCGTGGGACGCGTGCGCACCATGCTCTTCGCCTCCATCCTCCTGGCAGCATCAGCCATCGGCTGCGGCCTGTGCTTCGGCGTAACCGACCTGATCATCTGGCGCATTGTCGGCGGCATCGGCGTGGGCTTCGCCTCGGTGATCGCCCCTGCCTACATTGCCGAGGTCTCCCCGGCCGCGCATCGCGGACGCCTGGGCACCATGCAGCAGATGGCCATCGTGCTGGGCATCTTCGTGGCCTTCCTGGTCAGCGCGCTGCTGGTCTTCGTCATGGGCTCGGCGGATGCCGTCGGCTTGTTCGGCCTGGCGGCCTGGCGCTGGATGTACCTGTCGCTGCTGGTTCCAGCAGTGCTCTACGGCCTGCTCTCGCTGCGCCTGCCCGAATCTCCCCGCTACCTGGTCGAGCGCGGCCGCTTCGTTGAAGCAGCTACCGTGCTGACCCGCGATATGGGCATGAACGCCGGCACGGATACCGAAAAGAAGATCGAAGAGATCCGCTCCACCGTGCACATCGAGCGCCGCCAGGTCTTCAAGGACCTGCTGGGCCGCTTCGGCTTCCACCCGCTGGTGTGGGTCGGCATCCTGCTCTCGGTCTTCCAGCAGTTCGTCGGCATCAACGTGATCTTCTACTACTCCACGACGCTGTGGAAGTCCGTCGGCTTTGCCGAATCGGATTCCTTCACGATTTCGCTGATCACCTCGGCGACCAACGTGCTGGCAACGATCGTGGCGGTGCTTCTGATCGACGTGCTGGGACGCAAGCTGCTGCTCACCATCGGCTCAGCCATCATGACCGTGTCGCTGGGCATGATGGCGGTAGCGTTCGCGCAGTCGGTCACCATCGACGGCGCCGTGTCGCTGCCGGGCAGCTGGGGCATCGTCGCCCTGGTCTCGGCCAACCTGTTCGTGGTCGGCTTCGGCGCCACCTGGGGTCCGGCCGTATGGGTATTGCTCGGCGAGATCTTCCCGAACTCGATCCGCGCCATGGCACTCGGAGTGGCAGCCTCGGCGCAGTGGATCGCCAACTTCGCCGTTTCCACCACCTTCCCGGCCCTCGCCGAGGCAGGCTTGGCATTGGCCTACGGCATCTACGCATTCTTCGCGCTGCTTTCCCTGATCTTCGTGATCTTCCTGGTCAAGGAAACCAAGGGGCGCCAACTCGAGGAGATGACCCTCTAGGCACCACCCGCAGGGCATTGCGGATTGCGCAAAGGAGGCAGGAACCAAGATGGTTCCTGCCTCCTTTTGCGTGCCCGGATGCTTACCAGGCCTTGTTGGGCACATCCACTCCTACGTCGCTTTGCAGCGAGAGCACATGCTCCAAGCTTGGCCGCCCTTCCAGCGTCGGGCCCTGGCCGGCGAGCGCCACGCTGACTGTCTGCCCCGGCTGCAGATCGACCTGCTGGCCGCGCACCCAGATCGGACGGGAGAAGGCTCCGTGCAGGGTGAAATCAATGACTTCAGCCCGCAAGCCCACGGAAATCCTCATACCCCGCCACCCGAGGTTGAAGCGCAGGGCCCGCCATTTCTCCGGGAGCCGCGGATCAAAGCGCAGCTGGTCGTCATCGTCGCGCAGCCCCGCGAAGCCGTAGATCAGCGCCGACCAGACGCCACCGGTCGATGCCACATGCACGCCGTCAGCGGTATTGCCATGCAGGTTTTCCAGATCCACGTTCAGCGCGTGCTCGAAATACTCCCAGGCAAGATCGCGGTAGCCCACCTCGGCTGCGAGAATCGACTGCACTGTCGCCGACAGTGTCGAGTCGCCCGTAGTCAGCGGGTCATAGTAGTTGAAATCCGCAAGTTTCTGCTCGGCGGTGAAATCGCTGGAACGCAGCCACAAAGCCAGCACCGCGTCGGCTTGCTTGATGACCTGGAAGCGGTAGATCACCAGCGGATGGTAGTGCAGCAGCAACGGCCGCTTATCCGCACCGGTATTGGCCAGGTCCCAGACTTCGCGGTTCAAGAAATGCTCGTCCTGGGGGTGGATTCCGACCGTTTCGGAATACGGGATGTGCATGCAATCAGCGGCCTTGAGCCACAGGGCGATCTCCTCGTTTTCCAATGAGTGCCTGCTGGCCAGTTGCGCGAACTCGCGCGGATGCTCTTGGGCCATTTCGGCCAGCAGCTGGGCGCTGCGGCGCAAATTGAAGCGCGCCATGACATTGGTGTAGAGGTTGTCGTTGACTACCGCGGTGTACTCATCGGGCCCGGTGACCCCATGGATATGGAAGCGCTCATTGCCCTGCTCGCCACGCCAGAACCCCAGCGAGGCCCACATGCGCGCAGTTCCCACGAGGATTTCGGCGCCGCCGGCCAGCAGGAACTCGTCATCCTCCATGACCCCGAGGTACCGGTTGAGCGAATACACCACGTCGGCATTGATATGGTACTGCGCAGTGCCAGCCGGATAATAGGCGCTGGCTTCCTCGCCGTTAATCGTGCGCCACGGGAAGAGCAGGCCTTCCTCATTCATGATCAGCGCCCGCCGGGTCGCTGCAGGAATCATCGAGACCCGGGCGCGGAGCGTGTTGCGCGCCCACTGCTGGTTCGTATAGGTCAAGAACGGCATCACATAGATTTCGGTATCCCAGAAATAGTGCCCGGAATAGCCGTTGCCGCTCACGCCCTTGGCGCTGATGCCCAGGCCGTCGGCACGTCCGGCAGCTTGGGCGAGCTGGAACAGGTTCCAGCGGATCTTGCGCTGCAGCTCGGGCTCATCGCTCTCCACCACCACATCGCTGCGGTCCCAGTAGTCGGCCATGAAACGGCGCTGGGTGCGGAAGTGCTCGTCAATCCCCAACGGCACCAGGTGCTCCAAGGCCCGCGCAGAACGCAAGAGCATCTCCTGGGCAGGATGGCGCCGCGAGGAGTGGTAGACCGCGTACTTGGAGACGCGCACGCCTTGCCCGGCTTCCAGCCTGGCGCTGATCACTTCATCGGCGCGGTCATCGTCCACCTGGCGGACCACGGACAGCTCCGCCTGCGCTCCGCCAGTGGTGGCCACCTCGTGCTCCACCATTGCTGCTACCGACATCCCGGATCCGAAGACCTGGTACGAGATGCCCAGCCGCGCGCCATCGCGGTGGGTGCCCGCCGGATGCAGCGGGTTGGCCCTGGCTTCCTCGCTCTTGCGCGGATCGGCAGGAACCCCGGCATCGGTTTCCTCCGGGGAAGCCACCTTCCGGCTGGAACGGTACCCGATGACCGAAGACTGGATCAGCACCTGCGCCGGAGCATCGAGCAGGCGCACGTGCACGTCCTGCAGCGCCACGTGGCGATCCGTGAAGGAAATCATTGAGCGGGCAGTGACGGCTACCCGGTGCCCCTCGGCAGTTCGCCACAGGGTGTGCGCGGTCAGCGTCCCGTCAAGGAAATCCAGGCGCAGCTCATCACGCAGCATCTCCGTGCGGCCGACTTCCAGGGCTTCGTCATTGATGAACACGCGCATGGTCCGGAAATCCGGGGCGCTGATCATGGTCTGTCCGGTTTCGGCCAGCCCGAAGGCGCTCTCGGCATGGCGGATTTCCCAGGTCTCATGCAGCCCGTTGATGAATGTGCCGCCTCCTTGGTCCCCCAGACCCAGTTGCGCAGCCCGTGCACCCAGAAAACCGTTGCCCAGAGAGAAAACGGTGTCTTCGGCGCCATCGCTGTCTCGCTGGTTCCCGCGCCACAGCGACCAGGAGTCCTCTTCCCAGGCCTTGGCTGCTTGCTCGGAGACCAGTTCGGAAAGGTCATGAACCACAAAATGGGCCCCCGCATCCAGCAAGGCGGCCTCATTGCCTTCGCGGGCCACGCCGATGACGCCGAAGCCCCCGGCACGCGCTGCCCTCACCCCGCTGGTGGCATCCTCGATGACGGCGCATTCTTCCGGACGCCAACCCAGATCGGCGGCGGCAGCCAGGAACGTGTCCGGGGCTGGTTTGCCCGCCAGCCGGCGCGCAGCAGCTTCCTGGCCGCTCATCACCAATGGGAAGTGCTCGGCCAGTCCTGCGGCAGCCAGTACCACGCGGGCATTGCGCGAGGAGGACACCACTGCGACGTCCAGCCCGGCATCCAGCACCTGTTGCAGGTAGGCCACGGAGCCGGCATAGGGGTCGATCCCGTCGCGCTGCAGCACTTGGGTGAACTTTTCGTTCTTCATATTGCCCAGCGCGCAGATGCTGCCCTCCCCCGGCAGATCGCTTTCATCCCCGCGGGGCAAGCTGATGCCGCGGGATTCGAGGGTGGCCGCCACCGCGTCATAACGCGGACGGCCGTCAAGCAGGTTGAAATAGTCCTCGGAAGTGTATGGGGCCACGCCCGGGTGCTTGTCGAAAAAGGTGGTGAAAAGTTCTTCCCACGCCTTGCGATGCAGCAACGCGGTAGGAGTGATCACGCCATCCAGATCAAAGAGGACGGCCTTGTAATCACGATGTCGGTACTCAGGACGAAAAGCGTTCACAATCGAAATCCTTCGAAAGAGGAGCGAATTACTGGCCGTAGTCCTTACCGTAGCAACTGAACGCGCTTGCTTCGACATACTACGATAAGAATGTGGCTCAGTGGATAGATGTATGGAATAGCGAAGACTGGCGTGAGGCAACCGCCGAGTGGATCGATGCTGCGTGCGAGGCATATGGCATTCAGCGCACCGCAGGACCGGATTTTTGGCCCGCAGATTTGCACCAGATCCAGGCGGCGGTTCAGACCGGTGCCGCAGATCTGATCTTCAGCGCCAACGCTCCGGGGCTGGCTTCGGAACCAGCGACCACGGTCGCTGCCGGCCAGCTGCTGCCCGATCGCGTGGTGATGCCGCTGGCTATCGACCGGATCGCCGGCTACATGCTCAGCCCGGATTTCGGGCACACCCTGGCGGATCTGGGCGATTCGGTGGAGAACTGGGAGCTGGCCATGGCCTCGCTCGGTTCCTTCCAGGTCGCGCTGATGGGCCACGAGGAAGAATTCTTTGATTCCGGGGTCACCGTGGTGGACCCGCAGTTCCTGCCCGAGCAGTACGAGCAGGCGCTGATGATGCATGTGTCCCTGGACCCGGCACACCCGCTGTACCTGGAGGGATCCATGGCGGACAAGATGGTTTCTCATCTCGATGAGTTGAGGAGGGCCACCGCTGCCCTTCATGCCGGTGCGGTGCCGTTGAGCATCGAGCACGGCAACTTCGATCTGTCGCAGGTGGTGGTTCCTGCCGAGGCCGGAGACCACGGCCGCATCCTGAATCTGTCCTCCGCGCACTGGGCTCACCCCTTCTCATCCCTGAACACGCCGCTGGCCGCCATGTGCGAAGCGTGGGATTGCGATACCGGTGATGAGCGCGTGATGAAGGTGCTTTTCGCGTACCTGGACCAGTTCTCTGCCTACGGCTCAGCAGATGAGCTGTACGACCTGATTAATCCAGCCTGCCTGGTTGCGCCGCTGTCGCAGCACGAGACCTGGTTGCGCCTGCTCCTGGATGCCAGCGACGAGCAACTGCAGGAGCACGCCGAGACCGTTTTGGGAACCCTGGATATCTCCTAGGGCCGCAGTTCAAGAGCCCAGAACCCTGGCCAGCAAGGCCGCGTCATCGCTCATGATGGCGTCGGCCTTGCGCTCCATCAGCAGCCGCATGGTCGGCTCGTCGTTGATGACCCAGACATGCACCTGGGCGCCGGCTCGGTGGACCGCCTTGATGAATCGACGGGTCGCTACCGGCAGCATGCCCTGGTTCAGCGGCACCTGGACCGCCCAGAAGCCTGCCAGCAGCCGCTTGGGAACCCAGCCCAGCAGGTGGGCGCACAGCCAGATGGCGACAATTTCCCGTTGACCCGGCGAGCGCCGTATCGGAGCGGAAAGCAGGTGGCCGACCGCGGCGCTGCGTGCCGTGGAGAAGGACGCGAGGGCAATTTGCCGATGGGCTTTCCTGCGCTCGATGAGCTCGGCCAGCGGGCCGACCACGTGCTCGTCCTTGACGTCCAGGTTCAGTGTGGCGTGCGGGAACGCATCGAGCAGTGCATCAAGCGTGCACAGCGGTTCCCCTCCGGCCCGCACCATTGCCAGCTGCTCGTCGGTGAAGTCGTTGAAATTCCCGCTCGCGTCGGTCACCCGGTCCAGGCTCTGGTCATGGAACAGGTAGACCGTGCCGTTGGCTGAGGCGTGCACATCCGATTCCAGATGGGTGATGCCCAGGTCTGCGGCGCGCTGGAAGGCTGCCAGCGTGTTTTCCTCGTTGCCCGTGCGTACGCCGCGGTGCGAAAAGGCGTAGGTCATTTCAGCAGGCCTTCAATGACCTGGGCTACCCCGTCATCGGCCAGCGAGGGTGCACGGAAGCGGGCGGAGGCCAGCGCCATGGGGTGTCCGGAGGACATCGCGTAGCCGTGGCCGGCGTATTCGAGCATTTCGATGTCGTTGGGCATGTCGCCGAAGGCCATCACTTCAGCTGCGGCAATTCCCAGGCGCTGGCAGTATTCATGCAGCGTGGTGGCCTTGTGGATATCCACATGCGCCATTTCCAATAGGGAAACGTCGAAGGCGGAGTGGGTCACCGATACCAGTTCTGCCAGCTGCGGCTCAACCGAGGAATAGAACTTGTCTATCGGCAGGTGCTGGGAGCGGGCAAGGAATTTCACGATGCCCTCGGAATCAATTGACTTGCTAGTCAGATCCAGGACTGCCTGCACCCCGAAGTTGTGGTGGCGGTCGGCAAAGCCTTCACCCAGGTGCAGCCCCTTGGTGGTCTCGGCAGCGAAGGACGCGCGCGGTTCCAGCTCCAGGATGATTTCGCTCGCCCGCCGCGCGGTAGCCGCGCTGAGCGTGCGCGACCAGATCACTTCGTCTTGTTCCAGGTCGTAGAGCACCGCGCCATTGGAGCAGATGACCGTGCCCATCCCGCCGAAGGCTTCAATGATCGGGCTCAGCCAGCGGAAGGGGCGTCCGGTGACAAAGACGATCTGGATGCCAGCGTCGCGGGCTTGGATGAAGGCACGTTGGGTGCGTTCGGAGATGGTGCCGTCCTTGGCGACAATGGTGCCGTCGAGGTCCGAGGCGATCAGCTTGATCATCTACAGCTCCTCGCGGCGTGGCGGGTTCGCCCCGGCACGCTGCACGGTCACCGCGGCGGCCAGGGCCGCGAATTCCAGGGCTCGCGAAAGCTCCGCAATCTGCAGCTGGTTCAGCTTTTCGCGGTTGGCCGCGCCAATCAGTCCATGTTCGGCCAGCCAGCACAGCAGCGCGGCGGTGAAGGTATCGCCGGCACCCACGGTATCGGTGACTTCCACCGACGGCGCAGTGAATTCGGCGTCGCCGGCGCGAACGACGCCCCAGGACCCGCGCGAGCCTGCGGTGGACACCACGATCGCCGGACCCATGTCCAGCCAGGCACGGGCCGAGTCCTGGACCGAGCGCATCGGGTACAGCCACTTCAGGTCGATGCCGGAGACCCGCACCACGTCGGCCTGGCCGACGAATCGCTCGACCTCGGCCACGGTCTGCGAATGGTTGGTGACCAGCGACGGGCGCAGGTTCGGGTCGTAGCTGATGGTGGCATGGGTGCGCGCGGCCGAAAGCAGCGGCAGCAGTTCTCCGGGGCTGAACAGGGTGGCGATGGAGCCGGTGTGCACCAGCTCGGCATCCTGGGCCAGCTCCGGCCCGATGGTCGGCATCTGCCAGTAGGCGTTGAACGCGAAGGCCGCGCCGCCGGCCGGGTCGAGGATGCCATGGGCAATGACGGTGGCCTGGTCATCGGCTCCGCCCAGGTATGCCACGTTGTTGTCCTTGAGGTAATCCTCGATCTTGCGGCCCTTGTCATCGGCGCCCCAGCGGGAAATCAAGGTTCCCGGGTACCCCAGGCGGGAGAGCGCAACCGCGACGTTCAACGGGCTGCCGCCAACGAACTCCTGGGCTGGGGCAATGCCGGAGGCCAGGACGTCAACGAGGGCCTCGCCGATCACGGTCGGGTTCATGCTGCTCCTTCAGTAGTGCAGTGGGGACAGGGCACGCACGCAGGCAGCCCATTGGCTGCTGTGCGGATCGATCCAGGTGTAGTGGTCGCCCGCGAACAGCGAGAAGCTGTGCTCCTGTCCGAGCGCAGCCGCTTTCTGGGCTGCGATACGGGCAATTCTTACCGGAACATCGCCATCGTCCCGTCCATGAAAGATTACGACACGGGCATGCATTGGCCATAATTCCACCGGATTGCAGGCGCCCAATGGCGCGCCTGCGAGCATCTCGTCCACTGCGCTGCCGCTGAGCTTCAGGCGCTGCGCCGTTTCAAGGTCCAGGACCCCGGCCTGGCTGATCACCTGGGAGACCCGTGCATCATGGGCGGCCAGCACGCAGGCCAATTGCGCTCCGGCTGAATGGCCGATCAGCGTGATCGGCCCTTCTTCCTTGACCAGGCCCAGCGCGAGCCGGGCATCGGCCAGCATTTTCGCCGCGCTGCCCGGCCCACGCCGGTATTCGAGGTTGTAGGCAGGGATCCCGCGGGCGGCGAGATCCTCTGCCAGGGGCACGCCGAGGCTAGCGGTGTACTTTTCACGCCAGTATCCGCCGTGGATGATCATCACCGCTCCGCGAGCGGTGGTGCGTTCCGGCTCGTAGAACTGGACCTGCTGGTCCGGGTGCGCCCCGTAGTGCATGGTCGGCGCCCCGGCTAGTTGCCCGGGAAGACCGCGGCGCGCTTTTCGACGAAGGCGGCACGGCCTTCCACCGAGTCGGCGGTTCCGAAGGCCTGCTGGAAGGACTGTGCTTCAACCAGCAGGGCGTCATGGGTGTTCAGCGCGTCCATGTCCACCATCGCGGCCTTGGCATTGCCAACGGCCGTCGGTGCCACCTTCGCGATCTCCTCGATGGTGGCCACGGCCTGGTCAATCAGTTCCCCGGCCGGGACAACGCGGTTGGCCAGGCCAATGCGCAATGCTTCCTCGGACTTGATGCGGCGGCCGGTGAAAACCAATTCACGGGCCATCGCGTTGCCGACACGTCGCGGCAGGCGCACCATGCCGCCAAAGCCGGGCACCAGCCCGAGGTTGACCTCCGGCTGCCCAAAGCTGGCCGTCTCGGAAGCGTAGATGAAATCGCAAGCCAGGGCGAGTTCGCAGCCGCCGCCCAGGGCGAAGCCGTTGACTGCGGCGATCACTGGAACCTGCAGCTTCTCCAGGCGTTCGGTGACCGCGTGCATCTGGCGCCCGTAGGCCAGCGCCGCCGCCGGGTCCATTTCGCGCAGCTGCACGATATTGGCGCCGGCGACAAAGGACTTCTCGCCGGCACCGGTGAGGATCACGCCGCGGTATTCATAGCCGGTGGCCTCGAACCAGTCCAGGAAGGCTTCAAGGTCGTTGACGACCTCTTTTGCCAGCGCGTTCAGCGACTTCGGCTGGTTGACGGTCAGGATGAGGGCCGAGCCCTGGGTGCTCAGGCTGAGGGTATCGAATTGCTTCATACCCCTAACTCTCTCACGTAACGCGCGTCACGTATTGGATTGTCAGCGGTGCTTGCGTGGCTTTGCCTTGGCACCCTGCGGCTTCTTGGATGAGCTCTTGGCCTGCTGTTTTGCCTTGGCTTGGGCTTTCGCCTTGGCCTTCTTCTGCTCATTGACGCGCTTGGCCTTCTGCTCCTGGTTGCGCACCGAACTCTGGCGCGAGGAGCTGGCGGTACGTCCGCGCACAATGCCGATGAATTCTTCGAGCAAGGCGGTGTCTTCGGTGGCGGTAGGCCAGGCGATGCCCACCTGGGTTGGCGAACCGTCGTCAATGAAGCGCACCACCACGTCCTTGCGGGCGAAGAGCCGGGCAATGGACTGCGTGGTGCGCAGCACCTGGGCTCCGGAAGCGACAACTTCCATCGCTACCGGAATGCCGCCCACGGATTCCGGGTAGTCGGCCAAGTCGAGTTGCGGGAAGGACTCTACGGTCTCCAGCGGAACGGATTCTTCGAAGTACTCCACGTCGTGGTCTTTGCCCGCGCAGACCACTTCGAGTTCCTCGTAAAGCGGGATGACGTGGCGCGTTGCGTCCTTGGGCGAGTCGCCGCGATAGCGCACGAATACTGCGTCAGCCTCGCCATTGGCCAGCAGATCCAGGATTTCCCCCTCATCCAGGCGCCGGGCTTTCAGCTCGATGGCAGGATAGCGTTCCTGGAAGCGGTCCATCCATTTGCCGGGGGTGACGCCGGTTGCGTAGGCGATTCGAAGTTTCTGCACGGGTTAAGCCTACGCTCTGCCGGGTTAAATGGCGCAGGCGGGCACCGGTGAACCGGTGCCCGCCTGCGTCCGCGCAAGCCGGGGAGGCCTACTTGTCGGTCTTGACGACCAGAACGTCGCATGGTGCCGAGTGGGCCACCGAGGAAGCTACCGAACCGAGCACGCGGCCCAGGCCCTTCATGCCCACGTTGCCGACAACGATCATCGAAGCCTTGCGGTCCTCGGCGTCGGAGATCAGCACGTCACCTGGCTTGCCGTGGCCGGCAGCAGCGGTGATCTTGACGCCTGGCACAGCGTTCTTCACGTCGTTGGCTACGCGCTGGGCCAGCTTGCGGGCCTGCTCTGCGTCATCCAGGATCCAGGTATCGGAACCGATGGAAACGACCTCGGTGTTATCCGAAGCGTGAGCGGTGATGACCACCAGGTCAGCGTCGAGCTTGACGGCGAGTTCTGCAGCGCGGCGGGCTGCGCGCTGTGCGGTTTCGGAACCGTCTACGCCTACGATGATGGTTTCAGACATATTGTTCTCCTTATATGAGTGATGCATTAAGTGATGGGTAACACTTTATGGCCTTCAGGCCACTTTAGCCTGCAAAAAGTCCACGGCGCGCTGCCATGCGATGGCAGCCTGTTCGGGATCGTAGTTGCCGGCAGGGTTCTCGTCGTTGTGGAATGCGTGATCGGCGTCGTAGTAGAAGTACTGGACTTCCGCGCCTGATTCCTGGCGAATCTGCTCTTCCTGAGCCTTCGCCTGAGCCGGCGAGTACATCTGGTCCAGGTTCGCGTAGTGGCCCTGGATGGCCGCGCGGACTCCGGAAAAATCGTTGGGCACACCCTGGCCGACGCCATAGAAAGGCACGGCCGCGGCAATTTTCCCGCCTTGCTGGGCAGCCATCTGCAGCACGAAACCGCCACCCATGCAGAAGCCGATGACGCCCAGCTTCTCGCTGGTGACGTGCTCATTGGACAGCAGGTAGTCCACGGCACCGCTCAATAGCTGGGCCCCGGCGGCTTCCGGGAGCTGGGACATCATCTGCCCGGCTTCTTCACCGTCGTGGGTGATCCAACCGCCATAGAGGTCAGGAGCCAGAGCCACGAAGCCCTGCGCGGCCAGCCGGTCGGCGACGTCGCGGATATGGTCGGTCAGACCCCACCATTCCTGGATCACGATGACCCCAGGGCCCTTGCCGGACTCCGGCAAGGCGAGATAGCCATGCGCTTGCGCGCCTGAAGAAGGGAAAGTCACGTTCTGGTGCGGGGTTTTGTCCGCCATGGTGCCTCCTGCTCTGCGTGTGACTCCAGTTTATGCAGGTCTGGACGCCATTGGCATTGACCTGCCCCACATTGCGCCAAAGTTGTTCTATTTTCCGAGCGTGGCCTCGCCGATACGTTCCAGCGCATCGACCACCAGATTCCAGAAGCCTTCGTGGTCCAGGTCCACCGCCACGGAAGTATTGCAGTCGGCGGAAGCCGGCGCGCGGAAGTCCGTGACGGTCATTCCCAAGGTCAGCTCGCCACGCAGCTCAACGCTGACCGGGGCCTTGACAGTGCGCACGATATCCGGGTCGATCACGTAGGCCACAGCGCATGGGTCATGCACTGGCGGTGCATCGAAGCCCTGGTGGTCTCGATAGGCCCGGGCGAAGAAGTCCATCAGCTCGCGCACGAAGGTCGATGGGCCGGTGCCGATCTTCTCTATGCGTTCAACCACCTCGGAGGTGGCCAACGCCTGGTGGGTCAGGTCCAATCCGACCATCACCACCGGCCAGGCCTCGTTGAAGACGATGTGCGCAGCTTCAGGATCGATCTTGATATTGAATTCTGCCACCGCCGACCAGTTGCCGGTGTGGTAGCCGCCGCCCATCAGCACCACTTCGCGCACGCGTTCAACGATGCGCGGTTCCTTCCGGGCCGCCAAGGCGATATTGGTCAATGCGCCGGTGGGCACCAAGGTGATTTCACCGGGTTCATGGCTCATCACCAGGTCGATGATGACGTCCACGGCGTGGCGCCCATCGAGTTCGATGCCCGGCTCCGGCTGGGCCGGCCCGTCCATCCCGGAAACCCCGTGGACGTCTCCCGCGGTTTCCACTTCGCGCACCAGCGGACGGGCGCAGCCGGCCGCGAAGGGAATGCCGGTAATGCCGGCGATGGTACCCACGGCCAGCGCGTTGGCAGTGACCTTATCCAGGGTCTGGTTGCCGGCCACGGTGGTCACGGCCAGCAGGTCGATCTTGGGATTGCCATGGGCAAGAATCATTGCCACGGCGTCATCATGACCCGGGTCGCAGTCCAAAATGATCTTGCGCGGGGCATTGCTGTCCTGGGTCATGGCTTCTTCCTTCGCTCTGCCAGCTGGTGGCCGGTAGCTAAGTCGTGGGGGCGGATAGGCATCCTTTGATAATTCTTTCGCGTCCCCATGCTATCGTCAAGCGCTTAACGCAAAGCTGTCGCGTGTCACAACTCCGACTACGATGGAGCCATGAAGAATGGTGAGAAGTCCGGCAACTCGCGCGCTCCACGCCGCGTGACCGCAGCGATGGTAGCCGAACACGCCGGCGTTTCCACCGCAACGGTCTCTCTTGTTGCCAACGGGAAGTCCGCAGGCCGGGTCTCGGCCGCGAATGAGCAGCGCGTGCGTGAATCAATTCGCGAACTGGGCTACTTCGTCGACAGCATCGGCAGCTCGCTGGCCAAGGGCGTCAGCTCACTGGTGGTCCTGGTGGCCCCGGATATCTCCAACCCCTTCTTTGCCAAGGTGATCGCTGGCGTGCGCTCGGTATTGGCTAGCGACTACCAGCTCCTGCTCTCGGTCACGGATGCCGGCGTCTCCCCCAGCGCCAGCGAAACAAGGAAGATCATGGGCCTCCGTCCGGCCGGGCTGCTGGTCCATGCCCCAAGCCAGGATTTCCTCGAGGAAATTTCGAGCAACCTCCCGCTGGTGGCCCTGGATGCCCCGGGCATCGATCCATCGATTCCTGCCGTGAATATGGATGTCGCCCAAGGAGCGCGGGAAGTCGTAGCCCATTTCGCTGCGCAGGGACACACCAATGCCGCCTACCTGGATGCCAGCACCGGCACCGAGACCCTGGCAGTGCGCCGAGAGGCCTTCCTAGCGGCGTCAAGGGAGTACGGCATCGAAGTCCTGCCAACTTCTGTTGCCAGCTCGATGATCGACGTCACTGCGGCTTCAGCAGCCTTTGGCCAGCATTGGCCCAAGTGGCATGAATCGGGCGTGACCGCACTGGGCTGCGCAACCGATAACCACGCTTTCGGCGTGCTGCATGCTTCGCGCCTGCTTGGTATCCGCATTCCGCAGCAGCTTGCGGTGGCCGGATTCGACGACCTTCCCTACTCGGCGACGTCCAGCCCTTCCATCACTTCCGTGCAGCTCAACGCCCAGGAAGGCGGGCGCCAGGCCGCATTGAAGCTGCGCGCGCTGCTCGATGGAAAAACCCCTGACCCACTGCAGACAATGCTGCCCAGTTCGTTGATTGTCCGCGGATCGACGCTGGGCAACAAAGGAGACTAGCCGGTGAACATGCATAAATGGCCTGCCAAGGTCACTGCCGCCATCGCCCTGCTGATTGCTTTGGGCCTGATCGTCATGTCCAGCGGAGTGCTGGGCCTCATTACCGGCCCGGCAACCCCACCGGGCACCGGCATCGAATCCGCCGCGCGCAGCTGGGTGCTACTGGATTAGCTTTCCGCTCTTCGAAACTTCGGGATCGGTGCATGAGGACAAATCAAAGCAGCACGGCCGGCGCTTGCCATCACGCAGCTTGGAAATACTGGCCTCCACTCGGCGTTCGCGCGTGGAAGGGTTCTTGGTCGCACCGATCCAGCGTACCCATTCCCAGCGGGCCATGGCAGTGAGCCCTGCCCACAACTCATCCAGATCCCCAGCCTCGCCCAGGGCACTGGCCAGGTCTTGCGGAATCCCTGTTTCCGGCCAGGTTCTAGCGACCCGGGCGGTCAATTCCACTTGATCCCCCGCCTCGGCCAACAGCTGGGGCGCGCCCTGTCCATCGAGGGCCAACCAGTGGCCTCGGCGCCCGTCGGGATCTATTACGACCACGTGGCCTTCATGCGCCTGGAGAAGTTCCACCGCAACCTGTCCGCGGCTTGGCAACTTGTCGCTGGATTCCTGGTCGAGCCTGATTATCTTCCGATCGATGACCAGATCTGCAGTTCCATTCAGTTCGAATATCTCATTGGATACCGCCATGGGAATCCCCCTTCTCCGTTGTCCAAGGGCAGTCTATGGCACGGCGGCATTGCGCTTCCACGTGGCTAGACTGCTGTTATGACCCAACCTCCGCTGCTCGTTAGTTCCTGCCTGGCCGGCATCCCTTGCCGCTACAACGGCAAGGCGAAGGCAAACCCTGCCATCGTCGAGGCCGTGGCACGAGGAGAAGCCGTTGCGGCCTGCGCTGAGGAATTGGGCGAGCTCCCTACTCCGCGCCCGCCAGCGGAGATTGTCGGTGGCGATGGCCACGACGTGCTGGAAGGCCGGGCCTGCGTGATCGACATCAACGGCGAGGACATCAGCGGGCAGTTCATAGCTGGTGCCCAGAAGGTTTCGGATCTAGTCCAGCACCAGGGAATCACCGAGGCGATCCTGCAGGATCGCAGCCCCTCGTGCGGCTGCGGCACCATCTACGATGGCTCGCACACCGGAAAACTCGTTGCAGGCGATGGCGTACTGGCCGCCCTGCTCAAGCGCCGGGGCGTCAATGTCAGCGCGCCACCGGCAAACTGACACACCCTGCAAGATAACGATTCAGTTGCTCTTTTAAACAAAAAAATAACCCTCGATCCGAAGATCAAGGGTTATTTTCCATTTGTGCGCGAGGGGGGACTTGAACCCCCACGACCTTGCGATCACTGGCACCTGAAGCCAGCGCGTCTACCAATTCCGCCACTCGCGCATATTCTGTTTTCGTTGCCATCGTTCTTTGCAACAAGAAATAGCTTACACACTCATTTTCCGTTCACCTAATCGAAACCCTGATTTGTGGTTAGGGACACATGGGAAACCTTTTTGGGGCATTTATCGTTGATATTGACGCACTTGAGCCGCTCAAGGATTTTTCGGCATTTGCACAGCTGAAAACAGTAAGATCGAATATGAAGTTCTGTGTTCACAGCTTGGACGGCGTGAATGCAGGCTCGCAATAACCAGCCATGGACCCTAAGGAAGGAGCACGAATAATGGGCTTTCTCGACAATGTCGAACGCGGCTTAGAGAAGGTCGTCACTAGCTTCTTTCGTGGCACCAGCACCGCAGATCTCAAGCCAGTCGAACTGACTACCGCGCTACGCAATGACATGGACCGCGGAATCATGCCAATCAGCGAGGGCCGCAGCCTTGCAGCCAATGACTTCGTTGTCTCGCTGAGCACCAAGGACTACAACACCGCGCAGGGTTGGGGGCGGGGCGTCGTCAACGAAATGGCAAAGGTCACCGCTGAGCATGCGGCAGCCCAGGACTACTCGGTCCACGGCGACATCACGATCCATTTTGTTTCCAAGGACGATTTCAAGCCCGGAGAAATGGAGATTGCCAGCTCGGTCAAGGAGTCCAGCTCGCGCCCAGCAGCCTCGGCTCCGGTAAAAGAGCGAGCAGCAGCGCCCGCAGCGCCATCCGCCACCCCGCCGACAACCGCACAGCCACGTCCATCGGTCCGTCCGATTGCAGAGATCCCCAAGAAGCCCATGCAGAAGCAGGCAATTCTTGAGGTCGCTGGACAGCGCTACGCCCTGCATCACCACTCCATCGTGCTGGGCCGTTCGGCCAGCACCGATATTCCCGTGGATGATTCCGGCGTTTCCCGCCAGCATGTGCGCGTCGAAACCCGTGGCAAAACCAGTTTCGTCGTCACCGATCTGGGTTCAACCAATGGAACCTACGTGGACGGCAAGAAGATTTCGGAAGAAACCCGTATATTTGACGGTTCGATCATTACTATCGGACAGACAAAAATCGTCTTTCGGCTGATTACCTCGAACAACGGAGGCCGCGCGTGAACGACCTGGTTCTAAGCTTGTTCCGATTGGGCTTTTTGGTCCTCATCTGGCTGCTCGTATTAAGCGTTGTCGGATCGATGCGCCGCGACTTGGCCATCGGATCGCGGGCACGCACCGGCAAGCCCAGCGCTCGGGAACTGAAGAAGAATCCAGAGCTGGCGGAACCAGAAGTGCCTGCGCGCAAGGCCGCCACGTCATTGGAAGTTGTTGAGGGCCCACTGGCCGGCAGCAGCATTCCCCTCCGCGGCCAACCGATCATGTTCGGGCGAGCTCAGGATGCCACCGTCGTTCTCGATGATGACTACGCTTCGGGACGCCATGCCCGCCTGTTCCCGCAGGGATCGCGCTGGTTCATTGAAGATCTCGGCTCAACTAACGGCACCTTCGTGGGTGACAACCAGCTCTCACGCGCCCAGGCAGTGGAGCCCGGCCAGCGAATCCGCATCGGAAAGACTGTCCTGGAATTGAAGCCCTAGCCTATGGCCCTCAAACTAAAATTTGCTGCGAAATCCGACGTGGGGCGGGTTCGCAAGAAGAATGACGACTCCGCCTACGCCGGCGCGTACCTCGCGGTGCTTGCCGATGGCATGGGCGGACACGTCGGCGGTGACGTGGCGTCAGCCTCCACCGTGCTTGATTTGGTGCATCTGGACCACGATGGCACCGCAGATCCGCAAAATGCCCTGCCGGATGAGATCCAGGCCGCCAATTTGGTGCTGAATGAACTCGTCGGCGCCAACCCGAAGCTTTCGGGGATGGGTACCACCGTCACTTCCCTGCTGCTCTCGGGAAGTACCCTGCACATGGCGCACATCGGCGACTCCCGCGCCTACCGCTTGAAGCACGGGGTCTTCGAGCAGATCAGCAAGGACCATACCTTCGTGCAGCGACTGGTCGACGAAGGCCGCATCAAGCCGGCCGAGGCCGAGGTCCACCCGCATAAGAACGTGCTCTTGCGCGTGCTGGGCGACTCGGATGCCTCCCCGGAACTCGATGTCGACCAATTCGAGGCAGAACCCGGCGAACGCTGGATGCTGTGCTCTGACGGACTCACCGACGCGGTGCCGGTTCCGGTAATCGAGCAGATCATCCGCACTACCGCCGATATGGATGAAGCGGTCAACGACCTGGTTGCCATCACCTTGAAGAATGGTGCGCCGGATAACGTCACCGTGGTGATGTTCGAGGTTGTCGAAAACGCTGTCGTCGAAGGCGAAGCGCCCGCCGAACCAGAACCCGCACCGGATACCGGCCAGCTCACCATTGCCGCCGAAGGCGATGTCGAAGCCAGCGCTTCGCTGCTCCGCCATGAGATTTCCCAGCGTCCCCACCTGCTGGTGGGCGCCGCCCAGCTTGCGACGCAAACCGGCCAGATCCCGGTGGTGACCCAGCACACCGGCGAACGCCGTGCAGCTGCCTTGCTGACCCACCGTTCCCCGGCGGCCGGCGAGGTGCTGGATCCACTGGATGCTCCGGTGCAGCAGCGCCGTTGGATGATGCCGATCCTGCTGACCTTGACGGCTTTCTTCGTCATTGCCCTGGGCGTCTGGGGCTACATGTGGACCCAGACCCAGTACTTTGTTGGCACTGTCGATGGAAAGGTCGCAATCTACAAGGGCGTTCCCCAGGAGCTCGGACCGATTTCGCTCTCCGAGGTCGACACAGTCAGCAAGGTGCCGCTCGAAGCCCTGCCGGAGTATTCACGCCACCGCGTTGAATCGACCATCTCGGCAGAGAACCAGCAGCATGCCCAGATGATCATCCAGGAACTCCTGGTCACCGCGAAGCAGAACTGCCCGGTCACCGTTCCCGGATCCTCGGATTCCGCCAACCAGCTCGAACTGCCCGCCTACTGCCAGGAGATAATGCAATGACCGAAGTGCAAACCGCACCGGTGCCTCGGCGCAATCTTCGAGCTGCTGCTGGTGCTGCTGGCCCTCTGCGTGGGCGGTGCCGCGTTCTATCTGGTGGGCAGCTCCACCGAGGATGTCGACAACACCGACTTCTACGTGCAGATGGGCATCCTGGCGGCACTATCCCTGACGGTTCATGTGCTGCTGCGCATCTTCGCCAAATATGCCGATCCAGTAATACTTCCGATTACGATTGCGTTGAACTCCCTTGGCTTAGCCATGATTCACCGCATTGACCTGGCTAAAGGAACGTCCCAGTCGGCGCGCCAGCTGCTCTGGACTGCCATTGCCATCGTCATTGCTTCGGTCGTTCTCTGGGCAATCAAGGACCACCGCCTGCTGCGTCGGTTTACCTATATCGCCCTGCTGCTATCGGTCGTATTGCTCCTGCTTCCGTTGATTCCCAAACTGGGTGTCACGATCAACGGTGCCCGCATTTGGATCCGCATGGGCATGTTCTCGCTGCAGCCAGGCGAACTCGCGAAGATCACCTTGTCGATCTTCTTCGCCGGTTATCTCTCGTCGAACCGCGACTTGATCCTGATGGCTGGCCGCAAGTTCGGACCGCTGCAGCTGCCCCGCCTGCGGGATATGGCTCCGATGGTTATCGCTTGGCTGCTCTCCATCGGCGTGCTCGTGGTGCAGCGAGACCTCGGTTCCGCGATCCTCTTCTTCGGCCTGTTCATCGTGATGATCTACGTGGCAACCGCGCGTATTTCCTGGGTGCTCATCGGTGCCTTGATGGTTGTCGCCGGAGGCATCGTCGCGGGCCTGACCATGGGCCACGTGACCCGCCGCCTGGACGTCTGGCTCAACGCCTTTGACCCTGCGATCTACCAGGCCAAGGGTGGCAGCATGCAGATCGTAGAAGGCTTATTCGGCATGGCTGACGGTGGCTTGTTCGGCACCGGCCTGGGCGCGGGTTCCCCCTACCGTGTTCCGCTGGCCAACTCCGACATGATCATTGCCTCCTTCGGCGAAGAAATTGGCCTGATCGGCGTGGCCGCGATCATCCTGCTCTACATGCTGCTGGTCTCCCGTGGCTTGCGGGCCGCCTTGGGCTCGGCCGATACCTTCGGCAAGCTACTGGCTGCAGGCCTGTCCTTCACCCTGGGCCTGCAATGCATCGTGATCATCGGAGGCGTCACCCGGCTGATCCCGCTGACCGGCCTGGCAACGCCATTTATGGCCGCCGGCGGCTCATCGCTGCTGGCGAACTGGATCATCATCGCGTTGCTGCTCCTGATCTCCCACAACTCGCGCCGCCCGAAGACTGGCGGCGTAGGACCAACCGATGAATTTGCAAGTGCCAGCACGGCCCTTACCTCCAGCACCAAGGCGGTGACGAAAAAGTGAATCATGCAATCAAGCGCGTTTGGGTTGCGCTAACCGTCCTGTTCGTCATCTGCCTGGGTGGACTGAGCTACATCCAGTTCTTCGACGCCAAGCCGCTCTCGGAGAATGCGCTGAACAAGCGCGAACTCTACCGCGAGTTCGACCTGCCCCGCGGCGCGATCCTGGTCGACGGCAAGCCGATTGCCGAATCCGTTCCGACCGATGATGGCCAGTTCGAATTCCAGCGTGTTTACCACGACGCGAAAACCTACGCCCACCTGACTGGCTACTATTCGCTCGCGAATGGCACCACCCAGCTCGAATCGCAGCTGAACGACTGGCTGACCGGCACGAGCTCGGATCTGCTCTTTGACCGCTTGTCGGCCATGTTCACCGGTACCCGTTCCGAAGGCGCCTCGGTTGAGCTGACCATTGACGGGCAGTTGCAGAAGACTGCCTTCGAAGCGATTCCTGACGACTTGAAGGCCACGATCATCGTGACCAATCCGAAGACCGGTGACATCCTGGCGATGGCTTCCAAGCCAAGCTACAACACCAACCTGCTGGCGGTGCACTCGACCTCCCAGGCGGCCCAGAACCTGAAGGACATCAGCAACACCGACGGCTTGAGCCCCTACCGGAACCCGGCCATCAGCAACCCGGTGACCCCAGGTTCCTCGTTCAAGATCCTCAGCACCGTTGCGGCCCTGGAATCAGGCAAGTTCGATATGGAAACCCCCATCGACAATCCGGTGTCGGTGAATTATCCGCATTCGACTAGGCAGATGAACAACTTCAGTGAGGGCATCTGCGCGCGCGATACCCGGGCAAAGCTCGAGTTCATCTTTGCCCAGAGCTGCAACACCCCGTTCATGGAAATCAGCCAAACCGTCGGGAAGGATGCCTTCACCGAGGTTGCCGAACGCTTCGGCTACGGGCAGCAGCTGAGCATCCCGCAGAATGTTGTTCCAAGCGAGTTCCCTTCTGCTGAGGCCAATGAAGCGCAGATGGCGCAGATGGCAATCGGCGAATGGGAAAACAAGGCTACTCCGCTGCAGATGAACATGGCCGCCATGGCCATCGCCAATGACGGCGTGATCATGAAGCCGAATTTGATCGGCAAGGTCATCGCGCCGGATCTTCGAGTTATCGAGGACCCGAAGCCGGAGAAGTTCTCCACGGCCACCACCCCGGAAGTTGCCGAACAGCTCACCGAGCTGATGGAAGGCCCGGTTGTGAGCGGTACGGCCATGAATGCCCGCGTTCCCGGCGTGGATTTCCGAGCCAAGACCGGCACCTCGCAGCGACCGTCAGAGAACGGAGTCCGCATGGTGAACTCCTGGATGACCGGTTTCGCACCGGCCGATGATCCGCAGGTTGCCATCACGGTCAATATTCAAGACGTAGATTACAACACCGGCCACAACACGGCAGGTGCACTTATGAAGACGATGTTAGAGGCGGTGTTCAACAAGTGAGGCCAGTAACCGGCACCACCTTGGGCGGTCGTTACAAGCTGACCGACCGCATTGCGATCGGTGGCATGGGCGAAGTTTGGAAGGCACGAGACCAGGTCCTAGGACGTCTGGTAGCGATCAAGATCCTCAAAGAGGAATACACCGATAATGAGAGCTTCCTGACGCGTTTCCGCGTGGAAGCACGCCACACCGCGCTGCTGAACCACCCTGGCATCGCTGGCGTCTTCGACTACGGCGAGGAACAGGGCTCCGCCTATCTGGTGATGGAACTGGTTCCCGGCCCGCCGCTGTCCACCATTATCGAGCGCGAGCGCAAGCTCGACGTGGACCTGTACGCTCTCGCTGATCGCGCAGACCGCCCGCGCGCTGGCAGCAGCCCACGAGCACGGCCTGGTGCACCGCGATGTGAAGCCGGGTAACATCCTGGTGATGCCTTCGGGCGTCGTGAAGATCACCGACTTCGGCATTGCCCGGCTTGCTGACCAGGTTCCGCTGACCGCCACCGGGCAGGTAATGGGAACCGCCCAGTACTTGGCCCCGGAACAGGCCACCGGGCAGATCGCCACCGGCAGCTCTGACATCTACGCCTTGGGCGTGATCGGCTACGAGTGCCTGGCAGGACGCCGCCCGTTCACCGGCGAATCGCAGATCGCCATCGCCCTGGCACAGGTCAACGATGCTCCCCCGGCGCTGCCGGACACCATCCCGGCACCGGTACGCCAGCTGATCATGTCGATGCTGGCCAAGAACCCGTCGGATCGCCCGAAGGACGCAACGGCGCTGGCGAAGGCCGCCGATGCACTGCGCTCCGGTGATACCAATACCGCGACCTTGGCCGTTCCCGGCATGCTGGCCACCGGTATCGCCACCGACGCAACTCAAGTGGTCAACATGGGTAACGACGCCACCCAGGTGGTGCCGCGTGCTGATTCCGCGCCGACAATGACCAATGCGATGCCAACCGTGGTGGAACCTGCCGGCGCTACCAGCGGTTTCTCCGGGTCCAGTGCCGCAGCCGGCGGATTCGATGACGAGGACGTGGATACCCAGGATCCGGCTGGCGAGGCCGGGGCCAAACGCAGCCCTTGGCTGGTCCCGCTGATCGTGATCATCGCGCTGGCCGCCGTGATTGCCTTGCTGGCGTGGCTGATCCCTGCCATGAGCAGCGACAAGGACAATCAGCCGACGGCTTCGGTCACGCAGAGCACCGATGTTTCCCAATCCCCTTCTCCGACCGAGGAATCCACCGATCCTTCGGAAGAAACCACCGAAGCATCGGAGACCTCCGAGTCCTCTTCCCCGACCCCGAGTGAAACCGTGACCTACGTAGAGGTTCCGGCCTCGCTGGTGGGCCAGGATATCGACACCGTGACGGCAGAGCTTGAGGGCAAGGGCCTCGTCGTTGACGCGACCCCGCAGGAAACCAATGAGTACGACCCACGCGAAGTCATTTCGCTGAACCCGACCGGCAGCGTCGAAAAGGGCGAAACCATTTCGATTACCTACGCCATGGCTCCCGAAACCGTTGGCGTTCCTTCGGTAACCGGCATGGGCTACGAAGCTGCGCAGAAGCGCATCCAGGACGCTGGGCTGGCCGTGGCCAAGGGCGAGGAACGCCATGACTCTTCGGTCGCTGGCACGGTGCTTGCGCAGGACGTTCCAGCCGGCAGCGAAGTAGAGCCGGGCACCACGGTGACCCTGGATATTTCCATGGGCCCAGAAGAACCCGAAGCATCCGAGTCCGCTACCCCGTCGGCATCTGAATCCCCAGAAGCTGCAGAGCCGGACCAAAGCGAAGCGCCATGAGTGAAGTCGAAGCCTTGCCCCCCGGCTTGCCACGGTTGATCAACGATCGCTACGAGATCGAATCGCTGGTAGGCCGCGGCGGCATGGCGGATGTCTATCTTGCCACCGACCATGTGCTTTCGCGCAAGGTCGCGGTCAAGGTGCTGCGCCCGGATACCGCAAGCAACCCCATGGTGGTCAATCGATTCCGCCGTGAAGCCAAGGCCGTCGCGGGCCTGAGCCATCCGAATATCGTTGCCGTCTACGACACCGGCGAGCTGCCTGCTACCGATCATAGCCGTGAGCGCTTGCCCTTCATGGTCATGGAATACGTGACCGGCCGGACTCTGAAGCAGGTGATCGCTTCGGGCGATGTCGACGCTTCCTTCGCTGTGCACGTCACCCGCGGCGTATGCAATGCCCTGGATCATTCGCACAATAACAATGTCGTCCACCGCGACATCAAGCCGGCCAACGTGATGGTGACCGATGCCGGCCACGTGAAGCTGATGGACTTCGGCATAGCCCGTGCCTTGGACACATCGGCGACAATGACGCAGACCGCCGCTGTGGTGGGAACCGCCCAGTACTTCTCTCCTGAGCAGGCACGCGGCGAACAGGTCGATTTCCGTTCGGATATCTACTCTGTTGGCTGCCTGTTCTACGAGCTGATGACCCAGCGCCCCCCGTTCACCGGTGATTCGCCGGTTTCGGTCGCGTACCAGCACGTTGGCGAGATTCCGTCAGCGCCCAGCGAGGTCAAGCACGACGTTGACCCGATCTTCGACCCGATCGTTTCCAAGGTTCTGTCCAAGGAACGCGATGACCGTTTCCAGAGCGCAGGCGCTTTCGCGGCTGCGTTGGAAGATGCACTGAACGGCATTGAATTCCATGATGACGAACCGGCACCATCAACCTACACCTTGCCGATATACGGCATGCACGGCGAGACTGAAACCGGGTTCATCGCGCAGTCAGCGCCAGGCACCAGCCAGCACCCGGTCTTCGTCGAAGATGAGGCTCCCGAGGCCCCTGCACGGCACAAGTCCAACCGCGGCCTGATCATCCTGCTGACCATCATTGCCCTGATCGCTGTGGGTATCGCCAGTTTCCTGGTGATCCGCTCGATCCAGGCCGAGGCTGAAAAGCGTGCCCCAGTTGCTGTGCCCAAGGTCCTGGAGATGTCCGAAGACGACGCACGTGAATTGCTGCGCGATTCCACCTTCCAGGTGCGTGTAGAGCGGGAATTCAGTGATGAAGTAGAGCAGGGCAAGGCGACCCGAACCGACCCGGCAGAAGGGTCCATGGTTTCCAAGGAATCCACGGTTGCGCTGTTCATTTCCGATGGTTCGGAACAGCGCACGATTCCCAAGGATCTGGCGAACCAGTCCGAGACGGCTGCCCGCGATGCCCTGCGTGAAGCTGGCCTCGAAGTGGGTGAAGTCAGCCGGGAGAACTCTGCAACCATTCCAACCGACTGGGTTATTGGCACCAGCCCGGAGCTGGGCTCCAAGGTGAAGGCCGGCAGCGAAGTCGACCTGATCCTTTCTACCGGCATGGTGACCGTTCCGGTCGTTACCGAGATGAGCCGTGAGGAAGCTGAAGAGAAGCTCTCTGCGGACGACATCGGGTTGGAAGTTCAGTTCGATGAGGTGGCAACCGACGACTACCCTGAGGGAACCTTGTTCAAGCAGTCCCCCGAGGCCTCCGAGGACGTGGCTCAGGGAAGCCTGGTGAAGATTTCTGTGGCCAAGGCTCCGCCGGCACCAGAACCAAGTGAAGAACCATCGCCCAGCGAGACCGAATCTCCAGATTCAGAAGAATCCGATGATCCGTCCGACAGTGCTTCGCCTACCAGTGACGCTCCGGCTCCTTCCAATGGGAACGGCCCGCCAGATCGGACTAACCCGCCACGGGAAAACGGGCGCGACCGATAGGCTGCTAGGCTACTCTCCGCTGAAGAGCGGGCTCAGGGTCGTGGCCTTCTTGGCTGCCCCCTGAAGTCCTACGAATTCCAGCCAATTGCCCAGCATCTGGTATCCCTGCTCGGTCAGCACCGACTCTGGGTGGTACTGCAGGCCCCATAGTGGTGCTTCCCGGTGCGCCAGCCCCATGATGACTCCCCCGGCGGTAGCAGCGATGATTTCAAGCTCAGCAGGGATGCTCTCGCGTACGGCTGCCAGGGAGTGGTAGCGCGTTGCGGTGAAGGGGTTGGCTACCTGGTTGAAGACCGGGTGGTTTTCGTGGCTCACCAGCGAGGTCTTGCCGTGCATTAGTTCTTCGGCGTGCGTGACCGTGCCGCCATAGGCTTCAGCGAGCGCCTGATGCCCAAGGCAGACACCGAGCATTGGCTTGCGCTGCTGCCCGCACCACTTGATCAGATCGATGCTGACACCCGCTCCTGCAGGCTCGCCCGGGCCCGGGGAGATCAGCACACCGTCGTATTCCGCAGCCAACTTGGTTGCTTCCCCAACGCTCAAATCGTCGTTGCGGTATACGGTGGTTTCCGCGCCCAGCTCCTGCAGGTAACCCACGAGGGTGTACACAAAGCTGTCGTAATTATCGATCACGAGGATCCTGGTGCTGCTCACGGGGTGCTCTGGCCAATCGTTGAATCGGTGAATGGGCTGATGTACTGGTTCAGCCATGGGAAAACGTACATCATCAGTAATAGCACGATCGCGGCAATGAGAATCAATGCTTCAAAAATACGAAGCCACAAAGGGCCGGGCAGATTTCTAAATATCCAGGCGTACATCTCTTCTCCTAGCTCGTTGCGTCGATGACCATGTCACGGATTTCCTTCGGCGGACCTGCATCCAGAGGACGCCAATCGGTGAGTTCCGAATACGCGATCATGCGTTGCTGGGTCGAGTACTTCGGATGGCAGGTGGTCATGGTCAAGATGGACTTCGTTGGTTCCACTCCCCACTGGTGCGGGGTAGGCAACAGGACATCGCCATTGGATGGAGCCACAATCTCGGTGGCGTACCAGGTGTAGGTGTAATACCCCTGTGCAGTCTGCAGATAGATCTTGTCGCCGTCTTGCAGCTTGTCAATATCCCAGAAGACCTGGCCATGGGTCTGGCGGTGGGCCGCTACGGCGAAGTTGCCCAGCTCCCCCGGTTGCTGCGTGGTCGGGTAATAGCCAATGCCGAGGTTATCGATCACGTGGTCTTCCACTCCGTAGGTCACCGGGTGGTGCGATCCGCTAGCGCCAAAGCGCGGGAAATACATGATCCCGAAAGTTTCTCCGGGAGCCAATTCCGTGACCGGAGCCGGACCGTAGTCCTTCTCCTCTTCCTCCTCGTTGCCTTCCGGCACCACGACCTCGCCAAGTTCTTGCACGAGGTTTGCGGTGACTTCCTTCTGGGCCTGGGCCGAGTCGATATTCGTCCACCACAGTTCCCACACCACGTAGAGCATCAGCAAGATGCCAAGGGTGATCAGCAGTTCGCCAAAGAATCCGGCAATACGGTTTCCTGCCGACGGTCGTCGGTGCTGCATGCGACGTCCCTGCGCAGTGGCTGATCGGTTCACGGCGGTCTGGCTCCTTAAGGGAAAGAAATGCGCGAAATAGGTCAACTAAGATGGGTCGATACTGGCCAAAACCCAGAGTTCCAGCGGGTAACGGCTAGTATGGAAGCTACGTAGGAATGCACTAAGCAGTTCTCAGCATTCTTGCACCCAAGCCTACCGGGAAGACCTGAAGGTCACCCACATTTACTACATTAAGCAGATGAAGCCGAGGGAGCATTCGAGTGCCGGAGTCAAAGCCACGACGCAAGAAGAATTCACAGCCGCAGGAGACGCGCCAGAGCGCCCATGCCATCGATAAGCCGATGCCGGGCTGGTACAAGCCAGTCATGTTCGGACTGATGCTTCTGGGCTTGCTGTGGATCATCGTTTATTACGTTTCGCAGACCCTGTACCCGATTCCGAATATCGGCGGTTGGAACATCGTTGTCGGCTTCGGTATTGCGATGGTCGGCTTTTTCATGACAACGGGCTGGAAATAGCCGTATCGCCGGCCCCCTGCTGAGGGGGCCGGCGAAGTTGTTTAATGGCGGCTTTTGATATTAGTGGCTGACGGCTTTCAAGCCGATGATGCAACCAACCAATCCGAGAATGAAGACCATCTTCAGTACGCTGAAGGCTTCCTGTCCGGTGGCCATCGAGTAAATGACGGCAAGCGAGGCTCCGATGCCTACCCAGATGGCATATGCAGTGCCGACGGGAATTTCCTTCATGGCGTAGGCCAGTCCACCCATGGACACAACCAGCGCCGCGAAGAAGACGATGGTCGGAACGAGTTTGGAGAACCCCTCGCTCATGCCAAGAGCGATGGCCCATACCGCTTCGAATAGTCCGGAAACGATCAAAATTACCCAATGCATGCCAGATACTTTCTGGCCGTCTTGTCGCGCTCCGGGTACGGCTCCCTCGTCCGGGTCCAAGCAATGATTGCTGGTGACCACCTCAGGCTAGCAAATGCAGGCCTTGCTGTCTCGCGGCTGTGACCAAAATGCCACCTATCCTCGCGAGGATCTGCGAGTCCACAGCCCAGCGCTGAAAATACAGTGGCACATCGATAAACCATTGCTCGTTGAGTACCTGCAGCCCGCTGGCTTTCTGCAGCTGCGTTTCTGGAATCATCCCCCACCCCATCCCCGCTTCTATGGCCGCAACGAACTGCATGGAATCTGGAACATGGTGGACTTGGCCTTCCGGTCGCGCTTTAGCCCCGGCAACCCGCTGGAGCATCTCATGCTGCAAGGGATCCTCACGATCGAAGACCACCATCGGAGTGCGAATGAGCTCTTCCACGGCCCCAGTAGGTACATGGCGTTGGACCACCGAAGCTTGCGCGGCTGCGCGATAGCGCAGTGCACCCAGTTTGTCACTGATGCAACCCTGGATATTCTCCTCCGCATTGGTGACCACGGCGCTGACGCGACCGGTTCGAAGTAGCTCCAGTCCCCTGTTTTCATCGGTACGCACTATTTCACAGGAGAGGTCTTCGAACTTCGCGAGCTCGTAGAATACCGGACCGAACCAAGTGGAGAGCGAATCCGCGTTGACTCCAATGGCGATCGGGATCGGATTTTCGGAGGCTATCTCTTTGGAGAACTCTGCACTGAGCAGCGTCATCTGTCGCGCATAGCGCAGAACTTTCAGTCCATGCTCGGTAGGCCTAACCGGGCGACTGCGGACGAGCAGGACTGCGCCCAGGCGGTTCTCCAAGGCCTTGATGCGCTGGCTGACGGCCGAAGCGGTCACTCCCAGATCAATCGAGGCATCATCGAAGCTTCCCGCATCAACTACCGCAAGCAGGGTTTCGAGGTGTTCCACATCCATGTTCACATTAGGAACTCTAATCTAGAATCAGAAACTTTAAGTTCGACGCAGATCAGCTAATCTCTTACAGTTTCTACATGCTCTCTGGATCCTTGTTCTTCGGCTTTACCACTGGCCTGTCCCTCATCGTCGCCATCGGTGCGCAAAATGCGTTTGTGCTGCGCCAGGGAATCAGGAAAGAGCATGTTTTCATCACCGCTTTGGTGTGCTCATTATCAGATGCGATCCTGATTGCCGCCGGAGCCAGCGGCATGGGAGCGCTTGTCGACCGAGCGCCCTGGATATTGGTGATTGCGCGAATAGGCGGTTTCATCTTCCTGGCAAGCTACGCGATTTTCGCTTTCCGCCGAGCACTGAAGCCCGAGGCGCTGAAAGTCTCAGGGCTCCCCGGTGCAACAACAGCCGTCTCGATCATCGGAACGACGTTGGCCCTCACCTGGCTGAATCCACATGTCTATATCGACACGGTACTGCTTCTTGGTTCAATTGCTACTTCCCAAGCCGCAGGCGCACCCTATTTCGCCACTGGTGCGATCATTGCCAGCTTCACTTGGTTCTTCGCACTTGCCTACGCCGCACGTTTCCTTGCCCCGCTCTTTGCCAACCCCAAGGCGTGGCAGGTACTTGATGTACTTATCGGAATCGTCATGCTCATCTTTGCCAGCATGCTGATCCTGCCAGTTCTCACCAAGTAATCCACAGGCAAACACGCTTATCCACAGTGACTGTGAACAACTTTTATAAACAGTTGTTCACAAAGTTATCCACAGCTGGGGAGAACTTGGGTAGAGTTCACGATTTTTCGGATAAAGTACAGGTCAACGGGGATATTGGAAACTGAAATGACATGCTTGTAAGTTATTAACACTGTGGATTCCGGCTGTGGATAAGGCGTGATTCCGCTTATTGAACCGTGATTCTCATGATTCGTTTAAACTTTCGAACCCGAAGTTATTAACAGTCGGTGGATTCGTATATGCACTATCTACAGGGGTTGTTAAAAAGTTATCCACAACTGGGGACAAGGTTGTGAGTATTGGGTGCTCCAAGGCGAATATCCCTGATATAACGGGGTCTTGGGGCTGTTAATAACCACTAGGCCTCGAGAGTTACACGCTTGTAAGTTATTAACAGTGTGGATAAGCAGTGTGGATAACTGCATTGCTTCTTTTCGAACTATCCCAAGGGCCACTTCACTGCTTCCGTGGAGAGGTAAAGGGCTGCCAGCAACGCAATCGACAAGGCCGTGAGTAAAAGTATCTGGTTACGCGCACGCTGTGGATTACTTCGCGGGATCAGCACAATGCAGCAGGCTGCGAGGATACCCAATATCGCTCCGCCCAGATGCCCCTGCCACGAAATACTGGGAATAACGAAGCCGAGAACGACATTCAGCGCCAGGATAATTCCCATGGAGCGAAGTGCCTGCTTGTTGGACCGGAACACTACGAAAGTTGCGAGGAACAAGCCTGCCAGTGCGCCCGAAGCGCCGAGCGTGGCGCTGATCGGGTTGCTCAGCAGGAGAACGCCTAGTGAACCGCCAAAAGCGCTGAGCAGGTATAGCCAGGTGAAGCGCAGCCGTCCCATCCTTGGTTCGAGCATGGTGCCGAAGATGTAGACGCCGTACATGTTCATGGCAAGGTGCAAGAAGGAGCTCGTGGAGTGGGCAAAGGCGCTGGTGATCAGGCGCCATGGCTCATAGGCGGCCAGAGCCGGCGCAAGTACAAGCTGATTGGTGAATCCAGGGATGATCCACTGCAGCAGATACACCAGCACGTTCAGGCCGATGAAAGTGTAGGTGATAACAGGAGCACCGGATCGAGCCCGGCCACCGAATTGGGTCTTCTGCCGCGGCAGGTTCTTATTGGCTTGCGCGACGCAGTCTACGCATTGCACACCTACAGGCGCAGAGACCTGGCACTGCGGGCAGACCGGACGTCCGCACCGGTGGCATGAAACATAGGACACCGTCTGCGAGTGTCGATAGCACGTCGGAGTTGCTTGGCCCTCTGGGAAAACCTGTCCAAAGGACATCAGTACCTGCCTTGAGTTGGGGGAGAAGGATTAAATACTCGAGGCCCCGACAATGCCGCTAGGGAATCGTCAGAGCCTCGGGTTGGTGCGCCTGTGTTGTTACAGGGTCTCGATGTCGACCGAGTTGATAACAACGTCTTCCAGTGGCTTGTCACGGCCATCGGTAGCAACGGCGTTCAGCGCGTCAACGATCTTGCGCGAGTCAGCGTCAAGGACTTCACCGAAGATGGTGTGCTTGCCCTGCAGCCAGGTGGTAGGAACGGTGGTGATGAAGAACTGCGAACCGTTGGTTCCACGGCCCATGCGGATGCCCGCGTTGGCCATGGCCAGCTTGTAAGGCTCGTTGAAGTTCAGTTCTGGGTGGATCTCATCATCGAACTGGTAGCCTGGGCCGCCGAAGCCCTGGCCCAGTGGGTCGCCACCCTGAATCATGAAATCAGAAATGATGCGGTGGAAGATGGTTCCGCTGTACAGCGGGGTGTTGGTCTTCTTGTCACCGGATTCTGGGTGTACCCACTCCTGCTCACCGGTCGAGAGGCCAACGAAGTTCTTTACGGTCTTTGGTGCGTGGTTGCCGAAGAGATCGACAACGATATCGCCCAAAGTAGTGTGAATCGTGGCTTTATGAGTTGCGTTTGCGGTCATGCCTTCATTCTTCCATGATCTATGCTCGACCCGCTAAATACTGACGTACGCGTTGAGAGAAAATTTGGACCATTCTTAGGTTGCTTGTCCGATACTGCTGGCCACTGGGCATAGAACTGCCTAGTCTTGAACTGTCGGTTAGCGTGAATTTTTTCGGATCGGGAGCAATGCATGAGCAAGAAGAGCAAAGCAGGAAAAGTACTAGCCGTTGGCTTGATTGCGGGACTTGTCGCAGTGCTGGTAGCCGTGTGGAAGGCCTCGAAACCAATTGAGGATCCATGGGAAAACGAACCACTTCCTGCACAACCGCACGAGCCTGTTGAATCGCGTGAAGCCAGCGTGGAAGAAATCCGCGAAATCCTCGAAGATGACAAATAAAGCCGTCTAGGCTGCTTTTGGTTGGGCTTGCCCTCGAATCACGAGGGCAAGCCCAACAAGTATCACGGCCAACCCGGCATAGGTAGCGATAGGAACTACCTGCCCCAAGAACATTGCCGCTAGGATTGCCGCGCCAGGAATCTCGAGCAGAATCAGCGTCGAGACCGTGAGCGGACCGAGCACGCTGAGCAAATGATTCATGGCGGTATGGCCAAAGATCTGCGCGCAAAGCGTCAGCAGAATGATCGCCATCCATCCTCGGGCGTCGAAACCCCAAATCGGCGTTCCAGTCAGGAAACACAGGATTAGCAGCACTGCGGCGGTAATGGCATAGCAGCTCGAGGCATACGTTGTAGTTCCCAAGGTCCTGCGAGCCACGGATCCGGCCAGCGTGTACACAGCGGCCAAGACGCCACCG
The DNA here is from genome assembly GCF_050030965.1 of Glutamicibacter sp. 2E12. Classification (NCBI taxonomy): domain Bacteria; kingdom Bacillati; phylum Actinomycetota; class Actinomycetes; order Micrococcales; family Micrococcaceae; genus Glutamicibacter; species Glutamicibacter sp. 2E12. The sequence goes on from NZ_CP188297.1 coordinate 1,518,093, forward strand.
GCTAGTGCCAAGAGGTCGCCAATGATGGCATCACGTCCCAGCCCCATGTCGAATCCCGTGATGATGATTGCACCAAGCAGCGCAATGCCCATGCCAAGGAAAACCTGCGTTCGATATTTGGTTCCGCGAAGAACCTGGTAAATCGCGATCCAGACACCTTGGATGCACACCAGTGCCGTTCCAGCAGCCACGCTGGTTAGTCGCATCGAATACATGAAGCACACGAAATGCAGTGCGAGAGCTACACCTGCTACCCCGGTGAAGAACCATTCTCGCCCGGTCATCTGCAGATAAGCTTTGGAGTTCTTTCGCAGTGCCGGTGCGCTGAGCGCGGCCGCCGCAGCTCCATTGCGCCAAAAGGCCATGGAGAGAACCGGGACACCAGGGAAGGCGGCAATAATGGGGCCAGATGCCGAAATCCCGAGAATTCCGACCAAGGCAAGCAAGATGGTCACCAACCAAGGTTACAGTTTCCCAGCGCATGGGCTTCATTCGAACTTGGAACGTGCCGGATCCGGCGAATACTTGGACAGATCAAGATATTCTTATGATGGAATACTTTTATCCGTGCCCGCACTCTTCGAGCTATTTAGCGTCTTTTCTCCGCCAATAAGCTGCGATCAATGCGCCGGACAAGTTATGCCAAACAGAGAATACGGCACCTGGCAGAGCGGCTTCAGGCGAGAAGTATTGCTTCGCTAGCCCACCGGCGAGGCCTGAATTCTGCATGCCGACTTCGATGGCGATTGTTCGCCGGGAAGCTTCGGGAACGCGCAACAGGACACCCATGGCATACCCCAAAGCCAGGCCCAGGGCATTATGCAAAATGACCGCAACCAGGACCAGCAGGCCAGCAGTCAAAATCGTCTGTGCACTGCCCGCGACGATGACCGTCACCACGAAGGTGATGGCTAGTACCGACAGCCATGGCAGCACACCACCGATCTTCGCCACGAACTGGTTGAACAGCATGCGCAGGACGATGCCTAGGACCACAGGGATCAGTACGATCTTGATGACGCTGACGGCCATGGATCCAGCATCGACCGGCATGTACTGGCCAGCCAGCCACAAGGCCAGCGCCGGGGTCAGCAGCGGTGCGAGCAAGGTCGACACGGACGTCATGGCAACGGACAGGGCGACATTGCCTCGAGCCAGGTAGGAAACCACATTCGATGCCGTGCCTCCTGGTGCGCAGCCAACCAGGATCAGGCCGGCGGCCAAGGCAGGTTCAAGCTGCAGCAGCGTGGCGACCAGCCAGCCCATGGATGGCATCAGGATGAACTGCGCTGCGACACCGCCGAGCACCGGCAACGGGTTCTTGAACACCAGGGCGAAGTCTGGCAAGGTCAGCGTCAGCCCCATGCAGAACATGATCACCATCAGGAGGGGATTTATCCATCCGGAAAACCCCACGAACGCTTGGGGAACGAACATTCCGCACAGTCCGCCCAGCAAAATCAGCACAGGGAAGAGCAGTACCGCGATGCGGGAGTCTTTTTCGTTCTTGTTGGCATTTACCGCCACGGCGGAAGGGCTGGACTGTTCATAGGGCACCTAGGTATTTTGCCACTAAAGAGTTGCGGCCACAACGAGACAGCTGAAGTTAATCCACTACCCTTGTCATATTCACTTGCGTGTAATTGACGAAAAGCATGCTGAAGATGTGAAGGTAGCAATCGTCGCTGAATCGTTCCTTCCCCATTTCAATGGGGTCACCAACTCAATCCTCAAGACGCTGGATCACCTCAGGCAGACTGGCCAGGAGGCCGTGGTCATTACCCCTGCAGGCTCGCTGGCAGGGGAGCTGTCGGGCCATGGCGTGCCAAAGCTCTATCAGGGCTTCAAGATCCTCACAGTTCCGTCGATGCCTTTGGCAAGCTATCCCGAGGTTCGGGTCGCTACCACCAGTGTGGCGCGCCTGCGCAAGATGCTGGCTCGAGAGCGCGTCGACGTAGTTCATCTGGCTAGCCCGTTCATCCTTGGATGGCAGGCTCTGCGCGCTGCACAGGAACTCGAATTGCCCACCGTGGCGCTGTATCAGACCGAGGTTCCCAGCTACGCGGCACGCTACAAAATGCCGTGGCTGACGCAGAGGCTCTGGGAGCACGTCAGAGCGATCCACACGGGTGCGGACCTCACTCTGGTTCCAAGCACGTTTTCCTACCACCAGCTCGAATCTCTGGGCGTTCCGCGGCTTGCCATTTCAGGCAGGGGAGTAGATACAGCGCAGTTCACGCCAAGACGGCGAAGCGAGCAGTTCAGGCAGGCGGTTGCCCCGAATGACGAGGTAGTCATTGGCTACGTCGGCCGGCTGGCAGCAGAGAAGCAGGTCGCGGACCTGCAGGCCCTGGCGAGTCTTGAGAATACTCGGCTGGTGATCGTCGGTTCCGGCCCACTCGAGGACGAACTGCGCAGCCTTTTGCCCAACGCCCACTTCACCGGTTTCCTTTCCGGGGAACGCTTGGCCGAGGTCATGGCTTCGATGGACATCTTTGTGCATCCTGGCGCCTCAGAGACCTTTTGCCAGACCATTCAGGAAGCCATGGCCTGTGGTGTGCCTGTCGTGGCCGTAGGCCGTGGGGGACCGCTGGATCTGGTGGATTCCTCGCGCACGGGCTGGCTCTATCAGCCAGGAAACCTTAGTGAGCTGCGCAGTCGGGTCAGCGACTTGGCCTATGACGATGCGAAACGGCTGGCTTTTGCCAGCGCTGCGCTTAGCAGTGTCCAGGATCGGTCCTGGCACAGCATTGGCGAGCAGCTTATTGGACACTATGAGCATGTCCGGATGGCCCGGATCCCGCACTAGCGAAATAGAATTTTCTTCTGGATACGCAAAAGGCGGAAAGTTTTCACTTTCCGCCTTTTGGCAAATGTGGAGCCTAGGAGAATCGAACTCCTGACATTCTGCTTGCAAAGCAGACGCTCTACCAACTGAGCTAAGGCCCCGTATTCAATTTTGAAGTTTCCACTCCAAGACCAATCCAACCGGATCAATCAAAAAGAATTAGCGGAAAGTTTTCACTTTCCGCCACTTTCTTTTGTGGAGCCTAGGAGAATCGAACTCCTGACATTCTGCTTGCAAAGCAGACGCTCTACCAACTGAGCTAAGGCCCCAAAAGCTTTAGGAAACTTTATCGGCTACCTGATGCCAGGTTTCCTTCGTTTCCGACGAAGCCTTCGCTTTCTTGACCAAGACTACTGCAGCAGCCGCGATCGATGCGAGAACCAGGAACTTTTTCATTACTCCCTCTTTCTCTCCAGCAAGGTTTCCGTGGGCGTACCAAGACTTGAACTTGGGACCTCTTCGTTATCAGCGAAGCGCTCTAACCGCCTGAGCTATACGCCCTTGCTTTTGTTTTTGTTCCCTTCGGAACGAAATAAAACTTTACCGGTGTTCTCCCAAAGATACAAATCGAGCCCGGGTGTCATGCATCACAGCATGAATCCCGGGCTCGACTTGGGGTGTTCCTAGTCGTCGGTGAGGGTCACTCCGGCTCCGCCGACCAGTGAAGCAGCAATGTTGTACAGCACCGCGCCAAGCATGGAGACCACGGAAATTACCACTACGTTCACCACTGCGATGATCGTCGCGTAGGAAGCCACCTGGCCCAGCGACATGGTGTCGCGCAGGTCGAAGTTGCCGTCGGCGCCAATGGCCTCGCGCATCAGCTGGTTGAACGCATCAAAGGTTCCGGTCAGATCCAAGACAGCCCAGATGCCCACGGCGGCAACCACGGTGATCACACCGAAAGCTACCGAGAGCAGGAAGGCCAGCTTCAGAACCGAGAAGGGCTCCACCTTGGAAACCAGCAGGCGGGCCTTGCGGACCTTCGCCTTGGGCGCTGGACGAACCAGGCGATCCTGGCCATTGGCCGGACGCTGCTGGCTGGTTGGGCGCTGCGGCGCTCCTGTCGGGCGCTGGCCCGCTGGACGTGCCTGGCCTGCTGCTGGTCGTGCGCCGGCGCTAGCCGGACGGGCGCCAGTACCGGTCGGAGCTGGACGCTTTACCTGGGTAGGTCGCGGCGCTGCGCTCTTCGGGGCACCGCCGCTGGGGCGTGGCGTCGAGGGCGTGCTCATGCGTTACCTCCGTTAGTGTTGTCATCATTTTCCGCGCCGGATTCGTTTTCTGGCACAGCCGATGACTCATCGATCGTGTTTTCTGCGTCCAACGTTACGGCATCTTCCTCCAAGTTCTCTTCGAGCTCAGTCTCAGAGTTCTTGGCAACCGCAAGGATCCGGTCCTTCTTGTCCGGCTTGGCGAAGATGACGCCCATCGTGTCGCGGCCCTTGGAAGGAACCTGCGAAACGGCCGAGCGGACCACCTTGCCCGAGCCCATCACCACCAAGACCTCATCGGTCTCGTCGACGATCAGCGCGCCAACCAGCTCACCGCGTTCCTCGTTGAGCTTGGCCACCTTAATGCCCAAACCACCGCGGGATTGCACACGGTATTCCTCGACGGTGGTGCGCTTGGCGTAGCCCTCGTTGGTCACGGTGAAGACATAGGAGCCTTCGCGGACCACATCGGCTGCCAGCAGTTCATCGTCTTCGCGGAACTTCATACCGGTCACGCCCGAGGTTGCACGGCCCATGGGGCGCAGCGCGGTATCGGTGGCGGTGAAGCGGACCGACTGGCCCTTGCGTGAGACGAGCATCACGTCATCGGATTCGCTGACCAGCTGCGCGGAGACCAGTTCATCGTCCTCGCGCAGGTTGATCGCGATCACGCCGGCGGTGCGGTTGGTGTCGTAATCCTCCAGGCGAGTCTTCTTGACCAAGCCGTTGCGGGTAGCCAGCATCAGGTAGGCCGCATCCTGGTAGGTGCGCAGGTCCAGCACCTGGGCAATGTGCTCGTCCGGCTGGAAGGCCATCACGTTGGCTACGTGCTGGCCCTTGGCATCGCGGCCGGCCTCGGCCAGCTCGTAGCACTTGGTGCGGTAAACCCGGCCGTGGTTGGTGAAGAACAGCAGCCAGTTGTGGGTCGAGGTGACGAAGAAGTGCTCCACCACGTCGTCCCCGCGCAGGTTCGCGCCCTTGATGCCCTTGCCGCCACGTGCCTGCGAACGGTAGTTGTCGATGCGGGTGCGCTTGACGTAGCCGCCGCGGGTGATGGTGACGACCATTTCCTCTTCGGGAATCAGGTCTTCGACGCTCATGTCGCCGTCGTAGCCCATCAGCACCTTGGTACGGCGCTCGTCCCCGTGCTTGTCGACGATTTCCTGCAGTTCTTCGGAGACGATCTGGCGCTGGCGTGCCGGATCGGCGATGATCGCCTGGAATTCGGCGATCATGCGCTCGAGCTCGGCATGGCGATCCTGGATCTTCTGGCGCTCGAGGGCGGCCAGGCGGCGCAGCTGCATGTCGAGGATGGCGCGGGACTGCGCCTCGTCGATGTCCAGCAGCTCCATCAGCCCGTCGCGCGCCGCCTCGGTGGTAGCCGAGCGGCGAATCAGGGCGATGACCTCGTCCAGGGCATCCAGGGCCTTGAGCAGGCCGCGCAGGATGTGGGCTTCTTCCTCGGCCTTCTTCAGGCGGTATTCAGTACGGCGGACGATCACTTCGATCTGGTGGGTGACCCAGTGGCGGATGAATCCATCCAGCGGCAGGGTGCGCGGCACCCCGTCGACGATCGCGAGCATGTTGGCCGAGAAGTTGGACTGCAGCTCGGTGTGCTTGTACAGGTTGTTCAGCACTACCTTGGCCACGGCATCGCGCTTGAGCACGATGACCAGGCGCTGGCCGGTGCGGCCCGAGGTCTCGTCGCGCATGTCGGCGATGCCGGCGATCTTGCCGTCGCGGACCAGTTCGGCGATCTTCACCGCGAGGTTATCCGGGTTGGCCATGTACGGCAGTTCGGTGACCACCAGGCAGGTGCGTCCCTGGATTTCCTCCACGTTGACCACTGCGCGCATGGTGATCGAGCCGCGGCCGGTGCGGTAGGCATCGGCGATGCCCTTGGTGCCCAGGATCATGGCGCCGGATGGGAAGTCCGGGCCCTTCACGCGCAGCATCAGCTCGGCGAGCAGCTCCTCGCGCGAAACTTCCGGGTTCTTCAAGTACCACTGCACGCCCTCGGCGACTTCGCGCAGGTTGTGCGGCGGGATGTTGGTGGCCATGCCCACGGCGATGCCGGAGGAGCCGTTGACCAAAAGGTTGGGGAAACGCGCCGGAAGAACCGTTGGTTCCTGGTTCTTGCCGTCGTAGTTGTCCTGGAAATCAACGGTGTTCTCGTTGATGTCGCGGACCATTTCCATGGCCAGCGGGGCCATCTTGGTTTCGGTGTAACGCTGGGCGGCGGCGCCGTCGTTGCCCGGGGAGCCGAAGTTGCCCTGGCCCAGGGCCAGCGGGTAGCGCATGACCCAGTCCTGGATCAGGCGGACCAGCGCATCGTAGATCGCGGTGTCGCCGTGCGGGTGGTACTGGCCCATGACTTCGCCGACCACGCGGGCGCACTTGTTGTACGAGCGCTCAGGGCGGTAGCCGCCGTCGTACATTGCGTACAGCACGCGGCGGTGCACCGGCTTCAGGCCATCGCGCACATCCGGCAGCGCGCGGCCGACAATAACGGCCATGGCGTAGTCGAGGTACGAACGCTGCATTTCGGTCTGCAGGTCGATCTGGTCGATGCGACCGCCTTCTGGGACCGGCTCGATGATCTCGCCGTCCATTGGTGCGTTCTCAGGGGTTTGCTCGTCGCTCAATTTCTTCCCTTACAAGTCAAAAAAGTCTTCGGTGGATATCTGTGGTGGCGGCGGCCGGCTAGATATCCAGGAAGCGCACGTCCTTGGCGTTCTGCTGGATGAAGTTACGGCGGGACTCGACGTCCTCGCCCATCAGCACGGAGAACACCTCGTCCGCGGCGGCCGCGTCATCCATGGTGACCTGGCGCAGCGTACGGTGCTCCGGATCCATGGTGGTGTCCCACAGTTCCGAGTAGTCCATCTCGCCCAGGCCCTTGTAGCGCTGGATGCCGTTGTCCTTGGGCAGGCGCTTGTTGGCGGCCTGGCCGGCAAGCAGCTCCTGGTCGCGTTCCTTGTCGGTGAACACGTAGTCATGCGGCGCATTGGACCACTTGATGCGGTACAGCGGCGGGGCTGCCAGGTAGACGTAGCCGTGCTCGATCAGCGGGCGCATGAAGCGGAAGATCAAGGTCAGCAGCAGCGTGGTGATGTGCTGGCCGTCCACGTCGGCATCGGCCATCAGCACGATCTTGTGGTAGCGCAGCTTGGCCATGTCGAACTCTTCGCCGATGCCGGTGCCGAAGGCGGTGATCATCGCCTGCACTTCGGCATTGCCCAGCGCGCGGTCCAGGCGGGCACGTTCCACGTTCAGGATCTTGCCGCGCAGCGGCAGGATGGCCTGGGTGTGCGGGTCGCGTCCGCGCTTGGCGGAGCCGCCTGCGGAGTCGCCCTCCACGATGAACACTTCGCACTCGGCAGGGTTCTTCGAGGAGCAGTCCGAGAGCTTGCCCGGCATGCCGAAGGATTCCATCGGCGACTTGCGGCGGGCGTTGTCGCGGGCCTTGCGGGCGGCCATGCGGGCCTGCGAAGCCAGTTGGGCCTTGCGGATGATGTCGCGGGCCACGTTCGGGTTGCGCTCGAACCAGTCGCCCAGTTCCTCGTTGACCACGCCCTGGACGAAGCCTCGGGCCATCGAGTTGCCCAGCTTGGTCTTGGTCTGGCCCTCGAACTGGGGCTCGGAGAGCTTGACCGAAATCACGGCGGTCAACCCTTCGCGGGCGTCCTCGCCGGTGAGGTTGTCGTCCTTTTCGCGCAGGATCTTGTTATCGCGTGCGTAGCGGTTGAGCAGGCCGGTCAGGGCCGCGCGGAAGCCCTCTTCGTGGGTGCCGCCTTCATGGGTGTTGATGGTGTTCGCGTAGGTGTGCACGGATTCGGCGTAGGCGCTGGTCCACTGCATCGCGATTTCCAGGCTGATGCCGCGGGTAGCATCTTCGGATTCGAAGGCGATGACCTCGTCGTGGACCAGTTCGATCTTCTTGGCGGCGTTCAGGTGCTTGACGTAGTCCAGCAGGCCGTCCTTGTACAGGTAGTCCACCGTGCGCGGCTTGACTACCTGGTTCTCGATTTCCTCCTCGACCTCGGCCTCGGGCTCTTCGTTGTCCTGCACTCGCTCATCGGTGAGGGTGATGCGCAGGCCCTTGTTCAGGAAGGCCATCTGCTGGAAACGGGCGCGAAGCGTCTCGAAATCGAATTCGGTGGTCTCGAAGATTTCCGGATCCGGGTAGAAGGTCTGGCTGGTGCCGGTCAGCTCGGTTTCTTCGCCCTTGGTCAGCTCCTGGACGGTGTGGCCGCCGTTGCCGAAGCCGATGCGCCACGCATGGCCCTGGCGGCGCACGATGGTGTCGACCTTCTCGGACAGGGCGTTCACCACGGAGATGCCCACACCGTGCAGGCCGCCGGAGACCGCGTAGCCGCCGCCGCCGAACTTGCCGCCTGCGTGCAGGATGGTCATGACAACCTCTACGGTTGGCTTGCCCTCGGTTGGGTGGATGTCTACTGGGATGCCGCGGCCGTTATCTTCACAGCGCACGCCGCCATCGGCCTGCAGCGTGACGTTGATGGTGTCGCAGTAGCCAGCCAGCGCCTCATCGACGGAGTTGTCGACGACTTCGTAGACCAAGTGGTGCAGGCCTCGAGGGCCGGTGGAACCGATGTACATGCCCGGGCGTTTGCGTACCGCTTCGAGTCCTTCGAGGACGGTAATATCCTGGGCGCCGTAAGTGTGTTCGACTTTGGAAGTCATCGATTCCGCGGGGGCTTGGCTTTCAGCCGGTTCCTGCGGTGAAGCATTTTCGGTAGACACGGGTGCTACGAACTCCTCGGATTTGGCGCGCGATTGCCCGCTGCGATGGATTCAGCGCGTCAGGCAATCATGGTCTGGAGGGACACCGCCCCGGGCAAGCCCGCAGCGGAGTCATTTCACTACCTCTAATTCTACCGCGTAGACCAAAATAAACGGTGGCTTTGAGGCCTAAATCGCCCACCAAAAGCTGCTAATTGACGTTCTGAGGCAGTTGGGGCGATCAAGTGTGGGGGGATCCACCCTCCGGGTCCGTGAGTGCGCCATATGCCGTGCCAGCAATTTCTACCCGTATGTGTCGCGTGGACCCCGGCCGGCCACCGAACGCATGCCATGGCGCCAGGAGGGAGCATTAGGCCCGAGCACCTTGATCACGGTGACGATCCCGGGACCCAACTCGGCATCGAATTTCTTCAGAATATCGTGGCTGAGCAGGCGCATTTGCGCAGCTCTCGCTGTTGTATCGCAGCGCATCACCACCACCGTGTCTTCAAAGGATTCCGGCTTGCAGTGCTTCGCGTTCTCCACGCCAATGATGTCGGGCCAGCGGCCGAGTACCGATCCGACCGCGACCTGGGTGTTCCAGCCGCGGGACTTGGACAAGCGGGAGACTACTTCGCCGATGGCGCGCGGATCGCGGATCGCCCCCTCGGCGGATTCCGGCTTTTCAGCGGCGAATCCGCGGCGGGCGGCTTTTCGCTTGCGCACTTTGTCCATGCGCGCCGCATCTATGCGCTTCTCGCCACGTTCTTCGGCGAGCTTCCGCATGCGGTTGAGCAGTGCTTTGGCCGCATCGATCTCTGGATCGAAGCGGTGTTCATCCCGTTCTGATGGCTCATGCATCGACAACCTGGCCAGGGGAGACCTGGAAGAAATGTCCCTTCAGTGCTTCTGGAACATCTTCGACAACGGCGGCGGTCACCAGAACCTGCTCGGCTCCGGCAACGATATGCGCCAAACGATCACGACGGGTGGTGTCCAGTTCGGCAAAGACATCATCAAGGATCAGGATGGGTCCGGAACCTGGGCGCGGATCGTCATCGCCGAAAACACGGTAGGCGGCAAGGCGCAGGGCCAGGGCAAAGGACCAGGTTTCCCCGTGCGAGGCATAGCCCTTGGCAGGGGTCGGTCCCAGGATCAGGGTCAGATCGTCCCGGTGCGGTCCAAAGAGCGAAATTCCGCGGTCGACTTCCCGACTGCGATTAACTTCAATGGCGTTCAGCAGCAGTTCCTGGATTTCTTCTTGGTCCAAGGATTCAAGGTCCTCTGCCGGAAGGCTGTTTTCATCGAGTTCGCCCTCGAGCGAGGACCGGTAGACGGCGCGCGCTTCCTTCGCGCCATCGGCCAAATCCGCGTAGGCGGCCTGCATGTACGGGCGAATCAAGGCCAGGACGTCAAGGCGTCCGCGGATCAATCGAGCGCCCGTCAAGGCCAACTGCAGATCCCAGGCCTTGAGGGTGTTTTCCTGCGAGGTGCTCAGCTTGGACTTGCCGCGGATGGATTTGAGCAGGGCATTGCGTTGCTTCACGATGCGGTCGTAGTCGTTCTTGGTGCCGGCTTCTACCGGGCGCAGGGCTACCAGGAGCTCGTCCAAGAACTTGCGGCGGTTGGACGGGTCGCCCTTGATCAGCGCCATGTCCTCCGGGGCGAAGAGCACGGTGCGCACCATGCCCAGGATCTCCCGAGCGCGAACCGGGTTGGCCCGGTTGATGCGGGCACGATTGATCTTGCCACTGGTGATTTCGACCTCGATCACTGTGGTTTGCGGGCCGCGATGCACGGTGCCGCGGATCAGCGCGCGCTCAGAACCGAAATGCAGCAAAGGGGCGTCATTGCTCACGCGATGCGAAGAGAGATTGGCCAAATAGCCAACGGACTCAACGATATTGGTTTTGCCGACGCCGTTGGGGCCGATCAGAACGTTGATCCCAGGGGCCAGGTGCACGTCGGCCTGCGCATACGAGCGGAAGCCCGTGAGTGAAAGCTGCGAGATATACACCGAGGTCCTGACAGAAAGAAGGTGGTGGATGGCTTTAGCCATCCACCACGAAATTGGCTTAGTTCGAGTTGGGCAACCGAACCGGCATCACGAGGTAGCGATACTGGTCCTGGTCATCCTCATCCAGCTTCTTCTGGCCGGTCAGCATGGCCGGCTTGGGCGCACTGGTGAAGGAGAAGCGCACGAAATCGGTATTGAAGGAGTTCAGGCCTTCGGACAAGAAGGTCGGGTTGAAGGCAACGACGATGTCTTTGCCGCGAAGAGACGCAACAATAGCTTCTTCAGCCTGCGCGTCTTCGCCGGTGCCAGCATCCAAGGTCAGCTGGCCATCGGTAAAAGCCATGCGAACTGGGGTATTGCGTTCGGCAACCACCGATACACGACGAACAGCTTCCATCAGCTCGCTGGTGCGAACGGTGGCATGGATTGGGGTGTCGCTTGGGAACAGCGAGCGGATCTTCGGGTATTCGCCATTGATCAGCAGCGAAGTGGTCCGGCGGTTGGAGCTTTCGAAGCCAACCATTTCTCCGTTCTCGCTCATTGCAAGCTTCAGCTCGCCAGAGCTCGAGAGAGTCTTGGCAACTTCGTTGAGGGTCTTGGCTTTGATCAGGAAGGAGGTCGAGATTTCTGCCTGGTTCGGAGTCCAATTGAGTTCACGCAGAGCCAGACGGTAGCGGTCCGTGGCCAAGAATGTGATCAGGTCATTTTCAATTTCAACCTTGATGCCGGTGAGAACTGGCAAGGTGTCGTCCTTGGACGCCGCAACGATAACCTGCGATACAGCTTCGGAGAATGCTTGGCCATCGATAGTGCCGGCGATAGCTGGAAGTTCAGGCAGGGTTGGGTATTCATCAACTGGCATGGTGGCCAGGTGGAATCGTGAACGGCCACAGGTCAGCGAGATCTTCGAGCCTTCGGTCTCCAAGGTGACCGTCGAGTTAGGCAGCGATCGGGTGATCTCAGCCAAGAGCTTGCCGGAAACCAAGATCGAACCCTGCTCAGAAATGTCCGCGGGAATCTCAATATGCGAGGAAATCTCATAGTCGAATCCCTCGAGCCGAACCAGGCCTTCATGGGTGGTGATGAGAATGCCAGCCAAAACAGGTGATGGTGGTCGCTGTGCCAGGGACCGGGCAGTCCAGGATACGGCGTCTGCCAATACATCCTTTTCAACGCTGAACTTCACGAAAAATCCGCCTTTCGGAACCCATAAGTCTTAAGTCAGGCCAAGAAGGTTGTTCCCTCGCCAAGTTCTTAAGCATAGAGCAGGTAATTGCACGTTTTATCCATCTAATCTTGCCACGCCCTGATAGCGCAACGTCTGCTCAATGAACGAAGTGTGGACGATGCAACAAAAAATTGTTCTGCACAGGATTTGGCTCGAGGGTGTGGAGTGGACTCGTTATTTGGATGATTAAGGGTTTAAAGGAGAAGTGTTAATAACCCTTGTGGATACTGTGGATAAGGCCTGTAACCCCAGACCCGCCCACGATTGTGCATGTGAACAATCTGTGGTTGAACATGAGACTCAGTTCCATCATCCTGTTGATACTCAGTTCCATGATTTTTAACGTCCACATGGTTTGCGCACTTATCCGCAGGTCGTCACCAAATCATCCACAGTCTTATCCACACCTGTGATTTCTCGCCGCTAGTGCTCCCGCTGGCTCTGCTTAATCCGGTTGGTTAGCTCGGTGACCTGATTAAAGATCGCTCGGCGCTCGGCCATGAGCTCACGGATCTTACGATCCGCGTGAATCACGGTGGTGTGGTCGCGGCCGCCAAGTTCTGCACCAATCTTCGGCAGCGACATGTCGGTAAGCTCACGCAGCAAGTACATGGCGATCTGGCGCGCGGTGACCAAAGTACGAGTTCGCGACTTGCTGTTCAGCTCATCAATACTCAGTCCGAAGTACTCTGCGGTCTGCTTGATGATGGTCGACGGCGTGATTTCCTGGGCCCCGTCTTCGCTGATCAAGTCCTTGAGCACGGTTTCGGCCAATGCAAGGTCCACGGGCTGGTTATTCAGCGACGCGAAAGCGGTGACACGGATCAAAGCACCTTCGAGTTCCCGGATATTCGTGGAAATACGCGAAGCAATGTACTCCATGACATCACTTGGAGCTGAAAGATTTTCAGCGTCGGCCTTCTTACGCAAAATCGCAATACGCGTCTCCAGCTCTGGTGGCTGAATATCGGTCAGCAGGCCCCACTCGAAGCGCGAACGCATGCGGTCTTCGAATCCCTGCAGCTGCTTGGGAGGCAGATCAGAGGTGATGACAACCTGCTTGTTGTGGTTGTGCAGCGCATTGAAGGTATGGAAGAACTCTTCCTGGGTAGCGTCCTTGTTGGCCAAGAACTGAATGTCGTCAATGAGCAGAATGTCGACATTGCGGTAAGTCTGCTTGAAACTTGCGCCCTCGTCGTCGCGGATCGAGTTGATGAAATCATTGGTGAACTCTTCGGAGTTCACGTAGCGCACGCGGATGCCCTTGTAGAGATGGCGTGCGTAGTGGCCAATGGCATGCAGCAAGTGAGTCTTGCCCAGACCTGAATCACCATAGATGAACAGCGGGTTGTAGGCCTTGGCCGGCGCTTCGGCAACAGCAACGGCTGCGGCGTGGGCAAAGCGGTTCGATGAGCCGATCACGAAGGTGTCGAAAATGTACTTCGGGTTCAGCCGGCCGAACTCCTGCGAATTCGATGGGGGAGTTGGCTGCGGTGCTGGCTGGGGGCGCGGACCAGGAGTCTCAACGACTGCTGGAGCTGACGGCGCGGCGGCTTTGGCTTCAGGCTCATCTTCTTCGAGCTCATCCGAGAGCGAGAGATCAACGCTGACGGCGCAACGGATCTCGTCCTGGAAGACTTCTCGCAGTGCTTCATCCAGCGGCTCGCGCAGCTGAGTCTGCAGAATATCGCGGGTGAGGTCATTGGGTACCGCAACTAAGAGCGTCGTACCGATTAGTCCCTGAGGTTTAGCCAGCGATACGAAGGCACGGTAACGCGCCTTGACGCGATCATCATCCTCGATCTTCCGGATGACTTGGCGCCAAGAGCTACCAATGCTATTGGTTTCGTCGCTGCTCACTAAGGGCGCCCCGCTTCCGTTTAAATGCAATCTTGGTCACAAGAATCCTGTTTCCAGGCTTCTGAAACGTCGTTTTCTGGACCACGTCTGCATTGATTCTATCCATCATCCACACAGTTATGCACAGCTCCGTGGAAAAACCGGGTGTTATTACTGTGGAAAACGGGTTTTCCCTTGAAATCAAGCGTTTTTCGCTGCGAGATGACTAGCTGTTTTGCGGAAAACTGTGAATTTTCTTTCGTTATGCACAGCCTTAATCCACAAGTCTGGGGTAGATTATTCACAGGCCGACTCTCGAAGTAGGGAGCATGGGCAGAACTCGTGCGCCAATTTGACCTTGCGCGCATAGTTTTCTATTGTTATTCAGTCCTATGCGCATCTTTTTGCGACTTGCTCATTTTTGGAAGAGCCCGCGAAAAAAGCGCATTTTATAAAAAGCACGAGCGTCATCCTGTTGTTATCCAGCTAGCTAGTAACGGGTAGTACGCATCATCTAAAACGTTTTGGAGTGTCACCGTGAGCAAGCGGACTTTTCAGCCTAACAACCGTCGTCGTTCGAAGAAGCATGGCTTCCGCCTTCGTATGCGTACCCGTGCAGGTCGTGCCATCCTTTCGGCACGTCGCGGCAAGGGTCGCACCGAGCTGTCCGCATAAATTTGCGAAACAGCTCTTGGCAGCATGACTTCAACGAGCTCAGCTAAAGAGCAACCCGAAGCCGATGTTGCCTAAGAATCAGCGACTGCGCCTAGCGCAAGACCTTACAGCCACTGTACGTTCCGGCGTCCGAAGCGGACGCCGGAACGTCGTGCTATATGCACGGCACCGAGAAACCGAAGAGTTCCTTGGTGACAGGTTTGGATTCATTGTTTCCAAGGCTGTAGGTATTGCCGTTAAAAGGAATCTCACCAAACGACGAATGCGGGAAATCGCCCACGAGCTGCGGCGCGTGGACGGCGACGTCGATTTCGTCTTCCGTGCACTTCCTGGCGCCGCCGAACTCTCTTGGGAAGAACTCAACTCCCAGGTCAATTCAGCCTTCTCCGCTGTTTTGCGCAAGATTGAGGCGCGCTGATGCGTAAGGACTTAGCTCCGCGTACCGGTTTGCTGTGGTTCATCATCGATATCCCACGCAACATCGTTATCGGGCTGCTCAAGACTTACCGAAAACTCATCTCGCCACTATATGGCGATGTATGCCGATACTTTCCTAGCTGTTCTGCCTATGGGCTCGAAGCAGTGACTCAGCACGGCGTTGTCAAAGGCGCCGGATTGACCACTTGGCGGATTCTCCGATGCAATCCGTGGTCCCACGGAGGCGTCGACCACGTTCCTGAGGGACCGAGGATTTGGCCAGAAGGCAAACTGCCGAGGATCATAGTTCTGAATCATCCTGTGATTCCCGACGATGAAGACGCCGCGGAAAGCGGCCGCAAGGAGCTCGACCACTGATGAACAACTTCCTAGACACGATACTGACTCCGTTTACGTACGTAGTCTCGTGGGTTCTGTGGGCATTCCACGAACTGTTCACCGCGATTGGAATGAACGGGGATTCGGGTGTTACCTGGACCTTGTCGATCATCTTCCTCGTGCTGCTGATCCGTACTTTGCTGATCCCAGTGTTCGTCAAGCAGATCAAGTCCCAGCGCGCGATGCAGGCACTGCAGCCTGATCTGCGCAAGCTGCAGGCCAAGTACAAGGGCAAGACCGACCAGATGTCGCGCCAGGCTATGGTTCAGGAGCAGCAGGCGCTGTTCAAGAAGCATAAGACCAACCCGCTGTCTTCCTGCTTGCCCCTGCTCGTGCAGATGCCGTTCTTCTTCGCGCTGTTCCGCGTTCTGAACGAAGCCTCCCGCGCCAGCGATGATGGACGTTCGATCGGCGCTCTGTCCGCTGAGCACATCCGCAGCTTCGACAATTCCTCGATCCTGGGCGCTCCGCTGTCCGAGACCTTCTTGGGCACCATCAATTCCGGTGCCATCAACTGGGCAGTGATCATCGTTGCGGTGGTCATGATCCTTGCAATGACCGCATCGCAGTTCTTCACCCAGCGACAGCTGATGACCAAGAACATGAGCAAGGAGGCCCTCGAGGGCCCGTTCATGCAGCAGCAGAAGATGATGCTGTACATCCTGCCCCTGGTCTTCGGTATCGGTGGTATCAACTTCCCAATCGGTGTGCTGATTTACTGGACCGCTTCGAACCTGTGGACCCTGGGCCAGCAGTTCTGGGTTATCCGCAACAACCCGACCCCTGGTTCGGAAGCAGAGCGCGAACTTAACGCTCGCCGCGCCGCCAAGGGCCTGCCTCCAGTAGGCGTGAAGAAGGAAGACGCTGATGCCGCTGCCGCCGCCGCGGCAGAGCAGCAGGCCAAGGGCCAGCGTGAACAGCCGCAGCGCAAGAACCGTCGAAAGAAGAAGTAGCCATGACTGCAACTGAGAACATCGACGCACCAGAACTGGAAAACCAGATCGAAGACGACCAGGAAGTTCTGGACGAGGGCGACGTCGCCGCCGACTACCTCGAAGAGCTTCTGGACATTGCAGATCTGGACGGCGATATCGACATCGAGATCCGCGGTGGCCGCACCTACATCTCGATCCTTGCCGAGGACGCAGACGCCTCGTTGGAGAGCCTCGTAGGCAAGGATGGAGAAGTCCTCGATGCCCTCCAGGAACTCACCCGGCTGGTAGTGCTCACTGCTACCGGTGAACGTTCGCGCTTGATCCTGGATATTGCCGGCTACCGCGCAGAGCGCGCAGAACTGCTCCGCAAGATCGCTGAAGATGCTATTGCGTCGGTACGCGAAACCGGCGAGAAGACCCACTTGGATCCAATGAGCGCCTACGAGCGCAAGCTCGTGCACGACGTGATCGCCGATGCAGGACTGCACTCGGAATCCGAGGGTGAATCGACCCGACGCCATATCGTTATTTCGGTACTGGACAGCTAAGAACCATCACGCGAGAGCGTGCTGATCGACCTAAGGACCAACGACCATGACTGAGGACCTCAGCCTTACTGCAGAAGAGACCCTGGCTGCCGAGAAGATCTTCGGTGACCGCCTGGATCTTGCCAAGCGCTATGTGGAGCATCTGGCGACCTCGGGCATTGAGCGCGGGCTTCTTGGCCCACGGGAAGTACCCCGTCTGTGGTCCCGTCACGTGCTCAACTGCGCCGTGATCGAAGAGGTCATGGAGAAGGACGCCGAGGTAGCCGACGTAGGCTCCGGTGCTGGCCTTCCAGGGCTCTGCTTGGCAATTGCCCGCGCGGACCTCAAATTGACGCTTATTGAGCCTCTGGAGCGCCGCTGCATCTGGCTCTCCGAGGTTATCGATGATCTGGGTCTGGACAACGTCACCGTGATGCGTGGCCGTGCAGAGCAGATGGTCGACGTCGTCAACGCACGCTATGTCACGGCCCGTGCCGTATCTGCTCTGACCAACTTGGCTGGACTGACTATTCCATTGCTACACGGACAGGGCGAGCTCATCGCCATCAAGGGCCGCTCCGCTGTCGAAGAGATCGCTAAGGCTACCAAGGCGATCCGCAAGCTTGGCGGCAGGGAAACCGAAGTGCTCACTGTGGGCGAAAGCATCCTTGCAGAGCCAACCACGGTGGTTCGCATCAAGGTTGGCTAAGGTTGACGCGATAGTCTGTTAAATAGTTATAGAAGCGAAATGGCTTTCATCCTCATAGTTTTCGAGGATGAAGCCATTTCGCAATCTGAATGACTTGTTTTGAATGTTTCACGTGAAACATTATCGGTGCACGCCATGAGCATTAGGTGCATCAATTCACGAGGAGGAGTTTTACCTTTGTCTAAGACTAAGGATTCATCGGATAGCGCGTTTGATTTCAACGACTCGTCCTCGCCTTTGGCTACTCAGATAGCTAGTGAACATCGTCGTCGCGAAGCTTTGGAGGCCCGCAAGGTGCCAATGCCTGAGAAGACCCGCTATTTCACCATTTCCAACCAGAAGGGTGGCGTAGGCAAGACGACGACCACGGTCAACCTTGCCGCCGCCCTAGCCAAGGGCGGGCTAAACGTCCTGGTCATTGATATCGACCCGCAGGGCAACGCTTCTACCGCGCTGGGCATTGAACACCACGCTGAAGTAGACAGCATTTATGACGTGTTAATCAATGATCTTCCATTGGCTGACGTAGTAGCTACATGCCCAGAGTTGCCAACCCTGCAGGTCGCTCCTGCAACCATTCACCTGGCAGGCGCTGAAATCGAGTTGGTTTCATTAGTAGCCCGCGAACAGCGCCTGCAGCGCGCCCTGGATGACTACGCGCGTACCCGCCAGCGCAAGGGGCTGCCTCGCTTGGACTACGTCTTCATCGACTGCCCGCCAAGCCTAGGCCTGCTGACCGTTAACGCCTTCGTTGCCGCTCGTGAAGTTCTCATCCCAATCCAGTGCGAGTACTATGCGCTCGAGGGCCTGAGCCAGCTACTGAAGAACATTGAAATGATCCAGAAGCATTTGAACTCCAAGCTGACGGTTTCGACGATACTGCTGACCATGTACGACGGTCGCACGAATTTGGCCGCGCAGGTCGCCAACGAAGTCCGTGAGCACTTCCCAGAGCAGGTGCTCAAGGCCGTCATCCCTCGTTCGGTACGAATCTCTGAAGCGCCGAGCTACCAGCAGACCGTCATTACTTATGATCCAAATTCGACTGGTGCATTGTCGTACTCCGAAGCAGCCGTAGAGATGGCTGAACGAGGCGCGTAAGACCTTATAAATACGTTTCACGCTGGAAAAGATCATCCCCTTAGATTTTCGTTTGTTTTTCCAGATCTATCTGATGCGGATGCGAGATTCGTACGGTGAGAGCCACGGCTGACGCACTGTGCGCATCCCCGGTTCAAAGCCAAAAAACAGTAGACTAGTCTCGGGCTGAAATTTCGGATGAAAGGGCGTGCGAAGAACATGGCAGATAAGAAGCGGGGATTGGGCAGGGGACTGGGTGCCCTTATTTCCAGCTCACCGGCGACGGCGGCTCCTGAGGAAAACCAGAATGTTTCACGTGAAACAGCTCCTGTAGATCCGGCCGCGGAAGCGTCGAAGTCGCGCGCTACACGTCCTGTCGATATGTTCTTCGAACCGGGACGCAAGTCCTCGGCACCTAAGGCGCCAACCACTCCCGCAAAGCCGGCAAAGCGCGCTCGCGCAACTATGCCTGGCTTGAATACAACTCTTGGGGGAAAGAATACCTCTGCACCTCAGGAAGACGCATCAGCTGAGAAACCAGCACCTAAGAAGACCGAGCCGCAACCTGTAAAATCAGACTCTCCCGATCTTGTCGAAGTTCCTGGCGCACAGTTCGCTGAACTCGACGTCCAGCTGATTCACCCAAATCGCAAGCAGCCGCGTACCAACTTCGATCAGGAGCACATGGATGAACTCATCCATTCGATCCGCGAAATTGGATTGCTTCAACCTATCGTGGTCCGCCCTTCCCGCGAGAAAGATGACGCTCCGTATGAGCTGGTCATGGGTGAACGCCGTTGGCGCGCGACACAGGCGGCTGGCCTAGCGACTATCCCGGCCATTATTCGCGACACGCATGACACCGATCTGTTGCGCGACGCCTTGCTCGAGAACCTGCATCGCTCACAACTGAATCCACTGGAAGAGGCCGCTGCTTATCAGCAGCTTCTAGAAGAGTTCAATTGCACCCAGGAAGTGCTTTCAGAACGAATCGGACGATCCCGTTCGCAGATTTCCAATACGATTCGCTTGATGAAACTACCTCCACTCGTTCAGCGTCGTGTTGCGGCTGGCGTTCTTTCTGCCGGTCATGCGCGCGCGTTGCTAGGACTGTCGAACAGCGAAGTCATCGAGCAGCTGGCTCAGCGAATCATCAATGAGGGCTTGTCCGTGCGCGCGACCGAAGAAGCAGTGGCACTGAGTGACGACAAGCCACGAAAGCCAGCAAAGAAGGCGCGAGAGACCCAGCGCAATGAACGCCTGGACTTCCTGGCAACTTCGCTCGCGGACCGCTTGGACACTAACGTCAAGATTCAGCTTGGCAGCCGCAAGGGCAAAGTCAGCATCGAGTTCGCTTCGGTGGATGATCTGAACCGCATCATGCAGGTTATTGATCCGACTATGAACTCGTAATTTCATGAACTGGCGCATGTTTCACGTGAAACATGCGCCTTTCTTGTATCTAGAGCCTGTGTTTCACGTGAAACAAATACTCCATGCGAGGTTACTGCCAACCAAGTATGAGGGCGGCACATGGAGACGAATCGTTGGTGGGTAGGAAACCGCTGCTGTCCATAAACGGATACTTATGTGTGCCCGCATAGCTTTCGCATCAAATGGATCATGAACCACAGCAAGCATAAAACTGATTGTTGGCATCCGCCGTTGGCTTATCAAAGAGGGAACGTACATGCCGATGGCATGAGCACGAAGTAGCCACGACGCTGTCCAGAAATGTAGAGAAAGCAGGACACACCGTACCAGGTTCGGGATTGGCACCGCATCGCTGAGCCGAGCCCTTCACCTCGCTTCGTAACCATTCTCCGATGCCTGCTCCTGAGGATCAGCGAGCCATTCAGTTTAGGTCACCGAAATGCCTCCACTTAATGAATTCTACGGAGAACGGGAAGAGGATAGAACGCATGATTCGACCCGCCTGGCTGCGGGAACTACCCCAGCGGATACGGATTTGGGCAGCCAGTATTCTGCTTGGTAGGACATCCGGGGCGATAGGTGCCGCATTTGGTGCACAGTATTCCGGCTACCTTCCAGTGCGAAGGAGAACACAAGGTGCGATCAGTAGAGACACTGATGGTTTTCGCGGTCTATCCCTGCCTGGCTCTACTCCATCTAATGCACAGTGGCATGTGTCAGCCATGCTTCTTAGATTGTTCGAGGACTGATGTGCAAGGGAGCCAGGATGCTGTCCGCAACTGAGCACAACTCCGAAAACCTTGGACCGAGAAGCCGTATCGGGCGATTCCAAGGGTACGTTTCATCGTTCTTGCTTAGGGCAGATATGCAACGGCGTTGAGTAAGGACTGCATACAGCATGTTCTGGAACAGCAAGATCAGATAGTCAGGCATACCGTGATGACTCTCTGAGCAGCAAGGTGGGCGTATAGCGACGCCACGAGAGCCGGGAGTCGGGTAGGGGAGAGGAAGGCTCGCACGAAGGCCGAGAAGGGCCAAGGAAGGCCGCTATGGACTTATGGCAGGACCAACCGGGGGCAAGTTCGGAGGGGTGCCAACGCTAACTGAATGCTAACCATTGAACGACTTTTGAATATTCACCCCACCTGATCCATTCAACAGACATTCTGAGGGAAGGATCAATGTGGAACAGTACGCAGAGATCCGTCGACTGCATTGAGCAGAAGGCGTGCCAATAACGGCGATCTCGCGGCGACTTGGCATCGCACGTAACACCGTATGTTCAGCATTGGCAGTCACCGAGTCTGCAAATGACCTGCAGACGAAGCGTGGTTCCATCGCTGACGCTTTCGAACCAGAAACCCGCAGGCTGGTCTGCGAGTATCCGCGCATGCCGGCGACGGCCATCGACGAACGAATCGAATGAACGAATTCCATCTCCACGTTGAAGAACCGGGTCGCACTGATATGTCCGGAATACACGAACGTGGGCCCTGCGGACCGGATGTTCCACGAATCAGGGCAAGCCGCGCAAGTGGATCTGTGGTTCCCCAAGCCACGGACATCTGTCGGATCCGACCAGGCTCTGATGCTGCCGGAGCTGATGATGAGGCTGTCGCATTTGAGGGTGTTCAAAGCGCTGATGATTCCTAGCTGGCAATGCCCGGATCTGAGCGTTGGGATGTGGAGCTAGAACGACGATGATGACGCGGTCCTCAAGAGCAGAATCTGGGACCGTGAATCCGCGATTCGGAAGCAAAAGGAAAGACACGGAAGTCAATTCAGTGCTTGCCGAGCCGCTGGCTAGCAGGAGCATTCTGGCTCCACCGAGAGATTCTGAGTTCAAAGAGCAAACCGAATGCAACCAGTTGCTTGAATCCTCTTTCCTTCAGAATCTCAGCAAACAGCTCGACGGGTGTCTACCGAAAGCCAATGTACACCGTTCAGCCCGATCCAGGTCCGGAGCATCGACCGGTCGCCGTAGGCTCTAGGCACAATGATCATCTCGCCTTCGATGCCATCAGTACCGGGCTCAGCCATCGGGCACGATGGAGAAGGACCTATAGCATGAGTCTGGGCCGCAATAATTAATTGGTGCATCCTTCAGACATTGGCCGGATTGTTGATTCCACGGTGACCATGGATAGAGGGTCTGCGGCCAGCCGGTGGTGGCTGATCCTCCGCGGTGCTGGACAAGCTGAATATTGGACTTTTCGAGAGCCGCCAATATTGCGGTTCTGAGCCACCCAGTATTCTGTCCGCGCGCCGGTGGTTGCGTCTTGCTGATGGATGAGTGGCTTTTGGATCCTCCAGCCGGCGGGTTGCTGAGAATCATCTTCGAGCTCATAGGGCGGCGGTATGACGCTGCATCCACCATTTTCTGTACGCAGTACAAGCAATCGGATTGGCGTGCCCGGCTGGACGCTGGTGCGTTGGCCGACGCGATCATGGATCATGTCGTGCACGATACGATTTGGGTTGAGACCGGTGGGCGCAACATGTGTGAGGTGTACTCTCGGCCGGAGCATTAGCCACGGGGCGTTGATTCGATGGAATCCCCGTTCAGGACTGCCTGCCGGACTGATGATCCGGCAGGTGGTTCTAAGGGAGACTATTGGGTGGATCTGAACCACAATAACGACTGGCCCAGAAGCGCAATATTGGGTGGCTCTCAAACCACCGAATATTCACAAGCACCAGATGATTACCGATCCGGCACATGTGCAGATTACTGCGTTGTGCGTTGAGCAAGATTCGACGCACAACCGTTATTTGGCCACGACCACGGCTGCGTGGTCGCGTCACGCCAGGTATCGGCCGGCAATAGAATCCCTTGCCTGGACATCCACGACTTTCATGATGACCAGTAATGCGTACTTCGGAAGAAACGATTGAGCAGTTGGCGAGAGCCATGAAAATGCCATCAATCTGTCGGACGTGCAAGTAGCATGTTGATCCAGCACATGATGAGGGATGGACTCGTGAACCTGCCGGGCCAGGACGGCGATCATCCCGACAGCTATGCTCGTGACCTGTAGAGGACCGCCATGGGCGGTGAATACTAACTCGCGTATTGCGCTGGGTGTCAAAGCCTGCCGGCAGTGGTATCCAATGCTCTTCGATGAACAGCTCTGGCTGCGCGTAAAGGTTGGTGGCGGCGCATCACGGAGGGAAATCGACTCATGAGTTGCTGCGTCTTATGCAATACAAACTGTTGATCATCGTCAAGGTGGATTACATTCCATTCGGTACTGCGGCCGTTGATGCAGCTGATCGTTATTAACAGAAGTCGGTGCTAACCAGGTCCAATCCGCCGATTGTCCGCTGGGGTGAGGCCAATGGTGACGAGGTTGATGCCTCGGCGAATACTGATTGCTTGGTTCACCCTGAGGAGAGGCTGTCTTCGCCTAACCATCCATATCGGGCGAAGAACCGTCGGGTTTGCTGACCAATGCCGAGCTGGCGTAGGGAGAATTGGACGGTACAGGTCCGATTCCGTTTGACGATAAGAAGGCGATTTTCAGTTGGTGTTGCGGGCATGACCGGAACTTCTTATGTCGAATGCGCCATGCCGTGCGATGGGGGAGTGGTACTAGCCCTTCCCGAAGCCATTACGCGCACCCTGAGCCAGGGCACGCTGATGAGAAGCAACGACTCCATTAAGATTCCTGACGCAGGTGTGGGATTAACATTGGTGCGCACCCTTGCCGAACCGACATCCAGATCTCTAGAAATCCGAGTTCGAGCTGTCATGAAATCGTGTCACCGTCTCTCGAATTTCTTGAATCGGCGACTGCGACTGGTGGGGGGGCGGAACCGCAACATGAACACTGAGAGCAGCTGCCTTGAAGCAACGTTTCACGTGAAACATGATCCAGACCACCCTTCGAACCTGCTGACGTCTGCGAAGCGAAACGTGTTTCACGTGAAACATTAACCTGACCGCCCTTTGATTGTCCTGAATTCAACGATGCGCTTGGTGTTTCACGTGAAACAACCAGAACGACCTGAAAGCACATGCAGGGTTGACGTTGCACAGAATGGAGCGGCCACGCACGACCTGGGCACCCCGCCCCCGAGATGAATAGCTAATGATGCTATACCCACTACCCGCAGGCTGACAGCCTTTGCTGAGATGAGGCATAAGAAGCTTGCTGAATACATGCGTAGGCCTGTACGAGCGCCGGAGAGGACCTGTCTGGCCGGTGCCTACGTGAGAGGACAGTGATCAGCCTGCGGCTTGCGGCGCGGACATGAGGAAGTTCGTTCCAGCGCCAAAAACCCGGCGAGCACGCACGGCGTGCAGGAAAGTAAGAGCGTCGCGAGATGCCGAGGGATAACTTGACCCTTGGTCCCATACGCGCGGAAGGTGAAGCCTGGATACGATCGTCCAACCACTTCAACGCCAGCAGCTGACAGGAGGAAATGACGCCAAGGCCCTAGGGAGGGGTCGAGCAACAGATGGCCAGAGAGCCTTAGGAGTGACTTATGAGGCTGCAGAAGCGCGTCCTAGGCGGATGTATGGGTCTCCGGGAGCCCTGTCGGGCATGAGCGGCCCGGCAGCGCTCCAGATCCCGCTCATGAGCAAGGTGAGCGAAGGGAAATCCAGAAGGATCACAACCTTCAATCCAAGAGAGTAGGAGGATTAGCGGTGAAATAGGTTCACTAGAGTCTCCGCAAACCCGGCTCAACCCGCTCCTGCTTTTGTCCCGGTTCGAAGGAACTATTCACTAGAAAAAAGCCCCAAGGTAAATAGCGCGGGAATTCGGACCAAGCTGTCCATGCACCAGCCGCGCAATAGGTAGGCATGATGCCGTGGAGTGCGAAGCCCCAGGTGCCGAAGCCCGTAGTAGTGATCAACCTAAATTTCTCAGGGTTGGAGAACTGGGCGAAGACCTCCATTAATTGAAAGGCAAGAGAACCTGAAGGAGGGAAGCGTGTGAATGAAAGAACTTATATGTGGGGTTAGTACTGGCCCTCGGGGAAACCGACTTCCCGAAAGATAGGTAGCGCGCTGTTCAGAGTTAGTTGATTGCACTAGGACCTAGTGCAGAATTGCAATGACCTGATCAGAGAGAAACCCCTCCGATCACTAGCAGATTGGAGATTCAGGCCTTCTCTTCGCGAGTCGACAGTAGGGCAACGAGCATGAGTCTAAGGCCTTTGTCCCTGATGCAGGTTCTACCGGCAAGCTTCGCCCCGATGGGTATGAACAGCTATTCAGCGATGATGTGGCTCGTTCGCTCCACGGCAATCGACCTCAGATTCATTCAATCTTCGACAGGTCGCACCTCATCATTACCCAGCGGCCCATGTGACAGTTGCGCAGTGGGTGATGACGTATCGGCACGAAACATGGTTTGGGCCGCAGCAACTGACTTACGACAACAACTCACAAGCCGAAAGATTCTGTTCTGCTTACTGCGTGCCAGTTTAGCCAGAGAACGTCCTCAGGAACTCGTTGCTGAACCGTTCGGACTTTGGAGGAGATAGCATCATGGATTCTGACGATTGACGGCGAAACAGTAGGCTCAGTGAGCAACCAGTGGATACGCGGAAGGGGAGTGCTCCGCTAATTCCCTGGAACTCCGTTAGCCCTGGCAGTTCTCACTGCGCGTTGAACCCTCCCCAATAATCAAGACCAAGAGATGCTGTTCCAGCTAAAGACGCCCATGAAAACTGAGTGTCGCGGCGACACGGGGATGCGGCAGTCGGCATGGCCTGGATTATCCATGGACAGAATTTGACGCAATTTCGACCGGAAGCGGATAGTCCCATGAGGAATTGGTTTTGGCTGCCTCTCAGAAAGCACATCCAATCAGCTAGCATGTGCGGCGTATCCGGATGCGTTTCCGCGGCCCTTCACAGTGCAGTCTGGAATTGTGGGCCGAAGTTGAAGGGCTAGAAATACGGCGATCGCGGATCGCTGAATTTTGCATAGGACATCAAGATTCAGAATTCGGGAACCTGTCTAGGTGGCCAGAGAAACGATCAAATGCGAACCCGAACTTGCCGGGTCCATTGCTGAGCATGAAATGCGCATCTTGGCTGACGGGTGCCAAAGAACTGTGCAAAGCGTCATAGAACAGAGCCAGAATAATAAAAACAAATATTTTACCTTGGATATTCGCAACAGCATGTCAAAAGGGCCTTCAGATGAAGAACCGGCTCAACCTGAGCTGGGGTAAGGCTCGGAAACGGCCAGAAAACGAAAGCAAGTGAACTTCTCGCGGCGCCACGGTTAAATAAGAAGTGGGGACCAACCTTGCGGTTGATCCCCACTTCAATCATGTTCTTGGCTTACAGGTATTCTGCGAAGTCCTTTTCGATGACAGCCTTCGGCTTGGCACCGATGGAAGTAGCGACATGCTCGCCGCCCTTGAAGACGTATACGGCTGGGATGCTGGTGATGCCGTACTTCGCGGCAATTGCCTGGTTCTCATCGACGTTGACCTTCACGACGTCGACCTTCGCAGCGTGCTCTTCTGCGATCTGATCCAGGATTGGACCGAGCTGGCGGCAAGGGCCGCACCATTCAGCCCAGAAATCGACGATCACTGGCTTGTCGGCATCCAGGACATCGGCCTGGAAGGTTGCTTCAGTTACTGCTTTTGCGTTGCTCATGAGAGACAACCCCTTTCTGAGAAAACTATTAGGCGGTAGCGAGGGTTTCGGAAACGTTGGCCAGGTAGTGCTCCACGTCCTGGGCCGCGGCGCAGCCCGAGCCGGCCGCGGTAATGGCCTGGCGGTAGGTGGAATCGATGACGTCGCCGGCGGCGAAGACACCTGGCAGCGAGGTCTTGGATGTGCGGCCTTCAACGGCGATGGTGCCTTCGGAAGTCAGCTGCAGCTGGTCCTTGACCAGATCCACGCGTGGGTCGTTGCCGATGGCCACGAAGATACCGGTGACATCCACGGTGGATTCTTCGCCGCTGGTGCGGTTCTTCACGACCAAGCCGTCGACCTTATCGGCACCGTTGATGCCGATGACTTCGGAGTCCCAGATGAATTCGATCTTCTCGTGGGCCAGGGCGCGGTCGGCCATGATCTTCGAAGCGCGCAGCTCGTTGCGGCGGTGCACGACGATGACCTTGGAGGCGAACTTGGTCAGGAACAGGGCTTCTTCCATGGCGGAGTCGCCACCGCCGATCACGGCGATTCTCTGGTCGCGGAAGAAGAACCCGTCGCAAGTGGCGCACCAGGAGACGCCATGGCCAGAGAGGCGCTTTTCGTCCTGCAGGCCCAGCTCGCGGTAGGCGGAGCCGGTGGAGACGATGACAGCACGAGCACGGTAGATGGTGCCGTCAGCCAGGGACAGTGTCTTGATTTCGCCTTCGAGGTTCATTTCGGTGACGTCGTCGAAGAGGATCTCGGCGCCGAAGCGTTCGGCTTGCTTCTGCATGTTGTCCATCAGGTCTGGGCCCATGATGCCCTCGGGGAAGCCTGGGAAGTTCTCCACGTCGGTGGTGTTCATCAGTTCGCCGCCGGCAGTGACTGAGCCGGCGATGACTAGTGGGTTCAGATTCGCACGGGCGGTGTAAACCGCGGCGGTGTAACCGGCCGGACCGGAGCCGACAATGATGACGTCGCGGATTTCGTCGTTCTGTGCTGAAGTCACGGGGGTAGAACCCTTTCGTTCTAATAATGCGAGGTGGATAGCAAGGTCTAACCTCACTATCCACCTCAACGCATTGCTTTCGTAAAAAATTCCGCTTCTATTACTTGGCGGAGAATTCACCGATCTGGAGACCGAATGGACGTGAATCATTGCCGCCGGATGCCTTGCGAGGCAGGTCGGTGATGTCCAGGAACACGTGGGTTCCTTCCATGTAGTCCTTGTCGTCGTCCTTGGCAGTTACCGAAACCGAAGGACCGGAGAATGAACCCTTGGCTACCGACTTGGCATCGCCCAGGTCTTCGGATTCGCCGACGAGGATTTCGTAGTTGCCGCCGGTGCCGTTCAGGCCCTCGAGATTGACCTCGGAGATCTTGGACTGCTCGTCCAGTTCCAGGATGAAGACCATGTTGGAAGCGAAGCCGCCAAAATCAGCGGTGGTGTACGAGTACGTTGAGTAGGTGCTCGAGGCGTTGCCGTCGATCATCTGGCCCAGCTTGCCATCGGTTTCGGAGTTCAGCTGCTGATTGCCGGGAACCAGGCGGGATACGTCGTCGATCTTCGGAGCAGGCAAGGCGTCCTCGGTTGAGTCCTTTTCCTTCTCGGTCTCGGATGGCTTTTCCGGGGACTCCACGGCAGTTGGCTGCTCGCCATCGGCGGTGGTGTTCTTGTCCCCACCAAGGAAGTTGAAAGCGAACACGACTGCAACAATCAGCACGATGAGCAAGACGGCGCCAACCAGCAGGCGAGTTCCCTTGGAACCGCCTTCTTCCTCTTCCTCTTCGCCGACCTGGGGGTCCTGGGCAGAAGCATTCTTGGCAGCTGCGGGGAAGGTCGAGGCTTTCGGGGCAGCGGCAGCGGCGGCACCCGCAGCGGCGCCTGCGCCGGCTACGGCTCCAGCTGCTGCAGCCTTCTTCTTTGCCGGCTTCTCATCTTCCTCGGCAGGCTTCTGGGTAGGCTTGGCCGGCGTCTTGCCCTTGGACTGCGCAGCGGCAGCCAGTGCCGCAGTTGCGGTGACATTAGGCTCGTCTTCGTCTTCCAGGCGGGAGACCTTCGGCTTATCTTCGGCCGCTGGCTTTTCAGCTGGCGCAACCGGGGTAGCCATGGTGGCGGGAACCTGCTCATTAGGCGCAGTCTGGTCGAACTGTTCTTCTTCAGGCTGTTCCTGGTTCTTCTTGCCGAACCGGTTCTTCAGTCCTGCGAAGCCACCAGCCAAGGCGGAACCGATCTTGCCCTGCTGCTCTGGTTCGTCTTCGTACTGCAGCTGGTCGTAGTACTCGTTGTCGTCTTCGTAGGTCTCAGGGACGGCCTGGCGGGACTCGCCGAAGATCTCGGTGCCCAAGGTGTCGGTGAAGAACGGCTCAACATATGGAGCGTCGTCGGTTTCCAATACCAGGTCCAGCAGGTCCGAGGAACGCGCGGTGTTGGCGACGAGGTAGGTCTGGTTGGCATCGGTGATGCCCAGATCCAGCACCTGAACGTTCGAAGCGCGCTCGCCCATGGCGATTTCGCGTGCGCTCGTTGCCAGCTGCGATGAATTCTCCACGGAAGCCACCATGATGCTGACCGAGCGGTTCAGTACCTGGTCTACGCCACCGAGTACCAAGTCTCCTTCAGCTGATGAAAGGACACTCTCGGTTACTTGGTAGCGACCGCTGAGGACAGAGCCGACATCGATTGGCTGCGACACGTGCATCTCCAAGGGGTTGATTTTGGTTCGGTGGCGGTCCACGGACCACCACCTGCCATGTTACCGGTCAGATCAAGCTATTTGGTGCCTATTTGCCCAGAATCACTAGCAAGTTTCAGCGGACCATCAGCGATTGAGTCCCGGGATTCTGCGAAGGATCGGACCCAGGAACGACTGGAGCTCCGGGACCTTGGTTTTGTACAGCAAGCCAATGAAGACGATGCCCATCACCAGCGCGACAATAGCCACCGAAACCAGGGCGCTGAATACGGAGTCGTAGGCGAATCCGAAGTTGAATCCACCCAGCAGCCAGAGCGCGATGCATCCAATGATGGAGGAGAGCGTAGCCATCCAACCGACTCGAATGTAGGTGTCGATGACAGAGGAAACACCGTAGTTGCCGTAGCGGCGCTTGATCAGATAGTGGGTGCCGACGCAGGTCAGCACGTTGGTCAAGCCGTAGATGAAGGCAATGGCGGCGGCGATATGCAGCGGATCGACCACGGCGGCAGCGGCGAACGCCAAGATCAATCCGAGCCCGGCGGTGGCCGACTGGATCAGCATCGGGGTGCGGGTATCTTCCTCTGCGTAGAAGACACGCAGCATGAAGAACTGCAAGGACTTGAACGGCAGCCCAAGCGCGGTGAGCACCAGCAGCTGCCCGAGAGCGCCCGCGGCCTGCGCAGCATTCTCGGAGTTGCCGGCAAAGAGCCTGCCTAGCGGTCCGGCCAGCACGATGAAGACCAGCGTGCAGAACACGATAGGGATTGCGGTGGAGCGCATGCCCTGATTGAGCAGCTTGCCAACATCCTTGCGGCGGTTCTCGGTGAAAGCCCGGGCGAAGTCGTTGAACAGCACGGTGGCGACGGTCAGCGCGAACAGGGAGTGCGGCAGCACGGTGATCAACTGCGAGGTGTTCAACGCGTACTCGCCGGCTACCGAGGCGGCCTGTTCGGGAGGCAGCTGCGCTCGAGCCGCGGTAGCTCCGGACACGATCTTGGAGTACACCAGCGAGGAGAGATTGCCGATCACCATGGCCGCCAGGGTCCAGATCGCCAGCTTGCCCACGTGGCGCAGTCCCATGCCGCGCCATTGGAAGTCCAGTGTCAGTTTCAGCCCGGTCTTCTTCAGTGGCCAGAACAGCGCCACCGACTGCAATACGATACCCAAGGTGGCACCGCCAGCCAGCCACATGGTCTTGACCCCGCTCCAATCCTGCATCGGGTCGCCCGAAGAGTAGGCGCCGAAAGTCAGGATGAAAGCGCCAATGACGATCAGCTGGATGATGTTGTTGACCGCAGGAGCCCACATGAATGCGGCAAAGCGGCCATTCGCGTTCAGCACCTGGCCCAGCACTGCGTAGAGCCCATAGAAGAAGATCTGCGGCAGCGACCAGTAGGCAAAGGCCGTTCCCAACGCGATCATCGGCTCGGTCCAGTTATTGGTGAGCACTGTGATCAATGGCCTAGCGCAGAGCGTGAGGATCAGCGTCAGGATACCCATGCCCACGACGGTCAGCGTCACCAATTTCGACGTGTACGCGGCGCCGCGGTCCTTCGCCTTGGAGGCCTTGATCAGCTGCGGGATCAGCACGACGTTGAAAATGCCGCCGGCCAGCAGCATGTAGATGATAGTCGGGATGATATTGGCTTTTTCAAAGATGTCAGCCACCGAGGTGACCGAACCAATGGCCATCGCCAGCAAGGCCGTGCGCACGAAGCCCAGCAAGCGGGAGACCATCGTGCCGGAGGCCATCAGGGCATAGATCCTGGAGCGCGAGCCAACAGGCTGAGCTGCCTGCTGCGGGGGAGGTCCGGCGACTACGTCCATGGCTCCGGTGTGTAGCTGATCGGAGCCCGCAGATGGATTAGGAACCTGAGACATGCTTTGTAAGGACCTCGCGTGCCAGATCAGCGATCCGGCGCTCATTAGGGAAGGACAGGCGCTTGCCCAGGGAACCGATGGGGACCCAGGCAACATCGACGGCTTCATGATCGGGATCATTCTCGATCGTCAGATGCCCGCCGGTAGCTTCCAGCAGGAAATGGTGCACGGTCTTGTGCACACGGTAATTCGTCACGGTGAACCAGTAGTCGACCGAACCCAGCGGGGCGAGGATGCGTCCGGCAATGCCGGTCTCTTCCTCGATTTCGCGGATAGCCGCTTCCTCATTGGTTTCCACGCCCTCCGGGTGGCCCTTGGGCAGGCACCATTCCAGCCGTCCGCCACGGTTGTACCGGGCAATGATGGCCACTGGGAAGGTGGGGTCGTTGAAGTCGATCACGATGCCGCCGGAAGAGACTTCTTCCACGGTCGGCAGGCTCGTGTGACCGCCAGTTGCCTGCGCGCGAGCCA
This sequence comes from Glutamicibacter sp. 2E12, assembly GCF_050030965.1. Taxonomy (NCBI): domain Bacteria; kingdom Bacillati; phylum Actinomycetota; class Actinomycetes; order Micrococcales; family Micrococcaceae; genus Glutamicibacter; species Glutamicibacter sp. 2E12. The sequence continues at coordinate 1,549,818 of NZ_CP188297.1, forward strand.
TTGACGCAGTCAATGGGGTGCGCTTTGGGGCAGACGGGATCGGTCGGTTCATGGAACCACTCTATCGAGAAAGTACCGTTCGCCGCCTGATCGACGTGGACAAGTAAGTTATCTCGCAGGCAAATCCGTCGGAATTTCAAGCATTCTTCCGGGATTTCTGGCACGCTTAAGTAACTATGCATGCACTTCCCTCGCCTGACGCACTGCGTCAAATCCTGCCCTCGGTTATTTTCGACTTGGCCGACCGTTTTGTTCGGGCGGGCCATGAATTGTCGCTGGTAGGTGGGCCGGTTCGGGATCTGTACTTGGGACGCGTATCCCCGGACCTCGATTTCACCACCAGCGCTCGCCCGGAAGAAACCATCAAGGTGATTTCCGGCTGGGCCGATAACGTTTGGGATGTGGGACGCGAGTTTGGAACTATTGCCTTCAAGAAGGGCGAACACACGCTAGAGGTCACGACCTACCGCGCTGATGCCTATGACAAGGAGTCGCGCAAACCGATCGTTGCCTTCGGTGATAACCTGCACGACGATCTCTTCCGTCGGGACTTCACCATGAACTCGATGGCTCTGCGCTTGCCGCAGCTCGAGCTGGTGGATCCTTTCGACGGCGTAAGCTCGCTGGAAGACGGGTCCATCCGCACCCCTGGTGCACCTGATATCTCCTTCTCTGACGATCCGCTGCGCATGATGCGTGCTGCCCGTTTTGCTTCGCAGCTGAAGATCGAAGTCAGTCCAGAGGTGCGCGAAGCCATGAGCGGAATGACCGATCGGATCGACATCATTTCCTCCGAGCGGGTTCGCGATGAACTGGTCAAGCTGATCAACGGTGCAGACCCGCGCGCGGGAATCGACCTTCTGGTGGAAACTGGCCTGGCCGATAAGGTGCTGCCCGAAGTCTCGGCACTGCGTCTGGAAATTGACGAGCACCACCGGCACAAGGATGTCTACCAGCATTCGCTGACCGTGCTGGAACAAGCCATGGCGTTGGAAACCGACGAAGAGGGACCTGTTCCCGGCCCGAACTTCGTGTTGCGCTTCGCGGCGCTGATGCACGATATCGGTAAGCCGGCGACCCGCAAATTTGAACCAAGCGGCGCGGTATCCTTCCGCCACCATGACATGGTGGGTTCGAAGCTCGTCAAGGCGCGTATGCGCGCCCTGCGTTTCGACAAGGACACCACCAAGTCCGTAGCCCGACTGGTCGAGTTGCACATGCGCTTCTATGGCTACGGCGAGGCCGGCTGGACCGACTCGGCGGTGCGCCGTTACGTCACCGATGCTGGAGACCTGCTCGAGCACCTGCACCGCCTGACCCGTTCGGATGTCACCACCCGCAATCGCAAGAAGGCCGACCGCCTAGCTTTTGCCTACGACGACCTCGAGGCGCGCATCGCGCAGATCGCCGAGCAAGAAGAGCTCCAGTCAATCCGCCCGGATCTTGACGGCGAGCAGATCATGCACCTGTTGGGAATCAAGCCGAGCAAGGTCGTTGGCCGCGCATACAAGTTCCTCTTGGAACTGCGTTTGGACGAAGGCCCGCTGGGCGCGGAAATCGCCACTGAGCGCTTGCGCGCCTGGTGGAAGGAACAGCCTGAAGCCCAGGAATCGGCTACCGAGGGGTAACCTCTGACCTGAGCACCAAGGGAAAAGCACCTGAAATCCGCATGGATTCGGGTGCTTTTGCCGTCCCCGGGAAAGTGCTTAAAGTTTCTGCGCAAATTTGTAGCGCATCGGGGATAATCCATGTATGCTGAATACTGTGATTGGGAAGTCTCAATGAGACTTGCGGATCGAGAAAACTTTTCAAAGAGGCCCCATGGCATCCATGGCCGGCCGAGAGCAGATTTTAGGAGGTGGCGAAATGATTAATACCAATTGGTACACAGAGACTCATCGCGGAGCGCGATTTATTGGCGGCTCTCCCATGTCTCGTCTGTGCAAGCTCATTTCCCCAACCTCCGGACAAGCGGATTCCTAACTCACGGTAAATCCCGCATAAGTTCCTGAGGTTGCAGGTCAGTAATCGACTCTCACCCTTAGGAACTTTTTTCATGCCTAGTCCACTGTTCTCCTCATCCGCTCAACGGGCAGTTCGCACCTCGGAATTAATCTTCGCAGGACCAGAAAGCCTGAAAGCTCGCGCCATTTCAACTACGCGCCAAGATCTTCCCTCCCCTTCTACTTTGACCGAAGGGAGGGACAGCAAATGAAAAAGCGTCAAGACAAGCGCAAGTTCACCAACCTTGATAGCACCGAGTTCAACCGCCGCATGCGTCAGCGTGAGCTGAAGAACCACGTGCCACCAGAAATGTACCTTCGAATTCGCTAAGGCCGGCAACGCCATTACCGTTGCCCGCTAACAAGAATCCGAGGTACCCATGATGAACTCGCAAGGCATCGCCAAGAGGCCCGCCGGCCTGCAAGCCGGCGGGCTTCTCCGCATCCAGAGCACTGTCGAATACAGCAATGGCCAGGACCGAACGGTCCTGGCCATTGCCTTTCCGCTAACGCGGAGGGCTAGCGCTCGATGTCGCCGCGAATGAAGGCTTCCACCTTGTTGCGCGCGGTCTCATCGTCGTACTGCTCTGGTGGCGACTTCATGAAGTAGCTCGAAGCCGACAGGATCGGACCGCCGATGCCGCGGTCCAGGGCGATCTTCGCTGCGCGTACGGCATCGATGATCACGCCGGCCGAGTTTGGCGAGTCCCAAACTTCCAGCTTGTATTCCAGGTTGACCGGAGCATCGCCGAAGTTGCGGCCCTCGAGGCGGACGAAAGCCCACTTGCGGTCATCAAGCCATGCAACGTAGTCGCTTGGGCCGATGTGCACGTCGTCTTCGCCCAGGGCGGCGGAGGTGTTCGAGGTGACTGCCTGGGTCTTGGAGATCTTCTTGGATTCCAGGCGATCGCGCTCGAGCATGTTCTTGAAGTCCATGTTGCCGCCAACGTTCAGCTGGTAGGTGCGGTCCAGGACAACGCCGCGGTCTTCGAACAACTTGGCCATCACGCGGTGGGTGATGGTTGCGCCGATCTGGCTCTTGATGTCGTCGCCAACGATTGGCACACCGGCGTCAGTGAACTTCTGCGCCCACTCTGGGGTGCCGGCGATGAATACAGGCAGGGCATTGACGAATGCAACGCCTGCGTCGATGGCGCACTGTGCGTAGAACTTGGCGGCCTGCTCGGAACCAACTGGCAGGTAGCAAACCAGGACATCGACTTCGTTGTCCTTCAGGGACTGGACGATGTCAACTGGCTCGGCTGCAGACTCTTCGATGGTCTCGCGGTAGTACTTGCCCAGGCCATCCAAGGTGTGGCCGCGCTGAACGGTCACTCCGGTGGTTGGAACGTCGGCAATCTTGATGGTGTTGTTCTCGCTGGCCAAGATGGCTTCCGAGAGGTCGAGCCCGACTTTCTTGGCGTCGACATCGAAGGCGGCAACGAACTGAACGTCGCCCACGTGGTACTGGCCGAACTGCACATGCATGAGACCTGGAACCGTGGAATCAGCATCGGCGTTTCGGTAGTACTCAACACCTTGGATAAGGGAAGTGGCGCAGTTGCCTACGCCTACGATGGCAACGCGAATCGGGTTCGCCGACACATGAACTCCTTATTGAAATGTATAAAACCTTTGGGCAATAGGGCGCGCAAAAGCGCATTGCGCAAATTGACCCATAATGATCTTAAGTCTTAATGGAGTGCAAACATTCCCAATCGTGCCCGGTATCACCGAATAACTATCGGGGCGGCCTCTCTGGGCTAGCGAAACCGAGGTGATTACTGCACTGTCTCAGCGAAGCTGCACCAATAGCAGGTAAAGCACCTAAGGATTGGATACTACTGACAGTGACGATCAATTCAGGCATTAAAGTGACTTCATGGGCTAAGACCTAGTTGGTCATGACCATGAGTTGGCGCCATTTTTGCGTGCTAGCCCGAACTGGTGCCGCAACTTCACCAAAACCCTGACTAGCGGTGCAGGCAACGTGGTTCTGAGGCGGTGGCGCAAAGGCTGGCGGCGAATATGCGCCAGCATTTCCGGATCAGTGTGCAGCTTTCCAGCTCGAGCTCGCTGCGCGAGAATCTCGAGGGACTGAACGAAACTGTGGTCCACCCTGTGGAAGTAGTTTTCCCGCAACCAGGCTTTGGTAGGTTCACCGAAGCTCAAGCCGGCGACGTCATCCAAGGTGCCGATGACGCCGGAGGCAACAAAGACCGTATTGATCATCTGCGCGCTGACGCCGAAGTCGGAAAGGACCAGCGTTGGCAACCCGCGATCAATGGATTCCAAGGCAGCAGTCGAAGACACTGTTACCAAGGCGCTGCCATCGGCCAATGCTTCACTCATCGATCCGGTATCGAAGCGAAGCCGCGACTCGGGCCCGATCCGCCGTTCGGACTGCAACTTCTCGAACAGCGAATCGTACGGGAACGCCTCGAGATGCGTTTGGGGCTCACCGGCCTTGGCGCGGAGCTTGACGATCACCTCAAGTTCGGGATTCATCTTGCTAGCCTGCTCGAGAGCCAGCAGGATCGACTCGCGTTCGCTCTCTTGGGCAGGTACCTTCGCTTGCGGCGCGAACACCAAGCGTTCGACCACCTGCTTTTGCGCTGGCGGGAATCCTGCCGAGTGCAAGAACGGGAGCTTGCTGACCATGATGGTCGGCTGGTGCCCTACCTGGCCTTCGATCATGAATGAGAAATCACGGGCTTCGGCATGCGAATGGCAAATGAACGCATCGCCGGCTCGACGATAGTTCCACCCCTTCTGCGTGGCGGGGAATGCCACGCCAGGCAGGGCGGAAATCAGTGCGGTGCACCGGCCATCAGTCGGCTCGGTGCGAAGCATGCGAGAGTAGATCTCGGCAACTACCGGCCCGGTGGCCGAAGCGAAAACAATGTCTTCATCTACGGTGTCGGCTTCTAATTGGGATACGGAAATCACCTGCAGGATATCCGGATCCAGATCCGTGCCTTCAAAGGCGGCTGCGATCTGGTCGGCGGTCGGCATCACCGGGGTCCGCGCCAAATACACCTTGCGATCCCATGCGGGACCTAGGCGGTTCAGGAAGCTCGTTGCCAGCTTCAGATAGGAATCCGAGTCGGCGATGGCAAGTATTGATGGCTTCATCGGCTGATTCACACCTTCAATGAACTGGATAGGTGCTCGCGCAACTCGGATGGGGTACCAGGGGTCCACCAGCTGTCAATCACGGCTTGCGGATAGAGGCAGCGGGCATCAGGACCCAGCAGCAGGCGCAGGGATGGAATCACCGTGGAAGGCAAGGCGCGGATCTCCTGGCCTGGTCGCAGGACACGCAAACGCATTTCAATGGGAACGGTGTGCTCCTTGAGCACCACCTGATCAATCCCCGAGATCTTCTCCAGCAATTCGGGAGTTTCACGGCGATGCGGGAAGTACGCAACCGGGCCTTCGGAAGCGATCTGCTCAATCCAGCGCAGATACGGCTGCTCAAAAATCAGCTCATCAGCCACCATCGCCGAACCGATCAGCAAGGTAGATTCGGTGAACTGCTCGGCTACCGGCTGGGTAGCGAGCCATTCAAACTTGTGCTGCGCGAATTTGATCCCCAGATCAGCCATCTTCTGACGGGATGCCGGGTCGACATACAACGCTGAAACAATCAACAGGCGATCTTCACGGGCCAGCTGGCGCAAACGATGCCAGGTCGCCAATCCCATGGCCACGCGTGCTGCGGAATTCCTGGTCCGGGCGCGCACCAACGGGGTGGGCTCATCGGAAATGAGCTGCTTGATCAGGGCCAGCGTAGCCATGCCGTCATCGATGATCACGATTTCCTTGGCCCGTACGCCTGCCAGCAGCGTGCGCTGGATCTTGCCCGAGTAGGCGTCGCCAGTGACATACCGATCGGCAGCGCCTTTGGGCTGCGGAGGCTTACGAGCGGCCGGTTCAAAATGAACCCCTGCAGGGGCATGATTCAGCATTGCCTGCGTCGTGGCTTCCAGGGGCATTCCCTGACGGGGGATGATCCGGATGTCCGTGCCCAGCAGCCCTGCGGCATGCGTTTCTACCGCCGAAAGCAGCTGCAGTGGCGACTCCACCCAAACGTGCGCGGTGCCGAAACGCGGGCGTGGCACCTCGTGGGTGTCATGTTGAGTCAGTTTCATCATGGTGAGGGTCATTTTGCCAGTCGGCTCAGGGATTTGGAAAGCGTGTCCAGCTGCTTGGAACCATTGCGCAGCACACGGCGCGAGGCCCCGCGGACTTTGGAAGGCAGCGAGCGGCGCGAGCTGATGTGCGCCCAGCGTGGAGGCAGCTCCAGCCTGGTGATGCGCCGGCGCTTGAAATGAGCCGAGAACTCCGGGTAGTGCGCGGACAAAAAGGACTCGGCCTGCTCGCGCAGGTGAGGCAGTTGCGCGGCCTGCATGCAGTAGGCCACGGCAGCCAGCAGTTCGGTGAGGCGGTCGCTGCCGCCACCGTGCGCCGGAACCGGCACGTCCTGGACGAACAAGGCATGGATGATGGACAACGGGATGCGGTTGGAATTCTCGTAGGGAGCCAGCGCCTGGAGCAGTCTGCCGGTGCCCACTGCGTAGACCTCGGTATCCAGGATGTACTTGGCGGTGGCCAAGCCTGTGGAGAAGCAGGAGATCACCACGGCTGGACGTACCGCCGCGATGACGGTTTCCGCCAGATGATCGGTGCCGACCAACCGGAAATCCAGCCCCATGTCCCTGGCGGCTGCAGACAAGCGTGCCGCTGAGGTGGCGCTGGCCGATGGGTGCGCCTTGAACAGGACGGTGGAAATTTCCCGGCGGGCCACCTCGTTGAGCATTTCCAGATGCAGCTCGAATTCTTCCTCGGCATCCATCAGGCCCAAGGAACCCAGGTACTGGCCGAGGATCAGCGCACTGCCGGTTGGCAGATCGAATTCTGCCCCCTGGGCCAGTTCGCCGAAGATTGCAGCCAGGCCGCCGGTGGCCAAGACCTCGCGCCGCGGCTCGAGCTCTGCGAGCAGGTGAGGCTGCAGTCCTGGAACCAAGTCCACATGGATGGTGCCCATGACGCGCTGGCGAAGCGGCATTGGCAATCGATTACGGGTTGGGCCATAGGACATCAAGCCGTCGGAGTGGATCCACAGCTGGGCATCAAAGAAAATACGCGCCAGCGCACGCGCCGGATTGACCTGGATGGATTCCAGAACCAAGGTCAAGGGTTCATTGCCCAGATCCCAAGCGCTGCGCAGGAGGCGTTCGAAAATATGCAGCTCGTCCTCACGCGGGTTGAACTGTGCCGGGCGACGCGGGGAGGTCAGCGCAGCGAAATCCACCACGCGGTCAAAGCGGGCGGCAAGCTTCTCGAAGCCCGGGACTTCATCCAACGCAGTAGTCAGTTCCGGAACCTGCGAGCCGTTAGCCAAGACGAGAATTCGTTCATCTGCCTCGGGGAGCAGTCCTGCATCGGCCATCGCGGCCAGAGAAGCAAGCTGGAAATAGCTGCTGGCTTCAATCAGTGCGATCACTTGGCGGCCCCGATCTGACCTGGCTGGAGGAAGGAGAGAATATGGCGGCGACGGGCAACGTCCATCTCGAGGGCAACCTGGCGGGCCATCGGCGCATCAATAGTGGTGAATACCTGGCGCAGTTTCTGCTTCATCTCCAAGCGGACTTCCGGCGGGTAGTTCTTCGCGCGCTTCTCGTGGTGGCACACGATGGCGAAGAACTGCCGCATCGCCTTGGGCAGGTGGCGATCCGCGTCCGGGTGCAAGCGCACCTCGGTGAGGATCTGCGAGTAGGCCGGAATGAAGCCGAGCTGACGGTGGTCGAAGACCTGGGTCAGCGAGCCGGGCAGGCCGCGGCGGTAGAACACCCCGGGGGAGGAAACGACGGAATAGCGCTCGGTGTTCAGATGCAGCTTCCATAGCCAGAGGCGGTCTTCGGCGCTGTGCAACTGCGCGTCGAAGTACATCAGTTCGCGGGCGCGCATCAGGTCGGTGCGGTACATGCCCGCCCACACGAAGGCGTAGTCCACCATGGACGGCGAATCGATAGGTTCAATGTCATCGGCCGGGTTCAGCGGCATGCCGCGCAACGCCTGCGGGGCGCGGTGGATGACGCGATTGGTGCCGGTGACACGCACATGATCGCAACGCACGAAGTCCACGTGCAGTTCGGTCAAGGATTCCGCCAGGGCTTCCAAATGCTCGGGGGAGTACCAGTCGTCGGGGTCGAGGAAGGTGAAGTATTCGCCGGTGACCTGTTCCAACCCGGCATTGCGGGCGGCAGAAACTCCGGCATTCTCAGGCAGCGAGATCAGGTTCAGGCCAGGCAATTGGTCTTGGTAGCTGCGAACCAGGGCAGCAGTCTGGTCATCGGAAGCGTCATCAACCACGAGCACTTCCAGCTCCCAGCGTCCCAGCTTCTGCCGGACCAGCGATGACAAGGCATCGCAAATATATGCTTCTTGGTTATAGGCGGGGATAACCACGGAAATGCGCCCGGGGATCAAACTCATCTGTGCTTCAAGGCCTTCCTCATGCAGACAAAAATAAACGGCGGTTGGACCCGTCGGTGAGTCCAACCGCCGGATACGTAGGCGTGCTTAGGCGTCGACGCGGCGCAGGCGCGAGAGCGGTGCCAGCTCGCCTGGGAAGACCTTCTTCACGCCGTCACCCATGGCCTGCTCCAGGATGCGGATGTCGCGGATCAGCGACTCGAAGCCCTTTGGCTCCAGCGACGAGGCCTGGTCCGAACCCCACATGGTGCGGTCCAGGGTGATGTGGCGCTCGACGGTCACTGCGCCCAGGGCAACAGCAGCCAGCGAGATCTGCAGGCCGCGCTCGTGGCCCGAGTAGCCCACTGGGACCTGGTAGCGGTCGCGCAGGGTCTCGATCATGCGCAGGTTGGCCTCTTCAGGAGGCAGCGGGTAGGTGGAGGTAGCGTGCATCATGACCAGGTTCGAGGTACCCAGGGTCTCGACGGCCTTGTCGATCTGCTCGATGGTGGACATGCCGGTGGACAGGATGATCGGCTTGCCGGTCTGCGCCAGGGCCTTGAGCAGCTCGATGTCGGTGACCGATGCGGAGGCGACCTTGTGGGTGACTGCACCCTGCTCTTCCATGAATTCGACCGATGGAACATCCCATGGCGAGGCGAAGGCGTGCAGGCCCTTGGAGGCTGCGTAGGAGATGAGCTCCTTGTACTGCGCCTGGTCGAACTCGACGCGGTAGCGGTAGTCCAGGTAGGTCATGTCGCCCCATGGGGTGGAGCGGATCTTGTCGCGCATGTCCATCGGGGTGGAAATGTCCGGGGTGCGCTTCTGGAACTTCACTGCGTTGGCACCGGCTTCAGCAGAGATATCGATCAGCTGCTTGGCGATCTCGATGTCGCCGTTGTGGTTGATGCCGATCTCGCCGATGACGTAGACCTGCTGGCCTGCGCCAACCTGGACGTCGCCGATAGCAACAGGCTTGATGTCAGTAGTCATGGAAGTCATGGGTATTGCCTTTCAGTGGGTGAAACTTGGAGAACTCTTGGTGGCGGTGCGTGCGGCGAGAACCAGTTCGGCTAGTTCCCGTACCGCTCCGTGCCCGCCCTTGCGGGTCAGTTTGTACCGTGCTGCCCGGTGCACATCTTCCTGGGCATCGGCCACGGTGATCGGCCAGCCGACCAACGCCATCGCGCCCAGATCGTTGATGTCGTTGCCCACGTAGGCAACACGAGCCGGATTGATGGATTCGTCAGCCAGCCAGCGGGCCAGGTATTCGGCCTTGTTGTCGATTCCGTGGGCCACTTCGACGTTCAGCTTGGCGGCGCGGGCGGCGACAACAGGGTTGATTTCCTTGGAGAGAATAAGGAACTTCACTCCGGCAGCCCGCAACCGGGCCACTCCCATTCCATCGGAGCGGGAGACGCGCACGGTTTCGGTTCCGTGCTCATCGACATACGCGGTGTCCGGGGTATGCACCCCGTCGAAATCCGTGATGACCGCGTCGACTTCGATCGGTTCCCGGGTGGCCGGAACGGCCAGCCCAGCGAGCAGCAGGTCTGCCTCGGTATCGATGTCGATGCCGTGCTCTGCTGGAACTTCGTGAACCCGGACCTTTCCGAAGAAACGGTGCCCTGCCTCGCGGAATCCGCGGGTATCCATCACGTAGAAGGCCCCGGTTTCGCGGAAGCGCGGTTCGCGATCCTGGCGACGCGGACGGTGCAGCTTGTCGTGGCCTACGGCGACCGCTTCGCCCTGCGGATCCAGGCCCCAATGGAAACCGTGGTCCGCAACAGCTGCGAAGCTGACGTCGGCGCGTTTCGAAGAAACCGCCGCAATGGCTGCGTCCAGATCCTCCGGATCGATGAACGGGCTGGTGCACTGGATGAACACGGTGATCTCTGGCTGAGATTCCGCATTCGCTAGCGCATGGAGCAGAACTGACTCGCTGCTGGCCGTGTCGCCGGCGATATCTGCCGGTCGATCGATGACTCGCGCCCCGTAGCGAAGCGCTTCGGCCTTGATCTGCTCATGGTCGGTACTGACCACGACGTCGCTGACTGCCGCCGCGGATCTGGCTGATTCGATTGCGCGGCCCAGTAGCGATTTGCCGCCGATCTCACGCAGGTTCTTAGCCGGATGCCCTTGGATCCTCCCCGGGCGGGGATGATCGCCATGGCATTTGGCTGGTTGGTTTTGCTCACGAGTAAGACGCTATGGGCACAAGTTAACTAAGAGGGGGCATCTGGGTTAACGCACGGTGAAGTGCCGGTGTAATCACCTGTTTGTTTGCTGAATGCGAGGTCAGCAAGCGTTTTACGTACGATTCGGTGAATCCGGAAGAGGGATTTCGAGCCCTCAGAACCGCATAAAAGATCAAAGCGACTAATGAAACATGAGTGTGCAAGGCGGAGCTTAGGCACAGAACATTTAGGCTGGAGGGTATGCACGAGCCAAACCAGTCACAGCCCACGCGTGGCCCCCTGCGGATTACCGTGCCATCACGCGCTGACGGGTTCCTTCGACAGTTCACCGCAATGATCGGTGGCCGCCTGGGACGACACAGCGATCCAGGCCGAGTCGATCCAGGATTCTTCAGCGTGGAACGAGTCATTATCCTGATGACCACCGTGGGCGCCTTGCTGATGCTCCTTGCCAAGAACCCCTGCCGGGTCAACGGGTGGACTGGCAACAACCCGTACGCCTATGCGTGCTACAGCGACTGGGTTCCGCTGTTCTCCGCCCGCGGCTTCGCCGAGAACCCCTGGGCGCCATTCAGCGCGACCGCCCAGTTCGAGTACCCGGTACTGATGAGCACGGTGGCCTCGGCCGTTGCCTCGATCATCCCCACGGGGATCGAAAACCGTTCGCTGCTGTACTTCGACATCAACCTGCTGCTCGTTGCGATCCTGTGGATGGTCACCGTGATCGCCACCCTGCGGATGACCGGGCGCCGCCCGTGGGATGCCGCAATGGTGGCTATTGCCCCGGGCATCATCCTGGCCGGCAGCATCAACTGGGACATGTGGGCTGTGGCCTTGCTGGCCCTGGGCATGCTGGCATTCGCACGAAAGCACACCGTCCTTGCCGGGGTGCTGATCGGCTTAGGTGCCGCGATGAAGATCTATCCGTTCTTCATCCTCGGCGCGGTGCTGATATTGGCCATTCGCACCGGCAGGCTCAAGACCTTCTGGGTGACTGGCGGAACCGCCGCGGCGACATGGGCACTGGTGAACCTTCCCTATGCGCTGGCGTTCCCCGACTCGTTCATGCACTTCTTCAACTTCTCTTCTGAACGCGGGGCAGGCTTCTCCAGCTTCTGGCACGCATGGAATGTCATCGCCGATAACAGGGGAGGGGTCCCGCTCTTTGAAGCCGAACAGATTTCCCGTTACGGCCTGGTCCTCTTCTTCCTGTGCTGCGTGGGCGTCGCAGTGCTGGGCTTGACTGCTAAACGCACCCCGCGCCTGGCCTCCATGGCCTTCTTGATCATTGCTTCCTTTGTCATGGTCAATAAGGTGTATTCACCACAGTTCATCGTCTGGCTGATTCCGCTGTTCGCCCTCGCCTTGCCGCGCTGGCGCGAATTCGTTGTCTGGATGCTCGTGGAAATCGCGCACTTCTACGCTGTTTGGTTCTACCTTGATTCCCTCTCTGCGGAAGAAGCGCAGAAGGCCTTCCCTGAGACCGGTTATGCGGTGCTGGTGCTGGCGCATATGGTGATGCTGGGATACCTGATGTTCTTGGTGGCACGTTCAATTCTTGATCCACGCCACGACCCGATTCGTGCCGTGGGCCAGGATGATCCTTTGGCCGGCCCATTCGCCGGACTGGAGGACCGCTGGACCCTGCGCGGACTGCTGCCTCAATCCAAGAAAACGAATGAAGTGGCGGGAAATAAATCATGAGCGATGTTGCCGTTGTCGGTGCGGGACCCAATGGGCTAGCAGCCGCAGCAGTTGCTGCCCGTGCTGGATTAAGCGTCACGGTATATGAAGCCAACGACACCATCGGCGGGGCCGCCAGAACGCAGCCGCTGAATGGTTCTGCAGCGAAATTCGATTTGGGCAGCGCAGTGCATCCGATGGCCATGCAATCCCAAGCCATGCATGAACTGGGCGTCCACGACAAGGTGGAGTTCATCGTCCCCGAGCTGTCCTTCGCCCATGTGCTGGATCGCCGGACTGCCTACGCGTACAAGGATCTGGAACGCACCGGGCAGGAACTTGGAGGCGCGGACGGCGAGATGTACACCCGGCTCCTGGGCCCGCTGGTCAAGCAGATTGACGGGGTCAGCCAGACACTGCTCAATCCTCTGCTGAGGGTTCCCTCGAACCCCGCAGCGTTGGCGACCTTTGCCGTGAGCACGGTGGCGGGCATGGCCGTCAAGGAACTCTTTTCTGGAAAGTTTGAACGCGCCGCCGCGCTCTACGCAGGCTGTTCCGCCCACGTTGCGGGAGGCTCTCGCGGACCGGCCAATGCCGGGGCAGGACTGTTCCTTGCAGCAACAGCGCACGGCAAGGGATGGGCCATCCCGCGTGGAGGTTCCCAAGCCATCAGCGACGCCTTGGCCGAAGAAGCGATGGCTCATGGAGCAAAAATCCTTACCGGCACCCGCGTCAACCATGTTGATGAGCTTTCTGCGCAGAGCATCCTCTTCGATACCTCCGCCGAAAACGCTGCCAAGCTTTCAACAGGACACCTGCCTGAACGGCTCTCGCACGCGTTGAGCAGCATCCGGCGCTCGCCGGGAAGCTGCCTGGTGCACTACGTCCTTTCGGCACCGGTTCCATGGCGCGACGAGACTCTGGGCAAGGCCGGCACCGTGCACCTGGGCGGCACCGCGGCGCAGGTCGGGAAGGCCGAACGCGCCGCAGTGCGCGGGGGAGCGGCGAAGCCGTTCATGATTGTTGCCCAGCCCTCGCAATTTGATGATTCGCGGGCACCGCAGGGCCAGCACGTCATCTGGGCCTACTGCCACGTGCCACTGGATTCTCCGGTAGACATGAGCCGGGAACTGAAGGAAATGATTGAACAGGCAGCCCCTGGTTTCAGCGAGACAATCATTGAATCCCATGTTGTCACCGCCCAGGACTTGGAAGTGCAGAACTCGGCACTGGTCGGTGGCGATCTTTCCGGGGGAACCATGGACCTGCTGGGCAGCATCAAGCGGCCTCGGATCTCGGCCGACCCGTGGTACCTGCAGTCCAAAGGACTGTACTTGGTATCCTCGGCTGCGCCTCCGGGGCCGTCGGTGCATGGCATGGGCGGATTCCTCGGAGCGCAATCGATGCTCAAACGGGAATACGGAATCGCAAACTGGAAATCGGTGAACTGAGAGGCAATGGAATCAGTGCTCGCGCAGCTCGTTGGCTGGGTCTTCCTGGCAGCACTCTGGTGGCTGTTTATCCGGCAATACCGCAAGGACCCACGCCGCTTGGGTCTGGCTGCACTTCTCTTGCCGCTGGTGTTCTTCACCATTTCGGCGGTCGTCGACCTGTTGACCAGTGTGATCCCCGGGTTTGGGTTCCTCTTCTCCATAGTGCTGGTGCTGACCCCGCTGATGGTCGTTGTCTTCGGTGCCGCGCTGATCTACAACGGGATCCTGATGTGCCGGCGCGAAGGAGCCAAACCTGCGAATCTGCTGTCATTGGCAGCCGGGCTATCCGTCTTTGTCCTGCCAGTCATTGCGGTGCTGCTGATTCGCATCGAATCCTGGTGGACCTATTCGCTGGCTTTCGTCCTGTTCATGGCCTCCGTCTTCACGGCGAGCTTGTTCGCCATGCTGTTGCTGTACGCATGGGTGCACGCCAGATACCCATCCAAGGGCGAAGCCGCCGCCGTGGTGGTCCTTGGTGCCCGCACAATCAACGGCAAGGTCACCCCGTTGCTGCGTGGCCGCTTGGACAAGGGCATAGACCTGCATCAACTGCAGGCATCTGCTCGCCCCTTCATGGTTCCGACCGGGGGACAGGGCCATGATGAGGAAGAACCAGAGGGCGTAAGCATGGCCCGCTACCTGCGTGAGCAGGGCATTGCCGATGAACAGATTCTGGTTGAAGACCGGGCCAGGGACACCCTTGAGAACCTGGAGTTCTCCGACGCCTTGGTCCGTGCCCAGCGTCCGGATGGCCAGCTGTGGTTGGTCACCAGCGACTATCATGCGCTGCGTGCAGCGATGGCGTCACGCAAGCTCGGCTTGGATGCCCGTGCCTTCGGCGGGAAAACGGCGGCCTACTACCGTCCGAGTGCCTTCCTCAGGGAATGCGTTGCGATCGTGCGGGATCAAAAGAAGCTGATGGTTTTGCTGGCCCTGCCCTTCGCATTAGCCGTCGCAGGGATGATGTTCGTGCTCACGACGACCTTCTAACTTCCTTGGCACCCTGGGACCATGCACCATCTGGTGCATGGGCCCAGTTTTCGGTTCCCTGCCATCACCCTTTTGGTTGAGCCATAAATCAGCACTGGGGGCGGTGAGAGCTGGGCTCGAATTCCTTAGGCTGGAAATATGATCCAGGCAGAGCAGTTGACGAAGAAATACGGTGGAAAAACCGTGGTCGATAATGCGTCGTTCACGGTCCAAGAAGGCATGGTGACTGGGTTCCTCGGCCCCAATGGTGCCGGCAAGTCCACCACCATGCGCATGATCGTGGGATTGGCCAAACCTACCAGCGGTGAAGTGCTGGTCAACGGGCACGATTTCAAAAAATCACGTCACCCGTTGACCGAAGTCGGCACCCTGCTGGAAGCTAAGTCGGTGCACAAATCCCTGACTCCGCTGGCGCATTTGCGTGCCATGGCGGCTACCGCGGGGATCCCGAAGTCCCGAGTGCACGAAGTGCTCGATCTGACTGGCTTGTCTAGCGTGCAGCGCAAGAAGGTCGGCGGCTTTTCGCTGGGCATGGGGCAGCGGCTGGGCATTGCCACGGCCCTGCTTGGAGATCCGCAGGTGCTGATCCTCGATGAGCCGGTCAACGGCCTGGATCCCGAAGGCGTGGCTTGGGTCCGCAACCTGGCCCGCCAGCAGGCGGCCGATGGCAAAACCGTTTTCATCTCCTCCCACCTGATGAGTGAAATGGCCCAGACGGCGGATCACCTGATCGTGATTGGCCGTGGCCGCATCATGGCCGATGCGCCGATCACTGAATTCATCGACAACGGTCTTGACCAGACCATTGTGCGTTCAGCCGACATTGAGATCTTGATGAATGCGTTGAATGGTGAAGGTATTCAGCTACGCCGGATTGATGAGCATGGCCTGGAAGTTACCGGCCCCGATTCAGAAACCATTGGCCGCCGTGCCTTGGAATACGGGGTGGTGCTCAGCGAATTGCGTCCGCTGCAACGCACCTTGGAAGACGCCTACATGGAATTGACCCGCGATGCCGTCGAATACCACTCGAACACAGTTGCCGAGACTGGCGGCGGGAAGTAAGGACATGTCTAACCATCTAGCAACCGCACCACATGGCAAGGTCACCCTCTTCGGCGTGCTGCGCAGTGAGTCCATCCGTTTCTTCTCCCTGAACTCCACCCGCATCCTGGTTCTCTTGGCCATCGTGTTCTATGTGGGCATTGCAGCCGTGGCCACTTGGGGCATTGGTTCGCTCAGTGCCAGCATGGGCGACACGGATCAGATGCCGGGCATGGAAGGCCTATCGGCCCCGGGATTCGCCGCTGAGCTCATCGGCTCGGGCCTGGTCTTCAGCCAGCTGATCCTTGGCGTGCTTGGTGTCCTGCTCTTCAGCGGTGAATTCACCACCGGTTCAGCGGTAAGCACGTTCCTGGCCAGCCCGCGGCGACTGCGTGTCCTGGCCGCCAAGGGCATCTTGATCATCCTGCTTACTGCCGTCGTCCAGATCATCAGCTCGCTCTTGGCCTTCGCGATCAGCAAGCCGATTGCCGAGAACTACCAGATGAATCTGGAATTCAGCAGCGACGCCTTCCAACGGGTGCTCTGGTACGGGACGCTGGCGGTGACCATGGCGGCGTTGATCGGTTTGGCGTTGGGGATGCTGCTGCGCAACTCGGCCGGCGGCATCACCAGCCTCGCTGCCCTGTTCTTCGTGCTGCCGATCATCCTTTCCATCCTGACCGCCTTGACCGACTGGGCGCAGAACATCGCGAAGTTCACCCCTGACCAGCTGGGCATGGGGTTGGCAACGCCCGCAAGTGTTGTCACCGACTTGGAGACCTGGCAGCAACTGCTGGGCGTGGCGGGTTGGATCGTGCTTCCACTGGTGTTGGGTGCAATCCTGCTGACCAAGCGGGACATCAAGTAGCGCAGGGATTGATCGAGAAAACTAGACTGGAAACATGAGCCAACCGACGCTGCAGGAAACTGTGGTTTCCTTCGATGAACTGGCCGCCAAGCGCATGGGCCGGATACGCCGTTATTTGCGTACCCACCCGCGTTTGGTGGTCATCGGTGCGGTAGTCATCTATCTGCTGCTCACACTGCCCGGTGTCCTGGTCATGGCAGCGATGCCAGAAGCAAACGCCACCGGCCTGCTGGTCGTCACCCTCGCCGTCAGCGCTGCCTTGTTGTACCGGCGCCGGGCACCGATGACGGTGATCATCCTGGTGTTCATTTTCGAATGCCTGGCCCTGGTGATTGCTGGTCCGCAAGGTGGACTGGGCGGGGTAGGCATGATTATCGCCCTGTACACGGTCGCCACCAGCTATTCGGCCAAACGCACCATCCCGCTGGCCATCCTGGCCGGCAGCTTCCAGACGGTCCTGATGGTGCTGATGGGCTTCCCCGACATGGCCGGAATGGAATTCGACCCGCAAGATGGAATCGACGAAACCATCTTCACGCGCGTCATCATCGCCGTCTCGGGCAGCTTCGTCATCGGTTTCTACATTGCCGCAGCCGCGGTGGGCATGAATGTGCGCAACGCGCGCATCCACGAAGCTGAACTGAACCACTGGGCCTCGCAGGTCTCCGGACTGGCCCAGGTGCAAGAGCGCAACCGCATCGCCCGCGAAATGCACGACGTTGTCGCCCATTCGCTTTCGGTGATGATTGCCCTGTCAGAGGGGGCACGAGTGGTGGCCAAGCGCGATCAGGTCCGTGCCGACGAAGTGCTCAATGAGCTCTCTGGAACCGGTCGCGCCGCCCTGGCGGATATGCGCCGCATGCTGGGCGTGCTTCGCCAAGAAGAATCCGGAGAGCTGGCCCCGCAGCCTACCGGCGGGAACGTGGAGCAATTGCTCGAAGGATTCCGTACCGCAGGTCTGCCGGTCTCATTTACCCATACGGGCGATCCTCTGCCGGAGGACACCACCTTCCAGCTGACCGTCTTCCGTATCATTCAAGAGTCCCTGACTAATTCCTTGCGCTATGCCCGTAACGTAAGTGATGTGCAGGTTCGCCTGGAACGGCGCCGCGAAGAACTGCGCATGGAAATCATGGACAACGGAGATGCAACGAGAGTTCCGAGTATCGGCAGCGGACGCGGTCTGCGCGGCATGCGCGAACGAGCCGCGCTCTTTGGCGGAACGGTTGATGCCGGACCGGTAGCCAGTGGCGGATGGATTGTGAAAGCGGTCCTCAAGCTACCCGAATGCAGCTTGCAGAACGAAAACCAGAAGGCAGTGAAGGAATAAGCGTGGAAGACAAAATCAAGGTACTGCTGGTCGATGACCAGCCCCTCTTACGCATGGGATTCCGCCTCATCCTCGAAGGTGAAGACGACATCGTCATCGCCGGCGAAGCTGTCGATGGACTCGATGCCCTTGCCCAGACGGCCGCACTGAAACCCGATGTGGTCCTGATGGATGTGCGCATGCCCAAGATGGACGGCTTGGAAGCGACCGAACGCATCGCCAAGGACCATCCGGAAACCAAGATCATTATCCTGACGACCTTTGACCTGGACGAGTACGCCTTCTCAGGGCTGCAGGCAGGAGCCAGTGCGTTCCTGCTCAAGGACGTGGCCCCGGAAGAACTGGTCCAAGCGGTGCGCCTGGTAGCTTCCGGCGACGCTGTGGTGGCACCCCGGGTGACTGCCCGCCTGCTGGAAACCTATGTGCGCAACGCTGGCGCCGGGAACCGGAACCAGCCGGCCGAAACTCCGCATGACCCGCTGCTCGATGATCTCACCCCGCGTGAGCAGGAAGTGCTGCGTGCGCTTTCCGAGGGACTATCCAACGCCGAGATTGCACACCGTTTCTTCCTTTCCGAAGCAACGGTGAAAACCCACGTGCGGCGCATCCTGACCAAATTGCATCTGCGCGACCGTGTTCAAGCGGTGGTGTACGCCTACGAGACCGGGCTGGTCATTCCATCCCAAGGCCTGGACTACTAGGCATCGCTGAGGCAGCAAAATGGCCGCCGGGTGAAACCCCATGGGGTTCCGCCCGGCGGCCATGGAGCTTTCTAGCGCTTATTGGCCTTGCGCTGCTTCTTCGCCGTAGAGCGCAGCTGTATCACGCGGGCCACCCCGGCGATCGCGACCACTAGGGCGCCACCAATAGCGGCAAAGAACAATGCCAGCCCGAGGTTGACCTGTCCCTGATACGCGAAGTAGTTCAGGGTCACCTGCTCCTGGTTCTGGGCAATGAAGATGATCAGCAGGATCAGCACGAGCAAGCCGAAGATCGTAGCGGTCCAGATACGACCCAACTTGGTCGCTGGGAGCTTATCTGCACCGGCAGGTTTGGCCCGTTGGACCTTGGAATCCATCGGTACGGTGGTCTCCACTTCGACCTCGCGTGATTCTGCTGGAATGTTCTCTTGCTCTGGTGTTCGATCAGCCGTAGCCATGATGAACTCGCTTTCCTTGTCTCCGGGACTGCTTTCAGCTTCGTCGAGAGCGAGGTGCCAAGTCAAGACCCGGATAGGGGTGTCTGCCAGGTTGCCAGGGCGGAGGCAGGCTCAGCAGGACATCAGCAAATGTGGTTCAGGCTACTAAGCTGGGAGGCAACTCGACTTTTCAGGCGGGAACCAAAACCTGAAGAACCGTCTGACAAACATCTCTTGACAGAAAGAAGTGAGTAACCAGCCATGGCACAAGCCGCAGCAATGGCCCACATTGCAGATCTGGCCGAATACGTCGCAACCTCGCCATCGAGCTACCACGCCGCGGCCTCGGCCGCGCAGCGCTTGGACGCTGTTGGATTCACCGGTCTGGACGAAAAGCAGGCTTGGAACCTGGTCCCGGGTTCCTACTACGTGGTCCGCGACGGTGCGATCATCGCTTGGGTGCAGCCAGAAGCTGCCACTGCGACCAGCGGATTCCATATCCTCGGCGCCCACACCGACTCGCCGGGCTTCAAGCTCAAGCCGAAGCCAACCACCGGTTCCAACGGCTGGTGGCAGGCAGGGGTCGAAGTCTACGGCGGACCGCTGCTGAACTCCTGGCTGGACCGCGAACTGGTGCTCGCCGGCCGATTGGTACTCAAGGACGGTTCCGAGCACCTGGCGAAGACCGAACCAATCCTGCGCATCCCGCAACTAGCGATCCATCTGGACCGCCAGGTCAATGAGGGCCTGACCCTGGACAAGCAGACCCACACCAATCCAATCTTTGGCGCCGGCGATCTGGCGGATGCCGACATCCTGGCGATCCTGGCGAAGTCTGCAGGTGTCGACCCGGCCCAGGTAGCCGGCTACGACATCCTGACCGCGCCCGCGCAGCGCGGCGAGGTCTTTGGCGAGGGCAAGAACTTCTTCGCCAGCGCCCGGCTGGATAACCTCACCTCGGTGCACGCAGGCCTGATTGCGCTGACGGGCCATTCCCGCAAGCCAGCAGGCAACCGCATTGCCATGCTTGCTGCCTTCGACCACGAAGAACTGGGTTCCTCCTCGCGCTCGGGCGCTTGCGGCCCATTCCTGGAAGAGCTGATCAACCGCATCCAGGCATCCATGGATGCTTCAGTTGAAGACACCGCTCGCGCCCTGTCGAATTCTGTATGCCTGTCTGCCGATGCTGGCCACGCGGTTCACCCGAACTACCCAGAGCGCCACGACCCAGCCAACCGTCCGCAGCTGAATGCCGGCCCGCTGCTGAAGATCAATGCGAACCAGCGTTATGCCACCGATGCGGTGGGTGCTGCCGCATTCGCCAACTGGTGCGAGTCGGCGGGAGTTCCCTACCAGGAGTTCGTGTCCAATAACCGCGTACCGTGCGGATCCACCATTGGACCATTGACCGCGACCCGACTGGGCATTCGCACCCTGGATGTGGGAGTCGCGCTGCTGTCCATGCACTCGGCCCGCGAGATGTGCGGCGTTGACGACCCTTGGTATCTGTCCAAGGTCTCTCGCGAGTTCTTCGGAGCCTAGCAAGTCCAACCTGAAAAGCCGGCCTGCGGGCTGGCTTTTCGCCTCCCCGGGGGATCTTCGCCCGATGTGCCTAATCGATGGCATAATCGGCACCATGACGATCCTCAACCAGAACACGTTGATCTTCCAGCAGACGAAGAACATCTCGAAGAACGACTTCGCGATTCTTGATTCTTCCGGGATGCAGATTGCCCACGTGGATACCGGCGGAAGCGCGCTGGGCCGCATGTTCGTTGGGGCTCGCGAACTCACGGTCTTCGATGGACCAGGCAATCCGGTTGTCATCGTCAAGGACACGATGACCATGGGCCGCGATCGTTTTGAAATCCTTGATGGCAACGCTGCCCCGCTGGCCAGCCTGGTCAAGAGGATCACCTTCTTCAAAACAAGGGTCTCCATCTCGATGCTGGGCGAAGAGCTCGAATTACTGGGCAGCATCTGGGACTTCGACTTCCAGATCACCGGTCCCGGCGGGGTTCTGGGAACCGTGACCCGAGAATGGTCCGGGATGGGCAACGCATTGCTCGGCAAGTCAACCTATGCCCTGCGCTTGGCGGAAAACCTCAACGCACAGCAACGCCAGGCAGTGATCGGCTCGGTGCTGGCACTGGATTTGATCCGTGAAAAGCAACAGCGCAATTCTTAACGGAGCTGAGGTAGTCGCCGCCAGGAATACTTCTTCGTCGCAGGCCAGCCTTGGTTCTTGGCCGCTGTCGTGTTGCAGTCGGGTAACTGTCACGTCGATGTCGTGGTGCTTTCGGGGCGCCATTGGCTAGCGTAAGTGGCATGAATGAATCACGGATTGCAGAGCTTCGCCGTGCCAAGGGCTGGACGCAAGAACGTCTAGCCGCCGAAAGCGGCATCACTGTCAGAACGGTCCAACGGCTCGAAGCCGGAAATGATGCGAGCTTGGAGACTATCTCACTGGTCGCCAAGGCCTTGGAGGTGCCGGTTGGAGACCTGTTCAAAAGCGTCCAGACTCCGAAGTTCTCCGAGGCCGTGGATGGGCTTGAAGCGCGGGCCCAAGCAGATCAAGATCGTCGGGATTCGGCAACCAAGGGGATCCTGGCCGTGTTCCGCGGGCTGGGCATCCTGGTCACTTTCGGCACGGTCATCTTGGCTACCACCGGCAACTTTGGGTGGTACATCTGGTTGCTGATCCCGGTGTACTGGGGCGTCGGGCAGCTGCTGCTTGAGGCTGCTTTCCGTCTGAGCCTGGATGCCAAACTCGACGCCAAATACCCGCTGTCCACGGCAAATCGGAAACTGCTGGGCTAGGTCCATGCTGCGAAGCGCAAACCCAGGCACCGCCCATGAGGTTCCCACGGGTCGTTAGACCGACTGTTGCCCATTGATAACCTGCTGTTTACCCCCTGCTGGTCTGATCAATGACTATGAGTTCGAATTCCCTGCAGGTCAAGAATTTCCGCCCGGAGATCCAAGCGCTCCGCGCCTTGGCGGTTCTGCTGGTCGTCGCCTATCATCTTGAGCCATCCGCAGTTCCAGGCGGTTATATCGGGGTTGACATCTTCTTCGTCATCTCGGGCTTCCTGATTACCTCGCACCTGCTGCGTGAAGCCGAACGCACCGGCCGGGTCAGCCTCGCAGCCTTCTTTGCCGGCCGAGCGCGAAGAATCCTCCCGGCTGCCATGCTGGTGATCCTGGTAGTTGTCGTGGCAAGCCTGCTGATCTTTCCCAAAACCCAGTGGGGTGCCTTGGGCACCCAGGCCATCGCCTCTGCCTTCTCGGTGCAGAACTGGGTTCTCGCCGCCGACTCCGTCGACTACCTCGCTTCGGATCAAGCACCCGGGCCGTTGCAGCACTTCTGGTCCCTGGGCGTGGAGGAGCAGTTCTACCTTTTCTGGCCGTTGCTGGTTTTGGCCGTGTGCCTGTTGGCCAAACCGAATGCGGACGCTAGCAGTGGCGATGGATTTGCCCCGCGGCGCCGCATGCTCTGGATCATTTTCTCAGCCACCGCACTTTTGTCGCTGGGATACTCGGCCTATGCCGGTTACTCAGGCAATAGCGCCGGATACTTCATCACCACCACCCGCATTTGGGAACTGGCCGTCGGCGGACTGCTGGCCTTGGCAGTCCAGGCGCACGCCAACGGCGCCTTGAAGCTTCCACCGTGGGCAACCAGCTGGCAGTTCAAAAATCTTGCCGTACTCGTGGCTTTGGCGGCGATCTGCTTCGCGGCATTCAGCTACAACGCCACAACAGTCTTCCCGGGGATTGCGGCGGCCCTCCCGGTTCTTGGCTGCGCCGTGGTGATTGCCGCAGGCAGTACGCGAGGACCTGGTTCCCTGCACCCGCTGGTGAACTGGGCTCCCGTTCAATGGGTCGGCCTCGCCTCGTATTCGCTATATCTGTGGCACTGGCCGCTGATCGTATTCTTCATCGAACTGGCCGGGGGCAACCCGGACCCATTGCAGTCGCTGGCCTTGCTGGCCGGGTCCCTGCTCTTGGCTTGGGCCAGCTTGAAGTGGGTCGAAACTCCCATGCGCCACTTCCGCCCCATAGCCGGTTCTCCTGCCCGCTCCTTGATTGCAGGGGCGGCGATGGTCGGGCTGGCCGCGTCCATCGCGCTATTGCCAGGTGCCATGCAGCAGCATCTTGTGGGCCAGGAGCAGCGTGAGCTGGGCGCGATGATGCAAAACCCGCCAGCTGGTTTTGGCGCGGCCTCCGTGGGCCAGGGCGCACCTGCGTACCTTTCCGGCCATCGCCAGGTCGTCCCGCTTCCTGCGACGGCCGCCGAGGACCAGCCCGAACTGGGAGATTGCGTCCAGGAACCGAAATCCACGCAGATCAAGGAATGCGAATTCGGCAGCGAGGACGCCAGCTACACCGTGGCCCTGGTGGGTGATTCCCATGCAGCCCACTGGTTCGAGGCCGTCAGCCGATACGCCCAAAGCAAGGGCTGGAAAGTGGTGACCTATCTGAAGAATTCCTGCCCGTTCTCCGAGGCCCAGCGCAAGGCGGATCGGGATGGCAGCATCAACTGCGAAGAAGCCATCGACCAGACCATGGAAGCTCTGGCTGCGCGCGATGACATCAACGCGGTGATCACCTCGAGTTGGGGAGGAGCCACCTTTACCACTGACGCGGCACAGGGGCTGGCTTCGACGTGGTCCACCCTTGAAGACGCGGGCCTGCCGGTCTACGCCATTGTGGACACCCCGCGGCCGCCGCAGGATTCCTATGCGCGCGACTGCGTGGAAGAAAACGTGCAGAACCCGGATAAGTGCGCCTTCCCGGAAAAGGGAGCCTATGAAGTGGGCGATGCCACCAAGCAGGCCGCCGAACTGGAGCCGCGCGTCGAAGTGCTCGACTTCAGCGATTACTTCTGCATGGATGGAACCTGCCCGGCAGTGGTGGGAAATGTCTTGGTCTACCGGGACAAGCACCACATCAGCGATACCTACATGCGCACCTTGGCCCCGATCTTTGGCGATAGGATCGAGGCTGCCTTGGATTCCGAGTAGCCCAGCATGATTTAGGACACCAAGGCTTATGCAAGTTCGAGTCTCTCGGGTAGGATTGGAAGGTCTGTGCCACTGCATGCCCGAAAGTTGGGCGTCTGGTGCACAGATAACGCAAGAACCTCCTGTTGCGGAAATACCGCGACCGTTTAGCCCAAAGGAGGTGGGTTCACATGCGTGCTTATGAACTTATGGTCCTCATTGATCCAGAGGTCGATGACCGCACCGTAGAGCCAACCATCGAGAAGTACCTCGAGGTTGTCCGCTCCAACGGTGGCACTATCGAAAAGGTTGATGTCTGGGGTCGTCGCAAGATGTCCTACGAGATCAAGAAGAAGGCAGAAGCCACTTACGTAGTGGTGAACTACACCGCAGAGCCAGCAGCTTCCGCTGAGCTTGAGCGCCAGCTCAAGATCAACGAACTGATCCTGCGCCACAAGGTCACCCGTCCGGAAGAGGCACGCGTTTAATTACGCGAAACCTTCCGTCGTAGGAATTAACGTTCAATCTTTTTAAGGAGAGTCAATGGCAGGCGAGACTGTTATTACCGTTATCGGAAACCTGACTGCCGATCCGGAGCTGCGTTTCACGCCGTCCGGTTCAGCCGTAGCGAACTTTACGATCGCTTCGACTCCTCGCACCTTTGACCGCCAGTCCAATGAGTGGAAGGACGGGGAAGCCCTGTTCTTGCGCGCATCGGTGTGGCGCGAAGCTGCAGAGAACGTTGCTGAAACGCTGACCAAGGGCATGCGTGTCATCGCCCAGGGCCGGTTGCGTTCACGTTCTTACGACACCAAGGAAGGCGAACGTCGCACCGTCATGGAGCTTGAAGTCGATGAAATCGGCCCATCGCTCCGTTTCGCGTCCGCCAAGGTCACCCGTACCCAGCGCTCCGGTGGTGGCAACGGTGGCTTCGGCAACGGTGGTGGAGGCTTCTCCAACGCACCGCAGCAAAGTGCACCAGCTCAGGCGCCGCGTCAGCAGCAGCCTCAGCAGGGTGGCGGATGGAATGCTCCAGCCGCAGACCCATGGAGCACCGGCGGAAACAACGGTGGCGGCTGGGGCAACCCGGGCGCAGACGAACCGCCTTTCTAAACAATATTTATTCACCATCCCGCAGATCACTCTGCGGGCTCCAAAGCTAAGGAGCTCCACGATGGCTAAGGCTGAAATCCGTAAGCCCAAACCAAAGTCCAACCCATTGAAGGCCGCTGACATCACTGTCATCGACTACAAGGACACCGCACTGCTGCGCAAGTTCATCTCCGACCGCGGTAAGATCCGCGCTCGTCGTGTAACTGGCGTTTCCGTTCAGGAACAGCGCAAGATCGCACAGGCAATCAAGAACGCACGTGAAGTAGCCCTGTTGCCTTACTCCGGCGCTGGCCGCGGCTAAGGAAGAGGGATAGCAAAATGGCAAAGATCATTCTGACTCACGAAGTATCCGGTCTCGGTGCTGCTGGCGATATTGTCGAGGTAAAGAACGGCTACGCCCGTAACTACCTGCTGCCACGCGGCTTCGCAATCGTCTGGACCCAGGGCGGTGAGAAGCAGGTGGAGTCGATCAAGGCTGCACGTGCTGCTCGCGCCGTTGCAAACCTTGAGGATGCTCAGGCACTTGCAGCTAAGCTGAAGTCCCAGCCGGTGAAGATCACCATGAAGGCTGGCTCGAACGGTCGCCTGTTCGGCACCGTCAAGACCACCGAAATTGCTGCTGCCGTAGAGGCTGCCGGTCTGGGTAAGATCGACAAGCGCAACATCGAGGTCAACGACCAGATCAAGTCGACTGGCAACTACACCGCAACCGTTCGCGTTCACGCTGACGTTCTTGCAAACCTGCGCCTGCAGGTTGTAGCTGCTGCCAAGAAGTAAGTCTTCTAGACTCAGCTTCTGTTCAAGAGGTGGCGTGCACTCCGCAAGGAGAGCACGCCACCTCTTGGCGTTAACCGGATTTCTTTTGGGCCTCCGGGTCAACGAATAGCAAGTTCCACCTTCGAATAGGCTCAAAGCCAATTCAGAATCTTGAGTTCGTTCAGGCTTTCGGCGCTTACCGGCTGGCGCGAGACCGAATCAGCGAACGAGAGAAATCTGTGATGATTCCTGCCACGATAAATCCGAATGCAGGTAACCAGGTGATCGCCCATCCGGAGAAAACCATTGTTTCGCGATCCCGTAGGAATATCGCCAGCAAAGGCCAAAGAAAACCTAAGGCCACGCCTACGAGAATGAAGGCAGAGTGGCTCTTTGGAGATGCTGTTGCGGGAAAGGACTCCGCATATTCTGCAGGAGATCCAAAGTTGGCTGTCGCGTCTTCGTAGCTGGTGGCTTCGGACTCGACCTCTCTGGCTATATCGCGGATGGTGGCCGTATCCACGTTTCGTAGTGAAAGGCTGTAGCGCAGTTCGTCGATGTAGGTTTTGAGGTTACTTTCCATGGAAGGCTCCTAATTGAACTGTTCTAACCAGTTTTTGACTGATTTCAGGGTCTGATGACCCTGCTTGGTGATTTCGAAGATTTTGCGTGCGGGTCCGCGAGCGGTGATTTGCCAGTCGGAGACGATGTCCCCGGACTCTTCCATGGTTCGAAGCAGTGGGTATAAAGTCCCGCTCTTGATGCCAGGCACTCCGAGCTCTTCGAGCTTAGCCAGCATGGAGTATCCGTGTTCGGGTTTTTCTGCCAGGAAGCTTAGAAGAACGACCGGAAGCATGGAACGCTTCACCTGTGGAAGTACTCTGCTCTGTGACATGACTTAAGTATGAATCCTACATAGGTGCATTTCTATCCTTCGTTCGGATGATCTTGGCTTAGCAGCATCCGGCGATTCAATTCCGAGCCGGAACTGGTCATGGTCACTTAGAAGTGGCTAACATTTCACCAGATCGTCTTGCGTCCAATGCGTCATAATCATTGGCTTGGCCAATTTGCAGCAATAGCCTCGAAGATGAGTACGTCCAAAGCCAGCACGATCGAGAGAAGCGGTGGAACAAATGGGTTTTGCGTATGCGGATCCTGAAGTATTGACCGAGGCGCAACGCGAAGCTGTGGCAGAGCATCAGCGCCGTGTGCAAAGCGAGTCCCGGCGCCTGTCGTTGCGTGCGCTGCGCGAAGAGGCAGAACTGAGCCAAGTAGAACTTGCCACCGTGCTGAAGCTGAGCGTGGACCGCATCGCCCGCATGGAGACCGGGGACCTTGATCGAGTCCAGCTGGCCACCCTGCGCCGCTACGCAGAAGCCATGGGCGCCCGCCTGCAAGTGAAAGCGATCCGCGAGGGCACGCACGCCGAACTTGGCTAGCGATCGAGCTCCCGGCGGTCGCTGCCAAGCTGCCATTCCTGACCGACCGGTCAGCGCAAATAGAGCGCACCTCATCGATAAATATGCCACCCATCGCTCAGGAGCGCACAGCGAGGCCTGAATCACTGTGCCGACCAGCTAAAGTATTCCGGTGAGACGCGGGTTATAGACCTGTGTCACAAGGAAGTTCTGAAGGGGTTATTTTGCACGAACGTATTCACCACCGGGCCTTTGCTGATCGCTTGATGAGCGCCGAGCAAGCTGCAGAGTTCATTAAGCCAGGCATGACTGTCGCCATGAGCGGCTTTACCGGTGCAGGATACCCGAAGGCCGTGCCCGGGGCACTGGCAGCGCAGATGGAGCGCCAGCACGCTGCGGGCAAGGACTTCAAGATCAACGTGCTTACCGGCGCTTCCACCGCCCCTGAGCTTGATGGCGTGCTGGCCAAGGCCGAAGGCATGAACCTGCGCCTGCCGTACATGTCCGACCCCGAGCTGCGCCGCCGCATCAACGAGGGCAACATGGAATACATGGACATCCACCTGTCCCATGTCGCCCAGCACGCCTGGTTCGGCTTCTACGGAAAGATCGACTTGGCCATCGTCGAAGTTGTCGGCGTCACCGCCGAGGGCGACTTGATCCCTTCCAGCTCGGTGGGCAACAACAAGACCTGGCTGGAGATGGCCGACAAGATCATCATCGAGGTCAATTCCCAGCAGTCTGCGGCCATGGAGGGCATGCACGATGTCTACTACGGCACCGCACTGCCTCCGCACCGCAAGCCAATCGACCTGAGAACCGTGCGTGACCGCATCGGCCAGCAGTACATGGACGTCGACGTCAACAAGATCGTCGCCGTCGTGGAAACCGACGCGCCAGACCGCCTGAGCCCCTTCGCCCCGGTGGACGAGACCAGCGAGAAGATCGCCGATCACCTGCTGACCTTCCTGGATTCCGAGATCCGTGCCGGACGCCTGTCCGAGAAGCTGCTCCCGCTGCAGTCGGGCGTGGGCAATATCGCCAACGCGGTGCTCGCTGGCCTAGCCCGTGGCGGCTACAAGGGCCTGACCGCCTATACCGAGGTCATCCAGGACGGAATGCTGGAGCTGATCAAGGACGGGACCATCGAGTTCGCCTCTGCCACCAGCTTCTCGCTGTCTTCGGAGGGCATCGAGGAATTCAACCGCAACGTCGACCACTACCGCGAGCGCATCCTGCTGCGCGCCCAGGAGATCTCGAACCACCCGGAGATCATCCGCCGGCTGGGCTGCATTGCGCTGAACGGCATGATCGAAGCCGACATCTACGGCAACGTGAATTCCACCAACGTGCTGGGATCGCACGTGATGAACGGCATCGGCGGCTCGGGCGACTTCGCCCGCAACGGCTACCTGTCGGTGTTCATGTCCCCGTCGACCGCCAAGGGCGGCAAGATCTCGGGCATCGTTCCTTTTGCTTCGCATGTGGACCACACCGAGCACGACACCATGATCCTGATTACCGAACAGGGCCTGGCCGACCTGCGCGGCCACTCGCCAAAGCAGCGTGCGCAGCTGGTCATCGATAACTGCGCCCACCCGGAGTACCGCCCGATGCTGCAGGACTACTTCGACCGTGCGTGCAAGGACAGCTACGGCAAGCACACCCCGCATCTGCTAGGCGAGGCCCTGTCCTGGCACCAGCGCTTCCAGGAGACCGGAGACATGCGCCCGGCCAGCTAGTCGCCGGCCAGGCGGGGATCGATGCGCAGGATGCGGTCATCGCCCGCCCTTGGCTGGCCGCGCCCGTCGGTATTGTTGGTCAGCACCAGCAGTGCGCCGTCAGGATCCACTAGCACGTCGCGTAGCCGGCCGAGCCGGCCATCGAGCAGTTCATGCTCGGTGGCCGGCTCGTCCAGTTCCACCGCGCGCAGCACTTCTCCGCGCAGATTCGCCAGGTAGAGGGTGCCATCGAGGATCGCGATGCCGCTGGGGCTGGCTTCGGACGGGGACCACTGCGCAATCGGATCGGTGTACGACGGATTTCCGCCGCTTTTTCCCTCGGCTTCGGGCCAGCCGTAGTTTCCCCCGGCTTCGATGATGTTCAGCTCGTCGAAGGTGTTCTGCCCGAACTCGCTGGCGAACATGGTGCCATCAGCACCCCACGCCAAGCCCTGCACATTGCGGTGCCCGTAGCTGTAGACGAGGGAATTCTCGAACGGGTTGTCGTCCGGGACGCTGCCGTCAGGTGCCATGCGCAGGATCTTTCCGCCCAGCTGCTGCAGGTCCTGGGCTTGCTGGGGATTGCCCGCATCGCCCACGGTGGCATAGAGCATCCCGTCCTGACCGATGGCCAACCGCCCGCCGTTGTGGATGCTGGCCGAGGGCAACCCGTCAATCAAGGTGCGCGGGGCCGACAGTGAAAGATTCCTGGCGCTGCCTTGCACCGTGAACCGCTGGATGCGGTTGCCGGATTCAGCGGTGGAATACGCAAAAAGCTGGTCTGGGGAGAGGAAGGCCAAGCCCAGCAGTCCGCCTTCTCCGGTCGCCACCAGATCATCGAGCCGAGCCACTTCGCGGCCTGGTCCGGATCCTGAGATCTCCACGATCCGCCCAGAATCGCGTTCGCTGACCAGCAGGCTGTCTTGGGCGTAAACCATGGACCATGGGGCGTCCAAGCCGGTGGCCAGTGGTGCTGGAACAGCTTGCGATTCGGTAGCTGGAGCTGAAGGCGGGGTTGGCGCGGAGCATCCGGCGAGGAACACTGCGCCGAGCACTAGGCAGGTACCCAGAATGCGCTTCATCGAGCTGCTATGCATGGGCTGGTTGATGGCGCGTCGGGCGATAAGTCAGTTCCTGGATCCGTCCGTCCAGCAGCTTGGACTCGACAAGTTCCAGATCGTAGTCATCGACCCCGCCAAGTACCGGGGCAGAACCGCTATGCCCGGTCAGTACCGGGAAGATGGTCACCTGGATGAAGTCCACAAGACCTGCCGCCAGCAGGGAATGGTTCATCGCTAAGCAGCCGTGGGAGCGCAGCGGCACATCTGAAGCTTCCTTGAGCTGTGCGACGACTTCCAGTGCATCAGCGCGCTCCAGCGTGGGGTTTGGCCAGGACAGCGGCTCTTCCAGGGTGGTGGAGATGACGGTGGCGGGCTTGTCGTGCAGGGCCACACCCCACGCGTCTTCAACCTCGGGATTCGCCTCGATTTCTGCCCAGAAGCGGCTGAAGAGACGGAAGGTGTTGGCCCCGAAAACCATGCGGCAAGCCGGAGTGTAGAGCGCGAGGCGGTGGGCTAACAGCTCTGGCCCCTGTTTTCCCCAGTAGCCGCCCCAATCGCCGGCGGCGCTGCCGAAGCCATCGAGGCTGCTGAACACATCGAAGGTATAGGTCGCACTCATGGCGAATCTCCTGGAGCTTGAGCGTTAGATGCCACCTACCGTACGCCCGTGCTCGCGGTGTGAAAACCAGCTAGGCCGGATTCTCAGGCAAATCCACATTCTGGGTGCGCAACTGGCCGCGGGATAGCTGCTTGCCGGTGGATTCATCGGTGATGATGACCTCCCAGAGCTGCTGGGTGCGCCCTTGGAATAGCGCGGTGGCGATTACCTGAACCCGTGCTCCGGTGGAAGGGCGCAGGAAGTCGGTGGCGTTGTGCACGCCCACGGCGAATTGCCCGCGTTCGGCCACCGCGTAGCTGGCGCCCACTGATCCTGCGCTCTCGATGATCGAGGTGTAAACGCCGCCATGCACCACGCCCCAAGGGGTGTGGTGGTTCTCGTCCAGCTGCGCGTGGCCGCGTACTTCCGTGGCCGTGATTTCGTCGAATTCCAGTCCGATGCTTTCGGTGAAGCGGCTGGTCTTGTTGGGAATCCGCGGTGCAGTGTTTTCCAATTGGTGATCCTCAGGCTAGTTCGGTGTGCTGGCTTCGAGCGCCTGGGCGCGCAGGACATTCTTCTGCACCTTACCAGTGGAGGTGCGCGGCAGATCCTGCGGGAAGACGATGGTGCGCGGCACCTTGAAACCGGCAAGCTTTTCGCGGGCGAATTCAATCAGCGTTTGCGCGTCCAGGGAGGATCCGCTGGCGCGGATGACATATGCCACCGGACGCTCGCCCCATTTCTCGTCCGCGATGCCGATGACGGCCAGGTCCAGCACCTCTGGGTGCGAGGCGAGGGCTTGCTCCACCTCGATGGTGGAGATGTTCTCGCCGCCGGAAATGATGATGTCCTTGGCCCGGTCGCGCACCTGGATGTAGCCATCCGGGTGCATGACACCCAGATCGCCGGTGTGGAACCAGCCGCCATGGAAAGCTTGGGTAGTGGCCGCTTCATCGCGGTAGTAGCCGATCATGACGTTATTGCCGCGCAGCACGATTTCGCCCATGGTCTGTCCATCCGCCGGGACATCGTTCATGTTCTCGTCAACAATGCGTGCGGACTCGGCGGTAATCATGCCAACGCCTTGGCGGGCGAGCTTCGCGGCCCGGTCCGGGCCATCGAGGGCATCCCACTCATCCTGGTACTCGCACACCGTGTACGGTCCGTATACCTCGGTGAGGCCATATACATGGACTACCTCGATGCCCAGCTTCTGCAGCTTGGAGATGATTGCCGGGGACGGGGGAGCTCCTGCGGTGGTGATGCGCAGTGGCGCATCGAGCTGGTGGGCGCGGGTGGAGTCGGCGATGATGGAGCAGACGGTCGGAGCGCCGCACAAGTGGGTGGTTCCAAGATCCTCGATGGCATCCCAAACGGAATCTTCGCGCACGCCGCGCAGGCACAGGTGCGTTCCTCCCGCTGCGGTGACGGCCCATGGAGTGCACCAGCCGTTGCAGTGGAACATCGGCAGGGTCCACAAGTAGCGGGTCTTGGCGGTGAAGCCCTGGTGGTGCGCTTCGCCCAACGAGTTCAGGTAGCTGCCGCGGTGCGAGTAGAGCACGCCCTTCGGCTTGCCGGTGGTGCCCGACGTGTAATTGAGAGTGATCGGAGCCCGCTCATCGGCGATGGCGTAGGGAAGTCTTTCATCCGAGGCTTGTGCGATTAGCTCGTCCAAGGTGGCGTCCACGGGCACGTCCGGACGTTCTCCGGCGTACTGGTCATCGGCGATCTCGATGAGCGCCTCCAGCGTTGGGTTCTCGCGGCGCAGGGTCTTCGTGTTCTCCAACAGCTCTGTGTCGGCAAGCATCAGCTTGGCAGCAGAATGATCAATGATGTATTGCAGCTCGTGGGCCGAGAGTCGGGTGTTCAGGGCAACGAGGACTGCGCCTGCCAGCGGTACGGCGTAATGCGCCATGAGCATTTCGGGAGTATTCGGTGCCAGCACGGCCACGCGGTCGCCCGGCTCAATGCGAGCCTTCAGCGCCTGGGCAAAGCGGTGCACCCGTGCTTCGAATTCTTCATAGGAGAAGCTGCGAGTTCCATGGATGACGGCGGTCTTCTTCGGATAGGCCTCGGCTGTGCGTTCCAAGAAACGCAGTGGGGTCAATTCTGAATGGTTTGCCTGAATCTCTACCATGGTGTGGCTATTCCTCAATCGTCATCGATGGTTACGGAGAACAATAAGCAGGAGTGTGACTCAATGCACTCCATGACCAATAGTGGCATGAACCTCAGCGTCATGCCGGGAAACCAAGTTTCATTACGGTGGGCGGTAGGGAATTCGCGCCAGGGCCCCGAGCCCAGGGGAGGAGTTAGTGTTCTGCCGAATCAAGAGCGGCGGAAGCCTGCTGCGATCATGGGGCCGAAGCGTTCAAGAAGCGCGGCGTATGGCGAATAAAAGACTGCCCAAGGACTTCTGGCGGGGCCTTGGATCGAATATTGCGTCGAATATTGCGATTTGCGAAGTGAAATGTTTGACGGCTGTTCGTCATGAGCCATATCGTTTTAAACAGAATCAAGAGCATCAGCTATAAGCCCTGGCTTGCTGATCGGCAACCCTCTCAACGGTAGTGGGGTGCTCCAGGTGAGGATTCGGTTCCACACAAAATGTGCTGGAACAAGTACCGCACACGGCGCGGAACTTCAGCCCAAGCGGCTTCGAGTAACGAGAAGCCAATGCTTGCAGGCT
The DNA here is from genome assembly GCF_050030965.1 of Glutamicibacter sp. 2E12. Classification (NCBI taxonomy): domain Bacteria; kingdom Bacillati; phylum Actinomycetota; class Actinomycetes; order Micrococcales; family Micrococcaceae; genus Glutamicibacter; species Glutamicibacter sp. 2E12. The sequence goes on from NZ_CP188297.1 coordinate 1,583,410, forward strand.
ACTGCGCGGTGGGCAAGACCCAAAGGAATCGAGCCATGTCATTGAATCTTGAACTTGACCCGTTGACCCTGCGCAAGGTTTTCGCTCAGCATCCATCAGGGGTAGCCGCCCTCTGTGCAGAACTGGATGGCGTGAAGACCGGAATTGTCGCTTCATCGTTTACCGTGGGAGTTTCCCTTGAACCTGCACTGGTGATGTTCGCCGTGCAGAAGTCCTCGAACACTTGGCCAAAGCTGCGCGAAGCTGGCCGCATTGGCGTCTCAGTGCTGAGCGAACGCAATGATGGTGTCTGCGCTCAGATTGCGTCGAAAAATGGCGACCGGTTCCGCGGAATCGATACCTATTCCTCGGATCAGGGCGCGCTCTTCGTCAACGACTCCACGTTGTGGCTGGAGACTTCGATCTACAACGAGGTCGAAGCGGGGGATCACTGGGTAGTCCTGATGGAAGTCCACGGGCACCGCACCTCCGAGCACTCGCCACAGATCTTCCATGATTCGCGGTTCCATTCGCTGCCGATTCCTGAGCTCGTATAAGCGCTTCGCATCTTCCAAAGCTCCGGCCAGATCAAATCATCGATCTGGCCGGAGCTTTTTGAATTCCGGTTAGGCGGGTTGAGCCGTTCCCCGCAGCCCTCGACACCGGCAATGCCCGTTCTCTCTCGCCACCCTGAAGACGTGGCAAGATGGCTGGCAATCTCATGGCCTGCCATCTTGGGCCAGCTGCCCCAGGCATTTGGCGATAACCTCGTCATCAAAGTATCTGTCGCGAGAAACCTTGAACTCGCCATATCCGCCACCCGCCTGGGCTGTCGAACAGAACCGCGCAGGTAGCTCATGGATCCTCGCTGCACGCTGGACCGGCCTCGGTTCGTAAGCAAATCAATAACGTGGCCACGGCCGCGGTTGATGAAGCCCTAACTGAGGAGCTCTTGGAATCCCTCAGGCAGCGAGCTGTCCAGGCGGCCGTGGCCGCCGTGACCGAACAGGTGGAGGCCAACGAGGCAGCCGAAGAAGCCCAAGACGACGAGGGCGAGGCTGAACCGGAGGAAACCCTTTACTACGGTTCCGTTGATGAGTTTGTCCGTGAGTACCTGCGCAATGTCTATCGCCGGGCGATCAACGGCCGGTCGCGGGTCTGGGCTGCCCGGTGGTGGGAATATGACGAGGCAGTGATCCGTCTGGAAGCGCTGTGGCGTTCCTGGGAACATCTGCGCATGGACCCCAGCACCGGCATGAGCGTGTGGTGGCGTGACCACGCGGACCACCATATGGCGGTCTTGCTGGACCCGGATGGGCCGTTTTCCTCGGCAGCGGACACCGACGAAAACAAGTCCAAAAAAGGGCAGCCGTTGCCTTATGCAGCGCCGCCGGAGGGCTTGTTCCCTGACCAACGTCAAATCCACCTTCCAGTTGTTGAACCTCCAAAAAAATATTTATTCTAGTGGGTAAGTTTCTTTGATATAGTAACTACGACTGATCAGAGACGGATCTTGTAGTCGATCTTGACTTCGGTCGTGCAAAGCTCCTGCGCATCAATTTTCAGCGCCAAATCTCATTTGGCGAATGGAACTTGGAAGTTAGGAGCAATAACTCAGGGCATGTGAAAATGCGATTCTTCGTGTTTCCACAGGGCCTCAATCAAAAGGAAAAATATGTCAAGCGTTACCTCAGAAAAGAGCACGGTCCAAGCGATCTCGGCAGGAAAAGGGATCATCGTACTTGCGGCAGTCACGGCGTCACTCACCATCCTTCTGGTAGCATCCGCTGTAATGCCAGAGGCACTAGTTGCCTTCTTTGGCTTTACCACGGCCAATGCAACGGCAGCGGCAACAGCAATTCTCGCTGGCATGGATGTTGCGACCGCGGTCTCGCTCTTCGGTGGTGCCACTGTTATCGGTGGTGCTGCCTTGGCTATGCTCCGCCGCGCTATTGGCAAGAAGGCTCTGGTTAAGTAGAAACGATGGGCGGACCGACAAGCTGTCGGTCCGCCTTCGAACCTATGACACATTATTTAAAGGGTCTTTTTGCAAGGCAGCGCTTAGCATTATGCATTGGAGCGTTGCTGTGGCTGGGCGCCGTAGCAGCCGGTATTGCAACGGTACCTCTTGAACAAGAGAGTCATTCAGGTTTGGTTCCGGCATCACCTTCATGGGCCCTATGGTGGAGCATATTATCGAACAATGCAATCATTGCTCTGCTGGCCTTTGCAGGAATTTTGACCTTCGGCATCATCACGGTGTTGTATGCCCTTGCGTCGGGCTTGCTTTTTGGCCATTTTCTGGCACAGGCAGTCAACCTCGCTGGCTTGCTCGGCGTTATTCGAGGGGTTGGACCACACGGGATAGTTGAATTTCCGGCCATTATTATCGCGATTTCAGCAGGGATCTCGCCTCTGGCTTATTTTCTACGGACTGCTCTCGGAGGCAGAAAAGAACCTAGAGAAAACCTGTTTCAGGCCGCACAGGGCGTAATCCTTGATGCGGTCTCCCTACTTTGCATCTCCCTCCTCATGATCGTTATAGCCGCAACTATAGAAACTTGGGTTACTCTCCTATGACACAGAACGACCTTTCCAGCAAAACCTCACTTCTCAACAGCAGGTTTGCTTGGCCTTTGACTATGCTTCTGATCGGGGTCAGTGTTTTCATGCTGATGGGCAGGTTCGTCGGGGTCTACGAACATGAAGTGTCGCTGAAGCTACCTGAAGCACAGCCTGCTGAAATTCGACTTGGGGCCGTCACCGCACTTATCACCAGCGCCCTGCTAAACTCCGTAATCCTTGTTTTACTAACTGCATTTGCCGGTTTCCTCACAGCTCGACTCAATGCGCGTCTTGACGGCGCTGAAACAACCCGCACAACCCGCCGCTCCATTTCGGTAATGGTTGGTCTGTATGTAGCTTTCAGAAGTCTCGGATGGTACCTAGCCTCAGTCTTCGGAGTCGTCGTGCCGACGATAATGGATTCATTCTTTGAGGCTGATATCTCGGTGCTGGTGGTCTATTTTGGTGGAGTTCTGCTACTGGCGCGCGAAGGCGGATCGAGAAAATCAGTGTTCATCGTACCCCTGGTTCCAACCGCCTTGTTTGCGATCGCTTTTTCCGTACTATAAAAATAATAAATCATCTGAACAAAAACCATTAGGGTTTTAAATATGAATAACGTAATCAAAAAAAATAGAACTCGTAATATTTTTTACGGAGCGCTGATAGCACTTTTCCTAACTGCATGGGGACGAGCCGCAATATATTATACAAACCGTGAAGCTATCCAAGAAATGTCGCGATTGAGTCCAGTTGTTGCAAATAATAACCGCGACTTCGTTATCTCTATTCAGGACCCTGCCAACATTGCTTGGATCGCAGCTCCAGTCATTGTTACAGTATTGGCCCTGGTGCCGCTGTTCCTTGGAATTGGGCATCTAGTGCTCATTGGAATTAACGGAGTTATTGGCGCCGTCCTCTTCGCTATCGGAGTTTTCTTTCCAACAACGATCTCGTCGAAAATTCTGGCTGCACTATTCCTGGTTGCACTGATAACCGTCGTTTATCTCGTGGTAGCCAAAGCGGATAAAATCATTAGCTCGGGAAATGCCCAGCGAAGTTCCGAGTAGGAAACAACGAGAACCGACTATGCGTCGCATCAGAAAATTCCCAATAATTGCCGCAGTGCTGGTCTCTGATCGGCGACGGCAACTTAATATGTTGAATGGACGTTCACTTCCATTCCGGGTTCAGATCGCGGGCGTTGTGCTCATCATCCTCTGTATCGTTCTTGCCGGAGCAGTCGTTTTCACTGTTTCCACTCAAGTTGGTAGATTTGCCCCTTTAAACAGCACCACACAGCCCACGTTTCTTCTCATATCGTGGTTCGTGTGGGTGATTCTTCTTGTCGCGCTTGCTGGGAGTATAGATCCAGAATCAGCAAGAGCAGTTAATGAACCAACTGATGCGGCAGTGCTGAGTTCCTTCGAAGTTCTACGCCGACATTTGATATGGTCCCGCCTCTTGATCCCCATGATGGCCAGAGTGCTGGGGATGAGCTTATTCTCCTGCTTAGCCTTTGGCCCGTGGTTGGCATCTTCCAACGCAGGGGTTGAAATGCTCCCTATTGTTTTTGCAGTGCTATTGAGCACCATAGTAGGCGGAAATTGTATTGGAATGGCAGCAACTTTGTTGTTGACTCGATGGGGCAAGGCGTCAACCATTTCGGTCAGACACATAATAATGACGCCCATTCTGGCAATGCTTCTTGGTACTTGGCTTGGACCCAGCGTCAGACAATTCTCGGAGACCAGAAACATAGTCGAATCAGGCTACACCGTATTGGCTGAAATCATCGCGTCATCCCGACCAGACTGGTGGGAAGATCTTTTCCAGACTTCGCCAGTTGCTGTAACAACATACTGCATTGTTCTAACCGGCCTTTCGATCCTTCTTCTTGGCGGTGTGGCGCTGTCGCTGCTCAAAGGCCCTGAGTCTCAAGCTGGATTTAAAGTAGATGATGACCAACGAGCCTCATCTCACGTTTCCCTTGCGATGTCCAAAATGTTCAAAAACATTGCTCTGCGTCGGTCCATGGCATTCCGAGTGCTTGCCAGCGTCATTACCAAGGACGTATTAGCTTGTTTCCGCCAAGATCGGCTCGCGCTCAGAAAGGCCTATCTGACCTTTCTCGGAGGCCTGGCACTCTTGGGGTCCGGCATCGGGGCTTATCTGTCCCTTGATGGCAGGGCTGTTCTGGATGCTCCATTGATTCTGAGTGGCACTCTTATAACGGCATTCATGGTCCTCGCGGCCGATGGATCCGTGCAGATTTCAAGTATCGAGGCTGAACGAAACAATTGGCAGATGCTGTGTTTGATGCCACTGACAACACGCCATCTGCGGGCTACGAAAATCTGCTCCTTTGCAATGGTTACAATCATTATTTCAATGCCGGGAGTGGTCGGAATTGTCTTACTCACATCAGGCCAGACAAGTCAGATGTGGATTCTTTTGGCAATCTCTACTTCCATCAGTCTTTTAGCAGGGCTCAGTTCGGTTTTGACGCAGGTTCTGTCCCCCCTCACCGAAGCCAACTCCATGCGCGTTATTGAACGATCACCCGTGGCGGATCTAGTACAACCAATACTTATTTCTTCTGGTGCTGCCGTAGTAATTTCGTGTGTCGCACTTATGCCGTCACCAGCACTACAGGGACTCGTTGGCTTGGTTCCTCTGGCTTTGACTGTGGTCTTTGTAGTAACACTATTTTTCAAAAACAATAGGGAAGATGTCAAAGTGTATGTTTAGCCTAAAAAACATCAGCGTCCGTTACGGTGAAAATCTTGCCATAGATGACGTGACGGCAGCGTTCGAACCGGGTGATTTTATCGGTATTTTTGGGCATAATGGATCTGGGAAAAGCACCTTACTCAAAGTTATCTCCGGACTTGAGAGGTCCACCTCTGGAAGCATTCTTGTGAATCAACAGGAAATGTCTCAAAATATTCTGAAAAGCCATGCCGTCTTTATTCAAGACAGCCCCGCCCTATACGATTATCTAAGCATCAGGGAGAACGTAGGGTTTGCTTGTTCAATTTGGGGTGAGGATGTATCAGAAACACTAAATAGACTTCTCTTATTCGGTGTGCAGAGCGATTTTGAAACGTTGGTAAAAAACCTTTCTTTGGGCACCAGAAAAAAGATGGGTTACGTGCTATCGACTTTAAAAAAAGGTCCTCTTTTCATACTCGATGAACCCTTTAACGGTTTGGATGCAGAAACCGTTAAGCTGGTTGCCCGCGATCTGCGTCTGGCTAAGGAACGGGGAAGAACTGTCGTGATGACCGCCCATGACCCAAGTCCGATCCTCGACTTGCTGGATCGGCAAATTGTCTTGGAATCCGGGCGGGTACTGGATGACGTTCCGAGACCTTTCAATGGGCCGCTGTCTACTGCAGAATTCCAGGCAAAATGATCACCGCATCAGGTTTGACAAAAAGTTTCGGTGGGAAAAATGTCGTTCGGGAAGTTGACCTAAATGTAGATTCGGGTCAGGTACTAGGATTCATTGGACCCAACGGTTCCGGAAAGACAACAACTCTTCGCATGTTGGTAGGACTTTGCCGGCCGGATGCCGGCTCTGCTCTACTCAACGGTGTGCCGGTGCCACGGATGACTTCGCCCCTTAAAAGTGTAGGTGTCCTCATCGATGCCGCTGCACCTTTCCCGGGCAGGACCGCGTTCGAGCATCTATATGCGTCTGCCTTGGCATCTGGGCTTCGACGCTCTAGGGTCTTGGCTGTGCTTGAAGAAGTCGGCCTGCTGGCAGCCAGAAATACTAAAATTAAACATCTTTCCTTGGGAATGCGGCAAAGGCTGTCCTTGGGTGTGGCTTTCGTGGCGTCCCCGCGTATTTTGATCCTCGATGAGCCGCTTAATGGGCTGGATCCTGAGGGCATCAGATGGTTTAGGGATCTCGTGAATCAATGGAGGAGCGAGGGGCGGACGGTACTCATTTCGAGCCATTTGATGAGTGAACTTTCGCCCATAGTAGATAAGGTCGCTGTCATCAAAGACGGTGCAATTGTTTTCCAGGGCTCCGTCAAGTCTTTGAACAGAGTCGCCGGCGAGCCAGGTTTCATATTACGTTCCGAGGAATCAAAGAGGTTGAGGACAATGTTGGACGGCCTAAACATTGGATGGAAGGAGCTGGAAAGTGAGACTACTCTGATACAGATGGTGGACATAAAACAGGTCGCGCGGTTAGCTGCGGAGGCATCCATCCCAATGTATGAAATCTGCTGGACCGAGCCCTCTCTTGAGCAGGCCTATTTCTCTTTAACCACGGGCATGCACAATGCATCCGTCTAAGCTAAACATCGGGGCCGAGCCGACTTATCCAAAGCCTACTACCAGGCAAGCGGCCAAGAAGAATCGGCCGCGGACCGACTGGTCGATAGCTGATTCAAGAAACCTTTTGTACTCCGAGCTCTTCAAGATACTTACCTGTAGATCGACAATGGGTGCTGCACTGTTCATCGTCGTCCTGACCGCCGTCATCTCTTGCGGATCAGCCTGGGCTGCTTCCCTTCTCATGATGGGTAGCAACGAGGTAGGAAACGACCTGCAAACCCACGATTTCCAAACCGCCGGTGTAAGTATCGGTCAAGTAGCAGCCGTGGTGCTCGGCGTACAGGCCTACTGCACGGATTGCACCGGGCCACATGCTACTGCTTCATTCTGTATCATTTCGCGACGCGCGGTGTTTGTACTGCACAAAGCTGTTACCGTGGGCGCGATAGCTTTCTGTTCCGGTTTGCTCGCTACCATCATCAGCGCATTCTCAATGGCTCTGGTCTCACCTGATATATCGCCGATACAAGATGGCTTGTCTTATCCAGTGTTTGGAGCAGCCCTCTATTTTGCGATGGTGTCAATCATAGCCATGAGCGTTTCTGCACTGTTCCAGGGAAACATACTGTCCATGGCGGTAATCTTTGGTTTCTCCCTTTTTGGTGCCCCAATTTTTTCGCGTTGGCCTGAAACTTCCATTCTCGTGCCGTATTTTCCTGACGTCGCGGGATCACAAATGTTAATCGCTCGGGAAGGCGTTGCGCTGTCCCCCGTACTAGGCGGTACCGTGATGGCTGCCTGGACTTTGGCGCTGTTGATAGCGGGGATCGTTCGGCAAAGGTTTACCAACATATCTTAAAGTTAAGTCCGTGAACCTGCAGGTAGGCATCGACCATCTTTTGATAAACGCAGAGTGGCAGCGAATTGCCGGCAACCCTCGGATGGGGTTTCCGAGCCATGCAAAGGCTGCGCATCACAAATGAAACCGGCGCTTTATGGGGTCTTCACTGGCGCGCGTCGCGGACGCGAAGTGGCGAGAGTGCGCCGGCAGCCCAGTCGCTGATCCAGGTTCGCCCGCCGAGTCGTTGCACACATTAAGTTATCCACCGCCCCCGAACGCAGAAACCCTCGCCGATTGTGGACTACTGAAAGATCCGGCCTTGCTGGCGAATTTAATCCACGGTGACTTAGGGTTTTGTAAATTCACCAGTATCCACAAGGTTATCCACAAAACTGTGGACAAGACATGGGCAAATGTGTGCAAAGGGTGAAAAACCCCGGGAACTGGGCGATTAAGGGTGTTGATAACCTTGGGCCGGTTGGCGTGAGCTTCAATGAATTAAGTTTCTGTCCACAGGTGTGCGAATACAAACAACCAAGTCAACAGATATTAATGATACGTAGAGTGGGGTAATCCACAGAGTTCTCCCCAGACTGTGAACAGGGAACTCCACAGGTAGAGGAGTGTTATCCACATATTCTGTGGATAATGAGGTTTACGCCTGTTAATAACAGCCCTAGTGTTGGGTTCGGGAGAGAAATATCCACAGGCGCCTGACATCCAAATGTCCGTATCGACTGACACGATGAAGCGTTGCCATGAGGCAAGGATAATTTTTCCCAGCGGGTCAATAGGGGATGGAAGTGTCTGCAATGAGTGCTGAGCCGGTTTACGAAGGACGAGATTCCGACGCAGGGCGCAAGCCGCCACAGGATATCGAGGCCGAGATGTCGGTCCTCGGTGGCATGATGCTCTCCAAGGACGCCATTGCTGACGTCGTTGAATCCATTCGCGGCACCGACTTCTACCGTCCCTCCCACGAATCAATTTACGAGGCGATTGTCGACCTCTACGGTCGTGGCGAACCAGCCGATGCGGTCACCGTAGCCGACTTGCTGACCAAGCGCGGCGAGATCTCGCGCATTGGTGGCGCCGCCTACCTTCACAATCTCATCCAGCAGGTTCCAACTGCAGCCAACGCCGGGTACTACGCAGAAATCGTGCGCGAACGCGCCGTGCTGCGCCGATTGGTTGACGCCGGAACGCGTATTGTCCAGATGGGCTACTCTCCAGATGGTGAAGTTGATGCGATCGTCAACGAAGCCCAGGCAGAGGTCTACAAGGTGGCCGAGAACCGCAGCAGTGAAGACTACGTGCGCCTTTCGGACATCATCGAAGACACCGTTGATGAAATCGAGAACGCGGCCAACGCGGGCGATGGCATTACCGGTGTGCCCACCGGATTCTATGAATTCGACGAGCTGACCCAGGGCCTGAAGGGCGGCCAGATGATCATCATCGCCGCCCGTCCTGCGGTGGGCAAGTCAACCTTCGCGCTGGACTTCGCCCGTTCTGCTGCCATCAAGCACAATATGGCCACCGTGTTCTTCTCCTTGGAAATGGGCCGCAATGAAATTGCGATGCGCCTGCTCTCGGCCGAAGCATCCATCCAGCTCCAGGATCTGCGCAAGGGCTCGGTGGAAGACGCGCAGTGGACCAAGATCGCCACGACCATGGGCCGGCTGAACGAAGCCCCGTTGTTCATTGATGATTCGCCGAACATGTCCATGATGGAAATCCGTGCCAAGTGCCGTCGCCTCAAGCAGCGCAACGAGCTGCGCATGATCATCCTGGACTACCTGCAGCTGATGAGCTCGGGCAAGCGTGTGGAATCGCGCCAGCAGGAAGTTTCCGAGTTCTCGCGTAACCTCAAGCTGCTCGCCAAGGAACTCGACGTTCCGTTGATTGCGCTGTCGCAGCTGAACCGTGGTTCCGAGCAGCGTACCGACAAGAAGCCAATGGTTTCGGACCTGCGCGAATCGGGCTCGATTGAGCAGGACGCCGACATGGTGATTTTGCTGCACCGTGATGACGTCTACGACAAGGAAAACCGTCCGGGCGAAGCTGACGTGATTATCGCGAAGCACCGTGCCGGTCCGACCAAGACCATCACCGTGGCCTTCCAGGGCCACTACTCGCGCTTCAACAACATGTCCACCGAGGGTTAGTCCCAGTCAGAACTCATATGGCACCTACTAAGCCAGCGAATTGCTGGCTATAGTGGGTGCCATGTTCGCTTCGATGCAGGCTTTGCTGTGGGGCACTGTGGCCGGCTCGGCCCTGCTGCTGGGATCTGGCGCGGCCTGGTGGCTGAAGATCCCCAAGGTCTGGGTCAGCGCCATCATGGCCTTCGGTGCCGGGGTCCTGGTCAGCGCACTGGCCTTCGAGCTGGTGCTCGAAGCCTATGAAACCGGCGGCCTCGTTGCGACGCTGGGCGGCGTGATCGTGGGCGCTGCCTTGTATTTCGGCGCGAACCGGCTGCTGGCCTGGAGAACCTCAAAGCGGCAGGCGCAGCGCGCAGGAGAGCAGGAGTCATCGGGAACCGCGCTCGCGGTCGGTGCACTCATCGACGGCATTCCCGAGTCCGTGGCCCTTGGACTTTCCGTGGTCGCCACCGCGAGCATTAATCCGGCGATGCTCATCGCCATATTCATCTCCAATGTCCCCGAGGGGCTGGCGAGTACCGCACAGATGAAAGCGTCCGGGCGCAAGGGGTCCTCGATCGTTTTGCTCTGGGGATCGATAGCCATTTCCTGCGGCATCGCTGCCTTCCTCGGAGCGCTGCTGCTGGAATCCATGCCCGGTGAAGTGCTGGCCTTCGCCACCGCGGTCGCTGCCGGAGGCATCTTGACGATGATCGCCGACACCATGATTCCGGAAGCCTACAAGGTGGAGCTCGACTACACAGGGTTGCTGGTGACCTCGGGCTTCCTGGCGGCCTTCAGCCTGCACGTGATCGGCGGCTAGGGGAAACCTGAGATCATGGATGCATGCCCCTGAACCGCAGCAGCCAATCAGCCGAGCGCGCCGAGTCAACGATCTATGCTCCGCAGTATCTTGCCACCACCCTTGGCATGTTCGTGCTCGTCTTCCTGGTCGCTTTCGAATCCATGGCCGTGACCACGGTAATGCCACTGGTCAGCGAGCTGCTGGAGGGCGAACGCTACTTCGCCCTGGCCTTTGCCGCGCCAATCGCCAGCGGGATGCTGGGGATGGTTGCCGCCGGAGAAGTCACCGACCGGTGGGGGCCCAAGCACCCGCTGTCCATCGCCGTGGCCGTTTTCTGCATTGGGCTGCTGATCTGCGGTTCAGCCGAGAACATGCAGGTCCTGATTGCCGGGCGCATCTTGCAGGGAATTGGCGGTGGCGCGATCACCGTCGCCATCTACGTGCTCATTGCCCGCGCGTATCCTGCGCATCTGCATTCCAAGATCTTCGCCCTGTTCGCTACCGCCTGGGTGGTCCCGGCGATGATCGGCCCCTGGCTGGCCGGCTTGATGGCCGTGCACCTCGGTTGGCGCTGGGTGTTCTCCGGCGTGGCGGTGCTGGTGGTTCTCGCGTTCTGCGGGATCGTGCCGGCGTTGAAGTCGCTGAGCTCCCAGCGCAATCCGGACCTGGGGCCGATTTCCAAGAAGCGGCTGATGCTGGCCGGCCTGGCTGGACTGGCTGTCATCTGCATGAACTTGCTCGGCAATGCGCAGGGCAGCTGGTCCCTTCTGGGACTGGTCTTGGCATTGGCGGTAGCCCTTGCGGCGATTCGCCCGCTGCTGCCCAAGGGCACGTTCAGCTTGGCCAAGGGGCTGCCGTCCACCATCATGACCCGCATCTTCGTGGCCGGGGCCTTCTTCGGCGTGGAAGTCTATCTGCCGTACCTGCTGCGCGAGGATTACCAGCTGGGTCCCGACCGGGCGGGCCTGATCCTGACGGCCTCGGCATTGTGCTGGTCGGTGGGTTCATGGCTGCAAGGAAAGCTGGGGGATAAGGTGGAATCCTCCACCTGCATCACCGTGGGTGCGATCGCCGGCAGCGTAGCGATTTCAACCGCATTGGCCACCGCGATCTTCCATCCGCCGGTCCTCGTGCTGGTCTGCGGATGGGCCGTGGGCGGCTTCGGCATGGGGATGATCTTCCCGCGGCAAAACGTGAACATGCTGGCCCTGTCTGCCAAGGATGAACAGGGATTCAACTCATCGGCAATGACCGTGGCCGACTCCCTGGGCAACGCCGGAACCACCGCCATCGGTGGCGTCATCTTCGCGATGGCCGCCACCGGGATGGAGTTCATCTCGGTCTTCAGCTTCAGCCTCTTGCTGATTCTGGTCCTGATCGCGATCTCGCCGCGCACCAAACCTGTTGCGCAGCCAGCAGCCTGACTACGCTGGGATCATGGACACAGAGCTTCCCAAGACGAGCAACCCCGCCGCCAGGGCTTTCGAGCAGGCCGGCATCACCAGTCTCGAGCAGGCGGGGCAAGCCGGCACCGCGGCGCTGCTCGCGCTGCACGGCGTCGGCCCGAAAGCCATCCGCATCCTCCGCGACGAGCTGGCCGCACGCGGCCTCAAGATGAACCCCTGAGATCTCCGGTTTAGCCGCGCGGCAGGATGCCCAGGTGGTCCTTGTCCGGTTCCACGATATGCTGCGCATACTCGGTGTGCTTGGCAACGTAGGCCTTCACGTACGGGCAGACCGGAACGATCCTGGCACCGCTGGCGATGGTGTTCTCCAGCGCGAATTTCACCATGACGCTGGCTAGGCCCTGTCCGCCGTATTCCTCATCCACGGTGGTGTGGAAGAAGATCCGCTCGACGCCTTGGGCCCCATCAAAATCGCGGTAGTGCGCCGCTCCGATGATCTTGCCGTCATCGTCGAGGGCGAAGCGCTGGCGCTCGGGCAGGAATACTGGTCTGATGTCGCTCATTGGGAGTTCCTTACTGGTTAGGCGGGGTTCACGCGCGGGCGCAGGCGAACGGTGGGAAGTGCTGGAGCCGGCAAGGCTGCCGGAGTATTAGGCGGGAAAGGCCCGAAGCGATCCTCGGAGGCATCCCCGGGCTCGGCCCCGATCTCGGCCTGCCATTGCGCGCGGAACGCGAGGACTTCCTCATGGGTGCGGCCTACGAAGTTCCACCACATCAGGATGTCTTCCTTCAGCGGCTCTCCGCCGATGAGCAGCGCCAGAACCGGCTGGTCCCCGGACTTCAGGCGCAGGGTCGTGCATCCCGCACGCACGAACCCGAGATCGCGTGGAGCGAGTTCATGGCCGTTGACTTCAAGATTGCCGGAGTCCAGGAGGATCCCGTGCTCATGGTGCCCGGGGACAACCACTTCGATCTCGGTGTTCGGTTCAAGGCGCAGTTCGGCGCCACCGAGCTCGGTGTGCGTCTTCACCGGGGAGGTGGACGACTTGCCCGACACCCCGTAGGTGCCAAGGAAGACCGACAGCGACCAGCCGGGAGCGGTGAGCGCTTCCGGGCGGTAGTTCTCAAAAGTATGTTCCATATCCCGTGCATGATCCGGCAGCGCGGTCCATAACTGGGCGCCGTGAAGGATGGTGGTGTCTTCGGTGAGGATCTCCGAATGGCTGATTCCGTGCCCGGCGGTCATCAGATTGACCTCGCCGGGTCGCACGGTCGCCTTGAACCCGGCCGAATCCATATGGTTGATCTCTCCGGTGAAGAGCCAAGAGACAGTCTGCAGTCCGGTGTGCGGGTGACGAGGCACGTTCATCCCGCCGGTGACTGCGACATCGTCAGGACCGTAATGGTCCAGGAAGCACCAAGCGCCGATCAGGCTGCGCTGCTTTTGCGGCAGTGTCCGGAAGACCGTCATTGCCCGCGGACCGCCCAAGGGCACTTCGCGTGGTTCCAGGATTTCAACCTCTGCCTGGGAACGCACTGCACTGCAGCCGATCTCCTCAGGCCGGTGCTCAAGATTGCTCATATGCCAAGGCTATTCACTGTGGCCCGCTTTGACTACTTGCGCCACCGATTCGAACGCAACTGGAATTGGCGCTGCGACCCGGGGCAGCTTTCGGCCCGGGCACGGTATTCTCGACCGCGGTACGATCAATGCAGTGGTATTAGGCATCTTTCAAGGAGCTTGCGACAACGTGGACAGTGCTATTCTTCGCGACGAAGATCTTCTCAAGCTGGAAAAGCAGGTGTGCTTCGGCCTGGCCGTAGCCTCGCGCTCGGTGATCTCGGCATACAAGCCCGTGCTGGATCCGCTGGGGCTGACGCATCCCCAGTACCTGGTGATGCTGGCCCTTTGGGACTTGGGGCCGATCAGCGCCCGTGCCCTCAGCGGGCATCTGCACCTGGATCCGGGAACGCTTTCCCCGTTGGTCAAGCGCCTCGAAACTGCCGGTTTGGTGGCAAAGACGAAGAACCCGGACGATGAGCGGGCCGTCATCATTCAGCCCACCGAGAAGGGTGCCGCGCTGCGTGCTGAAGCGGTGGAGGTGCCGCGCGAAATGATGGCCCGGCTTGCCCTGACCGACAAGGATGTGCTGGAGCTGCGCGGCATCCTGGACCGCATTATTGCTGCAGGTTCGAACGCTCCGAAAAGCTAGAACCCCATTTAGTTGGTGCACCAACTAATGACGTATGATTGAAGTGCCAGTACTCGCAAACCCAATGACCGAAGAGGACGACGATCATGGATGAATCACCCCTGCCGATCATTTCCGATACCACCGGACTAAGCGTCGGCTACCGCATATTCTGGCGTCTGAAGTACTTGGGATTGTCCATCTTCGGTCCGGCCGAGCGCCGTGTCCTCGCCAGCCCTCGCGAACGCATCAAATGGGACCGCGCAATGAAGGTCATGCGCGCCCATGAAGCTGCCGGAACCTCGCCGGATGAGCAAACGCTGTACACCGCGAGCCGCATGGAGCCTCGCCGTCCGCAGGGGTAGTTGCCCCTGCGGGTGAACCTGATGGCGGGCCGCGATAATATTGACCTTATGGAATCGATGACTGAACTCGTAGTCGCCCGGCAATTTTCCGCACCGAAGAACGCCGTTTGGGCTGCCTTCGTCGAGCCGGAAATCATCGCCCAGTGGTGGGGTCCCGATGGCTGGCTTGTCGAGGAAGATTCCGTCGTATTCGAAGCCAAGGTCGGCGGCCGGCATGAGCTGAATATGGTGCAGGCTGATAACCCGGATGCCAAGGTGCCGCTCAAGGCGGTCCTGACGTCTTTCGACGAGTACGAATGCCTGGTCAGTGCCGACGGCCCGCACGAAATGACCTTGGACCTCGTGATCGAAACCCGTATCGAATTCAAGGAATTCGCCGGGCAGACGATGCTGACGCTGACCCAAACCCCATTGCCTTATGAGGTTCTCGAATCCAGCACCAAGGCATGGAATTCCGCTTTTGCGAAGCTCGAAGCGCTGCTGGCGGAATTCTTCTAGGCCTTTAGTACGGCAGGGGAAGAACCAGCACAGCAGCTGCGAACGCTTGCCAGTTTCGCGCTCATGCCGGCGGAGTCAAAGCGTGGCATGTGACTGAAAGGCGTTTCCTTGCCGCCGCTGGCGCAGTTCTGGCAGGTTCTTGCCGTGTAGCGCAACCAGAATCCCATGATGATCTGATGGCGCGGAGCATTGCCGCACGCAACCGGAGCATCGACTTGCACGCCGATTCCTTCCTCCGGTTGCCTGCGGCCTAGCCTCGCCCGATGTAGGGCATTCCGCCAGCGGTGATGGTGAATTGGTTGATGGAGGTACCGAGCGGAACCCCGGCGATGTACGCAACGGCCTCAGCGGCTTGGACCAGCGGGAATGTCGGCTCGACGAGCCGCTGGCCGCCCGGTTGCAAGGCACCCTGGGTGGCACCGAAATCATCGAGCAGGTCACTGGCGGTGTTGCCGATATCGAGCTGCGTGGCCCTGATCCGGTGCTCCCGTCCATCAAGTTCAAGGCATTTGGTCAAGCCGGCGATGCCGTGCTTGGTGACGGTATAGGCAACGGAGTTCACGCGCGGAACCTGCGCTGAAATCGATCCATTGTTGATGATGCGTCCCCCGTCGTTGGCCTTGAAATGGGCAAAGGCCGTGCGGGCCGCGTTGATGGCCCCGGTGAGGTTGATCCGGCAAACCTCATCCCACTGGGCCGGACTCAGCTCATCGATGGCTGCCGAGGGACCGAAAATCCCGGCATTATTGAACAGCGCATTGACCGTGCCGAAACGCTGCGCCGCTTCGGCAAACAGGTGTTCCACAGCCTGCGGATCACTAACATCCGTGGGAACCACCAAGGCGGAACCGTGGCCTTGCGCCGTCTCATGCAGGTTAGCCGCGGTGCGCCCGGCGAGCACCACATTCCATCCCTGCGCCAGCAGCAGGCGGGCGGTGGCGCGGCCAATGCCTGATCCTGCGCCGGTGATGGCAATCGTGCGCGGGGCATGCGGGACTCCAGATGCGTGGGACATCAATTCTCCTTGCAGAAAGCTCAACAGTGATGGGACGAGGCGCGTGGTCTCATCCTAGGAATTTGCGCCGCCAAACCCCAGTTTTCACCTGCATGTTGCGAAGCGCCCCCGAGCGCATTTCCCGGATCAGCCTGGCAAGCAACTAACCTTGAAGTGCTCGGTCCCCGCAACCCCGGCCGAACATCCCCTAAGGAGGCTTGTGTTCCTCGACGTGCTCTATGGCGTGCTGCCGCTGTTCTTCGTCATGCTCATCGGCTACGGCGCCAGCCATGCACCCAAATTCCCGGCCAGCGTGGAACCGGCACTGAATGTGTTCGTCTTCTATGTCGCCTTGCCGGCGCTGCTCTACAAGGTGGTAGCCCGGGCGGATATCAGTGAAGGCGTGCCGCTCGCATTCCTGTGGATCAGCATTGTCTCCGCGCTGCTTTTCGCCCTGCTCAGCTGGCTGGCTTTCCGCTATCTGCTGCGCGCAAACCGGGCGCGGGCGCTCGCCGGCATGCTCACCACCAGCTTCGGCAACGTGTCGTACTTGGGAATCCCGATTATCCTCGGCGTCATGGGCACAGAAGCCGGGTTCGCCGCGGGCATGGGGCAACTGGTCCACAACATCATCTTCATGGTCGGATTCCCCATCCTTGCCCAAATTCTCCTGTCCAACGGCAAAGGAGGCCAGCATCCGGCAAGCGCAGCGCGTATCGCCCGGACCATCCGCAATGCCCTGGCTTGCAGCCCGGTCACCTGGGCCATGGCCCTTGGCGGCACGGTAGCAATCCTCGGTGTGCCCGTGCCGCGGCCGGTGGACGACACCGTCGACCTGATATCCGCCGCGGCCGCCCCGGGAGCGCTCTTCGTCATCGGCATGTCGCTGAAGCGGACCATGGACCGTTCACGTGCCAGGAGGCATGCACCGGTTGCTCCGGATGGCACTGCGGCTGCCGCCAGTCGGGCGAGAACCTCCATCGCGGCCATGGTGCTGGGCAAACTCGTGGCAATGCCATTGCTGACGGTGGCCATGCTGCTCGTTTTCGCCCCGGATCTGGAGCGCATCTGGTTCAATGCCGCGGTGCTCATGGCGGCCATGCCGGTCAGCGCGACCGCCTACATCATGGCCCAGAACGACACCGGGGATGGCGAGCCGACCGCGGTGGCCATCGTCATCACCTGCGTCCTGTCGGTCATTGCCTTGCCGGTGCTGGCTCAATTGGTACTGAAGTAGTCCCCGCGCTTTCCTTGACCTTTGCCCCGGTGCGGGGACAGTCTTGTAGCAGCACAGGCTAATCGGCCCGGAGTATCCAGCCCGAGAGATGAGATGCAGGGATTTGATGAAGAAGTTTTCGCTGGCCGCCATCGCCCGAACCCAGCTGAGGGAAGCCGCGGATGCAACCAATGGCCGAGCTGCCAGCACGGTTTTCGGCGGACATGAGCACACCCTGCGCCAAACCGTCATTGGGCTCACGGCCGGCACCGAGCTGCAAGAACATGTGAATCCCGGCGAAGCGACACTGCTGGTCCTCCAGGGCAGGGTCACCGTTTCATCCATGGGCAACCAGTGGGAGGGGCGCAGCCAGGATCTCATTGTGCTTCCCGAGGGGAGGCTGAAAATCAGCGCCACGCAGGATTCCAGCGTGCTGCTCACCGTAGCCAAGATCGATCGCTAGGGGACACCAAAAATGCGGGCCAGTTCACATCCATGAACCGGCCCGCATCTGCAGGGGAGAAGGACTGATTAGACGCTGACCGCGTCCTTCTCCCGGTCTCCAGTGCCGCTTTCGCCGGCCGCGGCTTCGGCGTCTGCCAAGTCCCCGGCTTCAGCGTCGATGGCGTCGGCGGATGCCGCGGCTTCGCTCGCCTTGGCATCAAGCGCCCGGCCTTGCAGCGCGGCGAGCTCCTCGGCGGAAACCGGGTGGCTGGAGGTCTGCACCGGCTTGAGCTGGTCGATGACCATGGTCACGGCCAGGCAGGCCAAGGCCCAAATGGCCAGGACCACCAGGTGGGAGCCGAGCCCGACCCCGTCGAAGTAGACGATCGCGCGGATTGCTTCGACGGCAGCCGGCATCGGCAGGATGTCGTGCAGGATGGTGAAGATGCGCGGTTCCATGTAGATGGACAGCCCGCCATTGGAGGCGGGGACGCCCAGGAACATCACGATCAGCATGGTCGGGACCAGGCAGACCATGCCCAGCAGGCGGTTGAATACCGTGGTGAGCATGGCCACCGCGAAAATCGCGAGCATGCCGACGCTGAACAGCTGCCCGAAGTGGCCCTCCACTGCCCCGGTGAACGGGCCGGCGATCAGGCAGAGCACGGCGGACATGAAGGCCGAGTACACGGCCACCAGCGGGACCAGTTTCTGCAGCGGGGCCATGTGCGGTGCCGCGGTGGCGCCGACCATGATGACCATGAAGCCTGCCATCACCCAGCCCATGCCCAGGTACATGGCCACGGTGCCCATATTGTCGTGCTCCGGAAGCGGGGCCAGCTCCTGGTGGTCCACGTCCATCTGCTGCGCTTGGCCGATCTGCGTGAACACCTGGACCACCAGCTGCGATGCGGCGTTGCCGGAAGCCTGGGCGGTATAGACGGCAGCTTCCGGGCTCTGCTCCGAAGGCAGCACGAAGGCCCCTGTCAGCTCCTGGGACTCGACCAGGTACCGGGCGTCAGCGGCATTGTCCATGGCGGTTAACTCGAACATGCCCTCCATGGATTCGTTCAGCGAATCCACGGTCTGCTGGGCCTGCTCCACGGAGGAGCCCACGACGGCTACCGGCATGTCGCGTGGCACCGGGGTCTGCATGGCGCCGAGCATCGAGCTGAGCATGATGGCGATCATGCCGAAGGGCAGCGCGGCCAAGGTGATGTAGCGCCACGCCTTGTTCTTGGGGCGCGGGCCGCCATGCAGGGAAGCGACATTGATCTGGGTGGGGATATCGCTCTTGCCCTTGGCGATGCGCAGGGCATCGAGCAGGGCGACCAGCAGCAGCGCCGCGACGGCACCGCCGGCGAGAATCAGGATATGCCGGGCCGCTCCGTCGCCGTTGAAGTACAGCACCGAGCGCATGGCTTCGCCCAGGGCCGGCATCGGCAGGAACTGGTGCAGGAACGGGAAGATCTTCGGCAGGGTGTAGACCGACATGCCCATATTGGAGGCCGGCTGGCCCAGCACCATGAACAGGAACATTCCGGGGATGACGGCCATGGCGCCGAATATGCGGGTCAGCAGCAGCTGCCCGGCGCCCACGGCGAAGACGCCCAAGGCCAGGGTCGACCACGCGGGCAGGATGCTCGCGGCAGGAATGACGCCCAGGATCGGGCCGCCGACGAGGATGCCCAGCCCGGAGAGCAGGATCGACCATCCGCCCAGCAGCGGCAGCGCGCGGCGGCGCTTGAGCAGTTCCGGGGAGTTCGAGAAGGCCATCGACCAAGGCATGTAGCCGGCAGTGATCATCGCGGTGGCCAGCAGCATGGCGCCCATGCCCATGGAGTCGTTCTCCGGAAGCGGCACCAGATCCTGGGAAGCCAGTTCCAGCGACTGCTCCATGATGACCGGCGTGAGCACGGCCGTGATGGCCGAGGTGGCTGACATGCCGGCGCCGCTGGCGGTGTACAGCGTGGCCGTATCGCCATCGAGGTCCACCGCAGCGGTGACTTCGCGGTCGTAGACCAGCTCGCGGGCTTCGCGGGCCGAGTCCACGATGCGCAGGTCCACGGCCTCAGCATTGCTGTCCTCCAGCGCCCGGGCAAAGTCACCGGCCGCTGCGCTGCTGGTGGCCGAAATGGCCACCGGCATGTTCGCGGCTGACTGGTGGTGCATGGCTCCCAGGTAGCCCCAGATCATCATGCCCACGATCATCAATGGCATGATGAAGACTGCGACAGTCCTGCCGATCTTTTCGGCCTTGGCGCGTTTGGCGGCCGCTTCCTGCTCGGAAAGAGGCTGCTTCTCGTGCTTGGCCCTGCGGGAGGGCGGCGGGTTTTCAGTGACTGCGGCGTCGTTGCTCAACTGCGCATGCTCCTTGGATTCTCGGTCTGCAGCGGGGTGCGAGGCAACCCGCCAAGGTCTTTAGTTGAATACTGACAACTAATTTACGCCATGTGGCGTAAAATTGTCAGCAACTGTGCCGAGGTTCACTTCCTGGACGCCGGGACGAGATGATGCGAGGAAAGGCGGGAATGGTGAGCCGACACGGCGATAAGGCGCGGGAGGTCTTGCTCGATGCGGCAGAAGAGCTCTTCGCGAGCCACGGCATAGACGCCGTATCGAATCGGAAAATTACCGAGCATGCCGGTACTGCCAACCATTCGGCGATCAAATACCATTTCGGGAGCCGCGAGGACCTGTTGCAGGCCATGCTCCAGCGGGCGCTGGACGACATGCGCAGCTGCCGCAATCGCCTGCCATCCCTTGCTGGCGGACCGGAGGCGAGTCTGCGCGAGGTGGTCACCGTGCGAACCCTTCCCTGGATCTATTCCTTTGACGCGCTGCCGCGGCCCTCCTGGCGGGCGCAATTCCTCTACCAGGCACGGCTGCATCCAGGACTGCCGGCGATTGTGGGCGACAGCCTGCGCGACGAGGTGCTGAGCGTGGCGGGCCCAGGACGTGCTCGCAAGGAATTCGAGGGCATTCCGGAGGTCGTGGTCAGGTCGCGTGCGCTGATTCTCGGTCCGATGTTCCTGGGGCTGTGCGCGCAGTACGAGCGCACGGTCAATGAAGGCAAGCAGCAGGGCAACTGGGAATCGCTGGGCTACTTCCTGGTCGATTCCATGGTCGGCATGCTGGCGGCGCCAAGCACCGCTGCGGCCGACTTCATGGGATTCGGCGAGGACTAGCCGGGCTGGCGCGAGGCGCTGCAGCTGGAATTAAAAAAACGCAGAGGCCAGGTCCCGACGCCTCAGGGGTTGGCCTCTGCGTGGTCTTGGGTGGACGCCTAGCGTCCCGGGTGCTGGCCGAACAGGCGGCTCCACAGCGAGGGAGCCTCGCGGGTGATCCGCGGCTGGCGGGCAATATCCGGATCCAGGTTCTCGATGGGCTGGAACAGTCCGGTGCGCAAGGCGTCGGTGGTGGCAATGAGGCGCTGGTCCTCCGGTGTGCAGTTGATCTTGCTTGGGTTGATAGCGGTCATTGCGACCCTCCTTCACGATTTCGTATTTCCATAATATGGAAATTATCTTCTGTGTTGTGAAACCATTATGTGGGCTAGGTCCGAGCGTTTGCAATAGCTGGGCGCAAAATTATCTATCCACAATATGGAAACTGGCAAAAAGTCACACTTGTTAAAGTTTTTCCAGCTTTCGCTTGACTGCGACGCTGTGAGGTGGATTACAGTGGTCACACAAGGTTCCACGAAACCAGCATCGAGTCGAAGCCGAAGTCTCCTTCGGTGGTAAGGGTGTTCAGCCAAGGTCCGTGGAAAGAACGACCGTTTGAAAAGAGCTGATCACCCGATGCGTTTAGACGTATTCAACCAATTGCCCGCAGCCGAGGCCGCTGATTTCCTGCGCCCCTGCGTCGATGTCGACCGCTGGATCGATGCCCTTGTTTCCGCCCGTCCTTTCAGCAGCTTCGATGCGCTTTCCAGCTTTGCGCTCCAGGACGTCGCTCCCTTCAGCCGCGAGGAAATTGCCGCCGCCCTGGCCCACCATCCGCGCATCGGCGAACAGGCGCAGGGAAGCAGCAAGGAAGCGGACCTCTCCCGCGGCGAACAGGCAGGCCTGGACCTTGATGACGATGTCGCCGGCCGCCTGGCAGCAGCCAACCGGGCCTATGAGCAGCGCTTCAACAGGGTATTCCTCATCCGCGCCGCCGGCCGCAGCACCGAAGAAATCCTTGCCGAATGCGAACGCCGGCTGGCCAACGCAGAACAGGCCGAACTGCTTGAAGTAGCCGAGCAGCTGCGCCAGATTGCGCTGCTGCGGCTGGAGAACTCGGTGGACAACTAAGCCCATGCCCGGGGCGAACCCCTGCGCATTTATCGATACCAATCCCTCCGACAGCCAGGAGATGAACATGGCAGATGGAAATGGCGAACGCAGCCACATCACCACCCACATACTCGACACCGGGACCGGGAGGCCTGCCTCCGGTGTCAAGGCCACGCTGGAAGCCAAGACGGCATCCGGCTGGCAAGAAATCGGCTCGGGTTCCACGGATGCCGATGGCCGCATCAAGAACCTCGGACCGATACAGGTTGGAGCCGGCCGCTACCGGATTTCCTTTGAAACCGGCGGCTACTTCGGGAAGCAGGGAACGGAAAGCTTCTTCCCCGCGGTAAGCATCGATTTCTTCGTCAACGACGTCGACGAGCACTACCACGTACCTCTTCTTATCAGCCCGTTTGCATATTCCACGTACCGAGGGAGTTAGAACAATGACTACCGAAATCACCGCCCCAGCAGATACCAAGATCGTGCTGGGCTCCAACCAGTACGGCAAGGCCGAAGTCCGCCTGGTCAAGATCACCCGCGACACCGTGCGCCACCAGATCCAGGACCTGAACGTCACCAGCCAGCTGCACGGCGACTTCACCGCCGCGCACCAGGACGGCGACAACGGCCGCGTCGTCGCCACTGACACCCAGAAGAACACCGTCTATGGCCTGGCCCGCAACGGCGTGGGCGCCATCGAGGAGTTCCTGGTGCAGCTGGGAAACCACTTCACTGGCGAATTCGATTGGATCACCGGCGGCCGCTGGGCAGCCCAGCAGTTCTTCTGGGACCGCATCAACGACCATGACCACGCCTTCTCGCAGAACAAGTCCGAAGTGCGCACCGCCGTGCTGGAAATCGACGCCGAAGGCAAGAAGTCCATCGTTGCCGGCCTGGAGGACCTCACCGTCCTGAAGTCCACGGGCAGCGAGTTCCACGGTTTCCCGGTGGACAAGTACACGACCCTGAAGGAAACCACCGACCGCATCCTGGCCACCGACGTGACTGCGCGCTGGCGCTACACCGGCCAGGCCATCGCCCAGGGCATCGACTTCGACGCGGTCTACACCTCGGTGCGCCACCTGCTGCTGACCCGCTTCGCCGACACCCACTCGTACGCGTTGCAGCAGACCATGTTCCAGATGGGGCAGGCAGTGCTCGAAGCGCATCCGGAAATCGCCGAAATCAAGATGTCCCTGCCGAACAAGCACCACTTCCTGGTTGACCTGGAAGTCTTCGGCCAAGACAACCCCAATGAGGTCTTCTTCGCCGCGGATCGCCCATACGGCCTGATCGAAGCGACGATCACCCGCGAAGGCACCGAGGCGAATCACCCCATCTGGGCCAATATTCCGGCATTTATCTAACTGAACGGCGTTGAAGGTGTGCCGGCGCTGGCACGCCGGCACACCTTTGGCAGCGACTGACGTAGGAGGTCAGCCTTGAGCGCTACACAAGATGAATCTATCAAAGGCAATCGTCCCGAGGACGCGAAGCTCCCTCTGGGGAAGTCCTTTGCCTATGGCCTGCAGCATGTCCTGACGATGTACGGCGGCATTATCGCCCCGCCGCTGATCATCGGAAACGCTGCCGGCTTGGCCCCGGACGAGGTGGGCCTGCTGGTCGCCTGCTGCCTGTTTGTCGGCGGGCTGGCCACCATCCTGCAAACCGTGGGCATCCCGTTCTTCGGGGCGCAGCTGCCGCTGGTCCAGGGCACGTCCTTCGCATCCGTGGCTACCATGGTGGCCATCGTCAACGGGGGAGGCGGAATCCAGGCGGTCTTCGGGGCCGTGCTCGTCGCAGCGCTGATCGGCTTCCTCATAGCGCCGTTCTTCGCCCGCATTGTCAGGTACTTCCCGCCGGTGGTCACCGGCGTGGTCATTACGATGATCGGCATCTCGCTGACCCCGGTCGCGGCCAACTGGGCCATGGGCGGGGACGCCAAGGCCGATGACTACGGGTCGCTGGCCAACATCGGCCTGGCCGCCGGAACACTGCTGGTGGTCCTGCTGCTGTCCAAGGTCGGCAATGCAGCGATTTCCCGCATGTCGATCCTGCTGGCCATCGTGCTGGGCACCGTCGCCGCAGCGCTGCTGGGCATGGCCGATTTCTCGCAGGTCGGGCACGGCGCGATCTTCGCCTTCCCGCAGCCACTGGCCTTCGGCATGCCGGTCTTCGAAATCGGCGGCATCATCTCGATGACCATCGTGGTGCTGGTGATCCTCACCGAAACCACCGCAGACATCCTCGCTGTGGGCGAGATCGCCGGATCGAAGGTGGATTCCAAGCGCATTGCCGACGGCCTGCGTGCCGACATGGCCTCTTCCGCAGTGGCGCCGATTTTCAATACCTTCACCCAGTCGGCCTTTGCGCAGAATGTCGGCCTGGTGGCCATCACGGGCATCACCAGCCGCTTCGTTGTCGCGGCCGGTGGCGGCATCCTCGTCGTGCTCGGCTTGCTGCCGATCCTCGGACGAGTGGTCGCTGCCATCCCGACTCCGGTGCTCGGCGGCGCAGGCATCGTGCTCTTCGGCACCGTCGCCGCTTCCGGGATCCGGACCCTGTCCAAGGTGAAGTACGACGGCATGAACCTGGTGATCGTCGCGGCATCGATTGCCTTTGGCTGCATCCCGATTGTGAAGCCGGACTTCTACGCTGGATTCCCCACGTGGTTCGAGACGATCTTCCACTCCGGGATTTCCTCGGCGGCCGTGATGGCCGTGCTGCTGAACCTGCTGTTCAACGAACTCAAGTTCGGGAATACAAAGGATGCATCGGTCTTCTCGGCGGCTCCGCCGCGCATGGTCAAGACCGAGGAGATCTGCGGATTGCTCGATGGCGACCACTACGTGGGCGGCAAGCTCATCGACAAGGAAGGCTACGAAATTCCGGTGGTCACACCCGATGAATTCGAGCAGATCCAGACCGGAGCCATCCAGATGCCTGTACCCAGGCCTGCCGAGACATCAGGGCACTGAGGAATCGGCCCCGTCCGAACCCGACGTCTACGACGAGCTCGATGACGAGAAGTAGCAGCTAGCGCGAAATGCTCGCAAACTCCGGTTTTCGGGCATTTTGCGCGAGCTCGAGCAGTTGCACTTCACAGCGCGAACAGCCAGGGAGCACCGCCGGACGAGTTTTCCGGGCACCTTGCGCAGGGCTGGCCCAAGTGCTGGACTGCGTTGGAAGTTCCGTGCAGGCACCGGACCAGTCAGGGGCTCCTGTGCGGCAGCGGGAGCATCGGCGTTTTGCGAGGGTCTAAGCTAGATGACTGTGAGTTCAGCAAATCTTTCCATCGGCGTTGACATCGGTGGCACCAAAATCCTTGCAGCCCTTGTGGATCAAGAGGGGAACGCCTTCGGACAAATCCGCCGCGAGACACCTGACCATGACGTGGCGGGGACCGAACGTGCCCTGGCTGAGATGATCCGCGAGCTCTCGAAGGGCAACGAAGGTCTTCCGGTGGGCATTGGAGCCGCGGGATGGATGGACCGCAAGGGGCAGAACGTGCTGTTCAGCCCCCACCTGTCTTGGCGCAATGAACCGGTGCGCGACCGTCTGATGCAGCTGGTAGGACATGAAGTGACTCTGGTCAACGACGCTGATGCGGCCGGCTGGGCCGAGCATCGTTTTGGCGCGGGCCGGGGCGAAAGCGACATGGTGTGCCTGACCCTCGGAACGGGGATCGGCGGGGCGGTCATCCTCGGAGGGCAAATCCACCGTGGCAAGTCCGGGATTGCTGGCGAATTCGGGCACCAGGTGATCGTTCCCGGCGGCCATCGGTGCGCCTGCGGAAACCGCGGTTGCTGGGAGCAGTACGCCTCTGGCAATGCCCTGGGCCGGGAAGGAGCCGAACTTGTGCGCAGCAAATCACCGGTGGCCTTCCGCCTGCGCGAGGCCGTGGGCGATGATCCGGACGCCGTTACCGGGGCGGAGGTAACTCGACTTGCCGCAGAGGGCGACCCGGCGTGCGCCGACCTCATTGCGGATATGGGCGAATGGCTCGGGTTGGGCATTTCGAATCTGGTCTCGGTTCTGGATCCGGGGACCATCGTTATCGGCGGCGGCTTGGGCGCGGCGTCGAAGCAACTGGTGGCCACCGCGGAGGAGACTTACCGCCGCACCCTCTCCGGCAGGGGCTACCGTCCCTTTGCGAAGATCAGCCAAGCCGAATTGGGTCCGGTGGCAGGCCTGATCGGGGCTGCTGATTTGGCGAGGTTCAATCAACAGCAATAAACATTGACAGGACATTAGGTCTTATCTAGGCTCAGGTTGTTATTCAACACGAGAGCGAGGTTCCGGCATGGTCCTGCCAGAGAAGCCGCCGCAGACCCGTGGCGGGCCGCTAGCAGTCGTTTTGGGAACCTACGCGGTCGCCATGTGCGGTACCACCATGCCGACCGCGCTGTATCCAATGCTCCAGGATGAATACGGCCTGAGCACCGCCGACTCGACCCAGCTTTTTGCGATCTACGCCCTGGTGGTGCTCACGGTGCTGTGCATCTTCGGTTCCCTCTCTGACGCCATTGGCCGCAAACCCGTCATGATTCTCGGGCTGCTCGCCTCGGCCGCCAGCGGGGTGCTTTATGCCGTGGCCACCGACGCGCCCATGCTGTTCATTGCCCGGACCCTGTCCGGGGTGTGCGCCGGGCTGGTCACCGGAACGGCCACAGCCTATTTGGCGGATCTGGTCTCCAGCTCCGGACGCGGTGCCGCCATTTCCAGCCTGGCGAATATGGCGGGACTAGGCAGCGGTCCGGCCTTGGCGGCATTTCTGACTTTCTTCTTCCCGGCTACCCCCATGATCGCTTTCAGCGTGCACGCGGTGCTTTCGGGCCTGTGCATCGTGCTGCTGGCCATGATCCCCGACAGTGTTGCGCACCGCCGGGGCGGATGGAAACTCAGCCGTCCGCTGGTGCCGCGTTTGGCACGACGGGACTTCTGCGTGGGCGGACTGATGACCCTGGGCTTTGCGGTCATGGGCGGCTGTACAGCCATGACGTCCATCCTGGTGGTCCGCGCCTTTGGGATTACCGACCTGCGCCTGCTGGGGCTCATCGGTTCGCTGATTTTCGCCGCCACTGCCGTGGGCCAGAAAGCGGGCGGGAAGCTGGTCAGCGAAAAAGTGCAGCTGGGCTATGCCGGGCTGGCGGTGGGCGCGGTGCTGATAGCTATTGCCCCGAGGTTGGGCGGGGGCCTGGCGGTCACGGTGTACCTGGTTGGCCTGGTGGTTGCTGGACTGAGCCATGGTGCGCTGTTCCCGGTGGGACTGGGCATCGTACTGCGGCGCATCGAGCTGCGGCATCGAGGCAGCGCCAGCTCCGCCTTCTGGGTACTGGGCTACGCCCTGACCGCACTTGGGGCGCTGGGGCTGGACTGGGTAGGGCAGATCAGCGGCGAATCGATGGCAGTGACCTGCTTCGGCGCAATCATCGCACTGTGCGCAATCGGGTGCGCCAGGCTTCATCGCCGCTGGGACGATTCTGCAAACTCGCGAATCCCTGCCGGACCCTAGGCCTGCGTGCGGCGGGCATTGCTGGCAGGACAGCCGAGCTCCAGACGAGCCCCGGCCTGCGTGTGGCAGAGAACACGTGGCTTGCCGGAATGAGGTGCAGCCGATCCTCGTTGGGCATTGATAGAAGAAAACCGTATCCGGCAATGGCCCGAACCAGTGGCCTCGGACAGATCTGAAAGGCAATCAATGACAGTTGCATCCCAGGAAATCCAGGCCGACACAGCAACGCTCAACGCCATTTTTGGCGAGGCGCGCACCGCTAACGCGTTCACCGGAGAGGTTACCGAGGAGCAGGCCCAGGAAATCTACGAACTGGCCAAGTTCGGTCCAACCGCGTTCAATTCCCAGCCGCTGCGCGTCACCTACGTGCGGTCAGGCGAAGCCCGCGCCACCCTGGTCGACGCGCTCTCCAACGGCAACAAAGCCAAGACCGCCGCAGCTCCGCTGGTAGCGATCCTCAGCTATGACACCGCATGGCACGAACAGTGGGACAACTTCCTGCCCGGCTACAACGCGCCCAAGGCCATGTACGATGCTGATGCGGACTTCACCGCATCCACCGGCAACAACAACGCACACCTGCAGGCAGGCTACTTCATGCTCGCCGCGCGCAGCTTGGGCTTCGCGGTGGGTCCAATGACCGGCGCAGACTTCTCCGCCATCGACGCATCGTTCTTCCCGGAAGGCGATCAGAAGAGCTTCCTGGTCGTGAATATCGGCCAGCCAGCCGCAAGCGAGATCGGCTCGCCAAAAGCACGCTTCGGCTACGAAGCAGTTGTCCGCACCGTCTAGGTGCATCGAGTACTTCGAAAACGGCATGCGCCAGAAGCCCGGAATTCACACGGTGAATTCCGGGCTTCTGCACGCCAGCGGGAGGATCCTAGGAGGTTGCGGCCAATGAAGTTTCCAGGGCCGCGTCGGCCTCAATGAGTACCTTGGCGGCGACTTCCAGGCCCTCAACGGCACCTAGCTCGGTGTCCTCGTGTTCGATGTTCACCATCATTTCCGGATCCACCTCGTGCAATGCGCGCAAGAACTCGGTCCAGAATGCGGTGCCATGTCCCTTGCCCAAAGCCACGAAGTCCCAGGCTGAATTCTTCGGCCACTCGTTCGCCCATTCATCCCCGCCGAGGTTGGTGCGTGGTTCGTCTTCGCCCAGTTTGCGGAAGCTGTTATCCAATACGCCCTGGATGGCCGCATTCGGATTGACGCGCACATCCTTGGCTGCTGCGTGGAAGACCCATGGGCCCAGGTCGCGGACAACGGCCACCGGATCCATCTGCTGCCAGAAGAGGTGCGAAGCATCCAGTTCAACTCCGATGTTGCTGGTACCGGCCCGCTTCAACAGCTCTCGAAAGCTTGCAGGGTTGAAGACCAGGTTCTGCGGGTGCAGCTCCAGAGCGACCTTGACTCCGTGTTCGACAGCCAGCTCATCGATTTCTTTCCAGAATTCCGCGGCAATCCCGAATTGATAGTCCAGCTGGTCCAGGGCTGCCGAATTCCAGGCATTGACTACCCAATTCGGGGTCGAAGCATTGGGGTCTCCAGCGGGCAGTCCGGACATGGTGACCACGCGGGTCTGGCCTAGGCGCGCGGCCAGCTTGATGGAGCGGCGAATGTCCTCGGCGTGCTTCTGGCCGATTTCGCGATTGGGGTGCAACGGGTTGCCGTTGCAGTTCAGCCCATAGATTTCCACGCCGGTGCCTTCGAATTGGGCGAGGAAAGCATCGCGAGCGATGTCGGATTCCAGGATCTCGTCGATGTTCGGCACGTGCACTGGGGGCAAGAAGCCGCCGGTATTCAATTCGATGCCGGTCAGCCCCTGGGCGGCAATGATCTCCAGGGCTTCGGCCAGCGGGCGGTTGTGGAGGATTGCGTTGTAGACTCCGAGTTTCACAGTGAAACCTTCTTTCCGTCATTGGCAGCGGACTGCACGACCGCCTGGAGGACCTGCATATTGTGCACGCCCTCGTCGAATGTTGCGTTGCTGGGAAGTGCATTGCCCAGGCCGCAGACCTCGTCGAGGAAGGCGCGCGCCTGGTAGCCGAAGGCATCATTCTGGCCGAAGCCGACACCTGGCGCATCCATGGGCAGTCCGCCACTGAGGTAGGCGTGTTCCGAGCCGAGATTTACCGTGCGGTAGCCGTTGGTTGCCGAAGGGCCCTCGGTGAGCATGATTTCGATTTCCGCTGGACGCAGCTGGCTGAAGCGTGCGGCGCCCTTCTCGCAAAAGACCTCGAAGGTCAGCGTATTGGGGTGGCCGGCTGCCACGCGGGAAACTTCCAGGCTGCCTGCGGCCCCGGCGAACTGTACGTTGAACGCCGCGTAGTCGTCGTTTTCTACCGGCTCGGACTTGTCGCTCAGTTCCACCAGATCGTGGCCGGTGACGGCGCCGGCTGGCAGGAAGCGTTCGGTGATGCTGGTGCTCAGCTGGCCGCCGCTGACCGAAAGAATCTCGCCGGCCAGGAATTCGGCAACGTAGGCCAGGTGGCTTCCCACATCGGCCAGTGCGCCCGAGCCTGGCTGGCCCTTGAAGCGCCAGCTCATCGGGGCCTGCGGGTTGTGGCCGTAGTCGGTCCAGTAGCGTCCGGAGAAATGCAGCACCTTGCCCAGGGTGCCATCGGCGATCAGGTTCTGGATCGTGGCGATGCCCGGGGTACGGCGGAAGGTGAAGCCAACGCGGGCCACGGAGTCGGCGTTGCGGGCCGCGGTGGCCATCGCTTCAGCTTCTTGAAGGGTGTCAGCCAGCGGCTTTTCGCACAAAACGTGCTTGCCGGCAGCCAGCAGGCCCTCGACTGCTTCACGGTGGAAACGGTTGGCAATAACTACCGAGACCACGTCGATATCTGGATCTGCGGCCACCTCTTGCCAGGAACCGAGCGCCTTTTCGTAGCCGTAGCGCTTGGCGACCTTGGCTGCGAGCTCGGTGTTCACGTCAGCCACGGCAACGTAGCGAAGCGGTGGCAAGTCGGAGCTGTAGAGGGTGGGTGCTGTGCGGTACCCAGCGATGTGGGACAGCCCGGCCATGCCGGCGCCAATGACGGCAATGCCGATGGTTTTTGTCATGGAATTCTCCTGGGTGAAAGCTGTTCATGGAATATTTTGGAGCGCTCCAAAAGAGTCTAGAACCTATTTCAGATCGCGGTCAAGGGGTCTGCAGGAGAAGGTTTGGAACTGGAAGGAATCATGGCCGGCGTGGTGCCGCGCAGGTGCCGCGCTCGATGAGCAGCGGCTCCATCAGCACGCGCTGGGCTTCGCGTTCGGGATTGGCGAGCCGGGAGAGCACCTGCTGGGCCACGTGCAATCCAAGCTCGTGGTTGCGGCTATCCACGGTTGTCAGGCGCAGCAGGTGGGTGCCGGAGAGCGGCGAGTTGTCGTAGCCGATGATTGACAAATCCCCAGGTGTCGACAGGCCGGCTTCCCGGGCGGCTGCCATGGCTCCCATGGCCATTGAGTCGTTGCCGGCCAAGATGGCCGTTGTTTCCGGGGCTTCGCCCAAAAGCTGCCGTGCGCACTGGTAGCCGGTGTCTTCGGTGGTCAGTTCGCTGACCGAAACTATGCGCTCTTCGAGTCCCGCGGCCTTCATTGCCTCCTGGTACCCGGCCAGGCGCAGCATCGAGGCTCCGCCGCCACCGGCGATGTGGCCAATATTCCGGTGGCCCAGCGAAACCAGGTACTCGATGGCTTGGCGTGCCCCGAGCCTGTCGTCACTGGACGAAATATCCGCGCCGCGAACCTGGGTGGCGCGATTGCCGGCCACAATGACCGGAACCTGCGCGGAAAAGCGCATGGCAGGAGTCGGTTCGGTGGCCAGTACCAAAGCCTCTACCCGGGTGCTGAGGAATCCATCGAGCGGGTCCGACTCGACGTGGGTGTTGAGTGCCCGGTCGGAAACTGCGATGCGCAATCCTGCGCTGGCCAGTCCTTCTTGGAGCCCGCGAAGAAGTTCCACGAACCAGACGTTGGTGTAGTCGTCGATGACTACGCCGACTGTCTGGCTCGTGCCGCCGGCAAGTGCCGTGGCGGCCTGGCTGGGGCGGTAATCCAGTTCCTTGATGGCGGCCAGTACTGCCGCGCGACGTGCTTCCGAGACGCTGGGGGAGCCGCGCAGCACCAGGGACACCAGCGACTTGGAAACACCTGCGGCCTGGGCAACGTCGTAGATGGTCGCTCGACGGCGTGCTGCGGCCACAGTTCCTCCTGGGGGTGTCGGTTGTTCTCGTTAAGAGCCTAGCGTTTTGCTCGAGCGCACGGCCGTGAGGGGGTGGATTCTGCTCGTCGAACTTCGCGGGCCACGCCATGAAGCCAAGACATGGCATGTGGAAATTTTTTTATTTTCAACGTCCGAAACAGATGGAATACCCCGGAATTCCGCGGATTTGTCCACACCATGTTACTCATGTTGTAAATATGTCAGTACAAACCTTTGACAGTGCCGAATTCATGGTGCAAAGTATTTCTTGTGGCACCGTTCACATCTTCGGCAGTTGGCCGATCCCTGAACTTCTGACTCGAAAGGACGTCGATCTGCGTGACTTACGACGTACTCACCCTCGGACGCATCAGCGTCGACGTGTATCCGAATGACATCGGCGTTTCCCTCGCGGATGTGAACACATTCAGCAAGTACCTCGGCGGCTCCGCCACCAACGTCGCCGTGGCGGCCGCCCGGCACGGCCGAGCAGCCGGTGTGATCACCAAAATCGGCGACGACGACTTCGGCACATTCCTGGAACGCGAATTGGACCGCTTCGGCGTGGACCGCACCCAGGTAGCCCGCGACGCCACGTTGCAGACGCCGGTCACCTTCTGCGCCATCATGCCGCCGGACGACTTCCCGCTGTACTTCTACGGACGCTTCCCGATGGCGCCGGACTGGAACATCGACAGCAGCGACATCGACCTCCAAGCCGTCAAGGACTCCAGGATCTTCTGGAGCACCGTCACCGGCTTGAGCCGCGAACCTTCGCGCACCGCGCAATTGGCGGCCTATGCCGCCCGCCCAGCAGATTCCCTGGC
The DNA here is from genome assembly GCF_050030965.1 of Glutamicibacter sp. 2E12. Classification (NCBI taxonomy): domain Bacteria; kingdom Bacillati; phylum Actinomycetota; class Actinomycetes; order Micrococcales; family Micrococcaceae; genus Glutamicibacter; species Glutamicibacter sp. 2E12. Next base: position 1,615,972 of record NZ_CP188297.1, read on the forward strand.
CCAGGGTCAGTTCACCATTCTGGATTTGGACTACCGCCCGATGTTCTGGGACACCGTGGAACAGGCCCGCGAACAGGTATCGCGTGCCCTGCCATCGGCCACCGTGGCCATCGGCAACGACACCGAATGCTCGGTAGCCGTCGGCGAAGGCACCCCGGATGAGCAGGCCGACCGCCTGCTGGAGGCCGGTGTGCAGATTGCCGTGGTCAAGCTCGGCCCCGAAGGGGTCATGGCCAAAACCCGCACCGAGCGCGTGGTTTCCGCGCCGGTCCCGGTGCAGACCGCTAACGGACTGGGTGCCGGAGATTCCTTCGGCGGCGCCTTCTGCCACGGACTGCTCTCCGGCTGGCCGCTGGAACAGGTGCTTGACTACGCCAATGCCGCCGGAGCCATTGTGGCCTCGAAGGTTGCCTGCTCCGACGCCATGCCGGACCCGGAAGAAGTCAATGCCCTGCTGGCCGAGCGCGGCCGCACCGTACCCGACTCCCAGAAAGACCTGGTCTAGATATGAAACAGGCATCAGAGCTGCCAGTGGACCGGGAAGACCCGCGCCGCTACGAATCCATCACCCGCCAGCGGCTGGAAGACCCGGCCTCGGTGCAGCGCGCCGCTTCGCTGCGCCGGAAGCACGCCGGCCCGGTGCTGGGACGGCAGAACTTCATCATCGCCGCCGACCACCCGGCCCGCGGCGCCCTGTCCGTGGGCAAGCGCGCCACGGCCATGGCCGACCGCCGCCAGCTGCTGGACCGGCTGCAGATCGCCTTGCAGAACCCCGCCTGCGACGGGGTGCTGGCCTCGCCCGATATCCTCGATGACCTGCTGCTGCTGGGCGCGCTGGAAGGCAAGCTGGTCTTCGGATCGATGAACCGCGGCGGGCTCACCGGCTTGGTCAACGAGATCGACGACCGCTTTACCGGGCACAGCGCGGCCGCCCTGGCTGCCCTGGGCGCCGACGGCGGCAAGATGCTCACCCGGATCAGCTACGAGGATCCGGACACCGTGAAAACCCTGGCCGCTACCGCCGACGCCGTGTCGGATCTGGCCCGGCACCAGCTGGTGGCCATGGTTGAGCCGTTCATCTCCAAGCGGGCCGAGGGCAAGGTAGTCAACGACCTGCGCCCGGAGGCAGTGATCAAGTCCATGGGCATCGCCTCGGGACTGGGCGAAACCAGCGCCTACACCTGGCTGAAGATTCCCGTGGTCCAAGAGATGGAACGGGTCATGGCCGCGACCACCCTGCCCACGGTCCTGCTCGGCGGGGATCCATCGGGCAGTCCCGACGAGGTCTTCGCCTCGTGGCAGGCGGCGCTGGCCCTGCCTTCGGTGCAGGGGCTGACCGTAGGCCGGACCCTGCTGTATCCCGAGGACGGGGATGTGGCCGCCGCCGTGGCAACCGCCGCATCGCTACTGGACACCACCGCAACCGTACGCAGCTGAGAAGGACGAAGCTCGATGACTACACGCACAATGACCGTTGCCCAGGCGGTCGTGGAATTCCTGGGCCGCCAGTACACGGTGGATTCCACCGGCGGCACGCACTACCGCGAACGGCTGATTCCGGGCATGTTCGGGATTTTCGGCCACGGAAATGTTGCCGGGGTGGGCCAGGCGCTGAAGCAGTGGCAGGCCAAGGACCCGAGCCTCATGCCGTACTACCAGGGCCGCAATGAGCAGGCCCAGTCGCACCAGGCCGTCGCCTACGCGCGGCACACCCGCCGGCGCGCCACCTACGCGGTCTCCACCTCCATCGGCCCCGGGTCCTCCAACTTGCTCACCGGTGCGGCGCTGGCCACCGCCAACCGCCTGCCGGTGCTGCTGCTGCCTTCGGACACCTTCGCCACCCGCGCCGCGGACCCGGTACTCCAGCAGCTGGAAATGCCGCACGGCTACGACATCACCGTCAACGACGCCTTCCGCCCGCTGTCCAAGTACTTCGACCGGGTCACGCGACCCGAGCAGCTGGCCAGTGCCTTGCACCACGGGTTGCGGGTGCTCACCGACCCCGCCGAAACCGGTGCGGTGACCATCTCCTTGCCGCAGGACGTGCAGGCCGAGGCCTTCGACTTCCCGGAAGAGCTCTTTGCCGAGCGCGAGTGGAAGATCCGCCGCCCGGCACCGGAATCCGAGGACATCGCGGCCGCCGCGGCCATGATCCGCGAAGCCAAGCGCCCATTGATCGTCGCAGGCGGCGGCGTGCTGTACGCCTACGCCACCGAGGAGCTGGCCGCCTTCTGCGAAGCCACCGGCATCCCCGTGGGCAATACCCAGGCCGGGGTGGGCGTGCTGCCGTGGGATTCCAAGTACTCCCTGGGCGCCATTGGCTCCACCGGCACCACCGCGGCCAATGCGCTGGCCGAGCAAGCGGACCTGGTCATCGGCATCGGCACCCGCTATGAGGACTTCACCACCGCCAGCCGCACCGCATTCCAGAACCCGGAGGTGAAGTTCGTGAACATCAACGTCGCCGCGCTGGACGCCTATAAGCACGGCACCGTGCTGCCGGTGGTCGCCGATGCCCGCAAAGCGCTGATCGCGCTGCGCGAGGCGCTGACCGGGTACCGGGTCGAGGGGGCCCTGGAAGTCCAGGCCGCCACCGAGAAGCAGCGCTGGGACGCGACCGTTGATGCGGCCTTCGCCGAGCGGCTGAGCCCGCTGGTCAGCCAGAACGCCATCATCGGAGCGGTGAACCAGGCCATGGATCCGCGCGATGTGGTGGTCTGCGCCGCCGGCTCGCTGCCCGGGGACCTGCACAAGATGTGGCGGGTCTCCGACCCGTTCGGCTACCACGTGGAATACGGCTTCTCCTGCATGGGATACGAGATCGCCGGCGGGCTGGGCATCAAGCGCGCCGCCCTTGCTGAAACCGCGCGAGGTTCCGAAGAGTCCCGCGACGTCGTGGTGATGGTGGGTGACGGCTCCTACCTGATGATGCACACCGAGCTGGTCACCGCCGTGGCCGAAGGCCTGAAGCTGATCACCGTGCTGATACAGAACCATGGCTACGCCTCCATCGGAGCCCTGTCCGAATCACTGGGCTCCCAGCGTTTCGGCACCAAGTACCGCACGCTCGATGCCCAGCGCCACAGCTTCGATGATGGTGCGACCTTGCCAGTGGACCTGGCTGCCAACGCCGAGTCGCTGGGCGTGAAGGTCATCCGGATCGAGCCCGGGCCCCAAGCCATCGATGAGCTCTCGGCGGCCATCGCCCAGGCCAAGGCCGCGCCCGAGGGTTCGGGACCGATCCTGATCCACATCGAATCCGACCTCTACGCCGATGCTCCCTCCAGCGAGTCCTGGTGGGATGTGCCGGTCAGCGAGGTCGCCGAGCTGGACTCGACCACCCAGGCCCGCAAGACCTACGCCGAGCACAAATCCCGCCAGAAGCCCCTGCTGGGCTAGGCGCACCGCACCAGACCAACTCGAATACCGAAAGACGTGAACCCATGACTGCTACCGCTACCGAAGTCACCGAAATCCTGCACTACATCAACGGCAAGCCCAGCGCCGGCACCGGCACCGCCACCCAGCCGGTCTACAACCCGGCAACCGGAGAAATCACCGGCCAGCTGCACCTGGCCAGCGGCGAGGACCTGCAGCAGGCTGTGGCCGTGGCCAAGGCCGCCTCCGAAACCTGGGGCGAAGTATCGATCGCCAAGCGCAGCAAGATCCTCTTCCGCTTCCAGCAGCTGCTCACCGAGCACACCGGCGAGCTGGCCCGCATCGTCACCTCCGAGCACGGCAAGGTCCTCTCCGACGCCGCCGGCGAGATCAGCCGCGGCATCGAAGTGGTGGAGTATGCCTGCGGCATCTCCCAGGCGCTGAAGGGCGAATACTCCGACCAGGTCTCCACCGGCATCGACGTGTTCTCCTTCCGCCAGCCGTTGGGCGTGGTCGCCGGCATCACCCCGTTCAACTTCCCGGTGATGGTGCCGCTGTGGATGGCACCGGTGGCCATTGCCACCGGCAACGCCTTCATCCTCAAGCCTTCCGAGCGCGACCCTTCGGCCGCCTTGCTGATCGCCGAGCTGTTCAAGGAAGCCGGCCTGCCCGACGGCGTTTTCCAGGTGCTGCACGGCGGCAAGGAAACCGTGGACGGGCTGCTCACCCACCCGGATGTGGATGGCATCTCCTTTGTCGGTTCCACTCCGATCGCCAAGTACGTGCACGAAACCGCCACCAAGCACGGCAAGCGCGTGCAGGCCCTGGGCGGAGCGAAGAACCACGCGGTGATCATGCCCGATGCCGATATGGACTTGGCCGCCGACCACATCAACGCCGCCGCTTTCGGCTCCGCGGGCCAGCGCTGCATGGCCATCTCCGTGGCCGTCGCCGTGGGCGATGCCGCCGACGGCCTGGTGGACAAGCTCGCCGAGCATGCCCGCAACGTCAACGTCTCGAACGGCTTCGATGAGACGGCGGATATGGGACCGGTGATCACCCCGGCCTCGAAGTCCCGCCTGCAGAAGATCGTTGGCGAGGCGCAGGAAGCTGGCGCCGCGCTGGTCATCGACGGACGCGACCTGGTGGTCAAGGACCACGAGAACGGGTTCTTTGTCGGCCCGACCATCATCGACAAAGTCAGCCGCGAGATGAGCGCCTACACCGAGGAGATCTTCGGCCCGGTACTGGTGGTGCTGCGCGTAGACAGCCTGGAAGAAGCCATCGAAGTGGTCAACGCGAACCCCTACGGCAACGGCACGGCCATCTTCACCTCCTCCGGCGCCCACGCCCGCACCTACACCCGCCGCATCCAGGTAGGCATGGTCGGGGTCAACGTGCCGCTGCCGGTGCCGGTTGCCTGGCACTCCTTCGGAGGCTGGAAGGACTCGCTGTTCGGCGAGCACCACATCTACGGCCCGGACGGCGTGCGCTTCTACACCCGGGGCAAGGCCATCACGCAGCGCTGGCCGGAGCCGGCCCAGGGCACGGCCGCCACCTTCAACTTCCCCTCCAACTAGGCACCTTGAACAGAAGATAAGGTACGCACCATGGCACAGAACATCACCATTGGGACTGCCCCCGACTCCTGGGGAGTCTGGTTTCCCGATGATCCCCAGCAGACACCCTGGCAGCGCTTCCTCGACGAAGTGGCTGAAGCCGGCTACAAGACCATTGAACTGGGTCCCTACGGGTACCTGCCCACCGACCCCGCGCAGCTGGCCGACGAGCTGGCCGCCCGCGACCTGAAGGTCTGCGCCGGCACCGTCTTCACCGCCTTCCACCGCGGTATCGACGGCAGCGCCAGCGCCTGGGAAGAAGCCTGGGAGCCAGCCCGCAAGGTGGCCGAGCTGACCGCCGCCATGGGAGGCGAGCATATTGTGGTGATCCCTGCCATGTGGCGCGACGACGTCACCGGCCAGGCCATCGAATCGGGCACCCTGGACGGTTCGGCCTGGGATTCGCTGGCCAAGGGCCATGACCGGCTGGGAAGGATCCTGCAGGAGGAATTCGGCCTCAAGCAGCAGTTCCATTCCCACGCCGACTCCCACGTCTGCGGCCAGGGCGACATCGAGAAGTTCCTTGAGCTCACCGACCCGCAATTCACCACCCTGTGCCTGGACACCGGACATGCCGAATACGGTGGAGCTTCCAGCGTGGACTTGATCCGCCGCTTCCCGGAGCGCATCGGGTACCTGCACCTGAAGCAGATCAACCCGGACATCCTGGCCACCGTCCGCGCACAGGACATGACCTGGGCCGCGGCCAACTTGGCCGGGGTGATGTGCGAACCGCCTTCCGGGTTGCCTGACCTCAACGAGGTCTTGAAGGAAGTGGAGAAGCTGGGCCGTCCGATTTTCGGAATTGTCGAACAGGACATGTACCCGGTGGCCGACTTCTCGGTGCCGCTGCCCATCGCCACCCGCACCCGCGACTACCTGCTCAGCTGCGGCTCGCGCAGCCGCGTCTAAGCAATCCCCACCTAGCCAAGAATTCTTGAAAGGACATATCGTGCCAGATAACCTGCGCGTCGCCGTCGTTGGAGCCGGGCGCATGGGCGCCGACCACATACAGCGGATCCACCACCGTATTTCCGGAGCCGAAGTCGCGGCCGTTGTCGATATCGACACCGACCGGGTCGCTGCGGCCATCGACGGGATCCCGGGTGCCAAGGGCTACGCCGACCTGTCCGCGGCGCTCGCCGACGGCGAGGTCAACGCGGTACTGCTGGCGACCCCCGGCTTCCTGCACCACGATGCACTGCTGGCGGTGCTCGAGGCAGATATTCCGGTGCTGTGCGAAAAGCCGCTGACCCCCGATGCCGCTTCCTCCTGGGAGATCGTCGAGGCCGAGGCCAAGCTGGGCCGCAAGCGCATCCAAGTGGGCTTCATGCGGCGCTTCGACGCCGAGTACCGGCAGCTGCGCCAGCTGATCGAGGACGAGAGCCTGGGCGAATTGCTGGTGCTGCACCACCAGCACCGCAATCCCTCCACCCCGGAGGGCTTCACCAATGAGATGCTGATCAACGACTCGGTGGTCCACGAATTCGACGCCATCCGCTACTTCACCGGTGACGAGATCACCTCGGTGCAGGTGCGCTTGGGCAAGGCCACCCGCAATGCTCCCAACGGCCAGCACGACCCCCAGCACGTGCTGCTGGAAACCTCGACCGGAGTGCTCGCCGACGTGGAGATCTACGTCAACGCGAAGTTCGGCTACGAGGTGGCGACCCAGGCTTCCTTCGAGGAGGGCATCGTGTCCATCGGCAATGACGCTGGACCGTATGTGCGTACCGCCGGGCAGTGGGGCGGCAAGGTCGCCCCCGGCTTCGAGGAGCGTTTCGGCGCCGCCTACGATACCGAAATCCAGTCATGGGTGGACGCCGCGCTGCGAGGCGAATTGGGCGGGCCCAGCGCCTGGGACGGCTACGCCACTGCGGCCTGCTGCGAGGCTGGAGTCGAGGCCCAGCGCACCGGCGAAAAGGTGGCAGTCAAGCTGAACAGCAAGCCGGATCTCTACAGCTAAGGGCATCATGAAATACGCACTGGACCCGACCCCGTTCCATTCCACCCATTCGCTGCTCCAGTTCCCGGAACTGGCAGCGGAGCTGGGCTATGACAGCATCCAGCTGACACCGCATGCGGACATGATTCCGTTCTTCACCCACCCCAAGGCCGACGATGACCTGGTCGCGCAGCTCGCGGCCCGTTGCCGGGCTTCCGGGGTGGAGATCGCTTCGGTGCTGCCGGTACTGCGCTGGGCCTCGCCCGATGAGAATTTGCGCCAGGCCGCGGTGCGCTACTGGAAGCGCGCCATCCAGATTGCCGTGGATCTCGGCGTGAACCAGATGAACACTGAATTCTCCGGGCGGCCGGAACGCGCCGAGGAGTCCGAGGCGGCATTCTACCGCTCCATGGAAGAGCTCGTGCCAATCATTGAGCGCGAGGGCATCAATGTGGCCATTGACCCGCATCCGGATGATTTTGTCGAAGAAGGCCTGGCCGCTTGGCGGGTGATCCGCGGGGTGAACTCGCCGAATCTGTCCTTCGTCTACGTTGCTTCGCATTCCTTCCACATGAAGGACAAGCCGCTGGATATCATGCAGGCAGTGGGAGAGCGGCTGCGCGTGGTGCACGTGGCGGACACCATGAACCATCATGCCTCGCACGGGTTGCGCTACATCACCAACCCGCCGGGCAATGCGGTGCGCGTGCACCAGCATCTGAAGCTTGGCGATGGCGACGTGAACTGGGACGAATTCTTCTCCGGCCTCGTGGCCAACGGATTTGCCGACCGCCAGGACAGCGTGATGGTCTCCTGCGTTTTTGCCGAGAACGAGAACGCCGTAGCAGTCGCCAAATACCAGTTGGAGCAGATGCGCAGCCGCGTTGACGCTGCCCGTGCCGTGCGCGCCTAGCCAAACCGGCTTCCCGAGCCGAATTGCAACATGACGAAAGCCGAATCCGCAAGGGTTCGGCTTTCGTCGTCCTGCCAGGGGCCATCCTGCGCAGAAGGCGGATCCAGCAAGAGCCGCAAAATGCCGTGATGATCTGTGGGCATGGTCCCGGGAAGTGGCGGACCGGGAGGCTGCGGCAGTCCAAAAAGCAGTATCCGCCAGGACAAAATGTCCAAGAATGCTTGCCCGGAAAACACTGATGACGTATTGTCCTTACATAAGGGCTGTGAAGCCCATCACTTTCAATTATCGACGGGGCCGGAATAATGCTCAATGGCCCCCGCCGCACCGAGTGGAGGAAGCCGGATCGCAGTTGATCCGATGGATGGCCGCAGGCCAGCCACGCTTCCACCCGGGCAATCCAAAGGAGTCCCCATGTCCAGTGCGCAGAGTGCTTCTGCAGAGTCGAGTCTGCCGCCCCTTAGTCCGGGCCCCCATGCAAAACGTCTCGGTTTAATCTCCATCGTTGCCTGTTTCGGCGGCCTGCTTTTCGGCTATGACACAGGTGTTGCCAACGGTGCTGAAGGCCCGATGGCCGCCGAGCTGGGCCTGAATCTCCTGCAGATTGGCGTGGTGATCAGCTCGCTGGTCTTCGCCGCCGCAATTGGCGCACTGGTCGGTGGGCAGATCGCTGACGTGTGGGGCCGGCGGAAAACCATCATCATGCTGGCAGTCCTCTTCTTCGCGGGAAGCCTGCTGGTTGTCTTTTCGCCTGCTGGACCGGAACTGGGAACGTTCTCGCCCTTTGGCTACAGCATGCTGATTGCCGGACGCATCATGCTCGGATTGGCCGTCGGCGGCGCATCTACGGTCGTACCGGTATACCTGGCTGAACTGGCACCGTATGAAATTCGCGGCTCGATCACCGGCCGCAATGAGTTGGCCATCGTCTCGGGCCAGCTGGCCGCCTTCGTCATGAACGCGATCATTGGAACCGTTCTGGGCGGGACCGTGGATGGCATCTGGCGTATCATGTTCGCGATTTGCGCCTTGCCGGCATTGGCGTTGTTCTTCGGCATGCTGCGCATGCCTGAATCCCCTCGCTGGCTCGTGGAAAAGCGCCGCTATGCCGAGGCGTTGCGGGTGCTCAAGACCGTGCGCTCGCCTGAACGCGCACTGGCCGAAGTCCACGAGATCGAGATTGTCGCCGACGAGGAAAAGCTGGCTAACAAGCCGGTGGGCATCAAAGCGGTGCTGAAGAACAAATGGCTGATGCGCATCATCGCCATCGGCATCGGCGTTTCCATGACTCAGCAGCTCACGGGCATCAACTCGATCATGTACTACGGCACGCGCGTGCTGGAAGAATCCGGGATGTCAGAGCAGCAGGCAGTACTGGCGAATATCGCCTTTGGCGTGGTTGCTGTCATTGGCGGAATTATCGCCCTGCGCAACATGGACCGCATGGACCGCCGCAAGACGTTCCTGATTGGCCTGTCGCTGACCACCACCTGCCACTTGCTGGTGGCTATCGCGGGCATGCTGCTGCCAGTTGGCAGCCCGATCCGGCCAGTGGTGATCCTGATCCTGGTGGTTGCCTTCGTGATGTCCATGCAGACATTCCTGAACGTGGCCGTCTGGGTATGGCTGGCTGAAATCTTCCCGCTGCATATGCGCGGACTGGGCATTGGCATCTCGGTATTCTTCGGCTGGACGACCAACGGCGTGCTGGCACTGTTCTTCCCGTCGCTGGTCTCCGGGATCGGGATTACCGGATCCTTCTTCATCTTCGCTGGCATCGGTGTGCTGGCACTGTTCTTCGTAGCCACTCAGGTGCCTGAAACCCGTGGACGCTCGCTGGAAGCGCTGGAAGAGGATGTTTCCACCGGAGCGATCTACCACGTCAAGCCTGTGGTCAACGCCTGAATCCCGGCGCATCGCTGAGCTGGCAAGCCCAGCCCCCGCCGCATGGCAAGGGGCTGGGCTCGCCGCTATGCCCGGGGCCTTGCCGTGCTGCCTCGCACTACCAGCTGCGGGGCATGGGTGCTGGAAGCGCCCGGGGCGTTCAGGGCCGCGTGCATGGCGGCTTGGGCCAGTGCCGCGACATCTTGCCGAACGCTGGTCAGATCGGCGTGCGCCAGCCTGGCGAATTCACTGTCGTCATAGCCGACCAGGCAGATCTGCTCGGGAACATGCAGGCCGGCAAGGTCGATTGCTTGGCGGGCGCCGAGCGCCGCACGGTCATTGAAGGCCAGTACCGCTGTGGCGCGTTCGGCTGGGGTAGTCGCTTCCAGGTATTCGCGCAGGACCGTGAAAGCGGTGGCGTCATCGGGGCCAGCTGGGAGCACTTGGCCGTGCGCGTTGGCGCGGGCGGCGGATTCGGCAAAGGCATCGCGCCGCTGTTGCGCCGCGATGGCAGATCCGCCATCCAGATGCAGCAGCCGTGTGTGGCCGAGCTGGGCCACATGGCGGACGGCTTGTTCAACGCCGGCAGCTTCGTTGGTAATGACGGATGGGATGCCGTCAATCGTGCGCAGCAGGCTGATTATGGGAAGCTGCTTGGAGGCGTGGACCAGTTGAGCCGGCGGAAGTTCCGGGAACAGGCCGATCACCGCTTCGACTCCCGCATCGATCAGCGTATTGAGCACTCGGCGTTCATCGCGGTGCTTGCCGGTAGCGCCCAGGATGATCTCGAAGCCGTTCTGGTCTGCCTGCTCGTACAGGGCATCGGCCAACTCCGCATGCAACGGTTCTCCCAGCGCCAGGGCCAGACCGATGGTCCGGCTGCGGCTGCTGCGCAGCGACCGCGCGCGCGAATCCGGGCGGTAGCCCAACTCCGCGGCCGCCTGCTTGACTCGGGACCGGGATTCTTCGCTGGCACCCTCGGCATCGCGCATGACAATCGAGGCCAGCGCTACCGAGACCCCAGAGGCGCGGGCGACGTCGGCCAGTGTGGGGCGTTTTGCAGGGGGTGTCGGCATGGGCGGAACTTTCTTCTAGAACGTTATAGACAGTTGCTATCCAGTGTGCCATGATTTTCCTGAACACTAAATCTAGAACGTTCTAGGAGAGACTTCATGGCTTACCAGACCCTGCCAGAAACTTCAGTAAAGCCGCTGCGCCTGGCCGTTATCGGTACCGGGTGGATCGGAGCATTCCACGCCCGCACCGTGGCGCAGCATCTGCCGGATGCGCTATTGCATGTCATAGCGGACCCGGCGCCGGGCCGGGCCGCTGAACTGGCCGCTGAGCTTGGTTGCCCGAATTACACCGAAGACATCGCCGACGTGCTTGCCGACGACAGCGTGGACGCCGTGGTTATCGGGGCGCCTTCGAGCTTCCATGCCGGCTTGATCGCCCAAGCCGCCGCAGCCGGAAAGCACATCTTCTGCGAAAAGCCGGCAGCGCACGCGTTGTCGGACTTGGACGCCGCGCTTGACGCCGTGGAGGCTTCCGGAGTGCTGCTGCAGATCGGTTTCAACCGGCGCTTCTCCCGGGACTTCGCCGTTGTGGCGGAACAGGTGCATTCCGGAGTTATTGGCACCCCGCAACTGCTGCGCTCGCTGACCCGGGATCCAGAAGTGGCCGGCGGGCTGCCCAACGCGGCAAAGATCCGTTCCCACGTCATTTTCACTGAAACCCTGATCCACGATTTTGACACCCTGAACTGGTTGAACCCGGGAGCCGAAGCAGTGGAAGTCCACGTCATGTCCGATGCGCTGGTGGCCCCTGAGCACCGGGGCTCCGGTTTGCTGGATACCGCCGTGGTGAGCCTGCGCTACTCCAATGGGGCAATCGCCGTGGCCGAGGCGAACTTCTCGGCCAGCTACGGCTATGACGTGCGCGGAGAAGTCTTCGGTTCAAAGGGCATGGTGCAGGCAGGCAATCCGGTGCAGCTGGCCGCGGCCAGCTTCGACAGCCAGGGAGCGCATGCGCCAACCGAACGGTTGAACATCGAGCTATTCGCCCAGGCCTACCGCGAGCAGCTCTCGGTCTTCGCCCGCAAGATCCGGGGCTTGCGCGAGGATACGGCTGATGCGGCCCTGGCGGTCCCCACCGGCGCCGACGCCCGCGCAGCCCTGCGCATCGCACTGGCGGCCTTGGAATCCGCAGAATCCGGGCTGCCGGTCAAGTTGGAATCCGCCACCCGCCTTGCGGTGAACCCATGAACGGGCAACTGGCGGTCTGTGCCGAAATGGTCTTCCTGGACCTTCCGCTGATCGACCGGGTGAAGCGCCTGGACGAGGCCGGCTTTGAAATAGAACTCTGGGATATCCGGGGCAAGGACCTGCCGGCATTGGCGGCCACCGGCGCCCGTTTCGGCTCCATGACAGGCTACAGCGCAGGCAGCCTCTGCGATCCGGACAGCGCGGGCGAAGTTGTTCGCACCGCCAAGGAATTGATCCCGGCAGCCCAGCGGCTGGGCATCCACCGGCTAGTTGTGCATCCGGCCCAGCTCGTTGACGGGCAGGCGGCCAGCCCGCAATTCCGGGCTACCGGAGAGATGTGGCTCACCGCAGCGCGAACGCTGGAAGCACTGGGCCGCATCGGCGAAGAGCACCAGGTCACCTTCATGCTGGAGAACCTGAACACGATCCTGGATCACCCTGGAATCCCGCTGGGACGCGCCAAGGACACGATGTCCCTGGTCAAGGCCGTCGGGCACCCGAACGTGAAGATGATGCTGGACCTGTACCACGCCCAAATTGGCGAGGGGAACCTCATCGAACTGGTGCGCTCGGCGCTTCCGCACATTGGGGAAATCCAGGTCGCAGACGTACCCGGACGGTGCGAGCCGGGCACCGGGGAGATCAACTATCTGGCCGTCGCCCGTGTGCTGGCCGAGCTGGGTTATTCTGGCCCGATCGGCATGGAGGCCTACGCCAGCGCAGATTCCGAAGGAGCCATCGCGGCCTTTGCCCAGGCGTTTTCACCGCTGTCCAAGCCCGTGGCGCGCTAGCCATCATGCACCGAGCATCGGAATGAGAGTCTAAAGCCAAGTGGCGGCAGCAGGAAAACCTGCTGCCGCCACTTGGCGTGCGTTCCGAGAAGCTACGCGCCAGCGCCGAAAGGCAAGCGCGAATCCATGTTCTGCGAATCCCAAGTCTGGCGGATCCAGCCGTGGTGGGGATCATCGCTGATCAGCCAATCGCGCACCCGCCCCGGGCCGGCCATGACGTTCAGGTAGTAGAGGTCGTATCCCGGCCCGGCCATGGCCGGACCATGCCAGCCGTAGGGGACCAGGACAACGTCCCCGGTGCGGACCTCGGCATTTACATCGATGGGGCGTTCATCCGAGGCATAAACGCGCGCGTAGCCGATGGGATCGCTTGCCGCCTCGGCGGGCATGCCCTGGGCTAGCTGCGTCTCGAAGTAGTAGATTTCCTCGAGGCTGGTTTCGCCTTCCTTCTCCTGATCATGCTTATGCGGAGGGTAGGAAGACCAGTTGCCCGCCGGAGTGATGACTTCGCAGACGATGAATCGGTCCGCTTCCAGGGCGGCCGGGGTGCCGAAGTTGTGGACCTGGCGGGAGCAGTTTCCTGCGCCGCGCAGCTCCACAGGGGTCTCTTCTGCCCTGATCAGCCGGGTCGGGTAGGACTGCTTGGCCGGGGCCAGTGCGACGGCGACCCGGCCCCCTTTGGCGGAGCTGATGGACAACGCCGTGTTGATGCCGGTGTAGAGGACATCAGCAGGTCCAGCAAAGACTGATTCGCGACCCTTGAGAACATGTTCGGTTCCTGCCATGGCGACAGTGAATGATTCGCCGCTGAGCGGGACCACGATCCGTTCTTCGCCGCAGGCCTCCAGTTCAAGTGTTTGGCCAGGGGCCAGCTCAGCTACCTTGAGTCCGGTGTGTGCCCAGCCGTCTATGGAAACGGCTGAGTCATGGGCACCGAGCGAGATGCTCCATTCTCCGTTAGCGGCCGAACCTGCAGGGTAAATCCAATCGGTCATCAGTCGATCCTTTCGACGGCGGGGGACAGGTGCCTAGCGTTGCACCAAGGTCATTTCAAAACTGTAGGCGTCTGCTCGATAAACATGGGAGCCGGTTTCCACGTTGCGCCCAGTGTCATCCACCGCGGTGCGCTGCATGGTCACCAGGGCCGAACCGGCCGCTGCGTCCAAGGTCTTGGCCTGGGCTTCATCTGCGGTCGTGGCCCCGATGCGCTGCTGGGCCAGGCGGAAGTTCACCCCTGCTTCGCGCAGGAGCTCGTAGAGGCCATGGGCCTGCAAGGACTTTTCGTCCAGCTCGACAATGTCGTCGCGAACCCAGTTCTCCATGAGGGCCAGCGGGCTGCCTCCGGCAGAACGCAGCCGGGTGAAGTGGTAGACAGAGACGTCCTTGGGCAACGAAAGAAGATCCTGGATCTCCGGCGGAGCGGGAATGTGCTCGAAGCTGAGCAGGGTGGTAGAAGGCTTCTTCCCGGCGCGCTCAAGGTCGTCATTCAGGCTGGACAGCTCAAGATGCCGGCGGATCTGGCTGGAAACAACCTGCGTTCCCACACCACGCTTGCGCACCAGCAGGCCGGACTGGACTAGGTCATCCATGGCCTTGCGAATGGTGGGCCGTGAAAGCCGCAGCCGCTGGGCCAGCTCGATTTCATTTTCCAGTCGAGTGCCCGAGGCCAGCGAACCGTCGCGGATCGCGCCTTCGATGCCTTGCGCTACCTGGTGGTAGAGGGGAATGGGCGAAGATCGGTCGATCTTGATGCTCAGTGGTGTGCTCACAGTTGCTCCTTGCCGGCGACTTTGTCATGATATGTCGCTTTGACAGGACAAACTATATATGAAAGTTCATGATTTGGGCATCCTTTGGCTGGAAATCCATTCATTCCAAAGCATTCTCCACGCTAGTTGGTGATCCCCAGCGGTGTTGCCAACCGCGGGGTTCGAGTCAGAGATGAGGTCCGACAAGGGGAATTGGACAACAGGTTTGATTGTCCAATTGTCCTGATAAGAAATTCGGCAGATTCCATTGCCCGAGGATTCCAGTGGCACATATGGTTTTTTGGAACGGTCCAAGACTTGAGGCGAGCCGCGGCGGCCACAGAGAATCACGGCGTTAAACGCCGCAGACAGGAGAACATCATGAATGAACAGCGCAGCATCGGCGTGGGGCTGATCTCGGTGGGATGGATGGGCAAGCTGCACGCTCGCGCCTACAGTTCGGTGCCCTATGCTTATCCAGAGCTGGGCATCAAGCCAAGACTGGTCATAGCCGCGGACACCGAACAGTCGCGAGTCGACTTCGCGATCTCAACACTGGGCTTCGAGCGCGGAACACTGGACTACCACCAGGTACTAGCCGATCCCGAGGTGGATGTCGTCTCGATTTGCGCTCCGAACTTCCTGCACGCCGACATGGCGATCGCCGCAGCAGAGGCCGGCAAGCACTTCTGGATCGAAAAGCCCGCCGGTCGAAGCCTTGCCGAAACGCAGGCTATCGAGCAAGCCGCCATCCGCAATGGCGTGGTCACCTCGGTCGGGTTCAACTACCGGCATGCGCCAGCTATCGCACGCGCCCGCCAGCTGGTGCAAGAAGGCCGGCTGGGATCCATCACGAATGTCCGCGCCAGCTTCCTTGCCGGATATGCGGCAGACCCCCGGGCCGCTTTATCGTGGCGCTTCAACCGGGAGCTGGCCGGCAGCGGGGTGCTTGCTGACCTGTTCAGCCATGCAGCTGATCTATGCAGCCATGTTGTCGGCCCCATCCAGGGTATTTCCGCATCCACCAATGTCATGATTCCGTCCCGGCCGAAACTATCCATGGGCCAGGGCACGCACTTCGACCTGATCGAAGGCGGTGACCAAGGTGAAGTCGAGAATGAGGATTACGCCGCAGCGTTGGTGCGTTTCAGCCCAGAAGGCGTGGCGGACCGCGCGATCGGAACTATCGAGGCATCCCGGGTGGCTGTGGGACCGCAGTGCGGTTACCGGCTGGAAATCTACGGCACGGAAGGTTCGGTCAAGTGGGATTTTGAACGCATGAATGAACTGGAAGTCGTGCTCGGTCGAGACAACGAAGAACAGGGATTCACGACGGTGATCGGCTCGCCAAAGCATGGCGAATACTCCCGGTTCCAGCCAGGCCCAGGGAACGCGATGGGCTTTGACGACCTCAAGACCATCGAGGCCAAGAAGTTCCTGCTGGCTGTCGCCGGTGGCGAGAAAACGAACTCCACCATCGCCGATGCGGTGGCGGCAGCCGCAGTGGTCGAAGCGGCCGAAGCATCTGCCGCAAGCGGCACGTGGCAGGCGCTGGATGAGCCGGTGCGCGCTGCGAGTGTGCAATACTGACCGCCATGCCTGACTCGTCGCGCCGCCGCCCCACGATCCGGGACGTCGCCAAGCATGCCGGGGTCTCAAAATCCTTGGTCTCCCTGGTGCTCTCGGATCCTAGC
This sequence comes from Glutamicibacter sp. 2E12, assembly GCF_050030965.1. Lineage (NCBI taxonomy): Bacteria > Bacillati > Actinomycetota > Actinomycetes > Micrococcales > Micrococcaceae > Glutamicibacter > Glutamicibacter sp. 2E12. The sequence continues at coordinate 1,632,208 of NZ_CP188297.1, forward strand.
AAGGTCAGTTCGATGCGGCGTTCGCTGGTCGAGGACTCCATCCGCGAGTTGGGCTATCAGCCCAACCTGGCAGCGCGCTCGCTTTCGGCCGAGAACCGGCATGCCATTGGCGTCGTCCTGGGGGAACTGCATAATCCCTGGGTTCTGAGCGTCGCGGAAGTGGTGCGCGAACAGTTGCAAGCAGCAGGGCTTGACGTGCTGTTCAGTGCGGCCGCGATCCACGACGGGCAGGGCGTTGGGCCCGCGGAACTGCAGACCTTGCGCGATTTGCGGGTCAGCGGAATCCTCGTCGTCGGATCAGCCGATGACGCAGTCAGCTTCGAAGCCGCCTTGGGTGAGACTCCCGCTGTATTTGTTGGCGGCGGGAGCCAGGCCCAATCAGGCACTGGCGCGGTTTCGGTTAATGATGAGCAGGGCTTCGGCATGGTGGTTGACCACTTGGTCGATTGCGGAAATGCGCGGATTACCCATATAGCCGGTGGCGCTGGTCCGGTTTCTGCGACGCGCGAAGCTGCCTATCATCGGGCGATGCTGCGCCATGGCTTGCGCCAGCATGTACAGGTGGTGGAAGCCGGGCCAACGATTCAGGCCGGGCATGAAGCCGTAGCGCGGTTGCTGGCCTCGGGAGCACGGCCTGAATCGCTGGCTTGTTTCAATGATCTTTCCGCCATTGGGGCGCTGCAGGCTCTGGATGAGGCTGGCGTGTCTGCGGCGGTGACTGGCTACGACAATATTTCCCTATCGTCGCTGGGAAGAATTTCGCTGACCAGCATCGGCTCGGATTCGGAAGATCTCGGTCGCAGCAGCGTGCGGCTGCTGCTCCAATTGATGCGGAATCCGGAAGGAAAATTTGCACGTCAGTTGATGATTCCACCGCGGCTTATCGTGCGCTCCTCGTCGCAGCTGCACCGTTGAACCCTGTGAAAGCGGCGTTTCGCCGTGCTTGTCGAGGTCGGCAAATTACTCGTCTTCACATCCTTATGTCTTAACAAAGTCTTGACGGATCGCTTTTCGTCACGCACACTTTAGGCATCTTGTGATTCAAGTCACGGAACATCTTGTTAAGGCGGCCCGCCCCAGGGGACAATCGGGGTGCGCCGGGGATTCCTGAAGGGGAAACGAATATGGGAAAGCCAATTTGGCGCAAACTCGCAATCACGCTCGCCATCATTCCAGCATTGGGGCTGGCGGCTTGCTCGTCCACTGGCGGGCGTGCACCGGAACCGGAAAGCAATGCCGGTGGCGGTGCGGTGGCGGCTACTGACCGCATCAAAATCGCGGTCATCACCCACGCGGCTCCAGGAGATACCTTCTGGGACATTCTTAGAAAGGGCGCTGAAGAAGCTTCGGCCAAGGACAACGTAGAACTCCAGTATCTGAGTGATCCTGATGGCGGACGCCAGTCCCAGCTGATCGAGCAGGCTATTGACCAGGGCGTCGACGGCATCGCCGTGACCCTGGCCAAGCCCGACGCCATGGCTGGAGCGCTAGGCAAGGCTGCCGATGCCGGGATCCCCATTGTCAGCTTGAATGCCGGTGAAGCCCGATTCAAGGATCTCGGAGCATTTGCCCACTTCGGTTCCAATGAGCAGCTTGCAGGCCAGGCCGCTGGCGAAAAGCTGAAGGAGGCGGGAATCAAGAAGCCGATATGCGTCATCCAGGAACAGGGGCACGTTGGGCTTGAAGCACGTTGCGCCGGCGTGAAGAAAATCGTCCCAGACACCGAAATACTCTACGTGCAGGGCACTGACATGACCCAGGTTGAATCAACGGCAACCGCAAAGCTCCAAGCCGATAAGCAAGCCGACGCGATCATCGGCCTGGGCGCACCCATCACGATGACACTGCTCAAGGCTAAAGCCACGGCGAAGTCCGAGGTCGAGGTAGCTTCCTTCGACATGAACTCGCAGTTGGTTGAAGAAATCACCAAGGGCAATGTGATGTTCACCGTTGACCAGCAGCCTTGGTTGCAGGGCTACATGGCAGTTGATGCGCTGTGGCAGAACAACCGTGGCGGCTTCACCATCGGCGGTGGACAGGCGACGTTGACCGGCCCGGCTGTTGTAGACAAAGCCGTCGCTGAGCAAATTACCAGTTTCGCCCAAGAAGGCGTCCGCTAGCCACATCCCCTCGGCGCGCGCCTGATCTGCCGGTAGCGGCGATCCGGCGCGCAGCCTGGACACGGAGGAAATCCCATGTCATCTATAACAGCTTCACCCTCTCAAAAGAGAAAATCTCCGGCTCTGGACGAGCGCGTCGGCAAGAAAAGCGCATTGTCGATCCTTCTGGGCCGTCCGGAGATCGGTGCTCTCGTGGGCGCCATCGCCCTCTTCGTATTCTTCGCCGTCGTCGCTCCGGTCTTCCTGGCCCCCGCATCCTTGGCCACCGTCCTCTATGGGGCTTCGACCATCGGCATCATGGCCGTTGGCGTGTCACTGCTGATGATCGGTGGCGAGTTTGATCTATCCACCGGTGTGGCCGTCATTTCTTCGGCGCTCAGTGCATCGATGATCTCCTGGTACTTCGGTCTCAACGTCTGGGTCGGCATTGCCTTGGCCCTGGTCGTCTCGCTGCTGATCGGTTTCATCAACGGAATCATCCTGATCAAGACCAAGCTGCCATCCTTCATCGTGACGCTGGCCAGTTTCTTGATGCTCACCGGCCTGAATCTGGGCCTGACGCGAGCCATTGGCGGCTCGGTGTCCTCTCCATCTATTGCGGATATCGAAGGATTCCAGAGCGCAAAGGCGGTCTTTGCCTCTTCAGTCAATATCGCCGGGATCGACGTCAAGATCACCGTGTTCATCTGGATCGCCATGGTGATCATCGCTTCCTGGATCTTGCTCCGAACCAAGATCGGGAACTGGATCTTCGCCGTAGGCGGGGATGAGAAGGCCGCTCGCGCCGTCGGCGTTCCAGTGGTCCGCACCAAGATCGGACTCTTCATGGCCGTTGGATTCTGCGGCTGGGTGCTGGGCATGCACAACCTCTTCGCCTTTGACTCGGTGCAGTCCGGCGAAGGCATCGGCAATGAATTCCTCTACATCATTGCCGCGGTCATCGGCGGCTGCCTGCTCACCGGCGGTTACGGTTCAGCCATTGGCGGCGCTATCGGGGCGTTCATTTTCGGCATGGCGAACAAGGGCATCGTGTACGCGGAATGGAATCCGGACTGGTTCAAGTTCTTCCTTGGCCTGATGCTGCTCTTGGCTACGGTGGTCAACATCGTGGTGAAAAAGCGTGCGGAATCCAGCAAGTAGGAAGCCAAGGACAAAAATCATGAAGACTCGCAAGAATAAGAAGACCGAAGACCTGCTCGAGAAGCTCGAGCCCAAGATCAGCGACAACCTGCTGACCCTCAAGGGAGTTGGCAAGCACTACGGAAGCATCATCGCCCTGCGCGGTGTCGACATGGTGGTGGATCCGGGCAAGGTCACCTGCGTTCTCGGGGATAACGGCGCCGGCAAGTCCACGCTGATCAAGATCATCGCCGGCTTGCACCAGCACGATGAAGGAGAGTTCAGTTTGCATGGCTCGGCCATCAAGCTCAAGAGTCCCCGCGTCGCACTGGATGCCGGCATCGCCGCGGTGTACCAGGACCTGGCGGTCGTTCCTTTGATGCCGATCTGGCGCAACTTCTTCCTCGGCTCGGAACTGACCACCGGGGTTGGGCTGTTCAAGAAGCTTGATGTGCAGAAAATGAAGGACATCACCAAGCAGGAGCTCTCCGACATGGGCATTGATCTGCGTGACGTCGAGCAGCCGATCGGCCAGCTGTCCGGCGGTGAACGCCAGTGCGTAGCCATCGCTCGCGCGGTATATTTCGGAGCCAAGGTCCTGATCCTCGATGAGCCTACCGCCGCCTTGGGCGTCAAGCAGTCCGGCGTGGTGCTGCGCTACATCCTCCAGGCGCGCGACCGCGGGTTGGGTGTCATCTTCATTACGCACAACCCGCATCACGCGTATCCGGTAGGGGACTCGTTCCTGTTGCTGAAACGCGGCCGCTCCATCGGGTACTACTCGAAGTCGGAAATCACCGTCGAAGAGCTGACCGCCCAGATGGCCGGTGGCGCTGAACTCGCTGAACTGGCTCATGAGCTTGAACAGCTTGGTGGACATGATGAAGAGCTGGCAGAGGCAGAGGCGGGCGCGAACTCTCAAGCAACAGCCTGACCCAACCGCAGCTAAGGCCTGGGCTTCTTCGCGATGGTGAAGAAGCCCAGGCCTTAGCTGTCCCAGTGCTTAGAGCGAGTAGTCAATCATTTCACTATGGCCAGTAGCGATGGAACGCACCGCGGCCTGGGCGACGGCCTGGGATTTGAGCCCCTCACGCAACGTGACAGGTACTTCCCGGTCTTCGTCCAGTGCCTGAACGAAGGCTCCCAAGCTGGCGGCATAGGTTGGCTGGACCCTGTCGAACCAGTTGCCGTGCAGCCCGTGGGATTGCGCGTGCTGCCCCTGGAACAGGCTGACGTGCCCCGAGGGTTGCCGTTCAGATGCGGCCATGGCTTCAGACCCCAGCGCTTCGATGCGTTCGTCATAGCCGTAATTCGTATGGCGCACACAATCTATTTGGGCCATCGCTCCACTAGGGAACTGCAGCGAACTGATCGAAGTGTCCACATCGCCAAATTCCGCAATCTCCGGGGCGGACAGGGCCGAGCCGAAGGCGTGCACCTGCAGGGGATCCTGGCCTGATATCCAGCGTGCCAAATCATAGAAGTGCACGGCCTGATCGCGGAACTGGCCGCCAGAATTTTTCAGGTAATCCAGTGGTGGCAATGCTGGGCCACGCGAAGTCAACTGGAGCAAAGCCAGATCGCCGATTCGCCCGGAGTGCACGAGCTCCTTGACCTCTGCGTGAGCGCGATCGAAGCGCCGGTTGAAATTGACCATGGCCTTGATTCCTGAACGCTCGACGTAGGCTACCGTCGCCTTTGCCGTTTCCAAGTCGAGGTCGATTGGCTTTTCGACGAGAGCCGCCAGGCGCGCATCGGCTGCAAGGCGGAGGTTCTGGGCGTGGGAATCCGTTGATGACGCGATGAACACTGCGTCCAGGCCGTCATTGCCGAAAATCTGGTCGAGCGTTGCTGCTGCCTTGGCGCCATGTCGCGAGGCCAGAGCAGCAGCTCGCTGAGGGTCAATGTCGTAGACCAGTTTAAAGTCGATCTCCGGGTGTGCGGCCAAGTTGTGTGCATGCACCGAGCCGATGAAGCCGGCGCCGATCAGGGCGAATCTTTGCATTGAAGGCACCTCGTGAAGTTGGTTGAAGTCAGGAGACCATGATGTCCAGAAGATTGCGCATGGTGCTGGCAACCTTGTGGAAGTCGTGCTCATTGGCGCGGTCAGAGAACATCTCGGAAACCCACCAGCCGTCATAGCCGGTGGACTTGATCGCGTCCACCCACTGCTGCAATGGGATGGCGCCACCGCCGATGACGACATTGCGGTGCACGTCCTGGGCCGGAACCTCATGGCGCCGATCCAGATCCAACCCGTCGGAAATATGGGCCGCCTTGATCAGTTCCTTGGGCAACGCGGCCACTTCTTCCAAGGTGTCCCCGACAGTCCAGAAATGCCAGGTGTCCAAGGCGATGCCGACGTTCTCGCGGCCGCAACGCTCAATAATTTCCAGGGCTTGTCGACACCGATTGATATTCGACCAAGCCAGCGGTTCCAAGTAGATCTCCAGCCCGTGCTCTGCGGCGATCCCGGCGGCAGCAGATACATTATCGGCGGCAATGGCCATGGCCTCCGGTTCCGAAAGACCGAGTGTCCCGCGGTAGCGAGCATCAGATGCTGCGAGTTTTCCGGACTTGAAATCCTTGACCACATTCCAGTCCACTGGCCCGGTGCACATTTGCAGGATCGGTGCGCCGACCACTGTGGCGATTTCGGCCATCCGCCTGACTTCCCGGAGCATGTCATCACGTGCGGTGCCTTGGCGTTCAAGGTCAAGGACTGCGCCGATTCCTGTCACTTCAAGGCCCGTGAGCATTTCTGGAAGCGTGTGCACAGAAAAGCCGGCATCAAGATAGCGATAGAGTTTCGGGCTTTGCAGCTCGATGCCGCCGAATCCGGCCGACCGTGCCGTTGCAATGTCGGTGGCAACATTCCCGTAGAAACTTGTTGTGACATTCATGGACAGTTTTGCCATTGGTCCTCCTTGGCGTGTGGAATGCATGCGTGGAAACGAAATGTACAGTTGTCAGTACAAAGGTGCTTCCAAGATCATATGCCCACTGCTCCCCGGAAAGTAATACGCTCGGGCAAATTCTCCATGAGTTTTTTCCGAGCCGCCGCCAGCCTGGTCTGCGAGTGCAGGATACGTCTGTTCATCACCGGTTTTTCAATGGTTCAAGGCGAAAGTGCGTTATATACCTTCAAGGGAATGCAGTAATCCGGCTCGCTGATTGACTGGATATTCGCCCGCGACAGTGGCTGTTTCGAAGGTGTTTGCAATAATGACCGTTGTGAACATTGCTCAGCCCGGTGAAGGGCGCCCAGGAAACCGGCCCCCGTCGATGGCGGATGTGGCGGCCTTGGCCGGGGTGTCCCATCAGACGGTTTCCCGCGTGCTCAACGACCATCCAAACGTCAGGGCGGGAACCCGCGACCAGGTGCTGGATGCCATCCGGCAGCTGGGTTATCGCCGCAACCGAGCCGCGCGGGCACTGGCCACATCGCACTCGAGCACTATCGGCATTCTGACCATCGGCAGCGAATTCTTCGGACCGCAATCCACCGTGCTGGCCATCGAGGCCGCTGCCCGTGCGCAGGGATATTTCGTGACCGTTACCGCACTGGATCGCTATGACGCGCACAGCGCGAGCGAAGCCCTCAGCCACCTGGTGGACCAGGGCGTTGATGGCGTGGTGATGGTTGCGCCCTTCGAAAAGGTGATCGATGCCCTGGATGATGCTGCCCTGACGATTCCAGTGGTGGTCGTGGCCGCTCGCACGGAGGTTCCCGACGCGGATCCGGCGCATTACGTGTACATCGACCAGCGTGAAGGCGCGCGCTTGGCCACTGGCCATCTTCTGGCCCTGGGGCACCGCAAGATCGTCCACGTGTCCGGGCCGACCGGCTGGTTCGACGCCACCGAACGGCAGGTCGGCTGGCGGGAAAAAATGCTGGAAGCCAAGGCCCCGATTGTTGAGGTGCCAGCTGAATCCTGGCAGGCCCAGAGCGGCTATGAGGCAGGCCAGCGTCTGGTTGACCCGATACGCGCCGGCGAAGTTACGGCAGTATTCGCAGCGAATGATTACCTTGCCACCGGTGTTCTGCGTGCTTTCTGGGAAGCCGGGCTGGAAGTGCCCAATGACGTTTCGGTTATCGGTTTCGACGACCTGCAAATCTCCAATTTCCTGATCCCTTCGCTGACCACGGTTCGCCAGCCTTTCCGCGATGTCGGCCATGCTGCGCTGATGGAATTGCTGGAAGGCGCCACGGCTGACAGGGTCCCGAAAGTGATTGCGCCAACGCTGGTAATCCGGGCGAGTACCGCACCGCCCACCGCCCGCTAGCCAAGCGCTTCATTCCCCGAGTCCGGGATCCGGTATTGCGGATCACAAATTGTTAGCGCTAACATTGGATCGAGGTTTTGTTCTGCCAGCGCATTTTTCGCGAGTGGAGCAGGAAACGATGGCTATGGCGCTGCTCACCGAGCTGTGCGAACGGAGATTTCATGGCAACACAGCTCAACGGGCCAACCGCCCGCGAGATCATCAGCAACGGCGAAGCCGTGCTGGGCATCGAGTTCGGTTCAACGAATATCAAAGCCAGCCTGATCGGCCCCGGCCACCAGCAGCTTGCCAGCGGCAGCCACGCCTGGGAGAACCAGTACGAAAACAGGAATTGGACCTACTCCCGCGAAGCCATCGTCGCCGGCCTGCAGGACTCTATGGCCCAGGTGCTGGCAGATGCCCAAGAGCGCCACGGAGTACGCCCAACGCAGCTAGGAGCCGTTGGAATCTCCGCGATGATGCATGGCTACCTCGCCTTCGACGCCGACCGGGAACTGCTGGTTCCCTTCCGCACCTGGCGCAACACCTCCACGGCAAAAGCGGCGGCGATGCTCAGCGAGGAACTGGACTTCAATATCCCGCAGCGCTGGTCCGTAGCGCACTACTTCCAAGCGCTGCTCAACGGCGAAGAGCACGTGTCGAAAGTTTCCCGCCTGAACACGCTGGCCGGATTCGTGCATGAGCTTCTCACCGGAAATTTTGTGCTTGGCGTGGGCGATGCCGCGGGAATGTTCCCCATCGATTCAGCCACCGGCAGCTACGATGCACGGATGCTTTCCGCCTTTGACGCGGTTGCTGCCCGGCATGGCGCGACCGCAGGGCTTTCCTCAATGCTGCCCGCGGCACTGCCCGCCGGTGCAGATGCTGGCACGCTTAGCGAAGCCGGGGCCTTGCTCCTGGACCCCACCGGCCAGCTCCAGTCTGGCAGCCCGCTGTGCCCACCGGAAGGAGACGCCGGAACCGGCATGGTGGCCACCAATTCGGTAGCCCAGCGCACCGGCAACATCTCCGCCGGAACCTCCATTTTCGCGATGGTGGTCCTCGACGCGCCGCTCAAGGAAGTGCACCACGAAATCGACGTGGTCACCACGCCCGATGGGCATCCGGTAGCCATGGTCCACTGCAATAACGGCGCCAGCGAATTTGCCGCCTGGGCCCAGGTCTTCGGGCAGTTCGCCCGGGCGCTGGGCAGCGACGCCGACGACAACGCGGTCTTCGAAACCCTGCTGCGTTCGGCCCTTCAGGGTGCTGCCGATGGTGCGGGGCTCCTGGCCTACAACAATCTTTCCGGCGAACCGGTAGCGGGTCTTGCCGAAGGCCGTCCGGCCATCCTGCGCACCCCGGACTCCACGCTGAACCTGCCCAACTTCGTGCGTGTTCAGGTGTACGCCATGTTCGCCACGCTGAGCCTCGGACTGCGCGTGCTGGCCGCCGAAGGCGTCGAGGTCAAGCAGATGTTTGCCCATGGCGGCATCTTCCGCACCGCCGGGGTGGCCCAACGGCTGCTGGCCGCTGCGATCAACACTCCCGTCCTTGTCGGGGACAGCGCCGGACACGGAGGTGCATGGGGCATCGCCGTCCTGGCAGCGTACCGGCGCCGAGTCCTCGATGGCCTGCAGCAGTCCCTGCCTGAATTCCTGGATTCCGAAGTCTTCGCCGGTGCCGCTTTGAGCCTCGCGGAGCCGCAGGCCGATGACCGTGCCGGCTTCGAGGCCTACCTGGAAACCTATGAAGCCGGCCTGGCCATTCAGCGCACCGCCATTACCGCCATCTAGGCATCGCACACAGTTTCGGACGAAAAGAGAAACCGATGAATCAACCACGAATCCTGGCGGATTACCCGCAGTCAATGCAGGACGAGGTGGCCACGGTCCGCCAGATTGTTGCCGACCTGCACGCCGAATTGCCGCGCTATGAGCTGGTGGTCTGGACTGCCGGCAACGTGTCGCAGCGCGTGCGCCACCCGGAAATCGCCGACGGCTCCGCGGACCTGTTCGTGATCAAGCCATCGGGCGTCGCCTACGACGAGCTGACCGCGCAGTCCATGGTGGTCTGCACCTTGGACGGCAAGCTGCTCGATGGCACCCGCGCCCCGTCCTCGGACACCGCGGCCCATGCCTACACCTACGAGCACATGCCGCAGGTGGGCGGCGTGGTGCATACCCACTCCACCTACGCCACCGCATGGGCGGCGCGCGGCGAGGAAATTCCCTGCGTGCTGACCATGATGGCCGACGAATTCGGCGGCCCGATCCCGGTAGGCCCCTTCGCCATCATTGGCGATGATTCGATTGGCCGCGGCATCGTGTCCACGCTGAGCGAGTCCCGCAGCCCGGCCGTGCTGATGCGCAACCACGGTCCTTTCACGATCGGAAAGGACGCCAAGGCCGCAGTCAAAGCCGCAGTGATGTGCGAGGAAGTGGCTCGAACCGTGCACATCTCGCGCCAGCTGGGCAACCCGGTCGCGATCGACCAGAAGCATATCGACTCGCTCTACGAGCGCTACCAGAACGTCTACGGACAGTAAGGACATCATGGCCAAGGCATATAACACCCAAGAAATCTGGTTCTTCACCGGCAGCCAGGACCTGTACGGCGAAGAGACGCTGCGCCAGGTGGCGCAGCAGTCCACCGAGGTCGCGCAGGCGCTGGATGCGTCCGCCGACGTTCCGGCAAGGATCGTGTGGAAGCCGGTCCTGAAGGACTCCGAATCGATCCGCCGCGCAATGCTGGAAGCAAACTCGGATGACAAAGTGCTGGGCGTCATCACCTGGATGCACACCTTCAGCCCGGCCAAGATGTGGATCAACGGCCTGAAGGCCCTGCAGAAGCCGCTGCTGCACCTTCACACCCAGGCCAATGTCGAACTGCCCTGGGATTCGATCGACTTCGACTTCATGAACCTGAACCAGGCCGCCCACGGCGACCGCGAGTACGCCTACCTGGCCACCCGCCTGGGCGCGGCCCGCACCACCGTGGTCGGCCATGTCTCCAACCCTGCCGTATCCCGCCGCGTGGGCACCTGGATCCGCGGCGCTGCCGGCTTCAACGCCGTGCAAAACCTGAACCTGGTCCGCTTCGGCGACAACATGCGCAACGTCGCGGTGACCGAGGGGGACAAGACCGAGGCGGAGATCCGCTTCGGCGTCTCGGTGAACACCTGGGCCGTCAACGACCTGGTCGAAGCGGTCCAGGCCGTGGCCGAGGCCGACATCGATGCGCTGGTCGCCGAGTACGAGCGCGAATACGACGTCGTGCCCGAACTGCGCGCCGGCGGTGCCCGCCACGAGTCGCTGCGCTATGCCGCATCCCAGGAAATCGCGCTGGAAGCGTTCCTGGCCAAGGCCGGCGCCATGGCGTTCACGACCAACTTCGAGGACCTGGGCGGGCTCAAGCAGCTGCCGGGCCTGGCTGTGCAGCGCCTGATGGGCAAGGGCTACGGCTTCGGCGCCGAAGGCGACTGGAAGACCGCGGTACTGGTGCGTGCCGCCAAGGTCATGGGCGAGGGCCTGCCGGGCGGCGCCTCGCTGATGGAGGACTACACCTACGACCTGACTCCCGGCAAGGAGCTGATCCTCGGCGCCCACATGCTCGAGGTCTGCCCGTCGCTGACCACCTCCAAGCCGCGGGTTGAAATCCACCCGCTGGGCATCGGCGGCCGCGAGGATCCGGTGCGCATGGTCTTCAACGCGGACGTTGCCGAAGGTGCGGTGGTCGTGTCCATGGCCGATATGCGCGAGCGCTTCCGCCTGACTGCCAATGTGGTGGATGTGGTCACCCCGCCGGCGGACCTGCCGAACCTGCCGGTGGCGCGCGCGGTGTGGAGCCCGCGGCCGGACTTCAATATTTCCGCCGAGTCCTGGCTGGCTGCCGGCGGTGCGCACCACACGGTGATGTCCACGGCCGCGGGGATCGAGGCTTTCGAGATCTTCGCCGAAATCGCAGGCACCGAGCTGCTGGTTATCGATGAGGAAACCACCCGCCGGAACTTCGCGCAGCAGATTCGCGTGAACCAGAGCTACTACCGCTTGGCGCAGGGTTTCTAGCGGTTCGAACAACCCTTGCCCAGGTAATGCGCGCCCCGTTGCGGGGCGTGCATTACCAATGAGTAAGGAATCTTAATTTATTTACATAGAGGGTGGCTGAAATCACTGTGTTAGCGCTAACATAGTGTGAGTCCAGTCTCACTCGCAGATATGGCAACCTTTCAAGGAGGAAAAGATGGCATGGAATAATTGGACCCGCAAGGCCGCGGCGACCATGGGATCGCTGGCACTGGTCGGCGCATTGGCAGCGTGCAGCGGCGGTGGCGCTGGCGGCGGAGCAGGAGCCGGCGAAGGCGAGTCGACTGCACCTGAGGACATCCAGGTGGGCGTGGCAATGCCAACCGAGACTTCCGAGCGCTGGATTGCCGACGGCGAAGCCGTCAAGTCCCAGCTGGAAGCCGCTGGCTTCGAAGTCGACCTGCAGTTCGCGAATGACGACATCCCCACCCAGCAGCAGCAGATCGACCAGATGATCACCAAGGGCAGCGACATCCTGGTAGTCGCCTCCATCGACGGCACCGCGCTGTCCACCCAGCTGCAGGCCGCAGCGGACCAGGACATCCCGATCATCTCCTACGACCGCTTGATCAACGGCACCGAGAACGTCGACTTCTACGTCACCTTCGACAACTACAACGTCGGCGTCCAGCAGGCAACCTCGCTGCTGACCGGCATGGGCCTGGCCGATGAGGAAGGCAAGCGCACCAGCAAGGAGGGCAAGTTCAACGTCGAGCTCTTCGCCGGTTCGATCGACGACAACAACGCGCACTTCTTCTGGAAGGGCGCCATGGATACCCTCAAGCCCTACCTGGATGACGGCACCCTGACGGTCAAGTCCGGGCAGACCAAGATCGAGCAGGCAGCTACCCTGCGCTGGAGCCAGGAAGAAGCCCAGTCGCGCATGGAAGACCTGATCACCGCCCACTACCAGGGCGGCAAGACCAAGATCGACGGCATCCTCTCGCCATTCGACGGCATCTCCCGCGGCATCATCACCGCACTGTCCAACGCCGGCTACGGCAAGACCATCGAGGCCGGCCTGCCGATCATCTCGGGCCAGGATGCAGAAATCGCTTCGGTGAAGCTGATCGACGATGGCGTGCAGTACGCAACCATCTTCAAGGACACCCGCAAGCTGGCTACCCAGGCTGTCGAGGCAGTGAAGTCCTACGCAGGCGGCGGCGAGCCGGAAGCCAATGACACCGAAACCTACGACAACGGCAAGAAGGTTGTTCCTTCCTACCTGCTGGATTCGGACATCGTCGTCAAGGACAACATCACCTCCCTGCTGGTCGACTCCGAGTACTACACGGCCGAGGAAGTCAAGGCCGGCCAGACCAAGTAGTCTCCCAGGCCGCAATCCGGTGGGCGGGAGGGCAAGCCGCCCTCCGGCCCACCGGATGCACCGCTCACAGCACACACCAAGGACGTCTGCACTATGGACACCACGATCCTGCACATGCAGGACATCACCAAGACTTTTCCCGGAGTCAAGGCGCTGGACGGCGTCAACCTTTCGGTTAGCAAGGGCGAAATCCACGCTATCTGCGGAGAGAACGGCGCCGGAAAATCCACCCTCATGAAGGTGCTCTCCGGGGTCTACCCGCACGGCAGCTACGAGGGCCAGATCATTTTCGAAGGCGAAGAGCTCAAGGCCTCGAACATCAAGGACTCCGAAGCCCAGGGCATCGTGATCATCCACCAGGAGCTGGCGCTGGTGCCGTACCTGTCGGTGGCCGAGAACATCTTCCTCGGCAACGAAACCGCGCGCGGCGGCTTCATCGACTGGAACGAGACCAACCACCGCGCCGCGGACCTGCTGGCCCGCGTGGGCCTGGACGAACTGCCGGTCACCCCGGTAGGCCAGCTGGGCGTGGGCAAGCAGCAGCTGGTGGAAATCGCCAAGGCGCTGAGCAAGAACGTCAAGCTGCTGATCCTTGACGAACCGACCGCCGCGCTGAATGACGACGACTCCGAGCACCTGCTGAACCTGCTGCGCGGACTGCGCGAACAGGGCATCACCTCGATCATCATTTCGCACAAGCTCGGCGAGATCGAGGACATTGCCAACACCACCACGATCATCCGCGATGGCCAGTCCATCGAGGCGCTGGACATGGCCGATCCCGAGTCCAACCAGAACCGCATCATCCGCGGCATGGTGGGCCGCGAACTGTCCTCCCGCTACCCGGAACGCGTACCGCAGATCGGCGACGTGGTCTTCGAGGTCCAGGACTGGTCGGTCCAGCACCCGGTCCAGCAGGACCGCACCGTGGTGGAAGGCGCCAACCTGGAGGTCCGCGCCGGCGAAATCGTCGGCATTGCAGGACTGATGGGCGCCGGGCGCACCGAATTGGCGATGAGCATCTTCGGCCACAGCTATGGCCGGAACATCACCGGCACGGTCAAGATGGACGGCAAGCCGGTGGACACCTCCACCGTGGGCAAGGCCATCAAGGCCGGCATCGCCTACGTTTCCGAGGACCGCAAGAAGTTCGGGCTGAACCTGATCGAGGACATCCGCGTGAACACCACCGCGGCCGGCCTGGACAAGATCTCCTCCAAGGGCTTCGTGGACGGCAACAAGGAGATCCAGATTGCCGAGCACTACCGCAAGTCCATGCGCATCAAGACCCCGAACGTGATGGCGAAGGTCGGGAACCTCTCGGGCGGCAACCAGCAGAAGGTCGTGCTGGGCAAATGGCTGCACACCGCACCCGAGCTGCTGATCCTCGACGAGCCCACCCGCGGCATCGACGTCGGCGCCAAATACGAGATCTACACCATCATCAACGAGCTGGCGGCTGCCGGCAAGGCCGTGCTGGTGATCTCCTCCGAACTGCCAGAGCTCTTGGGCATCTGCGACCGCATCTACACCCTGGCCTACGGCCGAATGACCGGCCAGCTGCCCAGCAGCGAAGCCACCCAGGAACGCCTCATGGAACTCATGACCATCGAGAAGGAAAGCACCCGATGACCATCACAAGCGAGCTGAAGGATATCTTCACCAAGAACCTGCGCACCTCGGGCATTTACATTGCCTTCGTGCTCATCGTGGTGCTGTTCACCATCCTGACCAACGGGCTGCTGCTCAGCCCGATCAACATCACCAACATCATCTTGCAGTACTCCTACGTGCTGATCCTCGCCCTGGGCATGATCCTGGTGATCGTCGCCGGGCACATCGACCTGTCGGTCGGCTCCCTCGTGGCGCTGACCGGTGCGGTCTCCGCGGTCATTGTCATCAAGGGGGATCTGCCCTGGTGGGTCGGCATGCTCGCCGGCATCGCCGTGGGCGCCCTGTGCGGCCTGTGGCAGGGCTTCTGGGTGGCGTACGTGGGCATTCCCGCGTTCATCGTGACCCTGGCCGGCATGCTGCTCTTCCGCGGCCTGACCTACGAAGTGCTGAGCAACGTGTCGCTCTCGCCGTTCCCCGGCGAATACGGCCAGATCGCCGGCGGCTTCCTCAACGGGCTGCTGGGCGGCAACGGATTCGACCTGTTCACCGTGATCATCGGCGTGATCGCCGTGGCCGGACTGTTCGTTTCGCAGTGGCGCAACCGCGCTGGACGCGCCAAGTACGGCCAGAGCGTTGAATCCATGGCCATGTTCCTGGCCAAGAACATCATCTCGGGCATCATCATCCTCTGGTTCTTCTGGCAGATCGCCACCAGCCGCGGCATGCCGATCGTGCTGATCATCCTGGCTGCCCTGATCCTGGGCTACCACGTGCTGACCACCAAGACCGTTTTCGGCCGCCACGTCTACGCCATCGGCGGCAACCTGTCCGCCGCGAAGCTTTCGGGCGTGAACGTGAAGAAGATCAACATGTGGATCTTCATCAACATGGGCCTGCTTTCGGGCGTGGCCGGCGTGGTCTTCTCCTCGCGTTCCAACGGCGCCCAGCCTGGTGCCGGCAACATGTTCGAGCTGGACGCCATCGCGGCCTGCTTCATCGGCGGCGCTTCGACCACCGGCGGCGTGGGCCGGGTGACCGGCGCGATCGTCGGCGGCCTGGTGATGGCGGTGCTCTCCAACGGCATGCAGCTGATGGGCGTGGGCGCCTCCACCCAGCAGATCGTCAAGGGCGTTGTGCTGCTTCTGGCAGTCGCCTTCGACATCTACAACAAGCGCCGCGCGGGCGCTGGCAACTAGCCTGCCGCTGGTGCCATGGGCCCTCCCGCACGCGATTGCGGGAGGGCCCATGCGTGCCCGACGTTTTCGATGGCCCAGCAAGAAGGATGAAGACATGGACCGCCTCGCACTGCCCCTGAAGGACACCGCCAATGGAACGGTGCTGACGCTGCAAGCCCATGGCTTCACCGCGCAAGTGGCCACGGTGGGCGCCACCCTGGTTTCCCTCCAGTACGGCTCCCGCCCGCTGGTGCGCGCTTTCGACCCGCACGGGCCGCGCCCGGTTTTCGCCGGCGCCATCCTGGCCCCGTGGCCCAACCGGGTGATCGACGGGGCCTACAGCTGGGAAGGCCAAGAGCTGCAGCTGCCGATCACCGAGCCGGAGCGCGGCCATGCCCTGCACGGCCTGGTGATCGATACCGGCTTCGAGATCATCGAGCACCGTGCCGACTTCGCCCAGCTGCGCACCGTCATCGCCCCGAGCGCCGGCTATCCGTACGAGGTGCAGCTGGTGATCGGCTACCGGCTGGAGGCCGGCGGGCTGCGCACCGTCGCTGCCGCCGCCAACCTCGGGACGGGCACCGCGCCCTTCGGCTGGGGTTCGCACGCCTACCTGGTCGCCCCGGGCAAGAAGGCGGATGAATGGACCTTCACCCTGCCAGCTGGCAAGGTGCAGCTGACCGAAGGCCCGCGCCTGCTGCCGCGCGACACGGTTCAGGCCGCCGGCACCGAGCTGGATTTCCGCACCCCGAAGCCCATCGGGGATCTCTTCATCGACCATGCCTACACTGGCCTGGCTGCCCGCGCGGACGGTTCTTTCCGCGCGGAGATCACCGACGCCGGGGGCGTCGGATCGCACATCACCTGGGACGAAGCCTGCCCGTGGGTCCAGATACACACCGCCGACCGCGATGATCCGGCCCTGGACCGCACCGGCCTGGCCATCGAGCCGATGACCTGCCCGCCGGGCGGCTACAACTCCGGCCAGGACGTCATCGCCCTGGCACCGGGCGCCAGCCACGAAGCCAGCTGGCTGATCGGCCCGGTCCAGCCGCGCTAGCACCCCAGGCGCCACCCACCTTTGGAACCACCACGAGTCAACTGGAGAGATTGCAATGCCGCAGGGCTCCGCAGCACATGAACCGACCCACCGGGTCCATCACCTGGCCGATGGCCGCGAGGCGATCTTCTTCGCCGACGCCAATGCCGCCGTGCCCGAACCGGTGGCCGACACCCGGCCGCTGGATCCGCGCGGGGAGCCTGGCGAACTGCGCTACGACCGGCTGACCGGGGACTGGGTGGCCGTAGCGGCCCACCGCCAGTCGCGCACCTACCTCCCGCCCAAGGAAGAATGCCCGCTGTGCCCCAGCGTCCACGGGCGGCAGAGCGAAATCCCTGCCGAGGACTTCAACGTGGTGGTTTTCGAGAACCGCTTCCCGTCCCTGGGCCCGGCACTGGGCCGGATTCCAGCGGCCGCACCGGTGCAGCAGCCGGCCCCGGCCTACGGGCGCTGCGAGGTCGTGGTGTTCACCCCCGAGCACACCGGTTCCTTCGCATCGCTGGATGATGCCCGGGCGCGCACCGTCATCGAGGCCTGGGCGCAGCGCACCGCCGCCCTGTCCGCCATGGAGGGCATTGCGCAGGTGTTCGTGTTCGAGAACCGCGGCCAGGATATCGGCGTGACCCTGCACCACCCGCATGGGCAGATCTACGCCTACCCGTACCTCGCGCCAACCGCCGCCAAGATGGCCGGCCAGGGCATCGCGCACCTGGAGAAGACCGGGCGCACCCTGATGGGCGACATCCTGGACTTCGAGCGCAAGGAGGGCACGCGCATGGTCGCCCAGGGCCAGCACTTCTCCGTGTTCGTGCCCTACGCGGCCCGCTGGCCGCTGGAAGCGCACCTGGTGCCGCACCGCCACGTGCCGGACTTCGCCGCGCTCAATGCGGACGAAAAAGCCGAGTTGGCCGTGATGTACCGGGACCTGCTGCGCGGATTCGACGCGCTGTACCCGACGCCCACCCCGTACATCGCCGCCTGGCACCAGGCTCCGCTGGAGCCCGTGGCCCGCAAGGCCTCACGGCTGCACCTGCAGCTGACCAGCCCGCGCCGGGCCGCTGACAAATTGAAGTTCCTGGCCGGATCGGAAGCTGCCATGGGCGCTTTCATCAACGACGTCCCGGCCGAGCAGACTGCTGCACGGCTGCGCGAGGTCATGCCATGAGCCGCAGCGGAACGAAGGAAACCGCGGTGCGCGTCAACGCCCTGCGCGAGAAGTTCACCAAGGCCTACGGCCACCACCCGGAAGGCATCTGGCGGGCCCCGGGACGGGTGAACCTGATCGGCGAGCACACCGACTACAACATGGGCTATGTGCTGCCCTTCGCCATCGACAAGAACGCGCTGGTGGCCGTGCGCCGCAAGTCGCAGCTGGAGCCGGGCAGCCAGGTGCTGGATTTCGCCTCCACCTACGGGGCGGGCGACGAACCGCCGGTCACCTCCATTACCCTCGATGAGCTGGTGCCCCGCGCGGTGCCCGGCTGGGCCGCCTACCCGGCCGCCGTGCTGTGGGCGCTGAGCCAGCTCGATGGCGTGCACATTGGCGGGCTGGAGCTGATGGTGGACTCCGATGTCCCGGTGGGCTCGGGCTTGTCCTCTTCGCATGCCCTGGAAGTGGCGACCATCGTGGCGCTGGACGATCTCTACGGCCTGGGCCTGTCCAAGGTGCAGATGGCCCAGCTGACCCAGCGTGCCGAGAACGAATTCGTGGGTGCTCCGACCGGGATCATGGACCAGAGCGCCTCGCTGATGTCCCATGCCCAGCATGCGCTGTTCCTGGATTGCCGATCCATGGAATCCCAATCCGTGCCGCTGCCGCTGGCGCAGCATGACGCGGTGGTCCTGGTCATGGACACCCGCGTAGAGCATTCGCACGTGGATGGCGGCTACGCCGCCCGTCGCACCAGCTGCGAGCAGGCCGCCGCGGTGCTGGAGGTAGCATCGCTGCGCGAGGTGCACAGCATCGAAGAGCTGGAGGCCATTGGGGACCCGGTAGCCAAGCGCCACGCCAAGCACATCGTGACCGAGAACCGCCGTGTCCTGGATACTGTCCGCGCGCTGCGCGAAGGCGACCTGCCCGCGGTGGGCAAGCTGCTTTGCCAGTCGCACGAATCCATGCGCGACGACTACGAGATTTCCAGCGAGGAACTGGACGCCGCCGTGGAAGCGGCCATGGCGGCCGGGGCGATCGGAGCCCGGATGACCGGTGGCGGTTTTGGCGGCAGCGCCATTGCCTTGGTCAAGCGCGAGCAGATCGAACCGGTCAGCCAGGCCGTCCGCGAAGCCTTTGACCAGGCCGGCTATGTCGAGCCGGCCATTTTCACCGTAATTGCAGACGAAGGAGCAGGCCGGGCATGAGTTGGCTAGTGACCGGCGGAGCCGGATATATCGGATCCCACGTGGTGCGTTCGCTGTCCGCGGCAGGCCTTGAGCCGGTCGTCGTGGACTCGATGTCCAGCGGGGTGCACGGCTTCGTTCCCGAACAGGTGCCGTTCTACCAGCTGAACATCCTGCAGACCGAAAAGCTCGTGGAAATCATGAAGCGCCACGAGGTCACCGGGGTCATCCACTTGGCCGGCTACAAGTATGCCGGCGAATCGGTGAAGCACCCGCTGCTGGCCTTCGAGCAGAATGTCACCGGCACCGCGCACCTGCTCGAAGCCATGGCGTCCTCCCGCGTGCACAACATGGTCTTCTCCTCCTCGGCAGCCGTCTACGGCACCCCGGACGAAGATGTGGTGACCGAATCCACCGGCACCTTCCCCGAATCCCCGTACGGACAGAGCAAGCTCGTGGGGGAATGGCTGATCCGCGACCAGGCGGTGGCTACCGGGCTGAAGCACACCTCGCTGCGCTACTTCAACGTGGTCGGCTCGGGCAGCGAAGAACTCTACGATGCCAGCCCGCACAACCTGTTCCCGCTGGTCTTCCAGGCGCTGAATGCCGGAAAGACGCCGAAGATCTTCGGCACCGACTACGACACCGAGGACGGCACCTGCGTGCGCGACTACGTGCACGTCGCCGACCTGGCGCTGGCGCACGTGGAGGCGGCCAGGAAACTGGAAGCCGGCGAGGTATTGGAGCCGGTCTACAATTTGGGCTCCGGCGATGGCGTCTCGGTGCGCCAGATCATGGATGCGGTAGCGAAGGCCACCGGCATCGGTTTCACCGCGGTGGAAGAAGCGCGCCGCCCGGGCGACCCGGCGCGCATTGTCGCCGACGGGAAGCTGGCCGCCCGCGACCTTGATTGGCAGATGCGCCATAGCCTGCAGCAGATGGTCCACAGCGCCTGGAAGGCTTCGGCCCAGCGCGGCTGATTGCGCCAAGCTGAAGCGCAGCGGCCTGGGAAACTAGCTGGTGCGCAGCGTGGCCGCGATCTGATCCATGGTCTGCGCAATCGCCAGCGATTCAGCCAGCGGCATGACCGGGGATTCGGCCAGGCCCAGGGCAATGCACTGGGCCACGTGGGCCGCTTCCCAGCCCAAACCGGCAGTAGGCGAGGTTTCCGTGAACTCGCGGCTGTCGGCGATCTTGCCGTCGGCACTGCGCAGCACCAGCCCGGAACCGCAGCAAATCGGGCGCTGGAGTTCCAAGGTGCCCTGCGTGCCGGCAATCCATGCGCCCTGCGGCGAATCGGTTTCGATGCTGCTGAAGACCGTTGCCGTGGAACCGTCTTCATTGGAGAGTACCGCGGTGAAGGTAGCGTCAACCCCGGTCTTGGCCGTGCGTCCCGAAGCGTGCAGGAGCTGCTTGGCAGGGGAGACCATGGCGCTGAAGGCAATAGGGTAGACGCCGACATCCAGCAGGGCCCCGCCGCCGAGCGCCGGGTCGTAGATGCGCGAGTCGTAGTCGACCTCGAACTTGGCGCCGAAATCAGCCTGAACGGTGATGATCTGCCCCAGGATTCCGGACTTGACGACCTGTGAAACCACATTGCCGATGGGCAGGAATCGTGACCACATGGCTTCCATGGCGAAAACTCCGGCAGCCTTGGCCGCCTCGATGATCCGGGAAGTTTGCCCGGCGTCCAGGCTCATTGGCTTCTCCACCAGGACATGCTTGCCCGCGGCGATCGCCTCGAGCGCAAGTTCTGCGTGGCCGCTGTGCGGGACGGCGATGTAGACGACGTCCACCCCAGGGTCCCCGAGCACCTCGGCATAGGAGCCGAAGGCCCGGGTTCCGGCGTCTCCGTAGGTGCGTGCGAACTGCTCGGAGCGGGCCAAGGTGCGCGAGCCGACTGCTGCGAGCCGGCTGGCGGTCAAGTCGTTCAGCGATGCGGCAAACTGCGAGGCGATCCACCCCGGCCCGAGGATGCCCCAATTCAGCGCAGGAGCCGAGGAGGGATGGGGCAGCGTGGATTCGGGTAAGGCTAGTGGCACTGAAGGCTCCGATGGCAGGAAAAAATCATGGTGGATCCTAATCAGACTAGTGGAAGGCGCAAGGCGGGGGAAGAGCCATATTCCAACGACTATTCACCGATCAGAAGCATCTTGGGGATGGCGGTTCGTGAACCCAAAGCATCATTGGAGGATCAGTGTGCATCCTCGTCACCGCCAAGGCAGCGTCCGGGCCACGGCTAGCATGCCGGCAGGCGAGCTGCCAGTAGTGCTGGCCATTCATCTGGCGACCGCAACACCGCTACGCTTCTGCCGCGCTTTCGCTGAATTCGCGACTAGATCCAGCGGAATATCCCTGCTATCGCGCAGCGGGCGGGCGGTAGCCTCGCGGGCTTCTCGCACTTAGCGGTGGGCCATGGCATCGAAAAGCGCACGGGCGGAAACTCGGATTGGGCGAGCACATCCCCTCAAGGGTCCTGCTGGAAGCGCGCAGTAATATCCGGGATCCCATCCTCGCCGCCGGCGCCAGCGATGGGCTGGCTGGTAAGCCTCAATTGCTGAGCCAACCGCCTGGCTACAGGTCGACCGCGTTGGCCAGCACCGGTAGCTGCTTGCGAGCGGCCTGGACCTGACTGAGATCCAGATCGACTACCAGCAGCTCGGGTTCTGCACCGGCCCGGGCAATAATGCGTCCTAGCGGATCAACCACCACCGAATGCCCGACGCCCAAAGGCGCGGTACCGGTGATCTTGCGTCCAATGCTTTCAGGATCAGCCTGGTCCACTGCCACCACGAACGTCGTCGCGTCCAAGGCGCGGGCCTGCGCAAGGGTGGTCCACTGCTCGGCCTTGCCCTCGCCCTGGCCCCACGAAGCGCTGACGATATTGACCGCTGCACCAGCCTTCGCATGGCGGGTGAACAAGCGCGGGAACCGCAAGTCGTAGCAGGTGGCCAAACCGATCGTCGTTCCCTCATGCTCGAACTGCACCGGAGAAGTTCCGGGCGTCACCGAATCCGACTCGGCATAGCCGAAGGCATCGTAGAGGTGGATCTTGTCATAGTGGGTAACTACGCCTTCACCGGCGACCAGCAAGGTGTTGCGTACCCGGCCGCCTTCACCGGGGGTGAACATGCCCACGGCAATGGTGATGCCTATATCCCGCGCCTGCTGGCGGATCAGTGTAGCCCAGGGCCCATCCAGGGGTTGCGCGTACTTGGCGAGATCGTGGCCGAAGGAAACCTGCATGGCCTCGGGGAAGACCACCAGCGAGGCGCCTGCTTCCTTTGCCCGGCGCGCATGATCGCGCACTGTTACCAGATTGCGCTGCGGATCAGCGGTGCTCAGAACCTGCGCCAAAGCGATTCTCATGGGATAGTCCTTTCCTGCTGCCAGCTGCTGGCTATGCGCTACCTTCACGACTCTACGCAGTAGCGATCAGCGAAGCTACATCCGGGCCATCTGCACCTCTTCACGGCCCTTGGACACCGACATCACGTCCTTTTGGCGCTCACCGTCCACCTGGGCAGCCAAGGCATCCAGCTGCGACATTGATTCCAGGGATAAGCGGACATCCAGCGCCCCCAGATTATCCTCGAAGTGCGCGCTGAAGCGGGTCCCCGGAATCGGGGAGACGGCCACATTGAATGCGCGTGCTTTTTCATAAACCCACGCCAGTGACACCTGGGCGGTTGAAACACCTTCGCGCTGGGCCACCTCCGCGATGACTTGCCGCAATGGATGGTTGTGCTGCATGCGGGCCGCTTCGAAGCGCGGGAAGTTATGGCGGATGTCGTTGGCTTCAAGCTGCTGCAGGGAATCAACTTCTCCGGTGAAGTACCCGCGACCCAGCGACGCGTAGGTCACCAGGCCCACGCCGAGTTCACTGGCGGCTGGCAAGAGCCATCTTTCGATGTCCCGGCTGAAAATCGAGTACTCCATCTGGATCGCGGAAATTGGATGCACCTTGTGGGCTCGGCGCAGCTCCTCGGAAGTCACTTCGGACAAGCCGATGTGCCGGGCCTTCCCTGCTTCGACTAGCTCCTTGTAGGCTCCGACAGTCTCCTCGATTGGCACCCGGGAATCCACCCGGTGGTAGTAGTACAGGTCAACGTGGTCTACGCCCAGCCGCTGCAGGCTCGCATCCATGCATTTCTTGATGAAGTCCGGGTCGCCATTAGCGCGTGGGTCTCCCGGATTCTTCGGACGCACGATGCCCGCCTTGGTTGCCAGGGTGACTTCGCCGCGACGGGTTTTGAGCACCTGCGAGAGCAGGGTTTCGTTGTGCCCTTCGCCGTAGATGTTGGCGGTATCCAGGAACGTGACGCCGCGATCAAGAACATGGTTCAAGGTGCGCAGGGATTCGGCATCGTCGGCCGATCCGTAGGGCCCGCTCAGGGACATGCAACCAAAACCCTGCGAGGTGGCTTCCAACCCCTGGCCGAGGTCGATGCTGTTTGCGATCTGCTGTGCCATGGTGGTCCTTCGAGTAGTCAGTTTCTCTCTTCTTGAGCCTAGCGAAGCAGGATTCAGCGGTCATCATGTTCCGTGATTTATTGAGTTCCGTGAACTGCGGCCGAAACGACACACCGTAGCTAAAGTGGCAATGACCAGCATAAAGAGACTGTGTCTCACTTCTGCCCTTGAATCTCAGAGTAAAATTCTTGCCATGGGAAGCGTGGTTCGCGATCGAGTGCGCGAAAAGATGAAAGTCGAGTTGGCGGAACAGGTTTATGCCGTGTTCGCCGAACGCGGCATGGAGAACGTCACCGCCCAGCAGGCAGCCCAGGCAATCGGAATATCCCGTGCCACGTTCTTCCGGTACTTCTCGTCAAAAGAGGACGCGGTAGTTACTGCGTTGCGTTCCATGACCGCGCACTTCTCCGACATGGCCAGCTCCATGTCTTCGCATCCGGGCGAGAGCTTGTTGGAGCTTTTGCGCCGCAGCTTTGAATCGGCAGTAGTATTCGCTGAGCAGGATCCGGTGGCGATGCAGGGCCGCATTGAGCTGGTCAGGAGCACCCCTGCGCTCCGGGCCAGCTGGCAGGAATCCCGGCGAGAGCAGCAGGTAGCGCTGGCCCAGGCGCTGTCGCCGTTCTGCGCGAACCAGCGGCTGGCTGAAACCGCCGCGTTGCTGGGTCTGGCCCTTTACGACCATGCACTGACCCGTTGGGTTGGGACGGCGGGCAGTACACTTCGCGAGATCCTCGATGAAGCCTTCGACTTCGCGGCCATGATCGATGACAACTGGGCGGAGAAGCGCTAGCAACCGCTACAGGCTACGGCAAGCGAAGCACCTTGATCGCCTCGGCCAAGTACGGTTCCGGGCTGGGGTCAGCAGATTGCGCCCAGCTGATCCATGCTGCAAAAGTCACCGTGCCGAAGGCCAGCGCCAGATAGGGCGCCGTCTGCGCGCTGACCCCGCCTTCCGAGAAATGCCGCAGCACCCGCTCGTTGTCCTTGCCCATCCGCATCGAGGCCTGGGCCAGGAGCTCGGGCTGGTCAGCGATAAGCCTCAGGCGTCCTCGCGTGACCTCCGGATCCGGCAGCGAATCGAAAGCTGCCACCGCAGCAGCGTGCATGGCACCCACCAGGTCGTGGCCCTCCTGCTTCGCCGAGGCGAAGGCGCCGTCCGAAATGGCCGAAGCTTCCAGCAGGCCGCCCCACACCAAATCCGCCTTGGAAGCGAAATAGCGGTAGAGGCTCTTGCGTCCGATTCCCGCTTCTTCGGCAATTTGCGCCATCGAGACTTCGCCATAGCCATGCTTGGCGAAGAGCGCCAGGGCGGTGCGGGCCACGGAGTCGGGATCAATGGACTGCGGGCGCCCAGGCAGGTGCGTGGCAACGGAATCTCGGGTGTCAGGCATATCCCAATTATGGCCCATTGAGTTAAGACACAGTGTGTCATAACATGAAACTACCAATTCATCGGCAACCAGAAGGAACGGTTATGGGCATGGAAAACGCATGGCAGGAAAAGGTCACCGCAGAACGTTTTGCCGGCAAGACAGTGGTGGTCACTGGCGCCGGTTCGGGCATCGGCAAGGCCACCGCGCTGCGCGTGGCCAAGGAAGGCGGCAAGGTGATCGCCGCGGACATCAGCCGCGAACGGCTCGATGAGCTTGTTGCCGAGAACCCGGATCTGGACGTTGCCGTTGTGGCCGGCGACATCACCGACCAAGCGGTAGTGGACCAGGTAGTGGCAGCTGGCGAGGGGCGGATCGATGCGCTGGCCAACGTCGCCGGCATTATGGACAAGTTCGAGCCGATCCACGAGATCGAGGACTCGACCTGGGAACGGGTCATGAATGTGAACGTCAATTCCGTTCTGAAGCTGACCCGTTCGGTGGTCCCGCTGATGCTCGAGGCCGGCCAGGGCAACGTGGTCAATGTGGCTTCGGAAGCTGGCCTGCGCGGCTCGGCCGCCGGCGTCGCATACACGGCCTCGAAGCACGCGGTCATCGGCATGACCAAGAACTCGGCTGTCATGTACGGCAAGAAGGGGCTGCGTTTCAACGCAGTGGCTCCGGGTGCGGTGCAGACCAATATCGAGGCTCCAATGGCCTCCGAATTTGCCCAGCAGGTAATCCCTCCGCTGATGGGCATCATTCCGGGCATGGCTACCGCAAGTCAGCTCGCCGCCTCGATCACCTTCCTGCTCAGCGAGGACAGCACCAACATCAACGGCGTGGTCCTGGCTTCAGATACCGGCTGGAGCGCCATCTAGCAAGGCCTGCCTGGAGACGAGTTTCCCTGCCAGCAGGTGGAACGGCCATCGGCCGGGGTGCACTGGAAAGCTCCAGTGCACCCCGGCCGATTAGCTCTCAAGGTCCCCGCAGTTTTCCGTGCGGCAACCGCCTGACTCAGCTGCGCGCTTCTGCGCGTTCCTCATCGGGGTAGCTTTTTTGCGTGGCCGCAGCTGCTTCGGCTTCGGTTGCCGGGCTCATATCGAACTTGAGCAGGGCCTCCGGGGTGGGGCCACCGCCGAACTTCGGTGAAGGCTGGCCGCCGTTGGCTACGCGTTCGGCCTCCATGGCTTCCCATTCCTCATCGCGTCCGAGCATGCGGGCCGAGTCCTCATTGGTGATTTCCCCGGCGAAGGCGCGCTTCATTGCCTCGCGGTCGAACTGCCCTTCCCATTTGGCGACCACGAAGGTGGCCACGCAGTTGCCCAGCAGGTTCACGGCAACGCGCATCGAATCCATGATGCGGTCCGCGCCCAGCAACAGGGCCACGCCGGCCACCGGGAAGATGCCCAGGGCGGCTGCCGTCGCCGATAGGGCCAAGAACGAGGATCCAGGGACGCCGGCCATGCCCTTGGAAGTCAGCAGCAGGATGCCCAGGGCGGCAAGCTGCTGGCCAAAGCTGAGATTGTGGCCGAACGCCTGGGCCAGGAACAGCAGCGAGATGGACAAGTAGATGGCCGCACCGTCGAGGTTGAAGGAATATCCGGTCGGGACCACCAAGCCGGTGGTGGCGCGGGAGCATCCGGCGTTGGTCAGCTTGGTCATGATGCGAGGCATCACCGACTCGGTTGATGCGGTGCCCAGGGCCAGCAGGAATTCCTCGCGGGTGTACTTGATGAATTGCCACAGCGGAACCCGGGCAAATCCCCAGGCGATCAGGAAGAGGATGCCGATGAACAGCAGGGCCGCGGCGTAGCAGGCGAGAATTAATTTCGCATAGGTGCCCAGTGTCTCGATGCCGTATTGGCCGATGATGAAGCCCATGGCGCCGAAGGCACCCAGGGGTGCGACCCGCATGACCCAGCTCATGACCTTGAAGATCAGCTCCAGGACGTTCTCGAACACCGCGAGCAGTGGTGCGCAGCGTTCCTGGCCGACCACCACGATGGCTGCGCCGAAGAAGACCGAGAAGAACAACACCTGCAGCAAGTTATTATCCGCGAAGGCGCCGATGACGCTGACCGGGATGATTCCCAGGATGAAGTCGGCGGCCCCCTTGGCCTCTCCGGATTTCTCTTCGATGGCCCCGGCGTCGAGGGATGACGGGTCGATGTTCAACCCGGCGCCTGGCTGGAAGAGGTTGGCAATGATCAGGCCGAAGACCAGGGCGAAGAGTGTGGCGCAGGTGAAGTAGACCAATGCCTTGACGCCAACGCGTCCCACTGCCTTGACATCGCCCACCGCCGCAATGCCGGTGACAATCACCAGGAAGATCAGCGGGGCGATGATCATCTTGATCAGCATGATGAATCCGTCGCCCAGCGGGCGCAACTCGGATCCGACCTTCGGCAGGAAGTGGCCGATCAAGACGCCGGCGACGATTGCGACGCCAAGCTGGAAGAACAGGGAAGTGTAGAAAGGTTTCTTGGGGGTTGGCTCAGCGACCCGGAAGTCGTCTGCGGATTTGATTTTCATGGCTGCTCCTGAGGATGGACTCGCTCCGAGGTATGTGCCCGTGGCTTGGATGGTGTCAACTGTAAGGCACGTCACAATATTCCGCAATGAAAAAAGATAATTTCGTTATGCGGAATGGATTCCTTCTGGATTATGGAATTAATCCGTGTTTGATAGGCATTTATCTGGCTCCGAGTACCGCTGTGCCGATGGCGGCAGCGTTGGGCGTGTCACGCGCCATCGGGGGCTCGTGCTGTGCCGCGCGGGGCCGGCGAGGAATGAACCCGGGGGTACCGCTGTTCTTGATGCAGGGATCCCGGTTATTGCGCGTCGGGCAATCGGGCTGTGTCGCCCGGGCTGGCCGCCGTAAGCTGACCCTACCTGGAAGTCGCGGATGGCTTACTGGGATCATGGACAAAGGTGGAACCCACCGATTACTTCCAGCAGGATTGAGAGCACTCACTTATGAGCATGGAAAGCGCCGCCTGGCATTCGCTATGGAAGCTGTCAGGAGACAAGGGCAAGGCCTACGCTCCAACCACGCCTAAGCGAGTGCTGAAGTTCGCAGCCAGCTACAAGTCCCGGCTGCTGGTCTTCGTCGTCTTCTCCATCTTCGCCGCAGTCCTGGCCGTGATCACCCCGGTGCTCGCTGGACGGGTGGTCGACGAAGTCGTCGCGCAATCCGGGGTGCGGACGATCATCAACTTGGCTCTGGTCATGGCGGGGATCGCGATCCTGGATGCGGTGGTGTCCGTAGTGGTCCGCTGGTTCTCCTCGCGCTTGGGCGAGGGCATCATCTATGACCTGCGCACCGCAGTCTTCGACCATGTGCAGAAGATGCCGGTGGCATTCTTCTCGCGCACCAGGACCGGTGCGCTGGTCAGCCGCTTGAACAACGATGTCATCGGCGCGCAATCCGCCTTCGCCGGAACCCTTTCCGGGCTGGTCTCCAATACCGTGGCGCTGGTGCTCACCGCTGCGGTCATGTTCACCACCTCGTGGCAGGTCACGCTGATCGCTCTGGTGCTGCTGCCGATTTTCCTCTTGCCCGCCCGCCATTTCGGCAGGTCCGTGGCCCTGCTGCGCCGTGAATCCGCGGACCTGAACGCGACCATGGGCAACCAGATGACCGAGCGCTTCTCCGCCCCCGGCGCCACCTTGATCAAGCTTTTCGGCCGTCCCAAGGACGAGTCCGAGCAGTTCGCGCTGCGTGCCGGCAAGGTGCGGGATATCGGCGTCAAGATGGCCATGCGCCAGTTCTACTTCGTCGCCGCACTGACCCTGGTTGCGGCCCTGGCACTCGCCCTGGTCTACGGTCTGGGCGGCATGTACGCGGTACGTGGCGATCTGGCCGCCGGCGACGTGGTGGTCCTGGGCATGCTGCTCACCCGCCTCTACACGCCGCTGACCGCACTGGCCAACGCGCGCGTGGAAATCACCAGCGCGCTGGTCAGCTTCGACCGGGTCTTCGAGGTGCTGGACTTGGAGCCGCTGATTGCCGATGCCCCGAACGCCCGCCGCCTCGAGGCCGGGGCGGTGCCGGTGAGATTCAACCACGTGAGCTTCTCCTACCCGAGCGCCGACAAGGTCTCGCTGGCTTCGCTGGAAGAAGTCGCCATCCTGGACACCCGCGGCGGCGAAGAGGTCCTGCACGATATCGACTTCGAGATCCCCGCGGGCCAAACCTACGCGCTGGTCGGCTCCTCGGGTGCGGGCAAGTCCACCATCGCCTCGCTGCTGGCGCGCCTGTACGACGTGGATTCGGGCAGTGTTGAACTGGCCGGCGAGGATATCCGCCAGCTTGAGCTCGATTCGCTGCGTTCGACGGTGTCCATGGTGACCCAGGACGGGCACCTCTTCCACGAGAGCATCCGCTCCAACCTGACGCTGGCCCGGCCCGAAGCGACCGAAGAGCAGATCTGGGAGGCGCTGGAGCGTGCCCGGCTGAAGCCGGTGATCGCTTCCTTGCCCGATGGCCTGGATACCGTGGTGGGCGAGCGGGGCTACCGGCTTTCCGGTGGCGAACGCCAGCGCATGACCATTGCCCGTCTGCTGCTGGCAGCACCCCAGGTAGTCATCCTGGATGAGGCGACGGCGGCCCTGGACTCGTCGAATGAAGCGGCGGTGCAGGCGGCGCTGGGCGAGGCGCTGGCAGACCGCACGGCGCTGATCATTGCCCACCGCCTGTCGACCATCCGCTCGGCGGACCAGATCCTGGTCGTGGAGGGCGGGCGCATCGTCGAGCGCGGAACCCACAGCGAGCTGCTGGCCTTTGGCGGACGCTATAGCGAGCTGCACGAAACCCAGTTCGCGCAGTAGCACGCCTGTTCGCCGGCTCCATAGGTGTTCCGGCACCAGCGCGAACTGAGATGCCCGCCTGGGCGGTCGATGCCATCGACTGCCCAGGCGGGCATCTTTGCTTGCGTGCCGGAATCGCCAAGCGCGGCTAGTCCGCCGCGGCCACCAGCTGGCGTCCCAGCTCGCGGGCCGCCTCCTGCAATACCGGCACCGCGCTGTCGATGAAGGCCTCGTCAACGCGGGTCACCGGCCCGGAAACCGAGATGGCCATCGGCGTTGGCGCGCCCGGTACTGGCACGGCGATGCAGCGAACCCCTAGTTCCTGCTCTTCCTCGTCGATGGCGTAGCCGCGTTCGCGGGTGGCCTCGACATCGGTGAACAGCTTGCCCAGGGTGGTGATGGTGTTCGCGGTCTTCGGGGGCATGCCCGCCTGCGAGACCAAACGCTGCACGCGCTCGTCATCCAGCACCGAGAGCACGGCCTTGCCGACCCCGGAATTGTGCAGCATGGCGCGGCGTCCGACTTCGGTGATCATGCGCATCGAGTGGGCTGACTGCACCTGGGCGATGTAGGTGACCATGTCTCCGTCGAGCACCGCGATATTCGCCGATTCGCCCAGCTTCGCGACCAGATCCTTCAGCGCAGGGGAGGCCAAGGCGCCCAGCTGGCGGTTGGCTACCTCGCCCAGCCGGATCAGCCGCGGGCCCAGTGAATAGCGGCGGTTGGGCAGCTGGCGCACGTAGCCCACTCCGACCAGGGTGCGCAGCAGGCGGTGGATGGTCGGCAATGGCAGGGGAGTATCGGCGGCAAGCTCGCTGAGCGCGGCTTCTCCGCCGGCACGGGCGATGACTTCCAGGAGCTCGAAAGCACGTTCGACGGACTGGACGCCGCCGGTGGTGGACTTGCTGGAAGTCTGCGTCATCTTTGCTCCTAATAAAGGCACTGGTTTCGGAAGAGGGCTACGCATTACTTCTACGATGCGAAATCCTAGTCCCAAGAATAGCGCAGAATCAGGCTTTTCTTCCACGATCCGATATTAACTCGGCAAAAAATCGTGCCGGGCGCCACAAAACACTCTTGCATTTTCATTTTGAGGATAATAGTATCCACTATACGGAAACTTTTACAGGAGGATCAGATGGCAGCACCAAGCCCGGGATATTCACTCACGCTTCGCGTCCAGACACCTGCGTCGATTACCGCTACCAGCGAGCTGGCCGGCGCGGTCGGTTCGGCCGGCGCGCACATCACCGCCCTGGCTGTCACCGAGTCCAACCACACCCACATGGTGGTGGACGTTTCCTGCAACACCACCGACGTGGCCCACGGCGAGACCGTGCGCGCGGCGCTGGATAACCTCGATGGCGTAAGCGTGCGCAACGTCTCGGACCGCACCTTCCTGATGCACCTTGGCGGCAAGCTCTCGGTGACCCCCAAGGTCGCCCTGCGCAACCGCGATGACCTCTCCCGCGCCTACACCCCGGGTGTCGCCCGCGTCTGCATGGCCATCGCCGAGAACCCTGCCGATGCGCGCAACCTGACGGTCAAGCGCAACACCATCGCCGTGGTCACCGACGGCTCGGCCGTGCTGGGGCTGGGCAATATCGGCCCGGCCGCAGCCCTGCCGGTCATGGAAGGCAAGGCGGCGCTGTTCAAGCAGTTCGCCGATGTCGATGCCTGGCCGGTCTGCCTGGACACCCAGGACACCGAGGAGATCATCATGATCGTCAAGGCGCTGGCACCGGTCTACGGCGGGGTGAACCTCGAAGACATCGCCGCCCCGCGCTGCTTCGAAATCGAGGCCCGGCTGCGCGAAGAACTGGACATCCCGGTCTTCCACGACGACCAGCACGGCACCGCAATTGTCACCCTGGCCGCGCTGCTCAACGCGGTGAAGGTCGTGGACAAGAAGATCGAGGACCTGCGCATCGTGGTCTCCGGGGTCGGCGCGGCCGGCAACGCGATCATCCAGCTGCTCATGGCCCGCGGCGCGCAGAACATCATCGCCTGCGGACGCAATGGCGCGATCACCCGCAACGAAGCCTACGCCGATGCGCACCGCACCTGGCTGGCGGAAAACACCAATCCGCAGAACTTCACCGGCACCCTGAAGGAAGCCATCGCCGGCGCGGACGTCTTCATCGGCGTCTCGGCCCCGAACGTGCTGGACGAAGCCGATATCGCCGCCATGAACGAGCGCGCCATCGTCTTCGCCATGGCCAACCCGGATCCCGAGGTGGACCCGGAACTGGCCGGTCGCCACGCGGCGGTGGTCGCCACCGGGCGCAGCGACTTCCCCAACCAGATCAACAACGTCCTGGCATTCCCAGGTTTCTTCCGCGGGCTGCTGGATGCAGGCGTCACCGAGATCACCGACGCCATGCTCCTGGCCGCCGCGGACGCCATTGCCGCGCGGGTCAGCGAATCAGAGCTGAACCCCGGATTCATCATCCCGTCGGTATTCGACCCACAGGTCGCCTCCGATGTGGCCATGGCAGTGCAGGACGCAGCCGCCGCCAAGTAGGCGCTGCGCAGCAAGACCTTAGGGTGCATGTCAACGCACCCTTCATTGGAACAGAGCACAAGAAGTTAAGGAACAACCCATGAGTATTGAAATCACCAGCATCCCCGACGTCGCCGATGCCCAGCAGATCCTCTCGGGCGAAGCGCTGGCCTTCATCGAGAAGCTGCACCAGAAGTTCGCTGGCACCCGCGATCAGCTGCTGGCCGCACGCGGCGTGCGCCGCCAGCAGTTCTCCGATGCCAAGTCCATCGACTTCGATCCGCAGACCGAATCCGTGCGCACTGGCGACTGGAAGGTCGCCGAAGCCCCAGAGGCGCTGCGCGACCGCCGCGTGGAGATCACCGGCCCGGCCTCCCCGGCCAAGATGGCCATCAACGCGCTGAACTCCGGCGCCAAGGTCTGGCTGGCCGACCTGGAAGATGCTTCCACTCCGAGCTGGTTCAATGTCATCGATGCGATCTCCAATCTCTCGGCCGCCGCCCGGGGCACCTTGGCCTTCACCGATGCGAAAACCGGCAAGTCCTACGCACTGCGCACCGACGCCCCGCGCGCGGTCGTGGTGGTCCGCCCCCGCGGCTGGCACCTGCCGGAGAACAATGTGCTCATCGACGGCAATCCGGCGGTCGGTGCACTGGTCGACTTCGGCCTGCACTTCTTCCACAATGCCAAGGTGCTCGCCGAATCGGGACAGGGCCCGTTCTACTACCTGCCGAAGATGGAGCACTACCTGGAATCGCGCCTGTGGAACGAGGTCTTCACCTTCGCCCAGGCCGAGCTGGGCATCGCCCACGGAACCGTGCGCGCCACCATGCTCATCGAGACCATCCCGGCCGCCTTCCAGATGGAGGAATTCCTCTACGAGCTGCGCGAGCACGCCTCTGGCCTGAACGCGGGCCGCTGGGACTACCTGTTCTCCATCATCAAGACCTTCCGCGAAGCCGGCGAAGCGTTCATCATGCCCGACCGCTCGGCCGTGTCGATGACCGCGCCGATGATGCGCGCCTACACCGAGCTGCTGGTCAAGACCTGCCACAAGCGCGGGGCTTTCGCCATGGGCGGCATGGCGGCGTTCATCCCGAACCGCCGCGAACCAGAAGTTACCGCCGCCGCCTTCGACAAGGTCCGCGAGGACAAGTCCCGTGAGGCCAACGACGGATTCGACGGCTCCTGGGTCGCCCACCCTGACCTGGTTGAGCTGTGCAAGGAGATTTTCGACGCGAAGCTCGGCGAGAAGCCGAACCAGATCGACCGCCAGCGCCCGGAGGTCGAGGTCACCGCGGCCCAGCTGCTGGACGTGGCCAGCGCTCCTGGCGATGTCACCGAGGCCGGCGTGCGCGCCAACCTCTACGTGGCCGTGAACTACGTGGCCGTGTGGCTCTCGGGCAACGGCGCGGTCGCCATCCACAACCTGATGGAAGACGCCGCCACCGCGGAGATCTCGCGCTCGCAGATCTGGCAGCAGATCCGCAACCAGGTGGTCGCCGCCGACACCGGCAACACCATCACCGCCGAACTGGTTGCTGGCATTCTCGCCGAAGAGGTTGAACGCCTGCGCGCGGAGGTCGACAATGAAGAGCACTTCAACGCCTACTACCAGCCGGCAGCGGAACTGATCGCGAAACTGACCAGCGGCAAGGACGAGGATTTCGCGGACTTCCTCACCACCCCAGCCTACGAACTCTTGGAAAAGGAATACGTGACCAAGCCATGAGCAACACCTTCGATGAGTCCACGCTTGCCAGCGTAGAAGCAAAGCTGGCCGCCACCGACCGGCTGCTGGAAACCTCCTACCCGGGGGATACCGGAGCCCGCCAGCCGATCCATACCGTGTACGTCCCCGGGGACAAGTACACCGTGGACCTCCCAGAACGTTGGGGCCACAACGCAGTAGCCACTGCCGGAGGACTGATTGGCCTATCCGCCTTGGCGGCCAAGCTCAAGCTGGCCGAACCAGAGCGCTTGGCGGAACTGGTTGGCGCGAAGCTGGCAAGCGAACCCATCGAAGATCTGCGCCTCGATTTCGAGGACGGCTACGGCAACCGCACGGATGCCGAGGAGGACGCCGCAGTGCTTGCCGCGGCCGACTCGGTATCCGCCGCGGTGGCCGCCGGCAAAGCCCCGGCCTGCATCGGCATCCGCTTCAAATGCTTCGAAGCACCCACCCGGGCCCGCGGGATCCGCACCCTGGACCTGTTCATCACCCGGCTTCTGGCCAACGGTCCGCTGCCCGAGGGCCTGCGCCTGACCCTGCCCAAGGTGACCACCGTGGCCCAGGTCGAGTCCATGGTCTACCTGGCCGAGAAGCTGGAAGAAGCCCACGGGCTGGAAGCCGGACGCATCCGCTTCGAAGTGCAGGTGGAAACCCCGCAGGTCATCCTGGCCGCCAACGGAACCCATCCGGTGGCCCAGCTGATCGCCTCGGGCAAGGGCCGGGTATCCTCGCTGCACTACGGAACCTACGACTACTCCGCGTCGCTGGGCGTGGCCGCCGGATACCAGTCCATGGAGCACCCGGTAGCGGACTTCGCCAAGGACGTCATGCAGGTGGCCGTAGCCGGCACCGGGGTGGAACTGTCCGACGGCTCCACCAACATCATCCCGGCCGGCGACCCGGAGAACATTGCGGCCGCCTGGGAACTGCACGCCCGCCTGGTCTCCCGCCACCTGTCCCGCGGCATCTACCAGGGCTGGGACATGCACGAGAATCAGCTGGTCACCCGCTACCTGGCCACCTTCGCCTTCTTCCGCGAAGGCCTGCAGGCAGCCGGAACCCGGTTGCGCAACTACGTCCACCAGATCAACTCGGCCATCATGGACGAGCCGGCCACCGCACGGGCCCTGGCCCGCTACATCCACCGCGGGGTGGCCTGCGGTGCGGTCAGCGCCGACGAGGTCACCGAACTAGCCCAGATCACCCTGCCCGAACTCGAGGCGATCGCCTTGAACCGCTCCCACGCCTAAGGACAACACCATGACTGTTCCAGCCATCCAGAACTCCTCGTCGTACTACTCGGACTTCGGCGGCCACCCGCCGCAGAGCGATCTGCTCACCGACCGGGCCATCGTCACCGAGGCCTATACCGTGATCCCCAAGGGCGTGCTGCGCGACATCGTCACCAGCGTCTTCCCCGAGTGGACCAACACCCGTGCCTGGGTGCTCAACCGCCCGGTCGCCGGCGGGGCCACCACCTTCTCCCAAGCCATCGTGGAAGTTGCCCCGGGCGGCGGCGCCACCAAGCCGGAGCCGCAGGCCCAGGTGCAGGGATTCATCTTCGTGCTCACCGGGCAGCTGACCCTTCTCATCGAGGGCACCGAACATGTGCTGGTGGACGGCGGCTTCGCCTACCTGCCAGCCGGCGCTACGTGGTCCGCCCGCAATGACGGCACCGAGACCACCAGCTTCCACTGGCTGCGCAAGCGCTACGAAGTGCTTGAAGGCGTCGCCGCACCGGCTCCCGTGGTGGGCAATGAGCGCGACATCGAACCTGGCCCGATGCCGGGCACCGATGGCAAGTGGCGCACCACCCGCATGCTCGATCCCAACGACGTGGCCTTCGACTTCGGCGTGAATATCGTGACCTTCGAACCGGGCGCATCCATCCCGTTCGCCGAAACCCACGTCATGGAGCATGGCCTGTACGTGCTTGAAGGCAAGGGCGTGTACCGGATGAATGGCGACTGGGTCGAGGTCGAAGCCGGGGACTACATGTCACTGCGCGCCTTCTGCCCGCAGGCTTGCTACGCCGGCGGCCCGGAGAACTTCCGGTACCTGCTCTACAAGGACCAGAACCGCCAGATCGCGTTGTAAGCGTTCATTTCCAGAGACTGCCGGGGCCGCACCCCGCGCTGACCCGCCGGCCATCGGCGCACCGTGTCCATTTCATGTTCCAGTGATGTTTCTTTTGCTCGGACATGGTGGGCTGACGGCAGGGTCGCGCGGGATGCGGCCTTCGGTTTTGGCGACCCGGGGCTGTTTCGTGAAGATCCAAGGATCACTTG
The DNA here is from genome assembly GCF_050030965.1 of Glutamicibacter sp. 2E12. Classification (NCBI taxonomy): domain Bacteria; kingdom Bacillati; phylum Actinomycetota; class Actinomycetes; order Micrococcales; family Micrococcaceae; genus Glutamicibacter; species Glutamicibacter sp. 2E12. Next base: position 1,668,489 of record NZ_CP188297.1, read on the forward strand.
GAACCGCTCATCGAAACCATCGGCAATACCGGGCGTCATCCCGGCAATCGCGGGGAGCACGGAATCGTCCAACGTTGGACGGGTTGGAATTGGGACTCATCACTGGAGTCGCGGGCAGCACTTGAGTTATTTCCGAAGGCTTGGCCTGTTTGGGACGTGCCCCTATGCACCGGGCGCGAACTGGATGCGAACGCGGCTCGATGTTGCAGGTCGAGACGGGGCAGCGGATGCCCTCGTTGCCAACTCGCAGGCATCAGTGCCGCAGCAGCTAGAACTCTTCAGCGTCAACCTTGGCCGGAGCATCTGCTGCATCGCTGCTCAAAATCAACCGCCGTTCCAAACGGGTGAGATTTCCCGGCGAAGGATCAAGTCGTGCTGGTTCCAAGGCGGCCGCTAATGCCGCGCCAACCGCTTCCTCGTCCAAGTTCATTCCCACGGCGACCAGCGCGTCATTGGCCGGATCGCTGTGGGCCGCTGCTTTCGCGAAATGGATCTGCCGCCCGACCATGTTGACCAGGAAGCGCTGCGCGCCGCGATCGGTGCGCAGCTTCACATGCCCCTTGAGCCGGTAGGCCGCAGCAGGCGGGTGCTCCAGCAGGTCCAAGATGGCACCCGGATCCGCGGCCTCGGGGCAGCGCACCGTCACCGCGTTGGCGTGCGAAGCATGCTCGTGGTCGTGGTGCGGGCGGGAGGCAGCCGCCAACGGCAACTCGTCGATCGGGTCTTCGTTCAGGGCGATGTCGAAGACCAGCTCGGGGTCTATGGCGGCGTGCGACGCCGGGATGATGGCAACGTGCGGGTTGATTTCGCGGATCCGTCCGCTGATCCTGGCCAGGACCGCGTCGCGGTGTTCCGGGGCAATGCGGTCCAGCTTGTTGACCACCGCCATGCTGGTGGCGCTGAAGCGGGCCGGGGCCATCGCCGCGGTATCCACGGTGTGCTCATGCTCCACCGCGTCGATCACGTCGATGATGCCGCCGAAGCGTACCCCGTGGGCCTTGCCGAAACGCAGCAGCCGATCCACGTTCAGCGGGTCGGCCGCGCCGCTGGCCTCCACGATGATGGCATCCAGGCGCAGCTTCGGCTGGCCCAGCTTCTCCAGCAGCTCGTCCAGGCCGCTGCTATCGGACAGGCAGCAAACGCAGCCGCCGGCAATGGATTCGGCCGCATCGATCTGGCCGGTGATCAGCCCGGTATCCACGTTGACCTTGCCGATGTCGTTGATGATGACCCCGACGCGGGTACCCGGGCGGGTCAGCAAGCGGTTGAGCAGGCTGGTCTTGCCTGCACCCAGATATCCGGTGAGCACGATGACAGGGATCAATGCCGGCTCCTTTTCACTTCGACAAGCGGGCCGAATCCATTCTCCTTGCAGGGCCAACCGTTGCCGCGTGCTGACACGCCTGCCAGAAGATGGTTACCAGGAAGGCAAAACCGGAATCGGGCCATCGGCCTCGATATGCCGGGCCTGGCCGCGGGCCAGCCATTCGATCAAGCCTTCGCGGTCCGAGCGCACCTTCAGCGCGCCATCGCCGATGACCCATTCGTCGCCCTCTTCGGTCACCAGCGTCATGCCCGGAGCGTTCTTCACGCGCATAGTCCGCACGGCGGCCTCGACGGCGTTCTCCTGGGAATCCGGATCGGCTTCCTCGATGGTCCACGCGGTATCCAGATCATGGTGGTGGATGACCACCTCTGAGATGCGCAGGGCCACGATGGAGGTCGCCGGAATGATCTTGCCGTGAAGGTCCACCTCTTCCACGGCCAGTTCGCCGCTGAGCCGTTCGCACTGCTCGGCGAAGTATGCGGCGGCGTCCTGGAACTTCTTGACCAGTTCCTCGCGCGGCAGGGCCGCCAGCTCGTCGATCTCCGCGTCGCGGGCCTCGCGCGAGGCGTAGAGCTCCTGCGGTTCTCCGCTGGTGGCCCAGTCGATGAGCTTGACCAGGCTCCGGCCGTTGGAGGCCAAGTGCGCAATGACCTGCGCCCGGCTCCAGCCTTCGCACAGCGAGGCGGCGGCCATTTCTTCGGTGGACAGGGTTTCGATCGTGGCCGACATCATCGCGGTTTCGCGGTTGAGTCGTGACAGGTCCGAGTGCAAACGAGCAGTATTGATCATGAAGTCACCCTACCAACGCGGGCGCTCCAGCAGTACGGGTTACGCCATAGATATCGAAAGCGACTCGATTCATATCCGCGCCGTGCGGGCCCTGGCGGTGCCTGGCTGCGACGGCAGGAAGCTGTCCAGCAGAACACGTGCCAGGCATGCTTCTTCAGGAACCAGCAGCCACGTAGCCTAGGGGGAGAAGCAAACGACCAGGAAAGCAGTCCGATGGCGAAGAAAAAGAAGAAGCAGAAGCCCAAGCAGGGGCATCCGGCACGCCTGCAAGAGGGCGTCGTCTCCCTGGACCGGGTGAAGGTGGGGCGCGGCCTGGACGCGCTCACGCCGCAGTTCGTACGCTGGTTCTCCGAGAACCGCGATGACCCAGAACTGGCCCTGATGGTCCTTGCCGCAGTGCGCGAAACCCTGGGCATCTACGCCGAAGTCGTCGACCTGGACAAGGTTACCGATTTTGATCCGCCCAAACTGCTGGCAGTGCTCAGCTCGATGATTGAATTCGAAGAGGCCGAGAATCCCGATGCCGCCGATAATGGGCTGGGAACCATGATCTATATGGCCTGGGCGGATTACGTCGAGTTCTTGCGCGATGCCGGTCTGTGGGAGCGCGAGGCCGAAAGCCTGGAGTGGTTCCGGAAGTCGCTGGAAGCCCAGGATCCATTCGCCGGTGATGACGGCATCGATGAAAACGATGAAATTGACGAGATCATGGCATCTGACGAGGCCTCTCAAGCGGCCCTGGCTGAAATCGCCGCCATGCGGATCAGCAAGCTGGGCCGTGCCTTCTTGGCTTGGACCCTCACCGAGGGCAAGAATCTGTGGGCCAGCTTGCCGGCGTCTGAATTCTTGGAAACGGCCGCAATAGCGCTCGCCGACCAGCTGCCTCCGGAAGTCCACGAATCGCGCAGGGGCCTGATGGTTGCGGTCGTGCTCTCGGCACTGGAATCGGTCAGCGCCATCAAGCTGCCCGAACAGGGCAAGCCGGAGCGCGGCGTGACGTACGAAGACATCATGCAGCATGAAGACGCCGACTCCTTCGAGCCGAACTTCTACTTCATCCAGGCCTGCCTGGACTCGTTGCTGGAAAAGCCGGAAGGCGGCGATGACGCCAGCCTTGAAGCCTGGGGGCTGGCAGCGTTCTGGATCGTCGAGGGGATCGAAGGCAACCCGCATCGCGTGGCTGACCCGCGAGATGATCAATGGTCGCCAAAGGTATGGGAAACCGCGCATGTGCGCATGCATGAACTGCGCGTACTTGGCCTTATCGAAGATGGCGAAGCGTACTCGGTGCCCACTATCGTCCGCCTGGCGATTACCGACGTTGAACAGGACCTGCTCGATGAGGATGAATTCGACGACACTGATCTCGACGCGATGTTCGGGCCGGACGATGACGAGCCGAAACGCCTGAAGCGCGAAACACCGTATACCGGCAAGGTGCTGCAGCTGAAGCTGACCCTCAAGGACGCCAAGCCGCCGATCTGGCGTCGCGTGCTGGTGCCCATGGACCTGAACCTTGGCGACCTGCACGACATCATCCAAGCGAGCTTCGACTGGTACGACGGGCACCTGCACAGCTTCTACGAGGGTGGCTTCGGCGGCACTTCATATGGTCCAGAGATTGACGACATGGACTACCAGAAGAACGAAGCGGAAACCCTGGTTTCCTCGTTGCTGCAGAAGGAAAAAGACCGCCTGGATTACCTGTACGACTTCGGGGACAACTGGGAAGTGCGCATCGACGTCGAGAAGATCCTGGATGCCGATGGCGGCCAGCTGCCGCGATGCACCGGCGGCCGGCGCATGGCTCCGATGGAGGACAGCGGCGGGATCGGTGGCTGGGAAGCCAAGCTGGATATTCTCGATGATCCGACGGACCCGGAGTACGAGGAAGTGCAAGACTGGCTTTCGAACTTCGGTTACGAAGAGGAATACGAGATCGATCCGGCGTATTTCAACAAGGACGAAGTCAATGCCCACCTGGAGTTCGAGTTCTAGGCGGCTGATTCAAGCCAGTGAAAATGCCCGTGGGTTGCCAAACTTTCAAACTTGGCAACCCACGGGCATTTTTGGTTTTCGGCTGGTTGGCCCTCTGGCCTAGTCGTCGTCTAGCGCGGCTCCATGCGGCGTCGCTCCGCCTTCATCGGTCCAGTCCTGGCCAACTTCATCATTCAAAGCAGGGTCGGAAATGGTATCGGGCTCTTCGGCCTCTGCCTTGTGCAGTCGGGCTTCAGGGTTGTTCTCGCTCATAAATCCATCCCTCTCGTTGCTTGGAATGCCAACCTAGCAAGAACCGCTGGGCATCAGAAGCTGCAGAACCCGCTTTTCAGGAACCCCTAAGGTAAACGTCAGCGCGCTTGGCTCGGGGCCACAGTCGATGCACGGATAACGAGCTTGGGAGTGAAAACGAATTGCTCGCGGACCGCTTGATCGCCCGCTTCTGCTTCGCGCAGCAAGACGTCGACAGCGGTTCGCCCGATTTCTTCTGCTGGCTGGCGCACGGTGGTAATCGGGATGACGGCCGACTCGGCGAAGTCGATATTGTCGTATCCCACCAGAGCAATATCCTCGGGAACACTGAGTTCGCCGGACATCACCAGGGCCTGCAGTATGCCCAACGCGAGCAGGTCGTTGGCCGCAAAGATCCCGTCGGGGCGCTGTGCAGGATCCATGGCAAGAATACGCTCTCCGGCTGCCCGTCCTTCCAGCACAGTCAGGTTCTTGGTAGGCATGTGCTCCAGCACGGCATCCGGGGCTTGGGCCAATACCGATTGGGCTCCCGTTAATCGGTGCTGGACCTGTTCGATGCTCTGCGGTCCGCCGACGAAGGTGATCCGCTTTCTGCCAATGTCCAGCAGGTGCCGTACGGCAATTCTTCCGCCTTCCACATCGTCCACGGAGACCGATGAAAAGCTGCGGTCGCCACTTCCGCGGTCCACCAGCACCACTGGCGTGCCCGCTTCGCGGATCCGCCAGAGCCGGCTCAAGTCGCTGTGCAAGGGGGAGATGAGTACTCCGGCGACGCGTTGCTCTTCGAAGAGATCCAGCAGTTGCTGTTCGGTGCTCAGGGAATTGTCGCTGGCTCCCATCAGCACGGTGTAGCCGTTGTCCAAGGCACGATGCTGGGCGCCCTGGGTGACGTCCATGAAGAACGGGTTGCGTGCATCGAGGACGACGAGCCCGAAGCTCCGGCTGCGGCCGGCACGCAGTTGCCTGGCCGCATCGTTGCGGACAAAGCCGAGCTTCTCGATGGCTGCGGTGACCTTGGAAACGGTGTGTTCGGAAACAACCTGGGGCCGGTTGAGCACGTTGGAGACGGTGCCTACAGAAACGCCCGCCTCGGCGGCAACTTCCTTGACGCTGACGGCCACAGAGCTTTCCTGTTCTTCGGTGAGTTGTTCTTCTGCGAGTATAACTGGCGCACGGATGGGAACTGGAATCCCAACAGCTTTTTGAAAGGATTCAAAAGAATGCGGCATTCGATCGACCGACCGCTTGCAATTCAAGTGTGACCTGCTCTACACTCGAATTTCGAAGCGATTGAAACGATTCATTTTTGTGCAAAGCGAATCGGATCGCACAGTTTTGCCCACCCAGTTCCAGCGCTCCGGAAGAGTAGTACGATGCGAGTTTGCTTTCAATTGCAGGTCAATCCCGACCTGATCGACGAGTATGTGTCGCGCCACCGGGAAGTGTGGCCGCAGATGCTCCAAGCCATCGAAGAAGCCGGGCGTCGCAACTACTCACTCTTTCTGCGCGAGGACGGGTTGCTGATCGGCTATTACGAAACCGATGACGACAGCGCTGCCCAGGCCGCCTTGGACTCCGACCCGCGCACCGCAGCGTGGGAAGCGGAAATGAGCCGATTCTTCCTCAGCCTGGGCGGCCGGCCAGATCAGCAAGCGCCGCGTCTGCGCGAGGTCTTCAATCTCGAAAACCAGCTGGCCGCACTTGCCGCATCCCAGCAGTAGTAGCCCGCAGAATTACTAGAAATGGAGAGTTCCATGAGCTCGAAGCTGAGCCCTGAGCACCTGCAAATCCTTGACCGCCTTGCCATCGAAGTCCCTTCCTGGGCCTATGGAAATTCGGGCACCCGCTTCAAGGTCTATTCGACCCCCGGGACCCCGCGCGATCCCTTCGAAAAAATCGCCGATGCGGCTGAAGTCAACCGATTGACCGGACTGGCTCCCTCGGTGGCCCTGCACATTCCGTGGGACAAGGTCGAGGACTTCACCGTGCTGCGCGAGCATGCAGAAGGCCTGGGCGTCAGCCTCGGAACCATCAATTCGAATACCTTCCAGGATGACGATTACAAGTTCGGCGCCTTGACCCATGAGGATCCGAAGATCCGCCGCAAGGCAATCGACCACCACCTCGAATGCATCGACGTAATGGATGCCACCGGAAGCCAGGACCTGAAAATCTGGCTGGCAGAGGGCTCGAACTATCCAGGCCAAGCGGATATGCGCGGGCGCCAGGACCGGCTAGGCGATTCGCTGGCCGAAATATATGCGCGGCTTTCCGGAGACCAGCGCCTGGTGCTGGAGTACAAGTTCTTCGAACCGTCCTTCTACCACACCGACGTGCCCGACTGGGGAACGTCCTATGCCCAGGTTGCGGCCTTGGGGGATCGGGCCATGGTTTGCCTGGACACCGGGCACCATGCGCCAGGCACCAATATCGAGTTCATCGTGATGCAGCTGCTGCGGCTTGGCAAGCTCGGATCCTTCGACTTCAATTCCCGCTTCTACGCGGATGACGACTTGATCGTTGGCTCGGCAGACCCGTATCAGCTGTTCCGCATCATGGCCGAGGTGATCCGCGGTGGCGGACTGGACCAGGACACGCCTGTGGCCTTCATGCTCGATCAGTGCCACAACGTGGAGAACAAGATCCTGGGCCAGATCAGAAGCGTCCAGAACGTGCAGGAAATGACGGCCCGGGCGTTGCTGATCGACCGCGTAGCGCTGACTGAAGCACAGATTTCCGGTGATGTCCTGGCCGCCAACGAGATCTTCATGGATGCCTTCTACACCGACGTGCGGGCCGACCTGGAAGCATGGCGCGCAACGCGCGGCCTGCCAGCCGATCCGATGCAGGCCTTCCGCACCTCCGATTACCAGAGCCGAATCGAAGCATCGCGCGCTGGTGGCGTGCAAGCAGGATGGGGAGCCTGATCATGAACACCGCAGCAAAGAAGCGCGGCATCTCCGGGTGGAAAGCCACCATTGCCGTAGCCATGAGCAATTACATAGAAGCCGGAGCCATCATTGCGCTGGCCACCAGCCTCAGCCTGTGGCAGGGCGCGTTCGGATTCGACGACGCGCTGGTCGGTGTCATCGCTGCCGTGTCGGCCAACGCGTTCGGCGCGGCCCTGGGTGCACTGATCGGCGGACCGCTCTGCGACCGTCTGGGCCGCAAGTTCATCTATACCTACGACCTGATCGTGTTCATGGTCGGCGCCCTGATGATCACCTTCTCCTCCGGTACGAGCCTGCTGATCATCGGCGTGGTCCTCATGGGCATTGCCGTGGGCGCAGGCGTTCCAGCCTCCTGGACCTACATTGCCGAGGAGGCTCCGCAGGAATCGCGTGCTACGCACGTGGGCACCGCTCAGCTGGCGTGGTCGATTGGCCCAGCCATCGGTTTCGCGCTGGCGATCCTGGTTGAGCCTTGGGGCGTGAACGGCTCCCGGGCAATCTTCTTCCATCTTTTCCTGATCGCCGCTGTCACTTGGTGGGTCCGCCGCGGATTGCCCGAGTCCAGGAGGTGGAAGGAGCAACGTGCCGCGGAAACGGCTGCTGGCGTGAAAGCCTCGTTCTTCTCCGGCATGCGCGGGCTGCTGGCCGACCGCCGCAACTGGAGCGCGCTCTTCTTCCTGCTCGGCGTCTATGGGCTATGGAATACCGTGGCAGGGCAGGCTGGCATTTTCCAGCCTCGCGTCTATGCTGCCGCTGGCGTTGAATCCGCTACCCAGCAGAACCTGCTCCAGGTGCTGGTCTGGGTGCTGACCGCCGCCGCAACCTATTTCGGATTCATGAAATACGGAGACCAGGTCTCGCGGCGTTGGCTCTACTTCGGTGGCGCCCTGCTGGGTGTTGCGGCCTGGACCGTGCTGATCTTCGCTCCTCCAGGTGCCTTCTCCCTGCTGTTCTACGCAGTGGCCTGGGGCATCTCGGCGGGTATCGGCGCGCAGGCTTTCTACGGGCTATGGACCGCGGAGCTCTTCGCCACGCGCTACCGCGCCAGTGCACAGGGCGTGCTGTTCATGCTTGCCCGGGTGCTTGTCGGCCTGCTCTCGTTGGTGTTCCCGGTACTGCTCACCAACCTGGGCTTGGAAAAGCTTGGCCTCCTGATCATCGGCCTGCTGGTCGTCGCGTTGCTGATCGGCACCATTTGGGCGCCGGAAACGCGAGGCAAGTCGCTGGAAGAGATCGAACTGGAGCGCTATGGATATGAAACCAGGGCCACCAAAGTCGACGCCTGAGAACCACTGCCCCCATGCACATTAACGAGTCGGAAGACAAGAACACCATGAGCAACACCATCGCGACACGCACCACCGCACAGGAACTGATTCAACGATCCAACCGGTTGGGTGCAGACAAGAAGAACACCAACTACGCCGGTGGAAACACCTCGGCCAAGGGCACCGCGAAAGACCCGGTCACCGGTGAGCAAATTGAGCTGCTCTGGGTCAAGGGATCGGGCGGGGACCTCGGCACGTTGACCGAAAAGGGGCTGTCGACCCTGCGCCTGGACCGCATGCGCTCGCTGGTGGACGCCTACCCGGGCGTGGAGCGCGAAGACGAGATGGTCGCGGCCTTCGATTACTGCCTGCACGGCAAGGGAGGCGCCGCGCCATCCATTGATACCGCAATGCATGGGCTGGTCAACGCAAACCACGTCGACCACTTGCACCCGGACTCCGGCATTGCCATTGCCACTGCCAAGGACGGCCGGGAGCTGACCGCAAGGATCTTCGGCGACAAGGTGGCTTGGGTTGACTGGCGCCGCCCCGGATTCCAGCTGGGACTGGATATTGCCGCGATCAAGGACGCCAATCCGCAAGCCGTGGGCTGCATCCTCGGCGGCCATGGCATCACCGCCTGGGGAGATACCTCCCAGGAATCCGAGTCCAACTCGCTGTGGATCATCGACACCGCCGCTGCCTACCTTGACGAGCACGGCGCACCGGAGCCCTTCGGTCCTGTGGTTCCCGGATTCGAGCCGCTGGACGAGGAGGAGCGCCGGACCCGCGCCGCCGCATTGGCCCCGAGCATCCGCGGCCTGGCCAGCACCGACAAGCCCATGGTGGGGCACTTCAGCGATGACCAGCGAGTCCTGGATTTCCTCTCGCGCCAGAAGCTGGCGCAGCTGGCGGCCCTGGGCACCAGCTGCCCGGACCACTTCCTGCGCACCAAGATCAAGCCGATGGTGCTGGATCTTCCCGCTCCCGCAGGCGTATCGGAGCAGATCGCTCGCCTGGAAGAACTGCATGCGCAGTACCGTGCTGACTACCAGGCCTACTACGAGGCCCACAAGGACCTGGACTCTCCGGCGATGCGCGGGGCCGACCCGCTGATCGTGCTGGTCCCGGGCGTCGGCATGTTCTCCTATGGGGCGAATAAGCAGACCGCACGGGTCGCTGGCGAGTTCTACCTCAATGCCATCAACGTCATGCGCGGCGCCGAAGCGGTCTCCAGCTATACGCCGATTTCCGATGCCGAGAAGTTCCGCATTGAATACTGGGCGCTGGAGGAAGCCAAGCTGCAGCGCATGCCCAAGCCCAAATCCCATGCCGGGCGCATCGCCCTGGTCACCGGTGCCGCGTCGGGCATCGGCAAGGCCGTGGCGCAGCGGCTGGCAGCCGAGGGAGCCTGCGTGGTCATCGCAGACCTGGACCTGGACAAGGCGCAGGCCGCCGCGGCGGAGCTGGGTACAGCAGATGTGGCCGTTGGCGTCGCCGCCAACGTGGCCGATGCGCACGCCGTGCAACGTGCCATCGATGAGGCGGTGCTGGCATTTGGCGGATTGGACCTGGTGGTGAACAACGCGGGCCTCTCGCTTTCAAAGCCCTTGCTGGAAACCACCGAGGCCGACTGGGACCTGCAGCATGATGTGATGGCCAAGGGATCGTTCCTGGTTTCCAAGGCCGCGGCCAAGGTGCTGATCGAGCAGAAGCTCGGCGGCGATATCATCTACATTTCCTCCAAGAACTCGGTCTTCGCAGGTCCGAACAATATTGCCTACTCGGCCACGAAGGCCGACCAGGCGCATCAGGTGCGCTTGCTGGCCGTAGAATTGGGCGAGCATGGCGTGCGCGTGAACGGCATCAACCCCGATGGCGTAGTGCGCGGCTCCGGGATCTTCGCCTCCGGCTGGGGTGCCCAGCGTGCGGCGACCTATGGCGTGGCAGAGGAGGATCTGGGGCAGTTCTACGCAAACCGCACGATCCTGAAGCGCGAGGTCATCCCGGAGAACATTGCCGATGCCGTGTTCGTGCTGACCGGGCCGGAACTGACCCGGACCACCGGATTGCACATTCCGGTGGATTCCGGAGTGGCGGCAGCCTTCCTGCGATGAGCAAGCAAGCAGAGAGCGCGCCGGTCGCAGCTATCGACCTCGGCGCCACCAGCGGACGTGTCATGATCGGCCAGATGGTGGACGGGAAGCTCCAGCTCACTGCCGTCCACCGTTTCGCCAACGGACCGGTTCCGCTGTCGAGCCTGGAACCAGGGGCGCGGCAAGAAGCGCTGGCCTGGGATATCGATGAGCTCTGGGCGCAAATTCGCCACGGCCTCTCGCTGGCTTTCGCGCAGCGCGGGGATATCGCCAGCATCGGGGTGGACTCCTGGGCGGTGGACTATGCGTTGCTCAAGGACGGCAAGCGCCTGGGAGAAGTGCGGCATTACCGGGATCCGCGCAATGAGCGCGCGGTTGCTGCGCTGGAACAGAAATTCAGCCGGCGCGAGTTGTTTGCACGCAATGGGCTGCAATTCCTTCCGTTCAACACCGTGTACCAGTTGCAAGCCGAGAAGTTGGAAAACCGGTTGGCGAACGCCGAGGCGCTGCTGCTGGTTCCCGACTATTTCAACTGGATGCTCACAGGGCAGCGGCGCAGCGAGTGGACGAACGCTTCCACTACCGGGTTGCTGAACCACAGCACCGGTACATGGGACGAGGATCTGGTTGCTGAACTGGGGCTTTCGGGAAAGCTCGCGCAGCTAGTGCACCCTGGCCAGCCGGTGGGCGCACTGCTGCCCGAGCTGGCTGCGGAATTCGGAGCCAGCCACGAAGTCCAGGTAGTGGCGGTCGCTTCCCATGACACGGCCAGCGCAGTGGTCGCGACCCCGCTCTCCAGCGGGCAATCCGCCTATATCTCTTGCGGAACGTGGGGATTGGTTGGTGTGGAGCTGGACCGCCCGGTACTCACCGAGCAAGCGCATCAAGCGGGATTCACCAACGAGCTGGGGCTGGATTCCAGTGTCCGGTTCCTGAAGAACGTCGCCGGAACCTTTCTGCTCAGCGAGTCGATCCGCCAATGGAACGACGACGCGGAAGCCGCCGGAAGGGAAGAAACCAGCTTGGAGCAGCTCCTTGCCGAGGCCGCGGAATTGCCTGTTCCGCAGGTGCTGATCGATCCTCAAAGCGAGCGGTTCCTGGCTCCTGGCCAGATGGCCCAGCGCATCTGCGATGCGGTGGAAGCCGCCGGCGGGCAGCGCCCGTGCTCACCTGCCGAAGTGATCAGGGTGGTCGTCGAGTCGCTGGCTCAGAGTTTCGCCCGCCAAGCTGCAGAAGCCGCGCGGTTGGGTGGATTCGAGCTGGAGAACATCCATATTGTCGGAGGCGGCTCGCAAGGCCAGCTGCTGTGCCAGCGCACTGCAGACCATGCGCGCGTGCCGGTCATTTCCGGACCCGTGGAATGCACCGCCCTGGGCAACGTGCTCGTGCAGTTGCAAGCGGCTATGCCTGCGGGCGGTGATGCATTGAACCTGCGCGACGTGGTGCGCGACTCGGTGCCGCTAGGCGCCTACGCCCCGTCGCAGGCCCTGAAGCTGGCCTAGATCCGTGTGGGATATCTAGGCCGTCGTTGACCCTCCAGCCCGATGGGGCTGGAGGGTCGAACTTTTTACACCTTGCGCTGCACGAATACCACGGCATCCTCCAGGGTCGCCGGATTGCCATCGGGACCGATGATGGTGCGTTCGCGGACCTCGGCGCACAGCACCTCCCACTGCGCCGGATCCAGAGCCAAAGCTTCCAGTTCCTCTTCGGGGCTGGGGAACACGGGCATCTGGTGATCGGGCTTGCTGGCGAAGGACGGCATCGATGCATGGGACAGGGCCAGCAGGTGGCCGCCGGGTGCGACCAGGGTCGCTGCCTTGCGCAGGAAGCTGGCGCGAGGGAATTCAAAGGGTGCCTGGAAGAAGCTCAAGGTCACCAGGTCGAAGGTTTCCCCGGTATTCCACGCAGCCAGATCCGAGGCGATGAAGCGGGTCTGCCCCGCGTCCAGACCGTGCTTGGCCGCTTCTTCCTGCGCGCGCTTCACCGCGGTGGGCGAGATGTCGACCCCGGTAGCCTTCCAGCCATGGGTGGCCAGCCACAGCGCATCGCCTCCCTCCCCGCAGCCGATATCCAGCGACGTGCCGGGGGCCAGCGGGGCGACAAGGTTCTCGATGACCTGGTTGACCTTGCCTGACCAGACCCGCTCGGACTGGCCGTAGTGGTTCTCCCAGAAGGCGACATCATCATGTTCTTTGGTGTGGTGTTCGTGGTGGTGGCTCATTTTCGTTGTTCCCCATTCGTCAGTAAGGCCGTTGTTATCGACCCTACTGACGATCGACCCCATGCGCGATCAGTTTTGCGCCAGAGGCAAGAATCGCTGCTCCTACCTTGCACTGACCTTGCCGAAGAGCCGGGCAATGGATGCGAGGATCATTGGCCGGCAGGCCAGCCAGGCGCCGGCGATTACGAGCAGCGAGAGCGCGAAGAAGAGCAGTCCGGTCCAGTTATCCGCGTACGCGGCTGGATCCGTGGAACCCTGGGCCGCGTACATGTGGTTCAGGTTGCGCAGCGCCCCGGTGGAGAACACCAGGATCACGTGCACGAGGATGAACACAGCGAAGTACAGCATGGTTGGGAAGTGCAGCGCGCGGGCAACCTCGATCGGGTACTTCGCGGTCAATGCTGGCATGTTCTTCGGCCAGAAGGCGCTGAGCCGGAAGCCGGTGATCGCCGCGACCGGGGCCGCGATGAATACGGTGGTGAAGTAGGCCAGCTGCTGCAGCGAGTTGTAGTTCACCCAGCCGTTTTCGGTGGGCCAATCCAGCGTCAGGTACTGCAAGGCCGCCGAAATCGCGTTGGGGAAGACCTCCCACGACGTCGGGACGATGCGCATCCAGTGGCCTGTGGCGAACAGCAGCACGAGGAACACCAGGCCATTGATGATCCACAGCAGGTCTAGACCCTGATGCAGCCAGAGGTTGATGCTCACCTTCGGGCTGCGCTTCGAGGACCAATAGGCAGGCGGCTTCTTCTGGTGCCTGACCAGCATGCCAGAACGGATGATCAGGACCATCAGGAAGAAGTTGAAGAAGTGGTTCCATGCCAGCCAGCCAGGGAACCCGAGAGGTGCCGAGTCCGGCAGGTGGTACTCACCCGGGTAGCGTTCCATGAATGACTCCACGGCATCGATGCCGGCAATGCCGCGGGCAACGAGCACCACGGCGGTGGCGATGCCCAAGGCGCAGAATGCGCCAAGGATTCCAGCCAGCACCCACTGCTTGGTCGTCAGCGGGCCATGCTTGGCCGCTTCTTTCTTGCTCTTTGCCGCTGCCTGGGGTGCCGGCTTGGTCGCGCGCCCGGCGGCCGGCGCGTTACTTGCCGCGGCTGCTGGCGCGGCAGGTTCCTGCGCACCCATGCGGGTACGGGCAGGAGCAGCCTGCGCCTCGGCGGCCGCAGGCTCCGAGGCCAGCGCGGCGCCGGATGCCTGGGCCACCGGATCTGCGGGTGCTGGCTCTGCCCTCGGCGGGGTGGCCGGTGCGGCCTGGGCCTGGGCAGCTTCCGCAACCGGTGCCGGCGGGAGCGCAGGCGCTGGAGCCGCTGGAGCTGCGGCAACAACGGGAGCTGCCACGAATGAACTTGGCGGCCACGGTTCTGCACCGGCGGTGCGCGGCAGGCCACGGCGAACTGCTGGTGCCCCGGCACTGGAAACCGCTGTGGCCGGGGCGGTACCCGCGGTGGCAACTGGTTCGGGGGCCGCCGGCGCTGATTCAGCTACCGGTTCGGCAACCGGTTCGCCAACTAGCTCGGCAACCGGCTCGGGTGCTGGTGCAGCGGAAGCGTTCTGCGATGCGGCTGGAGCGTTCGCGGCGACCGGCGTTCCCGCAGGCGGCCACGGCCCGCCGCCGGCAACCCGTGGCAGGCCCTGGCGAAGAAGCCCGGCAACCGCGCCCTGATCTGCAACAGGTTCCGCGGCCGGTGCGCTGGCTCCGGAACTAGCAGATGCTTGGCCAGGCGTTGGTTCCGCAGGCACCGACGGGCCAACGGGCTGGTCGAGAACTGGTTCTGCAGCATCCTCGACCGCGCTAGGCCCTGCCGGGACCGCGGCGCCTGCAGCGGGAGCGAACAGCTCGGCTGGCGGCCAGGGATCGCCGCCTGCCACGCGCGGCAGCCCCTGGCGGATGGATTGGTTTGGTGCGTTCATGGCGATCAGGCCTTGCGTGCTTCCAAGGCGGAAATCAGCTGGGGCACGACCTTGAAGACATCCCCCACCACGCCGAAGTCGGCGATCTCGAAGATCGGCGCATCGGCATCCTTGTTGATGGCGATGATGGTCTTGGCGGTCTGCATGCCCGCCTTGTGCTGGATGGCTCCGGAAATGCCCAGTGCCACGTACAGCTGGGGAGAAACTGCCACGCCGGTCTGGCCCACCTGGGCGGCATGCTCGACGTATCCGGCATCCACCGCCGCACGCGACGCGCCCACGGCAGCGCCCAAGGCATCGGCCAGCTGGTGCACCAGGTCGAACTGCTCCGCGCTGCCCAACCCGCGGCCACCGGAGACCACGCGTGCCGCGGAACGCAGCTCGGGACGGGTGGATGCCGTTTCGGCCGTTCTCAGTTCCTTGACCTCGACCTCCGGCTTGGCGCTGGCGGCTACCTCCAGCGGGATCGCGCTCGCCGGTTGGGCCTGGGCACGCTCTTCGATGCTGCCCACGCGCACGGTGATCACCGGCGCGCCGAAGGTCGGGGCGCTGTGGGTCGAATACGCGCCGCCGTAGATCGAGTGGGCTGCGATGATTCCCTGGTCATCACGCGAAACACCGAGCGCATCGACGCTCAGCGCCAAGCGGTGGCGCACCGCGAAGCGTGCGGCCACTTCGCGCGAAGCCAGGGTATGCCCCAGCAGCACGGCTTGTGGCTGGATTTGCCCGAAGGCCTGCTGCAGCGCGTCAGCCATCGGCGCGGTCAGCACCGGAGAATCGACGGCGGCGGTGAGTACCTGCGCGGCGCCAGACTCGCTGGCTTGCGCCGCCAGTGAATCAAGGGATCCGGCCGGAGCGGCGAGAAGCGCTACCGGGGTGCCCACGGCAGAGGCGGCGCCGAGCAGTTCCGCGTGGTTCTTGGCCAGCGTTCCAGTGGCCGTGGTCTCGAGGAAAACAAGAATTGAATCAGAAGCAAAGGAAGTCATGGTTTTCTTTCCGCTCACACCAGGTTGTTCTTGACGAGGAATTCGGCCACTGCGTTACCGGCATCGCCGTCATCGGCAATGACAGTTCCGGCGGTGCGGGGCGGGCGCTGGGCCACCGAAACCATGATGGAACGCGCAGTATCCGCAGGCAGGGACTCGACGCCCAAATCGGCCAGGGACAGGGACTCGACCGGTTTCTTCTTCGCGGCCATGATGCCCTTGAAATTCGGGAAGCGGGCATCTGGCAATGCCTCGGTGATCGAAGCGACCGCTGGCAATGGAGCGCTGATCTGGGCGGCAGCGCCATCCAGCTCGCGCAATCCGCTGATCGCGCCGTCGGCAATTTCTACCGAGGACAACGAGGTCGCCGCCGGAAGATCAAGCAGCTCGGCCAGCATGACCGGGAGCATGCCCGCGGAGCCGTCGGTGGACATGTTGCCGGTGAGGACCAGATCGTAGCTGCCTCGGCGCAAAGCCGCCGCCAGGACCTGCGCGGTGAGGACCAGATCGGCGCCGAGAAGCTCCTCGTCGCTGATATGCACGGCGCTGGCAGCACCCATGGCCAAACCCTTGCGCAGGGTGGCCTGAGCTGAATCCGGGCCCATGGTCAGCACGGTGATTTCAGTTCCAGGGTTCGCATCAGCATGCTTCAGCGCAACTTCCAGGGTCCGCTCGCCGATTTCATCGAGCACCACTTCTGAAGCGGCACGGTCGGCCAGGCCGGTCTCCAGATCCAGCAGGCGGTCCTCTCCGGTATCTGGGACTTCTTTGATCAAAACCGCGATCTTCATTATTTTCTCCCTCTTATCGCAGTAGCATCTGCCAGGACAGCCGATGGCCGGAAATCACCAATGATCCGGGGCTTCGCGGACCACTGAAGCGGCCCCCGCCGAAACTACTAGGAAATCCAAGTTCATTAATAGGCCACGGCGCAGATTTTCTGCAGAGCTGAAAGCATTGTGTCGCAGGCTACGTCTGTCTTTGCTGTTCATCTTGTCGGATTCAGCGCCATTGGTCAATGAAAGTGGACAAGAAAACAGCAAGTGAGCACCTTGAACACCAAAGGTCCACGGTCCGGCGGGGTCATCCGGGCATGCTTCCACGCAGGTGAGCCGCATCGCGCTATTCGCCCGGCTTCGGGCGGGCACCGTAGGCTTTAACCAGAGACCAATTTCGGAACCAAAGGACGGCTCATGGCCAGCAAAAAGCGTCAAGGCAAGAAGAACTCGGGCGCAGGAAATCCTGCCAAGGCGGCAGCGCGCGGTCGCAGCGTGTTCCTGATCCAGGCTGAACAGCAGATCAATGCGCTTCGCCAGGACTACACAACTTGGGTAGCGCAGCAGGTTCCTGCCTTTTCGCCTGAACAGGCGGCGCAGGCAGCGGGCATGCAGCTGGACGTCATCGGGCAGATCGCCGGCCAGTACGCCGAGAACGCCCGCAGCTCGAACCTGTTCGACCTGGACATCGATGTCTTCGGTGAGACTCTGGCCGAGCACCTGGGCAACCTGCCGGAATCCTTGGCTCCGGAGCCGATCTTCACCACATGGCTGGAATACTTCAGCTTCATCGAGCAGCGCATGCTCTGGCAGGGCCCTGCGGAGAACCTCGAAGCCCTGCGCGAGATGCTGGAAGATACGCTCAATGGTTTTGCCGAGGGCGACGCGGAGCTATGCGGATTGCTGCGCGAAACCAGGTTGTTCAGCCAGGTCAAGGCCTATGCCCAGGCGGTGGCCGAAGGCGTGGACATGGAGGACTTCAGTGCAGCAGCCGAAGCGCCGCGCGCCAAGGTATTGACTGCCGTTGGCCTGGATGCCGAAACCTTCGACCCGGAAGGCCCGGCGCCACTAGCCTTCAACTACATCTGGAGCGCCGGCCGGATGTCCGTCGTGGAGTCGGAAGGATCGGTGTTGCGCACGGATCCGGACGCCTACGAATTGCTGGTTGCCGGCGAGGAAGCGGGCAGCGCGCAGCTGCTCTTCGAGATGGCTGTCGGCTGCGTCCAGGCGCACCTGAACCCGACCTTCGATGTCACCTTGCGGGATGAAGCCCATTACCTGGTGCTGCGTAACCTGCTGGTCACCGCATCCACCGGCCGCGAAGGGGACTTGGAGGGCCTGCGCCGCAACTGCGGTCCGAAGATCTACGATGCCGTGCTTCCAGAAGCCCGCATCGCCATGGATTCCTTGGTCGGCTACGGTCTGATTTCCAAGGACGGCGAGCACTACAGCATCGACGAGCGCCTGGTTCCGGTCATCTCCGCCGGCATCTCAGAGGTCGAGGCCTTCTTCGAAGAAGCCGAATAAGGCAGGGGATGATACCCGCAGCGGCACCAGTCTGCGGGTATCATCCAACCTAGGAAGATATTCGCTAGTAGCAAGCAGGCAATCGCTAATGGGCAAGAAAAATAATCGGCCAATGAGCTGGCTGCCTGCAGCCAGCGGGATCCTCTTCGCGGTGCTGCTGCTGATCGTGGATCCGCTGATCGCGGATGCCCCATGGTGGTCCGAACCCGACCTGTGGGTGCCCTTGGCGTTCCCGCTGCTTCCATGGCTGGCAGTTGCCGGCGTGATGGCATGGCTGGGAAGCGCAACCGAGCGCTGGCTGCACGCTCTGGTGTTCAGCTTCAGCGCCCTGGCCGCCGGGGTGATTCCCGGCCTTTTCTGGACGCTACTGCTCTTTGACGCTTTCCCGGATTCCGCCAGCCCGCAGCTTCCCATGGCCGTCTCGCTATTCTCGGGTGCGGTGGCAATTGTGCTGGGTGCAGTTGCAGGCGGGCGGGCAATTTTCAGGGGTTTCAGGAAGGCCCGGCTGGCCGCCGTGGCGAACTAGGCGGCGGAGCGAAGCCCCTGGAGGCTATCGAGCCTGGTCGTCCTGCCGCGAGGCAGCGATGGAGATCAGTTTCCGCAGCACCTCCAGGTCGATGTCCTCCAGCTTTTTCACGTACACGCAACCGGCTCCCTCGGTGTATTTGCCCAGCTGCGGCAAGAGCTGGGCGCCCTCGGGAAGGTCCTTCAGCCCGTAGAGCGAGAGCTGGGCCTTGCGCGGCGAGAAACCGGTCTTGGGCCAGATGCCCGTGGTGCGCGCATTGGCAGGGGAGATGTAGGTGTAGCTTCCGTAGCCCACCATGCTCGGTCCCCACATCACCGGCTGCTCGCCGGTGGCTTCGCGGAAGATGCGGTCCAGTTCGTGGCCGTCAACCCGGCGCTTGGCCGGGGTTGCCGCCTCAATGAATTCCTCCACGCTGGCCTCAGTTGGAAGGGTCTTCTGACTTGTTGGCAAGTGATGCCTCCTCGGGTGCTCCAGGTGATTCGGCCTGGAAAATTGTCGACAGCTTGCGGTACTGGCTGGTGCCCATGGCCAGCAGCGCCACCACAATCATGATCAGCCCGCCGGCCAGGAATATCAAGGCGATGCCGCGCGCCTGGCCTTGCCCCACCAGCCAGCCGAATCGGTCGTCGCCCGCTGGCGAGCGCATGAAGGGGATGACCAGGTACTGGGCTATCGGCGCGATCAGGAAAGCGGTAATCGGCGCCGCGGCGGCTTCCATCATCTGGGCGAAGCCGAACACCCGGCCCTGGCGGCGGAAGGTGACCACCTTCTGGATCACCGTTTGCTCCGAGGCTTCCACCGCCGGGATCAGCATCATGTAGAGCCAGATGCCCAGCACATAGAGCCACGTCCATTCGCGGATGGTGAAGATCGCGCCGAGGAATCCCATGACGGCAACCAGCAGGAGCATGGTGCGGATCGGGTTGGCCCCCAGGCCGAACTTGGCGATGGCCAAGCCGCCGATGATGAAGCCGGTGGATGCCAGCCCGAAGGTGATGCCCCAGGCTTCGACCGGCATGATGGTCAGCCCGTAGGGATCCATCAGCGCCATGTAGGTGCCGCCGATGAAGTTGTTGAACATCGAGAAGATGATCAGCGCGAATAGGCCAGGGATGGCCATCACTGTAGTGAAGCCCAGGCGCAGGTCGCTGGTCTTGGTCCGCCCTTCCTCCTTTTCCGGTTCCTCCTCCGGGATGGAGATGCCCAAAAGGTGCAGCATCGTGACCACGACCATCACGATGGCAATGGCCAGCGTCCATCCCATCCCCAGCAGCCCGATGGACAGCCCGGAGAACACGCTGGTGATGATGAAGGCGATGCCCTGCACCGTGCCTACCAGTCCGTTGGCGTTGGCATGGCGCTCGACCGGGATCAGCAAGGTGACCGTCGTGGACAGCGCGATGCCTCGCATCTGCTCCACGATCGCGCCGAACAGGATGACCAGGCAGAAGATCCAGAACTGCCATCCTCCGATATCCAGGATGTCCTTCGTGGGCAGCCAGAGGTAGATCAGCCCAGCCAGGGAAAAGGCCACAGCGGTGATCATCGCGGAGAAGACGAAGACCGATTTCTTGCGGTGGTTGTCCACGATCGTCCCGAAAACCATGGAGAACACGGAGATCAGCAGCATGAATGCGCCGCCGATGATGCCGGTGGCCATGACGTTCTCGGTCTCCAGGTACACCCAGAAGGTCAGCGCGAACCACAGGTAGCTGGTGGTGAGGTTCGCGACGGCGGTGTTGACCAGGATGTGCATGAAAGAGCGCTGGCCCTGCGGCGGAACTTCGGGGTTCTGGCCGTGGGCCGGCGGGAGATCAGGGGGTCCTTCATCGCGCATGGGCAAGCCTGCTTCGAAAAAGTGGCTGGTGGTCGTAGCAAAAGAATACGCCGATGCATTGATAGGCAACAGGTGTGAATTCAGACGATCGAAAACATAGTAGTCAGATGCCTAGCCCAAGCCTAGGCATAACCCTAGTGTGACCGCCCGCACTTTCTGCCAAGGTTGAATCCATGCAAACCGGCTGCAGCGGTTTCCCCTTTAAACGAGCATTGAATGGACGGAGCACACCACGCCATGACCGAGACCCTGAACGAGGTATCCAGCCTGCTGGATAACGCGCTGGTTGACAGCCCGGAAACCGGAGAGTTCCGCGCCAACCGAAATATCTTCACCGACGAAGAGATTTTCGAGATGGAAATGAAGCACATCTGGGAAGGCAACTGGGTGTACCTGGCCCACGAGTCCCAGATCCCGAACATCGGCGACTACTACACCACCAACATCGGCCGCCAGCCCATCATCATCTCGCGCAACAAGCAGGGCGAACTCAATGCGCTGATCAACGCCTGCAGCCACCGCGGAGCCATGCTCTGCCGGCGCAAGACCGATAACCGCACCACCTTCACCTGCCCGTTCCATGGCTGGACCTTCAACAACTCCGGCAAGCTGCTCAAGGTCAAGGATTCGCGGGGAGCTGGCTACCCGGAGCAGTTCAACAAGGACGGCTCCCACGATTTGACCAAGGTTGCCCGTTTCGAGAACTACCGCGGTTTCCTCTTCGGCTCGCTGAACGCCGATGTCCTGCCGCTGGAAGAGCACCTGGGCGAGGCCACGAAGATCATCGACATGATGGTTGACCAGTCCGAAGAAGGCCTGGAAGTGCTGCGCGGCGCCTCGACCTACACCTATGACGGCAACTGGAAGCTGCAGGCGGAGAACGGCGCCGACGGCTACCACGTCTCGGCCACCCACTGGAACTACGCCGCCACCCAGGCCCGCCGCGCCAACGGCGAATCCTCCAACGACACCAAGACCATGGACGCCGGCGGCTGGGACAAGCAGAAGGGCGGCTACTACTCCTTCGAGCACGGCCACCTGCTGCTGTGGACCGAATGGCTGGACCCGGCCAACCGCCCGCTGGCCGAGAAGCGCGACGAGCTGGTCACCAAGTTCGGCGAAGCCAAGGCCGACTGGATGATCGGCATTTCGCGCAACCTGTGCCTGTACCCGAACGTGTACCTGATGGACCAGTTCGGCTCGCAGATCCGCGTCTTCCGGCCGATCTCCGTGGACAAGACCGAGGTGACCATCTACTGCTTCGCCCCGGTGGGCGAATCGGACACCGCGCGCGCGGCCCGCATCCGCCAGTACGAGGACTTCTTCAACGCCTCGGGCATGGCCACCCCGGATGACCTGGAAGAATTCCGCTCCTGCCAGAAGACCTACCTGGCCACCTCGGCGCAGTGGAATGACCTCTCGCGCGGCCAGGCCCACCAGATCACCGGCCCGGATGAGAACGCGGACAAGGTGGGCCTGAAGCCCATCTCCTCCGGAGCGCGCACCGAGGACGAGGGCTTGTACCCGATCCAGCACGGCTACTGGCTGCAGACCATGCGCCAAGCCGTGGATAACGAACGCGAAGCACAGAACTAAGGCCGAAGGGACAAGACAGATGAGCACCATCGCACTGACCGAGGCGCCGACTTCCAACGGCGCAGTCACCACCGCGGATATCGCGCAGTTCCTCTACCAGGAAGCCCGCTTCCTCGATGACCGGGACTTCGACCGCTGGCTGGACTGCTACCACCCGGAAGCCACCTTCTGGATGCCGGCCTGGGCCGATGACGAGCAGCTGACCGAAGACCCGCAGCGCGAGATCTCGCTGATCTACTACGCTAACCGCGGCGGCCTGGAAGACCGCGTCTTCCGCATCAAGACCGACCGCTCCTCGGCCACCTCGCTGCCCGAGCCGCGCACCGGGCACAACATCACCAACGTGGAGATCGTTGCAGTGGACGGCGACAAGGTGGACATCCGCTTCAACTGGTTCACCCTGTACTACCGCTACCAGAACGTGGACACCTACTTCGGCACCTCGTTCTACACGATCGACTACTCCGGCACTGCGCCGGTGATCACCGCGAAGAAGGTCGTCCTGAAGAACGACTACATCCACCACGTCGTGGACATCTACCACATCTAAGCGACACCCATTGGGCGGCGGGGCCAGTGCAGGCCCCGCCGAATCGCCCATCCCCGAATCCTGTGAAATGAGCATGCCATGTCCCACCAGGTAGCCCTCGCCTTTGAAGACGGAATCACCCGCTTCATCAAGGTCGGCGCGAACGAAACCGTCGCCGATGCCTCCTACAAAGCCCGCATCAACATCCCGCTGGACTGCCGCGACGGCGCCTGCGGCACCTGCAAGGCCTTCTGCGAGTCGGGCAAGTACGACGGCGGCGACTACATCGAAGAAGCCTTGACCGACGACGAGGCAGAGGCCGGATACTGCCTGCCCTGCCAGATGGTCCCCGAATCCGACCTCGTGCTGCAGATCCCGACCACCTCGGATGTCGCCAAGACCTCGGCCGCCTCCTTCGAATCCACGCTGAGCGAGATCCGCCGCATCTCCGAAACCACCTACGCCTTCAGCCTCGAGGTGGACAAGCGCGAAGACCTCTCCTTCCTGCCCGGCCAGTACGTGAACATCGAGGTGCCCGGCTCCGGCGGGCAGACCCGTTCCTACTCCTTCAGCTCGGGCCCGGAAGTGGACATCGTCTCCTTCCTGATCCGCATCACCGATGGCGGTCTGATGTCCACCTACATGCGCGATACCGCGCAGGTGGGCGACCGCATCACCTTCACCGGCCCGATGGGCAGCTTCTTCCTGCGCGAACCCAAGCGCCAATCGCTGCTGCTCGCCGGCGGCACCGGCCTGGCCCCGCTGCTGGCCATCCTGGAGAAGCTGGCCGGCATGGACAACCCGCACCCGGTGCACCTGATCTACGGCGTGAACACCGACATCGACCTGGTCGAACTCGATGTGCTGCAGGACTACACCCAGCGCATCGCGGGCTTCAGCTTCGACACCGTGGTGGGTGACCCTGACAGCGCTTCACAGAAGAAGGGCTACGTCACCAACCACTTCGAGCCGCAGCACCTGGCCGAGGGCGACGTGGATATCTACCTTTGCGGCCCGCCTCCGATGGTGGAGGGCGTGCGCCGCCACCTGGAAGCCGAAGGCCTCAAGCCGCAGAATTTCTACTACGAGAAGTTCGCGCTGGCCGTCGTTCCGGACGCCGAGCCTGCCGCCCCGGCTGCCGAGGCGCCCGCCGCGCAAGCCGCCGCCGACCAGGGCTACGAAATCGGCGAGGAGCACGCCAGCTTCGAGGCCCAGTTCGATGCGCGCATGGCCTTGGAACTGGCCGTCGTCGAGCTGACCATGGGCAAGCTGGCCGAGGGCCAGCTGGGCGAATTCAAGGTCCTGGCCGAACTGGCCGGCAAGACCCTGGATGGCGAGAAGTTCATCAACGCCGAGGAATTCACCGTCACCAATGACGCCTTCCACGAATTCCTGTTCAAGGCCGTGGGCAACGAGCACCTGCTGCAGGCCTACCGCCGCCTGGACGTGCCTGCGCTGATGGCCGCCGTGCTGCGCCAGGAGCACTGGATCGACGGGGCCGTCGACGCCGACCACCTGGGCATTGTCGCCGCTTTCGAAAAGCAGGACATCGCCGCTGCCCGCGCGGCGATCACCGCGCACAACCAGCACGCCAAGGCCACCATGGCCGCCGCTTCCAAGGCAGCGGCCCAGTGAGCGCCGGGCTGCCCGAGTCCTTCCATCCGGGCCGCTTTGCCGGCAAGGTCGTCATGGTCACCGGCGCCGCCCAGGGCATCGGCTGGTCCGTGGCCCGGCGCATCGCCGCCGAGGGCGGGGAAATGGTGCTCGTGGACCGCGCGGCGCTGATCCACGAGGTGGCCGGGGCTCTGCGCGCCGACGGCGCCACCGCGTTGAGCGTGACCGCCGACCTGGAAACCTACGAGGGCGCGCTGGCTGCGGTCACCGCCGCGAAGGACCAGTTCGGACGCATCGATGTGCTGGTCAACAACGTGGGCGGAACCATTTGGGCCAAGCCCTACGAGCACTACGCGCCCGAGGAGATCGAAAAGGAAATCCGGCGATCGCTGTTCCCGACCTTGTGGATGTGCCGTGCGGTCTTCGAGGAAATGGTCCAGGCCCGATCCGGAACCATCGTGAACGTCTCCTCGGTCGCCACCCGCGGCATGAACCGCGTCCCGTACGCGGCGGCCAAGGGCGGGGTCAAGGCCATCACCTCGGCGCTGGCCATGGAGGGCGCCGAGTTGGGCATCCGCGTGGTCGCCACCGCGCCTGGCGGCACCGAAGCCCCTGAGCGGGTAGTCAAGCGCGGGCCGGCGCCCACCGGCGAGCAGGAAAAGGCCTGGTACCAGGCCATCGTGGACCAGACCGTGGACTCCACCTTGCTCAAGCGCTACGGCACCTTGGACGAGCAGTCGGCGCCCATCGTGTTCCTGGCCTCGGATGAGGCCTCCTACATCACCGGTTCCACCCTCGCGGTGGCCGGAGGAGACCTCGGCTAGCGGCAGTCCCGGCACCACAAACGCACCACCATGGAACAAACGGCTCGTGATCACGGGCCGTTTGTTCCATCCAGCACCATCCCGGCCGTGCTTCCAGCGCCGGGCACGTATTTTCCGGGGAACAACGAGGTTCCCCGGTCACCGCAAACGAACGGAAAAACACGTGAATACCAGCCCAATGACATCCAGCACTGCCGCCAATGGCGCCGTGCGCTGGGTGGTGGTGATCGCCGCCATCGCCCTGATCTTCGACGGCTACGACCTGGTGGTTTTCGGAACCATCGTCTCCACACTGCTGGCGGACCCCAGCCAGCTCGGCCAGCTCGATGAAGCCGCCGCCGGATTGCTGGGCAGCTACGCGCTGCTCGGCGTGATGGTCGGTGCGCTGTCCACCGGCGCGATCGGCGACTACATCGGCCGGCGCAAGGCGATGATCACCGGCATCATCTGGTTCTCCGTCGGCATGGGCCTGACCGCGCTGGCCCCCGACACCCTGTGGTTCGGCATCCTGCGCTTCCTCACCGGCATGGGCGTGGGTGCGATCGTGGCCACCGCTGGCGCGGTGGTGGCCGAGTTCGCCCCGAAGAACCGCCGCAACTACTACAACGCGATCGTCTACTCGGGCGTGCCGGCCGGAGGCGTGCTCGCCTCGCTGCTGGCCATGGTGCTCAGCGACGTGATCGGCTGGCGCGGGCTGTTCCTCATCGGCGCGCTGCCGCTGCTGTTCCTGCTGCCGATGGCCTGGTTCAAGCTGCCCGAATCCCCGCAGTGGCTGCTCTCCCGCGGCCGCGTGGCTGAAGCCCGCGAGGTGGCTGCGCGCACCGGAATGCTGCTGGAACTTCCCAGCGACGCCGATGCCGGGCAGCTGAAGGCCGAACGTGTGGGCTTCGCCGCGCTGGCCACCAGGCGCTACGCGCTGCCTACCGCACTGCTGGGCATGATGAGCTTCGCCGGACTGCTGCTGACCTATGGGCTGAACACCTGGATGCCGGAAATCATGCAGCAGGCAGGCTACGGCAAGTCCCATTCGCTGCTCTTCTTGCTGGTGCTGAACCTCGCCGCGGTCTTCGGCGGGCTGCTGGCTTCGGTGGCCGCCGACCGGGTCGGCCCCAAGCAGGTCGTGGCGCTGACCTTCTTCCTGGCCGCGCTGGCAATGGTGCTGCTGACCCTCAAGCTCCCGCTGGGCTTGCTGCTGTCCCTGGTGGCAGTGGCAGGTGTGGGAACCATCGGCACGCAGGTGCTGATCTACGGATTTGTGTCGAACTACTACCACAGTGCCGCCCGCGGGGCCGGGGTGGCCTGGTGCGCCGGATTCGGCAGGCTGGGCGGGATCTTCGGCCCGCTGCTGGGCGGACTGCTGCTTTCGGCGGGAGTTTCCCCGGGAACCGCATTCTATGTCTTCGCCGCAGTTGCTATCGTTGGAACGCTGGTCACCACCTGCGTCCCGATGACCCGTTCGGACGCGCAGCGCAGCGCGCAAGAAGAGCTGGCTGCCGCGGGAGCAGGGAAGTAGCAGCACATCGAAACGCAACGCGGCGACGCAGGAAGGCTGGTGAACGCCATGCTCAGTGCCCAGCAGGGCCAGGATGCGCTCATCGGCCTTTCCCGCGAAGTCCAGCAAACTGGCAGTACCCTGGCCGTGCTGAAGGGTCCGCGCGGCAGCGGCAAGAGCACGATCATCAAGGCGCTGCTAACCCGGTTGGCCAGCCAATCGGTGCAGCTGGTGACCGCTTCGCGCTGGGAAACCGCGCAGCCCGGAGCCGCCTTGGGCCCGTTGCTGCAACGCAGCCACGCAGGCTCGGCCGGGGCGCTGGGCGAGGCCTTGCTGGAATACCTGCGCAGGGAGGCGCCGCAACCCCGTGTGCTGGTGCTGGAAAATGCGCAATGGGTCGATGACCTGAGCTTCCAGGCGCTGCACTACGCCTGGCGCCGCTTGCGCAATGAACCGGTACTCATCGTGCTGGTGATGCGCGACCAGAACCTGGCCAGGCTTTCACCGGAAACCCGGGAATTCCTGGCCGACAGCCAATTGAAGATCCTGCAGCTTCAAGTGCCCGATCCAACGCATGCGCGCGAGATTATCTACGCCAGGACGGGGATCGACCTGCCGCCCATGGCCGTCGAGCAGCTGGTGGACTACACCGAGGGCAACCTGCAGGTGGTCATCGAGCTGGCCCAGGAGAATCC
This sequence comes from Glutamicibacter sp. 2E12, assembly GCF_050030965.1. Lineage (NCBI taxonomy): Bacteria > Bacillati > Actinomycetota > Actinomycetes > Micrococcales > Micrococcaceae > Glutamicibacter > Glutamicibacter sp. 2E12. Next base: position 1,695,716 of record NZ_CP188297.1, read on the forward strand.
GGAGCACAGCTGGGAGCAGTTCGACCGCTGGCCGCCTGCCCCTCACGCCCTGTCGTTGCACGTCATCGAGCTATTGGAGGGGTTGGAACCGCGGGCGCGGGCGCTGCTGGAAGCGGCTGCGGTGCTCGGCGCGCAGGCCCGGATCGACAATATCGCCAAGCTGGTGGGCGAGGATGATCCGCTGCTGCCGATCCAGCAGATTCTCGACTCCTCGCTGGCGCAAACCCACGGCCATAGCGGGAAGGTGCGGCTCGGGTTCGAGAACGCATTGACCCAAATGGCTGTCTACCATCAGATCCCGCTGAGCACCCGCATCCGGTTGCATGCTTGCGCCGCGGACATCGTCGAGGACCAGGGGGCCAAGCTGGGCCATCGGGCCGATGCGAGCATCCTGCCCGATGGCCGCTTGTCGATGGAACTGCAAGACTACGCGCGGTCCCAAGGCAAGCGGGGCGAGTGGTCTTCGGCCGCTACCGCGTACTTCAGGGCCATGCACTTGTCCCCGGAACCGATGCGCCGCGACTCCCTGCTGCTCAACGCAGTGGATGCGATTGTCGCCGCCGGCGAGCTGCCGCGGGCGCAAACCTTCGCGCATCAGCTTTCGAGCTTGGAAAGCAGTCCGGAACGGGACGTGCTTTCCGGATACATCTCGATCCTGCAAGGCCGCGCCAACACCGCGCAGCGCTGGCTGTCCAGTGCCTGGCAGAACGCGGTCCAGCATCAGGACAACGATGTGATGGCCGCGATCGCCCAACGCCAAGTCCTCGACTCGCTGTGCCGTTTGAAGGGGCAGAAGATCATTGACTGGGCTGAGCAATCGCTGCGCCTTGCCCAGGTGGGCAGCCCGCTGGCCATTGAGAACGCAGCCATCCAAGGGCTCGGCCTGGCAATGATGGGCCGGGCTGATGAGGGGGAACAGGTCTTGATGGACCTGCTGGCCACCCTTCCGGCGGGAGCACAGCGCCAGCGCGCGGAAATGTCACTGGGCTGGGTCTACCTCGCGACCGATCGCGTGGAGCTGGCCCGGCACGAGCTCTCCGCAGCCAGCTCCACGGACTTCAGCGATGGTTCCCTGCGCATCTCGCTGTGGGCCAAAGCCTGGTCGGCGCGCGCTGAATTCCTCATGGGCGACTGGGACCAAGCGCTGGAGACGGTTCGATCCGCGCAGTTCCTGCAGGAGCGTTCTGAAATCCAGATCCTGCGTCCGCTGATCCAGCTGACCGCGGTGCAGATTCACGCATTGCGCGGCAATTGGGAGCAGGCGGATCTGCACCTACGCAAGTCGTGGGCACGCACCGGCAGCTATGCCATTATGGAGATGCCTTACCGGATGGCGCGGGCCGAGATTGCCCGGGCGCAGGCAAACCATGAAGAGGTTGTGCGGGCGCTGGAACCATTGCTTCGGCTGGACCGTACGCAGGGCATCGACCAAGCAGGTTTCTGGACCTGGCAGGATACATACGCCATGGCGCTAATCCGTTGCGAACGCCTGGATGAAGCAGAAAAATTCGTACAGCCGTTGCTGGAGAGTGCTCTCGCTTCAGGCCACCAGAGCGGAGCCGCTCGATTCCTGAGCGTGCAAGGCACCTTGCTGGCAGCCCGCGGTGATATCGACGCAGCCCGTTTGGCCTTTGAAGATGCCATCCGCCGTTTGGAAGGCATCGGGTCGGTCTACCACCGGGCAAAAATTGATTTCTACTACGGGCAATGCCTGCGCCGAGCCGGCAAGCGAGCCGAATGCGTTGCGCCGTTGACCCGCGCGCTGGCGATTTTCACGCACTTCGATGCATCCGTGTACATCGACCGCTGCACTCGTGAGCTCCAGGCAAGCGGAACCGGGATGCTGCGCAGGGAGAGTGCTGACTGGTCGACGCTGACGGCGCAGGAACAAGCCGTGGCCAAGCTGGTTTGCGAAGGTGCAAGCAATCGACGTGTCGCTGAAGAGCTGTATATAGGAACCAAGACAGTGCAATACCACCTGACCAAGATCTACACGAAGCTGGCGGTCTCAAACCGTACTGAGCTTGCTGCGCTGGCGCGTTTCGACCTTGAAGGATAGTGCCTTCCGACTGAAAAAAATTTTCATTCCCGAGGGCAGCAGAACCATGCGGAGTTCGAGTTGACCTACGCGCTGTGACTGTAGATTTTTTTCATTCAGCACGAATCGCTTGAATCGAACGCGGCCGGGATTCTTGATTCAGGCCGCGTCCAGCATTGCAACCAGACTCAAAGCCGTTGCTCCTGCGAAGTATGGGTGGTGTGGTGGTGCTAGTGACTGAAAAAATTTATCGCTCGAAATCCAAATCAGGTACTGGCTCTAGCTGGTTTCGGTTCCGGGCAGGCCCTCATCTTGGCCGAGCCCCAGTACTCGCCGCACTTCGGGGGTCAATTGCACCTCGCAGGCCGCAGCCTCCTGGGGACGTTGAGGACAACGATCGTTGACATGATCAAATTTCTCCACGTTGTCCACGCTCTCGGGAACCGTGATTGACCGCAGCCCGTGCGGAGATACCCACGTCTTGGAGCCATCCGGGCAAGCGAAGACCTTCCAGCCAAGCGCGTGCTTGTACATCTGATGCTGCTTGCACAAGAGATGAGTGTTCTGCCGGGTAGTGTGGCCGCCCTGTCCATACGCTTCGATGTGATCAATTTCCGAACGATCGGGCAGGCGGCGGCAACCAGGGAAACCGCAATGCTGGTCGCGGTAACGCAGCAAATCGCGCAACCCCTGGGAAGGCCGATATTTCTTGGGCTCCACATCAATTGCGGCTCCCGTCCACGGGTCGGTCAGAACGCGCTGGAACGACGGAGCATCCGCGGCGATTTCCAACGCTACGCCGATTGGGATCGGCCCGTAACCTTCCAAATCAGCGAGGGCGCGAGCGGGATTCGCGAGCATTTCAATGGCTGGGATCGTGATGGCAACCCGTGGCTTCAGCGGCATGCCTTCCATTCCGGGCCAGCCATGCAGATACACGTCCGCAAGCACATCGGCTTCAACCTGCGTTTGCGTGCGCAGATCCTTGGAATCAGTGATCTGGGCGGCTGCCTGCTTTATCGAGTTGCGAATCGAATGGATGACATCAGCGCGGTGATGCAGCTGCAAGGTAGCCATGCCATTCTCCTCATTCCACACCTTGAGATTACGGGCTGCGAATGCGTTCTTCTGCCGGTTCTCTGCCGAATTGGGATTCATCCGGTCGTGAAAGCGACGGGCCCGCTGGTAGACGGTCTCGTCGCAGGCTGTTCTTGCCAGAGGCAGCAAATTTTCCTCCATGCGGCCGACCTGCTCCGGGGAAAGGTCTTGCGAGTATTTGACGATGTCGTGGGCGGCCTTAACGGTAATCTCACCTGCAGCGAGCGCGGCAAGGGTGGCTTTGCAGGCGTGGCGCAAGCCCTTGGCATGGAACATCCGCTTGCTGGCTTTACGGACGGATTCGCGCAATGCGACAGCTGACTCAGCTACGAAATTGGAGTTGATGACCTGCTCGCTGCCACGGTCTATGCCATAGTATTCGGCACTCTTGCTGGCTTCGGCTTCCTCGTCTGGGGTGTGGGCATGCTCGGTGGCAATCAGGTCATTGAAGGACGCGCTGACCTGCTCGACTCCGTCTGCCAGTAAAACGCAGATAGCGGCTTCAGCGCTGCTCATCAGGCGTTGGAGTTTCTTCAGGCGTTCCAATGCGTCTCCGGGCCCATCCACGGGGCCCGCATTGAATAGTTCGTCGGCAACCTGCTTGATGGGTCCGAAGAACAACTGGTGCTCGCGATGGGCGTCGAGCGCTGACGCTCTGTGCGACTCCATGCGGGTGCCCGGCGGGCGCAGTGGAAGGCGATGTTCATCGTCGTGATCGTCTAGATATGCGGGAATAGTCATAGTTAACGTTCGCGCAGATTATCGACAGTATCTTCTGGTTCGAAACCAATTGTGGATAAGTTCTAGAAAGTTTATACGAATGCGATTAAGCGTGATTCCGGCGCGAAAATCGCTAGATCAGGGAAGGCAGTAATGGGTGCCGTGCTAGTTGCTAGTTGGATGCAGGGGGCGCGGCGGGCGGGTGAAGGCAGTTCGGATGCCAAAGGCTGCCATGGCTGCGAGTATGGCAAAGGCGAGGACGCTGGCCATGTACAGGGGTGCGGCTAGATCCGCGGCGGCATCGGCGTTCCAATCGGCAAAGGTGTCGCCCACCGAGTTCATATTGGCGAAGGAAGCGAAGAAATAAGCCGGTGCGCCTAAGGCAATGATCAGGCTCCAAGCTCCGATAGCCGCCCAGGCGGGCAGCTTGCGTCCGGCGGAAACTACCGGAACGAGCCAAGAAATGGCGAGGGCGGTTCCAGTGGCTGCGAAGACCCACCCTCCAAGCGAGTCGTAATTCTGGTCCATTGAGGCCATCTCGGAAATGGTTTCATCGAGGGAGAGTCCACTTGCTGCGGTCACGGCCCAATTGTTCATGAGCAGTGAGCCGTAAGCCGCGTAAGCCACGATCATGGCGAACCCGGAGATGGCTAGAAGTTTACGCATGTCAGTAGCCTAACAGTGCACTAGTCAACTCGGTGGGATAACCAATACGCGTATGAGTTGGGCGTCCATGCTACTTCCTTGCACGATCAAGCTGTCCTGAGGCCAGCTGCCTGTATTCCAGTGCAAGAATCCGTGAATCAGATGCCCTTAGTCGGTAAGGTGCATTATGTGCCGATCGGGAGCCCAAAGCGATCGCGCGAGCGATACCACCCAGCGCCGCAATGAGGCGCCAACCGTTAGAAGGAGACTAGGGATGATCTTCACCAAAAAAGGCGACGCCGCAGTTCTGGCCAAGCTCAGCACAGCTCCAGCACCCTATCGCGAGATTGCCGAACGGCTTCACGCCATAATCATGCAGAGCGCACCATCGCTGGAGCCGATCGTCCGCTGGGGACTTCCGTTCTACGTCCGGGATGGCAAAGACGTCTGCTACATCAAGCCTGACAAGGACTTCGTAGCTTTCGGTTTTGGAGAAGTCGTGAATCCTGCCTACGAGGAAGGCTCCCACATGCATCCAGTTGCATGGACTATCACCTCGCTGGATTCTGCAACGGAAGACAGGATCCGGGACCTGGTGAAGAAGGCCGCGGGCTGATCCCGAGCAAGCTAGCTGGCCGCAAGATGAACAGTGCGCCCGCTGCAGGCAGCCGCATTGCCTGGAGTCCGTCCTCAAGTGCGCCGAAGGTCCCGGCAGCGTCATTGCTGTCGGGACCTTCCGCTTCGCGTCGGTAGTACTGAGGGCAAAAGCCTAGGCGGCAAGCATCGAGGTGCCGTGCTCCTCTTCTGGCATCCATCCGGTCCAGGCCCAGTGGTTCTGGGGTTCGCTGGCATCGGCAGCTCGGTGCGCGATGGATTGGGGTTGGAACTTCCCGGCTGGATCGTTCAGTGTTGAAGCATTCATGCTGCGCTCCCATTGGATTGGCGGGTGTTCGCCCGTTCGTCGAGGTTCCGGGTACGGCAACGGCGGGGGTCCGGCCAATGCTGCCGGGACCCCCGCCGTGTTGAGGCGCGCTGGGGCTTACTTCACAGGGTCGAGCACGAAGTCGTAGGTGACCTGCTTGCCGTTGCCCGATGCTGCTGGGTGCACGTCGAGCATCAGTTCCGGCTTCACCGCGGTGGCGATGTCGTCGTCGTTGTGCGCATCGCCCGGGAAGTACAGCTGGGCGGTGAGCAACTCGTGGCCCTCGGCGGAGACCTTCAGGTGCAGGTGCGCTGGGCGCCACGCGTGCCAGCCGGCGGCGGCGATCAGCTGGCCGCAGGCGCCGTCGGTCGGGATCTGGTACGGGGCTGGCTGCATGGTGTTGATCTGGAAGTTGCCTTCCTCGTCAGCAATGAAGGTGCCGCGCAGGTTCCACTCGGGGATGCCAGGGGCGAACTGCGAGTAGAAGCCCTCTTCGTCTGCGTGCCACAGCTCGATCTTGGCGTTCTTCAGCGCCGAGCCGTCGGTGGAGCGGACCTGGCCCTGGAAGAGCAGGTTGGTGCCCTTCTCGTCCTCGCGCATCGAGATGGTGGCAGGGGTGTTCTGCGAAGGCGCTTCGGGCACGTAGTAAGGGCCTTCGATCGAGCCCTTGTTGCCTTCGCGGTGGTCGGTGGCGACCTCTTCCACCGAGTGCTCCAGCCACACGTCCAGGAACAATGGCCATTCGCCGTCGTCGCCAACCTTGATCAACCATGCCTTCAGGGCATTGAACTCGTCGTAGCTCACGCGCTCTTCGAGGATGATGTCGTTGGCGGCCTTGACGAGCTTGGAAGCAAGCATGTTCACGCGCTCGGTGGAGGTCGCGATGCTGCCGAGCTTGCCGGAGTTGCGGAAGCTGTCGGTGGCGGCGTTGCCGGACTTGGCTGCAGTTGCGTCTGCTGGAGTTTCAGTGGTCATGGTGACTCCCCTAAATTATGTGGTGTGGCGGATGCGGATCCATACTGTGACCCCCATCATCCCGGGTGATTGATATTCAATGTAGTGCAGCGTCTATGCCAAGTGAAATACTCATTTGTCGGCCATTGGAACGTTTTGAATATCAATGCTTGTGGGCTGGGACACGGAGGGAATCCGCCGGTCCGGAAAAGTCCTAGGCCAGCGAATTCGGATGCTTGGCCAGCGCGGTGACCTTGATCTTCATGTACGGGTACATCGGGAAGCCGCTGAGGATTTCGTGCAGTTCGTCGTTGGATTCGACGTTGTACAGCGAGTGGTTCGCGTACTCGCCGACCACGCGCCAGATGCCCTGCATCTTGCCGCTGCGCTGCAGGCTTGCGGAGTACTCCTTTTCCCGGGCCTGGAAGTCAGCGACTTGCTCATTGGTCAGGTGGTCCGGGAAAACAACGTCCATACGGGCGAGGAACAACATGGGGATCTCCTTTAGTTCGAGGTGGAAAGCACGTGGTCCTGGCGGTAGCGCGCCAGCTTGGATTCGTCGATGGCGGCGCCCACGCCGGGCACGGTGCGTACCGGAATGCGGCCGTTGACGATCTGCAGCGGCTCGGCGAGCAGGTCATCGGCCATGTCCAGGAAATTGGACAATTCGCCGGCGCGGCGGCTGGTGGCTTCGAAGGCCGCGCCGAAGGTCACCGTGGCCAGCGAACCGACCTGGGTGTCGATCTGGTTGCCCATGGTGACATCCACGCCCAGCCCGGTGCACAGGCCCAGGATTTCGGTGGCTTCGGTGAAGCCCGAGCGGGCGGTCTTGATGCAGATCGCGTTCGCGCCGCCGGAGAGCAGCTCGCGCGAGGCATCGCCCGCGGTGGGCGCGGACTCGTCGGCGACGATCGGGATCGGGGAGCGTTCGACCAGGCGGCGTCGGCTCATCGCTTCCTTGGCATCGCACGGCTCTTCGAGCATGGTCAGACCCAGGCCCTCGGTCTGGCGCAGCACCTCCATGGACTCGTTCGCGCTCCAGCCGCGGTTGGCGTCCAGGTAGAGCTCCACGTCCTCGCCCAGCCCTTCGCGCAGCACGCGGCAGGCCTCGATGTCCAGGGCGAGCGGGCGGCGGCCGACCTTGAGCTTGAAGGTGGTGATGCCGTACTGCTCGCCGAAGCGCAGGGCCTCGTCGAGCAGCTCCTGGGCGGGCTTGAAGCCGAGCATGTGGCTCACGCGCATCGAGTCGGTGAAGCCGCCGAGCAGCTTGTGCACCGGCGTGCCCAGCGCCTGGCCGATGGCGTCCCAGACGGCGATGTCGATCGCGCCCTTGGCCACCTGGTTGTGGATGGTCCTATCCAGCACCTGGCGGATCTTGGCGCGGTCCATGATCTCCAGGCCGATCAGCTGCGGGGCGAAGACATCCTGCACGATCGCGACGATGGACTTCTGCGTCTCGCCGTAGGTGTACGGGCGCGGCGGGGCGTCGGCGGTGCCGATCACGCCTTCGTCGGTGTGCACGCGGATGAGCACGTGCTCGGCGGTGTGCACCTCGCCGCTGGCAAAGCGCAGCGGGTGGTTGTAGGGGATGGCGTAGGGGATTGTTTCAATCCGCTGGATTCGCATCGGGGTCCAGCCTTTCTAGGGGGTTGAGCAATGTGCAAAGTTCCAGGAAGTTGCGCACCAGCGCAGACTCGTTGCCGGCCTTCCAGGCGATCGCCAGGTCGACGGCCGGTGCGTTGCGCAGCGGCCGGAAGGTGATCCGGGTGCTGTGCGGCAGGTAGTGCGTGGTGGGCAGCAACCCGATGCCCAGGCCCGCGGCGACGAAGGTGAGCAGGGTGGAAGTTTCGCTGGCCACCTGCGCGATCTGCGGGGCGAAGCCCACGCGGCGGCAGGAGTCCATGATGATGTTGTTCACCGCGGAGGATGGCGGGTAGCAGATGAACTTCTCGCCAGCCAGCTGTTCCAGGTCCAGCTCATCGTGGGCGGCGAGCGGGTGGCCCAGCGGCAGCGCCACGGCCAGGTGGTCGCGGTCCAGCAGCATGTAGTCCACCTCGGTGCCGCGCACCGGCGGGCGCAGGATAGCCAGGTCCAGGCGTCCCTCGACCAGTCCCTCGACCATCTGCGGGGTGAGCATTTCGCCCTGCACATTCAGCTGCAGGCCCGGCATCTGCTGGGAGCTGGCTTCGATGAGCTTGGGCATGATGCGCGAGGTGGCGCTGCCGGTGGAACCCAGTCGCAGCACGCCCAGCGCGCCTTGGCCCACGGTGCGCACATCGCGGGAGAGCTGGTCGAGCTCTGCGAGCAGGATGCGTCCGCGGCGCAGCAGCAGCTCGCCGGCGTTGGTCAGTTCCACCTTGCGCGTGGTGCGGATCAGCAGCTGGGTATCCAGGGTCTCTTCGAGCTGCTTGATCTGCTGGGAGAGCGGGGGCTGCGCGATATGCAGGCGCGCCGCTGCGCGGCCGAAATGGCGTTCTTCGGCGACGGCGACAAAGTAGCGAAGTAGTCTCGTGTCCATGGTGCTCCGATCGTCGGACCGCGCGTCGAATGCGCAGAAGACGCTTGCTGGCAACTCTAACGCGGCGATCCAAGAGGGTGAAATACTTATTCTGGGTCGATTGAGAGTCTACAAGTATGAATGGCTGGGTCGCGTTGTATTTGGCGGTTGATTCCCGGACCGGAATCATGTCGGGAAGCGCTGAATCGCCACGGGTCCCATGTCGCCAATTGGCAACCAGCTTCGCTCCTTCTGCTGCCGCTGCAGGGGGCGGTCCCGTCCTGGCGCTTGGCAGCAGGGGAGGTCGCGGTTAGGGTGTGAATGTGACGCTGGGCACATCTTTTGCGCCCACGCAGATACCGACGACGTGATCCATGAAGGGGTACACAGATGAAGGCCTATGCCCAGGGCGAGAGTGAACCGCAGCTGATCGAAGAGACCATCGGCGCGAACTTCGAGCGCACTGCAGCCCGCTTTGGCCCGGCAGAAGCCCTGGTGGAATCGGCCACCGGGCGGCGTTGGAGCTGGAGCGAGCTGGATGCGCAGATCAACGCCCTGGCCAAGGGCCTGCTGGCCGCCGGCCTGGAGGCGGGAGACCGGGTGGGCATCTGGGCGCCTAACTGCGCGGAATGGGTATTCGCGCAATACGCCACCGCGAAGATCGGCGTCATCCTGGTCAACGTCAATCCTGCCTACCGCACCCACGAATACGCCTACGCGGCCAACCACTCCGGGGTGCGCCTGCTGCTGGCGGTCTCCGAATTCAAGACCAGCAACTACCGTTCGATGGTGGAGGCGACCCGTGCCGACACCCCGAGCCTCGAACGCGTGGTCTACGTGGACACCGGGGACTTCGCGCAATTGCTGGCCGAGGGCGAGCAGGTCAGCGACGAGGAGCTGGCCGGGCATCTGGCGGCCACCAAGCCCGGGGACCCGATCAACATCCAGTACACCTCGGGCACCACCGGCTACCCCAAGGGCGCGGTGCTCAGCCACCGCAACATCCTGAATAACGGCTACCAGGTCACCGGCATGATCGACCTGGACGAGCACGACCGGCTGTGCATCCCGGTGCCGTTCTACCACTGCTTCGGCATGGTGATGGGCAACCTGGGCTGCACCTCCCGGGGCGCGACCATCGTCATCCCGGCCCCGGGCTTCGATGCCGAAACCACGCTGCGGGTAGTGGCGGAGGAGAAGTGCACGGGCCTGTACGGGGTGCCCACGATGTTCATCGCCATGCAGAACCTGCCCAATTTCAAGGACTTCGACCTCTCGTCGCTGCGCACCGGCATCATGGCCGGATCCATCTGCCCGGTCGAGGTGATGCGCCGCTGCATCGACGAGATGGGCATGGACGGGGTGTCCATTGCCTACGGCATGACCGAGACCTCGCCGGTCTCCTGCCAGACCCGCAGCGACGACGATATCGAGCGCCGCACCTCCACCATCGGCCGGGTGCACCCGCATGTGGAAATCAAGGTGGTGGACCCGGTGAGCGGCGAAACCCTGCAGCGCGGGGAAACCGGCGAATACTGCACCCGCGGCTACTCGGTGATGCTCGGCTACTGGAACGACGAAGACAAGACCCGGGCGGCCATCGACGACGAGGGTTGGATGCACACCGGCGACTTGGCGGTGATGCGCGAGGACGGGTACTGCACCATCGTGGGCCGCATCAAGGACATGGTGATCCGCGGCGGGGAGAACATCTACCCGGCGGAAATCGAGGAATTCCTCTACAAGCATCCGGATATCGAGGACGTGCAGGTGATCGGGGTGCCCGATGAGAAGTACGGCGAGGCGATCTGCGCCTGCATCCGCATGAGGGACGGCCGCGAACCCCTGGACGTCGCGGCCATCGGCGAATACTGCACCGGGCATCTGGCGCATTACAAGATCCCCGCCTACGTGCAGATCCTGCAGGATTTCCCGACCACCGTCACCGGGAAGATCCGCAAGAACCAGCTGCGCGAGGATGCGGCGAAAGTGCTCGAACTGTAGCCAAATGCCACCAGGCAGGGGCGCAAGGCACAGCGTTGCTTTGGGTGGAGGTGACCTTGGACATAAATACTGCGTCGATGATTTTTCCGACTGCTAGTTTTCCAAGTAGCTTGCCTTGGGCAAGCCCGGCATGATTCGCTGATCCAGATCAGGTCCAGGCCAGGGGTTGCCAAGGAATCCGAACGTGAATGGGGCGCGTACTTGCAGAAACATTTCAGCCGCTTAGTGGGCATCGCTGTCATTTTGATCGTCGTTCTCGCGGCCTCGCTCTTGGCCTGGGCGTTGAGCATGAGCGGGAAGCCTGCGCTGATGTGGAACCCGATCGAGGTCCATATCGGAAAACTCTGGACTACTTTCTACAGCACCGAGCTGCCGGATCTGTCCATCCTCGCTTTCGCCGTCGCCGCAGCAGTCTTCCTGGTGCTGCTGGTGGTCCTGGGCGAACGCTTTGTCACCTGGCGCTATCGCCGGACGCCGATCCAGAAATCGAGCCGGCCGCTGGCGCCCAAAGCGGTGATGGCCCGGACGCGGGGCATCTACGCCGGGCCGGTGACCGTGACCGTGCTGATCCCGGCGCACAATGAAGAAGCCTCCCTGCCGTACACCCTGAAAGCACTGGAGGAGCAGAGCTTTGCCCCCTCGAGCATCATCGTGGTTGCCGACAACTGCACCGACCGGACCGTGCAAGTTGCCCGCGAGCACGGGGTCGAGGTGTTCGAATCGGTGGAGAACAAGCACAAGAAGGGCGGCGCGCTGAACCAGGCGCTGCACTCCATCCTGCCCGGGATGGGCGATAACGACTGCGTCATGGTGATGGATGCCGACAGCCAGATCGGCGCGGACTTCCTGGCAACCGCCCGGGACCGCTTCACCTGGGACCGCGCGCTGATGTCCGTGGGCGGGCTGTTCCACGGAGAAGAGGGCCATGGGCTGATCGGCCAGTTCCAGCGCAATGAGTACACCCGCTACCAACGCGAAATCGGCCGTCGCGACGGCCGGGTCTTCGTGCTGACCGGAACGGCCTCGGTATTCCGCGCGACGGCCCTGCGCGAAGTGGCTGCGGCACGCGGGAGCATGCTGCCGGGCACCTGCGGCGAGGTCTACGACACGGAGGCTCTGACCGAAGACAACGAACTGACCATCGCGCTGAAAACCCTCGGCGCGCTGACCACATCGCCGCAGGACTGCACGGTGGTCACCGAGCTGATGCCCAACTGGAAGATGCTGTGGGCGCAGCGGCTGCGCTGGCAGCGCGGCGCCTTGGAGAACCTGGGCGCGTACGGAGTCACCCCGCAGACCACGCGGTACTGGGCCCAGCAGATCGGCATCGGCTACGGCGTGATCGCGCTGTTCAGCTATTTCGCGCTGATGATCATCATGCTGGTCTCCATGGACAACTGGGTGTGGTTCCCCTTCTGGATGCTGCTTGGAGCGCTCTTCGCTGTCGAGCGCGTGGTCACGGTCTGGCACGGCGGCTGGAAAGCCAGGATTATCGCCGCGCTGGTGATTCCGGAATTGGTCTATGACGCCTTCCTGGACCTTGCGTTCCTCAAGGGCGTAGGGGATATCGCGTTTGCCCGGAGCGCGGATTGGAAGCACGTCGACCACGCGGGCGCCGCACGTAAGGAAAGCACCTCATGATGAATCACCTCGTCCAGATTCCACATGGAATCATTCTTCCCGAGAGCGTTCTGCTCAGTGATTGGTTCGCGGTGCTCGCTTCGTTCGTCGCGATCAACACCGTGCTCTATCTGGTCCTGGGACTGGCCAAGCTGCTGCCGGTGATCCGGATCCGCAGCTCGCGGGGACGGGAACGGCGCTCAGAAACCCGGAATATCGATCCCGAGGCGTCCGTGTAGCTCATGCATCGCAGCTGGCAACCCCGCAAGCTCTATGCCCGGGCTGAAATAGAAGCCCTGCGCATAGTCGAAGTCCAGCTTCCGGGCCAGATCCAGATGTTCACCGGTTTCGATCCCCTCGACCAGAGTTCTGGCACCGATCTCGCGGGCAGCGGCCAGCAGGATGCCAACGTGTTCGCGAGCCTGCGTCGATGCCAGGTAGCGGATGAAAAGCGAACGGTCCAGCTTCACAATGTGCGGCTTCAGCCGGAGGATGCGCCCCCGCGTTGCATAGCCGATGCCGGCATCGTCAACCAGCAGCAGGCAGCCGAGCTCATCTGCATGGATGCGGGCGGCATCGCAAACTTCCGGCGCGGACTGCTCGTGCAGTTCCAGGCCCCAGAGCAGCCGGGGATCGAGTGCCGGCTCTGAGTGCGCGAACGCCCTGATCGCTGGACCCGAAGCATTCATGGTGAGCAGCAGCCCGTCGGGCAGGCCTTGGCTGGATTCGACAATGCGCTCCAGAGCGCGAAGCTCAAGTTCTACCAGGTTGCCTTCGGTCCGGGCCGCGGAGAAATGCTCGTCAGGGCTGCGCCCGTCGCTGAAGCGCGCCAGTGCCTCGAAACCCAGCAGCGTTGTGGAACGCAGGTTGATCAATGGCTGGAATACGAACTTCATGGACTACCTAACCTGGCGGTATGGGCTGGCAACTTGATTGCTGATTAGGCTGTTGCTACGAATGAGATCTTACCGCGCCACTGGCCGGGATCACGCGGTTAAGATGAATTAAAGAGAAAGCGGGTGATGGCATGCCGAGGACAATGGATCGGCGGTCAAACGACGACGGAATTTGGTGGAGCCGGTTCCTGCCAGCCAGGCTCCGCCGCATCAAGCGATTGGAAGTGGCTGTCACAGGGATGGTGGCAGTTTTCCTGCTGCTTTTCTATGTGGTCAACCTGGGCAATGATTTCAGCTCTCCGCTCTTCCAGAAGCTGGCGGTAGCCAGGGTTGCCGGGGCGCTGGGGCTGGTGATCGCCGTGTGGTGGATGCTGGATCGTTTTCCGTTGTGGATCGCCTATCTCGGGGCCCTGGCCGAACTGTCGGCCTTCGTGGTCTTCGTGGGTTTTTCGCTCAACCATGAGCAGATCGTCTTCAGGCTCCAGGAATTTCCGCTCATCGCACTGTACATGTCGTGGCTCTTTCCCCCGGCCGTCACCCGGTGGACCATCTACCCGATCATGGCTTTCACGATTCCCTACTCGGTGTTCTTCGGCCCTGCTGTGGGCACCGAGCACCAAAGCGGGCTGTTGAACGTGCTGAGCTTGGTCTTCTTCACCGTCGCCGGGATGTTCGTCGGCCTCTACGTCAAGCGCCGGTTCCGCCAGCAAACCCAGATCGACGCATTGACCGGGGCCTTGAACCGCGTCGGGCTGGCCGTGCGCGGCGATGCCGCCTTGCTCTCCTCCCGGAAATACCGCAGGCCCCTGGCTGTGGCGCTGCTGGACCTGGACGGATTCAAGGAGATCAACGACCAAGGCGGCCACGAAGCCGGGGATCTTGCCTTGAAGCAACTGGTGCGGCATCTGCGCAGTGCCACGCGGGCCGGGGACCTGGTCAGCCGCTTGGGCGGCGATGAATTCGTGCTGGTTTTCCCTAATACGACCCGTGGCCAGGCTCAGGTGCTGATGGAGCGCATCGAGCTTACATCGCCGCTGGCGTGGAGCTTCGGAACGGCAGAAGCCCGCACGGATGACAACTTGAGCACGATGATTCTCCGTGCCGACCGGGACATGTACTCCTCCAAGCGCCTGCGGACGGCCGAACGCGGAAAGAGCGCGGAGGGAAGCTGAGCTCCGTGCCCTAGTTCAGCTTCCCGCCCAGGCGGTCCTGCATCGTCTGGCTGGCCTCGTTCAGGCCGCGGATTTCCACGGTTTTCCCGTAGTTCTGGTACTTGGTGCGGATCGAATCCAGGGCGGCGATGGTCGAGGCGTCCCACAGGTGCGAATCGGACATGTCGATGATGACCTTCTCGGGGTCCTGCGCGTAGTCGAACTGGGTGTACAGGTCGTTCGAGGAGGCGAAGAACAGTTCGCCGTTGACCTTGTACACGGCGGCATCCGGGGTTGCGCTGCGATCCACGGTGACCATATGCGCCACGCGATTGGCGAAAAGCACCATCGCCGAGAGGATGCCCGCCCCCACGCCGATGGCCAGGTTGCTGGTGATCACGGTGAGCGCCACGGTGATGGCCATGACGAAGGTTTCGCTCTTGGGCATCATCTTCAGCGTGCTCGGTCGGATGGAGTGCCAGTCGAAGGTGGTCGCCGAAACCACGATCATCACCGCCACCAGGGCCGCCATCGGAATCTGCGCGACAATGTCGCCGAGCAGCACCGCCAGCAGCAGCATGAAGATGCCGGCGAAGGCGGTGGAGATGCGGGTGCGCCCGCCGGAGACCTTCACGCCCACCATGGTCTGGCCGATCATCGCGCAGCCGCAGATGCCGCCGAAGAAGCCGGTGACGATATTCGCGGTGCCCTGTGCCCAGGACTCGCGGGTCTTGCTCGACGGGGTGTCGGTGATGTCATCGACCAGCTTGGCGGTCAGCAGCGATTCGAGCAGCCCCACGAAGGCCACCGCGATCGCGTAGGGCGCGATGATCTGCAGGGTCTCCATGTCCAGCGGCACCCCGGGCAGGTGGAAGATCGGCAGAGAATCAGGCAGTTCGCCCTTGTCGCCCACGGTCGGAACGGCGACCTTGGCAAAGATGGTGATCGCGGTGAGCACCACGATGGCGATCAGCGGAGCCGGAACCGCCTTGGTGATCTTCGGGAAGAAGCAGACGATGGCCACGCCCAGGATCACCAGCGGGTAGACCATCCACGGGACATTGCGCAGCTCGGGCATCTGCGCCCAGAAAATCGAGATGGCCAGGCCGTTGACGAAGCCGATCATCACCTGGCGCGGGATGAAGCGCAGCAGCTTGGCCACGCCCAGCAGCGCCAGCGATACCTGGATGATGCCGGCCAGGACCACCGTGGCGAAGAGGTATTCCACCCCGTGGGTACGAACCAGCGGGGCGACCACCAGAGCCACCGCGCCGGCAGCTGCCGAAATCATCGCCGGGCGCCCGCCAGTGATCGCGATGACCACCGACATCGTGAAGGACGCGAAGATGCCCACGCGCGGGTCGACTCCGGCGATCACGGTGAAGGCGATGACCTCGGGGATCAGTGCCAGGGAGACTACCAGGCCGGCGAGCAGCTCTGTCTTGAGCAATCGCGGGGACTTCAGGGTGCGTAGCACCGACTGTCGTTGCAGGGGCGTCAGTTCAGCGGTCGCGGTACTCACCGGGGCTCCGTTTCGTCAGATGTCCCAGGGAAGGGAAATTGGGAACCCGTCTACGTTATCGCACCTATGCCCGATTGGGCTCAGGGCTGCAGATCGGACGCAGGCGCTGACCGTCATTCGGGAGGTACGCGCTCGCCGGTTGGGAGAATGAACAGATTGCTCAACAGTCAGAGCCCAGGCCTGGTACTCTCCACGAGGTCTTTACTGAGAAAGCACCGTTTCCTGCCAAATTACGCTGCGGAGCCAATCAATCCACGGTGGGTTGTGGTTACGACTACTGAATGTTCCTATCGACGAGATTTCCATTCCGCTGTCGAAGTTTCGTGGTGACGAGCGGTGCATGCTCGAATCCACATGGAGGAAGGTCGGTACTTTGTTCGCACGGATTTCATCAGTGCTGCGCGGTCCTGCGAATCGTTACTTTGGTGCCGGTGAGGGGTGAATATCAAAACTGCCGTCACAACCCTGCTGTGGGTCTGAGTCGGAGAAATTGAAGCGCACGGTAGGCACAGCCGACTTATTTAACTGCTGAACCAGATCGTATGGCCTCCATCGGCATGCCACATGACCGGAGACCAAATGCAGTGTCTGAATCACAATATTGAATTGTAGGCTCGATGGCTCGTCTGCTGGTCTGACAGCCGGTTGCATACGGGTCAACCTGTCTCCTTTGGTGCGGCCATCATCACGCTGAGAAGCCACGCCTGGTTTGCCCCCTTTTCACGTTTGGCAACTTCACATACTGGCGTAAGGAACTGTAAGGAACTGGATGCTTATCACAAAAGCTCGCCGACACCGCGAAGGTTTATTTCACCGAGGCTGACTCTGTGCAGATATTGACCCGGTGCTTCTTGCTCAGCGGTGTCCCGACTGCAATATAGGCCTGTAGGCTGTGGGGACTCCATGATTCCGAAGATTGGATTCCCATCGCCATCCTCGTCGTACGGCAATAAAGTAGTATGCGTGAGATACAGAATGCCGCCCCCTGTCAGTTCCATGCCTTCAGTATTCTGGACCTTCCGAGCTTCCCAGCTGACTTGAGTTTCTGGGTACTTTTCCTGAATCTCATAGCATTCACGCTCACTGGCCACGATCGCAATTATTGGCTCTATGTGTTCTAGATCTGGAAACGGGCTGGGTTGTTTACCGTAGACAACGAAAACCATCAGTTCCTCTGAATATTTCGATCTAAGACGATTCTTGATTTTTGTCAGGATATTGCTTAGAGGCGGCATCGAACCCCCTTCTGCACAGGAGCATAAGCATCAGCATAGTAAGTCTTGCCATTGTAGACAATTGTTCCGAGGGTGCGACCTGACCAAGTGGTCGTTTTTGCAGATTTACATGTCAGCGCGTGATTTGTCTGCTGGAAGACAGTCGGGTAGTAGGTGCCATTATGTTTACCAGCTTTTATCTTTTGGGCTGGCTGGCCAATCGCGCGACCTCCCTTGACCCACCACGCAAGCCGCTTAAAACGTGCCGGGGGAAGAATGGTGGATCGCAGTGACTTTCTTGGTGCAATAGGTAGTGGATTTGAAGCCACCCGTCTCGTACTTCCCGGATTTTCTGGTGTGAAAACCTTCGGCCACGATCTTGCAAGGCCCATAGTTAACCTTTGCCATGGTCCCCACGTTGAATCCCGCTTGACGCAGTTCATCCATCATGTTCATTTTGGCTACTGCTTCGGCAGGTGATGCCGCTTCAATGTAGTTGGATTCTGCAGAGGTCTTTTCGGAGAAAAAATCTTTCGTTGAAAGGGCGTATTCCGAGGACTGCTGCAACGTGTAGGTTTCGCCAACCGGAGTTTCAACAGCTTGCGCCGTCCCCGGCGATACAGTCACCAAAGACAATGCAAGGGGTAATGCGACAAAGGAAAATTTCATCATTATGGCCTAAGTCGAATATTAAACATTTAGATATGAATGGGACGTTTTTATTATCGATAGTAGTGTAACCGATTTTCGAGAATCTACCATTGGTCCAAGTCCGCACATGGAATTTAGGTTCCACGGCCGCGGGGTGCGGTTATTAGGAACTTTGGCCATTCTGATACCCCTGGTAGCCCTGATCGCAGCTCTCCTTCCATGCCGTAATCATGATGCCCAAATTCTCCTTCGCACGGTCGATGCCGTTGGTTACGAGATCTTGGGCCGCGCCTTCGTATTTCTCGATGGTTAGACATAAGGTTCTGCTTACAAGGAGCCCATAACCGTCAGCCGGAGCTGCGATTTAGGAGTCAAGCGAAATTAATAGTCACAATTCAGTCACTCCGGATGTTTTTAAGCCCGACGTTAATGCATATAGGACAGGCTCGACTTAGCCCCTCAGCCGACCGATTCACATCGGGGTCACTAAATCAGGTCGCAGATGGCACCTAGATCGTAAGACTTGTGGACGGACCAGGCTGTTGCCGAGGACCGCGGATAAAAGTATTGAGAAATTCAGGACATGATAGCCCCGGGGGGCGAATCGGGGTTAGATTCACGAACGACTTTCAATGCCAAAATGTATACCCTTTTCGATATGTCCATCCATGAAAGCGTGTGTGAGCGGAGCCAAAAGTTGCAGGTGAGCGAGCTGCGATCGACCGGAACAAGTGTTTGCCGAACGTGGGGTATCGTCATGGTAAGTAGTGCATCCGAGGTGGAACAAGGGCAAGGCGCTATTGAGGCCAGAGGGCGGGTCGTTGATCCAATCTGTTCAATAAAGGGCGAGTAGCTCTGTAGGGCAACTCACTTAAAGTGGGCACCCAACTACCCGACTATCCGCCGGCCGGTTAAAATCGTAACCCCGGCGAATTGCTTTGCCGGGGTTACTCGATCATCACTCGCACCTTCATGAGGTATTTACCACTGTAGGGTGCAAAGCTATGCCGGCGCTGAGCGCCAACTGCAGGTTTGGGGAATTGCTTCAACTCCATGAGGGCTGGCCGCAGGGCCGGCGGACTGCTGGACACGAGCAAAAAGGTTTTGGATACAGAAACTGGCACTGTCGCAAGACCGACAGTGCCAGTTTCTACGTCATCACTCGCACCTTCATGAGGTACTTAATACTCTAGGTTGGCATTCTGTGGATGCGGTAAGCATGCACTGCGCGTAGGCCATGGATCCCTGGAGGTGAACTAGATCTTCTCCGGGGCGGGCTTGGCCAGTGCCGGGATGCACAGGGCGATCAACCCCGCCAGCAAGGAGATTCCCGCACCGAGCCACAGGGTCATGTGGAACCCGGCTTCGGAGGGCAGCACCGTGCCGTGGAAGTCGGTGGTCATCTGGGCCAAAACCAGGCCAATCACTGCCGCACCCGAGGTGGTACCCAGCGAACGCATCAGGGTGTTGAAGCCGTTGGCGGCACCGGTTTCGCTGCGTGGCACTGCGCCCATGATGATGGCTGGCATTGCGCCGTAGGCCAGGGCCACGCCAGAGTTGATGACCAGGCTGGTGATCAGCAGGCCCCAGAGGCTGCCCATGCCAATCTGGCCCACCGCGTAGCCAGCGGACATGATGAAAATACCCAGCACCAGGGTGAACTTTGGGCCCTTGGCGCTGGTCAGTCGACCGCCCACAGGGGAGAGGAAGAGCATCATCAGGCCGGCTGGAGCCATCCAGAGGCCGGCGGCCAGTACGCCCTGCCCCAGTCCGTAGCCTGCCTCGGTAGGCATCTGCAGGATCTGCGGCATCACCAGCGAGCTGGAATACATGCCGAAGCCCACGAAGATCGAGGCGATATTGGTCAACAGCACCCGGGGTATTGCGGCGGTGCGCAGGTCCACCAGCGGTGCACTGGTGCGTAGTTCCCATACTCCCCACAGCAGGAAGACGATGACCGCGCCGATCAGCAGGCTCAGTACCAGCGGGGAAGCCCAGCCCCAGGTGGAGCCCTTGGAAACGCCGAGCATCAGGGCGATCAAGCCGATGGCCAGGCCGATGGCACCAAGCCAATCGAAGCGGGTTTTCGCGCCGATGGTTGGAATTGCCGGAATGAACTTCAAGATCAGTGCGGTCACCACAACGGTAATCGCCGAACCGAAGAAGAACAGCACGCGCCAGGAAGAGAACTCGATCAGCGCTGCGGAGAGCGGCAGGCCGATCGCACCGCCCACACCAAGGGTGGCGGAAACCGTGGCGATGGCTGCCGGCAGATGCGCCTTATCCACGAGGTCGCGCAACATTGCGATACCCAGAGGGATCATGCCTGAACCAAAGCCTTGCAAGGCCCGGCCGATGATCATGACGGTGACATTTGGTGCCAGGGCACAGATGATTCCACCGAGGATCAGCGGGATGGCCAGGATCAGGATCATTCGGCGTTTGCCGAACATATCACCGAGACGACCGGAAATCGGCATCACTACGGCAGCTGCCAGCAGGGTCGCGGTGATGATCCATGCGGTGTTATCCGGTGAGGTGCTGAAGATTCCAGGCAGCTGGGGGATCAGTGGGGCAACCATCGTCTGGGTGAGCGATGAGGCGATGCCTGCCGTGGCGAGGATGCCGACGGCGAGTCCGGATTTCGGATGTCCGGTGGGGGTGGGGTTGGGCACAAGAGCCTTCCGGGATAAATGTGTAAGCTACATACTATATGTATTTTACACATTGGAGAAGTTCGGAATGAAGCGCCATCTGGAACAGATCGAATACGAGCAGCTCATGCTCAGCCGCTACACCATCGCGCAGCAGCGCCAGTTCGGTGGTGTCGATCGCAGCGTGTACCTGCTGATGAGTCGCATTCAGGCCCAGGGTCCGCTGAGTATCGCGGAACTAAGCCACGGGCTGAGGCTGGACAACTCCACCCTGCAACGCCAGGTAACCCATGGAATCGACGATGGCTACCTAGAACGCATCGCAGATCCCGATGGCCATATTGCGCGTAAGATCACGCTGACCGACCTGGGGTTGGCGAAGCTGGAGCATGCCCGCGAAGTAACCCTCCATGCCCTGGATCGAATCCTGAATGAGTGGGAGGCTGAGGATGTTGAGCAGTTCGCCGGCTACCTGCAGCGCTTCAACGCTTCCATCGAGGAGTACCGCGACTCCCAGCGGGACTAATCACGAACTTGGTTAAGAAAGATTCCCGCCGGGCAATATCCGACGGGAATCCTTACGATCATCACTCGCACCTTCAAGAGGTGTTTTAAACTCTAATGCCGCTTTCTGTGCCATTCCTTTGGCAGAGCTAGCTATTAGCGATGCACTTGAAAAGCATCTGCGAGCCAGACAAATGCACATAAGCAGGCCCCGAACTTCGCTCGAACTACAGTCAAAAGACCATAGGTGCAGGTCTCAAGAGTGCCTAGGCTGATGGGTATGACTTCAACCCAGCATTCGATGCCCTGCAAGGTGGCCATTGTGCCCGACTCCTTCAAGGGAAGTGCCCGCGCCAGCGGGGTAGCCGCGGCCTTGGCACGAGGCTTCAGCAAGGGTGCGGCTAGCCGGTCGCGGGCGGTCGAGATTACCGCGGTGCCCTTCGCCGACGGCGGCGAGGGAACCCTTGAAGCGTTGATCGACACCTGGGGGACCGAGGCGATCGCACTGGAGACCACCGACGCCTTGGGGCGCCCGGTCACCTCCCGGCTGGGGCTTTCGGCCGACGGGAAAATCGCGGTGGTGGAAGCGGCCGAAGCAGCCGGGTTGCCGCAGGTGAGCGACGTGCCACGGCAACCACTGGATGCCACTACCTATGGGTTGGGCACACTGGTATCTCACGCGCTGGACCTAGGGGTCGCCCGGATCATCCTGTGCCTAGGCGGTTCAGCAACCACCGATGGCGGAACGGGTTTGCTCAGCGCACTGGGCGCAAAATTCTTGGACGCCAACGGGGAGCAGCTTCCCGCAGGGGGCGGGGCACTGAACCAGCTGTCGCGGATCGACGTTTCGCAGCTGGATGCCCGGGCCGGGCAGGTTAACTGGCAAATCGCCTGCGATGTCACCAACCCGCTACTGGGCGCCAAGGGTGCGGCTGCGATCTTCGGTCCGCAAAAGGGCGCCAGTGAAAATGATGTCCAGATTCTGGATAAGGGGTTGGCGCAACTGGCCGATGTTTTGGAAGCCAATACCGGCCGGGCACTGCGTGAGCAGCCGGGCATGGGGGCTGCCGGCGGGATTGCGGTGAGCCTAGGGTCCTACTTCGAGGTGGAGCTGGTGCCGGGCTGGGATTTGGTGGCCAAGGTACTTGGTGCCCATGAAATTCTGGCCGACGCTGACCTGGTGATCACCGGTGAAGGCCGGCTGGATGCGCAATCCTTGGACGGCAAGGTAGTTTCCGGGGTGTTGCAGGCTGCCGGTGAACAGGCCGAGGTGATCGTGGTGGCCGGTTCGGTGCAGCTGTCCGATGAGCAGCTGGAGGCCTCGGGAATCCTGGCCGCGTACTCGATTGCGCCAGGTCCGGCCACGCTGGCAGAACTTTCAGCAGACACCATGGAGCTAGCCGAGCGCACAGCTTTCAGCGTGGCCCGAACCTTCCTGCGCTAGGCGCTAGAAAATATCCAGCTTGAGCAGGCCGGCATCCAGAATAATCTTGGCCGAAGCCTCATAGTGGGTTCGCAAGCGCGCAGCCAAGGCAGGTGCATCCCGATCAAGTGCCGCCTGCAGCATGGCCTCATGCTCGGCCTCAACATTTCGGTGCGTGGCACCCTGCGAAGCGGCCGCCCAACGCCGGTAGAGCAAGGTGGAATTGGCCAGGTTGGCCGACAGCTCAAGGATCGGCGGGCAGGCGCATGGAGCCAGCAGCAGCTGATGGAAATCGCGGTGCGCCTTACCCCATTCAGGGGTGAACTGCTCCGGGTTATCTTGTTGCCGGCGCGGTGCCTTGGACAGCCTGTAATGCGTGGCAATCAGCGCGGACTCCCACTCCAGATCCCCGCGGGTGATGGCCAGATTGACCGCCAATTCCTCGGTGACACAGCGCAGCTCAGTCTGATCCTGCAACTGCTGCAGGTTCAGCTCCGGTACGAAAAATCCGCGGTTGGGGATCGCCGCCACCAAACCCTCACCGGAAAGCCGGGTGAGGGATTCGCGGATAACGGTGGTGCTGGTGGAAAAACGCTGGGCCAGATGCGGGGGAGCAAGGCGCTCGCCGGGCATCCACGCGCCATCAAGGATGGCTTCGCGGATGCCGGACAGGGCAGCTTCTGCTGGCCTAGCCACGAGTTCCTTGTTTGGCGGCACCGAAGGTGCGCAGCACGGTGGCCTTGGCGCTGAGCGCTTCCAGAAGTTGGTCGACCTCGCGTGCTGGTGCAATGCCTGCTACATAGTAGTCTGGACGCACCAGCAGTACGGTACCGGTGGCGGTATCGAAGACCCGGTTGATGTCCTTGGCCCTCACGCTATCGCCGTCCTGATTGGTGAAGACCAGCTGGGATCCGGCAGCCACCTCAATGGTGTTCCAGCCGGCCGACAGCAGCTCGTCGAGCATCACAGTGGCGCCATTGACCTCAAGGTTTGGCTGCGGAAGCATGCGACCGGCAAAGTTCTGGGCCAGGTGCGGAACCCCGGAAACCGGTGCGGCGACGGTGCCGGTGGTGTAGTGAGGCTGCTTGAGGAAGCGCATGCCGGTTAGCCAGCGGTTCAGCGGTGGGATGATGCGGGTGCTGGTGACCACGGCATCGCGCACGCGGGTGATCACGGGGTTGGTGTTCATCACTACCCAGCCGATGCGCTTGGAAAGCTTGACCATTTCCTCGGCATGCGGGCGACGCTCGGTTTCGTAGTCATCGATGAGCACTTCGCTTGCTTCACCCTTGATGACCGCGGCCAGGCGCCAAGCAGCACCCACGGCGTCGCGGATGCCGGCGTTCAGCCCCTGCCCTGCGAAGGGCGGCATCAGGTGCGCGGCGTCGCCGGCCAACAGGATGCGTCCCTTGCGGTAGGTGTCGGCGATGCGCTGGTGTGCGGTGTAGACCGCGGCGCGGCGTACGGAGACCACGTTGGTGTCCTGGAATGGTGCGACCAGGGCGGTGATGGATTCGGGGGTGATCATCGCGTCGCCATCTTCGTGATCGAAGAGCATGAATTCATAGCGGCGGCGGCCACCGACCCCGGGGACCACTACGGCCGGGCGCTGCCCGTTGCAGTGGAAGGACGCGAAAGGTTCGGGGTTGCCCGGCACATCCAGCAGATCCACCACGATCCAGCGTTCGGTTTGGGTGGAACCCTGCAGGCCGATGCCCAGTTCGCGTCGGGTGAAGGAGCGACCGCCGTCGCAGGCAAGTACCCATTTGGCTTTGAACTCGAGGGCGGTTTCTTCGCCTTCTGCTACTGCGTAGGGGTTCTGCCCGGTGTCTGCTGCCTTGGAGCCGTTGAATCCGGTGGTGGCTTCGCCGGTGCGGGTGGCGTGCACGATCACGTGGTCGGCATGCTGTTCGATCCTGGTGGCCGCGGTGGCGTAGTGCAGGCCCAGGTTCTGGCGCAGTGTGGCGGCCTCGTAGAGCAGGCCTTCCATGATTGGCTGGTCGAACTGGCTCTTGCCGGGCTGACCTAGGCGGGGTTTGCCGGGGCGAACGTCGGCAATGACCTTGCCGCCCAGGCCGAAGTAGCGGGCACCGGTGTCCATGAGCATCTGCGGTCCCAGCTCATCCATGATTCCCAGGTGCGCCATGACGCGCAGGGTTTCATCGGTGGCGCTGATGGCACGTGGCTCATCGCCACTGCCCGGGTTCTTTTCGATCAATGCAACCTGCAGGCCGGTATCTGCCAGCAGGTTGGCGGCGGTCAGGCCGGTGGGACCCGAGCCGATGACCAGGACGTCGATTTCATGAGACTGTGCCACTGCCCGCTACTTCCTTTGTGCTTCGTGTATTAACAGTGCGCGGCTGCGCGTCAGGCGGTGGCGCCGGCGGTGGCCTGTGCGCCAGCCAGCAGCGTAGCCTCGTCGGCCACGGTGTTGCGCAGGATGCCCAGGCCGGTGATCTCGACCTCGACGACGTCGCCGTGGTTGATCAGGCCCTCTGGACCGTAGAACAGGCCCACTCCGCCCGGGGTGCCGGTGACGATCACGTCGCCCGGGTTCAGCTGGGTGAAGCCGGTGACGTAGTTGATCAGGGTCGGGATGTCGAAGACCAGGTTGGATACCGGGGCGTTCTGGCGCACTTCGCCGTTTACGCGGGTTTCCAGTACAGCGGTGGTGATGTCGCCCAGATCGGCTGCGGGAACCAGGTACGGTCCGAAGCTGCCGGTGCCCGGGAAGTTCTTGCCCGGGATCCACTGGCTGGCGGCCTTCTGCCAGTCGCGCACCGAGAAGTCGTTGTAGCAGGCGTAGCCGGCGATGTGGTCCCAGGCGTCTTCCTTCTCCACGTGGAAGGCTTCCTTGGAGATGACCAGGGCCATTTCGCCCTCGTAGTCGAACTTGGTGGTGGAAGTCGGCTTGACCGCAGGGGCCAGGTGGCCCATCTGCGAGTCGGCGAAGCGGGTGAAGACGGTCGGTGCGGTCTGCCCGGTCTTGCCCGACTCTTCCTGGTGGGCCAGGTAGTTCACGCCGATGCAGATGATCTTGCCCGGGTTGGTCACCGAGGGCAGGAAGTCGATCTCGGCCTCGGCAATGGTTGGCGCGCCGGACAGGTCCAGCTGGGTGCCGAAGATGCCCTTTTCGATCGCGTCGCGGGTATTGGCGGCCAGGTTCTTGCCGGTGGGGCCCAGATCGTAGACGGTGCCGTCGATGGACACGCCCCAGGTTTCGGTGCCGTCAGCTGCCTTGAAGGATACGTACTGCATGGTGGTGCCTTTCGGGTGTTCTAGATGAAGGTTTTCAGTTCGGTGACAGTGGGAATGCCGAAGGTGCGGAAGTCCTCGGTGCGGCGGTTGGACCACATGTTCCACCAGTTCTCGTCTTCGCCCCAGATAATGGGATCGCGCTCATCGTCGTAAATCTGCTCCAAATCGGTGTAGAGCTCCACGACCGCGCCGGAGGTTTCCACGTAGTAGGCGGCGATGTTGTGGCCGGCGCCGTGGCGGACCGGGCCCCAGATCAGTTCGCGGCCGGCCGCGCCCAGGCGGTCGCCCAGCTTGGCGAGGTCGCCGATCGACTGGGCCTGCCAGGCGTGGTGGTGGAAGGTGCCCTGGCCCTTGATCAGCGCGATGCCGTGGTGATCCGGGTTGCAGCGCATGAAGTAGGCGAAGTCATCCCCGATGACATCCGAGAGGCGGAAGTCGAAGATCCGGCGCAAAAATTCCATCATGCCGCGCACGTCGCGCGGGTGGAAGTTGATGTGGCCGTAGCGGTCCGGGCCGAAGGAAAGCAGGCCGCGGTCGTTGTGCTGCATGCCGGTGTAGACCTCGAAGATCCAGCCTTCGGGGCCGATGAACGAGAAGCCGTCCTGCACGCCGGCGGAGACCGGGGTTTCGGAGACGATTCTGAAGTTCTCGTTGGCTACGCGCTTGCGGATCTCGCGCAGCGCGTCGCCGTTCTGCGCGATCAGGCCCAGGGAGTGGATGCCGTTGACTTCGGACTCGACGTAGGTCAGCTCGTGGTGCACTGAGTTCGCTGCGAGGTAGGCCTCGTTGCCGGTGCGTTCGGTGACGCGCAGGCCGAGCAGCTGCGTGGCGTCGAAGATGGATCCTTCGATGTCATTGGTCTGGATGGACACGTGGCCCATTTCCCTGATTAATCCCCAAGCCATGGTGGATCCCTTCTGTAGCCGATAAAAATATTGCGACCTAGATAATTAGATTATTTGCATTAAGTTAGATTGTCTAGTGCTTTCGGAAAAAGACTCGCGCGCCTGCGCGAGCCGACCTGCTGGTCCGCAAGAACAGGCGCGCAAAGACTAGGACAAAACCGGTCGCCTGGTGCTGAACTGACGCTGAATTTCGCGCTTGATCAGGCCTGTCTCCCCCAGTGCTGTCAGTGATTGAGCACCCGTCTGGTGCGTAGGAAGAGCGTTATTATCGCTGGTAGCCGCGATTCCCAGACGGATAAATGACCCTAGGGCATCACCCAGAACCTTCGCCGTTTGCTCGAAGAGCTCATCGGCCACGCCATCGAGCATCGGGGCATCCTGCCAGTGCTCGCGGTTGCCAAAGAGGAACGGCAGCTCTAAGCAGTGGGACGAACCAGCGTGAGGCAACGGGGAGCGAACCTCGAAGCCCAGGAGCTGAACCTGGATGCCGGCAGCGGCTGCCGCGTCGGCCAATTCCACGGCATAGAGTTGAATCTGGTGCAGGCTCATCGTCCTGACCATGAGTGACTTGGCCGTTGCTTGCGGTTCTGCGGCAATCAGTGCGTCGAAGACTTCTTGCGGTTCATTGAAGTTCCCTGCAATAAACCCGCGCACACTATCGAGGGTGAATGCCTGCTCGGGGGCCATGCCAATGAAGGCACTTGCCTCATCGGCGGTGTAGGACAGCAATAGCTGCTTCACATGCAGGCGTTCGACTGCCCGCGCGGTATCAAAAAGATCCGCCGGAACGGACTCATCGGCACTCGGGTAGAGGCCCAAGCCGCGCCCGGCCCAAGCCTGGGCCAGTGCTGTGCCGGCAGCCAAGAGCTGCTCGGAGCTGGCCTCGGCCAAGGCGGTGCCATTAAGCGCTTGGGCCATCACCGCATTGCGTTCCTGCGCCTGGGTTTCACCCATCGGAGGCTGGAAGGACAGCGAACCAACGTAGAGCCTGTCGAACAGTCCACGGGCTGCCTCAAGCTGGGCCAATGCGAAGGCCCAGAAGGCACCTGCGGACTGGCCTGCCAGGGTGACTTCCTGCGGGTTGCCACCGAGTTCAGCAATATTGCGCTGTACCCATGCGAGGGCCAAGAGCAGTTCTTCGGGCGGCGTATTCCCGCCGCCCACCTGCTGATTGTGGGCCAGCAATCCGATGCGGTAGTTGACCACGGCCACCACGCAGTTCTGCTTCTCCGCAAAGTCCTGCGCGTCGTACCAGCGCACGGTGCCGGCGCCGGAAACGAAGCCGCCGCCGGGAAGGAAAACCATCACCGGAAGGTCCTTGGCATCCTGCGGAGCAAAGACTGCAACCTGGAAAGCATCCTCGGACTGGGGCAGTTCCTGCAGTGCAGGACCTAGCAACCAATCCAGGGAACCTGGGGCCTGCGGGAAAATTGCCGGCTGCGCTGTGGTGAGTCCGGTGGCTTCACTGAGCTTGCCGAAGCGCCCGGCGCTGCGCTGCGCGTAGCTGTAAACCCCCATGCCTAGCGGATTTCCGTGTACTGCGACCGGTCGACCGCGCGGGTGATGTTCCAGTACTCGACGATCGGGTAAGGCCAGATCTGCGAGACGCGGCCGAACTTGTTCTTGTACCAGGTGTGCACCTCGGGGTGGCCCCAGGCCTTCTGCGCGTTGGCGGCATCGAGATCCGCCACGAACGCGTCGAGCACCTCCTGCTTCAGGTCCAGTGCCTTGATCTCCTTGTCGAGCACGATGTTCAGTGCATCCAGGATGTAGGTCAGGCCGTACTCGATCATCGAGAACAGCGAGCCGTTGACCACATGCCCGGTATTCGGTCCGGAAACGATGAACAGGTTCGGGAAGCCCGGCACGGTGGCCCCGGCGTAGGCGGTGGCGTTGCCGCCCCAGTATTCGTGGATGTCCTTGCCCTCGCGGCCGGTGATGCGCAGCGGCTCGAGGAATTCGGAAGCCTGGAAGCCGGTGGCGTAGATGATGACGTCCAGCTCGTGCAGGGTGCCGTCGCCATCGATGATCCCGTCCTCGGTCATTTCGCTCATGCCCGAGGTGACCAGGGTGGTCTGCGGCTTCTTCAGGCTCTTGGCCCACACGCCGTTATCGCGCAGCATGCGCTTGCCGCCCACGATGTAGTCCGGGGTGACCTTGGCCAGCAGGTCCGGGCGATCGGCGTACTGCTCCTTGAGCATCTCGGTCAGCTGTTGGCGCACGCGCTCGTTGACCGCGGACACTGAACCGTCCTTGGTCCAGTTAGGATCCGCGGCGGTGGTGTGCTGGCGGCCCTCGACGCCCAGCCAGTGCTGCCAGAAGCGCAGCCACTGGCCGTACTGCGGCAGGTGCTCGACCAGCCAGGTCACCGATTCGGGCATGTCCTCGTAGTAGAACGGGGTAGGCAGCATCCAAGGGGAGGAGCGCTGGAAGATCTTGAGCTCTTCGACCTCATCCACGATGGCTGGGACGATCTGGTAGGCGCTGGCGCCGGTGCCGATGACGGCAACCTTCTTGCCCTTCAAATCGATGCCCGGCTTCCATTCGGCCGAATGCACGTGGACGCCGGCGAACGTGTCGTGGCCCGGGGTATCGGGGAACTTCGGGCGGTCCAGCTGGCCGACGGCGGTCAGGACGGCATTGAAGCGGCGTTCCTGGACTTCGCCGCCGTCCACGATCATGGACAGCACCCAGCGTCCGTCTTCTTCATCCCAGGTAGCCGAAAGCACCTCGGTGCCCATCTGGATGTTCTGCGTGATGCCGCCGCGTTCCGCGACGTCGCGGGTGTATTTGTGGATCTCGGGGCCTTCGGAGAACTGCTGGGGCCAGTCATCGCGCTGCGCGAAGGAAAATGAATAGGCGTAGTTGGGGGTATCGAGGCGCACGCCCGGGTAGGTGTTCTTCCACCAGGTACCGCCGACTTCGTGGCCCTTCTCGAAGACGGTGTAGTCCAGGCCGGCCTGCTTCAGCCGGTAAGCGGCGGCCATGCCGGCCACGCCCGAGCCGATGACTGCCACGGTGAAGTCGCGGGTGGGAGCAACCTGTTCCTTGGTGAAGGCCGGTGCGCCGCTCACTTCGGGAACCAATGCCATGTCGTGCTTGAGCATCTGGTGATAATCGGTGGTGGCCTGGTTGGTGATCCAGTCCAGGATCGTGGTGGCCTGCTCGTCGTCCAGGGTCTCCACCGAGGTGATTTTTTCATCGCGGATCCGGCGCAGTGCTTGGAAGGCCAATTCGCGGGCCGCTTCCTGAGCTGCGGCGTCCATGCCACCGTGCGGCTGGCCCACGGTGTCAACCGGCGGCTGCGGTGGACGCAGCTCATCACGAAGGATCGAGTAATCGCCGGTTGCCGCGGCCAGGGCCACCATCAGTGGCGGCAGGTCGGTGCTTGCAACGATCTTGCGCAGCTGCTCGTCGCTTTCGGTGATAGCCGAGTAGTTTGCACGCCAGTACAGGTCATCTACCTGTTTGGTGGCGGCGGTCTCGATCAGTGATTCGCTCATTGGTTACTCCTAGCAAGTCTTTTCGGGCCGTGCGCGACAGGGTCTGGCAGGCGCGTGATGTAACCAGTGTCACCTCTTGGTTATGCATAAGTCAACTAAAAATGTATTCTTCGCCGACTTTGGTATGATTTGTGTCATGGCGAAACGCACCGATTCAGAAACGATGTCAAAGCACATCCGCGACACCCTGCGCACCGATATCCTGGATGGGCGCTGGGAACCAGGCGCCCGGCTGCAGCTCACGCATCTTTCTGAGCATTACGAAACCTCGAGTACGGTCATTCGCGAAGCGTTGACCCGGCTGGTGGGGGACAAGCTCGTCACCCTTCGACCCAACAAGGGCTTCTTTGTCCCGGAACTGTCGTTGGCCGACTTGAGTGACATCGTGGAAATGCGCTGCGTCAACGAGCAGCTGGCAATTTCGCTGGGCTTCGAACGTGCGCCATTGGAGTGGGAGAGCGAGCTGATGGCAGCGCACCACACCCTGGAGCGCACGCCGCGCCGTTCGGACGAAGACCCGGATAACCACACCCCGGCATGGAATCACGCGCATCAGAACTTCCATGACAAGCTCGTTGAGGCCTGTGGTGTTCCGTTGCTGACCGAGGTGACTCGAACCTTGTCTGACCTGATCCAGCTCTATGGACGCTGGGCCGGACCGGCCACCCGTGACGCCAAGCGGGACCTGGACAAGGAGCATCGCGATATCCTCAACGCCGCCCTGGACCGCAATGCGGAACTGGCTGGCCAGCTATTGCGTGCGCACTACGAAACCACGCTCAGTGCGGTGAAAAACGGTGGCGAGGTCGGGCTAGCCTGCTTGCCGCACGTGAAGCTGCTCAAGTAGCCAGAACCTTCGTGGGCATTCCCACGCCCAGGCCCTGACCCGGATTGCTGCAGCGGGAACATCCCCGACTGGTTCCGGAGCCGGCGCAAGCGCAGTTTCCATCATGATGCTGCACGCATCCGGCCTCTATCCCGGCAGTGTTTGGGCAACGCGGATGGCCGGCAAGCCTGTTTTGCGGCGCTATCAAGGCAAGAGCTGGGTCGCCGCTTTTCGCAGCGACCCAGCTTAAGAAGCCCGAATGGGAGTTCAGTAGCGTGAATGCATTCGTTCAAGGAACTGATTGCGCAAGGAATTAATAGCCTGGAGTGCCTGGCCCTCGCCGGTGTACACCGATGAATACGGGCCCGAGGGCATACGCATGAATAACGTGCTTCCCGGCTTCACCAAGGAGGGCCCGAGCACGGTTCCTGAAACATGGGTCCAGAAGATTCCCTTGCGCCGTGCTGCCAGCACCACCGAGATTGCCAAGGCCGTGCGCTTCTTGGCCAGCGACGAGTCAAGCTACATGACCGGACAGAACGTTCGCGTTGACGGTGGTTTTGCGCGCGGTCTCTAGCAGTGGCGTGGGTCCGGATGGTGGCGGGAACGAAACTAGTGCCAGCAGGAGATTATTTCTTTTTGCCCGATGCCAGAGCCCGCTTTTTCAGTTGGCGGCGTTCGCGTGCTTCTTCGACGAATAGCTCGCATACAAGGAGAACTGCGCCAGCGCCGACCATGATGAAAAATACTCGGATGCCTTCTGCCGGTGAATCAAAGATACTGCTCAGAAGTCCCGACATCAGAGCTGTTGGCACTGCGATCAGAATCAGAACCACGATAGCGATGAGGATCGCAAATGCACGCTTGGACAGGGACTGGAAGAAGTCTTTCACTTAACTGCTCCTCTGGCGCTCATTCGGGATTCGTCGGTTTGCATATGCTCAATACCAGTGTGATCACGATTGCGCGTTGTGCCCGATCTTCTCCACTTTATATCAATGGTTCATTAAATCAACGCATGTAAAAATGGAGTGTGCTGTACTTTCCTAGCATCTTCCGAGCTGGCGGGGGGCGTATGCCCAATTCTCTGTCGACGCTAATTCCGGGGAAGAGCCATATGAAAATCCCCCCACTGCCTATTGCGGTGAGGGGATCATGCGTGGCTCAAGGCGCGGGCTTGGGGCTAGACGCTGGAGCGCTGATCGCGGAAGCGCGCAGGCCAGACGCCCTGTTTGCCAGGGGCCAGGATCCCCGCCGGATCCAGTGCATCCTTGATCTTCTCCTGCAGGCGGCGTGCTGCGTTGTCGTTGAAGTCGAAGCCGTCGGCAATGCGGTCCATGTAGTCCACGTGGCTGCGGTACGGTGCGTAGCCGCGGGCGCGGGCCGCATCGAGCAGCTCGGAGTACAGGGCGCGCGCACGGGCGAGCATCTCCTGGTTGCCGCGCTCGAAGAAGATCATGGTCACGTGAACCATATGCCGGGGGTACAGGTGGTACCCGATGTACAGGTCGAAGCCGTGCTTCGCGTAGAGCTTCTTGGCTTCCTGGTAGAACTCGGCCACGAGTTCGCCGCGGGCCGGGATGATCGGCGCCGCGTCGATGTGTCCGCCGTTTTCAGCGGCCCAGCCCACGGTGGACAGCGGCTTCAAGGTCGGGACGCCGGCCATCTGGGTGCGGTCCTGGGCGGCGATGTCCTCATGCTGCAAGGCCAAGCCTTCTTCTCCCGAGTAGAACCGGGCGTCAACGCGGGCACCGGGGATCACGCTGATCCTGTCCTTGACGATTTGCAGGCGGCGTTCGCACAGTTCGCGGTCGCCGTAGAAGGCGAACTTGCAGTTCCACTGGCCAATGCCGAATTCCTGGCGCATTTCTTCCAGGCGCCAGTCGGGAATGGAACCTTCGCCATCCCAGAAGTCGGCGCGCGATCCGCGCATGGTTGCCGCGCGCACCACATTGCCGCATAGGGCATTGTTCTGGATGATTTCCTCGCGGCGCAAGGTGGTGAGGATGTCGATCAGTTGCGGCAGGTGCGCCTCGTCGTCGACGAAAATATCGCCATTGACGTAGGTGTGCGGCGCCGGCATCAGCCACAGTCCGACCTGGGTAACCACGCCGTAGTTGGACTGGGTGAACAGTCCGTCCAAGGTCGGGCCGAAGCCGCCCTGGAAGATCGGGCCCAGCTCGGTGCCGTCCATCGCGCCCATGCCGGTGCGGACCAGATCGCCGTCGGGCATGACCACTTCCATGCCGCACAAGGACTTCACGTGGTCGCCCAGCGGGGTCATGCCGTAGCCGCGGTCGAGCATATTGCCCATGACCGAGCCCCAGCCCAAGGCCGGAACCGACATCCAGACCTTCAGGCCGCGTTCCTTGATGTATTCGAAGAGATCGAAGAAGGTGACGCCGGGCTCCACCACGGCGTAGCACAGCCGTTCATCGACCGCGATGATGCGGTTCATGCGGCTCAAATCCAGCGCCACCATCCCGGTATCGCGTGGTTCGGGGCCGCCATAGCCCAGGTTCTTGCCGCAGGAGAAGGTCCACAACGGTACCTCGTGCTCGGTGGCCAGCTTGACGATGGCCTGCACTTCCTCGGTGCTGGCCGGGCGGATGCCGGGCCAAGGGGTACGGCCCGGGTTCAGCGGGTAGGGATCCAAGTAGCCCTCGGAATCTCCCAAGGGAACAACGTTTTCTGCGCCAACGATTTCCTTGGCTGCCTCAAGAAATTCTTCACGACGATCCATGATTCACCCTTCCACTGGCCATCGGCGAACGCCGCGGCCCCACTGTCTTAATCTAAAAAACTTGCTTTGTTTCGTGCCGTCATCAATATGCTTGATGACATGAATCTTGTGTCCCACCCGCAACTGACCTTGCGCCAGCTTTGGCACTTCGTTGTCGCGGCCGAGGCTGGAACCATGGCCGAAGCTGCCCGCCGGCTGCATCTGGCGCCTTCGGCAATTTCCATGTCCATCGCGGAACTCGAACGCATCGTCGGTGCCGAGCTGGCGATCAAGCGCCGGGCCAAGGGGCTGACGTTGACCGCGACCGGCAAGACCGTGCTGCTCCAGGCCCGGGAACTGCTGGAGCGGGCCCATGATCTGGAAACCATGGGCCAGGGAACTCGCGAAGAGCTTGCCGGCCCGTTAACCGTTGGCTGCTTCATGCCCCTGGGCCCGATCATCATTCCGCCCATGCTCAGTGCCTTTGCCCAGCAATGCCCGAAGGTGGAGGTCGATTTCCTGGAGGGGTTCCACCAGGAAATGCAGCATGCGCTGCTCGATGGTTCCATCGATGTCGCCTTCCTCTACGGATCGGAGATCTCACCAGCCTTGCGTTCGGCCACCGTGGCGATGGCCGAGGCCCAGATACTGCTGCCTTCCGGGCATCCGCTGGCCGCCAGCCCGTCGGTGTCATTGCGTGAAATCGCGAACGAGCCGTTGGTCCTCTTCGAATCCGAGCCGATCACCCAGCGCATCCTCGGCCTGTACCAGGGCAGCGGGCTGGAACCGATGATCCGGCACCGCTCGCGTTCCTATGCGACCGTGCGCTCGCTGGTCAGTACCGGCCGCGGGGTGGCTGTGCTGTTCCAGCAGCCGGCCCTGGAAGCACCCTATGAAGAGCTGAACGTGGTGCTCAAGCCGCTGAAACTCGATGACGAAAATATCGCCGTGGTTCCGGTTTCGGTGGCTTGGCCCCGCAGTTCGCGGCTGAACTCCCGTGCCCAAGCCTGGGTGGAAGTCGCCGCGGAACTCTTCGAGAATGCGGGCCGGCGCAGCTAGCGGCTAGACGCGCGTGCGGATCGAGGACGGGTAGGACAATCCGAAGTTATCCCGCAGGGTGGTGCCCTCGTATTCGGTGCGGAAGTAGCCACGATTCTGCAATTCAGGGATCAGCTTGTCGCAGATGAGCTTGAAGCCGCCTGGGTTGAACGGGGCGTTCAGGTTGAAGCCGTCGCAGGCCTTGGAATCGAACCAGTCGATCATGCGGTCTGCCACTGCCGAGGCGGTGCCGGCCATCCACTGGTGTCCGGTGGAGCGGGCCAGGTCAACGATCAGCTCGCGCAGGGTCATGCCCTGGTCCACCGACTTGCGGCGGTAGATCTGGTAGCGCGAACCCAGGGCCGGGTCATCGGAGAACCACTCGGC
Source organism: Glutamicibacter sp. 2E12 (assembly GCF_050030965.1). Lineage (NCBI taxonomy): Bacteria > Bacillati > Actinomycetota > Actinomycetes > Micrococcales > Micrococcaceae > Glutamicibacter > Glutamicibacter sp. 2E12. The sequence continues at coordinate 1,730,868 of NZ_CP188297.1, forward strand.
GGGAATCTTCTCGTTGAAGTCCAGCGAGGACAGATCCATCTTCAGATCGGCACCCACCTGCACGCGGCCGTTTTCCAGGTGGATGTGGTTGGCCAGTTCCTCGGCCAGCTCATCTGCTTCGGCCTGGGTGTCGCCGAGGATCGGCAGGATGCCCGGGATGATCTTGATGTCGTTGGGGTTGCGGCCCTTGGCAGCCGCCATCGCCTTGAACTTGGCGTAAAACTCCACCGATGGTTCCTTCAGCGGCTGCGCGGTGTAGATGCCATCGGCCACCGAGGAGCCCAGTTCCATGCCTGGTCCCGAGGAGCCGGCCTGCACCAGCACCGGGCGGCCTTGCGGGCTGCGCGGCATGTTGATCGGGCCCTGCACCTTGAAGAATTCGCCCTCATGGTTGATCGGGTGGATCTTGTCGGTGTCCACGTACCATGCCGATTCCTTGTCGTTGGTGACGGCGTCGTCTTCCCACGAATCCCACAACTGGTTGGCTACCTCGACGAACTCGGTGGCGCGGCGGTAGCGGGTGGCTGGATCCGGCGCGCAGTCCATGCCGAAGTTCTGGAAACCATCGGAGCTGGTCACGATGTTCCACCCGGCGCGGCCACCTGACATGTGGTCCAGTCCGGCCATCTGGCGGGCCAGGTTGTATGGCTCCGAGAAGGAAGTGGAAACGGTTCCGATCAGGCCAATGTTCTTGGTGCGTGCTGCCAGTGCGGAAAGTACCGAGATCGGCTCGTAGAAGCCGTTCATCTTGATATCGCCGCGCATTACGGTGTTGGCATGGACGATGTCGCCGAAGAAGATGGCGTCCAGCTTGGCGTCTTCAGCAATCTTGGTCAGGTCGTAGACGAATTCCAGGTTGGCCAGCTCCTCGGAGCGCGAGCCGTCCATGCGCCACGAGTCCTTGTGGTAGCCAGCGGGGAGCATGAAGGTCGTGAGCACCATGTGCTGGGGGTTCTTGGGAGTCATTGAAACTCATCCTTTCCTGCGGATGTGACGGGAAGCACTGAGTCCATGGTTTCAAGAGTCTCTAAAGTCGTAAATGGAGAACTTTTGCGCCATAGCGTTCAGAAAAATTGATGTTTGGTGTTAAAAGCTGGTCCGCGTATCAACTGATACGCGGACCGGTGCCGGGGTTCAGGCGTTCAGCTTTGCGTTGGACGGCGCTGACGCGGCTGCCTTGGGAGGCAGGGCGGCGCCTTCCGGGCTGATGCGGATGGCGACCAGTCCGACGATCAGGATTGCCACCCAGAAGATGCCTACGGCGGTGATGCCGAAGCTGACGGCCAGCGCGGTGCAGATCATCGGGGTGAAGCCGGCCCCAAGGGTCGAGGAGCCCTGGTAGGCCAGCGAGGCGCCGGTGTAGCGGACATCAGCTGGGAACAGCTCGGAGATGTAGGCGCCGATCGGTCCGGCCAGGATGCCCTGGATGACGCCGTTGCCGACGATGACTGCAACTGCGAAGCCCCAGCCGGTGCCGTTGCTCATCAGGAAGACTGCCGGGAAGGCCCAGAGGATGCCGGCGGTGCCGCCGATGGTCAGGATCATCTTCCGGCCGTACTTGTCCGAGAGCTTGGCGGCCAGCAGGCAGACCACGATGGTGACCATGGCCGCGTAGCCCTTGGTGTTCAGCACAAAGGAGCGGTCCACGCCCTGGGCCGCGGCTTCGGAAACGCCCCACGAAGTCAGCACGCCCTGGCAGGTGTAGAAGCCAAGGGAAGCGATCAGGGTGATGATGACGGTGCGCGAATGGTTCTTCAGCACCAGCGAGATAGGAGTCTTGCGCTCCTGCTTGCGCTCGGCGGCCTTGGCATCCAGCTCCTGGAAGACCGGAGTTTCTGCGACCTTCAGGCGGATCACCATGCCGATGATGATCAGGACTGCCGAGAAGATGAACGGAATGCGCCAGCCCCATTCCAGGAACGCATCACCGGTGGAGAAGGAGATGAAGGAAACCAGGAAGGTGGCCAGCAAGCCACCGGCCGGTGCGCCGGCGTTAGCGAAGGAAGCTGCGAAACCGCGCTTGGAAGCGGGTGCATGTTCCAAGGCCATCAGGGTGGCGCCGCCCCATTCGCCGCCAACTGCGACTCCCTGGACCACGCGGAGCAAGACCAGGATGACCGGGGCAGCTGCGCCAATGGTTGCGGTAGTCGGCAATAGGCCAATGGCAACGGTGGCTACGCCCATCATCATCATGGAAAGCACCAGCATCTTCTTGCGGCCAAGGCGGTCGCCGAAGTGGCCGAAGACGATGCCGCCCAGCGGGCGGGCAATGTACCCGACGGCCAAGGTGCCGAAGGAGGCGAAGAGTGCCAAGCCCGGGCTCAGGTTGCCGAAGAAGACCTTGTCGAAAATCAGCGACGCCGCAGTGGCGTACAAGATGAAGTCGTAGTACTCGATGACGCTGCCCAAGAAGCTGGATCCGAGAATGCGGCGCAAATCCTTGGTGTTGAGGGAGTCGCTTGGCTCCATTGCCGGCACTGGCTGGTTCTGTTGCGAGTCGGACACGACGAGAACCCTTCCTGATCGCTGATGTGACTTAAGCCATAGTGGCCCATTTCACTAACCTTGTCCACTTTTTACGCATTTTAAGACAGATAATATTTTCTTCAGCCCTTGAAAACCGCGTGATCCTGCGGGTTTGAAAAAATTCTTCGACTCAGAGCTTGATCTGGGTCACATAAGTTATATAAACTGATGCACAGAATATATTTTTGAACCCGCTCAGCGGGACGCCCGATAAGGAGCAGCGAAGATGAGTGCACGCACTGGAGAGCAGTACCTGGCAGGGCTCAAGGATTCCCGCGAGGTCTGGCTGGGCGATCAGCGCATTGACGTCACCGAGCACCCGGCATTTGCCGGCTCGATCAACGGCATGGCCGCCTACTTCGACTACCAGCACAAGTACGCCGATGACTGCCTGATGAACGACGAACAGACCGGCGAACAGCACAACGTCTCCCTGCTGCGTCCCAAGAACGCAGAAGACATCGCCCGCCGCCACCGCGCGTTCGACCGCCTGGCCCGCTACTCCAATGGCATGCTCGGACGCACCCCCGACTACGTCAACGTGGTGCTCGCCGGCCACGCCTCGCGCCCGGACATCTTCGCCAAATCCGGCGACCCGGTCTACTACGAGCGCCTGGAGAACTACTGGCGCCATGTGCAGGAAAACGACCTGGCGCTGACCCACACCATCGTGCACGCGGCCATCGACAAGTCGGTCGGCGAACTGCAGGGCATCAATGAAGAGCTGACCCTGCGCGTGGTGGACCGCACCGCTGAAGGCCTGATCGTGCGCGGCGCGAAGATGCTCGCCACCCTGGGCCCGATCGCCGACGAGCTCTATGTCTACCCGGCGGTGCCCATCCAGAAGGGCTACGAGGAATACGCGCTGTCCTTCGCGATCCCGGTCGCCACCAGCGGCGTGGTCTCGGTCTGCCGCGACCACTACGGCGTGGACCAGCCGGTAGTGGACAAGCCGTTCTCCTCGCGCTTCGACGAGCAGGATGCGGTCATCATCTTCGACGACGTGCTGGTCCCTTGGGATCGCGTGTTCATCGACGGCCAGCTCGATGTCTACAATTCCCTGAACGCCGGCACCGCCACCGGCAACACCCAGCAGCAGACCGCCATCCGCGCCTCGGTGAAGCTGGAGTTCGCCTACGACCTGTGCGTGCAGATGGCCAAGGTCACCGCCACCGACAACAAGCCGGACACCGCATCGATGCTCGGCGAGATCTATTCCTACCTGCGCATCGCCCGCGCCGTGATCCACTCGGCCGAGGTCAACGCGTCCGAATGGGGCGGCGGGGCGTTCTTCTGCCACGACGACATCTCCGCGCTGCGCACCATGATGCCCATCTGGATGGCCCGCGTGAACGACATCATCAAGTCCATGGGCAGCCACAACCTGCTGGCCACCCCGACCGCGGCCTCCTTCGAGGACCCGCGCCTGGGCCCACTGCTCAAGAAGTACCTGCCGGGAGCCAACGGCATCGCGCCGGAGGAACGCGCCAAGATCTTCCGCACCGCTTGGGACTTCGCCGGATCCGCCCTGGGCAGCCGCATCGAACTGTACGAGCGCTTCTACCTGGGGTCGGTCAGCCGTGCCCGCGGGCTGGATCACCGCAAGGCACAGATGAAGGGCGAGACCGGTGCCTTCGAGGCGATGTTCGCCGAGGTGGGCATCAGCCCGGTGATCGCCGAGCAGGCCGCACTGGACCTGGACGCCGCGGCAACGCGCGCCTAGGGAAGCAGGAAAATCATGGCTAACCCGACGCCCGATGTGCTCGACGCGCTGCTCGAGCACCTGCTGGAAACCCAGTACGGCCAGCTGCCGACGGCCACGATCCAGCGCGTGAACCAGCGCCTGCTGGATTCGGTGGGCGTTGGGCTGGCAGGGCACCGCGCCGACGACATTGCCGGACTCATCGAAGCGGCGCAGGCCTGGGGCCACGGCGATGAAGCAACCGTGCTGGGTACCGGAATCAAGCTTCCGGCCACCTCCGCGGCCTTCGTCAACGCGGCCCTGATCCGCTCCTTCGACTTCGAGCCGGTGGAAGCCGAAGGCCCGGCCGGCAAGCAGGTCGCCGCCCACATCTCCGGAACCACCGTGGCCGTCGTGCTGGCCCTGGCCGAAGCCACCGGCGCCACCGGAGAAGAAGCACTGGCCGCGCTGGCGCTGGGCGATGACCTGGCAGCCCGCCTGGCCATCGCCGGCGGCTTCGACGTGTACTCGGGGCAGGATAATACCGGCACCTTGAATGCCCTGGCCGCCGCTGGAATCGCCAGCCGGATGCTGGGCCTGGACAAGGCGCAGGCACGCCATGCCATCGGCATTGCGGTCAACCAGGCTTCGGGCAATGTGGCGGCGATCTTCGATGGGGCCAACGGCTTCAAGCTGCCCATGGCCTTCGCAGCCCGCTCCGGAATTTCCGCCGCGCAGCTGGCCAAAGCCGGCATGAAGGCGGCGGATGATCCGCTGACCGGCAAGCACGGCTACTTCCAGCTGTTCGGCATCGACGCGCAGCCGGAACTGGCGGTGGCGGATCTTGGCGTGAGCTTCCATGGGGACTGCACGATCAAGCCCTTTGCCAGTTGCCGGGCCGCGCAGCCTTCGCTGCAGGCCTGCGCGGAACTGGTGGCCGACGGCACGGTGGGCTACAAGGACATCGTATGCCTCACCGTCCACCTGAGCGAGCGGACCCTGAACGGATTCGTCGGGGCGCGCTTCGAGGCGGGGGACACCCGCACCGTGGCAGCCCTGTTCTCGGTGCACGCCACCGCGGCGATCGCCTTGATCCGCGGAACGGTTCGCCCCGAGCACCTGACCGCCAGCGCGCTGGCGGACCCGGAGCTGGCGCAGATGCTCGGGCGCATCGAGCTAGCCGGCACCCTGCCTAACAGCCAGCGGCTGACGGCGGAGATCACTGCACGGCTGCGCAGCGGCGAGGTGCGCCACGTGCGCGTGGAGCACCCGGACGGAAACATCTTGCGCACACCCCTGGAGCATGACCAGGTAGTTGCGAAGTTCTCGAAGAATCTCGAGTTCTCGCATCCAGAACTGGCAGCACGCAAGGACGCGTTGCAGCACCAGCTCGAACACCTCGCCAGCGCACCGGATCTGACTGATCTGATGGCGGCGCTGGACCCCGCTAGAAACTTCACCCCGAATTACCAGGAGCAACTCCCATGAGCATCACCAACTTTGAATCGGTCACCCCAGTAGACATGAACACCTTCCGCAACGTCGTAGGCCACTTCGCCTCCGGTGTCACGGTGATCACCACGGCCGTGGACGGCCAGCTCTACGGCACCACCGCTTCGGCAGTGTCCTCCCTGTCGATGGAACCGCCAATGATGCTCGCTTGCCTGAACCGCTCCAGCTCCACCCATGACCGGGTAGTTGAAGCAGGCGTCTTCGGCATCAACATCCTGGCCGAGGACCAGGGCGCGCTGGCCTTCCACTTCGGCCGCAAGGGCGAGGACAAGTTCGCTACCGTGCCGCATACCCTCTCCGCGGAGGGCATCCCGCTGATTGACGGCGCATTGGCCACGATCGTATGCCATGTGGCCGAAACCCCGACCGGCGGTACCCACACCGTTTTCCTGGGACTGGTCAGCCACGCTGAAGCCCATGACCGCGAACCGCTGGCCTACTACCGCGGAACCATGGGCCGCCTGGAGCCGACCAAGGAGTTGGGTGCCTACCAGGCCACCCGCACCTGGGTGCTGCTGCGCACCAGTCCACTGGGCGAAGACCTCGACGTGGATGCCATCGCCGCGGCTTCCCGGGCCGACGCTGATCATGTAGCCAACGCGCTGGTGAAGCTGGAAAGCGAGCACCTGGTCTTCCGCACCGAAAGCGGAAAATACCAGCCAAAGCCGATTACCGCAGAATTGACCGATTCGGCCTACGACTCGCGCGCCACCATCGAGTCCGGGGTGATCGCCTCGCACCTGGGCAAGATTTCCGAAGAGACCATTTCCAGCCTGCGCGAGATCACCGCGAAGCTGGCTGACCTGCGTGAGACTTCGGAATCCGACCTGGAAGAGTTCTTGGCCCTGAATGTCGCCTACCACGATGCTCTGGTTGGCGTTGCCGGCTCCAGCCAGCTGGTGGATTCCTTCCGCCGTTTGGGAATTGGCACCGTCTGGCGCCAAGCGCTGACCGCAGAGCAGTGGTCGCGCCAGCTGGACCACCGCCACGTTGCAGAATTGACCGAAGCGCTGGCTGCCGGTGACGCGCCAGCGGCCCAGGCAGCGCTTGCCGCGCACACCGAGTTCGGCAAGGCGCTGGCTCGTGAAGCAGTGGCCCGCCATGGCGGCCAGGTCTAGGCGTTGAGGCGATAGCCACTGTGGAAAGGCGGCAGGTTGGAAGATCCAGCCTGCCGCCGTGGCTTTTAAAGCGTCGAAGTGCGGGCCTATTGCGCTGTGGCCCCGACAAAGAGGCGCAGCTTCCACTGGCCGCCGGTCTTGGCCCACACCGTGCGGTTGGCAGTTGCCAGATGCTTTTCGACGCCTCCGGAAATCAGATGCATTTTCATGCTGCCTTCGACGACCACCACGTTGCCCTCCTGGGTAACGGACTCGAAGTCGTGGCTGAGCGCCAAATATTCGACGGCCCCGGAACCGAGCAGTTCCAGCAATGAGTCGCGGTCATCGACACGACCGGTGGAGTGGGTGTACTGCAAATCCGGCTCAAGCAGGTTCCCCAAGGTTTCGAGGTCACGGGCGAGCATGGCCGAAAGGCGCCGTTCTTCTGCGATGCGCAGTTCCGATTCAAGTGCCGCAGGGTCAATAGTCGTCAACGGTGATGGCTCCTAAGTAGCGTTTGGTTCGTAGGCAATCTACCAATAAGCAGTGGCGATGTGCGGATATTAGCGAGTGCTTTTACTGGGTGAGATGGAGTTTCAGGGTTGATCCCAGAAGTGGAAACTATCAGCCGAGGGTATGAGCCGGGCACGGGATAGTTACCTCGCATCGCTGATTCCCCGGGCCGCGGAAATTTCTACGATGGAATCATGCTCAAGAAAAAGTACCTCGCCACTGGCGCGCTCGCCCTTCCCTTCGCTCTCCTGCTCACCGGCTGCAGCGGTTCTGATCTCTTCGTCGACAAGTACGATGAATCCACCACTCGAACTGCCAAAACTTCAGAGAAGGCCGTGGCCGATGGTGTGCTGCCCGACTGGGTTCCGTCCGGCGGCACCGACGTTCAGCTGGTCCAGCGCAATACCGGCGCTGAACGCATCTTCATGCTGAACTACGACGGCAAGCTGGACAGCGAACAGTGCAAGGCTCTGGAAACCGTTGGGAATCCGACCGAAGCAGAACTGGCCAAGGCCTACGCTTCTGACCCGCGCACCAAGAACCTCGAGCCTGACGAGATCTCAGCTACCCGCACCTTGGATGCCGACTGGTGGCCAGCCGATGGCCAAAGCGAGACGACTGATCTGTGCGGGCGCTTCTGGGTCCATCAGTCAGAGGGCAAGCTCTATGCCTTTGCTCCGGACATGGTTGCCCAGGTCCAAGCCATCGAGAAGGAGCGGGCCGCCAAGGAAGGCAAATAGAGGCTGGCCGCCACTAGCTGGGCTGCAGGCCGCGAACCAGGAAACTGGTTCGCGGCCTGCAGCTTGTTGCTCATGCGGATCAGAAGCGGATCACGCTGCGGGCGATGGACCCGGTTTCCTGCTTTGCATAGGCTTCGTTGATCTCGTCGAGCTGGATCTCCTGCGCCACCAGGTCATCGAGATTCAACCGGCCCTGCAGATAGAGCTCGGCGTAGTAGGGAATGTCATTGCGGACCGTGGAGGAGCCCATGTAGATGCCGTGGAGATTGCGCTGCGGGATCAGCAGGTCCAGCATGATATTCATTTCCAGCGGCTTGCCCTGGGGAATGCCGATGAAATACACGTGTCCGCCGGTTTTGGCGACTTCCAGGGCCTGGCGCTGCGTGGGGGCAATGCCGATGGCTTCGAAGGAATGGTGGACTCCGCGGCCGGTGATGGCGCGGATGGCGCTGACCACGTCTTCGGTGCCGCCGTTGATGACATGGGTGGCTCCGAATTTCTTGGCCAGCTCCAGCTTCTCTGGCTGCAGGTCAATGCCGATGATGGTCTTGGCGCCGGCCAGCTTGGCTCCCTGGATGACATTCAGGCCGATGCCGCCCAAGCCGATGACCGCGACGGTTTCCCCGGGGGAAACCTTGGCGGCGTTGAGCACCGCGCCCACGCCGGTGGCTGTCGCGCAGCCAAGCACAGCAGCCTGCGCGAATGGGATTTCCTTGGGCACCCTGACCAGCTTGTTCTGGTGCAGGACCGTGTACTCGGCGAAACCGGCCACGCCGAAGCCTTCTACGCGCTCGCCGTTGCGCGTCAAGCGTGCCGGGGTATCCGGTCCGCGCAGCGCATGCTGGGGATTCAAGCAGCGGTATGTCGCTCCGTTGACGCATTCTTCGCAGCTCCCGCAGAAGCTGATTTCCGTGGCGATGACATGGTCTCCCACTTCGAAGTCGGTGGCTTCGGGGCCTAGCGCGACGACGGTGCCAGCCATTTCGTGGCCGACCACCATCGGCAAGGGGCGCCCGCGGTCTACGGTGGCAACTATGTGGTCCGAGTGGCACAGGCCTGCGGCTTCGACCTTCACCAGAACTTCTTGCCCCCGCGGCTCGTCGACTTCGAGTTCCTCGATGCTGAAACCTTCGCCGATGGAGTTGATGACCGCTGCGCGCATTGCAGATCCTTCGTTAGATTCTTATTCTAAAAATGCATTATTTCTAATAGTATATTTTCATTAGTGTTCTGCGTCACCCCCTTTGCGCGACTATTTTCTGGAGGAAGCATGAAAGCAGCAGTCGTTTCTGAAGTTGCCGGCTCTTTTGATGTCCTGGACATCAGCATTGACAACCCTGAAGCCCATGAAGTCCTCATTGACGTGAAGGCCAGCGGCCTGTGCCACTCGGATTTGCACGTGGCGACGTCGGACATCGGCTTCCCCATGCCAGCGGTGCTCGGCCACGAAGTCTCGGGTCTGGTCGTGGGCGTCGGTTCGGCCGTCACCTCGCTCTCGGTGGGGGACCGCGTGGTGACTTCTCCAGTGCACAGCTGCGGGGTCTGCAAGGGATGCCGCACCGGCAAACCCTACCAGTGCCGCGTGCCCTCGCACACCGACCGCACCGCGCAGCAGAATCCGCGATTGTCCCTGGGTGGGCAGCGGCTCACCCAGTTCATCGGTGTTGGCGGCTTCGCGGAACAGGTGCTGGTGCATGAGAACACCGTCGTAAGGGTTCCGGACGCTATCCCGTTCGACCGCGCGGCGCTGCTTGGCTGTGGAGTGGTCACGGGTGCTGGCGCGGCTATTAATACCGCGCGCATCCGTCCAGGCGATACCGTTGCCGTGATCGGCGCCGGTGGTGTCGGGCTGAACGTCATCCAGGGCGCGAAACTGGCTGGCGCGACCCGCATCATCGCTATCGACCTGCAGCCGGCCAAGCTGGAGCTGGCCAAGGTCTTCGGTGCCACCGACGTCATCAACGGCGGGGAGGGCGATGCGGTGGAAACCGTCAAGCGGATTGCTGGCGGGGGAGTGACGCATGCCTTCGAGGTCATCGGCCTGCAAGCCACCAGCGAGCAGGCGGTGGCCATGCTGGAAATTGGCGGCACCGCGTACCTGATTGGCGTTCACAAGCCCGGCGCGCAGATCAGCATCACCCCATTTGGAGACCTGATGGGACGCCAGAAGGGCATCCGTGGCGTGGCCATGGGGTCGAGCAATATCCAGGTGGATATCCCCATGTACGCCGAGTTGTATCTGCAGGGCCGTTTCAAGCTCGACGAACTGGTGTCAGCGCATATCAGCTTGGATGAAATCGACAAGGGATACGAGCAGCTGCGTGGCGGTGCGGTGGCCCGAAGCGTGATTACCTTCTAGATTTATCGACGCCGGTCGCTGAACGAAGCAAGGCCAGCAGTTCACTGATCTGCTGGCCTTGTTTCATGTTCTGGGGGGTGCTGCTACTCTCCGGTCTGCGCGCGGCGCTGTATGCGCGTGGCGTACAAGATGCAGCCCAGCAACCCGATGAAGCTGAGCGCAACCGCCACGGACCCGGTGATGCCGGGCAGGTGCTGGTTCCAGGTCATGTTCAGGGTGACAAGCAGAGACACCAGAAATCCTCCGGTGAGGTAACTGATTGCCGAACTCATGGTGAACCTTCCGTGGGCAGAACGTGCTCCCGTGAGCCTAGCATCGCGCCAGTCCCTGTCCAAGGATTTGCCGGTGCTGGTTATTTGCGAGACGCGTGCTCCCAGAGCACTTCATCCACTGTTACGGGCTTGTCAATGAGCTCGAAGCGTGCCATTGCATCCAGGCCTGACTGGAAAGCCTCTGCATCGAACGCGGTGCCTGCCAAGGCGAACCGCGTTGGAGCTTTTTCCACCGGAATCTGGTTGACCTCGGCGTGTATCTTCTGCACTTCCTCGAGGTTTGCTGCATCGGAGTAGAACTCCACTGCCTCTTTCATGGCCGATACGAAGGCCTTGGCAGTATCTGGATTCGCACCGGCCCACTGGGAAGTGCTTAGCCACAAAGTGCCCGGCTGATTCCCCTGGTACTCGCGGACCGGGTTGCCCAAGGAGGGGAAGCCGGCCGCAACCATCTGGTGGTAGAAGACGTCGCTGGGGACGACCGCGTCAACGGTCCCGGTCTCCACCGCGGCCTGCATCCCGGCGTAGGGCATGCCCACTTCGCTGAACTCCTCGGCGCCCACCCCTGCGTCTTCCAGGGCTTGGAAGACCGGCAGATCGCTGCCGGTCTTCACGCCGATGACACCGATGGTCTTGCCCTTGAGATCGGCAAGCCTCGCAATCCCAGAGTCCTTGGCGACGAGCACTCCGGAGTTATCGACGTTCGGGTCGACCACGCCATTCGAAGCCAGCGCTTCGATCGGCAGGCCCTTTGACACGGAGGTGGCGACGTTGACCCAGGAACCGGTGGCGATGTCCACCTCGCCGGAGATAGCAGAAGCAATCTGGGCGGCGGGGTCTGCGCCATTGATGATTTCAACCTCCAAGCCATGGTCTTCGAAGAAGCCTTGGGATTCGGCGAGGTAAGCCGGCTCGAACTGGATGCCGGCCACCGAGACCTTCAGCGGGATCAAGCCGCCCGGTGTTTCGGCGCCTTGCCCAGCGTTGCCGCAAGAGGCCAAGGCCATGGTGGAAACGAGCAGGACCGCGGACAGGGGCAGGGCCCGGCGCGCGGAAGATGGAGTTCTCAAGATGGCCTCGTCGTGCTTGAAGGGGATATGAAGTGGCAGGCAATCAGCTGAAATCTGTGATGACCGAACGGGCAACGCCCTGCCCGGCCTTCATCGCTGCGAAGCCCTCGTTGATCTGCGAGATATGAAGTTCCCGGGCAACGAGCGCGTCGAGCTTGAGGCGCCCGGCAAGATAGTGCTCGGTGTATTTGGGGACATCACGTTGCGGGCTGGAAGAGCCCATATAGATCCCGTGCAGGCTGCGCTGCGGCCCAATGATGTCGGACATGGCATCCAGCGGCAGTTGCGCGCCGGGCTTATGCAACCCGACCAGATAGGCATCCCCGCCTACACGGGTCATGCGCACCGCCTGCAAGCTGGTGGCCTGCAGGCCGATCATCTCGAAGGAATGATCCACCCCCCGCCGGTGATTTCCTGGACCTTGGCGACAGCGTCTCCACTGCCGCCATTGATCGTGTGCGTTGCCCCGAATTCGCGGGCCAGTTCCAGCTTCTCATCGCTCAGATCCACTGCGATGATCTTCGAAGCGCCGGCGATCTGGGCGGCATTGATCGCGTTCAACCCGATGCCTCCAGCGCCAATGACTGCGACGGATTGCCCCTGGGCCACCTGGGCGGAGTTGAACACTGCCCCGGCACCGGTCAGCGTGGAGCAGGCCATCACCGCGGCTTGGGCGAAGGGCAACTCCTCGGGAATCCTTACTGCCTGGTTGGCATGCACCAAGGTGTACTGGGAAAATCCGCCGGTGCCGAACATCTGCATCACCGGCTGATCCTTGCAGCTGGCGCGCGGTGCTTGGCCGGCCGTGCGCAGCGTGCTGGGGCGGTTGGCGCAACGGTATTCCTGGCCCGAAAGGCACAGGGCGCACTGCGCGCAGTATTGGATCAAGCTGGCCAGCACGTGGTCTCCCGCAGTGAAACCGCAGGCTTGGTTGCCGGTGCTGAGCACCACCCCGGCAACTTCATGGCCCAGCAGCAGCGGGGCAGGAAGGCCCAGATCCATGCCCGCCAGGTGGGCATCGGACTGGCACAGTCCAACTGCTTTGACTTCGATCAGCAATTCCGCGCCCAGCGGAGCATCAACGTGGATGTCCTCAATGCTGAAGCTGCCATCGCCGTGCCTTGCCAGTGCTGCCCGTGCGCTGAGTGCCATGGGGATCAGTCCTTGCGCAGGCGCACGAGGATCCGTGCACGGGCCTCGGTGAAGCGCGGGTCAGCCTTGGTGGCCAGCTGGTCGCGGGTCTCGCCGAAACCGGTGACGATCTCGTCGACTACGGTGGCCGGCTTCTCCGCGATCACGACCACCTTGTCGGCCAGGTACAGCGCCTCGTCGATGTCGTGGGTGACTAGCAGGATCGTCACACCCAGCTTGTGCTGCAAGTCCAGCACGAGGTCTTCGAGGTCGAAGCGGGTCTGCGCATCAACCGAGGCGAAGGGCTCATCCATGAGCAGCACCTTCGCGTTGTAGGCCAAGGCGCGGGCAATGGCCACGCGCTGCTGCATGCCTCCTGACATTTCCCAGGGGAACTTGCCGCCTTGGCCTTCAAGGCCCACGGCAGCCAGATGCTCATCGGCCAGCTTGTTGCGCTCGGCCTTGCCGATGCCCTTGCCCTGCAGCGGGAAGGCCACGTTTTCGCGGGTGGTCATCCACGGCATCAGCGAACGCGAGTAGTCCTGGAAGACCACGGCGAGATCGGGGTGCGGGCCGTTGATCTTCGTGCCGGAAACCTCGATGGTTCCGGCTTTTGGCTTCAGCAAGCCGGAAAGGCATCGCAGCAAGGTGGTCTTGCCGACGCCCGAAGGGCCGACTATCGAGATGAACTGGCCATACTCCACGTCCAGATCCAAATTCTCCAGGATCTTGTTTTCGGCCGGGCCGGCGCCATAGCTCATGGACATGCCGCGAACCTTCATGAGCAATGGTTTGGTTTCCATGGTCGTTTCAACGGGTGCTTGGGTGGTCATGGGATTCTCCTTGGTCAGAAGATGGAAGGTCGGACGGAAACGGAGGCTACTGGGCGCCGGAGGCGTGGTACCAGCGCAGGATCCGTTTTTCCACGAGCACGAAGAGGATCGAGATGATGTAGCCGATGACACCGACCAGCAGTGCGCCGGCCCATGTCTCCGGAACCTTGAAGGTGGCCGAGGAATTCAGGATGTAGAAGCCCAGGCCTTCAATGGAGGCGAACATTTCCGAAACCACCATCACGGTGATGCCGATCGGCAATGCGACGCGGATGCCGGCCACGATCTGCGGGGTGGCACCGGGCAGGATCACGCGGCGGAAGTGCAGGCCGCGCGGGATGCGGTAGACCTTGGAGAACTTGCGCACCGTTGGCTCGATGCCCAGGATGCCGTCGATGGTGTTCAGCAGGATCGGCCACATGCAGGCGAAGGCGATGGTGCCCATCTTCGGGCCCTGCCCCATGCCGAAGACGCCGATGATCATCGGAACCAGTGCTGCCTGAGGGACAGCGCGGAAGAAGTGGATGATCGGGTCAACGATCTTCAGCAGCAACGGGACTTCGCCCAGCAGCAGTCCGCCGCAGATGCCGAAAAAGGCAGCCAAGGCCAAGCCGACAAAGAGGTTGGACAGCGAGTACCAGGCGCCGGAAATAATCACGCCGTTGCCCAGATCGCGGACCAAGGCTTCGAGGATGGACTCCAGCGAGGGGATGAAGAAGTTCGTGGAGTTTGCCGAGCCGAACCACCAAGCCGCAACCACGGCAACGATGAGCCATGAAGAAACCAGTATCTTGCGTCCGGCGGCCGCCGAGGAACTCGGAGCCTTGGCTTTCGAAGCGCGTGATGGCACTGCGGGGGCGTTCAAAGTTGCGTTAGTCATCGTTCTGCCTCTTCCACTTCAGCAAACGGTTTTCGGCCTGTTGCAAGAGCAGGGCGATGGCCCATCCGGTCAGGCCGGCGAAGAACAGGTAGGCGAAGGCCAGATCCCAACGCTGCGCCTGCTGCATCAGCGTGATCTGGCGTCCAATGCCTGGCGCCTGGGAGATCACTTCAACGCCCACCGCCACCAGGATGGCGATGGCCGAGGAAATGCGCACACCGGTCGCGATCAGCGGCAGGGCAGAGGGCAGCAGGACCTTGGTGAAGCGCAGCATCGGCGGGATGCGGAAGACGGCGACGGTGTCGGCAACCGCGGCTTCCTGGCGGCGTGCACCGTAGATGGTCTGGATCAGCACTGGCCACAGGCAGGACAGCGCGACGACGACGATTTCCATCATGGTGTTCGAGCCGAGCAGCATGATCACTACCGGCATCAGGGCCAGTACCGGGAACGAACGGCCGAAATCGATCAGAATCGAGGTGGAGTTGTCGAGGAAGCGAACTGATCCAATGACCAGGCCCAGGACGACACCCACGACCGAAGCAATGAGCCAGCCGGTGAGGGCTGCGAGCAGGGTCTTGCCTAGCCCGCCCCAGAAGGCCGCTTGGCCCAGGGCTTCGGCGATGGCAGAGAAGATCTTTTCCACGCCGGGGAGCATGGAGGGCATGGTTCCTGAGGCGATCACCAGTTGCCAGATGCCCAGCAGGGCGGCGATGGCCACGATGCGCAGGGTCCAGAGCAGACCCGGTGAAATCGTTGACTCTTTCATGGGAATCCTTGAGTAAGCAGTTGCAAGCTAGGGGTGCTGGTGGCGCCAGCGCAGGGGATGGCGCCACCGGTTGGGCGAAGCGGACGTGGGCTACTTGGCGTCTGCCGAAGCCCGGGTAGGGGCTTCGTCCCAGAGCACATCTTCGACGATGACCTTGTTCTCGACCAGGCCGAAGTGGACCATGGCATCGATGCCGGATTGGGCTTCAGCCACGTTGAAGGTGACGTCCGCCGGGACGAAGGTCTTGGGCGCATCGGCTACATCGATCTGGTTGGCTTCGGCGTGGACCTTGCGGACTTCCTCCAGATTGGCCGGGTCCGAGTAGAACTTCACGGCATCCTGCATAGCTGCGTCGAACTTCTTGGCGGTCTCGCCATTCTGCTCCAGCCACTGCTTCTGCACGGTCCAAACGGTTACCGGCATGCTGGACTGGAATTCCTGTACCGGGTTGGAGATGGTCTGGTAGCCCTTCTCCGACATCTGGTGGTAGAAGGAGTCGGCAGGCACTACTGCATCCACGGTGCCTTGTTCCAGGGCCGCTTCCATGCCCGCGTAGGGAACAGCAACTTCCGTGACTTCCTTTTCCTTCACGCCGGCCGCTTCCAATGCCTGGAGCACGGGGATGTCGCCACCGGACTTCACGCCAACTACGCCAATGGTCTTGCCCTTCAGGTCTGCCAGTTCCTTGACCCCGGAATCCTTGGCCACCATGACGCCGGAGTTGTCGGCCTCCGGATCAACCATGCCGTTGCCGCCAATGACCTGGATCGGAACACCTTGGGAGAAGGAGGTGGCAACGTTGATCCACGAGCCGATGGCAACGTTCACGTCACCGGAGACCACCTGGGCCAGCAGCGCGGCGGGGTCGGCGCCATTGACCAATTCAACGTCCAGGCCCTGGTCCTCGAAGTAGCCCTTCTCTTCAGCGATGCGTGCGGTTTCGAACTGGATCGGAGCAATGGCGACGCGCAGCTTCACCGGGCCGTCGGCGCTGGCCTCCTCGCTGGATCCGCACGCGGCCAGGGTGCCGATTGCGAGGGCAGAGACTGCGAGGCCGGAGAAGGCCTTCCGTGCAAAACGTCGTTTCGTGACCATGGGGATCTCCTTGAAAGCTTGGTGCCTAGGCGAAGGCTGCGAGTTGTCGACCGGGGTCGGCTCCCGGAAGAAGAAGTACATTGAGCATCAAAATGTATTCCTTGAATCACAATATATCTTTAGTATGATTGTGTGGCAAGACTCACATTCAAAATGATGCCAACGACGAAGCGCGCCGGGCAGACCAGGAGATACATTCCATGACAGCAACAGATCTTTCCGCCGTTCCGCTGGCTCAGCAGCTTCGCGCCGCTTTGGCGGCCACGCCCCTTCCGCTGGTGATCAATGGCCAGGAGGTCGCTGGCTCGGGGGAAAAGCTGCCGGTAACCGATCCCTCCACTGGCCAGCTGCTGACCGAGACGACGGCTGCCACCGCAGCGGACATCGACCGCGCAGTAGCTGCCGCCCGTGCAGCGTTCGAGTCCGGGCCCTGGGCAGAAATGACCCCGGCAGCACGCCAGCGGGCGCTGCACCGCTTCGCTGACGCATTGGAAGCGAACCTCGATGAATTGGCTACCCTGGAGTCCCTGAACTGCGGGAAGCCCTTCAACATCGCCCGCTTTGGCGAGCTGCCCGCGGGCATCGAGACCTTGCGCTACTTCGCCGGCTGGGCCACCAAGCTCAACGGCGAAACCCGCGATATTTCCCTGCCAGGAACCTGGCACGCCTATACCCAGCGCCAAGCCTTGGGTGTGGCCGCACTGATCGTGCCATGGAATGTCCCCTTCACCATTGCGCTGTCCAAGGTGGCTCCGGCGCTGGCGTCCGGCTGCACCGTCGTGCTCAAGCCCGCGGAGCTGACCCCGCTGACCGCCGTGCGCATGGCGCAGATTGCGCTTGAAGCAGGCATCCCGGCCGGTGTGCTGAACGTGGTCCAGGGCTTGGGGCCGGTGGCCGGCCAAGCGCTCGCCGACCATCCGGATGTCGACAAGCTCTCCTTCACCGGATCCACCGCGGTAGGCAAGAAGCTGCTGGCGTCGGCAGCGGTCAATCTCAAGCGGCTGAGCCTTGAGCTGGGCGGCAAATCCCCGGTGGTGATCTATCCCGACGCGGATCTGGACAAGGCCATTCCGGCCGCCGCCATGAGCATCTTCGGCAACTCCGGCCAGGTCTGCGCGGCAGGGTCGCGACTGTATGTCCACGAAGACATCGCAGACCAGGTCATCGAAGACATCGCCGGATTCGCGAAGAACCTCAAGCTGGGCGCTGGCCTGGCAGAAGGAACCCAGCTGGGCCCGCTGATCTCCCAGGTGCAGCGCGAGCGCGTGCTGGGGTACATCGAGGCGGGCATCGCTGATGGCGCGGAACTCGTTGCCGGTGGCTTGGCCGAAGGCGAAGAAGGATTCTTCGTGCAGCCCACCGTGCTGAAAAATGTCAGTCCGGACATGTCCATCGCCAAGGATGAGATCTTCGGGCCGGTGCTCTCGGTGAGCACCTTCGGCGACGAGGATTCGCTGGCCGAGGTGCTGCGCCGGGCCAACGACACCGACTACGGTCTCAATTCGGTGATCTTCACCCAGGACATTTCCCGCGCGTTGACCTTCGCCAAGAAAATCCAGGCCGGCAACGTCAGGGTGAATACCGGTGCCGGCATGGATGCGAACATGCCGTTCGGCGGATTCAAGCAGTCGGGGTGGGGCGCCGAAAATGGCCGTGAAGGCATCGAGGCCTACACCTCGCTGAAGTCGGTCACCGTCAAGCTCGGCTAGCGGCAATGTTCTATTCCGGGACTGCTTTGCGCAGTCCCGGGCCGATAGGATGAGCTCATGAGCGAAAAGGAGCAACCCCGGCTGGCTAGCGCGTTGGCGCAGAAAGTCGTCGACACGATTGCGCCGACCATCAACCGCAATGTGAACATCATGAATGCTCACGGAGTCATCATTGCTTCTACGGATGCTGCGCGTATCGGTACCCACCACGACGGCAGCGCAGAGGCGATCCGCCGCAACAACATCATCCGTGTCAGCCAGGCCGACGGCTCGGCCGGAACCCAGCCCGGGGTCAATGTGCCGCTGGTGCTGAACGACCAGCTCTGCGGCGTTGTGGGCGTGACCGGAGCTCCCCACGAGGTGGAACCGCTGGCCGGCCTGATTGCACTGACCGTTCAATTGCTCTTTGCCCAGGAACGCGAGCACTCTCGCAGCGCGCGGCGCGAGACCGAAGCCCGCGACATTATTTCTGCGTTGATCGCCGGTCGCGTTGCGCCTGAAGTGATCGACCGCTCGCTCGCAGCGCATGGTTTGCGCGGGCCGAAATGCATTGAAGCTTGGCTGCCCCGAAGCGTGGGGGATCCGTCGCTCGAAGAGCCGGCGAAGGATCATCACCGCACGTCATGGATTAGCCTTTCCGGCGCGTACTGGAGGCTTTGCGCTGCCAGCGAGACAGCTTTCGCTCCCGAGCGCATGGACCAGGAACGTTTCCTGGTCTCCGCGCCTGTCGAAAAGGCCGAGGATCTCATGGCCGAAACCGAAGTGCTGCGCGTATTGTTGGGCTATCCGGCACTCGTGCCTTCCCACGCGCGGCGCCGCATGTGGAGCCGGGAAATTGCTGTGGCTATCGCCCGCACCCCAGCCCGCAGCCTGGAACATGCAGCTGCCCCAGCGATGCAGCTCAATGAGGAACAAGCCAGAACCCTGCTGGTCGTTGCGACAGCTGCTTCGATGAGCCAAGCGGCCACGGATCTGCATATTCACCGCAATACCTTGGTGCAAAGACTTGAACGGATAAGCCAGGTCAGCGGCGTCGATATTCGGCGGTCCAGCGAATCCCTGAAACTCCAGCATGCCATCTACGCGAGAGTGGCCTTGGGCCAGCTGCATGTTTTCTAGGCCCTGGAAACTAGGGGAGCTGGCGCCGGGGCTGGGAAGGGTGGGGTGTTTGCACACATTGGCTCTTTCGAACCCAGGCAAATGTGGTCGTGTGCCCATAGGTATTCGGGGTCACTTTTCCTAGTATTGGCAGGATGATCGATCTTTGCGCCCGAAACCGGGGTGGCACGGTGGCATCTAGCCCAACGGGCAAAGCCTTGAGCAGCTTTGCCGATAGGGCTGGTCCACCCGTTGAGCCATTGCGGGCTGGGCGCATTGAACTACCGATATTGGCAAAGGAGCCAACCCGCCGTGTACGAACTGCTTGTTCTGCTGATCCTTGTTGTGGCCATCGTGATGGTCACAGCACGCTTGAAGATCAGCCCATTCCTCGCCCTCGTTGGCGCAGCTATCCTGGCGGCCTTCGCCTACCGGATTCCGCTGGCCGACGTGGCTTCGACGGTCACCACGGCCTTTGGCAGCACCATGGGAAATATCGGACTGGTGATCCTGTTCGGAACGATGATCGGTGTCATCCTGGAGAAATCCGGCGCCGCGATCTCCATGGCAGATGCGCTGATCAAGGTCCTGGGTACCCGGTTCCCCAACCTGACGCTATCGATTATCGGCTACATCGTTTCCATTCCGGTCTTCTGCGACTCGGGATACGTGGTGCTCAACTCGCTGCGCAAAGCCATCACCCTGCGTACCGGGGTCTCCGGGCTGGCAACTTCCATCGCCCTGATGACCGGCCTGTACGCGACCCACACCATGGTGCCTCCAACTCCGGGCCCGCTGGCCGCAGCCGAAAGCATCGGCATTGCCGATAACCTGGGCTTGATCATCGCAGTCGGATTGCCCGTTGCGGCCATCTCGGCACTTGCCGGCTTGGCCTACGCCAGCCGCTTCAACAAGTCCCAATGGACCCCGTTGCCAAGCGACGACCACAATGACATCTCCGAACTCGACTATGAGCAGCTGCGTGCAAGCTTCGGAAAATTGCCCAGCCCGGCGCTAGCCTTCATGCCGATCCTGGTTCCGCTGGTGCTGATCTGTGCCGCATCCATTGCGAAGCTGCCCTCGCACCCGATTGGCGAAGGCGCTGCCCTGGAAATCCTTTCCTTCCTGGGGACGCCAGTTATTGCGCTGATCTTCGGCTTGATCTCATCGACTTTTCTTTTGAGCGGTGGCAGCAAGCTGGCGGTCTTCAATGAGCAGATGAACGAAGCTGTACGCACCGCTGCTCCGATCTTGCTGATCACCGGTGCCGGCGCCGGCTTCGGCGCGGTCCTGGCCGCGTCGGATCTGACCACGATTCTTTCGGATTCACTCAGCGGACTGGGCTTGGGCCTGGCTGTGCCATTCCTGATCGCCGCTGCATTGAAGTCCGCCCAGGGCTCGTCCACCGTCTCAATGGTGACCACTTCCGCGCTGGTCGCTCCGATGCTCGGCTCCCTGGGCTTGGGTTCGGAGCTGGGCATGGTGCTATCCGTATTGGCAGTAGGCGCCGGTGCGATGGTTGTCTCGCACGCCAACGACTCCTACTTCTGGGTCGTCTCGCAGCTCAGCCGCATTCCGGTGATCACCGCCTACAAGACCCTGAGCGTGGCTACCGCCATCCAGGGCACCGCGGGTTTCCTGACTGTACTGGTCCTGGGAGCCGTACTGCTTTAGCAGCACGCCTTCCAAGAAAGCAACGGATCGCGCCATCGGCAGATGGCGCGATCCGTTGCTTTAAGCAGTGCTGGATTAGCCCAGGCCTGCCGCCGGGAAGCTCCGCGCGGCCTTATTCGCTGTGGCAGTCGAGATCACCAGCAACGCGATGGCGGCCAGGTAGCCGGCTCCGGTCGCGGCGAAGGCGAAACCGAATTGGCCCAGCAGGCAGAGAACTGCTGCGCTGGCCAATGCCGCCCAACCGGCCCAGGAAGCCGCGGCAAGCAGGGGCGCAGCCTGCTGATGCCCGGCGAGCCAGGCCCCATCGCTGGCCAAGGTGTGGCGCGTCTTGATGCCGATCGCCGCATTGCGAGCGAGCTTCCGGTCCCGTGCCATCGGGGCGAGGAACGCTGCGACCAGCGTTATGCTCAGCAACCCGAACATGAAGGCAATCACGCCTGCTGGATCCACTTGCCGCCTCTTCTGCCGATTGATCTTGAATGGCCATTCAATGCGGTCGCATGGAAGTGCCCTGATCCACGCTGTGTTCCCAATCGATGCCTAGGGGAACGCCTTTGAAATCCAGTTCCAGCATGCCAATTGCGTCATGCGAAGGTCATATGACGTCTTATCCGCCCGTTTTCCGGCAGGGCGAAGGCGCGAAGATGACGTATTTTGTCCTGCTGTTCCTCCGCATGACAGCGCCCTTCCCGAGGACCTGCCAGTAATGCTTGACTCGGAGCACAACCCATCCAGAGCGGCTGAGAGGCCTGGCTCCGAGACGCCGCAGCAAGCCTGCACTCCGCAGGTAGTGCTAACGCCAGGTTCGATGGATCCGCAGATTTTCTGCATCCTTCGGAATCCATAGCCCAAGAGGAGAACGAAGATGACTGTACTGGATACCCAATTGCCGCGCGTGCCCTACACCGGCACTGCTGATGAAGCTGAACTGGCTCATTGGCGCGACGTCGCCCAGCAAGTAGCTGACAAGCTGGCGGCTGACGCGCTCGAACGCGACCGAAAGAACGCCCAGCCTTTCGCCGAAGTGCAGCTGCTGCGCGAAGCCGGGTTGCTCAATCTCTTGGTGCCTGCAGAATTCGGCGGAGCCGGAGCCCATTGGGAAGCGGCTTTCGAAGCGGTCCGCATACTGGCCGCAGCTGATGGCTCCATCTCGCAGTTGCTGGCTTACCACTACATCAACCAGTCCGGCATTGCGTTCTACGCCCCAGCAGAAGCGCAAGGGGCATGGTGGCAGCGCACCGTGGAAGGTGGCTGGCTCTGGGGCGATTCGGTGAATCCAGTTGATCCGGATTTGACGCTGAGCGCCGAAGGGGACGGCTACCGACTGAATGGAGCCAAGCGATTCTCCACGGGTTCCGGTGTTGGCGAGGTCATCGTCATCAACGCGCTGGTCCAGGGCGGAGAATACGACGGGCAGATTCTCGCGTTGGTTCTGCCACGCGATATCGATGGCTTGGAAATCGTTGACGACTGGGACTACCTGGGACAGCGGCTGAGCGCGTCGAATTCCTTGAAGTTCCACAACGTGCGGCTCGAAGCAGGGGACTTGCTGGGATTCGTCACCGATGAACCGGTCTCCACCCTGCTTACCCCCGGTATCCAGTTGGCCTTCGCCAACTTCTACCTGGGCATCGCCCAGGGAGCACTGGAGCGCGGCAAGCAGATCTTGCTGGGCCGCAAGAACGCCTGGCTGTTCTCGCAGGCAGAGACCTACTCGCAGGACCCGATCTTCCAGCGCACCGTCGGAGAGCTCAAAGCCCGCACTGCAGCAGTGGCGGCGCTGACCGAGAAGCTGGGCCGGAAATTCGATGCCCTGCTCTCGAAGGCCGGGGAAGTCACCCAGCCCGAACGAGCGGCGTTGGCCGTGGAAATTGCTGAAGCCAAGGTGGTCTCCACTGAGGTGGGAGTGGATGTGGCGAACCGGATCTTCGAGGTGACCGGTTCATCTTCGACTGCGAACTCGGTGGGTCTGGACCTGTACTGGCGCAATGTGCGCACCCATTCGCTGCACGACCCAGTGGACTACAAGAAGATCGAGGTCGGCGCCTACTTCCTGCGCGGAGAGTCCCAGCCGCTCTCGCTGTACACCTAAGAAAACTTCTCCCGGATTGGACTGAACGATGACTGTACTTGCAACTGGCAATCGACTCGCAGGCCTCAAAAACCGCTTCGCACCGCTCTTCGCGCGCATTGCGCAGGGTGCAGCTGAACGCGACCGCACCGGCGAATTGCCCTTCCAGCAGGTCGCGGACCTGGCCGCTGCCGGCTTTGGCGCGGTTCGGGTCCCGGAATCGCACGGGGGTGCCGGTGCTACGCTGCCCGAACTCTTCGAGCTCTTCGTGGATCTCGCGGCGGCGGATTCCAATATTGCCCAAGCGCTGCGCGCGCACTTCGCCTTCGTCGAGGACCGTCTGGTTGCGGCCCCCGGTCCGGGGCGCGACAAGTGGCTGGCCCGCTTCGTGGCGGGAGAACTGGTGGGCAACTCCTGGACCGAGGTCGGCACCGTCAAGGTCGGGGACGTGATCACCAAGGTCACCCCGGACGGCGAGGGAAGATTCAAGCTCAACGGCACCAAGTACTACTCCACCGGCTCGATCTTCGCCGACTGGCTCGATACCTACGCAGAGCGCACCGACACCGGAAAGCGCGTGATCGCCGCAGTCAACCGCCACCAGCGCGGCGTCGAGCTGGCCGATGACTGGGATGGCTTCGGCCAGCGCACCACGGGCACCGGCACCTCCACCTTCACCGACGCGATTGTCGCCGAAGAAGACCTCATCGACTTCGATACGCGTTTCAAGTACCAGACAGCTTTCTACCAGCAGGTGCTGCTCGCTGTCCTGGCCGGCTCCGCCAAAGCAGCCGAGCGCGACTTCGCCGCCGAGCTGAAGGCGCGCAAGCGGACCTTCAGCCATGCCGCGGCCAATGTGGCGGCCGAA
The DNA here is from genome assembly GCF_050030965.1 of Glutamicibacter sp. 2E12. NCBI lineage: Bacteria > Bacillati > Actinomycetota > Actinomycetes > Micrococcales > Micrococcaceae > Glutamicibacter > Glutamicibacter sp. 2E12. The sequence goes on from NZ_CP188297.1 coordinate 1,754,766, forward strand.
GACCCGCAGCTGCTGCAGGTGATCGGCGAGGTCTCCGCGGCGGCCTTCGCTGCCGCGGCAACGGTGGAACGAGTGTCGACGGCATTGCAGGGAGCCTATGAAACTGCGCAGGCGCTGCACACCGGCGAGGTGACCGGGGAAGAGGACGAAGCAGCCAACGATGCGGCAGAGCTGGCCAGCGCCCAGGCGCAGGTGGTGCTCACGCCATTGGTCCTCAACGCAATCACCCACGCTTTCGATGCGCTGGCCGCCAGCGCCACGAGCGTTACCAAGAACCTGGACCGGCACTGGCGCAATGCCCGTACCGCCGGCAACCACAACCCCTGGGTGTTCAAGGCGAGGTTGATTGGCGACCTGGCGGTCAATGGCACCGAGCTTCCGCGCGTGTGGGCGATTGGTGCATCAAAGTAGATTCCTTGATTTTGCGGGTCCAGCATTCTTTGCCGATGCTGGGCCCGTGGTCGTAGTCCCGGGGCAATCGATCGACCATCGTTCCAGTCGCCTGACGGATAGCTGCCGGCCTTGGCCCTAGCGCACCTGGGTAACCGTGCCACTTGCGATATGGAAGATATCCAAGTCGCGGGGCACGAAGAGGCCGCCAGAGAACTGTTTCGAAGCCCGCTGCCAAACTTCCATTCCAGATCCAGCGGGAACCAAATGATGCAGCGCCAAGTTCCGTGCTCCAGCCCGCTGGGCGATTCGACCTGCGTCTTCTGCGGTGGTGTGCGCGCGCCGATGATGTCCCATGCTCGCTTCCAGTTCGGAGGATGAAGCATGCGGGTAGCTACGAGCGATGGCCTCCAGATCAATAGCTTCATGGAACAGCAAGTCGCAGCCTTGGGACAGGCGCGCAAGATTTGCGCTTGGCGCTGTATCGCCGGAAACCACGACCGATCCATATCTCGAATCAAGGCGGAATGCGAATGCCGGAGCGATAGGTTGGTGCTGGACCAGGATAGCGCTAATTTTTACATGCCGATCAGCGTATATTTCAAAAGGCTCCATGTCCGGATGGTTGTTGTGGTTGGGGTGGAAGCCTGTGCCGGCGGGAATCTCGATATCTACGCCATGGAAAATATCCGAAATATCAGGTGCCGCCGAATCCCGTCGGCGATCGTTGAGATCTGTAGCATGGGCGCGCAGTAGCAAGTTGACCATGGCGTTGGTCCCGGGTGTGGGCGACTGCGGAAATATGGCTTCCGGCTCTTCGGCCGCTGTCTGCATCGAGGGCAGCACTCCTCGATCACCCGGTCCGAAAACAGGAACCTGCCGACCATCGGTGCCGCGGAACCCAAGGCCGCCCAGGACCATGACAGAATTCAGGTCAATGACGTGGTCTGAATGCTGATGGGTAATGAAAATTCCGCGCAGGGCAGTGGGGTGAATCCCGATCTCAGCCAGGCCCAAACCGACGCCATGGCCGCAATCCACCAAGTAAGCGTGGCCGTCCACAACGATCGCGGTAGAAATTCCGCGACGGTGACCGGTTCCTGGATCCGGCCTCAATAGCGGGCCGCCAGCAGTTCCAAGCGCCACTGCATGCATTCCGGTCTTCATCACTGGCTTCATCTGTCTCCTGTGGACGGGTTGTTTCATCGGCAAGCTGATGCCATCATCCGCGGAGGCAATGAAGTAGTCAAGGAATAATAGATTATTCGCCTCATAACATTTTCTAGTTGGCAGCGGTCCGCTGCCCGCTGGCTAGACTGGGCGGGTGATCAACTACACCCTGCGCCAGCTGCAGTACTTCGTCGCCGTCGCTGAACTCGGCTCCATCTCCGCCGCAGCGAAGCAGTGCCATATTTCCCAGGCAGCCATGTCCCAGTCCATGGACGAGCTGGAACGCGCCGTCGGCTCGCAGCTGCTGGTGCGCAGACGTGCCCGCGGCGTGGTGCTCACGGCTGTCGGCACCGACTTCCTGCTGGACTCGCGGGCCCTGGTGCGCCATGCCGAAGAAGTGCAGGACCAGATTGTCGAACGCCAGACCAAGCTCTCCGGCCCTTTGGTGATCGGCTGCTATTCCTCGCTGGCCGCTTTCTGGATCCCGGTGATCTGCGAACGCTTCACCAATGTGCACCCGGACTTGCAGGTCACCCTCGTGGAGGGGGACGGGGCCGACCTGCAGGAGCGCATGCTCAAGGGCCACCTGGATGCGGTGCTCACCCATACCCGCCACCTGCTGCCGCAGGTCTCTTCGCGTACGGTGATGTCGGGCCGGCCCTATGTGCTGGTGGGAGGCAATCACCGGCTGGCCGATCGCACCTCCGTCGCCTTGAGCGAACTGGCCGACGACGACTTCGTCTCCCTGGACATCCCCACGGTGCGCGATAACCAGCTGGTGAATCTTCGCATGTCGGGCTTGGACCCCAAGGTGCGGTGGAGTTCGCAGAGCTTCGAGGCGGTGCGCGGGATGGTGGCTCGGGGTTTGGGCTATACCGTTCTGGTGCAGCGCCCGCCGGTCAACCTGAGCTACGACGGCTTGCCGCTGTCGGTATTGGAGATCGAGGGCGAGGTTGGCGTGAGCGATATCTGCGTGGCCTACACCGCTTCGGACCGCCCTAGCTTGCGGCTGCGCGCGTTCTTGGATTTCTGCGAGGAAGCCGGAGCCGAGAAAGAGCGCAAGGCCGGTTAGAACCCGTAGGTTCCAACCGGCCCCGCGCTTTCGCCAGTCGGGAGGCTAGTGGCTCATTTCCTCGGCCTCGAGGTCGGCGTCGCGGCCTTCCTTGATGCCGCGCATGGCCAGGGCGGCGACGATGAATGCGGCGGCCCAAACGGCTCCGGCGATCCACAGCGATCCGCCGCCCAGCAGCACCAGGCCTGCAACGATCATCGGGGTGAAACCCGCGCCCACGGTGGAGGAGAGCTGGTAGACCAGCGAAGCGCCGGTGTAGCGGATGCGGGTTGGGAACAGCTCCGCGGTGAACGCGCCGAACGGACCGAAGATGAAGGCCTGGATGATGCCGTTGGCCACGAACAGCGCAATGGCGAACAGCCACAGCTGGCCCAGTTCCAGCATCCACATGATCGGCAAGGCGGCCACGGCGCCGGCGAGGATGCCGACCATCATGACCGGGCGGCGGCCCAGCTTGTCTGAATAGCGCGATGAAACCCAGATTCCCACCACGGTCAATGCGGCGCCGATGGCCTTGATGTTCAGCACCGCGGTGCGGTCCATGCCGACTTCCTCGACCACGTAGGAGATAGCCCAGACGGTCATCAGGCCCTGCACCGTGTAGGAGCTCATGCCCACCAGGGTTCCGCGGATGACGGACTTCGGGTACTTGGTGATGACCTCCATGAAGGGGGTCTTGCGCTCTTCTGCCTTGTTTTCCAGCGCCAGGAACAGCGGGGACTCGGTGACCTTCAGCCGGATGACCAGCCCGATGCCCACCAGCGCGATGCTGATCAGGAACGGAATGCGCCAGCCCCAGGCCAGGAACTGCTCATTGGGCATGAGCGAGACGGCCGAGACTGCCAACGTGGCCATCACGGCGCCGGCCGGGCCGCCCATGTTCGCGAAGCTCGCCGCGAAGCCGCGGCGCTCCTTCGGCGCGTGCTCCAGCGCCATCAGCATGGCCCCACCCCATTCGCCGCCCACGGCCAGGCCCTGGACGATGCGCAAGATGATCAGCGCGATCGGGGCCAGCATGCCGATCTGCGCGGTGGGAGGAAGCAGTCCGATCAGTGTCGAGGCACCGCCCATCATCGCCATCGAGGTGATCAGCACGCCCTTGCGGCCGATCTTGTCGCCGAAGTGGCCGAACACGATGCCGCCCAGCGGGCGGGCCAGATAGCCCACGGCCAAGGTGGCAAAGGAAGCGAAGATGGCTACACCCGGGGTCAGGCCCACGAAGAAGACCTTGTTGAAGACCAGCGAGGCCGCCGTGGCGTAGAGGATGAAATCGTAGAATTCGATTGCGCTGCCGATGAAGCTGGAAGCCAGGATCCGGCGCATCTGCGGGGATTTCAGCGAGGGAACCAACGCCTGTGCCTCCACGCCGTTGCCATTATTCAGGGTGCTGCTCATCGTACTGCCGCCATTTCACTGTTGACGCGGGAAAAGGATATCGTGTCCAGATCGTTGGGCACTAGGTAGTTGCCGGAGAATTTCGCGGCGTGGGCTTCCCAGACCTGCAAAGGCGTAGTTCCGGGGACCAGATGGTGCAGGGCCAGGCTGCGCGCCCCGGCCTGGTGCGCGATCTCGATCGCCTGCTCCGGCGAGGTGTGCGAGGCGCGGTGGTGGTCCATCGAAGCCTGGGCTTCCAAGGTGCCAACCGAACCGTAGGCGCGTTGCACCCAGTCGAAATCGATGGCCTCATGAAGCAGCAGGTCGGTATCCTTCGCCAGGGCCACCAGGTTCTGGCAGGGCGCGGTGTCTCCGGAAATGGTCACCGAACCTTCGGAAGTGTCGAAGCGGAAGGCGAAGGCCGGGGCGATCGGCGGGTGCTTGACCAGGGTTGCGGTCACCGTGACCAGCTCGTCTTGGTAGATCTCGAACGGCGCGAAGCCCTTCGGCGTCGGGTTCTCGTTGGGGTGGTACCCGGTGTCCACCGGAATCTCGATGTCCGAGGCGATGAAGTGGTCCAGCGGGGAGGGGCGCAGGGCGTCGATCACGCGGTCATTCAGGTCCGTGGCGTAGGCCTGCATCAGATGCTCGAACATCGAGGCAGTGCCCGGGGTCGGATTCTGCGCGAAGACCGGCTGCGGGGCGGTCACTGCGCGCGGGGAGGCAGGTGGCAGGGCGCCGCGGTCGCCGGGGCCGATGATGGAAATCGGAGCCTTGCCGGCCGGCAGGGTGAACATTCCGAAGATGGCCAGCGAAGCCAGGTCGATGGTGTGATCGGAGTGCAAGTGCGTGAGGAAGATGCCGCGAAGGTTCGCAGGGGTGGACCCGGCCTTCATCAGCTGGTTGCCCACGCCGGTTCCGGCATCCACCAGGTAGACGCTTTCGCCTACGACTACGGCGGTGGAAATTCCCGCGCGCTTGCCGGCGTTCTCGCCGGTCCACCAGCGTGGTCCGCCGGCGGTGCCCAGCGTAACGACGCGGGGATTGAGATTGGTGGAGGCCATGGAATGCGCCCTTTCGTTCGTTCAGGTACTGCATTCAATTCTTATGCGCTGGATCACATTCGTAAAACTGTTTTTATCAACCAACTAAATAGGTTTAGCCGATAATGGGTTGGGTATGCTCATAGCATCGACGCAAACCAAGGAGGGTCATGTCCGAGCAAAATCGCAGCCGGCTTTCACGCTGGATATTGCCACGGGGCAGTGAGCCTGACCCGCGCTTCACGCTGGCCAACGAGCGCACCTTCTTGGCCTGGATTCGAACTTCGCTAGCCTTCCTCGCGGGCGGCACAGCGCTGGAGGCCTTCGCCGCAGAGGCCTTCCCGTCGCCAGTTCGCACCTGGCTGGCGGTGCTGGTGATCGGCGTCGGCATCCTGATTGCCGCCGGTGCAGCCGTGCGCTGGGTCCGCGTGGAACGCAGCATGCGCACCGGCAGGCCGTTGCCGATTCCCGCCATTGTCCCGCTGCTGGCATTCGGTGCCGTGGTGGCCTCACTGGCAGCGATCGCCATGATTTTCTGGTCCCTCAGCTCGTGATGAAAGAGCCCATCGAGATCAGCGACCCGGGGTTGCAGCCAGAGCGCACCGTCTTCGCGTGGAACCGGACAATGGTTTCATTTCTCGTGGTTTCCGCGGTCTTCCTGCGCTGGCTTCCGCACTATGGCCTGGCCGTGATCCTGCTGATTGCGATATCTTCCTCGATGGCATTCGGGATTCTGCTCTCGCAGCGTGCCCGGTACCGGAAAATGGCGCAAGGCGTGAAGGCTGAACGCGTCAGCGCGGATGTTCTCGCCGTGCTGCTGACAACAGCGGTGCTGTTGGCTCTAGGCGCTTGCGCGATCATCCTTGTGCTCGGCGCCTAGTTCCGGGTGCTCGCCAGGCGCAGGTTTATCGAGGCTGCGGCAGTAGCGGCCAGAGGAGTTGCAGGCGCGGCGCGAGTGCTGTTCCGGCCCTATTGCGAATGCCCGGGCCGGTGCAGCCAGTCCAGGCGCTCTAGCTGTACCGGTGCTGGGACCCGGATTTACCGAAGGGTCAGGGCCCATGGAGCTCGAGAATCTCCGCGGAGCTGAATGCTACCGATTCCGCGAGCTTTTGCACCGCTGCATAACGCTGTGACTCCGCATCGATATCCTTGTGGAACTGGGAATTTCTTTCGTCCCTATCAGCCTCGAACTTCTTTCCGGCGAGAGCCAGCTCCCGGGCAATTAATGCTGCCAATCCGTCACGCAGTTGTTCCAGGGAGGTGTTGGAAATTTCCAATCTTCGGTTAGCTGCGCTCAGAACGGCATCAGGGTAGCCGGCGGCATCGAGTTGGCCGCGCATGAAATCGCTGGTCAAGAACTCTGTTTCCTCGGCTGCGGGCTGGCGGTTGAAAACGGCGGCAACCCGGTACGCGCCGGGCGCCTTGTCGCTGAGCAAAGTTCCCGGCAGAGAGTTCATGAGCACCGGGCCTATCTTCAGCGGCTGGTGCTTCTTGCCAAGAGTGCGGGAGAAGTCCATCATGGCTTTTCCTTTCCATGTCCGTTCCATGCCGGCGACCAGGGTGCTCTGCCGTGGGCAGCAGCGCCTGGCGCCAGCTCAGCTAGGCTTGCCGTAGGGTTGCTTGGCCCGTAGCCGGCAAGATGTCCACGCGGCGCTCTGGTCCCTGTAGTGGTTCTTGCGAACTGTAGGCAACCTTGCGCCATCCGCATGAGGTGCAGGTCCAGAGCACTTCACGCATCGTTACCAGCATGTCCTGGCGCTGGCCAGCTTCGTGGCCGCCTTCGTTGTCCCATCTCTTGAGCTGGTTTTGATCATCGACGAATCGACGGGTTTCTGTTTCAACCAAGGTATTTCTGTAGCACCTCGGACAGCTGTTCGGCTTGTCCATGACATTCCCTCCGTTGCTGCATAGTCGTTTTTATTGCCGTGCTCTGCCCTCGGTGCTGCAGTTCAAGGCCGGTTCCACGGGAAACGCCGTACCATTTCTTGAGTTGGGCATCGCGGGGACCGCGGCAGTTGTGCGCGTACTGCCGTTTTGCACTGTCGGCTTCAAAGGTATTGTCCGGCTGTGCTGGTTGCATGATTCGCCACTAGCGGACCGAACCGGTCTGTGGGCTGCTGGAGCAAAACTGTGATTCGTTCCTGGCGGGCAACCCTTATCGGGCAAATGGGAGAAACGCAAGGAAGCGGGCAGTTAATTCGAGCCGCCTCGATAAAGATCCCGGTTCAACACTGCTGCGTTAATCTGAACGCCGTCCTCGGCAATGAGGAGGGCACAAAAGCTCTACGCCGGTAGGAAGTGCTTCCGATGACGGCATTTCTACGGAAGTTAGATCCAATTCCAGTCTACTCCGGTTTCCCGGTTGTGGACCGGAAAATGGCCAAGTGAAGCGACGAAGGGTGCCCGCGGCTGCAACGGCTTGTGTTGCCGAGGGGCGTCACCCTGTCGCGGTCCGGGCCATGGCGCGGGAGGCCAGCGGAAACCGCCATCGGCTAATGCGGGGCCCGATCTTGAATGTTCCGGAGTTCGGGGTCCAACGGGCGGGAATGCGCGTACAGTGAAAATACCGGTCCAGCTCGAATTCGCTGTAAAAGGGGATGATTCGCGATGCAGGCTGACGCTAGATTCAAGATGCCGTTCAATTTCGCCCAGGTGGTTATTGCGGCTTTCGGAGCCATGGGGCTTAGCGCCTTGGCCTATTTTGTTGCCAGGGTTATCGGCGCATCCATGGAGTACTCCGGCGGCTTATTCCGGAACCTGGATTTCATCCACATCGTGCGATTCACTGCCCTGCCCATTCTCATTCTCGGCTTCCTGACCTTCTTGATCGGCCGGGCCAAGCCGGGCTTCTGCCGCATCGCCCAGTGGGTCGGCGTTGCCGCCGTCTTGACCTCAGCGGTGGTGCAGTGGTTCTTCGCCGAGGACTGGGGGACCGCGCTGACCCTGGCGATTATGCACCTGGTTGTTGCAGCGTCTTGGTATATCGCGGTGAACTACTCGAATAGGAAGTTCAACGAGATCGCGGCCCTGGAAAACCTATAGCCCTGCTAAGTGTCGCGGTTCTCACGGGCTCCTGAGAGCCGTGGCACAGGCACTCGGGAATAGAATAGTTGTGAACTATCAACAATTCTAGGAGTGCCATGACGTCTCAGGGACAACCCAATAGCCCATTCAATTTCATTCAGGTGATTATCGGTGCGCTGGGTACCAGCTACCTGAATGTCATCATTTTCTTCCTGTCTGGCGCCGCTGGGGCATCCCGCCGGATTGGTCCTAATTCAACTGATGTTGTCGCCTTTGACCACCTGTTGCAGTTCACGTTGATCCCGATTCTGTTCTTCGGCCTGGTGGTCTTCCTGATCGGACGGGCAAACAAGGGCATTTGCAAGATCGCGCAGTGGGCTGGCTTGCTCATCGCGGTAGTCTCGATCGTTTTCCCGATCATGAACGCAGCAGATGCCGCTACCGCTGTGGGCCTGTCCCTGATCCATATCGTGACCGGTATCGGCTGGTTCTTCTCGGTGCACTACGGCAACAAGGAGCTCCACGTTCCTTCCAAGGACGTAGCGCTCGTCTAAGCACGAAAAGCAAAACCTCGCAGAGCGATCAGCAATGATCTGTTCTGCGAGGTTTTCCGTTAAGCCGTGAGAGCTGCTGGTGCTGATTCGGGCTACACCCCAACTTTCTCGAGCTGAGGATGCTCGTAGGCTTTGCGCATGCGCGGCAAGAACAGCAGGCTGACGGCTGCCACAAGGCACAGCACCGCAGCGGTAATCCACGCGGCCAGGTAGCTGCCGGTGGTTTCCCGCGACAGCCCTGCGGTCAGCGAGCCGGCGCCGGCGCCGATCATGTGGAAGGCGAAGACCCAGCCGAAGACCACGGTGGCTCTAACCGGACCGAAGTACTGGCGGCAGAGCACCACGGTAGGAGGCACGGTGGCCACCCAGTCCAAACCGTAGAAGACAATGAAGATCCACATCAGCGGCTCGACGGTTGGACCCATCAGCGAGTGCAGGAACATCAGGGACAGTCCGCGCAACGCGTAGTACACCGCAAGCAGCAACCACGGGCGTACACGGTCGGTCAGCCACCCGGAGAACACCGTGCCGAGGATATCGAAAATGCCAACCAGCGCCAGCAACCCGGAAGCGGTCGTTGCCGGCATGCCATGGTCGTGCGCCGCAGGGATGAAGTGCGTCTGCACCAGTCCGTTGGTAGACCATCCGCAGATCCAGAAGGTCATCGCCAAGACCCAGAATGCCGGGTAGCGTGAGGCCGCGAACAGGGCCTTGAGAGTCGCGGCAGCCATCGAACCCTGCTGCGTTCCGGATGCCGGCGCGGCTGCAGCTCCGGCCCCGCCGTAAGGCAGTACACCGGCTTCGGCAGGGGAATTGGCGAAGGGCCAGCGCAGCAACGGGATGATCAGCACCGCGAAGACCGCAACAACCAGAGCCGCGGCCCTCCATGAGTACTGCTCGATGATCAGTACAATGCTTGGCAGGAACACCAGCTGGCCGGCGGCATTCGCGCCAGAGAAGATGCCCATCACCAGGCCGCGCCGTTCGCAGAACCAGCGGTTGGCAACCACAGAACCGAAAACCAACGCCATCGCCCCGGTGCCCAGTCCAACCAGCACACCCCAGAGCGCCCACAACTGCCAGATCTGGCTGATGAACACGGACAATCCGGCTCCGGAGGCCACCAATGCCAGAGCGATGGCAGCCACCTTGCGCATGGAATACCGTTCCAGCAAAGTCGCGGCGAAAGGAGCTGCCAGGCCGTAGACCACCAGGTTGATGGTCACCGCGGTCGATAACTGGGAGCGGAGCCAGCCGAATTCGGATTCAAGTGGTTCAAAGAACGCGCCGGTGGTCGAGCGGAACGCCGCCGTGGCGACTAGCGCCAGCGTGGTCACGATGGCGACCAGCCAGGCTCGATGGATCCGCAATGGCTTCGGGGAGTTCAATCGCATGCTCCTTCTGGGTGTTGCTTTAAACATTGCACCGGTGCTAACAGGCGTTGGAGTTCGTGACGTGCGAAGAACAAATATTGATGTCCGAAACAGGTGGAGCGCCTTGCCGCGCCGGGATTAGCTGTGCATGGCGAAGCGCGGCAGACTCAGTTTTTGCGCCTGATCGGCTCTGCTTATTCGCTATGCGGGGTCGTTGCCGTTGCTGGGGTTCTGGCGCCGGCTGCGAGGGTGCCGGTCCTGCGGGGCCGGCGCACCCAGCGCCTGCCGCGGAAAGGTTTTTAGCTTGGCCCCGGAAGGCGGTTCGTCCTGGTCCAGCGGATCGGCCATGGACGATGGGGCAGCGGAGGCTTGGCCTGTTGCGGCTGCCTCGGCGGTTTGGGCCGTCACCGGGGCATCGCGGATGACCGGCATCCTGCGTGGCGGCAGCGGACGACGATGGTGCACGAGATAAATCAGCATGGCCAGGGCCTTGTGCATGACCACGATGGTGAAGATGGCCGATCCGGCATAGCAGCCCCAGGCGACCAGGTGAAGCGTGGTCACTTCAAGGACGTTCAGCTCCAGCGAGCCGTTGAGCATCATGACGGCGCCGATTTGCTGGATGACCATGCCGAGCACGGCCAACCCCACCGCAAACCAGAAATACACCAGGGTATCGGCTCCGGGTTTCTTCACGACAGGCATTTGAACCTCCGTTGGCCAGCTGTCGGCGGTCATTGCTACACACTGTAGCCCATGGCAGGAAACAGCTTATCTGCCCAAGGTGGCCCGGGCCTGGCGCAGCAGCGGCTCATCGACCATCTGCCCTTCGAAAGCGAAAACTCCGGGATTCGCCTCCGCGGCGTCGAGGATCCGCCGGGCACGTTCCCGTTCTGCTTCGGTCGGTGCGAACGCCTCGCGAATGACCGGCATCTGGTTCGGGTGGATCGAGGCTTTCGCGGCGAATCCCGAGGCCTTGGCATCGCGGGACTCCTCGCCCAGGCCTTTGAGATCTGGAATATCGAGGTACACGGAATCAATTGCGGCCTTGCCTTGGGCCACCGCATGCAGCAGCACCTGCGACCGCGCGAACCGTGCCACCTCGCGGTAGCTGCCATCGTGGCCGCGCGAGGATGTGCCGCCGAGCGAGGCGATCAGGTCTTCCGCGCCCCACATCAGCGCGACGACATTCTGCGCCCCGGCAATGTCCGAGGCATTGGTGATGCCCTTGGCGGATTCGCACAGTGCCAGCACGTCGTAGCCTGCCAGCGCGGCCGGCTGCGCCGCCGATTCGCACTTGGGCAGCATCACGGTGCGGTAGGCCGTTTGCCCCAGCGCTGCCAGGTCCTTGGCGAAGTGCTCGCTATCGACCGGGTTCACGCGCACGATGACCCGCGCGGGATCCAGCGGCGTATCCAGCAAGGCGCGGCGGGCCGCGTCCTTGTTCCCGGCAGCCACAGCGTCTTCCAGATCGATGATGACCGCATCGGCACGCTGCGCCGCCTTGGCGTAGCGCTCGGGCCGGTCGGCCGGGCAGAACAGCAGGGAAGGACCCATCAGGAAGCTAGCCATTGGAGCTTTCCCCCTTGGGTTCCAGCGAATCCAAGTGCGCCTGCTGGGTCCACATCAGGCAGGTGCGGGTGGCAGTGGCCACGATGTCGCCGTGCTGGTTGCGGCCGGTGTGAGTCATGGACGCCAGGCCCTGCCCGGGGCGGGACTTCGATTCGCGCAGTGCGGTGATCTCGGTTTCGGTGTAGAGGGTATCGCCGTGGAACATCGGGTGCGGGAAGCGCACGTCATTGATGCCCAGCTGCCCCACGATGGTGCCCTCGGTCAGCTGGCCCACCGACTGCCCAATCATGGTGCTCAGAGTCAGCAGGGAGTTGACCAGCGGCTTGCCGAAAGGCTGGGTGGAAGCCCAAGCGGCGTCCAGGTGCAGGCCCTGGTTGTTCATGGTCATCGTCGTGAACGCGACGTTATCCGCTTCGGTCAGGGTGCGCCCGGGCTTGTGCACGTAGGTGGCCCCCAGCTGCAGCTCATCGAAGTAGAGGCCGCGCTGCTCGACGCGTTTGGGGGTTTGCTCGCTCATGCGTCCTGCTCCTGATGCTGTGCTTCGGTTGACGGAGTTGCTTCCACGGTGGCCACGACCTGCTTGGCCTTGACCAGATCCCCGGTCTTCAACCCGGTCATGCGCACGATGCCGTCCGCGGGGGAGAAGAGCTGGTGCTCCATCTTCATCGCTTCGATGCTCAGCAGCAGCTGGCCTTCGGCGACCGCATCGCCATCGGCCGCCTGCACGTTGATCACGGTGCCGGGCATGGGCGAGAGGACATGCGGGGAGAAGGTCCCGGATTGCTTGGCGATGGTGGCCAGCTGGCGTTCGAGGACTTCTTCGCGGGGCAGCTTGCGCACCGCCGCGGTCCAGCCTTCCTCGCACAGCCACAGCGTGCCATCGGCGGCGAAGGCGTGCTGTAGTGCTGTGCGCTGGCCGTTGACGGACAGTGTTCCATCCGGTTCCTGCCGCACGGTGAATTCTTCGGCGCCCACGCGCACCCGGCTCGAATCGGGGTCCCTGAGCAACGCGGTCCTGCCCTCGGCGGCCTCGACGTCGAAGTGCCCGATGCTGGCCCGGCGATGCTGGTCCCGCCATCCGTCGCGCAGGCCCCACGGGGTATTCGCGGCTGGAATGCGCCGATCCTCCAGATGCGCTGCCAGTGCCAGTTCGCGGGCCCCGACCTGGCGGAAGGCGAACTTGTCCATCTTCCGCTCGATCAGGTTGGTGTCCAGGGCCCCGGCGGCCACATCCTCGTCGGCCAGCAGCAGCCGCAGGTATTCGCTGTTGGTCAGCACGCCCAGCACCACGGTGCCGGCTAGTGCCTTATCCAAGCGGGCCAGCGCCTCGGTGCGATCCGGGCCCCAGGCGATGAGCTTGGAAAGCATCGGATCGTAGTGGGCGCTGATCTCCAGGCCGTCGCGCAGCGAGGAATCCACCCGGACATTCTCCGGCTCGCGCACGTGCAGCACGGTGCCCACCGAGGGCAGGAAGCCGGAGGACGGGTCTTCGGCGTAGAGCCGGGCCTCGATGGCATGGCCTTCCAGCGCCACCTGGTCCTGGGTGAAGTCCAGTGCGTGTCCGGCCGCGATGCGCACCTGCCACTGCACCAGATCCAGCTTTGCGCCGTTCACCCGCACGACTTCCTCGGTGACCGGGTGCTCCACCTGCAAGCGGGTATTCATTTCCATGAAGAAGAATTCGTCGGGGTTCTGGTCGCTCACCAGGAACTCGACAGTTCCGGCGCCGACGTAGCCCACCGATTGCGCAGCGGCCACCGCGGCGGCGCCAATGCGCTCGCGGATCGCCGCGCCGTGCTCCAGATTCTCGAACAGCGGAGCCGGGGCTTCCTCGATGACCTTCTGGTGGCGGCGCTGCAAGGAGCATTCGCGTTCGCCCAGGTGCACGGTGTTCCCATGCGCATCGGCCAGGATCTGCACCTCGATATGCCGCGGATTGCGCACCAGCCGCTCGAGGAACAGGGTGTCATCGCCGAAAGCATTGCGTGCGGTGCGCCGGGCGCTGGCCAGCGCTTCGGGCAGTTCTGCGGCGGAATCCACGGCGAACATGCCCTTGCCGCCGCCGCCGGCCGAAGGCTTGATCAGCAGCGGGAAGCCGACGTCCGCGGCAGCGGCGAGCAGCTGCTGATCGCCGAGGCCGGGTTCGGCGATGCCGGGAACCACCGGCACCTGGTGGGAGAGGACATGGTTCTTGGAACGGATCTTGTCGCCCATGAGATTGATGGAGTTCACCGGCGGGCCGATGAAGGTGATGCCGGCAGCCTCCAGCGCACGGGCGAAGTCCACGTTCTCGGAGAGGAACCCGTAGCCCGGGTGCACCGCCTGGGCACCGGTGTGCCGGCAAGCGGCGATCACCGCGTCGATATCCAGGTAGCTTTCATTGGCCGCAGCCGCGCCGATGCGCACCGCGCGATCGGCTTCGGACACATGCAGCGCCCCGGCATCGGCATCGGAGTAGACGGCGACCGATTCGATGCCCAGCGCCCGCAGGGTACGGATGATGCGCACCGCGATTTCTCCGCGGTTGGCGATCAGGACAGTGTCAAAGAGCTTCGTAGTCATGGTGTTTTCCTCGTACTACATCCGGAAGAGGCCGAAGCTGGTCTCCGGCAGCGGCTGGCGGGCGCAGACATCCAGGGCCATGCCGAGCACCCGGCGGGTATCTGCCGGGTCGATGACCCCGTCGTCCCATAATCTGGCGGTGGAATAGTAGGGGTTTCCCTGGGTTTCGTACTGCTCGCGGATCGGGGCCTTGAACGATTCCTCCTCCTCGGCGCTCCAGTTGCCGCCGCCCGCCTCGATTCCGTCGCGCTTGACCGTGGAGAGCACCGAGGCGGCCTGGGCCCCGCCCATCACCGAGATCCGCGCGGCCGGCCACATCCACAAGAAGCGCGGGGAGTAGGCCCGGCCGCACATCGAGTAGTTGCCGGCGCCGAAGGAGCCGCCGATGACCACCGTCAGCTTGGGCACCCGGGCGGTGGCCACGGCGGTGACCATCTTGGCCCCGTGCTTGGCGATGCCGTCCGCTTCGTAGTCGCGGCCCACCATGAATCCGGCGAGGTTCTGCAAGAAGAGCAGCGGGATGCCGCGCTGGTCGCACAGCTCGATGAAGTGCGCGCCCTTCATCGCGGACTCGGAGAACAGCACGCCGTTGTTGGCGATGATGCCTACCCGGTGCCCGTGGATCTGCGCGAAACCGGTGACCAGGGTGGTGCCGTAGTCGGCCTTGAACTCGTGGAACTCGCTGGCATCGACGATGCGGGCAATGATCTCGTGCACGTCGTAGGGCGCGTTGACATCCACCGGCACCACCCCGGCCAGTTCACTGCCCGGGTAGAGCGGCTCGGCCACTTGGCTTTCGATGGTCCACGCGGGGGCCGGGTTGGCCGGCAGGGTGGAGACGATATCGCGGATGATCATCAGCGCGTGCTCGTCGTTCTCGGCCAGGTGGTCCACCACGCCCGAGGTCTTGGCGTGCAGGTCGCCGCCGCCCAGCTCCTCGGCGGTGACGATCTCCCCGATGGCGGCCTTCACCAGCGGTGGTCCGCCCAGGAAGATGGTGCCCTGGTTGCGCACGATGACCGTCTCGTCGCTCATTGCCGGAACGTAGGCGCCGCCGGCGGTGCAGGAACCGAGCACCGCAGCCAGCTGCGGGATCTTCTTCGCGGAGAGCTGCGCCTGGTTGTAGAAGATGCGCCCGAAGTGCTCGCGGTCCGGGAAGACCTCGTCCTGCATGGGCAGGAACGCCCCGCCCGAATCCACCAGGTAGATGCAGGGCAGGCTGTTCTCCAGCGCGATTTCCTGGGCGCGCAGGTGCTTCTTGACCGTCATCGGGAAGTAGGTGCCGCCCTTGACGGTGGCGTCGTTGGCGATGACCAGCACGTGGCGGCCGTGCACCAGGCCGATGCCGGCGATCATTCCGGCGCCGGGGCTGGCGCCGTCATACATGTCCTCGGCGGCCAGCGGTGCGATTTCCAGGAAGGGCGAGCCGTCGTCCAGCAGCGCGTCTACGCGTTCGCGGGGCAGCAGCTTGCCGCGATCCACATGGCGCTGCCGGGACTTCTCGGAGCCGCCGCGCGCAGCGCGTTCGAGCCGTTCGTGCAGTTCGGCCAGCAGTGGTGCCTGGTCGGCGGCGTTGCGCTCGAACTGCTCGGGGTTCAAGTGGGAGGAGAGGGTCTTCACGAAGTCAGTCCTTGCTGGTCGGTTCGCTGGCGATCACCCGGGGTACGGGCAGCTGCTGCGCAGGCAACGGGAATTCGTCGGGCACGGCCAGGATGCGCATGGCCAGGGAAATGAAGTTCAACTGCACTTGGGCCAGTGTGAGCCGGCCGTCCTTGCGGTACCAGTGCGAGACACCGGTGCCCATTTCCATCAGTGCCAAGCGGGCGATGCCCGGGTCCACGGTGCTGAAGCTGCCCTGGCGCTCGCCGGCCTGAAGCGCGTCGGCGAAGAGCTGCTCGTAGGCGTCGCGCAGTTCCTGCATCTGCTCGCGGGCCTTGGCCGATAGCGCGCGCATCTCGTATTCGGTGACACGTGCGGTGCTGGGATTGGTGGCGGTGAACCCCACGTGGAAGGCCACGAGCAACGCGAGCTGGCGTACCGGGTCCTTGCTGCCGGCCAGCGCCTGCTCGGCGCCGGAGATCATGGCGGCCAGGCAGTCGTTCATGATGCCCACCAGCAGGTCTTCCTTGCCGCCGACGTAATGGTAGAGGGTCGCCGAGTTCAGTCCTACGGCACTGCCTAGTTCGCGGATGCCGGTGGCGGCGAAACCGCGCTGGGCAAAGCAGGCTACGGCTGCTTGCTGGACCTTTCCCAGTTCCATGGACACCACCCTGTGACTCAAGAGCCAATCAATCGATTGACTGCTTCCATCCAACCGAAGAAAAAGTGTGGTGTCAATCACCATCTTCCGCGGACGGGGACACCGAGTGGCGCTGCCATCCGCACCTCATGCAACGCTCATGTTAAAAGGGGCCGAAATATGACGTTTGCTATTTATGAATCAAATGCAAAACACTAGACTGCTTGATGTTATTTACTGTCAAGCTCTAGTTAATTCTGCTGGGCAGCTGATCAGACGCCACTGGAAGGCATGATGCCGCAACCTGAACCACGTTTCCTCAACCGTCAAAACCCAACCCCAGCCGGACCGTCGCGCCGCGGCCTGCTCGCCGGTGCCTCCGGGCTCATTGCCCTGGCCGGACTGGCAGCCTGCGCATCACCGCCGGCCACGGGCGCGGACAGGGCAAACCTCGCCGGACCCCCGCAGACCCCCGATGAAGTGCTGCAGGTACTGCGCGCCGGGAACCAGCGCTACGCCGACGGCATGCCAGAACGCCCCAATCAAGCAACTGAACGGCGCAGCGAGCAGGCCGAGCACCAGAACCCCTTCGCCCTGATCCACGGCTGCGTGGATTCCCGCGTGACCCCCGAGCTCCTGTTCGACCAGGGGATCGGAGACCTGTTCGTCACCCGGACCGCCGGCGGAGTGCTCGATGACACCTTGGTTGGCAGCATGGAATTCGCTGTTTCCAGTCCCTATTCGGTCCCGTTGCTGGTGATCCTCGGCCATACGGCCTGTGGTGCGGTGGCGGGCACCTTGAAAGCGATGGAAGAAGATGCCAAGAATCCGCAATTGCCCGGCGAGATGGTCGACTTCGCTGAACAGATTGCTCCTGTTGCACGCAAGGCAAAAGTTGAAGGTTCGGGTAGCGAAGAGGTGGACCAAGTGGTGCAGGCCAATGCCCGTGCCGTCACCGAGCAGCTACTGGAGCGATCTGCCATCATTCGCGAGGCAGTGCAGGAAAAGCGGACCCGGGTGGTGGCAGCTGTCTACGACCTGGACAGCGGAGAAGTGCGCTGGCTCGATGGCTAGCTCCGATTTTCCGGTTGCGAATTAACCAGAAGTTCCCGCCGGTGGAACCGGCGGGAACTTCTGCGATCATCACTCGCACCCTCGCTGAGGTTGTTTCTACGATATTGACAATGCCTATGGCCACGCTGAGCGCAGGCTCCACGGCGGCAGGGCATCTGGCGAACGGGGCGATCCAGCTACTGGACCAGCTGGGCTTCCAAGGTTGCAGCCGAAACGCGAATACCGGCGGATGGCCAGCTCGCCGCTATCCTGATGCAGCTGGTCAGACGCAAAACACCCATTCCCGGGCCTTTCGGCACGGTTTCGGGATTTGCCAGCAGGTGCACTGGTACTCTCGACGCTGGATGCTAGTGAAGCATTCCCCGTGAAGAATCCGCATGCACGTGCAGTGAAAGGCCCCATGGCAGCCAGCGAATCCAGCGTCAACTCCCGCGCCCGCGCTGCAGTCGCGGCCCTGTTCCTCACAAACGGAGCACTCTTTGCCAATATGGCGCCGCGCCTTCCCGAGCTGAAGCGGGAACTGGAATTGGACACCGCCGGCTACGGCTTGCTGGTCACCGCATGGCCTGTTGGGGCAATACTTGCAGGGTTGGCTGCAGGTGCGCTGGTGCGCCGTTTTGGTTCCGCGCAGGTTGCCGTCGTGGGCACGATAGTTACCGGTGCGGCCTTGCTGGCCGCCGGCAGCGCGCCGGGCGTGGTCTTGGTCGTGCTGGCTTTTGCCCTGGGCGGCGCCATGGATTCGATTACGGATGTCGGGCAGAACGCGCACGGGCTGGTGGTGCAACGGCGCTATGGGCGTTCGATACTGAATTCCTTCCACGCGTTGTGGTCTGTCGGAGCGGTGATCGGCGGTTTGATGGCCGCTGGAGCGATCCAGATGAACTTGGCATTGCCAGTGCATTTGGGCATATCGATGGTGCTCTTCGCCGCGGTGGCACTGACTGCCCTGAAATTCTGCCTGCCTCGATCCGCCGAACTGGCGGTCATAGAACCTGTTGCGCCACCTGCACCCGGAACCGCCCGGGCCGCGGCCCCCGCAGGATCCCGCGGACGGCTGCTGCTGATGATGAGCGCCCTGGTCTTGATCTCCGTAGCCGGAGTAATGGTTGAAGACGCCGGGAATTCATGGTCCACGCTGTATCTTGGCCAGCTGGGGGCGCCAGCGGCGCTGGCGGCCAGCGGGTTCATCGCTCTGGTCGGGGCCCAGTTCATTGGCCGAATTCTCGGCGATGGCATGGTCAACCGCTTTGGCCAGCGCGGCATGGCCCAGTTCGGGGGAGCGCTAATAGCAATCGGTATGGGTCTGGCGTTGTTCTTCCCCACGGTTCCGGGCACGCTGCTGGGATTTGCCGCGGCTGGATTCGGCTCGGCAACCCTGGTCCCGGCGGTGATGGACCAGGCCGACAAGCTGCCCGGCCTGCCTCCGGGAACTGGGCTGAGCATCGTCTCCTGGCTCATGCGATTGGGCTTCTTGTTCTCCCCGCCGCTAGTGGGTTTCCTTGCCGAGAACTTCGGGTTGCGCATGGCCCTGATGGTGTTCCCCATTGCGGGACTTGTGGTGCTTGCTTGCTCGCCAGTGCTGCGTGGAAAAAGCCCGCGGAGCGATGGAACAGGGGAGCAAGGAAGCCGTAGCTAGTTTTCGCCCCGAAGCGTGATGGACTCGATGGCTTCTCCGTGCAGGTCTTCAATGACCAGATTAACTACCAGTTCCCTCCAGCTGATCAACGGGCTGATGGCACAGCGAACATAGTCAAGGACTTGCTGCTCGATAACCTGAACCGAACTATCCCCAGCCATGCTGACATGGCATTGCACCCTCCAGTTAAGGTGGGGAATCTGCGTGTCAGTCGCCTTGATCTCCGTGTAGTTCAATTGCGATGTCGGCGACTCGGAAAATGCCGCTCGAATCGCCTTGATCAATTCCAGGGACGATACGCGTTTGGCCAGTCCCGTGCCCGCATCTTGCACATCCCACATCCGCTGGAATGGCGAGTGCTCGGCTATTTTGCCCAATATTCGCTGCGAGAATGCTTCAGGCTGGTGCTCCGGGGTCGAGCTGTGCAGCAGTTGGGTGATGAATCCGTTCTGGTCCTTGAGCCGCTGCCGTTCGGCGTGGCACCACCGGCACTGCAATTCGTGCAGATCTGCAGGTTCATCCAGGTTCAGCAAAACGTCTTCGGTAGTACGTCCGCAGGGAAGGGTTTTCATGACACCGCCTCGCTGATTGCATTGCGTGCCCGTGCGAGTCGCCCTCGCACAGTTGATTCTGAAACGTTGGTCACCAGGGCCGCTTCCTTATAGCTCATGCCTTGGAGCGCGACCAGTACGAACGCCTGGCGAAGCGCCGAAGGCAATCCGTTGATGATCTGCCAGGCATCGGCAATCTCGCCGCGTTGCACGGCGACGTTTTCTGGCAATTCACGGTCAGGGACTGGGGTTTGCTCTAGCACTTCATCATCCACGGTTTGCTGGTCATTGGCACGCTGGCGGATGCGATCAAGACAAATATTTCGTGCCATGCGGTAGAGCCAAGTCTTGAACGCGGCACGTTCGCGCAGCGAGCCCAATGACTGCCACGCGCGGATCCAGGCATCCTGGGTGGCATCCTCCGCATCGTGCCAGCTGCTGAAAAAAGTCTTGCAGTATTGGCGCAGGCCGGGTGTCAGTGCGGTGACGAGTTCGCCGAAGGCCTCGGGGTCCCCCTCCATTGAACGACCAACAAGCACGGTCAACCGGGTCGGTTCCAAACACCCCTCCTTAAGTGATCTATATCACACTCATAATGTGTGAGGATTAATCTGTAGCTCTCGTCTGTATGAGTGTAAGGCACAAAAATATCCGTTCAATGAATGAGGAGACCATCATGGTGCAACGCGATTCACAAGGGCCAATCATCAAGCCAACCGGCGAAGAGCTGGAACGCCAGGCCAAGGCAAAGGCCGCAAATGACACGCCGGTCCACGAAGAGCTGCGCGGTCCGCTGCACACCGAACTGGGCAAGACGACCATCGAAGACCGTGTGGTCCAGAAGATTGCCAGCATCGCCACCCGCGAAGTTTCCGGCGTATACGCCATGGGCAACGCCGCCCGCCGGACCTTCAACTCGCTGGCCGAACGCATCCCCGGTGCCCAAGCCAACGCGGCCGGAGGCGTGAGCGTCGAAAAGGGCGAGCAGCAGACCGCCATCGACGTGTCGATCGTAGTTTCCTACGGGTTCTCGATCGTTGAGGTCTCCAACGAGATCCGTTCGAATATCATCGCCCAGGTTGAACGCGCCACCGGTCTGGAAGTCATCGAGGTAAACATTGAAGTCACCGACGTGCACCTGCCAGAAGACGATGACGATGACGCCGAGCCCCGCGATGGCCTGAAATAACTGTCCTCATCTAAGGAGCAGAACATGTTACACGTCAAGTGGGGTTTGGCCATCGGCTGCCTAGCCGGATTGCTGATTGCCTTCGGATCATTCACGCAGTTCGTGGTGGTGGCATTCTTCGCCATCATCGGCGCTGGAGTCGGATGGCTTTTGCAGGACAGGGTTGACCTCGGCCAAGTGTTCAGCAAACGTCGGCGGTGAAGCAGATGGCAGAGCTGTCCTCTAGCCGTGGAAGCACCACGGTGAACACGGCCGTCTATTCAAAAATCGCTGCCCAAGCAGCCTATAAGGTGCCAGTTGTCGGCTCTGCCGCGGGTGGGATCCTGGGGTTGGGGAAGTACAAGGATTTTGACAGCCGGCCCAAGGCCAAGGCCGAGGTGCTTGGAAGTGCAGTGGTGGTCGATTTGGACCTTGGATTGAGCTATCCGAGCAATGTCCAGCAAGCCTGCGAAGACGTGCGGAACATGGTTGCGGCTGATCTGCGCAAGTATCTGGGCGTTGAGCAGGTGCAAACCGATATACGGGTGAGCTGGATGTCAACGCCGGATGAAGGAACTAGCAACAGGAGGCTGCGATGAGCAGGTTCTGGCACGTTCGCAGTGCCCGCACCCTGGCCTTGATGATCAGCTTCATCGTCGTGTTGGCCACGAGCATTCTCCTGGCGCTATCCTGCCTGCTGCGTTTGACCAGCGGACAATGGCCCGGTTTTGCCCAGCAGGGCATTAACGCGGTCAGCAACTTGCGCTTCAATGACAACCTGGCAGTGATCGCCATGGTGGTTCTTACGGTGCTCGGTCTGCTGCTGTTGCTCAGCGCGCTCATTCCAGGGCCCCGGCAGAGCATCCTGCTGACTACCGATGATCCTTCAGCGGGGTCGGAACAGGCAATCTCATGCCGTGGAATATCAACCTTGGTGGGGCATGAGGTCGAGCGAACCGATTCGGTGACCCGCGCGAGCGTGAAAACCAGCCCGGCCCTGGTCCAGGTTACCGTGCAGACTCCAGCCCACTCGGTTCAGCGCGTGCGGGAAAACGCGCAGGCGCGGGCGCAGCGCGTGATCGACGGGTTGCCATTGCAGCGCGCTCCCAAGGTCAAGGTCTCAGTGCAACGCCGAGGGGGAAACTAGAAATGTTCAGAACGCATGTGGTGCGCCAACGACTTATTCTGGCGATCTTCGGTTTGGTCCTGCTGGCGGCCGGTGCCTCGGGCCTCGCAGCAGTCTGGTGGGGGCTTGGCCAAGGCGCTGGCCTCGGCCAAGCCCGGATTGCCAGCAGCCTGCCGATCGATCAGCAGTACCTGCTGCCACTGGGACTCGCGCTCGGAATTGCCGGCATCGTGCTCTCGCTGGCGGTGCTGATCACTGCCATTCCGCGCCGCCCATCGGCGCATGAATTCAGATACGAATCGAGCAGCGAAGGAGTCAGCGAGATCGAGACTTCGGTAATAGCCAAAGCCGCGGAAACGGCCGCTCGAACGCAACCGGAAATCGTGGATGCGAACGTTCGAATTGGCGGCAATGCAGCTGAACCCGTGCTTTATGCGCGATTCACCCTGCGCGCCGACGCTCCGGCGAATCGAGGGATCGAGCTGGTCAATGGCCGCGTGGTACCTGACCTTGAAATGGTGCTGGGGGTGCCTTTCTCCCGCAAGCACATCTCGTTCAGCTTCCAGAAGCCGGAAAAGCAGGATTCGAATAAGGCCGTGCTCATCTGAGCCGGCCCAGGAAAACAAGAAATAGCCATTAACGGCACGGGCATCGTGCCGCATCTCTTGGGGAAGTAGGAATACATGGGAATAATCGGTTGGATCATCCTTGGCCTCGTTGCCGGTGCGATCGCGAAGGCAATCAAGCCCGGAAAGCAGGGAGGCGGCTGGCTTGCCACGCTGCTGCTCGGCGTGGTCGGGGCGGTGCTGGGAGGCTGGATTGGCTCGGCAGTTTTCGGTGTCGGAGTGAGCGAGTTCTGGTCATTGTCCACCTGGCTGCTGGCCATCGGCGGCTCGCTGCTGGTCCTGGTCATTTGGGGTTTTGTCAGCAGCAAGCGCGACTAGGGGCATGCGGTGAACTGCCTGCAGCCTGATGGCGCTGGCTAATGGGAACGGGCGGGATCCTTATGGATCCCGCCCGTTTTCCTCTGCCGCAACGCCTGCATGATGCCGGTGGGAACCAGCAGTGCCCAGGACAGTGCGGGGCCAGGTGCTGCGCGAATCATCCAGCTTGGCATGCAAGGCGCCCTCTCCACTAAGTCCATCATCGACAGGACCAGGCAGATCCCAGTCGAGCGAACGTGGCGGCCAGGACCGCCTGGAAACCGTAGGGCTAGGCTTAGGGAATGGAAGATGCGCTGAAAAAGATCAGCTGGCCGGTACGCACTGAACGCCTGTCCCTGCGTCGCGTGAATTCGGCTGATGCGGGAGACCTCTGGCGCTACCGGCAGCTTGCCGATGTCACCCAGTGGATTACCGCTGGCCCAGCAACCCTGGAAGAATTCCGTTCGCTGTTCTTCGCGAAGGACTATCCGCTGAGGAACCTGGCTGTGGAACTGGACACCGGGCAGGGGACCCAGCTGATTGGCACGGTCATGCTGGATATCGTGGATGGCTGGGGGCAAAGCGAAATTGAGCAGCACGCCAAGGGCGTTGAGGGCAACCTCGGCTGGAGCTTCGATCCCTCCTTCGGTGGCAAGGGCTACGCCACCGAAGCCGTTGCCGCTGCCATGGGCCTGTGCTTCGGCCCGCTTGGCCTACGCAGGGTTACTGCCGAATGCTTTGCCGCCAATGAGCCATCATGGAGACTGATGGAGCGCTTGGGGATGCGCAAGG
This sequence comes from Glutamicibacter sp. 2E12, assembly GCF_050030965.1. Taxonomy (NCBI): domain Bacteria; kingdom Bacillati; phylum Actinomycetota; class Actinomycetes; order Micrococcales; family Micrococcaceae; genus Glutamicibacter; species Glutamicibacter sp. 2E12. The sequence continues at coordinate 1,778,409 of NZ_CP188297.1, forward strand.
AATTCCATGGCCGCAAGGACAGCCTGCATCGCAGCGGGGAATGGATGGATTCCATGGGCTACGCGCTGTTGGCTGAGGAATGGACGGCCCAGGCCTCCTGCTAAAGGATGAGGGATAGATCCTTGATCGCCGGTGTGTTCTTTGAAAGGCTGGAAGAGAACAGCACCACCCCAGCGAGCTAGGCGGTCCCATGGGCAAATCAACGCGCACCAGTGTTCTTTTGGCGCTGGCAACCGCCGCAATTCTGCTCATGGCGCTGTCGGAGGAACCTACCTGGGGGTTGCTCGTAGGCAGCTGGACCTTGATGCTTTGGGGTTGGACTGGCAGTCCGAAGCCCCAGGAAATCACCGTCGATGCACAGGGGCTCTCACCCCGGGATGTGAAGGAATACCGCCGTCAGCATCCGGGCATGACGATGGTTGACGCGATCAATGCGCTGGGGAAGTCCAAGCAATAGCAAAAGCAGGGCCCGCAGTGCGGGTGAATGGATGCAGTTGAGCCCCATGAACTAGTTGTCGTTCACGGGGCTCAACTTTTGGTGTTCATGGCGTTGCCTAGTAGTAAACCGCCAGCGGGCCATTGGGGCCCGGGATGACCTTTACCGGGGTTTCGAAGACCTTGGTCAACACCTCATCGCACATGATTTCATCAGGGGTGCCGAACTCGACGACCTTGCCCTGCTTCATTGCGCAGATGTAGTCGGCGTAGTGGCCGGCGAAGTTGATGTCGTGCAGCACGATCACGATGGTGCGGTTCAGCTCGCGGGCAGCGCGCTGCAGGTGCTGCATCATCACTACCGAGTGCTTCATGTCCAGGTTGTTCAGCGGCTCATCGAGCAGCACGGTGTCGGTGTCCTGGGCCAGGACCATGGCCACGTAGGCGCGCTGGCGCTGGCCTCCGGAGAGCTCATCGAGGTAGCGGCTTTCCAATTCGCCCAGGTCCAGGAAGTCGATGGAGCGCGAGATGATCTCTTCATCGGCCTGGGTCAACCGGCCCTTGGAGTGCGGGTAGCGGCCGAAGCCCACCAGCTGGCGCACGGTCAGGCGGGTCACGAAGTGGTTTTCCTGGCGCAGGATCGAGACGATCTTGGCCAGATCCTTCGAGTTGGTCTTGGATACGTCGTAGCCGGAGACCTCGATGGAACCCTGGTCGATGCCCAGCAGGCGCCCGACCATGGTGAGCATGGTGGACTTGCCGGCGCCGTTCGGGCCTACCAGGGCGGTGATGCCGCCGGTGGGGATTTCCAAGCTGACCGGGCCGATGGAGACCGTGGAGCTGTACTTCTTGCTGACGGAATTGAGGGTAATCACAGCCGGCCCTTTCGCAGGATGAAGATCAGGAATGTAATGCCGCCGACGGCCTCGATGATGATGCCGACCACGCCTTCTGCGTAGAAGATGTTCTTCATGACGAAGTAGGCGCCGGCCAGGACCACGAAGCCGATGAGGAAGGACATCGGGTAGATGTAGCGGTGGTCGTATGTGTCCGCCAGCTGGTAGGCCAAGGTGGCCACCAGGAAGCCGAGGAAGGTCAGCGGGCCCACCAGTGCGGTGGTGACCGCCATGAGAATCGATACGAAGAACAAGGTCTTCATGACCTCGCGGCGGTGGTTGATCCCCAGGTTGATGGTGGTTTCCTTGCCCAGGGCCAGGATGTTCATCTTCTTCGAGGACAGCACCAGGTAGCCGCCGGCAATGGCCACCAGCGGGATAGCCACCGGCATGTAGCTCATGTCGGCGTTGGCCATCGAGCCGAACAGGCGCGCGGTGAGGACATCGAATTCGCTCGGGGTCAGCAGGCGCTGCATGAAGGTCGAGATCGAGCCCAGTCCGGTGCCGATGATGATGCCCACCAGCAGCATGATCTGGATGTTGCCCAGTTTGCCCGAAAGCAGCCAGCCGTACAGTGCCACCGAGAGGCCCACCATGATCGCCACTTGCAGGACGAACTGGCTGACACCGGTGAAGAAGGTCACCCCGGCAACGCCCAGCACGAAGATCGCACCGGTCTGCACCACCCGGTACAAGGCTTCGAAGCCCATGATCGACGGGGTGATGATGCGGTTGTTGGTCACCGTTTGGAAAGCCACCGTGGCGATGGACTGGCAGGCGGCCACGATCACCATGGTCAGGATGTTGCTGGCGCGCAGCTTGGCGATGATCCAGAATCCGTCGGAGCCAAATGGCATGGGGTTATCCCAGGCGAGCAAGCCGATCCCGAAGAACAGGGCCAGCCCGATCATGATGGACAGGGTGATCCAGTAGCGTTTGCGGACCTTCTTGGTGGGCAACGGCCCGGCAGAACGGCCGGAGTGGTGCATGCCCAAAGCGGGGTGAGTCATGAGATTAGCCAACTTTACGCTGCCTCAGAAGCAGGAAGATGAAGACGGCCGCGCCGAGCACGCCCAGTATCAGGGAGACCGGGACCTCGAACGGCATGATGATGGTGCGGCCGATCAGGTCGCACACCGTGGTGATCGCGATGCCCAGCAGGCAGACCCAGGGCAGGTTGCTGCGCAGGTCGTCGCCGCGGACCATTGAGACGATATTCGGCACGATCAGGCCGAGGAATGGCAGGTTGCCGATGACCACGGTGACCACGCCGGTAGCGACCGCGATCAGCGCGGTGCCCAGCAGCATCACCTGGCGGTAGTTCAGGCCGACGTTGGTGGCGATTTCCTCGCCCAGGCCGGCCACGGTGAAGCGGTCGGCCACGATGTAGATGGCGATGGCGACGATGGCCACGATCCACAGCACCTCGTACTGCCCGCGGATCACCGAGGTGAAGGAACCGGCCAGCCAGATGCCCATGGACTGCAGCTTGTCGGTGGACAGCGCGAAGAAAGTGGAGAAGGCGCCGACTACCGAGCCGAGCATGATGCCCACGATCGGCACGGTCAGCGAGGCCTTGAGCGAAATGCGCTGCAAGAACAGGAAGAAGATCATGGTGCCGATGAAGGCGAAGACAATCGCGACGCTCATCTTGGCCAGCAGCGACGCGCTGGGGAAGAGTACCAGCATGGTCAGTAGGCCCAGGCCCGCCCATTCGGTGGTGCCGGTGGTGGTCGGCTCCACGAAGCGGTTCTGGGTCAGCAGCTGCATCACCAATCCGCTCATGGCCATGGCCGCTCCGGCCAGTACCAGCGCAAGGGTGCGCGGAATGCGGGTGACGGCGAACATCATGGCGCCGTCGTCCATGCCGAAGATGTCGTAGACGCCGGTGAACAGGGAGAACGCCAGCAGCACCAGTACTGCGAGGATGCCCAATGCGAGTTTTCCGGAAAGGGCCTTGCTCTTGGTCCGGGCTGGGGAGGTCGTGCTTGTCATTATGCCGCCGTGGAAATAAGTGGTGGGAAAACAGCTCTAGTGGCGAAGCCGGAATACGGCTTCGCCACTAGCTGGCTGGGGTGTCCGGAATGCTACTTGGCAGCTTCCAGCGCGTCAGCGAAAGTATTCAGGAACTCGGTGTAGGTCTGGATGCTCTCGTTGGTGTAGGTGTCAGCAGGCATGACGACAACCTGGGATTCCTTCGAGGCGGTGACATTCTGCAGCGCCTCGGACTTCTCCAGCAGGTCCTTTGCCGGCTGGTAGTCCGCACCGTCGGCTTCAACCGCTGCGTCGCGGTCCATGACGATGATCCAGTCCGGGTTGGACTTGGCGATGGCTTCGACCGAAACGTCGTCGCCCTCGTGGTCGGTGGAGGATTCGTCGAGCTTCAGCGCCGGGGTCAGGCCCAGGAAGTCGAACATCGGGCCGACGGTGCGGCCGGTGGTAGGAGCCGAGTAGCCCAGCTCGCCGCCCGAGGCGATCAGGCCCATGACGGTCTGGTCCTTGTCGTAGGCATCGGTGACGCGCTTCTCGGCGGCTTCGAAGTCCTCAACGAGCTTTTTGGCCTCGGCCTGCTTGCCGAAGATCTCGCCCAGGGTGGTGACCTGGCGTTCCAGCTCAGCGTCAAATGGCTCGCCTTCGCGTGGGTCCAGCGAAATGATGGCGGCTTCCGGAGCCAGTTCCTTGAACTTCGCCGCGTGCTGGGTGTAGCGCTGGCCGTTGATGATCAGGTCAGGGTCGACGGTGACAACTGATTCCAGGTTCGGTTCCTTGTGGCTGCCCAAGTCCAGGACCTTCTCGTCCTTGGTGTAGGAGATGGTGTCCGGCATCAGCGAGACAGCGCCTGCGGTGAGCTTGATGCCCCAGGAATCCAAGGTCTCGAAGGTGCGGTTGTCGGTGGCAACGACAGACTTCGCGGGAACCTCGATCTTCTTCTCACCTTCATTGTCGGTGATGGTGACGGTCTTGGTGTCGCCAGCCTTGGCCTCAGCTGCCGTATCGGTAGCGGAACCGCAAGCGGTCAGGGACAGTGCGGCGATGCTCAGCAGTGCGGCAGCGCGAAGCTTCATGGAGGACATGTATTCCTTCTTCGGACAGCAACCGGCGTTGGTTGCGCTATTGAGTGATCTGATAATTAGCTTAGCCTTATCTGAGCGAATTAAGCCAAACGGCTCTTATGTTAGCTAGGTCACCCAAATGCGCGAGTTGAAGGCCGGAACCGTCCGCAAATGCGGCTCTTGATGAGGCTTGCCCCAGCTGACTGGGCTATTTCAGGGAGAAATAACGATCATCGGCCTTGTTTAATTAGTGCCGAAGGCATGGAGGAAGCTGCGTCAGGCAGCGTAATGAATTGCACCTCCAGCTCATTGCATGAGCCGAGCCATGGCGCAGATGCTGCCATTGATGCCCGTTTTGCGCGCCGGTATCAGGCTGCCGGGTAGGTGATCCGCGACTGCTGGTCGATCACCGCGCCCGGGCTCAGCTCGGCAGGTTTGGCCGGATGCCCATCGATGATGTGGAATACCTCGGCACCGCGGGCCAGCAGATGATCAGCAATGATCCTGCGATGGCAACGCCACCATACAGCTTCGGCGCACATGATCGCGGTCTTCTGGCCGGCGGCCCGCGCCTGCAACCGCTGGAGCGCCTGCAGGAAATCGTCCCCGAGGGCATGGTCGGCGTAATTATGGAAGCTGCGGTTCGTCCACCATGCGTTGACTGCGAAATCGACGCTTCGGCTCACAGGACGCCTGCCGGTCAGCGCTTCCTCGCGGTGCAGGCTGATTCCTGCTGTGCTCAAGGAGGCTTCCAAGGCATCCGCATTGAACTGCGGGAATTTGCGGGAGCCGGCCAGTTTGCGGACATCCACAACATTCGTGACTCCGTACTGCATTAGCAGTGCGAGGAAATCCTCGATGGATCGTGCCGAATGTCCAATGGTGAAAATTCCAGCGGGCAAAATGCTGGCTCCTTGGGTGGGGAAGGGGCGGGGCTAATGCTGATCGTGCTTGGCGGAGCTGAGGACTAGTTGGAGCAGCTCTTCGACTTCGGCAGCACGGGACTGCCAGTAGCCGGTATCGAGCCCGAAGCCGAGCGTTGCTTCATCGGCGCGTTTCTTGAAATAGTCCCGGTGGTCCTCCAGCGCATTGGCCAGGTCCGCGAATTGGTCATTGCTCAGTTCCAAGTTCAAGGTTCTCTGCTTCATGAGCTTCATCCTGGGTCGAGTGCGAATTCTATGAACCCGAGCGTACGCCCATTGCCAGCCGAAATGACCGCTATCAAGCTGGCACTCAGAAAGTCGTCGCCGAAGCTCGCCGGGAATAGGCTCGTGGCAGGCCTTGTTGTGCCGAATACGAGCATCGATCAGAAGGAGCAGTTCATGGCTGAAGAAAATCGAGTAGTTCTCATTGGCGGACATGGGAAGGTTGCCCTGCTGGCAGCGCCCAAGCTGGTTGGGCGCGGCTACGCGGTCAACTCGCTGATCCGCAACCCGGAGCATGCAGCCGACATCAGCGCCACGGGCGCCACCCCAGTAGTCATCGACATCGAAAGCGCTGGCGTGGGTCAGTTGGCCCAGGCCTTTTCCGGTGCCAGCGCCATCGTCTTCTCCGCAGGTGCCGGTGGCGGCAACGAGCATCGCACCCGCGCTGTGGACTATGACGCCGCGGTGCGTTCCATGCAGGCCGCCAAGCAGGCCGGCGTGGACCGCTTCGTGATGGTCTCCTACAGCCGCGCCCTGGTGGATGTGGACAGCCTGGATCCGGCCAACTCGTTCTACACCTATGCCAAGGCCAAGCACGACGCCGACGCGTACTTGCGCGGCACGGAGCTGGACTACACGATCCTGGGCCCGGGGGCGCTGACCCTGGAACCGGCCAGCCAGCGCGTGGTGCTGGCTGACAAGGCAGGCAAGGTGAACGGAGCAGACGTTGAAGGCGAGGCATCGCAGACCTCGCGCGAGAACGTCGCCGAAGTGATCACCCATGTGGTGGCCAATAATGCAGCACGCCGCTCCACCGTGAACTTCTACAACGGCAACATGCCGATCGTGGAAGCGATCGTCTAGGAATGCGCAGCCGCAGCCCTGCCTCCGCAACGGGGGCAGGGCTGTTCTGCGTCTGCGGATGAAAGTTCTGCGGCTTCCACTGAGTGGATGCGGAGCCTTCTGCCCGCGGGAAAGCGGTGGGAGGACGCCAAGGAGCTTCTCGCGGTCCGGAGCAATGATGCGCACGCCCTGTATTCGGTGTCCTTGGCCCAGCAGCTGCTGGGCCATCACCCGCAAGCCGATGCCAATATCGTGCTGCCGGCCATGCTGCTGCACGATATCGGCTGGTCTGCCGTGGATCCGGCCCTCGTGCTGGGCGCTATTGCACCGGGTGCGGGCAATGCCGAGCTGGGCCAGGTCCAGATCACCGACTGGGAGAAGGTCTATGCCGCGATCCCGCATCAGGATATCTTCACGGAACGCAAGATCGACCGGCCCGGAGCCCTGGTTGTCGTCCGCCCGGACATGTATGTCGCCCAGGTCTTGCCGTTGACTGCCCGCGCGGAACTGGCCGAGTTCTTCTCGAAGAACATGGCGTTGCCGAAGGTGCCTGAATTCTCCTAGGCCAATCCGGTCCTCGATGGAGAGTAGGGCAAGAAGAAAACCCCGGTGCCGAAGCACCGGGGTTTCCTTTTGTCATCACTCGCACCTTCATGAGGTACTTATAACTCTAGGACGGCTGACTGTGAGCGCGCTGGGCTGAGCCTGCCATTTGGCTTGGCATTCAGAGACCCGCCGGAACGACGGCCGCCGGAGTCATGGGAAAGCCGGTCACGGTCTTGGGCCGCGGGGGAGCGTAGGTGCGCACCTTGGAGGTGCTCAGCCCCATGCGGACCAGCGACTCCGCGATGGTCACCGCTGCGCGCACGCCATCAACAATTGGCACGCCGGTGGCCAGCCGCACCTGTTCCTCCAGCTCGGCCATGCCGCCGCAGCCCAGGCAGATCACTTCGGCCTTGTCGTGCTCCACTGCCTGGCGGGATTGCTCGACGATGGCCGCTACCGCGCGCTGCGGATCGGATTCCAGTTCCAGCACGCCCAGCCCGCTGGCGCGCACCGAGGCGAGCCGGTCGGTCAGGCCGGCCAGTTTCAGCCGGTCCTCGATCAGCGGCACCGTGCGGTCCAGCGTGGTGACCACCGAATACTTGTGGCCGAGGAATTGCGCCGTGGAGGCGGCGGCTTCGGTAATGTCCACGACCGGGACATCCAGCAGTTCCTGCAGGCCCTCGCGGCCGTGCTCGCCGTAGCCTGCTTGGATGACCGCGTCGAATGGCTCGGTGTAGCGGACCACCTTGTCCATTACGGCGATGGCCGCCAGATAGCTTTCGAAATTGCCTTCGCAGGAGTCCGCCCCGAAATCCGGGGTCAGCTCGACGATCTCGGTGCCGGGCGAGGCGACCTGCCGTGCGGAATCCCCGATGGCGCGGGTCATGGACTGCGTGGTGTTGACGTTCAGGATCAGAATGCGCATGAGTTGTCCTAGTGGGTTGGTGCCACGGCGATCGGCTCGCCATCGATGTCTGCCAGATCGTGCTGGCGCTTGGCCAAGGCCAAGTAGGCCAGGGCACCGGCGCCCGAACCCAGGAACCAGGCAAACGGGCCGACCACGTGCAAGGCGGGGACGAAGGCCAGCACCAGTGCGATCACCGAGCTGATCACCAGTGCCCCGACGGCCCGGTAGTTCACGCCGCGGGTGAAGTAGTAGGTGCCTTCGGCATCCGAGCGGTACAAGTCCATGACGTTGATCCGGGCTTTGCGGATCAGCCAGTAGTCGGCCATGATGATGCCGAACAGCGGGCCAAGCAGCGCGCCCAGGCCGCCCAGGAAGTAGTTGATGATCTCGGGGGAGTTGTACAAGTTCCAGGGCAGGATGACCAGGCCGATGACTCCGGAGATCAGTGCGGCGGTGCGGAAGTTCAGCTTCTTCGGGAGCAGGTTGGTCAATGCGTAGGTCGGTGCCACGAAATTGGCCATCAGGTTCACCGCGATGGTCAGCACCAGCAGGGCGGCGGAGGCCAGCAATAGCAGCAAGGTGTTCGGGATCGCGCCCACAATATCCGACGGCGAGGTGATGACCTGGCCGTTGATGGAGAACTGCGTACCGGTCAGGACCACCACGATGGCGCCGAAGAACATCATGTTCAGCGGGATGCCGAAGAAGTTGCCCTTCACGATCGCCTTCTTGGAGGATGCGCCACGGGTGAAGTCGCAGAAGTTCAGGACGAAGGTGCCGTAGATCGAGACCCACAGGGCGGCTGCGCCGAACATCGCGGTCCACATCTCGATGCCGGTCTTCGATTCGCCGGTGCTCATCGAGACGTTGAAACCCGATTCGAAGAGCATCCAGATGGCCAGGCCCAGGAAGGTGGCCAGGATGACCGGGCCAGCGAAGGCCTCGTACTTGCGGATCATCTCCATGCCGTAGCTGACGATGACCAGCTGCACCGCCCAGAGGGCGACGAAGCAGATCCAGCCCAGGGCGTTCAGTCCCAGGAAGCTGGTCTGCTCCAGGGCTGCGGACCCCGGGGCCACGGCAATCACCATGACGGCGAGGACCTGGGCGGCGAGGTAGGTCTGGATGCCGAACCAGGCAATGGCCACGGCCCCGCGCAGCAGCGCGGGAATCTGGGCGCCGTTGATGCCGAAGGCGATGCGGCTCATCACCGGGAAAGGGACACCGGTTTTCTCGCCCATGAACCCCGAGAAGTTCAGCAGCGCGAAGAGCAGGACCGCTCCAATGCCCAGCGCGCCGAGGATCTGCCAGCCGCTCATGCCCAGCGCGAAGAGCCCGATGGCGAAGGTGTAGTTGCCCAGCGAGTGCACGTCGTTGGCCCACAGGGTGAAGATGCTGTAAGAGCTCCAGGTGCGCCCGGAGCGGGTGGTTGGTGCCAGGTCCTGGTTGTAGAGCGACGCGCTCAACTCGAAGGGATTGGCCCGGTCGATAGCGGGCCGGTTTTCCTGCGGTGCGGCCTCGGGCACCATTTCAGGGGTCTTTTGCGACATGATGGACATCCTTGTCAAAGGGTCATGCATCCGGGCAGGCGCATTCGGGCGCACTGCGGCAGGGGAAGATGACAGATCTGGGGAAGCGGAGCGTTCAGGGGAACGGCCCGTGCCTGCCTGCGGGGACGCAGGACAGGTAGGCGGGCCCGCTTACGGGTAGATCGGCTGTCCGAAATTAACGTAGAACTCGGCCGGCGAGCCGAGAAGCGGCATGGCCGGGCGCGGCGCAACGGCAAGCCGCTGTGCGCTGTGCGTGATGCACGGTGGAAAAAGCATGGCTGCTCCTGAGCTAGGAAGTCACTCCGAGATATGTGCCAGGTGAGTAACCACCACTGTATGCACTGGATCACATTCCCGCAATAGAAAATGATAATTTCACCAGATGGTATTTTGGCCGGATTCCGGAGCCTTTTATTCCATTCTCGGAATCCGCTGATGAGCCTGCTTTTATCAGGATCGCACCGGGCGCCATTCCTGTCCTGATGCCACTGCAGCGCCCTTCTGTGCGACTCTGCGCGCATCGGCACTTCGTCCCGAAACCTTCTTGACAGTGATTGGCGTCTCGTCCTAGAGTTTTCATAAAGCAAAAGCTAACTTCCATAAAGCGGAATCTTTGGAAGGTGTTCTTGAAGGGAAATCCAGTGTCCTACACTCTGAACTGCTCGATCCTCCTCACCGAGTTGCCGCTGCTGCAGCGCGCGGATGCCGCCAAGCAGGCGGGTTTCGACAGCGTCGAATTCTGGTGGCCATTTGGCGAAGCCGCCCCCTCCGGCAAGCAGGTCGACGAATTTCTCGCCTCGCTGGCCAACGCCGGCGTCCAGCTGGACGGACTGAACTTCTTCGCCGGAGACATGCCGGCAGGCGACCGCGGACTGGTTTCATGGCTGGGGCGCGAGTCCGAATTCAAGGACAATGTCGACGCGGTAGTGGCGATCGCCGAAGCTACCGGCTGCAAGGCCTTCAACGCCCTGTACGGCAACCGCATCGAAGGCGCCGACCCGGCGGCCCAGGATGCGCTGGCCTTGGAGAACCTGGTGGCCGCGGCCCAGGGTGTGGCCAAGGTCGGCGGCACCGTGCTGATCGAGCCGGTCTCCGGCACGGAAGCCTACCCGCTGAAAACTGCGGCCCAGGCGCTTGCGGTCATCGAGGCTGTCAAGGTCCAGGGCGAAGGGAACATCGCGCTGCTGGCCGACTTCTACCACCTGTCAGTCAACGGCGATGACGTCGCCGCCGTCATTGAAGCGCATGCCAAGGACTTCGGCCATATCCAGATCGCCGATGCGCCGGGCCGCGGAGCTCCGGGCACCGGGGACCTGCCGCTGCAGGACTGGATCAAGCGCTCGCGCGAGTTGGGCTACACCGGCAAGGTCGCCCTGGAGTACAAGCAGGAAGCGGCCACCGCCTTCGACTGGCTCCAGAGCGCCAGCAGCAGCGCCGCAGTCTAGAGAACACCTTTTCGCACAAGAATTTTTGGAGAATCACATGTCGCAGAACATCGCCTTCATCGGACTGGGCATCATGGGCCTGCCGATGGCCAAGAACCTGGTCAACGCCGGCTATCACGTCACCGGCTACAACCGCAGCGACAAGGCCGGCAATGAGCTGGCCGCCGCTGGCGGAACCAAGGCCGCCTCCATCGCGCAAGCCGTGGCCAATGCGGACGTGGTCATCACCATGGTCCCGGATTCCCCGGACGTCCAAGCCGTCACCCTCGGCGCAGAGGGCGTCTTCGCCAACGCGAAGGCCGGAGCGCTGTGGATCGACAACTCCTCGATCCGTCCCGACGTGGCCGTCGAGCTTGCGGCCGCGGCCCGCGACGCCGGACTGCGCCCGCTCGATGCCCCGGTCTCCGGCGGCGAGGCCGGCGCCATCGAGGGCGTGCTGTCCATTATGGCCGGCGGCGAGCAAGCTGACTTCGAGGCGGCCAAGCCGGTGCTCGAAGCGGTGGGCAAGACCATCGTGCTGGTGGGTCCTTCGGGCTCCGGGCAGACCGTCAAGGCGGCCAACCAGCTGATCGTCGCGGCCAACATCCAGGCCCTGTCCGAAGCGGTGCTCTTCCTCGAAGCCTATGGCGTGGACACCGACGCGGCCATCAAGGTCCTCGGCGGCGGCCTGGCCGGCTCCAAGGTGCTTGACCAGAAGGCCCAGAAGATCCTGGACCGCGAATTCGCCCCGGGCTTCCGCCTGGCCCTGCACAACAAGGACATGGGCATCGTGACCTCCGCGGCCCGCGAAGCCGGTGTCGTGCTGCCCCTGGGCGCACTGGTCGCCCAGCTGGTCACCTCCACCGTGGCTTCCGGCGACGGGGCGCTGGACCATTCGGGCCTCTTCCGCGGGGTGCAGCGCCTGGCCGGCAAAATCGAGGCCCCGGTCCCGGCCTAGCGTCGCCAAATCTTCCTACGGCGGGGACAACTAGGTAACCCGCTTCTTCAGCTAGCGGCCGCGCAATACCGGCTACGCTCCGGTGCCGCCGGACCCCTGGTACACGGCAGGGGCCCGACGCGCCGTATCCGCTGCGCAATGGGCTTTGTTCCAGTTCATCGCCGCTAGCTGGTGCTCAAGGGAGCGGAGTTGTGGTGACTCATGCACCTTGGCTTCCCGCCGTAGGTATCCTTCTTTTCTTCTTCTCGTTCCAAAGGACGTATTCCCATGCCTAAGATGCGCGCAATCGACGCCGTCGTCCAGATCCTGGCCAAGGAGGGCGCCACCGAGGCGTTCGGCCTGCCAGGAGCCGCGATCAACCCGCTGTACTCGGCCATGAAGGCTCACGGCGGCATCCGCCACACCCTGCACCGCCACGTCGAGGGGGCCAGCCACGCCGCCGACGGCTACTCGCGGGCCACTGGCAAGATCGGCCTGTGCCTGGGCACCTCCGGTCCTGCCGGCACCGACATGATCACCGGCTTGTACGCCGCGATCGCCGACTCCATCCCGATGCTGTGCATCACCGGGCAGGCCCCGACCAATGTGCTGCACAAGGAGGACTTCCAGGCCGTGGACATCGAGTCCATCGCCAAGCCGGTGACCAAGTACGCCTCGACCGTGCTGGAGCCGGGACTGGTTCCGGGCACCTTCGCCAAGGCCTTCCAGATCATGCGCTCGGGCCGCCCGGGCCCGGCCCTGATCGACCTGCCGATCAACGTGCAGATGGCCGAGATCGACTTCGACATCGATGCCTATGAGCCGTTGCCGGTCCAGAAGCCGAAGGCCACGCGCGGCCAGGCCGAGAAGATCGTGGACCTGCTTCTCTCCGGAAGCAAGCCGATCATCATTGCCGGCGGCGGCGTGATCAACGCCAACGCCAGCGCGCAGCTGGTCGAACTCGCCGAGGAACTGGGCATCCCGGTCTCCCCGACCCTGATGGGCTGGGGCGCCATCCCGGATGACCACCGCCTGCAGTCGGGCATGGTCGGCATCCAGACGCACACCAAGTACGGCAACCAGACCTTCCTGGAATCGGATATGGTGCTGGGCCTGGGCAACCGCTGGGCCAACCGCCACACCGGGGATCTGGCCACCTACCGCGCCGGACGCAAATTCATCCACGTGGATATCGAAGGCACGCAGATCGGCCGGGTGTTCTCCCCGGACCTGGGAATCACCTCGGATGCCGGGGCCGCCATCGAGGCCATCCTGGAAGTCGTGCGCGAGCGCAAGGCCGCCGGCACCCTGCCGGACTACTCGGCCTGGGCCAACGAGGCCACCGCCCGCAAGTCCACCGGGCACCGCAAGACCAACTTCGAGAACGTGCCGATCAAGCCGCAGCGCGTCTACCAGGAAATGAACGCCGCCTTCGGCCAGGGCACTACCTACGTGTCCACCATCGGGCTCAGCCAGATCGCCGGTGCGCAGATGCTGCATGTCTACAAGCCGCGCAACTGGATCAACGCCGGACAGGCCGGCCCGCTGGGCTGGACCGGACCGGCCGCCCTGGGCGTCGTGCGCGGCAAGCCGGGGGAAAAGGTCGTGGCCCTCTCCGGAGACTACGATTTCCAGTTCATGATCGAGGAGCTGGCCGTCGGCGCCCAGTTCAAGCTGCCGTACGTGCACGTGGTGGTCAACAACTCCTACCTCGGACTGATCCGCCAATCGCAGCGCGCCTTCGAGATGGATTACCACGTGTCCCTGGGCTTCGATAACATCAACTCCCCGGAAACCAACGGCTACGGCGTGGACCATGTGAAGGTCGCCGAGGGCCTGGGCTGCAAGGCCGTGCGCGTCGAGGATCCGAGCCAGCTGGCTGCCGGATTCGCGCAGGCCAATGCGCTGGCCGAAGAGCACCAGGTGCCAGTTGTGGTGGAAGTGATCCTGGAAAAGGTCACCAACATCGCCATGGGCGCGCAGCTGGATGCCGTCAATGAATTCGAAGACCTGGCTTTGGACGCCGCCGATGCACCAACCGCGTTGGTGCCGATGGCAGCCTCGGCCACCGTGGGTGCGTGAAAGGGCAGTCGTCGCTGACCTGCAACCCGCAAAGTTTGGCGCGGGGCACCGGTTCACCAATACGGGTGTGCCCCGCGCCACAACAACCTAGACTTGGCATAGAGCTGCCGAGCCCCAAGAGCACCTAGCAATTAACGAGTAGGAACACCTCATGAGCATCAACGAAGCTGTTGGCCGCACATCGTCCCCGACCGCCACCGGAACCACCTATGACCTGGTGCTGCGTGGCCAGCAAGTGCTGACCGCGCAGGGCATTGGCCCGCGCGAAATCGGCGTGCGCGACGGAAAGATCGTCGCCGTGCAGGAATTGGGTGCCGGACTGGCCGCAGAGCGCGTCATCGAGGTGGCCTCCGACGAGGTCCTGCTGCCCGGACTCGTTGATACCCATGTGCACGTGAACGAGCCAGGACGCACCGAATGGGAAGGGTTCGAGTCGGCGACCAAGGCCGCCGCTGCCGGCGGGGTGACCACCATCGTGGACATGCCGCTGAACTCCATCCCGCCCACGGTGAACCTCGAAGCGCTGGAAATCAAGCGCGCGGCCGCTTCCAAGAACGCCTATGTCAACGTCGGCTTCTGGGGCGGTGCCATCCCGGGCAACAAGAAGGATCTGCGCGAGCTGCACGAAGCCGGAGTCTTCGGCTTCAAATGCTTCCTGCTGCATTCTGGAGTTGACGAGTTCCCGTCCCTGAGTGTTGGCGAGATGGAAGAGGACATGGCCGAATTGGCCTCCTTCGACTCGCTGATGATCGTGCACGCCGAGGACTCCGATATTATCGGCAACTCCCCGCAGCCGGTGGGCGGCAAGTACGCCGGCTTCCTGGACTCGCGCCCGCGCGATGCCGAGAACACCGCCATCGCGCAGGTGATCGAACGCGCCCGCACCACCGGAGTGCGCGCCCACGTGCTGCACCTGTCCAGCTCGGATGCGCTCCAGATGATCCGCGAAGCGAAGGCCGAGGGCGTGTTGCTCACCGTGGAAACCTGCCCGCACTACCTGACCTTGCTGGCCGAGGAAATCCCCGACGGCGCCACCGCCTTCAAATGCTGCCCGCCGATCCGCGAGAACGACAACCGCGAGCTGCTGTGGCGGGGCCTGGAGGAAGGCGTCATCGACTGCATCGTTTCGGATCATTCCCCATCGACCATCGATCTGAAGGATGTGGAGAACGGCGACTTCGGCGTGGCCTGGGGCGGGGTGGCCTCGCTGCAGCTGGGCCTGCCCCTGATCTGGAGCGAGGCGAAGAAGCGCGGACTGAAGCTGGAACAGGTTGTGCAGTGGATGGGCGTGAATCCCTCGAAGCTTGCCGGACTGGGCGCCAAGGGCAGCATCGAGGTAGGCAAGGACGCGGACTTCGCGGTCTTCGCTCCGGAGGACACCTTCGAGGTGGATGTCCAGAAGCTGCACCACAAGAACCCGATTTCCCCGTACCAGGGCAAGACCCTGAACGGCGTAGTCCGCCGGTCCATCATTGCCGGGACCGACGTGGACTTCCAGAATCCAACGGGTCAGCTGATCCGCCGCGAGAGCTAGGAACCGGTACCTCGCAGAGCCCCTGTCCGCAGGACGGGGGCTCTGCCGCGCCGTGGGCAATGATAGCCCCGGCGTGCTTTGGCTACCGCAGATTCGCAGCGTATTCACCGGTGGTACGCAGGCTATTTCCCTGGCGCATAACAAACAGGTATCGATTGGATGTGGCGTTAAAGGATTGGGCTGCCCAGCTCATAGACTGTCAGCACTATGGGGATAGAGCAGCCGTCACTCTGAATACAGGAAATGGGTATGAACGCGATTACTGCTGCTTCGATTATGAGCAAAGAAGTCGACGATCTGGCGTTGGGCGAAGTGGTCCAGGTGTCGCTGGTCTTCGGCGCAATCCTCATGGCTGTGCTCCTTGCCTTCGGGCTCAAGACCTATGCCCATTGGCGCCGGCATGCCAACGGTTCTCCAGCTGATCAGCGTCCGGCCGAGCGTGATGAGGCTCCGAGTCCAGCAAGCGGTACCCGTCAACTCCCAGCACCGCGGATTGAAGTGCTTTCGGCGCTCGGGGACCTGCGCCGGACCGGGGCCTTGAACCGCGGTTTAGAGGACAGCAGATGAGGTAGCCTTCGGAACCGACTGTTGACCCGACTGAGCCAGTTGACCTGACTGAGCCGACTGTGGATCCTACGGAACTTACTGAATCCGATGAAGCCGAGGAAGATCTCGTTCAGAGGGCAGCTCCGGCTGAAGGCTCAGCCGAAGCTCCGCCGCCATCTGAAAAGGATGACAAGCTTGCGGACACAGGTTTCACTGCGATGTACGTGTTGATCGCTGGACTCCTTTTGGCAGCTGCTGGTGTGCTGATTTCTCGGCGCAGCAACCGCCGACATGGCTAAAGCCTAGGATTCGAATGAGGCTGTGAACTGTTCGCGGAGCAGGCTCTTGCGATCGTCGTAGGACCGATCGTCTAGGCTCTTGCAGATAGTTCGCGCATACGCCCGACTGGAATTAATTTTCCGGTCGGGCGTTTTGCGTATCTGGACGATGTGCAAAAAACGGGCAGCTGTTTCAGACCGTCCTGAGCTTGACTCAACCGGCCGGATTATTTGGTGCGTTGCTGATGGCCTCTCCGCCCGGTGTTCTCATCTGAACTTCGCCGGTCTGGTTCCCTCCGCACTGTGAACCTGCAGCGATGAGTCACCAGAATCTAGGACCTCGGTTGAAACCATTAGTGAGCTAACAGTTGTAGCTCTCACTGCCATCGGTATTGCTTGCTCGCCGACACGCAGTTTCGGATTTCCTGCGAAAGTGCCGTCACGAAGTGAACCCAGGCGCCCTCTAACTCTATGGATCCATCGAATGGACACTCGTTGATGGCATGAAAGCATGCGCTTTAGGAATCTCCCAGCAATCCGGGCGCAGCATGGGGATGCGGCTTTCTTCGCTATCAGGAGGACCAGAGCCAAGAACGCAAAGGATCCGCTTCTGAACGCTCCATAGAAAGAGAACGTCATGAGTATGTCACTCGCAATCTTCGGCATTGTGGCCTCTATAACCGCGATCTTCAGTGCATTGAGCCGGCGGGGACGACGATGGCTGGTGCGTGACTTTACGCACTACAAGACCATCCTTGTTGCTTGGATTGCTGGCAACTTGGTGTTCGTAGCCGCGGCCTGCTGGCATCTTCTCTTCCAAGGGCAGTCGGACATCGGGGCAGTCGTGGCCATAATGATGGCCATCTCATTGTTGATTTTCTGCCTGTCCATGTTGACGCTGCAACGAAGGCCTCAGAACAACACCCGTCCGAGACGCTTCCTGGCAGTCGGAGCACATCCTGATGATGTCGAGCTGGCTTGCGGTGCGACCATCGCGAAATTGGTGGATGCCGGCCATGATGTTCGTATCGTGGTCATGTCGCAGGGTGAAAGTGGCGGACATGCTCCTCGCAGGATTCAAGAAGCCCGACGCGGAGCCGGTTACCTGGGTGCCCAGTCCCATACGGTGCGGTCCTTTTGCGATACGCGGCTGTCGGAGAATTCCAACCTGATGGTTGCAGCGATCGAGGAGGAAATCGCTGCTTTCGGACCGGATGTCGTGCTGACTCATTCTGCTACTGATATCCACCAAGACCATGAGGCGGTGCACCGTGCAGTAATGCGCGCCGGGAGGCGACTGCCCTCCATACTCTGCTTCGAGAGCCCCTCGGTGGGCAATGATTTCTCTCCAAGCTTCTTCGTTGACGTCGAGAACTACACCGACGTCAAGGTCGAAGCCATCAAGCTACATGCCGATCAGCGGAACAAGCCCTATATGACCCGTGCGCGGATCGAGTCCATGGCTACTTTCCGTGGCAACCAGGTCAAGCAGCAGCGGGCCGAAGGATTTGAAGTAATGCGCCTCGTATCAACCACAGTGGGAGATTTCTAATGAAGATCCTAGTCACCGGGGTCGGAGGTCCAGCAGGAAGCTCGCTTGCGCGCCAGCTGCACGCGCGAGGACATAGCGTCATCGGCGCTGACATGGTGCCAATAACTGATCCGCTGCTCGACGCCTTCCACCAGGTGCCAGCAGCCGGTCACCAGCAGTACCCCACTCGGCTTCAAGAGATTGTTCTCCAGCACTCAGCTGAACTGGTTATCCCGACCGTCAGCGAAGAACTCCCGGTGCTTTCGGCAGAGAGTATCCGAGAGCTGCTGGAATCGGCCGGAGCCCGATTATTGATTTCCTCGAAAGAATCCGTGCTGATCAGCGACGACAAGTACTACACGATGCTGACTTTGCGAGGGGATAACGTGCCCGTCCCCGATTTTGCCCGGATCAACGCTGGCAGTGGCGAAGCCTTGGCGCAGTTCAGCCCGGAAGAGCAGATCATCATCAAGCCACGCGTATCGCGCGGAGGACGGGGCGTCCGCTTGGCTACGGCAGGAGACCTCGGGGCAGGCCGCGTACCGGCTGGTACGCGGGATCTTGTGCAGCGCTTTGCCCCCGGACGCGAATTCGCGCCGATGATCTTCAGGAACCCTGATTCCGGGGAGATCGAGGTCTGCGTGGTGGTGGAGAAGACCGAGCTGCGCGAGGGGCTCGTGGGCAACGCAGTATCGGTGCGCCGCTGCGAGTCGAATGATCCAATAGCCGCTCATGTTGCGTGGGTGGCCAAGAATGCAGTGCAGTCGCTGGAGCTGGTCGGGCCGGTAGACATGGACGTGCGCCTGGGTGGCGATGGGCAACCGGTGGTGCTCGAGGTCAATGCCCGTTTCGGAGCCAATAGCCAGTCCGCGCCGGAACTGCTGGATGCTGCATTGCGCTTGCTCGGGGTGGCGTCCACAGCGCAAGTTGGCTGTGCATGAGTTCGGCACTCGTTCTTGGCTATTACACACTGACCGCAGTCATCCTTTCCGTCGGTGTGCTCAAGCTGGGGTTGATCCCCTTGGCGTTGCTTTTCGAATGCCGCCGGGGTCTGCTTTTCACCCGCTACGGGAAGCTGTCGTCAGTGCCTCCTGGCAGCCCGGCAAACACTATTCTGCGGCCCCGCCGTCGAACCCGGGCGTCGAGGCATTTCGGGCAGATCCCGGACTACAGGGTATCGGTAATCATCCCGGCCTATAACGAGGAAGTGGTATTGCGCGCCTGCGTTGAATCAATTGTCCGAAGCAAGGGAAACCTCGCTGAAGTGGTGATTGTCGATGACGGATCCACCGATGGCACCGCACGGCTGATGCGTGAGCTAGCTCAAGAGCATCGCCTGGTGCAGGCCATCAGCCAGGAGAATGCCGGCAAAGGCGCGGCACTTAATCGTGGAATTGCCCTCGCGACTGGAGAGATACTGGTTTTTGTCGATGCCGACGGAATTTTTTCGCCGGTGACTATTCCGTGGTTGCTCACTGGATTCCGCGATGTGAAGGTGGGGGCGGTTTGCGGTGACGACCGGCCTGTAAACCTGGATAGGGTGCTGACCAAGATGCTTTCGGTCCTTTCGCATCTGGGAACGGGGGTTGTTCGGCGGGCGTTGTCCCTGATTCATTGCTTGCCGGTAGTTTCCGGGAATATAGGTGCATTCCGTGCTGATCTGGTCAGGGATCTTGGCGGGTTCCGCACCGATACGGTTGGAGAGGACTTGGAATTGACCTGGCGCTTCTATGGTGCCGGGTATCGTGTGGCTTTTGAACCACGCGCGATTGTCTTGGCGGAGTCACCTTCTACGCTGCAGGCGCTGTGGAAGCAACGAGTCCGCTGGGCACGGGGCCTGCTGCAATCGATCAAGATACATTGGCGGATGCACGGCAACCCCCGGTTCGGGCCGTTCGGAGTGTTCCTGCTGTTCAATTTTCTCACGATGGTGGTGGTGCCACTGGCTCAGATCCTGGTGCTTGCCGGATTGCTCTATTTCATCCCGGCCGGGCTGATTACCTTCGGCGGCGAAGAAGAAGCAACCTTAATTGGTCGCACCGCGATGGTGGTCGGTTGGATTGGCATCGGAATCACGCTGGCTTCGGTGGTTCTTGGCATTGCGCTGAACACTGCATGGAGGGATTTGGCGAACCTGTGGACCCTACCGCTATGGCCGTTCTATGCCACGGGGATGGGGCTCACCATGCTCGCAGCGGTAGCGTTTGAGATCCGCGGGAGGCCCGCCAAATGGAACAAGCTGCAAAGAACCGGTGTCATTTCCAGCGGTGAGTTCTCTGCCATTCTTGGAAGCGGATCATGAGCGCGGCCAAGATGCAGCGTCAACGCCGGAAACTGGCAATGGCAGCCATAGCGGGCTTGGTGACTTTTCTTTTGCTGGCGGCTGCTTGCTACATGACCAGATTCCCCACTTCTGCAGCGCATCAACCGACCCCGACGCCGGACCCCACGGTGGTCGAGCCGATGCCTCCGCAGCATGCCTGCCAAGATTCCCCTCGCGCAGAGGGCACCAGTTCCCCAGGAGACAACCTCGGCATGCGCCACTCCAAGACAGACACCCAACTTCCCCGATTTTCCAGAGTTGTGAACGTCGGTTTTGAAGATATTACCGCCGAAGATCCTGCCCGTATCCCGGAAATTGCCCGTCGATTAAATTCGGTCAGGGCGACAGGAGTATCGCTCTCCATTGGACGTCTCGACTGGGTGGCTTTCCCCTGGCCAGCCCAACGCGATGTCGAATCCAGCGAAGTCACGCAAACCGGGCGGGACTATGTTGCTGAAGCGATTAGTGCCTTCCGCTGCGATGAGCAGGGTAGACCTCGAACAATCTACTTGAATATCGATACGTTGCTGGGCAGAGAGCTGGAGCGCCGTCCATCGCTAGCAGGAATCAACTCCGAGGGGCATCCTTCCAAGAACTGGGCAAGTATCTCGGCGTGGAAAGAGGATGGACTTGATACCAGGCTTGTCGAGCTGGTTAGTGAAGCCGTTCGGCGCTATGCACCCGATGGCATCAACGTCACGGAGCTGATGTTTCCCAGCTACACGTTCGGCGAGGATGACTTGGAGAACTTTGCGAAGTTCAGCGAGCGCCCTGATTGGCCGAGGTCTGCTGACGGAACGATTGATTCCACGTCAGAGCAAATCTACCTATGGCGGTCAAACGCAGTCACCTCGATCATGAAGAAAGTGGCTGGAAGTCTGGACGAAACCGGTCCGGTGCTCACCATGGATGTGCGATCACCTGCCAACGGAGATCCAAGGGGACGCCCTGATTCCGGCCAAGACTACGGGCAGCTTCTGAACGTGGTTGACCGCCTGAACATCTGGAATTTTCGGGGCATCGCATCGTCCAATCGGGTTTCGACAGACGAATTGGTACAGCGGTACATGAAGCAGGAACCTGAAAAGTATTCCTTGGAAATCGGGCTTTGGGAAGGCGCAGGCTCCATGGACAGCAGTTCCGTGAGCAAGGAACTGCTGAATGCCGAGGACCATTCATTGCTGCATGTCTCCGTTACCCCCACTTCGTTAATGGACGACAGCATATGGTCCGCATTGGAGGGTGCTTGGAGCCAGGTTCCTGCTACTCGCCCGGGTGCGGACTAATCGCGGAATCTATGCGAATTCCGGCTCGAAGAAAAAATTTCAGATTAATCCGGATTCTTGCGTCATGATTCCCTTTTCCGCGTATCTAAGTGATGTACGCGCTGAACTGGGCAACAAGGAATTATGAGGTTTCGAGACGTCCAGTTGTCTTATGGGGAAGATGCTGACGGGTGGGCGAGTTGCAAGCTTGGGGGATGGAGCTCGCCCACCTTTCAGGATTTTCGAACCCATTTCATAGAGATATTGGAAAAATCCTGATAGGTTCTAAAGGATGAAAATGCCGTCCAAAGTCGGGCGGCATTGTCGACGGGGCATTGGTTGCCGATTGCCGGCTCCGGGGATTGGGGAATCCTTGGGGCGATCGGCGGCGGGTACCGGCGCTGTCGCGTGAAACGTTATGGGGACGTAATGACAATAGATTCTGGGGCACGCTTTGCTGACGTCAGCGATGCAGATTTAATTCGTGGCGTTAGGAACGGAAGCAGCGAGGCCCAGGACCACCTGTATCGACGGCACAGGCAAGTGGCGCTGAACGTAGCGTTTAGGCATACGAACTCTCCTTCCGATGCCGAGGATGTCGTCTCCGAAGCTTTCCTGCGGGTCTTCCGTATCATCGAACGTGGGGCAGGGCCTGATGAGTTCTTCCGCGCCTATTTACTGACTGCGGTATCGCGCGAAGCCTTTTCCAGGAACAAATCAGCCTCAAAGCAGATTACCGTCGAAGACGTCCAGGACTTCCTGCCAGGCGATGCGCACGCGGACGAGGCGATGGAACGCCATGAATCCACCTTTGCCATCCTCGCGTTCAAGGCCTTGACCGAGCGCTGGAAGACGGTCCTGTGGCTCACCGAAGTAGAGGAACTGCCGCCGAGAGACGTTGCGCCAATGCTCGGCATGACACCCAATGCGGTTTCCGCATTGGCAGTACGTGCGCGAGAGGGACTGCGCGAAGCCTACTTGGCTGCGCATATGAATGGCCAGTCAGGGTTGCCCGCAAGTTGTTCCGATATTCGTGAACATCTGCCGGCCTTTATCCGTGGAACGCTGGGGAGCCGGAACGAGCGTGGAGTCAAGGTGCACTTGAAGTCGTGCGCGAATTGCGCAGTAGTGTTCGGGGAACTGGACGAAATCGGTGCTACTTTGCGTGCTTTCGTCCTTCCTCTGGTCGTTGGAGGGATTACTGCGCTGGGGATTCCTGCCTCGGGAGGTATTGCAGGAATGGGAGCTTCGGCAGCCACGGCAACGGCTGCTGGTGGAGCTACTGCCGGGACAGCAGCTTCTGTTGCTTCGGGGGCCGGTGTGAGTATTGCAGGAGGTAGTAGCCTGGCAGTTACTTTAGGCGTTGGCTTGGTGGGTGTCGCCGTAACAGCGTCCGCCATCGGTCTGATACCGAAACTGATCGTGCATGATGAAAGAGAATGGGCCGCACCCGAAAGCGCAGTCCAGCCCCAGCTGGAAGGAGTCGAAGCCCCGATTGTTGGGGCCGAGCCATCTGCCGTCATGAGCCGTGCCATGTTCTTGCGGGACCTGACTGGACGAACTGTTCCTGATGCGAAAGACGAATTAGAATTCACAAACCAAGTGGAATCGCCATCCACGAAGCCGTTTTTCCCGCTGTCACATATGCCAGCGGCAAGACCGTCGCCTGAAGCGACCTCTGAATCTACTTTTGAGCCGACTGCGGAGCCAACGGTGGAGCCTTCAATCGAGCCGACTCCTGAACCGACTCCGGAACCAACAGTGGAACCGACTGCGGACCCGACTCCTGAACCAACCCCGGAACCGACTCCGGAACCGACTCCTGAACCAACTCCGGAACCAACGGTGGAGCCGACTGCGGAACCAACTCCGGAACCAACGGTGGAGCCGACTCCGGAACCAACTCCGGAACCGACTCCGGAACCAACGGTGGAGCCTACAGTCGACCCGACTCCGGAACCAACGGTGGAGCCGACTCCGGAACCAACTCCGGAACCAACGGTGGAGCCGACTCCGGAACCAACTCCGGAACCGACTCCTGAACCAACCCCGGAACCAACGGTGGAGCCGACTCCGGAACCAACTCCGGAACCGACTCCGGAACCAACGGTGGAGCCTACAGTCGAGCCGACTCCGGAACCAACGGTGGAGCCGACTCCTGAACCAACTCCGGAACCAACGGTGGAGCCGACTCCGGAACCAACTCCGGAACCGACTCCGGAACCAACGGTGGAGCCTACAGTCGAGCCGACTCCGGAACCAACGGTGGAGCCGACTCCTGAACCAACGGTGGAGCCGACTCCGGAACCAACTCCGGAACCGACTCCGGAACCAACGGTGGAGCCTACAGTCGAGCCGACTCCGGAACCAACGGTGGAGCCGACTCCTGAACCAACTCCGGAACCAACGGTGGAGCCGACTCCGGAAGCAACTCCGGAACCAACTCCGGAACCGACTCCTGAACCAACCCCGGAACCAACGGTGGAGCCGACTGCAGAACCGACCTCGGAACCGACTCCTGAACCAACCCCGGAACCAACGGTGGATCCTACGGTGGAGCCTTCAGTCGAGCCGACTGCAGAACCGACCCCGGAGCCAACGGTGGAGCCGACTGCGGAACCAACCTCGGAACCAACCTCGGAACCAACAGTTGAGCCGGAAGACGACCAAGACGGGTCTGGATTCCAGGTCATCATGGCACAAGAGGAAGGTGGATTCTTTGCGAATTACACCTTCGATATCAGCGGAGCTTCTGAAAGCGATCCAATAAGTTTCGAGGTGCGGCTCAACTGGCTTTGGGTGGATAACATGACGTACAAGGGGAACTGCGTTCCCTCGAACATGCGAGCTAATTCGTTCAGGCTAAGCTGCGAAGGCCCAATGACTATAAAGCTGAAGCAGTTCTACTTCCTTGGGGGCCGGACTATTGCATTTGAAAGCCAAGGGAACTCGAAGGAGAAGTTCGAATTCAAGATTCCAGGACTCTAGACGCAGCCCAATCGTCCTTCCATTGCCATTCCAGGGCCATCCGGAATGTGCTTCGCGGCTAGGATCGTTCCATGACTGAAAAATCTCTTCCAGTGTTGCCGCCTGTCAATGCAGAAGCTGCTGAACAGATGTGGTCTGCGTACCTGGTGAGCAAGGGGATTCCGCGGACCGAGGCACCGCACTATGTCGCCGAATCGTTCGGTGATCATCCTGCGCTTGCCGATGAGCTTCTGGATGAAATGCTGCACGGAACCAAGCGAGCGACTTCATCTCTGGCTAGCGATTATGCCTATTACAACGAACGTGTCCCGCAACCTGAAGACCACTGCATTGTCTGCGATGGGCAAGGGCAGCCGCGAGCAATTTTGCGAGTACTTTCCGTCGAGCGTTCCTCGTTCTTCGAGGTAGACGCGCAGTTTGCCGCGGCCGAGGGCGAAGGGGATCTCTCGCTGGAATACTGGCGCGCAGAACATGAAAAATTCTGGCGCCGAACGCAGAAATCCATAGGAATCGACTGGAACCCTGAAGACACCGCCAAAGCCGGGGGAGAGCTGGTCTTGGAACGCTTTGAAATTTGCTGGCCGCAGGAGCATGCCGACTAGCCGGTCGAACTTCGTCACGCTGGCCTGCGGTCGAGAACGCGCGGGCGTAGGGTGGAGACAGAGGGTTTCCCGTGAAAGAAGCCCGGAAAAGAAAGGTTGAACATGTCGATTGTCGTCATCAATGCCCTATCGGTTCCCGGCGAAGCTGGACCGGAACTGGAGAAGCGTTTTGCTGCTCGCAAGCATTCAGTGGATTCTTCACCGGGGTTCGAAGGGTTCAAGTTGCTGCGTCCGGTCAATGGTGGAGACAAGTACTTCGTGTACACCCAGTGGGCAACCCGCGAGGACTTCGAGAACTGGCGTACCCAGCGCGCTGATGCGGCCCATGCTGGCAACGATGCCAAGAAGCCAGTGGCCAGCGGCGCTGAACTTCTCGAATTCGAGATCGTCGAATTCTAGGCGCAGCAGCCTGCGGGCAACGCCCCGATGCCTTCGTGGTATCGGGGCGTTATCTGCATCCAGGACCCTTTCGCCTACCTGCGTCCCTTGAACTTGCGCCGTGCCGAATCGGCCAGCAACGCAGCACCCAAGGCGATGCAAAGCAGTGCGCCGATCAAGAAGGTCATGTCGATGCCTTCCGGGCTGGCCTCGCCATTGAGTCCGGGGTGGGTGGCGATAATGGCCGCGGAAATCGCCGTGCCGAAGGAAGAACCTACAGTACGCAGCACCTGGTTGAAACTTACCGAGCTGCCTAGCTCCTTGGTCGCTACGCTGCGGGCGATCAATGCCGGCATGGCCGCATAGCTTGCGCCCATGCCGATGCCGAAGACCAGCATGCTCAGCAAGATCTCCCAGAGCGCCGAGTGGAGCAGCCAGAGCATGGTGCCTGCTGCGGCCATGATGATCGCTCCAATGGGAAGCATGACCTGGATGCCAACGCGTTTTGCAAGTATGCGCACCACGCGGTTGGCAGCCAAGCTGCCTACCGAGAGCGGGAAGATGACAAATCCTGCCCAGAAGACCGGCAGGCTCAGCCCGTAGCCCGTTGCCGCATCTGCCTGGGCTACCAGTGATGATACGGACATGCCGATATACAGTGCGGCGCCCAGGGCGATGGCCGAGATATTGGCCAGGAGGACTTCGCCCTGCTTGAGCGTGCGCAGATTAATCAGCGGGTGGCCAAGGCTGTTTTCTACCCTCACCCAGATGATCAGCACGATGACCGAGAAACCGCCCAAAACAAGGGTGGCAGGTGAAGCCCAGCCCCACTTGGGGCCCTCGGATATGGCCAGCAGCAGGGAGGTGAGCCCCAGGGCCAGCAAGCCGGAGCCGGTGTAGTCGAAGGGGCGTTGCTCGGCCTGGGTATCGGGGCCTGCAGGAACAACTTTCCACACCACGCAGATGGTGGCCAGCACGAATAGCGCACCGAACCAGAACGCGTAGGAGTAGTCGAAAATGCCAGCGATGATGCCGGTCAATGGATAGCCGATGCCGATTCCGGAAGCAACCGTCACCGACAAGGTGGAGATGGTGTTCTGCACGTGCTCGGGCGCTACATAGCGCCTGGCGATGGCGATGGTGACCGGAACAATGCCGTAGGACAATCCCTGGAGCACGCGTCCGGCAAGAAACACGCCAAAGCTCGGTGCGGACGCTGCCATGACAGAACCCAGGAACATGGCCGCCAGCGAGACGAGCAGCAGCCGCTTCTTATGCGGTCCATCGCTGAGGCGTCCCATGATGGGTGTTGCCACGGCGCCGGCCAGCAGATTCACGGTGAGCATCCACTGGGCGGCGGCAATATCGACATTGAACCGCAGGGAAATCGAGGGGACCAGCAGCATGCCCAGCGAGGAGACGATTGCCGTGGCCAGCGCGGCGAAGACCAGCGTGGGCACCAGCGGGCTCTGGCTGGGTGCGTTGCGGTTCATGGGCGGACCGCGGTATTGATTTTCTTGAGCGCGGGCAAGGCGGAGCGGATCAGGGAATGGTCCTCCTCGCTCAGGTTCTCGCCCATGGCTTGGAGCAGCGCGGTCCGGCCGAGCAGGATTTCCTGGTCCAGCTTTTGGCGGCCGTCATCGGTGAGCTGGAACCAGAGCTTGCGGCGGTCGGCCTCATCCCGGTGCCGCTCGATCAGTCCGAGGCCTTCCAGTTCCTTGGTCGTCAGCGAGATGGCCTGCTGGCTGACCCCGATGGCCTGGCTCATCCGGGCGGCACTAGCCCGGCCTTCGGTGGCCAAGGTGTGCAGGATTCCCAGTTTGCCCGGGGAGATGGATCGTGCCGTGCGTATCAGGCTCAGCAATGGTGAAAGCACCTCGAGCATTTGCTGGGGAAGGTCTGCGGGCTCGGGATCAATTTCCATAGCTATAGAATACAATTAACTTGTACAAGTTTCTTGTGGAATGCTCGTGAGGCTGGACACTGCCCCGATCCATCGGGCGCGAGAAGGTGGTGCTCGCTCGCTTGGCCCCGCGGTTCGCGGGCATGCCACCGCAGCAAGTGGTTGTCGCTGTGGTGCACTCCTGATGGATTCCGGCTCGTGCCGCGCACGCCTGGCCCTTCGCCGGGACCGCGTGTGCGCCGCAGGGAAAATGCCTTCCGGGCCCCGTTGGCCGGCATGTGCAGTTCCTAGATGGACTAGTGGGGGATCCGGTCGCGTGGCGCTTGGATGCCGGGGTGTTCCGGGTGGCAGAAAACCCTTGACCCGCGTTCGGTAGGTGCTCTAGGCTTCAAGATAACCTGATATACCAGTCGGATACCAAGGGTTTCCGGCGGCCTGGACCGTGGTCCTGCGCGCCGGAAATCCCGCCGAACGGTGCAGGGATCAACTTCCATGCGTCCCGAACGAGGGGAAACCCCATTGATCTCCAATGAAACTGTCAGCAGCTACCTTGAGCGGCTTGCCTCGGGCGCCCCGACGCCAGGAGGGGGCGCGGCCGCGGGCCTGCATGCGGCGCAGGCCGCGGCATTGGTGTCCATGGTTGCCGAATTCACTTCCGGACCGCGGTACGCGGACGTCCAGGAGCAGGCCCAGCAGATTTCCGAGCATGCCCGGCTGCTGATGCGCCAGGGGCTCTTCGCCGCGGAGGAAGACGAAAGGCTGTTCGGCGCCCTGGGTGCCGCGTACAAGCTTCCCAAGGAAAGCGACGAGCAGAAGTCGGAGCGCAGCGCGGCCATCCAAAACGCCACCATCGCCGCCGCCGCACCGCTGGTCTCTACCGTTGAGGCCTCCACTGAGATCATCAAGCTGGGCCAGCGCCTGCTGCCCATTGGCAACCGATCGGTCCTCAGCGACGTGGCCGCCGCGGCCGAAGCTGCCCGGGCGGCCTTGGCTACCGCGCTGGCCACCCTGGAAATGAATATCAGCTCAATCAAGGACGTCGCCCAGCGCGACCGGCTGGTCCAGGCGGCCAGCGAGGCCAGCGAGGCGATCGCCCATGCCGAAGAGCTCAGCGCGCACGCCCATACGGTGGTGGCAGCATGACGGCGCGCAATCTAGCCGGGCAGCCGGTGGCTGAAGCGATCCGCGCCCGCACCGAAGAACTGGTGGTGCGCATGGCCAGCGAGGGCACCAGTGTCCGGATCGCAGTCGTGCTGGCCACCGATAACGAGGCCACCGCCTGGTATGTGCGCTCGATCGAACGGGCCGCGGCACAGCTCGGGGTGGACTGCCAGGTTGTGGACCTGACCGGGTCCGGCCAGGAGCAGCTGTCCGAAGCGATCGCCGCTTTGAACGAGGACAGCTCGGTGCACGGAATCATCTTGCAGACCCCCTTGCCGCCAGGAGTGGATGCCGCGGCGCTGGTGGCGCTGATCGACCCGGCCAAGGACATTGACGGGGCCAATCCGCTGAGCCTGGGACGGCTCAGTGTCGGCCAGCCGGCCTTTGCCCCGGCTACCGCACGCTCGGTCATCGAGATCCTGGAGCACTACCGGATCCCGCTGTCCGGGCAGCATGTCGCGGTGGTCGGGCGCTCTGCAGTGGTGGGCAAGCCGCTGGCCCAGCTGCTGCTGCAGCGCGATGCCACGGTGAGCATCTGCCATTCGAGGACCGCCGATCTGGCCCATTTCACGAAGTCCGCCGCGGTGGTTGTCATGGCCGTGGGCAAGGCGAACCTGCTCACCGGCAATGACGCGGAAGAAAGTACTGTGGTGATCGATGTCGGAACGAACGTCAACGCCGAAGGAAAGCTGGTGGGGGACGTCCATGCGGCATCGGTGCGTCCGCTGGTGCGGGCCCTGAGCCCGGTTCCCGGCGGCGTGGGCACGGTGACGACGGCGTTGCTGGTCCTGCATGCCGCGCAGGCCGCGGCGGCAAGCCAGCAGGCGGCCCCGGCGAAGGGAGCGCACATGGCCGGACGCCGGTAGCTGGCTGGCCGGTGTTCCGGATTCCGCTGCGGGCAAGCCAGCTGGCAGTGGAACCCTCAATGCCGGAACCGCAATTGCCATGGCGAAGCGAACCACGGGCACGGTGCACGCCGGCGGGGACATGAACTGGGATCTGCCGCCGGCCAGGTGCACCACGTGCCGCCGCCGCATCATCGATTGGGAGGTTGATGATGCGGCGGCTTTCCCATGGGTGCTGTTCCGCGGCGGGCAGGGAAGGTTCTCTGGCGGGGATTCAGCGCGAGGAGGCACAGTTGATCCC
This sequence comes from Glutamicibacter sp. 2E12, assembly GCF_050030965.1. Lineage (NCBI taxonomy): Bacteria > Bacillati > Actinomycetota > Actinomycetes > Micrococcales > Micrococcaceae > Glutamicibacter > Glutamicibacter sp. 2E12. The sequence goes on from NZ_CP188297.1 coordinate 1,807,882, forward strand.
AGCGCGCACTGGCTTCGATTCCATTCCTGGATCCCTTCGCCCAGTTACCGGCAGTCGCGCCGGATCAGGGGAGGGCAGCTGCCTGGGCAGTGGTTTCCAGCGGCCGCTGGGTCCGTGGGAAGGCAGCGCCCCAGGAGTCGTTCGCATTCTTCATGCCGGGGCACGACGGGATGATGTGCGCTACGGCGGTGTGGTTCCAGAACCTGACGCGCAATTCGACGATCAGCGTCGAGGCAAGCTGCTCGAACAAGTCCCCCATGGTGAGACCTGCCGGAGAGACCCGGACCTTCTTGAGTGCAGGCTGCGGGGTGGTGATATGCAGTATCCGCAGTTCCGAGGTCAGCGGGTCGAGCATTGCCACCAGGGCCGCACGTCCATGGATCGAGACCATTCCCATGGCGTCATCTGCTGATTCTGTGGCCCGAGTCATCACGATGGGCATTCCGGGAACCCATCCGTACTGCGACAGATGAGTTTTGCCCTCGCGCGTCGCGAGGAAATCCGCGACCCTGAGCGCGGTTTGGGTTCTAGCGATGCGACCTGCCATTTCAGTTACTTCCTTTTCTTGCGCTGGATAAGAAAACAAGCAAGCTCGAAGGAATCGCCACCCGAGAGGGGATTCCTCCACTGGCGGAGGGGCTAAATCAATGTCAGGTCCGCGTGGGCACCCCGGGGATCCTTCGAGGTGGCAGGGATGGGCTCGGTCAATGGCTGGTCCAGTCAATCCATGGTGGGCGAGCAGCCCTTCAACCCAGCGGTTGCGGGAGCATGGACTTCCCTGCCGGCAACGGCGAAGTGGAGGTTTCGCACCTCGAACTGGATGCCGAGAGACCTTTCCATTTGCGGAAGCAACGTGTCGTTCACGTAGAGCATGATCATTGGGACATGCTCTTCGCCCGTAGCGGTGCAGGCCAGATTCACGATGAGCTCATTCGGGAATCCGGAAATGCTGCAGAAGGCGGAGTGGACTGCATCCTTCTCTTGGCACAGCCGGGTTGCCAGCGCGGCGACATGGCTGATCCGGGTGTCCCAGGCTGAGCTGTGAACCGGACTTGCCTCTGCGGGAACTGCCAAGGAATCACTCATCATCTGCTCCGCTGTGTTGAGTTGCTTCATCGCCTAATGTAATTAGAAAGTCTAACTATTAGATAGGCTACATGTATTCTCTCCAAATGGACAAGCTGGTTTTTCCCGGACGCGGCTAGAAGGCCAGTGAGGCCAGTGAGTCCAGAGAGCGCTACGGCCGCTATCGGCAGGGCATCCCTATTAAGAGGCATGAATGCATGGCGTACCGCCTCGGCGTGCAGGCAGCCACGCAGGTTAACGACGACAGGCCGGGCACCGCTCGCATGAGCGGTGCCCGGCCCCGGGTATGTGCGTCTAGCCGCTAGCTGGCCGAAGTAGCCAGCGAAACTCCGCGCAAGCGGTCCATCTGCGGATCGTACAGCGGATCATCGACCACGGTGGCGGCAATCTGCTTGCCGAAGTACTCGATCGCCACCGGGTCACCGGTTTCCACCGAGATCGGCAGCCACGCGTAGGCGATCGGCTTGCGGACCGTGTATCCGTAGGCGGCGCTGGTGACGTAGCCGGAAGGCTTGCCATCCACGTAGACCGGTTCCTTGCCCAGGACCATGGACACGCCATCATCCACGGTCAGGCAGCGCAGGCGCTTGGTGGCCGCCGCGGCACGTTCGGCCAGCGCCGACTTGCCCACGAAGTCCGCGGTCTTGGCGGCTTTCACCGCGAAGCCCAAACCGGCCTGTTCCGGTTCGTGCTCGCTGGTCATATCGGTGCCGAAGGAACGGAAGCCCTTCTCCAGTCGCATGGAGTTGAACGCCTCGCGCCCGCCGGCAATGATGCCGTGCTCCTGCCCGGCTTCGAAGATCGCATCCCAGAGCTTGGCGCTGACATCCGCCGAGGCGTAGAGCTCCCAGCCGAATTCGCCCACGTAGGACAGGCGCATCGCGGTGACCGGGATGCCGGCGATGGAGATCTGCTTGGTGCGGAAGTACTTCAGCCCCTCGTTGCCCATATCGTCGTCGCTGATCTTGGCCATGACCTGTGGGGCCAGCGGGCCCCACAGGCCGATGCAGGAAGTCCCGGCGGTGATATCGCGAACTGCCACCCACTGGCCCGGGTTGGCCTCATTGAACTTGCGCGCTTCGCGGTCCAGGTAGGCGACATCCACGTTGGAGTTGATGCCGGCCTGGTAGACCTGTTCGGAGAGCCGGGCCACGGTGATGTCGCTGGTGATGCCGCCGGCATGGTCCAGCAGCAGGGTGTAGCTGACCATGCCCGGGGCACGCAGCATATTCGCCGTGGTCAAGCCCTGGAGCATCGGCCCGGCACCGGGGCCGGTGACTTCCACGCGCTTGAGCGGGGTCATGTCGAACATGGCCACCGCGGTGCGGGTCTTCCAGGCTTCCACCGCGGCAATCGGCGAGTGGAACTTGCTTGACCAGCTGTCGCGCTCCGGGGCCGCCCACTCCGCCGGCAATTCATCGAGCAGCGCGGCGTTGGCCTCGTACCAGTGCGGGCGCTCCCAGCCGGTGCCCTCCAGGAAGAAGGCGCCCAGCTTCTGCTGGCGGGAGTAGAACGGGCTGGTGCGCACGGCGCGGGGCTTGGTGCGCGGTTCCAGCGGGTGGCGGACATCGTAGATTTCCACGAAGTTCTGCTGCGAGGTCTCGCTGACGTACTCCTTGGTGGTTTGCACGTCCTCGAAGCGGTTCAGGTCGCAGTCGCTCAGGTCCGTCGTGGAGGTGCCGGTGGTGATCAGCTCGGCCACGGCCTTGGCGATGCCCGGCGCGTGGGTGACCCACACGGCCTCGGCCGCGTAGAAGCCGTCCACTTCCCTGGACTGGCCTACCAGCGAGCCGCCGTCCGGGGTGAAGGAGAAGATGCCGTTGAAGCCGCGCTGGATCCGGGTATTGCGCAGATCCGGCAGCAGCTCCTGGCTGGCTTCCCATTCGGCGGCGAAGTCCTGCGGGGTGAATTCCAGTGAGGAAGGCATCCGCTCGTGGGTGATCTCTTCCGGGCGGTAGGCCTGCAAGGTGTCCAGGTCCACCGGCATCGGGCGGTGGGCGTAGGAGCCGATGCCGATGCGATCTCCCCACTCGCGGTAGTAGAGGTCGCGGTCCTGGTAGCGCAGGATCGGGCGGCTGGCACCGGCCGGCAGCTCGTTGACTCCGGCCAGCGACGGGGCCGGGGTGCTCCAGGCGAACTGGTGGCCCAGCGGCAGCAGCGGGATCGAGGTGCCCACCAACTTGCCGATGTTCGGTCCCCAGAAGCCTGCGCAGGAGACCACGATGTCCGCCGCGAAGCGCTCCTCGCCGCAGATGACCGCGGCGACCTTGCCGCCGGAGACCTCGATATCGGTGACGATGGTGCGGTCGCGGAACTCGACTCCCGCGGCCTTGGCGCGTTCCATGACCAGCGCGGTGCCCTTGGCGGCCAGGGCCAGCCCGTCGCCCGGGGTGAACAGGCCGCCCAGGACCTTCTCCGGGTTGAGCATCGGGAACTTCGCCAGGCAGGCGGCGGCGTCGATGACTTCGGCGTCGACCCCGTAGGAGCGGTTCCAGCCGGCACGGCGATGCAGGTCGGCCAGGCGCTCATCGGTGGTGGCGATTTCCAGTCCGCCCACCGGAAGGAAGGAGCCGCGCCCGTCGGCGCCCACCAGGCCGGTGAGCTTCTCGATGGTGTACTGCGCGAATTCGGTCATGGACTTGGACGGGTTGGACGAGAAGACCAGGCCCGGGGCGTGCGAGGTGGAGCCGCCGGGAAGATCCAGCGGACCCTGCTCGATGACCAGGGTATTGGTGTGGCCCAGCGCGGCCAGTTCGTCTGCGAGGTTGGCGCCGACGATGCCGGCGCCGATGATGAGGATCCGAGGGGAAAGACGGGACATGGGGACTCCTTGAAAGCTGATGGTGTGGTGGTGGCCGGCGCGCTAGGCGTCGATGACCAGATCCGATTGGGCGGTGGAGCAGCAGGGCAGGAATTTCCCGGCCGCGATTTCACGGGCGCGGATGCCGCCCTGGTGGTTCATCGCCACCTCGCCTTCGAGCTTGACGACCTTGCACGAGCCGCACATGCCCTCCTGGCAGTTGGCGCCGATGCGCACCCCGGCCCGCTGGGCGACACCCAGGATGTGCTCCTGGGAACTGATCCGGACATTCACCGCGGTGCGCAGGAAGGTCATGGTCAGCTCGCCTTCGCCCACGGTGGGGAAGGAAGCGGTATCCGGCGAGTCCTGCGCGGGAACCAGCGGTGAGGCCGGCGGCAGCGGGGCATTGGAATCGACCGCCACCAGCTTCTGGCCGCTGGCCTCGATGGTGCCGCTCTGGTCGTACTCGGGTTCGTACATCCCCAGCTCCGGCGGCTGGCTCTCGTAGAACTCCTCCACGGATTCGGCCACCTCCTCGGCGATGGACCCGGCCAGGGCGATTTCCTCCTGGTATTCGAGCAGCGTCTTGCGGTCCCCGGAGAAGAACTCCATGAACACCGAGGTGTCATCCACCCCGGCCTCGCGCAGCAGCTGGGTGGCCGAATTCAGGTACCCTTCCGGCCCGCAGGCGAACACCTTGCGGCCATTGGCGTCCGGGGCCACCGCGTCGATCATCGCCGTGGTCAGCCGCCCGGCAAAGCCCTTCCAGCTCTTGGGCTTGGCCCGGTCGCCCAGCGAGTAGAACACCTTGATCCGCGAATCGACCTGCGCAATGTATTCCAGCTCGGGCCAGAAAGCGAAGTCCCCGGGCACGGTGCCGTGGCAGAGCACCACCACATCGGCCTGGCCGGGCAGCGAGTGGATGGTGCGCACCATCGACATGATCGGGGTGATCCCGGCTCCGGCCGCAAGGAACAGGTAGCGGGCGCGCCGGTCGGAATCGCCCAGGTGGAAGGCGCCCACCGGGCCGAGCATCTCCAGCACCATGCCCGGACGCAGGTTCTCATGCGCCCAGGAGGAGACCAGGCCCTTGGGATCGCGCTTGATGCTGACATTGAAGGTCCAGGGCACGGTGGGCGCGCTGGAAATCGAGTAGCTGCGGTCCACCGGGTCCTGGTCTTCGCCATGCACCGGGAAGGCGATGTTCAGGTACTGCCCGGCGCGGAAGGCCAGCGGGGCGCCATCGGCGCGGCGGAAGACGAAGGTCATCAGCCCGCCGGCTTCCTCGATGGTCTGCACGCATTCGGCCAGGAACTCCTGGGGGTGCCAGGGTCCCAGCGCGCGGGCCGCGCTCGCCGGGCCTTCCTGGGAACTGAGGACCCGGTTCCACGGCATTTCCAGCCCGCGGATGCGCTGGGCCGCTACGCTCGATGCCAGCTGGGCGCCTGCGCTCATGCCAGGTGCTCCAGCACGCGCTGGGTGTACCAGTTGATGAACGCCTCGACCTGGTATTCGCTCTTCATGTACGGGCCCGGCTGGTAGGCGGGGCTGGCTGCGCCCTTCTGGCACAGCTCGACGAAGGCCTTGTCCTGCAGGTTGGTCTGCTTCCAGGTGTGGGTGAGCTTCTCCAGATCGTAGTCGTCTCCTTCGACCGCGTCATCGGCCACCAGCCAGGTGGTGCGCACCAGGGTCTGGTGCTCGTTGATCGGGAAGGCGGCGAAGGTGATTACGTGGTCGGACTGGAAGTGGAACCAGCTGTTGGGCTGCAGGTGCATGGAGCAGCGGCCCAGCCGGAAGTCGCGCAGCTCGCCGAGCAGCTTCTTGGACAGGCGGTGCCCGTCGGCGGAGAAGGATTCCCCGTCGCCGTCCAGGGATTCGCGGGAGATGCGGATGCCGGCGATGCGGGTGTCCAGCTGCTCCACGACCTCGTAGGGCAATCCGTAGCGGCGGCAGCGTTCCTCCAGGGCCGCCTGGGCTTGCTGGTTGCGTTCCCATACCTCTTCCAGGTGCGGCGGAACGGTGTCGTCGCTCAGCCCCCAGGTGGGGAACAGCGAGCAGGCCAGCTCGGGGTGCCCGTCGCAGTGGTAGCACTCGCGGTTGTTCTCCATCACCAGCTTCCAGTTGCCCTCCTCGATGATGTCCTGCTGGTAGGCGACCTTGGCGCGGGCGATATCGTGCGGGGCCAGGTAGGGCTCGAAGATGCCGGCGACCTCGTCGAAGTCCGCCGGCGGGTCCTGGGCCAGGGAAACGAAGACCAGCCCGGCATGGACCCGGCCGTGGGCGCGCTTGAGCGCGAAGCAGCTCTTGTCGAACTTGCCTTCGCCCGGGGCGGAGGCGTGGATCAGGTCCCCTTCGGGGGAGTAGGTCCACGAGTGGTAGCCGCAGACCAGGTTCCCGGTGCTGCCCGAAGCTTCGGTGAGCACGCGGGCGCCGCGGTGCCGGCAGACGTTGTGCAGCACGTTGACCCCGCCCTCCTCGGTGCGCAGCACGATCAGCGAATGCGGACCGTAGTCCACGGTCACGTAGTCCCCGGGCTCGGGGATCTCGGCAATGCTCGCGGCGAACAGCCAGTGGGTCCCGAAGATGGCCTGCATTTCGACATCGAATACTGAGGGGTCGGTGTACAGAGGGGCTTCGAGCGAGTAGCCCTTGCGCCGGTTGCGGAAGAGTTCGGTGATCTCGGCGAGCTGTTCTTGGTTCACCGACGTAGCGAGCTTCCCACGCGTAGTGCGCGGTGCGCTTACCGAAGCGGTCATCTGTTACTCCTTGGAACACGACGCGGCTGGCGTCCTCTGGCTGTGGTTGCGCGGGCCGATGTGAGGCCGGTCACCGCATGAATCGAGACTAGGAAGAAATAGTCGGCAAGAAAAGCGCAAGAAATTGAACGGAACCGTGCACAATTGGTGCATGATCGATCCACGCTTCGCCACCCTGCGGGTCTTCTCCTCCACAGGCTCGGTAGCGCGCACCGCGGAACTGACCGGCTACTCGGCCTCGGCGGTCTCCGCGCAGCTGCGCGAACTGCAGCGCACCCTGGGCATCAAGCTGATCACCAAGGAGGGCCGCGGGGTGCGGCTGACCTCCGCGGGCCGGCATTTCGTTGCGGGCCTGGACGGGATTGTGACGCAATGGGAGCTGCTCGCGGCGTCCGCGCGCAACGCCTCCGGGCAGGTGCAGGGGCAGTTCGGCCTGGGCGGTTTCTCCACCGCTGCCGCGCAGCTGCTTGCCCCGCTGGCCGCGAACCTGCGAGCCACTCGGCCCGATACCGAGGTGCAGCTGATCGAAGCGCAGCCGCAGCGCTGCCTGGACTTGCTGCTCGCGGAGCGGATCGACCTGGCCGTGATCGTGGCCAGCCAGACGTCCGCGGGTTCTGCCGCCAGGGACCGGTTCGAGCAGACCGTGCTGCTCGATGACCCGCTGGATGTGGTGCTGCCCGCCACGCACCGGCTGGCGCAGCACAAGTCCGTGGCCCTGGAGGACCTGGCCGATGACCCGTGGATCTCCGAATCCGGGCAGTCGGTCTACCGGGCGCTGTTCGTTGCCGCCTTCACTTCGCTGGGGGTCACCCCGCATATCGCCCACGAGGCGGTGGAGTGGGAAACCATGATCGCGTTCATCGGGGCGGGCCTGGGTGTGGGGCTGCTGCCCCGGCTGGCCACCCTGGGCGATGCGCAGAACGTGGTGCGCCGCCGGATTTCCGGGGCGGCCAAGCCCTCGCGGCGCATCGTGGCGGTGACCCGCAAGGGCAGCCGCGGCTCGCCGCTGATCGAGGAATCCCTGGATATCCTGCAGCGCACCGCCAAGGACATCATTTCCCTGCGCTCGGCCGAGGAACTGGACGGGTAGCCGGTCGCTGGCGGGCTGCCGGGCCCGGCGGATTTCTCGCCGGGCTATTGACATGGATCACATCCAGTGGTCAGACTTGGGCACATCCGATTTGGTATCCAACTGATATTTCAAGGAAGTGGTCCGCTATGGGCAACTTGGCAGTAAGCTACGCCGGGGCAGGCAAGGTCGAGCTGATCGACACCCCGTACCCCGAATTCGAATTGAAGGACGGGCCCGGGGTCCACCCGGCAAACGTCGGGCGGCAGGTGCACCACGGGGTCATCCTGCGGACCATCGCCACCAACATCTGCGGTTCGGACCAGCACATGGTCCGCGGCCGCACCACCGCGCCCGTCGGGTTGGTGCTGGGCCACGAGATCACCGGCGAAGTGGTGGAAGTAGGCCGCGATGTGGAATTCCTCAAGGTCGGCGACGTCGTCTCGGTGCCCTTCAACATCTCCTGCGGCCGCTGCCGCAACTGCAAGGTCGGGCAAACCGGCATCTGCCTGAACGTCAATCCCGACCGCCCCGGTTCCGCCTACGGCTACGTGGACATGGGCGGCTGGGTGGGCGGCCAGGCCGAATACGTGCTGGTGCCCTACGCTGACTGGAACGCCCTGAAATTCCCCGACCGCGACCAGGCCATGGAGAAGATCCTGGACCTGGCCATGCTCTCGGACATCTTCCCGACCGGCTACCACGGAGCCATCGGCGCCGGGGTCACCGTCGGTTCCACCGTCTACGTCGCCGGCGCCGGCCCGGTGGGCCTGGCCGCGGCCACCTCCGCGCAGCTGCTGGGTGCGGCCACCGTGATTGTCGGGGACCTGAACGCCGACCGGCTGGCTCAGGCGCGCAGCTTCGGTTGCGAAACCGTGGACGTCTCGCAGGGCGACCCGGCCGAGCAGATCGCCCAGATCCTGGGCGTGCCCGAGGTCGACTGCGGCATCGACGCGGTGGGCTTCGAGGCGCGCGGGCACGGGCACGACGCTGGCAAGGAACAGCCTGCCACGGTGCTCAATTCGCTGATGGAAATCACCCGTGCCGGCGGCAGCCTGGGCATCCCGGGGCTCTATGTCACCGGGGATCCGGGCGCCGAGGACGAAGCGGCCAAGGTCGGTTCGCTGTCCATGCGCTTCGGCCTGGGCTTCGCCAAGTCCCACACCTTCGTCACGGGCCAGTGCCCGGTGATGAAGTACCACCGCGGGCTGATGCAGGCGATCCTCTCGGACAAGGTCTCGATTGCCAAGAACGTCAACGCCACGGCCATTGGCTTGGACCGGGCCCCGCAGGGCTACGCGGCCTTCGACGAAGGCGCCGCGCAGAAGTTCGTGCTCGACCCGCACGGGCTGATCAGCGCCTGACCCGCGCTTGACGCGCATTTAACCGCTGCCCGCCGTGCCGGCCGGGAACAATTCCCGGCCTGCACGGCGCACTTCCGGCCGGCTCTTGAGCCCGGCCGATTTGCCGGCCCCGGCCACCACTCACGAGCAACCCCGGGACCCCGGCTGATTCGGCGCGCCCGCATTCCCCTGCCGGCCCGCCACCTATTGCCTTTATTGAAGGAAACCGAAATGAAACGCACTGAGCAACCCGTGAACGACCTGGTCAGCGAGCTGCACTCGGCTCGCCGGCGCCGGCCCAGAAGATACCTGTCCTCCGGCACCGACTACTGGGTCTTCGGCATTGCCGGACTCCTCGCCCTGGCGTTCATCGCCTGGGGCTTCGCTTCGCCCGAAGGGCTGGGCTCCGCGGCCGGGAAGGCCCTCGACTGGGTGATTACGAACACCGGCTGGGTCTTCGTGATCGCCGCGACCGTTTTCACCCTGTTCGTGCTGGTGGTCGCGGCCAAGAGCTTCGGGCGCATCCCGCTGGGCAAGGACGGGGAGAAGCCGCAGTTCAGCACGGTTTCCTGGATCTCGATGATGTTCGCCACCGGCATGGGCATCGGGCTGGTCTTCTACGGGGTGGGCGAACCGCTGTACTTCTACATGTCTCCGCCGCCGGAAACCGTGGGCGGGCAGACCTCGGCCGCGGTGGGCACGGCCATGGGCACCACCATGTTCCACTGGACGCTGTTCCCCTGGGCCATGTACGCGATTGTCGGGCTGGGCATGGCCTACGGCAGCTTCCGGCTGGGCCGCCCGCAGCTGTTCTCCTCGATGTTCACCTCGATCTTCGGAGAAAGGGTCGTCCACGGCTGGGGCGGGAAGACGATCAACATCCTGGCTATCCTGGCCACGCTTTTCGGCTCGGCCTGCTCGCTGGGGCTCGGCGCGCTGCAGATCGGCGGCGGCATCCAGTCCGCCGGGCTGCTGTCCTCGGTGGGTTCGGGGGTCCTGGTACTGATCATTGCGGTGCTCACCGCCTTGTTCGTGGCCTCGGCCGTCTCCGGAATCGAGCGCGGCATCCAGTGGCTGTCCAATATCAACATGGTGCTGGCGGTGATCCTGGCGCTGATCGTGTTCATCGGCGGGCCCACGCTGTTCATCCTGAACGTGATTCCCAATGCGGTGGGCTCCTTCATCGCTGACTTGCCGGAAATGGCATCGCGGACCGCGGCTTCCGGGGACGGCGACATGGCCGCCTGGCTTTCCTCCTGGACCATCTTCTACTGGGCCTGGTGGGTTTCCTGGACCCCGTTCGTGGGCCTGTTCATCGCGCGGATCTCGCGCGGGCGCAGCATCCGCCAGTTCGTCACCGGGGTGCTGCTGGTACCTTCCACCGTCACGCTGTTCTGGTTCGCCATCTTCGGCGGCGGCGCCATCGGCCTGCAGGAGCGGGCCGAGCGCAACGGGGACATGGGCCAGGCGCTGGCCCAGATGGTGGACGGGGCCCCGGACATCGACTTCAACTCGGTGCTCTTCGAGCTGCTGGGCGCACTGCCATTCCCCGAATGGTTCTCCATTGCGCTGATGGCTCTGGCCGTGGTGCTGATTGCCATCTTCTTCGTCACCGGGGCGGACTCCGCCTCGATCGTGATGGGCGCGCTGAGCGAACGCGGCGCGCAGGAGCCCTCGAAGAAGTCGGTGGTCTTCTGGGGCGTCTCGGTGGGAGCGGTGGCCGCGGTCATGCTGCTGGCCGGCGGGGACCATCCGGCGGCGGCCCTGAACGGGCTGAAGAACATCACCATCGTCTCGGCGCTGCCCTTCGTGCTGGTGATGCTGCTGCTGTGCGTGGCGCTGTGGAAGGACCTGTGCCGTGATCCGCTGGTGCTGCGCGGCAAGGTGGCGATGGAGGTGCTGGAGCAGGCGGTGGATGACGGAATCGACCGCCACGAAGGCGAGCAGTTCAGCCTGATGACCAGGGAGAACTCCATTGTGGCCGCGTCGGGCCTGCCGGCTGGAGACCGGCCGGAGCCGGTGGCCCAGGAGCTGGAAGCCCCGGTGCGCGAACCGCAGCCGCGGCCCGAAACTGATCTGGAACCCGAGGGCGCCGGCCGCTAGCGGCCGGTTCGCGTCCCCGGCATCCAGCTAGGGTGCGCGGCGCAGGGCCTGCTCGAAGTGGGCCACATGCTCGGAGACCAGCCGCGCTGCCAGCTGCGCGTCGCCGTCGAGGATGGCGCGCAGCAGGGCCGAATGCTCGGAAATGTGCTCTGCGATCGGAGGCATCTGGTCGATGACCAGGCACCAGATCCGGGTCACCAGATTATCCAGGCGCACCAGGGTTTCCTCCAGGTACTTGTTGGCCGCCGCATTGTAGATGAGCCGGTGGATGCGCACATCCAGCAGCAGCAGCGAACGCTGGTCCAGGGCGGGATCCAGGGCATCGATCTGCTGCAGGTAACTGGCCAGCTGCTCGCGGATCTGCGGGTCCTTGTTCGCGGCCGCGTTGCGCGCGGCCAGCGGCTCGAGCACCTGGCGCATTTCGGAGATGTAGTTCAGCTCATGGAAATCCACGGCCGTGGCGAAGGTGCCGCGGCGCGGATAGGACACCACCAGATGGTCGGTTTCCAGCCGCTTGAGAGCCTCGCGCATCGGGGTGCGCCCAATGCCCAGTTCTTCGGCCAGCTGCGGCTCGTGGATCGGGTGCGTCGGAGCGATTTCGAGCAGCACCAGCCGGTCGCGCAATGCGTTGTAGGCTCGATCAGCCATCGAGCCTTGCTCGGTGGCGGCGCTGGTCAGTTCGGTGGGCCTTGGCATATCGCTCTCTATCACTGTTCAAAAATCAATTGCCGACACACAAAGAGTATCGCCCCGGCTTCGATTTGGGCGCTTTTCCTGTGCCGATGCGCTCAACAGCCCTTGGCTTGCCGGCCAGCGGCAGAGCGGAAAACCGTACTGGGGGCGCTGGGAAAGGCGCCAGGAAGAACCGCCGGAAAAGTTGTTGACGCTGTGCTGAAGCACACATAGTATTGTGATCATCAATTGATATATCAGTATCCGGCCAGAGGTTGGCGGGTCTGCCCGCAGCTGCTTCCGAAGGCAGGGGCGGCGCGCAGTTCCGCTGGGAAAACTCAGTCCGGACGGCTTTGAAGCCGCGGCGCAGAGCACTGCGCGGAAGCCAGGTGCAACCGCATGAAAATCCCCCGAAAAACCACTACGAGCCATGGCGAAGCTAATGCCATCTCGGCGAAATCAAGGAGCGGCACGATGACCGAACCGAACAACAAGTATGTCCTGACCCTCACCTGCGCCGAGCGCCCGGGCATCGTGCATGCGGTCACCGGGTTGCTGCTCAAGCACCATGGCGACATCCGGGAGCTCAAGCAGCATGACGACCAGCTTTCCGGGACGCTCTTCATGCGCATCGAATTCGAGGTCGCCGCGGCGGAGGATATCCCCGCTGAGATCGCCGAACTCGAGTCGGGTCTCGGCCAACTCGCCGATGAGCACCAGGCGACCTGGGGTTTGCGCCCGGCCGGCAACAAGAAGCGCGTGGTGGTGATGGTCTCCAAGTTCGGCCATTGCCTGCATGACCTGCTGTTCCGCGCCCGGATGGGGGAGCTGCCGGTGGAGATCGCGGCAGTAGTCTCCAACCACCCGGACCACCGGCAGCAGGTCGAGTGGAACGGGATTCCGTTCTTCCATATTCCTGTCACCCCTGAGACCAAGCCCGAAGCCGAGTCCAAGCTGATGGACCTGGTGGAGCGCTTCGAGGTGGATCTGGTGGTGCTGGCCCGCTACATGCAGGTGCTCTCCGATGACCTCACCCGCAAGCTCACCGGCCGGGCCATCAACATCCACCATTCGTTCCTGCCCTCTTTCAAGGGGGCCAAGCCCTACCACCAGGCCTTCGAACGCGGGGTGAAGACCGTGGGCGCCACGGCGCACTACGTGAATTCGGAGTTGGACGAGGGGCCGATCATCACCCAGCGCGTCCAGGAAGTGGACCACAGCTACGCGCCCGAGCACCTGGTGGCCGCCGGACGCGATACCGAGTGCAAAGCCCTGTCCGATGCGGTGCGCTGGCACTGCGAAGACCGGGTCTTCCTCAGCGGCTCGCGCACTGTGGTGCTGCGCTAGCACCCTCCGGGCCAAAGGCCCCGGCGGGGATTCTACGGACATCATATGACGATGCCCGCCGAACCCGGCCGGGGCCTTTGCTGTTGCCCGCCGTTTGGGCCCGGAGGCGCTCGACCGGAGGCGCAAAGGCCGGGAAGACAGTGCGGTCGAATGCAGGGGCACGGAAGTTTTCCCAAGTTAACCTAGGAATTATCCTTGTCTTGGCCACTGGGGCTATGCAAGGCTATGGATCAAGCGGGTGCTTGTGACCCAGCTCATGAAACAAGAACCAGCGGCTCCCAGAAGGAATGTGTCGATGTTTGGACTACCGGCGTTCACGACCATGGTCATCATCGGGGTTCCGGCCCTCTGGGTGATCTACACAGCTGTTTTCCTGTGGCTCAGCCGCGGCTGGAAGCGCGAGGATGCGAAGGAGCAGCAGTGAGCATCGAGATCCTGTTCCTGGTCATCTATTTCATCGCCATGGCCGCCATCGGCTTCTGGGCGATGAAGCGAGGCAAGCAAGATGCCGAAGGGTTCCTGCTCGGCGGACGCAGCCTCGGCCCCGGCGTCACCGCGCTGCGGCTGCAGAGTTCTTCCATGTCCGGCTACATGTTCATGGGTGCCGGATCCATGGGCTACACCCAAGGCTATTTCAGCATGTGGTACGCGCTGGGCGACCTGGGCGGCGGCATCCTGAACCTCTCGGTCCTGGGCCGGCGCATGCGCAAGCTATCCCAGATCCTGGGTTCCATCACCTCCATCGAGTACCTGGAGCACCGCTACCCCTCGAAGTGGATCCGGCTCATCGCCGCTCCCGTTGCGCTGTTCTGCATGTTCTTCTACGTCCTGGCCCAGTTCATCGCCGGCGGCCGCGGATTGGAAATGGTCTCTGGGGTTTCCTTCCCGGTGGCCTTGGCGATCGCCATCGGCGTGATTGTCCTCTATACCTTCCTTGGCGGCTACCTGGCTGTGGCCTACACCGACTTCGTGCAGGCCATCATCATGGTGGTCGGCATGGTCTGGATCCTGGTTGCCACGCTGATGGCCGTGGGCGGTTTCACCAAGGGCAATGAAGCCGTGGGCGGGATCAACCCCAACCTGCTGACCATGTGGGGAGCGGATCTGGGCTACCAGGGACAGTGGGGAGTCATTCTCGGTGCGCTGCTGGTCTTCTCCATCGGCTACATGGGCTGGCCGCACGTGGTGGTCAGCCACATGGCCATGAAGAAGCCTTCGGTGGCACGTACCGCAGGGGTCTACTCATTGGTATTCAACCTGCTGTTCATCCCCGGCCCCTACCTGGTGGGCCTGTTCGCGCTGATCCTGCTGCCCAACCTGGCCAACCCGGAAACCGCGATCTTCGAGGTCGCCGACGCGGTGCTGCCGACCTTCGCCGTGGGCATCGTCATGGCAGCGATCATGGCAGCCATCATGTCCACCGCCGATGCCCTGCTGCTGCAGGCCGGCACCATCGCCAGCCAGGACATCTACGCCCGGTTCATCAACAAGAAGATGAGCGATGCGCAGATGGTCTGGGTCTCGCGGATCACCGTGCTGGCCCTGGCCATCATCGGCTATGGCATTGCCGCTTTTGATCCTCCCGCGGTGGCCGCCGTGGTGATCTTCTCAACGACCGTGCTGGGCAGCGCCTTTGTCCCTTCCTATATCTGCGCGGTGTGGTGGAAGAAGGCCAATACCGTTGGCGCGATCTCATCGATGGCCGCCGGCACCCTGGTCTCGGTGCTCTGGCAGGTGTCCGGCGCGCCGGATGCCACCGGCATTGATCCGATGGTCACCGGCATCCTGGCATCCACCGCGGCCATGGTCATCGGCAGCCTGGCCAGCCAGAAGTCGCATCCCGTGCCGGAGCATATTGGCCGGGCCCTGGATGAGACTGCGAAGATCGGCCCGATCCCGAAGAAGATGCTCATGGGCCAGGATGCACTGCTGGCCAGCCAGGCGGAAATGGCGGCCCGCGGTGAATGAACTGGTGCTGAAAACCTTGGTCGATGACCAGGACGCGCAACGCATCCTTGCCGCCAAGGCGCCAGGGCTGAGAGTCGAGTCGGCCAAGCTGCGCCATCATCCCTTTGCGGGGTTCATCTTCGAGGTGCCGCAGCTGGCCGGGCGGTCAGGGCAGGCGCACGCCTTGGTGGACTACTACTCGGGCAAGGCCTTCGTCTGCGATCCGTGGCAAGCCGAAGATGCGGAAACCGGCCAAGTGCTGGACCGGGTGGCTGATCCGCAGTGGAACACCATCGATTTCGACACCGCACGCCGGCGGGCCAAGGCCCTGCTGTCCACCGCGGCGCTGCGCCGGGCCCGGCTGGCCTGGCGCGGCGGGGTCCGGGAAAAGAGCAGTGTCGCAAAGGTCTGGAAACCCAACTGGATGATCGAAGCGAGCCTGGAGAAAAAGTCCTACCGCGTCATGGTGGACGGACTGAACGGCGGCTACTTCATCATCGGCAGCTGAGACTGGAAACGCCGGAGGACGGCGCAATGACCAAGATCCATCCCATCACAGGAAGACATCGGAGATTCAATGAAGAATATGCCAAAGCAGTTCCCCGCTCAGTTGCTGAAGAAGGGCTCCTGCATCGTTGCCGGCTCGGCACTGTTCCTCGGCTTGGGGCTTGTCCCGGCCAATGCCGTAGGCAACGGGCCGGACTACGCCGGAAATGAAACCATCAACACCTCGATCCTGCATACGCACGAGTCGATGGCCGCCGAACTGCGCAAGCAGGATGCCAAGCAATCGGCGATGGAACTGGAAGTCATCGGCCAATCCGCCAAGGGACGCGATCTGTTCCTGGCCAAGTACCTTTCTAACCCGGAAAATCCCACGATCATGTTCCTCACCCAGCAGCACGGCAACGAGCAGCTGACCACCGAGGGGACCCTGGAAGTGATCAAGCACCTGGGCTCGGGGCGGATGAAGGAGGTGCTCAAGGACGTCAACATCCTGGTGGTGCCGATGCTGAACCCGGATGGCGCCATGGGCGATGTGGACTTCCCGCTCGATGACTACATCGCCTCGGGGGACCGGCACCTGACCCGCTACAACGCCAACAACGTGGACATCAACCGGGACCACGTGGCCAAGACGCAACCGGAAATCCAGGCGCTGCACAACAATGTGCTCTCCGCCTACGGCATCGACTACATGATCGACCTGCACCACCAGGGCACCCGCTCGGCGGTGGACGGCAAGCTGGTGTCCGGCTCGATCCTCTACCCGACGACCCCGGACGTGCCTGAGGAAGTCCGCGAGGGTTCCAAGCGCCTGGGCGCAGTGGTCTACCAGAATGTCGACCGGACCGGCTGGGGCCACTTGGGCAAGTACGTGGGCGGGACCGCCAACACCATTGCGCGCAATGGCATCGCGGCCGAATACGGCATGTCCACCTTGCTCTTCGAAATGCGCGGCATGAGCGATCACAGCAACCCGGATTATGTCCTGGGACAGAAATCCAATGGCTACTTGCGCCAGCAGACCATCCTGACCCTGGAGAGCACCATCAAGGCGGTAGCCGATGGCTCCGTGGAAACCATGGACACCTCGTTCTGGAACAGCCTGCCGGAGCAGTCGACGTTGCCCGGAGAAGAGGCTGACGAATAGCCGATCCAGTTGATGGCGGGCCCGCAAGGGCCCGCCATTGTCCTGCCTGGAGCAGGAGAACCGCGCTCGGCCCGAAGCGCTGCTGGCCCTAGGGGCGCATGCGGTACGTTTCTACTAGCACTGTCCATACCGGCAAGGAAGCTGAACCATGCTCATCCGCAATGCCCGCCCCTGGGGCGGTCCGCCCAGCGACATCCTGATTGGCGACGGCAAGATTTCAGCGATCACCGCCCACGACCCGCAGCAGGTGCGCAACCTGGCAGATGTCGATGGCCGCGGGCGCATCCTGATCCCCTCCTTCGCCGACGTGCATGTGCACCTGGATTCCACGCGCATCGGCCTGCCCTTCCGCGAGCACACTGGACGCCCGGGAGTGTGGGGCATGATGAGCAACGACCGCGAAAACTGGCGGGATGCGGAGATCCCGCTGCCCGAGCGCGTGGCCGGAACCCTGGAACGGATGATTGCCCGCGGCACCACGCGGGTGCGTTCCTTCGCCCAGGTGGATGTGGATTCCAAGCTGGAGAAATACGAGGCCGTGGTGGCCGCGAAAAAGAAGTTCGCCAACGAGGCCGAGGTGCAGATCATGGTCTTCCCGCAGGCAGGGATCCTGCGCGAGCCGGGTACCGTCAAGCATCTCGAGGACGCGCTGGAAGCCGGTGCGGATGCCATGGGCGGCATCGACCCCTGCGCACTGGACCGCGACCCGGTCCGCCACCTCGACGTGGTGTTCGGGCTGGCCGATAAATACCAGGTGGATATCGACGTGCACCTGCATGAGCCCGGTGCGCTCGCCGTCTTCTCGGCAGAGCTGATTGCTGAACGCACCCGGGCGCTGGGCATGCAGGGCCGGGTCAACCTGTCCCATGCCTACGAGCTGGGCAGTGTCAGCGAGGCTGCCAGCCACCGGCTGATCGACACCTTCGCCGAGCTGGACATCTCGCTGACTTCCGTTGCGCCCAGCACCTCCAATCATTTGCCGCTGGTGGACCTGGTTGGAGCCGGGGTGCGCTTCGGCTTGGGCGAGGACGGGCAGCGCGACTACTGGAGCCCCTACGGGAACTGCGATCTGCTGGACCGGACCTGGCAGTTGGCTTTCGTCAACGGGTTCCGCCAGGACGAACTGATCGGGCATGCGCTGGCCGTGGCCACCATGGGCGGTGCCTCGATCATGGACCGCTCGGTGCCGCGCCTGGCTTCGGTGGCCGACCGCCCAGGGGTGGCCGTGGGGGACCGGGCCGACCTGGTCCTGGTGGATGGCGAGAGCATTGCCTCCACCGTGATGGACCGGGGCACCGACCGCACCGTCATCCACGACGGGCGGGTGGTGGCCGAAGGGTTGAAAGTGCTCTCGGTCGAAAAACCGTACTGACGGGACGTGCTACCGCTAGCGGTGGCGCAGCGAAGCCACCCACGGCTCGCCGAAGATCAGCTGGGTGCGGCAGTGCGCCACCTGGGGCAGTGCCAGCAACTTGTCGATGATCAGTGTCTGGAGCTCAGTGCTGTTGGCCACCGCGACATGGACCAGATAGTCCTCGCTGCCGCTGACGTTGTAGAGCGCGAGTGTTTCGGGCAAAGCGAGGGCCTTCTGCACGAAGTCGTTGGCGGTGTCGCGGGCGTGCGGGCGGATCTGGATTCCCAAAAACGCCTGCTCGCCCTTGCCCAGCAGGCTAGGCAGTACATGGGCGCGGGTAGCCACGATGGTGCCATTGCGGCGCATGCGCCGAATCCGCTCCAGGCAGGTGCTGGGCGCGACCCCCACCTTGGCCGCGATCTCCTTGTTCGGCATCGTCGCGTCCACCTGCAGTAATTCCAGTATTGCCCAATCTACCGAATCCAATTCGGGATATTTGATTGATTTCATTTCTGAGTCACTCATGGACTGATTCTAGCGAATTGGACCCCTAGTCTGAATCTGGAATCGCAGTTGAGGCTGGAGGTATGGCATGGGGATCGAATCATGGGTGGCATTTGCCCTAGCGCTATTGGTGGCGTTGGCAGTGCCCGGCCCCGACCTGGCCCTGGTGGTGCAGGCGGCCACGCGTTCGGTCCAGCAAGGCGTGTCCACGGCTGCAGGAGTAGTCACCGGGCTGATGCTGCATGCGCTGCTGGCGGTGGCCGGGTTGACCGCGCTGCTGATTTCGGCGCCAGGGGCCATGGCCGCCGCCCAGATTCTGGGTGCCGTGGTGCTGCTGTGGATGGGGGCCAGCATGCTGCGCGCAGGACTGCCCCGGGCGGACAGCACCATGCCGGCACAGGCACCACAGGCCCGGAGCGGCTACGCCCGCGGGCTGCTCACCAATGCAACCAACCCCAAGGCGCTGCTGTTCTTCGCTGCCATCCTGCCGCAGTTCATCGGGCAAGCCGAAGGCGCCTCAGTCCGGACCGCGTTGCTTTGCGCGACGGTGGTCCTCGGGGCCGGTCTATGGTGGGCCGGGGCCATCACGGTCATCCGGTTCTCCGGCGTGCATCGATCGCCATCCGCTGGCCGCATCGTGACCCTGGCCGGCGGGGTATCCTTGGTGGCAATTGCCCTCGGACTGCTAGCTGCCGCGGTGCTGGGGCTGGCTGATCCAAATGCCGGATGGCACCGGTAAACCACTAAATCGACAGGGCGCTCATCGGCTGCCTGTTGGAAAGGAAGAGAAAATGACCCGCATTCTGATTGCCGGTGCCGGTGCGACCGGCGGTGCGCTGGGAGCACGCCTGCTGGCGGCCGGAAGGGACGTGACCTTTCTGGTGCGCGAACGCCGACAGGCCCAGCTTGCCGATCATGGGCTGCGCTTCAGCGCCCCGGATTACCAAGGTACCTGGCCGGTTCGGGCAGTCACCGCTCTTGCGGATGAAGAACCCTTCGACCTGGTGATCGTCGCGGTCAAAGCCCCGGCGCTGGCCTCGCTGATCCCGGAACTGGCCGGCGCTATGGGAAATCGCACCCGCATCCTGCCGCTGCTCAACGGCATGGCCCATATCGACGCCCTGGAGCAGGCCTTCGGCGGGCGGGTGCTCGGCGGCATTGTGAAGATCGTTGCCACGCTGGATGAGCAGGCAGTCGTCCAGCAGCTGACCGGCCTGTGCCAGCTGGGTCTCGGCGGTCTGCACGGACAGGAGATCCCCGAGCCGATCATCGAGGCTCTTGATGTGGGTGGCATCGAGCTTGGAGTGCTCGACGATGTTCTCGCCCGGCTCTGGGAGAAGTGGGCTTTCATCGCCGCGGCCGGGGTGATCACATGCCTGTTCCGCGGGAATATCGGCGATATCCTCGCCGCCGGGGGAGAGCCCAAGATCCGCGAAGCCGTCGGCGAATGCGAACGGATCGCGTCCGCGGCCGGCTATCCGGTCAGCGAAGCCGGGCATGAGCAGTCCATCGGGCTGCTGACCGAGCCGGGCAGCTCATTCACCTCCTCGCTCTACCGCGACCTGGGCCACGGCACTCCTGTCGAGGCCGAGCACATCATCGGGGATCTGGCCGCAAGGGCGCAGCAGCTGGGCGTCGCCGCCCCGCTGCTGGATGCCGCGCTGCTGCAGCTGCGCACCCACCAGCAATCGCTGGATCGTGCCGGCACTTCCGCCGCCGGATAAGCCGAAGGCCGCGGTGCCGGAACCTGAAAGTCCCTGCGCCGCGGCCTTCGAAGGCAGCAAGCTATGTGGCGCGCAGCGCGACGAACGTCGCCGAAACGACCTCGGTGACCGCGCGCTCCCAGTCGCCGAGCAAGCCCAGCACGTTCTGACCATCGGAACGGCGGCCTTCCAGCTGCCCAGCCAGTGCGGCCAGCGTCGCGGTGCGCAGCTCGGTGTTCAAATTGACCTTGCCCACCGCGAAGGAAATGGACCGCGAGAGGTCCGCAGGCGCAATGCCCGAAGCCCCGTGCAGCACCAGCGGCACCGTTGATTCGGCGTGGATGGCTTCAAGCACATCCCAGTGGATTTTCGGTTCGCCCTTGTAGCGGCCGTGGACATTGCCGATGGCCACGGCCAGCAGCTGCGCGCCGCTGTCCTGGACGAATCGGGCCACCTGCGCCGGATCGGTCAGCTGGGAGGCGCTCTGCTCAAAGGCCTTGTCCTCGTTGCCCGGCAGGGCACCCAGCTCGGCTTCCAGCACCACCTCAGGGCCGATCAGCGAACGAACCTGCTGGACGAAGGCGGTATTCTCCTCCAGCGTCCCGGCCGAGCCGTCGGCCAGCACCGCGGTGGCGCCGGCTTGCACCGCCCGCACGATCAGCTGCGCGTCGCTGGCGTGGTCCAGCTGGATGGCTACCGGAACTGCGGCCTGCTCGCCCAGGGTGCGCAGGGCGGAGATCAGCCGCAGGCCCGCGGTGGAGCTGGCGGCCTTCGGCGCGACATTCAGGATGACCGCGCGGTCCTGGGCTTCGGCCTCGGCGACCACGGCCAGCGCGGTGGTGAAGTCGTAGCAGGTGAAGGCGGGGACGGCGTGCCCTGCGGCAATGGCCTGGGCGGCCATCTGGTTCATGGGGGTGAGCATCGGGATGATTACACTCCTGCAGCGGTGATGATGGCGTAGGTAATGGCGGTGAGCGCGAACCCGGCCACGCCCAGCACCGTGGTCAGCACGGTCCAGGTGCGCAGGCCCTCGGCCACGGACAGGCCCAGGAAGCGGGTGACAATCCAGAAGCCCGAGTCGTTCACGTGGCTCAGGCCGAAGGCGCCGAAGCCCACAGCGACCAGGATCAGCACCGTCTGCACGGTGGAGAAATCGCCGGCTTCTACGGCTGCGGCCAGCAGGCCGGTGGTGGTGATAATTGCGACCGTTGCAGAGCCCTGCGAAGCGCGAAGGATGGCGGCCAGGATGAAGGCCATCACGATGATCGGCAGGCCGGCCGCAGCCAGGGACTCAGCCAGCACGGTGCCGATGCCCGATTCGGTGAGCACCTTGCCGAACACCCCGCCGGCGCCGGTCACCAGGATCACGATGGCCGCCGGGGCCAGAGCGGAGTCCATGACCTTGCCGGTCTGCTCGCTGGTCCAGCCGCTGCGCACGCCCAGCAGGTAGTAGGAAACTAGCACGGTGACCAGCAGCGCGACAGCAGGGGATCCGACAAAGCCCAGGATGTTGGCCGCAGTGGATTCAGCGGCCACCAGGGAACCGCCCACGGTGCCGAGCATGATCATCACGATCGGCAGCAGGATCATGGAAATGACCATGGACGAGGTCGGGGCCTTGGTTTCCACCATGGTGCTGCCCCCGCTAGTTCCCTGGCCGGAGCCGAAGGATTCGAACTGCGCTGCGGTTTCCGGCAGCATCGGGATCTCGCGGCGGTTGATCCGCTTGGCCACGAAGTAGCTCAAGACGCCCAGCGGGGCGCAGAACGCCAGGCCCAGGATGGTGGCCCAGCCGATGTCGGCGCCGAGGATCTCTGCGCCGCCGACCACACCCGGATGCGGCGGAACCACTACGTGGATGGCCAGCATGATTGCGCCCACCGGCAGGCCGATCTTCACCGGCGAGACCCCCAGGGCCTTGGCGAAGCCGTAGATGATCGGCACCAGCACGATGAAGCCCACGTCGAAGAACACCGGAATGGCCAGCAGGAAGGCCGCGGTGGTCAGCGCGGCGATCACCCGGCGCGGGCCGAAGAGCGCGGTGAAGCGGGTGGAAAGCACCTGGGCTCCGCCGGAAATCTCGATGACCTTGCCGAGCATCGCGCCCAGGCCCACCAGCACGGCCACGCTGCCCAGCGTGCCGCCCATGCCCTCGGTGACCAGGCCGGCCACCTCCTGGATGGGGATGCCCGCGGCCAGAGCCACGAGCATGCTGACCAGCAGCAGGACAATGAAGGCGGGCATCTTGAACTTGATGACGCCGAGCAGCAGCAGGGCCACTCCGGCCACTGCGATCAGTAGCAGCATTAGCGGGCTCATGGGTTGTGTCGTCTCCTTTGACGCGGTGCGCGGGTGTCGAACTCGCGCGCTGATGACTTTACTGGGCAGCCTTCGGGGCTACGACCTTGATGACTGCGGAATCGTCGGCCGCGGCCAGCTCGTGGGCTTCGCCCAGCAGGTAGAGCTGTTCGGCCGCCGAGGCCACCGGGGTGGACAGGTGCAGGGAGCGGGCCGCGGAGGTTACGATGCCCATGTCCTTGACGAAGATGTCCAGGCGCGAGAGCACTTCGGCACCATCCTCGGAGTAGGCCTCGAGCATGCGCGGG
Organism: Glutamicibacter sp. 2E12; assembly: GCF_050030965.1. Taxonomy (NCBI): domain Bacteria; kingdom Bacillati; phylum Actinomycetota; class Actinomycetes; order Micrococcales; family Micrococcaceae; genus Glutamicibacter; species Glutamicibacter sp. 2E12. The sequence goes on from NZ_CP188297.1 coordinate 1,830,826, forward strand.
CCGCGGTTGCCGAGCATGAAGGAGTTCGCGGCGCCGGCCTGCAGCGCTTCCAGGGTGGTGGCCTGGTCCAGGCCGAGCTTGTCCGCCAGGGCCAGGGCCTCCGCGGCCGCGGCGATGTGCACGCCGCACAGCAGCTGGTTCACCGTCTTCAGGGCCTGGCCATCGCCGGGCTTGTCGCCCACGATGCTCAGGGTGGAGGCCAGCAGCTCCAGCACCGGGCGGACCTTCTCCAGCTGATCCGGCTCGGTTCCGACCACGATCAGCAGGTCGCCTTCGCCGGCGCGCACCGGGCCGCCGGAGAGCGGCGCGTCCACCAGGCCCAAGCCCAGTTCGGCCAGGCGCTTGGCGGTGGCGGGCACCGCTTCCAGGCCAACGGTGGAGGTCAGGATGACCACTGCGCCGGCTTTGAGCTGCCCGGCCACGCCCTGCTCGCCGAAGAGCACGGCATCCAGCTGCTCGCCGTTGCGTACTGCCAGCAGCAGTGCATCAGCGCCGGTGACCGCTTCGCGGGCGGAAGCGAAGGTAGTGATGCCCGACTGGCTGGCCAGGGCCATGCGTTCGGCCGAGATGTCGAATCCGTTGACTTCCAGCTTGGTGGCCAGGCGGGTTGCCATGGGCAGGCCCATGGCGCCCAGGCCGAGGACTGCAACTTTGGTAGTGCTCATTGGGATCTCCAAGAAATTGTAAAGAATGGTTAGAAAGTGGCGCTCAGCTTGGCGGTGACGGCGGTCAGCGAGCTGTCGTCGCCCACGTTGCCGGCGAAGACGATGTAGGGGATGCCGGCGGCAGGTCCGTCCACCGATTCCCAGAGCGAGACAATGCCCGGGAGCATCGGCCCGCGCACGATGGCATGGCGGATTTCCAGGCCATGGGCGGCGACATCCGAGGAGGTGATCCCGCCCTTGGCGATCACGAAGCGCGGGGGAGTGGCGTGCAGGATCAGGTTGACGACCGAAACCACCGCAGCGCTCACGGTGCGGGCGATCTCCAGCGACTGCGCCGCGTCATCGGTTTTCACCAGCTTGCGCGAGGTGTGCACGATGACATCCTGGGTGGCCAGGGCGGCGCTGATCTGCGCGGCCTTGCCCTTCAGGTAGGCCTCGGAGCCGTCGGCGAGGATTTCCGGGACGTCCAGCTCGATCACCGTGGCATTCGAGTGCCGGCTGGTCAGGTCGGCCAGCTGGCGGGTGGTCACGCCCACGTGGGAGCCCACCACGATCAGCCCGCCGGCGGTGCGCCGCTCGGCGCCGTTGCCCGCGTAGATCTCCTCGGCGGACAATGGCTGCCGTTGCTGCTGGCCGATGCGGGCACGCACGAAGGGCGGGCCCACGCGGCACAGCACGCGGGTTCCGGCCGCTTCGGCCTGCTGCAGGCCCTCGGACAAGGCCAGCAGGTCATTTTCCGTGACGATATCCGCGGTGGCGACCTGTGCGTTGGAAGCTTCGGCCAGGCGGGTGGCGATGGAGGAAGCGCCGGAACGGATGGTGTCCAAGTCCAGGACCATCACGTCCTTGGCCGCGATGCGCCCGGCGGTCTTCTCGGCGACGTAGTCCGGCAGATAGCTGGTGCTGAATCCGAAGGTGGCGTCTTTGGCAAACTCAGTCTCGCTGACCTTGGCGACCTGGCCATCGATGGTGCGCATGTAGTGCTCGCCGGCCACGGTGATCCGCCCGGCTTCGCCGAAAGCAGGAACCATCAGCACGGCATCCACCGAGGAATCCGGATCCACGGCGGCCACGGTGGCGGCCAAGGTGTCGGTTTCCAGCGGGAAATGCCCGCGCAGGGTGGAGTCGCTACGGCTGACAAAGGACACCGACAGGCCGGTTTCCGCCGCTGCCTGCAAGGCGGCCCGGGCTACCTGCTCATTGCGCAGTGCGGCGTCGTCGGCGTCCAGGGAGCGGGTGTTGGTGAGCACGTAGACGGCCAGCGGGCGTTCGCCATCCAGCTGCAGGGCGAAGGCCCAGCGGAAGTCCTCGACTTCCCAGCTGGTGAGCACCGGAAGGTTGCTGACCGATTGGGTTCCGGTCGGGTCGTCATCCAGGACCACCAGCACGCTGCCGGTGGAGCGCGCGGCCTCGGCGATTTTCGCGGGCGCGATCTCGCGCTCCGGGAGGTATCCGGCGAGCAACTCGGACTCAAGCATGGTACAAGGACTCCTTTGTCATTGGGCAACGCCTCGGCATCACAGGTAAGATGTCAGACATCTGTCATGACGATTAGTGTTACATGGATCGCGGTCAGCCGCAACTGCCTGCGGGACATAGACTGGACAGGTCTTTGGCGGGATGAATTGTCCCGGGGATGGAGGAAGCATGGCCCGGAAGTCATTGGTCGTAGAGGTCGCCGACAGCGTCTTGGACCGCATAGTCAGCGGTGAACTGTCGGTTGACGAGTTGATTCCTGGCGAGCTGGAACTCTGCGAGACCCTGGAAGTCAGCCGGATGACGGTGCGCGAAGCGATCAAGACACTCACGGCGCAGAACATCATCCGCGTCGAACGGGGCCGCGGGACCTATGTGAATCCGGTCAACATGTGGAACTCGCTGGAGGCGGTAGTACGCGCCACAACCGCCGGCGTGGGGGCGGCCGCGGCTGCCGTGCAGCTGATCGAGTTGCGCCGCATGCTGGAAACCGGCGCCTGCGAGCTGGCCGCTTCGCGGATCACCGAGGAGCAGCTGGCAGCAATGGGCGAACTGCTCGAAGCCATGCGCGCAGCACACGCGGCCGCCGATCTGGACGGCTTTGTCGAAGCGGACCTGGAATTCCACGACGTGATCCTGCGGGCCTCGGGAAATGTTTTCGTTTCGGCGCTCTACGAGCCGCTGGGCCGAGTGCTCTCCTCACGGCGGCGTGAGACCAGCGCCTTCGCGCAGATCCAGCAGCACGCCATCGCCGAGCACGAGCAGATCCTCGTTGCGCTACAGCGGCGCGACAGTTCCCAAGCACGCCAAGCCATGGACAACCACATGCAGCAAACGCTGGATGATTTGAACACCTTCGTGCTCAATAGATAGCCACCCAGCCAATTGCCGTTTGGCACCCTGGCGGGAACGCGGTATCCAGGGATGCGGAGTGCATCCCTGCGTGCTGGGCCATGAGCAGCTGACCGGGATGCGAGGCAATGACGCAGAAGCCGAGCTCAGGCGTTGAAACTCTCGGCGAGCAGGCGATAGGCATCCAACCGGTCTGCCGGGTCGCAGACCAAGGTATTGAGCATCAGCTCGTCGGCACCGTGCTCCTCGGCCAAGGCCAGTAACCGGTCGTGGACCTGGTCCGGGGTGCCTACGATCAGCGCCTTGCTGCGCTCCTCGGCACGGGCCAGTTCCTGCGTATTCCACGGGTGGCTCGCCGCCGTTGCCGTCGAGGGGATCGGTCCATCGTGGCCGAGGTCCTTGCGCACGCGCCAGAGCAAGAGCGCATTGGCCAGGGCCTGCGCCTTCTCTTCGGTTGAGGCGGTGGCAAAGCGAACGGCCAGCACGGTGTGGGCGGCGTGCCCTGCGTTGGCCGCGGCCTCGCGGTAGGCCCGGGTGGCAGGCTCGCCGCCAGCAGGGCGCAGGAAGTGCCCATGGACGTAGCCCGCCCCGAGCATTCCAGGCAAGGGCGCGGTGGAACCGCCGGCGCCCAGTACCCAGACGCGGCCTGCCGGTTCGGTATCCGAGGGCTCGTGGACGGCGTCCAGATCATGCACCAGGGTGGCAATCTTCTGCGCGTAATGCGGGTCCGAGAGTGCAGCGCGGCCCACACCGATGTCCACCCGGTCCGGGTGCACGGCGGCCAGCAGTCCCATGGCTTCGGAGACCTTCTGCGCCTGGTAGTACGGCAGCAAGATGGCACCGGTGCCGACCCGAATGGTCTCCGTGCGTTCCAAAGCCAGCGCGGTCATCATTTCCGGGGCGGCACTGGCGAAGGATTTCGAGTGGTGGTGCTCGGCAAACCAGATGCGGTGGTAGCCCAGCGCTTCCGCATCCTGAGCCAATTGCAGGCCGCTGGACAAGGCCTGGCCTGCGGTGGGGGCATGCTCGGTGAGCGGGACCTGGTCAAGTATGGAAAGCCTCATGCAGGCAGCCCTGCTTTGCGATTCTCCGGGGCAAGCTGCAGCTGCATGATCATGTCCTTTCAACGGCGAGGGTCCAGTCAGTGAGCTTACCGCGTTGCGCAGGGCTGCGGGGCATCCAAGACGCGGCAGGCAGGGGGGGAGCGCTGGCGATCCTTGCCTCCACCCTGAGGGGGAGGCGGGGCAACGGATATCATTCCCGGTCGGGAGGACATCGCCGGCGCGCGGAACTAGTGTTGACACGTAGTGAAAGCAGCAGCTGCGTCCAACTGAGAAAAGGAATCCCATGCACGGCACTTCGCGTTCAGCATCCAACCGCACTTCGACCTGGCTGGCGGCCAGTTCCGCAGCGCTTGTCCTCGGCATGGGCCTGACTGGATGCGGCGCCATTGAAAGCTTCGACAAATCGACTGCGGATGCCTGGGCGGTGACCTACGAGATCACCGTGAGCGGGGAAGCCGCCGATGCGCTGAGTGATGTGTCCTACCTGGACTCGCCCAGCCGCGGCGAAGACTCGGCCGAAGTGACCGAGCAAGCGGTGGCCACGACCAGCGGTGCTGGCAAGAACAGCGAATCAATCTGGACTGCGCAGAGCGTCATCACGGCCGAAAAGGATGCAGCCATCGCGGCTACGCCTGCCGCAGGCAGCACCGCCACCTGCCGGATCCTGCTCGACGGGGTAAAGGAGATCGCGGCGCAAACCGGCAAGCCCGGCGAACGCGTGGAATGCGCCGTAACGACCCCTGCCTTCGGGGAAAAATTGAACCCGGCATCAGCCAAACCATGATCGGAGCGGGTATCGGAAGCATTTGATGAGTAGTTGGCGTGCTCCGAAACCAAGCGAGCATCCCCAGAGGTCGGGGGAGTGCCAGCGCCTATCTGGCACTAGCCACGAAGATAAAATGCCGAAGCCCTGCAGCTATCAAACAGCTGTAACCCTGCGGCAGTCCGCGAATGCAATTGCCCTTCATCAAGTTAATTTTCGACGATTTATAGAAAGCAAATTCTCTAGTAGTTGACTCATTCGCCATAGGATGCGATCAGCGCGACGGTGCGCTTCGGGAGTCGGACTTTGAATGGAGATGGGGTATAGGATGGCACCTTCAGAGAAGCCAGTACAAACCACCACCGACGGGCGCTACCTGATAATCAAGGGGCGGCGGTGGAGAGCCAGTGATCCCTCGATCCCTGCGAAATTACGACAAGAGCTGGTCAACGAGCTGATGTCAGCCCGCCGGGCAGTCAAGCAAGGCGAAATCGGCGCTAGCAAGCGTGTGAATAATGCCAAGCTCGCACTGGGCGAACGTGGACAGCCGTGGTGGGAGGAGCCGGAATCGGATTCAATGGGAGAGCGAATTCGCGCGACCATTCGCAGCTTGCTGAGCCATAGGGCAAACACGTCAATCTGCCCGAGTGATGTTGCACGCATAGTGGGCGGGCCGGACGAAGGGTGGCGTAAGTACATGGGACAAGTGCGCCAGATTGCCGCGGCATTGGCCGTGCAAGGTGAAGTCGTTGCAACTCAAAATGGCGAGCCCGTGGAAGCTGACGGTGTCAAAGGGCCAATTCGGATTAGACGCCGACACCCAGGCGAATAAAATTGCCCGATCTCTAGGGGAAGAACCGAGAATATGCTGGCACCGAGGTCTTCATGCCCGGTGAAGAGGGAGTGCTTCGGGCAAGGAGTCGACCCTCTAGACGCCGTGCTCGGTGACCATGAGCCGGCTGTGGTCGCTAAGCTATCGACCGTAATGCTGGAGCGCTTTAAAGAGGCAGTAGCTGTCGTCTTCGCGGTCAATATCGAGCATAACTCGGTAGGGGATGAACTTTTTCGCTGAGCTCCTGGAATCCGTCCTTAAATGTTTAACTGCCGAAGTTCCAACGAAAGGAGGCAGTCGACTGAAGTGGACGCTGCGTCCCAGGTAACTTTACGTGCTGATGGTGAGCATTTCTTAATGATTTTCACGAAAAGGCGTCATTGAAAGGGAACTGGCAGGCAGAAGATCCCGGTTCGAAGGCTACGAAAGGGGAGCATCATCGCTTCATGGGTAATGCCATCACGCTTTGTGCACTTTGTTGTGGCTTAGTGGCTGTTCTGGATCCTGGTATCCGCAACCCTGGATAGAGGACCGAGGCCAACAACTAGCCCCCAGAAGAAGCCCGGTTCTGGCCCATTAGCGGTCCAACCCAACATGGGTATTGACCGGCCATGAGAATGAGCCAGGACCGCTGGGCTGAAGGGCTTACTGGCTGGCGCCCGCCGCGACGGGCGCTTCTGCGTGGCAGCGTTCCGGGAGAGGATATCGAGCCGGTGAGGTGGTTCGCGACTGCATAGCGGGGCAGGCTGGGATCTTGTGGGCGACGGCAGTGTTCTTCCAGAATTTCACACGGAACTCAGCAATGAGCTCGGTCGCCAGGCGTTCGAAGAACTCTTCCATGGTGAGTCGATCAGCGCAGGCCCTGGTGACTTTCAGTGCTGCTTGGGGGACGGTGACATGCATCATGTGCAGTTCTTCGGTTTGCGGATCGAGCATGGCCACCAGCACTGCACGGCCATGGATTGATGCCATGCCCATGGCATCGTTGAGCGATTCGGCAGGCTGCGTCATGACGATCGGCATTCCCTGCGCCCAGCCGTAGTCGGACAGGTGGGACTTGCCTTCACGGGTGGCGAGAAAATCAGCGACTCTGACTGCGGTTCGGGTTCGTGCGATTCGACCTGGCATTTTAGATACTTCCCTTTCGTGCACTGCTCATGAAAAATATCGATGTGGACGTAATTCTCCGCAGTGAGATGCGCTTCGGAAAGGTCCCGTCGTTTTGGTGGTGCCGCTCTTGGCGTGCGGCGGGTGCTGCAGATCCTAGGCCATGCTCAAATCTGCATGGGATCCATCTGATTCACTTCCCAAACTGGTAGGTTCGAACACTAAACCAGTGGTGGGGGCCAGCGAAGGTGCGGTGGAAGGCTGATCGAGCCAATGTGCTGGGAGTCCAGCTTCGGGCGCGTGCTCTGGTGCTGCGAGCAGGCTCTCCTTGCCGGCGACGGCGAACTGCAGATTCTTCACCTCGAATCGGACACCGAGTGCTGTCTCCATCTGCGGCATGAGGGTGTCGTTGACATATTGCATCAGCGAGGATACGTCCCGTTCACTCTTCGCGGTGCAGGCCAAATTCACGACCAGCTGCTCCGGGGACCCGGTAATGGTGCATATTGCTGAATGCACCGCGTCCCGGCTCCGACACTCTTCAGAGGCGAAGGCGGCAATTTTGTGGATTCGCCTGGTCCACGAATTGGTGTCATGCATCGTTGTTTCTACGGGAACTGCTAAGGATTCTTTCATCTTTCACTCCGGTACTGATAGCTGTTTCGTAGTAGAATATCTTTAGACAAGCTAACTATTAGATAGGTTACATGATTTTTTCTGTGTTGAGCAAGCTGGACCTCGCGAAGAAGGGTATTGGAACCCCAGGGGTTGCGGGCATGGCGTTCGCATCCGGCGGAAGGAGTTTTCATGAGTAGGTATCAAGCCAGTGGGTATTGGTACGGCGAGGGCCGTTCGGTGCCCGAGGCGGTGGATTTGTTGAATCTGATGCGCAAGTACCGTGAGGCGGAGCGCAAGATGCGAGCTGCGACCCGCGGTTCGATGGGAATGAATGAGACCGATATGTCGGCGCTGCGCTTCCTGCTCGCTGCGCACCGTAAGGGGTTGGTTCCCCGCCAGCGGGATTTTGCTGAGGAACTGGGGATCTCCAATGCTTCGGTGTCGGTATTGATCGACCGGTTATGCCGCGATGGGTATGCCGAGCGTATTGTGCATCCTGCAGATCGGCGGTCTGTGGGAATTGTGCCCACTGACTACAGTGATACGGACGTTCGAGGAACGCTGCATCGGATGCATGAGCAGATGATGGATGCCGTAGGCACGCTCTCCGAGGCCGAGAGGGTTGCGGTTGCCAAGTTCCTGAAGGCCATGATCCGCAGCGTCGAGGTCGAGGACGAGCCAAGCCAGCCTTCCAGGGGGAAATCTCAGATGGCGGAGAGCACCGCGTCTTCCCGGTAGGTGCAGAGCGCATAGCACCGCTTTATCCACGCTGGAAGATCTGACCGATACCTTAGTTAGCAGACCGACCAAGGGATAGTTGCCCGTTTAGTTTCCTTCAGTGATTTTGATTCTCCACGTCTCTAGTTGAGTGATCGTCTGACGCGCGAGGGGCCTAGTTCCTGTGTTTCTGAAGACAGGTTTCTGAGGAAAACCTTGTGGTAGCTGTCGCAGGCAACTTGGACGCGTAAGTTAGACGAAACCAGAAAGTATTTAGCCTTTCTAACAAGTTAGGATGATGCAAATGCCACGAAAGCACGTTGATGTAAGTGTCAGTCATGCTGAGTTCGAGGATCTGAATAACGCTCTGGAGGACCATCGAGATGGTTTCAAGAAGATGGCCGAAGAAGCGACTAATGGCTTCGGCTTAGAGCCGGCCTACTGGGAAGGACGGGCCCAGGAAGTCGAGGGTCTACGCGAGACGATTCACGAGCACAGTACTGATGAACTGGAACAGTTTGAGTCTTCCACCAGAGAAGCGGACACTGGCCCCGAGGTTGATTCGGCTCGGGATCGGGACTTTGAATCCGATTCTCGCCAGTGAGCAACCGGCGCAGGCATGCGAGAGGCACTTCATCACACGGCAACGGTCCACCACTATTCCGTGGTGGACCGTTGCTCTGCAGGTGCAGTTAGGCACGCTTGCGCGTGAGCAATCCCCTAATGACTAGTACGATCAGCGAACCGCCAATGGCCAGGACCCAGCTGGACAGGGACCAGAACTGGTCCACGCCTTCGCCGAAGACTGCTGGGCCGATCCAGCCACCTACGATTGCGCCGACGACGCCCAGCAGCAAAGTAGCGAGCCGTCCGCCGCCCTGCTCTCCGGGTTTGATGGCCTTGGCAATAGCACCGGCGATCAGTCCCAAAACGATCCAACTTAAAATATCCATGGGTTCTTCTCGACTAGTTCGTATTGGGTCTTGCCCGTTGGCGGCGACACTCGCCCCTTGTCCAGCAAGCTACCCGCAGGTGCCATCCAGCAGGCGCACAGCGAACGGCACGTGGCGGCGATAGAATTGCAAGGAGCCGCCGAGGTGTACCCGGCGGGCGGGAAGGCATAGCAAAGCAGTGGACCCAAGGATTTCATCGCGCAAGGACAGGCAGAACTTTCCTGCCGCTGCGCTGCCCTCGGGCCGCGGCCTGCCTGCCCTGAGGCAGATCCTCGGTTTCCTGCTGCGCGTGCTGAAGCTTGGGCACGTGCGCGTTTTCCGCTACCTGGCGGTGATCACCACCCTGCAGGCAGCTAATGGCTTGCTGGTCATCCCTGCGATCAAGTACCTCTTCGGCCTGGCGCTGGAAATCAGCAAGCTGAACAACGTCACCGACCGGACCTACACCGTGCTGCTGGCCCACCCGGTCTCGGTGCTGCTCCTGCTGGCCATCGCGGTGCTGGCACTGGGCGCGGTGAGCGTGCAGTTCGTGGCACTGATCGTGATGGTCAACCGCCAGCAATCCGGGAAGCCTCCCAACCTGCGGGCCGAGTGCCGCGAGACCGCCGCCTGCCTTGGCCGGATGCTGTCCTACCCCTCGCCGCTGATGATGGTGTACTTTTTCCTCGCCCTGCCGCTGGGCGGCTTGGGCCTGTCTTCGGTGCTGATCCAGGGTGTGGGGATCCCGCCCTTCGTGACCCGCGAGTACCTCAAGGCGCCGCTGAGCACGGGGATCTACCTGCTGATGATCGGGGCGATCATCTACGCCAACCTCCGCCTGGTGCTCACCTTGCCGCTGCTGGCTGTCGGGCCGAAGCGGCCGCTGGCTGCCTTGGGCACCAGCCTGAAGGCCACGCACCGCAACAGCCTGCGCTACCTGCTGCTGATCGGGATCCCGCTGGGAGTCTGCGCCCTGTGCGCCTCACTGCTGGTCGAGGCGCTGGTATGGACCTCGGATCTGGCCGCCAGCCTGCTCGGCGTGCAGAACTCCGCGCTGGTGGCGACCCTGTGCATCGGCGTGGGACACACGCTCGGTTTCCTGCTGATCGGAGCCGCGACCGTGGTGGCGATCCAGGTTGTGGTGGCCCTGAGCCGCGAGTACCTGGCACTGCCCGTCACCCTGCAGGAGCGCTCGCAGCGGCATCGCAGCGCGCAGTCGCGCGCGCTGAAGGCCGCCGCCGGGACCGCGGCCGCGGCCTTGGTGCTTTCAGCGAGCTTTGCCGCATCCCCTGCCTTGGGGCAGACCGCAACGGGAGCCGGGGACGCGCAGATCCTGGCCCACCGCGGCTACTCGGCGGGCGGGGTGGAAAACACCTTGGGAGCCCTGGAAGCCGCGGCAACGCATCAGGCCGACATCGTCGAGGCCGATTTCCAGGAAACCGCGGACGGGCATTTCGTAGCCAGCCACGATACCAACCTGCTGGTGGTCGCCGGGGTGAACCGGAACATCCACGAGATGACCCTGGCCGAAGTCCGGAAGGTCACCGTGCGCGAAGGCGGCTTCGCCGACCGCATCCCCACCATGCAGGAGTACCTGGAGCACGCCGATGAGCTGGGCATCCCGGTGCTCGTGGAGCTGAAGGTCACCGGCCACGAATCCAAGGGCTACCTGGAGCGCTTCCTGGCGCAGCTGGACGCGACCGGGAACACCACGCAGAACATCTACCATTCGCTCAGCCCCCGGGCAGTCAAGGAAATCAAGGCGCAGCGCCCCGAGCTGCGGGTCGGGCTGACCGTGGCCATGAGCGTGGGCGGGCTGCCGAAGGCGAACGCCGATTTCTACACCCTGGAGCAGGCCTCCTTCACCCGCGAATTCCTGGAGCAGGCCCACGCGCTGGACCGGGAGGTGTATGCCTGGACCGTTAATGACGAGTCCACCATCCGCGAGCTGCTGGGCATCGGCGTGGACGGCATCGTCACCGACAACGTGGAACTGGCCATCCGGGACCGCTACCTGGTGGCCAACAACCCCGCCGCGGAGTACCGGGTGGGTTCCGCGCTGGCGTACCTGGACATCTTCCGCTAGATTCCGGCGCTCAGGGCGTCTCCGGATAGGTACCATCGCCCAAATCCGGATTTGCCAGCGACTGCAGCGGATCATGCAAGAACACCCGACGCCCTTCATTGCGCAGCCGGCGCAGCCCTTCCAAGGTCATTCGCCGGGCCACATCGGTGAAGGAGAAGACCCGGGAAATATCCACGTGCACGTCTCCGTCGAAACGCGACTCGGACATGATATCGAGCAGTTCGGCAGCAGCGGTGAACTGCACGTTGCCCTGCAGCGAGAAGGTCTCGCGCGTGCCGCCGCGCTGCACGTCGATGACATCGAGCCGGCCATGGCTCGGGGCCAGCAGGTGCATGCCCATGTCCGTGGACAGCCGCTCGAAGGCCCGCCGCGCCCGCTGGCTGTTGCCGTGCGAATCCAGCCGCGGCGAGAACGCGCCGATGCCCACCTGGTCCGGCAGCACGCCCACCAGCCCGCCGGCCACCCCGCTCTTGGCGGGGATCCCGACGCGGGTCAGCCAGTCGCCGGCCCCGTCGTACATTCCGGCCACCGCCATCACCGACATCACCTGGCGGGCCGTGGCCTCGTCCATGATCCGCTCGTGCGTGCACGGCTGCACCCCGCCATTGGCCAAGGTGGCGGCCATCGCCGACAGATCCGCCACGGTGACCAGGATGGAGCACTGGCGGGTGTAGCCGGTGACCACCTCATGCGGGTCATCGTCGATGATCCCGTGCTTGCGCAGCATGTGGGCCATGGACAGGTTGTGGTCCGCGGTGCCCAGCTCCGAGTTGAAGACCGCTTCGTCGATGCGCAGCCGGCGCCCGGCCAGTGCGGAGAACAAATCCAGTGCCCGGTCAACGCGCTGCTCGCCGGTGGCGTCGGCGCCGACCATCAGGCCGTGGGCGGCGATGGCCCCGGCATTGATCATCGGGTTCTTCGGCCGATTGGTGCCATCCTCCAGCGACAGCTCGTTGAAGGCCTCGCCCGAAGGCTCCACCCCGATATGTTCCAGCACATGCTCCAACCCGCGGTCCATGATGGCCGCTGCGTAGGCGAAGGGCTTGGAGATGGACTGGATGGTGAACTCGATCCCGGCATCCCCGGCGGTGTAGGTGCTGCCCATAGCGGTGGTCACGGCCAGGGCGAAGAAATCCGGATTGGCGTCGGCCAGCTCGGGAATGTAGCCGGCGCGCTGCCCGGAGGTGTCGTCGCGCAGCGCATCGAGCACTTCGTGGAGGTAATCGGGAATCGGATTCTTCATGGTGCCATTTCCTCTTGGATCTCGGGTGGATTCTGCCATTGTTCCGGTTACGGCCCACCCTATCGGCAAGAGCGCCCTATGCCGTGTACCCATGCTTACGGCCGGTCAGAAAGTGCCTGCAGAAGTTGCTGGAATTCTGGGACGTTCAGCCGCGCAGGGCTTTGCCGTGCGGCGACTTCTATGGGGACAGAAAGCTGGCCCCGATCATAAGGAGAGAGATCATGAAATGCAGGCTGATCATGCGTGCAATTTCGGATTCATCCAGCCTTGTGGCGGATTTGCCGATGCCTTCGCGCATTGCAGTGCAATTCAGAGCTGCGGATTCATGAGCGTCGAAGAAGGCCAATCAGTCGAATACAAGATTGAAGCGGGACCGCCGAAGGATGCCGTGATGGGCGATGAGGATCTGGCCGGCAACCACTCGCTGCTGAGGCTGCTCTGATTTGGATTTCACTGCCACTATCGCGCCTGGAGCCGCGGACAGGATGGCTGCTGCAGGACACTGTTGTCCTCTTGGGATTGCCGCATTCTCGCCTGTCGATAATGCGTATAGGCCCAGCCGCGTGGCACCGGGGAAACTGGCAGTAGGCCCTGTTTCTGCAGGGATGTGCTGCTTACCGAAAGGACGTCATCGTGTACTTTATTGTCGTTAAATTCAAAGTCAAGCCGGATTGCTCAGACCGCTGGCCGGATCTGGTGCGCAGTTTCACCGAGTCAACCCGTGCGGAACCAGGCAACCTTTGGTTTGATTGGTCGCGCAGCCTTGAAGACCCCAACGAATTCGTTCTGGTTGAAGCCTTCCAGGACGACGCAGCTGGAGACCACGTGGGCAGCGACCACTTCAAGCAGGCCATGATCGACATGGCGCCGGCCCTGGTTGAAACTCCGCGCATTGTCAGCCGGCAGATCGAAGGCGATACCTGGGACCGCATGGGCGAATTGGAAATCAGCTAGCAACTTTTGCGATGAACCCTGAAATTGCTGGGGCAAGGCCAGCGGCAGCTGCGACTCATATTGAAGTTCCCAGCTCACCTCGACAAGATGGGGTTATGGGATATAACGATTCACTAGCTGGCCTTGCTTCAGTTCAAAAAGCATTCGCCTTGCTGGACGTGGTGGCCGCGCATAACCGGGGTATGGCTGCCAAGGAGATCGCTGCAGAACTGCAGATGCCCTTGCCTACCGTTTATCGCCTGCTCAAGACCTTGACCCTGTCGGGCCACCTGGTCCACCTGCGCGATGAAGGGCTCTATGCCCTGGGCTACAAGCTTCACGCCCTGGATAACTCGCTGCGCCGGCAGGTAGGCACCCCGCCTTCGGTGGCGCGCTTGATCCGCGAATTGCATGTGCGGGCCGATGCCGCCGCCTACTACGCAGTGCACCGCGGAGAAGATATCGTGGTCGCCCACGTCGTTGAGTCGCCACTGCGCCCGCGCATCACCCCCATGGGCTTCGGGTTCAACAATGGTGCCCATGCCACCGCCTTCGGCAAAGTGCTGTTGGCGGCCATGGATGCCGAACGCTGCCACGCCTACCTGGACAAGCACGGCATGCCCGGGATGACCTCCGCGACCATCTGCGATCCGCAGGTCTTTGCCGCAGAACTGGACGCCGTACGCGAGACCGGCATTGCCATCGAACGCGAAGAATTCATCCGAGGCGCCTCCTGCATGGCCGCCCCGGTAACCACGGGCGCCGGGCAAGTCATCGGATCGGTGGCAGTTTCCATGGACCCGGCCGAATTCCAGACCCGCCACCGAGACGTCTCCGTCCTGCTGCGCGATGTGGCTTCGCGGGTGAGCCGCGCGCTGCGGGGCACCTCGATGCTAGGCGCAGCTTGCGCCGACTAACGAGGTGCCCGGACAGCCTACAACTTGGCCTGGGCCATTTGCTCGACGATGTACTCGGCCTGGCGGATGGCCAGCGCCACGATGGTCAAGGTCGGGTTGGCCGCGGCTCCAGTGGTGAATTGCGAGCCATCGGAGATGAACAGATTCGCAACATCATGGGCCTGGCCGAAAGCGTTGACCACCCCGTCTTCAGGACGCTGGCTCATTCGCGCCGTACCGAGATTATGCGTCGACGGGTACGGGGGAGTGTGGTGCGTGGACCGCGCGCCCACTGCCTCGAAGAGCAGCGAACCCTGCTGGTAGCCGTGCGTTCGCATGGCGAGGTCATTGGAGTGGTCGTCAAAATGGACATTCGGCACCGGCAGGCCCAAGCGGTCGCTCACCGTGTTGTTCAGCGTGATTCGATTGCTTTCCTGCGGCATATCCTCACCGGTAATCCACATGCCCGCAGTGTTCAAGTAGTCGTCCAGCAGCGTAGTGAATTCCGGTCCCCAGCCGCCGGGCTCCACGAAGCTGGCGAGGAACGCCGGCCCCAACGCGATGGTTTCCATGTAATAGCCACCGCAGAATCCGCGATCCGGATCATGGCGGGATTCGTCGGCAATCAGCCCGGCCATCGTCTCGCCCCGGTGCATGTTCACCGGCTGGTCGAACTTGGCATAGACGCTGCCGGTGGTGTGGCGCATGTAGTTGCGGCCCAGCTGGCCCGAGGAGTTCGCCAATCCATCGGGGAACAGCGGCGAAGCTGACAGCATCAGCAAGCGAGGGGTTTCAATGGCGTTGCCGGCCACCGCCACGATGCGTGCTTTTTGGCGCTGCGGGTTCCCTTCGGAATCTATGTAGATGACTCCGTCCACCTTGCCGGCAGCAGTATGGGTAACTTGAACAGCATGCGATTCGGGACGCAAATCCAGCAGGCCGGTGCGCAGCGACTTCGGGATTTCCGAGACCATTGTGGACCATTTGGATTTGTTCTTGTCGCCCTGGAAGTTGAACCCATCCTGGATGGATGCTGGGCGGCCGTCGTAGGGTTCGGCATTGGTTGCGTAGGGCCCGGTGGCATACTGGCGGTAGCCCAGGCGCTGGGCTCCATTGGCAAAAACCTTGTAGTTGTTGTTGGCCGGCAGCGCGGGACGCCCGTGGCGGTGGGTGCTGCCCATCTTCTGCTCGGCACGGTCGTAGTACGGTGCCAAATCGTCCAGGGTGATGGGCCAGTCCAGCAGGTTGGCCCCGTCGACCCGGCCGTAGGTGCTGCGCGCCTTGAACTCATGTGCCTTGAATCGCGGGGTGGCCCCGGACCAGTGGGTGGTGGTGCCTCCGACCGCCTTGACGATCCAGGCCGGCAGATTGGGGAAGTCGCGGGCCACGCGCCATGACCCCGAGGTGGTCCGCGGATCCAGCCAAGCCATCTGGTTGAAGGCGGCCCATTCGTCCTGGTGGTAGTCCTCATTCTTCAGATACGGGCCAGCCTCCAGCATGACCACCTTGACTCCCTTGGAAACCAGCTCATGGGCCAAAGTTCCGCCGCCGGCACCGGAGCCGATGACGACAACTACCGAGTCGTCGTCATGGTCGTGCACTGCCGATTGCTCTTCGGTGCTCATCGGGTTGTCCCTTCCTCGAGGATTCCTGAATCACCCAGGACGTTGTCCACGGGTTTGCTGCTGGTTTCTGGGGCGTAGGCTTTCACGGCGTAGGGAAGCGGGCCCTGGTCTTGTACGGGCTCTCCGCTTTCCTCGATGCGCGGTTCGGGCAACCAATTCAGATCATTGAAACCGCGGTTCACGTAGCCGCCCTTGGAGAAGGATTCGCCTTCGTAGCCCAGGGCCTGATGCACTTCGGGGTCATCGTAGAAATTGAGGACTACGGTGCGGCGGATGAAGGCGAAGAACTCCAGATCCGCGATGCGCTTGAGCACCGCCAGTGCACGGTCATCGGGAAGATCCAGGAAATGCTCTTCGCTGAGCGTATCCAGGGTCATCAAGCCCTGGGCCAAAGCCATGCGGAACCAGCTGGATTCGGCTGAAGCCTCGATGATTTTCTCTGTCATGCGCTCGTAGGGCCCATCCGGGAACTGCGGGTGCGGAAACGAAACTCGAATGATCCGGGTCAAGATCCGCCGAGCCTCATCCGAGAGCTCCAGGGCGTTGAGAGATGAATATTTTGCTGGGAACACCATTGTTGTCACCTCGATTATTAGACGGTTAGGTCAGTTCCTGCGCTGATTCTGCAGAGAAACCGGCAGTGAAGCCTTACTTGGATTATGTAGTGCACGTCACAGTCCTGCCAGCGTCGTTATCGGCTGGTGAGAATGGCCCGGCAACTCGCTCGGCGCCACGTTGCGGGCATTATCGCTCTGCGAGAACGAAGCTATCCCCGGAGCGAGCGCGGGCCCCAAGCTGGGCAGACTCGACGGGCCAAGGGGCCGCTTCAAAGTCCGAGCAGCATCTAACAGGAGGAATCACCATGGCAGGATCCACCGCAGGGGTCGCACTCATCACCGGCGCAGGACGAGGGATTGGAAGGGCCATCGCCGAGCGCCTGGCTGATGATGGGCAGGACATCATCGTTGCCGATGTCCCGGGAGCCCAGGAGAACGTGGATGAGGTCATCGCCGCCGTTCAGCAGCGCGGGCGCCGTGCGGTCGGGGTAGCCGGAGACGTGTCGAACCCCGAAGACGTGGAACGGATGATCAAGGAGGGTACCGAAGCCTTGGGCGACCTGACGGTGTTCGTGGCCAACGCCGGCATTGCGCAGGTTGACGAGATCCTGGACGTGAAACCCGAGGCGTTGGACCGCATGCTCGACGTGAACATCAAAGGCGTCTTCTATTCCTACCAGCTGGCGGCCAAGCGCTTCATTGAGCAGGGCAGCGGCGGGAAAATCATTGGCGCGGCATCCATCGTTGCTTTCCGTCCGTTTCCCATCCTCGCCTCGTATTCGGCCACCAAATGGGCGGTGCGAGGACTGACCCAAGCGGCCGCCATGGAGTTCGCCAAACACAACATCACCGTCAATTCCTATGCGCCGGGCGTGGTGGGAACCGCGATGTGGGATTTGATTGACGAGCGGCTCACGGCGCGTGAAGGAACCCCGAGGGGCAGTGCCCTGCAGGCGCAGGTGGACAACATTCTGGCTGGCCGTGTTTCCGAGCCGGAGGACGTCGCCAAGCTGGTGAGTTATTTGGCAGGGCCGGACTCGGACCACATGACTGGCCAGACTGTCTTGATCGATGGCGGCATCAACTTCTCCTGACGCATGGGCATTGACGAGGTTCGCCATGGAGCACTGTAGCTCCGCGGCGAACCTCTTCGCTGTTGGGTGAGCCGGCAAACGGCCGGCTCAGTGCCCACCGCCCAGGCATTTGCGCATCTTCAAGCAAGCGGTAGTCAGCCCTTCGACGTCCGCATTCTTGAGATCCGTGCCTGACGATGACGAAATTCTGCGGGTCTTCGGCCTAGTTGAACTGCGTGTCCAGGTCGTTGGAAGAAGCTAAGAGCAATACGCCAGTGAGCCACGCCCGTCAGGAACCGCCGAAGACGGTAGCGCCCGGAAATAGAGCTTCTCCTTCTTGGGCGCCATGCGCCGGACCAGCGTATTTCGCGGACTTAAAAGAAGCCAATGGATCTGAACCGAAGATACAGGTTTGTTGAATCTCCGGCATAGCCGATCAGCTCGCCTGCCGGTAATCTTGTGAAATCTCTATGCAAGAGCAGGGGATTGGGCAAACAATTGTACGGTTCAACCAATTTGGCGCGCAACATGCCTGATAATTGATGGAACACAGCAGGCCGGAGGAAGATACTCCGGTCGGAAGGGAATGATGGACGCTTCAGGCGACAGTAGATCTCATAGTTCCAACCCTCTGCCCGGAAGGCATGCCGGCCAGGCTCCGCAGGTCAGGGGGTGCATGTAATTGGAATGGATCTCGCTACTCATAGCGCTTCTCCTCATTCTCGGTTGCGGATTATTCGTTGCCGCTGAATTCGCGCTGATCACGGTAAACCGGAATCAGGTCAAGCAGGCCGCCGCGAACGGCGACCGCCGTGCCTCCGGTGTTCTCAAGGGCATGGAAACATTGTCCACCCAGCTTTCGGGCGCCCAGCTGGGCATCACGCTGACCAACCTCGGCATCGGCTTCCTCGCCGAGCCGGCCATCGCGGCCCTGGTCGTCGGGCCGCTGCAGGACTTCGGCCTCGACGAAACCCTGGCCCGCTCGGTCTCCATTGCCATTGCGCTGATCCTGGCCACCATCTTGACCATGGTCTTCGGCGAATTGGTTCCCAAGAACCTGGCCATTGCCAAGCCTTTCGAAACAGCCAAGGCCGTGGTGGGGTTCCAGCGCGGCTTCAGCGTCGTGACCAAGCCCTTCCTTACATTCTTCAACGGCAACGCCAACTGGATTGTCCGCCGCTTCGGCATCGAGCCGCAAGAAGAGCTGGCCTCGACCCGTTCGGCCGAGGAACTGGTGGCCTTGGTGGGGCACTCGGCCCGCGAGGGACTGCTTCCCTCGGAAACTGCCGAAATGCTGCGCCGGACCGTGGCCTTCGGCAACCGCCGGGCCCATGATGTGATGACCGCCCGATCGCGGATGATCACCGTGACCGCCCAGGAGACGGTGCACGAAGTGCTGGAGCTTGCCGCGCGGACCGGGCATTCCCGCTTCCCGCTGGTGGACGAGGGCGGGCACCGCGTGCTGGGCATGGTGCACATCCGCGCCTTGCTCGCCATCCCCTACGCGCAGCGGCAGCAGTCCGCGGCCGGGGACAGTGCAGAAGATGCCTTCCTGGTCCCGGATACCATCGAGCTCGATGAGCTGATGGACCAGATGCGCAACGGCGGGCTGCAACTGGCGGTACTGATCGACGAGACCGGCGACGTCGCCGGGATGCTCACGCTGGAAGACCTCGTGGAGGAAATCGTCGGCGAAGTGCGCGATGAGCACGACCCGGAGGATTCCACCATCCAGGTGCTCTCCGGGAACTCCTGGCGGCTGGATGCGGCACTGCGGCCGGATGAGGCCAATGAGCTGCTGGGCTGCCAGATCCCCGAGGACTCGGACTACGAGACCTTGGCAGGACTGCTGACCGTGCAGCTGGGCAAGTTCGGCGAGGTGGGCGATGTCGTGCGCCTCGTGGTCCCGGGCGAGCCCGGTGGACCGCATAAGGAACTTGAATTCACCATCCACGCCACCGATGGGCAGCGGATCGCCAGTGTCGATGTGACGGTGTCCGAGCAGGCAGAAGGGGAGGACGCGCGATGAGCGACCTTATGGGAATTCTGTTGACGGTCGCGCTGCTGGCAGCGAACTTCTACTTTGTCGGCGCCGAATTCGCGCTGATCTCCGCACGCCGGAGCATCATCGAGCCCAAGGCCATGGACGGCAGCCGCAGCGCCAAGATGACGCTGTGGGCCATCGAGAACGTTTCGCTGGTCATGGCCGGTGCCCAGCTGGGCATCACCGTCTGCTCGCTGGCGCTGGGCTATGTCACCAAGCCGCTGGTGAAGTACGCGGTGGCCGGGCCCTTCGAAGCCATCGGCGTTCCGGCAGGCATGATCGACGCGCTGTCCTACGCGATTGCGCTGATCGCGGTGACCTACCTGCACGTGGTGCTTGCCGAGATGGTGCCCAAGAACATGGCGTTGGCCGGACCCGAGCGCATGGCGCTGATCCTGGGCCCGAGCATGGTCATCCTGGTCAAGGTGCTGCGCCCGGTGCTGTGGCTGATGAATGCCATGGGCAACCTGGTGCTGCGGATCTTCGGCGTCGTTCCGAAGAACGAAGTGGCCAGCACCTTTACCCGCGACGAGGTCTCTTCCATGGTGGCCGAATCCCGGGAGGGAGGCCTGCTCGATGCGCATGACGAGCAGCTGCTGCTGGGCGCCTTGCACTTCGATGCCCGGAGCATCGAGTCCGTGGCGATCAGCTTCGATAAGGTGCAGACCTTGCCGGTGGATGCCACGATAGAGCAGATCGAGGCGGCGGCCGCGCATGGCTTCTCGCGCTTCCCGCTGGTGGACGCCGGCGGCACCCCGGTGGGCTATGTCCACGTCAAGGACGTGCTGGGCGCCGACGCGCAAGCCCGGACGCGGCCGCTGCAGCCCAGCGGCATCCGCGAGCTGCCGTCCTTCGGGCAGCAGCAAAGCGTGCGCACCGCGCTGCAGGAAATGCAGCTCTCCGGAGCCCATTTGGCCCTGGTGCGTGATGGCGAAACGGGCAAGGTCACCGGCATGGTGACCTTGGAAGACATGCTCGCAGAGCTGGTCGGCCAGATCAGGGACGAGCACCGCAGCGCAAGCTAGCCGCGCAAGCCGGACAATAAAGCACCGGGCAGGGGCTGGAGGCAGGATGGGACATCTCGGGCCTCCAGCTCTGCTCGTCCAAGGCATCACGGCGCCTTGGCATAGGGGGAATCCTGCGCGAGAGCACCAGCGCCGCCCCGAGCGGTGCGAAGCCCGTAGCCAGCAGCTATTCGACGTCGGACTGAACATGGCTGCCAGGAGAACGTGAACTATCCTTCCCACGCGGCCCAGAGCTGGGCATAGCGCCCACCGGCTGCCAGCAATTCCTCATGGCTGCCATCCTCGATAATCTGACCGTGCTCCATCACAATGATCCGGTGGGCCAAACGCGCTTGGGAAAGCCGGTGGGCAATCACCAAGGCGGTGCGCCCGGCAGCCAGCGCGGCGGCGGCCATGTCCAGGGTCCGCGAGTTGCTGGAACCGGACTCGGCCGTGGCCTCATCCATCACAATGATGCGCGGGTTGAGCAGCTCAATGCGGACCAACGCCAGGTGCTGTTGTTCGTGGGCCGTCAATTGATGCCCATCGGAGCCGAGCAGGGTATCAAGGCCTTCGTGCAGTGCATTAATCCAGCCAGCGTGACAGGTTTCCAACGCCTGCTGAATCCGGGCATCGGTGCACGGCGCCGTGGATCCCAGCAGCAAGTTCTCCCGGACAGTTCCCGCAAAGACATGGGTCTCCTGCGAAATTAATGCGATGTTGCGGCGCAGGGTCGCGGTGTCCAGGGCGGCCAGCGCGGTTCCATCCAACGCCGCGGTGCCTGTGCTCGGCTCGATGATGCCGGACAAGATCTTGGCTGCTGTGGATTTCCCGGCGCCGGTCGAACCGACCAAGGCGACGCACTGGCCATCGCGCAGATGCAGGTCGAGATTGCCCAGGACCTGCGGGCCGGTCTCAAAACGGTGGCTGACACCACTTAGAGTCAGTCCCTCGGCAGGGGAAGAAGCTGAGGGAACCGCGGATCTGGCCAGCGGGGTGCGCCGAGCGGCCAGCAACACTCCGGTCACCCGGCGCAACGCGATCCCCGCTTCCTGGAGCATGTCGAACAAGGTGACCACCTCGGAGATCGGGTCGAACAACCGATGGTAGAGCAGAGCCGCGGTGGTGACAGCGCCAACCGTCGCTGCATTGGCCTGGACCAGGAAGAACCCCGAGGTCAGCAGCGCGGCCATGGTGATGAATTCGGCCCGGTTGTTGCGTGCGAAGTACCGGGTCAGCATGCGGAAAACCCGGTCCGCGACGTGGCGTGAATCGTCGCTTGCGTGTTCAAGGGCATCGATTTGCGTTTGCGCCCAGCCTTGCGAATGCAGCATAGCCCGGCCATGGAATGCGTTCAAGAAGGTATTGGTGCGTCGAGCGAGGATCTCGCGTTCTTCGCGGTAGAGCGGTGCGCTGCGTGGCAGGTACCAGCGCAGCGAGAGCAGGTACATCGGGACAGCGATCAGCCCGGTGAGCCCCAGCACCCAGTGCAGGGTGAACAGCCCTGGAACCGACAGCACCAGCAGCGTGCCGGCGGACAACAACGCGGGCAGCAGCCAGGCTACTGCCTGGGAGATCAGGCGCGAGTCATCCGAGACACGCGAGACAAGCTCGCCATCACCGGCGCGCTCCAGGATTCCCGACTCCAGGTGGAGCGCGTGCTCTACCGCGTCCTCGCGCAGCGTGGCCACCGTCGGCTCAGCAATGCGCGCGTACAGCACCCGGGCGTACCAGGTCAGCAGCGCGCCGCCGAGCAAGGAGGCGGCAATGGAGGCCAGGCACCACACCAGGGCGGAGCCCGGTGCGCCGGTGCCCAGCGCATCCACCAGGATGCCAATGGCAAACGGCGGGACCATGGCCGTTGCGGAGGCAGCCAGGGTGATCACGGATGCCCAGGTGATCAGCAGGCGGTGCGGGCGAAGCGTTCGCCGCAATGCCCGCCAGGCCGCAGCGGCGCTGGCGGTCGGCAGGGCGGGAGCGGAGGGTTCTGCCCGGTCGTGAACAGCGCTCATCGGCCGACCACCTTTTCATAGGTCGTATTTTCTGCAAGTGCGCGGTGGGTGGAACGCGTGATGCTTCCATCGGCCGCGAGGAAAAGCACCTCATCTGCGGCATGCAGCAGGGTGGGGGATGTGCTCAGCACCAGCAAGGTGCCTGCCCCGGCTCCGTTGCTGGCGGCATGCGCGCGCAGCTGGACCAGGCCCTGGGCGATGTTCGCCTCGGTGACCGAATCCACTGCGCTGGTTGGATCGTGCAGCACGCGCGCCAACGGTCCGCCGGATAATGCGCGGGCCAGTGCGATGCGTTGACGCTGGCCGCCGGAAAGGTTATGTCCACGGCCCTGGACCTGGTGTTCGAGCCCATCGGGCAGCGTGCCCAGCAGCTCGTCGACGCCGCTGGCGCGCAGCAGCAGCTGCAGGGTCTGCGGGTCGGGCAGTGCTGCGTCGCCCACAATGTTTTCCTTCACGCTGCCCTCGATGAGGTGCGCCTGATGCGGGGCCATGCGCAGCAGCTGCGGCAGGTAGGCGGGATCGATCTGCGCGGCGTCGACTCCATCAACCAGTAGCCGCGCGGCAGCCGCCGCCGCTGTACCTTCGCGGACTGCCGCGGTGCCAGGATTTTCCGAGCCTTCGCTGAGCAGCTTGGCCAGCCGGTGGCGCATGCTGTCGTTGGCGCAGACCAGCACGGTGAACCTGCCGGGCACGAAAACCAGCGGGCGTTCGCCAAGCCCGGGCACATCCAAGGCAAGTGCTGCATCCGGCTCAGCTGCCGGACGCCGGGTTCCGGGTTGCCGCCCGCCGTCGGCCAGCAATGCGGCAACGCGATCCGCCGCGGCGATGGACCGGGTGCCGGCTTCCACCGTTGAGACCAGGGTGCCCAGCGGCGTGGACAAGAACTGGGCCACGCCCAGCACACCCAGCAAGGTGCCGATGCCCATGGCTCCTTCAGCAACCTGCCAGGCGCCCAGGCTGGCGGCGGACAGCAGCACCAGCCCCGAGATCAATACCTGGGCGCCCTCGATCCGTCCGGTGGCCGAAGCGGAGGCCACCCCCGCGGTGGCGGCGCTGCGGCTGGCGGCACGGTAGCGCTCGGATGCCTGGTCCTGGCCGCCGATGCCACGCAGTACCTGGACTCCTGCCATGAGATCGGCGGCCGCCGCGCCGGATGCGGCGATATCGGACTGCAACCGGTCGCTGGCCCGGCTCAATCTGGGGGTCAGCCAGCGCAGGGCGGCCATGCCCAGTGGCGTGATGGCCAGCACCGCCAGGCCAACCCAGAGGTTGGCCCAGAGCAGGTATCCGGCGCAGACCAGCAGGCCCGCCAAGGCGCTGAAGCCCAGGGAAGCCTGGCGGATGATCGTCGCGGTGACGGTGGTGTCCACCGAGGTGATGGCAGCAATTTCCCCGGGCATCCGTGCGGTGGCAGGCCGATAGCCGGGGTCCATGACATGCTCGGCGATCCGGGTTCGCATCAGGTGCACCTGGCGGTTCATTCCGGAGTTGCCCAGCCGTGCACCCAAGCGGTAGCCGGAGGACAGCATGAGGAAGCACAGGCCGAGTGCGGCGAGCCACACCACCAGCAGCGGCAAGCTCTGCCCGGCGATGGCGTGGTCGATGGTGACACCGACCAGCGCGGGGACAAGCGCTTCGCCCGCTGTCCAGCAGGAAAGGAGGGCGATGGCGCCGATGATGCGGCCGCGTTCGGCTCGCAGCATGCCGCGCAGCAGAGTGCGCCCGGTGAGCATAGATGAGGACATGCTACCCATAATATGCTATTAATTATTTTCGTAACTCACATAGGTTAGCCTATGCTAAGTGCCGATTTGTGGTGCGCTCCGTGGGACCTCGCAGTCCACGCACCCGGCGGCCGACCGTTTAAGGATCACCCGCATGACCCGCAAGATCACTCGCACTTTGTTGGCCCCAGCCGCGCTGCTTGCCGCCACGGCCTTGGCCCTGACCGGCTGCGGCCAGTCCTCCGAGGCCTCCCAGGCGCCATCGTCCCCGGCGGCCGAAGGAACCCCGCTGAAGACCGTGGACCCGCAAGGCCACGAAGTTTCGCTGGAGCAGCAACCCGCCGCAGCCCTGGGTTTCTACACCACCGACGTGGATATCCTGACCATCCTGGAGGTGCCGCTGGCCGCTGAACAGCCGATTCGCGGCGACTCCGGCTTCACTACCTTCCCGGACTACTTCGACCAGGAAGCCTTGGAGGGGGTCACCCCGTTCGCCAACTACCCGGAATTCAACTACGAGCGCGTCCTCGGCGCCGCCCCGGACTTCATCCTCAACGGCCTAGGGTATGACGCCGAGGTGCATGAGAAGCTCGCGGCCATCGCCCCGACCTACACGACCAACGCCTTTGACGGCGAAACGTGGCAGTCGCACTTCGAGCGGACCGCCAAGGACCTCGACCGGCAGGCCCAGTACGACCGGTGGCTGCAGGACTACCAGCAGGCGGGTGCCGAAGCCAAAGCCGCTATCGACGAAGCCGGAAACGGCGACCTGACCGTCGCCACCCTGGGGTACTGGGATGGCAAGGTCAACGTCGACTGCTACGCCTACCTCGAATGCGGAGTCTTTGACACCATTGGCCTGGAGACCATCGAGTTGAGCCGCGAAAAAGGCCTGTCGCTGAGCTTGGAGGAACTGGACCGGCTCAAGGACGTGGACGCGGTGTGGATGTCCACCGGCGTTGGCGAGGATGCGAAG
Source organism: Glutamicibacter sp. 2E12 (assembly GCF_050030965.1). NCBI lineage: Bacteria > Bacillati > Actinomycetota > Actinomycetes > Micrococcales > Micrococcaceae > Glutamicibacter > Glutamicibacter sp. 2E12. The sequence continues at coordinate 1,856,025 of NZ_CP188297.1, forward strand.
GCCGAGCTGGACAAGTCCATCGCCTCCATGGCCAAGTCGCCCTACTGGAAGGATCTGCCCTTTGTGAAGAATGAGCGGATCTACACCTACAACATGGAAATGGCCTACGGTTCGCCGTCGGGCGCCACAGCGTTCCTGCAGCAGGTCCGCAGCGACCTCGCCGGATAATCCAGCCATGGCCGCATCCGTCCGGCCCCGTCAAGTTTCCCGGCCGGACGGATACGGCCATTGCCTGCGCCTGAGCGCAGCTCAACCACCCCTCCTGCGTTCGCACTTCAAGCAGCCGACGCCCCCAGATTCAGGATCCTTTCATGGAAATTTTTGAAGCAACCGTGCAATCCACCCGCCTGCTCTCGCCTACGCTGAAGCGGCTGCGCTTCGCGGTGCAGGGCTTCACCAGCACGGGGGTCGGCGACGAATATGTTCGCCTGTTTTTCCCGCATACCGAGGACCGCAGCCTGCTGTGCCTTCCGGTAGCCGATGGGGATACCTGGCGCACGCCTCCGGGGCAGCCGGACGCGCCAATGCGCACCTACACCATCCGCGACTGCGGCGAGGGGTGGATCGATATCGATTTCGTGGTCCATGACGGAGGCATTGCCGCCGCGTGGGCACTGGCCGCCGAACCAGGAGACCGGATCGGCTTGAACTCACCGACCGGGCTGTACGATTGCCCGCCGGAAGCAACCTCGCAGGTGCTGATCTGCGACCTGACCGGGCTGCCGGCCGCGGTACGGCTGGTGGAACTGACCGGTGAACAGGTGTGCACCGAGCTGGTGGTGGAGATCCCGGATGAGGCCTCGCGCCTGGACCTGTCGGGTTTGCCGAACCTGGGCGTGCAGTGGATTGTGGCCGGAAACGGCGTGGCCCCCAGCGTGTTGCCCAAGGTGGCACGCAAGGCGGTTGAGGCGGCGGCCGGATCGGAAACCCGCCCGTACGTCTGGGTGGCCGGGCAATCCGCTGCGCTGCGTGAGATCCGCAAGATGCTGCACCGGGAACTGCGGTGGCCAAGCACCCAATACAAGGTGATTGGCTACTGGGTCGAGCAAGCCGAGAAGTGGCGTGCCCAGTGGGATGCCTTGGATGCCGGTATAAAGGAGGCCCTTGATGCCCTCTGGGACAGCTTCGAAGACCACGACGAGGCATTGATCGCATACGAGTCCGAACTTGCACGCCTGGGGCTCTGAGCACGGTGGCAACCACACGGGACCCCGGGCTGTTGCTGGCCCCACCCGGCGCAGCACCACCGGGCAGCGCGGCCGGTACCGATGCGGACCAACGGCACCGGGTGCTGGTGGGTTCACCGGGAGCCAAGCTGGTATGGCTTGCCGGCCTGATTGCCCTGTTGGCGTTCACGGTGCTGTGCTCGCTGGCCTTCGGCAGCCGCCAGATCGACCTGTCCGTGGCCTGGCAGACCATCACCAATCCCTCCTTCAATACCGATGAGGCGCAGGTCATCCGGCAGTTGCGGGTTCCACGTACGGTCCTGGGCGTTCTGGCCGGGGTCGCGTTGGGCGTAGCCGGGGCCCTGATCCAGGCGCTGACCCGCAACCCGCTGGCGGATCCAGGCATCCTGGGCGTCAACGCCGGAGCCCAATTCTCCTTGGTGATGGCAAGTTTTGCTTTCGGTTCGCTGAGTGTGCTCGGTGCCATCTGGTGGGCCTTGGGCGGTGCGCTCGCCGCAACCTTGGCGGTATACGGATTAACCCTCTCCAAGGGAGGACGCGCCGCCGACCCGTCGACCTTGGTGCTGGCTGGTGTGGCCTTCGGCGCGGTGCTGTCGGGGATCACCACCGCGCTGGTGCTGCTGCGTCCGCAGATTTTCGACATGATGCGGGTATACACCGCAGGAAATCTCAACGGCCACGAGCTTCCAGCAGTGCTGCTGATTGTCCCCTTCGTGGCAGTGGGCCTTGCCATCGCGCTGTGCTGCGCCGGGTCGCTGAATGCGATTGCCCTGGGGGATGCTCCGGCCAAGGCGCTGGGCGTGCGCATCGCCCCGGTGCGGATCGCGGTCATCGCCGCGGTGACATTGCTCTGCGGCGCGGCAACCGCGCTGGCAGGCCCGATTGGTTTCGTCGGACTCATGATTCCGCACGTGGTGCGCTGGCTGTTTGGCGTGCAACAGGGCTGGATCCTGATTTTCACCATCGTCCTGGCCCCTGTGCTGCTGCTTGGTTCCGACATCCTGGGCCGGGTGATCCTGCCCAATGCGGAGGTCTCGGCGGGAATCATCACCGCCTTTGCCGGTGCACCTGTGCTCTTGGCCTTGGCCCGGCGCAAGAACGCGAGTACCCTATGAGCCTCAAGCCCCTGATCCCAGCACCGGCTGAGGCAGCCGGTGCGCGTGTGCAAGGGTGCCAGGTGCCAACCGGACGACGGGAAGTGCGGATCGGTCGTGGCCGTTGGAGTTGGCGGCTTGATCGCACCTCGCTGCTGGTAGGTACGGCCCTGGCCCTGTGCGGGCTGCTGGTTGGGCTCATATCCCTGGCCCTCGGGGATGTGCGTGTGCCGATGGACCAGGTGATTCCCGCGCTGCTGGGAAACTCCGAGCACCGTTATGAAGTGGTGGTCCGCGACTGGCGGCTGACCCGGGTGGTCCTGGCACTGGCATTCGGATTCGCCCTCGGAATCTCTGGTGCACTCTTCCAATCGTTGACCCGGAACCCCCTGGGCAGCCCGGACGTGATTGGCTTCAGTTCGGGGGCTTACACCGCGGCGCTGGCGCTGATGCTTTTCACCACCGCGAGTGCCGCACAGATTGCCGTGGGTTCCATTGCCGGAGGCCTGGCGGCCGCGGCATTGGTTTTCATGATCGCCAGCCGCAACGGGACCACAGGGTTCCGGCTCATTGTGGTCGGTATTGGCGTTGGCGCCATGCTGGCCTCGGCCAACACGTTCATGCTGTTGGCAGCTCAACGCCAGGTAGCCATGTCTGCAGCGGTATGGGGTGCTGGTTCGCTGAACTCGGTCGGCAATGCCGTAGTGGGTCCTTCGCTGCTGGGCATTGGCATTTTCACGCTTGCCGCGGTTCTGCTGCAACGCCATGCCCGGATCCTGGAATGCGGGGATCCGCTGGCCATTTCGCTGGGCGTGAATGCCAAGCTGGTGCGCGCGTCGATGGTGGTTGTAGGAGTTGGCCTCGTGGCGGTGGCCACCGCGGCGGCTGGGCCGATCGCCTTCGTGGCCCTGGTGGCCCCGCAGATCTCGGCCCGGCTCAGCGGCCGTGCCGAGCTGGACCTCGTTCCGGCTGGATGCTTCGGAGCGTTGCTGCTGGTGTCGGCGGACACCGTGGCACGCATAGCTTTCATGCCGATCCAGCTGCCGGTCGGCATTGTGACCGTCTGCCTTGGCGGAGTGTATTTGATTTGGCTATTGATAAGGGAGAGTCGCGCATGAGCGCATTGGGAACCGAACCCGCTCAGCAGGCAGCCGACGCGGTAAGAGCGGGCATGGTGGCGCGGAAGCCAGCGCCTCGGCTTGAGGTGCAGGGGGTGCAGCTGGGATATGGCCGTGAGCCAGTCATCGATTGCCTCGATGCGTCCTTCGAAGCGGGCAAATTCACCGCGATCATCGGGCCCAACGGCTGCGGCAAGTCCACGCTGCTCAGCGCGCTGGCCAGGTTGCTGAAGCCCATGGCCGGCCGGGTGCTGCTGGATGGCAACCCCATCGCATCCTACAAGCCCAAGGCCTATGCACGGGAAGTGTCGCTGTTGAGCCAGCAAGCCATCGCTCCCTCGGGGATCACCGTTGCCCAGCTGGTAGCCCGCGGCCGCTTCCCGCATCAGAAGCTGCTGGCCCAGCATAGCGAGCAGGATGAAGCGGCGGTCCACGCTGCACTGGCCGCGACCGGAACCCTTCCCTTGGCCACCCGCCGGCTGGCCGAGCTTTCCGGCGGCCAGCGCCAGAGGGTCTGGGCGGCCACCACCTTGGCCCAGCAGGCACCCATTCTGCTGCTGGATGAGCCGACAACCTATCTGGATGTCGCCCATCAGGTGGAGCTGCTGGACCTGTTCGCCCGGCAACGCGATGCGGGAAAAACCGTGGTCGCGGTGCTGCACGACATCAATCAGGCAGTGCGATACGCCGACACCGTGGTGATGATGCGTGGCGGAAAGATACTGGCTTCCGGCGCACCAGAAGATGTCATTACGGCGCAGAGCCTTGGCGAGGCATTTGGCGTGCACTGCGAGATTCACCCCGATCCGGTGACATCCGGTCCGATGATGGTCGCCGTCCCCGGCAGGCTGCGTCACGAGTCCGCGCCGAAATCAGTCGATTGATAGCTCGGATCCGGGGTGGCCCACGGCGCAAGATGCTGCCATGGGCAAGAACCCGGTCGCTTGGTTGAGCCTTGGTGGGGGAGTTTAGAGACCATCCCATGAACCGGGCTGGATACGAGCTTCCTGACTGCTTGGGAACCGGTCCGGATAGCCGGGGCTCTTGGTGCGCAAGTTTGGCTAACGGGGTAGTTCCCGCAGCCTTTTGTGCAGTGGTCAAGCGCCGCGGGCTGGCATCAGCTACCGGGATCGCCGAGCGGACTCGAAGGGCGAGTTCTTGCGCGAAAGCAGCAAGGTCAGCATTGCCCCGAGCAGCGCGAAGCCTGTGGTCAGCAACCAGGTGGCATTCCAGCCGCCGGTGATTGTGGCCATGGATGCCAGCAGCATCGGGCCGGTGAAGTTGCCGATGTTGAAGATCTGCTGGGTCAAGCCCATCGAGGCAGGGGCCGAACCGCCGGGCGGAGCCAGATCGACCACCACGCGGGTCATGGTGGTCGGGATGGCCGCTCCGGCCAGCGAGAAGAAGCCAACGCAGATCATCTGGATCCACAGCAACCCAGGCGGGTAGTCGAAGGCGAAGGTGCAGAACGATGCCAGGGACATCAGCGCGAAGCCGGCTAGCAGCAGCGTGCGCCCATTGGCGCCACGCTGGAGCAGCCCTCCGCAGATGATCGCGCCCACCGCGTTCAGCCCGCCCACCACGGCGGAAGCCAAACCACCGGCCACCGGATCCAGGCCGAATTCCTCGTAGATGGTGGGCAGGAACCCCACTACTGCCATCCATTGCACCGTGTAGCAGCCGAAAATCAGGCCGCTGATCCACACGCGCGATGCCCGGGCGGTGATGGCGATGCGCCGGGCGGCCTCACGCAGGGCCGCCGATCCGGCGGGTTCATCCGCACCCACGAACTTGAGGATCAGCGGAATCGGCAGCAGGGTGATGAACGCGAGGATGCCCCACCACAGGTGCCATGACAGGTGCTGGAGCACCAGCGCCGTGGAGAAGACCCCGATGAAGGTGGCCATGCCCATGTAGGCGGCCCACCACCCCACGGCCATGTTCAGGTTCCGGATGGGGGCATGGAGGCGCACCAGCCCCGGCCCCATGACGGTAGCCATGATCACGCCCGCCCCTTCCAGGACGCGGGTGGCCAGCAGCAGCGGAGCGCTGGGGGACAAGGCGCCCAGCGCGCTGCCCAGCACCAGCAGCAGCAAGCCGAGGATCAGTGTGCGGCGCTGGGAGATGACTTCCGAAAGCAGGGAAACGGCCAGGCCGCCGGCCATGCCGGCTACCTGGACCACGCCCAGCAGCACGCCGGAGAAAATCAGCGAGAAGCCCAATTCGTCCTGGATCACGGTCAGCGCGGGGGCGAGCTTCCAGATGTGCAGGCCGGCCACCACGCCGGAGGCCACGATGATGATCCAGGCCGCGTTGGTCCGTTGCTGGACTTGTTCCATTTTGGCTTGCACTGCCGCCGATGCCTCCTCGCATAGGACGCGCCAACTGGTGCTCGGCGCTATTGTCCACTTCGGATTGTGGCACGGGCCGGGCAGCGATCCGGCATTCGTGTCATTGAACGGGAATCCCTGCCGGCGGAACTCCGGGCTGGATCCACTAGCCCAGGGCGAATTCTCCTTCGGCAGGTTGCAGGTGCGAGCTGAGAGTTCGCCGATATTTCCCGGGCGTTGCATTGCAGCACGAGTCCTCGGAGTAGTTTGGAGGCCAACCCGGCCGATCAAGCTCAGGAGGAATGGTGTTCCGGCACAGTTCGTCCCGCACCCGGCAAGTGAAGGCAGCAGCGGCTCTTGGATGCGTCTTCATGGCGACAGCCTGCTTCCCAGCGGTGCCGGTGGACCCCGAAGGAACCCTGGACACGGTTCGTTCCGGGACGCTTCGGGCCGGAGTATCTCCTGCTTCGGATTTCGTGGAAATCCGGGATGGAGTACCCCAGGGCGCCGAACCAGCGCTCATAGAAGACTTTGCCCAGCATGCAGGTGCCGAAATCCAATGGACCATTGGTGGCGAAGAACAGCTAGTGAAGCAGCTGGAAGCAGGCCAGCTGGATTTGGTGGCGGGAGGCATCACCTCCAAGACGCCGTGGTCGGAAAAGGCTGGAGTCACTCGTCCCTACACGACCGCCATTGACGCCAAGGGCAAGGAAAGGAAAATAGTCCTGCTCGTGCCTCCAGGCGAAAATGCTTTCCTGTCCGAGCTGGAGTACTTCCTGGACCAGACGCAGGAGATGCCATGAAAAACGCTGCCGGAACGCACTTGCCTCCCGAGCAACGCGAACTCATGGCGCGCGCTGCGAAGCTCGAGTGGATCAGCATCGGATACACGGCGCTCACCATTACCCTTGTGGCACTAGTGGTGGGAAATTCGCAGGCCATGCGCACAGCGTGGATCGAAGACATGCTCTCAGTCCTGCCGCAGCTGGCCTTTTTGGCATCACTGCAGTTCACCCGGAGGGCTCGTCGGCGCTCGCACCCCTACGGCTACCACCGGTCCATGGGAGCCGGGCATCTGGTCGCAGGAGTGGCGTTGCTGGTCGTCGGAGCGATGCTCGCGTACGAATCGGTATCGGCTCTGGTTAAACTGGAGCACCCGACCATCGGAACCATGAACCTGTTTGGCCATACGGTATGGCAAGGATGGATCATGATGGCGGTCATGGCGCTGATCGCGGCACCGGCCGTGGTGCTGGGACGGTTGAAAATCAAGATTGCCCAACCGCTGCACAATAAGCTGCTCTACGCCGACTCCAAGATGGCCAAGGCCGACTGGCAGACCAATGCTGCTTCGATCGTCGGTGTCGCCGGAATCGGCGTTGGATTGTGGTGGCTTGATTCCACCGCGGCGCTGGTGATCGCTGCCGGCATTCTCAAGGACGGCTGGGACAGCACGAAGTCCGCAACCTCGGATTTGCTGGATCGCCGTTCCAAAGGTGTCGACGGCACGGATCCGCACCCGCTGATCCCGGCCATGGAGGAACAGCTCCATGCCCTGGATTGGGTTCGCACTGCGGGATTGAGGGTCCGCGAACTCGGCCAGGTCCAGCACACGGAAGCGTTCATCGTTCCGGAATCCGATACCGTGACGCTGGCCCAATCCGAGGAAGCGCGAAAAGTGCTAGAGGGAACCGACTGGAAAGCGTATGACGTGGTGGTGACGATAGTTCCCGAGCTGCCTGAGTTCCTCAAGCAGGACTGAAAACCGAGGCCCGGGCCCTTCGCTTGAAGCGCAGTGGAAGCACGGCGATCCGGCGAGGAGAACCGGCGAGGCAGGGTGCTGGCGCTGGAGCTAGCAGCCCGCCTTGGCTGCCCCGCCGGACTAGCCGATATCGGTGGGTGACGTGGCTACTTGGCCAGGCCAGTCACTGCGCACGAAGCAGGGAATCTCATGGATTGCCGCGCTATGGGACCAGAAAGCGACGCGAAAGGGCATCATTTTCTCCGTGTGCTGCCGGGAGCAGAGTTCGCTGATGGTGGTTCCAGCTGGCAAATGGGGAACTTTGGGAAACAGCGGGCTGGGTACCGTGATGTGCCATAGCTGCAGGTCATCGGTTTGGTCATCGTCAAGAACCATGAGTACAGCCCGGCCATGGACCGATACGAAGCCCATTACTTCATCTACTGGATCAGTGCGTTGCGCGAATACCACGGGCATGCCCTCCATCCAGCCGTACGCAGTGAGATGGGTTCTGGCCTCGGGGCAATGCAAAAGTTTTTCGACGCGGTGCATGGCGCGCATATTTAGTTCAGGCATGTTCATTTAATCCTCCGCTGATGGCAGCTCTCCGAAAGGTGACCGCCCACGAAGTTCTGCGGCATAAAGCCGCGGAATCCCCCGGGTTTCGCCTTTGGCGCTCGGTGTTCATCGTGGAGTGTTCTTCTGATAATACATCTTGTTTCCAACCGCCGAGCGGCGCCTTATGTGGACACATGCCCAATGTGGTGCAATTCGCAGGTTTTCAAGTGGGATGTCCCTGCGCAAGCAGTGGAGCAGAGATCCATTTAGCAGAACGAGATTGCCGGGCTAACTAGAGTCGAAGAATTGAATGAATAGCGAATGGGCACTTTCCTGTTTCGCCTCTTAAAGCTGTGGATCGAAGTAATTCTGCACTCAATACCCAGAGCGTTTTGGACCGCGCAGGTCCCGGAAAAGCTTCAGATGCCTGAAGCGGCGCGTATCAACGAGCCGGTCAAGTGCTTGGAAGGAATATAACTGTAGGCTATATAACCCTCGTTGGTCTCGCTTGGCTTGAAATCTTTCGTTAGTCCGGCTCATGATCGAAGCGTTGCGTCTAGCCCGGTGTTGGTCTTGCTCTTCAGGACCGTGTCGGGTTGCTGGGTGCTGATCTTTGGCGTAAAAAGGTACGGTCGTTGCAACGCCTGATTGTTCAGGATGTTGCAACGACCGTTAGAACCCGTCGACCGCCTGCCCCGCTTTTGGGGTGATCGGCCTAAACGCGCTTAGCGTGCCTGGATGTCCGCAGCCTGAGGTCCCTTTGGACCGGATTCAAGCTTGTATTCGACCGATTGTCCTTCTTCAAGATTCTTGAATCCGAAACTCTGAATTGCGCTGTAATGCGCGAAAACGTCAGCGGATCCATCAGAAGGCTCAATGAAACCGAAGCCCTTTTCGGAGTTGAACCACTTTACAGTGCCAGTAGCCATGTGTATTCCTAAATCGTAATTCGCGATATGTCGCGATTTGAGCTTGTGCCACCGTAGCAGCACTGAAGCCATTATTTTTGTTGCATCCCGTGAAACTTAATCAAGCATGAATAGCTTGGAGAGCCAGAACATCGAATTCTGAGTTCTGGAGTAAGAATTCACTGGAGACGCATGTAATAGCGGTCGAAGAGGTTCTATAGAAACGCAGTTTCAAACCGACTGCCCCACCACGGAAGTGGGGACGAATATTTCAAGTGATGCGATTCGCTCTCATGGGAAAAATTCCGAGGAAACGCTTATTAAAAATCCAAGGGAGGAACAATAGGAATTTTCAATTTTCCTTATTGGCTCTAATATCTAGACTACCATGAGGAGCTCACTTAATCTCGCCGGTTTGCTGTGAGGGGAAGCCGAAGTCCTGCCAGGGGAGCTGATTTCGTTGTTCTGTGCCTGCAGCAAGACCGTTATGGGATTCGGTATCCGGAGATGATTGGGCACTCGAATGGATCCCGGGCCGATAGCCCGACCTTGTTCAGGTAGGTGATCACCTGTGCGTAGGATTCGCGGACACTGGCCACGGTGTACGGGACCTGGTGCTCGTCGCAGTACTGGCGCACGATGCGCGAGACGCCGGCCAGGTTGGCGCGCGGCATGGACGGGAACAGGTGGTGCTCTACCTGGTAGTTCAATCCGCCGTAGACGTGGGAGAGCACGCGGTTTCCCCAGCTGGACTTGGCCATGACATTGCGTCCGGTCAGTACCTGGCGGGAGAAGAAGTCGATGCGGGCGTCCTGGGGAACCATCGGCATGCCCTTGTGGTTCGGGGCGAAGGAGGCACCCATGTAGACGCCGAAGACTGCCAGCTGCACGCCGAGGAAGGCGAAAGCCATGCCCACTGGCAGGAAGTAGAACACGATCGCCAGGTAGATGGCGATGCGCAGTGCAATGCCGGTCATCTCGCGCTTGCGGTTCTTGACCCGGCCGGCCTTGAACAGGTACTTGATCGAATGCATATGCAGATTCAAGCCCTCAAGGGTGAGCAGCGGGAAGAACAGGTAGCCCTGGCGGTTGGTGATCCACTTGAGCAGGCCGCGCTGGCGCTTGGCGTCCTCGGTCTGGAAGGAGATGGTGTCCCACTCGATGTCCGGATCCTTGCCCACGGTATTGGGGGTGGCGTGGTGCTTGTTGTGCTTGTTCATCCACCACTGGTAGCTGATGCCCACGACGATATTGGCCAGGAACTGGCCCAGCTTGTCATTGCGCTTGTGCGAAGCCAGGATCTGGCGGTGTGCCGCCTCGTGCGCCAGGAACGCGAATTGGGTGAGCAGCAGGCCCAAGGCTGCGGCCATCAGCAACTGGAACCAGCTGTCGCCCAGGAGGATGAAACCGGTAACGGTGCCGGCTAGCAGCACCGTCAGCACGATGCCCAACCCGAGATAGTGCCCGCGGCGGCGGCCGACCAGTCCAGCTTCGGTGACCAGCTTCTTGACGTGGAAGAAACTTTGAGGATCACCGGGTTTAACGGTGGGTGCTGGAGCGTCCAGCAGAGAACTGCGAGGCAAATATAATCCTTGATTGAAAGAGCTCGCTGCGTCGTGAACAATAAATTACCCGACCGAGCCTATTACCCCCATTCTACTCAGGTTCACGGCCGCTCTCGCTGTTCTTCCGCTGTCAGATTCTGCTCTTTCACATATTTCTTTGAGTTCTATCCAGCTTTGAGGGCCAGTGACGCTGCGATGCGTGTGAGCGCTTCCTCGTTGCCGATCTGCAGCAGCTCAGCGATCATCGCGACCATTGCTTCACCTAGCCGTGCAAGGATGGCCACGGCTTGCGTGTTGCCTCCTTCCAGCTCGGAGGCGATGATCAGGAAGGCTTCTCGGTCTTGGCGGACCAGTGATGTCAGTAGTGCGATACCTAGTGCTGCTTCAGGGCTGTTGCCCATGAGATATTCCCATCGATGAAGATAAATTCGGATGTTTCTTCCGTACACGCGGCGCAACGTCGGCAGCATCTTGAGCCTAGCAGGGTATTGAGGGAGCAGCTTCTCGTAATACAGCGCCTGCCAAGCGCCCAGCGCTGGATCCCGAATAATCGATCGCAGTAGGGCCCATGGAGCAACTGTAGTAACTCTGTGTAACTTCCAGTGCCTCTGAAGTGCCCGGGCCCACTGCTTCAAAGCTGTGACATTAGTGGCTTAGGGGCATGACTCTCCTTGATTAGCGAGCACGGACCTGACGACCAGTGCGGCCCTGAAAGTTCGTTATTCGAAAGTGCGAGCGAGTGATTGATGCCAAGTAATTGGTCCCTTGCTGGAGTAGCAGACGGGCCTACTCGATACTAAAGTGGCAACGCGACAGCCCTAGGGAACCTGTTTTTCATCTTGGGGAAATGAACGAGTCGACACCTAGCAGTTGGGTGTGGACATGGAGCAAAAGATTCTGGACCGGGTTTGTTGTCAGAGGTGCGAGCAACTTCTGGGCGCCAGTATTGTCGGCAGTTTTACACGGCATGACCTGCTTACTTGCCAGATTGAATGTGCCAATAAGAGTGGGCGGCGACAGGTGCTCCCTGACGACTCCGGTAAGTTCTGCCTCTAATCGGTTGCCATCATGATCCCAACCCAATCCCGGTCGCAGCTCCCACTGGCTATGGAAAAGCTGGGACAAGACATCATGTCGAGATTGGCCGGCCGACAGCCCTATGTTCCTCAGGGATAAGGTGCTGTCGAGAACATAGCTGGGGAGCACGATCAGGGGCTTACCTTGGCTTTTCCTCCCAATGGTGGTTATATCCCGGGGATGCTGGCACGATCATCCTACTGCCACTATTGCTGACCGTGCGATCAGCGTGAACAAAGGAGCATCATGCATCTGCCCGTACCCCGCGGAGACCTGTCCCAAGCGCTGAACAATGCGTTGCTGTGCAACCCCTCGGAGGAATACGCAGCCTATTTGGCAACGGTCGCAACTGATCGGTTGGCTGCGGCTTCGGATGTGCTGGATGACGGGGACCTGCAGCTGAGCCTTTTCGTGCTCTACGAACTGCACTATCGGGGATTTGAAGAAGTCGATGACCGCTGGGAATGGGACCCCGGGCTCCTTTCGCTTCGGGCCCGGATCGAGGAGGCTTTCGAGCAAGCGCTGCGCGAGGCGGCAGGCTCGATTCCAAGCGTGGAACCCAGCTCCGCGAAAGTGGCCCAAGCCCTGTTCGAGCTTGCTGCTGATGATGCTGGGCCGTCGGTTTCGAAGTTCATCCAGCGCAAGGCCACTGCCGGCCAAGCACGCGAATTCCTGATACTGAAGTCGATTTACCAGCTCAAGGAAGCTGATCCGCATACCTGGGCGATCCCGAAACTCGAAGGCCGTGCAAAAGCCGCCATGGTGGAGATCCAGGCTGATGAATACGGAAATGGGCAGCTGCCGCGAATGCATAGCGAGCTGTTCAGGCAGACCATGAAGGGCGTGGGGTTGCGTGATGATTTCGGCGCGTACGTGGACCGCATACCGGCGGTGACGCTGGCGGCAGTGAACATGATTTCGCTCTTCGGCATGCACCGGCGCCTTCGGGGAGCCATCACTGGCCACCTGGCACTGTACGAGATGACTTCCTCAATACCCCAGGCCGCTTATGCCCGCGGGTTCCGGCGCCTGGGATATGAATCCCCGCTGACCGATTACTTCGATGAGCATGTGGAAGCTGATGCTGTCCATGAGCAAATTGCCGGCCGCGACCTCGCGGGCGGACTGGCTGAAGACGAACCGGATCTGGTGCCCGACATACTCTTCGGAGCCCAAGCCGCGGCAGCGGTTGACGCGTTGGCAGGCGCGAAGTACTTGGACGCGTGGGAAGCTGGAAGGTCGGCGTTGCATGCCGGAGCGGGGGCAGTGGTATGAGCGAGGGGCGCAGCGCTTCGGAAGCGGCCATGATTACTGTTTGCCCGCAGGGCCCATTGCTGCTCAGGGGAGAATTTGAAATCGTGGATGCCGAGGGGCAATCCATCGAGGCCCGGAAAGGGCCGGTCGCGCTATGCCGTTGCGGGGGCTCTGCCATCAAGCCTTTTTGCGATGGCACGCACAAGCTGATGAAGTTCGAGCGCCCGAAGTAGGACACTGGCTCCTGAAACGGGCTATTGCGCATCCGGTCCGCAGCGGGCCGGCACTGCCGGGACCTGCAGCGTTTGATGCCGTTCGCCGAGCTGCCTGCGCGGACGCGGGAATGCGGCTAGTTGGTGGATCCCGGGTGGCGCGATCCCAGCCGCCTGGAATGCAGTTGCGGCAAGCCTGCGTAGGGTTTGGCCGTCAAGCTGGCGCCCAGGGATTCCAAAGCGTCAGGGACGACGGAGCAGTCCTGATCATTGTGGGGCTGGCCCGCTGCATCGCCATGGTGTTCATCTGGAATGATCTGGCCTGCGGGGACCGGGAAGCGGCCGCGGTGCTGGTGGCCATCAACTCGGTCTTCCAGGTCATCGCCTTCGGTGCCCTGGGCTGGTTCTACCTGCAGCTGCTGCCATCGTGGCTGGGGCTGGAAACCACCAGCGCCGAGTTCTCCATTGCCGCCATCACCGCCTCGGTGCTGGTCTTCCTGGGCATTCCGCTGGTGGCCGGCTACCTGACCCGTACCCTGGGCGAAAAGGCCAAGGGCCGCGACTGGTACGAGGGAAAATTCCTGCCGAAAATCGGGCCGTGGGCACTGTACGGGCTGCTGTTCACCATCGTGCTGCTCTTCGCATTGCAGGGCGATAACATCATCTCCAAGCCCCTGGATGTGCTGCGCATGGCGATCCCGCTGCTGATCTACTTCGTGGTGGTCTTCGGTGCCGGAATGCTCATCGGCCACTGGCTGAAGCTGGGTTACCCGCGCACCACCACCTTGGCGTTCACCGCCGCCGGCAACAACTTCGAGCTGGCCATCGCGGTAGCCATCGCCACCTTCGGTGCCACCAGCGGCCAGGCCCTGGCCGGCGTGGTCGGCCCGCTGATCGAGGTGCCGATCCTGGTTGCCTTGGTCTACGTGGCCCTGTGGTCCCGGAAATTCTTCCCGGCTGTAAGCACTTCGACTACTTCTTCCTAAGGACAACACCCATGACTGCTGCCGAAAAGCCTTCAGTTCTCTTTGTCTGCGTGCACAATGCAGGGCGTTCCCAGATGGCCGCCGCCTTCCTCTCCCACCTCTCCGGAGGGCGCATTGAGGTCCGCTCGGCCGGATCCGCCCCGGCTGATTCGGTTAACCCGGCCGCCGTGGAAGCCATGAAAGAAGTCGGCATCGACATGTCCTTGGAAATCCCCAAGGTGCTGACCACCGAAGCCGTGAAGGACTCCGATGTGGTGATCACTATGGGCTGCGGAGATGCCTGCCCATTCTTCCCGGGCAAAGAATACCTTGACTGGAAAATCGCCGATCCGCAGGATGTGACATTCGAGAAGACCAGCAAGATCTTCAGCGATATCGAGACTCGCGTTAACGATCTGTGGGAGCGTATCAAGGGCACCTAGTCTCGCTCTTGGCGAGGAGCCAGGCAGGCATGGCTTCCATGCTTCCAGTGAGTCCTAGTTCAACGCCAAAAGGCCTGGCGTCTGCCAGGCCTTTTGGTTTGGAAACCGCATACTCCCTAGTGCGGATAGTAGAAAGCTTTCGCAGAACCCGGCGCGCAGCACCCAGCTAGTTTGCATGGGCTTCAATTGCAGCTCTTACCGCGAATTTCTGCGCTCAGATCGAGTCCGAGGCGCCGCGGGAAAACGGTGAGGCCACCGGCTGGTAAGCGAGAACCTGCGCCAAGAGCGGTTCGAATTCTTCTAACTGGGCCAACTATCGCGGACCAGTTCAAAACCCCCGCCGAGCATTTGCACGGATTTTTATCGGCAGCCTGGCTGCCCGTGCTTGCCTGCGCCCTCTTAGTGCTCGCCGCCGAGCTTTCCGCCTAGGCGTTCGCGCATCTTCAGGCTGGCGGTATTCAGACCCTCGATCTGAACGGTTTTGCCGTATTTCTCGTACTTCTCCGTAATGGCATCCAGCGATGCGATGGTAGAGGCGTCCCACAGGTGCGAGTTGTACATGTCGATGACCACGCGGTCCGGATCCTCGGCGTAGTGGAACTGGGTGTAGAGATCGTTGGAGGAGGCGAAGAAGAGCTCGCCATTGACCTCATACTTGGCGATCTGCTCCCCGAAGTGCTCCGCCAGGCGGCGTTCCACGGTGACCAGATGGGCCACCCGGTTGGCGAAGAGCACCATCGCGGTGAGCACGCCCACCCCGACGCCGATGGCCAGGTTGTGGGTGGCGACCGTGAAAGCCACGGTGATGAGCATGACCGTGGTTTCGCTCTTGGGCATCATGCGCAGCGTGGAAGGGCGGATGCTGTGCCAGTCGAAGGTGGCTATGGAAACGAAGATCATTACCGCGACCAGTGCGGCCATCGGGATCAGCGCCACGATGTCGCCCAGTGCCACGACCAGGATCAGCAGGAAGGTTCCGGCCAGGAAGGTGGAGATGCGGGTGCGTGCCCCGGAGGCCTTGACGTTGATCATGGTCTGCCCGATCATCGCGCAGCCGCCCATGCCGCCGAAGAATCCGGTGATGATATTCGCCGCGCCCTGGCCCCAGGATTCGCGGGTCTTGTTCGAGTGGGTGTCGGTGACGTCATCGACCAGCTTGGCGGTCATCAAGGACTCGAGCAGGCCGACGAAGGCCATGGCCAGTGCGTAGGGGAAGAGCACCTGCAGGGTTTCGAGGTTCAGCGGGATATCCGGGAAGAATAGTGTTGGAAGGGACTCGGGCAGCTGGCCCTTGTCTCCCACGGTGGGTACGGCAACCGAGGCGAATACGGTGATCAGCGTCAGCAGCACGATAGCCACCAGCGGGGCGGGGATGGCGGTGGTCAGCTTGGGCAGGCCGAAGACGATCAGCAGGCCCAGGGCCACCAGCGGGTAGACCAGCCACGGGACCCCGAGCAGCTCGGGGACCTGGGAGAGGAAGATCAGGATGGCCAGCGCGTTGACGAATCCGACCATGACTTGGCGGGGGATGAAGCGCATCAGCTTGGCCACGCCCAGCAGGGCCAGTACCACCTGGAAGGCGCCTGCCATGATGACTGCGGCGATGAAGTAGTCCACGCCGTGGCTGGCTACCAGCGGTGCGATGACCAGCGCGATGGCGCCGGTGGCCGCGGAGATCATCGCGGGGCGTCCGCCGAAGAAGGAGATGGACACGGCCATGGTGAAGGAGGCGAAGAGCCCGATGCGCGGGTCAACTCCGGCGATGATCGAGAAGGCGATGGCCTCGGGGATCAGGGCCAGGGCCACGACCAGGCCTGCCAGCACCTCTGTTTTCAGCAGCCGCGGTGATTTCAGGGTGCGCAATACCGATTGGCGCTCGGTGGGACTCAGTGCGGAAGGATCCGCTGTGGTGCTGGTGCTCATGGATGAGCTCCCTTCGTTTCAAGCCAGTAAGCGTGGGGCACGTGCAGTGCGTAGAATTCATGGGATGGGCATCATTGCGCCGCAGACGAGGCAAGAGCTGCCGGAGCGGTCGTAGACCTGATGCCGTCGAATATAACTCTAACCTAACGTAAGGGTAGGGTTGTAATTGGAGGAAACGGAGGACTTCATGGATCAAGCGAAGACCGAAGGTGCGGGCGGTTCGATGCATATCGGTGACATGGTCGAGGCTACCGGCCTGTCGCATCGCACCATCCGCCACTACGACGAGGTGGGGTTGCTGCCGGCGAGCACCCGCAGCGAAGGCGGTTTCCGGATCTATACCGACTCGGATCTGGCCCGCATGCTGGTGATCCGATCGATGAAGCCGCTGGGCTTCTCGCTGGAGGAAATGGGGGAGCTGCTTGACGCGGTGGACGCGCTCGCGGCAGATCCGCAGGACTCCGTCGCCCGGGCCAAGCTCGATGACTACACCCAGCGTGCCAGCGCCAAGCGCGACAAGCTCGCGCTGAACTTGCAGCGTGCCGAGTCCTTCATCGCGGACCTTCGCACCAAGTAGGCCGGAAGCATGGAGATCCGCTTAGCCGCGATGGCGCAGAACCACTGGGCGGATATCGCCCGCATCTATGCCAGCGGCATCGAGACCGGCCTGGCCACCTTCGAATCCGAGGTGCCGGCACGCGAGAAGTTCTTCGCGGCGAAAATTCCTGCATTGTCGCTGGTGGCCGTTGCGCCCGATGCCAAGGTTCTTGGCTGGGCTGCGGCCAGCCCGGTTTCGGCCCGCCCGGCCTACCTCGGCGTGGTGGAGCACTCCGTGTACATTGATCCGGATTATGCCGGATGCGGCGTTGGCGCCCGGCTGCTGGCCGAGCTGATCGCCCGGGCAAGGAAAGAAGATTACTGGATGGTGCAGTCGGCCGTCATTGCCGGCAACGAAGCCAGCAGGGCGCTGCATGCCAGGGCAGGGTTCCGCGAGGTTGGCCGGCGCGAGCGGATTGCCCAGGGTGCCCGAGGGGCAGTGGCGGGGCAGTGGCTGGATACCGTCCTGTATGAGCTCAGGCTCTAGGTAGCGCCCTGCCCAGGTGGGTCTGCGGCCTAGCCCTTGGGTGCCAGGCTGGATCCTAGGGATTCCAAAGCGCCAGGGACGACGGAGTAGTACGCCCACACCCCGCGCTTTTCGCGGTGCAGGATTCCGGCCTCCACCAGGATTTTCAGGTGGTGCGAGACCGTCGGCTGCTTGAGGCCCAATGGTTCGGGCAGGTCGCAGACGCACGTCTCGGCCGATTCGCTGGCGGAGACGATGGACAGGATGCGCAGGCGGTTGGGATCGCCCAGGGCCTTGAAGCGCAGCGCCAACGCTTCGGCCTGCCCGGCGTTGAGGATTGCCTCGCCTTGGGATGGCGTGCAGCAGGCGTCGGCTGCCGGTACTGGGGAAGTTTCTCCGGCAGGATTCACGGTGGCTGTGCTCACGGGCCTTGGCTCTTTTCTTCTGGCGCCAGAGATTGACAAACGTCGATATGTTTCATCATACTCAAAACATCGACAATCGTCGATGCCTATTCTTGGAGTGATGAATCAGTGGCACCCGCGCCTGCGCTAGACACTGCCCCCGTGGCGGCAAAACTTTCCTTCCTGGACCGCTACCTGGCCCTGTGGATCCTGCTGGCCATGGGCGTCGGCTTGGGTCTGGGCCGCATCTTCCCTCAGCTGGGCGAGCTGCTGGACCGCTTCACCGTGGCCGGGGTCTCGGTACCCATCGCCATCGGCCTGCTGGTCATGATGTATCCGGTGCTGGCCAAGGTCCGCTACAACGAAACCGGCCGCGTGCTGGCCGACAAGAAGCTGATGATCACCTCGCTGGTGATCAACTGGGTCCTGGCCCCGGCGTTCATGTTCGTCCTGGCCTGGGTATTCCTGGCAGACCTGCCCGAATACCGCACCGGCCTGATCATTGTGGGCCTGGCCCGCTGCATCGCCATGGTGTTCATCTGGAATGATCTGGCCTGCGGGGACCGGGAAGCGGCCGCGGTGCTGGTGGCCATCAACTCGGTCTTCCAGGTCATCGCCTTCGGTGCCCTGGGCTGGTTCTACCTGCAGCTGCTGCCATCGTGGCTGGGGCTGGAAACCACCAGCGCCGAGTTCTCCATTGCCGCCATCACCGCCTCGGTGCTGGTCTTCCTGGGCATTCCGCTGGTGGCCGGCTACCTGACCCGTACCCTGGGCGAAAAGGCCAAGGGCCGCGACTGGTACGAGGGAAAATTCCTGCCGAAAATCGGGCCGTGGGCACTGTACGGGCTGCTGTTCACCATCGTGCTGCTCTTCGCATTGCAGGGCGATAACATCATCTCCAAGCCCCTGGATGTGCTGCGCATGGCGATCCCGCTGCTGATCTACTTCGTGGTGGTCTTCGGTGCCGGAATGCTCATCGGCCACTGGCTGAAGCTGGGTTACCCGCGCACCACCACTCTGGCGTTCACCGCCGCCGGCAACAACTTCGAGCTGGCCATCGCGGTAGCCATCGCCACCTTCGGTGCCACCAGCGGCCAGGCCCTGGCCGGCGTGGTCGGCCCGCTGATCGAGGTGCCGATCCTGGTTGCCTTGGTCTACGTGGCCCTGTGGTCCCGGAAATTCTTCCCGGCTGTAAGCACTTCGACTACTTCTTCCTAAGGACAACACCCATGACTGCTGCCGAAAAGCCTTCAGTTCTCTTTGTCTGCGTGCACAATGCAGGGCGTTCCCAGATGGCCGCCGCCTTCCTCTCCCACCTCTCCGGAGGGCGCATTGAGGTCCGCTCGGCCGGATCCGCCCCGGCTGATTCGGTTAACCCGGCCGCCGTGGAAGCCATGAAAGAAGTCGGCATCGACATGTCCTTGGAAATCCCCAAGGTGCTGACCACCGAAGCCGTGAAAGACTCCGATGTGGTGATCACCATGGGCTGCGGAGATGCCTGCCCATTCTTCCCGGGCAAGCGCTATGAAGACTGGAAGCTGGAAGACCCCGCAGGGCAGGGCATTGACGGCGTGCGGCCAATCCGTGATGAAATCCGTGCCCGGATTGAGAACCTCATCGCCGACCTGCTGCCGGCCAGCTAAGCGCAGACCGTCTCCAGAATTCCAGCAGCCAAGGAGAAACCCATGCAGGAGAACCTTCCAGTCATCGTCATCGGCGCCGGCCCCATCGGCCTTGCTACCGCCGCCCACCTGCGCGAACGCGGGCTGGAAGTGCTTGTCCTGGAAGCCGGGGACAGCGCCGGCGCCGCAATAGCCCAGTGGTCCCACATCAAGCTCTTCTCCCCATGGCGCTTCAATATCGATGCGGCCGCCCGCCGGCTGCTGGAAACCCCCAGCGAGGGATACGCAGGAGGCTGGGAAGCGCCGCGGATCACCAAGCTTCCCACCGGCGCGGAGTTGGTCAGCGAATATCTCCAGCCGCTGGCCGCCCACCCGGAATTGTCACCGCGCATCCGCTACGGCCACCGCGTGGCGAAGATCAGCCGCGTGCTGGCCGACGGCCGCGGTGCCGACAAGGCACGCACCGCGCACCGCGATGAAGCCCCGTTCCTGGTGCGCACCGAAACTCCGGGCGGCCCGGTGGATCTTCTCGGCCGTGCCGTGGTTGACGCCAGTGGCACCTGGAACCAGCCAAGCCCGGTAGGCCGGGCCGGAATCCAGGCCATCGGCGAAGCGCAGGCGCGCGAGCGCGGCTTCATCATCTGCGGGCTGCCTGATCCGCTGGGCGCCGATGAGCAGGAGCTCGCGGGCAAGAAATTGCTGGTGCTTGGCGCCGGGCATTCGGCGGCGAATACCGTCATTGCCCTGGGCCGGTTGCAGAAGAAGTTCCCGGACATTCGGATCCTTTGGGGCCTGCGCGGGGCGGCCAACCCGATCCGGCTCTACGGTGGCGGAGCTGCTGACCAGCTACCAGCCCGGGGCCAGCTGGGCACGTCGCTGCGCCGGCTGGTGGAGAACGGCAACGTGGAACTGCTGGAAAATGTCTCCGTCGCTTCGATGAGCGCAGGGGATCAGCTGTCCGTATCGCTGGCTGACGGGCGCGAGCTGGGCGTTGACCGCATCATCGCCGCCACCGGTTTCCGCCCGGATCTGCAGATGCTCTCCGAACTGCGCCTGGACCTGGATGAATGCGTTGAAGCCCCGCGCCAGCTCGGGCCATTGATCGATCCGGAATTCCACAGCTGCGGAACGGTCAGCGCGCACGGCGAAAAGCAATTGGCGCACCCGGAAAAGAACTTCTACATCGTTGGAATGAAGAGCTATGGACGGGCTCCGACGTTCCTGATGGCTACCGGCTACGAGCAGGTGCGCTCCATTGCCGCTGCCTTGTCCGGCGATGCCGACGGGGCAGGCCGGGTTGAACTGGATCTGCCGGAAACCGGGGTCTGCTCCACGGATCTGGGCGGTTCCTGCGATGCCCCCGCGGACGGCGGCACCGCCAGCGGAACCGAGCCCGCCGAAGCGGCCGGCTGCTGCACCTCGCCGCAGCCGGTGAGCCTGGGATTGGCCACAGGAACACGGCACGGCAACAGCGAAGTGGCCGCCCAGTAAGCCTGCTTGGGCAAGGGGCGATCGCCACGGAAACTCGATGGAGCCAAGGGGCAGCGCGGCATATGCCGCGTTGCCCCTTGGCTCCATTTTCTTTCCAGGGCCGGGATAGGCCCGCGTTTCAGCTCACCGGGACCGGCGTGTTCCTGGCCGCCGGATCCTGCTGCGCAGCCGTGCCTCGGGTACCGGCACGCTGCGGCGCCGGGATTCCGGCGAGCGCCACCGCGCACACGGAAGTGAGCACCAGTGCGGTAGCCGGGGCGATGGCAGTCCACGGAGCCCGCTCGACATAGCCGATGCCTTCGGCCAGCAGCAGGCCCCACTCCGGGGTGGGCGGCTGAGCCCCGAGCCCGAGGAATCCGAGGGCAGCCAAAGCCAGTGCCACCCCGGGCAACCGCAGCATCCCGTGCCTCAGCAGGGCCGGAAGCACCGCGGGCAGCAAATGCTGGACCCAGATCCGGCCGCGCGGCACCCCCGAGAGCGGAAGCCAGCGGATATGCGGCATGGCCCGGGCCTCGTCCAGCAGCGAGGCAGCATGCGTGGCCAGCGGAGGCCAGCTCACCCAGAGCACGGCCAGCGCCGCACCGCCCACCGACGGGCCCAGCAGGGCCGCGATGACCACTCCGGCCAGAATCGGCGGAGTCGCGTTGGCGATTACCGCCGGCCCGCGCGAGATCTCGCCTGCCGCCGCAAGCAGCAGGCCGATCAGGATTGCGCAGGCCACGATCGCCAGTGCCGGGCCTACCGTGCCCAAGGTTCCGTGGGCCACGCGGGCCAGCAGATCCCGTCCGCTGGAATCGGCGCCGAACGGCAGACCGGCCCTCGGGGCTTGCAGCCTCTGGAAGGCAAGGGTGTAGGGGTCGCGCGGCAGTCCGAAAGCCAGGATGGCCAGCAGCGCGGTGCAGGTGATCGCCGCAGTCCAGCGCTGGATCCTGCCGTTGCCGCGCGCCTCGGGCGGGGCTGGCAGCGATCCGGCGGGCAGGGCGCCGCCGCGCAGCGCGCGCCGGGCCGCTGCGGTGAGCATTCCGATCAGCAGCGCCGATCCCGCCATCAGCAGCAGGCCGGCCTGCAAGGCGGGAATGTCCTGTGCATTGGCCGCCCCGAGCAGGTAGCGGCCAAGTCCGGGCACCGCGAAGACCTGCTCCACGGCCACCGCGCCGCCGAGCAAGCCGATGAACACCAGGCCGAGCTGGTCGATGACTGCCGCGGCGGCCCGGCGCAGCACCCCGGAGAGGATGGCCGGTGCCGGAGCTCCGGCCAGGTGCCAGATCCCGGCCCAGCGTTCGGCGGCCACCGAGGCGATGGCATCGGCCAGCAGCCGGCCGAGTAATCCGCCGGCCGGGATGCCCAGGGCCAGTGCGGGCAGGATCGCGGTGTCCAGCCCGGTCCACCCGTAGGGCGGAAGCCATTGCAGCTGCACCGCCACCAGTACCAGCAGCAAGCTGGCCAGCAGGAATTCGGGCAAGGCGGTCAGTGCCACGCCCAGCGGCCCGGATCCTGAATGCTGCCGGTTGCGCAGCACGCGCAGCGCGGCGGGCAGCACCAGGGCGAAGGCCACGGCGAGCGCGATGATGGTGGCGAAGGCGGTGAGCGTGGCGGAGACCGACAGCGCCCGCCAGGCGCCGGGAGCGATTTCTGCACCGCTGACCCAGGAGCTGCCCAGATCCCCGTGCAGCACCCCGGACCACCAGTGCAGGCTGGTGGCCAGCGGGCCCTGGTCCAGGCCCAGCTGCGCGCGCACGGAGGTCAGGGCCTGCTCGGTGGGTTCCAGTTCGGCATAGCGTGCGCGCAGCACCGCGGCGGCCGGGTCCGTGCGCGAAAGCCAGGGCAGCGCGCCGGCTACCAGCAGCAGGGCCAGCGCGCTGAGCAGGCAGGATGCGAAGGACGGCCAGGAGAGGCGCCGCGCCTTCAGGGCGAACCAGTTCATCAGCGTTGCGGCTCCTGGTCGCTGTCCAGTCGGGTCTGCGCAGTGATCAGCTCGCGTTCGCGCGGATCCTGCGCGGCATCGCGCACGGCGGGACCCTCGCCCTGGATCACGCGTTCGTGCAGCAGCGCGATGGCCGCGTCGGTGCCCAGGATCCGGGCTTCGGCCAGCATGATCTGCTGCTGGCGCTGTTCCCCGGCTTCGGTTTCCGAGGCCCGGGCGATGGCCTGGTCCACGTCCTTGTCGCAGAGCTGGGCGATGGCGAAGCCGCCTTCGCAGGTGAAGTCGGAGGCGAAGTACGCAACCGGGTCCCCGGAATCAAGCACGGTGGCGCGCGAGAGGATGAAGGCATCGAAGGCGCCGTCCAGTGCGTCGGCCTCGATGTACTGGTATTCGCGCACATCCTGCTTCACGATGAATCCGGCCGCTTCCAGCTGCTGCTCCAGGATCACCGCGACTTCTGGCAGTTCGGCGCGGTCGGTGAAGGTGCCCAGGGTGATTTCCACGTCCTTGACCTTGGCTGGTTCGGCACGCTGGGCCAGCAGCTGCCGGTATTCTCCAGAATCGCGCAGCCCGGCGGCGTAGGGCAGGGCCGGGCCGAGCAGGCCCTCGGCTATATCGGCGCGGTTCTCGTACACCGATTCCACGATGGCCGCCCGGTCGATGGCTTCGCGGGCCGCGGCGCGCACCGCCGGGTCGGCGAACGGGCCCTTTTCGGTGTTCAGGTACAGCGTGTTGGTGCGCGGCATCGGTACTTCGGTGAGCAGCTCCTGGTCCACCGTGGCGGCCTGCCCGGCGGGGATGGCCTCGATGACATCTGCTTCCGAGGTGCGCAGCGCGGCGGCGCGGGCGGTGCCATCGGGCACGAACTTCACGTCGATGCCCGAGGCTGCGGCCTTTTCGCCCCAGTAGCCCTCGTACCGGTCCAGGGTGGCCCCGGAAATCCCGTCTACGTCCACGATCTGGAAGGGGCCGGTGCCGTGGCCGGCCGGATCCACCCCGTTGGCGGTGTAGGCTTCGGCGGCGAAGATGGCCAGCTGCGGGCTGGAGAGCCGCTGGGGCAGCAGCGGGTCGGGGTCCGCGGCGGTGATCCGCAGTCCGTGATCCCCGCGCACCGCGACCTTCAATGCGGTTCCGTTCAGGATGCGCGGCACCGGGGTCGAGTCGATGGCCTGCTGCAAGGAGTTCGCCACCGTTTGGGCGGTCAGCGGCTGGCCGTTGTGGAAGCTGACGCCTTCGCGGATCTCGAAGTCCCAGGCAAGCTCGCCGCTGCGTTCCCAGCTGGTAGCCAATGCCGGCTGGGCGTCCCCGGAAGCGTCGAGATTGACCAGGGTTTCGGCGGTGGACCAGCGCGAGAGCTTGAACGCGTCATCGCTGAGCGGGCTGAGCCCGGAGCGGGGCGGCTGCATGTGGGCTACGGAGATGCGGTCGGTGCTTCCGGCCTGCTCGGCGGCCGCGGAGAAGCAGCCGCTGAGGGCAAGTGCCCCGGCCAGCGGGATGGTGAGCAAAGCCAGGGTCTTGGGGCGGGGTCGATTCATGGGTGCGAGGTCCTTGGGGATGGGTGATCGGTGATGGGTGATCAGCTGGTGGGCGGGTTATCGGGACGGTGGGCGGATGGCGATGGTGCGCGAGCATTGCGCGGCCAGCTGCGGGTCATGGGTGATCAGCAGCAAGGCAATGCCCGAGTTGGCGGCGGTGGAGAGCAGCTGGCCGGCGACTGCCTGGGCGGTGTCCGGATCTAGGGCGCTGGTCGGCTCGTCCGCCACCAGCACCGAGGGGTTCACTGCCACGGCGCGGGCCAGCGCGGCCCGCTGCAACTGTCCTCCGGAGAGCTGGTGCGGGCGCCGATCCAGCAGTGCCGTGTCGAATTGCGCCAGCTCGGCAGCCCGGTCGATGCCCGTTCCGGGGCCGGCTGGGGGAGCCAGCCGGTGGATGGCCTGCTGCAGCGAGGTGCGGATGCTCCAGCGCGGCACGAAGGCGGCGGCAGGATCCTGGGGCACGCCCTGGACCAGCCGGCGGCGTGCTGGCGCGTGGCTGCGCTTCGGTGCGCTCCAGTGCTGGCCCAGCACGCGGATTTCTCCGGAGTCCGGCAGTTCCAGGCCCAGCACGATGTCGGCCAGGGTGGATTTGCCGGCGCCGGACGGCCCGGTGACGGCCACCGATTCGCCCGGGGCCAGCGTGAAGCCAAGGGGCTCCAGGACCAGTCGGCGGGCTGCGCCGTGCCCGCGCAGTGCGCTGAGCGCGGATACTTCCAAGGCGGGGATGCTCAAGCCGGTACCCGTTCCAGCCGGGGTGCGGTGGTGCTGGCGATCTTCCCGGAGTCCAGGACCAGGTGCCGGGTGGCCAGCGCTTTGGCGACTGCCGCGTCGTGGGTGACCAGCACCAGGGCCTGCTGCTGGCCCAGCAGGGTGCCCAGCAGTTCCAGGATGAGGTCCCGGGCGGTGTGGTCCAGGGCGCTGGTCGGTTCATCGGCAAGGATCACCGGGGCCTGGCTGAGCACGGCCAGGGCTATGGCGGCGCGCTGTGCTTGCCCTCCGGAGAGTTCTGCGGGACGTCGTGCGAGCAGCTGCGGATCGCCCAGCCCGGCGTCTTGCAGGATACCGCGGACCTGCTGGGCGCTGGCGCCGGTGGCCTTGCGCAGTTGCCGTCCCAGCGGTAGCAGCGGATGCAGGGCGTCTTGGCCGCGTTGCGGGATGTAGCCGATGCGCGTTGAGCCGGGAGTGCGGGTTCCGGTGAATTCCAGTCCGGGCGCCCAGTTCCCGGTGATCATCGACAGCAGCAGCGACTTTCCTGCGCCGGACGGGCCGGTGATGACCACGCGCTCGCCGGGAAGAAGCATGAACTCCTCGACGTCGAGCAGCGGGCTGGCGGCGCCGGGCAGTCCCAGGCGTGCCTTGCGCAGGCACAAGGCCGGGCTGGGCGGAAGTGGGGCGCGGGGCTGGCGGGCGAGCCCGGGCTCTTCAAGAGTCATAATGAGAATCATTATCACTTAAGTTTTCTCGGCAGCGCAAATCAGCCTCCGGGATCGGCAAGGCGGCCGTGGAGGGCCGCGGCTGCTGGCCAAGCTGGGTGAATTCGCCTAATTTTTCGTGGCCGTACCGAACCTCGGCGCTTGTGCATACCGTGGAATCAGGGTGCGGCAGCAAACTGAGCAAGAGGAGAAAGCGATGATGGAGTCGTTATGGCAGGCGAAGCGTTCTTCCGGTGGAGCCGACCGATTCCAGCCGGGCGCAACCTATGACGCCATCGTCGTAGGCGCGGGGCTGACCGGGCTGGCCACCGCCGTGCTGCTGAGCCGGGCCGGATTGAGCGTCACGGTACTCGAAGCCAAGTTCGCCGGGGCCGGAACAACAGGAGCGAGCACCGCGAAGCTCAGCTTGCTGCAGGGCACGGTGCTCTCCGGGATCCGGGAGCATTGTTCCCAGGAGGTCGTGGACGCCTATGTCCAGGGGAATCTCGAAGGGCAGTCGTGGTTGTTGCGCTATCTGGAGGAGCGGGATGTCGCCGTGCAGCGGCGGGATGCCTACACGTACACCGAAGCCGCATCCGGACGTGCCAGTCTGGAGAAGGAAGCCGAGGCAGCCCGCAGCGCCGGGGTGGAGGCCAGCTGGTGCGGCCCGGACATCGGATTGCCGTTTCCCGTGGCCGCGGCGCTGGCCCTGCCTGGCCAGGCGCAATTCAACCCCATGGAAGTGCTCCAGGCCTTGGGCAGCGACCTGCGCTCGCGCGGGGGGCAGGATCGTCGAGGGTGTCAGGGTGCGTGATGCCAGCGCCGGCGCCCTGGCCACAGTGCATACCAGCCAAGGCGAGAACCGTGCCCAACAGGTCATCCTGGCCACGGGTATCCCCATCCTGGATCGGGGACTGTATTTCGCCAAAGTCGAACCATCGCGCTCCTACGTGGTTGCGCATCGCATTGATGCAGGCACAGGTGCGCTGCCCCAGGGGATGTACCTGTCCATCGACCAGCCAGCGCGTTCGCTGCGGACCGTTCCTCTCGACGGGCAGGAGCTGCTGCTGGTGGGCGGCAACGGCCATCCGGTGGGCCAGCAGCTCTCCGAGCTCGGCCAGCTCAAGGACCTGGATATCTGGACCAGAAGGCATTTCCCCGGGGCCGAACTCGCCGGCCAATGGTCGGCGCAGGACTACAGGTCGGCCAATATGGTTCCGTTCGTTGGCCAATTGCCCCGCGGGGGAGGGAACATCCATGTGGCCACGGGCTACAACAAGTGGGGGATGGCCAATGCGATTGCCGCCGCCCTCCAGCTCAGCGCGAACATCCTCGGCGGAAATATCGCCTGGGCGCAGGCCTTGTCGCAGCGCGCCACCACCCCGGCCGACCTGGTCGCCGGGGCGAAGATCAACTCCCGGGTTGCTGGAAAACTCGTCGCGGGATGGAAACGCTCGCTGCTTGGCGAAGCAGGCAAGGGCGCCGCGCAGGATGCAGGCGGCGTGTTTGGCGAGGAGCGGACTCCGCCCGCCGAGGGCCAAGGTCTGGTGCTGCGCGAGGGCCTGCGCCCGGTCGCCGTGTCCACAATCGGAGGGGCCACCTGCCGGGTGTCCGGGATCTGCACTCATCTAGGTGGCGTGCTGTCGTGGAATGACGCGGAGAAATCCTGGGATTGCCCGCTGCACGGGTCCAGGTTCAGTCCGGCCGGGGAAGTATTGGAGGGGCCGGCGACGCAGGACCTCGCTGCTATCGACTCGGCAACTGGCACCGGCGGGGATTAGGAGACTGGGAAACACAGTTCAACGCCCGCGGGCCCGCCGAGTATTCATCGGCTGTGGCCAGGGAATGATTTCGGAAAGTGCAGGGATGATGATTCACTGGAATTTCAAGTACACCCGCCGTTCACCTTGGACCCCAGGAGAAGTTTTGCGAACCACCGGACCTGCCCGGCCACCTCTGCCTCGAACCGCCGCTTTCACCGCGATTGCCAGCATGGGCCTGGTCCTGCTGCTTTCGGGCTGCGGGTCGGACTACCCGCTGGGAGAAGAGCAGCGCAAGGCCGCTGAATCGAATAGCTCTAGCCTCCAAGGCACGCTGACCGGCGGCGGATCCACCGCGCAGAATTCCGCCATGAACGCCTGGACCACCGAATTCTCCACCATGCACCCCCAGGTCCAGGTGCAGTACGCCTCGGTGGGCTCCGGCGCCGGACGCGCCGGGCTCCTGGCAGGTGGCACCGAATTCGCCGGATCCGACGCTTACCTGAAGGAAGAGGAAGTCCAGCGCTCCATCGAGACCTGCGGCCCGCAGGGCGCGATCAATATCCCGGCGTATATTTCCCCGATCAGCATCGCCTTCAACCTGCCGGGCATCAAGGAATTGAACATGGATGCCCCAACGATCGCCAGGATCTTCTCCGGTGAGATCCGCTCCTGGCAGGACCCGGCCATCGCCCAGCTGAACCCGCAGGTGCAGCTGCCCGACCTGCCGATCACCGGGGTGGCGCGCGCCGACGATTCTGGCACGACCGAGAACTTCACCGAGTACCTGCATGCGGTTGCTCCCGAAGCTTGGCCACACGAGCCGGATGGCGGCTGGCCGGATGCCACCGGCCTGGAGAAGGCCCAGGGCAATGCCGGTGTGGTGACCACCGTGACCCGCGCCGTGGGCGCGGTTACCTATGCCGATGATTCCCTGGTGGATAAGTCGCTGGGTAAGGTGAAGCTGAAGGTCGGCGAGGAATTCGTGGCAGTCAGCGGGGAATCAGCGGCCAAGGCAGTGGCCGAATCGGAACGGGTCCACGGTCGCGGTGAGCACGATATCGCCCTGGAGCTGGACCGCAAGACCACCGCCGCCGGCGCGTACCCGATGGTGCTGGTCTCCTACCTGCTGTTCTGCAGCGGCTACGAGGATCCGCAGACCGTGGAACTGGCCAAGACCTTCGGCCAGTACGTCGTCAGCGACCAGGGGCAGAAGACAGCGTCCGACTCGGCCAAGAGCGCACCGATGCCGCAGCAGCTGGCCGAAGATGCCCGCGAAGCCATCGATTCGATCACCGCGCGTTCCTGATTCGGGCGAACAGCCCTGCTGCATCCATCCGCAGGAAGGATGCAGCAGGGCTAGCTATGCAGCAGTCTTGGCCGCCGCGCGGTACGCGCGATTTCGCGACCCGAGCAGCGCCGCGCCGATGACCGCGGCCAGCAGCGAACCGCACAGCACCCCGACCTTCACGTACTGCGCTTCCTCGCCGCCCTGGCCGAAGGCCAGCTCGCCGACCAGTAGGGAGACGGTGAAGCCGATGCCTGCCACGAAGGACAGCCCCAGCACATCAGGCCATTTGATGCTGCCATCCAGCTTGATTCCCGGAAGCCTGGTGACCAGGAAGGTGGCGGCGGTGATGCCCATCGACTTGCCCAGCACCAGGCCGGCAATGATGCCCAGTGCCACCGGGCTGGCCAGCGCTTCGCCCAGTCCGGACAGGCCGCCGACCGGAACACCGGCAGCGAAGAAGGCGAACACCGGAATGGCGATGATGGATGAGGGAATGGACCACCGGTCCGCGAAGTGGGCGGCCAGGCCTTCGTGGATCACTTCGCCCTGCTCGGTGCTCCCGGTGCGCACATGCGCCCGCTGGGTGGCAATCACCGGAACCATGAAGCCCAGCAGCACGCCGGCCACCGTGGCGTGGATTCCCGAGGCATGCACCAATGCCCAGACGGTGGCGCCGAGCGGGATCAGGACCCACCAGGCGCGGACCCCGCGCTGCACTGCCAGCGCGAATGCCGCCAGTGGCAGCAGCGCGAGGAGCAGCGGCAGCCAGGCCAGGTCATCGGTGTAGAAAATGGCGATGATGGAAATGGCCAGCAGGTCATCGACCACCGCCAGCGTGAGCAGGAAGGTGCGCAGGGCAGGGGGCAGGAACTTGCCCACCACTGCGATCACGGCGATCGCGAAGGCGATATCAGTGGCTGCGGGGATTGCCCAGCCGTTGATGGCGGAGCTTCCCGATGCGGAGATGACAAGGACGTAGAACAGTGCCGGCAGCGCCACGCCGCCTACGGCTGCGGCCACCGGAACGATCGCCGTGCGCGGATTGCGCAATTTGCCGACAACGAATTCTTCCTTGAGTTCCAAGCCGACAACGAAGAAGAAGATGGCGAGCAGGCCGTCAGCGGCCCAGGCTCCGACCGAGAGATTCAAGTGCAGGGACTCGGGGCCGAAACGGAAGTCGCGCAACCCCTCGTACCATGGGGCTGCAGGGGAATTGGCCAGGACCAAGGCGGCGAGGGTGGCGCAGAGCAGCAGCAGCCCGCCCATCGAGTCCTGCTTGAGGGTTTGGCGGATTCCACGCCACAGGGCGTGGGGTGCTTGGCGGGATACGCCAGTTGAGGGGTATGGCAAAGTAACGGGTCTTTCTGGGATCCGGGAAAAGGGCACGAGGGCGCGCGGAATCCACCGGAGAAAAACCAGGAATCGGGACCGCGCAACTAGTGGCGCGGTGGCGGGCAGCCGGCGATCTCGCCGTGGGCGTTGGTTCCCCAGGAACTCAACCACCCATTGGTGCCGCTGGCTAGCTTGGTCAGCAGTTTTCCCTTGGGGAAAACGGCAGCGAGAAGCCGCTGCGCATGCGTTGAGACAACCAGAGCCATGCTTCCAGTCTACAGACCAGCGATGCATTGGCCTAACTCGAGACGTCACGGCTGCCGTGGGCTTGCCGCTAGTGCATCAGGCTGGCAGCTGATCTGCGAGGGTCCGTCGATGCGGTTGCCGAGCCAAAGCTGGTGCCGCAGCTACCTGGGGAACTGCGGCACCAGCCGGGTGCTGCGGACTGCTAAACCAGGGCCTCGTCTTCCAGCACCGCGGGCAGTTGCGCAACACTGTCCAGGATCCAATCGTGGTAGTGTTCCGCGAAATCTCCGCGTTCCAAGGCTCCGGTGAGCACTCCAAGGACGCGTACTCCGGCATGGCGCGCGGCCAGGACATCCACCACCGTGTCGCCCCCGGCGAGCACGGTCCGGACATCATGGATGCCGGTGGCTTCCATGGCCCGATGGATCATGTAAGGCGCCGGGCGTCCAGCGGCCACCATATCGCTGGTCACCACGGCATCGAGCAGTTCTCCCTCGCCGATTCCCCAACCCAGGGTATCCAGGATCGGAGCGGCCACATCGCTGGAGAAGCCGGTGCTCAAAGCGATCTTGACGCCCCGGGATCTGAGTTCGGCCAGCGCGGCGTCCACTCCCGGCAGGGCCTCTGGAGGATTCTCGGCGTAGGCCTGCGCCAACAGCTGCCGGAAGAGGTCGAATTGGCGGGCCACCAGGGACGGATCCGGGCTGATCCCGCCCAGCTCCAGCAACGCGGCGATGGCCTCGGTCTTGTCCACGCCCATCCAGGCTTGCAGGTCCTGGGCATGCACGGTGGCGCCGGCGGCGGTGACCGAACTTTCCAATGCGCGGTACACGTCCCCGTGCTCATTCACAGTGGTCCCTGCCATATCGAGGACGACTAGTTTGATCATGATGCTCCTGCTCTCGGATTCTGGTTCATTAATTGCTGTTGAAAGTGATGGAGTTGCGCAGGATCCTGCCCTGCGGCGGGGCCATGAGGTGCGCCAGCTCGCGGGCCGGGCGCGGCGCGGCGACCAGGGAATCCCAGTCGTAGAGATCCCGCGTTGCCATCAGGAAGGCAATGGCCTGCTGCAGGTGACGTGGCTCGTAGTTGTGCACGCCGGTGATGCCCAGCAGGAAGCGGACCACGCGTTCGGGATCCACGCACAAGGCGGGGCCGGGGGAGACCGAACCGGCTACGACCAAGCGCCCGCCGACGTCCAGGGCATCCAGTGCCGCGGCCAGCGCAGGCTGCGCTCCGGACAGGTCCACCGCCACGTCGAAGCTGCTGGGCTGCGGCTTGCCGGGAGACTGCAGGGTGTCCGTGGCCCCGAAGGCCCGGGCCAGTTCCAGGCGTTCGGGATTGATGTCGCTGGCCACGACGCTGGCCGCACCGCGCTGGCGGGCCGCCGCGCACGCTACCAATCCGAGCATTCCTGCCCCGCTGACCAGTACGCGTTGCCCGCTCACATCGCCGGCTGCTTCCAGCACCGCCATGACGGTGGCCGTGGCGCAAGCTGCGGGGGCCGCCGCCGCATCCGACAACTCATCGGGCACCGCTACCAGCGTGATCCCTTCGGGCAGGTGGATATGCGAGGCGTAGCCGCCGGATATTCCCCACGGCCCATCCAGGGCTTCGTGCCCGGTCTTGAGCAGGGTGCGGCATTTGGCGCTGCGCCCGGCCAGGCACCGGTCGCAGGCGCCGCAGGACACGGTGACGCTCCAGATGACCCGGTCGCCGACGGACAGGTCCCTGCCCAAGGCGTCCCGGGCTCCGTTAGGGCCGATTGCCACCAAGGTGCCCACTGCCTCGTGGCCCAGGATCGAGGGGCACGCCCCTGATCGACGGCCGGTGACCGTATGGACATCGGAGCCGCACACGGTCGCCAGATCGATCCGGGCGATGGACTGCGAACCGGTCAGTTCTGGAAGATCGAATTCGCGGGATTCGAATTCCTGCCCGCCCACCCATAGCTGGGCCGTGGTTTTCAGGCGAGTAGCTTGCGCATCCATGCGGAGAGCCTTTCGATGAGGAAGACCAGCACGAAGATGATCAGGATGATCGTGCCGGCCACGTTGAAGTTCAGGGTGCGGACCGATTCCATGAGCAGGAAGCCGATGCCGCCGGCGCCCACGATGCCCAGCACCGTTGAGGTGCGGATGTTGACATCCAGCATGTACATCCAATGGCCGACCAGTTGCGGCAGGGCCTGCGGGATCACCGCGCCCAGCAGCTGGTCCCACCAGCCGCCGCCCACGGCCCGGACTGCTTCCAGCGGGCCGGCGGAGATCTCCTCGATGGAATCCGCCACCAGCTTGCCGAGGAAACCGATGGTTCCCACGGCCAGCGCCATGGCTCCGGCCATCGGGCCGAGGCCGATGGCGGCCACGAAGACTACCGCGAGGATCAATTCCGGGATCGCGCGCACGACCAGGATCAGCCCGCGGCTGAGCGCATAGAGCGCGCGCGACGGCGCGACATTGGAAGCGGCCAGGATGCCAACTGGAATGGCCAGCAGCGCCCCGGCCACCGTGGAAACCACTCCAATGGCCAGGGTTTCGAGCACCGCGGTGAACAGCAGCTCCTCCATCCCTTCGACGGAGGGCGGCAGCAGCTTGCCGAACACTGACAGCAGTTCTTTGAACTGCAAGAACGGGGCCAGCGGGTTGATCCGCAGGTGGATGAAGGAATAGCAGGTGGCGGCCAGGACCAGCAGCCCGGCCAGCAGGCGGGTGGAGCGCTCGCCGGTCATCGGGCCCAGCAGGGCGGAATCGGCGGCCGGCAGCTTCGGCGCCGGACCGGTGTCCGGCGGGTTCAGCAGGGTCCGGCGCAGCAGCACGGAGATGATTTCCATGCCGGCGATAACCAGCAGGATGATCAGCACGATGCCCATGGCGCTTTCGTACATCAGCCCGCGCAAGGCATCCTGCAGGGCGAAGCCGATGCCTCCGGCGCCGACGAAGCCGAGCACTACCGAGGTGCGCAGGTTGATGTCCACCCGGTAGATGAAGGTGCCCAGCCAGGCCGGGATGACCTGCGGAAGCACGCCCATGAGCAGTTCGCCCAGGCGGGAGGCCCCGGTGGCGCGTACCGCTTCGCGCGGCCCGGCATCCGTGGCCTCGATGGCATCGGCGAAGAGCTTGGCCATCATGCCTACCGAGTGCAGGCCCAGGGCCAGGATGCCCGGCAGCACGCCGATGCCCAAAGCGCGGACGAACAGCACCGCGAAGACCAGGTCCGGGATGGCTCGGCACAGGGTGATGACCCCTCGTGCGGCACGCTGCACCGCTGGGTGCGGGGAAGTATTCGAGGCAGCCAGGAAGGCCAGCGGAATGGAGATGGCGGTGGCCAGTACGGTGCCCAGCAACGCCATCATCAGGGTTTCCAGCAGCAGTTCGCTGATGCGAGGAGGGTCGCTGAGCTCCGGTGGGAGCATGCGGCCCAACAGGTTCAGCACATCGCCGAAGCCGCCGCCCAAGGCCGCCACGTCGAACTCGATCATCCGGGCGCTGGCCAAAGTCAGCGGGATGAGCGCTGCTAGCAGTATCCAGAAGGTGATCTTCTCGCGGCCGGCGCGCGGCAGTCGCACTTCGCCTTCCGGGCGCTCGGCCCGCGTGGTTGATGCCGGAGGATGCGGTGAGGTCTTCAAGGTCATCGTGCCGCGGCCTGCCCGGTAGGTTCCAGCTGCTGGTAGATCTCAAGCACACGGTCCTTATCCAGTTCCGAAGCCCGGGCATCCAGCACCTTTTCGCCGTTGCGCAGTCCGATAATGCGGTCTGCCCACTGCAGTGCGAGATCTACCTGGTGCAAGGTGCACACCACGGTGATCTTGTTTTCCAGGCAGACTTGGAAAAGCAGATCCATGACGTTGGCCGAGTTCTGCGGATCAAGCGAGGCCACCGGTTCATCGGCCAGGATGACCTCTGGCTTCTGCATCAGGGCGCGGGCAATGGCAACGCGCTGCTGCTGGCCGCCGGAAAGGGAATCAGCGCGTTGGAAAGCCAGTTCGCCCAAACCGACGCGCTCCAGGTAGCCCAGTGCTTCGCGGCGATGGGACTTGGAATAGCTCAGAAGCCCGTAGCGCGGCCCGCGGATGCGCCCGGCGGCACCGATCAGCACATTTTCCAGGCAGGTCAGGCGGCCCACCAGGTTGAAGTGCTGGAAGATGAACCCGACCTTGGCACGCAGGGCGCGCAGCTTGCGGGCTGGGGCCTTGTGCAGCTCGGTGCCCAGCACAGTGGCTTCACCGGAGGTAATCGAGTGCAATCCATTCAGGCAGCGCAGCAAGGTGGACTTGCCTGAGCCGGACAGGCCCAGCAGCACAGTCAATTCGCCCTTGGCGATGCTCAGGTCAACACCCTTCAACGCAGGGGCGTCGCCGAAGCTCTTGGCTAGGGCAGTAGTGCGGATTGCGGTGTTGTCAGCTGCCATGGTGCCCGTTCCTAAAGTTTGCGCAGGGGATTGGACGAGGCTCATGACTGGCACTTCTCGGACTTGGTCGAGGTGCAGACGCTGCGGATGCCGTCATAGTCCTTGTCGGTGGCCGGAACAACGCCCCAGGCATGCTCGCCGGTGATCAGGCAATCCTCATCGTTGCAGTAGCCCTGGGATTCGAAGTAGTCGGCGTTGGCCTTCTCGGTGAACAGCTCGGTGAGCTTGGCGGTGGTTTCCTCGCCCAGCGAGTTGCGCACGGCGAAGACCGAGCCAGGGATCATTTCCGAGGTCCAGACCGATTTCAGGTCTCCCTCGGCCAGTTCTCCGGAGCCGGGCAGGGTTTCTTCAATCATTGACTGCATGGAGAAGCCGACTTCGCAGTCGCCGTTCTTCACGGCCAGCGCCGAGGCGTCGTGGCCGCCGGCGTAGATCGGCTTGAGCGCGGCGCTGACATCCGATTCCTTGCCGCTGGCGATCACGCCTTCTTCAATCAGGCCGGCCGATGGGTAGAGGAAGCCGGAGGTGGAACCGGGATCCACGAAGCAGGTGTCCTTGCCGGCGAAGTCCGCAAGGGAGGTGACTTCGTCGTTGCCGCCCTGGGTGATGCCCAGCGAGTAGTAGCCGGAGGCTTCGCCCTTCTTGCCAGCCAATGCGCCCAATGGCTTGATGTCAGCCTCGTTGGTAGTGGCAATGACATAGGAGAAGGGGCCCAGGAAGGCGATATCCACGCGGTCTGCGATCAGCCCCTCGACTATGCCCGCGTAGTCGCTGGCCTGCTGCAGTTTCACTTCGGCGCCGGTTTCGGCTTCCAGCATCTGGATCAGCGGCTCGTAGGTTCCGGTGAGGTCGGCGGAGTTCTCATTGGGGATGGCGCCGATGACGATTTCGGCGGGGAAGCCCGATTCGGTTGTGGCGGATTCTGCCGGGGCGCAGGCGGCCAAGGTGGTGGCGGCCAGAAGGGCGGTGGCGGCAAGTGCGAGTTTGCGTTTCATGGGTATGTACCTGTTCCGGGAAGAGTGGTTAGGGCGAAGCATGGCTGATCTTTCTTTTCCAGCATGCTGGCTCCAGAAGATATTTGTCTAGACAGATCGGCCTAGTTTGGGCAATGTTCACCTAAGGTTTATTCCCCGGATTCATAAGGAATTTCGAGAATTCTGCGCTACCCTTATGTCATGTCGACAGAAGCCACCTATCTTAAGCTGTCCCAACAGATCATGGAACAGTACCAGGACCTGCCACCGCATCTTCCGTTGCCCTCCGAACACGATCTGGGCAGCCGTTTTGGGGTGAATCGGCAGACCATTAGGGCAGCATTGGACGAGCTGGAACGCCGTTGGCTGATCCGCCGGATCAAGGGCAGCGGCTCCTTCCGCACCCGCCGCTATGAATACCGCATCGGGCCGGAGATCGCCCCGTCCTTCACCAAGACCGTGCGCGCGGCAGGGGGAGAGCCGCGCACCGAGAACGCCAAGCCCTTCACCCGCCCGGCGAACGCCACGGAACGCGAAATCCTGGCCCTGCCGGCCAACGCGCAGGTGGCGGTGCTCAACCGGGTGCGCTTCATTGACGGGGCCGCCGTCAGCACGGCCACCTCGGTGCTGCCGGCCGCGCGCGTGCCCAAGCTTGCCTCGGTGCTGGAGGCCGATGAATCCCTGGACACGGTCCTGCGCAGGCATTACAACTACCAGCCGGTGCGCCAATGGAGCCAGAGCCGGCTGTCGTCCCCACCCGAAGAAATCTGTGCCGTGCTGAAGCTGCGCGGACGCCCTCCGCAGATCCTGCTCAAGGGCCTCGTGAGCTGCGCAGGCAGCGGTGCACGGTTGGAGTATGTGGAAAGCTACCTGAAGCCGGACGTCTTCGACGTGGTGACGGAGGTGGGCAAATGGTAGAAAGCTACACCCTGGGCCATGTGCGCCTGCTCTCCGAGCACGGAGTGCTGGAAGATCAGCTGATCAGCGTGGTCAATGGCAGGATCGAGGAAATCCGCGATCACCGCTCGGGATTGGGTGCGGATATCGACGGACGCGGACAGCTGTGCCTGCCCGGAATCGTTGATCTGCATAGCGACGCCTTGTCGCGCGAATACCGCCCCCGCCCCGGCGCCCGGCTTCCGGTGGACATCGCCATGCAGGCCGCCGAGGGGAATCTGCTGGCTGCCGGCGTGACCACCGCATTCCATGCGGTGTCCTTCCAAGCGAAGTCTCCGGTCGGCTTGCCCATTGGCTCGCCCAACGCCCCGGAAATCCATGAGGCCATCAGCGGCTACGCGAACCCGCGGATGGACCATCGGGTGCTGCATCGGCTGGATGTGCGCTGCCGCGAGGGCGTGGGGATGCTGCGCCGGGTGCTGGAGCCTGATCAGGTTCCGCTGGTTTCCTATGAAGACCACACCCCAGGACAAGGCCAATACCGCGATCGCACGGTGATGGAACGCTGGTTGCGCGAGGCGCAGCACATGGATCCGCAGCGGGCAGCAGCGCACGTTGACCAGTTGGTGGCCGAGCGTGACCAGCAGCTTCCGTTCAAGGAGGAAACCTTGGCGTGGCTGGGCGAGGCCGCCGGAGACGGTGAGATCCGCCTGATGGGCCATGACCCGGTGACGCCGGCGGAAATTGATGCGCTGGTTGCGCGCAATGCGGTGATCGCCGAATTCCCGACAACGCTCGAAGCTGCTGTCCATGCCACCCAGCAGGGGATTGCGACCGTGGCCGGGGCGCCGAATATTCTGCTCGGCAAATCCCACTCGGGAAACGTGGCAGCCATCGACTTGGCCCAGGCCGGGGCGTTGGGCATCTTGGCTTCGGATTACTTGCCATCGAGCATGCTGATGGCCACCTATGCCTTGGCGCAGACGGGGCTGCTGGCACCTTTCGATGCCATGCGCCTGATCTCTGAGAATCCGGCCCGAGCCGCTGGACTCGATGACCGGGGTGTGGTGGCTGCGGGGTACCGCGCCGATCTGGTGCTCTGTGCGGAGGTGAACGAGCGTCCCCGAGTGATGCGTACCCTGAGCGCACAATAATCAGGGCAGCCAGGACGCACCGCAGTACCCCGGACGTTGGAAGCCGGGGAAAGTCAGGGCCAGTCGGTTGGTTCGGAGCCCGCTGCGTTCTCGGCTCGGTCAGCCTTCAATGCCGTTGGTATCCGGTGCTTGTCGAGTTGGATGGTCCCGGAGGGACAAAGGTGCCCGGTCTCCTGGACAGCCTGCCAGTCCGCTTGAGACGGCTGATATTGCAGCAACTCGACGAATCCGCCATTCTCCCCGGGATTGCGGGTCATGCGGGGAGCGACAAGTGCGCAAATCCCTGATGCGACGTGCATGCTCTGGAGCGCGCTGAATTTCATTGCTTGTCCTTGCCAATGGGCGAGCCGGGGTCTAGGAACCGGCTGCCGTGGGCCCGACGCTAATGCATCAGGCTGGCGAACATCTTCAAGCGCAGCGCCTTGGCGGTGGCCATGTGCGCCTGGATGAGTCCGCTGGCTTTGGCGCTGTCGCGCTCGCGGATGTTCTCCACGATGCGCTGGTGCTCCTCCAGCGCTTCGGTCCACCGCGAGCCGACCGAGAGCGTGGATGTAGGGGCATGGATCTGGTGGGTGGCCAGGCGCTCCAGCAGATCCTCCAGCACCGGGTTGTGAGCGGCGCGCCAGAGCGCGCGGTGGAACTCGATGTTGGTGGCCAAGCGGGTGGCGTCATCTGGTTCGGCCAGTGCGCGGTCCCGGTCAACCAGGGCCTGCAGCCGCATGAGGTCCACTTCGGTGCGCACCGAGGCGGCTTCCTGGGCGGCCTGGCCTTCGAGCAGGATGCGCAGGTCGTAGACCTGCATGATCTGTTCGGGGTCGATTTCCTTGACGAAAAGACCGCGGGCGCGGCGTTCCAGCAACCCTTCATGCAGCAGGCGGGTCAGGGCTTCGCGCACCGGGGTGCGGGAAACTCCAAAGCGTTCTGCCAGGGCGACCTCGCGCAGGGCATCCCCGGGCTGGAATGCGCCTTGCAGCAAGTCGTCCTTGAGCTGGGCATGGATTGAATCCGAATCGAGCTTGGCCATGATCCCCATTCTCGTCTAAGGCTGGATGGCGGGTAAAACCATTGTTCCGCCAGTACAGGCGTACTGGCGGAACAAGGGGATTTAGTACTTAGGCAAGGTTACCGGCACGCCGGCCGAAGACCACACCGGCAGCCAGGCCGGAACCGCCCGGGTAGTTGGCCGAGAACAGGCCGCCGAGCATTTCGCCGCAGACGTACAGGCCTTGGATGATCTCGCCGTTCTCGTCCAGCACCTGGCCGTCGGTGTTGCCCTTCAGGCCACCGAAGGTGAAGGTGATGCCGCAGGTGACCGGGTAGGCGTAGAACGGGCCGGTCTCAAGCGGGTTGGCCCAGTTGCTCTTAGGCGGAGTTACCTTCGCGGCGCGCCCATCGAGCACGTTCGGGTCGTAGGCGATGGAGGTGTCGATGGAAGCGTTGAATTCCGAGACGGTCTTGGACAGCGCCGCTGGATCCACGCCGATCTTCTGCGCCAATTCCTCAACGGTGTCGGCGATGACCTCGGAGATCTCCGGCATCTCGTACTCTTCGGCGCGCAGCATCGGACGCAGCGAAGCGTCGAAGACCTGGTAGGCGATGGAGTCCGGCTGCTGCAGGATCACCTTGCCGTACTTGGCGTAGGTCAGGTTGCGGAAGTCCGCGCCCTCATCCAGGAAGCGCTCGCCGCGGTTGTTCACGATGATCCCCAACGGGTAGGACTGGCGGGTCAGGCGGTTGGTCAGCTCGCGGTTGGATTCGTTCTTCGGGGTCAGCGCGTCCCATTGGACCGAGTGGCAGGTGCTCCAGTCTCCGCCCTTGGCGGCGCCGATTTCCAGGCCGGCGGCCAGCATGTCGCCATTGTTGAATGGGGTGCCGCGGACCTTGGCGTTCTGCCAGCCCTCGCCCAGGTGCTCCTGGCGCCATTGCGGGCTGGATTCGAAGCCGCCGGCACCGAGGATGACCGACTCGGCGCGCAGTTCCTGCTCTTCGCCGTTGGAGCGGACCTTGACGCCCACAACCTTGCCGTCTTCCACGATCAGGCCGTAGACGTCCTGCTCGAAACGGACTTCGGTGCCCAGCTTCTGGGCTACTTCCAGGTGGTCCTTCATCAGGCCTTCGCCGCCGTCGACGTTGCCCACGTGCAGGCCGCCCCAGAACAGGTAGCCGCCCTCGGGGGTCTTGTAGGTCTGGCGTTCGTACATCAGCCGGTACTTCAGGCCCAGGGATTTGAGCCAGCGCAGGCCGGGTGCTGCTTCCTTGACCAGGACCTCGGTCATTTCCTTGTCGTTGCGGCCTTCGGTTACCTTGGCGATGTCGCCGGCGTAGTCGGCCTCGGAGTAGGGCGGAACTTCGGAGACCGGGTGGCGCTCATCAAACTCCACCAGATCCTGCAGGTCTTCCAGGCCGTTGTGCGCGATGCGGGTTGCGCCTGCGGTGTAGTAGCTGTTGCCACCGAACTGGTCGCGGGGTGCCTTCTCCAGGAGCAGTACCTTGCGGCCGCGGGTCACTGCCGCGTGCGCTGCGGTGAAGGCAGCGTTGCCGCCGCCGACCACGATGACGTCTGCGACGTTGGCAGCGGTTTCCTGAGCATGGGTTGTCATGGGATGACCTTTCGGAAATGAAGACGTGGGAAAACGTGGATCCGAAATTAGTGTATACACTAATGTGCATTAAAAGCCAGTGGAGTGCAGGAAATTCAGCCGACCCACGAATACCGGTGCTCGGGACGGCCTGCCGAACCGTAGCGCGGACGCAGCTGGGCCTTGCCCGCCGTGACCAGGAAGTCCAGGTAGCGCCGGGCACTGACCCGGGAGATCCCGCAAATTTCGGCAACCTCCAAGGAAGACAGGGTGCCATCCGGCTGGCCAGGTGCGCTGCGCAAGGCTTCTCCGACCAGTGCCATGGTGGGCGCGGTGAAGCCCTTGGGTAATCGTTCGGTCTGGGCGCCGGTGACGGCCCCGGGTGCCAGTTCGAGGACTTCGGGGATCCTGGCATCCCCTCGTCCACTGGCGGTCTGGAGCAGCTGGTCGATCTCGGCCTGGCCCAGCTCGTCGATCTGCTCCTCTGGCTGCGCCACCGCTCCGGGCTGCTCCGAAACGCGCTGGGCATAGAGCGCCAGGCGCTGCTTGAACTCGTCCACGGTGAAGGGCTTGACCAAGTAATCCTCGACGCCGTGGCCCACTGCTTGGCGCACCGCATCGCGTTCATTGTTGGCGGTAATCATGATGACGTGCGCGTCGGACCCAGCTGCGCGCAGCTGGGCCAATACTTCCAGCCCGGTCAGATCCGGCAGGTGCACATCGAGCAAGACCAGATCCACCTGCCCGGATTGCACAAAGGGAACCACGCCGGAACCGCGCTCCAGCACGCCGACCACTTCAAAATGCTCCATGCCCTGCAGGTAGCGGCGGTGCAGCCCGGCCACTGCGAAGTCGTCATCGACCACGAGTGTCTTAATCATTGAAGTAATCTCCTTGCGCGGGAACGGGAATGCTCTGCTTAACCATAGGGCGCTTCGACGGAGGCCAGGCGACGATGACCTCGGCTCCGCCCAGATCACTGGACCCGAACTTCAGCACGCCACCGCGCCGGGTCCGGATGCGGTCCACCAGGGCCAAGCCGATGCCTCGTCCGTGGACGGCTCCCGGCGCCCCGGTTTTGCTGCTGTAGCCAAGCTGCACCAGGCGGGCCGCGTCGCCTTCCTTGATGCCCGGGCCGGAATCGCTGACCGCGATGCGCATGCCGGTGGGCCCGGCGTTCAAGTGCAATGACACCACGCCGCCATCACCGGCGGCCTCGATGGCGTTGGCCAGCAGGTTCGAGGCGACGGTGATGGCATCGTCGTCAATCGCGGTTCCGGGCACCACCGCGGAGAACGGGTGCAGTTCCAGCCGGACCCCGGCTTCGCTGGCCACGGCCTGCTTGGCAACGAATAGCGCTGATAGGGTGGGGTCGCCCAGGTGCGTTTC
The DNA here is from genome assembly GCF_050030965.1 of Glutamicibacter sp. 2E12. Lineage (NCBI taxonomy): Bacteria > Bacillati > Actinomycetota > Actinomycetes > Micrococcales > Micrococcaceae > Glutamicibacter > Glutamicibacter sp. 2E12. Next base: position 1,897,883 of record NZ_CP188297.1, read on the forward strand.
CGGATGCTCGCCGCGAGCGCCGGAGAAACGCTGGATATGCTCCTTGGCTTCTTCGTATTCGCCGATGGACATCAGCCCCGAGAGCAGGTGCAAGCGGTTGGTGAATTCGTGGGCCTGGGCGCGCAGCGTATCGGCCAAGGACCTCTGGCCGCGCAACTCGCGCAAGGTCTCTTCCAGCTCGGTATGGTCGGTCAAGGTCAGGGTGCGTCCATAGTGCTTGGGACCCAGCATCGCCTCGCGGCGGGTGGCAATCAGCACCCGTTCTCCGGAAAGCACGTTCTGCACCGATTCGGCCTCGGGGGAGTCGCTGCGCAGCAGGTCCACCAGGCTCTGGTCCAGGACCTCTTCGGCTTGCTGGCCCACAGTGTCTTCGGGAAGGTCCAGCAGCCGGCGCGCTTCTCCGTTGACCAAGGTGAGCCGGCCATTGCCATCCACGCCCAGCACGCCATCGCTGACTCCGTAGAGCACCGCCTGCTGCGCCTGCTTCAGCGAATCCACCTCTTCGGGATCAACCCGGTAGATCCTGCGGATGGCCCGTTCCACCAGCGCGGCCGCCAGGGAGCCGATGGCCACGGCCAGAATAATCCACGGCGCGAATGCCCAGACGATATCAACCAGGCTGGCGCGCACCTTGCTTTGCAGGATGCCCACGGAGATGGTGCCAACGATCTTCCCCTCATCGAAGACCGGTTGCTTCACCCGCAGGGTGACGCCCAGGGGGCCTTCCTCCACACCTCTGAAGGTTTCGCCGTTGCGGATGGATTCATGATCCGAGGAAACCGGCTGGCCGATGGACCCGGGATCGGGGTGGGCCACGCGGATGCCGTTCAAATCGGCAATGGTCACATAGTCCACTCCGGATGCCGATTCGGCCAGGTGGGCCAGCGGGGCGACGACTTCGGCTGCGTTTTCGGGATCTTTTGCCAGCGCGTGGCCAATCGGGGCCAGTTGGGCCGTTTCCTCGGCCACCAGGGCGACACGGCTGAAAGCGCTGTCCTCCACCCGGTTGATCTCGAAGCGCATCACGATCACCGAAACTGCCAGCAGCATGATCAGCACGATGGCTAATTGCAGGAACAGGATGCGAACCCGGAAGCGCTGGCTGTTCTTTATCCATTGCATGGTGGACCCGCTTGCTCCCGTTGTTTTTATTTTCTTAATTGCCCGTTATGACCAGAACCGCATTCCCGGTGTGTTTCGGCTCACTTTGACTGCACACTGGGAAAGGCCGCACCGGGAATCGGTGAGGTGAATCACTAACAATGAGGTTACGGAAAATGGTGAGCAAACGCATCTTGAGCCGGTCCCTGTACGGCGTTGTCGTCGTGGCGGTAGCGGGACTCGCATTCACCAACGCGGCAGCGTCGGGCGGAGAGTCCTCGGCGCGGAACAAGTTGGTCATCATGGCCCCTGCCTCGCCCGGCGGCGGCTGGGACGGCTTCGCCCGTGAAGCCCAGCAGGCACTGAAGTCCATCGGCGCAGTGAACAACGTGCAGGTCACGAACATCCCCGGAGCTGGCGGCACCATCGGCTTGAGCCAATTCGTGCAGATGACCGGGCGCCACGACATGCTCATGGCCACCGGCGGGGTGATGATCGGCGCAATCGAGCTGGCCAACTCCGAAGCCACCATGAAGGACGTGGAGCTGGTCGCGCGCATGTCTGATGACTACGCGGTGCTGGTAGTGCCGGCCAAGTCCGAGATCAAGACCCTGGACGAGTTCATCGCGGCCTGGAAGAAGGACCCGGGGAAAACCTCGATTGCCGGCGGTTCGCTGGGTTCGATTGACCACCTGCTCACCGGTGCGGTGGCCCAGGAAGTGGGCATCGACCCGTCCAAGGCCAACTACATCGCCTACTCCGGCGGCGGCGAGGCACTGACCTCGATGCTGGCAGGCACCACCGTTGGCGGCATGTCCGGCTATAACGAAGTAGCTGACCAGATCGAAGCCGGAAACCTGCGGGCGCTGGCCATCTCCTCCGAAGAACGGCTGCCGGGGGTCGACGTCCCGACCTTCAAGGAACAGGGAGTTGACGCGGTCATGGCCAACTGGCGCGGCTTCGTCGGTGCCCCGGGCATCACCGAAGAGGACAAGCAGGTCTTCGTGGACATGGTCCACGAAATCCATGAATCCGAGCAGTGGAAAGATGCGCTGGAGCGCAATAACTGGACCGACAGCTTCATGATCGGCAAAGAATTCGAAGACTACGTGGACAGCGAAATCGAAGTCACGGAACAAATCGTCAAGGGACTGGGACTATGAGCATTCAAGCACCCCAAGCAACAGAAGGCACCGGCAACGGCACCGGCACCCGCCGTAACGCCGCCCCTGCCCAGAACTTCTTCAGCGGGCGCAGCGAACTGATCGTCCCGGCTCTGGTACTGGCCCTGGCGCTCTTCCTGACTTGGCAGACCGCCACCATGGAGGTACTGGGCAAGTCGGTCCCCGGCCCGCAGTTCTTCCCGACCATCGTGTGCGTGCTGCTCTACGGCGTGGTCATTGCCCACACCATCCAGATTTTCCGCGCCCCGCGCGGCGGCGCAGCCGCGCCGGCCGCGGAAGAAAAGCAGTACAAGACCCAGTCGGACTGGAAGACCATGGGCATGGTGGTTGCCGGCGTCGTCGGCTTCATCCTGATCCTGCCTTATGCCGGCTGGATCCTCAGCGCGGCAGCCCTGTTCTGGGTCGTTGCCCGCGCACTGGGCAGCAAGAAAGCGCTCTTCGACGTGAGTATTGCACTGCTCTTCTCTTGCGTGATCCAGCTGGCTTTCAACGCCGGACTGGGATTGAACCTGCCTGCGGGATTCCTGGAAGGACTGCTCTAGATGGAACAGCTCAATCTGCTGCTTGAGGGATTCTCAAACGCACTGACCCCAATGAACTTGCTGTGGGTGCTGCTTGGCGCCCTGCTGGGCACCGCCGTAGGCGTGCTGCCCGGCCTGGGCTCGGCAATGGCCGTGGCGCTGCTGCTGCCTATTACCTTCTCGCTGGATCCCACCGCGGCATTCATCATGTTCGCCGGCGTCTACTACGGCGGGCTGTTCGGCGACTCCACCTCCGGCATCCTGCTCAATACGCCGGGCAATTCCTCGGCGATCGCCTCGACCTTCGAAGGCCACCGGATGGCCCGCAGCGGCCTGGCCGCCAAGGCCCTGGCAACTGCGGCCATGGGTGCCTTCATTGGCGGCCTGCTGGCCACCACCGTCGTGGTGTTCTTCGCCCCGACCCTGGTCAAGCTGGCCACCGCTTTCGGTCCGGCTGAATACTTCGCGTTGGCGGTCTTCGCCTTCCTTGCAATCTCCTCGGTGGTGTCCGATTCGATCGTCAAGGGCCTGGTGGCCCTGGGTATCGGTTTGGTCTTGGCCATGGTCGGGGTGGATGGGCCTTCGGGAACCATCCGCTACACCCTGGGCCTGCCGCAGCTCTTCGACGGCATTTCCATTGTGGTGATCACCGTGGGCCTGCTGGCTCTGGGCGAAGTGCTGCATATTGCCTCGCGCATCCACCGCGATCCGGAAGCCGTGAAGATCAAGCCGAGCGGCCGTCCGCGCCTGCACCGCCACGACATCAAGAAGGCCCTGCCGGCATGGCTGCGCGGTACCGCTTTCGGCCTGCCTTTCGGCATCATCCCTGCTGGCGGTTCCGAGGTGCCGACCTTCTTGGCCTACGGCACCGAAAAGCGCCTGGCCAAGCGCCGCGGCGATATCGAATTCGGCCAGATCGGTTCCATCCGAGGCGTGGCTGCTCCGGAAGCCGCTGGCAATGCCACCGCCGGCACCGCCATGGGCGCCTTGCTGGCCCTGGGCCTGCCCACCAGTGCTACCGCGGCCATCATGATCGCCGCCTTCCAGCAGTACGGCATGCAGCCAGGCCCGCTGCTGTTCGAACGCAGCGGCCCTATGGTGTGGACCCTGCTGGCCTCGCTGTTCATTGGACTGGTGATCCTGCTGGTCATGAACATGCAGTTCGCGGTGCTGTGGGCCAAGCTGCTGCTGGTCCCGCGCCACTACCTGTACGCAGGCATTACCGTGCTCTCGGTCCTCGGCGTCTACGCCATCAGCGCCGCGCTGCTGGATCTGTGGATCCTGCTGGGTGTGGGACTGGTTGGATTCGTGATGCGTCGCTACGAGATCCCCTTGGCTCCGGTACTGATTGCAGTGATCCTCGGTCCCCTGGCCGAAACCGAGCTGCGCCGAGCACTGACCGTCTCGGAAGGCGATGCGGGCATCCTGGTTTCCAGCGGAATCACGATTACGCTGTACTCTATCCTCGCATTGACGCTGGCGTTCACCGCCTACAAGCACGTGCGTGCTAGCAAGAAGGCCAAGGAAGATGCCCAGCTGATCAACGCCTGATCATCTTCTTCCCAGCACAGCAGGCCTTGCCGCTTCTACCGCGGCAAGGCCTGCTGTGCGCGTTCAAGGCGCATGGCAGCACTGCGAAGGCCCTATCCGAAGCCGGCAGCTGGATGCTTCCTGACTGCTGCTTGCCTGCGGTAGCTGCCCAGAGCACAGTGGGCTGTGGACGATGAAAGGAGCATGAATATGCCAGACCTAGCAGGCAAGAAAGTTCTTGCGGCAGTTTCCAACCGCGGAGTCGAGCAGGATGAGCTGAAGAAGCCAGTGGAGCATTTGCGCCAAGCCGGTGCGGAGGTGGTGATCGCGGCCCCGGAGGCCGGCCAGGTCAAGTCGCTGGTCGGCGATTGGGATTTGGGGGAGGTTTTCGAAGCCAGCGAAACGCTGGCGGCAGTGAACGAACAGGATTTCGACCTGCTGCTGATCCCCGGAGGGACACTGAATGCCGACAATCTCCGCTTGGATGCCGATGCCCAGCGCATTGCCAAGTCCTTTGCAGGTTCGGGCCGGCCGATCGCTTCCATCTGCCATGGGCCATGGCTGCTGGTGGAAACCGTATTGGCCAAGGGCAAGACCTTGACCTCATACACCTCGATCAGGACCGATGTCGTCAATGCCGGCGGCACCTGGAAGGACGAACAGGTTTTCCGCTGCCCGGCAAACGGCTTCGTGCTGATTACCTCGCGCAATCCAGGCGACCTCGATGCGTTCAACAGCGCCATTGCCGCGGAGCTCGGCTCCTAGCAATTGGCCGCCAGCCGGCCAAGCCGCCGTCGAAGCCAGCCTTCTGGACGGCGGCTTCGCTGCGCTGGGACCAAAGCACGCCATCCAGGGCTTTGGCGATCGAAGCGCACGCCACCACGCTGTGGTTGTCGCGTATTTTCCCACCTGTGGAGGCAGGAACATGGCTGCAGATTATGACGAGGTTCGTCCGGATTTCGCCGCGGCGTCCGAGAAGACGCTCAAGGACGTGCAACAAGCCGATGCCCCCGACGCGAAGAGCGTTGTGGCCGAGCTTGAAGAAACCGACCTTTCCGATGGCGTGGAGCTCCCTGGCGCCATCGTCGAGGAAGAGCTGAGCGTTGAAGTCCTCCCGCAAGCAGCGGATGAGTTCCACTGCGCCAGTTGCTTCACTATCCGCCATCGCAGCCAAGCCGTGCAGAAGACTGGCCTAGGCGTCATCTGCCGCGACTGCGCCAGCGAACTCGCCTAGATTCCTGGGATTCCCAGAATCCCGGCGTTCGGCCATCCAAGCGTTCCAAGGAATTGGGTATGGCGATGACGCTGAGGACTTTGCCATGGCTGCGTGGACAGAGCGGGCACCCCGGCATGCCGGGGTGCCCGCTTCAGCAATTGAGCATCTGGTCAAGCTGCGTGCGGGTCCCGATGCTGTCCGGTCGCCTTGCGGGAGAGGAGCAATCCCAAGATGATCATGAGCGCACCGAGCCCCAGATGCAGCCAGTTATCGGCATCGTTCAGCGGGATGAAGTTGGCGGCGCTGTCGAAATCAATGACCAGCCCGTAGACCCACAGGGCCAGGTAGATGATTCCGCCGCCAATGAGGTAGCTGCGGGCAGCAGGCACGGTTCGCGCCATCAGGTAGCCGGCAACACCGAAGAGCAGATGCACGGCATTGTGCAGGTACGAGACCTGGAAGATTCCCAGCAGCTTGGCTTCAGAGTGGTGGCCGGCACCAGAGAGCGATCCGTAGTTGGTGGTGATTCCCGGAATGAATCCGAGGACGCCGACCAGGAAGAACACGACGCCGACCGCCAGGGCGGCCTTTTGCACCATCGGACGTGTTGCTATGACAGGATCTTTTGGATGTTCCATGATCTTGCTCCTTCATTCTGGCTGTTGCGATCGGAAGGAAACGTTGGCCAGGCATGCTGGCCGCCGTCATGCTAGCCACGCTAGGGGATTGCCGGCTGGATGGCACGGGAATCTTCCGGTACCTAGGGAACGTCCAGAATCGGTGGTGCGCGGATCGGGGCGGAACCTGGCATCCGCCGGATTCCGCCCCGATCACCGCTGCGTGCAGGTTCAGCTCCTGCGCTAAGCCAGCGCGCCGGCGCTAGCGGGTTTGCCGGCCGCCTTCCCAGCCCTCGGCCTGAACCTGTTCCTTGCGCAACTGCGCTTCGAGGCGTTCTTCCTCGATGACTGTTTCCTTTTCCAGGCTGACCCGCTCAACTGGCTCAACAGTCTTCTCTACGACGGGGCGCTCCTCGTGCAAGGTCACCTCCTGCTCGTCTTCAGCCAGTTCTCCGCTGGTGCCAGCGGCTTCGGCATCCGTGATGGGCTCGCGCTCAAGCCGCACTTCCTCATGGCTCACCGGCACCGTGGTGGCCACATCCTCGGTGACCACGTGCTTGCGCAGGCGCACCTTGCCGGTTTCCACGCTTTCGGTTCCCACATGCAGCCGCTCCTCGGAACGGATGGCAGAGGCCTGGGAGGTGCCGGCCACCGGATCGCGCACGTCTTCCCGTGAATACTCGGCGCGGGCATCGGTCTCCGGGACGCCGGGCTGCACGGCGGCCTGGTCCGCTTCCTGGTAGGACAGGCTGTAGTAGTGGTAGAGCTCCTGCTCCTGCTCTGGGGTGAGCTGGCCCTCCGGATCGATGTTCGGGGCGTCCTTGACGGTCTGCTTGCCATAGGGCACCGAGAGCGTATCGCCGGCGACGGTTGCCTGGCTGAGCGGAACGAAGCTCTCGGAGAGGCCGAAGAGGCCCGTGCGGACGGTCGCCCATTCCGGCTGCCCGCTGCGGTCGTCAAGGAAAATCTGGCCGAATTTGCCGATCTTCTGGCCGTCGGGTCCAATGACGGTGCCGCCAATTGCGCTGAGTTCCTGAAGTTGTTCTGTGCTGATCATGGGTCTGTCCTCCTGCTGCGTTCGACTTCGGATCAATCCAGTAATTCCAGTCCGGCTGGCCAGTGGCCGGCCGGCTGAAGCTGCGCCTCCAAGTGGGCGTGACGGCCCGCAGCTTGGCTTCTTGCAGTGCATTGACAAGCCACGGTGATTAGAGCGTGGCACACTTTGCAAGCCCTTGCACTCGGGCTTGTGCTTGCATGGCTGCAAGCTCAGTAGCAGCTGTGAAAAGCGGTCAGCAGGTGCCCGGGGGAGCTATCGGGCGTAGGGCGAGGCGGGTGAACGGGCGCCTGAGAACAGCCGCGTCCGCACCTGCGGCGAAGCTGGAAAATCGCTGGGTTTCCTGCCGGGAACGGCCGTCGGGGCCAGCTGCCGTCTAATGTTCAGTTCGTATTGCTGTACAGGGAAGGCGAACCAGCATCCATGACCAGGACCTTTGGGATCGAAGAGGAATTCTTCCTCGTGGATCCGGATACTGCCGCCCCGGTGCCGATGGCCGATGAGCTCAGCGCCCAGCTGCTTGGCCTCGATCTGCAGGGCACCACGGTCCACCGCGAACTTCTGGCCAGCCAGCTGGAAATCGTCACCGGGATCTGCACCTCTGCGCAAGAAGCCGTGGAAGCGCTGGTGCGGCGGCGCGCCGCCATTGAGCGGATCTGCCGCGAGCACCAGGTGCTTCCCTTTGCTTCGGGAACGGCGCTGGGACTTCCGAGCTCTACGGAGTTCACCAAGGGCCAGCGCTACGCAACCATCCACGAGTTCGTCCCGGGGATCGCCCGAGAGCATTTCATCAACGGACTGCACATCCATGTGCATGTCCCTGATGCCGCCGCCGGAGTCCGGGCGCTGAATGCCTTGCGCGGCTGGCTGCCGCTGATTGCGGGAATGGGCGCGAACTCTCCCATCTGGAACGGGGAGCCAACCGGCTTCGCCTCGTGGCGGACGGTGCACTACCGCAGATGGTCTGCGGCAGGCATCCCGCCGGCGTTTGCGACGGCGGAGGAATACCAGCAGCGCATTGAGGCCATGATCACCTCCGGGGCGCTGCTTGATCCGGGACATATCGGTTGGTTTGCCCGCTTATCGGTGAACCATCCGACCATTGAAGTGCGGGCGGCGGACACGCAGATGGCAGCCGGCGAATCCGTGGCCCTGGCTTTGCTCATCCGGGCCATCGTGGATACTGCCTCGGCAACACAGAACCCCGCCAGCACGGCAGCGTCCGAGGTTCTCGACCTGGGCCTGTGGCAAGCGGCGAAGTCGGGGGTGGAAGGCACCTATTTCGATAGCGAAGCCAGGACTCCTGTGCCTGCCAAGGACATGATGAAGCGGGTGCTCGATTACGCGGGCCGTCAATTGCAGCGCAATGGCGATGAACAGTTCGTGGCCGATTACCTGGACTCGCTCGCGAATTTCGGCAATGGTGCCACGCGCCAACTCGAGAGCTGGAACCAGGGCGGAGCGAAGCAGGTCGTGGCTGATGCCGCCAAGCTGTTCGCGCAAGCCTGACAGGTTTTTGCAGGAGCAACACGAACAACCAGGGGAGCGGCGCGCATGGAGAAATACCGCTTGTAGCGGGTTCGGCAGAGGCCTACTATCAAGGCAGGGAGTCGATCCTGCATGAACGGCCAGCACTGGGGTGTTGGGGCGGAGGAAAGTGATTCCTGCATACTCGCAACAACGAGGGGGAATCATGAGCACTCCAGCTGCAGTACCCGGGCGCATGACCAAGGAGCAGAAACGCGTCGCGGGAGCGACCATGGTGGGCACCACCGTGGAGTGGTACGACTACTTCATCTACGCCAATGCGGCGGCCCTGGTCCTGGCCCCGCAATTCTTCACTCCCGCCGAAGCGTCGCTGGGCTCCATCATCGCTTTCGCCACCGTCGGCATCAGCTTCCTCTTCCGCCCGTTGGGCGCGATCGTGATGGGCCGGGTGGGCGACAAGTACGGCCGCCGCGCGGTGCTGATCATCACCCTGGTGCTGATGGGCGTCGGCACCACATTGGTGGGCTTGCTGCCCACCTATGCGAGCATCGGCATCTGGGCTCCGATTCTCTTGATCATCCTGCGCATCGTCCAGGGCTTCTCCGCCGGCGGCGAATGGGGCGGTGCGGCATTGATGGCAGTGGAGCACGCGCCGGATCATGCGCGCGGCAAATTCGGTGCCTTCCCGCAGCTCGGCGTCCCGGCCGGCATGCTGCTGGCCTCCGCAGTCAGCGCCATTATCGCCGCCGTTCTCTCCCCGGAGCAGTTCATGGCCTGGGGCTGGCGCATCCCGTTCCTGCTCAGCTTCGTGCTGATCCTCATCGGCTACTACATCCGCCAGCGCGTGGAGGAATCCCCGGTCTTCGAGGAAATGGCCCGGACCAAGCAGACCGAGTCGGCCCCGCTGTCCACGCTGTTCAGCAAGCACCCCAAGAAAGTCATCCAGGCGACGCTGGTATTCATGGGCAACAACACTGCCGGGTACATGCTCACCGGCGGCTTCATCCTGGGCTATGCAACGAACAAGCTGGAACTGCAGGCTGGCGACATCCTGAACATCATCACCATCGGCTCGCTGGCCTGGCTGATCTCCACCTGGATCGGCGGCGTGGTCTCGGACCGCATTGGCCGCAAGAAGATGTTCATCATCGGCTGGGTGCTGCTGCTGGCCTGGCTCTTCCCGCTGTTCCTGCTGATCGAAACCCGGAATCTGGCCTGGGTCACCGTGTCCCTGGTGGTCTTCGGCGCTTTCATGGGCTTCTCCTACGGACCGTTGCCGGCGCTGTATGCCGAGCTGTTCCCGGCCCGCATCCGCCTGAGCGGTTCCTCGATCAGCTACGCCCTGGGCTCGGTGATCGGTGGCGCGTTCGCCCCGACCATTGCCGCGGCGCTGGTGGGCCAGTTCAATACCACCGTGGCGGTCTCGACCTACCTGTTCATCTGGGTGGGCGCTTCGCTGATCGCAACGCTGACCTTGAAGGATCGCACCGGAGCTGATTTGTATCCGCAGGAGGGCGCAACCGGGGAATGGGGAGGCCACACAGAAGAAGCGGGACCCGAGCATTTGTGAGCCGTGGTGGCCAAAGGGCAACTAGCTGCCCGTAACATCTCCGATACAAACTGCTGATATCTTGTCGCTCATGACGTTGTCCATTGAACCCGCAGACTTCGAGGATCCCTCCCTGAGAGCCTTCCTCGAAGCCCACCTTGCTGACATGGCGCCGCAGTCGCCGCTGGAGTCCCAGCATGCATTGGACTTGGTTGCGCTACGCCAGCCAACCGTCCGGCTCTGGGCAGCGCAGAAGGACCAGCGCATAGTGGGCACCTGTGCGTTGGCGGTATTGGAGCCGGGCCACGAGGAGCTCAAGAGCATGCGGACGGACCCGGCCTTCCGCGGGCAAGGCGTCGCTTCCTGGTTGCTGCTCCATGCTCTGGAGGATGCCGCGCAGCGCAAGCTATCGCGCATATCCCTTGAAACGGGGGCGATGGAGTTCTTCGCACCCGCGCGCTCGCTGTACCGAAAGCACGGCTTCAAGCAGTGCCAGCCCTTCGGTTCCTATCTGGAGGACCCCAACAGCGTCTACATGACCCGGATCCTTGCACTGAACTAACTCTTGGGCAGGGCACCGACAAGCATTCTTGTGCCCGTCGTGGCAAAGGCCATGAAGGACACCAAATTCGGTCTTTTTCGGATCTAGGTGTCATTTTCAGAAGTCGACTGCACTGCTGAAGCCTGTTGGGTTGATCGCCAGTTGCTGGTGTTCTGCGATCACTAAGTAGCATGAGTTAGCGATCAACCCAACAACATCCTCGCTCCTGAATTCCGCGGAGCGCTTGACAGAGCAGCTCACTAGCAATCATTTGCGGCAGACGGACTGTAGCGGCTGACGACCGCCGAGGCGAAGGTGTGCGATCACAGCTACTATGACGCCGTTAGGCTAAAGGCTTTCACATGGCGCAGTCTCGCAATGAACCGCATCCTATCCTTCGGATATCCGCGCGGAATCGGCCAGCCCTGAACGCTTGCGGTGACCGGCACGGCTCTCAGTAATGATGAATACGACCAACAGAACCACCGCAACAAGGATCAGGACGATGTTGCCGAGTTGAGCGAGCGACGAGAGGGAGCCCTCCGTGGAGTAGATGCCCTGCATGAAGATGCTGGGGTCAGTGCTTGCATGCAGAAGGATCGGCGCGATGATCGTACGGGTCACACGCAAGGCGAGGTACATGCAGAATCCAAAGAAGAATGTATAAAGCATTTGGAGCAGCGTCGACACAAACGGCTGGCCAGTAAAGAAGTTAAAGCCATGCAGCAGAGCGAACAGCGACGCAGAGACGAGACCAACCGCGATTTCGGACTTCCCAGACGAACGCATGATCCGCACGACATAACCGCGGGTCAGCACTTCCTCCGCGAAACCGATGAACAGGCCTGCGAGGAGCCATGCGGCTACCCAGTCGAAACCGGCAGCAGCATAGTCGACGCTGGCGAATCGCAGCACGTTGAACATCAACACGACGGCAATGGCGATCCACATCCAGCCACCTCCACGGATCGATTGCCTGGCGAACAGGCTCCTTAGCCAATGAAGACTGGCACCGAAAACGATCAGAATGAGGCAACCAATCAGAACCGGAGTCGCGAAGAGAACTAAAACGTAACTGGCCGACCCCGTGTCGCCGATAAAAGGAACAAATGGGGCCATGAGCAGAGAGGCCGGCTGATAAACAGCGAGGTAGCCGACCGTGAGGATCAGCGCCTTCCACCACCGCCCATTATCCCAGAATCGCGCCCATCCCGAACGCTCAACAGTGTTTTTCATCGCGTAATCCCCTCAATTGCCTCTCAATAAACTGTCAGGTCTGACGGCCGCACAAGCTAGTTCCGGCCCAACGAAAGTCCCCGCCGCTTAGCGACCGGATGACCCTCGCGATACCAAGATTGAGCTTGGCGTCATACAGCAATACTCGCACTGGGCCAGTAGGGACGACCTCACTCGCTTTCAAATCCACGTCCGTGTTGTGGCGCACAAGAAGTCCGATAATACGGTCTGCCATTGTTGGGAAGTAATGAAGAATGGTGCTTGAGTAGTAATGAAACAGAAATGCGCATCTAGCGCCAACCGTCGTTCTCGGAAACGGTCAATTCCGGGCAAAACAGGAATGCCAGCTAGGCCTGGCTGCAGCAAGCTTGCTTGCCGACCTGCCAAGAGCCCGCCACTTCCGGAGGGCTCCTGGCAGAGGCGGGCTGATGGGTTCCTTAATATGATTGTCAGGAGACAGCTGGCTCGGGGTGGCTGGTCGGGGTGTGGATGATATCGAAGTAGACATCGGTCTTTTCAGGATCTGGGAAGACGCGGTAGGTGAATTCTTCGCCGGTGAGCGTGACGATCTGCGAATCGCGGGTGAACAGTACCTTGCCAGCGTCATCCTTGGCGACGATGCTGCGGGTCTTGCCATCGTCGCTGACGGTCCAATCGCCCTGCATCTTGGGAGAGTCATCCAGGTTGTACATGTAGAAGGTGCCATCGGCCCGGAAGTAGGCGTTGCCCACGAAGTTGCTGACATCCTTGTCGGAGAGCTCCACTGCTTCGCCCTGGGCATCCGTGGCACCGGTGGTTTCCCAGGCGGTGGAGGACAGGATCTCGGACGGGGTCATGGTGCCGGTGGCTGCTGATGCGCCCTGCGTGGCTTCGGCGGTGCTGCCTGCGTTGGCCTGCCCGGCCTCGGCACCGGAGGTGCACCCGGCCAGCAGCCCGATGGCCAAGGATACGCCGCCCAGCGACATGAGCAGCTTGGAGGTATTGATGTGCTTCTTCATGGGTTCTGCCTCGATTCACAAAAGATGATGTCCACTAAGGCCCGGTGGGGCTTGGTGATAAATCAATCTTGTCGTTTCAACCTAGCAAAGACATCGGCCATCAAGCTGGGACTGGCGGCCTGGTGGATGAGTCTTCCAGCGCCTTGCGGTACCTAGCGCATGCCCTCCCGGCGGAGGGCGGTGGTGATCGCCTCGACGCGTGTTTCCACGCCCAGCTTGGCATAGATATGGGCCAGGTGGGTCTTGACCGTAGCTTCCGAGATGAACAGCCGCTGGCTCAGCTCCTTGTTGCCAAGCCCCTCGACCAGCAGGCTGAGCAATTCCGCCTCGCGGGGAGTCAGTGCCTCGTCGGGGTTGCGCAGCCTGCGGAAGAGCTTGGAGGCCACCGGGGCGCTCATCACGCTCTTTCCATTGGAGGCACCGCGCACGGCGCTGAAGATCTCCTCCGGAGCGGCATCCTTGAGCAGGTAGCCCATGGCGCCGGCATCCACGGCCCGCACGATATCGGCATCTGAATCATAGGTGGTGAACACCAGCACCGCCTGCTTGGCGTTGCGCTGGCGGACTTCCTTGATCGCGTCGATGCCGTCCATGCCCGCACCCATGGCCAGATCCATGACAATGACATCCGGGGCGAGGGTTTCAAGCTGCTTGAGGGCGGCCTCGCCGGAGTCGGCTTCAGCGATCACCTCGATATCCGGCTGGGTATCGAGCAGCGCCTTGAGCCCGCTGCGGACCACGAGATGGTCATCGACCAGAAGCACCGAAATTGTTGTCATGAGATGTTCTCCTCGCTGGGGATCTGCGCGGCGATGACGGTCCCGGAACCCGGGGTGCTTTCCACCGAGAATTCCCCGCCGAGTTGTTCCACGCGCTGCCTCATGGCGCGCAACCCGTAGCCGCCGGACTGGGAGGGGGCCTGGAGCTTCTCCGGGGTGAAGCCCCGGCCGTTGTCATGGATGTCCAGGGTGACGGTGTCCTGGAGGAAACCGATAGTGACGGTGGCCTGCTCCGCCCCGGAATGAAGTTTCACATTGGCGGCGGCGCTTTGCACCACGCGCAGCAGGGCATGGCGGACCTCGGGGGATACTGCGCGCTCGGTGCCCACGACATGCAGCTGGAGATCCGGGAGGTAGGCGGCCGCGGCTTCGCGGAGCACCTCGGGCAGCGGACCGGCATCCGTGGCCGGCGAAGCCAGGTCGTGGACCAGTCGCCGGGTTTCCATGAGGTTCTGCCGGAGCAATTCGCCGGCCTGGCGGACTTCATCCTGCGAGGCCGCGGTAGGCCAATTCCGGTTGGCCGCTTCGAGCAGCAGCAGGCTGCTGGCCAAGCCCTGGGTCACCGTGTCATGGATTTCCCGGGAGACCCGTGCCCGTTCGGTGATGATCCCGGCGCGGCGCTCGCTGGCCGCTAGCTGCAGCTGCGCACTGGAGATCTCTTCGTTCAGCCGGCGCTGCTCTGCCGCGTCCTGTTCCATCCTGTCGAAGATCAGGGTCAGCATCGCGCCGATGGCGATGGGCCCGAGAAGCATCACGATGTCCCTGTCATCGCTGAACATGTACCAGCTGAACGCCGCGGCCAGGATGGCCAGCCCGCCGGCCAGATACCCGGCCAATCCGCGCAGCGTCCTGCGGCACAGGAAGAAGAGTCCGAAGGAGCACCAGGCGAAACTCGGTGCGAGGAGCACCAGAACGGAGGAAGTCGCTACCAGCACGATGACCCACCGGCCCTGGCCCGTTCCTCGGTTCACCAGGAATGCAGTGACCAGATAGAGCGCGCAGACCACGCCGGCGAGCACCATAATCCAGAGATTTTCCACCGGATCATGGCGCAGGACGTAGCGGATGAGTGCGGTGAACATGAGCACGGCAAAGCCGACATGCACCAGGGTGTCGATGTTGGCTCGAGGCGCAAGCATGAATTTAGGGGGAGCAGTAGCGGTAGGAATGGCAAAACCTTTGTCGTGATGTAGATGCTTTCCCCATGGTAGGACCTGGGACAGGTTTTGTGCTCCGCCTTCTGGATGGTTTTCATCGCCTATCGGACGATGCCCGCAGCAGCCGTGGTGCTGGATGATGGGAGGAAGCCCGTTTTCCGGACTACGGGAGATCCCCAGCAAGGAGCGCTCATGAGCAAGAACCAGAACCCATCAACTGCCACGGAGATCAAAGCTACTGGCCATGGAAGGAGGGCCTTGGGCATCGGGGCGCTGTCTCTTGCGGGTTTGGCTGTTCTCGCGGGGTGTTCCATGGCAGCGCCTGAAGCTAAACTCGTGGGTCCTCCGGCACCGTCCAGTACCGAATCCGCATCTCCAGAAACCACGGCACCGGAAGCGAGCCTCACCGCCGTGGAGCAGGATGAATTGGATCAGCGGCTGATCCGCGCGGCCAAGGGCAATGACGTGGAATTGGTGCGGGACCTGATTGCCGCCGGTGGGGACGTCAATGCCAAGGATGATCTTGAGGATTCGACCTTTCTCTATGCCGGGGCCGAGGGTTTCAACGAGGTTCTGGAACTAGCGCTGGAGAACGGGGCGGACGTTGAAAGCCTCAACCGCTATGGAGGGACCGCGCTCATTCCGGCCAGCGAGCACGGCCATGTGGAGACCGTGAAGATGCTCATCGAGGCAGGTGTTCCGCTTGACCATGTGAACAATCCGGGATGGACCGCGCTGCAAGAAGCCGTCTTGCTTGGCGATGGAGGGCCAAACCAGCAAGAGGCCGCCAGGCTGCTGCTGGCCGCCGGGGCGGATCCGGGGATCACCGACCCGCAGGGGCGCACCGCCCTGGAGAATGCGCGCCGGCTCGGATTCGACGAGCTGGCCGAAGCCATCGCCGCGCATCAGTAGTTCCCCGGTGCAAGATTGAGCCGATCGCCGTGCTGCCTGGCGGGGTGGCTACTAGTCGTTCATCCTGAGTTTCCTCACGAGTACGGCAGTCTCGTAATTCGTTGTCACTTTCCGGTGTTTGAGTATTGGTGATCTCGAAATCGAGGACACTCGCACCGTTCTAAAGGGTCCGCCTCCTGCGCCACCCCGCGCTGGTTCCCATGAACCTGCTCGGCCTTGCAGTCCTGGCCCTCACGGGTTGCCAAGCCGCAGCTACGGTGGCGGCTGCCTATTGCCGCTGCATTGCGATCAAGAATGGAAAAGGTACCGCACGCATCGATCTGGATGCCGGCGCCGGCTTGGATTCCTTGGCAGAAGTAACGTACGGCCAACTGGTCGAAGCATCCACGACTGCGATAGTGCGCTGCTTGCTTCCAAGCGTAGCTGGTTCGCGTCGAGAGCCACAGTGAAGTGCACTGAGCGGGGCCATGGGGATTGAAGAAATCAGCATGACCCGGTCATCATTCAACGAGTGAGCCGGGTTCCGCGGTTCAATGCTTGGAGCTGACTAAAGCTGAGACTACGGCTGCCCCTAATTCTGCGGTTGACGCTTTGCCGCCCATATCCGGTGTAAGCACTGCTTGCCCTTGGGACAGCACGGACTCCATGGCATCGGTAATAGCAGTGGCGGCTTTGGTTTCACCTAGGTGATCCAACATCATGGCAGCGCACCAGATTTGTCCGACAGGGTTGGCAATCCCCTTGCCGGCAATATCGGGTGCTGAGCCGTGCACGGGCTCAAACAAGCTCGGATATTTGCGTTCCGGATTGATGTTCCCGCTGGGTGCGATGCCGATGGTTCCGGTGCAGGCAGGTCCCAAATCGGAGAGAATGTCGCCAAAGAGATTACTGGCGACAACGACGTCGAACCACTCGGGATGCATAACGAAATTGGCAGCCAGAATATCAATGTGGAACTTATCGACGTTTACGTCGGGATATGCGTAAGACATCTCCTGAACACGTTCGTCCCAGTACGGCATGGTGATAGAAATTCCGTTGCTCTTCGTCGCCGAGGTCAGATGCTTCTTCGGACGGCTTTGGGCCAGCTCGAATGCATACTTGAGAATTCGGTCTACTCCCGTGCGGCTCATGACGGTTTCCTGCATGACGATTTCACGGTCGGTTCCGTCGAAGAGCTTTCCGCCGATACTGGAGTATTCGCCCTCGGTGTTCTCCCGCACGACATAGAAATCTACGTCCCCGGGCTTAGGAGTAGCCAACGGACTAGGCACACCCTCCAGAAGCTTGACTGGGCGCAGGCTCACGTACTGGTCGAAATGTCGCCTGAACTGCAGGAGGCTTCCCCAAAGCGAAACATGGTCGGGAACGACGTCCGGCCAGCCAACTGCTCCGAAGAAGATGGTGTCGAATCTATTGAGCTGTTCGAACCAGTTTTCCGGCAGCATTTTGCCATGCTGGCTGTAGTAGTTTGCTGATGCGAAATCGTAGTGCTCGTATTCGAGATTGAAGTCGAAGATTTCTGCAGCGGCATCCAGGACACGCAGGCCCTCCGGGACCACTTCGGTTCCGATTCCGTCGCCAGGAATGACAGCGACGCGATGAATTTTTGACATGATTTTCCAATCTGCTTGTTGCATGGGGCAGAACACTGCTAGTTGACAGGATGATCCGGTTGGCGGTTGGCTAAGACGTCGATGACTGCCTGGGCGGCGATCATCCCGGCGCGTAATCGGGCTTCTACGGTCTGCCCTGCCAGATGGGATGTGATTATCAGATTTTCCAGTCCCCGAAGGGGGCTGGAATCCGTCATTGGTTCGTGGTCGAGAACGTCGAGCGCGGCACCTGCAATCGTGCCATTGCTAAGTGCGGCAGCCAGAGCGGACTCATTGATCAGCGATCCACGTGCAGTATTGATGATGATCGCCGAATCCTTCATCAGCTCAAACTTCGCCTCATCGACAAGCGGGCCAGTACCGCTTGCACGAGAATGCAGGGATAGATAATCGGCGGACTTGAACACTGTATCGAGGTCGGTGAAGCTAATTTCCCTATCTGAGCTGCTCGGATGTGCTGTGCTTACCAAGACTTTCATGCCCAGTGCGAGTCCCAGCTTTGCTGTGGCCTGCCCGCTCGGCCCGTACCCGATAATGCCCAAGGTTGCTCCATGCAATTCGTGGCCCGCTTTGCGTGGCCACTGCCCTAGCCGAACTGCGCTGGTGACATTCGCCAAATGTCGTGCTGACATGATGAGAAGGCCGATGGCCATTTCAGCGACGGAATAATGATTGCTGCCTGGAGCGTTGCAGACTCGTACCCCATAGTGGCTTGCGGCTTGGACATCAATGGAGTCGTAGCCGACGCCGCTGCGGGCCAATACCTTGAGGCTGGGTGCTGAAGCCAGCATGTCTCGGGTAATTGGTTCACTGGCAATAATTGCGGCGTCAAAACCGGTGAGCAAGGACATCTGCTGAGTAGTATCGCGCTTCGATTCAAACGGGGCGAAAGTTGTTTCGTGACCGTGCTGCTTGAGCAAATTGTCGATGTCGTCGTTGGGGCGAAGGTAGTCCGTGGTGATTAGCACGCGGCCCATGATTAGTGGTTCTCCATATTTGAAAGTAAAAATTGATATTCATTGCAAGTCTGAACGTTGGGAATACAACTTCGGGACCCCGGCAGGGCGGCTGCCGGGAATCAATAGTTTCACGGCAGCAGCCCTGCCCCAGTGGCGGTCTGAGAATCATCTGATACTCGTGGCCCGCCATGGGCTTACTGGAAGTCAGCTGGAACGGACATCAGATCGATACCCCACAACACAGGAAGTAGGTAAAGAGCGGCGATGACAATCAGGGCCAACGCGATGAAGTTGAGCCACATTCCAACTCTGACCATTTCGGTGATCTTCACTTTTCCGGTGGCGTACAAGATCGCATTTGGTGGAGTGCCAACGGGAAGCATGAACGCGCAGTTGGCAGCCATAGCGCAAGGGACCATCAACGCATATGGGTGAATTCCCAGTGCCAGCGCGAAAGCTGCCATAACGGGGAGGATCATCGTTGCAGTGGCGGCGTTCGAGGTGATTTCGGTCAGGAAGAGGACAAGAGCGGTTGCCAAGATGATGATGACCACTACATTGGCACCGTCGAGCACGCGCAGCTGGTCACCGATCCAACTCGACAGGCCGCTTTCGACAAAGCCTGCGGCAATGGCTAGGCCACCGCCGAACAGCAGGAGGATTCCCCACGGGATCTTCCTCGAATCATCCCAGTTCAAGATCTTCGGTTGCTCGGCCTGCCGTGTGGGAAGCATGAATAGCACCACTGTCGCCATGATGGCGATAATGCCGTCGCTGATTCCCGGCAATAAGTCTTCCCAGATGAATGAACGGGTGACCCACAAGAAGGCAGCTCCGAGGAAGATCGACATGACAGCCTTTTCTTCGCGTGACATGCCACCCAGTGCATTGCGTTCGCTTTTAATGAGTTCCGCACCGCCTGGAAGATGCTTGAATTTCACTTTGAAGGCCACATGGGTCAAGTAGAACCAGGTGAAAGCCAGAAGCAGGATAACGATAGGGATTCCGAAGAGCATCCAACCGCCGAAGGAAACTGATTGGTCAAAAAGCTCGCCTGAAGTTGCGGCGAAAATGGCCAGTGGTGGTGTGCCAATGAGGGTGCCGAGGCCACCGATAGTAGCCGCGTAGGCAATACCGAAAACTATGGATTTCTCGAATTTCGACAAATCTGCAGCATGCTCACCGCCACGAAGGGAACGCGCGGCCTGATAGGCGACCGCCAAGCCCACGGGGATCATCATCATTGTTGCCGCTGTATTGGAAACCCACATCGACAAGAATGCTGTTGCCACCATGAAACCGAGAACAATGCGTTTAGGGCTGGTGCCGATTGCTGAGACAATCGCCAGGGCGATGCGCTGGTGCAAATTCCACTTCTCCATTGCGATCGCCAAGGAGAACCCGCCAATGAACAAGAAGATAATGTCATTGCCGTATGCGGAGACAACCAGATCCCCGTCCAGGCCACCCGTCAGGGGAAGGAGCACCACTGGCAAGAGGGAGGTAACTGGAATGGGTATGGCCTCAGTGATCCACCAGGTGGCGACCCAAAGCGTCACGGCAAGTACCGCTTGGCCTTGCGGCGAAAGGCCTTCGGGGGAGAAGAAGAACATTGCCACGATGAACAGCAGGGGTCCGAGAATCAGGCCGACAATGCGTGAAGGCGTATAACCGGGGCCGGGGCCTTCGGGGTTGGCGTTGGCACCAGGAAGCAGGTCGGTATTCTTTGCTGGGGCGTCGTCGCCCTGCAGGAGCTGCGCGGCCTGATTACTCATGACAAGTTGGGATTCAGTGCGGTGCCGGAATTTGGGAAGGGATAGCAGGCTTTTGGTCTGTCGGTGCGAGTTCCATAGGCTTCCCCAGAGGGAATGCAGAGCAGGATTTTCCATGGCGGCACTTTCTAAGATTGGTTGTTAGAAGGGTATGACGAATAGGCCGAACTTTGCGTAAAGGTTCCCAGAATGCGGGAGAGCTGATGGGGCAGCTGAAAACGAAACGGAGCCGCGTACCGAGAACGGGAGTGGCCAGGCTGCGTTCAGAGGGGCACTAGAGCGTGCAGGAAAAACTTAATTCGAGAAGAACTGGGGGCGGCGATTCCCGTAGACCCGGATGGCAACGGGAATCGCCGTTGATTAGTGAGCTAGAACCGGCTGCTTAGTGTGCAAAGCACGCAGGAGCTCGTAGAACTCTGCCTTGCCTTCGAGCCCGATACCTGGCAGTTCGCCGGGTGCCACTCGGCTGTTGACGATGACTGCGTCGTCGGTGAAGCCGCCGGTGGGCTGGAACTCGCCCGGGTAGGATTCGTTGCCGCCGAGCTTGAGGGCTGCGGCGATGTGCAGGGAGAACTGGTGCCCGCCGTGCGGAATGCAGCGGCGTGAGGACCAGCCGTGCTGGGCCAGCATGTCCTGGATCCGTCGGTATTCGGTTAGTCCGTAGCTCAGCGCTGGGTCCACCTGGATGTAGTCGCGATCCGGGCGCATTCCGCCGTGGCGGATCAAGTTGCGGGCGTCTTGGAGGGAGAAGAGATTCTCCCCGGTGGCGATGGGGTTCTTGTAGTTCTCGGACAGCGTGGCGTTCAGCGAGTAGTCCAACGGATCGCCGACTTCTTCGTACCAGAACAGATTGTACTTATCGATGGCCTTGCCGTATTCCAGCGCGGTTTCGAGATCGAATTTTCCGTTGACATCCACCATCAGGCGGGTTCCGTCACCATCGAGGACTTCCAAGACAGCTTCGATGCGCTTGATGTCATCGGCGAGGTCAGTGCCACCGATTTTCATCTTGACGATGTCGTAGCCTGCGTCTAGGAATCCGCGCATCTCGTTCTGCAGGTCTTCCAGTGTCTTGCCCGGGGCATAGTAGCCGCCGGCGGCGTAGACAAAGACGTCTTCATCCGGGTTGCCATCGCCGTAATGATCGGAGATCCACCGGTATAGAGGCACTCCGGCGATCTTCGCGGCCAAGTCATGCAGTGCCATATCCGCTACGCCCACCGCAACCGAGCGCTCGCCGTGGCCGCCGGGCTTTTCATTGCCCATCATGATGTCCCAAGCCTTCTCGGGGGACAGCTCATCTGCATCGTCCAGTAGATCCTCAGGTGCGGCATTGAGCAGTCGTGGAATCATGCGTTCTTCGAGGATCGCCGTGGCGTTATAGCGTCCATTGGAATTGAATCCATAACCAACCAGCGGTTTTCCGTCAACGATGACGTCGCTGACGAGTGCAAGAATCGTGCAGTCCATTTTGCTGAAGTCGATGTATGCGTTGCGCATGGACGAGCTGATAGGGATAGTTCCGGTGTGTGCAGAGACAATTTTCACGATGTTTCCTTCTCTCGGGAGTTCCGCTTATAAGGCTCTTATAAGAGTCTTATAAGATATTTAGGTACACTATACTGAAAGTGATGCGGGGCACAACCCCTGAGTCCATATAAGAACAAGTAGGGAAAAATGAGTGCAACGAGTACCTTCAGCAGCAAGGGTGCTATGGCATACAGCGAATTGCGCCGCCGGATTGTCTCAGGCGAATTGAAGCCAAGCTCGCGTCTATCGCAGTACGACCTCGCTGAAGAGATGGGCATGAGTATCACCCCATTGCGCGAAGCGATCAGGCAGCTGGCCAGTGAGGACTGGGTGGAGATGGATACGCACCGCGATGTTCGCGTGTCGCCTATGAGCGGTTCTGAGGCTCGTCAGCTGCTTGAAGTTCGCCTTTCAATGGAGCCGGTAGCGACACAACTCGCGGCGCTGCGTCGTACTGACCGTGATATTGAGGAAATGAAGAGAACTGCAGCCGAGCTCCTGCCCGTAACGCGTACCTGGGGTGAGGAAGCGGTCGCTGCGCACCGGGCGTTTCATCGTGCAATTTATGTCGCGTCGCATAATGACGTCATGATCCGGCTGCTCGATGACCTATGGGATAAGACTGACAGGTATCGCCGCGTGGGACTGGAGCTGCCGGCCGGAAATGAGCCAAGAACACTCGATCTAAACCAGCACCACGAGATTCTCGATCTGGTGATTGCCGGCGACGCTATGAGTGCTGCTGAACTGTCTCATGCCCACATCGTCAATAGCCTGACCGCTGCCGTGACCGGCGCATTGGAAGATCGCGAATACCGCATTTCCGGCGAAGTCCCGCAGTCACTGTGGGGTCCGTCAAATGTTGGAACTATCTGATCGAAATTGCTGGATCACCTGTGAGTCTCGAAAGTCGTGATCTGCGCTGGCAATAATCGTCCAAGGGGTAATGAATGCTTGCGCTTGTGCCTGCGCGGTAGCTGCGTCGGCTGACCGCGGATGGCAATGCCCAATAAAGTGAGATAGAAAAACGCTGACGTAGGCGTAGTTTGCCGCATCATTGCTTGCGGCAGGCATCCGATGCCAGCTGGTGCTTCAAGGTGTTGGAATTCTCCACTGTAGTGAAGGCAGCAGGCATGGCTTGCGGTATCGCGTGCCCTCGGGCCAACCGCGAAGTGGATTCGGCTACTCGTGAATGGATCTGGTTTAAGTGCTGTCGAGAATCCCACCGGGCGCCGCGGATGCAAGTCGTGCGACCGACTGGCTGCAATTCTCGAGCGCACGGCCTTTGGGCCTCCGCTACCCGCCGCAGTGGAGCTGTTTGCGTTATTTGGCGCGGGGGATGCTCCACTAAGAGCCATCCGTTGGTGATGCACCTGATTGAACGCCCGAGGTGAACGGTGCGAATTAGTGGCCGGCCTAGGCAGGCCCACCGACGACCCCGCGCTGGACAATAACTTCTTGAACTGGCACGATTGCGCGCCGATGAGCCGGAATATCGGCGGGCTGCGCAGAATGCGGCAGGAGGGCAACCCAGCACTCCTACCGCATTCCGCGTTTATGATTCTGGGATCAACCTGCCAGTGGCCGGGGTTTGACCAGCACCAGGATCACGGCGCCGAGCACGGCGGTGAGACCGCCAAAAACCAGAGCGGTTTGCACGCCCGCACCATCAACCAGGAGCCCGCCCAGGAATGCACCGAGGGCGACCGCCACCTGGAACACCCCTGTTTGGAGCCCACCGATGCTCTCGAGGCGGTCCGGTTCGGCTCGTGCTAGCCAGGCCGAGAAGATGGTAGGCAAAGCGCCGAAACCGGCTCCCCAGAGTGCGGCGGCGACGAAGAGCAGACCGGTGCTGCTGCCGAGCTGGGCGAAGCCGATCATTGCTAGACCGAGCAGCAGCGGGAAGATCAGCGAAGCGCCGCGCAGCATGCGGTCAGCCAGCGGCCCGGCGACCACGTTGCCGCCCACGATTCCCAGACCGTACACCAGCAGCAGGGCCGCGAGTTGCTCCGGATCCAGTCCGCCCAACCCGGTGGCCGCAGGGCGGATGTAGGTGAAGCCAGCGAAGTGCCCGGCACCCATCAGGGCCAGGGTGAACAGGCAGATGGCAATCAGCCGGGAACGCAGGGTCTGCCCCAGCGCTCGGAAGCCTCCCGAAGGGCCGGCCAGGACCGATGGCAGGGTGACTGCCTGGATGATGACCGCGAGGATGCTCACGCCGGCGGCCAGCACGAATACCGCGCGCCAGCCCCACACCTCGCCGAGCAGCGTGCCCAGCGGGACGGCGGCAACGGTGGCCAGCGAGACGCCGAGGTTCACGACCGTCAAGCCCAGTCCGAGCTTCGCGGGCGGAACCAGCCTCGCGGTGATCGAGATCGCCAGCGACCAGAAGCCGCCAATCGCGATGCCCAGCAGGACGCGGGCCGCGAGCAGGACCGGGTAAGCCGGGGCGAACGCCACCAGCAGGTTGGAAGCCACTGCAAGGGCCGAGAGGATGATCATCAGGCGCCGACGGTCCATTTGCGGGATCAGGACGGGAACGAGCAGGCCGGAAACCGCTGCGACGATGGCGGTGATGGCGACGGACTGGCCGGCCAGGCCCTCTGTCACCGACAGATCCGCGGCAACCCGGGAGAGCAGGCTTGTCGGCAGGAATTCGGCCATCACGAGGGCGAAGACGCCCACGCCCAGCGAGGCTACCGCCGCCCATGATGCGCTCTGCGCCGGGGCTGGATTGCCGGAGGATGATCGGCCGCCGACTTCCTGTATTGCTGTCGATTCGTGAGGAGTCACTCGTTATTCTTCCTGGTTTGTAGGGTGAAGTGTGGCGTCTGCCGCGTCAGCTGTAGCAGGCGCGGTTGATCGCGACGAGGAACTTGCCATCCGGGGTGCCTCCGGCGGCGATGTAGCCGCCGATGGCCTCCATGGCCAGATCCCGGCGCTGCGGCACGCGCTCCTTGTCCGCGGCTGCCAGGAAGGCGGGCATCGCCTCGCGCGTACGATCCGTGCAGTACACCGGGGAGCCGGGCTGCTGGCGCCAGGACTCGGCGAGGACCCCGGCATCGACGGCATCGAAGCCGGTTTCTTCGACCAGGGACATCGCGAGGCTCCGGTGGTCCTCACGGTCGGCCGCCACCGGAATGGCCGCCCGGTCCGCATGGCCCGCCTCGGTGGCTTTCGTATTGAAAGACTGGGAGGTGATGGCATTCCAGGCTTTGGTGACGGGGCGGCCGAACAACTGCGATAACCAGGCGCTCTCAGGCTGCCCGGCCTCAAAGGCGGGGATTATGCCGTCACGGAACGGGTAGTAGTTGGAGGTGTCGATGACCACCGCGGATCCGGGGGGCGCGCCGGACGTAGGCGGCGATGTCCTTGTTGCGGTTCATCGGAACCGAAAGGATCAGGACATCAACGCCGTTGGCAACTTCGTCGGCGTTGACCGCTCGCGCACCGGCGCTCAAGGCCGCGGCGGGGATGGTCTGCGGGCCGCGGGAATTCGCGATGGTGACGCTGTGTCCGTGGCGGCTGAGCCGCCGGGCGATGGTCGAGCCGATCGAGCCGGCGCCGATGATTCCGATTTCCATAATTCTCCTTTGCGGGATCTGTGCTTCTCAATTCTCAACCTTGCCATTGATGTGAATGTCAAGTCCCGAGTCTGCGAATGTGACCAAAACGTGGTGCTACCAGCGAAGTTCGCGGAATTTGCCTTGGAAGTACAGCAACGGTTCAGTGTGGCCGCTAGGTGAGGTTCCCACCTCTGTCACACGCCCGAGCACAATGCAGTGGTCCCCGGCATCGTGCTCGGCGAAGATGGTGCAGTCCAGCCACGCCAGGGTGCCATCGAGGATCGGGCTTCCCCGTACCGCGGTGCTCCATTGGATGCCATCCCATTTGTCTCCGCCTTTTCGAGCGAACTGATTGGCGACTGCCCCCTGCCCGCTCGAGAGCACGTTGACCGCGAAGCTTCCGGTGTCGCGGATCCGCGGATAGCTGGCGGAGGTTTTCATCACGCTGAAGGACACCAGCGGCGGATCGATGGAGACGCTGTAGAACGATTGGCAGGTGAACCCGACGGGCCCGTGGCTATCGTGGCCGGTGATGACCGTGATGCCAGAGGCAAAGCTGCCGACGGTACTGCGGAATATATCCTGGTCAATTTCGTGGATGTGGTTGCCCTCGGTGGCACTCATTGCGCAGGGTTCGCCAGTCGGGTATCCAGGCCGTACTGGGCCGGGGCGCCGAGGTGCTCGCGCAGCGTACTGCCTTCGTAGTCCTCGTGGTACAGGCCGCGCTGCTGGAGCAGCGGGATAACCTCGTCGACGAAGGTATCGATTCCGTCCTCGTAGACATCTATGGATACCCAGAAGCCGTCGCAGGCGCCCGCCTCGAACCACTGCTGCATGTGATCCGCAGTGACCGACGCTGGACCAACAGGAGTGGGGTGGTAATCGATAACTCCGTGGGCCAAAACCTCACGCAGTGTCCACCCTTCACGTGCCACCTCGAGAGCACGTGGGGCACGTGGGTCGAAGGGGCTGGGCTGGGCACGCTCCAATTGGGCGCTCCGCAGCGGCTCGTCGAGCTGGCTCTCATCGAGAGCCAGCCCCAGCATGGAGCCCAGATAAGGAACCAGAGCCACGGCGGCTCGATCGCCCAAGGCAACTCGGCGATCCACGGCGGCTCGTTTGGTGGCGCCGATGGCCGGCATGACTCCGGCGATGAACTTCACCTCGTCGGGGTTGCGTCCGGCCTTGCGCGCCGCCTCCCGGACGGCTTCACGCTGGGCGCGCGCTTCCTCGATGGTGAACACGGCGCCGATGACGGCGCTGGCGTACCGGCCGGCAATCTCCAGGCCGTTTGCACCTCCGCCGGCCGAGAAGATCACCGGTTGCCCCTGCTCCGAGGGCGGGATGGGCAGCGGCCCGCGGGAGGCGACATATTCACCTTGCAGGTTGACGGCATTGATCTTCGCTGGATCGATGAACTGGGCGTTCGCTTTGTCCTTGATCCAGGCATCCTGCTGCCAGCTGCCCCAGAGCGCCTGGGTGATCTGGATGCTCTCGTGCGCCCGCTGGTAGCGTTGCGGCCGGGGTGCTATTTCCTGCCCGAAGTTCGCGGCAGAGGCAGGGTCGCTGGTGGTCACGGCGTTCCATCCGGCGCGGCCGTGGCTCATCACGTCCAGGGCCTTGAACTGGCGGGCGAGGTTGTAGGGCTCGTTGAAGGTCGTGGATCCGGTGGCCACCAGGCCGATGCGCTCGGTCGCGCGGGCGATGGCGGCCAGGGTCAGCACCGGTTCAAGGGTCAGCATTGGCGCCTCCTGCATCCCATCTGCCTTATAGGCCAGGAAGTCGGGCAGGAACAGGAACGCGAACTTGCCGCGTTCGGCCGCCTGGGCGTAGCGCACTTGTGCGTCGAAATCGGCGTAGTTGGCCGGGTCCACGCCGGTGCCACGCCAGGCCGCACCATGGGTTCCGTACCCGTTGCCCAGCTGCATGCCGAGAATCATTTGGGAAGTTGACATGGGTGTTCCATTTCTGGCCCTCATGCGGGCCTTGGGCAGTTAATGGGTGTAAATACCGGGGTTGCTGCGACCGCGAACGACAGGTTCTGCGGCCGGATGCAGCAGCAAGTCGTGGTCTTGCCCACGAAGAGGGTTCTCTTGGGGAAAATCGGGGCGAGAATGCTCGTCGCATCGGGGATCGCGCGGATGAGCCGTGGGGCTTCTTGCGCAGCGCAAGGCAGCGCAAGCAATAGCCATGGCGCGGGCTTCCGTCCGGCCAGGGGGCGCTGCATTCAACGCGGGGTCCGGGCGCCACACGGCGGACGCCGTCGCTATCGGAGTCATCAGGCATATGGGACCGGAGAGTCGACTCGCTCGGGTCTTGGAGCTAGCCGTCGGGCGCTCCGGGCGCGGAAGCGCGCCCCATGACTGCGCGGGCGCGACGGAAGCCCGTGCAGAGGCTGCTCGAAAACGGCTACCGCCGGCGGTCGAAGGTGGGTAGGAGGAAATCACCTACCCATTGTGCAACCTTCTCACCAATGTCAAGGTCAAATCGGGAGCCTTGCTACGACGCTTTTCGGTCCGAGGTGGCGCCTTCCTGGGCGCTGGATGCGGCCTTCAGCGCCTGGATATAGCGGGTGATCGCCTCCCGGTTCTGGGACAGGACATCGATCTTTTCGGTCATCCGGTCCCGTTCGCGCTGCAGGACCACCAGAAGTCCCGGATCCGGATCGTCGACGACGACCGTTTGCGGCTGGTTCAGGCAAGGCAGGATGAGGCTGATGATCCGCGTCGGGATGCCAGCGTCGAGGAGTCCGCGGATCTTCCCAACCCGGTCCACCAGGTATTCGTCATATTCCCGGTAGCCGTTGCTCAGGCGGCGTGGTGTCACCAAGCCTTGCTCCTCGTAGTAGCGCAGCATTCGGGCTGGCACCCCGGATTTCTGTTCCAGTTCTCCAATGCGCAAGAAGCATCCTTTGTTGGTGGCGGCGGAAGCCTGATCTGAGTATCACACCAGTGTAAAGGTTGAGTTTGGTGTTGGCTATCGGCTGGAACGAAAGAACTTTCATCAAGATCGGTGCGGGCCGGTTTGTCTCGGGCTGGCTTCCCCGCCCCGGCTAGGTGCATTGTGCAGACTGGAGGCCGCTATGCGATCCAGCAGTCGTGTGCAGTTACCGTGTGTTGCCTGCAACCGGAGGGGAATCCTGCTGCTATGTGTTGCGAGAGTTGAAGCCGCTTGGTTGGAGTTTGCGATTGCCGCCTCGCTGGCTGGAAACAAACCCGAGCGTGCATTCCTGCGGGCGAAGCCTGCCGGCAACGGACCTTGGCTGGCAGCTCCGGCTTCCGGTCATTTTGAACTGCGAACCAGCTCTTTGGCGGACGCTACGCTGAAGCCCAATCCGAATTCGGGGGCCAAGTTCTCGGCCTAGGAGAAGACCGGGATGAGCCTCACTGGCTGGGTCGTTTCATCCGGCAGCCCTCGGGCCGTTGCCCGCCGACTAATTGGGGATGCTGGAGCACATCGAGTTGGCAGAAGGGCGTTGGCAAAGAAATATAGGCACGAGTGCTCCCCAGATCTGGACTATCAGTTGCCAGTTTCTGGGGAGCATTTCGCTATTTACAGCGGGGTGACGTAGGCTCCAGCGATGCCGCCGTCCACCAGGAACTGGCTCGCGGTGATGAAGGAAGAATCGTCGGAGGCAAGGAAGGCTACCGAGGCCGCCAGCTCATCCGGTTCCGCGAAGCGGCCAAGCGGCACATGCACCAAGCGGCGCGCGGCGCGCTCCGGGTCCTTGGCGAAGAGCTCTTTGAGCAGCGGGGTGTTCACCGGGCCGGGGCAAAGCGCATTGACCCGGATGCCCTGCCGGGCGAACTCGACACCGAGTTCGCGGCTCATGGATAGCACCCCGCCCTTGGAAGCCGAGTAGCTGATCTGGCTGGTCGCCGCACCCATGACAGCGACGAAGGACGCGGTGTTGATGATGGAGCCTCGGCCCTGTTCCTGCATATAAGGCAGCACGTGCTTGCAGCAGTAGTACACGCTGGTCAGGTTGACCTCCTGGACCTTGCGCCAGGCATCGATGCCGGTATCCAGGATGGAAGCGTCGTCTGCCGGGGAAATCCCCGCGTTGTTGAATGCGATATCCACCGAGCCGTAGGTCGACTTGGCTGTGGCGAACAGGTTCTTGACGTCTTCCTCATTGGTGACATCGGTGCGGACGAAAAGCCCGCCGACTTCTTCGGCGGCTTTCTGGCCGATTTCCTCGGCGCAGATATCGCCAATAACCACCTTGGCGCCTTCATGGGCCAGGCGCTTGGCCGTAGCCAGGCCGATGCCGGAGGCTCCGCCGGTAATAGTGGCGACTCGTCCGGCAAGCCGATTGGTGACCAAGCCGTTGTATGGGGCAGTTTCGCTCATCTGATGGTTCTCCTTGCTAGTGATTTGTTTTAGTTGGATGATGCTTTGCGATAAATCAGCTTTCGGTGTCAATGAAGACGTTCTTGACCTCGCTGAAGGCTTCGAGAGCATCTGGTCCCAGCTCGCGGCCGAGTCCGGATTTCTTGTAGCCGCCGAAAGGAGTGGAATAGCGCACCGAGGAATGGGAGTTCACCGACAGGTTCCCGGCCTCGACTGCGCGGGCCACGCGCAGGGCGCGGCCCACATCCCGGGTCCAGATGGATCCGGAGAGCCCGTACTCCGAGTCATTGGCAATGCGGATGGCATCGGCCTCGTCCTCGAAGGGGATTACCGCAACGATCGGGCCGAAAATCTCTTCGCGCAGGATCCGGTCCTGCGGATCTTCGGGAACCACGACCGTAGGCGGGAACCAGTAACCCTCGCCCTGGGGGATCTTTCCCTGGTAGGCGATATCGCTGCGGGGGTTTCCCTGTTCATCGAGCAGGAACGAAGACACCGTTTTCAATTGCTTGGCGGAGACCAAAGGGCCCATCACCGTAGCTTCGTCGCTCGGATCCCCGACAGTAACCGCCGCGACGGCCTGGGTGAATCGCTCCATGAACGCATCCAGAACGCTGCGCTGCACCAGGATCCGGGAGCGTGCGCAGCAGTCCTGTCCGGCGTTGTCGAAGACACCGCCCGGTGCCTGGGCGGCTGCCTTGTCGAGGTCGGCATCGGCGAAGATGATATTGGCGCTCTTGCCGCCCAGCTCCAGGGTGACACGCTTCAGCTGGTCCGCGCATCCGCGCATGATGCCCTGGCCCACTTGGGTGGAACCGGTGAAAACAACCTTGCGGACGTCGGGATGGGTGACAAAGCGCTCGCCGACTACCGAGCCCTTGCCCGGGATGACGGTGAAGACACCCTCGGGGATACCGACCTCGCGGGCCAACTCGCCCAGGCGGATGGCGGTCAAGGGTGTCAGTTCCGCTGGCTTGAGCACGACAGTATTGCCCGCGGCCAGTGCTGGGGCGAACCCCCACGCCGCGATCGGCATGGGGAAATTCCATGGAACGATGATCCCAACGACACCCAGCGGTTCGTGGAAGGTAACGTTCACTCCGCCTGCGACGGGAATCTGCTTGCCGAAGTTCCGTTCCGGGGCTGCTGCGTAGTAGTTCAGCACATCCCTGACGTTTCCGGCCTCCCAGCGGGCGTTGCCGATGGTGTGCCCGGCATTGAGCACTTCCAGCTGGGCCAGATTCTCCAGATCGCGGTCTACTGCGGCCGCGAATCTGCGCAGCAGCGCGGCGCGCTCAGCAGGAGCGACCTGGCTCCAGGCGGGAAAAGCCTCGGAGGCCCGGGCAATTGCGGCATCCGCCTGCGCGGTATCAGCCAGCGCGACGTCCTGGACTGCTTGCCCAGTCGCCGGGTTGATCACGGTAAAGGTGTCTTTCACTGCGGTATCAGTGCTCATAGCGCTTCCTGTGGTGTCGAAATAGATTTGCTGGTGGCGTAGTCATGCGCAGCCTGGATGAAAGCCTGCATGAGCCGGATATCTTCCAAGTTCTCTTCCGGGTGGAATTGCGTGCCCAGAACCCAGCCTCGGGCCTGCGGCATTTCAACGATTTCCACCGTCCCGTCGCTGGCGCGGGCGGTGACCTCAAGGCCTTTGGCTACCTCCTGCAGGGACTGGTGGTGGTAGCACGGAGCACTGGCCTGGTTGCCCAGGATCTGCTCCGCCAGAGAACCCTGCGCGGTGGTGAAATCCACTGTGCCGAAGACCCCGGGAGCTGGCTGGTACTTTTCGGCAGCATCCGGAAGGACATCGGGCAGGTGCTGGTTCAGGGTTCCGCCCTGCTGCACGTTGAGCACCTGGGCGCCACGGCAGATGGCGAACAGCGGAACGGCCCGCTCCAGCGCGGCGGCGGCCAAAGCCATGTCGTGCAGGTCCCGCTCCGGCTGTGCCGCCGTGCGCGGGTGCGGTTGATGCCCGTAGTTGGCAGGATCCACATCCACGCCGCCGATGACTATCAGCCCATCCAGGACGTCCAAGACGGAGGCGTCGGTGGCAACCGGTGGCAGGAGCATTGGCGTACCACCGGCTGCAACCACTGACTTGATGTACTTGCCCGGGACAATGGCCGCGGTACTTTCCCAGACACCCCATTTGGCTTCCTGCCAGTAGGTGGTCAGCCCGATGCGCGGCCTGCGCTGCGCTGCCGGGTCCGATGGATAGTTCACTTGTAGTTGTCCTTCGTGATCAGTGGCGTTCGAAACCGCGGGAGACTTCCCAGTCGGTGACCGCCGCGTTGAACTGCTCGATTTCCACGTCCGCGTAGCGGGTGTAGTGCTCCACTACTTCCTTGCCGAAGATTTCCAAAGCGATTTCCGAGTTCGCGAAGAGCTCTCGGGCCTCGGCCATGGTTTGGGGCACATGCTGGGATCCGGCGTCGTAGGCGCTTCCGGTCACCATCTCGGGCAGTTCCAGCTTCTTCTCCATGCCGTAGAGACCGGCCGCCAGCATGGCGGCCATGGCCAGGTACGGGTTGGCGTCCGCTCCGGGCAAGCGGTTCTCCATGCGTGCGCCGTATCCCTTGCCCACCAGCCGGACCGCGCAGCTGCGGTTGTCCAGGCCCCAAGCAACGGCGGTAGGCGCGAAGGACCCCTTGGCGAAACGCTTGTAGGAGTTGATATTCGGGGCGTAGAACAGGGTGAACTCCCGCATCGTGGCCAAGACTCCGGCGATGAAGTGGTTGTACATCTCCGTGCGTTCTCCGCGGGCTTCGTCCCAGAAGGCCAAGGATCCGTCGAGCTTTCGCAGCGACATGTGGATGTGGCAGCTGGAACCTTCGCGCTGGTTGGGCTTGGCCATGAAGGTGATGGATTGCCCGCGCTGCGAGGCCATGTGCTTGGCCGAGAGCTTGTAGAAGGTGTGGTTATCGCCGGTGGTGACCACGTCGTCGTATTTGAAAGCGATTTCGTGTTGCCCGAAGTTGCACTCGCCCTTGGCCGATTCGAC
The DNA here is from genome assembly GCF_050030965.1 of Glutamicibacter sp. 2E12. Lineage (NCBI taxonomy): Bacteria > Bacillati > Actinomycetota > Actinomycetes > Micrococcales > Micrococcaceae > Glutamicibacter > Glutamicibacter sp. 2E12. Next base: position 1,930,563 of record NZ_CP188297.1, read on the forward strand.
GATCATGCCCGATTCGTACATGGCGTTGCGGATATCGCGCAGTAGCGGTTCGACGCGCATTGAGCCCAGGATCGAGTAGTCGACGTTGTGCTGGTTGGCAGGGGTGAGGTCCCGGTAGCCGCGCTGCTGCGCATCTTCGTAGGAGTCGTTGAAGATCAAGAACTCCAGTTCCGTACCTGCCATGGCGCGCAAGCCCAACGCAGCGGCTTTCTCCTGCTGCGCCTTGAGCAGGGACCGCGGGGCCACTGGAACCGGACGTCCGTCCGTGGTGGCCAAGTCGGTCTGGATCAGCGCCGTGCGTTCCAAGTACGGAACTGGGCGGATGGTGTCGTAATCCAGCACGAACTCCATGTCGCCGTAGCCGGTGTCCCAGCTGGTCAGCGAATAGCCTTCCACGGTGTTCATTTCGGTATCCACTGCCAACAGGTAGTTGCAAGCTTCGGTGCCGTGATTCAGCACGGTGTCCAGGAAGAACTGGGCATGGACGATTTTTCCCTGGAGCCGGCCCTGCATGTCGGTGAAGGCGAGAATGACCGAATCATAGACTCCGGTGCGGATGCCCTCGGTCAACTGTTCAACGCTTAGCATGCGTTCGTTCTTGGAGGCCTTGACGAGTTCTTGGATGTCTTGCATGGAGAATGTTCCTTCGATTGTCGGGGATTGGTTCTGTGGCCTGGGACCGGTTTACTTCAGGGCATTTTCTTCGGACTCCAGGATGGCGAATTCTTCTTCGGGCGCGCTGGCAACCAGGCGATGCCGGCTATAGAACCAGAAGTACGCGAGTGCCAGGACGAAGACTCCTGCGGTGATTCCTGCGGCGAGGATGTCCACGACGAATGTTGCGATGAGGGCAATGACAGCCAGCACCAGCGCAATGGAAGTGGTGACGATGCCGCCCGGGGTGCGATACCCGCGGGGCAGGTCGGGTTCCTTGATCCGCAGGACAATGTGGCTTAGATTCAGCAGCACGTAGGAGACGGTGGCTCCGAAGACCGCGATATTGATCAGCTGGTCGCCATTGCGGATGACTGCTGCCAGGATGAATCCGATGGTGCCTGGAACCAGCAGGGCCACCCACGGTGTATGGCGGGAGCCGGTAAGCGAGAGCACCCGGGGCAAGTAGCCGGCACGGGACAAGGCGAACAACTGCCGGGAGTAGGCATAGACGATAGAGAAGAAGCTGGCCACCAAACCTGCCAGTCCCGCATAGTTCACGAAGTTCGCCAGCGCCGAATTCTGCCCGTAGGCTTCGCGCAGCGCCTCGGGAAGTGGGGAGCCGGAAACGCTCATGGCTTCGGCTCCCGCGACTCCGGGCACCAGGATGAGCATGGCAGCACCGGAGAAGACCAGGAAGATGACTGCTGTGATGATGCCCTTGGGCATATCGCGTTTCGGATCTTGCGATTCTTCTGCGGCAAGGGGGACACCCTCTACTGCGAGGAAGAACCAGATACCGAAGACCAGCGCGGCAAGGGTTCCGGAAATGCCGAACGGCATGAAGGCTGAGGAGCCGGCCGAACCGTCTGGCACGATGTCGAAGAGGTTGCTTGGCTCAAAGTGCGGTATCAGGCCAAAGACGGTGACCACCAGCGCCACAATGGCGATAGCGGTGATGCCGAACATCAGCTTGAGCGCTTCGCCCACGCCCCACATGTGGATGCCGATGAAAACAATGTAGGTGACCAGGTAGACGGGCCACGAATTGGTCATCCCGAACAGGCCGAGGGCCTCGATGTAGCCGCCGATGAAGGTGGCGATAGCGGCAGGGGCCACGGCATACTCGATGAGCACTGCCATGCCGGTGGCGAAACCGCCTAGTGGTCCCATGGCCCTGCGGGCAAAGCCGTAACCTGCGCCCGCGGTGGGCAAGGTGGATGACATTTCGGCAAGACCGAATACCATGCAGGTGTACATGATGCCCATCAGCACGAAGGCAATGAGCAGTCCGCCCCAGCCGCCAGCGGCCAAGCCGAGATTCCAGCCTGAAAAATCACCGGAAATGACGTAGGCGATACCCAAACCGGCAAGCAGGATCCAACCTGCGGCGCCTTTCTTGAGCTGCCTATGTCGTAGATAGTCTTTGTCGACCGATGCGTAGTCGATGTGTGAATTCTTGGTCATGTGAGCTTCCTCGGTCCATGAGTCCTGAATCTAATGGACTGAAATCAGTCCTTTGCATGCGCTCAACTGTGGCAGGGGTCACGAAGGAAAGTCAATAGGTTAGTTTTGAAGATGGAGCTGGTAAGAGAAAATGAAAGGTGTTTTCTTGAACCAAATTGTGTGCCATTCTTAGATCATGGCCGAAACTAAACCATTGGATTCCCGGGACGGGATGAGGTTCCTTGGGCAAGTGCGCCGGGGAAACGTCTTCGAGGAGACCCTCGGGCAACTGTTGCGCGCCATGAGGCTAGGTGTCTTCCCGCCCGGCGAAAAATTGCCTGCGGAGAGGGAACTTGCTGAAGCCCTGGGTGTTTCACGAGCAACATTGCGCGACTCGTTGGCGGAATTGCAGAGCGCAGGCTACTTGCAGGTGCAGCGAGGCCGATACGGCGGAACGGTTGTTGCGGCTCAACCGAATTCGCATGAGAATCCATTGGATGGTTCTGACTGTGCACGCATTGAGGATGTGCTTGCATTCAGATCGGTCGTGGAACCTGCCGCAGCTGAATTGGCCGCGGGAGCATCGCTCACTGCAACCCAGCGAAATAATTTGATGCTGGCGCACGAAGCCGTCAATTCGGCCGACGCGACGAACTACCGGCCGCTGGATGCCCGGCTCCATGTCATGATCGCCGATTTGTCAGCTTCGAGCATGCTGGCAAAAGCTGTCGCTGAAGCGCGCGACGCAACCAGCGAGCTGCTGGACCGGATTCCGTTCCTGAAGCCGAATATCGCGCACTCGAGCCGCCAGCACGAGGACATCTTAAACGCCATCCTCCGCGGCGATGGAGCCAGCGCAAAGAAGCTGATGCAAGAACATCTTGATGGCACTGCGACCCTGCTGCGCGGATTCCTGGATTAGCCGTTGTACAAGAACGGCAGTTGCGAAGTTTCGGATTTTTCCTTGAGGTCGCCTCGGGATCCGTGATCGTTCTACGCAGCGATGCGTTCCACGCATGGATTTGCCGAAAAGCGATGAAACGAATCGATTCCCTGTTTCACATGAAAAGCAGTTCTGCTGGATCCCACACTCCTGGAGGCGAGCAATGACCACGGAAAGCGCAGGAACTCTTAGCCCTTCAATTCACCCGTCGTATCGATGCGAAGTAAAAGAAACATGGAGCTCGCCGGCATAGCGCCTAGGCTGCGGCCATGATGGATGCGTTAGACAAGCAAAGCGTGATTATTATCGGTACCGATGCAATCGGGTTAGTCATTCCGCCGATGGTTCGGCAGCTGTTTTTCTTGCACGCCAAGCGTGCTGACGTCACCACTCACCTCGAAGCCATGGTGGAGACCCACCCCGATACCTGACGGTCGCGTCATTTCTCGCGCGGTTGGATCGCTGCCACTACGACGGTTTCCAGCCTCGGGTTCAGGTGGTCTCCGTGCTCAACCACCCCCGTGACCCAGCTGACCACCAGCCCGTCTTCGGTGTCCTGAAGGATGGCTAGGTTGTTGTCGAACCACGGCCCCTTGATGCCGTTCCAGCGAAAAGGCGGGTCTGGCACATGTGCCCTGCGCGCCATCCAAGCCCCGAACGGAACGGCCGGCCCCAAGGCCAAGGCTGCGGCAAAGTAGCGCATCAACCGGGGCAGTGGGTTGCGGATGGGCGAACACACAGCTTGCAGGATCCTGCTCCCGTTCTCGCGTTCGACCTCGGAAACGTAGGAGAAGTGCACGTCGCCGGAGAGGAACGTGACGGACTGCGGGGCGGAGCCTCGCTTGCCATCGGCGACCTCGGTGGCCCACCGGGCGACGCCCTGGAAGCTTTGTTGGAACGCCGCCCAATGCTCAAGGTCCACGGCCCGGCGCAGTCGTTCCCCGAGCCACGCCCAGATCTGGCCGTGTTCCCCGGAGGAGTAGACCTCGTTCCACGCTTCCACGTGATGCAGGCCCATGGGCAGCAGGAAGGGCAGTGAGGTAGCGACCAGCAGGTGGCGGAATCCTCCTTGCATGTGCTCGTCGAGCCACGCATTTTCCGGTGGATCGAGCAGGGCACGGGCTTCGGGGTTCAGGCTGCGGGAGGCACGGGAGTCCACCACGATCAGCCGTACCGTATCCCAGTCGCGGCAGTAGCTCCAGCGGTATTCTTCCGGTGCGGCATCGACGCGCTCGGCGAACCGGTCCAAGTCGGCAGTGATATCTAATTCTTCGGGGCCGGTGTGGGCCGCGATGCGTTGCCACAGTGGATCCGCAGCCCGCCCCTCGTCGGAGAGGTTGCCCAGGTGCTGGTAGATCCAATATGAGCCGAGTCCCGCAACAATGCGTTCGTGCCACCAGCTTCTCTGCTCCATGTCCTGTTTCCAACTGCGCGAGGAGTTCCAATCGTCGCGGATGTCGTGGTCGTCGAAGATCATGGCGCTGGGCAGGGTGGAAAGAAGCCAACGGTTGGCCGGGTCCGACCAAGCCAACTGGTAAAGGTGTGCGTATTCCTCGAAATCCTTCAATTCCGCCCCGGGGTCGTCCCTGATATCGCGCCGGCTGCGGATGAACTCGCGCATCTGATCACTGGTGGAGTCCGCATAAACCTGATCCCCGAGGAAGAGCATCAAATCCGGCCAGGGTCCGTGCGACGGGCCCGCCATGGACAGGGCATAGGCGCGCATCGCATCCACTCCGTGCTTGCGGTTGCCCGCCGCGTCGTGCGGAATGCTGGTGCGGCAGGATCCGAAGGCCAACCGTGGATTCTTGGCGGGGTCGATGGTGGCGATCATGGAATCAGGGAAGCCATCCTCGCGCGGCCAGATATCGCTCCCCTGAAGATGCACACTGTAGGGATTGACGCTTCCAACTTCCAGCCGCGTCACCTCAACTAACGCATAGTGGTGGCCGTGGGCAGCAAAAGTCGGCGCACGGAATGTGTCTTCATCGCAACGGACCTCGACGGTGCCAGACCTAGCGGTCTCCACCCAGATACTGGCGGAGGTGGCATCAACGTGGCGGAGCATCGGGCCAAGGACAAGGTCCTGATCGCTTCGCTGGCTCATCGATTTCCCTTCCTGAGGGTGCAGGTCAACCAAGAATGGCACAACAACATCGTTGGGGATAGGCCCGGCTGCCTGGCACGGGAGCAGATGATGCCTAGGATGGGCTGATGAGTCCATCCCCGTATCTGCAAACCCGCCGCCTCGTGGCTGCCGCGCCTTCAGAGATCTTCGAACTGCTCAGGGATCCGGCCATGCACCCGGTCATCGACGGCTCTGGAACGGTGCGGACCTCGAACGCCCAGGGCAGCAAGCTCAGCCTGGGCAGCGAGTTCGGCATGCAGATGCGCCTGGGGGTTCCGTACCGGATCAGCAATACCGTGGTGGAATTCGAGCAAGACCGGCAGATCGCCTGGCGGCACTTCAGCGGGCATCGGTGGCGCTACGAGCTGGAAGCTGTCGGGTCCGGGACAATGGTCAGCGAAACCTGGGACGCGAGCCGGGTGCGGCATCGATGGCTGCTGCGGCTGATGGGCTTCACCCGGAGCACCGGGCCCAATATGGAACGCACCCTGGAACGGCTGGCCGCGCAGTTCACCGAGGCCTCCGGGTAAGGGCCTTTGCCCTGAGCAGCTCGTCGATGACGAGGCAAAACACCGTGCAGTGCCACGCATCACCGAGCTCATCGGCGGTCCGCTGGGAAAACACAGCAATCCGGGGCGGATCAACCCGGGCTTCTTCACCATCGAGCGAGTGCTGGTGATCCTCACCGTGGTGGCCGCCCTGTTGGCCGTCGCCTCCAAGAACGCCTACGCCTGAGCCTGCTATTCGGACTGGACCGTGCTCTTCGGCGCTCGCGGGTTCACCGAGAACGTGTTCGCGCCCTTCGCCGAGGGCGCCGAATTCGAAAGTCCCTGGCATTCTTCGACCTGAACTTCTTATTGGTGGTGGGCCTGTGGATCATGGTGGTCGTGGTGACGGTCCGGACCGCCGGGCGCCGACCCTGGGATATGACGATGGTGGCGCTTGCCCCGGGGTCATCCTGGCGGCGACGATCATCTGGGACATCTGGGACATCTGGGACATCTGGGACATCTGGGACATGTGGGTGGTGACGTTCCTAATCAGCAAGCTGCCATCCCAATCTCCGTGGCAACACCCCTGGACTGTTGGATAAGCAGGGGCAGGACACCATACCGAGATTGGTCTGCCGACAGCTCCGATGTTCCTGGGACTTAAGAAGCTGTCAACATCATAACGGGCTCCGAAAAGCCCCGGGTCGCCGTGTCGATCTCACTCTCCGAGCCGAGTCTGCAAGAGCTGTAGGTGTTTGATTCGCATCGCTTAGAGACTGAGCTGGATGAAGCGGTGTAGCTGTTGGCCAGTTACCTGTTCCTATCGCAAGTCATTAGGCACGAGTATCCGCCCGTCGAGGCAGAAATTGACTTCGGCATGGACTTTTGGACTCGGCTGCGTCTTCGAAGGACTGATCAATGTTGGCGCGCTCGCGGCATGAAAGCGGCGGAGATGCCGCGATTGCACAGGTGCACTCCGGCAGCCAATGATCCCTGTGACGACGGGGCTTTCTGAAACAACGCGCCCTACAACGGAGATGCCATGTCATCGAGAGCTATTCATCAGATCAGGCAGTAGGATAACGTCAAATTGTCATATGTCCTGTTGTCGGGGATTGGCATGATTAATCCCGGTTTAGCCGGCTTGTAAAGTGGCCCGTACTTGGTTCAAGGATATTCATACGCGTAATTGCTCTATACAGCAGAACTGGACCAAACATCTATCCCCAGTCCGCTGGCGTATCGAAAACTTCGCCCCAAGCTTCTTTATCGTTCACTGGAGATCCGTTTGGTGGACGCGGGCCCGAATAGAGCCATTCACCAAACCCGCGTTCCTGGATGCCGACGGCTGCCGCCAGGAACCAGCCGGAAACGGTCTCGCGCCAGAACCAGGAATACTGGCCGTCGGAAGATATCTCCATGCGCATTCCATGGTCTTCGGGGAGCCCTGCTTTGGTGAAGTCCTTGGCAGCGTAGACGCCTCCCACAAGATCGTTCCGGAACTTGCCGTTTTGTCTGTGCCAGCCTGCTGCCGAGGTCTGGAGTTTTCGGAGCATGTTCTTGGTTTGGCGGAATTCACGGTCATCGATCCGGCGTCCCAGCTCGTTGGCGCCCATGCGGCCCGCATTGGCCGATTCCTTGTCTTCCCGGAGCCGTTGGGCTTCCAATGCGGCCATCGGCCGCGCCCACGCAACGAGGGCGTCGAGTACAGACCAGTTCTTGGCAGAATTCACCCGGGTGTCGTAGGCAAGCTCGCGCCCGTGGGCAACTCCATGACGGGACAGGCTGCCAGCAGACTGGGTCGCTGGGACATTCTGGCCATAGACGGTTTGAAGTGCTGCCAAACATGCTTCGATGCTGACCAGCTGATTGGGATCGACCAGATCGGCTTTATGGGTTCCCTTGGTGTAGAACTTCCTTCCACCGGCGACATCCATGACGATCCCTTCCATCTGAGCGTGGATCAAAGGGACCGAGGCTTCATAGTTGCCGGCCTCGTGATGTTCCCGTGCCTTCCCAAGAAGCCGCGCTCTCCCTTTGAAGATGCCGTGGTAATCGCCTTGTCTTTCACCTGCGCCCAGGACGGAAACGCGGGTACAGACGCGCTTCGTTCTCCAGGAGCATTCGCCGTCCCACTGTCCAGCCAGCAGTGTATCGGCTTCCTCTTCTCGCCCGTTGCGCAGCAAAGAAATGGCCTCCTCGACTGCTTTCGTGTCCATGCTGAATGGGGCCCAACCTCGGGGAACCAGAAGCTCCAGGGCCTCTTCCATGGATTCCAAAAGCCGGCGGTATTCAACGCTCATGCCGAGGAGTTGCGAGTGTTTATCCCCAATGCTCTTGCTCAATATGGAAAGCCAATCAGCTGATTCGGCCGAGACGTTGACCAGGTTGGCGAGCAATTCATGCTCTCCTCGGGGGTCGACCGCCTGACGAATTTGATCTCGGAATGATCTGGCTTCATCCATGGGGCCTGCTTTCCTGACTGATCGTTGGGGTTGAGGACTAATTGCATGCCGGGTTTCATCTTGTAAACTGGCTCTCAGATCGGGCGTGACTGGGTTGTTTGGTAAACTCGATGTGGCTACAATCCTTTCCTCTATTCTGCTGCAGCCCGGACAGTGCTTCGCACAGCGGCTGATATATGACTCTGTAGAAGGGCGACTACATTGCTGTATTCACTTAAGGCGTCTGGCTGTACGCCGGCCAGGGTGCTGCTGACGTTGCGGGCAAGTCGGATGCCGGGTTCCTGGAGTAGTTTTACCAAGAGTTGCTCCGATTCCTGGGTGCTGACTCCTTCGCGCACCCAACCAGCCAAGGAGCTTGCAACTGCACTGCGAACATCTGCATCTTTATCACAGGCGAAGGATGCCAAGAGATTGATATCGGCTGGGTTTTTTCGCCGAGCAATGACAAACACTGCCGAGGAACGCTGATCACGGGTCCCACCCATCAGGGACCAGAGCTCTTCCTTGGTGAGCGCGCCGGGGCGTATCGCATTGAGTGCATCTGCGGCCAAACCACGGATGTCAGACCCATCAGAGAGATCCCCTTCCGATACATGTGTCATTCGCTCGCGCAGCAAAGGGACAATTCGCTCAACAACAGGTGAAGGAATTCGCTCGGGCATCCAAGGGAACACCGACAGAGCGCCTCTGAGGTGATCTGCTGCTGTCGACGGTTCCGTTAGTAGCTCGATGACTGGTTCCCAGTCAGCTGCTTCAGGATGCCACACGTTCAGTAAGAAAAGCGTCCGCCCTAAGTCTCTGCCCCCAAATCCGTATGCACCCCCACGCGCGGCGTCCTGTTGCTGAGTTAACTCGTACCGCAGAACGACGATCACGGATCTCGCTGCTTCAGTATCGAGAATTCGTAAATCGGGGATGCTGTCCAGAGCTTGGAGGGAACCGGAACGGACCTCCTCGACGAGTCGTTCTCGAACGGATTCATCTTGTTCGGCCAACAGTGAGTCGATGGTGACCTTGAACTCATGATGATCGCCGGCAGCGCGTGAACGGAGTTTTGCCGTGTCGGCGCTGGTCCATGTCGATTGACCGATTGCGTTTAGTACGCGCGCAAAAAGGAGTGCGCGATGCTGATCTGCCTGAATGGGCAGCGCCAAAACATGATCGATAGCCTTCCGCCGGAAGCCAATTGACGCTGCTGGTACCGCTGCTGCGAGCAGTTTCAGGGCATCATGCCACACCGTAAACATGGGCTGGTATCGCTCGATAAAGGGGCGGGGGTCTGTGATCGTTTGCAGTGCCCATTTGACGGCACGGTCGGCAGTCGATGCGTCCAGTACGTCGGCTGCGCGGATCAGGAAGGAGATGTCATTTTGAATTGATGTTCGGGTCGAGCAGCTTAGATCGATTTCCCGACCCACCTGCTGTGCCGCTATAGCGGGGCCGTCCCAAACGACCCTCCTGGTGGCCTGGTCCAGAGCTTTCTTGTCTCCAGACCATCGGAGGTCATGCAGCGCTACCGTCACTGGTTTGATGGAGGCGTCGCCGCATGTCATCAGTTGTCGTTGCGCGAGTAGGGACAAACTGTGCCGCCAGTTTGGGTGATCCCCGGCAAACCCACTCATCAGCGATACGGCACGCAGACTAAGCCACGCTGTATCGGATTTTCCCCATGTGACGCTTTCATCGTTAGCCCAGGTCTTGAAATCCCCGGCAAAATGATCGTTCAACCCAGTGGCCAGGACCTGGGTTCGCCACCAGGCGGGAGGCGTGTCTCGGCCGATTACCGTCTCGCCGAAGTTACCATTGCCCATTGGTGATGTGGAAAATATGATGTTGGCGGCCACTCCACATACTGCAATGACCGTGGGATCCTCCGGAGCCGACTGACGTAGTTGCTGGATATCCAGAGCAATGCGTTGAGCACCAATCGCATCTCCCATATCCCGTAAACATCGGGCGAGTTGAACCTTCAGCCAGGCATTGTCTGCCGGTGAAGCGTCGTCATAGGCAAGGGCTTCAATCAGCACCCTCTGTGCCTCTTGGCAGCGCCCGCTTTCCATGAACGACGCGGCCTGCATGGCAGAGGATGCAACGCGTTCCTCTGCCGTTGAGGCAGAAGCCGTAACCGAATCGAACGACTGTGGGTCTGCCGTATTTACATATTTGTAGAGTGCTGCATAGAGGCGCCACCGCCAATTATCAGAAATGGAGGCCTCTTCGACTGGGAGGTACTGGCGATCCGAGTTATGAGTGGAGTCAAGATCGCGCAGGCGCATCTGAGTCAATAGGGCCAGTGCCTGCTCCGGTTCCAAGGTCTTGGGCATCGCGTTGGGATGTGGGGCAACCAGACGAGGCGCAATAGCTGCATACCTCAGGCGATCCTCCCGGAAAATTTTGTTTTGGCTCGACCAGACGCTGCCTGCCCAGGTAGTGCCCGTCCGCCGCGAGGTTGCTACTGCAACTAGCTGGTCGCGGTGCGCAGCGTCCAGAGTCTGCGAAGCAGGAACCAAAATCTTGGCCCCTTTGCCCGTGTCGACAACGGCATCCTTGGTGACATGAACCCAATATGAAATTTCAGAGTCGTGGTTATGAAGTACCAAGATGTGCGGGACTGCATGCTCGGTCCAGTATTTGAAATGATCCTGATCGGACTCGCTGTACCACCAGCCGTCAACCTCGCCAGCGGCGGACGGTCGTGAAAAGTAGGAGCAGCTAGCATCGTCTGAAGACTTGACTTGGGCTCCTACCAGGGCACCCAGATCAAACCGCCTCTCGTCGCGTGCCTGCAACCACAAATCTGTGCCTAAATCGTGGTCATCGTTGGGGTTGGCGCCCCACTCTAGGTCCTCGAACTTAGCCTTAACCTTGGATTGTCCCGAGGTCCCAATTCGCTCTGTCTTGCCTGCCCGCATCGCCATGTTGCCATTATGTCTCACTTCTCATTCCTGCTTCTGACCGCGGTAGCAGTGAGGCATATATGCACAGGACCCCATCGAGTCAAAACCGTTTAGATCCCTGTAAACGAAAAATCTGCTGTGTACGTTCCTTATTGGGGCTATTCGACGTCAACTGCACTGCTAAACACGTGATTCGGCAAGGCAGTGTGGCGACTCAGTCCGGCTCTAGGACGTCTGCCAAAACGGGCATATGAACGACAACGCCGAGGGTGAGCCACAGCCAGAAACGGTGCATGCGCTTTACCGATACGCGAGTACAAAGCCGGGCGAGGACCAGTGGACCGAGGTACGCGAGTTGAGTACCGAGGAATGGGACACCGCGATGGCGGCTCATAACACCGTTTAGAGGTTCACCCGATGAATGGATGTTACCCCTCATCGAATACCGGATCCTCAACTACAGCACAGTATTGAAGCTATACCACGAACACGTCACCGCGCAGATGAACCGTACTGTTGAAGAAAAGCTCATGACCAGAGCGGAGGCGGAGTTTTCGGAACTGTACGATCGAAGCTTCGGATACCGACTTATCAATTCCATGCGCAACGCGTTCCGGCACGGAGTGCGCGGTCTGGTGAATTTTGGAATGACAGCTCGGCTAGCAGACGGATCGCATACAGAACGGGGGTCGATGGCTCATGCGTAACTCTCGGAGGAAGCTTTCGTGGCTAGCCGTAGTAATGCCGCCGTACGTCGTCAGGTCCGCGAAATGGAAGATGCCATCGACCTCTTCGAGCTCAACGAAGAAGCGTTCGGCGAAGTTCAGATTCTTCATACCCGCCTGGTCCCGCTGCTCCGCCCCGGAGCGCCTGCAGCGGCCTAGTTGCTTTTCCGGTACATCAAGGAGCTCGGTGGGCATCGACCGAACTTCCGCGGATACATTCGAGGACGCCTCTCAAAGAGATTCTCAGTACAAAGACCCTAGACCGGGGAAGGTTGGAATACGTTGTACGACAGGCGGGCGCCCAAGCGACCTACGATGGAATGTCGTCGACTGATGTACAGGCGGTTGTGCCTACTTGCGCACCTTACGGTCATCAGCCCTAGAGCGGGCTCTGTCGCGCTCGATTCTCGTAAGGCCAAACACCCTACAGCGTACTGCCAGGGGCCAGCCTCTGTGTCGTCCGGTTTGCCAGTTCTTCGACGGCGCAAGTGCCACCAAAATCCATTGAATCAATCATCGGCTGTCGTTTTCCAAAGGCAACTGCATTGTGTGTCCAAAATCGTCTGCACTGCATTGCGTTGAGCCGTCCGTAATCGGAAGGCCATACGGGAATTCTACTTGTGAAGGTGACCCGCTGTTTTTGCGTAGTGGACTTCGGTCCAGTGGCCATCGAAGTAGCCAGATTCGTTGAGGTGATGCATACGGGTGTCAATCATGGGTGAGCTGAGAATCGAGTTGCGCAACGGTGTCAGTGCATCCACCACGATGGATCCAATATGCGCGAGAACTTCAATCTGTCCAGTTGACCGTCCCAGGAGTAATGGCGCCATTTTTCTCAGCACGAGCTGCTCTGGTTCTTTGGGTACGCCAAAGTGAACGCCACCCTCCACATGCGCGTAGTGCCGTACTATCTCTCTAACAGTCAGAGCTTGGCCATCGACTTCACCCACTGTTGCGCCGACGAACTGCTTGAGCTTGGTCAGTGCAGGATAGTCCGGTCCGCCAACGAGCTCGGGCCCACCGAGACGAAGCCAGTAGGACAGCGCCACCCTTTCTTGAGCTTCTTCGGACGCTTTCCACTGTTTGATTCGGAAATTAGTAGGCACATCCGGACGAGCCGCTCGCACTGTGTCAAGCAGGCCGGGATTATCAAGTAGAAGCTTTCGGACGAGCGGGGCGATACCGAGCAACTCGTAGCGGTCTCGAGTACCTGGGTCGTGACTGCGGCGTCGGATATCATCGACTGTTTCAACAAACAGCCATTCGGCCAACATAATTTTTGGCTCAAGTTCTCGTGCCATAGCCACCTTCCTCTTTAGCGTCTGGAAACTTCGGGTAGATCCGGAGATGGTCCGCCTGACGGCCAATGACCTGCCAAGTACCCGAGGGAACGCTGGCGTGCCTCAACGATAGCCTGACTTCTTCACGTCGCTAGGTTCTCGCCGGCGGTTTGGTTGCGCGCCAGAAAATCAGCGCACCCACCGAACGAATGGGCCCGTCGGCCTATCCGAATTGGGTATGCTGAAGACGTGTCTATCGAGATTTACGCCAGCGGAAACCAAAGCTGCGCTGATTGCATCCCGGCCGATCGGATAGGCCCACCCCTTGTGTAGCTTGACCCGATCGTAGCAAACCATGGGCATTTGTCAGCCATATCTGCATCCTGGACGAGCTTCAACCACTAGGTGCCTTGCGGTTATCAACCGCTGAATTTCAGACTTTCTGCAGCCGTAAAATGCCACCCGTCCATGACCCAGGAGTCGCCGGGGAGCACAGACTCAGACAGGAACGACCTCTGTTACACCTTTGGTACGTTCGAGAGCCTCCGCCAGCAAAAAGGTTGCTGTTAGCGGGTCGTGCGATAGCCTCGGACGTTTAGCCCTTTCACAAGCCACACCTTTGGTACTGCTGAATATTTCACCTCCAAGGAAAAACAAGGGGACGGTGAATCAACGCGACCACTTGTAGTTGCGTAAGACATGTCGTAAGTTTAGTATTACAGTATTCCGATAGAAGAAGGGGCGCCCATGGCTACCATCACAGTTCGCATCGACGATTCGGTAAGGGACGCTTTGCAAGCCAAAGCTATCGAAGCGCACCAGACGCTTAGCGATTTTGTGCGAGATCGTCTGCAGGATTCAGTCTTTGCTTTCCGGGAGGACGATGGAAGCAGGGACAGCAGGGGCGAGGGATTGGAGCCCGACACACTCTCGGCTTTTGACCGGCATACACTCGCACTGTTGCACAGAATTCTTGGCCGGGTGTTGCCCGAAGATTCCAACGACGTCGATGGGGATAAGGAATACCAGCTGGAGCGGGCAAAGGTCCTTGAGAGGGGATTTACCAGGGAATACTCCATGGAGTTCGTTGGTATTCAGCCCGAGCTCAGCCCGCGCCATTGTGACTTCGTCATGGACGTACTTGAGATGTTCAGGATCGCCATGTTCAGCATCAATGAGCTACAAAGACAGGGAGCGGAAATAGAGGAGTCGCTCCAGCGGGCATTGAAGTTTGTAGGCTTCGACCACAATGACCGGCTAGAAGGTCACCTGTCCGACTACGCTCGCTTCCTTGTGAAGGACGGCAAGTGGTTGGAACAGGAAGACTTCATCCTGGGGCCGGAACACGGAAATTCACATCACCAGACGCTTCCTGCATACTCGCGGATGCTGACCGAATACCGCGAAGTGAAGCAGGCCCGAACCCGAAAATCAGGCTTGAAGAGCTACCTCCTCGCCGAAGACGAGCTCAGGAAGATCGCGGCATCGCGGAAACACGCCTCAAATAGATAGCCGTTGTTCAGGGGAAAAAGCCGGGACATAGATGAAGCCGGCGATCTGTTTAAAAGGCAGATGCTTGGATCAAAGGTTCGCACTCACGCACATGGGTGAGGGAGGGGCCCTTAAGCCAAGCATCCAGTAACTCGCAAAACGAGCTTTCATTGATACGACTATAACACTTATATCTAGAGGAGCCATAGATTGGCCAAGAGCAGTGACGGAAATCCCCCTTGGATTTCGAAAGACCGCTTCATGAAGTACATGGATGCTGCAAATGGAAACCCCGTGCTGGCTCTTGAATTCTATTCCTGGAACGTAGACCTTGGTGCCGCTCTGTTTAGGGACTTTTCCCACTTTGAAGTTGCTCTACGTAACTCCTGCGACAAAGCGATGTTTAGACGGGGTAACCAAATTGCCCGGGGGACAGACTGGTTGAAGTCCGAGGCAAATACGCACCTAGTCCTACCCACTGGGCCTCGTACGCAGGGCACAGTCAGGAAACTTAGCGAAAAGTTGGAAGACGCCCGTGAATATTCCGGATTCACAAAGAATCCGGCGATGCCACGCGGCAAGATCCTTGCTGAGTTGTCCTTCGGATTCTGGAAGTACCTTTTCACCAAGCAGATGCGCCAAGATCTCTGGGAAGACTGCCTAGAAATTGAATTTAGATACGTAGATCGAACAAAGGCAGTCGACCCTGCAAAGTTGCATGAAGACCTAGAAAAACTCGCGACACTGCGGAACCGAATCGCGCATCATGAGTCCATCTTCGACAAGTCTCCACAAATAGACCACGACGCTTTGCTCCGCGTGACAGAACTTTTAGGACCAGAAGTGAACACATTTGTGCGTAAGCACTCCACCGTCCGCAAAACCATCGCTGCTCGCCCTCCTCAGTAGCACGTGGTTTTTGCTTTTCCCTAGCAGCCTATTGTGAGAAGCAGGCCATAGAATGCAATTAATGCTTCACGACCTCCGTCATGGCCAACGCCTTCGCATAGAAACGCTTGGGAGAGCCGAGCGCCAAGCGCGCTTCGAAGTAGATGCCGGGCCATCCGGCTTCAGGAAGAACTAATCCTATTCTCTGGCATGGGTCAGGTGGAACTAAGCTTGTGGCATGTCGAACTCCATCCCACCTTCCACACCTCCCACTACAGCTCCGTTGGCGGATCACGTCCTTTGGGGTGACGTCATGGGATCCAAGCTTGAAGAGCTACTTTGGGGACTCATTGAGGAGATGGGCGCAAACGATATGGTGTGGCGCGCCGGATCCGCTACGGGAATCAACGCTGCTGATGGAGGCCGCGACATCGAAGCAACGTTCACCGAGCCGCAGGAAGACGGCAGTCTAACCAGCAAACGGTGGTGGATCGAAGCGAAAGGGCGCGCCGGCACCATATCGAGGTCGCTTGTTGCGGACTCCGCGCTGACTGCATTGGCATACAGCGAAGTTGACGTAGTTGCCTTTTGCACTAATAGCGTCTTCAGTAACCCCACTCAAGATTGGGTGCGCGAGTGGAACCGTAGCCACGAAAAACCCACACTGTATCTGTGGGACCGAGAGAATCTATCGAAATTGGTTAGAAAATACCCATTGGTCGCCGCAAGAACACTGCCGGAGGCGCTGGGCGATATTCAACGACTTGACCTACTACTTCATCGGTTCAACGTGCTCGGTGAAATGCCATCTGCTGTTGATAAGGAGTATTTCTGGGATTCTCAGGAATCGATCACTAATCATGAAGATGTGGCTGAACTGATCGTCATGTTCCTGTATAGCGAAGGCTCCTTGTCGACTCGACCGTGGATGAAGCTTTTGCCCGCTACAGCTGCGCCATTTGCACTATTGGTGGCTTCTTACAGTATGCCTATGAGGATATTTCACAAATTACCCCGGCCTTTGGAATCGCAACGAGCTATACGGACAGCTGCCCACGTTATCGCCGGGGTGCTAGATTATCTTGAACCTGGAAGAATCGCCTCATTGCTTGAGAATCCACCGTTCGTGATACCCGAGGACGAGCAAGAATCCCACCGTCGGGCGGTCAAAGTTTGGCATGAACATCTATTGCCTTTTATCCTGGGAGATCTTCAACTACAGCTTAGAGACATTTGTGCGACTGATTGTGCTCGGGTGATGACGGACCCAGCTGCGTTTGCTCCCCCCGTAGATGCGAAAGAGTTCTTCCGTCAGCTGGGACGGTACCCTGCCAAAGACTCGAAGCAACTGATTATTTTTGATACTGAGAAGCCTTGTGCTGTTGGCATTCCACTATTAGCGGGTGAAGATTGCCCTGTTGTTCGGGACGTCGAGAGATCTGCGGACTTCATCGGGGGGCTTCAAGAGGTCCTAACCTTTCGGCAAAAACACCCGGACGGGCAGTTTCTGCGATTTCGTAATGAACTCCAACAATAGGTGCGTTACCTATGTAAATTTTAATTGAATAGAATTCGTCGTTGACGGTTCCGATTTCCGAAGGTGCGGCTCTTACCTCGATTAGCGGGGCAGAGCTTTCTAATGCTTGGATAATTATTATCACCCCCGACGTGACCACATGCGAGAGCTGCGCCGAGCACCACAACCGTTCGGAGCCTGATACTTCCACTGCTGTGGATTGCACGGCGAATAGCATATCGGGTTAATCTGTTGCATGGTTTTCGGAATCATCTGCAGGGCCACGTGGATAAGACAAGAGAATGCATGAAGCGTCCCGGGAATCTTTTCGCTGTCTTTCTCTAAAAGACAACAGCATTAAACCCGAGACTGTTCAAATTGCACTCCGATGGAATTCGAAGAACTCTATTATGATGAAATGAGCGGTTCATTACCCGATGAAGCTGCCAGTAAACTGGCGGCATAATTTCCGGGACGGTTCAGATATACACGCAGGGCCGTCTAGGATGATCTGTGAAGACACCTCGTGCAAGGGTTTCTTCATTCTGAATTCAGATATGCACTCCCTTGGCTCCACGGCTCGACGTAGTCTTTCGGCGCCGCAATGAATGTTTGGGGCATTGTTGTGAGTAGTGAGACTGCTGTTGAACGAGATCGATCTGCTGGCGCTTCCATAGCGGGCTATGCCTATCAGTTTGATCTTTCAATACTTCTAATCCTGCGAGCTCTGGATGGTAATCACATCCAAGTAGAAGGCATCGAGGACATCGACGTATTTGCAGCTGATTCGTCCACAGCTGTCCAGTGCAAGTACTACTCCAGCCGCACGTTTTCCCTTCCTTCGCTGAGGGAAGCCATAGTCCCCATGCTGAAAGGATTTGTCGACGGGCGAACGTGGAAGTACCGCTTGCACGTCTACTTTAGTGAAACCGACAGAATGATTCCCACTTCACTTTCGATTGACGATCTCAAAGCCAGCCTCACGGAACACAAACGTAAGCCAGAACCACACACTGTGTTTCACTACGAAATGTACACCGACGATGATCTGAATCGGTTCCTGGAAAACTTCACGATCAGCGAAGGCATCGAACGGCGTGAGCAGCGAAATCTTGTGATGGCTGAGCTCGCGCGGGCCCTAGAATGCCATCGCGATGAGGCGGAAGAACTGTTCTACGGTAATGCGTTAACTGTCGTAATGGATCTGGCCATGCGAAAAGCCAGCAACGAGCGAATTATTACTCGGGATACTTTTCTCCGCATGATTAACACTAAGACACTCCTATTCACGCGGTGGCATCGGGAACATCTAGGAATCGAAAGATACGTGCGGGAGATCGGAAAACGTGCCAGCGCTGGGAGACTTTTTCATCCAGGACGCCACCGTGTTCTTGCCGTCGACGATCCTTTCGCCTGGGAAACAAAATCAGCCATCAAATTCGCGGATGTCGTGAAGCGCCTAGCCACAGAAGAGTACGGCGTGGGCCGACTGGATTCAGCCACGCCATGGACAGTTGTGCTGCCGGATGGCCACCCGGCCCTCATGGAACTAAAACGTTCATTGCTCGATGCCGACATCGCGATCAACGACGGGGGTGAAACTATTTCCTTCAATCCCCGCTTGCTGGCCCGCGCCCCGGTGATCAACACCAATGGGAAAAATCGTAAAATCACGCGTACGTTGTACGACATCAGAATAGTCAGGGAAAGCTCCTTTTCTCTTTTCCTCAGAGATGGAAACACAGTAGGAACTGTTGTAAGCACCAGCGATTCCAGTCCTAGCCATCTGGATCCGTCAACTTCTGTGCTGCTGCTGCCCGGAATCACCTTGGAACAATTCACCAAAGTATTGGAGCTTGGAAAATGACTGACATTACAGAGATCACCAGGGTTGTGGGCGTAGCACCGGACCTCATCCAAATCGAAGTTACCTCCACAAGCATGTATGAAGGTCTCTCTCACCAGCTTGAAATCGGAAGCTACGTAGAAATTAGCGATGATAGCGGATCCACAGTTGTGGCCATTGTTCAGAGCTACAGAATAAAGGAACGGATGCAATCCGCCGATGGAACTGCCGTTGGGGACGCACAATTCATCATTGACACTCAACCGGTAGGTCGATTGGAAAAAGGGGAGTTCAAGCGAGGCGGGAAGCAAATAACGATTCCACCAAAACATGTTGAAATCGCCAATACAGATGTGCTCGAGAAGATCTACGCATCCGTACCTGAGGCCAAACGCTTCAGTTTTGGAACGCTTGCCCAAGAAAATACCGTGCGGGTGCATGTAGACGGCGACAAATTCTTCGGAAAACATATCGGAGTTGTCGGATCTACTGGCTCTGGCAAATCCAGTACAGTCGCCAAGATCCTCCAAGAGGGGATCCTTCCTAGCGGAGATCAAGAAGTTAGAAGCGTTCTAAATAACTCTCATATATTGATATTTGATATTCACGGGGAATACGGTTCGGCGTTCCCAAAAGCTCGGGTGATCGGCGTGAACGATCTCCGATTGCCATATTGGATGATGAACTCGGAAGAGCTGGAAGAGATGTTCATTGAAAGTAATGAACTTAATTCCCATAACCAGGTCTCTCAATTTCGCAGTGCAGTCATTGAAAACAAGCGCAAATACGCGCAGAACGGAGGGTCTGCCGTCTCCTATGACTCACCGATCTACTTCAGTCTAAAAGAGGTAATCAACTACCTGACCAACCTCAACAGCGAAATGATCAGCCGATTACCAGACGAAAACCTACCCAAATTCGCTGACGGGACTCTCGTCAAGGATCGAACTAAACACTACTTCGAAGGCATCCAGAAGTTCGTGGAACAGTCTGGTTCGGCATCGAATAAGGCTAATGGAGGTCCATTCAACGGGGATTTCAATCGCTTTCTCATGCGGTTAGAAGCGCGCCATACTGACGATCGTTTGGATTTCCTACTAGCGCCTAAAAAGCACGATGGAAACGACTACCTGACGGATGATTTTGCGGATATTATTCGTCAATTTACCGGTTATGGCGACGATCCAACAAACATAACAATACTTGACCTCAGCGGCATACCCTTCGAAGTGCTGAGCGTCGTGGTATCCCTAGTTACGAGACTCATATTTACCTTCAATTTTCATTTTAAGAAGTTCCGTAAACAAGAAGAGCAGCAACTTCCTTTCTTGCTGGTTTACGAAGAAGCCCACAACTATGTACCTCAAAACGAGAGCGCGAAATACGGTACCGTCAAAAAATCCATTGAACGCATCGCTAAGGAAGGCCGGAAGTACGGAATCTCCCTGATGATTGTGAGCCAGCGACCTTCGGAGGTATCCGAGACGGTGTTCTCGCAGTGCAATAACTTCGTAGCAATGCGTCTCACCAACCCAGCGGATCAGAGATACGTAAAGCGGTTGTTGCCCGATAACCTCAACGCCATCACAGATGCTTTGCCTACGCTTGAACAGCAAGAAGCCATCATCATCGGGGACTCGGTTTCAGTCCCCTCACTTGTTCGCATCGACGAAATAACTGATAAACCTGACTCAAACGACATCCTTTTCCGTACCGAATGGCAGAAGGATTGGCTTGAGGTTGACATTCCTCACGTTGTCAAACTATTACAAGAATAGACTTTTTCACTGTCCTTGAGTGAGCACGAAAAACCCGGAAACTCGTTTGCTCGGTGGGCCTCCAGCTGGGAACCGAAACGTCACTTATCTGATTGAGGCTTGGCCGTTCGCAGGACGATGCGGTACACCATGCGCAGTGCGACTCCGAAGAGCTCGGCGATTATCGCGCTGGTGTGCTGGCCTCATTGGCGGAGTGCAACGAAGTACTTTTCCTGGCGGGAGCTTGCGTTGCTTGCCGCGGAGCCTGTCGTTGGCCTTGGCGATCTGCATACCTTCGCGGGTATGGACACGCGGGTGAGGTCGGATTCAGACTCCGCTACCGTGGCCAGGACGTTGAGCAGCAGGCGGCCGACCGGATCGGTGGGGTCGTGGACGGATCCGACGAGACCTTGATGTCGCGCTTGGTAAGGTCCTCGACGATGTCGCGTGCGCCGGGCAGGGAACGGGCGAGGCGGTCCAGCTCGCTGACCGCCCGGGTGTCGCCGACCCGGCACGCAGCCAGAGTTTGGTTCAGTCCGGGGCGTTCGCGGTTTCGCCCGGTGAGCCCATGGTCGACATAGACCAGATCGTCCGGGACGCCAAGGGACTTGAGCTCTGCCCGCTGGAAGCTGAGGTCCTGTTGGTTGGTAGAGACTCAGGCATACCCGATCAGATGCGGTGACATGTCCCGAGTGTAGCGTTTGTGCCACGCGAGATTCGATCGATCGAAGCACCATCGACCGAGAAACAATCAAGGCATTGGTAGGCGCCCTACATGGGGTTTCGGCAACCAAAGGTGTGTTCATCACGACTAGTGCCTTTACTCAGTATGCCAAAGACTATGCGTCCGGCATCCCGACTCGCACCATTCTGATCGACGGAAATCGCCTAGTCTCTCTCATGATTAAGTACCGCGTTGGCGTCCAAATTGAGAGAAGCTACGATGTCGTGGACATCGATGAGGACTTCTTCGAGTTGGCCAATAGGCAATGAGTGGGTTGTTCCAGTGAAAACTTAGGGCAATAGATCCCACTCGTAGCTTCGCGGCTGTGTCCCTTCATCAATAGTCTGTCAGAGGCGTCGTCGAGGCTCTGCACCAACTTATCGAGCGAATTTTGTTCTGCTATCAAACGTTTGGTGAGTCGAGTCCACCTGATCGCGCGATAAATAGATGGCGACGGAAAACGCATGCTCGAAATCGTTCAGCATGCGGTCCAATGTGATTCCGTCTGGACAGACCGATAGGATCGCAACTATCGGAAGTCGCGAATTGAGATCTACGTCAGAGGAGAATTAGCTTGAAGAAGCAAATCAATGTTGTTGGTGCCGTTATCATCAGGAACGATGAAATTCTCTGCACTCAACGAGGCCTAAATGGAAGTCTGGGCGGCATGTGGGAATTTCCTGGTGGCAAAATCGAGCCAAAAGAAACTCCTCGCGAAGCACTCGAACGTGAGATTCGAGAGGAACTCCTCTGCACGGTCAAAGTAGTCGATGAAGTCACGAGTACCACCTACGAATATGACTTCGGGATTGTTACTCTGACAACCTTCTATTGTGAGCTAGTTGAAGGAGAACCGCAGCTCACGGAGCATGAAGATGCGAAGTGGCTCAAACGCGATGAACTCATGTCCTTGGAGTGGGCGCCAGCGGACATTCCCGCGGTGGAACTCATCCAGGCGGCATAGTGAATACTAGCGCTGATCTCGTTCTTGGTAGTGGTCTCTCAAGAGACGTCACTTTCGGATTCTTAGACGGGAAGCAGCAATCTCGCCGTCATCACCACCCTCGCGTCGTATTGAACGCTGACGGCAATACGGTCCTGCGCATCCTTCGCGAAGAGCTCGCCCGTTGTGATGAATTCATTTTCTCCGTCGCCTTCGTCACCCCGAATGCGATTGCTTTGCTTAAACAGGAGCTCGTGGAGTTTTCGGGTCGAGGAACGATTGTCACCTCCGATTATTTGGGCTTCAACTCACCATCGGCTTTTAGCGAGCTATTGAACCTTGAAACTCTAGGGATCAACGTTCGAATTCACAACGCGGGAGCCTTTCACCCGAAGGGTTATATCTTCAAAACCGAGAATATGGTTACGGCCATGATCGGTAGTTCAAATTTGACCGGTAACGCGATCGTGAAGAATCATGAATGGAACCTGAAAGTTTCAGCGTCCGAGGGCAGTGATCTAGCCGAGCAGCTATCTTTGTTGACCCAGAACCAGCTTGAAGAATCCATAGCACTGAGCCAACGGTGGATAGATGCGTATGCGGAACAGTACACGCCTCTTTCGATACGTCGAAAAATAGTAGCTGCCCCTCGAACTGACGTTGATGAGCAGCTACTGCCGGTAGAGGCTGAGCAAGATCTTGAAGTGACCGGCCAATCGCCGGATGGCGCTGTATCGTCCGAGTTGCTCATGCCGATCCTCCCGAACCAGATGCAAACGCAGGCGCTCAAGGCGCTGGAGCAGGTTCGGTCGCGCGGGGAGTCGAAGGCCATCGTTATTTCGGCAACCGGTACTGGAAAGACGATCCTCTCGGCATTGGAAGTACGGGCAGCGCATCCTGGTCGGTTCTTATTTATCGTTCACCGCGAGCAGATCCTCGATAAAACCATCCAGGAGTACCGCCGCGTCATCGGCGGCGACTACAACGATTTCGGCAAACTTGCTGGTGTCTCCAAACAAAGCGACCGCAAGTTGGTTTTCGCAACGGTGCAGACATTGTCCCAAGATAGTGTGCTGCACGAGATTCAGCCAGACGCTTTTGACTACATCATCATTGACGAAGCGCATCGTGTTGGATCTCCAACATACAAGAAGGTCCTCGGATACCTCGAACCTACTTTCCTGCTTGGCCTGACAGCCACACCAGAGCGAAGCGACGGGTTCAACGTCTTTGAGTTTTTCGACTACAACGTGCCGTATGAGATTCGCTTGAATCACGCGTTGGAAGAGAACATGCTGAGCCCATTTCATTACTACGGGATAGCCGACGTAACGCTTGATGACCAGACGACCCTAGACAGCACTGATGATCTGGGATATCTAGTGACGGCGGACCGCGTTCACCACATCGTTGACGCCCTGAATAAATATGGGCAGGCGGGTGTTGCTCCGAAGGGGCTGATTTTCTGTTCTCGTAAAGTGGAAGCTGCTGCTCTATCTGCAGCGCTGAATCAGCAGCAGCTTCGTGGGAAAACTTTGCGGACGGTGAGTCTCAGCGGTGACGATTCGGTGGAACAGCGAGAGCAAGCAGTTGGGCAACTGGAACGCGGAGAACTCGACTACATCCTCACCGTCGACATCTTCAATGAGGGGGTGGATATCCCCACGGTGAATCAGGTCGTGATGCTTCGCCAAACGCAATCGGCAATAGTGTTCGTGCAGCAGCTTGGACGCGGTCTGCGTAAAGCACCGATGAAGGACTACTTGGTGGTTATCGACTTCATTGGCAACTACGCGAACAACTACATGATCCCGATCGCGCTTTTCGGTGATGAGTCACTGAACAAAGAGTCGCTGAAAGAGAAGCTTATTTCCACCGAGCAGGCAGGCGTACTTGCCGGTTTATCGAGTGTTCGATTCGATAAGGTCTCGCAGCAGCGTGTACTTGATTCCATCCGTACAACTGCTCTGGACAGCATTCAAAAGCTCCGCAGTGCGATGCAGTCGATGCAGAACCGCGTCGGACGGGCACCGAAGCTCTTCGATTTTTATCGGTTTGAATCTGTCGATCCAGTATTACTGGCAACGAAGAAAGAAAACTATCCAGCATTGGTCAAGAGCCTTTTGAGGATTGATCATGAGCTTAGCCAGGATGAGCTCAAAGCGTTGTCACTACTATCGCATGAAGTCCTGACGTCGAAGAGAATTCATGAGTTCGTGCTTGTCAGTGAGTTGCTTTCGCAGGGGTCGGTAACTTTGCCTCAATTCAAAGCAGCCCTCCTCAACGAAGGAATCGACGCGCCCCATCGCGAATTGATGAGCACCGTAGAAACTCTGAATCTTGCTAATCACGGACAAGTTGATCAAAATCGATATGGAATTCGCTTGGCGAACATCGATGGAGAGTCCATATTGGCTGATCCTGGTTTTCTCAGTTCATATCGTTCACATCGTGTATTCAGCAACGAAGTGGACGACATCATACAAACTGGCATGGCCCTAGTGCGAGACCGGTATGTTGCTGGAGATCCGTTTATCGTTGGAGGACAGTATTCCCGGAAGGAAGTGACACGTCTTCTGGGACTTCCACGAAAATGGACGTCGACACTTTACGGGTACAAAGTCGATCCAGAATCGAGGACTTGCCCGATTTTTGTGACGCTGCACAAATCGGACGATATCTCGGCTAGTACCGCGTACCAGGATGAACTGGTTGATCCTTCCCATCTGCGGTGGTTCACGCGATCACGGCGAACGCTACAGAGCGATGAAGTCCGGCGAATAGTGGATAACGAGGTTGATCTGTACGTCTTCGTCAAGAAAGACGATGCGGAAGGTACCGAATTCTTTTACTTAGGCCAAGCCGATTCACGTAATGCCGAGCAGACTCACATGTTTGGAAAGAACCAAGAGCAGCTTGACGTTGTCACGATGAACCTGCATTTTGAGAAAGCGATCGATAACGCTCTGTACGACTATTTGAGCCCGAATCAGAACCTGACCTAACTTCGCTGACACCAAATGGGCGAAAAGAATCAGCGGAGATTTCGGGCCGGATAGTCGCAACGAACTGATACCGAAGATCTTTGCCATCAATATGAACCGTCGAATGTATTCTTCCACTAGCTTTCTATCGGCCAATTTTTTGAGACCGTCCTGATCAAACTTCGACGTACAGATACATGAAAAATACATCGTCCGGTCAGGAGTAAGGTATTCATCTAGCTTGGTTTGTAGAACGGATAGGCGCAGAAATTTAGGATCCAGAATTTAGCGTAAATTCTGGGTACCAGATTTTTATTAGCCCTTCGCAGTCATCCGCGGAGAGCTCTAAAAATTCGTCATGGGTCTTATCAATTTTTTGCAACAGAGTATCGAAAGCTTCCGGGCCGTGTTCATATCTTCTACCCACTGTTTCGAGACGGAGTTCTTTTTTAGTATCGACTTTGTGCAGGGTAACTTGTCCCATACGTGATTCGTTTGCCTCGTGATGGATGAGATCGCTATCTATCCGAACCGGAGGAAACACGTGGGTATCATTGATGAAGAAAATGATGTCTCCACGAGAGAAGGCGCCTTCCTTTTCCACTATCTGCAATAAATCGAATCTAAAACCAGTCTTGCGTTGACGCAACGAACCTTTCTTCTCTTGTTGCAAAAGTTCTACGACCTCGTCAGGGGTTAGATCAGCATCAATCCACCGAACTATGTATATTTTGTTAAGTTCCCACGGGAATCCGAAAACTTGTGGTTCGGGGGTATTTACGCCCGTAATGCGATGCGAAGGGGCACCAGCATCAAATATTTTTTTGAGGTCAGATAACTTCGAGCTGGTGATTTTTCCTCCCGAAGCTTCAATCTCGTGCTCGACGAATTCTCTGACTTCTTTTCTAGTTTCACGATCAGTGGTGATTAGAACAGCTTCGGATGCTCGCGCAGAACTCGCGGACGCATTCGCAGATCCCACGACTGCGTGTCGGTCAGTAGAAATGACTTTGGCATGCAATATCGAAGACGTATGCACTTCGACGCCTGAATTAATAAATCGTTCAAGGGCGTAAGGATTTGTTGCCCCTGAGGCTACATTTTGGTCGCTAGCATTTACAAGGAGGACGTCGCCTAAACCAAGAGGAAGTCGTTCCGGAGCATCTTTACCGATAAATGCGATTGCGGCATATGTTCTTCCTGCGCCCTCAACTACGTTGGTGATATGCGGCCAAACGGCCTGAGAATGAAATCGAGTTACCATGATTGAAGTCTAATCGGATGGTCATGAGCAACAATACATTTGATTCACTGACGAGCGGGGGACACCGACGTGCTCTGATTGCTGCTTTTGGATATATTTTAGAGAAGTAAACAATGTCGAGACCCAAACTGATGTGAGCGAAAATCCACAAATGCGCCTACTTATCGACAACGACACGGGTATCGATGATGCGCTCGCGTTGGCGTACCTCTGTGCTTGCGAACATATACAGATAGAGGCAATCACCAGTACACCTGGGAACGTTGATGCTGAGCAGGTTACAGCTAATAACGATGCACTTCTTGCACTCTGTGATCAGCCTGACGTACCAGTACTAATCGGCGCGCGAGAACCTCTAGAGGTTCCGTTGGTCACCACGCCCGAAACTCACGGACCACAAGGTGTCGGGTATGCGATGCTATCGACTCCAGGCGTCGCCGCGCATAGTCACGACGCTGTGGATTATTGGATCGAAGCCGCACGAACTAACCCTGGCGAGCTAACAGTTTTGCTTACTGCACCGCTGACCAACTTTGCCCTCGCGCTACGCCGCGAACCAAAGCTGCCGTGGTTGCTGCGCAAGGTAGTCATCATGGGTGGAGCTTTCTACTACCAAGGCAACACGACTCCTACCGCGGAGTGGAACACCCACGTGGATCCTCACGCGGCCAAGGAAGTATTTACTGCCTACACAGTGGCGGCGGAACAAGGGCTGCCTTCTGAGAAGCTTCCTATCGTGTGCTCGCTGGACACCACAGAACGCTTCGAAATGCAGCCGGACTTCCTGACAAAGCTGTCCACTGAAGCTGGATGCGCCGAGCCCGAATTTGTACTGGCAAGCGACCCCGAAGGAACCTTGAGCACCGCATCCAATCCACTGGTGCGCTATCTCTCAGATGCGTTGCGGTTCTACTTCGAGTTCCATCGGCATTACGACCAGGGCTACATTGCCCACGTCCATGACTACTTCGCCGCAGGCGTAGCCGCCGGAACCCTCGACTATCAAAGTCGACCCGCCACGATTGATGTGGAAACTGAATCCGAGCTTCTCTTCGGAACGACGGTGGCCGATTTCCGAGGGCTGTGGGGCAAGCCAGCAAATGCGCACGTAGTCACCGGCAACAATCCGGAGGCTGGCTTTGCCGAACTAGTTACACGCTTGGGGAGCTTGGCGCGGAAATTGAACACGGGCTCCTGAACTCAGCTCAGGCTGAGCTAGAATTATCTACCGGGCCGAGGTGACATTAGGCCCCGCACTCGCACGCACCCAGTAGTACTTGGGTGCACAGCCATACTCGTACCGAGGAATGCTTTTCTATGTCACCGAATCTGCTTTTGCCCGAAGAAACCAGCTCCCAAGTTCTGCGCCGCAGGCTTTTGGCCAGCGCTGGCGCCCTGCTCCTGATCGGCACCTACCTGGTCCTAGTCATTACCCAACCCACGGGCATAGCTGAAGGACTGGGACAGGGCGTTGCACTGGTTACCTTCGCCGCCTACCTGGCTGCCGCCGTCATGCTTTTGGTCGCGGTGCTTCCGGACTTGCCGGTATCCACTCTCACGCTGATCCCGGTAGCGCTTGCCCTGAACATCATTTTGGGGCAATTCGTTGGTTCCGTGATGGTCCCGCTCTACCTCGACTCGATTGGCACGGTGCTCGTAGGGTTCTTGGCGGGCCGCCGGGCCGGTGCGGCCACCGGTGTGCTCAGCACACTGATCTGGTCACTGTTCGCACCCACCGTCTTGCCCTTCGCAGCTGGCGCTGCATTGGTCGGCTTCCTCGCGGGAACCGCCGCTCGTTTCGGTGCGCTGCGCCGCCCGTATCTTGCCCCAGTGGCCGGTGTGGTGGCAGGTGTTCTTGTCGGCGTGGTTTCAGCTCCGGTGGCGGCCTTCGTTTTCGGCGGAACGTCGGGTGTCGGCACCGGCGCAGTGGTTGCGGCTTTCCGCTCCATGGGCGACTCGCTGCTTTCGGCCGTGACCAAGCAGGCCTTGATCTCAGACCCGGGGGACAAAGCCATCGTCTTCCTCATCGCAGCGCTGCTGGTCTTCGCCTTGCCGAAGCGCTTGAGCGGTTCTTCCGAATTCATCCGCCGCTACAAGGTGTTGGGCAAGAGCGGAAACAAGTAGGCCACTAATGAAGCGCCGCATCGCTGACTTGCATCCTTTTACCGTGCTTTGCCTAGCCGTGCTCAGCATTTCGGTAGCCACAGCTGCCAGCCGCTGGTGGCTGAACTGTGCGGTGATAGTGCTTTGTCTGGCCATTGGCGCAGTCGCGGGCAAGGCCCGCAAACTCGCGGCGCTCAGCGGTGCAATCATGCTCCCTACTCTCCTGTCCTTGCTGATGATCCATGGACTGGCTTCCCGGGATTCTTCCCCGTTGATCGCCGCGTGGGGACCAATCACTCTGACGCTTGGGGGAGTGGAAATCGCCACGGCCCTGGCCTTGCGCACCGCCGTGCTGGTGGTGGCTGTTTTGCTCTGCGGTTTGCTGATCGATAAACACCAGCTGGTGGCAGCCATCGATTTGTCTCCGGCTCCGCCTCAGGCGGGATACCTGCTGGCATCCACGCTGTTTCTTCTTCCGCAGATGATGGAAAAGCAGCATGCCATCGGCCAAGCCCAGGCCCTGCGAAAAGCAGGAACCGGCCGTGGCTTGGCCGGGTGGCTGCAACGCTTGAGGCTGCGCGCTGTGCCGCTGGTGCTTTCTTCGGTGCAAGACGCCCATGACCGTTCGGTGCATCTGGCCGCGCGCGGATTTCCCGCCCGCGGTGAACACAGCAGATTGCGCCAAGTTGCAGACTCGCAGATCCAGCGGGGCGTCCGCTGGGTTGCCCTGCTGTGTTCGGTACTGGTGCCGGTAGCGATTCTGGTGCCTCTCGGGGGAGCCTCGTGATGGACATGGATCACCGTGCACCCGCCGGAAGCACAGCGGCGCTGCACCTCAGGCTGGAAAGCTTCCGCTACTCCGAGGCGCACTCCGAGACCTTGCGCGAGATCGAGATGGAATTCTCCCCGGGGTCCCTGACTGTCATTGCCGGCGACTCTGGATCCGGGAAGTCCACGCTGGGCGGAGTACTATCTGGCATGCTGCCGCGGCAGGGAACGGACCATTGCGGGGGAACGGTCATGTTGGCGGGGCAGTGGATCGATTATTCTCCGGAGCATTCGCCGCGAATCGACGTAGCTGGCTGGGCCAGGCACGTGGGACTGCTGCCCCAGGATGCTGGCCTCTACCTTTCGAGGATTCGCCAGACGGTTGCAGAAGAGCTGGTCTTCGCCCGGGAGAACGAAGGAATGCCCCGCGGAGAGATGGGAGAGCTCATCACCGAGCTATCCACGCGGCTGTCCATGGAACATCTGCTGGAATGCGATCCTGCCAAGCTTTCAGGGGGCCAAGAACGCCTGGTCGCGTTAGCGGCGTTGTCCGCGGCGAGACCGTCCATCATTGTGCTCGACGAGCCGCTGGCCGGTTTGGATTCCAAGGCAACTAAGGCGGTGACCGCGATGATTTCGCGGCTGCGCGCCGAAGGCACCGCACTTGTGGTGCTGAGCCGGACAACTGAAGCATGGGAAGCCGAAGCGGATGCTCTGTGGAACTTGGCGGACGGAACTTTGCTGCCTGCATCTGATGGCACTGGAACTGCTGCGTTGCCTTCCAAGCGAAGAAGACCATCCATCGCAGCATCAGCAGAGCCCCTGCTGGCCTTTTCCAGCGTGCAACTCGGATACAAGGGTGCCAGCGCCCCGGTCCTCTCCCACCTTGAGCTCGAAGTCCGTGCAGGAGAATGCGTGGGGCTGGCCGGCGCCAACGGCACGGGCAAGACCACGCTGCTCAAAGCCGCCGCCGGGCTGATCAAGCCAGCTGCCGGAAAAGTATGGGTGGCAGCTGATGCTGGGATGCTCCTGCAGAATCCTTCGGATCAGCTCTTCGAACGTACGGTAGCCCGGGAAGTCGCTTTCGGCCTTCCCAAGAAGAGTAGCCAACGCGCCCGTGTGCCGTTGGTGCTTGCACAGCTGGGTCTGGAATCCTATGCCGAGACCCACCCTTATGAGCTGCCGGCTTCGGCCCGCCGGCTCGTTGCCTTGGCCACCGTGCTGGTGCGCGAACCACAGCTGCTCCTCCTTGATGAACCAACTGAGGCGTTGGATTCGGCTGGGCTTCATTGCCTGCACGAGGCAATAGATTCGGTACTCCAGCGAGGGGGAGCGGTGCTTTTCTCATCCCATGATGAGCGGTTCATGTCGCTCACCGCACACAGGGTGCACCTGCTGTCGTAGCAATTTTTCTGCCGCGGGACAGGCTCCCGCGTTTAGGCCAAGCCTATTTCCGGTGCTTTCCAGAGTGATCAAGTTTCTGCGCCATGCAAGCCGTACGCTGAATTCGCGCCCTTTTGCCCAGATGGATTGGCGGTACTCGGCTATCCGAGCAGTCATTCCTGGACCTAGCGAGCGGAGTCTTCATTCCGGCCTTGCAAGGATTTGATCCCCGAACCAAGGCAAAAGCGCAGTCGTGAGTCAGTTCATCGAGAGAACTGATCCGGCTGCTCCGCTGGCTTCTCCCTGGACCGACTCTTTCTCATGGCGTCACCCGAATTCCTGCCTTCAATCCCACGCGTACGCGAAGTGACGTGGAGGAATCCGAAGCAGCTGGCTGTAGCTGCGAAGCACGCCTGCCCGCTTGCTTGTCACAATTATCGATCCATGTGAAATAGAACTCCTTTACCGCTTGACGGTGTGGCCTTCGACACCCTAGTCTGTGATCACTGAATAAACACATAGTTCATCTAGTGAACGCATCGAAGGGATTCAACATGACAAAGGAGATGCGCGTTTTCGCGTTCGACTTCAACGGCCCGGCGCATCTTTCCGCTGGCACTTGGCGCCATCCGAAGGATCGGGGTGGTGAGTACAAGTCGCTCGGCTATTGGGTCGAGTACGCGAAACTCCTCGAAGCTGCCTGCTTTGACGGGATTTTCTTTGCAGACAACGACGGCTACCACGAGACCTACAAGGGCTCGGTGAACGATTCCCTGAAGGATGGCGCGCAGATCCCGGCCAATGATCCTTCGTACCTGATTCCGGCCATGGCCGCGGTAACCAGGAACCTGAGCTTCGGTGTCACTTCCTCCACCGCCTACGATGCCCCGTACAAGCTGGCGCGCAAGTTCTCCACTCTGGATCACCTGACCGATGGTCGGGTGGGCTGGAACGTAGTCACGTCTTACACCAACAGCGCAGCGCGGAACATCGCCGGGCTCGACGCTGCCGAAGCCCATGACGACCGCTACGCCCGCGCCGAGGAATTCATCACCGTGGCCATGAAGCTCTGGGAGACTTCGTGGGACGAAGACGCAGTGCTGCGCGATGCCGCGACCTCCACCTACGTGGACCCCAGCCGCGTGCACAATATCGAGCACCAGGGCGAGCACTTCAGCGTTCCGGGCATCCACCTGTGCGAACCCTCGCCGCAGCGCACCCCGGTGATCTTCCAAGCCGGCGGATCCCCGCGCGGCGTGGCCCTGGCCGCCAAGACAGCCGAGGCTGTCTTCCTGAACGCGATGACCAAGGAAGCGCTGAAGAAGCAGGTCGACGGGCTGAAGGCCAAGGCGCTGGAATTCGGGCGCAACCCGGAGAACATCGCCACCTTGCAGATGATCACCGTCATCAGCGCTGCCACCGATGAAGAAGCGCAGGCCAAATACGAGGAGTACCTCAAGCTGGTCTCCTACGACGGGGCCATGGCCCGCTACAGCAGCTGGGCGGGGGTGGACTTGTCGGCCTTCGACCCGGATGTCCCGCTGAAGGAGATCGATACGAACGCCGGGCAGACCATGCTGAACTTCTTCCTGAAGATGGACCCGTCCAAGGACTGGACCACCCGTGACATCGCCGAGTACATCGGCATCGGCGGCACCTCGCCGGTCATCGTGGGCGGACCGGAAACCTGCGCGGATGAGCTGATTTCCTGGATGGAGCAGACCGGGGCCAGCGGCTTCAACCTGGCCAATGCCGTCAAGTTCCAGGACATCAAGGACTTCGCCGAATTCGTCGTTCCCGAACTGCAGCGCCGAGGCGCCATGCGCACCTCCTTCGCCGGGTCCACCCTGCGCGAGACGCTCTTCGGAGAAGGCAACGCCCGGCTGCCCCTGGACCACCCAGGCGCAGCACTGAACCAGCAGACCACCGCACAAGCCAGCTAGGAGTTCCCCATGTCCATCATTGTGACCCCGCAGAACACGGGGATTGATCCGGCCGAATACCGCAAGGTCTTCGGCGCCCTGCCCACCGGCGTCACCGCCATCACCGGCATGACCGCCGCCGGCAAGCCCATGGGCTTCGTCGTGGGAACCTTCATGTCCCTGTCGCTGGAACCGCCACTGGTCACCTTCTGCGTCGACAAGGGCTCGAGCACCTGGCCGACCCTGCGCTCCCTGGGCCGCTTCACCGCGAACATCCTGTCCACCGAGCAGCTTCCGGTCAGCCGGGCGCTCTCCCGCAAGGGCGTGGACAAGTTCGAGGGCATCGACTACGAGATCGGTGCCAACGGCACCCCGCGCATCGCCGGGGCCTCGGCCTGGATCGACTGCGAAGTGCTTTCGGAAGTCGTTGCCGGAGACCACTACATGATTGTCGGCGGAGTGGAAACCATGGAAGCCACAGAGCGTGAAGCCCTGCTCTTCCGCGGCGGAAAATTCGGAGATTTCAACCTTTGGCCGGCACCGGCCCCAACTGCAAAGGCCTAGCATCATGGCATCAATCCTGGAACGCATCACCTCCGCCTGGACCGAGGCGTGGAGCAAGGGCAATACCGCGGCTTTTGCGGATCTGGTATCCGAAGACTACGTGCGCTACTCCAAGACCGGCGAAGAGCGCATCGATGACCTGTTGAACCAGATCACCGAATCCCACCAGGCCTTCAGCGACTTCAACATGGAAATCCTGCGGGCCATCGAGGACGACAACCTGGCAGCAATCCACTGGCGCAGCACCGGGGTGCACACCGGCGAATTCATGGGCGTCCCGCCGACCGGCCGCACGGTGACCGTGACCGGCGCGACCTTCATCAGCCACTGCGATGGCAAGGTCACCGAAGAATCGGTGGTCTGGGATCCACGCGAAATGCTTTCGGCCATGAGCATCTGGCATCTGGGCGACCAGCGGATCAAGAAGTAGCAAGCAGCAGCGACGGGGCGGCAGGCAAGCCGCCGCCCCGTCTGCCCAAGACATTCCGGCGGCCCGCGCCGCCCGAGGTGAGGATGGAGATCCCTTTGCCAATCAACATTACCCAGACTGCCCAGCGCCTGATTTCCGCCAAGGAATCACGCCAGCCATTGGAAAGCCTGATCGATCATTCCGCAGGCCCCACGGTGGCCGATGCCTTCCGCGTGCAGCAGGAGATCATCCGGCTGAATGTCGAAGCGGGAGACAGCATCTCCGGCTTCAAGCTGGGCAACATCGCCAAGGCCATGCAGAGCAAGTTCGGGGTGGATGAACCGGACTACGGCTACCTGCTGGCCAGCCAGTTCTACCCGGAGAACCTGCCGATCAGCGCCGCCGACTTCATCGAGCCTTTCATTGAGCTTGAACCTGGCTTCGTGCTGAAGAAG
Organism: Glutamicibacter sp. 2E12; assembly: GCF_050030965.1. Lineage (NCBI taxonomy): Bacteria > Bacillati > Actinomycetota > Actinomycetes > Micrococcales > Micrococcaceae > Glutamicibacter > Glutamicibacter sp. 2E12. The sequence goes on from NZ_CP188297.1 coordinate 1,964,609, forward strand.
GACCTGGGCGGCAAGCATGTCACCGCAGCGGATGTCATGGCCGCCACCGACTTCGTGGTGCCCGCACTGGAAATCATCGACTCCCGGATTAAGGACTGGAAGATTGGCCTGTTCGACACCCTGGCCGATAACGGTTCGGTGGGAGGGGTGATTCTCGGCGGGCAGCCGCGCAAGCTCTCCGAGGTCAATCTCGCGAACCAGCCCGGTTGCATTGAATTCGACGGCCAAGAAGTGGCCCGCGGGAACACCAACGCCATCCACGGCAATCCGGTATCGGCCATCGCCTGGCTCTGCCGGCGCATCGCCGAATACGGCATCACCCTGAAGGCCGGACAATTCATCCTGCCCGGCAGTTGCCTGGCTGCCGAGAAGATGGTCCCCGGCACGGCGATTACCGGCCGCTTCGAAGGCTGGGGAGAAATCTCCTTCGACTACACGCCCGCACCTAGTGCCGCCACTCATTCCTGAACCGATACACAGAGCAGAAAAGAGCTTGAAAATGGCCCTGAGCATTGTGCCAACCATCGAAAACACCACCAGCGGGCAGCTGGAAGCCTATTTGGCCGCCGCGCAAGACAGCTTCGGCGCCTGGGCCGCAACCAGCCCGGCCCAGCGAGCCGGCATCCTGGACGCCGTGGCCAGCGCGCTGGATGCCGCCGCGGACCAGCTGGTTCCGATAGCCATGGCCGAGACCAACCTGCCCGAGCTGCGCCTTCGCGGGGAACTGAAGCGCACCACCTTCCAGCTGCGCTTCTTCGGGGAACTGCTGCGCGATGGCGGATACCTCGACGCGCGCATCGACCATCCCGATGCGCAGTGGCCCATGGGAGCCGCCCGCCCGGATCTGCGGCGCACCCGCATTCCGCTCGGACCTGTCGTGGTCTTCGCGGCCAGCAACTTCCCCTTCGCCTTCTCGGTGGCCGGCGGCGACAGCGCCTCGGCGCTGGCGGCTGGCAACCCGGTCATCGTCAAGGCGCACCATGGGCATCTTCAACTCTCGCGGCTCACCGCCCAGGTGGTCAACGAAGCCTTGGCCGGGGCTGGCGCGCCGGAAGGGCTATTCCAGGTCGTCTTCGGAACCGAAGCCGGGCGCACAGTCCTGCTGGATCCGCGGATCAAGGCCGCAGGATTCACCGGTTCCATCCCCGGGGGCCGGGCCCTGATGGATCTGGCTGTTTCCCGCGATGAACCTATTCCCTTCTACGGGGAGCTGGGCAGCAATAACCCGGTGTTCGTCACCGAGCAGGCTGCCAGCGTGCGCGGGGAGCAGATTCTCACCGAGTTCATCGGCTCCTTCACCGCCAGTGCCGGGCAGCTGTGCACCAAGCCCGGTACGCTGTTCATCCCGCGCGGCTCGGGCTTGCGCCCGCTGCTGTCCGAGGCCGCGCTCCCGGCCGGGACCGGGCTGCTGAACCAGCGCATTCGCGAAGGCTACGGGCAGGTGCTGGACCAATTGTCCGCGCATCCCGCTGTCGAGGTGCTCGCGCAGGGCAGCGAACCGCTGGGCGGGCAGCCTTCACCCACCTTGCTGGTCACCGGCATCGACGAGCTGCTGGCAGATCCGCGGGCCTTGCAGGCCGAGTGCTTCGGGCCCAGTGCACTGGTCGTGGAATACGACTCCGAGCAGCAGCTGGTGGCTGCGGCGCAGACCTTCGAGGGCCAGCTGACCGCAACCATCCACGGCGAAGAAGGCGACCGCGTCCAAGAGCTGGTCGCGGCGCTGGCGAACAAGGCCGGACGCGTGCTGTGGAACCAGTGGCCCACCGGGGTTTCGGTGACCTATGCCCAGCAGCATGGCGGCCCCTACCCGGCCACCACCGCGGTGGGGACCACCTCGGTCGGTGCCGCCGCCATCGAGCGGTTCGTGCGCCCGGTGGCCTACCAGAACTTTCCGCAGCATCTGCTCCCGGCACAACTGCAGGATGCCAACCCGGATAGCGTTCCGCAGCTGGTCAACGGCCAGCCGCGCGGCCGCTGAGCGGAACCGCGAAGTGCCACCAGGAGGGAAGAGCCCATGCATGCCATTGAAGGAATCGTCGAGCACGGAGACGCCCGCGGGCGAGAACTCGGCTTCCGCACCGCGAATATCCCCATGCTGCAAGATGACCAGCTCGATGGCGTGTGGGGTGCCGAAGTGCTGCTGCCCGATGGGCGCCAGGTGCCTGCCTGCGTGTCCATCGGCCGGCGCGACACGTTCTACCGCACCGGCGGGCAGGTGCTGCTCGAAGCGCATCTGCTCGACTTCTCCGGGGACCTCTACGGTCAGCACCTGGTGGTGCGCCTACTGGAATTCCAGCGCCCGCAAGTTGAATATGCGGATGCTGGAACCCTGGTGGAGCAGCTGCATCGGGATGTGGCCGAGACGCGACGCGCGGCACAGCTGCGGGAAAGCGTCCTTGCATGAGCGGGATCGCAATGGCGCCCCCGGCTGCGCCGCCGTCCTGGGCGGTGCAGCGGGTGGCGACCGTCATTGAACGCCAGGGCATCCCGGTGCCGATCCGCGATGCCAAGCGCATCGCGCAAAAAGCCGGGGTGAGCAAGAGCCTGGCCCGCCGTTGCATCCACTACATGGACAGCGGGAAGTAGCTTCCTGCAGCGACCGGGCGTGCTGGAGTGGGCCCCTGGCTCCCAGGCGCTGGACGCCGCGGCACTGACGCGCCGTCGGCAAAATTCCTGGTACCTTCTCCAACTAAGCCGCGCGAATCTCCGCGGGATCATCCCGCTGTCTCGCGCGGCTTTGTGGCGCTGCCTTGGTGCCCTCGTGCCGCTATGGGCCCGGTCATATGGGCAATGCTCCTGCGCCGTCGCGGGTTTAATCCGGGACATTTCTGCGCAACGCCCAGGGCGGCAAAAATCATCTCAGTCTCCTTGTCAGCTCCGTTCGTGCAGCTGAACTCCTTGAATTTCCGGGCCCCGGAGCTGGGTCCGACGATGAAATGTTTTGCTGAATGTGTTGTGCATCACCGGAGTGTCGTGTTCACTAGATAACTAGCATGATCATCTGGTGAACGTTATGAAGTTCTTGTTTCGCTATTGCAAGTGAAAATTCCACAGCAGTTCATGCGCAGCGAGAGCATCAGATCTCGAAACCAATTCCCGGCAGGAAAGAGAATACGATGAGCGAATCATCGAGAATGCAGCGTCCCGCGTTGCCCAAGGTATCGCGCAGGCTCCGCGCCGATGACTGCATTGTCGTCGACAAGAAGGAATTGCGCCGCGCACAGATCGGCGCGGGCATTGGCAATTTCATCGAATGGTATGACATCGGGGTCTACGGCTATCTGGCAGTGACCATGACCGCGGTCTTCACCGAAGGCATGGACCAGAGCATGGGCCTGCTGGTGACGCTGTTCGGTTTCGCCGTGTCCTTCATCGTCCGCCCGCTGGGCGGAATGATCCTGGGCCCGCTCGGGGACAAGATCGGCCGGCGCAAGGTCATGTTCTTCACCATCGCCCTGATGGCCGGAGCCACCACGCTGATTGGCTTGCTTCCCACCGCTGGGCAGGTCGGCCTGTGGGTGATCGTCCCGCTGTACCTGCTCAAGATGCTGCAGGGCTTCTCCACCGGCGGCGAATACTCCGGCGCCGCAACCTACGTGGCCGAGTTCTCCCCGGATGACCGCCGCGGATTCATGACCTCCCTGCTGAACTCGGGATCGATGCTCGGCTTCGCTGCCGGTGCGGCAGTTGTCGCTGCCACCTCCGCGATCACCACCTCGGCGTGGGGCGAGAATGCGATGCTCGCCGGCGGCTGGCGCATTCCGTTCCTGGTGGCACTGCCGCTGGGCATCGTGGCGATTTCGCTGCGCAGCAAGATCCCGGAATCCCCGACCTTCGAAGCGGCCCGCGAGGCTGCCGAGGTCGGCGAGGTCCATCCAATGTTCGTCCGCCACAATCTGCCGAACATCTTCCGCCACTACTGGCCGCAGATCCTCATCGGCTGCGCCTTGATCGCCGCGGACGGCACCTCCGGATATATGCTCACCAGCTACATGCCCACCTATCTCGAAGCGGAAATCGGCTCGCCAGCGGTGCATACCGCGGTGGCAGCGGTAGTTGTGCTGGTCCTCCAGGCAGTGCTGATCCCCGTGATAGCCAACTGGTCGGACAAGATCGGTCGGCGGCCGATCTACATGATCGCGACCATCGGCAACCTGGTCCTGCTGGTGCCGGCCTTCGCGCTGATGCATGTTGGCACGATGTGGTCGCTGTACCTCTCGCTGTTCATGGTGGCCCTGCCCAGCGCGTTCTTCCTGGCCATGACCGGAGCTGTCATGTCCGAGCTGTTCCCCACCGCTTCGCGCTACGGCGGAATGGGCGTCACCCACAACCTGTCGATTTCCATTTTCGGCGGAACCACGCCGCTGGTCAGCCAGATCCTGGTGAATACCACGGGCAACCACTTCGCGCCGGCCTACTACATCATGTTCTTCTCGGTTATTGCGCTCTGTGCCACCTTCAAGCTGCGCGAGACGGCATCTCGTCCGCTGCTCGGTTCGGTGCCCGTGGTGCGCACGCGCGAAGAAGCGCTGGCCCTGGCCAAGGGGCAGGATGAAAATGAGCTGCTGGATACCTCCACCATGCTTCTCGCCCCAGTGCCAGCGCGTGCTCCGGAAACAAGTAGCTAGAATCGAAAAGCCTTGCAGCAACCGCCCGGTGGGCGTTCCCGATGGAGGGAACGCGCACCGGGTGGTTTGCATTGCGGGAATTATCCGCTGGAGCCGGTGCGTACTGGCTAGGCCTGCACCACGGGCCAGGCCTTGCGCGCGAGGTAGAAGTCCGAGATATCCACTACTTTGCGTACGCTGCGCCCGGTCAGCAATTCGGCCTGCTTGATCCGGTAGGCCAAGGTCTGCCGGTGGATGCCCAAGAAATTTGCGGTGTGCTGCCATTGCAGGTCGCGGTCCAGCAAGGCGAAAAGGGAATCCCGGTACACGGCTACCTGGTTGCTGGAGCCTGCCAGCGGGCCGAGCACCATGCTGACGATTCGCTCGGCTTCCGAGGCGGATCGGGCCAGCAGTGACACCTGCAGTCCGGAGAATTCAACGAGTTCTCCGGGCCGGGGTTCAGAAGGAATCGCCCCCTGCGCTTCTTGCGCCGCGCCTTCGAGGTCCGCGAAGCGCTGCTGCGGTGAGCTTAGTCCGAAAGTGGCCTGCAATTCGCTGGCGATCGTCCGTAGCACCGGAAGATCCTTCTCGCGCACTACGGCGATGGAGTTGTTCTTCCACGACGTGGCTAGCGGCATCAACCCGTGCAAGGACAGGGACATCGCCACGGCATCGAGCAGCTTTCCCGGGGCGCAGGCGACCCGGAATCCGGGCTCCCCAGCGATCCATGCACCGCCATCGATATCCTGTTCGCCCAGCTTGCCGGCCAGGCCCAGCCGCAGGGAAGTTTCGGCCGCGGCGACGGCATTGCCGGCATCCTGGAGCAGCGAATTGGCATCGACCGCGAGGATCTGCTTGAGGTGCACCAGCAGCAGGGCATCCAGTTGCGCGTCGGCCGGGACGAGCAATTGGGTGGGGCGGATGGTGGACAGGGAGTGGCGGCGATGCGCATTCGTGGGCAGTGTGCCGATCACTGGGCATCCGGTCATCGTGTCCTGGACAGCAATGTCCACCGAGCACAGCTTTTCCACCCAGTCGCCGCTGCGCTTGCCCTTCCGGTTCTGCGATCCGGCTTCCTGGTACATCCGGGAAAGTAGCAGGACCGAGCGGTTCAGCTGGTTGGTGGTCACGGCGGCCACTGTCCGGGCGATCACCACGAAGGGGGTTTGCGGTCCGGTGGACAGCACCGGGAAGGTCAGTTCATCGGCCGCCTGCAGCATCTCGCGTGTGAGCTCGGGTGCGAGCCCATCCTGGCCAATGATCAGCCCTGCAATCCCCGCAGCATCCGCCTTGCGGACGAAATCGGCCTGCTCTTGGGCTTCCGCGGGGATATTCAGGCCCAGGGACATCAATAGTTCCTCGTTACCCAGCCAGCGCCACGGCTCAGCGGATTCGCTGGTCTGCGCCCAGCGCACGATGCGTCCAAGGCCTGACTGGCCGGCGATCACCTTGGTATCCAAGGCCGGATCAGAAATGAGTTTGGCGATCGTGAGCAGTTCCGCCATCTTTTCTCCAGGGTTTTGTGCGCAGTGATGAAAATAGTATGAATATCATACATCCGCATAAGTGATCTCCGGGATGCCGCACCATACAGTGGCTACCAGTACACGACTGGCACATGAAAAGGACCGGAAAACCATGGACAACACTTACGACTCAGATGTCATCATCATCGGCGCCGGCCTGGCCGGACTGACCGCCGCCCGCGAACTGGGCGCAGCCGACTACTCGGTCACCGTGCTCGAAGCGCGCGACCGCATGGGCGGCCGCCTCTACACCGAGGACCGCCTGGGCAAGCACCTGGAGCTGGGCGGAAACTGGCTGCACTGGACCCAGCCGCACGTGTGGGCCGAGGTCACCCGCTACGGACTGCGCGCGGGCCGCGGTCCGAAGTCCGAGGAGACCTTCTGGTATGCCGATGGCAAGGTGCAGCGCGGGGACCTGGCCGGCTTCATGGACCTGATCGACCACGGCATGCACGCCCTGGTAGGCGAAAGCGGAAAGCTCCTGCCGCGCCCCGACTTGGTCTCCAATGACGATCAGTTCGCGCAGGCCGATCAGCTGACCTTGCAGCAGGCCCTTGACCGCCTGGATCTGAGCGATGACGAGCGGCAGGCCAATGAAGCGGCCTGGGTGGGGCATTGCAATGGGCCGCTGGACCAGGTCGGCTTCAGCGCAGCGATCCGCTGGACCGCGGCCACCTCCGGAGCATGGCGCGTCATGCATGAGGCCAGCGCCGTTTACCGGCTGGAAGATGGCAATGACCAGCTGGTCAAGGCCATTGCATCCGACGTTCCCGGAGAGATTCGCCTGAATGCGCCAGTGGCCTCGATTGCCCACGATGAGCAGGGCGCCACCGTGGTACTGGCAAGCGGCGAGAGCTTGCGCGCTCGCCGGGTCATTGTCACCGTTCCGCTGAACATCCTGCACGAGCTGGATATCCAGCCTGCGCTGTCGCCGGTCAAGCGCGAGGTGAGCCAGGCAGGTACCGCATCACAGGGGCTCAAGCTCTGGATCCGGGTGAAGGGTCCGATCAAGCCATTCTTCGCGTACTCCACGCAGGAGCACCCGCTCTCGGTGGTACGCACGGAATTCGTGGGCGAAGAGGATGCAGTACTGGTCTCCTTCGGCGCCGACGCCTCACGCTTGGACATCACCAGTATCGAGGACGTGCAGGAAGCGCTGCGTGCCTGGCGCGATGACCTGGAAGTCCTGGAAATCGCGGCCCACGACTGGAACGCGGATCCCTACGCCAAGGAAACCTGGCTCATCCACCGGCCGCAGGCCTACACCACGGGCCAAGCCGAGCTGCAGCGTGCCGAAGGGGCAGTGCACCTGGCCGGCAGCGACCTGGCCAACCTTTGGGCCGGCTTCTTCGACGGTGCTATCGAGAGCGGGTTGCGGGTATCCCGTGAGGTGCGCGCCGCACTCGAAGGGTAATCGGGCCTTGGCTCGATTTATGGGCAGAGTGTTCACCCTGCGGTCAACCGGCTAGGCTGAATAGAAGACTATTCGAAAGGCTGGTTCCCCTCCATGGGAGAAACAAGTGGAAAATCCTCTGGCGGCATGGCGGCAAACCGGTCGGTTTCACGGGCAATCGCGGTGCTGCGCGCCCTTGCCGCCAGGGGGGAACCCTTGACGGTCACGGAGATCGCCAAGCAGATCGGCTTGGCCCGGGCCACGGTCTTCCGCCTCTTGCTGACCCTGGAAGAAGAAGGGTTCGTCGACCGCCAGGACACGCACTACACCCTCGGCTGGGATCTGGCCCGCATTGCCCAGGACGTTGATCCCACCCCGGGGTTGCTATCCAGGGTCAGCGACGTGGTAGTGGAGATCGCCGACATGCTCAACGAAACGGTGACGCTGAGCGTGCGCCACGGGAAGTACGACCTGGATCTCGTGCAGCAAGCGTCTCCGCGCGCCATTGGAATGTCGATGACCGAGCTGCAGGGCCAGCGCTGGCCATTGCATGCCTCGGCTACCGGAAAGCTGCTCCTTTCCGAACTGGATAAGGAATCGATCCGCATTGCTACCGGAAGCAAGCTGGAAAAGCTGACGAGCCAAACGATCACCACATGGAAAGCCTTGGACGCCGAGCTGGATCAGATTCGCGAACGCGGCTGGGCAAGCACCATTGACGAGCTGGAAGTGGGAATCATTTCCGTGGCGGTCCCGATCCGCGGCGCTGGCAACGATCTCATCGGAATGCTCGCCTACATGGCACCGCGCCACCGCGTGGACACCGAAAAGCTGGAAGTGCAGAAGATCGAGGGCCTGCTTGAAGGCGCCAAGATGGTACGCCGACGCATCGTTTCGATGACCGGGGAATAGGTCCGGGCAATGCTGGCGTGCAGCAACCTGCGTCGCCTGGTTGGCTCTGCGGAGCAGTGACTGAGCTCATAGACCTTTGATTGACACGTCATCGACTTTCGAGATGGATCGGAGTAGCGTCCAAGGTATGAGGCCAACGGAAATCCCGTGACCATCTTGAAACGGAAAGTGGGTCCATCATGGCTCAGTATGATGTAGCAGATCGTTCGGCAGTAGTCACCGGCGCCGGTTCGGGCATCGGCCAGGCTATCGCCATCCTCTTAGCCGCCAACGGAACCAAAGTGGTGGTCCAGGACCTCAATGCCGAGGCCGCGGGCGCTACCGTGGAAACCATCAAGGCCGCAGGCGGAGAAGCTGTAGCTGTTGCAGGAGATGCCAGCTCTTCGGCTGTCATCGACGAAACCATCAAGGCCGCCAACGCCATGGCTCCATTGAAGATCGGCGTCAACAACGCAGGCATCGGCGGCCGCGCCGCCAAGGTGGGCGAGCTGACCGACGAGGACTGGGACAAGGTCATCTCCGTGAACCTCAACGCCGTCTTCCGCGGAACCCGCGCCCAGGCCAACGCCATGAGCGAGAACGGGGGAGGGTCCATCGTGAACATGGCCTCGATCCTCGGCTCGGTGGGCTTCGCCGGCAGCTCCGCCTACGTTTCCACGAAGCATGCCGTGGTGGGCCTGAGCAAGACGGCCGCCGTGGAGTATGCCACCTCAGGGGTACGCGTGAACAGCGTGGCCCCGGGCTTCATCGACACCCCGCTGCTGCAGCAGATGCCCAAGAAAGCCTATGACGCGCTGGTCGACAAGCACCCGATTGCCCGCTTGGGCAAGCCGGAAGAAGTGGCGGCGCTCGTGGCCTTCCTGGCCAGCGATGCCGCGTCCTTCGTGACCGGCAGCTACCACCTGGTCGACGGCGGCTACACCGCCGTATAGCCCGTCGGATCAAGCGGATGCGGTGCGGAGCTGTGCCGCATCCGCTGGTTTATTGCTCCTGGCGAGCCCGCGAATCCAAGCAATGAGCCTCAGGCGATTCCAATGCCTTGGAGCCGTTAGCCAGCTCATGTTTTTAGCCGAAACGGAATAAGTTGCTTGCGGAGGTAGTTACGCTGTGCAACTACAATTTCCAATTCAGGAGTCCCGCCCCATGGATCTGTTTTCCCCTCTCGCCCTCGGCGACCTCAAGCTGTCCAACCGCCTGGTCATGGCACCGCTCACCCGCTCTCGCTCTGGCAAGGACGGCGTGCCCAACGCAGATGTAGTCGAGTACTACCGCCAGCGCGCGTCCCTGGGCCTGATCGTCAGCGAGGGCACCTACCCGAGCTTTGCCGGCCAGGGCTTCGTCCGCCAGCCGGGCCTGGTCACAGAGGAGCAGATTGCCGGCTGGAAGAAGGTCACCGATGCGGTGCACGCCGAAGGCGGCCTCATCGTTGCCCAGATCATGCACGCCGGACGAGTCACCCACCCGGAAACCACCGGTGCAAACTACGTCGAGGCGCCAAGCGCCATAGCAGTTGAAGGCGAGTCACGCACCTACACCGGCAAGCACGCGTACCCGGTTCCGCATGCCCTGGCCACCGGAGAACTCCCAAGGATCATCGAAGAATTCGTCACCGCTTCGCGCAACGCCATCGCCGCCGGATTCGACGGCGTGGAGCTTCACGGGGCCAACGGCTACCTGCTGCACGAGTTCCTGGCGCCTTCGGCCAACAGCCGCAACGACAACTACGGTGGTTCCCCGGAGAACCGGGCCAGCTTTGTCATCGAAGTCGTGACCGCAGTAGCCAACGCCATTGGCGCTGGCAAGACCGGCCTGCGCATTTCGCCGGAACACAATGTCCAGGGTGCCGTGGAAAACGATCGTGCGGATGTGCTGGCTACCTACACTGCGCTGGTCCAGGGCATCGCGCCACTGGGGCTGGCCAACCTGAGCATCCTGCACCATGACCCAGCCGGCGAGCTGGTCCAGTCGCTGCGCGAGGCATTTGGCGGACCGGTGCTGCTGAACACCGGCTTCGCGGAGATCACCACCTATGAGGAAGCCGCACGCGTGGCTTCCGAAGGCTGGGGCGAAGCGGTTGTCGTGGGACGCCCTGCGATTGCCAACCCGGATCTGGTGCGCCGCTGGAAGGAACAGCTGCCGCTGAATGAACCAGATTTTGCGACCTTCTACACTGAAGGTCCAAAGGGCTACATCGACTACCCATTCTGGGAGAACTAGCCTCTAAAACTTCTGACTTAGTTTAGATGAAGCCACCGCTTCCGTTCGTAAACGGAAGCGGTGGCTTCTCCAGATCCAGCGAGCTACACGTCATGCTCTAGAAGAGTTTGAGTTGTCGCACAGAGATGTTCGACCTTTGGATAAAGCTTGCTCGGTAGTTCGCTGTTGCCTATGGCCTCGGATTCGTTTTCGAAAACTTCTGCCATGGCGATAGGCAGAGCGTACGTCATCGCACTCACTGTCATCCGCAACCACTCTTCATCTATTTTTGCTTCACGAGCAAATCTTGACCAATGCTTTGATGAGACTCTCCCGAACTGTCGCTCGCCCCCGATGGACATGGCGGCCTTCCGCAATCCATCGTTTTTCTTCGGAAAACCGTCGTTACTAACGTGTTCGTAGGGCAAGCCAGATGCGATGTCATAAAATGGCGCAAGCTGCACACGGCCATCAGGGAGATGGAGTATCGAGTAGTTCTTGCCGTGTGCGTCGGGAGCTCCCAAAAGGTAATTTCCTATTAGGCCTTCAATGAATTTTTGAACTTCAGTTTCAGGAGCACGAGCTTCTCGAAGGGTCTTAATGATCTTGAGTGCGCTGGGTCCTCGGTTCGACTCGTACTTGTTTGTAGGTAAGGTCGAAGTGGCCTGGCAGAAGTCTTCTTGATGGACCCGATAGACGTTGTTTCCCTCAATAAGCCGATCGTACCGTTTCACCACGATTGTCGATTGCCCGTCAAACTGCGTGAAGTTGGTTTCGGCAACTTGTAATCCCATGCGTCCCAAAGTCTTCAGGCATAGGTGCTCATTGAGTGCTTGATCTCGAAAATCTTGGATGCCGGGCTTGAAAATGTGGGTTGTCGGTTCGCTGCCAGTGGCTTCATGCCATCCGTCCTGCCATCTCAAAGCGAATTTGCTTTGAGCTCCAGCTAGTGACCACCGTTCACGACCGACAGTCCACGATCCTTTCGGAGACGAAGATAAAACCCTGATGCGTTGACCGATTTCATTGTCGTTGCAAGCCACGAGTTCACCTGCGGAACGCGTTAACTCGTCAATTTCATCCGGCCGTACGAACTGCACTGCTCCTGCACATTCAAACCCAATATGCTCAAGTAAGGCGAAGGGATTCTTTGCCGAAATGCCAAAGTCATCAGCGAACGACTGGCGGACAGCTTCGCCTTCCGGAATTAGCCCCTCGATGAACGGATCAGTAATAGAGCGCTGGTAAGGGGTCTCTCGATAGGGCATTGCCAGGGATAATCTGGCTTGTCTAGAATCTTGTGGGACGAATTGAAATTTTCTGTTACCGGAATGATCTTGTTGAAGGATTCCGACAGGCTGCCCGTATAAAAAGGTCACGAGTTCTTTCATCGCGGGCCCTGTTCGTTGTTCTCATCTTTATTGTCCGGTTCATTGCATTCGTCATTATCAAGAAGTGCTTGATCCTGCTCGCTTTCTACGTCGTTCGCGGTGCTTGAGTTGCGATCGAAAGTCGAAGCATCTGAACTAGGCAACCCTTTTCTAAGGGACTGTTGCAACGCCGATTGACCGAGATCGGAGGCGGCTAGGTTTCGGATGCCTGTTTGGTTGCGCAGTTCTTTGGCGAACTTTTGGAATGAGGATTCGCCGAGCCCCGATGCGGCTAGTTTTCGGAAGGCCGATTGACCTATGTTCGAGGGTGCCAATCTTGGGAAAGAGGACTGATCCAAACTCGAGGCTTTTCTAATTGCTTCCGACGCGGCCGGAGAGATACGAGCTATCGAATGGTAGCGGTCTTCATCTGATGACTCGATTTCGGGTTCAGCATTGAAAGAAAGATTTATTGATATCCCGAGTGCTTCAAAGGTATCTAACACCTTGCCGAGTTCAGCTCTCGTGCGTACACCCTGCTCCAGGCCTATAAGCCATTTGCGCGAAACGCCTGCGCGGTCGGCTAGGGCTTCTTGAGTGAGGCCGAGTTTCATCCGGGCATCATGCACGAATGCTCCGAGTTCCTTTTGGGTCGAAACGTCGCGATTCATGAAACCTCCTGTTGTGCACGTATATACACATTATTATAAGTGAACGTACGTGCACAATCAAGAAGGTGAATATACGTACACTTTTACGAAAGTATACGTTTGTTCACATTGATTAATGTGAATGAACGTGCGCGTAGGCTTAGGTCACTGGGCAACAGGGAGGTTTCAATAGCGAAAGCTTTTGCGTCAAATCGCTCTTGATGAGCTTTTTCATTTGCGCAAAGTCCAGGTCATCACGATCGCCGAACTTCAGCACCGGAAAAGAGTATGAGGATTTTCGGCAGTCAGAAGTGCTCTTGGTACCTCAAAATAGGGGAGCTGAACGCAGGCCAGGCGTAAAGGGAGCCGGCTATGGGTCCCTCCAAAGCGATGGTATGAATTCCCCTTACTATCACTTTCTTAGAAAATGATAGTAAGGATCCGTGTTGCTATCACTATCCGCTTGGTGGTTCGTGGTGGCGACGTAACCAGTCGAGGAGCAGCACGTGGAAAAAGGAGCGGATCAACGATCCCGTCCGGCACCATTGTCAGGGGCGACTGAACGCTTTGTTCGATGAACGTCCGGCTTTCCAGACCGTATTACCGTAACCGGTACAAGTCCGGTTGGGCCCCGCCGCATCGAGGCGTAGCACAAACACCTCGAGGAGCGAGATGGGCAGACCGCAGAAGATTCCTATGAGCCCATCAGGGTTTCGGCGGCAATGCGCATATGCTCGGAGATTTCCGCGCTGACCGCGGCCCTGTCGCCAGCTTCGATGGTGTCCACCAGCTTGAAATGCCGTGCGACATCCATATTGCGCACCCCGCGTTCGTAGCCGCCGAACATGATGGACATGCGGATGGAGCCCTCAAGCTGCTCCCAGGCATGCAGCAAGGTGTCATTCTCAGACAGCCGGCACAGAGTGCGGTGGAACTCGAGATCCGCTTCGATCCGCTCCTCGATTTCATGGCCCTCGAGTTGCTCCATGGTGCTGACCGCGGAGCGCAGTTGCGCGAGAGCGTCTGAAAGGTCTTCGCGCTGCAGCAACGTCGTTGCCGCCAGGGTTTCCAGCGAGGCACGCACCGCGAAGATGTCCTGGATTTCCTTGTTGTCCAGGTGGCGAACTGACAACCGGCCGCGTTCGCCTGCGGAGACCAGGCCTTCCTGCTCCAGCTGGCGCAAGGCTTCGCGCAAGGTGCCGCGGCTGATCTGCATGGAGGCAGACAGCTCTGTTTCCACCAGATGGGTGCCTTGCTCCAGTTCACCGGTCGTGATGGCGCGGCGCAGGGCGATCAGAGCCTGCTCGCGCAGGCTCTTTTTCCGAAGCCCCACCAAGGAAGAATCGGCCATAGCCATAAAGCGCCCCTCAATCTTGGAGATCAACTGTTGATTGTTAACTGTTGATTTTAGCGCCTTTGGCGGGTGCGTCGAGAGCAACGCACCCGCCAAAGGCGATCGTTCTGGTGGATTACCCGGCGAGCTAGCCGAGTTCGGAGAGGACCTTGGACACAATCGCGCTGATCGACAACCCATAGCGGTCATGGAGTGTTGGCAATGCGCCCGCATCCAAGAATTCATCGGGCAGGCCGATGGGAACGACCTTAGAGGAAACACCGCCGCGGATCATGGTGGAAGCCAGAGTTTCGAACAACCCGCCGATGACCGAGTGGTTTTCCAGCGTGACTACCAGGCGGTCCCCGGCCACCTCCTTCAGAACTGTTTCCGAGTCGAAGGGCTTGATGGTGGGGGAGTGGACCACGGAAACGTCCACGTTGTGCTTGGCCAGTTCCTTCGCGGCATCCAGTGCGCGCATGGTCATCAGGCCGCTGGAGACGAAGACGACGTCACGTCCACCGCGTAGTACTTTTGCCTTGCCCAATTCGAAGCTGTAGTCGTATTCATCCAGGACGGTAGGCACCTTGCCGCGCAGCAGGCGCAGGTAGGTTGGCCCTTCAGAAGCCGCTAGCTGCGGCACCGATTGCTCGATGTCCACCGAATCGCAGGGATCCACGATGGTCAGGTTCGGCATCCCGCGGAAGATGGCAATGTCCTCGGTGGCCTGGTGGCTCGGGCCATAGCCGGTGGTCAGCCCGGGCAGGCCGCCCACGATATTCACATTGAGGTTCGGCTCGGCGATATCCAGGCACAGGAAGTCATAGGCCCGCCGGGCCGCGAACACCGAATAGGTGGAAGCAAAGGGGATCATGCCGGTTTCGGCGAAGCCCGCGGCGGCCCCGAACAGCAGCTGCTCGGCCATGCCCATCTGGAAGAAGCGCTCGGGATGCTGCTGGGCGAAGATGTGCATATCCGTGTACTTGCCCAGATCGGCAGTCAGGCCCACGATGCGCGGATCCTGCTCGGCCGCCTTGGCCAGGGCATGGCCGAAAGGCGCTGGCGCGGTCTTCTGGCCGGGCTCCGCGAAGGAGGCAATCATGGCCGAGGTTTTCAGTCGTGGTTTAGCGGTGGCAGACATTTAGGAGTTGCTCCCTTCGAAGCCTTCGGTGAGTTGGTCGCGGCAGATCTGCCATTCGTTGTCTTCAATGCGCATGAAGTGGGCTTTCTCGCGGTTTTCCAGCAGCGGAACGCCGCGGCCTACCTTGGTGTCGCACAGGATGACCGAGGGGCGCGAGGCGAGGGCCGATTGGGCCGCGATGTTGTCGAAGGCCTGCAGCAGCGCTCGAGGGTCATTGCCGTTGATCCGCTGGGCGTACCAGCCGAAGGCCTCCCACTTTTCGGTGACCGGTTCGGTGCGCAGGACCCCGGCGGTCGCGCCATCGGCCTGCAGGGCATTGATGTCCACCATGGCCGTCAGCTGGCCCAGCTGGTGGTGGGCGGCACCCATGGCCGCTTCCCATGTGGAGCCTTCATCCAGTTCGCCATCGGAGAGGAAATTGATCACCCGCTGGGTCCTGTTCTGGTGGCGCAGCCCCAGGGCCATGCCCACCGCGATGGACAGGCCGTGGCCCAGCGAGCCGCCGGAGATTTCCATGCCCGGGGTGTAGGTGGACATCCCGGACATCGGAAGCCTCGAATCGTCCGACCCGTAGGTTTCCAGCTCTTCCACCGGGATGATGCCCGCTTCGGCCAATGCGGCATAGAAGCCGATGGCGTAGTGGCCGGTGGAAAGCAGGAAGCGGTCGCGGTCTTCCCAGCCCGGTTCTGCCGGACGGAAGTCCAGCTGGTCCGCGTAGACGGCCGCGAACATGTCCGCAGCGCCCAATGCTTGACCTACATATCCTTGGCCCTGCACCTCGCCCATGTTCAGCGAGTGGTGGCGGATGCGGTAGGCGGCGTCGCGGACCCTTTCGGTGCGCTGGCCCAAAGTCAGCGTCTGGTTGTCGGTGGCTGCAATTGCCATGGGAAGTCCTTTCAGGAATTCAACGGGTCGGGGTTCGGGTTGGCTCACCGGGTCAGACGCAACTTGCCTGCGGATTCTCGGCGATGGCTTGGTCAGCAAGGTGGCGTTCGCGAGGGCCCCAGGTTTCCTTGGTCACCAGCGCCGCCCACAGGCCGATTAGCGCGTAGCCGATGAAGAGCGCGGCCGGGCCCATCCAGCCGAACTGCATGAAAAGCAAAGTGGTGATGAACGGGGTGAAACCGGAAACCATGGCCGAAATCTGGTAAGCCAGTGAGGCGCCGGAGGAGCGGGTCTTGGCCTGGAAGAGCTCCGGGAACCAGGCCCCCTGGGCACCTGCCATGGAGTTCTGGCAGATGGCATAGGAGATCACGATCGTGGCAATGATCATCAGGAACGAGCCGGTGTTGACCATGAGGAACATCGGAATGCCGAAGAGCGCGGCAAAGGCGCAAGCGAAGAGGTAGACGGTGCGACGTCCAACGCGGTCGGTGAGCCGGCCCCAGCGGTAGGTCGCGTAGATGCCGATGGCCGAGGCGATGCTCAAGGCGGTCAGCGTCTGCCAGTTCGCGGCCAAGCCAGTGGTGTGCAGGTAGGAAATCATGTAGGTGATGGAGACCGCGTAGCCCGCGGTCTCGGCAATGCGAAGCCCGATGCCGCGCAGGATATTGCGCCAGTCGGTGCGAATGACATCCTTGATCGGCGACTTGACGATCTGCCCTGATTTCTTCACATCATCGAAGACCGGGGACTCCGGGACCTTCGAACGGATGACCAGTCCCACGATCACCAGCAGCAGGCTGGCCAGGAACGGAACGCGCCATCCCCAGTCGCCAGGCAACTGCACGCTGACCAGGAACACCAGATTGGCCAGCAGCAGCCCTACCGGGAATCCGGACTGGACAATCCCGGTGAACCTGCCCTTTTGCTTCCATGGCGCGTGTTCGTAGGTCATCAGGATTGCCCCGCCCCATTCGGCGCCGA
This sequence comes from Glutamicibacter sp. 2E12, assembly GCF_050030965.1. Lineage (NCBI taxonomy): Bacteria > Bacillati > Actinomycetota > Actinomycetes > Micrococcales > Micrococcaceae > Glutamicibacter > Glutamicibacter sp. 2E12. The sequence continues at coordinate 1,981,603 of NZ_CP188297.1, forward strand.
AGGCCAGGCCCTGGACAATGCGCACGAAGACCAGGAGCGCTGGAGCCAGCACGCCGACCTGCTCGTAGGTGGGCAGCACGCCGATGAAGAATGTGGCCAGGCCCATGACGATCAGCGAGGTGACGAGCACCGGCTTGCGCCCGATCTTGTCACCAAGATGGCCACCGATAATCCCGCCCAAGGGCCGGGCGGCGAAACCTACGCCCAGGGTGGCGAAGGATGCAAGCGTTCCGGTGAGCGGGTCAGCGCCGGGGAAGAATGCGTGTCCGAAATACAGGGCGGCCGCGGTGCCGAAGCCGATGAAATCGTAGGTTTCAATGGTGGCTCCGACGCTGGAGCCTATCGCGACGCGCTTGGCGTCCTTGGTGCCGTGGATCGGGCCACGCATTTCTAGAGCTTCGCTGCTCATGAGTGGCTCCCTTCGTGAGTTGTGGGATGCGGGCAATTTTCATTGTTGACAGTCAACACTAATAGAAGTGTGAGCGACGGCACAAGTTCTGTCAAGAGAAAATTTAACAGTTGACTGTCAACAGTAAACAAAACTATCGTGGTGTGCACCACAAACTTCTGGTGCGTTTGTCCAGAGCAGAGCACCGCAACCACCAAGTTCGCCTCATCGTTGTTCGGGCGAGCCGTATTGAAAGCAGGAATCCGATGAATCAAATCCAGCGCACTGCAGTACTGACCGGTGCCACCTCGCCACAGGGGATCGGCATCGAAACCGCCCGTCACTTGGCCCGGGAAGGCTGGGGCATAGCGATTCTGGATCTGGACCACTCCGCATCCGAGCGCGTAGCCACGGAGATTGCAGAAGAATTTGGCGTGCCGGCATTCGGCCACCAGATCGACGTCGCCGACGAGTCATCGGTCGCCGCGGCGCAGGCGGCAGTGGCAGCGCGCGTCGCCGCGGGGGAGCTGTCTGCTACTGGCGCCGTAGTGAATATAGCGGGAATTACCTCCCCGGTGGATTTCCTGGATACGACTTTGGATATCTGGAACAAGATCATGAACGTCAACGCCACGGGCACGTACCTGGTGACCAAGGCATTCCTGCCGGAAATGATTGAGAGCGGATGGGGACGAGTAATCAACATGTCCTCCGTGTCAGCCCAGCGTGGCGGCGGAGTCTTCGGCAAGGTCCCTTATTCCTCGGCGAAAGCGGCAATCCTCGGATTCACCAAGGCGCTGGCCCGCGAGATCTCGGCCAGCGGCGTCACCGTCAACGCGATTGCACCGGGCGCTGTGGATACCAACATCCGTGTTGGCAGCACCGACGAGCAGGAGGCGGCCATTGCCGCGGGAATCCCCATTGGGCGCACCGCAACCACCGGAGAAGTCGCATCGGTCATTGGCTTCCTGGCCTCCGAAGGTGCGTCCTACCTGACCGGCACCACCATTGACATCAATGGCGGCAGCCACATGCATTAGCAGTTCCAGGTCTGGGCCAGTCCAAGGACTAGAAGAAGCCAGTGGCCACGCCCCGAAAATTCTTGGGCGTGGCCACTGGCTTCTTGCGTTGTTCTGGCCGAAGCTATCCGAACCAGGGCTTCTCGGCAGCGGCGAGCGTCCCATCGTTCTTGGCCATGTTCAGCCACTGGTCCACGTATTCCTGGAATTCGTCATCGCCCAGCGGCAGCAGGTAGGCCTTCTGGGAGAAATTGAACGGCTTATCCGGGTGCACCGCGCACAGCTCGGAGTGCTCGTTGGCCACCCAGCGGGTTTCCGAGGCATCGGTGGTCATCACGTCGGCACGCCCGGCAATGATCTCATCGAAGATCTTGTTGTTGTCCTCGAAACGGATGATCTCACCTTCGGGGTAATTCGCGTCGGCGAACTTCTCGTTGGTGCCGCTGATCGGGGTGATGGAACGGACCCCGGGCTGCTTGATTTCCTTGACCGTGTCGTACTTCTCCACGTTCTCGCACAAGGTGATCGGCGTCTTGCCCTCGTCCAATGTGGCTTCGCTGTAGTAGGCCTGCTGGGCGCGTTCCATGGAAATGGAAACACCACCCACTGCGATATCGCACTTGGATAGGAAGTCCGGCATCAAGTCCTTCCACGAGGTCTGGATGAACTCGGGTTCTACGCCCATCGACTCGGCAAGATTCTTGGCCATCGTGATGTCGATTCCCGACCAATCCCCGGTTTCCGGGTCAAGGTAGGTGAGCGGCCGGTAGTCGCCGGTGGTGCAGACCTTCAGTGTCCCCGAGTCGCTGACCGCTGCCAGTTGCGTATCTGTTGCCTCTGGTTCCTGGTCAGCGCCGGGATCCGGTGCGGGAGCGGAGCATCCCGAGACGGATACAGCAACGCCCAAGGTGAATAACGGTATACGGCGGATGAAGGACGGGATCTTCTTTGAACGGTCGGTCATAGCCAAAACCTATAAGTTCCGTCCGTCGCCATACAAGAGCCGGTCGCTGATCTTACGTTCCGGAGCTATTGCACGAACTGACGACGGGGTTATGTCCGACGATGCCGTGGAAATGAACGATTTAGGACTTCAGAGACGTTGAATCCGGCACGGGGAGACTAGTCTCCAATTGGTCAGCTTGTCGCGTTACGTTTGCGGTGAATCATGGAAGAGGCCATGGCTGTGAGTTAGGTGTTGCCAACGAACTTATGGAGTTCGATGAAGTACTGACTCACAGGGTAATCAACGAAGGTTTTTCTAGGACTGTAAAATTCTTTTTCGAGATCTTACGCGACCAGCCATCCAAGACATGCTCGGGAAGCTCACGAATTACCTTGTTCGTTTCCTGCAATTCTCCGCCCCAATTGACTTCGTGACCATGATTTTTGATGGCCTCCGAAAGTTCTGGGGTAATTACTGATAGGTGATGATAGAGTCGCTGAGCTTCGAAAGGAGCGATAGCTGAATTCTTGATCGTATTGGTCGCAAATGCTGTGCGCTGTATGGCCCACATCAAACGGAAGGCCGCCTCAACAAATTCGTTGTGATCCTCGGAATTCAAAGTGGTCTGTGAGTCTGTCCGAGAGATTGCCCCGATGACCAATCGGCATCGAGCAATGGATTCTGTAGTGAGCGCGTCGACCGCCTCGTGCACTTTCGAACGCTCTCGCGCCCAATGATTCGTCATGTAAGTGCTAGCCGAAATGAATACTGAGACGCCTGAGAAGATAATGGCCATCATAGATAAGGTCAATTCAACTCCTTGATTGAGGGTTGTTCATTGTTTCATCGTGGTGTTCGCCTTGTCGAATAATCCGGTCCTGTGAAGGATGGATAGTCAATTCTTCAGGTTCCATTTTCTGCCCGGCAATTCATGAGCCCCACTGACATTCCGATATTCGTTCGGTCCTACGCCAGATAATGCTGAGCACACATCCACGGATCGTTGGTGGTCTGGCCCTGTGGTCTTACATGTATCGCTCCGAATTACGACCGGATGGCAAGTGAAAGAATTTGGCCTCGGTTGCTGAAATTGTGCAAGGCTGGGCAGTCGTTCGACGACTGGAACCCAGTGAATGGAGCGGATTTAGTCGACGCGCAGGAGCAGGATCGTGCAGCTAGACCGTTTTGTTGCGCAACGATCGTCGCCATCCGCGACTCCCATTTTGCCTCCGCCAATGACCAGTCAGCTAGATAATTAGTTGTCGAACTGCGCTTTTACGCCGACGTAAGAGGCCGGGACATTCGATCATTTGCCGACTTCATGTCTAAAGCCGCGATGAGATCTCGACTGTGCTGGTGTTCCGCATTGCCCAGGAAATCGTTGAGGGTTCGATGCTCCACCAGCTCGCCCTCGTAGAACACTGCCACGTCGTCACTCACATAGCGGATCACGTCCATGTCGTGGGAGATGACCACGAGGTTCAGCCCCATGTGCTCGCGCAGATCAAGCAGCAGGTCGAGGATGTGGCGCTGGGCTACCGAATCCAGTGCAGAGGTGGACTCATCGCAAATCAATACCTGAGGGTCGGTCAGCAGCGCCCGCGCGATGGCCAGGCGCTGGAGCTGGCCGCCGGAGCACTGGCCGGGCCTGCGATCGAGCAATTGCTCGGCCAATCCCACCTGGGCCATGGCTTGCGCCATGCGCTCGCCGGCCTGGATTGCCGGCAGCTGGTGCACCGCCGCGCTCATCGACGTGCGGATGGAAAGCCGGGGATCGAAGGACGAGTACGGTTCCTGGGCAATGACCTGCACCCGCGTCGCTTCGCCATTGCGGCGCGTATCGATGATCCGTCCGGTCGTTGGCTCTTCCAACCCGGCCAGCAGCCTGGCGAAGGTGCTCTTGCCCGAACCGGAGCGGCCCACCACTCCCAGGACCTGGCCGCCGTGCAGGCGCAAGCTGGTGGGCTTCAATGCTGCCGGTCCCTTCGCGCGGCGCGTGTAGTTCTTGCCCGCATCCACCGCTTCCAGCAAGCATGCGGAATCCTTAACGCGTGGCGTGCGCAGGGGAGGCAAGCTGGCTTCCACCAGCTCGCGTGTCTTGGCGTGACGGTCCTTGGAGAAGATCTGCGCGGTGGGGCATTGGTCCACAATTTGCCCGTCGCTGACTACTACGACGCGGTCTGCGATGTGCTGGATGCTGGCGATGTCGTGGGTGATGAACAGGACGCCCACGCCACGTTCCTGCTGCTTGCGGCGCAACAATTGCAGCACTTCGGCCTTGAGAATCGAGTCCAAGGATGACGTTGGTTCATCAGCCAAAATGAACTCCGGGTCAGCGGCCAAGGCAATAGCCAGCATGGCGCGTTGGGCCATCCCGCCGGAGAGCTGGTCCGGGCGCTGGCCGGCAATCTGCTGGGCAGGGGACAGGCCTACTTCTTCGAGCAAGGACAGTACCTGCTGCTCGTGCTGGCGGGCTTTGCCCCAGCCGTGGGCTCCCAGGGCTTCAAGCAGATGCGCGCGGATGGTCAGCCGCGGGTTCATCACGCGCTTGGGCTGCTGGAACAGCATGCTGATGCGCCGTCCGCGCACCGAGTCCATGGCCTTCTCGCCCAGCTGGTCAAGGCGCTGGTCGTCAAGCAGGATCTGCCCCTCGGCACGCAGCTGCTGGGGCAGCAGGCCGATGATCGCCTTGGTGAGCAGCGTCTTGCCGGAACCGGAACGCCCGACCACCGCCACCAATTCGCCGGCTCGCAGGGCACCGCGTGCCTCGGAGAGCAATCGCTGATCGCCGGAGCTGACCGAAAGATCAATGAATTCAAGTTCCCTAGTCATGGGCTTCCGCCTTGGCCTCGGTGGCCAGCACGTCCTGCCCGCCCAGCACGTGGGTGATTCGATTGCCCAGCAAGGTGACGCAGAAGCTGACCAGGAAGATGGCCGCGCCCGGCGCAATCAGGCCCCAAGGGGAGCGGATGGCATGAGGCTGGGCTTCGGCCAGCATCGAACCCCAGTCGGACTGCGGCGGTTGGACGCCGATGCCCAGATAGGACAAGGAGCCGAGCAATACCAGCAGCAGACCGAAGCGCAATGCCGCCTGGGCCAGCACCGGTCCAGCCACGAAGGGCAGGACGTGGTGGCGCAGGATGAACCAGCGCGAAGCGCCGACATGCCTGGAGGCTTCGACATGGTGGGTGGATAAGGCCTGGGCCGCCATGGAACGCACCAACCGTGCGGTGGGAGTCCATGCCACGACGCCTACGGAAAGCACCATGGTGAAGAATCCGGGGCCCATGACCGCGATGATCAGCAGCGCAATCACGATTTCGGGCAGCGCGAGCAGCAAGTCGTTCACGCGCAGGAAGAGCTCATCCAGCCATCCGCCGCGCACCGCGCTGAGCAGGCCCAGTGCGGTGCCAACCAGCAGCGCGAACAGCGTGGTGATCAGCGCTACCGATAGCGAGAACCGGCCACCGTGCAGCACGCGGCTCAAGGTGTCGCGGCCCAGGGCATCGGTGCCCAGCAGATGGGACAGGCTGGGACCTTGCAACCGGTCCGCCAGGTTCTGGGCGTCGGGGTTGTAGGGGGAAATCCACGGGGCGGCGATGGTCAGGATGACCACCGCCAGCAAGATGAACGCGGGAGGGGAAAACAGGATTTCCCTGGAATGATTCCTAGCCATGTCGTACACCAATCCTCACATTGGGATCGCTGATCCTGTGCACCAGGTCAACGATTCCGGTCACCACTACAGCACAGGTGACGACCACCACCACGCCACCCTGGGCGACCGGGATATCGGCATCGACGATGGAGTCGAAGATCAGCCGGCCCATTCCGGGAATGGCGAAGATGACTTCCACGATGACCGACCCGCCCAGCAGCCCGGCAAACCAGACACCCACCATGGTCCACAGCGGCAGCAATCCGTGGGGAACCACATGGCGAACCAGGGCTTGGGTGCTGCTCAGCCCGCGGGCGCGGGCGGCCAGCACGTGCTCGGAGTCCAATGCCTGGCGCACCCCCGAGCGCACCGCGACGGTGAAGAAGCTGATGGGGCGCAAGGCCAGAATGAAGACCGGCAGCACCATCGAGGCCGGGGATTCGAACCCGGCCGAGGGAAGCAGCGAGAAGCGCACCGCGAAGAGCAGGACCAGCAGCGGAGCCAGCGCATATTCGGGGATGGCAATCAACGCATGGGTCGCCGAGGTGATCAGCCTATCGGGCCACCTCCCGGCACGGGTGGCCGACAGCACTCCCAAGACAATGGACACGGCGATGGCCACCACCAGCGCGCTGCCGGCCAAGGACAGGGTGACGCCAATGGCCGGCAGCACCTGGTCGGCTACCGGGGTGCCGCTGATATGCGAGATGCCCATGTCTCCAGTGGCGAACCGGCCCAGCCACCGTCCGAACTGCACCAGCATCGGGTCGTGCAGGCCGAATTGCTGTGCGTAGGCCTGCACCGTTGCCTCGTCGGCGGCCCCGATGTCCATGCGGGCGCGCAGCAAGGACCGCACGGGGTCCCCGGGGGAAACGAAGGGGACCAGGAATACCGCGAAGGATGAAAGCAGAACTGCTGCGCCGAGTCCAATGGCCCGGCGCAGCATGGTGGCTAGAGGAGACACGCTAGCTGGTCTTCGCCAGATCCTTGGTCAGCACGTAGCGGGTCAGCGGGTCCTGGACGTAGCCCTGGACCTTGGCTCCCACGCCGTCGATAGCCTGCTCGTTGACCAGCCAGACGTTCGCTGCATCGTCGGCGAGCAGATTGCCTGCCTGGCGGTACAGGTCGTGGCGCTGGGCCTCGTCCTTCTCTGCCAGTGCCTGGCCGATCAGCTGGTCGTAGTCCTCGTTGCAGTAGTGGCTCAGGTTGTAGCCGCCCTCGCAGGTGTAGTCGGACTGGAGGAAGCCGATCGGATCGGCAATGTCGATCATCCGGTTGCGCTGGCTGAGGATCATGTCGTACTTGCCGGCCAGCACATCGGGCTCCGCAGCGCCATAGGACTTGGTCACCACATTGGCCTGCAAGCCGATCTGCTTGAACTGCTCCTGGATGATGGCGCCTACCCCGGCGAACTCCGCGCGTTCGGTGATCGCAATAATTTCCAGCGGCTTGTCCTGCATGTATCCGGAAGCTTCCACCAGCTTCTTGGCTTCTTCGATATTCACTTGCGGTACAGCCAGATCCGTATTAGCCCAGCTTTCGCTCGGGGCGAAGGGCCCGGTGGCGGGCTGAGCAGCACCTTCGTAGATGCTTGTGGCCATGGCCGGCAGATCCAAGGCCATGGTGGCGGCCTTGCGCAGGTCCAGGTTCTCGAATGGAGCGCGCGAGTTGTTCAGGTACAGGGTCGAGGTGCGGGGCGAATCGGCCTTGAGCACGCTGATCTTGTCATCAGCTTCCAAGGCCGCCAGGCTGGTGGCAGGGATGGACATGGAGATGTCCGCTTCGCCGGTCTGCACCTGGGTGGAACGGGTGGCGCCTTCGGTGATGTAGCGGATTTCGCCGCCAGCCAGCTTCACCTCGCCGTCCCAGTAATTCTCATTGCGGTCCAAGGTCAGGGACTGCCCGGCCTTCTCGGAGACCGGGGCGAAAGGTCCGGTGCAGTGATTCATCGGATCGATGCCCTTGCCGGTGTACGCCGCAGGGGAGAGCACGCCTGCATTCACGCTGGCCATGCGGTAGGGCAGCAGCGGATCCGCGGCGGGGGTGGTGACACGCACGGTATCAGCGTCGAGGGCTTCTACCTTCTTGATGGTCTTGGGGTTCACGGCGCGGGCCGGGGCGGTGGCCTTGAGCACGTGGTTGAGCGAAGCGGCTACGGCCTCGGCATCCAGGGCCGTTCCATCCTGGAATTGCACGTTCTTGCGCAACTCGAAGTCCCATTCGGTGTCCGAGGACTGCTTCCAGGAAGTAGCGAGCATCGGCTCGACCTTTTTGGTGGTCTGGTCGTATTTGGCCAGGGTTTCCAGGCAGCCGGCGATGGAGAGCACGTAGGCGTCGTCGCTTTCCAGCGCCCAATTGGAAACCGGGGCGCGGAAATTGGCCACGACCACGCGGGCTTCCGGGTCCGCTGCTTTTTCCGGGGCGGAGCTGGCGGGGGTGGAGCTGCAGGCGGTCAGCGCGAGGGCAATGGCCGCGAATCCTGCGGCTGCGCTCAATCGTCCAAGTTTCATGGAAATCCTTCGGCATTACGTGATGGATTGGCATCTAATGCGTTAGAGCCTTGGTAAGCGTACCCTAATTAGTTGCCTAGTTTTGCTGATTATGACCCGGTGGGATAACCGGAGGAAAAGCCCCCGCGCGATGCCTCGAAAGAGTGGAAGCTGAGTAGTGCAAAGTTGCGGTGCCACGTGGAAATTCTGCGAGGACAGTGCGTCATGTGTCGCAGTTCACGCTACGTGGGCAAGGATGGCTGAGCGTCGCACGAGCGATGCAGCATACCAGGCAGCAAGGCCCAGGGGCAGCATGAGGAACAGCCAAGGCAGGAAGCCGGGGATGAGACCCTGGCCGGCCTGTGCCAGCAGCCACCCGACCAGCATGTTCCCGAGCAGCACAGCAAGGCCGCCGCAGCTGGCGAGCAGGCCGAAATAGGATCCAGTGGCCCGGTGCCCGGCGAATTTGGGAACCAATGACAAGGCCGTGGGATGCACGCTCATATGCCCCAAGGCCAGCAGGGTCACCGCGCACAAGATGCGAATCGGACCAGTCTGCTCGCCGAAGGCCGAGGCCGGGAGAAAAGCGAGCACGCCAAAGCCCAAGGCACTGCAGAAGTATCCGCAACGCAGGGTCGCCGCCGCGCCGATCCGTGCAGCGATCCATGCGACGGGCAATTGCAAGCCCAAGGTCAGTACGGAGATCCAAGCGAAAACCAGTCCCAGCCACTGGGTGGGCATGCCCGTGCGTTCCAGTTCCAGCGGGATGGCTAAATAGAGCTGGTTGTATGCCAGCAAGTCCGAGGCATGCAAGGCGCAGAACGCCACGAACTTCCGGTCCGCCAGGCAGCGGCGCAGGCTGCCGGGCTGGAGCTTCGGCGGAGCCGGGCTTACCGGGTGATCGCGCGAAGTGCTTTCCGCAACGGGACGACGCAAGGCCGCAGCGAGGAACAGGCCAATGGCGATGAAGAAGATCGCCCCGAAGCCTGCAACGGTTGCGAACCCCCAGTCCCACAGCGCTGCTCCAACCAGCGGTCCGGTGACCGCGCCGATTTCGCCGGTGATGCTCAGCCAGGCGAAGAGCGAGGCCCGTTTGGCTCCCGTGGGCTGGCCCCTGTCGCGCGCGGTTTGGGCCGCGCCCACCAGGATGCTCAGGCCCGGGGAGAAGAGCGCTCCGCCGAATCCGGTGAGCAATGTGCCGAGGATGAACAACCAGAGCTTCGGGTCGCCGTAGGACAGCGAGGCCGCCAGCGTGAAGAACCCTGCGGCGCGCACCGCGCAACCAATGAGGATCATGCGCCGGGCACCGAAGCGATCGGCCAGGCTGCCTCCGGCCAGGAAGAGCCCTTGCTGGGCGAAGGTCCGGATGCCAAGGATCAGGCCCACCGCGGTGCCGGCCAGCAGGAAGTCGTTGGCCAGCACTACAGCAAGGAAAGGAACCACAGCGTAGAAACCGATATTGAACAGCGTCTGGGTTCCCAGCAGTACGGGGACTTCGAAGCGGGACGTGCTGTTTTTCATGGACCTCGGGGAACGTGTTGGTTTGCTGCGGGCAGGCCATGGCAGGCCTCATGGTTCGAGCCGTTAGCGGCGGCAGTACCCATGGCGGGCTTGGACTCTTCGATCTTAGCCAACCCCGGTGCCCTTGGACGGGTCTTGCACGGTGGCGCCGCGCGGCAGGATGCGCGCCGGGCCGAGGAAGCTTGCCGCCCTGCGCAAGATGCCATCCATCGACTTCAGCTCGCACTCCCAGAGCGTCAGCGATTCCCAGCCAAGTGCGGCCAGGCTATCGCGGTTGCGCTGGTCCCGGGCGATATTGGCATCCAGCTTGGGATTCCAATAACCCGTATTGGATGCGGGGCGGCGCTGGCCCACCGGGCAATCATGGCCGTGCCAGAAGCAGCCGTTGACGAAGATCGCCTTGCGCCGGGCACTGAAGACCAGATCCGGGGAACCGGGGAGTTTCCCGCCCCGCAACGGGATCCCGGGATGCAAAGAGCGCAGCTGGGCAACTTGCTGTGCAGGCAGGATGCCGTGCACGCGGTAGCGGTACCCGGCGGCATGCAGCAATCGGCGCAAGGCCAGTTCCGGCCCGGTGTTCTTGCTGGAAATGCGCGACATGAGCCGCGAACGCTGCGCCGCCGACATGATGTCCATAGTCCATTGTGCGCCGCTAACCAGGCCGTGCGTTGCTGGCTGGGCATTGACTGGATGGCTTGCTGGGGCCACCGGGTGAAACCTCTTGCAACGGTTCTCAAATCCTGGCGGCCGCAGTAGCTTGGGTGCTGGAAGCACCGATCGGCATTGGGCCGGTCGGGAACAGGCAGGAAGATTCGAGGGGGAACCATGCGCGCAGCACGGTACTACGACCAGAAGGACATCCGGATCGAAGACATCGATGAACCGCAGCTGAAGCCCGGAACGGTGGCCATCGACGTGGCCTGGTGCGGCATCTGCGGCACCGATCTGCACGAGTACCTGGAGGGCCCGATCTTCATCCCGCCGGCCGGGCATCCGCACCCGATCTCGGGAGAAAGCGCGCCGGTGACCATGGGCCATGAATTCTCTGGAACCATCACCGCCCTGGGCGAGGGCGTCACCGGCCTTGAAATCGGCGAGAACGTCGTGGTGGAACCGTACATCATCCATGGGGATGTGGACACCAGCAAGGGCCAGCAGTACCAGCTCTCCCAGGACATGAACTTCATCGGCCTGGGCGGCCGCGGGGGAGGGCTGTCCGAGAAAATCGTAGTGGAACGCCGCTGGGTGCATCCCATCGGCAAGATCCCCCTGGATGAGGCCGCGCTGATCGAGCCGCTGTCGGTGGCCCACCACGCCTTCGTCCGCTCCGGGGCGAAGGCCGGGCAGGTGGCGATCGTGGGAGGTGCCGGCCCGATCGGCCTGCTGACCGCAGCGGTGCTCAAGGCCAAGGGGCTGACAGTCTACATCTCGGAACTCTCCGAGGCCCGCAAAGCCAAGGCCCGGGAAACCGGAATTGCCGACGGGATTTTCGATCCCAGGGAAGGGGACGTGGCCGAACGGGTGCGCGAAGCGACCGGCGGCCGGGGTGCGGATACCGGATTCGAGTGTTCCTCGGTCCCGGTGGTGCTGGATATGCTCCTGGACGCGGTGGCTCCCGGCGGGGTGATCGTCAACGTTTCGATTTGGGGGCATAAGCCGCAAGTGGACATGCCCAAGCTGGTCTTGAAGGAAATCGACCTGCGCGGCACCATCGGCTACGCCAATGACCATCCGGACACCATTGCCCTGGTGCAAAGCGGCAAACTGGACCTGGCCCCGTTCATCACCGGGCGCATCGGGCTCGACGAGCTGGTTTCCGAAGGGTTCGACCAGCTGATCAACAACAATGAGGAACACGTGAAAATCATTGTTGATCCGCGGGCCTAGCCTGCAGCTATCGGGGCCAGTTGGATCACTGGCACTGGCCCCCTGGCTGCGGCTAGTGGTGGTGTTCTGCCTGTTTCATCTTGCCAATGATTCCCGGGTCGATGTCTCCCGAACGATGAGCGCCGTGCTCGGAATGCGGTACCGCGAGTTCTCCAGCGGACGAAGCTGCCAACCCCAAACTGGCAACCGCCGCAACCGCAACCGAACCGGCAAACATGCTCCCGAGGACAACTAGGCTGCTGGAACGCACTGCCCGGTGCGGATAGTTCTTCCGCCGCTTGCGCTGCCACAGGAATACCGCCAGCACCGACAGCTCAAGCAGCAGCAAGGAAGCAATCGTGAGATCCAGATTCTTCGTTCCCTCCGGGAACCCCCAAAGGCCGGCAACAATGCTGGCTAAATGCACGGAGGAGACGAGCGCCAGGCAGGGGACCGCAAGCTTCACGGCAGGGGCCGCTGCCTTCAGCAGGCTGGCAACGGCGTACACCAGCGCCACCCCAGCCCAGGCTGCGGATGCTATCACGCCGAGCCACGCCCACCACGGTGCCGGGGCGGACCCGACCCCGAATGCCGAGGCCAGGCTGGCGGAGGAGGCCGCGGCCAGCGCCGCAACTCCCAGTCCGGCGATCCCGGCATAGAGGCCGCCGAAGGCAATGGAGCCCGCAACTGCATCTCGCCCTTGCATGGCAGGTTCGGTGGCAGGCTCCATGGCCTCATGGGAAATCATGACCGTGCAGTATGGGCTGCTGGCGTCCGGTCCTGGGACAGGCCTACCGACAGCAGGACAATCGCGCTGGCTAGATGCAGGACGTTATCCGCACCGTTCAGGGCAATGATGTTCAGTGCTGTAGAGGCCAAGAAGAGGCCGAGGATGCCAACCAGGAGGTAGACGGCGCCCACCGTGGTGTTGGCGAGCTTGGAAGCACGCACGGATCCGAGCCCAGCGATGAGCAGTGCTGCGCCGATGGCCAGGTGGATGACGTTGTGAAGTGGATTGACCTCGAAAATGATCAGCTTCCCGCCCTCTGTTGCGAAGAAATCCACGCCGGCAGTGACAAGGAACCCGAACAGGCCGACAAGGAGGTACACGGCCCCGAAAATCGTTGCGAGCAAGCGGTTAGGCGATGTGCGCATGGCAATCAGTCCTTCCTGGGACACGGATTCTAGTCCGTGTCGAGTTCTGCGGGTTCCGGAAGGAACCCTGTAGAAGTTCTTCGGAGAAGGACGGAAGGCGGATTGGTCTTGATTGGACTTATTTGCCGGCACCGGAGGCACCCAAGGATGCGGTAGGCGTTTTCGCATTGGTGTTCGGTTGGGGACGCTCTGGATCCCTCGGCAAGGAAGCTGATGCGTTGAGAGAGCGAGCCGAAGATGCGCTGGGCCGAAACAGCGAATAGCAGGTCATCGTGGATCTGCGGGCTTCATCTTCTCGCTGCCAGACGCTTCGCGACTATGAGCTGAGTTTCATCTGCTCGTAAGCATCCAATGCAGCCTGCCGCGATTGCTTCAGGTCCACAATGGGCTCCGCGGCCAGCGGCGCGAATCGAGCCGTGTAGCTTCCCTGGGGATCGAATTTCTTGGCCTGCAGTTCCGGGTTGAACACCCTGAAGTACGGTGCCGCGTCGGCGCCGCTTCCAGCGACCCACTGCCAATTGGCAGTATTGCTGGCGAGATCCGCATCTACCAAGGTGTCCCAGAACCAGCGCTCGCCGACCTTCCAATGCACTTGCAGGTTCTTGACCAGCAGGCTGGCTGCCACCATCCGCACCCGGTTATGCATCCATCCGGTCTGCCAAAGCTGCTGCATGCCGGCGTCCACTAGACCGAAACCGGTGCGTCCTTGTTGCCAACAGCTCATATATTCCGCGGCCTGCGGGTCTGCCTCAGGCCAGGCCCAGTCGAAATGATCGAACTGCGCACGCAGATTCCGCTCCGGAAGCTGCGGGTGATGGTAGTACAGGTGCCAGCAGAAATCCCGCCAGGCGAGCTGGCGGCGCATCGCGGTGGCACCGTCGGAAGCCTCGGGATTTACGGCGGCCAGACGGCCCAGCGCCTCCCACATCTGGCTTGCGCTGACATGCCCCCAGCGCAAGGCGGGGGAGAGGGCAGACGTTCCGTCCAGATCGGGGCGGTCATGGTGCTCCGGGTAGTCTTCGGCGATCGATTCCAGCACCTGCTCCAGGCGCTGGCGCGCAGGCGCTTCTCCGGGTTCCCATTGCGCGGCGAGCCCGTCAATCCAGTCCAAAGCCGGCAATAATTCCAAGCTCTCCAACTCGTCGCTGGCGGGAAGATTAGTGTCCGGGAGGGGTTCTTGTGCCTGTGGCGCGGGCAACGGAGGCCGGATCTCGCTGTCGCGCAACGCGTTGTAGAAGGGCGTGAAGACCTTGTAGCCGGTGTTGTTCTTGGTCAGCAGCTCCCAGGGCTCATGCAGGAGCGTCCCGCTGTAGCTGTGGGCGTGGACGCCTCGCGCGTGGAGGTCCTGCTTGATCTGCATGTCGACGGCGCGTTCGGCGTGGCCGTAGCGGCGGTTCCAGTGCACGGTCTGCACGTTGCCATCGTGCACGAGTTCGCTGATGATCCCGGCGGATGGGCCTTGGCGCAGGATGAGCGGGATTCCCAGTTTTTCCAGCGATCTGCGAAGGTCCTCCAGCGCCTGATGCAGCCACCATTTGGCCGCGCCGCCCAGCGGGCGGATGCCGGCAGATGCCTGGTCCAGGACATATACCGCGATCACCGGACCGGAAGAAAGCGCGGCATCCAACGCTGGGTGATCGCTGGTGCGCAGATCATCGCGGAACCATACCAGCTGGGCAGGCAAAGCAGGCTGAGTCATTTGGAGTTCTCCATGGACTCATCCTAGTGGTTATTTAGCTTAGCTAGCTAAATTCTGGTGGATGCCCCGCCTAGCTCGGCGGCTACCGGGCATAGCAAGAGGCTGGTGGTTCCAATCAGTGATTGCACGCACCAGCCTCTTGCCGCGCCTAGGGATCAGGAGCCGTTACCCATATCCTTGGCCGTGTCCTTTGCTTCGCTGTGCAGATGCTCGGCTTCGGAGTTGGCTTCGGATTTGACGGTCTGCACGGATTCCTGGGCGGAATCCCGCAGGTCCTCTGCGGCCTGTCGCGCAGGCTCCCGCAGGTCTTCGGCAATCTGTTTCGCCGCATCCTTGGCCTCTTCGGCCAGCGGTTCTGCCTTGTCCTTGACCCGCTGGACCAGCTCGGCTTCTTTCTGGCTCCCCGGAAGCAGCGACGAGGCCAGCAGTCCTGCCCCGAAGGCGATGATTCCGGCGGCCAGCGGATTGCCCTTGGTCTGCTCCACCACCCTGTGCGGTGCGTCCCTGACGGCTTCCGCGGCGTCTTCGCTGTAGTGGTGCAGCTGGTCACTCGTTGATTCACCGGTTCCCATGACGGAGTCCTTCACCTTCCTGAATGAGTCCTTGACCTTTTCGGATTGTCGGTGGGCAATGTGGCTGGGACTGACCCTGTCGGCAATCGCATCCACATCCTGTTGCATGTCGCCTCGTGTCTGGGCGATTTCCGCGCGGAGTTCTTCTGAATTCTTGCTCATGGTGCATCATCCTTCGGAGTAAAAGCTGATGGAATCCTCTTGACTGTTTCGGCCGTATTAGGCAGTCCCTTGATCTCTTGCATCTTCTTCTTGGCTGCACTTGCCAAGACCAGACCGATCACCGCCCAGAGGGCGGCGACCACCAAAGCCGAGAAGCCGTAGCCAATCCAGAGCGACAATCCGAAGAAAGCCGCAACGGAAAGGAACAGCAAGACGAAGTGGCCGGCTACACCGGCCCCGGCGTACATGCCCGCACCCTTGCCGGCGGAGCTGGCCGACTCCTTCAGCTCCGTCTTTGCCAGCTCGATCTCTTGGCGAACCAGCAGCGATACGTTCTGGGTCAGGTCATTGAACAGGGCGCCGAGGGAACTGCGTTCATGTTCGGCGGAATCGGAATCGGGATCTGGCGTCGTGTGAGTCATCGAATGCTCCTAGCGGTAGTCGGTGCTGCGCGGATCTCCAGGAGGGTAGGAGCGCAGCGGGTCAACGTCCACCGAATCGTCATGTAGCGGGTTGCCTGCAGAATCCACGCGGGTGGTTCCGTGGAAGGACGGGTCAACCCGCACCGGACCTGGCCCGTCAACGCCCGAGGCGTTCGGTGCGCTGGTGGTGCCGGGACCCGCTTCCTGGTCGCGGTGCCCTGTGGCTTCTTTCGGCTCGCTGGCATTCCGGGTCATGCGTCCTGCCAGCAGCCCAGCGCCCAGCGCCAGCCCCAAGAAGGCGGCAGGGCGTTTGCGTGCAAAGCCCTTGACCTCGTCCAGCAAGTCGTGCGGTTCGCGCTGTTCGAGCCAATCGGCGGCCTGGCCGCTGTGATGCGAAGCCTGGTCCACCAGCATGGAGGCGGTTCCGCTCGCGCTGGACTGGTCCAGCATGGCGCGGAACTCATCGCTGATGTCGCGCAGGTTGGCCGCGACCTTGCGCTGCTGCGCGGAGGTCTGCTCCTTCAGGTCGGAGCCGAGTTCATCCCACAGATGGGTGGCCTGGTCCTTGGCCTGATCAGCGAGCATCGAGGCTTCCTGCTTGGCGCTGTCAAGTACGTGGGTGGCGGATTCCTGGCCCTCGCGCGCCAGATCCTGGGCTGCCTGCGCTTTGCCCGACGTACTGCCGCTTCCTGCGGACTGCAGGTCATCGGAATCATGCGCGTCGGCCGGTACCGGTTCGACAGTGCCCGAAGGGAACAGGTCGGTTTGCGGCTCGGTCAACGGATCCGGATCGTTCAAGCCGTGGCGGACGGTTCCGGGTTGCGGGGTGCTGCGCGGGTCATCGGGGAATGGATTCGAACTGGTGTAATCGTTGGTGCTCATGTCTTCCCTTCCTCTGCTGCTGTCGTCAGCTGCGGGTGGCGCGGCAGGTGGCCGCGCATCCGGCTCCGCAGTCCGTGCGGAGCGCTGCTGGTTGCCTACGACGCTAGGCAAGAGCGCGCCGCAGGTCACAGATCGCGGCCAATCCGCAGGAAGCATTCAGGTTCGGTGGCGACAGCTCGGAGCTTCCAGGAAAGCAGGAGGCAAGCGAGTAGGATCGAGCCGGATCCCGAGCGTCCAGCGCACCACCCGGCGCAGCTGCGAGGAGTCCAGCAGTACTGCAATCCCTGCTGCGGCCCAGTCCGCGGCTTTGGAGGAGCAGCGGCACTTTCCGTGGCGAACACGCCAATACCCGACGAGTCCCGGGCATTGGCGACGGGAGCTGGAAGACTGGGCGCTAAGTGTCCGACAAGCGAATCTTCGAAGGAGCACCATGTCCACTTATGCCGTTACCAATCCCGCCACCGGCGTAGTCGAAGCAACCTACCCGACTGCCACCGATGCGCAGATCCAGGATGCCATCGCCGAGGCGCACAGCGCCTACACCCAGTGGTCGGTCTCCGCGCTTCAGGAACGCGTCGCCCTGCTGGAGCGCGTGGCAGACATCTACGAGGCACGCTCCGATCAGCTGGCCGCGATCATCACCCGCGAGATGGGCAAGCCCATCAAGCAGTCGCTGGGGGAAATCGGCATCGTGGCGGCGATCTACCGCTACTACGCCAAGAACGGTCCGGGGTACCTGGCCGACGAGGAGCTGGAGATCGCTTCGGGCGGCAAGGCGCTGGTGCGCAAGGAAGCGGTCGGCGCGCTGCTGGGCATCATGCCGTGGAATTTCCCGTACTACCAAGTGGCACGCTTCGCCGGTCCGAACCTGATGAACGGCAACACCATCCTGCTCAAGCACGCGCCGCAGTGCCCGGAGTCGGCGCTGGCCATGGAGGAGATCTTCAAGGAAGCAGGAGCCCCGCAGGGCGCGTATGTGAACATCTTCGCCACCAATGACCAGGTCGCGGACATCATCGCCGACCGCCGGGTGCAGGGAGTATCCCTGACCGGTTCCGAGCGCGCCGGAGCGGCCGTGGCAGAGATTGCCGGGCGCAACCTGAAGAAGGTGGTGCTGGAACTGGGCGGCTCGGATCCATTCGTGGTCTTCGACGACGCGGACGTGGCGCGCACCGCCAAGCTGGGCATGCGCGCCCGCTTCGGGAACACCGGCCAAGCCTGCAACGCGGCCAAGCGCTTCATTATCGATTCCTCGGTCTACGAGGACTTCTCCCAGGCGCTGGTGGAGCAGGTGGCCGGAATCAAGGTGGGCGACCCGGCCCAGCCGGAGAACTTCCTCGGCCCGCTGTCCTCGGCCGCGGCCCGCGACGGCTTGGCCGCACAGGTGCAGGACGCCATCGACAAGGGTGCCCAGGTCCTGGCCGGAGGCAAGCCGATCCAGGGCGAGGGCGCATTCTACGAGCCGACCATCCTTGCCGGGGTGACCCCCGAGATGCGTGCCTTCTCCGAGGAGCTCTTCGGCCCGGTCGCCGTGCTCTACAGGGTGGATGGCGAAGAGGAAGCCGTGGCCCTGGCCAACAACACCGACTACGGGCTGGGAGCTTCCATCCACACCCAGGACATGGAACGCGCAGAGCGCGTTTCCGTGCAGCTGCAAAGCGGCATGGTGGCCGTCAACGAGCCTTCGGCTTCCTACCCTGAGCTGCCTTTTGGCGGCGTGAAGCGCTCGGGCATCGGCCGCGAGCTGGGCAAGTACGGCATGGACGAATTCATCAACCACAAGCTGGTGAAGATCGCCGGGCGCTAAGACAGGGGATTGCGGCAGCGATCCTGGCTTCCCCGGAGAATTCCGGGTAAGCCAGGACCGTCAGTCGAAAATGGCCTATATGCGGTTAGCAGCGAGCCGTTGAATCAGTGGCACCTGGGCGGGGCCTCCAGTGCCCCGGCAGCTAGCTGCGCGTCATCGCCAGCGGCCACTGTTCTTCCGGGGTGAAGACTGGCAGGGCGTTGGCAATTGCCGTGTGGGTCCAATACCGAACTCGGAAGGCCAGCATGCCGCTTTCCTCCGCTTGCTCGAAGAGCGTGCAGATCCGGGTATTCGCAGGAGTCTCATCGACGATCCGGAGAGCACCGTTGGGAGGCGAGACATGGATGAAACGAAGCTGCTCGCCCTGGGCGTCCAGTATCGCCACGAGGACAGCGCAATTGTGAACGGAAGCGAGGCCCATGACATCGTCTACCGGCTCGTTGAGTTGTGCAATGATCACGGGCATTCCGGGGATCCACCCGTACTCGCTCAAATGGGAGCGTCCTTCGCGCGATCCCAGAAGTTCCGTGACACGTTCAGCAGTCTTGGACCTGACTATACGTCCTGGCATTAGTACTACCTCCACTTTGTTCGTAACTCTCGAGTGCACCCCATAAGTCACGCCACTTCGCAGATTGCCGATGAGTCTGCCAGCAGGCAAGGTTCGCCGTCATTGAGAAGCGGAGTGTGTTTTAAATCTAGGCCACTTGGTCTACGACCGGGAGGGGCGTCCCTGGGTTCTCAGCTAATTTTCAGGCTCAGAGGAGAGCTTTTTGAACTTAGCTTCCGGCCTAGTCAGTAGTTTGTTTGGTCTGCCGCGGACTGCCCGTCGCTAGGCTTCGTATGTACGCCGGAACGGACCGCATTTCCAAGGTCCACAGCCGTGCTTGCCGTTCCCCGCAGATGCGGGCAGATCGTTGCCGCTTCCAGAGCCAGTTGTGATGTCCAGGGACAGTGTTCTGCCCCCGCGCGCAACGACGTCGTGCCGATTAGGGACGTGTCTATCCACACCACGCGCAGTCGAGCGCTGTAAGGTTCGGGATATGTCGAGTCCCGAGTCAGACAAGTCCGGGGTTGTCGGTCACACCGCCAGCCCCTTCAAGCAGTAGTGACGACGCCCACGATCTGTGTGGGCGTATGTCTGGCGTACCCGGGGCGCTGGCCGTGGTGACAAGAAGAACCATTTCTTAATTTCTCACCTCGGAGTACTCGATGCCTTTTGCTCTCTACATGCTTGCCTTGGCGGTTTTCGTCATGGGCACTTCAGAATTCATGCTCGCGGGATTGCTCCCCGCGATCGCGACCGAGCTTGACGTCTCGGTCGGCACGGCGGGCCTGCTGACCTCGGCCTTCGCGATCGGTATGGTCATCGGCGCGCCAGTGATGGCCGCATTCGCTCGCCGTTGGCCACCGCGGCTCACGTTGATCGTCTGCCTTCTCGTGTTCGCGGGAAGCCACGTCATCGGAGCGATGACACCCGTGTTCGCTCTCCTCCTCATCACCCGGGTGCTCAGCGCTCTTGCAAACGCAGGATTCCTCGCCGTAGCACTGAGCACGGCCACTACTCTCGTGCCAGCGAACCAGAAGGGGCGTGCACTGTCGATCCTGCTCTCCGGCACGACGATCGCAACGGTCGCGGGTGTCCCCGCTGGGTCTCTGCTCGGCACAGCGTTGGGCTGGCGAACGACGTTCTGGGCAGTCGCCATCCTCTGTATTCCGGCGGTCTTCGGAGTCGTTCGAGGGATCACGAACAATGCCGGTCAGACCGCAACTGCCGGGTCCTCGCCAAGGCTTCGTGCCGAGCTCAGCCAGTTGGCGACGCCGCGGCTCATCCTGGCCATGGCACTTGGAGCGCTGATCAACGGAGGGACCTTTGCGGCGTTCACCTTCCTCGCCCCCCGTAGTGACCGAGACTGCGGGGATGGCTGATGGGTGGGTGTCCTTCGCACTGGTGATGTTCGGCGTCGGATCATTCCTTGGCGTCACGATCGCTGGGAGACTGTCAGATCAACGCCCCGGCGTCGTGCTTGCAGTCGGCGGCCCGCTGCTGCTGACAGGATGGATCGGATTGGCATTGGTCGCGTCGCATCCCGTTGCGCTTATCGTCCTCGTCTTCGTTCAGGGCTTCCTGTCGTTCGGCGTTGGCAGCACCTTGATCACGCGTGTGCTGTATGCAGCGTCGGCTGCTCCAACGATGGGCGGTTCGTACGCAACCGCGGCATTGAACCTCGGTGCCGCGGCGGGTCCTGTGCTTGGCGCGTTCGGGCTCGCGGCAGGGTTGGGGGTGCTCGCGCCGGTCTGGGTGGCCGCGGCATTGGCGGCGGCCGCGCTCTTGACCATGGTGCTGAGCCGGCGCACGCTTTTGGAAACCACTGCGGAGGCCAATCGATGACAGATCCAAATGCGCTGCTCACGCCTCGTACCCGTCTCCGGATAGCCCGTCTGATTGTTGAAGACGGCTATCCGGCCACGATGGCAGCGAAGATGTATAGGCTCTCTCCGATCACTGCCCGGAAGGGGGCCGGTCGTTGACGGGAAGAGGGTGGGCATGGGATGCAGGATCGCTCCAGCAGGCCGCATTGCAGTCCAGGCAGGACGCCCGAGCATGCCAAGAAGAAGCGGATCATCAATCTGCGCTTGCGACTTCGGCTGGTCCAGCCCAGATCGCTGCGTGACTTGGTCTCCCGGCGTCCAGGGTTCACGCGGTCCTCGCCCGTTGCCGCGTGAACCGCCTCTCCCATATCGATCGTGTCACTGGTGAGCCCTTGCGGCGACATGGGCACCCTTATCCGGGATCGTTGATCCATGTCGATGTCACGAAGTTCGGGAATATCCCCGACGGTGGTGGACATCGTTACGTTGGTCGGCAGCAAGGCGCACGGAACAGAACCGCCACTCCGGGACTGCCCAGAGGCAAAGACCACAAGCCGCGGACCGGAACGGCGTTCGTTCACACAGTGATCGACGACCACCCCCGAGCCGCTTATGCAGAGATCTGCATGGACGAGCGGGCAAGCACAGCGGTGGGAGTTCTCGAACGCGCTGTGGCCTGGTTCGCTGAACGGGGCGTGACCGTCGAGCGAGTCCTATCCGACAACGGGTCGGCCTACAGATCCCACCTTTGGAGGGACTTCTGCGCTCGGCTTGGCATCAGACACAAGCGAGCACCTCCCTATCAGCCGCAGACGAACGGGACGATCGAGCGGTCCCACCGCACACTCGGGGGCGGGTGGGCTTATGCCAAGTTTTACGGTTCAAACGCCGAGCGACGCCTGGCTCTGCCCGGCTGGCTCCACTTCTACAACCACCACCGACACCACTCAGCGATTGGCTGCGCACCCTTCGCCCGACTAAACAATGTCCCTGAACCTCACAGCTAGTTCAGATTTCATGTCCGATTCATTCTGGGTTGATGGGAAAACCATGAGAATCCATCGGGCAAGCAGATGCAGCCAGGCTACGGGATCTACTGTTTCAGAATCCGCTTACGCAGAACGCAAGCCGCCGAGGCGGATGAAGCTGCGGCCATCCGGATATTCGCAGCCTAGCTGAAAGGGGATTGATCATGCGGCAATCCGTTCCGCGCAAGAAGAATGATGAGCAGTTCCCCGCTAGTTCGCATCAGGCAGGCCAGGTTAGCCAGCAGTAAGTCAACACAGGCCGGTTGCTGGTCCGACGCCCTAGCAGCCATGTTCCGGGAGGCACGAAATGAGCACCTTTGGCATTGAAGAAGAATTCTTCATGTTCGACGCAGAAACAGGGTTGCCGGCCAGCACGGATAAAGAAGCGTTACGGCAAGCGCTGGATTCGCAACGCAATGGCGAAGTGCAGAACGAACTGCTTGCTTGCCAAATAGAACATGCCAGCGCCATCTGCGAAGACCGGGATCAGGCCCTGCATGAGCTGGGAAGTTTCCGCAGTGCTCTGGCAAGCGAAGCGGCCTCCCGCGGCCTGCTGGTCGCGGGTTTGGGCGCGGCGCCGATGATTGCCCAGCAGGCTCCGGAGCTGACCGATAATGCAAGGTATCGGGAAATCGGCAACTTCGTTTCCGGAATAGCGTCAGAGCATTACATGTGCGGTTTGCACGTCCATGTGTCCATCCCTGATTCCGAAGCGGGAATTCGTGCGCTGAACTTCTTGCGCGGATGGCTGCCATTTCTTTGCGCCCTGGGCGCCAATTCTCCGTATTGGAAAGGGGGCGACAGCAACTTTTCATCGTGGAGAACCATTCACTATCGAAAGTGGTCCGTCCAGGGAATTCCGCCGTACTTCAAGGATTCGAAAGACTATGGGACTCGGCTTGCGCGAATCAATGGAACCGATGCAGTTCCCGACCCAGGCCACATCGGATGGTCCGCCCGGTTGTCGGAAAAGTACCCGACACTCGAAATTCGGGTCGCGGACTCGCAGTTGAGAGCGCAGGATTCGGTATTGCTGGCCGTGCTCATGCGAGGGCTGGTCGAGACTGCGGTGGCCGGCGAATTCGATGCGATCGAGTATCTGCCCGAAGTCCTGGACCTCTCATTGTGGCAAGCGGCCAAGAACGGAATCACCGGAGTGCACGTGGACACGCGAACCGGAGAGCAGGTCGCTGTGGAGGAACTGGCCCGCAGAATGCTCCGACTCATTGAGGACGCATTGAGGGCTCATGGAGATTACGACTATGCCGTGATTTCACTCAGGAACATGCTGGAGACAGGCAATGGAGCGGTCCGCCAGCGGGCTGCATTCGAGCGTGGTGCTTTCACGCATCTGTTGGCCAATGCCCATTCCGAGATGCAGATGTAGCTTGCCGTCCAGGGATCCTCAACGCAGACTGCAGACTGCAGACTGCAGACTGCAGGGTGTGGCCGGGGCCGGTGAAAGCTGGCCCCGGCTCGAAGCATCCGGGCTGGCACCGGAAAGATCCGGGTGCGGAATCCTCTAGATTCCGAGGGAATCGCGAAGTCGCGCCACATGCCCTTGGGCATCCACGGCATATTCAATTTGGTGGATGCTGCCGTCTTCATCGATGACTGCGGTGGAGCGCAGGGTGCCGACGACGGTTTTCCCGCCGATGTTCTTTTCACCATAGGAGCCGTAGGCTTTGGCAACTTCGTTGCCCGGGTCGGAAAGCAACGGGAAGTTCAGCGATTCATCGCTGGTGAAGGCTGCCAGCTCTTCTGGCGTGTCCGGAGAAATGCCCAGGACGGAGAATCCTGCGGCCTGCAGGGAATTGAGGTTGTCGCGGAAATCGCAGGCCTCGGTGGTGCAGCCGGGAGTTGCGGCCTTGGGGTAGAAATACACGATGACTTGCTGCCCTGAATAATCCGAAAGCGAGATGGTCTCTCCCTTGGCATCTTGCAGGGAGAAGGCTGGCGCTGGCCGGCCGGCGGTGAGCGGAGAAGAATGGGCAGTCATCGATTCAACTTTCATATAGTGATATTTTGTTTTCATTCTAATTCAGTGGATGCACTCAATGCCAGAGACTTCTGGGATATATTTCCGACGGACTTCTGGAAGGCAATAACCTCGCCATGGACCGTGACGCACACTTCCGAGGCATCAAGGTAGGCTTGAATGCTGCAAAAGCTTGCGTTCCCGTTGGCAGTTCTGCCTGCTGGAGAAGCTGTCGACCGGCCAAATAATCGCCATGACATTTCCGCAGGCCTTCAGCCATCCGCGATGCACCAGGGCAATGGACACCGCGCAGAAAGCTGCCCGGCACCAACGAAAACACCGAGCCGTGCAACTGGGCAGCAGCTGCGCGACCCGGTGCCTCCGGGTACCGGCCAGAATGCGGCCTGCTAGCGATTAGCGGCCTTGGCTTCGAGGGAACGCGTCCACCGTTTGGCCATGGCCTGGATGGCAGAAGCGCTTGCCCCCGAGATCACGGCGAACGCCAGCACCTTGCCTACGGCGGCCTGCTGCTGCTTTTCGGGGTTGGCCAGCGATGGCGGTTCTTCACCCATGGCTTTATGCCAGACCCCGGAGACGAGCTTGGCTCCGAGCCAGCCTGCACCGAGCGAGATCAGGGTTCCGAAGATCTTTGCCAGCAATTTCATGTTCTGCTCCTCTGTTAGCGGTTAGTTGGAGTTTGGTTCCCGGCCGGATCTGCCGGTTCCCAGCGGACCTCATCCGGTTGCTTCTCTTCGCGCCAGCCGCGCCACACCGGGTGGCGCAGAACGCGGTCCGAGGTCAGTTCGCTGTATCGGACTTCTGCCACGTATTTCGGGCTCACCCAGTGCGCATCGCTTTGATGCGCTGCCGGGATGTTCTTGGCCGGGGGAGTCTTGCGTTCGATCTTTTCAAGCCGCTCGCGGATTTCGGCCAGTTGCGTGTCGCTGAATCCGGTGCCCACCCGGCCGGCGTATTCCAAGCCGTCATTTCCCGGAATGGCCAGCAGCAGCGAGGCCAGGCTGCGGCTGCGCGACCCCTGTCCAGACCGCCAGCCAATCACCACAACTTCCTGGTGCCGTTGGTGCTTGAGCTTCACCCAGCTGGTGCTGCGCTGGCCCAGCTCGTAGACGGAGTCGCGTTCCTTGGCCACCACGCCTTCCAGGCCCAGCACACGGCTGGTCTCGATGGCCTGCTCCAAGGTCCCGGTGTGGGCCGGCGGCACCTGCACATACTGGTGGTCGAGCTCCAGGTCCGCAAGCCGTTGGCGGCGTTGCTCGTAGGGCAGGGCAGTCAGATCCACCAGTCCTGCATCCTTGTCATATGGCAATTGCAGCACGTCGAAGACCAGGTACTGGATCCTGATGGCCGAGGCCTGCTTCGTGCGTTTCTTCCGCTGATGGGCCACCCGTTGCTGGAGCAGTGAGAAGTCAGGGCGGCCCGAAGAATCCAGGGCGACGATTTCCCCGTCCACCACGGCGCGCTCTGGCAGCAGCGAACCGAGGATTTCGAGTTCCGGGAAGTCTCCGGACAGGTCATGGCCGTTGCGGCTGATCAGCATGGTTTTGGCGCCATCGGCTACTGCCAACGCGCGGTAGCCGTCCCATTTCATTTCAAAGCTCCAACCCCGCTCGCCGGAGATCTCCCGAGCAGTGCCGGCAGTGGCCAGCATAGGGCGCAACGCTTGGCCCGACAGGTCAGCCACGGCCTGCTTGGCGCTAGGCTCGCGAGCAGCGTCCGGTTCTCCGCCACCGGAATCAGGGGACGATCCCGCCTCGCCTCCGCCCGGCTGTTCCTTGGCCAGCTGCAGCAACCAATTGTCCTTGCCGCCCATCCCTGCGGCCTGGATCAGCACGAACCGCCGGTCCACTCCGCCCAGCCCGCCCTCGCGGGAGCCGGTGAGCACTGCGATGACTTCTTTGCCTCCGCGCCACTTCTCGATGGTGCAACTGCCCGAATCCCAGATCGATACTTCCCCGGCACCGTATTGGCCCTTGGGGATGCTGCCTTCGAAGCTTGCGTAGGAGAGCGGATGGTCTTCGGTCATGACCGCCAAGCGCTGGATTCCTGGTTCCAGGGGTGGGCCTTTGGGCACCGCCCAGGAGACGAGCACTCCGTCGTGCTCCAGGCGGAAATCCCAATGCAGCGCGCGGGCATGATGTTCCTGGATGACAAAGGAGAGGCCGGTGCCGTCCTTTCCGCCCGGCTGCACGGACTGGGAATTCCCGGATTGCTCCGGCACCGGTTCAGGTGTCAGCGCCGCATCGCGCTTGGAGCGGTAGACCGCCAGCCGATCGGGGTCCTGCTGTTGTACCGAGGCCAGCCGCGCCAGCGGATCGATTCCATCAGCAATGCGGTCCAGCACCTCGTGGAAGTCCAGCTGCTCCAACCCCGGCGCTTCGATTTCCTCCCAGGTCCGCGGGGCCGCGACGGTGGGCCGTGCGCGGCCGCGCAGCGAATACGGACAGACGGTCGTCTTCGAGGCGTTGTTCTGGCTCCAGTCCACGAACACCTTGTTTTCGCGCAGCGAGCGCTTCATGCTGGCGAGAACCAGTTGCGGATGCTCCTTCTGCAAGGTGGACGCCAATTCCTTGGCCACCTCGTTGACCTGCTCCGAGGTATATTTGCCATCCAGTCCGGCATAGAGATGGATGCCCTTGGAACCGGAGGTCACCGGAAAGCTGGGCAGGTCCATGCCGTCAAGGATCTCCCGGCAGATCAAGGCCACTTCAGCGCACTGCTCCAAGCCGGCGCCCGGACCGGGATCCAGGTCCAGCACCAGCCGGTCCGGATTGGCAGGTTCCAGCGAGGAATCGAAGCGCCACTGGGGAACATGGATTTCCAGCGCGGCCACCTGGGCCATCCAGGCCAGCACCGCCTCGTTGTTGACTAGCGGATAGATATTGGAGTGAGTCTTGTGCTGCAGCTTGGCCGAGGGAATCCAGCCTGGGGCAGAGTCCTCGAGATCCTTGCGGAAAAACACCTTGCCCGGTTCTTCGAGGGTCCCCACGCCGTCCACCCAGCGCTTGCGGGTGGCCGGGCGCCACGCGGCATGCGGAATCAGCACCGGGGCCACCTGCTGGAAGTAGTCCATGACTTCGCCCTTGGTGGTCCCGGTCTGCGGGTACAGGACCTTATCCAAATTGCTGACCTTCAGCGTGTGCCCCGCGACGGTGACGGTTTGCTCCCTGCGTGCCATGCGCTGTCCTTTGCTTTGCTTTATGTGGGCCAATCTTCCCGAGCGGCGCCGGGGAATCCAGCGTTCCAAGCAAGCTTTGCGTTTCGCGCTGCCAAACCTCAGCGCCGCCTGCCAGTATCGCCGGGGGCCGTGACGCGCTGGCCGGAAAGATGCTTCACTATGCCCATGCGAGCTATCTGGACTGGATCAATTGCCTTCGGCCTGGTGAACGTGCCGGTCAAGGCCTACGGCGCCACCGAGGACCACGACATCGACCTGCACCAGGTCCATGACAAGGACGGCGGACGGATCCGCTACGAGCGCCGATGCGAAGTGTGCGGGAAGAAAATCGCCTACAAGGATCTGGACAAGGCCTATGAGGACGGAGAACGGACCATTGTGCTCACCGATGAGGACATGGACGCGTTGCCTGCGGAGAAGAGCCGTGAAATCGAGGTGGTCCAGTTCGTCCCGGCCAGCCAAGTAGATCCCCTGATGCTGGAGAAGAGCTACTATCTCCAGGCGGACTCCCAATCGCCCAAGGCCTACGAGCTATTGCGCCGAACGCTTCAGGACACCGAGAAGCTGGCAGTGGTGCGCTTCGCCCTGCGCCAGAAGACCCGGCTGGGCATCTTGCGTGTCCGATCCAAGGTGATGGTGCTGCAAGCGGTCATGTGGGCGGACGAGCTGCGCGATGCCGAGGCAGTGGCACCGGAGAAATCCCCGCGGATCAGCGAGCAGGAACTGAAGATGTCTGCCGCCCTGGTAGACCAGTACAGCAGTGATTTCACGCCGCACGAGTTCCAGGATGACTACCAAGTCCAGCTGCAGGCGCTGATCGAAGCGAAAATCGAGCAGGGTGAGGACCTGGATACCGAGGCGACTTTCGGTTCCCCGGACCAGAGCAGCGAGTCCGGGGAGGTCATCGATCTGATGGAGGCGCTCAAGCGCAGCATCGACGGGCGCAAGGCCAAGGCCCCGGCCCAGACCGACGAGGATGGGAAGGCCCCTGCAGCCAAGAAGCCAGCGGCGAAGAAACCTGCGAAGAAAACGGCAGCCAAGAAGCCGGCCACGAAGAAGGCAACGGCAAAGGAGGCCTCCTCCTCGCCACACAAGAAGGAGGCCTCCGGTTCCGGGAAGAAAAGCGCCTAGCCGCTAGGGCTTGAGCACCACCTTGATGCACGCATCCTGCTTCTTCTGGAAGGTCTCGTACATCTGCGGACCGTTCGAGAGCGGCTGCTCGTGGGTGACCAAGTCGTCCAGGCCCAGCGGATCGGCTGCATCCTCGGCCAGCGGCAGCAGCTTCTGGGTCCATGAGCGCACATTGCATTGGCCCTGGCGGATCTGGATCTGCTTGTCGAACAGCTTCACCATCGGCATCGGGGTGGCGGCCCCGGCATAGACGCCGCTGATCGACAGGGTGCCGCCGCGGCGCACGGCATCGATGGCCGAATCCAGCACGCTGGTGCGGTCCGCGGAGACGTTCTCCATGGCCAGCTGCGCGGCCCTGTCCGGCAGCAACCCGGTGGCTTGCTGGAACATCGAGGAGACCGGGGAACCATGGGCTTCCATGCCCACCGCATCGAGCACGGCATCGGGGCCGCGACCGGTGCGCCCGCGCAGTTCGCCCACGGTGTCCTTGGTGAAGTCCAGGGTCTGGATGCCGTGGCGCTCGGCCATGGCGCGGCGTTCTGCCACCGGGTCGATGCCCAGCACCTCATAGCCCAGGTGCCGGCCGATGCGCGCGGCGAGCTGGCCCACCGGCCCGAGCCCGTAGACCGCGAGGGTTCCGCCGTCGGGGACATTGGCGTAGTGCACGCCCTGCCACGCGGTGGGCAGGATATCGGAGAGGAAAAGGTAGCGGTGGTCGGGCAGCTGGTCGCCAACTTTCACCGCACCGTAATCGGCATGGGGCACGCGCAGGTATTCGGCTTGGCCGCCGGGCACCTGTCCGTAGAGTTCGGAGTACCCGAAGAATTGGGCGCCCTTGCCGTGCTTGCGCACCTGTGTGGTCTCGCACTGCGACTGCAGGTCGTGCTGGCACATCCAGCAGTGGCCGCAGGAGATGTTGAACGGGATGACTACCCGGTCGCCTACCGACAGCTTGGTAATGCCGCTGCCGACTTCCTGGACGATGCCCATGGTTTCGTGGCCCAGCACGTCGCCGGCATGCATGTATGGGCCCAGCAGCTCATAGAGATGCAGGTCCGATCCGCAAATCGCGGTGGAAGTGACCTTGATGATGATGTCCCCGGGATCCTGGATCACCGGATCCGGGACATCGCTGAAACCGATCTTTCGCTTGCCTTGCCATGTCAATGCTTTCAAGAGGTTATCTCCTAGTCGTATCGTTGCCGGCGGAACATAAACGCGGATCAGTCGGTATTGAACTGGTCGGTGTCAACCTGGTCCGGATCCTGCTCCTCGGCTGGCTGCTCGAACGCGTCTTCGTGGTCCCCGACAGAATTCTCCTTTTCCTCCGCGGGCTCATCGGGCGTTGGAGTGATCCCCGGGTGCCGCTCTTCTTCTGGCTGGTTGGATTCCATGGATGGTCCTTTCTTCATCAGATGGGCGATGGCACCGACCATTCCACACCGGGCAGCAGGCAACAAGGCAAGTTTGATGGGCATTACCTGTGAGTCGGGGATCCCCGGAATTCCGGGGATCAAGCGTGCACTGCTGGGGCTGATTCCTGCAAGGTTGCTGAACGGCACTGCAGGCGCGGGCGCGACTTCCTAGTGTGTGCTGTGGGAGCGGGCCAAACTGCTGCCCTGAGAGCTGCGAGGTGCTGATGAGCGTGCAAGAGCCCGAGAAGCGCACGGTGGGATTAATTGCCGACCCTGGCATAGCCGACGCGATGGCCAATCGGATCGCTGCCCGGCTGGAAGGGGTCATAGAGAAGCTGCAGGAGCACGAGCAGCAATGGGACGTGCAGGTAGCTCCCTTTTCCCTGCCCTTGGGGGAGAGCGGACGGGTCGCGCTGAACGACAAGGTGCCCAGGCTGCGGGAAAAGCATGGCTGGGACTTCATCATCTACCTCACCGATGCCCCGCACTATGTGCAGAACCGGCCCGTGCGTTCGGTGATTTCCGTCGAGGATGCCTCGGCCGTGCTTTCCATGCCCAGCCTCGGGTTGGCCCGGCCGCGCACCGTGGCACGGGAACTGGCCGAACTGGTCAGGGAATTGGCTACCGGCAAGCAGCCGGCTCCGCCTCCGACCCCGCTGGGACGGGCGATGAGCGTGCACGCCAGCCGGCAGGACGGGCAAAACGAGCAGAACCGCATCTCGAGCATCGAAGGTTTGCGCGGGCGGTTGCTGCTGATTGCCGGGATGGTGCGCAGCAACCAGCCGTGGAAACTGGTGCCGCGGCTTTCCTCCGCGATGGCAGGTGCGGTGGCCACCGGTGCCTTCGGCGTGTTCTACACGAGCATCTGGGCCATGGCCGACTACCTGCCTGCCGGGCGGCTTTCGCTGATCACGGTCTCAAGCATCCTGATCCTCACGCTCTGGCTGCTGCTGCACAACCGGTTGTGGGAGAGGCCCAAGGGCAACCGCCGCCGCGAGCGGATGGTCGTCTACAACGCGGCCACCGTGCTGACGGTCGGGTTTGCCGCGACAGTCATGTACCTGCTCCTGTTCCTCGCCCTGCTGGCAGGCTCGCTGATTGTCATTGACCAGGAATATCTCGCCTACCAGCTGCGCCACGATGTCACGATGGCCGAATACATCAACCTTGCCTGGCTGGCATCCTCGCTGGGAACCATGGGCGGGGCCATCGGCTCCAGCTTTGACGAGGTAAAGGAAGTCCAGCGCGCCACCTTCAGCCAGCGCGAATACGAGCGGAGGAATATGGAATTCACCATCAGCAAGGATGACGTGGAATGATCCCCGGGCCCTATCGCCCGGGGACCTTTTCGCCGTTCTACGGCTGGTTCTTGCCGCCGTTCACGTGAACCGTGGAACCAACCACGTAGGAAGCCTCATCGCTGGCCAGGAACACATAGGCCGGGGCCACTTCCACCGGCTGGCCGGCCCGGCCAAGCCAGGTATCGTGGCCGAACTCAGGCAGCGCTTCGATCGGCTGGCCATCCGAAGGCTGCAATGGAGTCCAGATGGGGCCCGGAGCCACGGCATTGACCCGGATGCCCTTCTTCGCTGCCTGGGACGCCAGCGACTTGGTGAAGTTGCTGATCGCGCCCTTGGTGGCGGCATAGTCCATCAGGTGATCCGAGGGATCGAAGGCCTGGATGGAGGTGGTGTTGATGATGGATCCGCCTTCGGGAAGCACCTGCAGGGCTGCGCGGCTCAAGGCGAACATCGCGAAAATGTTCACATCGAAGGTGGCTTCGACCTGCTCGTCGCTCAGCTCTTCCAGGGACTCGACGCTGATCTGCTTGCCGGCGTTGTTCACCAGGATATCCAAGCCATCCAAGGCGGTCACCGCCTCGTCGATCAATGAATCGCGGTAATTGCGGTCCCGCAGGTCCCCGGGCAGCAAGTGGACTTCGACTCCCGCATCTTCCAGGACCCCGGCAATGGCATCGGCATCAGGCTGTTCGGCGGGCAGATAGGCCAAGGCGACCTTGGCTCCCTCGCGGGCAAAGGCGATAGCCACCGCCGCGCCAATGCCGGAGTCGCCGCCGGTGACCAGGGCGCGTTTTCCGGCCAGCCGGTCCCGGCCCTTGTAGCTGCGCTCGCCATGATCCGCCTTGGGCTTCAGGTCCCGGTCCAGGCCGGGTTCCTCCTGGCGCTGTTCGGGCGGGCTGATCTTTTCCTTGCCGGCGCGGTCTTCGCTTCCGGTACCGAGCGGCTCAGTGCGGTCCTGGGGATTCTTCTCGGGCATGGGATTTCCTCCTGCTGTTGCGGCAGGACGCCGGCGCGGTGCGCTCAGCGGCGTCCGGGTTCACATCCAGTGTGCTCCGGGCCTTCCGCTGCGCGAGGATCACCTCCACCTTCGGCGGCAACAGCCAGACTTTTTTCTGCGAAGATCCAGTTTCGCACCCCGCTGCATGAATTGTGCTACCGCTGAAGTCTGGGATTCAGCGCAAAGTCCGGCAGGGGCACTGTCCCCTGATCAGTGAAGTGGCTAGCGTGGAACGCACAGTGCTGGCACTGCAAAAGGGCCGGCTGGCGAAGCGTGAGAGGGAGGAAACCCATGGCAGGCAAGAGCCGGATCAAGGATGAAGAACTCTACGAGGAGCTGCGCGAGGAGGGGAACTCCAAGCAGAAGTCGGCGCGCATCGCCAACGCCGCCGCCCGCGATGGCCGGTCAGCAGTGGGCAAGCGCGGAGGCAAGGCCGGGGACTACGAGGACTGGACGGTCCGGGAGCTGCAGGACCGGGCCAAGGAAATCGGCATTGATGGCCGTTCTAAAATGCGCAAGGCCGAACTCATCGAAGCCCTGCGCAATTCATAGCAGACCGCCACGGAAGGAGACACAATGAGTGAACGCGAGAAGCCCGAGAATCCGGCTCGCACCACGCAACCGGATGACGATGCCCAGCCAGGCGACGAGCGCGTGGTTCGCCGGGGCAGCATCAACGAGAACACCGAAGATGAATCCGAGGAAAGGGAAGAACGCTATGACGCAGGTTGAACTTTCCTGCCAGCGAAAGGAGAAGCCATGACTGGCAAAGCAGCGGACAGCCCCCGCAAACATCGCGCTGGCCTGTGGCTGGCGATTGTCGGCGGGCTCGTGGCCGTAGGATTCGCCATCTATGCGCTGCTCGCAGCGCCTGACAGCACCTCAGGGCCGCTATGGATCGTGGCCGGCTGGGGCGCATTGGTCTTCATCTACGGCCTGTACCGCGTGATCCGGGGACCGAGCTCCTTGGACGATCCGCGGGGAGGCACAGACGCCAACGGACGGTGACGGCGTTCCCGCCAGGAGAATCGCAGGAGAACAAGGGCAGAGCTTCCGGGAAAACCATGGTTTTCCCGGAAGCTCTGCGTTGTGGTCCGGCTGGGCTGGGAGATCCTAGTCCTGGGAAATCCCTTCGACCAGGTCGCCGGTGCTCTGCTCGTCGTAGTAGCGGGCGACGTCTGCTTGGGCGAGCATGCCGACTAGCGAATGCCCGTCGATGACCGGAAGCCTGCGCACCTGGTGTTCCTGCATGGTGCGGATGGCTTCTTCGACCGAGTCGTCTGCTCCGATGGTGACCGGCTTGCCCTGGGCGTAATCGGCCACCTTGGTGCTGGAAGTCACGACGCCGTCGGCAACGCAGTTGATGACAATGTCGCGGTCGGTGATCGTGCCGGCCAGGCGGTTGTCCTTGCCGCAGATCGGCAGCATGCCGACCCCGAGGTCCTTCATCATCTGGGCGGCCACTTGAATCGAGTCCTGCTCCTTGACGCATTTGGCAGGCGAGGTCATTAGTTCCTTGGCTGCAACCATGATCGTGCTCCTTTCGCGTATTTTTGTGGGACACCCTCCACGCTCCAGCACAGCAAGCACGTCTTCAACCATTGCCAGCGAGCTTGCAGATGCGCCCCCTCGACTCTGGCAACAGCCGATTAATCATGTACTTGTGCAGCCGATAGCTGGTAGTTGGTAGAGCACCGGGAAACGCAACGTGAGGAGAATGACCATGGGATTCATCGACAAAGCCAAAGATGCCATTTCGCATGCTGCCGACAGATTCAAGGATCCCGACAAGGACCTGGTTGAGAATCTCTGGCCGCTGGGGCAACCCGACGACGAGCACCTGCCAGCCGATTCCGGGGAACCGGCAGAAGAGGGCTTGGAGCAGCCCGGCAATCACCTGCCTCCTGTCCAAGGAGCCGACCCGGACCTCGACGATTCCCCGGAAGACCAGTATTCCGAAGGCGACGGGGACCGCTAGCTGTCCCACGGCCAAACCGAGTTCAGGAGGCAAACCATGCAGACCTGCGATATCTGCGGCAATGCGAGCGAAACGGTGTTCACGCTCAGCCGGAACGGGCATTCGGGCCGCTTCGACAGTTTCGAATGCGCCATCCACGCCATGGCCGAAAGATGCACGCACTGCGGTTGCGCCATTCTGGGCCACGCCGTACACCACGGCCAGGAGGCGTACTGCTGCCAGCACTGCGCCGAACACGCTGAGCAATGAGCGCGACAAGCGACTTCAGCCATCCCGCGCTGCTGCTCATTGACCTGCAAGAAGGATTCTTCGAGGACCCGGTTCTGGCACTGGCCCGCCAGGATCTGGCAGCCCGCTGCAACCAGCTGGCCGTCGCGGCGAGGGCCTGCGGGTACCCGGTGATCAGCGTGCGCACCGTGCACAAGGAAGACAAATCCACCTGGACGCTGAAGATGCTCGAAGACGACCAGGGCTACCTGTTCGAAGGAACGGAGCAGGCCGCGTACCTGGCGGAGCTGGAACTGGACGGGGCCATCGAAGTGGTTAAGCGCCGGGACAGCGCGTTCTGGGATACGGAGCTCAAGGACCTGCTGCTGCAGCACCGCGCCAGTTCGCTGGTGATCGCCGGGGTCTCCTCCGAGACGTGCATCTCCGCCACCGCGGCCGATGCCTTCGCTGCGAACTTGCCGGTGGCGTTGGCCACCGACGCCACCGCATCGGCCGACCCGGATTTCGAAGGGACTACCTTGGAATTCATGCGCAAGCAGCATCGGCAGAAGCTGAAGACCACCTTGGAAATCATTACCGATTGGAAACACGAGAAGGAGCTGGAATGTCACTGAATAATTCTGAATTCGACGACGTGCGCAAGGACTCGGACACGGACGAGCCGTTGGATGGGCGCGATAGCCAGCCGGCGGCTGGGTCATCGGATGCACCCCAAGCCCAGGACGCCGAGGATCCATTGCGCGGAGCAGACCGGGTGCTGGAGGAAAACGACGGCGATCCCTTGGCGCTCAATCCCGAAACGCTGCTACCCGAACCGATTGACGGGCAGCGTCCGGTCGACGATACGCTGCTGGACTACCCCGACCAGGATGACGAGCAAGGCCTGGACGCCGAGCGGACCGCCAACCTGCCGGACCAGCGGGAAACACCCGATCAGCAGTAGCGCGCCGGCGGGCTGAGAACCGCAGAAGGGGCATCCCGTGCAGGGATGCCCCTTCTTCCAATTGCATTATATGGTCACGGGAGGGATTCGGCTTCCTGGGTGAAGAAGGAAATCTTGCCGCTGGCTTCCAGAATCGCAAGCCGGATGCTGCTGTAGTTCTCGATGCCTGCCTGGCGGGCGAGCATGCTCAATTCGTCCAGCCCAATGCGCTCGTTGTGCAGGGCCTTGCGGTCCAGGACCCCGTCGCGGATCAGCACAATCGGGCGGCCCTGCATCAGCTTGCCCAGCTTGGGCCAGCGCATGTTGGCGAAGTTCAGTGCAGCGGCCAGGACCACCATGGTGAATACTGCCAGCAAGCTGCCGGTGAGCGAACGGTCCTCCATGGTGATGCCTTGCTGCACCAGGTCGCCCAGGACGACGAACAGCACCAGCTCGAAGGAACTGAGTTCGCCGAGGGTCGATCTGCCGGCGGCGCGCGTAACCAGCCACAGGATGATGAAGGCGGTGGCTGCGCGGATGACTATTTCCATCAGGGGATCCTCCAAGTTCTGATCTTCATGTCGGTGCTTTCGCCGTTGACCGCAATTCCGAGCACGCCCTTGGCGCTCGGCGACCATTCGTCCGAAGCCCGGCCCGTGAGGGTGGCCACCATCTGCCGCGACCCCGGTGCCGGGGCGACCTCGAATTCAATGGTTCCATCAGCTCGGCTCGACTCGGACTCGGGTTCGGGAAAGGCCGAGAAGTCCTCGAAGAGCATGAGATAGTCCTCGCTCAGGTCCAGCGTGATGGTCTCGGGCAAGGGGTTGGCAGAGGTGATCTCAACCCTCAGCTGGATTTCATTGCCGGCACGGACCACCGCGGGATACTGCAGCTGGACCGCGAAGCCGTCGGCCTGTTGTTCCATGCTCTTCTTCTGGTCGAATGCGCCGAGCAGAGCCGCCAGTACGAAGGCTGCAATCACGAGCAGGGCGGCGAGGCTCAGCAGCCGGCGTCTGCGATTGCTGTCCTCCGAGGTGATGTCATCCAGCGTCGAGTCGCTGATCTTGGCCTGGAAGATATTCAGCATGGGATGGGGCCCTCCTTGCGCTCTTGCTATCGAGGCTAAGCCGATTCGCCTGCGCCAGGTCCAGCGGAGTTCCGGTTCACAGGCGGCATCCAGTTCGCAGCGGCTGGCGCTGTTGCCAACCTGTGCGTTGCGGCCGACCGCTTGAGCCGGCCCGGAAGTGGTGCCACAGTTGCACCAGGAGGAGGAGATCATGACCGTAAACGACCGCATTGAAAGCACCGAATTGGCCTCTCGGCTGGAGACTCTGCCGCAGTGGCGCAAGCTGGCCGGCAAGCTCTGCACCGTGTACGAGACCAAGAGCTCGGCAGAGGCCATTGAATTGTTCAGCGACATCGCTGGCGCAGCGCAGATGGCCAACCACCATCCGGATGTGGACTGGCGCTACAACCTCTTGTTCGTTTCGACCGTGTCCCACGACGCCGGTGGCGACATCACCGAAAGGGACCTCGCGCTGGCCTCGGAAATCTCGCAGCGGGCCGCCGCCTTGCATGCCAAGGCGCGTCTGGATTTGATCAAGGTGGTGGAAATCGGCATCGACACCGACGACGCCCAAGCCATATCCGGGCAGTGGGCCGCCGGCCTGGGCTACCGCGAGCAGCCCGACGGCAGCCTCGCCGATCCAGCGGGCAGGTTGCCGGCCATCTGGTTCCAGGACACCCCGACGCCTCATCCCTCCCGGCTGCATCTTGATGTGTGGGTTCCCCACGCCGAAAGCGCTGGCGTGCTTTCGCGGCTGGAGAGCCAAGGTGCGGTGCTCGATGAGCGCAGCGCTCCCGCTTTCACCATAGCCAGCGACCACCAGGGCAACCGCTTCTGCATCTGCACCGAGCAGGACCGCTAGCGGCCTTGGCATGAGCCGGCGATTTCTCCCGTTGCAATCGGCCGGAATCTGGACTGTCCTGCCGGCCAGGGGATAGATTGACAGCGGAAAAGCCAGCGGGGCCTTAGGGGCTCAGATGCTGGGCGCGATGGAAGGAAGCCAATGAGCAGCACCGCACAGGAAATCACCGCCTCGATCTCGCAGCAGCTGCCCTGGCAAGCCGAGCTCTATAAGCATTTCCACCGGCATCCGGAGCTGGGCCTGGCCGAGCACGAGACCTCGGCGCGAATCTGCGAGGAACTTGAGGATCTGGGCTATGAAACCTGCCTGATCGGCGGTACCGGAATCGTCGGAATCCTGCGCAATGGCGAGGGGCCTGTGGTACTGGCCCGGGCCGACATGGATGCCCTGCCGGTCGCCGAGGACACCGGGCTGGAATATTCCTCCACGGTCCCCGGTGCCATGCACGCCTGCGGCCATGACATGCACATGGCCACCCTGCTGGGCGCGGCCAAGTTCCTGGCCGGGAACCGCGAGCGCTGGTCCGGCACCTATCTGGCGTTGTTCCAGCCAGCCGAGGAGACCGCCGCAGGGGCCAAGGCCATGGTGGCCGATGGGCTGGTGGAGAGGATACCGAAGCCCGATGTGGCGCTGGCTCAGCACGTGATGCCCGTCGAAGCGGGGAGGATCGGCACCACCGCGGGACCGATCCTTTCCGCCGGCGACAGCCTGCGCATCACCGTCTACGGGCGCGGTGCGCACGGCTCGATGCCGCATAATTCGGTGGACCCGGTAGTCCTGGCCTCGTCCATCGTGCTCAAGCTGCAGACCATTGTTTCGCGTGAAACCCGGCCCGGGCAGTTCGCAGTATTGACCGTCGGCGCGTTAAATGCCGGTAGCGCGGCGAACATCATCCCGGACCGGGCCCAGCTGCTGCTGAACATTCGCACCTATGATCTCCAGCTGCGCCAGCACGTCATCGACTCCATCGAACGCATCGTGCGCGGCGAATGCGCCGCGGCCGGCTCGCCCAAGGAACCGGACTTCGAGTTCTACGACCAGTTCCCGCTGACCAGCAATGACGCGGTGGCCAACGACCGGATCACCAAGGCTTTCGAAGCCCACTTCGACCAGGGCCAGGTCTACCAGGCCGAACCGGCCACCGCCTCGGAGGACTTCAGCATCATCCCCGATTCCTTCGGCATCCCGTACACCTACTGGACGGTGGGCTGCGCGGATCCGGACGCCTATCGGGCGGCGGTCGCCGAGGGCACCGTTGCCTCGAAGATCCCGGCGAACCACTCGCCATTCTTCGCCCCGGTGATCCATCCGACCCTGGAAACCGGAACCCGCGCCCAGGTGGTGGCCGCCTTGGCCTATCTGGGCCACGGGGCACCGGACTAGGCAGTACGGTGATGTCCGCCGCAAGAGGAGCTGGTGGCAAGTAACCGGCACCTGTCCTGCCGGTAAATACACGGTTTATGATTAACGCCACCATGCCCGGGATCCTGCGGGAATACGGGTACTTGCCAGTGATTGATAAAAATCAATCGCAAGGATGATTCAAAGTGTCCAAGGCGAGCGCTAGACTGGCAATCGCTCTTCAATCACGCTGCCCTTAATCCGAAGGTCCAGCATGCCGGAGAGCTTGATGCCAGCGAGGATTTTCCACATGCTTCTCAAGCTCATCTTGAAACACTCCAAGCCGTACACGGGGTGGATCATTGCCGTAGTCATTTTGCAACTGGCCACCACCGTGGCCACTCTTTATCTCCCTAGCCTGAACGCCAGGATCATCGACGTCGGCGTGGTCGAAGCCGATATCGACTACATCTGGCGCACCGGCGGACTGATGCTGGTGGTGGCCCTCATCCAGGTAGCCACCGCGGTTGCCGCCGTCTACTTCGGGGCCAAGACCTCCATGAGCGTGGGCCGCGACATCCGCCAGTCGGTCTTCGAGAAGGTCTCGACCTTCTCGGCACAGGACGTCAACAAATTCGGCGCCGCCACCTTGATCACCCGCGGCACCAACGACGTGCAGCAGATCCAGATGCTCACCTTGATGGCGTTGAACTTCATGATCACCGCGCCGATCATGTCCATCGGCGGCGTGATCATGGCGATCCGCGAAGATCCCGGACTGTCCTGGCTCGTTTGGGTTTCGGTACCGCTGGTGCTCATTGTCGTGGGCCTGCTGGTCATCAAGCTCATGCCGCTGTTCCGCGATATGCAGACCCGCATCGACGGGATCAACGGCGTGCTGCGCGAGCAGATCACCGGCATCCGCGTGGTGCGCGCCTTCGTGCGCGAAGAGCATGAGACGCAGCGCTATGCCGATGCCAACCAGAAGCTGACCGACCTCGGTGTCAAGGTCGGCAACCTGTTCGTGCTGATGTTCCCGGCGATCACCATGATCCTGCACCTGTCCACCGCCGCCGTGCTGTGGTTCGGCGGGCACCGGGTGGATAACAACCAGGTGGAGGTCGGCGCGCTGACCGCCTTCCTGCAGTACCTGCTGCAGATCCTGATGGCGGTCATGATGGGTACCTTCATGGCCATGATGATTCCCCGTGCCATGGTCTCGGCCGACCGCATCTCCGAGGTGCTCGATAGCGAGCCGAGCATGCTCGACGCCGCCGAACGGCAAATCGCGCTGCCCACCCCGGGCACCGTGGAATTCAAGAACGTCAGCTTCGGATACCCCGGCGCCGAGGCGCCGGTGCTCAACGATATCTCCTTCACCGCCAAGCCGGGGCAGACCACTGCCATCATCGGTTCCACCGGTGCCGGCAAGACCACCTTGCTGAACCTGATCCCGCGGCTCTACGACGCCACCGAAGGCGAAATCCTGATCGGCGGGGTGCCGCTGAGGGAACTGGGACGAGACACCATTTCGCGGAACATCTCCGCGGTGCCCCAGCGCCCCTACCTGTTCTCCGGGACCATCGCCAGCAACCTGCGCTTCGGCGCACAGGACGCTACCGAAGAAGACCTGTGGGATGCGCTGAGGGTGGCCCAGGCCGACGGCTTCGTAGCCGAACGCGAAGGCCAGCTGGATTCGAAGATCTCCCAGGGCGGCACCAACGTGTCCGGCGGCCAGCGCCAGCGCCTGTGCATTGCCCGGGCCCTGGCCGCGAAGCCGAGCACCTACCTGTTCGATGATTCCTTCTCGGCCCTGGATGTGAACACCGATGCCAGGCTGCGTGCGGCCCTGGCCGAACCGACCAAGGACGCCGCGGTGATCATCGTGGCCCAGCGCGTATCGACCATTACCGGTGCGGACCAGATCCTGGTCCTGGACCATGGCGAAATCGTGGCCCGGGGTACCCACGAGCAACTGCTCGAAACCTCGGAAACCTATCAGGAAATCGTGGCATCCCAGCTGAGCGTGGAGGAGGTGGCCTAAATGGCGAAGAAGCAGAAGAATATCGATCCGGAGCAGCTCGAAAGCGAGCTTGCGGACGTCAATGAATTCGATGCCGCGGCGGGAGCCGACGACTGGAGCGGCGGCGCCCCGGTGCGCAAGGCCGAGCATTTCTGGCCATCGGCCAAGCGCCTGGTCGGGCTGATGTCCCCGTACAAGCTGGGCATGGTCCTGGTGTTCGCGCTGATCACCGTGTACGTGGTGCTCTCGGTGATCGCACCGCGGATCCTGGGCAAGGCCATGGACGTGATCTTCGCCGGGCTGATCGGCAAGAACATCCCGGCCGGCACGCCCGCGGAGCTGGTGATCCAGCAGCTGCGCGACTCCGGGCAGGGAACCCAGGCCGACATGCTCTCCAAGGTGGACTTCGTCCCCGGGCAGGGCATCGACTTCACCCAGCTTTCGCAGTACATCCTGATCGTGCTCTCCATGT
Source organism: Glutamicibacter sp. 2E12 (assembly GCF_050030965.1). Taxonomy (NCBI): domain Bacteria; kingdom Bacillati; phylum Actinomycetota; class Actinomycetes; order Micrococcales; family Micrococcaceae; genus Glutamicibacter; species Glutamicibacter sp. 2E12. The sequence continues at coordinate 2,022,500 of NZ_CP188297.1, forward strand.
ACTTCGTCGCTTCGCTCTTCTCGTGGGCCTCGGGCTGGCTGCTGAACAAGCTGGTCATGCGCGTGGTCTACAACCTGCGCAAGGACGTCGAGGACAAGATCAACAAGCTGCCGCTGAACTACTTCGACACGCGCCAGCGGGGCGATCTGCTCTCGCGCGTGACCAACGACGTGGACAACATCCAGAATGCGCTGCAGCAGGCGCTGAGCCAGCTGGTCTCCTCGGCCATGACCGTTATCGGCATCGTGATCATGATGTTCGTGGTCTCCTGGCAGATGGCGCTGATCGCGCTGGTGGCCCTGCCGCTGTCGGCAGCTGCCGCGGGCATTATCGGCACCCGGGCGCAGAAGCTGTTCACCGCGCAGTGGAAGAACACCGGCGCGCTGAACGGGCAGATCGAGGAATCCTTCTCCGGCCACGAGCTGATGAAGGTCTTCGGCCGCGAAGCGGACATGGTGGACCGCTTCACCGCCCGCAACGAGGAACTGTACAAGGCCAGCTTCGGCGCCCAGTTCGTCTCGGGCATGATCATGCCGGTGATGAACTTCGTGTCCTACCTGGCCTACGTGGGCATCGCCGTGGTGGGCGGGCTGCGCGTGGCTTCGGGCACGATGAGCCTGGGCGACGCGACCGCGTTCATCCAGTACAGCCGCGAGTTCACCCAGCCGCTGGGCCAGATTGCCGGCGTGGCGAACATGCTGCAGTCCGGCGTGGCTTCGGCTGAACGCACCTTCGAGCTGCTGGACGCCGAGGAACAGGAACCGGACGACGCGCAGGACAGCCTTCCTGCCCGTGCCGACGGGCATGTCTCCTTCAAGAACGTGTCCTTCTCCTACTCCCCGGACAAGCCGCTGATTGAGGACCTGTCCTTCGACGCGGATCCGGGGCACACGGTGGCGATTGTCGGCCCGACCGGCGCGGGCAAGACCACGCTGGTGAACCTGGTGATGCGCTTCTACGAGCTGAACTCCGGGAAGATCATGCTCGATAACCGCGATATCACCGACCTTTCCCGCGCTGACCTCCGCTCGAAGGTGGGCATGGTGCTGCAGGACGCATGGCTCTTCGGCGGAAGCATCATGGAGAACATCCGCTACGGCCGGCTGGATGCCACCGATGAGGAAGTGATCACGGCCGCGAAGGCGACCTTCGTGGACCGTTTCGTGCGCGCGCTGCCCGATGGCTACGACACCATCATCGACGAGGAAGGCACCAACGTGTCGGCCGGCGAGAAGCAGCTGATCACCATCGCCCGCGCGTTCGTGGCCAACCCGTCGCTGCTGATCCTGGACGAGGCGACCAGCTCGGTGGATACCCGTACCGAATTGCTGGTGCAGCAGGCGATGGCTGCGCTGCGCAGCGACCGCACCAGCTTCGTGATTGCCCACCGGCTGTCCACGATCCGCGACGCGGACACCATCTTGGTGATGGAGTCCGGCCGGATCGTGGAGCAGGGCAACCACGAGCACCTGCTGGGGACCCAGGGCGCCTACTACCGGCTGTACCAGTCGCAGTTCGCCGGCCCGGCCGAGGATGTGGATGCGAATCCGGATACGGCTGCGGTGCCCGCGGTAGCGGCCGGAGCCACGGTGGCCAGTGACATGGCACCGGAAGCAAAGGAAGAAACCGAGTAGGACCTTGAGTCGCGAAGACCCCGGCATCTGGCAGATTTTCACTGCCGGTGCCGGGGTCTTTTTGCATTGCCAGGCCTGCTTCTGATCGAACCGCTGCGGCACGCCCCCAGGCCATCGATAGCACTTGTTCCTGCAGGAAATGATGCAATATGAACATGATGCTTAGACAGTTGGAATATCTGGTGGCACTGGCCAATGAGGGACATTTTGCCCGGGCAGCTGAAGAATGCGCGGTCTCCCAGCCAGCATTATCAGAGGGCATTCGAAAACTCGAAAAGGAACTGGGCGCGCCATTGGTCCGCCGGGGCCATGCCTTCCAAGGACTGACCGTTGAAGGCGAGACGGTTCTCAAATGGGCTCGGAAAATCCTGAAAGACCATGCCTCGCTGAGACAGGAAATCTCCCATTACGAGAATGGCCTGAACGGAACACTTCGATTGGGAACGGTTCCTGCTGCCTCTTCAACTGTTGCAACCCTCACCGACAAGTTTGCCCGTGCGCATCCGCAAGTGGGCATCAACGTCCAGGCGAGTCTCCATTCGGCGGACATCGTCCGTCAGATCAGGAACTACGAGCTTGACGCGGGCCTTATCTACGCGGAGCCGCAGGACCTAGCTGGACTGCTGGTCTATTCGCTCTATGCCGAGGAACATGTGCTGCCTACTGCGCCGGGGATGCTCCCCGAGGGCGCAACGACGGCTTGGGCGACGGCGTTGGAGTTGCCCTTATGCCTCCTCGACTCATCTCTTCGAGGGCGCCAGGTCCTCGACCAGACGCTCAGCCGGCACGATCTGGTAGTCTCGCCGCGAATCGAATGCGACTCGATAGTCACGTTGCTCGCGCATGTGTCCACCGGGAACTGGGCCAGCATAGTTCCGCGCCAGTGGTTGCCACCCTTGGGAGCTCTGCCTGGTATTGAGCTTTACAGGCTGGATGATCCGCAAGTTACCTCGCAAATTTCTCTTGTAATGGAAGACAGCAGTCCATTAACCCTGATGTCGCAGGCGCTCGAAAAGATAATTTCTAGCACATTCCCTGCGGTCGATATGCATCTCAGCAGGAATCATAAGTAGCACTTACTGAATCATCGGATCTAATTATTGGATCTGATCAATGGTAATCCCTGAACCTAGAACCAGACCCCCAAGTCGCTTAGGAATTGGGCCGTGCAACTGGGAGCGGAGAGAACAGTGGAACCTGACCATCTTGAGGCACCATGGGATCCGAGGGATGCAGGCAATCAGATAATTGCCAGGACGACTCGGGATTCCATGATGACGGCAGGCAGAGCAGCTCCGGTCTCCACAGTCATTGGTAAGTTCAAATTCACGCGCGGTTCGCTCGTGAATTGGCAGCTCTTCGCCATTTCGCACAGCCCAGAGATCCGCCCGGCCCTGCGCGTAGGCCTCGGATTGGGACTTCCGGGGATTGCACTGCTGCTGATTGGCAGAACGGACCTCCTTGCCTACGCTGTTTTCGGCTCCATTGTCGGGATGTACGGCCGAAATCCGCATCGCTCGCAGCGACTGAAGGACCAGGTGCTCGGAGCTGCACTGATGCTGTGTGCGGGAATTTGCGGGATCGCCATGGCCCCCTTGGGTATGCGCGGGTGGACGCTGCTTGCCGGAGGAATGTTCTGGGCGGCCTTCAGCTCATTGATCGCTGATCGATATGGGCTCAAGCCCGGCGGTGCCTTCTTTCCGCTCTTTGCGTTTGGTGCGTTGGGAACTTTGCCGGTGGGGGAACTTCCCGCCCTTGATGGCCTGGCCGCGTTCGTCGCCACCGCTCTGTTCAGCATCCTGCTCGGCCAAGCCGCACGCTTCGGACGAGTGGAAGAGTGCGGCTCGGAAGGCCTCGCGATTCCATGGCCCCGCATCCTGCGCAGGGCATGCACCTACCTGATAGTTGTCTTCCTAGCTGGAGCTGTCGGGATTACTCTGCAGGTCGAGCATCTCCAATGGACCATGGCCGGGGCGGCCGTTCCGCTTGCCGTCGGCAATGCCCGGGGACGGTTGCGACGTGGGGCTCACCGCATCGGGGGAACCGTGGCCGGTATAGGCGTGTTGTTTGGGATCACGGCCCTGACTCCCAGCGAACTGATGATCGGCTGCTGCATCATCTTGCTGATGTTCCCAACCGAGGCCTATATGGTCCGGAACTACGGCCTTGCCCTCAGCTTTTTCACGCCGCTGATTATCCTGATGCTTCAGCTGGCTAATCCGAAGAGCGGATCCCAGATGGTGTGGGACTGCGCTATGGGAAATCTTCTCGGTGTCGTTGTCGGCATTGCGGCCGCTTCAATTTTCGAACGGCAGCCCCGAACCACGATCTAGAAACGCCGCAACTGCGGCGCGGCAGATCAGAAGCATGAACCCAGAAGAAAAATAAGACGAACGAGATCTATTAAGTAGCCGCAGGCCTACCGCAGCCCCATCGGCAGGACATAAGCTGGCCTTGAACTCGCATAATTCATCGAGGATAAGGAAAAAGCATGTCAGATGCAGCTGTGCCAACTGTTGGCGCAAAACTATCGGCAGAATTCTTGGGCACATTCGTGCTGGTCTTCGGTGGCTGTGGTTCAGCGATCTTCGCAGCCAAGGTCATCGCAGATGAAACCGTGAACATGGGCATCGGATTCCTGGGCGTAGCTCTGGCTTTCGGTTTCACTGTGCTGGTCATGGCGTACGCAGTAGGGCATATCTCCGGCGGCCATTTCAACCCTGCCGTCACCCTGGGCACGGCCTTTGCCGGGCGCACCCCGTGGAAGGATGTCCTCCCGTACATCGTCACGCAGATCGTCGCTGCTTCGGTGGCGGGTGCCGTGCTGTTCTGGATCGCTTCGGGCAAGGACGGATTCAACGCAGTCGAATCCGGTTTCGCTTCCAATGGCTATGGGGAGCGATCGCCAGATGGCTATTCGCTGGTTGCGGCACTGGTCGCAGAGATCGTTTTGACTGCGATGTTCCTGTACGTGATCCTCGGCTCCACCGACAAGCGCGCGCCGCAGGGTTTCGCGCCGATCGCTATCGGCCTGTCATTGACCCTGATCCACCTGGTGTCCATTCCCATCACCAATACCTCGGTCAACCCGGCACGTTCCCTGGGCGTCGCATGGTTCGCCGGCCCGGAAGCCTTGGGCCAGGTATGGCTGTTTATCCTGGCACCGGTTATCGGTGCGGCCATTGCCGGTGTCAGCTACAAGGTGCTCTTCCCGGCCTTCGTGGACAAGGGTCGCGAAGGTTTCGACAAGAACTAGCAGATGATGGGAGCTCGCGGTTACCGCAGCTCGCTGAACCCAGTCCAGCAGACTTCGACGTCGGCTGGACTGGGTTCGTCCTTTCACGTGGAACGATGAACTTGGGAAATCCACATGGAAGGCGATTAGGCTTGTCATATGCAACAACGGCCAGAGTACATGAACCCCTATTCGGCTCCGCGGCCCAAGCAACGCGTCTTCAACGCCGGGCAATTCACCAAGGGCGACTTCTGGACAGTTCTTGCCTACCTCGTCTTCTTTGTCGGGGGCGCAGCAGGCCTCATCGGCTTGATCCCTGGCTACATGGGCGCCTTCTCCACCCAGGAACAGGCGCTGTTCGGGATCAACCTGATCCTGTATGTCACCTTCTTCATTCTCGCGATGATCCAGTGCGGTCCGCAGTTCTTCGAGTCGTTCAAGACCATGCGCTACCACCCCTGGGCCAAATGGCTGATGCTGCCCGGTGGCTGGTTCCTGACCATCATGGCCAACGGAATCATCGCCGCCTTGACGGGCCAAGCGGCCACCAGCGAGAACCAGGCGGCCCTGGAATCCATGGCCGGAACGGTGCCGCTGCCGGTCATGCTGGTGGTCACTGCGCTCTTCGGCCCATTCGTCGAGGAATACCTGTTCCGCCATCTGCTCATCGGCAAGCTTTCACGCAAGCTCAACGTCTGGCTTTGCGCACTGATCTCCACGGTGCTGTTCGCCAGCATCCACTTCATTGGCGCGGGCATCGGCTCGTGGCTGGAGGTCGTGCCGTACTTCATGCTGGGCGTCATGATGGGTGTTGCCTACATCCTCAGCGGCAAGTCGCTGGCCTACTCCTACATGCTGCATGTCATTAACAATGCCGTAGCGCTGCTGGTGGTGTACCTGATCTACCCGCTGCTTCCTGTGGGAGCCTAGGCAGTGGCATTTACCGGACTCGAACCGAACACCCCCGCCTATCGGGGCATGCTGCTGGCTCTTTTTGCCGGCGGCGTCGCCACGTTCTCCCAGCTCTATGCGGTGCAGGGGCTGCTGCCGGTCATCGCCGGCTATTTCCACATCACCTCTTCGCACACGGCACTTGCCGTTTCATCAGCGACCCTGGGGCTGGCATTGGCCGTGACTCCATGGGCCATCATTTCCGACCGCGTCGGGCGCCGCAAGGTCATCAGCATCGCCCTGATCTCTTCGGTTGCCCTGGGACTGCTCAGCTGCCTGTCGCCAAGCTTCGAGTTCCTGGTGGCGATCCGGTTCTTCGAGGGAATTGCCTTGGCAGGTGTTCCCGGCTCTGCACTGGCCTTCCTCGTTGACGAGGTCAATCCGCGAGCCGTTGCCGTGGCCAGCGGCACCTATATCTCCGGCACCACCCTTGGCGGGCTGGCCGGACGCTTGGTCGCCAGCTTTGTCGCAGACCCGGCCGGCTGGCGCTGGGGGGTCGCGGCAGTGAGCATCATGGCTGGCCTGGCGACGCTCTTCTTCCTGTTCAAGGCGCCCAGCGCCCAGGGCTTCGACCCCATCCACGGCCAGAACCTGCGCAGCATCGCCAAGAAGTTCGCACATGCATTGCATGGCAAAATGGCACTGGTCTATGCCCAGGGATTCTTGCTCATGGGCGGATTCGTGGCCGTCTACAACTACCTGGCTTTCCGGCTGGAAGCACCGCCCTACCTGATTCCGGCTTCGTGGGCGGCACTGGTCTTCTTGGCCTACCTTTCAGGAACCTACACCTCGGTGGCCAGCAGCAAACTCGTCGCCAAGGCTGGACGGCGAAATACCCTGCGCATCAGCATTCTCACCAGCGCCCTGGGCTTGCTGCTGACCCTGGCCGGGAACCTGGTCGTGATCATCAGCGGGTTGCTGATCTTCACCGCTGGCTTCTTCGCGGCCCACGCGGTCGCCAGCGGGTGGGTGCCGGTGCTGGCCACCGGAGCCAGGGCGCAGGCCTCCAGCCTGTACAACTTGTTCTACTACGTGGGCTCATCACTGCTTGGCTGGCTCATCGGCATCCCCTTCATGCACTACGGCTGGGCCAGCGTCGTGCTCTGCGTTGGCGCGTTGCAGGTGGTTGCCCTGATCCTGGCTTCCTTGCTCTCCAAAAGGGACCCATCCCTTCGCGGATAATTCATATTCCGCATTCGGAATACTCAACTTTGCGCGGAATATCAGGTCAGATGGTCGAATTCTCCTGATACCCACCTGGCATAGCGTTCCGCAGAGAACTGGACCACCCGGTGGGCATCGACCTGGATGCGGGCCGCGAAGTTGTTGTAGAGGCGGTCGAACTTCACCGGCTCCAGATCCTTGGCCATGCGCCGCACCACGGCAGCCGAGAGCGGGATGCGGTTGGGGTAGCTGCGCAAGAAGGTCGCATTGCCATCGGCCACGGGGAAAACCGCGTCGCCAGCCAGCAGGACTCCGCGGCCATCGGCCCCTGCTTCCCAAACAGCCGCAGTGCTGCCCGGGAAGTGGCCGCCGAGCTGCATCAGCCTGATCCCGGGCAGCACCTCAAAAGGCTGGGACCAGGTCCTGACGGCGGCTGAGGAATACTGGACCCACTGCGCATCTTTCTCGGCAACAAGGATCGGCGCATTACCCAGCGCCTGGCTGTATTGCTGCTGCACCCCGTACATGTGCGGATGGCTCGCCACAATGGCCGCCAGCTTTCCGCGGCTATCCAGCCAATCAATGATTTCTCCGGTAATCAGCCCGGGCACGTCGAAGAGCAGGTTGCCCGCGGTGGTCTCCACGAGCAAGGAGCTTTGGCCTATGCCGATTTCGGGAGAAGCAATCGCATTCAGTCCCGGCTCCAGCGAAGTGATCGTCAGCTGGTGGCCGGCTGCTGCCAGGTCTTCGGTGCGCACCCAACGCTGGATTCCGCCCGGAATGTACTGGCGTTCATCGGCGCAGATGGGGCAGGTGCCGGTGGGTTGCGGGCCAGGCGGGAACTCCACGGCGCAACCCGCGCATTGCCAATGGCCAATATGTTCTTGTCCCATGGGAAACCTGTTTTCTGGTGGCGGTGCTGGCTGTGCCCTGCTTGCTTCCAAACCTAGTACTCGCTCCGGACGCAGGAAAGAGGACTGCACCGGGAATCCTCCTGCGCGCAAGCAAATGGTGAAAGTCCACTCTGCTTCGTAGAGTTGAGGTTGTGAATCCTTCAACCCCCACCGAATCCCCGCGGAGCTTGGCCTGGCAGATCCTTGCCTTGGCCGTTCCCGCCTTGGGCGCTTTGATCGCCGAGCCGCTGTTCTTGATGGCCGATTCGGCCATCGTGGGCCACCTTGGCGTGGCCGAGCTGGCCGGCGCCGCACTGGGCACCACGGTGCTGCACACAGCGGTGGGGTTGATGATCTTCTTGGCCTATGCCACCACGCCAGCTGTAGCCAGAGCCCTGGGTGCTGGCAATCCCGGCAAGGCCATGGCGGCGGGCCGTGATGGCATGTGGTTTGCCGTAGTCCTCGGGGTGGTGCTGTCGCTGCTCGGATACTTCAGTGCCGATCGGCTTGTGGGCCTGATGGGCGGCGAAGGGGAAACCGCTGGATTCGCCGTCGATTACATCCGCTACTCGATGCCTGGCCTGACCGCGATGCTGCTGGTCCTGGCAGCCACCGGCGTGCTGCGTGGCATGCAGGACACGAAAACACCGTTGATCGTGGCCACCGCTGGCTTCGGATTGAATATCGTCCTGAACTTCGTGCTGGTCTACTGGGCCGATATGTCCGTAGCCGGTGCCGCGCTTGGCACATCGATCGCCCAGTGGATGATGGCGGTGGTGTATTTGTGGATGATCTTGCCAAGAATCCGCAAGCAAGGAATTTCCATGGCGCCGAGCTGGTCCGGGTTCATTTCCACCGGGCAAGTCGGTTCCTGGTTGATGCTGCGCAACCTGAGCATGCGCGCGGCGTTGCTCCTCACGGTTCTTGTCGCCACCAACGCCGGCACCCAGACACTGGCAGCGCACCAGCTGGTCTTCACGATCTTCAGTTTCCTGGCCTTTGCACTGGATGCGTTGGCTATTGCGGCCCAGGCCATGATTGGCCAGGAGCTGGGCCGCGGGGATGCAGAGCAGGTCCGCAAGCTCACCGGGATCATGAGCCGCTGGGGCATCTGCTTCGGCGTGGTAACCGGGATCCTGCTGCTTGCCACCTCGTGGGTCTTCCCGATGATCTTCACCCCGGATGAGCAGATCCGCCAGCTGACCACCGTTGGGCTGTGGGTGCTGGCATTGTCCCAGCCGTTGTGCGGTTTGGTGTTCGTGCTGGACGGCGTGCTCATCGGTGCGGGGGATGCCCGCTATCTCGGGTTGGTGGGCATAGCCAACCTTGTTCTCTACGTGCCGATGCTCTGGGCGGTTCAGGTCTTTGCCAAGGATTCCACGTCAGCGATTTTGTGGATCTGGGTTGCTTTCGCCATCGGCTACATGGCAGCTCGCGGCGTGAGCCTGTCCCTGCGTGCCAGGAACAGCGCTTGGATGCGGTTGGGCAGCTGAACCCAGGCCACCGGGCCGCTCGCCAGCGATTACCCTGGAGCTTCATCGCTTGGGCGGCAATCTCATGGGCGACCGCATGGGTGCAGTGAACTGGTCGTGCCTCGGCCACCCGGATCCGGGCTGGGCAACGACTAGTGCGTTGGACTGAGGGTGCGGCCGATACCGGTACGGGTCATTGCCGTTTCCCGGACGAGGGTCTCGCGTTCGGTGCCTTCGAAGATGTTCTCGCGGACCACGAAGAAGTCCACGTCCCCTGGCTGGCGGAATTGCAGGAGGTTGCCCCACTGCGCCGAAGAAGATCGCGTCGTGCCCGCCAAGCTTCTCACTCCGGTTATCGGGCATCATCTACCGGCGAGCACGGCGATGCTGTGTGCCTGCCCATGATGCATCAATGGTTGGCCGCTAGTGATGTCCCAGCATGGCTCGGCGGATGGATTCCAGATGCAGCGTCATGGCCTCGGCGGCCGCTGAAGGATCTGAATTCTGTATGGCGGCAAAGATCGACTGGTGCTCGGCCAGCTCGTCCGATTGGGACATGTATGGCTGCATGGAAGGCAACACGTAGTGGGCTCGGGCGGTTTGCGTGAAGCAGTTCTCCAAGCTGTCCACAATGCGGGAGTTGCGCGATGCCGCGGCCAGTTCGCTATGGAAGCACTGGGCGGCATGCATGGAGGCAATGGGGTCGGAGACCGCCAGCTTTTGCTGGGCTTCAAGGTGCCCGGCCAGGGAAACTACAAGCGCCGCCGAATGCATGCTGGCTACCTGCCCCGCCACATGCGGTTCGAGCAAGCTGCGCAGTTCCAGGACTTCATAGACATCATTCATCGAGATGGCGCGAACCAGATAGCCCTTCTTGGGCAGCACCTGCAGCAGGCCCTCGCTGGTGAGCTGGCGCAGGGACTCGCGCACCGGGGTCTTGGAGACCTCGAACTCCTGGGCCAGTGCCGGTTCGATGATCAGGCTTCCCGGGGCAAGTTCCCCGCGGTTGATGCGTTCGCGCAAGGTGAGCGTGAGCTGTTCGGAGAGCGAGCTGGCCATGGTTTTCCGATTCCTAAGGGGCGTAACTTGGCGACCTGATCTAGCTATCGCTCTGGGCAACACTCTAGTCTGGGATGAAATATATTTCAGGTATCTTACGGAACACCACTTTATCGCAAGGACTACGACTGTGCCGATCACCCAGAACTCTGCCAGCACGCAGCAAGCGCGCAACCGGCGCCGGGCCCTGTTCGCCTCTGTCTTCGGCACGGCCATTGAATGGTACGACTACGCGCTGTATGGCGCGGCCGCATCGGTGGTGATCGGTCCGCTGTTCTTCGCCGGAGCCGGAGAAGCGGCGGCCTCGATCGCGTCCTTTGCGACCTTCGCGGTGGGCTTCGTGGCCCGCCCGCTGGGCGGTGTGCTCATCGGCCACCTGGGGGACCGGTTCGGGCGCCGCCCGGCCATGCTGCTCTCGGTCATCCTGATGGGCATCGCCACCGTGGGCATCGGCCTGCTGCCGACCGCGCAGACCTGGGGCGTGTGGTCCGTGGGCCTGCTGGTGCTGCTGCGCCTGATCCAGGGATTCGGCGCTGGCGCGGAACTGACCGGTGCCATGACGCTGGTGGCCGAATACGTGGAGCCGAGAAAACGCGGGTTCTACACCTCGCTGGTGCTCTCCACCCCGCCGCTGGGCATCGCCCTGGCCACCGTGTGCTTCTTCCTGGTCTCGCTGGCCGGTGACGAGGTACTGCTCGCGTGGGCCTGGCGCATCCCATTCCTGGTCTCGGCACTGCTGTTCGTCGTGGCCATCTACATCCGCAACAAGCTGGAAGAGACCCCTGACTATGCCGCCGCCATGGCCTCGGCCCGTGCCGAGCAGCAGCAGGCCAAGCTCCCCATCGTGCAGGTATTCTCGGGGCATTGGCGCCGGGTCATCCTGGGCTTCCTGGCCATCACCGGGCACAATGCTGTCAACTACATCCTTGCGGTCTTCGCGCTGAGCCTGATGGTCACCAGTGGCATGGAGCGAAGCCATGCGCTGCTGGCGGTCACCCTGGGCTCATTGGTCTCCGTCGTGCTCACCCCGGTGGGTGGCTGGCTGGCCGATCGGTTCGGCGCATCCAAGGTCCTGGCGGCCGGGAATATCTCAGGTTTGATCCTTGCGTTCCCGATCTTCGCGATGATCTCAACCGGCGAGTTCGCCTTCGGATTCCTGGGCATCGCTGCCGGCTACGCGCTGGTGATCCCGTGCACTTCCGGTGCCCAAGGGGCCTTCCTCACCGAGCTGTTCCCCGTCTCGGTGCGCTTCTCCGGGATTGCCATCGCGCGCGAACTGAACGGCGCCATCGTCGCTGGGCTCTCGCCGCTGATTGCCGCTGCGCTCTTGCAGACGGGCAACGGCTCCATCGCGATGCCAGCGGGATACCTGGCGCTGTGCTGCCTGTCCTCGGCCATTGCAATCTTCATCGGCACCCGCGCAAGCTCGCGCACCCTGTACTAGACCGGCAATTTCTACCGAAGTAAAGGAACAATCCATGGGTAATCTCAAGCGCCAACTGCCCGACGTGGCCGAACTGGTCAGCCTGATGAAGTTCAAGCTCCCCTCCACTAGCCCTCGCGCCGCCCGCCTGGCCGGTGCCGCCGACATCTGGGATCTGCGCAAGATCGCCAAGCGCCGCACCCCCGCCGCGGCCTTCGACTATGTAGATGGCGCTGCCGGGCGAGAAATCACCGCAACCCGCGCCCGAGCGGTGTTCGACAGCGTTGAGCTGTTGCCGCGAATCCTGCACGGAACCGCGCAGTCGGATCTTTCCACCACCATTGCCGGTGCCCCATCGGCATTGCCCTTCGGCATCGCCCCCACCGGTTTCACCCGCTTCATGCACGCCGAGGGCGAAATCGGCGGCTCGCGGGCTGCCCAGAAAGCAGGGATTCCCTTCAGCCTGTCCACCATGGGCACCCGATCCATCGAGGAGGTCGCCGAGGCGGCACCCGAGGGCCGCAAATGGTTCCAGCTCTATCTGTGGAAGGACCGGGAAAAGTCCAGGGCGCTGGTGGAACGTGCCGCTGCAGCGGGCTATGACACCTTGCTGGTCACCGTGGACACCCCGGTGGCCGGCCAGCGCCACCGCGATACCCGCAACGGCATGAAGATCCCGCCGGAATTGACCGTGAAGACCGTGCTCGATGCGTCGTACCGACCCGAATGGTGGTACAACTTCTTGACCACCGATTCGCTGAAGTTCGCATCATTGTCGGATACGTCGGCAGACCTGCCAACGATCATCAACTCCATGTTCGATTCCTCCCTGGACTTCGAGGATCTGAAATGGATCCGCGAGCTGTGGAAGGGCAAGCTCTTCGTCAAGGGCGTGCTCACCAGCGAAGACGCTGCCAAGGCCCAGGCCGCCGGTGCTGACGGACTGGTGGTCTCCAATCATGGCGGCCGGCAGCTGGACCGCGCGCCGATCGCCTTCGAGGCCTTGGGCGAAGTGCGTGCCGAAGTCGGTGAGGACATGGAAATCATCATGGATTCGGGCATCATGTCCGGCGCGGACATTGTCGCCGCGCTGTGCGCCGGAGCGGACTTCGTGCTGATTGGCCGCGCCTACCTCTACGGCCTGATGGCTGGGGGAGAGGAAGGCGTCAGCCGTGCCATCGAATTGCTGGCCAAGGAAGTGGAAGTGACTATGCAGCTGATGGGCGCGGCGAGCATCGGGGATCTGGACCAGTCGCTGATTCGCCGCCGTGGCTGATGTGATTAACCCCGGGCGAAGTGGCGGTTAGTTCTATGAGCGGTAGAATAGAAATTGTGCCTGCACCAAAAACCACCCCAGTTCAAGCTTCAGAAGTTTTCCGCCCAGTATTCCTGCGCGGCCTGACAGCCCTGGCCTATGCCCTGATGTCGATTTTCTGGATCGGCGCAGATGACAAGGTTGTCACTTACTCCACGGCAGCGTTCCTCGTTGTCACTGGCGTGTTCATGTGGCAGTACGTATCTGTGGAAAGCGCGCCGGAGAAGTCGCGCGCCCCCTACGCGCTGGGTGCGGGATTGATGCTTCTGGCTGGTATCGCCACCATCTTCGTCAGCTCGATTGCCTGGGTCGGCTATGTGGGTGCCTTTGCATTCCTGGCCGGAGGCATTGCCGAGCTCATCGTCTTTGCCAAGCATCGCGAGGCCTTCCCGCCGTTCAGGAACCAGCTGGTTACCGGCGCGGTGGGCGTGATCTTGGCCATTTCGCTGTGCTTCAGCGGTGGCATGGATGCGCACGCATTGTTCGGCCTGATTGGCGGCGGAACTATCGTTCTGGCCGTTTTCGCGCTGATTGCCGCCTTCGGCCATCGCCATGAAACGAAGGCAGCCGCCCCGACCACGATCAATTCGCCGGACCAGGAAAGCAACTAGTCTTTAGGTCTGCAGTAAAAGTAGAAACGGAGTTCCTGGTGGGAAACAACAAGAAGAAGCAACCGTGGAGCCAGTCAATCAAGGGCCCACTGAGCTTCTCGCTGATCCTGGCCATCGTCGCCGGCGTGGTCGGCTTGGTTAGCTCCACCGGCGGATCGCAGAATCCCTTGCGCTTCGATATCGGTTTGGCCTGTTTCGGCATCGCCTTTGTCGCAAGCCTGCTGGTCATCTCGGTGATGACCATGGCTGCCAAGGACAATGATCCTGACCTGGGAAAGGGGACCGGGGTAAACCGATCCTCATCCAACCCGGACAAGAAGTTTGAAGACTGATAATAAAGCTTAGCCACGCGGCATGACGCGCTGGGACTGTCCATCCACAGATAGTCCCAGCGCGTTGTCGTTTGCCGGGCCAATTGATCGAGGCAGGACGCCTCAAGCACGCACCAAGGATTTCAAGTGAGTAGCACGAGTATCTCTGATCAGCATGGCCGCACCCCACTGGGCAAGCAGCTGCGACGGCGCAAGTCCATCCAGGCGATGGCCAACGACGCCGCGAACAACGCCGGGCTCGGGACGCTCAAGCGCTCGCTGGGCGTCACCCAGCTGGTCATGATCTCCGTCGGAGCCACTCTGGGCACCGGCATCCTGGTGATCCTCGGATCTGCCGTTCCGGTCGCCGGCCCGGCGATCTGGATCGCCTTCGTGCTGGCCGGCATCACCGCGCTGCTTTCGGCGGTCTCCTATGCCGAAATGGCGGGCATGGTCCCGGTCTCCGGCTCCAGCTATTCCTATTCCTACGCCACGCTGGGCGAAGGCATGGCCTGGGTGTGCGGTTGGTGCCTGGTCTTGGAATACGCAGTTTCCGCGGCAGCGGTGGCGGTGGGTGCCGGCGCCTACGTGAACCAGACGCTGGAGATCTTCGGCCTGGCTTTGCCCCAAGCCCTGGCCGCCGGCCCGGGCGACGGCGGCGTCATCAACCTCTCGGCATTGATCGTGGTCATCTTGGCGACCCTGCTGCTGGTTCGCGGTGCCCGCGAATCGGCACTGGCCAACACCGTCATGGTGATCGTGAAGATCGCCATCCTCGTCTTCTTCGTGGTGGTCGCCTTCACCGCTTTCAATGCCGGGAACTTCGCTCCGCTGCTGCCCATGGGCGCCGCGGGCGTGACCGGGGCAGCGTCCATGGTCTTCTTCTCCTACATCGGCTTCGACGCGGCCTCGACCGCCGGCGAGGAAGCCAAGAATCCGCAGAAGGACCTGCCGCGGGCAATCATGATCGCCATGGTGCTGGTAACCACCATTTACGTGCTGGTTGCCGTAGCTGCCATTGGCGCCCGGGAGTGGAACTGGTTCGCCGAGTCAGAAGCCGCCCTGGTGCAGATTGTTTCCGAAATCACCGGACAGAAGTGGATGGTCTTGGCTTTCGCCCTGGCCTCGGTGATCGCGATCGTCTCGGTGGTGCTGACCACCTTGTACGGGCAGACCCGCATCCTGCTCTCCATGGGCCGCGACGGATTGATCCCTCGCTTCTTCGCCAAGGTTTCGCCCAGCACCCGCACCCCGGTCATCGGCACCTACGTCACCGGCGCGGTCGTGGCCATTGCCGCCTCGCTGATTCCTCTGGGCCAGCTGGCCGAAGCGACCAGCATCGGCACCCTGTTCGCCTTCTCGTTGGTAGGTGTCTCGGTAATGTACCTGCGCAAAACCCAGCCGGATACCCCGCGGACCTTCCGCGTCCCGCTGTATCCGGTGACCCCGATTCTGGGCATCGCTGCCTGCCTGTTCCTGATGTTCAACCTGGCTGGCATCACCTGGCTGGTCTTCGCCATCTGGATGGCTGTGGGAGCTGCGATCTATCTGGGCTTCGGCCGCCGCAATTCGCGCCTCGGCGCCTTGGACGCCAAGGCCTATGAAGCGGAACTGAATCTCTGACACTTTCGTCATGCGCTGGGGTTGCGGGCACTGCGGGCTAAGCTGTGTGGTGGACCACTATCGCAGCTCATGAAGGAAACACCATGCACCAGGAACCGATCAGCACCGCCGACCTCTACGACCAGCATGGGGATGCACTGCAGTCCGTCTCGGCTCAATTCCAGGACTTTGGCGGGCGGCTGTCCTTCCACGGGCCGGCACGTACCGTGAAGTGCCATGAGGACAACGGCCTGGTCAAGGAGATCCTGAGCTTCCCGGGCAATGGCGCAGTGCTCGTGGTCGAGGGGGGAGCATCCCTGCGTTACGCCCTGATGGGTGACATGATTGCCGCGAATGCCGAAGCCAATGGCTGGGCCGGGGTCATCATCAGCGGCGCCGTACGCGACCGTGCGGCACTGGCTGAGATGGAACTCGGGATCAAGGCACTGGGCAGCAACCCGCGCAAAACCGTCAAGCGCTCGCACGGTTCGGTGGATGAAGTGATCAGCATCGGGGATGTGAAGGTCCGACCGGGCGCGATGGTGTATGCGGATATCGACGGGATTCTTGTCGAAAACTAGCCGCTGGCCCATCCAGCTAGGGCTTGTCGCCTGCGCCTTCCCATTCCGCTTTGAACTCCTCGGTGCCCAAGGCCTCCAAATCCGCGCGGATCTGGACGATCAGCCGCTCAGCTTCTTCGAGGCTGGAGGTTGTCATGCGCAGCAGTACCGAATCGTCTTGGCGGGAATGCACGACTACCTGGGGCTCGTTCGCTTCGTACTCGGCATCGCCCAGCGTGGCAGAAGCCAGAGCTACAACCCAGCGGGCCGCGGCTTTCAATGGTCCGCTCTCAGCTGCTTCTATCCGTGCCTCGTAATCATCCGAAGCGTGGGTTTCCTGAGTCATGACCTGCCCCTTCCACTACTGCAACTGCCGGTATCCCGGTTGTGTGTTCATCATATGGCCCGGGCAAGGTAAAAGGCGAGGGGCATCGCCCAACGCCATTTTGGCCACGTGCTGGCCGATCACGGACGAAACTAGACTTGGTGTGCTCAGTGTCGGGGTTCTGGCTAGTCGATACGTTTTCCGGCTTTGCGCGCACGGTAGGCGCGCACGTGCTCGCGGTTGGCGCAGTTGCCGGTATCGCAGTACAGCTTGGAGCGGTTGCGCGACAGATCCAGCAGGGCCGCCTCGCAGTCCTCCGAGGCGCAGATCCGCAGCCGCTGCAATCCGCCGGAGCGGATCACTTCCGCCAGTGCCATCGCGGCGTCCACGGCCATGCGGTCGTAGAGCGGGGTGCTGTTGGTGGTGGCGTGCAGGTGGTAACCCAGCGATTCGCTCTTGATCAATTGAGGCTGGGCGTTGGCGTTGCGCAGGATCGCATTGACCCGGAAGACGGATTCTTCTTCGGTACCTATCCAGATGTTCTTCAGCTGGGAACGCAACTGGCGAATGGAGCGAAGCTCTGCCTGGTTGTGCGCGCGGGAGCCTTCGAAATTCTCGGCATCAAGGAACTCATCGAGATCAGCGACGGTGGAGAGCATATCCACGATTTGCACCTCGGTATTCAGAAGGTTCACCACGGACTTCAATGAAGCTTCGATATCTGGTGCAAAGGTCATAATTCGTTCCTGGAAGCTGGGTAGATTGACTGCCACTCAAGCCTAACCGTATCGTCATGCTCATACCCCCATTTGCCCCTTAACGGCGGCATGAAATTCTCCGCGAAAGACTTCAAAGATCCTCATGAGCGACCTGTCTGATTCCGGCCTTCCGGCCGCCACTGCCGGCAGTCCAGTACTGCGTCAAAGCCAGTCCCGGGGGATCTGGATTGCGCTGGCATCCTCCGCGGCCTTCGGGATTTCCGGCTCCTTCGCCAAGGGGCTTTTCGAAGCAGGGTGGAGTCCCACTGCGGCCGTGGCCGCACGCATGGCCGGCGCCGCGCTGGTCCTGGCGATCCCTGCGGTCCTGGCGATGCGCGGCCGCTGGACGTTGCTGCGCACCAACTGGGTGTCGATTGTGCTCTTCGGATTGTTTGGAGTGGGAGCCTGCCAGCTGTGCTATTTCTTGGCGGTGCAGCGCTTGGATGTCGGGGTGGCTTTGCTGCTGGAGTATCTGGCTCCGGTGCTCATCGTGCTGGTGCTCTGGGCCAAGCACCAGAAGCGCCCGTCGGCGGCAACGATCGCTGGCATCCTATTGTCATTGGCGGGCCTGGTGGCGGTGCTGGATCTGACCGGCACCACGCGGATTGATCCGATCGGCGTGCTCTGGGGCTTGGGGGCAGCGGTGGGCCTGACGGTCTACTTCTTCATTAGCGCCAAGGTCGATGGCGCGCTGCCACCCATCATGCTGTCGGCCGGTGGCATGGCCGTTGGCGCGCTAACCATGCTGCTGGTTGGCGGCTTGGGAATCCTTCCAATGCAGTGGGCCGCCGGCAGCGGATCATTTGCTGGATATGAAACCCCGTGGTGGTTGGCCTTGACCGGGCTGATCCTGATCGCCACCGTGTTCTCCTACACCACCGGTGTGATGGCCGCCCGGGAACTGGGGTCCAAGGTGGCCAGCTTCATCTCGTTGACCGAGGTGCTTTTCGCGGTGCTGTGGGCTTGGCTGCTGCTCTCCGAACTGCCTGGTGCGGTGCAGCTGTTCGGCGGCCTGCTGATTGTGTGCGGCGTGGTGCTGGTGCGTGTCGATGAACTGCGTGCGGCACGCAAGGGGATCTAAGCGGCCCGTAGGGTAAAACGCGCACGCGATGCCAATTGTTGTGCGCCGGATGCCAAGGGAAAGCCCGCTGGCCTGTACAGGCTGGGAGAAACAAGTTTCGCAGGCATCCTAGCTGGAGGAAAACCCATGGGCAGCAAGTCGGTCATAGTCGTAGGCGCAGGTTCGGCTGGCTCGGTGGTCGCCCGCCGGCTCGTGGATGCCGGGGCGCGGGTGACCTTGTTCGAAGCTGGCTCCGAGGACACCAACCCTGCCATCCACGACCTCTCGCGCATGGGCGAGCTGTGGCATAGCAAGGACGACTGGGATTACCACACCGTCCCGATGGCCGGGGCAGCGAACAAGCCGATGCACCTGCCACGGGGCAAGGTGCTCGGCGGTTCCCACGCGCTGAATGCGACCATCTGGGTGCGCTGCGCCCCGCAGGATTTCGATGACTGGGCCAAGGACTGCGGCGAGCAGTGGGCCTGGAAGAATGTCCTGCCGATCTACAAGGAAATCGAGAACTTCTCTGGCGGCGCCAGCGAATTCCACGGCAGCGATGGGCTGGTGCCGGTGGACAACGACTACGAGCTGGATGAGATCCACCAGTCGATTATCGACGCCGCGGTGCAGTCCGGAATCGGATTCAATCCCGACTACAACGGCGAGCAGCTGGAAGGCGTTTCCAAGGAGCAGATCAACGTTGCTGGCGGCGAACGCATCAACACCTGGAAGGCCTATCTGAAGCCGGTGCGCGAGTGCATGGAAATCATCACGGACGCCGAGGTGCATTCGGTGATCCTCGAATCCGGATCCGCTGTAGGCGTGCGCTATCGGATCGGCGGGCAGCTGCAGGAGCTGCGCGCGGATGAGGTGGTGCTCAGCGCCGGTGCCCTGGGATCCCCGCAAATCCTGTTGCGCTCAGGCATCGGCCCGGTGGCCGAGCTCGAAGCCGCGGGCGTCATGCCGCTGCATGAGCTGGATCAGGTCGGAAAGAACCTGCATGACCACCTGCTGGCACCGGTGATTGCCGAAACCACCACCCGCGCGATACCCGCCCCGCGTGCCGGGGTCTCCGTCTCGCAATCGCACATGTTCACCCGATCCCGCGAGGGCCTGGATCGCCCGGACACCCAGCCGATCTTCTTCGCCGTGCCCATGTACTCCCCGGGCATGGAACCGGTCGACGGCACTGCCTTCACCTTGCACTCCGGGATCGTCACCCCGCACAGCCGCGGCGAAATCACCCTGGGCGGGCCCGGCCTGGATGACCCGGTGAACATCGATTTGAATGCGCTGGATGATCCGCGGGATATGCAGGCATTCCTGGTATCGATGAAGCAATGCCGCGCGATGGTGGAGCAAGATGCCTTGGCCGGGGACTGGGGAGCGAGGGAAATCTACCCGGGCGAAGAAATACGCGGCGATGAGCAGCTGGAGGATTACATTCGGAACAACGTCGTGACCTACCACCACCAGGTGGGTACCTGCCGCATGGGCACGGATGCGCAGGCCGTGGTGGATCCGCAGCTGCGGGTACGCGGCCTGGAAGGGCTGCGCGTCATCGATGCCTCGATCATGCCCAAGATCACCACCGGCAACACCAATGCCCCGGCCATCCTCATCGGCGAGCTGGGCGCCAAATTCCTCCTGGCTGATCTTCGGCTCTGACAGGCGGCGCAATATGGCCGTGGCCAAGGAGAACGAGCCCTCACCTTCCAAAAGACGACGATTCCGCGGACCGCAGCTGGCGATGGAACGCGCGCCAGCTGCGTGTGAGATACATCGAATAAACTGCTTCAGGGCGAAATCGTTTCAAGCTGAAATGATATTTTGAAGGGATGAACGAACACCGGATTCCGCAGTTCCAATGGAACTCGCTGAGCTATCTCACCGCCCGAGCCGGACGCATCGGCACCCAGGAGCTCACCGAGCTGATGGAATCCGAGTCCTTGTCCCGGCATCATTTCACCATCATCTGCGCGCTGGAGGAGTTCGGCGGCATCTCCCAGAACGACTTGGCAGATCGCTCGAATGTGAACCGCGGCCATCTGGTGGCCTACCTCGATCAGCTGTCGAGCCGTGGGATCCTGGAACGCGAAGTTGATCCGGAGGACCGCCGCCGCAACGTCATCACGCTGACTCCCGAGGGCCGGAAATTCGCTGCCCGGGCGATGGAGGCTGCCTCGCATAACGAAGCCAAGGTCTTCGGCGCATTGGATGAGCCGCAGCGGGAGCAGCTGCGCGCCTTGCTGCAGCTGGTCGCTACGCAGGACGGCGAGGCACGCCAGTGAAGCGCCACTTAGAAGAAATAGTGCAGCGCAGCGTCGTCGTGGCCCCTCACCGCCCGTCGCTCATCCCGGCAGCCAAGGCGACGATCAGCCTGGCCGCGCCGCTGATCCTGTTGGCCGGCCTTGGCCGCCTTGACTGGGCAATGTATGCAGCGTTCGGCGCCTTCTGCGCGGTCTTCGGCCGTTTCGACGCGTACGCGCCGCGTTTCTGGCAGCAGCTCTCGGCAGGTATCGTGCAACTGGCCGCAATGCTGCTGGGCACCTATTTTTCGCTCATCGAGGCACCGTTCCCGGTACGCGTGCTCGTGCTGGCATTCATTGGTTTTGGCGCCAACTACGTCTCCCATGCCACGCGCTGGATGCCGCCGGGACCGGTCTTCGCGGTCTTCGCCGGCGGCGCCTGCCTGGGCATCCCGGCCACTTCGCAAAGCTTCACCGGGGTGCTGCTGGCCGGCGGCGGAACAATGGCCTTCAGCATGCTGCTGATGCTTGGCCTGTCGATGCGCAAAGCCAACCTGCTTCATACCCTGCGCTCCGGATACGCCTGGTCGCCCTCGCGCCGGGCCATGGCCCAATCGCTCCAAATGGGCACGGGCGTGCTGCTGGCGGGAATCGCAGGGCATCTGCTCAGCGACGGCCACTGGTACTGGGCCAGTCTCGGCGCGATCGCCGCAGTCACCGGCGCTGATGCCTATGCGCGGGTAGCCCGCGGGCTGCAGCGCTGCGCAGGCACCTGCATTGGCGTAGCGCTGACCGCAATAGTTTTCGCCTTCGATTCCCCGGTCTGGGTAATCCTGGCCGCTGCGCTGGCCTCGCAGTTCGTCATCGAGCTGGTGATTCTGCGCAACTATGCGGTGGGGATGGTATTCATGACGGTCACCGCACTGCTCATGGTCCACCTGGTCAGCCCTGAACCGGCCGCGTCCCTGCTCATCGACCGCATTTCCATGACGGCGCTGGGCGCTTTGGTGGGTGCGGTGCAGAGCATCGCCATTTCGCTGCTGGTGGCCCGCCGCCGCCAAGGCCGAACGCCGGGGGCTACCAGTGCTCGGTGACAACCTGCGCTTCGAGCTTGACGGCCTCGATGGAGATATGGCGGGCTAATTCCAGGTCCAGTGTTCCCAGATGCTCGGGCTGGTTGTGCGTTAGGCGCAGCTCGACGATGGTAACCCGCCACTCCAGGTGCGGATGCCGGTTGTCCTGCTCGGCGCGCAGGCCTACCTGGACAATGAACTGCAAGGCCGTGCTCGCGCAATCGAAACGGTAAGCCGCCCGCAAACCCAAGTCATCACGCTTCCAATCAGGCAAGGCGCCCAGCCTCTGATCGAATTCGAAGCGCGGTAACGGACCGGTTGATGCCATGGTTCTCTCCTCCAAGCGGCAGCGGGTCGGACTATGCAAGTGGTTGCTGCCTGCCATCATGATCGCATCGACCCCGGCGATCGCGGTAGCGATCCCAGCGACTATGCAGTTTGGCCCCGGCATCTGGCGATGTGAACTGGGTCCCAAAAGTTGGACGAGCTAAATAATAGTCCTGCTTAGGCTGCAAGGGTATGGCATCGATATTCCATCGGCGTCATACCCTTCAGTCGTTCCTGACGCCGACTGACGTTGTACCAATCAATGTACGTCTCAATCTCCACCTTGAGATCCTCGAAATCTGCGAAGTGCTCTCCATGGAACATCTCCGACTTGAGATGACCGAAGAAATTCTCCATGACCGAGTTGTCGAAGCAGTTCCCTTTACGAGACATGGACTGCACCGCACCATGCTCCTGCAGCAAAGCCTTCCACGACCAATGCTGATACTGGAATCCTTGATCCGTATGGACCAGCAGCTTCTTCCCGAAATCTTTCGAACCTAAGGCTTGAGCCAAGCTCTGATTAGTGAACGCCGTAGTTGGTGACGAAGCGATCGTGTAGCTCAAGATGCTGTGGTCAAACAGATCCATGATGGGAGGCAAATACAGTTTCTCCTGGTCAACCCTGAACTCTGTCACGTCACTGACGTAAACAGTGTCCGGTGTATCAACATCAAAGTGCCGCGCTAACAGGTTTTCAGCGATCTTGCTCTGCTCGCCCTGGTACGAGTTGTAGCGTCGCTTAGGGCGCGCTTTGGACTGAAAATTTAGGATTCTCATGAGCTTACGGACCAGCTTTATGCCGATGGCCCATCCTTGAGCGCGCAGGTCCATGTGGACTCTTCGGTACCCGTAGCGTCGTTTGCTGTTCTCAAACGACGTGGTGATGGCTGCTTTGAGGTCCGCATACG
Source organism: Glutamicibacter sp. 2E12 (assembly GCF_050030965.1). Lineage (NCBI taxonomy): Bacteria > Bacillati > Actinomycetota > Actinomycetes > Micrococcales > Micrococcaceae > Glutamicibacter > Glutamicibacter sp. 2E12. The sequence goes on from NZ_CP188297.1 coordinate 2,045,436, forward strand.
GAGCTGTCTGATCCATCAACTTCAGATGGTAGTAATAGGTTGACCTGGCTAAGCCAGCTACGGCCAGCAGGTCTGCGAGGTCGTGTTCTGACTTGAGGGTGACAATCACCTGGGTTTTCAGCGATGCCCCTGATCCCTCAAGTCTCGGAGTTTTTCCAGGTAAGCGACCTTGGCTAGCAGTCGTTTATTTTCTTGGCGGAGCTTGTCTTCTTCGCTCAAAGGCGATTTAGGTACGGAGCCTTTTGGGTGTCCTTTAGGTTTGGGCATCAGTGCGTCGTCGCCGCCTTTTCGCCATAACCGCACCCAATCGGCAACCAACACGTCGGAACTGACGTTGAACTTTGCGGCAAGTTCCATGGCAGTTTCACCTGCAAGGAACCGGTCAACGATTTCCTTCTTGGTCTCGAAGGAATACTGCTTTTTTGCTGGTTTCTGCATGAGGCATAGCCTGCCATGTAACCGCCACTGATTGTAGAGGCGCTTGCTCGCGGATGTACCGACTTTAATCACTGATGCCACAGACCTATATCCATAGCCTTGCTCGAAGAGTTCCACGAGTTGCTCGCGTTGGTACTCGGATAGTGTGCTTCGTGCGTGCATGAAAATGCTCCCCTAAAGTTGTTGACTTTTACAGTCCAACTTTCGGGGAGCAGTTCATTCCGGGGCTATTATCCATCGTCTCAAATCTAACGGTTCTGGCAGATGTGCTACTGGACAAGGGGGAGAGGTCTAGAGAATTTTGTTGCCTGGGCAATTGCCCTTCCTGAAGCAGGAATGATTTGAATTTTTCTACTCAAGGCCTAACGGCTTAGTTATGCTTTCTGCGGTCAGTTCAATCTGAGGCTGCGGCGAGGTGTTGAACATCGGGTAATACTTTCTGATCTGAGGATGTCCTTGTTCCGTAGGTTAGGTTGTTACCACTGTTTAGCATTAATGGTCTAGTGCATACTGCGTTGTGTAGTCATTACGCCTTCCACAAATGAGAACCTCAAAGAAGAAGAGCGCGCTGCTTTGTGCAGCTTCGCGTTTATACGAGACCATATAGAACGATGGTTTGCTTAATTAGCTAAGCTGAAACTGTCCGGTTTTGAGCTCGGCTTACTTAATGTTGAGAATCTCTTCTGGAGCTGGAGCGGTGGCGATCCACGGCATCTCGGTTTCCGCAGCGAGCGGAGCAATAGGTGCGTAACCCATTGCGGCTGGTATCGACGTAAGCAACGGTGCAACCTTGTCTCTGGCAGGTACCTAGCCTTTGGCCTCCGGATTCCACGGTGAAAATTGCCAGACCTCCCGCGGTGACGGCTTTGACTCGCGCCACGAGATCTTGATCCTCGGAAGCAAAATGCAGATGGGGTCGCAACCCATCGTGGGCTGTCACATAGGTCTTTGTTGCACCTTTCGCTAGCAAGATATTGATCGACTCCAGGCGCGCATCTACGCTCTCAGCGGTGAAGGCTGGCTCGAGAAGCGTTGCCCACGCAAGTATTTGCTGGGATTTTTCCGTGGTGAGTGTGATCTGACGAATCTCATGATTGGACAAGAGCTCTCGCAGATGCTGAATGTCCCACCCGCGGCCCAGTAAAGTCACCAAGTCGGCGGCAAGGAGCGAACCAGTCATATTGTCATGGTTGAAATGCACTAACCCATTGCACCATAGTCAAGGGTGTGAATGTCGTGAGCGCCGCAATTTTTCCTATTCTACTAATCCTCATCGCAGGGATATTTCTGCGCAGATACCTCCCTGACAAGGGAGGATTCTGGGAGGGTTTGTCGTGGATGAGCTACTGGATTTTTACACCGGCCTTGTTTGTTACTAGCATCGGGAGCGCCGATCTTTCCATCATCGAGCCGGGGCCATTGCTATTCAGTCTGCTGATACCGGTTTTAGCGGTAGCCGGGCTCGCTTTAGGATTGGGTAAGCTTGTTCGCGCAAACGGTCCGCAATTAACTTCTCTTGTGCAAGGTTCAATCCGCATCAACACCTATATCGGTCTGATTTTCGTGTCTGCGCTTCATGGGTCTGCCGGTATTGCCAGCTTTGCACTTGCTTGTGCGGTCGTTGTTCCCTTGGTGAACATCATCTGCGTCAGCGCACTTTCCGTCTATGGGGCAAAGCAGCGCTACGGCGGTAAGCTCCGGCTATGGCAGGAACTGATGTTCAATCCACTAATCCTTTCGTGTGCGGGTGGATTATTGATTAATACCCTGTCTATACCCTTGCCGGGATTTCTGGGATCCACGCTCAACATGCTCGCCGCTCCAGCGCTGGTGTGCGGAACACTCATTGCCGGAGCAGCACTGAGCTTTAATTTCCGCTGGCGCGATGTGCTCGATATTGGCATCGCAACAATCCTGAAGCTGGCTATCCTTCCAGTGGCAGCAATGGCGATCGCAATCCCCCTTGGGGTGACGGGGACCAGCTTGTCCGCCATCGTCTTGATCTGCGCTGTGCCAACTGCCCCGAGCGCCAACGTTCTGGCAGCCCGCATGGGTGGAGACACACGCCTGATTGCCGCAATCACTGGTACGCAGACCATTTGTGCTCTGGGAACGATTCCCCTAATGGTCGCGATCGCCAACCACTTTACATTTTAGTTTCCGTGTCGTGGCCAGCCATCCGCTATCCGATAAACTCGGGGTCATTCTCAAAACCTGCGAGTTGTACTTGACGGGGGAGTAGCACCAAGAATGCCCGAGGCATGGCAAATCCTCCGTCGCCATTCAAGATTTCGGTTACGAACAATTTCTGCATTCCTTGGGCCGAATCGAAAACATTTCCAAGGTGGCGACCTAGGCTCAACCTCAGTAGATACTATCTATGGGTCACGATTTCACTCCGAATCCCTGGATGCCCCTGCCTATGACCATAAAAAGCAACTACCCCAGAGCGGGAAGGATCAGAGCTGCATTGAGCCGGACGAAGATTGCCTCGATTGCACGAAGGAAGCCTGGCATCATCGTGGACGTTTGATTTCAAATGGCATATAAATCCGCAGTGGAGATGATCGAAGTCACGGCGGGAAGCGTGAGGAGTATTTGAGAACCAGCGGCACCTAAATTTCGCGTCACTTACTGATCACAACTGCCGGGTCCACGTCCGCAGGGCTTATAAATGGGACCTCAGCATTCGGAAGTCGAACAGCCGTCGCATCCACCTGGATCCTCGTTTCATGGAAGAAAAATAGGCATGACTAGCTAAATTCTAGTCGATGGGACAGTATTCGCTTTTCATTTTTCGGACCTTGCCTTGCTGACGAAATCGATTTGTGACAGCTGCATGTAAGCGATTCTGTGGGCTTTTCACAATCAATACCGCGATGTGTCCGATTACAGAGCGGTGCCCCGAGCAGTTTCGACGGTGCCCTAGGAACTCGCCCGCAATTTCGGTCTAAGCTATCAGCCACATGATGCACAGCTCCCAGCAGCATAAATGCCTGCCGGACCGTAAAACCTGCAAGTCGCCTGTGTAGAATGAACCGTCCCTGATTTGATGCCGCTGTCTTTCGAGAGAAAGATAGCAACCATGCCCAAGAAATACCCTGCCGAAGTTCGTGAACGCGCCGTAGCGATGGTTGTGGACCGGCTCTCCGAGTACCCTTCCATATATGCAGCGTGCAAGGCCCTGGCTCCGAAGCTGGATGTCGGTCCCGAATCATTGCGTCGCTGGGTGCTCCAGGCCCAGGCCGACACCGGTGAGAAGGACGGCCCAACCACTACCGAACTCGATGAGCTCAAGGCGTTGCGGGCGGAGAATCGGGATTTGAAGGAAGCCAACGAAATCTTGAAAGCTGCCTCAATTTTCTTCGCGAGGGAACTCGACCCTCGCCGCCGCTAATCTGCCGATTCGTTGATGAGCAGCGGGCCGAAGGTCATGCGGTCGAGTCGATCTGCGCCGTCCTGCGTGAGCAGGGCGTGCAGGTTACCGCACGAACCTACCGGGCCTGGAAAACAAGGCCTCCGGCCCTGCGAGCAGTTGAAGATGCGAAGGTCATTGACACGTTACGCAGCCTCAAAGTGTTAGACGCTAAAGGAAGACCGAAGCCAGAAATCCTTTATGGCCGGCGAAAGATGACCGCTTGGCTGCGGCGCAACGGCTTCCCCGCGGTCTCCAAACACACCGTTGACCGGCTCATGCGTGACGAGGGCATGAACGGCATGATCCGGGGCCGCAAGACCCGCACCACGATCCCTGGCAAGGACGGACGCAGGGCCGGTGACCTGCTGAACCGAGACTTCACGGCAGAGGCACCAAACCGGATTTGGGTCACGGACTTCACCTACGTGCCGGTGTATTCCGGGTTCGTCTACGTGGCGTTGGTGATCGATCTGTATTCGCGGGCCATCGTCGGCTGGGAAACCTCCACTGTGAAAGACGCCGCTTTCGTGGAGCAGTGCCTGAAAATGGCCCTGTGGCGCCGAAAACACAGCAAAAGGCCGGTTGACAAGGGGCTTTTGCATCACTCGGACGCGGGAAGCCAATACACCTCGATCCGGTACACCGACACTTTGGAAATTGAGGGGCTGGTTCCGTCGATTGGCAGTGTCGGCGACGCTTACGATAATGCCGCCGCGGAGACGGTGATGGGCTTGTTCAAGAACGAGACCGTGGCCAAGGGTTCACCGTTCCGTACTGGTGCGTTGAAGACCGAATCCGACGTCGTTGAGGTCGCCTTCGGCTGGGTCTTTTGGTACAACAATGATCGCTTGCATTCCTCGCTGGATCACCAAACTCCAGAGGAATTTGAGCGAGCCTACTATGATGAAATGACAGGCTCGTTACCCGACGCAGCCGCACATAAGACGGCGGCATGATTTCCGGGACGGTTCATACTGAACGTGTCTGGTTTAGGGGTAAGGAGCTGCGATGGCAACACACAAGTTTATACCTCGGCCGCCGATAAAAATGACTCTAGCCCATGACTCGATCAGCCCACGGCAGCGAAGGTGCACTGAAACACCAACGGCTTGCTAAGCTTGGCTTTCCCAAGGGATTCCAACTCGGCAAACGCAGTCTCAAAGAACGTGAAGGAGGGCTACGCTGACGGCTCAGGCGTCGTTCTTGCGAAGAGCTCGGTTGAGATATCTCAACCGAGCTCTTCGCAAGAACTATTATTTGAAGCCAAGCCAGGTGTTACTACGCTATCTAGAATTCGATAACACCAAAACTGTATTGTGCTCTAATGCGGATGCACTGTCAGAACGTCGCTTTCTCTTGCCGCAGATCTCTCGCAGCGTTCGAATTTGCCATGAAGTACATCATTAGCGCCGGCAAAGATCTCCGGATGCTTCGGGTTTTCACATTGAAGAAGGCCGGCTATGGCAAATTGTTATTATCCGAGTGTTCTATCGAAGTCCCCTAATTCTTTACTCGGCTGTACCCTGCTTGTGCAATTGATCGGATTCGCCCGCGGCAACCAAACCATCCGATGCAAATCATTGTGGAGCACACAGCAGTTACGACCAAGGTAGCTGGGGACTCCACAAACACCATTACCAGCACGACGCCAAGGAACAACAATGTTGCATACCCAGTGTAGGGAGCACCAATCAGGCGAAACGACGGGCGGACTAGACTGCCTTGGCGCGATAAGCGCTGCAATTTGAGCTGGCAAGCGATGATGGTTGCCCACGCGACGATAATGCCCACTGCAGCGACGCTCAGCACTATTTCGAACACGTCTCCCGGCATCAAGTAGTTCAACGGGACTCCAAGCAATGCCACAAATGCGGTGATAGCAATTCCTCCGACCGGAACGCCCCTGCGAGTCATCTTGCGGGCCATGCGTGGTGCAGATCCGGCCAGAGCCATAGATCGTAGAGTCCGGCCTGTCGTGTACAAACCAGCGTTTAGTGAGGAGAGGGCCGCAGTGAGGACAACAAAGTTCATCACGACATCGATTCCATCAATTCCGATTGCGGAGAAGAACGTCACGAATGGGCTTTCTCCAGCTTTGTAATAGGTGTAAGGCAGCAGCAGAGCAAGTAGTCCGACGGATCCCACGTAGAACACTGCGATGCGGAAAATTACCGAATTAATTGCTTTGGGCATGATCTTTTCAGGGTGTTTTGTTTCTCCTGCTGCGGTGCCGACCATTTCGATCGAGGCGAAGGCGAATACAACTCCTTGCATCAGCATGATCATCGGCAGTAGACCATTGGGGAAGAGGCCACCGTTTTGCGCAATCATTCCAATACCAACTTCGTGGCCATCGATAGGGGTTCCAAATACTACGAAGTAGATTCCCACCAGCATAAACGCCACCAGTGCAGCTACCTTGATCAAGGCGAACCAGAATTCGAGCTCCCCGAACACCTTGACTGAAACCAGATTAAGCGACAGAACCAGGATGAGTGCGAGCAATGCCCATAGCCACTGCGGGACATCTGCTATCCAAGACACGTAGTTTCCGAAGAAATTCATGTAGATTGCCGCCGCAGTGATGTCGACAATTGTGGTTGCCGCCCAAACGACCCAATAGAACCATCCCGAGACGAAGGCGGCCTTCTCTCCGAAAAATTCACGCGCATACGATACAAATGAACCAGAAGTGGGCCGATGCAAAATAAGCTCGCCAAGCGCGCGCAAGATGAAGAATGCAAAGATGCCACAAATAGCGTAAGAGAAGACCAGCGATGGTCCTGCAGATTCTAATCGTTCTCCGGCTCCAAGGAAGAGACCAGTGCCGATCGAACCTCCGATGGCAATCATATTGATCTGCCGTCCCGTAAGGTTCTTTTGATAGCCGTTGTCTTCTAGCTCGATGACCGAGTCGGTCTTCGCCGTTCCTGCTAGGCTATCCCGCGAGGTTTTAGAGGTTTTCATGTGATCCTTTCTTGGACACTTCACTGGTCAGATAGACCGTTTATCTGCGAATCCAATGAGATGTGGGTTCCGGCACTTAGTAGCCGTCTTCTTCGATCGTCAAGTCAGTGAATCCTTTGCGGGAAGCCGTGGATTCTTTGGGGAACGCGGAACTGGAACATTGTCGGTTGCTATCTCATCTTGAGAATGCACATTTTGTGGCCATGGACTGATCTCTAATGGAGGGCTTTCAAAGAACTGGCCATGCGTAGTAGTCCATCTTTGAGAATCGACTTGGACGTTGCGAAGTTGAGTCTTGCGTGGCCTGATCCGCCGCTTCCGAAGACGTGGCCGGAGCTCAGAGCTACTTGGGCGTGGTCGATGAAGAACTGAGCCGGCCCGGATAGTTCGGCGACGGTGGCTAGCTTCCCATCTTGGGCTTCTTCCGTAATTCCCATGTCGCTGAAGTCCAGCCACGCCAAGTACGTTCCCTCAGGGGCCTTGTAGCCCACCTGTGGCATATGCTCGGCCAAAATTTTGCCCAGTAATGCACGGTTATCATCAAGGCCTTGGAGCAGTGAGTCCAGCCATGGTCTGCCTTGGTTGAAAGCGACAGTGTGGGCTATGATCCCTAGATGACTTGGTCCGTGGCTGACTTCTTCGGGCATACGCGCTAGATCTTCTGCGGCTTCTTCACCGGCATAGGCCAGCGCCGCTTTGAGTCCGGCAAGATTCCAGGCTTTGGACGCAGAAGTCAAAGCGAAGGCATTTTCCGAGCCCGGGACGCTGAGGTAGGGCGTGAAAGTGGCACCTGCCAAGATCAGTGGTGCGTGGATTTCGTCGGAAATGACGCGAACCCCGTGAGCGCGTGCCAACTGGGCCACGGCAGTAAGTTCGGCTGCAGTGTGTACGGTCCCGGTGGGGTTGTGTGGGTTGCTCATAAGGTATGCGGCTCGTTTACCTCCGATAGTGGCTTGGGCAAAGGCCTTATCCAGATTTTCCATGGATATGCGCAGGTCGCCTCCCAAGGGAGCCTCGATGATATTTCTGCCATCGTGGCTGACGAAGGCATAGAAAGGGGCATAGACCGGGGGACTGACTACGACGTTGTCGCCTCGGTCGGTGATCAGTCGCAACACTTCGACAATGCCCATCATCACGTCCGGAACAATCGCGGTGCGTTCCACAGCTAATCCATTCCAGCCCCAACGCTCAGAGGCGAAGCACTTCACTGCTTCGGCCAATTGCGTTCCCGCTGGGTATCCGGTATCGCCCGAGTCAACCGTCTTTTTTAAGCATTCGGCAATGGGAGGAGCTAGGTTGACGTCCATTTCGGCAACCCATAGGGGTAGAACGTTTTCCGGATGTGCTGCCCATTTCATGCTCGTTCGTTTTCGCAGCTGTGCCAGATTGAGTTCTTCCAGCGGATTTGATGGGTTTTCATCTTGGCGGACTAGGTTTTCTGCTGAACCGAGTGCGTTCAAAGGAGTTTGCATCTTGGGGTCACCTCAAGTTAGTTCATATTCGTTGGTTTGTTTATTCTTAGGGCATTTTGTGATGTACGCGGGTTGTCGCCTCGTTGGGCCAGGACATCGGTACTCAACATGGCATGCATAAGCTGTCCATGCTCGGGACAAGACTCAGATCAGAAGGGTCTGAAAGAGGCTAGGTTCCCTTCTGCAACTGGAACAGACTCTGGGCTGTCAGCAAACTTGCTCGCCCTACCCTCGGTTAAGAAATCACGAGATATCCCGTTCCCATAGTTTCAGCGGCAAGCCGTCGTTTAGGGTCATTTCCAGAGATCCTTGCTTCGAGTCCTTTAGCGAGACTTTCGAGCTAATTTTTGTTCATGTATCTACCTAAGTTCTTGGCCAGCCCGTAAAGATGCGACCGTTCATGCTGGCCGCATACTCGAGATGGAACACTCAAGCCAACAATAGAGGTGACGGGAGTCACTTCCGAATAAATGGAAGATTACACTAAAGCGGAACTTAGAACCATAACTTACCCATAAATTTCTAGATATGAGCAAAAATACGTAGTCGAGCGAATATCAAGTTCCATTTTTGATCACTAAATACTCACGAATGGAACTTGCATGTTGATCTGGGGATGGTTTTCATGTTTACTGGTTCGTATCCGGGTACAAGTTATCGCCATGTCATTTAGTCATGTACTCGGATCACAAATAACCTAGGGAGCGAAAATGGACCTCGTAGAAACTCAGTCAGATATCAACAAAGGAATCGATGTCAATGTCCTGCGACAGACCACCAAAGCAGTTGAGGCCGATCGAAATCTTGGAAAGTTCACGTTTGAAGTTCAAGGCACATGGGCCGGCGGCGTGAGCCTGGAATCCGGCACCGGAGCTATTACTCAGGCAGGTGTCCGCGATGAATCACGGGTTAACAAGTTCAGCATGAAGAGTGACGAGCCGCCGGCACTCTTGGGCGATGACACGGATGTTTCTCCGTCTGAATACGTCCTGCAAGCACTTGCTGCGTGCTACACGGCAAGCCTCGCCATGAAAGCGGCTGACGCTGGAATCACCCTTCGTGCTTTCAACGTGCAGGTGGAAGGTGACTTTGATGTAGCATCGTTCTTGGAAATTGCTCCCGAAGAGCACCCTGGAGCAAGCCAGATCCGCATCAATGTTGACATTGATGCTCCGGAGGCAAGCCGCGAGCAGCTGGCTGAACTCGTCGCGGTTGTCGAACGTCGATCGCCCATTCGTGACACGTTGGCTCGTCCGGTGGATGTCGTCACCACCCTACTTTAGGGTTCTAGAAGGAGCGCTGGGATTGAAGTGGTGACGTGCTTCAAAAATTGAACAAGTACTCGGTCTTCGAGCAAAAACACACGGTCTGCTCTTAATCTTCGTAAAGTAAGGCATTATCAACGCTGCCGTCGGTTCGGACATCATCCTTCCGGTTTAGATAGGACCGAGCCGACGGCTGGTTTGTAGTACCTTGCTCGAGCCGAGAGATCAGGATTGAAGTAGGCTAAATGTATATCTTTCATCGGGGTATCCTGTTCGTTAGCCATGTGTAGCCAATGAGAGTAGGCAGTAAGTGGGAGAAAACCAGTCTGAGAGTGTCCGTAGTGTGGAGCGCGCAACCCGGATTATCCAGGTTGTTGCCGATGCTGGGGTAGATGGATGCCGTTTTACTACCATCGTCAACGACTCGGAATTGTCAAAAACCACGACACATCGGATTCTCGGCACGCTGGTCAATTTGGGTTGGCTTGAGCTGTCGGAGGATGAGTCCGTCTACTATCTCGGGCTTCCCCTTGTTCCAATCGGCATCAGGGCTTCTAATCGTCATGGCATTGTCGATTTGGCAACACCCCATTTGGAACGCCTCGCGGAACTCACTGGTGACACACTGTATCTTGTTGTTCGAATCGGCGACAAAGCGTTGTGCATCGACCGTCACGTAGGTGATTACCCGATTAAAACTACGCTTATCCGCGTAGGTGACTATCGGTCGCTGGGGACCTGTGGCGGTAGTCTCGCACTGCTGACCGGGCAACCCCAGAACCTCATCGAAGAATTGATCTTGGGCGCCTCTAATGAGGACGGGTTGAGTCAAAACCAGGATTTTGCGAAGCTGCCCTTCCTTATTGAACAGTCTCAACAACTGGGCTACTCAACCGCTCCGAGAGTATGGATCGATGGTGCCGGTGGCATCGGTGTACCAGTCCTTGGGGCAGACGGGGCAGCCGTCGCGGCCATTTCGCTGGAGGCCATTGATGCCCGATTGGAAGAACCCCGTAGATCGCAACTCGTTCGTTGGATGCAACAAGAGGCAACTGAGCTGTCTGAAAAGTTCAAAATGATCAATTCTGAATTTGGCCAGTCAGACGTTCGCCGGCTCCTCTCGTCTGCTCTGTAAGATTATTCCAACTGGTCTATGCTTCGCAGACGATCTAATTTAAGGATCTCTGCAGAATATGTTCCTGTCCTTTAGCAGGCCAACCCAGGACTTGATGTTTGAGGGAATCAATTCCTGTGATTCTTTGGGTAGGAAGAATTCATCCAAGGCCATGATCGACATGCGGAGCAGCTGAGGAATGCCGAGTCCTGCATCCGCCGTTTGGTTACTCCCACCCGGGACATCATTTGTTGTTCTTTCCTCGCTGGCGTCAGCAAGTTAACGAGTTTTAATGGTGTTTGACGTGCGATAGACCAGCCTGAAACGTCATGCAGCAGAGCACAAGTACTGCACCGTGTAGATTTCGATATGACCGATGAGAAACTCAAATACGATATAGCGCCCTTGTGGCCTTTCCACGGTTTCCTTCAGCTACATTTGGGGCCGCATACGTATTGGTCGAGAACCATTTCAAATTGCGCACGATTGCTATCGGCCCTAGGACCCGCGCTATTTCGATAACACCAAGACGCCTGCCAATTGCCGTCAGACTTTCCTTAACGAAAGCCTCTCTCAGATCATAGACAGCAGATGAGTCCAGGATCTTCCCATAGCCAAAGTTTGCACATCACAGAAAGAAAAATCATGTCAGTTCAATCTGCAACCACGTCCACATTCCAGGCTGAAGTCCTCCAAAGCGATATTCCAGTCCTCGTAGACTTTTGGGCACCATGGTGTCCACCATGCCGAGCAGTAGCTCCAATCCTGGACACGTTGGCTCAGGAGAACTCTGGAAAGATCAAGGTCGTCAAGATCAACGTCGACGATAATCCACAACTGGCTCAGCAGTACTCGGTCTCATCTATCCCTGCCTTCAGAATCTTTGACAATGGCCAATCTGCTGGTTCTTTCGTTGGTGCGATGTCCAAGGAATCTTTCGAGGAACGGCTATCGGCATTCCTGGGCGATTAGTCCCAAAATCCGTATTGCCGGAGAAGCCCTCGAAGGGAAATTCGAGGGCTTCTGACGTCCTTGCTTCGGGGCCAGAAGCACTCGATTCGGATCTGACTGGATTGATCCCACGAGTGGAAGCCCACCCAGCATCCGGTGTCATCTCACCGCGATATCGGCGGCCGCCAACTTCTCGTCGTAGGAAGCGCGGGCGGTCTCAACCTCGGTGAAGTGCGTCTCGGCCCATTGGCCGAGCGCCTCGAGCGGCTGCCTCAGCGTCTGCCCGAGGTCGGTGAGCTCGTACTCCACGCGTGGAGGCATCTGGTCATACGCAGTCCGCGAGACAATCCCGTCGCGCTCTAGGTCGCGCAGGGTATCGGCCAGAACTTTCCCGCTGATCCCGTCCACGGCCTTGCGGATCTCCCCGAATCGCAGACGGCCCTTACTGAGAGCGATCACTGTCATTGCGGTCCATTTATTAGCTATTCGCGCCAGCGATGTGCGCGACGGGCACGACGCGACCATCACGTTCCACGGCGGCTGTTCGTCCATGTTGCACTCTTTTCTGCAGTTACGTTGAGGTAACAGGTTACCGATAGTTACCATTAGTGTATCCATATACCGCACGATTAAGGAGATTCCATGGCCCAGAACCAGACCGCCCCCGCCGAAGTCGCGGCCGCGTATTTTGATGCCTTGGGTAACGGCGACGTTCCCACCGCGATGGCTCAGCTGAGCCCGGAGGTTGTGTGGCATCAGCCGGGAGCCAACCAGTTCTCCGGGGAGCATGTCGGTGTCGAGGGCGTCGGTACGCTGCTCGGCGGGATGATGGAAGCCAGCGAGGGCAGCTTCCAGCTTGCCGTGACCGGTTCTGCGATGGTCAACGGCGAATTCGTTGCCGTCCCAGTACGCTTTACCGGTGCACGCTCCAGTGCATCGATGGACATGGCAGGAGTGGATCTACTGACGATCCGCGACGGCAAGATCGTCGCCGTGCATTTGTTCTCCGAGGACGGAGCCGCAGAGGACGCATTCTGGGGTCGCGGCTGAGCACGCAATGTCAACGACAGAGCAGCCCCGCGACTAATGGACGCGGGGCTGCTCTGTCTCGTTGCCCATTAGCCGTCTAGGACATGCCTCGCATGATACGGCTAGGGCAAACGTTATTCAGGGGCAGGTCAGCTACCGCACTCCTGACTTTCAAGTTCGGTGGTGGCTTCGATGCCGGCGTTGAGTGATCGCTTCACTGTGCACAGCTTGTCGATGATCCGCACCGCGCTTGAGACCAGCCTGTCGTGATCGCTTTGGTCGAGTTCCGATGAGTCCACCGTGATTCTCGTGATGAGCTCCTCCACTCGGTTCTGCTCTGCGTCGTAAACCGCATTTACGGTCGTGACGGCGTCGAACTCTTCGCCGAGTCTGCTTACTAGTTGCGCTTCGGCGGAAAGGGAAGCGCAGCCAGCAAGCGCGGCCTGCAGCAGTTCGACGGGTGAGAATGCGCCGGCGGCACCGGGTGCCCCGATGCGCAGCTCGGCACCGGCGCTATTGCGAACGGTGTAGGTGCCGGACGAAGTGCGTTGAGCGACGAGTTCGGGGATTGGGGCGTGTCCTGCCATGATCGTTTTCTCCTTGTTTCTTTTGGGGTGATTGTCAATATCTGGGAAAGATGAGCGATTGGAAAAGCGATTTTGCAGAGGGCTAGTATGGTCCCGGCGTTCTTCGAATGCCGGGCGACGCTGCAACTTGTTACTGGGAGTTCCTCGTCAGGCGTTGGTACGGCCTTGTGTTGCGGATGTGACGAGATCGCTTTTGGCTAGAGCCTGGTCGGTTTGCAGGGCCGTGGTCCAGATTCCGGTATCTGTGACGGAGGCCCAGTTCGAGTGCAGCAGAGCCATGAGTGTTTCGTGAACCTGCTGTGCGGAGGCTCGTCCGGCCTCATTTGCCAGGTCGATCGCTCCGGTTGCGTCGGAGAGGACCTCGACCGCGAAGTTGAGTGGCTCGGCTGCGGCCGCTGATGCGACCACGCAGTTGTTGGTCATGTACCCGACCAGTGTGATGGTATCGACGGACTGCTCGCGCAGCCATGCCGCGAGGTCGGTGTTGGCAAAGATACTGGAGAATTTTTTGTGCACGCGATGTGTTGCGTGATTTTCGTGCGCGGCGACCGCGAGGTGGTTGTCGTAGGTTGGCGACCCGGAGGCGAAGACTGGGGATTCGGCGGGCAGTTCGTGTTGCACAAGTACGACCGGGATGTCGGCCTGCTTGGCTGCTTGGATCGCGTCATCGATGCGGGCAATCGAGGTATCGCGGTCCGGGTGCTGGATGGGGAGGAGTCCTTCGAAGTATTCCTGCTGGGCGTCGATGACGATTAGGGCGCGTTTTGGTGCGGTCATGATTTCTCTCCTGTATGTGATGGGTGATGCTGGGTTGGATGCTTGGTTGGTGGTCAAGCGAGCGGAGGGCGGCATATCATCGGGGTTAGGTCCCGCTACCTCATTGACATGTTGCTGCTAGAGTGGCCCGGTCAGCCGATGGTCGTGGAGTCTTGAAGGATGGTTGAAGCACAACTCGGTGCTGCCCGCAGCCCCCATGTGGATTTCCTTCACTCTCAGTCAAACAACCAGACCGACCGGTCTGCCTGGTTTTCAGGGTAGACCGGTCGGTCTGGTATCGTCAAGCCCATGACGATGCCAGACCATTCACCACAGGAAGGACCCTCCGCACGCACGAGGATCTTAGACGCGGCCTCGCGGCTCTTCGCCGAGCACGGAGTCCGTGCCGTGGGCGTGGCCAGGGTGATCTCGGAGGCCGGGGTCGCCAAGGCCACCTTGTATGCACACTTCTCATCGAAAGAGGATCTCGTGCGTGCGTATCTAGAACGCCAGGCTGAGCGCTCTGAGCGGGAGATCGATTCCCTCGAACGGAGAGGGGTCCATGGGGGACTGCTGATCAGAGCGGTCTTCGACCTTGCGGCGGCTGCAGCTGCTCAGGACTGGTATGCGGGCTGCTGCTTCATAGCAGCGGCGGCGGAGCATCTCGACGATTCCGGGGGGATTTCCCGGGTGCTTGCTGATCAGCGGCAGTCGCTGCTGCAAAGGTTCGACCGCTGCCTCGACGACAGCGATCCGCGCAGCCGGGACCGGATAGCCAGGCAGCTAATGGCTCTGCTCGACGGGGCGAAGATCGCCTCGCTAGAGGAGGGTGCTTCCGCCTTCGATGCTGTCATTCCGCTGGTCGATCTGCTGGCAACCGGGACTGCACTCGCGGCACCTGCTGAAGAACTCCGACTCTGATTGAGCAGGAGAACTGCCGGGGCAAAGCCGTAAAAGGGGCTGTGTTTTTGTCAAGCGGATTCCGGAACGACCGTGGTGAAGAGATTGGCGGGATCGGTCGCCTCGGGGGCGGCGCCTTCATGCAGGGCCGATGTCACTTCATGTTCGATGCGCCGAGCCTCGGCGACGTAGGCGCAGATCGCCGTCATAGGATCGTCCAGCCCTCGCCAGTGCTCGATCGCGGCAGCGGCGAATTGGGCGTCGAGCGGCACAGTACGTACCTCCGGCGCAGCAATGCCAGCGTCCGCACATGCTGCCCGAACACCTTCAAGCCGCGGTTCGGCGAAGTCCCTAAGCAAAGGCGACTCGGGGTAGGCATAGCCGATTCTCGTGTGCCCGGCCGCGATGAGGTGCTCTGCCTGCAGCCGACCGATCCTGGAGTCGGGCCGGACGAAGCGCGCGCTCCCGTCGGACTCGCCGGAGAAGAGTACGGCCACGCACTGCACGCCGGCAGTGCGCATAACACGATCTGAATTCGGATCCACGAAAGTGTAGGACAGCACTGCAGCAGGAGCGATGTCGCTCCATGCAGCTTCGACGCCGCGCCCGTTATCTTTTTGATAGTCCCTAAAAAGAGGATCATAGGGACTGTCGGCCGACCAATCTCGGCATGGTGTCTTGCCCCTGTCTAACCAATGATCCGGGGGGTGTTGCCACCGAGATTGGGATGGCAGCGTGGTGATTGCTAATTAGGGGCGCGGCGCCAGGACACTGGACGCCTGTCATAACGTGGATGTAAGACTTCGCTACCGACGGTTGGTCGACCTTGAACAAGAACTAGTTCAAAGGAGCACTAGTCATGATCACCGCGGATATCGATATTTTCCTCGGCCTGGACGTAGGGAAAACCGACCACTGGGCCTGCGCCGTCACCAAGGACGGCACCAAAATATGGAACAAGACCCTGCCCAACGACGAAGCCAAACTCACCGCCGTGTATCAGAAGCTTTTAGCTCAAGGACATGTCTTGGTGATCGTTGATCAGCCAGCCACCATCGGCGCGCTGGCCGTCGCCGTCGCCCAGCACCTCGGTATTCCGGTGGCCTACCTGCCCGGACTCTCGATGCGGCGCATCGCAGACATGTATCCCGGGACGGCCAAGACAGACGAAAAAGACGCCTTCATCATCGCTGATGCGGCGCGCACCATGCCCCACGCGCTGCGCAGCATCCAGGTCTCTGACGAAGACGAAGCCACCCTGGGCATGCTCACCGGATTCGACTTGGATCTGGCCCGTCAGATCACCCAGACCAGCAACCGGATCCGCGGGTTGTTCACCCAAATCCACCCGCCACTAGAGCGGATCCTCGGCCCGTGGCTAGAGCACGACGCGGTGCTGGAGGTCCTCTCTGCTTGGCCCACCCCCGCGCAGCTGAAGCATGCCGGCAAAGCGCGGATCGACGCGAAGCTGAAGAAATACGGTGCCCGCCGGCACACTGCTTGGGCCGGAGCCATCTTGGATGCGTTGGATGAGCAAACCGTGGTCGTGGTCGGCACCGACGCCGCAGGCTTAGTCATCCCGCATCTGGCCCGCCAGCTGATCTCGTTGCACGCCCAGCGCGTGGACGTGGCTACGCACTTGGAAGCCCTGGTGGAGGCTCACCCTCTTTACCCGGTCCTGACTTCCATGCCAGGGGTCGCCGTCAGGACCGCCGCGATCATCATCGCCGAGACCTCCGGCAAAACCTTCGCCAGCGCCGCATCACTGTCCTCTTACGCTGGCCTGGCGCCAACCACGCGCCAGTCTGGCACGTCGATCAAGTCCGAACGCGTCAGCCATTCAGGCAACAAACGCTTGAAGCGAGCACTGTTCCTTTCGGCGTTTGCTTCCATCCGTTTTGATCCGACCAGCCGGGAATACTATGACCGTAAACGGGCTCAGGGGAAGCGCCATAACCAAGCGTTGATCGCTTTGGCCCACCGACGGCTCACGGTCCTGTTTGCCATGATTCGGGATGGCGCACTTTATGACGTTCCGGAGCTGAAAATAGCTTGACACAGAACATAGGGGCACCCGTTATCTTTTTGATAGTCCCTAAAAAGAGGATCATAGGGACTGTCGGCCGACCAATCTCGGCATGGTGTCTTGCCCCTGTCTAACCAATGATCCGGGGGGTGTTGCCACCGAGATTGGGATGGCAGCGTGGTGATTGCTAATTAGGGGCGCGGCGCCAGGACACTGGACGCCTGTCATAACGTGGATGTAAGACTTCGCTACCGACGGTTGGTCGACCTTGAACAAGAACTAGTTCAAAGGAGCACTAGTCATGATCACCGCGGATATCGATATTTTCCTCGGCCTGGACGTAGGGAAAACCGACCACTGGGCCTGCGCCGTCACCAAGGACGGCACCAAAATATGGAACAAGACCCTGCCCAACGACGAAGCCAAACTCACCGCCGTGTATCAGAAGCTTTTAGCTCAAGGACATGTCTTGGTGATCGTTGATCAGCCAGCCACCATCGGCGCGCTGGCCGTCGCCGTCGCCCAGCACCTCGGTATTCCGGTGGCCTACCTGCCCGGACTCTCGATGCGGCGCATCGCAGACATGTATCCCGGGACGGCCAAGACAGACGAAAAAGACGCCTTCATCATCGCTGATGCGGCGCGCACCATGCCCCACACGCTGCGCAGCATCCAGGTCTCTGACGAAGACGAAGCCACCCTGGGCATGCTCACCGGATTCGACTTGGATCTGGCCCGTCAGATCACCCAGACCAGCAACCGGATCCGCGGGTTGTTCACCCAAATCCACCCGCCACTAGAGCGGATCCTCGGCCCGTGGCTAGAGCACGACGCGGTGCTGGAGGTCCTCTCTGCTTGGCCCACCCCCGCGCAGCTGAAGCATGCCGGCAAAGCGCGGATCGACGCGAAGCTGAAGAAATACGGTGCCCGCCGGCACACTGCTTGGGCCGGAGCCATCTTGGATGCGTTGGATGAGCAAACCGTGGTCGTGGTCGGCACCGACGCCGCAGGCTTAGTCATCCCGCATCTGGCCCGCCAGCTGATCTCGTTGCACGCCCAGCGCGTGGACGTGGCTACGCACTTGGAAGCCCTGGTGGAGGCTCACCCTCTTTACCCGGTCCTGACTTCCATGCCAGGGGTCGCCGTCAGGACCGCCGCGATCATCATCGCCGAGACCTCCGGCAAAACCTTCGCCAGCGCCGCATCACTGTCCTCTTACGCTGGCCTGGCGCCAACCACGCGCCAGTCTGGCACGTCGATCAAGTCCGAACGCGTCAGCCATTCAGGCAACAAACGCTTGAAGCGAGCACTGTTCCTTTCGGCGTTTGCTTCCATCCGTTTTGATCCGACCAGCCGGGAATACTATGACCGTAAACGGGCTCAGGGGAAGCGCCATAACCAAGCGTTGATCGCTTTGGCCCACCGACGGCTCACGGTCCTGTTTGCCATGATTCGGGATGGCGCACTTTATGACGTTCCGGAGCTGAAAATAGCTTGACACAGAACATAGGGGCACCCCCCGCCCCTTCGATGTGCGTCATCAGAGTCAGGCCCACCGCGTCGAAGCCCGCAGTAAGCTCGGTCAGCAGCAGTCTCGAGGCCGAGCCGAGTGGCCAGGGCTTCAAGATTGTAGAGCACGACACCGGATCGTCCTCGCTTCAGCGTCCGCGCAGCCGCGGACGGGGTGTAACCCAGGCGCGCGGCGACATCTAGCACCCGGCGGCGGGTGCTGTCGGAGATCGTCTGGCGGTGCTGAAAGTCAAGAGCGTGCGATGACCACTCGCCCGGCCCCGGCGGGATCGGGCACACCGAACTAACCTAGAAACAATCGATCGAGAAGGAGAAGCAATGCACAACCACAATGAGGAAACCGCGTTCATGGCCGACATCAAGGAGTCCGCGCCGGAGATGGTCTCGGCCTTTTCGGATTCGACAAGGCCGTGTTCAAGAAGGACGCCGGAAACCTCGATCTCGCCACCCGTGAGTTGATCGCTGTCGGGGTGGCGGTGACCACGCAGTGCCCGTTCTGCATTGAGGACCACGCCAAGCGTGCCGTCAAGGCCGGTGCATCCAAGGCTGACGTTGCTGAGGCGGTCATGGTCGCGGCCGCCCTGCGCGCCGGCGGCGGGGTCACTCACGGCTGGAAGGCGATGAAGGCTATCGCTGAAGACAAGTGACCTACGCCCGGCTTCGTCCGGGAGGATAACAGGGCTGAGCGTGAGGGGCCTGGTCTTGTTGTCGGTTTTGTCGTCTTAGGCCAGCTGTCGGAAGAGCTTTTCAACTCGTCGCCCGACGGAGTCTGACCAACGGTTGAGGTATTCGTATAATCCTTGAGAGCACCCTAGCTGATGTGGCATTCCTCGAGGTCGGGGTCGGTGGCCTTGTACATGGCAGCGAGCGGCTAGATGATGTTGAGGCAGGTGAACTGGGGGCCTTTCGTTACCGCTCCTCGAACTGTAGGGAACTTGTTCACTTTTGTGTATCCTACGGGGTATTTATATAACGCCCTACATTGCATATCTAAGTGCCACGTGTGCGGCAAGGCGACGTGGGCCGGATGTGGCCAGCATGTCCAGCGGACCGTTTCCGCGGCGCAGTGGTATGTTGGGCCGCGCACCTTGAAACAGCGAGAGACCGCGGACCGGCAACGTGGTGGATTCTTCGCCTGTTTGTTGGGACGTAGGAATTAACATCTGCCAGTAACGAGTACTTCTACCTCCAACCGCTCCAATGCGGTCAAATAAGCTAGCGACCTCGATGCTCGATCCTTGCATATTTAGGCTGATTCGGGGACTTTGGGGTCCAACATTGAAAGCACCGGGGGACGAATGTACCCACTGGATGGGGTGGGGCGATCCGTGTCAACCAACGATATCTTTCGCGACTTAGTACTGCGGGTTCATCCGCCTCGGCTTCCCACTCTGATGGCATTCCACTGTCTGTGTCCTCAAACCTATTCGCGTTCCGCTCCAACCATTGATCCAAGTTCGACAATGGCGCCCAGACCGCAACTGGACCTTCAGGAGCGGGACGGCGGTGGTCGAATGAATACCTCCTTCATATACTCCTCTCGCAAGTTCACTCGGTGAAGGCGGCAGGACTCCGGGGCTATGCCGAGTTCAAGCAACACTTCTCAGATATGAGCAGACGGTTCGTCGTTCAACACGTTGAATAGAGCTACGTCTTGGACGGCCTATTTGGACACATCTTAGGGCATGTCCCTGTAGACAAATCTGCCGCTTGCGTTGGAGCTCGATATGTGTTTTGTCGACTTCACTGGTTCGGGCTCTCGAACTTCGAGCTGCGCAGCATGGCGCGTATTCACGTCTGGAAACGCTTTCCTCGCGCCAGAAAGAGTGAAACCTTGTTCGACGGGAGTATCGTTCGCTTGGCCCTCG
The DNA here is from genome assembly GCF_050030965.1 of Glutamicibacter sp. 2E12. NCBI lineage: Bacteria > Bacillati > Actinomycetota > Actinomycetes > Micrococcales > Micrococcaceae > Glutamicibacter > Glutamicibacter sp. 2E12. The sequence goes on from NZ_CP188297.1 coordinate 2,065,760, forward strand.
ACATGTACAGAGGAAGAAACACATGTTCGTTATCGATTTTCGGATTTTCTGATCGTCGTTCCTCGTCCAACACGAGTATACGTACCTCTCGAAATCACTTGATAGTTCATGTGAACTTACCTCGATACATCGATGGAGAGGCCGATCCAATTGTTGTACTCCTTGAGCCCCATCTGCTGGCTGGTGTTCAGCAACTCGGCGATCTGATCCTACCCTAAACCATGCTGCTTCGACCTGCTGGAACTCCAACGACTCCACCAGGAGCCTAATCGATACCATAGTTCTGCGAGCCGCATGGGACCCATCCACTCGCGCTGAATGATCTGAAGCGGCCCGGAATTAGACAGCCTATGGCCGGCTAGGAATCGGCAGGCGAACGGGAGTGGACGCTGCCGGCGTCCTCGGCGATCTCGAAGACGCTCGCGGGCAGGGTCATGGCCCAGGAATTCATTGCTTCCAAGACGGGGCGGAGGTCCTGCCCGGCAGGTGTCAGCTCATAAACGACTCGGGGTGGAATCTCGGGATACGCGGTGCGGGTGACCATGCCGTGCTTCTCGAACGTGCGGAGCCGACTGGTTAGCGTGTGCGCGCTGATGCGAGGCAGTACCTCTGCCAGTTCGTTGAAGCGATGCGGTCCCTTGAGCAGTTCGCGCACGATGAGCGTGGCCCATGGCCCGTCGAGCAGGGACAGGAAACGAGCCACACCACACTCCTGCAGGTCGCAGTGGTTGAATCTCACATATCCACGATACTCCATTACTGCACTTGATGTAACCGATGCATCATGTGCAGTAATTGATTCATGACATACATCATCCACGGCGCGACCGGCGCTCAAGGTTCCCCTGTATTCACTGCTCTCACCTCAGCTGGACTCGATGCCGTCGCCGCGGTCCGAGACATCTCGAAGATCGACGGCGCGGCAATCGCCATCGACAACTCCTCTGTCGACTCGCTCGCTGACGCGTATCGCGGCGCGAAGGGGGTGTTCGTACACCTGCCCCTGGGACGTCCCGAAGACCAGCTCGCCTTCGCTCACACAATCGCCGTGGCGATTCGTCGGGCGAAGCCGGCACGCGTCGTCTTCTCCACCAGCGGATTTTCTCTCGATCCCACCGGTGAAGGGACAGATGCTGTGGACGTACTCGCCCGTGAATTGGCCTCCTCAGGGGTGTCCTACGCGATTGTCGAGCCGCGGCTCTTCCTCGAGAATCTGCTCCTGACGGCGACGATGGGACCCACACGGGACGAGGGTGCTCTGCGCTACCCGATCCGCCCGGACTATGCAGTCTCGTGGATCTCCCACCTTGACGTCGCTGACGTCGTCTCCCGTCTGCTGACTGACCATTCGGTCACGGGAATCGTTTCCGTCGGAGCTCTTCCCGGCCTGACTGGCGCGGACCTTGCCGCGGGCTTCACTCGATACCTCGGGCAAGATGTGCGCTTCGAGGCGATCAGCCCCGCACGGTACGGGGAGCTGATCATCCCTCTGTTCGGCGAGGCCGCGGTCGCACCGGTGATCGCCTCCTATGAGCATCGCCAGCATCAGCCCGGGGAGCTCATTCCAGAGGCGCGTTCGGCACAGGCGCTGCTCGATCTCAAACCGCGCAGTGTCGAGCGGTGGTTGCGGGATCTCGGAGTCTGATCCCTGGCGACGCGACCTCACGACCCTGTCAGGGTCGTGAGGTCGCGGCGAGGTACTGTCCCGTGATGCTCGCGGCGGATGCGGCGATGGCCTCGGGGGTGCCGGTGGCGATGATGCGTCCGCCATCCGTGCCGCCTCCGGGGCCGAGATCGATCACATAGTCGGCGTTGGCGATCATGTCCAGGTCGTGCTCGATGACGATCACGGTCGCCCCGGTCGCCAGCAACTGGTCCAGCACACCCAGTAGCGTGCGGATGTCCAGCGGGTGCAGGCCGACAGAGGGCTCGTCAAATACGAACACCGTGCCGGTGTGCTTGCGGCCGAGCTCGGCGGCTAGCTTCAGCCGCTGAGCCTCGCCGCCGGACAGGGCGGGAGTGTCCTCGCCGAGGGTGAGGTAACCCAGGCCGAGATCGATCAGTGTCGACAGCTTCTTGCGCACCCTGGTCCGGGCTCCGAGCAGCGTCGCGGCGTCGGCGACGGTGGTGCCGAGCAGCTCGGGCAGGGACCGGCGCCCGTCAGTGGTGGGCAACTGGTGTTCGGAGGCGGCGGGGCTGTAGCGGGTGCCGCCGCAGTCGGGACAGGGGATGTCGACGTCGGGTAGGAACTGCACGTCCAGAACGACCTGGCCTGTGCCCTCGCACCTCGGGCAACGTAGCGATCCGGTGTTGTAGGAGAAGTTCCCTGCGTTCAGGCCGGCGTTCTTCGCGGACGGGAGGCTGGCGTAGGCGCGACGAAGGTCGTCGAGGATACCGCTATAGGTGGCGACGGTGGAGCGGACATTGGTACCTATTGGGGTCGCGTCGACGACGTCTGCCCGGGTCAGGTCTGCCGTGTCGAGGGAGATGACGTGCCCGGGGAGCGGGACGTCATCGTGAGCGGCAGCGAGGGCGGGCACGAGGCTGTCAAGAATGAGGGTCGTCTTCCCCGACCCGGACATCCCGGTAACAGCGGTGAGACGGCCCTTTGGAATCTCGGCCTCGAGCGCGTGGACCGTGTGGATCGGGGCGGTCTTCAGACGGATCACCCCGCGGGAGAACACCGTGTCTTTGCTCGCGCGATCGCGGATGACCGCCGTCTCGCTGCCAGACAGGAACGGCCCGATGAGTGACGCTGGATTCTCCTGGACGGCGTCGATCGTCCCTTGGGCGAGGATAGTTCCCCCGGAAGAGCCGGAGCCGGGACCGATCTCGATCATCCAATCAGCTTCGCGCAGGACCTGCACATCATGGTCGACGAGTACGACGGAGTTGCCGCCGTCGAGGAGGTCCCGCATGACGCCGATCAGACCGTCAATGTTAGCCGGGTGCAGCCCGATCGATGGCTCGTCGAGCACGTACAGCACGCCGGTGGTCTCGTTGCGGACCGCCCGCGCCAGCTGCACACGCTGCCGTTCTCCGGTCGACAGGGTGGAGCTGGGCCGATCGAGCGTGAGGTAGCCCAGGCCCAGCTCGATCAGGCGGTGACCCATCTCGGTAAACTGCCGGGCGATCATCTTCGCCATGGGACGCATGTCCGCAGGCAGAGTGGCAGGAACCGCCGGCACCCATGCCATCGTCTCGGCGAGCGTGAGGACGGTGGCCTGGGCGAGATTCATGCCGTCAACTCGGGTGCCGCGAGCTGCTTCGGACAGGCGGGTGCCGTGGCAGGTAGGACAGGTGTGCGCGGTGATGAACCGCTGCACGCGAGCCAGGCCTTTCTCACTGGTGGCGTTATTCATTGCTTCCCGCACGGCTTGACGGGCGCTGCGGTAGGTGAAGTTCAGCTCGAACAGCTTCCCGGTCTTCGATGGGACCTCGATCTCGCGCTTCTCAGCGGGCCCGTCGAGCACGATCTCTCGCTCCTGCGGGGTGAGCTCGGCATAGGGGACGTTGATGCGCACACCGAATGCGGCAACGACCTGCGGCATCACTGAGAGACCGAACATCCCCCAGGGGGCGACGGCGCCTTCGGCGATCGACCGGGATAGGTCAGGGATCAGCGTCGCGTCGTCGATGTCGCGCACCGTGCCCGTTCCCGCGCAGTTCGGGCACGCCCCATCGGAGTTGAATGCCAGAGACTCCGCACCTGGTGGATAGAACTCAGCTGCGCACACCGGACAAATGAGATCCTTGTTCGCGGCCACATCGATCGTCGGAGACAGACGGTGACCGTTTGGGCACAGATGCGAGCCGAGCCGCGAGAACATCACCCGTAGCACGTTCAGAAGCTCCGTCGACGTCCCGAACGTCGACCGCACCCCGGGCACGCCCGGCCGCTGGCGCAACGCCAGGGCTGCCGGGACATGCCGCACGGAGTCGACACTCGCACGAGCAGAGTGGGACATGCGCCGGCGCGTGTAGGTCGACAGAGCCTCGATGTACCGCCTGGATCCCTCGGCGTAGAGCACCCCCATCGCCAGCGACGACTTCCCCGACCCCGACACCCCTGCAATCGCGACCAGCCGCCGCAGCGGAACATCGACATCGATGTTCCGCAGGTTGTGCATCCGCGCGCCCCGCACCGCGGTCACCAACGGGCCCCCCGCAACGGGCCGGCCAGAGTGTTCACTATCCATCGGACCTCCAAGTTGTCAGGCACCGCGTTCACAGCACATGTACATTCCATGTCAACTATATCCGGTAGACTGGTGTCGCCACCGCGTGTCCATGCGGCGAGTCGAAGAGTTCCCCGTACGGGGAAGAATAGGAGCGGGTCATGAGTGTCCCAGCAATCGGTTCAGTGTCCTGGTTCGAGATTGGAAGCGACAAGCCCGAGGAGGTGAAGAAGTTCTACAGCGAGCTGTTCGGCTGGCAGTTCAAGCTCAACACCGACCTCGAAGGCGTCGAATACCACGCCGCCATCACTCCGGGCTCGCCAGGCCCGTCCGGCGGGATCTTCGACCACGCCGGACGCTTCGAGGACTACGCCGTCTTCTATGTCCTCGTCGAGGACATCCCGGCCACGATTGCGAGAGCCAAGGAGCTCGGTGCCGAAGTCACGATGGAGCCCGTCGTCGACGCGTCCGGAGTGAGCTTCGCCCGCCTGCGCGACGCCAACGGCCACCACTTCGGCGTGTATTCGATGCCCGCTCCAACGGACTGACCGATGCTGTCCACGGTTACGGGAGGCAACGCGGACCTGCGACGTCTCCCTTAGCCAGGACGGATATTCTTGTGAAAATACATCGGCGTCAGACGATCTTGGATCGATCGTCAGTGTCCGAAGCGGAACGCAAGAGACGGAGCCCTGCCGCCATCCGGTCGAGCTCAGCAGATCCCAGTATGGCCGAGAAGCGCCGGGCGAGCTCGTCCTCGAACACCGGGGCTGTCTCGTCCACCCTCGCCTTCCCCGCAGCTGTCAGCACAATCAGCGTGGACCGGCGATCATTCGGATTCGGGACCCGTCGGCAGAGCCCCGCGGCCTCGATTCGATCGATGACCTTGCTGGCCCCGCCTACCGTGATCACGAATTCCCGCGCCACGTCATGGACGCGCTGCCCTTCACGGTGGCGCAGGAGCTGCATGATCTCGAACCATGTCAACTGCATATCGCAGTCAGCGCGTAGCCGCGCATCGATCGCCGTCCACAGCTCGGTTTCGAAGCGCACCAGATCGTGATAAAGCACCCGCAATTCCGTCATTTCTCACCTCACCTGTCCGCGTCGATCCTGCTGACCGAGGCGAACCAAATATTGTTTCCATGGAACTATCTGTAAGCAATACATTCTACTCCTGAAAGAGAATCTCATGACCACCCAGACCGTCCCCACCCACATCCCTGTACGCGTCCTCAGCGGCCCGACCGTGTTGATCGAGTACGCTGGCTTGCGCTTCCTCACCGACCCCACCTTCGATGCACCGGGGGAGTACCCCGTCATGCCTGGATACGCCATGACCAAGACCGCCGGGTCACCCCTCGGCCCGGACGAGGTGGGGCACATCGACGCGGTGTTGCTCTCCCACGACGAGCATGATGACAATCTCGATGAGTCGGGCCGCCAGTTCCTTCCTCGCGTACCGGTCGTCTACACAACCGTCTCCGGTGCTGGCCGTCTTGGCGGCAATGCAAAGGGGGTCGCGTTCTGGGAGGAAGCAACACTCATCGCTCCCGACGGTACCGAGGTGACGATTACCGGGCTGCCTGCACGCCACGGACCAGAGGGCAGCGAACCGGTCTCCGGCGACGTTATCGGGTTCCTCCTCACTGCAGTAGGTCACCCCAGCGTCTACATCAGCGGCGACAACGCATCGCTGGACTATGTCCAGCAGATCGCAGATAGGTGTGCGCCGATCGATACAGCGGTGCTGTTTCTTGGCGGGGTCCGCCATGAGCCCATGCTCGAGGCGCAGCTCGTGACCCTCAACAACACTCAGGCCACTTGGGTAGCACGCGCATTGGACGCTCGTCGTGTGATCCCTGCCCACTTCGAAGGGTGGGCGCACTTCCAAGGCACCCGAGCCGACCTCACTCTAGCGTTCGCTGAAGCAGGCCTGGCCGACAAGCTTGTGTACACATAGGCGATCGGCACGCCGTCGATCTTCTGGGATCAGCGAAGGCAGCAACGCGACGGCACACTAATGGGGCAAAGAACTTCTGCGACTTTCTGTGAACGCTCTGCATACTTCCAGCCAATTCGTTATGAGAGTAAAGCAGAGCTCTTGCTTCCGTTGCGGAATGCTCGCATTGACTCTCATCAACTCTTGCGGGAACCTGTTCAACGGTGCGAATCGCATCCATGACGTAGGTCTTAATTCTCGGTGGCGGCTTCACCTCAGGGACGGTGAGAGCAAGGTAGGCAGCAGTTTGTTTCAAAGAAGCAAGCTCTTGCTCGAGCGTGGCGGCATTGGCCTCATACTGCAGCGCCTGATCACGTTGAGTTTGGCTCAGCGCATTCAGGGCGAAGCCGCTGAACAGTCTACTTTTGTGCTTGCCCATGACATGGCTCCCAGCAATTCTCGTATTTCCTTCATTCTGTCTCGTGAGCCGGCTTTCACGATCACCACAGGTAGTTGGGCATGATCAGGAATCTCACAATGCGTCAAACCCCGAAATAGACCAGTTGGATCGTACCTCTTTGCGCTTCAGTCAGTTGGTAGAGAGCTTCGATCATGCGTTTGACCTCATCAGGACGTACCGCTCTTCCCTGCAATGGTTGATACCTTGCTTAAGAGGTTTCAACAGCGATTCCCAGCACAGGTTTCGGGCGCTCTGAAGTGAAGCGGATCTGTCCAACGGCAGACTGGTGGACGATCTTCAGCAGCCAAGTTAGTGCGGTAGTTCGCACAGTGGCGAAGCCATCAACATGTCGTTAATCGTCTGAAAATATTCATTGTGCGGCTTCCTGCCTTTGGACTTCATCGCTCAGTTGACGGGCGTCAAAACCGAACACCCTTGGGACAAGTCCGCCATAAGGCTGCGTAGCTGCTTCATCTCCTTGTGCGGCTTGAAGCAAGAGAGCTTCATCCGGCGCTGAACAGTCGGTGATTTCGACTGCCCAATTCGGGATCTTGGGTTCAACGACCCCATACCGTCAAGGACATTGCTCTCGTTCAGGGCAGTAGCTGCAGGTCAAATCTTGGGTAGACGGAAGCCAGGGAACGGCCCCCCAAATCGTGCATCGCCCGTCCCCTGGCTTCTTCAGCTTGATGCTGTAGTACTACTTCTTTGCCGGTGGCATCAGCACCGAATCAACGAGGTAAACGGTGGCATTGGCAGTCTGCACGCCACCGCAAATGACCTTGGCATCGTTGACCATCAAGTCATCGCCGCTGCCGCTGATCTTGACCTTGTCACCTTCAACGGTTTCCAGATCACCCTTCAACTCATCGGGAGTTATCTGGCCTGGGACCACATGGTAGGTCAGCACCTTGGTCAGCATGTCGGCATCCGACACAACAGCGTTCAGGTCTTTTTCTGAAATGGCCTTGAATGCGTCATCCACCGGTGCGAAGACGGTGAACTCATCGCCGTTGAGCGTGTCCACCAGATCCACGTCCTTGTTCAGCTCGCCCGAAACGGCCTTGGTGAGGGTGGTCAGCAACGGGTTGTTTGATGCTGCCACGGCTACCGGATCCTGGGCCATGCCAGCAACGGAGCCGTCACCTTCGGGCACTGCTTCTGCGTACGCCGCACATCCTGAACCAACAAGGTTGGCGGTTGGGTCCATGGCCGATTCGCTGGCCATTCCCGAATCCTCAGATGCTTCCGGGCTGCTAGAAGCCATGCTCGATGACGAACTTTCGCTGCTGGGAGTGGACTCGGCGCTGTTGTCCATCGAGCAGGCGCTCAATCCGAACGCGGCGACCGCGGCAATCGAGAGCAGTCCCACTGTCTTGCGCTGCATGGTTTTCATGTCGAACTCCTTACCTGGCGACCCCGTTGGGCCAGTTGGTTTTCCAAACCTCTTGGTTTGGGTTTTCACAGGGCATTCGGGGCAAAGCGCTTCGCGGATTGGAACTTATTTAAAGATTTTCTGTTCCGCACATTAGGGGCTCATATCATGACTGATTGCTAGCGCTTAGCCGAGGCATAGAGCTCGTTGACGAAGCCGTTTGCTCTCTCAAGAAACTTACTTCGCTTGAGTTTCAAAGTCGGTGTCAGCAGTTCACTGTTTTCCCCTAAATCGGTAGAAAGCATAAGAAACTCTTTGACTTGTTCACTTCTTGCTACCCGCTTATTGGCTGAGCTGACGGAGTCGAGGACGACTTGAAACAAGAGCCCGTTTCTAATCCTGTCAATTGACCCTTCTGTGCGAGGCTGAAAAAGGGATGCGTCTGTAATCCCTTGGCTAGAGGCCCACTGTTTGACTGCTTCCGGGTCAATCAGTACGAGGCATCCCAAGAACGGCTTACCTTCTCCAACCATTACCGCGTGGGCAATCAATGGCTCAGTTTCGACGTATCCTTCCCATATGCTGGGGGATATTGTCTTCCCTCCCGCAGTTACTATGACATCTTTGATTCTTCCCTTCAGCGTGATGCGCCCAAGGTTGTCCAAGGATCCCAGGTCTCCTGTACGGAAGAAGCCATCGGTGAAAGCGTCTTCGTTATCTTCGGGATTGGTATATCCAGCAAATACGCCGATTCCTTGTGCGAGCACCTCACCGTCGTCCGATATTCGTACAGTGGTCCCAGGCATCGGAACTCCCACGGTTCCAGACTTGATCGACCCGGGCATATTTCCCGTTAGCGGCGCTGTAGTTTCTGTCAGCCCATAGCCCTCGATTACTGGCAAGCCAATACCCCTGAAAAAGAGGGAAACTTCTCTATCTAGGGTTGCAGCTCCTGATAGCAGGTACTCAAGACGACCGCCGACTACTTTTCTTAGACGCGAGTAGAAAATCCGATCAAAAATGAAATGTCTCATCCTAAGGCTAGGAGAAGCTTGCTTCGACGAACCGGTATCGTGTCCCTCAGCCATCGCGCCCCACTGCGTTGCCGTGTCGCTGGCCCACTTCCAAATACGATTCAGGCGTTTCTGATTGGCGGCCTGTGCTGCGGAGTCTTGGATCTTCTGTAGCACCCGTGGCACTACTACGAGAAATGTGGGTTTGAGGAATTCCAAAGACGGTATTACTTCTTTGGGTTCTGAGAGATGCGCGATGCGCATCCCGTTAGCCAAACAAATCAGCTGTAGACCACGAGCCAGAACGTGGGCCATGGGAAGGAAAATAATCGTATTTCCTGTCTCCTTAACCACTTCAGTGTAAGCGGCAGCAACATTGAGTACTAAGCCAACGAGGTTACCGTGCGTAATTAAAGCGCCCTTGGGTGCTGCCGTCGTTCCCGAAGTGTAGACGATAGTCGCTATCGTCTCTGACGTTGCCAACAATCGTCGTTCTTCAACAGCACCATCGGCGATAGATTTCCCTTCGTCAACAAGATCCTCAAGATCGAGATCGTTCCGGGTGTCCATTGTCCAGATTCTCGACCCGCATATTCCCGCGCCACTTAGCCCGCGCTCGAGAATCGAGGCGTGGTCGGTGCTTCCAGCAACTATAAATTTTGGGGAGCAATCGGCAAGTATGGCTGTGACCTGATCAAGCGACGAAGTTTCATAAATAGGGACCACGACCGCACCTGCAAACCATGCCGCCATATCCACCTGAGCCCATTCGTAGCGTGTAGGTGACATAATCACAAGCTTGTTTCCAGGTTGCAGCCCACTAGCGATGAGCCCCTTAGCCAATGCCTGCACTTCGAGAAAAAATTCTCGAGTAGTTATTTGCTTCCAGGGGGCAGCAACGGGACCATCAGCAGATCGAACTTCGAATGCTATATGCTCAGGCGAATTCTTCAGGCGCTCCATCAAGAGATCGGTGGCATTCCTGTGCATGTGCGAAGTGGCCAATAGCGGCGTCGCAAATTTCCTCATAGCTCGTCCTTCCGGGCAGGGTAACGGTGGATATCAAATACGGACAGGACTAGCCTGCTGTGGACTACTTCTCGGTCAGGCGTCATTCAAGGTAGGCATTGTTGGGCGCTATCATCTCAGATAGGCAGCATAAGCAGGGACGAGGCAAGGTTCGCATAGCTTGGTTTCAAGCTTGTTTAGTGCGGGGCTTGAAGCCAAGCTATGCGTTCCGTTTCGACGTAACAACTAGTCAATCGAGATTAGAACGGTTTTCGTCCAGCATTCAGAATGCTTGATTTGTTCAGTCCGGCCAATTAACAGGTCGTGAACAGTTCTGGGGACGAAAGCTGTTTCTGCGATCCTCCGCCAACAGCAAGCATCTCTTAGACGATAGCCCCGCGAAGAGATGCCATGAGAAGCGTCAAGCCGCGATTCCGTCAAAAGCTTTGGCTCACCCTGTGTCCAATAGTATTGCCCGGTCCCAGAGAATATGATGAGGCGACTCTTGGATAAAAGTATCGCAGGATCACTGGATCGTCTCTGAGGGAAATTTAACGGAGGAAACCTCATAATGAAGAGCAAGGAACGCAAGGCGCTGACCGCTATGCCTGTAGTGCTTCTGCTAGGTGTGCTGCTTGCATTGTCCGGTAGTGATGGCGGGATTACATGGGGTTCGATGCCCCTCTTCGCTCTGGCTGTACTGGCGTCCTTTATAGCCCAATGGATCGCATTCATACCTTCATTCCTAAGGCAAACAGAGAGATTCTACGACCTGACCGGAACCCTGACCTATACAGCAGTCACATTGCTCCTGCTTCTCTTAGTCCCTGAAGTTCATTCAAGATCGCTGCTACTGGCATTCATGGTCCTGGCCTGGACTCTTAGGCTGGGAATCTTCCTCTTCAGCCGTGTCACTAGGGACGGCAAAGATGATCGCTTCGACCAGATCAAACCGTCTTTTATGCGGTTTCTCAGCGCCTGGACCGTTCAGGGTCTCTGGGTCTCTTTCACTGCTGCTACTGCTTGGGCTGCTATGACCTCGGAATACTCTAGTGAATTGGACGGATTCGCACTGGTCGGACTCGTCATCTGGGCGATTGGGTTGGGTGTGGAAAGCCTAGCCGATCACCAGAAATCAATTTTCAAACGCGACCCGGAAAATCAAGGGAAATTCATCTCCTCCGGACTCTGGTCCAAATCTCGCCATCCGAACTATTTCGGAGAGATTCTGCTTTGGATTGGCGTGGCTGTTGTGGCCGCTCCGGCGTTGCAGCACTGGCAGTGGGTTGTGATGATCTCACCGGTATTCGTCGCCGTGTTGCTCATCAAGATCAGCGGAATCCCGCTGCTTGAAGCGAAAGCTGAATCAAAATGGGGAGGCCGCGCCGACTATGAAACCTACAAGGAAAACACGCCGGTGCTTATTCCTAAGTTCTGGTAGGAAACGGTTTGCTGAAATAGTTGCTGATGCTCTCTAGACTCTGGCACTTCTAGAATTTGCTCTATGTGAAGTCGTCGAGATGCAAAACGAATCTAGACCAGATAAAGCGGGCTGCGCATCGTCGACAGGCGTAGGTTGCCCTGCATCGCAGGTGACAGCGCGGGCCAACCTGGCCAGTGCGAATCTGCCAACCGGCCATGCTGGATAGTGGGTCTGATTGCCACTGCGATGCTGAGCCTCGGAAATTTATGATGCTTCCGCCACTAATGCGTCGCTGGCTGATGGAACGAGAATTGTTGACCCGTTCGCTGCGGTGCAGAAGAAAACTCAAAAGACAGATGATCCGTACTGGGATCTGTTGGAGCCAAATGACGACGGATTGATGGCGCGTCTGCGAATACCGAGTATTGACGTAAAGATCCCGGTGTATCACGGTACCGCCGAAGATGTCCTTCTGGAAGGCGCAGGTCATCTTGAAGGCACAGCCTTGCCTGTAGGTGGACAAGGAACCCACGCGGTGATGACCGGGCACCGCGGTCTACCGCAGGCAGCAATGTTCACCGATCTGGATAAAGTGACCGTAGGCGATGATATTGAAATCGATGTGTATGGCCAGACTCTGGTGTATCGCATCATCGATAGTTCCGTAGTACTCCCCACTGAAACGGCATTGCTCAGGCCGCAAGCAGGCCACGACCTGATTTCGTTGGTGAACTGCACCCCCGTCGGTGTCAACTCACACCGGATTATTGTCACGGCCGAACCTGTATTGCCAACTCCTGCAGATGCTGGGCAAAGTGTCGACTCTATTGGATTCCCATGGTGGGCCCTCGGGTTGGGGCTCAGCGCAACAGGTTGCCTATGGTATGTGTTCTATACCCGTTCTCAGAAGCCGGCCGCTAGAGTTTAGAGATCTGTCCTCGTCGCAGCATGACCCCATTATCTGTGAATTTCACGGCTTCAAGATGTCGATTCGTATGGCCCGGGTCGAAAGCTCGAGACTGGAACCCACCGTTTTTCTAATCTGTCTCACTACTAATGGCGCAAACGCGGCGCTACGCCATGGGTTACAACACATAGCTGTGAGAATCTCGGACCCTTGAGTTTCCGCGGATTTTTCACCGGGGGTGTGATTGTTAACTTCGTTTGGCGGTTTCTGCGCACCTAATATTGGCGGTTCAACTGATTCCGATCACTAGCGTGGATCGCGCAGCTTCAACAACATCATCGGTAATCGTGTCCAGCTCATTGATTTTCATGACTCGCTGCATCTGTGTGAAGAGTCGATCGATCAGCCGGAAATTACCGCGCGTGATACGGGCGATCGCCGCGACAGCTTGCGTATCGGTGAAGTCCTCCAAGTCCAGAGTTTTTCCGAGGGCACGCCACTTTCGTTGCAGAACGAAATGCAGTTCATCCTGAGCAAGCGGACGGTACTCGTGAGCAAAACCAACACGGCTATAGAGCTGAGGATATCGACTGAACTGCTTTTCGATGCCAGGCATCCCAATCAGCATCAGCGCGATATTGTTCCTGTCATACCTATCTCGTAGCACTTCTAAGGCAGTGGCGTTGAGTCGCTCCGACTCGTCGACGATGATCAGCTCAACATGCTTGTCTTGATTCATCGGGCCCGTCGTGGCACCTAAAGTATCGAGATGTTGATGGATACAGATCGAGGTCCGGGTGGTGACCAGAGAGAGTTCATCCTTGATTTGCTTAGGCGTCGTCAGAACCCCTGGGGTGAAGAAGACGGTCCGCGTTTTGGCCAGATCCTTGTAGATCTGGAGGTCACTGTCCTCCCGTCGGCCCCATTCCTCTATTAACGCCTCGGCTTTCGGGCTCCAGTTGGCATAACGTTTAGCCGATAGGGTTTTGCCAATTCCAGCTTGTCCATAGCAGACCCCGATAGTCCGCTGCCGACGCACCGCATTGGCGAACTCAGTGAAGCGGCGGTGCTCCTTCGTTGCGATAAAAGTTGTTGGTCCCATTACTCGTCCTCCGCGTAAGTGCGCAGCTTCGTTTTCTTGGTTCGGTGGACCGCCGGATCAGGCTGGGGTGCCTCCGTGGTTGGTTGCCCGGCCGGTAGAAATTCCGCGACGGTGGCGATTCGTTCATTGATTTGTCCGCGCAGCTGACGCTTTCGTGCAGAGCGTGCTTTCTGGATGTCCTTAAAGGTCATGATGGATCGTTCGTGCGTGGGATCCACAGCTTTGCAGATGTGCTGGCCACGATGAAAGACCTGAATCTCGGCAACGTCTCGCGGGTCGTAGCGAAGGATGACGGATTCTCCGACATAGGCAGCCAGCAAGGGAGATATGTAGCGTAGCCCTTGGAAGTGCACCCCATCGCGGTGGACGATTCGAGGTTTGGCGACCGTGAGCAGCAGCAGGTTCAGTTCATCGATGGATTCAGGCAGACGCGGCAACCAGCCGTTGCCCTGCCACGCTTTTTGAGGTGTTTCTTTGATCTCTTGGTGTTCACGCTGGTGGTAATTCTGCCCAATGAACTCACCTAGCGCCGTGTCCAGTTCACTAATCGATAGTCCGGGTTTGGGATTGCGTACGTTGTGCAAGTAACCCGGTAGCCGGGCCAAAAGCTCGGTATTCAACGTACCGAAGAAACGCTCAATCTTTCCTCTGCCCTGTGGCCGGGCTACTGCAGAGAAAGTGATTTCGAAGTGCAGGTCTCTGGCGGCCTGCGCCATGTGGTGGCTCGTGAAATCGGTTCCGTGGTCCACGTAGAGCACATCAGGGATTCCGCACATCGGCCAATCAGCTGTCTTTTTGGGCCAGATCGCCTCACGCAACGCCAATGCCGTATTCAAGGATGAGGGAGCACCGGTGAAGATCATGTACCCGCACAGGGCTCGCGAGTAATCATCCATGATCGTGGTGAGCCACGGGCGAACCGGCCGATGACCAGTGTCAAAAACCAGAATGTCGAGCTCGGTATGATCAGCCTGCCACACCGCGTTCGGACGTTCGGCGCGGCGGCGCCAGACCAGTTCGTACTTATCGCGGTACACCGCCGCGCCTTGCTGCGCCAGTGTCATCATCCCGGGATCTATCTCGCCGACAATCGAGCGGATGGTTGAGTAGGAAACCGGTGCCCATCCCTGGTGGAGCGCCACCTTGTTAGCTTGCTGGTGGATGGCTGCCGTCGTCCTGGGCAGTTTAGCTAAGGCGAGGCCTTCGACCAGCTTCACGAAGTCGCTGGGCATCCGGCGTCCGCGTTTGCCCTGTGCCACCGGTTCCAGACCAGACTTCCCCTGGAGCTTGAAGCTCTGGTGCCATCGCTGCAGTGTCCTCAGGCCGATATGGTGTTCCTCAGCCAAGACCGTCAGCGGCACTCCGTCTTCGACGTGTTGCCGCAGTATTTCCCAGCGTGCCGTTGCCTTGATCAGGCCGCTGTAAGAGGTTCCTGCTTTCACGGTACTGCTGCCATTCTGGTTTTGTCCCAGCGGTGCGTCCCTGCGCGGTTCGCTTCGCCGGGACATGGCCGATCACAGGCTCTTGACAGAGGCGGATTCTTGGCCCAAGTGGCGGTAGAACGTCGCGCGGCTCCAGCCAACCAGACGTGCTGCGTCTTCGGCGGTGCGTCCCCTGGCGCGGGCATCTTTGGCGATCGCGAGCTTATCGGCAATCACCACCGGGTCAGAGACCGGCCGGCCGAAACGGGTTCCGGATTGCCGGGCGGCAGCAATGCCGGCATTGACTCGTTCAACGATCAGCTCGCGCTCGTACTCGGCCAACGAGGCCAGCATGTTCAGCATCATCCGCCCGGTCGACGTGGCCGGGTCGATCCCATCGGAAATGGAGCGGACATTCACCCCGCGCTCGCGCAAGAGGTTCACGGTGTTCAAAACATCGATCAGGGATCGCCCGAGCCGGTCTACTCGCCAGACCACCACGGTGTCCCCGGACTGCGCGTACTCGAGCAGTTTCTTCATCCCGGGCCGCTCAATCGCGCTCCGGCTGCCGGACGTCACATCGGCGAACACGTCGCGTTTCTGCACCCCCGCTGCAGCAAGAGCGTCGAATTGCAAGGCCGCGTCTTGGCTCGAAGTGCTCACTCGTGTGTATCCCAAATGCCTCACCTGCCCAGTGTGACTCAAAAACCCCTGTGCGGCAAGCAGGTAAGACGTTTTACGTTGGGACGAGTTTATAAGACAAATACAGCCCGCGTTTTCCAAGTATTTGATGAGACAAGTTTCTACTCTAGGTAGCGTCTCAAAAAGCTTTAGGTTTTCAAGACGCCTCGCGACCGTCAGCGGTTGGTCTGACCGCTTTCCCCTGTTGGTAGGTGCGCCACTGCGGCTGTAGTGCAGCGAACACCTGAGATTGAATCACCCGAAGTCCTCTGCTTCAGGTGGGTTTCGCTTAGGCGCAGCAGGACAGTTTGGCGATGTCGGTGGTGAAGGCCTTGGCGGCGATCCTGATGCCCTCGGCCATCGTCAGGTAGGGGCTCCAGGCGGCGGCGACCTGTGCGGTGGTCATCCCCGCTTCGAGGATGTAGACACCGGCGGCGGCCAGTTCCCCGGCGTCCCTGGCGACGGCGGAAATACCCAGGATCCGTCCGGTGCCGAGCTCGGCGACGACCTTGATGAAGCCGCGGGTGTCGCGGTTGACCACGGCTCGCGGCACGTACTCCAGGGGCAGGACCCGGCACTCGCAGCGGATCCCGGCAGCGACGGCTTCCTTCTCCGTCAAGCCGACCGACCCGATGGCGGGACTGGTGAAGGTGACCCGGGGCAGGTGCCGGTAGTCAACCTCGGCGACGGCGTCGGTGAGCGCATTGTCCACGGCCAGGGCGCCGTGGGCCGCGGCGACGTAAACGAACTCCCGGTGTCCGGCCACGTCCCCGGCAGCCCAAATGCGCGGGTTGGACGTGGCCAGGCGGGAATCAATCACGATCTCGCCCGTGGCGCCGGTCTTCACGCCGACGGCGTCAAGATTCAACCCGTCGATGACGGGGCGTCGGCCTGTGGCCACCAGGAGCCGGGATGCCCGGAACGTTTCCCTGCCGCCGGCCACGGATGCCGAGACCAGGACCCCTCCGTTGGCGTGATCGCGCTCCACAGTCTCCGCGGAGGCCCGCCGGACCACCCGGATCCCCTCGTCGGCAAAAACTTCGGCCAATGCCTTGGATGCCTCCGGTTCCTCCTGCGAGGCCAGCCGGGAACGGACCAGCATGGTCACCCGGGAACCGAGCCGGGAGAAAAGCTGCGCCATTTCCAGGGCAACATAGCCCCCGCCCATGATCAGCATTGATTCGGGGACCTCGTCCAGTTCCATCGCCGTCGTCGAGGTCAGGTACCCTGTCTCGTCCAGTCCAGGGACGGGAGGCGTCCAGGGGGCGGAGCCGGTGGCCACGAGATAGTGGTCGGCCTCGATCGTTTTTTCGGCACCGTCCGGGGAGGCGACCCGGAGTCGGGGTTCGTCCTGGGTTCCGGTGAACGAGGCTTCCCCTTCGAGCATGGTCCACCCGTGGCCGGCGGCCAGTTCAATGTACTTTTCCGTTCGCATGCTTTCCACCAGCGCGGCCTTGCTCTGGACCAGGGCCGGCATGTCCACCGGGCCCGCCGAGGCCGCCACGCCCGGGAAGCGGGCCGAGTCCAACGCCACGTGGCGGGCCTCCGCGGCGGCCAGGAGTGCTTTTGAGGGCACGCATCCGGTGTTCACGCATGTCCCGCCCACGGTGCCACGCTCCACCATCACGACGCGCTTGCCCAAGCCGGTGGCCCGGATCGCGGCCGCGAACGCGCCGCCCCCGGAACCAACAATCGCCAGATCGAACCGTTCGTTTGTCATTCCAGCTACCTCTTCCCTGTAGTGCAAAACTTCCTATGCACCATCATGAACCTTCCAGTACAGTGGAAGGTCAAGTGCGGTGACCACTGAAAGGGGAGTCAGCGAACATGAGAATCGGACAACTTGCGCAAGCGACCGGAACCACGACCAAGACCCTGCGCTTCTACGAGGATTCGGGGTTGCTTCCTCCGGCCGAGCGTCTGGCTTCCGGCTACCGGGACTACAGCGACGGTGCCGTGGGGCTGGTCGGGTTTATCCACCGCGGCCAGGCCGCCGGGCTCACCCTCGCCCAGATCCGGCAGATCCTGAAGATCCGCGAACACGGCCAGGCCCCGTGCTCGCACGTCCAAGGCCTGCTGGGGTTGCGGCTCAGGGAGCTCGATGCCCAGATCGCCGAACTGCTGGTCCTCCGGGAAAGCATTTCCCAGCTCCACGCAAAGGCGAGGGATCCGGAGCCGGACTCCTGCTCCGCCGACCAGGTCTGCCGCTACATCTGAGTGGCAGACCTGGTCGGATGGTGTCGTGGGGTGACGCCCAGCGGCACCCCGCGGGGCCATGAACGCGAAATGCCCCGGTCCCGCAGTCGGTTCACTGTCCTTCACCACGGTCACTCGGGCATCAACTCCTGCTCGACCGCCCGCGTCGCCTAACATGGGCATGGTGAAAACCCAGAACCTCATTGCACGGATGGAACACCACCAGATCGGCCTGTACCTCGTGGCCATCCTCATCGGCGGCGGCGTCGGGTTCCTTGCCCCCGGCTCGGCCGGAGCATTGGAACACTCGATCAACCCGGTCCTCGGGCTGCTGCTCTACGCAACGTTCCTGGGCATCCCGTTCGCCTCCATCGGCAAGGCCGCCAAGGACCTGCGGTTCATGGGAACCGTGCTGGTGCTGAACTTCATCGTGGTCCCCGTCGTGGTGTTCGGACTGACCCGCTTCATCGCCGGGGACCAGGCCCTGCTGCTCGGGGTGCTGCTGGTCCTGCTGACCCCCTGCATCGACTACGTCATCGTGTTCACCGGCCTGGCCGGCGGGGCCAGCGACAGGCTGCTGGCCGCCGCCCCGGTCTTGATGCTGCTCCAGATGCTGCTGCTGCCCCTCTACCTGCTGCTTTTCGTCGGCCCCGACGTGGCCTCGGCCATCGACCCCGCACCCTTCGTCGAGGCCCTCATCGTCTTGATCCTCATTCCCCTGACGGCGGCAACCCTGACACAGGCGCTGGCGCGCAAGGCCGCGGCGGGCAGGATCATCATGGACATCATGCAGGCCCTGATGGTTCCCCTGATGATGGTGACCCTGGCGGTGGTCGTCGGTTCACAAATCACCGGAGTCGGCCAGGAAGTTGGCTCGCTGCTGGCGGTGGTGCCGCTTTACGCTGCGTTCCTGTTGGTGATGGTGCCGCTGGGAATGCTGGCGGCCAGATGGGCACGTCTCGATGTCGCCGCCACGCGTGCAGTCGTATTTAGCGGCGCGACCCGCAATTCACTGGTCGTGCTCCCGCTCGCCCTCGCCTTGCCCGAACCTCTGGCCCTGGCCGCATTGGTCGTGGTCACCCAGACGCTTGTCGAGCTCATCGGCATGGTCCTCTTCGTCAGGTTTCTGCCCCGGATCATTCGGACTGAACAACACCGTCAACCAGCCTAATTTTGCCCATCCGGGCCACTGCCGCCAAACAATGCCGTGGTTTAACCGCCGCCCCAAGTTGATAGTCACAACCGTGGGATCGGGGTTCCATGAGACGTCTTGCAACCTATAGGTTGGAAGACGTCTCACCTCGAACACGCTGTCGTTATCACGGAATTTTCAAGTCAAACGGTACCCACGCAAGTCTAAATAGCAACCAAGCAGTCTAATTTGCCCGATTTTTCAGGTTGTTAATCCACCCCGTTTCAGACATCGTGAGAATTTTCGAATCCTGCGACGAACTGAAACGTTCCGGATGCCGTGCACCAGCCGTGGCTTGGTAGCATCGCTAAATTATTCACGTACTAGAAAATCTGGGTTAGGAAGAAGACTTCCACCGTCAGGGGAACCTGCCGGTGAGAGCAAGAAAGGAAATGACCTACAACACGGCACCTGCCATCCTGTAGGCCACTCACTCATTCTCGCCGGGGCGTTGACTAACTCTGTAATAGCCCCAGAGCATTTAATCCAACTCAATGCAGCGCCTATGCGTTGCCTAGATGAGCCCGGATTCAGCTGTTGCTTCGAGGTAGTCCACAAACACGGGGTCCGTCAGGTCTCCCGCACGCATGAAGGGCCCATCTTCCGGATCTTGTTCACGGCGCGGCGGGAAACCAATGACCGCGGTGAGGTACCGGTTGAGTTTGTCTCCTGCCACCCCATAGACCTTGAAGCCGGTGATGAAACTTCCTTCGCGCTCAAGCAACACCGAGACCCGTTGTCCCAAGGCATGCTGGGCCGAAAGAACCCGATATGGGAGTTCCAGCATGTCGCCATGGAAAAGCTCCTGCCAGTAGAACTCGGCGTCTTCAACGGCATCTTCATCGACAGCGACCGGCCGCCCATTTCTTAGTTTCAGGAGAACCGCGGGATTGGTGATGGTAAACAACGCATCAATCAGGTCCTCCCGCACTTCCTCATCGAATTCGAATCCATCAGGTTCCATCAAATGAACAGGAATTCCGTAGGCCTTATAGTTGTCTTCAAGGAGCGCGCGTACCTGTGTCGGAGTCACCGAGGGCAACTTTGCGGCTTCCCACCTCTTCATCAATTCTCGTGGATCTATGGGAGTCACGGTCATTTGATCAGCTCCATCTTTTTCCTCCATCAGCATGCCTGGCCGGCAACACCGTAGAAGGCGTGTGATCCAGGACTGCGTCCTGATGGGTGGTAGTGACAATACTTCTTGGAGGAATTGGTCTTGTCTTTTTCAGGGCCAACCGGTGTTTTGCTTCTCACGCTATAAGCCACAGACCTTGCCCCGGCTTTGGTAGTTGACCATACATCACCGCTGGCTCGAGCACGCGACACGGCCTCGTTCTTCGACATTCCGTCACCAATGAGCAAGCCGTTTGTGCGGCGTACAACTTTGTAATGAGCAGGCGGATTCTTTTTCTTGCGAATAGCCTCCCTGATACCTGCAATCGCTTTGTCGGCTGCTATATAAGTTACACCAGCGATCACAACTACGGCCGAGGCAAGGAATAGAGCCTTAAAAATTGCTCCCAGTGAAGGAACTAGGATCAATGCCAGAGGAATTACCGAGTAGTCTGCTTGATCAGATCGATATTCTGATTTTTCGCCGGTATCAGGGTTTGTAACCGTAAACCAGATGAGCTCTTCATCAACCTGGAGTACATCTACCTGATAGGTTCCACTAACGATGTCCTCGCTTTCGCTTTCGACCGTGAATTCTGCGGTACCTGAATCATTGTCCAAGACGAGAGACTGTGAAATTTCTTCACCAGAATCTAGTTCGGTGGTTGTTTCAACTGAAACTTCTTCGCTGTCGATCTCGGCTTCAAGGAGTTCAAGACCTTCTTCGGAGAGTGATTCCTCAAGCGCATCCTCAGAATAAACAACGGTTTGTGTTTCTGAGGTCATTGCAGGGTCAGTAACTTCTCCACCGTGTGGCATCAGACCAAGAACGAGGCTTGGTACAAGGACAAGCCAGACTAGTACTTTCATTTTTATTCGATCCTTCTATTTTGTTGTATAAGTTCTGCTATTCCTTCGGATGGAGTTTTTCCCGCAAGAATCCCTTTAAGGATCTGATTGGCAGCAATAGCAGTCGCCACAGAGGTGCCGCTGCTACTATCGATGTCTCCAGACGATGTGACGTATGGAATGTTCTCGCCGGACAAAAAGACATCGACGTTTTTCTGCGCGCTGAAAGATGCCGGTTTTTGACTATTGTCCAGTGCGCCGATCGAAAGTACTCCGTCGAATCTGGCAGGGAATCCCGGAGACATACCCGGTCTGTTTCCCGATGCAGCGAGGATGGGTGCCCCCGTATCAACCAATTCCTGAATTGCGTCTTCAAGACTCCGGCTCGAGGTCCCAGATGTCAACGCGATAACCGTGAGATCGACGCTGGAATCTGATAACGAGGTGATGGCCTCGGTCAGTTCTCTACTACTAGCGGAAACTTCACCGGAAAGCTGCACGTGCCTAATCCGCACTCTGGAACTCCAATCAGGGCACGTTTCCGCGGTCAATTCGAGAAGGTGCGAAAGTGTGACTTCCGCGTGATGAACTGCGGTCCCAGAATTGACGACAGGTTCGTTGCTTATGCTCTGATGCTCAATATTGAAGCATTCATAGGCTGTCCCGTCAGGCAGGTGTGAGTCGATGACTGCGATTTCGATGAGATTGTCGGATCTGCTGGAGCTCGCACAGGAACAGATCAAGAGGGCCGAGGCGATAACCCATATCACTGTTAGGAGTAGGCTCTTCAATGTTAGTCCGATCACGAATATTGATGTTGTCACGCAAGGTTTACCACAACGATTGACTAAGAGTGAGAACTAGAAGTATTTAATCTGCTTTATTTTCACTTTATTACCTGATATAGATTTCGTGAATCTGTGTCACCAAGAATCATGGTTGTGCTGCATTACTCGAAATTCATCCTTATATCAGGTTCACCAGAATCGTCACTAGAACCCACGAGGCCCTGCCTTGATAAGGGAGGGAAACACCAACGGATAGGTCAGACCACCAGACCCACACCTGTTGGCGGCAAGCAAG
The DNA here is from genome assembly GCF_050030965.1 of Glutamicibacter sp. 2E12. Classification (NCBI taxonomy): domain Bacteria; kingdom Bacillati; phylum Actinomycetota; class Actinomycetes; order Micrococcales; family Micrococcaceae; genus Glutamicibacter; species Glutamicibacter sp. 2E12. The sequence goes on from NZ_CP188297.1 coordinate 2,087,706, forward strand.
CGAGGTACACGCCCATCCTTCTGAATGTATCAATACTCGTAGAATGGATGATGTATCGACGCATAGTTTAAGGCACTGAGTTTTACGACGAAACGCACCTCTAACCCTGCTGAGTTTTCAGCCGTCAGAAATTTTCACCATAATTGTCTTTTCAGTATTTCAAAAACGACCGATTTTGGGCGGTGCCACTAGTACATCAAGTGCTGTACAGTACATCGTATGATGAACATTGAATCACGGATCGATGCGATGAACCGGCTTGGCCGCGCCATGGCCGACCCCACCCGGTCACGCATCCTCCTGTCCTTGCTGCACGAACCCGGATACCCAGCGGAACTTGCCCAGGCCCTAGGACTGAGCCGCGCCAACGTTTCCAACCATTTGACCTGCCTGCGCGGCTGCGGAATTGTCGTGGCGAAAATGGAAGGCCGCAAAACCCGGTACGAAATCACCGATCCTCACCTCACCACCGCCCTGAGCGCCCTGGTTGACGTGACGTTGGCCGTCGATGATCAAGTACCTTGCCTGGACTCTTCCTGCCCTGACTGCGCCACCAGCGCCGATCGAGAACACGAGGAGCAAGCATGAGTTCCGCCTGCGGTTGCGATTCACCGGAACCCACCGAAGAATTCGAAGAGGAACTGCCCTGGTGGCGGGATTGGCACGTGCTCGTTCCCATAGCCTCAGGCGTTTTCTTCCTCGCTGGGCTCGTCCTTGAATGGAGCACCCACGGCGAAAGCGCCGCCATCGTGGCCTTGGTGCTGTTTTGGATCGGCCTGCTGCTGGGCGCTTTTACCTTTGTGCCCGGCGCCCTGCGAAACCTGTTCACGAAACGGAAACTCGGCATTGGGCTGCTGATGACCATCAGCGCCACCGGTGCGGTCATCCTCGGATATATCGAAGAAGCTGCAGCCCTGGCATTCCTGTATTCCATTGCCGAAGCCCTGGAAGACAAAGCCATGGACAGGGCACGCTCGGGCCTGCGCTCTTTGTTGAAGCTCGTCCCGGAAACGGCCACCGTCATCCGTGACGACGCACCGGTCGTGGTCAGTGCAGCAGAGATCAAGATTGGCGATGCCCTGCGCGTGAAGCCTGGTGAACGCTTGGCAACCGATGGCGTGGTCAGCCAAGGATCAAGCAGCTTGGACACCTCCGCTATCACGGGGGAATCAATTCCCGTGGAAGTAACCGTAGGCGACCAGGTTGCTGCTGGTTCCATCAATTCATCCGGCGCGCTAGTAGTCACTGCAACGGCAAACGGCACGGACAACTCCCTGACCACGTTGGTGAGCCTGGTCGAGCAAGCCCAGTCGGAACGTGGCGAACGGGCACGGCTCGCTGACCGCATTGCCCGCCCGCTGGTTCCCGGTGTCATCGTCCTGGCCGTACTGGTTGCTGTGCTTGGAGCGATCTTCGGCGATCCCGAAACCTGGATCACCCGCGCACTGATCGTGCTGGTCGCAGCCTCGCCTTGCGCGATGGCCATCGCCGTTCCTGTCACCGTTGTTTCCGCCATCGGAGCTGCCAGCAAGTTCGGTGTCATCATCAAAAGCGGAGCAGCCTTCGAACGGCTTGGTTCCCTGCGCCGCATCGCGGTAGATAAAACTGGAACACTCACACGCAATCAGCCAGTGGTCACGCAAGTCCAGACCGTTGATGATGCGACTCGCGAAGAGGTGCTCGCCGTTGCTGCCGCCCTGGAACAGCACAGCACCCACCCTCTAGCTACGGCCATCACCGCAGCAGTACCCGCGATACCGGAGGCAGCGGCGGTTAACGAAGAGCCAGGACACGGCATTACCGGCGTCCTGGATGGTGTTCAGGTCGGGGTCGGCAGTCCTCGATGGATTGCCCCAGGATCGCTTGCTTCCGCTGTTGAATCCATGGAGGCCTCCGGGCAAACCTGCGTCATGGTCACCCGTGCAGAGCAGGTCATTGGCGTGATCGGCGTGCGCGATGAACTACGCCCTGAAGCGGCCGAGGCAATTCGAGACCTGCATAACCAGGGAATCGACGTGGTGATGCTCACCGGCGATAACTCCCGTACTGCCCACGCGCTGGCTTCAATCGCCGGTATAGACACCGTTCATGCCGAACTGCGACCTGAAGACAAGGCCCGTGAAATCGCTTCGTCGGTGCAGCAGGTTCCTACAGGGATGATCGGTGACGGGATCAACGATGCCCCTGCCTTGGCTAGCGCTACCGTGGGGATTGCGATGGGCGCTACCGGTGCCGATGCCGCCATAGAATCAGCCGACGTAGCCTTCACCGGCCATGACTTGAGACTGATCCCGCAAGCCTTGTCCCATGCGCGACGGGGCCGAGCGATCATGAATCAGAACATCATCTTGTCAATGGCGATCATCGTTGTCCTGCTGCCCTTGGCTATTACCGGAGTGCTTGGATTAGCTGCGGTAGTGCTGGTACACGAGGTGGCAGAAGTCATCGTGATTGCCAACGGCCTTCGTGCTGCCCGCGTCCACCGCAAGCAGCTCACACAGCAATCTGGCAACGACCTGCATTAGCGCTGGTTTCGTTGCTGTTGAAGGCGGGGCACTATTTCCACCAGGAAATTAGCACCCTGCCTTCAACCATTTAGAACCAAAGTGAATCGTGCTAAGCGATGCGCCATTTTTACTGGTAATAAACCGCCAATTGAAACTAACAGTCACACACCGGGGGAGTGGTATCCGTTGAGACGTCTTGCAACTCTTGGGTTACAAGACGTCAGGAGTATTGCACTTGGGGATCCTTCGCTCAGATATTCGATCGAACGGAGGCATACGGACATCCGAGTCTCAGCACTGATGTGGTGAACGTTTCAGATTTGCCTGCGCATAATGGACCGGCTAGTGCGGCTGTGGTGGCCAGGCATCCGGCTGGTCACCACAGTCGCTTGCGGTCAGTTGCCGAGTTTGCTCTTCAGCGCGGTGATAGCGGCCATCGCCGCGGTCCACAGGGTGGGTTCGGGCACGGGGACGAACCGCGGCGAGTGGTTGACCGGCATGGTTCCGGAGTCCACCGTGTTTTGGTCGAAGCCCCCGAAGAACCAGAACACCGAGGAGATCCCCAACGAGCCTGGCAGAATGCCGAAGTCCTCCGAGCCCATCTTTGGCTCGGCCTCCTTGACGTTATCGGTGCCCAGCGCGCTCCGCAGAGCCACGGTAAGTTCCGCCGTTGCGTGCGGGTCATTATAGTTGTGCGGGACACGGGAAAGTTCCTCGATAGTCGGTTCCGGTGCACCTGATGCCGCGGCCTCGGCGGAGATGATGCGGCGGATCGCGGCAAGACCCCTTTCGCGGGTGTCCTTGTCCATGGTGCGCACGTTGAGGGTGAACTCTGCGGTGGCCGGGATAATGTTCTCCTTCAGCCCGGCATGGAAGGTGCCCACGGTCACGACAGCGGCCCGACGTGGGTCGATCTCGCGGGCAACGATGGACTGCAGGCGGGTTACGATGTGCGCGCCCAGCACGATCGGGTCGATGGAGTCCTGCGGCTGAGAGCCGTGAGACTGTTCCCCGAACAGGGTCACCTTCCAAGAGTCAGCGAACGCCATAGCCGGTCCGCCAACCACTTCGACCGTCCCGGCGAGCCCGGGCATCAGGTGCTGGCCGTAGATGATTTCCGGGTGAGGGGCCTGGTCCCAGAGTCCATCATCTACCATGGCTTGCGCCCCGGCGCCAGTCTCCTCGCCGGGCTGGAAAATCAGCACGAGGGTCCCAGACCAGTTATCACGGTCGGCAACCAGCACCTCCGTTGCAGTCATGAGCGCGGCAACGTGGGTGTCGTGTCCGCAGCCGTGCATGACGGGTACCTCGGTGCCGTCAGGCAGCGTGCCGCGGGCGGTGGAGCGGTAGTCGACCTCGGAATCCTCCTGGATCGGCAGGCCGTCCGTGTCCGCACGGAATCCGACGACGGGCCCCTCCCCGTTTCGCAGTATGCCCACCACACCGGTGCCGCCGCAGCGGAAATTATCGATGCCGAGGGTGTTCAAGCGGGCCTCGATGAACTCCGCGGTGCGATGTTCCTGCATGGATAGCTCGGGGTGCGCGTGCAGGTGGTAGTAGAACGCGAGCATGCGTTCTCGCACTTCTGCGGACAGCTCCGGGTAGCGGTCGGAGGTGGCGATGGTATTGGTAATGGTTTCGTTTTGCACGGTGACCTTTCGGCATTGAGGGCGTGCCCGGAATCGGGCCGGTCGGCGGTTCTGTGTGGCTATGGGTGGTGGACTGGCCAAGTAATCAGCAAAACCTTGGGGTTCCGTCTATCTCAGTGGCTCGTGAGGAAATTAAGCTAGACCGCTGCGCGGAGGTGGCGCATCATACTGCCCGGTTGAAACACACAAGTTGAGGTACTCCGACCGAGACGTAGACCGACTCGAATGGAGAACTGCAAGAGATTGGAGCGTGCGTCTGAATCATTGATTCATGTCTTTGCCCTTTGTCTCAGGAAGGGATCGGACGACAGCCGCACTAGTGAATAGAAGCGCCACGGCGTAGAGATTGAACATCCAGGGCTGCCCCACGGCTTCGCTGAACAGCGTTTGTAGATACGGGGCAGTGCCACCAAAGACTGCAACGCACAAGGCATAGGGCACGGCGACTCCAACAGTGCGGATGTGAGGGGGGAACATCTCTGCATACACTGCCGGGGTGATGGAAGTGATAGCGGCCACGAAGATAAGCATCACCGACATTGATACTCCAAGTTGCCATGCCGCGTCCCGAATAAACCACGTCATGGGGAAGTGCAGAGCCGCTGCTCCCAGGAGGCCGATCAACATCACCGGCTTTCGTCCAATCCGGTCGCTCAATCTTCCCCACAGGGGGAGGGCAGCGATGAAAACAATGTTCGCCAGTGTCGCAGCCAAGAGGGCCGGTCCAGAAGCGATATTGAGACTGGTAATGGCGTGTGCGGGAGCATTAACAGACCACACGTAGAAGATGATGGTTGCACCCACAGTCATGCCGACAACCTGGAAAGCTTGCTTGCGGTGTTCGACAATCGAGGTCCAGAGCGATGGTTTAGCGACGGCGTCAACATGCTTGTTGCGAATGCCTTCGAAAGCTTCGGTTTCGGACATGCGCGCTCGCATGAAGAGGCCGTAGAGGCCGAATACTGCGCCGATGAAGAATGGAATGCGCCAGCCGAAGGTGGCCATTTGATCTACGGTAAGAAGCCCCGTGAGAAGGGACCCCAAGAGCGTTCCGAAGATGACTCCGACCGTGGCAGCGATGTAGATAATGGATGACCATAGGCCGCGACGTTCACGCGGGGCAACTTCGGCCAGATAGGTCTGGGCAGAGGGAAGTTCCCCACCGTGTGCGAGGCCTTGGAGGAGCCGGGCGACCAGAAGCAGAATTGGGGCGAGAACGCCGACCGCCGCGTAGGTCGGTGTGAGACTGATTGCCAGGCTGCCTAAGGCAGCGAGTCCGACTGCGATTGTCATGGAAGGCTTGCGTCCGATCCTGTCGCTAACCCATCCGAAGATGAGGCCGCCAAATGGACGGGCGACGAATCCCACGGCAAAGATGGCGAGGGTCGCAAGAATGGCCGAGGTCGGATCGTTGGGGTTGAAGATCTGTGTGGCGAAGAACGGGGCGAAAATCGCGTAAACGGCCCAATCATAGTATTCAACGCATAGGCCAACGCCGGTGGTGAGGGCCGAACGGCGTGGGGATTGGGATGGCGGTTGCGGTCGTCCTGTGCGGATGTTGGAGGAGGCCTTCATAGTCATATCTAGCTCCAGGGTGGTTCGTAGGGAAGAGAGAATAATTGTCGGGGATCAGATCGGTCAGTAGTTGCTGGACGATGTTGATCGAGTCCACGGGAACCCGATCGTTGACGTCGTAAAAGGGATCGGAAGCCGAATTTCGCTGAAATTTTCAGCGGATTACACTTCACTCGTTGCTGCCGATTGCCCCTCTAGGTACGGGAGTGCAGGGCCTGCTGGGTCATACGCAGCATCTCATCTGTAAGGATCGATTGGGAGATCGCGAAGTTCAGTCTCGCGTGTACAGCGCCACTGTCTCAGTCCAGGAAGTCGGTAGTCAGGATGGCAGACACAATGTGCGTGAGTTTTCTGCGGTGAGTTTGCTCATGTGTGCCCCAAATTCTTGGCCAGCGCGTAAATACGCCTCTGGTTCCCTTGTGTGGATTGATTTGGGGCGAATGACCCCAACTGGCACCCAAAGTGATTTTAGTCACTGTTGAATAAATGGAACACTACACAAAAACGGAACAACATTCCACAATTTTTAAATAAATAGGCACATTTCGTCCTAATGCTTGCGTTTGAAGCGTAAAGGGTTCTTATAATGGAGCAGTGTTCCGACTGATGGCCAATATGTATTGGCTTCCGAGAATTTTCATATTTCTGATATGTATCCGAGGGCTGATGATTGCCAGTTGATGCATGCGGATCAAAATCAATAAGGGAGCCAGTATGTGCCTCGTAGAAACCCAGTTAGATATCGTCAACAGGGTCGAAGCCGATGTCCCGCGAAAGACTTTCGAAGCGGTGACAGGCGACCGAAATCTTGGAAAGTTCACGTTTAAAGCTCATGGCACTTGCGCTGATGGTGTAAGTCTCGCATCTGAGACCGGAACCACCGCGCAGGGCGGTGTTCGTGATGAATCACGAGTCAATAAATTTTCGTTGAAGGGCGACGAGTCAGCGGCTCTCGTGGGCGTGGATATTGCAGCTTCCCTGTCGAGTACGCCCTGCAGGGACTTGCCGCCTGCTGCGTTGCAACCGTTGCCATCAAGGCTGCAGATGCTGGAATCACCCTTCGTACATCATCTAAATCTGCGATTCAACCGCTAAATTATGCTACCAAGCTCATGTCTAAGCGGCGTTGGGATTGCTTCCGAGCAATCGTATGAGCGAGGTTTTTCGTGGAGTTCCGAACGGTTTGTCCGGCCCGGGGTGCATTTCTGCGAATAGTTCGAAGAGCCGCCTACGCGCGTTCTCCTCCACCGCAGCGCCTCTGCGACGTCGTGCACCTCAACTAGTACAAAAACGTCTAAATTCCATCCGTATCCAGGACGGAGTTGTTCCCAGAAATTGACTCGATAGCAGGGTGAATCCTCTGACTCGTGTGGTTCGGCCTGGACTGTTTCCATGGTGTTCATGGCCCCAATATACAAACGTGCATTGGGGCACTCCGGTGAAGCTTTGACGTCTGCGCGGCATTCAACCGTCGGAGCTGATAGATGGCGTCCAAGTTATTTTCCTCAGGGCAGGATGTCTGTGGTGCTAAACAATGCCGTGATTTAACCACCAAATAAAGGTCGCTGTCATGGATTCGGGTAATCCCGTAATGAGTGTGTCGAAGGCATACGTTATGAGTCCCCTTGCACCAGAGCTGCACCACCAGGGTTGGAATATTTTTACACGATGTAGAAATGTAGCACCCGGTCTGGAATACTTGGAACCGTGCGCAAATCTTCCCGCTCAACACGTGCTCTCAGAGGCACCGCCGCCGCGCTCTTCGCGACGTTCGTTTCTCTGACCTCACACGTGCTCGCGGGAGGAGCTGTACCGGAAGTCCTGAATGTCGCATTACCTTTATCGCTTTCGGTCCTCGTATGCATGTTGCTTAGCGGCAAAAGGTTCACGCTCAAGCGACTTGCTGGCATGGTGGGGTTCAGTCAGGTGATCTTCCATCTTCTGTTCTCGATGGGCGCCGAGGACTCCTCGATATCGACCGCTGAGCAGGCCCTGCATGCGCATCATGGAATGTCCATGACCGTCGATGTAGCCACTTCAACTGACGTTGCCGCCATGAGCCATGGCGATAACACTATGCTCTTGGCCCATCTTATGGCGGGCCTAGCTACAGTTCTCGTCCTGCACCGCAGTGAGCAACTATTCATTGTGGCCTCTGACATCGTTGATTTGTTCACCTGGAAACTGCTGTGGCGGATTATTAAATTCGTCTATCAGCCGGTTCTGCCACAGTCAGTTCCTACCGAGCTACGCGAAATCCCTGCATACACAGTGGCCGTATATGCCACCTCTATTGTTCGCAGAGGACCACCGGCACTAACAACGGTGTAAGGTCACCCTTGCATACGACACACGGTCTGAGACCCGTTCCGCTCCCCCTTTCTAGTGAACCGGCGGGTTGTTTTTCATGACCGTCAATGGATGATTTGCTGATTCTTCTCCTCTAGCGCAGCCTCGATAGGTACTTGGTCGCAACGATTCTCGCTCTAGCCACCAGCGATATGAGCTGGTATTTCTAGAGACTCCCGGATCAGCCGATGGTCGTATGCCGAAGGCTCTTACATCGCACTTTTACACGGCCTTTTGATCAAGGCCACTCTTGTACTTTGCTGTGCCCAGCGCCAGATGCCTTAACAACCTGTGGGCATCTCCCTGGTTTGCAACTGCGCAGCACCACTGCTTTGAAGCATCAACTGGCGCTTCCCTCATTTTCTTAGGAACAACCGTGAAAACCTCTTTTGCCCTGCGCACCATTGCCCTGTCCTCTGCCGTATTGATCGCCTTGGCAGGTTGTGCTGCCAATCCCGCTGAAAACAGCAGCTCCACCCCGGCCGGTGCCTCCATCACAATGACCGATCCGTGGGTGAAAGCTGCCAACGAAGGAATGTCCGCAGGATTCGGCACCATCAAAAACACAGGAGAACAAGATGTTACTGTCACCTCGGTGACCAGTCCCGCCTCCACTGATCTGGAACTACACGAAACATTGGCTAACGAATCCGGAGCCATGGTGATGCGTGAAAAGACTGGTGGTTTCACCATCCCCGCCCACAGCGAATTACACCTGGAGCCAGGAGGGAATCACATCATGCTCATGGATCTGACCGAACCACTGCAACCAGGCAGTGAGGTGCGTATGACCCTGAAATTCTCTGATGAGACCACCTTTGATATCACCGCGCCGGTGAAGGACTTCGCAGGAGCAAATGAAAACTATGAAGGCTCCGAGCACGAGGGCATGGAGCATAACGAGATGAAGATGGATGACTCGGCTTCGGAAAGCGCTCACGATCACTAATGCCCTATGCAAAGACATCCACTACGACACGCCCTAGCCGGCGAGGGGTACTGTTCGGCGGGGCCGCCGCGGGCCTGGGGGCGATTGCTGCTCTCGGGGTCGATTCGCTGACCAGCACTGCTGCGCCGGCTGGTGCTTCGGAGCCATTGCACGGCTACAGCATGATTCCCTTCTACGGTGCCCATCAGGCAGGGATCACCACCGAGCCTCAGACCCATGCAACCTACATCGCATTGAACTTGCGAGATGCTCTTGACCGTGAATCCTTAGGCCGTCTGTTGCGCTTGCTCAGCGACGATGCGGCAAGGCTGACTCAAGGTCAGCCGGCCCTAGCGGACACTGAGCCTGAACTGGGCGTGGTTCCCGCACGCTTGACCGTGACCTTTGGATTCGGGCCGAAGCTCGTGGAACTTGCTGGGTCTTCGGGCGCAGAGATCCAGCCACTACCGAAGTTCACCATCGATCAGCTTGAGGAGCATTGGAACGGCGGAGACCTGGTGCTGCATATCGCTTCCGATGATCCTCTGACCGTTGCTCATGCTCAGCGGATGCTGCTCAAGGATGCTCGCCGGTTTGCCTCGGTGAAATGGGTGCAAACCGGGTTCCGCCGCTCCCGGGGATCCGAAGCCAGTGGCACCACAATGCGCAATCTGTTCGGGCAAGTCGATGGAACCGTCAACCCTCAACCCGGGACTGAGGATTTCAATGCTCTGGTGTGGAGCGCGGATGGGAGTACCACCATGGTGATTCGACGTATCCGCATGGACGTTGATACATGGGATGAGCTGGACCGTTCCGGCCGGGAGTTCAGTATCGGGCGTACCTTGGCTAACGGGGCGCCAACCACTGGAACCGCAGAACATGATGAGCCAGATTTCGCGGCGACGAATGAGTTGGGACTGACCGTTATCGCCGCTCATTCGCATATTCGACGAGCCCGCTCGGAGAACACCGATGAAAGGATTTTCCGGCGCGGATACAACTACGACGACTTACCGGGCGGGAACGAAATCTCCAATTCCGGGCTGATCTTCGTGTCCTACCAAAAGAGCGTGGCTAAGCAATTTACCCCGATGCAACAACGCTTAGCGGACCTTGACGCGCTGAACCAATGGACCACGCCCATTGGATCTGCTGTCTTCCTGGTCCCGCCGGGATGCGCTGAGGGAGGCTTCATCGGTGAAACACTTTTCTCGTCCTAGCTACCGCCACCTGCATTCTTCATGCTCTTCCCCCAAGGATCATTCATGACGCTTTTGGAAACTACAACCCCGGAATCACGACCACCGTCCGTCCCGCCGAGGACTGCCCGCAAAGGCTGGTTCGGGCAGCTGCTACTGAGACTGCACTTCTACGCAGGAATCTTCATCGGCCCGTTCATCCTCGTGTCTGCCGTCAGCGGCGCTTTGTACGCGATCACACCCCAAATCGAACAAGCGATCTACTCCAAGGAGCTTCACGCGCCCGTTGCTGATTCCTACTTGCCACTGGCTGATCAAGTGGAAACAGCCAATGCCTATATGGGCGGTGGTGACGCGCTAGTGGCCGTCCGCCCGGCCCCGAACCCCGGGGATACCACCAGAATGATGTACGCCGACGAGAATCTTGGTGCCAGCGAAACCAGAGCCATTTTTGTTGACCCTGCTACCGCGGAAATCCGCGGTGATCTCACCGCTTACGGGACCAGCGGTGCCCTTCCGCTGAGAACCTGGATTGACCATTTGCACCGCAACCTGCAGCTTGGTGAACCGGGACGACTTTATAGCGAACTGGGAGCCTCCTGGTTGGGTGTTATTGCCCTTGCTGGATTGGGTTTGTGGATCTTGAGGATCAAGAGAACGAGACGCAAAAAGGATCTCATCCGCCCCAATATCAAAGCCACTGGCTATCGTCGGCTGGCAAGCTTGCACGGATCCCTTGGCATCTGGATCCTGCTCGGGGCGTTCTTCCTTTCCGCTACCGGTATCACGTGGTCGACCTACGGCGGTGCGAACGTCAGTGAGCTGCGTAGCGCACTAAGCTGGGGTACCCCCGCGGTGGCCACCGATTTATCAGCCGCCGAAGATAGTGCCAGTGATGAGCACGCCCATCACCACGGGGCCGCCGTTGCTCCAATCGGTGAGTCGGTGAATCCGGCAGCTTTCGACACCATGCTCTCCATTGCCCAAGAAGTGAACGTTAATACCGGGCTGGTTGAGATCAAGCCTCCTGCTGCGGAAGGGAAAGCATGGGTGGTGCAAGAAATTCAACGGTCCTACCCAACTGAGGTTGATGCAACCTCTATTAATGGTCAAAGTCTAGAAGTGGTTGACCGTGTTGATTTCAAGGACTTCAGCCTCGCTGCGAAGCTCTCGCGGTGGGGCATCGATATCCATATGGGATCCATGTTCGGGGTGCTGAATCAGATCCTGCTGTTCCTTCTCGCATCCGGGATCACCACCATGGTGGTTCTCGGTTACGTAATGTGGTGGAAACGCCGTCCAATCAATAATCCTGCACGACGCATGGGCAAAACTCCTTCCCGTGGCGGATTGACCCGTGCCCCATGGTGGGGAACTCTGCTGGTGCTATGTGCGGCTGTCGCTGTAGGGGTTTTCTTGCCGCTCATGGGAATCAGCCTCGCAGCGTTTCTCCTAATTGATGTGATTGTTGGCCGGATGCAACGGGCTAAAACTAAACGCCTAGCCCCCGAATAAGAATCAATCAGCACCTTGTCTGAACTGTGCCCTCGGCCTGTTGCCCGGAGTGCCTAATAGCCCCAGAATCTATTGATGTGAACTGGGTCCCAAAAGTTGGACGAGCTAAATAATAGTCCTGCTTAGGCTGCAAGGGTATGGCATCGATATTCCATCGGCGTCATACCCTTCAGTCGTTCCTGACGCCGACTGACGTTGTACCAATCAATGTACGTCTCAATCTCCACCTTGAGATCCTCGAAATCTGCGAAGTGCTCTCCATGGAACATCTCCGACTTGAGATGACAGAAGAAATTCTCCATGACCGAGTTGTCGAAGCAGTTCCCTTTACGAGACATGGACTGCACCGCACCATGCTCCTGCAGCAAAGCCTTCCACGACCAATGCTGATACTGGAATCCTTGATCCGTATGGACCAGCAGCTTCTTCCCGAAATCTTTCGAACCTAAGGCTTGAGCCAAGCTCTGATTAGTGAACGCCGTAGTTGGTGACGAAGCGATCGTGTAGCTCAAGATGCTGTGGTCAAACAGATCCATGATGGGAGGCAAATACAGTTTCTCCTGGTCAACCCTGAACTCTGTCACGTCACTGACGTAAACAGTGTCCGGTGTATCAACATCAAAGTGCCGCGCTAACAGGTTTTCAGCGATCTTGCTCTGCTCGCCCTGGTACGAGTTGTAGCGTCGCTTAGGGCGCGCTTTGGACTGAAAATTTAGGATTCTCATGAGCTTACGGACCAGCTTTATGCCGATGGCCCATCCTTGAGCGCGCAGGTCCATGTGGACTCTTCGGTACCCGTAGCGTCGTTTGCTGTTCTCAAACGACGTGGTGATGGCTGCTTTGAGGTCCGCATACGGAGCTGTCTGATCCATCAACTTCAGATGGTAGTAATAGGTTGACCTGGCTAAGCCAGCTACGGCCAGCAGGTCTGCGAGGTCGTGTTCTGACTTGAGGGTGACAATCACCTGGGTTTTCAGCGATGCCCCTGATCCCTCAAGTCTCGGAGTTTTTCCAGGTAAGCGACCTTGGCTAGCAGTCGTTTATTTTCTTGGCGGAGCTTGTCTTCTTCGCTCAAAGGCGATTTAGGTACGGAGCCTTTTGGGTGTCCTTTAGGTTTGGGCATCAGTGCGTCGTCGCCGCCTTTTCGCCATAACCGCACCCAATCGGCAACCAACACGTCGGAACTGACGTTGAACTTTGCGGCAAGTTCCATGGCAGTTTCACCTGCAAGGAACCGGTCAACGATTTCCTTCTTGGTCTCGAAGGAATACTGCTTTTTTGCTGGTTTCTGCATGAGGCATAGCCTGCCATGTAACCGCCACTGATTGTAGAGGCGCTTGCTCGCGGATGTACCGACTTTAATCACTGATGCCACAGACCTATATCCATAGCCTTGCTCGAAGAGTTCCACGAGTTGCTCGCGTTGGTACTCGGATAGTGTGCTTCGTGCGTGCATGAAAATGCTCCCCTAAAGTTGTTGACTTTTACAGTCCAACTTTCGGGGAGCAGTTCAATGCCGGGGCCTGATCGAGAGACCTGTCAGGTGCCCGGGCTACTGGTGGATATCCTCGGAGACCTGCTCCGCGGTTTCCGCTTCAAGCTTGGCGAAGAACTTCGCTTCACGGTAGGCGGCGGCCTCATAGCGTTCGTGCGCCACCTTGGCCAGGTGCGCGGCGCGCAGTGCCTGGTGCTGGGGGGTGCGGCGGATGTACAGGTAGCCTGCGCCCAGGATCAGGAACCATGCCGGGGTGATCAGCAGGGCGCTGAAGGTATCAACCTGGGTGGTCAATGCCCAGAGGATGAAGCCGAAGAAGCCGAGTACCACGTAGGGCATGACGACCCCGCCGGGCACCTTGAACTTCGAGGCGTCATGCAGGTGCGGGCGGCGTGCGCGGAAGACCAGGTAGCTGAGCAGGATGATGGTCCACACGAACATGAAGCACAGGGCCGAGACTGTGGTGACCAGGGTGAAGGCGCCCATCACCGAGTCGCCACTGTAGAGCAATGCGACGCCTGCCAGCAGGAACATGCAGGAGAACATCAGTGCGTTCTTCGGCACCTTGCGGCTTGAAAGCTTGGCGAAGCCCTGGGGCGCATCGCCTTCCATGGACAGGCCGCGCAGCATGCGCGAGGTCGAATAGATCCCAGAGTTGGCGCTGGAGGTCGCGGAGGTGAGCACCACGAAGTTGATGATGCCCGCGGCACCGGCCAGGCCGGCCAGGGCGAACATGCCCACGAACGGGGACTGCTCGGCGGAGAACAGGTTCCACGGTTCCACGGTCATCAAGATGATCAAGGCTCCGACGTAGAAGAACAGGATGCGGATGGGGATCGAATTGATCGCCTTGGGCAGCGTCTTTTCCGGGTCCTTGGTTTCCGCTGCGGTCGTGCCGACCAGCTCGATGCCCACGAACGCGAACACCGCAATCTGGAAGCCGGCGACGAAGCCCATGAAGCCGGTGGGGAACATGCCGCCTTCGGTCCACAGGTTGGAGAAGGAAGCGGTGGCCGAGTCGTGCTCGAAGCCGGTGATGACCATGACCAGGCCGACTACGATCAGCGCGCCGATGGCCACGATCTTGATCAGCGCGAACCAGAATTCGGTTTCGCCGAAGGCCTTCACGGTGGCCAGGTTCAGCACCAGCAGCAGTGCGATGCAGCCCAGCGCCGGGATCCACAGCGGAAGGTCGCCCCACCAGAAGGCGACGTAGTGGGCGATGGCCACCACGTCGGCAATGCCGGTGACTACCCAGCAGAACCAGTAGGTCCAGCCGGTGAAGAACGCCGCCCACGGGCCCAGCAGGTCCCCGGCGAAGTCGGCGAAGGTCTTGTATTCGAGGTTGCTCAGCAGCAGCTCGCCCATGGCGCGCATGACGAAGAAGAGCATGAAGCCGATGATCATGTAAACGAAGATGACCGACGGGCCGGCGACCGAAATGGTCTTGCCCGAGCCCATGAACAGGCCGGTGCCGATAGCGCCGCCAATGGCGATCAGCTGGATGTGACGATTGGAGAGCCCGCGCTCGAGAGTGGGATCAGAACTGGTGGTACTCATGCTGGTTGCCTTCCAGGAGTGTGGCGTGACGCCCTGAAGGTGTCCTGCCTCCAAGCCTTCATGGCTTGGAGCGCAGGGACTGGCTTCGTTGAACACATCCGGTACGGAGGATTCCAGCTGGCATGCCCGGCAAGCTGCGCAAGGAGCAGGAGCCGGTTAAGCCACGGGGAGTACCTCGAAACCGGTGCGCTCGGTGCGGCACTGTTCTAGGTCCCTCCCCAATCTGTATGTATACCTGAGAGTTTTCACTTCGGCCCGACTACTGGGCGAAGATTGCTCCTTCGGTGAGCGCGGCGGAACCGTGCTGCTTTCCAGATTTGCCTCTTCGTGGCGGTACGGGTGCCTGAGAGTTTCCCGGGGAGGAAATTGCTCCTACGGCGCCCGCCCATGGTGTGGACGGATCTCTCCCGCCACGCATCAACGGCATATGTGGTGATTGCCATCACAGTATGCGCAGAAAAACGAACGTGGTGCAAGTCGCAATTTCACACTCCAGGCCCCGGATAACCGCTTGGACACGCCAATCGGGGAAAGTGGCGGGCGAAATGGGGGATTTTCTGCTTCGTAATGATTCGGGAAGCAAGGGGCATGGATACGGCTAAGCGGGGCATCGGATCAACCGATGCCCCGCTGTGGAAGCCCGGAGGCCTACTTCCCGAACCGTCGCAGTCGCAACGAGTTCAGTACCACCAGCACCGAGCTGGCTGCCATGGCCGCTCCGGCGATCATCGGGTTCAGCAAACCCAGGGCCGCAATCGGAATGCCGGCAGTGTTGTAGGCGAAGGCCCAGAACAGGTTCATCTTGATGGTGGACAGGGTCCTGGCCGACAGATCGATGGCCTGCGTGACCTGATGCAGGTCGTTGCCCATCAGGGTAATGTCCGCGGCTTCGATGGCCACATCGGTGCCCGAGCCCATCGCGATGCCGAGGTCGGCCTGTGCCAGTGCTGGTGCGTCATTCACGCCATCACCCACCATGGCCACGACCTTGCCCTGCTCCTGCAGCGATGTGATCGCCTTGGCCTTGTCGGCGGGGAAGACCCCGGCGAATACGTCTTCGGCCTTGATGCCTACCTGGGCGGCGACCTCGGTAGCCACCGATTGGTTGTCGCCGGTCAGCAGCACCACGCGCAGGCCGCGCTCCTGGAGTTCGGCAATAGCTTTCGCGGAGCTGTCCTTGATCTTGTCCGCCACCGAGATCACAGCTTGGAACTGCTGGTCCACCGCGACCAGGATGGCGGTCGCGCCGGCCTGTTCGGCTTCCGCGAGCATGGCCTTGGCGGAGTCATCCAAGGAGGTGCCCTGGGCTTCGAGCCAGCTGAAGCGGCCTACGGCAACGCGATGCCCGTTGACCGTGCCGACCACGCCGCCGCCTGGATCCGAATCGAAGTCGCTGGCCTCGGGCAATGGACCCAAGCCGGCTGCGGCCTTGGCGATGGCCTGGGCGATCGGATGCTCGGAATGGTGTTCCACGGCACCGGCCAAGGCCAGGACCTCATTGGGATCGACCCCGTCGATGGCCTTGGTGCCTTGATGGGTCATGATCCCGGTGGTCACGGTGCCGGTCTTGTCCAGCACGATGGTGTCCAGCTTGCGGGTATCTTCCAGGACCTGCGGGCCGCGGATCAGGATGCCCAGCTGCGCGCCGCGTCCGCTACCGACCAGCAAGCCGATCGGGGTCGCCAGTCCCAATGCGCAGGGGCAGGCGATGACCAGCACGGCGACCGCAGCGGTGAACGCCTGGTAGGGATCGCCGCTGGCAAAGAACCAGATCATGAACGTGAGCAGCGCAATGGCCAGTACGATCGGCACGAAGACGGAGGAAATCCGGTCAGCCAGGCGGGCAATGGGCGCCTTGCCCGACTGGGCTTCGGAGACCAGCTTGCCCATCTGGGCCAAGGTGGTGTCCGCGCCAACGCGGGTAGCTTCAATCACCAGCCGGCCCGAGGCATTCAGGGTCGCGCCGGTGACTTCATCGCCGGGCGCAACTCTCTGCGGTACCGATTCACCGGTCAGCAGCGAGGTGTCTACCGCGCTGGCGCCGTCAATGACCACGCCGTCGGTGGCGATCTTCTCGCCGGGGCGCACCACGAAATGGTCCCCGACCTGCACCTGCCCGGCAGGGATCTTCACTTCCGTGCCGTCGCGAAGCACCACTGCATCCTTGGCGCCCAGGTTCAGCAGGGACTTCAGCGCATCGGATGCCGAGGACTTGGCGCGGTGCTCCAGGAAGCGGCCTAGCAGCAGCAAGGTGGCCACGACGCCGGCCGTTTCAAAGTAGAGCGCATGCTCGGACATGGACATGCCGACATGGGCAGTCAGCTGCGGATCGAGGATCAGCTGCACTGCAGAGAAGAAGTAGGCCGCGAGCACACCGAGGGAAACCAGGGTGTCCATGGTCGAGGCCAGGTGCCGTGCGTTGACGGCCGCTGCCTTGTGGAAAGGCCAGGCGCCGTAGAAGACCACGGGAGTGGCCAGCGCGAAGGCGACCCAACCCCAGTGCGGGAACTGCGCTGCGGGAATCATGGAAATGATGAACAGCGGGATGGTGAAGATCGCGGAGACCAGCAGGCGGCGCAGCAGGTGGTTGGGCACCAGGTGCTCGTGCCCGCCGTGCTCATGCTCACCATCTCCCTGGTGATCCGAACCCGCAGGTTTGGGCGGGTGCTTGAGGGAAGCGGTATAGCCGGCGGCTTGCACCGTATCGATCAGTGCTTCATCGGTGACATCGGCTGGGACCTGGACCTTGGCGGTTTCCAGGGGCAGGTTCACCGTCGCGCTGACACCGGGCAGCTTGCCGAGTTTGCGTTCCACCCGATTCACGCACGAGGCGCAGGTCATTCCCTGGATGTCCAGATCGACGGTGCGCAATTCGGGGATTGTTTCATGCGGGGCATGGGAAGTCATGATTTACGACCTTGCACTTTCTTGCCGTTGTGGCTTGGTGCCTGGCTTTTTTGCGGCTAGGCGTTAATTGCTTCGACGGTGTAACCAGCCTCGTCGATGGCATTGCGAATGCTTTCTTCGCTTACGGTTGCGCTGGTGGTGACGTTGGCGGTGGACACGCCCTTCGCATCGAGGAACACTTCGACCTCTTGCACCCCGTCAAGCTCCTTGAGCTCCTCGGTGACAGAGGATACGCAGTGGCCGCAGGTCATGCCGGAGATCTTGATTTCCACATGGCTAGTCAGCGGGGTGCTCTGCTCGCGGGGAATGATCTGCAGGCCCTGGTTGGAGTTCTTTTCCGAGGAGCATCCGCAATTGCAGTTGTGGCTCATGATCTTGCTCTCTTTCGATGAATTCTGTGTGAATTGGAAATGGGTCCGTTGGGGCGCGCTCAGCGCACCAAACGGGAGATGGCGGCCGTGGCCTCGGCGATTTTGTCTTGCACGATGGATGGATCACCCGTCTCGATGGATGACTTGGCCGCATCAACCACGCAATGGCCGATATGGTCATCGATCAGCTGCACGCTGACCTTGTGCAATGCCGCGTTGATAGCGGAGATTTGGGTCAGGATGTCGATGCAGTACTTGTCTTCATCGACCATCTTGGCCACTCCGCGCACCTGGCCTTCAATGCGCTTCAGGCGTCGTTCCAACGCGCTTTTATCCGCGTGATAGCCGTGGTGCTCAGCTGTTTCATGTGGCGTGTGGTTGGTATCCATATTTCGATCATACCCCCTAGGGGTATTAAGTCAAGTACCCCCTAGGGGTATCCAGCATCCCCCAGCCGGAGAGGGAAGCACGGTAGGATTTCACCCGTGAGCCACAACGAACTTCATGTGCGTCCGATTTCCGGCACCGAGCACTCAGCATTCCTTGAGACCGCCCAAGACGTCAGCTTCCTGCAGCGTCCCGAATGGGCCCAGGTCAAGGGCGGCTGGCGCGGTGAATCCCTCGGCTGGTTCGAGGAAGACGAGCTGGTAGGCGCGGCACTGGTGCTGCATCGTGCAGCCCCGGTCATCAAGAAGACCCTCGCCTACATCCCCGATGGCCCGGTCATCGACTTCGGCACCTATGCTCCTGGACAGGTAATCCAGCCGCTGGCCGCCTACCTGAAGAATCGTGGCGCATTCCAGCTGAAGATGGGCCCGGGACTGGCCGTGCGCACCTGGGGTGCCGCCGCGGTGCGCAAGAACCTGGGCAAGGAAGGGTTCACCCAGCTCGCTGACCTTGAAACCCAGAGCACCTCAGGCACCGCGCTAGCGCTGAATGACGCCTTGCTGGAAATGGGCTTCTCCAAAGAAGATGTGGGTCTGGACTTCGCTGCGGGCCAGCCGGAATTCGTGGCCCGCGTGGCGTTGCAAGATGATGACGGCAACCAGCTGGACGTGGACCAGGTCATGGCCAGCTACTCGGCGACCACCCGCAACGAGACCCGCAAGGCGCTGAAGAGCACCCTGGAAATCGAAGTCGGCCAGACCAAGGACATGGCCCGCTTCCATGCCCTGTACAACCACACCGCGGACCGCCAGGACTTCACCGGCCGCCCGCTGGGATACTTCGAGAAGATGCACACCGTGCTCAACGAAGCGGTGCCGGGCTCCTGCACCCTGTACATCGCCAGCAATGAAGGCGTGGACCTGGCCGCATCCATTGTCATCCGTTCCTCGAACCTGGCCTGGTACCTGTACGGCGCTTCCTCCTCGGAGCAGCGCAAGCTGTTCGCGCCGAAGGCGATCATGCAGCACATGGTCATCGATTCCATCGAGGCAGGTTGCCGCTATCTGGACCAGGGCGGCGTGAGCGCGACCCTGGACAAGGAGCACCACCTCTCGGGGCTGACCAAGTTCAAGACCAACACCGGCTGCGACATCGTGCAGACCAACGGCGAGTGGGACCTGGCGCTGAACAAGCCCCTGGCGTGGGCCTTCGAAAAATACATGAACTGGCGCAAGAAGTAGGGAAAACACCACTTTGGCAATCGATCCAACCCAGCCATTTGTCCCGGTCATCCTCGGCGGGGACATCGGCACCTACACCTTGGCGCGCGAATTCTACGAGGCCTACGGGGTACGCTCGGTGGTTCTGCCGGCTGCCGGCAACGGCGTCATCGAGCACTCGGTAGCCATCGAACTGCGCCCCATCGGCTCCATGGCCGACGAGGGACGCGTAGTCGCGGCCCTGGTCGAGCTGGCCGATGAGCTGAAGGCCGCGGCGGATCGGCCGCTGATGCTTTTCGGCTCCCTGGACTTCCACATCATGCTGATCGCCAAGAACCGTGAGCAGCTTGAGGAACAGTACGTCATCCCGTACCCCCAGCTGGAAACCATCGAGGGTGCGGCACTGAAAGAGAACTTCTACGCGCTCGCCGAAAAATTGGGCATCGCCCACCCGCGCACCGCCGTGTATTACCCGGGAACCCCGCTGGATTCGCTGGTTGGTTCCTTCGACTACCCGGTCATCGGCAAGCCATCGAGCTCCGCGGATTGGATCGCCGCCAAGTTCGAGGGCAAGCAGAAGATCCACACCATCGACAGCCGTGCCGACCTCGAAGCCCTGATTTCCAGAATCGATGGCAGCGGCTACGACTCGGGCTACATCTTCCAGGAGTACATTCCGGGCGGAGATGACGCGATGCGCCTGTGCACCTACTTCGCCACCCAGGAAGAAAAGGTCATCTTCGCCGGCTACGGCGAAGTGGTGATCGAGGAGCATGCCCCGCTGGTGCTGGGCAATTCGGCTGCCATTGTCACCGGTCGCAACGATGCGATGGCCGCCGATGGCGCGCGCATGCTCGAAGAACTGGGCTGGCGCGGAATTGCCATGATCGATGCCAAATACGATCACCGCGATGGCCAGATCAAATTCTTCGAGATCAACCCGCGCCTGGGCCGCAACCACTTCTACCTGACCGCAGCCGGGGTGAACCCGGCCCGTTTCTATGTCACCGAGTTCCTCGGCGCGCCGTTCGATCAGTCGAACCCGGAAACCGACGCGGTGGTGGACACCGGGACAGGAGTCTTGCAGCTGTCGCGCCAGCGGCTATTCACCGTGCTGCCGCACCACTTGCTGCGCCGCTTCCTGGACAGCGGAACCGGCCGCAAGGCGGAAGCACTGCTCAAGGCCGGCAAGGTCTCGAACCCGTTGAAGTTCGCAGCCGAGAAGAACCCTCGCCGCAAGCTCTATCTGCTGTTGAATGCGGCCAACCACTACCGCAAGTTCAAGGCGTTCCCGCCGCGCACCCAGTAGGCTTGCCCAGGCCTAGGGCCTAGGAGTGGCCGGTGGTTGCGGTTTGAAGGCGTCTCCAGGAATTGCCCACCCGTCGCGCGCCTGGACCCAGGGGCTTTGGGCGATCTGCGCCCCGTCCAGGATGTCAAGGGACGTCGGCTGGCCATCGTATTGGGGTGCGAGCTGGACCGGTTTCATTCCCTTGGCTGCGGCGATGACCAGGGCAACGGTTTCATCCGGATCCTGGGACGTTGACATGGCATTCCAATCCAGCGTCGAAATCACCGCTTCGCCGGAAGGGATGGCAACGCGTTCAAGGAGGATATCCGGTTCGGGCTGCAGCGCGATATCTGGCTGGGCATCGCCGGCCTCATTGAGGAAATCGATCTGCGGGTAGGACTGCAACGCGCACGAGCGAGCAGAAATGTTCTTGGCGTAGACCGCCATGTACCGTGAACCGGCAGCTGCATCGGGTGCGCCGAGGGCTATTTCCAAGTCCCCCTCTGCGCACAACGGAGCTGGCTGATTCGCTGGCCAGCTTTTGACCTTGTCGGGAAGAACCACAGGCTTGGGAATCAGCCATTGTGGTTTCTTGTTTCCAACCCAGCCTTCAGCAAGGACCTCGTATCGAGGCGATGCCAGCTTGTAGGGCATGGGCTCGCCAAAGGGACCATGCCGCTCCAGCCATAAGCGGGTTTCCTTTTCCGCCTCTGCTGGCGCCTCGTTGCCGAGGACCAGGTTCAATCCGGAATGATCAATGCTGGCGCTCTCGAAGACACCTCGCTTGGCCGCCTCGATAAGAAGCTGGAGCTCGGGAATATCAGTGCGTTTCGCGGGCGAATAGCGCACGGATCGATCTGCTAGTGCCAAATCGGTGGGGTGCTTGGCCTGTGCAGCGAATTTTCCCAGCGCCAGCAGCTGCTCCAAATTAAACGCCGTGGCCGAGTAGTTAGCCGCACTTGCCGCGCCGAGCTCGCGTAGGCGGAATGCGAATGAAGCCCTCTCACCGAGAAGACCAGGCTTCGCTTGCTCTTCGCCTCCAAAGTGCGAAAAATTGTCGGAGACTTCCAGTGGGTAGGTTTTCGTCTTTGAGCCTGGGATATTCTGGGGTTCACCGGCGACAAAGGCCAGGTCGATGTTCCGCAAGCTCAGGGCATGGGCCCCAGCCTGGATCTGTTGTGCCATCTCCCGCACGATTACTTCCGCTTGTGCAGGATCGAGCTGATCCAATAGCACGAATTGCAGGTCAACTGACAGATCCGGTGCGGCCAAGACATCGTGATCCATGACCTCGGAGGACATCTGGACGCCAAGGACCCCGTCCCGGTCCTCGACGGCTGCAACGAAATCGCAAACTTCATCGGGCGCGTCGCAGGAATTCCATGGCTGCCAGATCACCAGGATGGCTGCGATAAGAGCCAGTGCGATGACGCTAGCTCCAGCGCGCAGTGAATTCATCTGGCTACTGTATCAAATGCGACCTCATGCTTGACCGCTGGTACTCCGGAAAACGGTAACCGGATAATGCGAGTAAAATTTCAAGCACACGTATTGAAAGCGAGTTCCCATGAGTTTGAAAGATCGCCTGCGCGATGACAGCATCGCCCATCTGAAGGCCGGCAACGAGCTGGAGAAGACGACCCTGCGCAATATCCTCAGTGCCATCGGCACCAAGGAAAAGTCCGGAAAGAACCCCAGCGAGCTCAACGACCAGGATGTCGAGAACCTGCTTCGCAAGGAAGTCGGCAACCGCGAGGAAACTGCTGGCCTGGCCGCCAAGGACGGCCGCACCGAATTGGCTGAACGCGAATTGGCCGAAGCCGCCTTCATCTCCACGTACCTGCCCAAGATGCTTGACGAAGCGCAAGCCCAGGACATTGTCGAGAGGATCATGGCCGAACTTGCAGCCGATCACGACCTGACCATGAAGGACATGGGCCTGGCCATGAAGCTGGTCGGCGCCGAAATCGCTGGCCGCTTCGATGGCAAGGCTGTCTCCCAGATGGTGCGCGCCAAACTGGGCTAGCCAACTCTGGACTTTTCATTCGGCACGGGCCGTCCCACTTTTGGGGCGGCCCGTTGCCGTAGTCCAGGCAACGGGGATGGGATCCGGGTGTTGAAGCAGATAGTCTGTGGATACCATGCCTGACTTCCCGAAAAACCGCGCCACCCTGTCCAAGGGCTCTGGCGCACTGCTGATCCTTGCCATCATCCTGGCCTCGCTGAACCTGCGTCCTGCCGTCACCTCCTTGGGGTCCCTGCTTGATCTGGTGATTGGCGACCTGCAGATGAATGGCTTCGTGGCCGGAATGATCACCGGCATCCCTCCACTGTGCTTCGCGCTGCTGGGTCCCTTGGCGCCGCGGCTGGCCGGGAAGCGCGGACCGGAACTAGTGGTGGCCTCAGCCATGGGTGCTGTCCTGTTGGGCATTGCCCTGCGCGCGGTGGCTCCGGGGACCGGATTCTTCCTGCTGTGCACCGCATTGGCCCTTGCGGGCATCGCGGTGGGCAACATTCTCATGCCGGTACTGGTCAAGCGCTGGTTCCCGGGAAAGATCGGGATTGTCACCGGCGCCTACACTACGGCGGTTGCCTTGGGTGCTTCCGGAGTTGCGGGGGTCGCCGTGCCGGTGAATCAGATGCTCGGCGGAAACTGGCGCGTGGGCTTGGGATTCTGGGCAATTCTGGCCTTGCTGGCGCTGGTGCTGTGGCTTTTGGTGTACTTCGGGATGCGCAACCAAATCGCAGCCCAGCAGCAGCATCTTGCCAGTAACTCAAATGATGCGGCCGGCATCGGGCCGATGAGCAAGAACGCCACCGCATGGTGGGTGGCGTTGTTCTTCGGCGGGCAGTCCGCCGTGGCTTATATCTTCATGGGGTGGCTGCCCAAGATCTTCATCGACTTGGGAGTCTCGCCGGCATTCGCTGGATCCCTGCTGGCGATCCTGCTGGGTGTGGGCGTGCCTTTGTCCTTCGTGATGCCGGCGCTCGCTGCCAAATTCTCGAACCAGGCGCCACTGGTGATCTTCAACGGTGCCGTGGGCATCATCGCGATCATCGGCATGCTGCTTGCTCCGGTCCAGGGAGCGGTGCTGTGGGCGGTGCTGCTGGGCATTTGCGGGTCGAACTTCCCGCTGGCCTTGACCATGATCGGCTTGAAGGCCCGCACCGCCGCGGGTGTCTCGAAGCTCTCCACCTTCGGCCAGTCTGCGGGCTATCTGCTGGCGTTCCCCGGTCCGTTCCTGGTCGGGGTGCTGCACGAAACTTCGGGTTCATGGGTTGCGCCAATGTGGCTTATTGCCGGCTTGATCGTTTTCCAGACCCTGGTCGGCATCATGGCCGGGCGTCCGCGCTACATCGAGGATACGCAACTAGAGCAAGTGCGCTAGCTGGCGACTTCGCCGGTCGCGGCTGAGTCGACGTGCTTGTCGAAACCGAGATCTGCCTGGCTTCCTGCGACCCGTCCGGCCAATGAGGCATTGGCGCTTCCGGCTGCGGCGCGGTTCCTGCTGCGGCGCAGGAACGGATATTGGTTGCTGACGAATTCGTCGACCTGTTCCTTGCGGCTAGCCAGGACCAGTTCGGTCCCGCTGCCGCTGTGCACGCTTTCTTCCTGGTAGAGGATGGCGATGCGCGAAGCGACTTGCAGGTAGAAGCTGCGCTGGAATTCGCGGCGTTCAATGGTTTTCTCGGAATCGGTGTACCAGTTCGCGTAGAGCTTGCCCTCCTGTGCCCACCAGTGGGCCATGGCAGCAGTCGCCTGGACAACCAAGGAGGCGAGGAGATTCTTGACGGTAGCTACATCCGATTCATGGCCGATGATGTACAGCCTGCACGAGGTCGAGTAGTTGCTTTGCAGCATGGACACCGTGCGGAAGGCCCGGCCCACAGCGGACAGGCCATCGCGCTGTCCCAGGCGGTAGACGCCGCGCATATCGAAGTGCTCCTCGATAATGGCTTCCTTCTTCTTGCCCCGGTGGGCCGAGTCGGCATCCAGTTCCGCACGGCCGATGCCATAGCGCACCATGAGCCGTTCGGCATGTTCCTGGAAGGTCTGCGCTTCGTGTGGAAAAGTGGTGTTCTCGGCCTTGTTCAGCAATAGGGCAATGCGTTCTTTCAAGCGTTGCAGCTTTTGCTCAGAGGTGCTCATGGCTTCTTCCTTGCTAGCGGTCCGGCGGTGGCGAAGCGGTCATATCCGGTTCTCTGCATTAGTTTGCCACGAGGTGCAGAGCCCTGCTTGAGGGGCTGTGGGTAACTGCCGCCAGTGGACCCTAGCCGGTTGTGCAAACCGCGCGTAGAGTGAAGGCACCAAGCAGGTCCAGCAGGCCCGCGAACTTCGCTTCGCGGCTGGTCATCGGAGGTTGTGATGGGTGATTTTCGTGCATACACCATGGAAGAGCGGGCCACGTACCTGGCTCCTTCATGCGATCGCTGCGGGCAGCACCGCCACATAGTGTGGGAGAAGGTTGAAGGTACCCAGACCTACCGTCCGCGTGATGCGGGGTGCTCCAATGAGGCCTGCACCGCCTAGCTAGCGCAGCGTGCGGGCAGGTACCGCTCACGAGCGGATGCCCAGGCTTGCCGAGATGCGTGCCGAGGCGGCCGTGAGCACGGCTGCAATGTGGTTGCGATCGCGTTCCAGCGGCGGGTAGATGACGGCGATGGCCGCGGGCTTGCCCTGCGGGAGCACCAGCGGAACGGCAATCGAGGTCAACCCCGGGATCACTTCGTCATGGCTGAATTCGAAGTCCTTGGCCGGGTGCTCCTGGGGATTGAGCATGGAACGGATGACCCGTCCAGGTGCGCCGTTGTCGATCGGATGGCGGGTGCCCGGGCGCTGGGCCACGGTGGCATCGGCGAGCCGGGGTTCTGCGGTGCTCAGGGTAACGGCTGCCTCGCCATCGAAGACGACAAGCAGCGCCGTCATCTGCAGCTCATCGGAGACGGTGGCCAGATGCGGTGCGGCCGCGGCCTGCAGGGACTTGGCGACGTTGCGCGCCAGCGCGCCCAGGCGGGCTCCCAATTCGAGCTCGCCTGCCGGATTGCGTTCCACGAATCCGTACTGCTCGAAGGTCTTGACCAGCCGGTAGGCCATGGAGCGGTGCACGCCTAGCAGTCCGGCGAGTTCCGAGACGCTCAGCGGCGTCGCGGATTCCCCGATCAGGGTCAGTGCCTCTAGCCCGCGGCCCAGGGTCTGCGAACCGCCTTCGGTGGTTTTGCTCATGTTCCAATCATTCCATCTGGCCTGCGCAGATGCCTGCCGCGCTGTTCCCGGTGTGATCCACGTCTTGCCTACAGCCTACGTGAAAGCTACGATTGTTTCTATAGTTAGGACAGTGTCGCAATTATAGAGACAATGAAGTTCAGCGGCACAGCGATAGGGAGCCACATTATGCAGATTCACCACAGGGGATACGTTTCCGGGGATCCACGGGTCAAGGAAGCAGCCGGTTACGGCATTGACCGCGCCGAGCAAATTCCCGATGAAATGGATGTGCTGATCGTTGGAACCGGTCCGGCGGCCACCGTGGTGACCGCGCAGCTCTCGCGCTTCCCGAGCATCAACGCCCGCGCCATCGAGATGCGCCCGGGCCGGCTCGACGTCGGCCAGGCCGACGGCATCCAGGCCCGCTCGGTGGAAACCTTCCAGGCTTTCGGCTTCGCCAACGAGGTTATCGAAGAGGCCTACCGCAATGTCGAAATGTGCTTCTGGACCCCGGACCCCGAGAACCCGGCGAACATCAAGCGCCATTCGCGTGCTGCCGACGACTCCACCGGAATGAGCGAATTCCCGCACATCTACGTGAACCAGTCGCGCATCCTGGACTACTTCCTGCGTGACGCCGAACGCGCGCCGGGCAAAATCACCCCGGACTACGGCGTGGAATACCTCGGCTGCGAGATCGACCCGGACGCCGAATACCCGGTGTCCGCGCGCATCAAGTACGTGGCGGGGCCGCGTACTGGCGAAGAGCGCACCGTGAAGGCCAAGTACCTGGTTGGCGGCGACGGCGCGCGCAGCCAGGTGCGCCGCTCGCTGGGCCACAAGCTGCACGGCGATGCGGCCCTGCATGCCTGGGGCGTCATGGACGTCATGGTCAACACCGACTTCCCGGACATCCAGGTCAAATGCTCCATCCAGTCCCACGACGCGGGCAATATCCTGCTCATCCCGCGCGAGGGCGGCTATCTGGTCCGCTTCTACGTGGACCTGGGCGAGCTGACCGCCGAGGATGCCGGGGCCATCCGCAACACCCCGGTCGAGGAAATCGTGGCCACGGCCAACCGCATCATCCACCCGTACACCATGGACGTGAAGAACGTCGCCTGGTTCTCGGTCTACGAGGTGGCCCACCGGATCACCGACGGCTTCGACGACGTTTCCGATGAGGAGCGCGGCACCCGCTGCGCGCGCGCCTTCATCATGGGCGATGCCTGCCACACCCACTCGGCCAAGGCCGGGCAGGGCATGAACGTGTCCATCCAGGACGGCTTCAACCTGGGCTGGAAGCTGGCCGCCGTGCTCGAAGGCCGCGCCCCGGATGCGCTGCTGGATACCTACGCCGGGGAACGCAAGGTCATCGCGCAGAACCTGATCGACTTCGACAAGGAATGGTCCACCCTGATGGCCAAGTCGGTGGACGATTGGGAAGACCCTGACGAGCTGGAGAAGTACTACACCAAGACCCAGGAATTCCCTGCCGGGTTCATGACGCAGTACACTCAATCGCCGATCACCGCCGGCCTGGAGCACCAGGATCTGGCCCCGGGCTTCCCGGTGGGCAAGCGCTTCAAGTCCGCCGAGGTCATCCGCCGTTCGGATAATCGCTGGCGCCACTTGGGCCACTTCCACGAGGCTGACGGACGCTGGCGCATCTACGCCTTCGCCGATGCGGCAGCACCGGCACTGGAGGGCACCGCAATGGCCGACTTCGCCGCTTGGTGGAGCGCCGATCCGGCATCGCCGCGCAACCTGTACACCCCGGCAGGCAGGGACGAGGATGCCGTTTTCGATACCAAGGCCATCTACCAGCAGGACTATACGCAGGTCGAGCTGCATGATGTGCCCAAGGCCTTCCAGCCGCTGAAGGTCCCGTACGGCCTGCACGACATCAACCAGGTATTCGCAGCCGGCCACGGCCGCGACATCTTCCGCGACCGCGAAATCAGCAAGAACGGCGCCATCGTGGTGGTTCGCCCGGATCAGTACGTCGCCGGGATCTTCCCGCTGGATGCGCGTGAGGAGATTGCCGGGTTCTTCGCCGGGAACATGCTTCCGGCCAACGGCTAGCAAACCCTAGTGGCTCTTTGGCCGCACCCTGCTGAACCATGGGTGCGGCCAAGGGGCCAAGCCTGCATAACGGCCGCCAAGCTGTCGCGCGCTGCTGGTAGCCTCGGGTGCATGAGCGCACTTTTCGACACTCTGCCGGTTCGCCGCATCACCGAACATCCCAAGGCACCCATGGATCGTTCCGACTGGGCCGCCCAGATCCCGGCGGTGCAACAACTGCTTGACGAGGGCCTTGAGCTGGGCCAGCTGACTGTGCTGGTGGGTGAGAACGGCGCGGGAAAATCAACTCTTGTCGAGGCGATTGCAGCGGCCTTTGGACTGAATGCCGAGGGCGGAACCCGCAACAGCATGCACCATACCCAGCCCACCGAATCCGGGTTGTCCTCGCACCTGCAATTGGAACGCGGAGCCGGTGCGTCCAAGGCCGGAGTGTTCTTGCGCGCAGAAACTATGCACGGGCACTTCGCCTATCTGGGCTCCATCGGCTCGCGCGGAAAGCACAATTTCCAGAGCCATGGCGAATCCTTCGTCGAGTTCTTCACCGAGCGCTCGTATGTCAATGGGTTGTGGGTCTTCGACGAAGCCGAGTCAGCGCTGTCCTTCAATGGCTGCCTCATGCTGCTCTCGCATATTGCAGATCTGCTGCGTTCCGGTTCCCAGGTAATTCTCTCCACCCACTCGCCAATTCTTGCTTCCTTGCCGGAGGCGCGAATCTATGAAATCGGGGAGTGGGGCATCCGCGAATCGGACTACGACGAGTTGGACATGGTGCGGAACTGGCGGCTTTTCCTGGATGCCCCGGGACGGTACCTGCGCCATTTCAATGACTAGATTGCCAACGCAGCGTGGTCTTCGGTTAGAGCGGCGCTGCTAATTCCCCTAAGCTTTAAGCAACGGAAGACGAAGGGACGCACTATGGCCAAGAAGCGCTCAATTTGGGCTCGAATGTTCGGTATCGGCAAGGCTAACGCCAACGCCGCTTTGGATGCTCTGGAGGATCCGAAGAAGATGCTGGACCAGTCGGTTCGCGAATACACCAACAACATTGCCCAGGCCGAGCAGGCGGTTGCCCAGACCATCGGCAACCTGCGCATGGCCGAGGACGACCACGCCAAGTTCCAGCAGGAAGCCAAGGACTGGGGCAACAAGGCGCTGGCCGCGTCGAACAAGGCTGACGAATATTCTGCCGCCGGTGACAGCACCAACCAGCAGAAGTTCAACCAGCTGGCCACGGTGGCCATCCAGCGCCAGATGGACGCCGAGAAGCGCGCCAAGAACCTGGGATCCACGATCGCCACCCAGCGTGATGTCGTGGCCAAGCTGAAGACCGGTCTGAACACCATGCAGACCAAGCGCCAGGAACTGGTGGCCAAGCGCGATGAGCTGGTGGCCCGCGCGCGCAATGCCAAGACCCAGAACCAGATGATGGACACCCTCAAGGCCCTGGACATCAACGACCCGACCAGCGAGATCAGCCGCTTCGAGCAGCAGATCCGCCAGGACGAAGCCAAGGTCCGCGGTGCGCAGGAACTGGCGGCCTCTTCCCTGGATGCGCAGTTCGCGCAGCTGGAAGACCTCGGTGCCGAGACCGAAGTTGATGCGCGCTTGGCAGCCTTGAAGGCCAGCAACGCCCCACAGGACATCCTCAAGGAAGCCGACGGCGCAGCGCAGATCGAAGCCGGCGCACCGCAGGTTTCCGAGATCGAAGCACGCCTGGCTGCCTTGAAGAAGAACCAGGCCTAGGTCCTAGCCACAAGCGCCAAAGCGTCCCTTCCCGGATCACTACTGATCCGGGAAGGGACGCTTTGCCTTTTTCGTGGGAACCGGGTCTAGCGGCCGACCGATTCCTGGGCGGTGCCTGCTGGATGCAAGGTGGCACTGCCTGCGGAGACATCGATCGTGATCTTGTTAGGGGAGTTCGGATCGGTGGCGAGCAGGTTCTCGACGGATCCGGCGGCCGTATTCTGCCGCAGGTCGTAGGTGGCCTCGGGCAGTTCCAGCTCCAGCGAGCCGGCGCTGACACTGCCCTCGATGCTCTTGGGCGCCGTGCCCGAGAGTTCGCCAATGAGTTCGCCGGCCGAGATATCAAACCGGGCGCTTCGGACATTGTCCAGGCGCACCGTTGCTTCCCCTGCGCCCAAGTCGATATCGGCGGTGTGCGCGCTGCCGGTGAGGTTCAGCTCCCCGGCACCGACTTCAACCACCAGGTCCTTGTAGGCGCCGACTGCGTTGAAGGATCCGGCGGACAGCTCGAAGTCCGCATCCAGCCTTCCGTTGTCCATGGATTGCGGAAGCACCAGCGTTGCCTCGTTGTCGTCGAATCCGCAGCCGAAGAAGCAGAAGTTGTCCCAGGCATTCGGGGCTTCGACGATGAGCCGATCGCGCTCCCGATGCAGCTTCCAGCTCGCGGACTTGGCGCTTTTGACTTCAAGTGTTGCCTTGTCGGTGTCCGCAAAGACCAGATCGAAGCGTCCCGAGCTCGCCGAAACTTCCAAGGCGGTCACCCCGGAGACCTCTGCTTCGTGGACCGAATGCTCCCGGGAGACCGAAGCAAAGGCGCTGCGTGCCGTGGCGATGACCAAGGTGAGAATGACCAGCCCGCCGAGCACCGCGAGGATGATATTCAGCGGCTTGCCGTTGTTGGGTGGCGCCGGTGGGTTTGGCGGTAGCGGCATGGTTTGCGTGGTAGTCATGATCCTGTCCTGTCTGTGCGGTTGGTGCCCAGGGTTTCAATATGAGCCAGGGCTGCCAGCACGCGCCGGTTGCCCGTTCCGTCGGCTTCCAAGCCGAGTTTCTGGAAGATGGAAGTGATGTACTTTTCTACGCTGGCCTCCGAGAGGAAGAGCAGCGCGGCGATCGCCTGGTTGGATTTTCCTTCGGCCAGCGCGGCCAGGACTGTGCGTTCCCGGTCGGTCAGCTTCTGCATGCGGTCATCGTGATTGCGTCGAGTCAACAGCTGTGCCACCACTTCCTGGTCCAAGACGGTTCCACCACCTGCAATCTGCTCCAGCGAAGCAATGAACTCGCTGACATCCGCAACACGGTCCTTGAGCAGGTAGCCGATCGCTCCGGACTGGGTGGAAATCAGTTCCGAGGCGTAGCGCTCCTCGACGTACTGGGAGAGCACCAGCACCGGCAGATCCGGATACTTCTTGCGCAGTTCCAGCGCCGCACGGATGCCTTCATCCGTGTAGGTCGGCGGGAGACGGACATCCAGGATGCAGATCTGCGGGAAATCATCGGCGGACGAGTTGTCCAGGAAATCCATCAGCCCGCTGGTTTCGGGCAAATCCGCGACAACATGGTGGCCGCTGTGGGCCAGCAACCTGACCAGCCCTTCACGCAGCAGGACCGAATCCTCGCAAATCAGTACGCGCATAACACGTTCACCTCCACTGCAGTTGGCCCGCCCTGGGGGCTGTCCAGGCTAAAGGTGCCGCCGGCGGCGAGCACCCGATTATTGATTCCATCCAGGCCGCCGCCGGGGGTGATGCGCGCCCCGCCGGTGCCGTTGTCCTCGATGCGGGCCCACAGGCTTTGCTGGCCCTCATGCTCCCGGACCCTCACGGTGATCTGGCAGCGCTGGGCCCGCGAATGCTTGGCAGCATTGGTCAGCGCCTCGGCAATGGCGAAGTACACCGCCGCTTCGGCCACGCGCGGATAGCGCCCATTGAGCTGGATATCCAGGCCCACCGGGATATGCGAGCGGCCTGCGATAGCCGAGAGCGCCGCATCCAGTCCGCGGTCATCGAGTACCGACGCGTAGATTCCGCGGGTGAGCTGGCGCAGTTCGGTAATCGCGGACTTGGTTGAAGCATGGGCCTCGGCCACCAGTTCCTTGGCCTGGCGCGGATCGCTGTCGATCTGCTGGTGCGCAAGCCCCAAGGTCATGGCCACGGAGACCAGCCGGGGCTGGACCCCATCGTGCAGGTCGCGTTCGATGCGGGTGCGCTCCACCTCTGCGGCGCGCACCGCTCCTTCACGCTGCACCGCGGTGGTGCGCACGCGTTCGACCAGTGCACTCTCGCGGGCAATAGAACCGACGATTCCCACGGTGACCATCCGGTGCAAGAAAACCAAGCCGATAACCACTGCTATTCCCAGCAGCGCCGCCAGCACCAGCCAAGGTGCCTGGCTTACTGGAGTCTGGAAGCCCCACAGCCCGGGAACGGTTCCCAGCGGGTCGGCACTATCTGCCTGCAAGACCGGGGCGAAGGCAACGATGGACGAACGCACGGCCATTTGCAGGGCAGTGAGCATCAGCGAGCCGGCCAGGCAGGAGAAGAGCAAGCTTCCCAGCAGCGCCCACATGCGTCCGTTGGACACATTGCGTCCGAGCGAACGGACGTATTCGCCAAAGCCTTCACGGCGGCGTGGCCGCCAGGTCAGCGGAGCGACGTCCATGTCGTAGAGGTTGCTGATTCGAGTCAGCTCGAAGCGGGCCAGGCCGAAGAGCGCATAGACCAATCCGGCCAAGACGACCAGGCCCAAACCGAGGATCGGGGTCAGCGCGACGCCTACCGAGAGCCAGGCCAGCAGCAGCGAAAACAGGATCAGGCCGGCAGACCCGAACAATGCCATATGCAGCAGCGTCATGCCCAATCTCAGCGGGGGACGGGCAGGTGCGGTGCCCGGTAGAACCTTAGGTGTCGAAGTCATACCTCAACACTAGAGCGCGCAGGTCAGCGCCAACACCGAGGGAACCGGAGTTCTTCATTATGGAAAACCCGAAGAATTTGTCTCCCAGGGTGCCCTTTGGGCTTTTCGGAGCGCAGGATGGACAGATGGACACGAACCAGGATCCGCAGGCGGCAGGAACAGCGCCCCTCGAGATCAGGCCGCTGGCCGAAGAACGCATGGACGACTTCGCGACGGTAGTGAATCCGAGCCGGAGGCAGAAGCATTGCTGGTGCTTGTCGCACCGGATCGGTGCCGCCGAGATCAGGGAACGAGGCGCAGGGGACCGGTTCGCCGCCATGCGCTCACTGAGCACCGAGCCGATTGCCCCGGGAGTGATCGCTTATCGCGCAGGGGAACCGGTGGGCTGGTGCAGCATCGCTCCGCGATCGAGGATCCCACTGCTGGAAAAGTCCAAGCTCATCAGGCCCGTGGATGATCTGGAGGCTTGGAGCATCACCTGCATGGTGGTGCGCAGCGGCTACCGCCGCCAGGGCGTGAATCGGGAAATGGTCCAAGGCGCAGTGCAGTATGCGCGGGACCTCGGGGCGCCAGCGGTCGAAGCCTACCCCGTGGATCCGGCAGGGCGGATGGACCTGACCATGGCCTTCGTCGGAACCAGGAAGATGTTCGAGCAGGCCGGGTTCGAGGTCGTCGGGATCAGCGACGCCCAGGCCAGCAGGATGCCCCGGCTGATCATGCGCATGGTTTTCTGAACCGCCAGGGTTTACCAGAAATTCAACCGCAAGCTTCATGCTATGCACTTTCGGCTTCTAGCGTCGGTAGCATGGGACGGCTGTTTATGGCGATCGGGGATTCCTTTACCGAAGGTGTGGGGGACTGGGAACCCAGGCTGCCCAACGGTGTACGCGGATGGGCCGATCGCGTGGCCAAGCAGTTATCCAAAGCGGATCCCGAGTGGCAGTACGTGAACCTGGGAATACGCAGCCGACGGCTCCAGTCGATTATCGACGAGCAGATCCCCATAGCCCTGGAACTCAGGCCGGAGGTGATCACCTTTTATGCCGGCGGCAACGACATCCTGGAATTCCGCAAGGACATGAAGGAATTCCTTGCCCGATACTCGCAGGCTGTCGAAGCCCTGGTTTCCACGGGTGCCAAGGTCCTGCTGTTCACCGGGTTCGATATCCCCGTGCACCCGGTGCTCGCCCCGTTCAAGCGGCGCAACTGGCGCTTCAATGACCACGTGCGCCGGCTCGCTGAACGCTATCCGGACTCAGTAGTGCTCGTTGACTACTGGAATTGGGAGGCGTACCGGGATAAGCGCATGTGGGATATCGACAAGCTGCACATGAATCGTGCCGGCCATCGCTACATGGCCATCAGGATCCTGGAGATCCTCGGGTATCCACACCAGCTGGTTTTCGATCCCTTTGGCGCCGCGGACCGGGTCGGATTCTGGCAGGCCACGCAGCGCGACGTGGAGTGGCTGAGGCAGTGGGTGCTGCCGATGTTCGGGCGGCGCATGCGCGGCATTACCCTGGGGGACCAGCTGCGTCCCCGCTGGCCGGAGCCGATGCATCCGGCCAAGGGGATGAAGAAGCAGTTCCGCAAGCGCCGCAAAGCAGAAGAGCTGCGGCACCTGCGGAATTCCGAGGTCGGCTAGCAGCCTAGCTGCCTGGGTTTTCCATTGCTTCTGGACTCATCCACGCGATTTCCCAGACGTGGCCATCCGGGTCCTGAACGGCTGCCTGGTACATGCCCGGGAATGGCTCATCTGCCGGGCGGTAGACGCTGCCGCCACCGGCCTCGGCCCGCGCAACGAAGTCGTCGACGCCTTCGCGGGTTTCTGCCGAAAGGGCATTGAGGGTTTCGCGCAGGCCGCTTCCGAGCGCCGGCTTATCGCCGTTGACCAGGAAGCTTGCGAAGAACTCTTGGCGCAGGACCATTACGAGAATGTTCTCGGCGATGATCCATGAGGTGGCATTTTCATCGGAGAACGTCGTGTTCTTGGTGAAGCCCATGGCCTCGTAGAACTTGTCGGCTCTGGCTAGATCGGCGGTCGGTAGGTTGACGAAAATCATCTGGCCCATGGGTTTCTCGCTTCTGCGTAGGGGGAATTCCTCAGTGCAAAAACAACTTTGCTGGACGCATGAACCGAGCGCAAGAGCTATGCGGGATTAACCTTGAAATGAAACAAGGCCCCGCCAGGGCACGCAGTTAAGCGCGGCCGAGCGGGGCCTTGAACCAAACCCTTGAATTCTTGAGGGCTTCGGGCATTCAAACGGGGACTAGATCAGTGCCTTGGTGATTTCCAGCGGGATGCGATCGCGGGTGTAGGTGATGTGGTCGTAGCCGTGCGGTGCCGGCTTGCCGTCTTCGCCGATGTTCACGAAGACGATCTTCTCGATGGTCAGGATCGATTCCTGGGTGAAGATGTTGCGTACCTCTGCGCGCAGGGTGACCGAAGTCCGGCCGAAGTCGATAGCCGTCAGGCCCATCTCGATCAGGTCGCCTTCCTTTGCGGAGGCGATGAAGTTGATCTCGGACATGAACTTGGTGACAACGTGCTTGTTGCCCAGCTGGATGATCGAGTAGATCGCAGCTTCTTCGTCGATCCAGCGCAACAGGCTGCCGCCGAACAGCGTGCCGTTTGCGTTCAAGTCTTCTGGGCGAACCCACTTGCGCGTATGAAAAGTAATACCCTTAGCCATACACAAAATGCTAAGTCAGATCGGGTGCATTGCGCTGTAAGTTGCTCCACAATGTAGGGGAAAACACATGCGATTCATGCATTGAGCACCAAGTGGACACGTGATTGGAGCGGGTGCCGGGAGAACTGGCCCAATGCTTCCTGCCTGCTGATGGCTGTATCCAAGGTGCTAAGCGGCAATGCTGTTGATAAGGTCAAATCAAGCAGCATGAATCAACGGACCCAGGACTAAAAGGCAGGTGAAGATGACCTATCCTTCGGAAGGGAATAACGAAACTATTCCCACCGATTTCGACGACGTCGTTCAGCAAGTTTCTACCGGTGAGCTGGAACATGATCGCATCGATTCCCTGCTCAAGGAAGCCCATGAGCGATACGCGGATGCAGACGACGGGCTCCTTGCCCACTACATACCGATCCTGGGCCAAGCGGACCCCAATCTCTTTGGCATCGCCATGTCCCACGTCGGCGGCTCTGTCCACATGGTTGGCGATTGCGATCACCTGTTCTCGATCCAGTCGATCTCCAAGATGTTCGTCTACGCGCTAGTGGTGCAGGAGCACGGGCGCGAGGTCGTTCGCGAACGCATCGGCGTGAACAATACGGGCATGTCCTTCAACTCTGTGATGGCCGTGGAATTGAACAACGGCTTGCCGATGAACCCCATGGTCAATGCCGGCGCCATCGCCACGACAGCAATGATGCCCGGCAAGACCGCTGCCAAGAAGTGGGAGAACGTCCGGGAAGGGCTCTCCGCCTTTGCTGGCCGGGCGCTGAGCCTGGATGACGAGGTCTACCACTCCGAATCGCTGGCCAACGAGCGCAACAAGGCCCTGGGTCATTTGCTCAAGAGCTACGGGCGGCTGGAGAACGAACCTGCGGATGCCGTTGATGTGTACACCAAGCAGTGCTCGCTGAATATCAGCGCGCATGATCTTGCCGTCATGGGCGCGACGCTGGCCGATGGCGGAGTGAACCCGGTGACCGGAAAGCGCGTCGTCGATGCAGACGTTTGCCGCGATACCCTGGCGACCGTGGCCTCCAACGGCTTGTACGAGCGTTCTGGCGAGTGGCTGTTCGAGATCGGGATCCCGGCGAAGTCCGGGGTCTCTGGCGGTATTGTCGCGGTAGCTCCGGGCAAGGGTGCCATTGGCGCGTTCTCGCCGCCCTTGGATATGGCCGGGAACTCGGTGCGCGCGCAGCTGGCCATCGGGCAGCTTTCGCGTGCCATGGGCCTGAATCTGTTTGCGTCGGCGCCAGATCGGGAAAGCTGATCCCGTGCGTTTCGCGCATTATCCAAAAGGCGGATTGATTCGCTAACTAGCTAAACTTTTATGGACAGGTGGATGGCCTTTGCCGTCCATCTTTCGCCATTCGGTGCCGGATCGTTTCGAGAGTTGAAATCCTCGCGCAAAGGAACTGGTCAGCTGCTGGTTAGCAAGAATTTTCGATGCCATGAGAATACGTTTTCACGGCGGTTGTCTTGTTTCCTTTAGCGGTGCAGGCCGGCGGCAGCGACATGTGACGTCCGGGGGTTGTAAAACCTACTAAACAAGCTTTACTTAAAGTGTGTGTCACTGGGGGCACCTGAAACTTTGAGGATGCGTAATTCATGAAGAAAGTAACCAAGGCAACCATTGCTGCTGTTGCAGCCGGAGCGCTGTTGCTCGGCGGCGCTGGAACGATCGCGCGCTGGCAGGCGCAGCAGACTATTGACGCGGGCACCGTGGAAACCGGCCACCTGAACTTGACGACCAACGGGGAGGGCAGCTGGCAGGACATCAGCAATCCGGAAGCGCCCGAGCCGTTCGACCCGGCAACCCAGCAGCTCGTTCCCGGGGACGTTGTTGCGTTCAGCCAGACCGCCACCATCGATGCCGAAGGCAAGAACATTGCATGATCGCTGAGCGTCGACCAGGCGGCTACGGCGCTGGGAGCGTTGGAAGGATACGTGACCGTCGCTCTGCAGGTCGATGCATCGGCGCCGGGGATTACGGAGGAAGCTGACGGCACACTGAGCTTTGCCGATCCGGGCACCTATTCAGTTCCATTCCTGATCACCGTCACCTTTGCCGAAGGAGCGGTGGGGGACACCCCGCCGTCGACCTACGACCAGCCGCTGGATCTTGAAGCGCTGACGCTGACCTTGGACCAAGTCCGCGCTTAGTCATGGAACGTGGATTGGCTGGTGCATGCCCAAACCCTTGAAGTTCGCCATGGTCGCGGTTGTGCTCTTGCTGCTGGGTATCAGCGCGCAAGGCACGGCCGCAACTTGGCGCGCCGAAAGCACGGTGGATCCGCCAGCCTTGAAAACCGGTTCGCTGGCATTGCTGGCCGGTGGCGAAACCGAGCACCAGTTCGCGAAGCTGTCCGGCAGTGAGCTGATCCCCGGGGCGTTTACGCAAGCATCACTGGTGATCAGCAATGCTGGCACTGTGGACTTGACCTATCAGCTGGATGGGGCGGTCAATGCGACCGCTTCGCCGACTGCCGCTGATCGTGCCCTGTCCAGCGCTTTGCAACTGAGCATCTATTCCGGCATGGACCAAGCGGCCTGCGAAGCCGACCAGCCGTTGGCCGGGGAACGGCTGTATGCCGGGCCGCTGGGATCCACCGCCTCCTTCGCAGCTGCCAGGGTGCTGCGCGCAGCGCCGGCGATGGCGAACGAGGCCTTGTGCATTCGTGTTTCGGTTCCCTCTGGAGCACCTCAAACGGCTTCCGGCGGGAAAGTAGCGCTCAAGCTGGGGTTCGCGGGGCAGCAACGATGACAATTGGGAATCGCGTCCGGCGCAGGGAACAGCAGGAACGCACAGGGATCCGGTGGTGGTGCGGTCAGGTGCTTTCCTGGCTCGTGCTGTTCATCGTCCTTGCCCTGATTGCCGTCATGATCGTGGTTCCGAAATTGGGCGGGGCGACGGCGTATACCGTGCTCACCGGATCCATGCGGCCGCATTTGCCGCCCGGTACTTTGGTGGTGGTGAAGCCGATTGACCCGCAGTACCTTCGCATTGGCGAGGTTGCCACCTACCAGCTGGAATCAGGTGAGCCTGAAGTCGTTACGCACCGTGTTTCCGCTATCGGCGCGAGCCTGGGCGGGGAAGAACAATTCATTTTCCGCGGGGATGCAAACAATACCGATGACGAGCCGGTGCAACCCGAACAGATCCGGGGCGAGCTCTGGTATTCCGTCCCGCTCCTGGGATACGTGAACAGCGCTCTGTCACTCCAGCAGAGAACGTGGCTGACCTGGATCGCAGCGAGCGGATTGATCGTGTATTCGCTGGTGATGTTCGGCGGGGCATGGCGTGAACGGCAGGGGAAAGGGCAGCGATGAAGCTCCGTTTTCTTGCAGCCAGCGCGGCCATGACGGCCGTGATTCCCTGCGCGGCACTCGGTCTAGCACTGCCCGCATCAGCCGCGGAAACTGACCAGGGCCTAAGCTACAGCTTGGACGGCCGGGTCTATTCCGATGCCCCACCGCAGGTATTTGGAGGAGGTCCGGTCTTGGCGCCTGGCGTTGAATCCACAGGATCCTTGTGGATTCGCAATGACCGGGAGTCGGATATCGAAGTCCGCATCCGGACGATCGAGCCCGCTGCGTCAACCCGGATCTATTTCGAAACAGCCGGAGCCTCGGTAGTCCGGTTGGAACCTGACAAAGCCGCGGAATTCGGACTGAGGGTCGGACTGCCCTGGTCGGCGAAAAATGAGTCGGAGAACCAGCAGGTGCCTTCGTTGCAGGTGCGCATCGACGCCGTCGAATTAGCAGGCGGAGATGGGCAAGCTCCGGATTCTTCGCGGCCGCCTGACGAAGGGGATTCGCCCGACAGTGATGCGCCGAGGGAAGAGCTGCCCCAATCGGATCCTCCCGAGCGGCATGATGGGCTCGGAGATACCGGGTTCCGCGGTGCGGCGCTGCTTGCGGCGGCAGGCATCGCGGGTATCGGGGGATTATCGTTGCTTGCTGCGCAACGCAGGAAACAAAAGGAACTTGAAACGGACGGAGTGGAAGAATGAGCGACCGTTCAATGCGCATCAAGGCAATTCTGTCCTTGGGCATCCTCGTAGGATTCGGCACCGTCTCGACGCTGGCCTCATGGACCGGACAAGCGACAGCTACCTCGAACGTCAGCACGGCCACCGTTGCCCTGGGAGTTGGAGCTACTGCGACCAGCGCAACCTCGGCCAGCTACCAGATGCCCATCAGCGGCAATAACCTGTTTCCGGGCTCGACATCGGCATCCGTCGTGACAGTGAAGAACACCGGTTCCATCTCGGCGCCCTATGTTTTCGGCGGAAGAATCACCGAATCGGGCAACGCTGCGCTGGGGGCGGCACTCAATATCGTTGTAAAAACAGGCGCCACGGTCAGCGGCACCGGCTCCAGCGTTACTTGCTCGGGCGGAACCACGCTGCTGTCGAAGAACGCTGGATCCCAGTTCGGCAGTGCCTCGGCCGCCAGGCCCTTGGCCGCCGGCAGCAGCGAAACCCTGTGCGTGCAGTACTCGCTGCCAGTAACCGCGGCCAATACCCTGCAGGGCGCCACGACGGCAATCACCCTGGACTTCACCTCGACGGTGGGTTCATGAGATGAAGTTGAATCGAACTGGACCCCGCACAGGATCTTCGCTGACGCTGTTCCAGGGCCTCGTGCTGAACGCCTGCGCCGCGGCCGGGACCCTGTGCCTGGTCATGGCGGTGCTGGCGTTGGCTTTCGGGATCAAGCCCCTGGTTTTCGCCTCGGGATCAATGGGACCGGGCATCCCCACCGGTTCCCTGGGGCTGGCTGTTCCGACCACGGTAGAGGACGTCGCCGTGGGCGACGTGGTTTCGGTGGTGATCAGTGACGAAGTGCGGGTGACGCACCGGGTTGTCGAAAAGACGGACGCGGGGCTGGTCCTCAAGGGTGATGCCAATCCAGTTCCCGATTTGGAAGCCTACCGGGTGGAGCAGGTGGACCGATTGCTTTTCAGCGTCCCCGGGCTGGGCTATGCGATTACCTGGCTCAGCCAGCCTTGGGCGTATTTCCTCGGCGGCCTGCTGTGCGCGTATGTGTTCTTCATTGCCTTCCGCCGCAATGGCCGGAATTCCAACGGCGGACAGCCTCGGACAGGGGGCACCGGGGTTCTCCGTCAGTCATCAGAGCAAGTACCGGCAAAAGCACAGGCAGCCAAAAGACCCTCGCGCTTCTTCCGGTTGATCGCCGCGCTCACTGCGGCAGCATTGCTGGGCACGATTGCCCTGCACGGGCCGAAAGCCGAAGTGACCCAGGCGGCCTTCATTGGTACCGCCACTGCATCGTCCGCCATCCGGGCAAGCACGTTGCCGCCGGCGACGGGTTCGCTGGCCTGCGCCGAGTCCGGCCTGGTCCTGACCACTGCCACTGTTTCGTGGCCAGCGCAGCAGCTGCCGCCCGGAGCCCGTCTGGTGCTCAGGCTGCAGACCGGTGCCACCACCTTCGGATACACGAACCTGGCATCCGGAGCGACCTCTGCAGCCTATGGGCCGGGGCTGAATCTGCTGGGACTGATCACGACGGGAGGTGCCCAGACGATGGAGCTGAAGCTGCTGGCGGTTTACACCACCGATAGCAATGAGGTCAACGAAAACGGGAGCAATATCGGATGGAGCGCCCCGCTGGCCACCTCGCCTACGCGTACGATCGTCTACCATCCCGGGCTACTGCTTGCCAGGGACTTCAGCTGTTCCTAGAGCGCAGCGCTCAACGCTGCCGCGATTGACCGTCTTCCGCGTCGTTCGCGCGGTCCGACGACTGCTGGCCGAAGGCAGCCAGCAGCATTGAGAGCCCCAGCTCGAAGGTTGCCCGGGGACGGCTGCTATCGGGCAGGTCGGCATCCAACGCTTCTTTGAAATAACGTGATGACTCGGCATTAGGCTCCCAGACAAGTGCAGGTGCCGCAGCGTCCAAGGCGGATCCGAGCACAAAGGAGTCGACGATCGTGATGACCTGCAGCCGCCGCTTCGGTTCGAACCCGGCCATAGCGAAGGCCTCGGCCAGTGCATCGTAGACGCGCAGCGTGGTGCTGTCGCGGACTGTGTGGCTGGTGAGCAGCGGGATCAACCGTGGGTGCCTTGAATACGACTCCCAGTAGGACGTGGCAATTTGCCGTACGATCTCCTGCCAGTCGCTGGAAGCGTTATCGGGCAGGCTGATCGCCGACATGGCCCGGCCTCTCATCAGCTCGATGATCTCATCCTTGCCGGCCACGTGGTTGTACAGGGACGAAGCGGAGACCGAGAGGGCCTTGGCCAATTGCGGAAGCGTGAACTCGCCATGGGCGTCGACGAGCTTGAGTGCGGCATCGGCGATTGCGGCGGTGCTGAGCTTCGGCTTGGAAGGCCTGGCCATGAATTCTCCCGTTGTTGAAGGTTCTGGGTAGAGCTTACACAAATAAACGAAAGTCATTCGTTAAATCCCTTGCGCCGAGGCCTTTGCTGGACCTAATCTTTAAACGAATACCATTCGTTTAATATCTGAAGGGGAGCCCAATGCAAGAGATCCTGGCCCTAGAACCACCCGTTTCCCCGGCGCGTGCCGAAGCCAAGTCGCGCGGCGAGATCACCATTGCGCTGGTGCAGCACCGCTGGCGCGAAGACCCGCGGGAACTGCGCGGCGAACTGGAGGACGGCATTGCCCGCGCGGCCAAGCATGGCGCGCGCATCGTCTTCCTTCCGGAACTGACCCTGGGGAAATACCCGGCCTTCGAGATCCCGGACGCCGACGCCGCGGACGAGACCGCCGAGGATCTGGAGAACGGGCCGACCGTGGCCTTCGCCCGCGAGATGGCCGCCAAGTACAACCTGCACGTGCACATCTCGCTGTTCCGCAAGGCTCCGGCCGCCGACGGGTTGGGATTGAACACCGCAGTGGTTCTTTCCCCGGAGGGCCGGATCGTCGCGCTGACCAACAAGCTGCATATTCCGCGGACCGCCGGCTACTACGAGGACAAGTACTTCCGCGAAGGGCCCAACGACGAGCCCTACCCGCTGCACCGCATCGAGGCGCTCGGGGACCTGGCCATGGGCCTGCCCACGTGCTGGGACGAATGGTTCAGCGAGCCGCCGCGCATCTATTCGCTAGCCGGAGCGGACCTGCTGGCCTATCCCACCGCAATCGGTTCCGAACCGGACCACCCGGACTTCGACACCGAGCCGCTGTGGCGCCAGACCATCATCGGCAACGGCATTGCCAACGGGCTGTTCATGGTTGTCCCTAACCGCTGGGGCGACGAGGGGGCGCTGGACTTCTACGGATCGTCATTCATCTCGGACCCCTACGGCCGCATCCTGGCCCGCGCCCCGCGCGATGCCTCAGCGGTGCTCGTGGCCACCTTGGACCTGGACGCCCGCCGCGACTGGCTGGAG
This sequence comes from Glutamicibacter sp. 2E12, assembly GCF_050030965.1. NCBI lineage: Bacteria > Bacillati > Actinomycetota > Actinomycetes > Micrococcales > Micrococcaceae > Glutamicibacter > Glutamicibacter sp. 2E12. The sequence goes on from NZ_CP188297.1 coordinate 2,130,687, forward strand.
CTCTTCCCGTTCCTGCGCACCCGCCGGCCCGATACCTACTCGGTGCTGGCTGCGCCGCGCGAAGACGCGCAGCTGGGAGAACGGATGCAGTCCCATGCCTGAGTTGCGCATGCCGGCCGAAACCGAAGCCCATGAGCGCATCTTCATGGCATTTCCCTCCGGCGGCTACACGCTGGGTGAAACCGAAGCGCAGGCCGAAGCTGCCCGTGCCGCCTGGAGCGCCGTGGCCCGGGCAGTCAGCGCCTTCACCCCAGTCACAATGGTGGTGGACCCGGCCAGCGAAGCCGAGGCCCGGCGCCATCTGGGCGATGCGGTCAGCTACTGCCTGCACCCGCTGGACGATGCCTGGATGCGCGATTCCGGCCCGAGCTTCGTGCGTACCGCACAGGGCCAGCTCAAGGCGGTGAACTGGAACTTCAACGGCTGGGGCGCGCAGAGCTGGGCATCCTGGGACAAGGACCGCCTGGTGGCGGGCCATGTCGCGCGCCTTGCCGGCGCAGAAGAGATACGGGCGTCGATCACCAATGAGGGTGGCGGGATCCACGTGGACGGCGAGGGAACGGTACTGGCCACGCGCAGCGTCCAGCTGGATCCGGGGCGCAACCCGGGCAAGACCGAGATGGACATCGAGGACGAGTTCGCCCGGCTGCTCGGAACCCGGAAGACCATTTGGCTCGATCGCGGGCTGAGCCGCGACAACGAGGAATTCGGCACGCGCGGCCACGTGGACATCGTCGCCTGCTTCGCCCGGCCCGGTGTCGTGCTCTACCACGACCAGCAGGATCCGCGGCACCCGGACCACGCGATTTCGCAGGCCGTGCGCGCACGGCTGGAGCAATCAACCGACGCGCAGGGACGGACGCTGGAGCTCATTGCCGTGCCGGCGCCGACCGTGCTGCGCGATGCCGAAAGCTGGGTGGACTATTCCTATATCAACCACCTGGTGACCAACGGCGGGGTCATCGCCTGCAGCTTCGATGATCCCAATGACCACCAGGCCGCGAGCATCCTAGCTGCGGCCTATCCAGGACGGGAAGTGGCCAGCGTGGATGCGCGCGAGCTGTTCGCCCGCGGAGGCGGCATCCACTGCATCACCCAGCAGCAGCCCGCCGCGGAACGGGGATAGGCCCCTAGCCCAGGCCGACCGCGCGGCGGCGTTCCAGGAAGACCGGTTTCGCCGCCGTGCGGGTTGCGGAGAACAGGGGTTCGGCCGCGCGCCGGCCCAGGGCCAGGTCGGCCAGGTATTCGCCGATGGCGGGCACGAATTTGAAGCCGTGCCCGCTGAATCCCGCGCCGACGGTGACCGGCCCCAGCGAATCGAGGATGAAGTGCTCGTCTGCGGTGTTGGCGTAGGTGCAGGACACCGTTTCGTAGCGCGAGGGATCCGCTCCCGGAAGCCAGCGTGCCGCGTAGTCCTGCAGCGCGCGCAGCTGTTCGTCGCTGGCCTGGTGCGGCCGGTGCTCCGGATCGATGATCCGTCCGGAACCATGCCAGCCCACCTTGATGCCTTCCCCCGGGGTGCGCATGCCGTAGATGGGACCGAAGACGCGTGATCCGATATCCCGCGCCGGATCCAGGGTGTGGTTGAACCCCGGCCAGTGCGCCGGCAGGTCCTTCTGCGCGAAATGCACCGGGTGCTCTTCGGTGACGTGGATGGCAGGAAGCTTGAACGCATCGCCCAGCAGCTGCGCGGTCCAAGCCCCCGCGGTGACGATGGCATGGCGAGCCCGGATAGCCGACATGGTGCCCTGGTGCTGGACTTGCACCTCGACACGGTCATCGGCAAGCACCTGCAGAGCGGTCACCCGGTGCCCGTATTCCACGGCAGCTCCGTGCGCTACGGCCAGCTTCTGCAGCGAAGCCACCGCAAGATCGGCATTGATCTGGCCGCCGGCGGGGATATGCAGGACTTCGGTCTCGAACTTCATTCCCGCGAAACGCTCTTCTGCCGCAGCGATGCTCAGCAGCTCGCTGCCGAATCCTGCGTGGGCGAGGACCTGGTGCATTCCCCGTTGTTCGGCAACGATTCCGTGATTGACCAATCCGGTGCGCTCCAGCAGCCGGGTGCCGGCTTGCTCGGAAAGCGAATCCCACAAAGCGTCGGAACGCTGCAGCAGGCGAAGATACTCCGGTTCGGTGTAGGCAGGATTGAAGTTGCGGGTTGCTCCGTGCGAGGCGCCCTCCAGATGGCCCGGAGCAAAGCGTTCCAGCAGCAGGACCTCGTGCCCGCCAGAGGCCAGGGACCACGCGGCCGCCGAGCCCATCGCGCCGCCGCCGATAATCATGAAATCTACGTCATTGCTCACCTCTACAGCGTAAAACTCCAACTGAAGCGGGCTCCATTCAATTGACTCATTGGCCGTGGACTAACGTAATAGAGGATGGCGATCGGGAAAGCGGAGGCAACGTGGAGCAAAGCGTGCAACTAGCGGCGGTAATCGGCTTGGCAGCTGCAGTTTTCGTGGGCGCCTCCACGCAACGAATCTCCGGAATGGGGTTCGCGCTGGTCTCCTCGCCCTTCCTGGTCATGGTCTTGGGACCCCATGAGGGGGTCATGCTGGTCAACCTGCTCGGCGCCTGCAGCAGTTTGCTGATCTTTGCGCAGGTCTTCCGTCAGGTCGAGTACCGGAAGGTCGCCTTCATGCTCATACCGGCCATGCTCATGACCGTTCCCGGAGCTTGGCTGGCGAACTCGCTGGAGGGTCCATGGCTTTCCATCGGCATATCGTTCATGGTGATCCTGGCACTGGTTTCGAGTTTCATGATTCGAAATCTCGCGCTGGCCCAAAGCAAGGGATTGGCCATCGGCGCCGGGGCAGTTTCCGGATTCATGTCAGTGACCGCCGGTGTCTCCGGCCCGGCCATCGCGGGATACGCCGTGGCCAGCCGCTGGCCGCAGGCGCAATTCGCCATCTCCGTGCAGCTCTACTTCCTGGTGCTGTCGCTGACGTCCCTGGCCGCCAAGGGCGGCATGCCACAGCTGGATTGGCAGCAGTGGGGTGCTTGCCTTGGCGCGATGGTGCTGGGCATCTTGCTGGGCAATTACCTGGCTCCGAGGATCCCGCAAAAATTCAGTCGCGCATTCGTGATACTGATTGCCTTCGGCGGTGCCGTGAGCCTGATGGCCAGCGGCTTGGTCGACTTGGCCTCCAACTAGCGCAGTGCGCTGCTGCGCAGTGCGCGGCGGCGCCGCGGGCGGTACACGTTTTTCAATGAAAATGAGAGAATGTACTCCGTGCATTCCCAATATCCCGATGTAACTCTCAGCAAACGAGTCAGCGAGCTAGACATTGAGCGCCGTGCCCTGTGGGCCGGCCTGTTCTGTTCCCTATTCGGGTTGGTTGTGGGGCTCATTATCTTCGCCGGCGAGCGTCCGCCGCTCTTTGGCGATCTGTCCGTGGGCATCGTCTCCGCCGTTTGCGGTGCTGTCTCGGCCGGAACCAGCAGCGCCTATGCTTTCCGTTCGATGCTGAGAGCACGGGAACCGTGGCTGAAGAAGATTCCCAAATGGCGCCAGATCGTCACGGCCCTGGGTCTCGTATTGGTGCACGTAGCCAGTTCGGTCATGATCCTGCTGGTGGTCTTCCATTTGTTCCAGCAGGCCTTCTACGGGCTGCATCTGGATGTGCTTGCAGGCGCGCTGGCAGTCAGCGTCGCCACGGGCATCTCCGCCTACCTGTCCCTGGAAGCAACCGCGCGCATCAACGCGGAATCACTTTCCGTGGTGCTGGGCATCTTCATGAGCGCCGGGGTGCTGATCAGCATGCTGCTGGCCGAAGACCAGGGCTGGTGGCAGAGCATGTTCTCTTCGCTGGGAACCACGCAGGCCGGCATGGGCTCGTTCTGGACCTTCAACCTCACGCTGGTGATTTCCGGCTTGGTGCTGGCGGCCTTCACCGAATTCCTGACCCGCGACCTGGTCCGCCTGGCCCAGTCCTACCGTTGCCGCCCGGCGCTGGAAAGGTACAGGATTGCACGAATGGTGCGTCCCCGGCCGCGGCTCGTGCGCTGGTGCCTGCTGATTGTCTCGGTCGGCATTATCGGCATTGGCCTGGTCCCCTTCGATCTGTCGATGGAAGTGCATTCGGCATTCGTGCAACTGGTCTCGGCGGCCATGATCTTCTTGCTGCTGGGCACCATCGTGCTGCTGCCTGGCTACCCTGCGGTATTCCATATGCTCTCCTACGCAGCCATTGGCGCGATCTGGGCGGCCTTCCAGCTGTGGACCGAATGGTCGTACTACAACCTGACCGGTTTCGAGCTTTCGGTCGTGGCCATCATGTTCAGCTGGATCTCGGTATTCATCCGCACGACGTCGGCGATGACCCAGGACCGTTCCGAACCCCGCACCACCCATTCGCCTTCCGAAGTAGCCAAGGCGAAGAAGTCCGCGGCCTAGGGCGGCCGAGCCTGAATATCCGTCGGAAGGCTGAAGAATTTCGCCTCTGCGGGCCGGTAGCCTGAAAATATGTTGATTGCAGAAAAGCTCTACTTGCTAATGGCCGATGACTCCGAAAAGCCGGAGACAGTTGTATCAGCTACGGGATACGGCATGAATGCTGCCATCATCACCGACTTGATGATCGCTGGGCGTGTGGCGCTGAGCGAGGATCAGCAGCGGCAGATCCAACTCATCGGTGCCGGCCCTTGCCCGGATCCAGTTCTCGCCGCGCCATTGGAAAAGCTGGAAAAGAGAGGCAATCTGAGCCTCGACGAAGCGGTGAAGATCAATTCCTTGTGCGATGCCCGCTCGCTGACCGATTCCTTGGCCAAGGGCGGGATCATCGAATACGGTGAACGCACACTGCTGGGCTTGGGCAAACAGCGGGTCCGCATCATCAACCAACAGATCCAGCGCCAGATCCGGACCGATTTGCAGGGCGCCCTGCACGGGCAGAAGATCCCGGGAACCAGCGACACCACCGTGCTCGCGATCTTGCAGGCGATAGGCCTGGTGAACGATGTGCTGGAAGAAGAGCTCGCACCCATGACGGGAAGCCAAGCGCAGTCCCGGATTGCGGAACTCGCACAGGATTCACCAGCAGCCGACTCCGCGCAACGGGCAGTAGCAGCGATGAACGCCGCCATCGTTACCCAGCGCGTCATTCCGCCCGCGCCTGGCAAAAAATAGCTGGACGGCGCTCGAAAGGAAAGACTACTGCGCGATGATTCAGCGCAGGGTGCTCAATCCCGCATCCATGACCACCTGGATAGTGGAACGGTAATGGCTATTGAGCAGTTCACCGAGCAGGGCTGCATTACGATCCAAGGCGGCATCCAGGATTTCCTGGTGCTCCTTTTCAACGTTGCGCTTGCCTGCGGCCTTCGACGGGGCAGCCCAGCGGCGGTACAGCTCGGTGAAGTTCGAAAGGTCGGCAGAGAGCTTGAGCATCGGCTGGCAATCGCACGGTACCAGCAATGCATGGTGGAATTCGCGGTGCGCCTCGGACCATGCGGGGTTGACGGTGCCAGGTTCCTCCGGCAAACGCCGCGGAGTGCGCGAAAGCTTGTGGTGGGCTGCGATCAAGTTCGATTCCCACGCGACATCTCCGCGCTCCACCGCCAAGCGGGCGGCCAGTGCCTCGGTGGAACACCGCAGTTCGGTGATATCCGCCAGTTCGCGCAGGTTCAGATCCGGCACGAAGAAACCGCGGTTTGGGCGGATGACCACCAGGTTTTCCCCCGCTAGCCGTGTCAGCGATTCGCGGATCACGGTGGTGCTGGTCTCGAACTGTTCTGCCAAAGTGGTCGGCTGAAGGCGGTCACCGGGGGACCAGAAGCCATCAAGGATGGTTCGGCGGATACCCTCCAGGGAATGAACTGATGCCTTTGCCAAGCTGACCTCTTCATGCGTGATCGATTGAATCTGATGTTAATAACAATAATCATATTCTTCGCAGGGGATAGATAATCCACGCGCACGGCGGAACAGAATACCCGGGCTATTGCTGGTAATTCGCCAAAGCTGTTTACCTTCCCCCGCATCGGTCCTAGGCTCGGGTCATGTCAGTGAAGATCCGCACGATTCAAACCGCAGTTCCCGCGACGACCCTGGCCCAGGAAGAGATCCGCGATGTCTTTGCCAGCCAGCCGAACCTGAGCCGGCTGGGTGAACGGCTCATCGCCACCTCGTTCAACTCCGCCGCGATCAGCACCAGGTACAGCTGTGTCGATGAATTCGACCTCTCCCTGCCCGAACCCGAAACTCCGCTGTTCTACGACCGGGTTGAAGGCCGGCTGCTCTCCCCGAGCACCGCCGAACGCAACGGCATCTATGCGAAACAGGCCAGCGCGCTGTTCACGAACGCCGCGAAAAAGGCTCTCGACGCCTGCCCGGACCTTGCCCCGGAAGATATCACCCACGTCATTACCGTCTCCTGCACCGGGTTCTACAACCCGGGTCCGGACTACCAGATCGTACGGGCACTGGGGCTGGCGCCGAGCACGGTGCGCCACCACCTTGGTTTCATGGGATGCTACGCGGCGTTCCCAGCCCTGCGCGCGGCCCGCGACTTCTGCCTGGCCGATCCGCAAGCCACCGTGCTGGTGGTCTGCGCCGAGCTGTGCACCTTGCATGTGCACAGCTCCAATGACCCGGACACCATCATGGGCTCGGCCATCTTCGCCGACGGGGCCGCTGCGGTGATCGTCTCGGCGCAGGGCAGCGGGCTGCTGGAAATGGACGGCTTCGAAACCGTGCTCACCCCGGTGGGCGAGGAGGCCATGGCCTGGAATATCGGCGACCACGGATTCGAGATGGTGCTGGGCACCTACGTTCCGCACATCATCGACGAGCACATCGCCGGGGCGCTGCAGCCGCTCTTGGCCAAGGATGCCGACCCGGAACTCTCCGTGGACCGGATTAGGCACTGGGGTCTGCATCCCGGGGGCCGGGCCATCCTGGACCGGGTGCAAAACCGGCTGGGCCTGGATGACCAGCAGCTGGTGCCAGCCCGCGCGATCCTGGATCGCTACGGGAACATGTCCAGCGCCACGGTGCTATTCGTGCTCAAGGAAATCCTGGAAGCGGCCGCTACGGACGAGGGCGAAAGGGTCTGCTCCATGGCATTCGGTCCGGGGCTGACGGTGGAATCCGGGCTGTTCACCATATGCCGGCAAGGATAATGCTCCGGCTGGCCCGGGCAGCGGAAGCCATCGAGGAAATGGACCGCCCGGATTGCGACCCGGCGCTGCTGCGCCGCACCTACGCCCAGTTCCCTCTGGTCAACCGGGTAGTAGCCGGCTGGCGGGGCAATTACGTGCAGTACATCCGCCCGTTGCTGGCGCGCCGGGTCCGGGCCAGGATTCTGGACGTAGGTAGCGGGGGAGGAGACATTGCGGCGAATCTGGCGCGCTGGGCGCTCGCCGACGGGTTCGAGGTGGCAGTGTGCGGTATCGACCCGGATCCCCGGGCCATCTCCTACGCCCGGCAAGCGCTGCAACGCTGCACGTTGCCGCGCGGGGTACTCGAATTCCGGGAAACAACCAGCACCCGGCTAGCGGCCGACGGCGAGCAGTTCGACTTGGTGCTCTCCAATCACCTGCTGCACCACCTGGGTACGGACCAGCTGCGCCAGTTGCAGGACGAGACCGAGCAATTGTGCACCGGGATCGGGTTGCACAGCGATATCCGGCGTTCCCCGGTGGCGCTGGGCCTGTTCGGGCTGGCGACCCTGCCGCTGGCAGGCAGTTCGCTGATCCGGCGCGATGGCCTGACCTCCATTCGGCGCAGCTTCGTGCCGGGGGAACTGGGGCCATTGCTCCGCTCTGGTTGGGAGGTGCGCACGCAGCGGCCCTACCGCAACCTGCTGCTCTGGGAAGCTGGCGGCCATGGATGACGCCGCGATCATCGGCGCCGGGCCGGTGGGCCTGGCCCTGGCCATAGAGCTCGCCCAAAGTGGGCATGCCGTTCGGGTTTTCGAGCAGCGCAGCGAACCGGTAGCCCACTCGCGCGCTATCGGCCTGCATCCTCCAGCGCAAGAGGTTCTGGCGCGGCTCGGCGTGGGACCGGCGGTGCAGCGCAGCGGTGTGCAAATCCGCGGCGGACTGGGGATCTCGCGCGGGCGGAGCATCGCTTCGATGGATTTCTCCACTATTGGCGGCCGATACCCCTATGTGCTGTCCTTGCCGCAGCAGGACACCGAGCAATTGCTGCGCGAGCGCTTGGAACAGCTGGCACCGGGGTCATTGATGATGGACTGCGCTTTCGAGCAGGTACTCGGGCAATCGGAGCAAGCCGTGGAATTTGCCGCTGGCGGCGTGGTGCACCGGGCCCGGTGGCTGGCCGGAGCTGACGGGGTCCGCTCCGCGGTCCGCACGGATCTCGGGGTGGGCTTTGCCGGAAGAGAACATCGCGACCGCTACCTGATGGGGGACTTCCCGGAGACCACTGGGCTGGCGCACACTGCCGCGCTTTTCCTGCATCAGCAGGGGATTGTCGAGTCCTTCCCGCTGCCCGGTGCGCGGCGGCGCTGGGTGGTGCGCATCGAGCAAATGCAGGTCGATGATTCGCCGGGCATGCTGGCCCAGACCATCTTGGATCGCACCGGATACCTTCTTGACGCCGAGGCCTGCACGATGACCAGCAACTTCGGCACTGCCACCCGGATGGTGCCCTCGATGGTCCATGGGCGCGTGGTGCTGCTGGGCGATGCGGCCCACCAGATCAGCCCGATCGGCGGGCAGGGGCTGAGCTTGGGGCTGGCTGATGCGCAGGCGGTGGCGCACCTCATCGCTGCCAGGGCGCCCATGGGAGCACTGGATAATCGCCGGCTCGGGGCAGCGCGCAGTGCGGCCCGTCGTGCGCAGGTGAACATGCTGTTGGGTCGTGCCCTGCCGCGCTGGGCTGTCCCGCTGCGGGATTCGGCGATGTCCCGGCTGGCCTCCAGTGCCTGGTTGCAGGGGAAGGTGGCGCGAGACTTCACGATGACCGGTCGCGGGCAGCGTTCGGTTCCCGTTGCGTGACGAAAGGGCAACGTTTCGATGACTGGTTGCGAACGGAGCATCTATCCGGATGGCGCCCAGATGCGGTGAGAGTGCATATGAGGGCCGGAGCGCAACAGCACGGCCAGACCCGCTGCCGGCCAGCGTGCATTGCGTCCGGATAACTCTTATGTCTATCTATTGAATTAACCGGAGTGGTGGTCGCACACTGGACGGCATCACTTGCGCGTGCATCGAGGCATGCGAAGCGGAAAGGACCCATCATCATGAAGAAAAAGACTGGTGCAGTGCTGTGCGCCGCAGGCACCGCGATTTTGGCGCTGAACGCGCTTGTCCCCGCTTCGGCGGCACCCCCGGAAAAGACCGACACCACCTGGCTCATGGGCGAGGTAGCCCATGTCGGAACCCTCGACGGTTTTGCCGGCAACTCGCACCTGATCAGCTTCTTCGCACGCACAACCGGCTCAGGGGATGCGACAGTGGTGAACTTCGACTGCCCAGCAGGAGAAATGCCGTCATGGGATCCGGACAGCGGTTGCGAGACGCTGGGCGCTGTGGGAATGTACGGCGATGCGCTGGAAGTGCACATCGAGAAGCAGCTCGCCAACGGCTCGGTCAGCGGAGAAGTCAGGGTTTACCTGGGTGAAACCGACCATGGCGAGCCCCTCTGGGGCGAAACCTTCCAGCTGGAGGCGGTCATGGCCGGCACCGGTGATGCGGTGGTCACCCGCGAGCACCAGGATGGATTCCGGCACTGGAGCAAAGACCGACCGGCCTCTGCCACCAGCGGGCATCTGGGGGACATGGACCTTGCCGGTGCCGTGGGCAACCTCGGCCACCTGAAGGAATCCTTCAAGTACTGAACACCCGAATGCAGCTGTGCCGCGCCGCCGGTAGATTGGCGGTGCGGCACTGTTTTTGCGTGCCCAAACTCACCGCCAAATACTCGCGGATACATGAAACAATAGGTAGCAATGACTTCCATCGATTCCACCCCACTTTCCGCCGAAGAACGCAAGGCACTGCGCAATGAGCAGGCCGCGGCCCAGCGCGCCCAGCAGATGCGCATCTCCAAGTCCCGAGCCGAAGCCGAAGGCCGCGCCCAGGTCGTTCCAACCGCCGAAGGCTGGAAGCAGGAGATGGGTGCCGATGGTCGTCCAGAGCTGCAGTTCGCCACCAAGCGCCGTGTCTCCCAGCCGCCAACGCACCTGGCTGACCTGTCCCTGGCCGAGCGCCAGGCCAAGCTGAAGGAACTGGGACTGCCGGCCTTCCGCGCCAAGCAGCTCTCCGTGCACTACTTCCAGCACTACACCACCGACCCGGAGAAGATGAGCGATCTTCCCAAGGAGCGCCGTGCGGAACTGGCCGAGGCCATGTTCCCGAAGCTGCTCACCGAGGTCAAGCGCCTGGAAACCGATGATGGCAAGACCATCAAGTTCCTCTGGCGCCTGTTCGACGGCTCGCTGGTCGAGTCCGTGCTGATGCGCTATCCGGGCCGCATCACCCTGTGCATTTCCTCGCAGTGCGGCTGTGGCATGAACTGCCCGTTCTGCGCCACCGGCCAGGCGGGCTTGACCCGCAACATGTCCACCGCTGAAATCCTGGACCAGATCGTCCAGGCCAACCGCGTGATCGCCGAAGGCGGACTGGGCGGACGCCAGCACCCCGAGGAGCGCGTGGGCAACATCGTGTTCATGGGCATGGGCGAGCCGCTGGCCAACTACAAGCGCGTGATGAACGCCGTGCACCGCATGGTCGCCGATGCCCCCGAGGGCTTGGGCATGGCCGCCCGCGGCATCACCGTCTCCACCGTTGGCCTGGTTCCGGCGATCCGCAAGCTGACCGAGGAGAATGTCCAGGTCACCTTCGCGCTGTCGCTGCATGCGCCGGATGACGAGCTGCGCGACGAGCTGATCCCGGTCAACTCGCGCTGGAAGGTCGACGAGGCACTGGATGCCGCGTACGACTACTACGTGAAGACCGGTCGCCGTGTCTCCATCGAGTACGCGCTGATCAAGGACATGAACGACCACGAATGGCGTGCAGAAATGCTGGCCAAGAAGCTGAACGCGCGCGGCCGCGGCTGGGTGCACGTGAACCCGATTCCGCTGAACCCGGTGCCGGGCTCCATTTGGACCCGCAGCGAACCGGATATCACATCCAAGTTCGTTCGCCGCCTCGATGAGCTCGGCGTGCCAACCACGCTGCGTGATACCCGAGGCAAGGAAATCGACGGCGCCTGCGGCCAGCTCGCAGCCGACGGCGACAAGTAGCATTTACCGTGGAGACCAGCTTTCGCTGGTCTCCACGATGCGTTAACGAGCCCTCTTCGTGCAGGAGAGCTACGACTGCATGTATGGTTCTGATATGGCCGTTTCAGACCCGCTTTTCCTTGATAAGACCAATCCAGAGCTATGGAACTCGATTGGCAGATTTTCCAAAGATGTCGCCAAGTCCTACCGCGCAGCCGGAATCAGCGACCGCACCGCCGAGCTGGTCAACCTGCGCGTCTCGCAGATCAATGGATGTGCCTACTGCCTGGACCTGCATGCCCGCAATGCACTGGACGCAGGGGAGAGCCTCCAACGCATCAACCTGCTGAGCACATGGGATGAATGCGGCGGCCTGTTTAGCGAAGAAGAATGCGCAGCACTAGCCATCGCTGAAGCCGCTACCGACCTGCCCAAGCCAGAAGAGCGTATCGCCGCGGTGGCATCGGCCCGTCTGGTGCTCAGCGATGAGCAAGTGGCAGCCATCCAATGGATCGCTGTGGCCATGAACGCCTTCAACCGGATTTCGATCCTTTCCCGTCACCCGGTCAAGGAACGCGAACTGGAAAAGACGGGCAAATAGCCAACGGCCGCCGCTTCATACTTTGAATTCGTTTCGCTGGTGCCCGCCACGTGATGACCAACGAATTCCTCCTCAGAGTGCCCGGCATAAAGTTTCTATCTTTGACTAGTGCTTTGGCACGATCTCCTGCGCCGACGTATCCTTTATCCGCTCAAGTAGGCAGACCCCATGCCGGGCTGTGCCACACAATGCAGGCAACCTCTGTTCTCAGGCAGTAGTGAGTTAGTGGGTTGCCCTGAACCCTACCGGTGAAACATGAGCCGGGTAGTCCTGAGGGGCATGGGACAGCTGAAAATTGAAGCGTGTTTATCGGTCATGCGGATAAATGCGGGTTAAAAATACATTGCAAGCGTGCAGGTCACAAAATACCCGACCCTCATCTCCTGAGGGGACTTTTGGACAGGAGATTCAGGCCTATCAGGTACTGCAGTCGTCCTGAACTGATGTCCTAGACGGAAAGTTTGATGCGTTACATTTGCAATACTGGATCTGAAGAAATTTCTTGAAAACTATAGTAAACCCATGGTGAGTACAGTGTTTTTGGAAAGATTGTGAAGTTAACGGTAATCTTTTCCAGCAAGTCATTGTTCGGCTGTTGGTTTTACTTTCGTGGGACGCTTCTCGACGAGGCTTGCGGTTAGTCATTCACTACATCTTCAGATTAGGAATCTTCTGCGTGAAAGTTCGCTTTAGAAAGTTGATCGTCAAATTTTCGTTGATCGCCCTTGTTGCGGCAATGTTCACTCCGGCCGCTGCCGCGTCTGCTGTTGCCTCGACAGAGTGGTATTACGGAACCACGTCAAAATCTTGGACTCAAACATACGTGTGGTCGAGATGGGATTATCCATTCAAAAAACATGGAGTATCTGCTGAGGGCGATGTAGGCGGGCTCAAACGCTCTGCTTGCAAAGCGCCTGGGGTTCGCGCTTATGCAGAATCGGTCTATTCGACTTGGGGTGGCTCTCACCGCGCCTACCATAGATACTGCTAGGGAGTTTGATTGGTCGGGAAGGGTATTCTTGCTCTTCCCGATTTCAACGTGATACCAATATGAAGCATTCTGGTTTCCGCTTTGCTGTAGTTGTAATTTCCCTTTATGCAGCATTCGCAAGTTTTATGTTTAGCATTCTTGCTGACGAATCGGCATACCCAGGTTCTGTTGCCGTGCAGGTTTCTGGCGAAAAAGCCTCTGTTGGCAGTGATTCTCTTTCGGAATTGCTCAATGGTGCAGCGCAGGAGGCCGACGCCGTAATCCTAAGAGAAGTTAGAGATCTTCATGATCCAAAGGTTCGTCATGCCTATCTCAGTGAGGCTGGTTCGTCACGTCCTGAGCAATCGTGGTTGAACGAGGGGTATCCAACCTTTAGTAATTCGGTTTCGACCATTGTTCATTCGGCTTCAGAACTTACGGGGGTTGATCCACGCGGAAGGTATTTCGTATTTGGTGACGATGGGGCCCCCGGGGAGCTAATCGCTCAATTCGAAAGAATCGGGCTTGATGTCAAAGTCAGCGAGATCGGTTTTCACCTTGGGGAGGCGTTCACGTGGTTCCTAACAGGAATGATCGGTTCAGCTTCCTACGTGGTAATTCTTCTCGTGATCCTTTTGGTGACCGTTACGACGATTAATAATATTAAGATGTATTCCATTAGGCAGCTTAATGGCATGTCTAAGAACCAAGCCATTATGGATGATCTGCGTAGATTGATTCCGTTTGCCGTTTGGGTAATGGTTGCGAGCATCGTTTCTGGAACACTTGGCCTATTTCTATATAATGGCTTGAATCAATTTAGCTCCGTACTTAAAGTCTGGTTCTGCATAGAGCTGATTGGGGTACTTCTTGCAATCATCGTTCATATGCTAGCTGTGCACGTTGTTTGGTCAGTCGACGTACTTGCTGGTATCAAGGGCAAATTGGGATTCTCGGCCGCATCCGCACTTGCATACCTGATCCGTATTCCTGGCCTAATCGTGGCAATTTCATTAGTGACTTCGTCGTTTGCCTCGGCGCAAGTTGCCTTGGAATCCCATGAGGCGAGGCAGCAACTTTCGAAGGCAGGAAATGCGGCAACCATTTTGTTCGGAGGTAGCGCTGCTTTGGAAGAAGAAGATGAACTCGCATATTCGTCCGGAAAATGGCTCAAGGAACAAGACTCCTTAGGGAATCTTCTGGTAGCAGTTCCTCTAGAAGTTGAAGGTGCTACAGGTCAATTGTCCACGGCGTTACTGGTCAATAATTCATACATAAAAGAGAGTGGACTTGTTTCGAGCGATGGCAAGCAGATCTCCTACGTGCCACCTGAAAGCGTAAAAGTTTTACTCCCAGATGGTCTTCAGCTGTCACAGCAGGAGATTGCTGACCTTCTTGAAATCGGAGGGTCATTTGACCCTGATTATGCGGATAATCTAATAGTCGAAACGATTCCGGACGAGCAGGATTTTTCCCTGTATGAACCAGAACCTGACGGTGAAAGTAGGCCGCAGTCATTGTCTGATGTTCCGCTGATCTTGTACGGAGCTCAGTCTGATCTTGTTAGAGATGATGACTTCATGGCTTTTGCAAGCCAAGGGCGAGTTCTGTTCAAGGACTTCCAAACGGCAGTTGCTGTGACTCCCTCGCAGTATTTAAGGTCATGGATTGCCGCATACATTCCCATTGCACAAAAAGCTGCAGATGAATATTCAACCAGAGTCATGGAGCTGCGGATTCGCTCTGTCACAGCGTTGCTCTCTTTGGTCGTGCTTTTGGCGACAGCAGTCGGAATGGCTCAAATTCATGTTCGAGGAAACGCGCGTCTCATTCTCGTGAAGTACCTTCATGGGTGGGATTTCTTCAATACTCACAAGAAACTTTTCTCGTTCGAGGTGGTACTTGCTGGACTAGTTGTATTCGGAATTATTTTAAATGAGACGATCCACTACATAGGATTGGCCCCAGCGGATCAGAGCGGTCGAGTTCATGGACAAGCTACTGCAATTGATATTTGGCAACCATGGGCAGTGTTGCTGGTATGTCTGATAAATATTGTGGTTCTAGTAATCTCCTTGCGCAGTAGAACGAACATATTGATCCGTAACCGATCGGAGGAGACTGCGTGACCGGCGTAGTAGTTTCAAAGGCAAGCAAATTATTCGGAAATCGTTGGCTTTTTAGTGATCTAGACATAAATGTATCTGCGGGACAGCTGACTGCAATCACCGGTCCATCGGGAAGTGGGAAATCGACCCTGCTAAATTGCATCGGTCTGCTGGATAAGTTGGACCGTGGCCAGATTCTTGTCGGAGGCAGGGATATCTCAAGATTGTCCGCAGAGCGTCAACGCAAGTTCCGACGCGACATTGTTGGATACATGTTTCAAGACTATGCATTAGTGGAAAATGCGACTGTCCAAGAAAACCTTGAGATTGCCCTCGTGGCAAAAGGTCGTTCGATGGTTAGATCCGCTGATTTCGATGGTGCGTTGGAGCGAGTTGGGTTACCTCGGCGTCAGCGTGAACCGGTTTATCAGTTATCAGGAGGAGAACAACAACGAGTTGCATTGGCTCGTTTGATCCTTAAGGCTCCCTCCGTTGTTATCGCTGATGAACCAACAGGCGCCCTTGACTCAGAAAATGAGCAGATGGTGCTCAACGAGTTGGAACGTATCGCTTCTGAAGGAGCTTCGGTGCTGATTGCTACCCATTCAAGTACGGTGGCGAATGCATGCTCAGAGATTATTTCACTGGAGTAAAACACGGTATGCCCTGTTCAAGCGACAACTGCATGGACTGGTCATCGGGACGTAGAAAACTGTTTATTGAACTTATTCAGCAGACTGAGTTTGGAATTACTCTCAGGGGCCTCGACCGCTGAATAGACAGTATCGCGCATAGTGCTTCAGTACAGAAGCCTGTCTCCGGCGCATAAGTAGCACGCACCTTCGAAAAGAAGAACAATTAACAATCGGCCTCCGCTTCCTAGAAGGAAACGGAGGCCGATTGATTTCTTAGGCGTTAGCCTGGCGTACAGCTTCGGTGTAGCGGCGTTCAAATTCAGGTGCGGAAACCAGTTCGCGCTCAACCCGGAATGAGGTCTCATCCACGCCGAGCACTGCAGCGATCAGGGTCCGGGTGTAAGGCGCGATCTTGCGGGACTTGCGAGTAGAAGTGACGCGATCCAACTCAGGAACCCAAACGTTCCACCAGCCAGCTTCCTTGCCCACTACTGCCTTGAAAACGCGCTGTTCGCTCATCTGATGCCCTATCTTTCTACGCCGTGATAACTGGCGGCTTGCCGTCTGCTTCCATGATCCACTAGCTACCTGAACACGACAAGTCACCAGCAATGCTCTTGAGCACTGGCCACCACCAGAACCGGTCACGAACGGCCGATGATGTGGCCTTCGGGAGCTGAGCCGATAGCCTTGAAAAAGATAGCTTCAGCGCACCAGTGAAAAGAAGGACGACAGTGCAAGCCTCGAAACGTTCCCAGGTAGCCCCATTTGAAGTGATGCAGATTGTTGATCAGGTAGCCACCATGCGCGCTGCCGGAGACGACGTCATCTCACTGTGCGTGGGGGAGCCCGGTGGAGGAGCACCGGCTGCCGTGAATGACCTGGCCGCGAAGCTGCATGCCGAGCATGCCGACTTCGGGTACACCTCAACCGCGGGCCTGCTCGAAACCCGACAGGCCTTATCGAAGCACTACCAAGACACCTACGGGGTGCAGATCCCCGCAAAGAACTTCGTGATGACCACCGGTTCCTCCGGTGCATTCCAGCTTTCGTTCTTGGCAGCCTTCGATGCCGGAGACGTGGTGGCGCTGGCCCGTCCCGGCTACCCGGCCTACGCCAATATTCTGGGTGCCCTGGGGTTGGAAGTTATTGACTTGCCCACCGGTGCAGCGCAGCGTTACCAGCCCACCGTGCAGCTGCTTGAGGCGGCCAAGAAGGAGCATGGACGCCTCGATGGGCTGGTTGTTGCGTCGCCGAATAATCCCACCGGAACCATGTTCAGCGCCGGCGAGCTCTCGGACTTGGCCATCTGGTGCGAAGCCAATGATGTTCGGCTGATTAGCGATGAAATCTATCACGGCATTGAATTCGTCCCAGACCGCAAGGGACACACCTCGTGGGAGTTCTCCCGCTCGTCCATCGTTGTCTCATCCTTCTCCAAATACTGGGGGATGACCGGCTGGCGCCTGGGCTGGATGATCGTGCCCGATGAGCTAGTGCCAACGGTGGACGCACTGGCTTCGAACCTCGCCTTATGCGCTCCAGCGCCAGCACAGCGCGCGGTGGTAGCTGCCTTTGAACAGCAGAGCCTCGATGAAGCCAATGAGCGCGTGGCCGAGTTCGCCCGCACCCGAGCCCACGTGTTGGAGCACTTCAGCAGCCTGGGCATCAGCGAGGCAGCTCCCGCCGATGGGGCTTTCTACCTCTACGGCCGGTTGGCCCCCGAAGTCTTGGAGCATTTCGGTTCTGCGGGCAAATACTGCCAAGCGGTTTTGGAGCATGCGCATGTGGCACTAACCCCTGGAGGCGACTTTGATCCGTTCGAAGGCCACCTGTATATCCGCTTGTCCTTCGCAGCCGGATATGAGCGTGTGGCAGAAGCCCTGGAACGCGTTGCGGCTTTCCTCCGGCAGAGCTTGGCATGAAGCTAGTTTTCCACATTAGGTGAGCAATGCGCTGCGCGTGGCGCTTCAAAATGGACAGTGGATGGCAGTAACGCTTCGTTACTGCCATCCACTGTTTCAAGGAGCCACCAATGCCTGCAGTACTCGAACCTGTCGAACATGAATGCCTTGCGTGCTATTTGTATCGTGCGGTCTGCGCGCAAGGATGCGACGGGACCCATCTCTCCCTCCTGTCTTATCGCGATGCGAGCGCTCCGCGAGCTACCGCGATTGACCGGAAAATGCAGCTGCTGGGCGGATTCTGCGACTGCGAAGTGCTGTCCAATGCCATCCGCCCGATCACGCGTGAAGCGATTCAAGCCGTGGACAATGACGAAAATCTTGTCTGCAAAGGAGTACGCCGCGGCACAATCCAACCATGTGAACATTGGTTGATGCGCCGCGGCGTACAGTGGGGCGGCGGTCAGTTCCGCCGCCGAAGTGCTTGAAGATCAGTTTTCGGGGGTCTTGCTCTTCGGCTTGCGGGCCTTGAGCAGTTCAACACCAATAGGGATCACCGAGATGAGGACGATCAGGATGAAGATCAGGTCGATGTTCTCTTCGATCCAGGTGAATTGGCCCAGCCAATAACCCAGCAATGTGACGCCGATTCCCCACAGGGCGGCACCGATCAGGTTGTAGAGGATGAAGGTCTTGTGGTTCATCTTCGCTACGCCAGCGATTACCGGGACGAAGGTGCGGACCACTGGAACGAAGCGTGCCAGGATCACCGCGCGGCCGCCGAACTTCTCGAAGAACTCGTGGGCCCGCTCAACGTTCTTCTGCGAGAAGAAGCGGGAATCCGGTTTCTTGAAGATGGCAGGTCCGGATTTCTTGCCAATGATGTAGCCGGTCTGGTCACCTGCGAAGGCGCAGACAAAGATCGCGGCGGCGAAGAGCCACAACGGAATCTGGATGGTGCCGGTGGCAATGAGCATGCCAACGGTGAAGAGCATCGAGTCGCCTGGCAGGAAGAAGCCCACCAGCAAGCCGGTCTCGGCGAAGACAATGGCGCAAACCAGCAGCAAGACCCATGGGCCAAGCGCGGGGTTGTTCAGGAAGACGACTGGGTTCAACCAGTCGGGCAGGAAAGCCGCGCCCATGGTTGGAGCCGCATAATCGGTCACAAGGGAAAGAAACGAAGAATGATCTAGCACAGCAAAAATCCTACGTGAGTACGCTGTGAGTTTCCCAGAGTGCCATCCGTAATCTCTGATGGGGGACAACCCGGCCACAAGGGCGAAAATCTCCAAGTTGTTCGTTGACCCGTAGTGATCATGGCTTTTCACGGGGCCAGCAACGAGAGCCGGGGGAACAATGGGAAGCGGCAAGTTGCCAAGCTCACAGCGGGATTCGACGTAAAAGTCGGCGAGGTTGCATCGAGCCACTTGGAATCGGTCCATGACAACGGTCATGGGCAACGCATGACTTTCTGCTCTTCTGCACACCCGGCAAAGGGTGAAGACTATGAAGCATGGAAACGCTGATTAGAACGAATGCAGTTTCGCTCAGCGGCTTGAAGAAGACCTTCTCAACGCCGCGCAGCAAAGTTGAAGCAGTCAAGGGCATTGACCTGCAGATCCAGACCGGACAGATCGTGGCCTTCCTGGGTCCCAATGGAGCTGGCAAGACGACAACCGTGGACATGATCCTGGGCCTGACCCAACCCACCGGAGGGTCGGTGGAGATCCTCGGCTTGGATCCGCGCCAAGCCATCTCCGCTGGGCGGGTCTCTGCCGTCTTGCAAACCGGCGGGTTGCTGCGCGATATGACCGTCAAGGAGACAGTGTCAGTCATCGCCCACATGCATGAGCAAGCAGATCGCGTTGGGCCGGTCATGGAACGCACGGGGCTGGATAAGATCGCCAAGCGGCGCGTGGGCAAATGCTCTGGCGGCGAGCAGCAGCGCATCAAGTTCGCTCTGGCTCTGCTGCCCGACCCGGATGTACTGATCCTCGATGAGCCAACTGCCGGAATGGACGTGATGGCCCGCCGGGATTTCTGGGCCACGATGCGAGAAGAAGCCACCGAAGGGCGCACCGTCATTTTCGCCACGCACTATCTGGAAGAAGCCCAGAACTTCGCAGAACGCACTGTGCTGATGAGCCAAGGCCGCATTGTCGCCGATGGAGCCACCGAAGAGCTGCGCAAGCTCATCTCCGGACGCACCGTCAGCGCTTCCTTCCCCTCGGCGGAGCATGCCGAACGAGCCGGAGCTTTTGATAATTCGGTGCAGGTAGCCGAACGCAACGGATTGCGCTTCGCTTTCCACAGCGCCGATTCGGATCGCTTCGCGGCCGCCCTGCTCGCCGACTACCAGGGCTACGACCTGGAAATTTCCTCGCCGAGCCTGGAAGAGGCCTTCATCCAGCTGACCAAGGACGCATCATGATGAGCACCTACATCCGCGTGGAATTCGCACGGCACTTCCGCGATGGGTACAACCTGATCTTCGCCCTGCTGCTGCCCGCAGCCATGTACATCCTGTTCGGCAACATCCCCAGTTACACCGAGTTCGAGCTGGGCGCAGGCAACGTGAAGTTCTATCTGATGATTTCCATGGCAGCCTACGGGGCGGCGGTCAGCACTGTGGCAATCGCCGGGACCGTGGCCACCGAAACCATGCAGGGATGGGGCAGGCAAATTGCCTTGACCAAAATGCCGCCGGCCATGTTCGTCAGCAGCAAGATGATCGTCGCGGCCACGGTAGCCGGTGCCTCGGCAGCAGTAGTCTTCGCCCTGGGCGCCGCGACTGGAGCCGAAGTGCAAGAAGGGTGGATCTGGGGAGCGAGCTACCTGATCATCCTGCTCGGCGCCATGGTCTTCGCCTGCTACGGCATCGGGGTGGGCATGGTGTTCAAATCCGAATCGGCCCTGGGCCTGGCCTCAGGCTTGATGGTGTTCTTCGCCTTCTTCGGCAATGTCTTCATGCCCCTGGAAGGAGGCATGCTCGACGCGGCCCGCTTCACCCCGATGTACGGCTACGTAGCACTGGCCCGCTACCCATTGCTCAAGGACATGCCCGCCGGAGTCGAAATGGCCCCGGACGCATTGTGGATCCCAACCGCTAACCTAGTGGCATGGGCACTCATCTTCGTTCTCTTCGCGGTACTCGCCACCAGGAAGGCCAAGGCACGCCAGTGAGCCGCAACCTGCCCGGCGCCGCGCCAGCGGACGATCCGCTCTGCGAGATCGACGAGGACCAGAAATTCTGGGATCGCCGAGGCTGGCTGATCGCCGGCGTCTGGGTGATCTTCCTGGTCTTCCCGGTGCTGGACCTTCTCGTGGAAGACTACACGCTGCCCACCCGGATCATCGGCCTGGCGCTGATCGCCCTCTTCGCCGCCGTCTACCTGCAGTCGTACGCCAAATTCTCCCAGAACATCGGGCAAGGCGGAACCAGCGCTCGCAGGGCGCAGGCGAACTTCCTGGTCCTCTGCGCGATTATCGCCCTGGGCATCCCGGTCATCGGGCTGACCACCATGGGGCTCTTCCCCTTCATCACCTCCTTCGCGATCTTCTTGCTCAGCAGGAAGTGGGCCATCGCGGCCTACGCCGCGGTGCTGGTGCTCAGTTTCGCGCTGCCGATCGTCTACGGGCAGTTCATGGACGCGATCTTCCTGATCGGCCTGAACCTCGTGCTGATGGTGGTGTACGCGATTACCGTGGCCGCCATTCGGCGCTCGGCCGCAGCAGAAAAGATCCGCAGCGACTACCTGCTGGTCGCCGAGCAGGAACGCGTGGCCAGGGACGTGCATGACGGCATCGGGCATTCGCTGACCGCATTGAATTTGAAGGCGCAGCTGGCCCTGCGCCTGATGGACCAGGAACAGTACGCCCAGGCCCGCGGGGAACTGGAACAACTCAGCGCCCTGGCCGTGGACGCGCTGGACTCCGTGCGCACGACGGTGCAGGGGCTCAGCCGCCAGGACCTGGCCGGGGAACTGGCCGAGCTGCAGCAGGCGTGCGACGACAACAACCTCGAGTTCACCGTGGCAGGAACCGCCGAGCAAGTCCCGATGCAGCTGCGTTCGCATGTGGCATGGATCCTGCGCGAAGCGGTCACCAATGTGCTGCGCCACGCGCACGCCAGCACCATCGTGCTGCATCTGGAACCCGGAAAAGTCAGCGTCGATGACGACGGGGATGGCCTGCAAGCCAGCACGCCAGGCCACGGCATCCGGGGAATGCAGGAACGCGCCAAGCAATTCGGTGCCAGTTGTACAGTAGGGGCATCGCGGCTGGGCGGAACCAGCGTGCAAGTGGCCTTCGAGGCAGAGGGGAGTGCAGCGTGATCCGGATTCTCATCGCCGATGACCAGCACCTGGTCCGGGGCGCGCTGGCAGCCTTGCTGAACCTCGAAGAAGACATCCACGTCGTTGCGCAATGCGCCGACGGTGACGAGGTCGCCGCCGCACTGGATGCGCACCCCGCCGACATCGCGTTGCTGGATGTGCAGATGCCGCGGCACGACGGGCTGCGCACCGCAGCAGAACTCAAGGCCAGCCACGCCGGGGTGAAGGTGCTGATCCTGACCACCTTTGACCGTCCCGGATATTTCCGCCAGGCCTTCGAAGCCGGAGCGCACGGCTTCCTGGTCAAGGATTCTCCGCCGGCCGAGCTGATTGCCGCCATCCGCAGGGTCTATTGCGGGGACAAGGTAGTGGATCCGCAGCGTGCCATGCTTAGCGTGGAGAGCCGCAGCAACCCGCTAACCGGGCGTGAGCGCGAGATCCTTTCACTGGCCGCCTCCGGCTCGCCGGTATCGCAGATTGCCTCGGCGGTGCACCTGTCGGTGGGAACTGTGCGCAACCACCTGTCCAATGCGATCGGCAAAACCAGCACTGCCAATCGCATCGAGGCCGCGCGCTACGCCCGCGAGATGGGCTGGATCTAGCGCGTTACGAAGTGGGTAATCAGGCCGATGACCCAAATGGAGGAGGCCAGCAGCACGCAGCCGAATTCCACGACGATGCCCAGGCCCATGGCCTTCAACGCAGCCCAGGAGGAGCCGAGTGCGCCGGAGACTTCGCGCCGGCGCACGCTTTCACCGGCGAATAGGCCCACTGCGAAACCGACGAACATGCCGATCACGGGAATGAGGAAAGCACCGGCGATGGCACCCACGACCGCAAAGAGAATGGAACCCTTGGGGATTTGATGTTCCTTGAGTTTCTTGCCGGTCAGGATCGCAGAGGCGGACCAGCCCAGCAGGGCGATCGCCATGCCCAGGCCGGCCGCCCACCAGGAAGCGCCGGAACCCAGCAGCCAGCCCCAGCCCAAGAGCGTGCCGATCGTCAGCAACGAGCCGGGCAGCACCGGGAAGATGGTGCCCAATGCCGATACGACTAGCAGCAGCCCGGCGATGATCGTGTAAATAATTTGTGCATCCACATGCCCAGTTTCGCACACTGCATCCTTACATGAGGCGCACCGTCAAGCAGGACAAGAATTCAGGGATATTTGTGCCGAATTGCCCAGCTGACGAACAAACAATTGATTAAATCCGGATAATTTCCCTTCTCTCATTGATTCCTTTTTACCTAGTCGGATATCGATTTAGATTGAAAACCGTCACCCGTTGGCAATGGAAAAAGAAATCAAAAGCCGGAAGGCTCTTCACACCCTAAATTGTTAGCGCTAACATTGTGACCATCGACACATTGTTCTGGTGCCGGAGACCATTCACTCCACCATTATCCGGCGGGGACCCACGAGGAGGAACTCACGATGAAACGACAGACCTTTTTGCGCACTGGCTTGGCAACGCTCAGCATCGCAGCTATGGCAGCCATGAGCGCATGCGCCGGCTCGGATTCCAGTGGCAGCGAAGGAGGAGGTTCGGGTTCTGAGACCATTACCATCGGTTTCTCGCAGGTTGGCGCCGAGTCCGGGTGGCGCGCGGCAAATACCAAGGACATCCAAGACACCCTGACCGAAGAAAACGGCTTCAAGCTCAGCTTCTCTGATGCCCAGCAGAAGCAGGAGAATCAGATCCAGGCTCTGCGTTCGTACATCGCGCAAGGCGTTGACGTCCTGGCCTTTTCCCCAGTGGTAGAAACGGGCTGGGATGCTGTGCTGCAAGAAGCCAAGAGCGCCAACATCCCCGTGATCCTCACCGACCGCGCCGTTGACACCACCGATGACACGCTCTTTGCCTCGTTCATCGGCTCCGACTTCATTGAAGAAGGACAGCGGGCCGGAGATTGGGTTGTGGAGAATCTGGACAAGGACCTGAAAGTTGTCGAACTGCAGGGAACCACCGGCTCAGCACCGGCCATCGACCGCAAGGAAGGCTTCGGGAAGGCCATTGAGGGCACGGACATCGAGATTATCGACTCGCAGACCGGTGACTTCACCCGTGCAGGCGGCAAGCAGGTCATGGAAGGTTTCCTGAACTCCCATGACGATATCGATTTGGTCTTCGCCCATAACGACGACATGGGCTTGGGCGCCATTGAAGCCATCGAGGCAGCCGGCAAGAAGCCAGGCGAGGACATCAAGATTGTCACCATTGATGCGGTCAAGGACGGCATGCAGGCATTGGTTGACGGCAAGATCAACTACATCGTCGAATGCAACCCGCTGCTAGGTGAGGATTTGGCAGAAATCGCCAAGAAGGTAGTAGCCGGCGAATCTGTAGAGAAGCGCATCGTCGTTGAAGACGCCGCCTTCACCCAGGATGAAGCGGCCGAGGTCCTGGCCGATCGCACCTACTAGGGACGCAGGCAAGAGCACGAGCCGGCGGGCCACAGGCTGGCCCGCCGGTTCACCACCAGGTGGCAGGACAAGCAACTCGCAGAGGCAAGTTAATGATTGATTCAACACCCATGTCACGGACTGAGGAAATCACCGTGCAGCATTCCCCTACAATGAAGCCCATCGTTCAAATGGCTGGAATTTCCGTGGAGTTCCCCGGGGTCAAAGCACTGGACAACGTTGGCTTCCGGCTTTTTCCCGGTGAAGTCCACGCCTTGATGGGGGAGAACGGCGCTGGAAAGTCGACCCTGATCAAAGCCCTGACTGGCGTGAATCCGATCGCTTCCGGAACCATCACGGTTAACGGCAACGACACCCGCTTCACCGGCCCCGCCGATGCCCGCGAACGCGGCATCTCCACGGTGTACCAAGAGGTGAATCTCTGCACCAATCTCACCGTGGCCGAAAACATCATGCTCGGCAGCGAGCCTCGCCGTTTCGGTGGTCTTGACTGGCGAACCATGCGGCGCCAGGCCAAAACCTATCTGGAGCGGATGGGGCTGAAGATAGACCCGGCCAGCTCGCTGGGGTCCCATTCACTGGCAGTCCAGCAGCTGGTGGCCATCAGCCGCGCCATGGTGGTCGACGCCAAGGTACTGATTCTCGATGAACCGACCTCGAGCCTGGATACCGACGAGGTGGCCCAGCTCTTCGAGGTCATGCGGAAGTTGCGTGATGACGGTGTGGCGATCCTCTTCGTGTCGCACTTCCTGGACCAGATCTACGCCATTGCCGACCGCATCACCGTGCTGCGCAACGGGCAATTGGTAGAAGAACGAAAGAAAGACCAGCTGCCGCAACGCGAACTGGTCTCGCTGATGATCGCTGGCACCTCCGATGCCCACGTGGGCGGCGCCAACGAACGCACCGCCGCAACCGAACGCGCGGCCGACGCTGAACCGTTGCTGCAGGCAGTGGGACTCGGGCGCAAGGGAGCGGTGCAGCCTTTCGATCTGGACCTCTATCCCGGGGAAGTCATCGGCTTGGCCGGCCTGCTGGGCTCAGGCCGTACCGAACTCGCGCGCCTGCTTTACGGAGCGGACAAGGCAGATGAAGGGGTGATCAAGCTGGGCGGGAAACCGGTGAAGCTGCGAACTCCCCGGCAGGCCCTGGGCCGAAAAATCGCCTACACATCCGAAGATCGCAAGGGCGAAGGGGTTGTGGGCGAGCTGACCGTGGCCGAGAACATCATCCTCGGCCTGCAGGCAGCGCGCGGATGGATCCGCCCGCTGCCCAAGACCAAAGCCACGCAAATCGTGGACGCCTATATCAAGGCACTGGGCGTCCGTCCGGCCAATCCGAACGCCCTGCTCAAGAACCTCTCGGGCGGGAATCAGCAGAAAGTTCTGCTGGCCCGCTGGCTCGCCACCGCTCCGAAGCTGTTGCTCCTCGATGAGCCCACCCGCGGAATCGACATCGGCGCGAAGACCGAAATCATGAACCTGGTCTCCGAACTAGCTGAACAGGGCATGTCGGTGGTCTTCATCTCCGCTGAGCTAGAAGAAGTCCTGCGCCTCTCGGATCGCATCGTTGTGATGCGCGATCACGCCAAGGTTGCCGAAATTCCAAGCACTCCAGATGTGGATGTGCCACGCCTGATCGAAATCATCGCCACCGGGGAAGAAAACAAATGACCCGTATTTACAAGCATCGCCTGTTTTGGCCAGCGATTGCGCTGCTCGCGCTGCTGCTAGCCTGCACCATCAAGCGCCCGGACATCCTGGGCATCAGCGTGCTGGACGGGCACCTGTTCGGCGCCCCCATAGACATCCTGCGCAATAGCTCGCCGCTGCTGCTGGTCGCCCTGGGCATGACTCTGGTGATCGCCACCCGCGGCATCGACCTGTCAGTGGGTGCCACCGTCGCGATCTCCGGAGCCGTGGCGCTGACGTTCATCGCCAGCTCGGCAAATCCGGGATCCGCAGGTACAGCCGTCGGCGCCGTCATCGTGGCATTGGGGTTGTGCCTGATCCTCGGCGCATTCAACGGCGTGCTGGTGGCGAACTTCGGCATCCAGCCGATCGTCGCCACGCTGATCCTGATGACCGCCGGCCGCGGTGTGGCCATGCTGATCACCAACGGCCAGATCACCACGGTCAATAGCGCACCTTTCAGCAAACTGGCCTCGGGCTATGTGCTGGGCCTGCCGGTGGCCGCGCTCATCGCTTACGGCGTGTTTGCGGTGGTGGCCCTCGTGGTACGGCGTACTGCACTGGGCATGCTGCTCGAAGCGGTAGGCATCAACCCGGAAGCCAGCCGGCTCTCAGGGGTGAAATCAAAAACTCTGGTATTCACCGTCTATGTGTTGTGCGGCCTGCTATCGGGCCTGGCTGGACTGATCTTCGCCGGCAACACCATGGCCGCTGATGCCAACAATGCAGGACTGTTCATAGAGCTGGATGCCATTCTCGCCGTGGTTATTGGCGGCACGTCCCTGGCCGGCGGCAAGTTCAACCTCGCGGGCACCATGATTGGCGTGCTGATCATTACCACCCTGAGCCTGGCCGTGACCGTCCTGGGCGTTTCACCGCTGGTCACTTCGCTATTCAAAGCCATCGTGGTCATTGCCGTGACCTTGATGATGTCAACCCGGCTGCGCGCCATGCTCGGTTCCTTGCGCGAACGCCGCCGCTACCAGGAGGTGGGAGCATGAGCATCCTCAGTGTTCCGCGCAAGTCCATATCCAAATTGAATGTGGACCGGCGCTACCTGCCGGTTCTGGGCACTGTGGTCGTCTTCGGGCTGATGCTCGTCATCGGCGGAGTGCGCTACGAGAATTTCCTTTCGCCCGCTGTACTGTCCAACCTGTTCATCAACAATGCCCACCTGATCGTGCTGGCAGCAGGAATGACGTTCGTGATTCTCACCGGCGGCATCGACCTGTCCGTCGGTGCGGTGCTGGCGCTGTCCTCGGTCATCACCGCAACCATGCTCAATGCAGGGATCCCGTTGTCCCTGGTGCTGCCTATCGCGATTCTCAGCGGATCGATCATCGGCCTGGGCATGGGAGTGATGATCCAGTACTTCGAGGTGCAGCCCTTCGTGGCTACCCTGGCCGGCATGTTCTTGGCCCGCGGCCTGTGCTTCATCTTCGCCCCGGAATCCGTGCCGATCCGCAATGAGGGTTTCGTGGCGCTGTCGAGCTGGGGCGTTTCTGCGGGGCGCTGGCGGTTGACCGCCGCCGTGGTCATCGCCGTGCTGGTGATTGCCGGGTCCTGGTGGGTGCTGCACCGCACCCGTTTCGGCCGCACCGTTTACGCGGTGGGCGGCGGAGAGCAATCAGCCACCTTGATGGGATTGCGTGTGGCACGCACCAAGGTGGTTGTCTACGTCATCTCCGGCACCTGTGCGGCGCTGGGCGGAATCCTCTTCGCCATGTTCTCGCGCT
This sequence comes from Glutamicibacter sp. 2E12, assembly GCF_050030965.1. NCBI lineage: Bacteria > Bacillati > Actinomycetota > Actinomycetes > Micrococcales > Micrococcaceae > Glutamicibacter > Glutamicibacter sp. 2E12. The sequence goes on from NZ_CP188297.1 coordinate 2,158,286, forward strand.
CGGGCTATGCGCTGACCGGTGTGGGCATGGAACTCGACGCGATCGCCGCAGTGGTTATCGGTGGAACACTGCTTGTCGGCGGCATGGGCTTCATTCTCGGCTCGGTGGTTGGCGTGATGGTGCTGGGACTGATCCAAACCATCATCACTTTCGAGGGAACCTTGAGTTCCTGGTGGACCAAGATCGTGATCGGCGGTTTGCTGCTGATCTTCGTGGTCTTGCAACGAATTCTTACCTTGCGGCGAAATTAAGCCCGGAAGGGAAGGGCCCAGGTCCCGGTATTAGCGTACCGGGCCCTGGGCCGTATCCAGCCACCCAAAGGTGGTTTTTGTTCAACGCAGACATTGTCTTTTGCAGGATCCTGTCTACGTCATCACGACGGTAGCACGTCGACTTACCTCACGGAGGTTCAAGCAAGTGATGCATGCCCAAAAACGATGGGCCGTGCCTTTGGCGCTGCTCGTTTCCATGTCCATACCAAGCTCGGCATTGGCTGCCGGGCCCGCAATGAGCTGGCAGCAACCAGCGGCCACCACAGAATTTGGCGAGGCCGCCAGCGAAGACTATGCGGCCTATGTTTTCCCCTATTTCACCGGCGAGAGCACCGATGACGGAGAGAAAATCCATCTCGCCGTCTCCCGGGAATCTGATCCCGGCAGCTGGTATACGCTCAATGGCGGCGAACCGGTCCTGGAGTCCGAGCTTGGTACCAAGGGGCTTCGGGATCCCTTCCTCATCCGGTCCCATGACGGCTCCAAGTACTATCTCCTGGCTACCGATCTGAAGATGCACGGGGGCGGAAGCTTCGGCGACGCCCAAGAAACGGGCAGCCACTCGCTGATGATTTGGGAATCGGCGGACTTGGTCAACTGGTCTGAGCAGCGCGAGGTCGAATTGGCACCGGAGAACTCCGGTAACTTGTGGGCACCCGAAGCCCACTGGGATGAAGCCACCGGGCAGTATGTTGTGTACTGGGCATCGGCGCTGTATCCGGAGGATGTGCCTGAAGCCGAACGCAACATCCAGGACTCGTATCAGCGGATGATGTATTCGACGACGACGAATTTTGCCGATTTTTCCGAGCCTGAAGTATGGATTGATGAACGGCAAGGTCCTGGGCTGGGCATGATCGACTCCACGGTCGCTGAAGTTGACGGCTCCTTCTATCGCCTGACCAAAGATGAAGGCGATATGAGCGTGCGCATGGAATCCTCGCCGGAGCTCCTGCGCACCCAAGGTGTCACTGAAGGTGATGGCTGGGACATGATTGCCGAGAAGATCGGTATTGGACAACCCAACCCATGGGGAGGAACTTTCAACTCTGGCGAAGGGCCAACCATGTTCCCCTCGCTCACCGACGATAATTGGTACCTGATGATCGACCAGCCGTCCTATCACGGTGGCCAAGGCTATATGCTCTTCGAGAGCGAGAACCTTGCTGGCGGCGACTGGACCAGCGTTCCCGAAGCCAAACTGCCAAGCAGTCCGCGTCACGGAACAGTTTTGCCGATTACAGCTGAAGAGCAGCAAGCGCTCATCGCGGCGTATCCTCCAAGCGAAGGGTCCGAAGTCCCTGAACCGGTTGTTCCTGGTCCCGATCCCCAGCTGCCCGAAGGGACCTTCGAGGAGGGATTTGAAGGGTCCGAGCTGGATGGCCGTTTCAGGATACTCAACGAACAAGCGGATGCTTGGAAATTGGAAGATTCCGCGCTGCGCCTGGAGTCCCAGCGAGGCGACACCTGGCAAGACTCCAATGATGCCAAGAACTTGTTCTTAGTCGATGTGCCCGCCGGAGACTTCTCAGTTGCTACCCACCTGACTGCACCGGTTTCCCAAGACTTCCAAGGAGCGGGACTACTAGCGTGGAGTGATTTCGATAATTATGTGAGGGCAGGGCTTGCCCACGTATCGAGCGCACCGGGTGGGCCGGTAGTCATCGAAAGCGCAGTGGAATCCGAGGGAACCTATAGCGCGAGCTATACACCGCGCCCCGAATCGAAAACCGAATGGTTGCGATTGGACCGCAAAGGCAAAGAGCTGACTGTTTATTACGGGGACTCGGAAGGGCAATGGGCAGAAGCTGCGAGTTTCACTGTGCAGTGGAACGCGACCCAGGTCGGTCTTTATGCCTTGGCGGCCCAGAACGGCACTAGCCATACTGCGGTGTTCGATAGTTTCTGGCTCAACGAATCCGGGCCAACAGATCTGGTTCCTGAAGGGAAATTCACGCTGACCGGGCAGGGGGACCATGGGTATCTCGTCGCTGACAAAAAGCAGCGGCTATCCCTGGAGGAAACCCGGCCGGCATCTGCGCTGCGATTCTCCGCCGCTGCTGCATCTGGCGGTGATGCTGCTGGGCAGCACTCGCTCATCCTGTCATCGGAGGCCGGAAACCTCGGCATCAAGGGCCAGAAGCTTCAGCTGATTCCAGGGGAGCAGACGGCTTGGCGAATGGTCGGTGCCGGCGGTGGCAAGCTGAAGATCCGACTGGCGCAGAGCGTTGACGAGAATTCGGCATGGGTCGTGCGCCATAAGAATGGATCGTTGCGGCTGGGCAGCAAAACCGATGCGGTGAACTTCAAGCTGGGCTCGGGAGAACTGGGAAACCAGGTCCTGAACATCGATGGAGACGGCACCTTGCATGAGATTAGCGAAACCATGTACGGGGCATTCTACGAGGACATTAACTATGCAGCCGATGGAGGCCTCTATGCCGAGCTGATCCGGAACCGTTCTTTTGAATTCAATGATTCGGACAATAAGGACTTCACCCCGCTAACCGGTTGGAAGGCATTAGGCGGAGCAAGCCTCAACGTGAAATCCGAGCGTGGCCAGTGGCTCAATGAGGCGAACCGCTCCTACCTGGAACTGGACGCTGCAGCCAAGGGCGATGGAGTGGAAAACGCCTCGTACAACAACGGAGTCGCCGTGAAGCGGGGGAGCAGCTACGACTTCAGCGTCTTCGCCCGGGCAGAAAAGGGCCAGGATCTGGAAGTGAAGCTCACCAGCGCTGACGGATCCAAGGTCATCGGCAACGCCACCGTGCACGTGGATGGCGGCAACGAATGGAAGAAGTACGAAGCGTCGCTCAAGGCCAATGCAACTTCCGATGCGGCTCGGCTATCCCTGGCCGCCACCGCGGCCGGCTCGATCAAGCTGGATATGGTTTCCTTGTTTCCCCAAGACACATGGGTGGGACCGGTGAATGGCAAATCTGTATTGCGCAAGGATCTGGCCGAAAAAGTTGCTGAATTGAACCCGAGCTTCCTGCGTTTCCCTGGCGGCTGCGTCACCAATGTTGGAACCTTCGACACCTACGTACAGTCCGATGGGCAGGACCGGCAGCGGACTTTCCAGTGGAAGGAAACGATCGGTCCCGTTGAATCGCGTCCGGCAAACTGGAACTTCTGGGGCTACAACCAGTCCTACGGAATCGGGTATTTGGAGTACCTGAAATGGGCCGAAGATCTGGGCGCCACCGCGCTGCCGGTGGTTTCGGTCGGAGCCAATGGCTGCGGGTCCAAGATCCCGGAGATGACCGATGCGCAGCGTATCCAGCGTTGGGTGCAGGACACCGTGGACCTGATCGAGTTCGCCAATGGCAGCACCGAGACAACCTGGGGCGCCAAACGAGCTGAATTGGGCCACCCAGAGCCGTTCGGGATCAAGTACATCGGCCTGGGCAATGAGGAAGTTACCAAGACTTTCGAAGCGAATTTCCCAAAGTTCCGCGTTGCGCTCGCAGAGCAGCATCCGGAGATCACCATCATTTCCAATAGCGGTCCCGACGACTCCGGAACCCGCTTCGAGGAATTGTGGAAATTCAACAAGGAACAAAACGTGGACATGGTCGACGAGCACTACTATAACGATCCGTCCTGGTTCCTGGGGAACGACGAACGCTACGATTCCTACGATCGCACGGGTCCTGAAGTGTTTCTCGGCGAGTACGCATCGAGGGGCAACAGCTTCGCCAACGCGCTATCAGAAGCTGCCTACATGACCGGTCTGGAACGCAATGCCGACGTCGTCAAAATGGCATCCTATGCTCCCATGTTCGCCAATGAAGACTATGTCCAGTGGGCGCCGGACATGATGTGGTTCGACAATGACGAATCCTGGGGATCGGTGAACTACTACAACCAGAAACTATGGATGAACAACGTCGGACAGCAGGTAGTGCCTTCCACCCTGAGCGGCCAGGGAGCTGCCTCGGCAGATCTTTCAGGTGGGGTGTTCCTGAGCAGCTGGCTCACCGAGACGGCCTATGACGACCTTCGAGTCACTTCCAATGGCACCGGCGAAACCCTATTCTCCGATGACTTCGCGGATGCGTCTTCGTGGGAAGCCCAAGGAGGCTCATGGGCAGTTGAAGACGGCAAATACGTGCAATCAGACGAGAGCACCGAGGATGGCAGGAGCCTTATTAAAGGGGCCTACGGCAAAGACTGGAACAACTACACAGTTGAACTGACCGCGCGCAAGGAAGCTGGCCAGGAAGGCTTCCTGATCGGGTTTGCCGCTGGAGCCGCTGATGAATTCTATTGGTGGAACCTTGGAGGCTGGGGCAATACCCGTTCGGTCCTGGAACGCGCTGATGGCGCTCGGCAAGGCGAAGTCGCAGCCGGTCCCAATGTGAGTCTCGAAACCGGAAGAGACTATCAAGTCAAGATCGTTCTCGACGGGGACACCATCAAGCTGTACCTGGATGGGCAATTCCAATTCGAGTACACCGAACCGGCGGCCAAGGCCCTGTACCAGGTGGTCACCCGCGATACGGAGAGCAACGAGCTGATCGTCAAGCTGGTCAATCCCACCGGCCACGCATCGGCGGCACGGATCGAGGTTGATGATCTTGAGGTGGGTTCGAAGGTCGAAGGCACCGAATTGGTGGCTGAGCCGGAAGCGCAGAACACCAAAGAAGACCCGGCAAATGTAGTACCGAGGGACTTTGAACTGCAGTCTGGCGAGCATGGCCTGACCTATGAGGTCCCGGCCTATTCGGTAACCTTCCTCAGGATGGCCGGGAAGTAATAATTTCCAGCCTGGACAACAGCTTGCCCCCATTTCGCGATAGATTGCGAAGTGGGGGCATTGCTATTGCCTCTAAAACTTCTGCGGCTTGCACGCGACTGGGAGGAACCTGATGGGCAAGGACAATGAAGCACGGGTCAGCGTAGAAATAGCCGGGTCCACTGCCGTGGTGCTGCTGGATAACCCGGGCCAACTCAACGCGCTCACCAAGGGCATGTGCCTGCAGCTGGTGGGCGCCTTTGCCGGCCTTTCGACCGACGACGAGGTCAGTTCCATTGTGGTTCGCGGCGCGGAAGGGAACTTCTGCGCTGGAATTGCCATCGACGAGATGGACCAGGTGCTCTTCGACCGGGACGCCGACGGGGAGCTGATCAACCATTTCGACCTGCTCGACAAGATCATCGTGGGCTGCCCGAAAACCACCATCGCGGTGGTGGAAGGCCATTGCTTTGGCGGGGCCTGGCAGCTGGCCTCGGCCTGCGATATCCAGTTGGCCTCGGATAACGTGCGCCTGGCGATCACCCCAGCAAGAATCGGGCTGGTTTTCCCGCGGCCGGGCATCGAACGGCTGGTGCGTACCGTGGGGGAGCACCGGGCCAAGTACCTGCTGTTTTCCGGCGCGGAGATTTCCATTGCCGAGGCGGAACGCTGGGGCATGTTCACCCGCGTGATTGCCCATGGGCAGCTCGAAGAAGAGCTGGCCGCACTGCTGGGCAAGCTGTCCGCGAACTCGCCATATTCCATTGCGCGCACCAATGAGGCCATCAACTTGGTGCGCCAGGGAGAAGCCACCGAGGGCTGGTGGGAAGCGATGTGGGAAGAGAACGGGGCGAACGCGGACCTGGCCGAAGGCAGATCCGCGTTCTGCTCGCGCCGCACACCGGACTACGGTGGACTGCCCCAGTAGTGTTCGCTAGTCCTGCTCGGCAGTGAACTGCGCAACCAGTTCGCGCTTGAGGATCTTCCCGCTGGGACCCAGCGGGAATTCCTGCACGATCTCGATCAGCCGCGGATACTTGTACGCGGCCATCTGCCCGCTGGCCCACGCCACCAGCTCCTGCGCGCCCAGCGTGGAACCGGCCTCCAAGGTCACCGATGCGACGATCTCCTGTCCGTGGGTTTCGTGCGGCACCCCGTACACGGCGGCATTGGAAATCTCCGGATGGGAAACCAGCACCTCTTCGATTTCGCGCGGGTACACGTTGTAGCCGTTGCGCAGGATCATGTCCTTGGTCCGGTCCAGGATGCGCAGGTAGCCATCCTCGTCCTTGGTCCCCAGATCCCCGGTGCGGAACCAGCCATCAACCACCGCTTCGGCCGTGGCCTCAGGCCGGTTCAGGTAGCCGGAGAACAAGTTGTGCCCGCGCACCACCAGCTCGCCCAGCTCCCCGCGCGGCAGCAGCCGGATCTCATCCGCATAGGCAGGATCGGCGATTTCCACATCCACGCCCCAGACCGGGGTGCCCACGGTCCCGGGCCGCGGGTCGACGCCCACATGGTTGAAGCAAGCCACCGGCGAGGTCTCGGTCAGCCCGTAGCCCTCGTGGATCCGCGCGCCGAAGCGCTGCTCGAAGGCGGTGAGGATGGATACCGGAAGCGAGGCCCCTCCGGAAATGGCGTAGCGCAGTTTTTCCGGCATCCCTTCGCGCTGCTTGCCCGCTTCGAGCAGAGCCACATACATCGTGGGCACCCCGAAGAAGACGTCGATGCCAGCCTCCAACAACAGTTCCAGGGCCCCTTCGGCGGTGAATTTGGGCAACAGCATGACCTCGGCCCCCACCCGCAGCCCGGTATTGAGCACGCAGGTCTGGCCGAAGGTGTGGAACAGCGGCAACCCGCCGAAGAGCTTGTCGCCGCGGCGCAATTCCATGGTGTTCAGCAACGTGGTGTGGGTCTGCTCGATCAACGCCAGATGCGTGCCCAGCGCACCCTTGGGCTTGCCGGTGGTGCCCGAGGTGTACACTATCGTGGCCAGGTCTTCGGGGCGGCGCGGCAGGTAGGTGCCAATCGGCGCGGCGTGCCGGGCCAGGTCTTCCAACCGGATGGCGCCCGATTCCTCCGGAGCCAGCACGCTGAGCACCGGCACCCCGGAAGCGGCGGCCCCCGCTGCTCCTTCTGCGAGCAGCGGTGCGGCGCAGATCATCAGCTTGGCTTCGGAATCCTCCAGGATGTAGGAGATCTCGCGCGCCTTGAGCAGCGCGTGGACCGGTACCGCTACGGCGCCCAGGGCCAGAACCGCGTAGTAGGCGCGGGCGAAGTCCGTGACGTTGGGAATGAGCAAGGCCACCCGGTCGCCCGCCTCGATGCCTTGGGCTTGCAGGGCTCCGGCGTATTGCCGGGCCTGCTCCCACAGCTGCTCATAGGTGGTGCTGCGGCCATCGACGGTGATGGCGTTCAGCTCGCCGTAGCGGGCAGCCCCTTCTGCGAGGATGGCCGCCACTGAAACAGTGAGATTGGATGTGGAAACGCTCATGGTGAACTCCTCGGGTCGCCCAGCAGTGCATTGTGTGTTGTGTGTTGTGTCACATTAAACCATATTGGAACTGCGGTTCAGTACGAGGTATTGAGTTTCGAAATATCTTGAACAATGGAAAATTTCCGTTGCTGATCTGGGTAAAAAGGACATAGACTCAGCCCAAACGAGCTGGATGAATTGTGGAATGGGGAAGCGATGCCGGCACCAAAGGATCCTCGAGCCGAGCCGTGCTGGGTCGATTTGCTCACCAGCGACATGGAGGGCTCCACGCAGTTCTACGGGCAGCTTTTCGGTTGGGAAGTCCGCCATGACGAGGAAACCCGCGACGAGGGATATGCCGAGGTCTACCTCAACGGCGAAATGGCCACCGGCTTCATTGCCAATGACCCGGATTCCGAGGTGCAAGATGCCTGGACCACCTACCTGAATGTGACCGATGTGCACGCCGCCGCCTATGCCACCAAAATGCACGGCGGCAAGGTCTATCTCAAGCCCATCGACATTCCCGGCCAGGGAACCATGGCCATCATCGGGGACCCAGCGGGAACCGGCGTTGGACTCTTCCAGGCATTCCAATCAGCAGACACAACCGCCAGCCGTGCACCGGGCACCCGCATCTGGAACGAGCTGCACACCAGGCACTTCGAGGCGGTGGCCCGCTTCTACCGTGTAGCACTGGGCTGGTGCCTGTCCCCGGTCTCGGACACGGACGAATTCCGCTACCACACCTACGGCCAAGGTTCCGAGGCGGTGGCCGGAATCTTCGATATCTCCAGCTATCCGGATTCCAAGGCCGGTTGGCGCGCCTACTTCGCGGTGGCGGATGCCGAACAGACCGTGGCGCTCGCCGAGAAGCTCGGCGGCACGATCATCCATGAGCCCCATGATTCCTACTTTGGCCGCATGGCCGTGCTCAGCGACGTCACCGGCGCAGAGTTCGCGATCATCGCTCCGTCGCGCAAACAGGAATCTGAAGCCTGACGGCAAAGGCCGCCGGCACCGAAAAATCGGATGCACGGCGGCCTCGGTTCGGGCTGGTCCTTCGCAGCCTACTTCACGAAATTCGGCACAACTTCGTCAATGAACAACTTCAGCGAGCGTTTCTTTTCCTCGTGGCTCAGGGCGTTGTCGCTCCAGAAGCTGTATTCGCTGACGCCCAGATCTTCGTAGCGGCGCAGGCGCTCAACAACCACGTCCGGCGTGCCGATCATTGCGGTGCGGTGCAGGGACTCAGGCGTGAACTCCTCGCGTTCAGAGAACTTCTCCTCCGGGCTGGGATCGATGAATCCGTTGACCGGCTCCACCTTGTTGCCGAAGACCGCATCGAAGGTGCGGTAGAACTTGTTGATGCCTTCGGCAGCAGGGCGCCAGGCCTCTGGCTCGTTGGCGGAGTGCAGATAAGTGTGGCGAAGCACCATGATGTCAGGGCGCTGTTTCACCTCCGGGTGGGCAGCGATGGCGGCTTCGTACTTCTGGACTAATGATTCGACTTCTTCGTCGCCCTTCATCAGCGGAGTCACCATGACATGGCACCCGTTGGCCACAGCATACTCGTGCGACTCGGGGCTGCGGGCGGCAACCCAGACAGGGATCTGCTTTTGTGTTGGCTTGGGCACCGAGGTGGACGTCGGGAACTGCCAGACTTCACCGTCGTGGGCGTAATCTCCCTCCCACAGCTTCTTGACTGCGGGGATGAGCTCCTGCATGGAGGCACCGCCGTCGGTGGCCTTCATGCCATCGGTCATGCGATCGAATTCGAATTGGTAGGCACCGCGTGCCACGCCTAATTCGGCACGGCCATTGCTGATGACATCGAGCAGCGCGAGTTCGCCGGCTGCTCGGATCGGGTTCCAGAATGGTGCGATGATGGTGCCGGCTCCGAGCCGGATCGTGGAGGTTCGAGCCGCGAGGTAAGCAAGCTGCGGGATCGGGTTCGGGGAGACGGTGTATTCCATCGAGTGGTGTTCGCCGATCCAGACTGTGGAGAAGCCACCGGCTTCGGCCATTTGAGTCAGTTCGACGAGGTTCTCGAAATGCTGTGCGTGGCTGATCGAGTCGTCATAGCGTTCCATGTGGATGAACAGTGAAAAGCGCATATCTGTCCTTCTTTCGTTGCTCTGCTGCCCTTAGGCAGTTGCCTGGGTGCTGTTGCGTTCGGCGATGGTTTGATTGGTCCGGGACCAATGCTCATGATCGACTTCGCGCACGATGACCGTGATGTTTTCGGGGGCCGCATCAACGGTTTCTTCGGCGGCCCGGTGCAAGGCGTCGATCAGGGCGCGCAGCTGCTGGGAACTGCGGCCCTTGGCAATGGATACATCGATCAGTGGCATGGGGCTCCCTTTCCTTAGCCGCGCATCACAAACGGATCTGCGACGGGGGACTCGTCCGTGTTGATCCATACGCTCTTGAGGCGGGTGTATTCGTTCATGGATTCGAGGCCGTGCTCGATGCCGACGCCCGAGTTCTTGAAGCCTTGGCGAGGGGACATCGGGGACATCGCGCGGTAGGTGTTCACCCAGATCGTGCCGGCCTCCAGCCTCCGGGCCATGCGATGGGCGCGGGCAAGGTTCTGCGTCCACACGCCGGCGGCCAGCCCGTACTCGGTGTCATTGGCCATGGACAGCAGCTCGTCTTCGTGCTCGAAGGGCATGATCGCAGCCACCGGGCCGAAGATCTCCTCGCGGACCACGCGCATGTCGTTATTGACGTCGGTGAGCACAGTGGGGGAGAAATAGTAGCCCGGCAGGTCCAGGCCTTCGGGGCGGGTGCCGCCGGCCAGTACTTTGGCGCCCTCGTCTGCGCCGATCTTCACATAGGAAGCGACCTTTTCCAATTGGTCGGCGAACGCCAGCGGGCCTAGCTCGGTGGCATCCAAGAGCGGGTCTCCGATGACAATGGACTTGGCACGTTCGGTAACCCGTTCCAGCAGCTCGTCGTAGACAGACTTGTGGGCGAAGACCCGGCTGCCGGCAATGCAGGTCTGGCCGGCCGCGGCGTAGATGCCGGCCACCACGCCCATAGCCGCGTTGGCGACGTTGGCGTCGTCGAAGACGATGTTCGGGCTCTTGCCACCCAGCTCCAAGGTGCAGCCGATGAAGCGGCCGGCCGCCTCGGCGGCGATCTTCGAGCCGGTGGCCGTAGAACCAGTGAAGGAGATCTTGGCCAGCAGTGGGTGGCTGACTAGCGCCGCGCCGGCCTCGGCCCCGAACCCGGTGACCACGTTGATGACGCCCGGAGGGAATCCGGCCTGCTCAGCCAGCTCAGCCAGCAGCAGCACCGTGCGCGAGGTGTATTCGCTGGGCTTGATCACCACAGTGTTCCCGGCAGCCAGCGCAGGGGCGATCTTCGAAGTGGTCAAAGTCAGAGGCGAGTTCCACGGGGTGATAGCCCCGACCACGCCGAGCGCTTCGCGCTGGGTGTAGTTTAGAATCGCCGGATTCATGCTTGGGATCTGGGAACCCTGCACTTTGTCGGCCAGCCCGGCATAGTAGTAGAGGTACTCCGGCAGGGTGGCCAGCTGGCCCCGCATTTCGCGCAGCAGCTTGCCGTTGTCCAAGGATTCGTAGCGGGCCAACTTCTCGGCATTCTCACCGATTAGATCGCCTAGGCGGCGCAGCAGATGTCCACGGGCGGTGGCGCTCAGGGCGCTCCACGAGGGCGCGGAGAATGCCTTATGGGCGGCTTTGACAGCACGGTCCACATCTTCAGCATTGCCGCGCGCGGCCTCGTAAAGATCTTCGAGGGTTGCCGGGTTGGAGCTGGTGAAGAAACGGTCTTCGCTGGGAGCGATGTGCTCTCCGTTGATGAAATGCATGTAACGCTCGCTCATGCCTGTTTCCCTTCGTTATCGCTGAAAAAACTGTTCAATTCCGCGGCCAAGGCCAGCGGATTCTCGACCGGAAGCATATGCCGTGCTCCGGGGATGATGCGCAGCCGCCCCTGCGGCACAGCGGCAACCAGCCGGCGGGACATTTCCGGGGTCGATCCGGGATCCAGCTCGCCGGTGATGGCCAGTGTCGGCTGCTTGATCGCATCGAGTTCGCCGGCAATCTCCTGGTCACCGCGGGCGAAAACCGCGTAGGCGTGCAGATAGGATTCGAGATCGTTGCCCGCCATAGTTTGGCGCGTAGCCTCGATGAGCTGCGCGTCCACCGTGGTGGCCGCGGCCGGGAACCAGCGTTCGATGGCGCGGTCCACTCCCTGGGAGAAGTTCGTGCCGGCGGTAGCCAGGCGCTCTTCCACCGCGGTCGACTCTTCGGCGGTGCGCCGGCATACGGAGTTCACCGCAGACAAGGTCAGCACGCGCCCGGGAGCGAAGCGCGCAAGGTACTGGGCAACCAAGGCACCGAGCGAGAATCCCACAAGATGCACAGGCTCGCGAGTTTCAAGGCGTTCGAGCACATCGGCGGCCAAGCTCGCCAGATTCTGCTCGCTGCGCAGGGGCGGGCGTAACCCGTGCCCAGGCAGGTCCAGGGCCACTGATTGGTGCGCCAGCTGCTCGCGCAGCGGCTTCCACATGGTCCGGTCCAATCCGACTCCATGCAGGAGGACAACCAATGGCTGCTTCGTGCTTGTCATGCGTGCTTCGCTCCGTTCCGGCTGATGCGCTCTGCTACTGTTCGGTGGACAGCGGGGCCAGGCGTTCCTGCGGCCGGCCACGGGTTGCGCCGGCCAGGGCGATCAGGATTTCGCCAGGATGCGGAGCATCGGCGATCCTGGCCTCGACGCTCTGGTGGTGCGAGCGGATCGTGGCATCGGTGAAATGCTTGAGCGGGATGTCGAACTGCACTCCGGCCTGTCCGCGCTTTTCCACGGCCGGCAGCAAGGTGGTGGCCTTGGCTGCGTCGCGGAAGTGGTTGCCGAATTTCAGAGTGTGGATCAGGGCCGAGCCGTGCTCGACTTCACCGTCAAGGCCGACGATTGCAGCCTTGCCATAGGCCTGGAGCGGGGCGCCCAGCGCTTCGATGACCCGCGGTGCCAGCAGCGCTCCGAGGTCCGAGGCGACCGAGTCGATTCCCGGGTTCAAGTCCTCGACGAATCCTTGCCCTGCCCACGGGTTGTCGAATACGGCGGCGACAATGACCACGCGGGCTACCGGATCCACCGGGCGTCCGCCCTCTGTGGCAATTTCCTCGACGATGGTTACCAGTTTGCGGTAGTTCATAGTTGTATTCCCTTCAGTATTTCGGAAGTGACCGTTCGGTCGGTGGTTCGATCGCCGATGCGTGCATGTGGCCGGGGGCCGCTTGATGCCGCGGCAATGACCGCGATCTCGCCAGCATGCGGGGCATCGGGCAAGGACAGCTCCAGGGTCTGGTAGTGGGTTCGGGTGGCAGCTGCGGTCTTATGCCACATCGGTACTCGCAGGGATTCACCAGGAACGCCGCGGCCGTCGACAAAGCAGATGATCGAGGTGCCGCCGAGGGCTTCGCGCAGCAGGTTGCCGAAGAACGGGGTGTGGATCAGCGCTCCGGCATGCTCCAATTCCCCATCGCTGCCAACCAATGCGGCCTTGCCGAAAGCTTCAACTTGTTCGGCTCCGCCCAGGGCATTGAGCAGGCGATCCGACAGCAGCTTGGCGAGCAATGGGGCGATGGCCTCGGTCCGCTCGGATAAATCTTGCGACGTTCCAGTGCCGAGCCAAGGATTGGGGATGACTGCGGTGGCGGTCGCGCGGGTGATGCTGCCTAATTCGTGGTGGGGAACTTCTTCCACCGTGCACGAGATTTTGCGCAAACCAATGGCCTGGGCCAAATCCTGGTAGTCTTCGAGCGTTGATCGGGTGCTCAAATCAATGAGCTGAGGCGGCTGGGCCAGTGGAGAATTCATCTGGTATTCCTTTGCATGGCTTTTTTGGGGCTAACCCGGTTGTTCTTCGTCTTCTTCTTTCATTGCGGCCAGGGCCGCCGACTGGCTTGATGCGGCAACATGCCTGCGCATCACAAGTTCTGCGGCCAACGGATCTTTGGAGCTGATGGCGTCGATGATTGCCTGGTGCTCGTCCTTCGAATTCTGCAAGCGCCCGGGCAAGCTCAGGGTCTGCGAAACGATGCGATGGTAGGCCAGCTGGTTCATCAACAGGTCATAGTGCTCGGTGAGCTTCCTGTTGTCAGCCCCGGCAACCAACGTGCTGTGGAATTCATGGACCAGTTGCGAATAGAGTTCCGCGTCGCCGCGCTCGACGGCCCGTTGGCTGCGTGCAACGTTTTCCTTGAGCTGCTCCAATTCAGGTACGGCTCCACGTCTGGCCAGCAGGCCAGCGGCTAGTCCCTCGAAGGCCTCCTTCAGGGAAAACATCTCGTGAATTTCGCGCTGGGTGGGCTTCCTGACGAATGTTCCAACCCGCGAACGCACCTCAACTAGGCCCTCGCGCTCCAGCTGCTTCAATGCTTCTCGAATTGGAGTACGGCTGACCTCGAAGTCTTGCGCCAGGGCTGTCTCTGCCAATAGGTCTCCGGGTTGAACAACTCCAGTGACGATCATTTGACGGAGCCGGCCCAGCAACGGCGTCTCCGGGGTGCTCCTGGTTTTTGATTCCACGCTTGAACTCTCTTGCATACAAGAACTCTATCCATAGATTCTCTTGTATGCAACAGAAATTCAAGGAATCGCCTTGAATCCGCTAAATTTAAGAGAATTTCCTGAAACATGTTGACTCCGTCACAACCTTTGCTAGCATTTCTTGCATGCAACAAATTGTAAATTCACTCCAGCCTGTCAAAGAATCACTCGTCAACGCCTGGGAAGCGGCATGGGATCGGGGCCAGGTCGATGCACTGGACGAGATCTTCCACGCGGACTTCCGGCGAATCAGCAAGAAATCCAAAAACGTCACCACCATCCGAGAGCTGAAGCAAGAGATTTTGTCCGTGCGGGAGGCCTTCCCTGATCTGGTGACAAAAATCGACCATCTGCTCGTGGATGAGCAGGAGCAGTCCATCGCGATTTTCTGGCACACCACCGGAACGTTCACCAACGATCTGCAGGGTGTGCCGGCCACGGGCAACACCGTGGAAACCCGCGGTTCCAACCTGATGGAAGTCCAGGACGGGAAAATCATCTCGGAGCAGGTGACTTGGGACCAGAGCGAGCTGCTCGAAGACGTGGGGGTCCCATCGCTCAAGTCCGCCTTCGAGTCCACGGATGATGGCGTGGTAGTGGACGATTTGAGCGGCGTGCCGAATCTCGATGCGCTCAAGGGGTTCAACCGCCAATTCATTACCGGCGTGACTGTCGTGACCACCATGGATGAACATGGCAAGCCTCGCGGGCTAGCCGCAAATTCATATGTGTCAGTTTCGCTCGAGCCGCCTCTGGTGCTGGTGTGCGTGCAGAAGACCACCAGCACCTATGCATCGCTGTTCAAGTCCACCCATCTGGGCATCAACATCATGAGCAACGGGCAGCGCGACACCGTGGGCACCTTCGCTTCCAAGGGTGATGACAAGTTCGCCGAGCTCGAATGGCATCAGGGGCCGAACGGCAGCCCGCTGATCGATGGCTCGGCCGCTTCCATCGAAGCAGAAATCAAGGAGCGCTTCCAAGCCAAGACCCATACCGTGTTCATCGCCAAGGTAAAGCATTCCGAAGTCGCCCAGCTTGAGCCGATGGTCTACAAGGCCGGCCGGTTCTACGACGGCGCCGAACTGACCGCGCTATAGCCCGGCGTCGGCAGATTCCTCCAATACAACGAAGTGTGAGAGCCATGAAAACCGAAACCAACGAAAAGCAGGGCAAGGGGCCACGCGGAGGGCCCACGCTCACCGGCGGCAAATTGCGCCGGGCCGCGGACAAGAACGAATCGAAACAGGTCTACAAGCAACTCCAGCGTCCGGGCAGTGTCCTTTTCGTTTCGCTGGCGCTGGTCGTGGTGTTCGTGCTCTGGGCGGCTATTGCACCGGGCCGGCTCAATGAACTGATGTCCGGGGCATCCACCTGGTCAGCGCAGTACATTGGCTGGAGCTACCTGTTGGTGACTCTCGGCTGCATCGTGCTGATGCTGTTCCTGGCCTTTTCGCGCTACGGAGGCATCAGGCTGGGCAAGGACGCGGACCGGCCCGAGTTCTCCACATGGGCCTGGATCGCGATGATTCTCGGTGCCGTGATGGGCATCGGGTTGATCAGCTATGGCGCGGCCGAACCCATGAGCCACTTCATGGTCCCTCCGCACGGACGGGCGGAGCCGGAAAGCATGGATGCGGCAGTGCTGGCCTTGCAGTTCTCGTACTTCGACTGGGGTCCGAACGCCTGGGCCTTGTTCGGCGTGTTCGGCCTGGCCATTGCCTACTCGACGCACCGCCGGGGCAACTCGGGACTCGTCTCGGTGATGCTCAGGCCAGTTCTTGGAAAATCCATGGACGGATGGCTCGGGAAGACCATTGACGTGTTCACCGTGCTGGCCACCCTCTTCGGCACGACCACTTCCCTGGGCTTGGGCGCTTCGCAAATCGCCGAGGGGCTGAACAGCCTGTTCGGGATTCCCACGGATCTGTTCGTCAAGATCGTGATCATTGCAGGCGTTACCATCGTATTCACTCTCTCGGCGCTTTCCGGCGTTGGCAAGGGCATCAAATGGCTCAGCCAGGGCACCATGATCGGTGCCGCCGCCATCGGGGTTTTCGTCCTGGTTTCCGGTCCCACCGGATTTATTTCCAACATCTATTTCCGTTCCATGGGGCAGTTCCTGGGCGAGTTCCCGGCCGTGGCGCTGCTGACTCCCTCTGGAGCCGAAGACTTGCAGTGGATGCAATGGTGGACGTACTTCATGATGGCCTGGTGGTTGAGCTGGGGCGCCTTCGTCGGCATCTTCCTGGCGCGGATTTCCAAGGGCCGGACCATTCGCGAATTCGTTATTGCGGTGATGGGTGTCCCGTCTCTGGTCTTCAGCATCTGGTTCAGCATTTTCGGTGGCACCTCGATCCACCAGGAGATGACCGGCAGCTCTGGGATCGGCCAGGCAACGTTGGAAGACACCAACAGCACCTTCTTCGCGATGCTGGCCGAACTGCCGATACCGGAAGTGACCTCGGCATTCACAGTAATTCTCGTGGTGCTGTTCTTCATTACCGGCGCGGATTCCAATACCTATGTTCTGGGCACGCTGACCTCCGGCGGAAATATGTACCCCAAGAGGCCGGTCCTAGTGGTCTGGGGACTTCTCACCGGCGTCTGCGCGATCGTGTTGCTGCTGGTGGGCGGGCTCGAGGCCCTGCAACAGGCAGCCATCCTCTCGGCGGTGCCGTTCACGGTGATTGTGACGCTGCTGGGGATGTCGCTTATGAGGGAGCTGCGCTGCGACACGCGCCTGCAGGCACCTTTGCTGGAAGCTGCAGCGCCGAGTGGAGACGGCAACGAAGCAGGCTAGGCAGCACCGCGAAATAGTTGGGCCCAGCGAATTGCGGCCCCGGTGGAGCCTTGGATTTGCCTCAATCCAGCATGGGGGTTGGCCGAGCCGGGGTCTGTAAACGTAGAGTGTCCTCTAGCAGTATGCGGCAAGCGGCGGAAGCCGCAAGATGTAGCACAAGGAGCGTTTAAATGGGTCGCAAGATCGTGCGCCGCCGCGTGGTCAGGGCAACGCTGGAGGGCTCCCGCGTCCGCGAGGAGAAGCTGGCTGGCGAGGAGCCGCTGGAGATCCGCTTCGGCCATACCTCCTACACCACCTCCATGCGCACCCCGGGCGACGACTTCGACATGGTCACCGGATTCCTGGTGGGCGAGGGAATCATTTCCGCGCCCGAGCATCTGGCCTCCCTGCGCTACTGCGCCGGCACCGATGAAGCAGGCAACCAGACCTATAACGTCATCGAGGTGCAGCTGGGCGCGGGGGCGAAGCATCCTGATCTCCTGGCTGCCCGCAATGTGGTCACCAGTTCAGCCTGCGGGATCTGCGGCACCAACTCCATTGACGAAGTGCGCAAGAAAGCCGCCTTCGCACCCTCCCCTGAATCGGGGCGGGTTGGGCTGGAAACGCTGCTGGGCCTGCCTGACACCTTGCGCGAATCGCAGCAGCTGTTCTCCGCCACCGGGGGAGTGCACGCGGCCGGATTGTTCTCCACCGCCGGGGAATTGCTGATCCTGCGCGAAGACGTCGGGCGTCATAATGCGGTGGACAAGGTCATCGGAGCGGCCCTGCGCGACGGGTTGCTGCCACTGGGCGACACCGTCCTGCAGGTCTCCGGACGCGCCTCCTTCGAACTGGTGCAGAAGGCCGCGATGGCCGGAATTCCGGTGCTCGCAGCGGTCAGCGCGCCCTCGTCGCTGGCCGCTGACCTGGCCGAGGAATCGGGTCTGACGCTGGCCGCTTTTTCCCGCAGGCACAGCGTGAACATTTATACACATGCGGATCGGGTGATCAGGGCGTAGCCTTGTAATATGTGAGCTGGATATCAGTACCGGCCGCGCTACCAATAGGAGGGTCTCATGCATCGTTCGGCACCCAAAAAGGACATCAACGAAGATGAACTGAAGGTCAGCGAACCCAAGCACGCCGCCGCCGGCTTGAAGGCCGTGATGGTATCCATGGAGCGCGGCTTCGCCGAAGCCGGCCCGTCGCGTACCCTGCGTTCGATGCTGCGCGTCAACCAGCACGACGGCTTCGACTGCCCGGGCTGCGCGTGGCCTGAATCCATCACCGGCAAGCGCAAGCCCGCCGAGTTCTGCGAGAACGGCGCCAAGGCCATCGCCGAGGAAGCCAGCGCCCGCACCGTCACCCCGGAGTGGTTTGCGCAGCACTCCATCGAGGACCTGCGCGACAAGACCGAATACTGGCTGGGCTCGCAGGGCCGGATCACCGCTCCGATGATCATTCGCGAGGGGGAGACCCACTACTCCCCGATCAGTTGGGCGCAGGCCTTCTCGACCATCGCCGAGCACGTGAACGCGACCACCCCGGACAAGTGCGTGTTCTACACCTCCGGGCGCACCGCGAACGAGACCGCGTTCATGTACCAGCTGCTCGCCCGCTCGCTGGGCACCAACAACCTGCCCGACTGCTCGAACATGTGCCACGAATCCTCGGGCAGCGCACTGAACCCGACCATCGGCATCGGCAAGGGCACCGTGTCATTGGAAGACTTCGATCATGCGGACCTGATCTTCGTGGTGGGCCAGAACCCCGGCACCAACCATCCACGCATGCTCTCCGCGCTGGCCGATGCGCGCAAGCGCGGCGCCCGCATCGTTGCCGTGAACCCGCTGCCGGAGGCAGGCTTCTTCGGGTTCAAGGACCCGCAGACCGTGGGCGGCATGCTGGGCAAGGCCGACCCGATTTCCAGCGACTTCCTGCAGATCAAGGTCGGTGGCGACCTGGCCCTGTTCCAGGCCTTCGGCCACCTGCTGCTCGAAGAAGAGAAGAAGCATCCGGGCACCGTGGTGGACCACGAGTTCATCGCCGCGGTCACCGACGGGTTCGAGGCCTACCAGGCCGCGCGCGCCACCTTGGACTGGGAAGCTACCGAGGAGGCCACCGGACTGACCCGCACCCAGATCACCGAGATCGCGATGCTGCTGGCCAAGTCCAAGGCCACCATCATCTGCTGGGCGCTGGGCCTGACCCAGCAGCCGCACTCGGTGCCGACGCTGAAGGAAATCATCAACCTGCTGCTTTTGCAGGGCAACTTCGGCAAGCCAGGTGCTGGCGCCTGCCCGGTGCGCGGGCACTCCAATGTGCAGGGCGATCGCACCATGGGCATCTGGGAGAAGCCCGGCGAGCAGCTGCTCGAAGCGCTGGACGCCGAATTCGGCATCGAATCCCCGCGCGCCCACGGCTACGATTCCACCGAGGCCCTGCATGCCTTCGAGAAGGACGAAGTGGACGTATTCGTCTCCATGGGCGGCAACTTCGCCCTGGCCAACTCGGACACCGAAGCGCTGGAGGCGGGCATGCAGCGTGCCAAGCTGACCGTGCACATCTCCACCAAGCCCAACCGCTCGCATGTGGTGCACGGCAAGACCTCGCTGATCCTGCCGACCCTGGGCCGCACCGACAAGGACGACAAGCACCCCACCGGTGCGCAGTTCCTTTCTGTGGAGGACTCCATGTCGGTGATCAAGTCCACCCGCGGCCGGCTCACCCCGGTCTCCGAGCACCTGCTGGCCGAACCGGTCATCGTTGCCCGCATGGCCCAGGCCATCCTGGGCGATGGGCACCCGGTCAACTGGCGTGCCATGGCCGAGGACTACGACGTGATCCGCGACCACATCGAGAAGGTGCTGCCCGGCTTCGAGGACTTCAACACCCGGGTGCGGGAAAAGAACGGCTTCGTGCTGCCCAATCCGCCGCGCGATACCCGCTCCTTTGCCACGGACATCGGCAAGGGCCGCTTCACCGTCTCCGAGTTCGAGGCCTTGGAAGCCCCCGAAGGCCACCTGATCCTGCAGACCATGCGCAGCCACGACCAGTACAACACCACCTTCTACGGGCTCGATGACCGCTACCGCGGGATCAAGGATGGCCGCCGGGTCATCCTGATTAACCCGGAGGACCTGGCCGAGACCGGGTACAGCGACCGCGACCTGGTGGACGTGATCTCCACCTTCGCCGGCTCCGAGCGCCGCGCCAACCGTTTCCGCCTGGTGTCCTACCCGACGGCCAAGGGCTGCGTGGCGGCCTACTACCCGGAGGCCAACGCGCTGGTGCACCGCGATCTGGTGGCCCGCGAGTCCAATACCCCGGGTTTCAAGGCGATGATGGTGCGTTTCGTCGAGCACACCCAGCAGCCCGGACGCACGCTGGATAGCTGAACTGGAGCAGTGCTAAGCGCTTGACGTAATGCACCTCGCAGCCATTTGGGGTTCACCAGCTGTCAACCTGGCGGGCTTGTGCGGGAGAATTGACGGCGGGGCGCATCCCGAACGCATGGGGTGCGCCAATCCGCAGTCCACCGAAGAGGAAACTCCCCATGAGTGCTGCCCGCAGCCAATCCGCTGAGAGCATCAGACCCGAAGACGAACGCCTGCCCGCGCCGAAAACCGTGGCCTACGGTTTCCAGCATGTGCTGACCATGTACGGCGGCATCATTGCCCCGCCGCTGGTGATGGGCGGGGCTGCGGGAATGGACACGGCCGAAATGGGCGTGCTCGTCGCCAGCTGCCTGTTCATCGGCGGCCTGGCCACCATCCTGCAAACCCTGGGCGTGCCATTCTTCGGCGCCCAGCTGCCGCTGGTCCAGGGCACTTCCTTCTCCGGCGTGGCCACCATGATCGCCATCCTCAACGGCGGGGGAGGCATGCCGGCAGTCTTCGGCGCGGTGCTCGCCTCGGGGGCCATAGGCATTGTCATCGCCCCGTTCTTCGCCAAGCTGCTGCGCTTCTTCCCGCCGGTGGTCACCGGCGTGGTGATCACGATTATCGGCGTCTCGCTCTTCCCGGTCACCGCCGACTGGGCCATGGGCGGGGCGGGCGCAGGGGATTCCTATGGCTCGATCAAGAACATCGCGCTGGCCGCCATTACCCTGCTGATCCTGCTGGCGCTGTCCAAGTCCGGCATCCCTGCGCTCTCGCGCCTGTCGATCCTGCTGTCCATTGCCCTGGGCACCCTGGTGGCCGTGTTCATGGGCATGGCTGATTTCTCGCAGGTGCTCACCGGCGACATTTTCGCGGTTCCCACGCCGTTCGCCTTCGGCGCCCCGGTCTTCGAGATCGGTGCCATCATCTCGATGATGATCGTCATCCTGGTGACCTATACCGAAACCACCGCAGACATGCTCGCCGTGGCCGAAGTGACCGGATCCAAGGTGGATTCGCGGCGCATCGCCAACGGCCTGCGCGCCGACATGCTCTCCTCCACCGTCGCCCCGATCTTCAACACCTTCACCCAGTCCGCCTTCGCGCAGAACGTCGGGCTGGTGGCCATTACCGGTGTGAAGAGCCGCTTCGTGGTGGCCGCCGGCGGCGGCATCCTGGTGGTCCTCGGCCTGCTGCCAGTGCTTGGCCGCGTGGTCGCCTCCATCCCCTCCCCGGTGCTGGGCGGCGCCGGCGTGGTGCTGTTCGGCTCGGTAGCGGCCGCAGGCATCCGCACCTTGGCCAAGGCCAAGGATGACAACATGAACATGCTGATCATCGCGACCTCGCTGGCCTTCGGCTGCATTCCCATGGTGAAGCCCGACTTCTACGCCGAATTCCCTGCCTGGGTTGGCACCATCTTCCAGTCGAGCATCTCCTCGGCCACCATCATGGCGGTGCTGCTGAACATCATCTTCAACGAGCTGAACTGGGGCAAGAAGGAAACGTCGCTGCGCACCGTTTACAAGTACCAGCTGGCCGGCCTTGAAGACGGCGACCGCCTGATCGATGGCAAGCTGTACGACTCGAAGGGCCTGGAAATCCAGGTCATCTCGGAGCAGCCAGGCCACGCCGGTGACCGTCCGATGCCGCAGGGCTAGCGGCAACTCCGAATCCGAAGAGCAAAACGCCCCAGTTCACAAGCGTGAACTGGGGCGTTTGGCGTGAAGGCTGCTACTGGTTGGAGTCCTTCTGCTTATCACCGGTCATGGTGATGGGCTGGACCCCAGAATTCGGGAAGCAGCCGATAGGGCTCTGGCCGGATTCGGCGACGATATCCAGGCACTTGGACGTCAGGGTTTCCGGAGTCAGCGAGCGTTCCAGGATCTTGTTGGCTTCGGCTTCAGCGGTGCTGGTCTGCTTGCGCTGCTGGGCCACGCGGGTCTTGGCGGTTTCCGCCTGCAGTTCATTGATGCGGTTCTGCGTCGGCTCGTCGAAATTGATGATCGGCAAGGTAACCGAGCGGATCTCGATCTGGGTCTTGACCTTGGCCTGCATCTTTTCCTGGACGGACTTCGCCAGGCCCTCCAAGTCCTGGCCGCCGCTGGCCGGTTCGCCGTATTCCAGCGGATCATAGGTGGCCATGACCTCGTTCAATGCGGCGCGGAAGTTGCGGTCGACGAGGTTGGACTGGATGCCCTCGAAGGTGCGGTAATCCAGGAACACGTCCATCGCATCGTCGGTCTTCAGCTGCCACTGGATCGAGGCGTCAACGTCGGCTCGGCCGTTGTTGCCCAGGCGAACCGGGATGGCGCTGCTGGCGGAGTAGACGTCGTTCTGCACCGAGCCATCCAGCTTCTCGACCTTTTCCCATGGCCACTTCAGGTGGAAGCCGTTGCTCACCACGGAGGTCGGCTTGCCCAGCGCGACCTTCACGCCTACAGTGCGTGGCTGCACGATGGTGGTTGACATGATGGCCAGCACGATCAGCGAGACGATGAAGATGCTGATTCCGGTGAAGCGCGTGGAAGAGCGGTTCTTGTTTTCTGGCTTCATGGATTTGCTGGCAAGCATGACGAGCAATCCTACGACGGCGCAAATGACCGCAAGAATAGTGGGGAACATGATCTCCTCGATGGTGTGACGGTAATTTATATTCTATCGTTTAGATAATTGAGAACAAATTCAGACACCGCAACACAGCAGAATGATCTGCCATCGACCGGAAATATGCACTGCGGGCACTAGACTCGGAGGCATGCAAAAACGAGAACTTGGACGTACCCACCGCAACGTGTCGGCCATTGGCCTGGGCACCTGGCAACTAGGCGCTGACTGGGGCTCGGTAGACGAGACCGACGCGCTAGCCGTACTCGATGCCGCCTACGAAGCCGGGGTGAACTTCTTCGACACCGCCGATGTCTACGGCGATGGCCGCAGCGAGCAGCTGATCGGCACTTGGCTGAAGGCCAACCCGGATGCCGGGGTCACCGTGGCCACCAAAATGGGCCGCCGTGTCGAGCAGCTGCCGGAGAACTACAACCTGGATGCCTTCCGCGCGTGGAATGACCGCTCCCGCAAGAACCTGGGCGTGGACACCCTGGACCTGGTCCAGCTGCACTGCCCGCCAACCCCGGTGTACTCCACCGATGCGATCTACGATGCGCTGGACACCATGGTGGATGAAGGCCGGATGGCCAACTACGGCGTTTCGGTGGAAACCGTGGATGAGGCGCTGGCGGCAATTGCCCGCCCGAACATTGCCACCGTGCAGATCATCATCAACGCCTTCCGCCACAAGCCGCTGGAAACCGTGCTTCCAGCAGCCCGCGAGGCAGGGGTGGGGATCATCGCCCGGGTGCCGCTGGCCAGCGGATTGCTGACTAACCGCTACACCCTGCAGACCGAGTTCGCCAAGGACGACCACCGCAACTTCAACCGCGACGGCTCCTCCTTCGACGTCGGGGAGACCTTCTCCGGCGTGGACTACGCCACCGGTCTTCAAGCCGCTGGCGAGTTCGCCAAGCTGGCTGCCGCCGAGGCGCCCGAAGCCACCAGTGCCCAGGTGGCTTTGGCTTGGCTGGCCGCCCAGGACGGGGTGAGCACCATCATCCCCGGAGCCCGCAACGCACAGCAGGCCCGCGCGAACGCGGCTGCCGGCTCGCTGCGGATCTCCGAGGGATTCAACGCCTCGGTCCGCGACCTCTACGACGCCAAGCTGCGCGAACAGATCCACCCGCGCTGGTAGGCAGCACGGGTGGGATGCCGTTCCTAGCCTTGCGGCGCCCCGACCGGGATGCTGGCACCTAGTGCCACCGGCTCGGCGGGGCGCTGCTGTCCGCGCTCGGAAACATATTCCAGCTCGGTATCCGGTGCGGCGGTGTTCACGAAGGAACGGAAGCGCTTGAGCTTCACCGGGTCGGCCAAGGTGGCGGCCCACTCGTCCTCGTAGTTGGCCACGTGGGTTTCCATGGCCGCTTCCAACTCGTCGGCCAGGCCCAGCGAATCCTCGATCACCACCTGCTTGGCCCGTTCCAATCCGCCATCCAGGTCCTGCAGCCAATGCGCGGTGCGCTGCAGCTTGTCCGCGGTGCGGATGTAGTACATCAGGTAGCGGTCGATGTACTTGAACAGCGTTTGATCATCCAGCCCGCCGGCCAGCAGTTGGGCATGGGCCGGGTTGGCGCCGCCGTTGCCGCCCACATACAGGTTCCAGCCATCGGTGGTGGCGATCACGCCGATGTCCTTGGCGCGGGCCTCGGCGCACTCGCGGGCACAGCCCGAAACGCCCATCTTCAGCTTGTGCGGTGCCCGCAGGCCCCGGTAGCGCAGCTCCATTTCGATGCCCAGCGCGGTGGAATCGAGCATGCCGTATCGGCACCAGGATGAACCGACGCAGGTCTTCACATTGCGCAGCGACTTGCCGTAGGCCTGGCCCGATTCGAAGCCGGCGTCCACCAGCTCGCGCCAGATCTCGGGCAGCTGCTCCAAGCGGGCGCCGAACATGTCGATGCGCAGGCCGCCGGTGAGCTTGGTGTACAGGCCGTATTTCTGCGCCACCGCTGCAATCACGCCGAGCTTCTCGGGGGTGATCTCCCCGCCCGGGATGCGCGGCACCACCGAGTAGGTGCCGTCCTTCTGCATATTGGCCAGCACGCGGTCGTTGGTGTCCTGGGCGCCGGCAAGACCTGCATCCATCGGGTGGGCGCTGGTCTGCGAGGAGAGGATATTGGCGATCACCGGCTTGCAGATATCGCAGCCCTGGCCGGTGCCGAAGCGTTCCATCACCTCGCCGAAGGCCTGCAACCCGGCCACGCGGATGGCTTCGTAGAGCTCCGGACGGGAGAAGGAAATATGCTCGCACAGGGCGGTGGAAACTTCCGCGCCGTCCTTGAGCATCTGCGCTTCCATGAGCTTCTTGAGCATCGGCACGCAGGACCCGCACTGGGTGCCGGCACGGGTGCACCCCTTCAACCCGGAAACGGTGGTCACCGGAGCTTCGCCCTCGAAACAACCACAACCGGAAACGGCATCGCGGATGGTGCCGGCGGTGACCGAATTGCAGGAGCACAGCACCGCATCATCGGGCAGTTCGCCCTCCGGCGCTTCGCCGCCCAAGGCGCTGAGGTACGCGCCTGGTTCGCCGGGCAGCTCCCGTCCGAGTAAAGGACGCAGCGACTGGTACGGGGTGGCATCGCCAACGAAAATGCCGCCGAGCAGTGTCTTGGCATCGGAGGAAACCACGAGCTTCTGGTACAGGCCACGCGGGGCATCGGCATAGACCACTTCCAGCGCCCCCTCGGCGCGGGCGAAGCCATCGCCGAAGCTGGCCACGTCCACACCGGAGAGCTTGAGCTTGGTGGCGGTGTCGAAGCCAGCGAATTCGGCTTCGCCCCCGGCCAGCTGTTCGGCCACTATTTCCGCCATGGCGTTGGCCGGAGCGACCAGGCCGATGCAGAAACCCTCGTAGTTCGCGACCTCGCCGATAGCCCAGATGTGCTCGATATCGGTGGCGCAATGCGCGTCGATGACCACGCCGCCGCGGGGGCCCATGCCGAAACGGGGTGCCGGGCTGCCTGCTTCGTCAAGGGCCGCGTTGTAATTGCGGATCAGCTCATCGCGGGGACGAACACCGATCGAAACGACCACTATATCCGCATCGATGGTGCGTTCATCAGCCATCAGCACGCCGGTGACAGCCGTGCTGCCAGACTCCTGGCTGGTCAGGATTTCTTGCGGGAAAACGCCGTTGTGGACGGTGAATCCGGTTTGCTCGATGAGCCGGCCCATGGCCTGGCCAGCGCCTTCATCCAGCTGGGTGCCCATCAGCCATTTGCCGCCATCAATGACTACTGCCTCCGCACCCAGTGCTTGGGCACCCGCGGCAGCTTCCAAACCGAGCAGCCCGCCACCGATGGTAGCTACCACCGGGGTGCGGCCCAGGGAAGCTGAAAGTTCCTTGACCTTCTGCGCGATGGACCAGACATCTTCCAGCGTGCGGTACACAAAGGTGTGCTCGTTGCCGGCGATTGGCAACGTGGCCGCGTTGGAACCGGTGGCCAGCACCAATTCGTCGTAGCTGAAGATGCGTCCGTCTTCCGTGGTGACCGTCCGCTTGGTGCTGTCGATAGCGATGGCCTTGGCGTTGGTTTCCAAGGCGACATGCTCGGCTTCCCAGAGCTTCGGATCGCCGAGGGTGAGATCGACTCCGGGGTTGGTTAACGCCTGGGAGAGCGCCACGCGATCATAGGGAAGGTGGGTTTCTTCGGTCAATACCGTGATGCTCAGATCCTGCGGTGCGCGGCTGGCCAGGGCTTCGGTGAAGCGGTGGGCTGCGGGACCGCCGCCGATAACCAGGATGTTGCGTGCATTGTGTGGAGTACCCATGATCAATTTCGACTTTCGCTGGGAAACGGTGAGTTTCAGGCTGATGAGTCCACTGTAGAAAGCATGCTTTGCGCCGCAATTACCCTTGTGTTTCGGCCGGAGCAATTCTCTCCACCATCAGACGAAAGCCAGGTGAAGCGGCTGAAACATATTCGAATCATTCGCAATGGGCAATCGTTGCGCAAAGGCAATTGGACAGGATAAACCAGCGGATTTCCGGGAGAATCCAGGATTCACGGTGCCCATTTTTGCTGTTAGGCATGCTTTACGGACTGGCAACGGCTGGAAGCATCGGGCGAAACATGCGGCTTCTAAGCTCGGTATGTCAGCAGATGCCAACCACGAAGGGCTTACGTTCATGAGCACGCAAATTGCAGAAGACACCCGTGAAGCTACTTTGAGCTTGGCTCCGCTTTGCCGCAGTGCAGAGCTGGAGCGTGGATGGGGAGAAGCGCTGTGGCTCGAGGCCACACAGCTAGCCCTGTTCCGTACCGAAGAAGATGCCTTCTACGCAACCTCGCATCACTGCCCGAACAGCGGCGCGAAGGTCATGGCCCGCGGCATTCTGGGCGACACCATGGTCGAAGGAACCAGCGTGGCCACCGTTGCCTGCCCGCTGCACAAGGAAGTGTACCGACTGGATACCGGCGAATGCCTGAACGCCGATTCGCTGCCGCTGCCAGTGCAGCGGCTCATGGAAATCGAGGGACAGCTATGGATGGAGCAGAGCAAATGAGTATCAAATCAGATCGCAGCCTGAACGTCGAGCATTCGGCCTGGCAAGGCTGGTACGAACTGAACGACGAGACGGATTCGCTTGCAACCAACTAGCTCCGGCTATCGCATTTTCCAGCGGTGGCGTGCAAGAATAAGGCAACTCGCATCATCATCCAAACGCAGGGACGAAAGCTCACGGCTTTCGTCCCTGCGATTTTGCGTTCCGGCCGGGCATAGGCAAGGGCGGCCAGCTAGCTGGGAGCCGACCGCCCATTGGAGCCATTACGCCAGGGCAGGCGCCTTGGCCAGCAACTCTTCGATCTTCGCTTTGCACCCGCCGCATCCGGTGCCCGCACGGCAGTTCTCGCCGACCTCGGCGACGGTGGTGCAACCAGCGCCTACAGCATGGGTTACCTGGCCGTAGGTAGCGCCCGAACAGCGGCACAGCTGATCATCATCGCTGGGGATAGCAGCGATTTGATCCGTTGCCGGATCATCCAGCCGCAAGAGGGCCGAACGGTCTTCAGGCAACGCGGTGGCCCGTTCATAGGCCAGCACGAGTTCGGCACTGGTTTGCGGCAATCCCATGGCCAGGAATCCGGTGACCGTATCCTGCCGGGTGACGATCTTCAGGTACCGTCCGCGCGCAGGATCTGCATAGACGGTTGCCTGCAGATCGGTATCGTCCCAATAACCGGCGCTGATATCGCCGGCTGCAGTCAGCTCGATGCCTTGTCCCTTGAGCATCAATACATCAGAAGCAGAGAAGTCCGGGGCAGCAAGCGGCTCGGAGCCAGAGGAACCAGCCAGCCGCAACAACTGCTGGGACAACCATGCGGCTTGTGCCCAGCCCGGGGCCAGCAGTCCGACCGGTGGCTGTCCGGCAACTTCGGCACAGTCGCCGAGGGCGAAAATTCGCTGCTCGGTATCGGCGCAAAGGAATTCATCAGTCTTAATACCGCGGCCCACCGGTAATCCGCAGCCCGAGGCCAGCTCTGTTCTGGCTCTCACACCCGTGGAAATGAGCAGGGCATCAGCCTGGATCAGTCCGTGGGTGGAAGTCATCAGGCCGGTGAAACCCTGTGCATCCTTCTGAATGCCACTGGCCTTCGCACCAGGGATCACCTCGACACCTGCTTCACGCAGATTACGCGTCAGCAGCGCCCCTCCATCTGCATCCACGACGCGTCCCAAGGGAGCCGGACCATGATGCACCAGCACCGGTTGGGCGCCGGTGCGCGCAATGGCCAAGGCCGCCTCGATACCCAGAACTCCGCCGCCGAGAATTAAAATGCGTTGGCCCAGACCGATCGATTCCCGCAGCTGGTGGGCGTCATCCACCGTGCGCAGCGCGAAAACTCCGGCTGGCAGTGAAGCATCAGCGTGCGGATCGAAATTCAGGCCGTTGAGCGTGGGGATTACCGCTCGGGCGCCGGTGGCGAAAACAAGCCGGTCGTAGGACACATAGTCGTTGCCGCCCAGATGGATCCGGCGCCGTGAGCGATCGATGCCGGTAGCCTGCACGCCCAAGCGCACGTCGACTCCGGCATCGGCCAAGCGCTGCGGATCCACCATGCCCAAATGCCCGAACTCGGCGGCTCCCACTGCCAGTTCAGCGAGCAGCACACGGTTGTAGGCCAGGTGGTCTTCGGCGCTGATGATGGTGATGGCGCAGTGGCCGGCCGCCGCTGCCGGGAGCAGCCCTTCGACAAGGGACGCGGCGACGGGGCCGAAGCCAATGATGATAATGCGTTGCGGGCGTTGCTCGTTC
Source organism: Glutamicibacter sp. 2E12 (assembly GCF_050030965.1). Taxonomy (NCBI): domain Bacteria; kingdom Bacillati; phylum Actinomycetota; class Actinomycetes; order Micrococcales; family Micrococcaceae; genus Glutamicibacter; species Glutamicibacter sp. 2E12. The sequence goes on from NZ_CP188297.1 coordinate 2,187,394, forward strand.
ATTGTTCCTCTTTCACAGCGCTCAGCGAAACATGGGCGTGCTTGAATTCCGGCATCTTGCTGCGCGGGTCGACCTTCGCCTCGGTCAGCAGGTTTGCGGTACCGGAATCCGGGTAGTGGAAGGGCAAGAAGACCGTGTCCAGCCGGGCATCAACGGTCAGCCGTGCGCGGGCGGTGACTTCACCGCGTTCATTGCTGATCACGACCTTTTGTCCTTGGACAATCCGGTGGGCCAGCGCGGTTGCTGGATGGATTTCCAGCAGCGGTTCCGGTGCGGCCTGGACCAGCTCGGGGACCCGGCGCGTCTGGGCGCCAGACTGGTAGTGCTCCAGCAGCCGGCCGGTCACCAGGGACACGGCCGACTTACTCATCCGGGGCTCCGATTGGAAAGCAACTGGCACCAGCACTGCACGCCGATCCGCATGGGCAAAACCGTTAAGGAATAGCCGAGGGGTTCCATTGCGGATGCCGCGCTCGGCCTTCACCTCGGTGCCTGCAGGGCACGGCCAGTAGATGGCCGCCCCGGCATCGAGGTCATCCCAACGCACTCCCGAGTAGTCCGCTAGTCCACCGGCTGAAGCCAATTTGAGTTCTTCGAAGACTTCTCGGGCATCGGGGGAGAAGTGGCCGGGAGCATCCAGGCGTTGGGCGAGCTGGGCGAGGATCCACAGTTCGCCGCGCGCATGTTCCGGTGCCGCCAAGGCAGCGCGGCGGCGCAGGATCCGCCCCTCCAAGTTGGTCATGCTGCCTTCTTCTTCAGCCCATTGCAGCACCGGCAAGACCAGGTCCGCTTGGGCTGCGGTCTCCGAGAGGAAAAAGTCGCAGACCACCAGGAAATCCAGCCTGGACAGTGCGTGGATCACGCGCGACGCATCGGGTGCGGAGATCACCGGGTTGGCCCCGTGGACCATCAGCATGCGCGGACCGGTGGGGGTACCTAGCGCGTCGAGGAGTTCAACGGCGGGAAGCCCGGGACCGGGAATGGTTTCGGGGTCAACACCCCAGACGCGGGCTACATGCGCACGGTGTTCCGGGTCGGTGATCTTGCGGTAGCCGGGAAGCTGGTCGCACTTTTGCCCGTGTTCCCGACCGCCCTGCCCGTTGCCCTGGCCGGTGATGGTGCCGTAGCCGCCGGCCAGGGTTCCGGGCAAGCCGAGCAGCAGCGCGAGGTTGATCGCGGCGGTGACCGTATCGGTGCCGTTGGAATGCTGCTCGATGCCGCGGCCGGTGAGGATGTAGACCGGCTTGCCGCCGGCCTTCGCTTCGCTGGCTGCCTGCGCCAAGGCCCGGGCGGTGTGCCGGATCTGCTCGGCAGGAACACCGGTGACCTGGGCGGTGCGTTCTGGCCACCAGCTGGCTAAGGAGGCTTTCAAAGAATCGAAACCGTTGGTGCGGGCGGCCAAGTAGCTGGTATCGGCCAGGGACTCGGCCATCAGCACGTGGGCCAAGCCCAGCAGCAGCGGTAGGTCGGTGGCCGGGGTTGGCTGCAGGTGCCAGCCAGCATTATCGGCGCAGAGCTTGGCTGTTGCAGAACGCCGCGGATCAACCACTATCAGCCCGCCGTTCTCACGGGCTCCGGCCAGATGCCGGACAAAGGGCGGCATCGTATCGGCGACATTGGAACCGAGCATCAGGATCATCCCGGCCGAATCCAGATCAGCCAGCGGGAAAGGCAATCCCCGGTCCAAGCCGAAGGCGCGGTTGGTGCCGGCGGCTGCCGAGGACATGCAGAACCGTCCGTTGTAGTCGATCCGCGAGGTACCTAGGGCCAGCCGCGCGAACTTGCCCAGCTGGTAGGCCTTTTCATTGGTCAGCGAACCGGAACCGAAGACCGCGAGTGCGTCGGCTCCGGATTCGGCCCGGATGCCCAGCGCCTTTTCGGCAACCAGATCCAGCGCATGCTCCCAGCTAACCGGGGCAAAGCTTCCATCGGGCTGGCGGAGCAGGGGTGATTGCAGGCGTTCTGGGTGATCGAGCAGCGTGGCGGCGCTATAGCCTTTGCGGCACAGCGCCCCGCCATTGGTCTCGAAGTCCCGTCCCCTCAGGCTCACCGGTTCGGTGCCGTGATCCTGCTGGTTGGATTCCAAGGTGATGCCGCACTGCAGGGCGCAATAGGGGCAATGAGTGTCGGTCATCCTAGACTCCGTGCTGGGCGAAACGGGTGCCTGAGCGTGCATAGGCGAACCATGCGGTGGCCATGAGCAGCAGGTAGACCGCGATGAAGATGATGAACGCCGTGGTGTAGGCGCCGGTGCTGGATAAGGACAGTCCCAAGGCCTGGGGAATCAGGAAGCCGCCGTAGGCGCCAATGGCCGAGATCAAACCGAGAGCGGCGGCCGCCTTGCGCGAAGAATCCACCTGGCTTGCCTGTTTTCCCTCGTCGCTCAGGGCAAAGACTGCCGGGATCATGCGGTAGGTCGAGCCATTGCCGATGCCGCTTGCGGTGAAGAGCAGCAAGAACAGGAATAGAAACATCCAGAAGTTGGCCCGTGGCAGGCTGAGCACTAGCGCAGCGGTAATCAAGGCCATGGCTCCGAAAGTCGCCACGGTGATGCGTGCGCCGCCGAGCTTGTCAGCGATCTTGCCTCCGTATGGACGGGCCAGGGACGCGACCAGCGGGCCAAGGAAGGCCAAGGTGATGGTTGCGGTGCCCAACGGCAAGGCCGCGTATTCGGGGAAAGTGTCAACGATCAGCTTGGGGAATACTGCCGAGAATCCGATGAAGGAGCCGAAGGTTCCCACATACAGTGCGGAGATGATCCACAGGTGCTTTACCTTCAGGCAGGCAATGGCGCCGCGGATATCTGAGCGGGCCGACGACAGGTTGTGCATGTATTTCCAGGCACCCCATGCGGAGAGCAGAATCAACGGGATCCAGAGCATCCCTGCCAGCGGAAGCTGCAACGCCCCGGCGGCGAAGACCGTGACAATGACCGGTACAAGCAGCTGGGCGACCGCCGCGCCGAGGTTGCCGCCGGCGGCGTTGAGGCCCAACGCCCATCCCTTGCGGGAAGCGGGGTAGAAATAGGTGATATTAGCCATCGAGGAAGCGAAATTTCCGCCGCCGAAGCCGGTCAGCGCCGCAAGGCTGAGCATGACCCAGAATGGCGTGGACGGATCAGCCAGGGCCAGCGAAATGCCGCCGGCCGGAATCAGCAGGAGCAGCGCGGAAATGACCGTCCAGTTGCGCCCGCCGAAACGGGCCACCATGAACGTGTAGGGGATGCGCAAGGTGGCACCGACGAGGCTCGGGATGGAGATCAGCCAGAACAGCTGCGTGGTGCTGTAGCTGAATCCCGCTACTGGAAGATAGACCACGACAATGGCGAAAAGCTGCCAAACGCTGAATCCGAGGAACTCGGCGAAGATGGACCACTTGAGGTTTTGGCTGGCTACCGCAGATCCGGTGCGCTTCCAGAATTCTGGATCCTCCGGGGTCCAGTTGCTGACCCAGCGTCCCGGTTGCACTTGCAGTGCCTGCGATGTGTCAGATGCTTCTAGCTGTGCGCTCACGTTATCCGATCCCTTCTCTAGCACTTGATGCATCTGAGCTTCTCAAAGAGGTATTTCGCCTAGGTGCTCAGGTTGTTGCGCCGAAGGGAACTTAAATTCACCCGCCGGATCGGTGCGCCGATAGGCGGCTGTAATGTGTTGGAAACCCGAGCGCCGGGGCAAGGATCCAGCTTCGGGAGTCGCGGCGCTGGAGGGAGGGGCCAGTCCCGTCGGATCGCTGCTAGTGGGAGAGGGGATGAGCGGCAAGACGGCAAGTTTTTGTTCATGATGCGAAAAAGAGATTTCAAAAGAATTGTTGCGTGCGTCACAATCCGCTGATAATCTCGTAGCTGTCTATGGCGGGCACCCACCTGATGGGTCGCTATCTACCGGGCATGCAACTGATCGATTTCAGGTGACAAGCGCAACCGGTAGCTAGCGCCAAGCAGCGCGCTGCGGTTCTCTTGTCCAAAGCATGAGGAGCCACGCGATGAGCGTTACTACCACTGGCCAAGACTATCTTTCGATGGCCATCGATATTGCCACCACAAATGTCCACAACGCCGGCGGGCCTTTCGGCGCCGTCGTGGTCGCCCCCGACGGCCAGGTCTTCGAAGGGGTCAACCGCGTCACGGCCAACAATGATCCATCGGCGCACGCCGAAGTGGTGGCCATCCGTACCGCGGCCGCCGCCTTGGGGACCTTCGACTTGAGCGGCTGCGTGCTCTACAGCAGCTGCGAACCCTGCCCAATGTGCCTGGCCACCTCGCTGTGGGCACGCATCGGCAAGGTCTTCTTCGCGGCCAACAGGCATGATGCGGCTGCCGCCGGATTCGACGACGCGGTGTTCTACGACTACTTCGAAGCAAAATCCAACCGCTCGCTGATGCCGGTGAACTGCTTCCAGTCCGAAGGCGGCGAGCACCTGTTGCCGTTCAAGGCATGGGATTCGCAAGAATCCCGGACCGACTACTAAAGGTCCAGGACCATGACCACGACAAGTCGCTTGCCAGCTGGCCCCCAGGGCACGCAGCGCGGCAGCAAGCCGCGCCGGCCGGGTGGGCCGGGCGGCATCCTGGATGCGTTCTTCAGCATCACCGAACGCGGGTCCACGCTGGCGCGGGAATTGCGCGGCGGGATCGTCACCTTCTTCACGATGGCCTACATCGTGATCCTCAACCCGCTGATCCTCGGCGGATTCAGCGCCGAGGCCGCACCCGTGGATGTGGCCGGCAACTGGCTTCCGGCCGCGCAGGTCGGGGCCATGACCTCGCTGACTGCCGGGGCCATGACCATCCTGTTCGGGCTGATCGCCAACCTGCCCTTCGGCCTGGCCGCCGGGCTGGGCATCAACTCCTTCCTAGCCGTCTCGGTGATCCAGGACGTCACCTGGCCCGAGGCCATGGGGCTGGTGGTGGTCAACGGCGTGCTGATCGTCCTGTTCGGGATGACCGGGGTGCGCACCGCGATCTTCCGGGCCATCCCCAAGGATCTGAAGGCCGCCATTACGGTGGGCATCGGGCTGTTCATCACCTTCATCGGGTTCGTGGACTCCGGCTTCGTCACCCGTACCGCCGCCGGGCCTCCGGTGCAGCTGGGCGATGGCGGGTCGATCGTCTCGATCCCGACCATGGTCTTCGTGGTGGGCCTGCTGATCATGGGCGCGCTGGTGGCCCGCGGGGTGCAGGGCGCGATCCTGATCGGCATCGTGATCTCCACGGTGCTGGCGATGATCGCCGAGCTGGTGTTCAGGATCGGGCCAGCCGGCGCGGATAACCCGCATGGCTGGCACCTGAACATGCCGGTGCTGCAGGGAAATATCGTCTCGTTGCCGGATTTGTCGCTGGCCGGGGAGTTCGACCTGTTCGGATCCTTCGGGCGGATCGGCGCGCTGGCGGCGACGATGCTGGTGTTCACCTTGGTGTTCACGAACTTCTTCGACGCCATGGGCACCATGACCGGACTGGCCAAGAATGCCGGTCTGGCGCGCAAGGACGGCACCTTCCCGCGGCTGAAGGCCGCGTTCGTGGTCGAGGGCCTGGGCGCGGTGGCCGGAGGCATGGGCTCGTCCTCCTCCAATACCGTCTACGTGGATTCGGCGGCCGGCATCGGGGAAGGAGCGCGCACCGGGCTGGCTTCGGTCATCACCGGCGTGCTGTTCCTGGGTTCGATGTTCTTCACGCCGCTGACCTCCGTGGTTCCCATCGAGGTGGCTGCCGCGGCACTGGTTCTGGTGGGCACCTTGATGTGCGCGCAGATCCGCGAGATCAACTTCAAGCGGTTCTCCAGCGCCATGCCGGCGTTCCTCACCCTGATCACCATGCCGTTGACCTACTCCATTGCCAATGGCATTGGCGCAGGGTTCATCGCCTGGGTGGTGGTGAACACCGCGGCCGGGCGGTATGCCAAGATCCACCCGCTGCTGTGGGTGGTGGCGCTGGGCTTCCTGGTGTACTTCGCACGGGGCCCGATTACGGCCCTACTGGCCTGAGTTGATACGGGCTATAGTAAGGATCCACTGAGGTGAGGTGGCTCACCTTGATGGTTTGCATGGATGTGAATGATCCGAATTCTGGAGGGTAATCATGGGCGGATGCCTCGCCTGGTCCAAGGGCCAGATAGCGCACGGAAACTGATCCCGCCGCAGCACGCGGCGGCGCCCTGGACGAGCCTGGAACCTCCGGCAGGGCGCCAGATCCCACCCATCATCCAATTCATTCATGGTGCGTCCGGCGATACCCGGGCGCAGGAGGTGTCAACGGCATGAGCGCCGAGGCAACGCAAGAGACAAAATGCCTGGTTACGGTCAACGGAAAGGTCCGGGAATTCGACGGGCCGCCGCATACCAACGCGCTGGATTTCCTGCGCGGGCAGCAATTGATCGGATGCAAGGAAGGCTGTGCCGAGGGCGAGTGCGGCGCCTGCTCGATCCTGGTGGCCCGCAGCGATGGGGAAGGCAGCAGGTGGACGGCGGTCAACGCCTGCCTGCTGCCGGCCGCGGCGCTCGACGGCCAGGAGATCATCACCTCCGAAGGGCTGGGCAGCGTCGCGGCGCTGCATCCGGTGCAGGAAGAGATGGCCAACCGCGGCGGATCCCAGTGCGGCTATTGCACCCCCGGATTCGTCTGCTCCATGGCCGCCGAATACTACCGCCCCGAGCGGACCGCCAATCCCGCAGTCAGCGCGGAGGATAGCGGCGCGCACGAGTGCGGACCCAATGAATTCGACCTGCACGCGCTGTCGGGCAATCTCTGCCGCTGCACCGGATACCGCCCGATCCGCGACGCCGCCTACGCCCTGGGCGAGCCCGAGCCGGATGACCCGCTGACTGCCCGGGCACAGCGCGCCGCACCGGCCCCGGCAGCCACGGATATCCAGCGCGCCGATACCCCTACCGGGGACCTGGGCCGTTTCCGCCGGGCCAGCGACCTGGATCAGGCACTGCAGATCCTGGCCGCCGAACCGCAGACCGTACTGGTGTCCGGTGCCACCGACTGGGGCGTGGAGGTCAACATCAAAGGCGCCCGCGCCCGCTCGGTGCTGGCCATCGACCGGCTGCCCGAACTGCGCCAGATCCACTGGAACGAGCGGTACCTTGAACTGGGCTCGGGCTGCACCCTGAGCGAGCTGGAACGCAAGCTCGCCGGGCAGGTTCCGCTGCTCTCCCAGCTCTTCGGGCAGTTCGCGTCAAGGCTGATCCGCAATAGCGCAACCATCGGCGGGAACCTGGGGACCGGCTCGCCCATTGGCGACACCCCGCCGGCGCTGCTGGCGCTGGAGGCCGAGCTGGTGCTTTCCAGCATCCACGGCAACCGGGTGGTGGCGCTTTCGGACTACTTCACCGGCTACCGGCAGACCGTGCGCGAGCCGGGGGAGATGATCACCGCGATCCGCATCCCGTTGCCGCTGGCGCCGCTGACCAGCTTCCAGAAGATTTCCAAGCGGCGCTTCGATGACATCTCCTCGGTAGCCATCGGCTATGCGCTCACGGTGTCGGACGGCATGATCACCACGGCGCGGATCGGGCTGGGCGGCGTGGCCGCGACCCCGCTGCGCGCCGTGGCCACCGAAGCCGAGCTGGAAGGCCAGCCGTGGAACCTGGAAACTATCCGGGCCGCGGCACGCACCATGGGCACCGAAGGAACCCCGATGGATGACCACCGGGCCAGCGCCAACTACCGCAAGGCCATGCTGGCCTCCTCGCTTGAACGGTTCTATGCCCAGCAGCTTGAACGCCGCTTGGAAGCAGGACAGGAGCAGAACTCATGAGCCAGCTATCCCAACGCCCCGACGCACCGGTAGTCGGCCAGCGCCACCGCCACGAATCGGCGGCCGCGCACGTCACCGGCACCGCGCTGTATACCGACGACCTGGCTGCGCGTCTGGCCGGGGTCCTGCACGCCTACCCGGTGCAGTCCACCTGCGCCCATGGAAAAATCCTGGGCCTGGATGCCAGTGCGGCGCAGCAGGTACCCGGGGTGGTCCGGGTCATCACCGCGAAAGACATTCCCGGGGTCAATGACCAGGGCGCCAAGCACGACGAGCCGCTGCTCCCGGTGGAAGAAGTCATGTTCTTCGGCCAGCCGGTGGCGTGGGTCCTGGGCGAAGACCTGGAAGCTGCCAAAGCCGGGGCCAGGGCGGTGCGCGTGGAGTACGAACCGCTGGATTCGCTGATCACCATCAAGGACGCGATCGCGGCCAACAGCTTCCACGGCATCCAGCCCGAGATCTCCAAGGGCGATCCGGAGGCCGCCTTCGCGCAGGCGGCCCACGTTTTCGAGGGCGATTTCGAGTTCGCCGGCCAGGAGCACTTCTATCTGGAAACCCAGAACTCGCTGGCGATGGTGGATGAGAGCGGGCAGATCATGATCCACTGCTCCACCCAGCATCCCACCGAAACCCAGGACATCGTCTCGCATGTGCTGGGCATCGGCGCCCACGAGGTCACCGTGCAGGTATTGCGCATGGGAGGCGGCTTCGGCGGCAAGGAAATGCAGCCCCATGGCTATGCCGCGGTGGCGGCCCTCGGCGCGGTGCTCACCGGACGGCCGGTGCGGGTGCGGCTGGACCGCACCCTGGACATGACCATGACCGGTAAGCGCCACGGATTCCATGCCACCTGGAAAATCGGCTTCGACGATCAGGGCAAGATCCTGGCCCTGCAGGCCGAGCTGACCGCTGACGGAGGGTGGAGCCTGGATCTGTCCGAACCGGTGCTGACCCGCGCGATGTGCCATATCGACAATTCCTATTGGATCCCGAATATCAGGGTCAACGGGCGCATCGCCAAATGCCATAAGACCTCGCAGACCGCGTTCCGCGGCTTCGGCGGTCCGCAGGGCATGCTGGTCATGGAAGACATCCTGGGCCGGGTGGCCCCGCAGCTGGGATTGGACGCCCGGGAACTGCGCCGCCGCAATTTCTACACCCAGGGACAGGACACCCCGTACTACCAGCCGGTCCGGCATCCCGAGCGCTTGGAGGCTGCTTGGACCCAGCTGCTCGGCTCGGCAGGTATCGCCGCACGCGAGGAGCAGATCGCAGAATTCAATGCCGGGCACGAGCACGCCAAAAGGGCGCTGGCGATGACGCCGGTGAAATTCGGCATCTCCTTCAACCTCACCGCCTTCAACCAGGGCGGCGCGTTGGTGCTGGTCTACAAGGACGGTTCGGTGCTGGTCAACCACGGCGGCACCGAAATGGGACAGGGCCTGCATACCAAGATGCTGCAGGTGGCCGCCACCGCCTTGGGCGTGCCGCTATCCAAGGTGCGCATTGCTCCCACGCGCACCGACAAGGTGCCCAATACCTCGGCCACCGCAGCCAGTTCGGGCAGCGACCTGAACGGCGGCGCGGTCAAGGATGCGTGCGAGCAGATCCGCGGCCGGCTCGCGCAGGTGGCCGCCGGACAATTGGGGGTTCCGGCGCAAGATCTGCGCTTCAGCCGCGGCAGGGTCACCGCGCTGGGCAAGAGCGAATCGCTGGGTTGGGAAGAAGTGGTCAACGCCGCGTACTTCCAGCGGGTCCAGCTTTCGGCCGCCGGCTTCTACCGGACCGAAGGGCTGCATTGGGACCTCTCGCAGATGACGGGCAGCCCGTTCAAGTACTTCTCCTACGGGGTGGCGGCCAGCGAGGTGGAAGTCAGCGGCTTTGACGGCTCCTATGTGCTGCGCCGCGTGGATATCGTCCATGATGTGGGCGATTCTCTCTCGCCGCTGGTGGATCTGGGGCAGATCGAGGGAGGGTTCGTGCAGGGGGCTGGCTGGCTGACCCTGGAGGATTTGCGCTGGGACACCTCCGATGGCCCGAGCCGCGGACGGGTGGCCACCCAAGCCGCGAGCACCTACAAGATCCCGAGCTTCTCCGAGATGCCCGACGTCTTCAACGTCAGCTTGCTGGACAAGGCGCATGAGGAAGGCGCGGTCTACGGTTCCAAGGCCGTGGGAGAACCGCCGCTGATGCTCGCCTTCTCGGTGCGCGAGGCACTGCGTCAGGCCATTGCCTCCTTCGGCCGCTCCGGGCGTTCGGTGCCGCTGGCGTCCCCGGCGACTCCGGAAGCGGTGTTCTGGGCGATCGAAGCGGCACGGGAGGAGCGGTAGCCATGCTGTCGTGGATTGAAGCTGTCACCGCGCTGCGCAATGAGCGGCGTCCCGCGGTGCTGGCCACCATCACCGCGGTGCGCGGGCATGCCCCGCGCGAGGCCGGCGCGAAAATGGTGATTGCCAGCCAGGAGATCTTCGGAACCATCGGCGGGGGCAACCTGGAGATGGCTGCCATGGAACGGGCCCGGCAGATGATCAGCGCGAGCGGGAACCAGCCGCAGAGCATCACCATGAAGCTCAGCGACAAGGCCCCGGCCAAGTACGGCAGGCAATGCTGCGGTGGCGAGATCACGGTGCTGCTCGAGCCCTTGCCGGTTCCTGCCACGGTGGCGATTTTCGGGGTGGGAAATGTGGGCATGGAATTGGCCCGCATTCTCTCCCGCCATGACCTGGAGCTGCATCTGATTGATTCGCGCCCGGAATTCCTGGCGGACCTGCCGGCCCTTGAACCGAGCGTGGCGCGGATCCATTCGGCGGTGGCGGTGCTCGGGGAGCAGGTGCTCAGCTGCCTGCCTGGGGGAACGCACGTGCTGATCATGACGCACGATCATGCCGAGGATTTCCATCTGTGCGATGCCGCGTTGCGCCACCCGGGCTTGGGATCGATCGGATTGATCGGGTCGAGTGCCAAGTGGGCCCGCTTCCAGAAGAATCTGCGTGCCAGCGGCTTCAGCGACGAGCAGATCGCGGTGATCCAGTGCCCCATTGGAATCGAGCAGGTGCGGGGAAAGCAGCCGGCGGTGATTGCCGTGTCCGTGGCCGCCGATTTGCTGGCGAGGATCACGTCCGGGGCAAAGCAGCCGGTGCGCAGCGCCTAGGTGCGGGGCCGGCGGGCGATTATGAGAATTGTCTAACGTGGGGAACAAGTAGCAATGCTGGGGAGTTTAAACAGGGGAGAGCGGTGCTTCGTGCACCGCGCCCGCAACGTCTAGGAGGCCAATTCCATGTCCATGTTCGACAAGCTGCTGCGCAAGGGCAAGCAAATGGCCGGCGAGTACGTCCGGGAACAGCTCAACCAGCGCGGCTCCAATAGCAACCAGCGTGGCTCCAATAACCAGCAACGCGGCTACCAGCAGAATCCCGGCGGCTACCAGCAGCAGCCGCAGCACCAGAACTACGGCGAGCGCGGCTACGGCAACCAGCCGGCCTCGGCACCGTCGCGCGAGGACCAGGCCGCGATCGAGAAGTACCGCTACATGCTCCGTACCGCTCCGCCGCAGGATATGGAACGCGCCCACGCCGAGGCTTTCGCCCGGCTGACCCCGCAGCAACGCGAACTGCTGCATCATGAACTCTCCGAGCAGTTGCCGCCAGCAGAACGCCCGATGAGCCAGGACCCAAGGGACCTGGCCCGTTCGGCAACCCGCGCGGAGATGTCGCGTCCCGGGTTCATGGACAAGATCTTGGGTTCCGGCGGCAAGGGACGGGGTATGGGCATGGCTGCCGGCGCGGCCGGCGGCTTGGGTGTCGGCCTGCTCGGCGGCGTGGCAGGTGCGTTCATCGGTACCGCCATTGCCGGACCGCTGCTTGATGGTTTCGCCGGTATCGGCGAAGAGTTCGGTTCCATGGCCGAGGGCCTGGGCGATACCGTATCCGGTGCCGGGGAACAGCTCTCTGCGGCCGGTGAAGGCTTGGGCGGCCAGGCCGAAGGCATGTTCGGGGACTTCCTCGGCGGCGCCGGTGGGGACTTCGGCGACTTCGAGTTCTAAGGTAACTGGTCCCAGGCCGGCAGCAACTGCGTGTTGCTGCCGGCTTTTTCGCGCACTGTCCAGGCCTGCGGACAAGCCGCTGGCTCAGCGGAAGCCGAAGTGCCGGGACGGGCCTTAGCCGAGCTGGATGGCTTCGCGGACCCGGGTGATCTGTCCCGGGGTGACCTGGCAGCAACCGCCAATCAGGCGAGCGCCCGCGGCCACGAGTTCAGGAACCGCTCCGGGCAAATCATTGCCCTCAGTTCCTGGGACCCACACACGAGCTTCGTGGTCCCAAATTTCACCGCTATTCGGGTAGGCCAACAGCGGCAAGCCGGTTTCTTCTCCCAGGATCTGCAACGCGGCCACCGCTTGGGGTACCGGGCAGCAGTTCACGCCGACTGCGTCCCACACACCGGATTCCTGAACGATTCCGGCCACGACTCGAAGATCGGTGCCATCGCCCAGAACCACTCGGCCTTGATCATCGGCGCGCACCGCAAGGCTGAGCAACGCCGGCAGTTGCAGCTCCCGAGCCAATACGGTCAATGCTTCTGCTTCTGCCAGGCTTGGCACGGTTTCAAAGATGACCAGATCGGCACCGGCATCAGCCAGGATTTCCAAGCGCTTGCGGTGCCAGTTAGCCAGCTCGGAGGCCGTCTTGCGATAGGCGCCGTCGTATTCGGTCCCGGCGCCCGGTCCGGCACCGTAGGGCCCCACCGAGGCGGCCACCCAGCGTGCTGTGTCCGTGCGCCCAGCGCTGGAGGCTTCTCGCGCCAGGCGCACGCTGGTGCGCAGCATTTGTTCCATCTGCTGCTCGGAGCCCACCTGAGCCAGGCCGTCATAGCTGACCTGGTAGGAGCAAGTCGTGGCAACTTGGGCACCGGCAGCGAAAAAGTCCTGGTGCGCCGCGCGGACCTCTTCGGGGCGGTCCATGAGGATCTGCGCTGACCACAGGTGCCCGGTCACGTCATTGCCGCGATCGGCCAGATGGGTGCCGAGACCGCCGTCGAGGATGATTGGCGGGCTGCCTTCGGCGCGCAATGCGTCACGGAAATTGCTGGGGTGGTTTGGGGTATGCACGTCATCGAGGGTACACGGCGAGTGCTTGGATGACCGACCTTGACGCCGTGTGACCACAGATGACATGCCCGTCCGGGACTGCCGTCCAAGCTCGATATCCTGCAAGCGCATTCATTCCACAAGGAGCCCCATGACCGAGAGCATCGTCAGCACCAACGAGACTGCACCAGCCGATTCCGGACTGCTAAGAACCATGACCTCGCGTCATCTGGTGATGATCGCTTTGGGCGGGGTGATCGGCTCGGGCCTGTTCGTTTCCTCCGGATACACCATTGCCCAAGCCGGGCCGCTGGGCGCGGTGCTGGCCTATGCAGTCGGAGCCTTGGTGGCCTACATGGTGATGAGCGGGCTGGGAGAGCTATCGGCGCGGCATCCGGTGGCAGGAGGATTCCATGCACACGCCACCCGTGATCTTGGACCAGCGTGGGGTTTTGCTACGGCGTGGCTCTACTGGCTGTGCTGGGCGGTAGCCCTGGCCAGCGAATTCACCGCAGCCGGGCTGCTGATGCAACGTTGGTTCCCCTCGATTTCCGTCTGGGTCTTCTCACTGGTTTTCGCTGCTTTGCTGTTTGCGCTGAATGCGACTTCATCGCGGGTCTTCGGCGAAACCGAATTCTGGTTTGCGCTGATCAAGGTGGCGGCGGTGCTGCTGGTGATTGTCGTTGGCGCCGCCACGATCATCGGCATCAACCCGGCCAGTGACGCCGGCGTGATTGGCCTGTCCAACTTCAGCACCGAAGGGGGACTGTTCCCTGCGGGGATTACCGGAGTACTGGTCACCGTCCTCTCGGTGTTCTACGCATTCAGCGGTACCGAGCTGATCGGCGTAGCGGCCGGCGAGGCGAAGAACCCGCAGCTGAGCATTCCGCGGGCCATCCGCACCGCCGTGGTTCGCTTGGCGGTGTTCTTCATCGGTGCCATCGTGGTCGTAGCCGCAATTATCCCGTTTGCCGAGGCGGGCGCGAATGAGAGTCCGTTCGTCACGGTCCTGGATGTCGCCGGCCTGCCAGCCGGTGCGGACATCATGAACTTCGTGATCATCACCGCCCTGCTCTCGGCAGGCAACTCCGGACTGTACTCATGCGCTCGCATGCTGCATTCCATGGGAGCCGCAGGCCAGGCGCCCAAAGCCCTGTCCAAGACCAACAGCAGGGGCATTCCGATGCTGGCCCTGAGCCTGTCGATCCTCGGCGGACTGGTATCGCTGTTCTCCAGCTTCATCGCGGCGCAGTCGCTCTTCATGGCTTTGGTATCCATTGCCGGGTTTGCGGTAGTAGCGGTGTGGATCGTGATCTGTGCATCGCATCTGTCGTTCCGCCGGCACTACGTAGCCCTGCATGGATCCACCGATTCCCTGCCCTATCGGGCACCATTGTTCCCGATTCTGCCGATCATCGCCTTGGTGCTGCTTGGCGCTTCGCTGGTGGGCGTGGCTTTTGATCCAGTGCAGCGTCCAGCACTGTACTTCGGTGTTCCGTTCACCCTTGCCTGCTTGGCCTATTACCGCTGGCGCCATGGCGCTGGGGTGTTCAGCCCGCAGCGTGAAGCCGAAAGTGCGGGATCGTTCGCGGGAAACTGAACCGGCGCAGAGTCCTGCGGCCCTACTGTTCCACGAGTGGAAGGTGGACCAGGGTGCGTTGCCCGTTTTGCACCATGAATCCGCGGCCCGGCGGGAATTCGTGGCGCTTGACGCGCGGGAAGGGCACCTTGAACAGCGAGTCCCCGTCGTAGGCGTCGGGCTTGAGCGCGATGCCGTGGCGGTTGGACTTCAGTTCGCCGAGCAGTCCGAAGCTGGAGGAGAACGCGTTGATGTCTCCGTCGGCGATCAGGAAGTGGTCGGAGCGGTTGATGGCCTTGAGCAGTTCCTTGAGCGGGCGCTCGGCATCCGAATCGGCGAACTCGGTGAAGTTCTCCACAACGAACACGATCTTGCCCGGCATGGAATCGTCGGCGACCAGATCCAGCATGTCCTTGGCGAACTGCCGGGTCTGAGCCGGGCCCGAGGCCGCGCCGTTCCAAGTCCGCCAGCCGCGCAGCTCGGCGCGCCGGCCGCCAATGTGGAAGAACTGGGTGGCCGGGTTGGCGCGTTCCAGCGCGGTGACCATGGCGCGCATGGTGTTGGTCTTCCCGCTTTGCGGCGGCCCGGCGATGACGAAGGTGCCGATGGGCTCGAAGCCGCAGGGTGCGAGGGTGGCATCCGACAGGCCGATGGCCGGCTGCCCGTTGACCGTGTCGGGCAGCGCCGCCGCGGAGAATTCCTGCGGCAGCGACTCGACTCCGGCCGCCTGCGGGGCACCGGAAGCTGCCAGCTCTTGGGCCCAGCTGGTAGTCAGCGCGGTCTGCTCGGCCACGTTCGCGGTGCCGCCCAGCACGGCGATCTGCGCCTCGTGGCCCTTGATGATGGCGCGACCCGGGGCACTGCGTTCGCCCAGCACATCCTTGGCCACGCCCAGCACGTTGTAGGCCTGCTCGTCGGCCATGCGCAGCACCACGCGCTGGGTGATGTTCGCGCTGATCGCGGTGGGCACCGCGCCGAAGCGGTCGGCGGTGGTGACCACGTGCACGCCCAGCGGGCGGCCTTCGCCCACGATGCGCATGAACACCTGGTAGTACTCGCCGCGGCCGTGGCCCAGCTCCCAGTCGCTGCGGAACTGGCCGAAGCCGTCGATCAGCAAGAAGATGCGCGGCTCGGACAAGTCCCCGGTGACCTGGCGGTATTCGCTCAGAGAGGCGGCGTTTGCGGCCGCGTACCGGGCCGAGCGCTCATCGAGGTGCTCGGCCAGGATGCGGAAGACGCGCTGGATGCGCTCCACGTCATCGCCGCCGATCACCGCGCCGACATGCGGCAGCGGATCGAGCGACCGCAGCGAGCTGGTGCCGAATTCCAGTGCGTACACCGCTGCGGTGCCGGCCGAAGGGTTGGCTCCCGCGGCGATCGCGATGCTGCGCAGGGCCGCCGATTTGCCCGCGCCGGAGGTGCCGTAGACCAGCAGGTGGCCGTCGGTATCGGGTTCGAACCAAGCAGTTTCCTGGGCCTGGTGCTCGGGGATGTCGGCCAGGGCCAGCGGGATCCGGCAGTCCGAATCCGGGGCGAGCTCGCGCAAGTCCACAGTGGCCGAGAGGTCATCGAGCCAGGGCCGGCGGGGTGCCGGGATCCCGGCCCCGTTGGATGCGGCGATGAAGCTGGAGACCAGGCGCTTCTGGTCGTTCGGGCCGCTGTTCTCCTCGATCTCCTCGGACCCCGCATCAGGCTGCTCCCAGACGCGCGCGCCGCCGAAGCGCAGGTCCTCAACCCGCACTTCGGCCGCTTCGGGCTCATCGGTGGTCCAGCCTCCGGCGTAGCCGGACTGGAAGGGCACCAGCCGGCCCGGGCCGGTCTTGGCGATGCCGCGGCCGGGCAGCGACGGATCGAAGCCGGCGGCGATGGGGTCCTCCACCACGTCATTGGAGTCGGCGGCGTCGGCCATGCGCAGGGCCACGCGCAGGTTGGTATTGGCGCGCAGGTTGTCCTTGATCACCCCGGCCGGGCGCTGGGTGGCCAGGATCAGGTGGATTCCCAATGAACGGCCGCGCTGGGCGATGTCCACTACGCCGTCCACGAATTCCGGGACCTCCCCGGCCAGGGCGGCGAACTCGTCGACCACCAGGACCAGGGCCGGAGGGGTCTCCGGGTCCTGGCGCTTTTCCAGCTCCAGCAGGTCCTTGGCCTTCTTGCGGTGGAAGAGCTTCTCGCGGTGGTGCAGCTCGGCACGCAGGCTGGTCAGCGCGCGGCGGACCAGGTGCGGGGAGAGGTCGGTGACCAGCCCGACGCAGTGCGGCAGCTCCACGCAGTCGGCGAAGGCCGAGCCGCCCTTGTAGTCCACGAAGAGGAAGGTGACCCGGTCGGGGCTGTACTCGGCGGCCATCGCCAGCACCCAGGCCTGCAGGAATTCGGACTTGCCCGAGCCGGTGGTGCCGCCTACCAGGGCGTGCGGGCCCTGGGTGCGCAGATCCAGGCTCATCGCATCCGGGGTGCTCTGGCCGATGTAGGCGCGCAGGGTTCCGGCGCGCTTGAGCCGCGGCCGGGGCCCGGTGGCGGCGCGGTCGATCACCGAGTTGTTCTGCTTCCAGCGCTCGAGCACCGCGTCCGGTGCTTCGGCCAGATCAGTGCCCAGGATGCGCAGCAGCGACACCGAGTCCGGGATATCCGAAGAGTCCGGGACCAGCGAGCTGGAGTCAACGATCGGAGCCAGCCGACGGGCGAAGTGCTCTGCATGCTCGCGCGAGACTCCTTCCACGGTCACCTGGCGGGCTTCTTCGCCGGCGCGCACCCAGCCCACGCGGGCATCCTCCAGGCCCCGGGTGACATCCACGAAGGTGCGGCAGGCCGCGGGCAGGGACTGGACGGTGGGGGCCACGAAGATCGTGTAGATGCCCACGGCCGGTCCGCGCTCGATGATCTGCGAGAGCCGAGCGCGGTCCACCGGGGCGTCATTGCTGACGAACAGCACCAGCGAGAGGTCCTTGGCTAACGGCACGCTGGTGTTCTGCTCGCCGGCTTCCTTGCCCAGCTCCATGGAGGAATTGCGGGTGGACAGCGGGCCCAGCCGGTAGGAAGCCGGGTCGTTGCGCCGGGCGATGAGCTCTTCCAGGGCGTTGAGCAGCACGGTGCCCGAGGTCTGCGTATCGGCCAGCGCCAGCTGGGCCAGCGGGGAGCGCGGCCCGGTGGTGTGCGGCAGCCACTTGAACCATTCCAGGTCCCCGGTCCAGGCCGGGTCGATGATCGCGGCGGTGCACAGGTCGTTGGGGGCGTGCAGGCCGAAAAGCTGCACGGCCAGCGAGCGCAGGACATCGGCGGACTGCAGCCGGGGCCCGGCAATGCCGATGGCGCCGGCAGAGGGCAGCAGCTCGATGATCGGCACATCGTCGATCATCCGGTATTGCTCGGTGAGCTCTTCGACCCGTTCGACGTATTCCTGCAGTCCTGCCCGGTCCGCCAACGGGGCCACGGTGGTGCGGCTGCGGGCGGTTCCCGAGCCCAGCCGCAGGGAGAGGAAGTTCCAGTGCTCCGGGCGTCGGGTCCAGAGCAGCTGGCCCAGGGACTCGGCCTGCTCGAAGACCGTTGCGGTGGCTGGGGCTTCGCTGCGCCGGTGGGCGCGTTCGGCTTCCTCCCCGGCCAGCAGGCCATCTTCCAATGCCTCGAATTGCCGTTCGAAGGTCTCGATTTCCAGGCGCAGCTTGTTGTTGTTCTGGGTGCGCTGGCCGATCAGGTTGCCCAGCATCATCAGCGGCGAGACCAGCACCACGATTAGCGACAGCGCGCGCTGGGTCAGCGAGAAAATGGTCAAGCCCATGATCAGCGGTGCGAAGATCATCGGCCAGGGGAAGAGCTTGGGGCTGGCTTCCTGCGGGATCGCCGGGCGAGGCAGTTCCTCGCCGGGGTAGCGGATCTCCACCCGCGGGGAGCGGTTGAAGAGGATCGAGCCGCCCATCTCGTAGACCGGGGACTGCCCCGTGGCGGTCCCGTGCAGCAGCTCGAAGTAGACATCCGTGGCGCCCAGGGTGATCAGCTGGCCGGGGATCACCGAGACGCGCTGGGCCAAGCCGCCATCCACCAGGATGCCGTTGGCGGAGTTCAGGTCCACCAGCTCGATCTTGCTGCCCACCTCGATGCGCGCATGCCGGGTGGAGACCATGCGGTCGTTGAGCACCACGGTGGCCTTCTCCGAGCGCCCCACATAGGAGGTGCCGGCGGGCAGCGCGAAGGCCATGCCGGCATCCGGGCCGTTGGCCACGCGCAGCACCGCGGCCGCCGAGCCGCCTGAGACGAAGGCGTCGGTAGTCGGCACGACTTCGATGGTGAAGCCCGAACCCAGTTCCGCTTCGGCCAGCGGGGTGTGCGGATCGAGCTGCACCGGGGCGGTGCCGGTGGCCGTGGCCAGCAGCGTGGGGTGCTCGGGAACCTGCTCCCCGGCCAGGGCGCGGGCGGCATCTCCCACGGTGGCGGTCGCATCGCAGGTCAGGATGACGTCCACGGTGCTGGTGTCCGGTCGCCTGAGCGTGGCCTTGATTTTCACTTGGCGGTCTCCTGGAAGGTAATGCGGAAGGTGCGGCTGCCGACTTGGACGACGTCACCGTCATTCAGATGCAGGCGGACATGGGGCGGTGCATTGTGCGGGGCGCGGGAGGCGACGATGACCTGGGTGCCATTGCTGGATCCCAGGTCCATGATCCAGGCATTCGCCCCGTCGCAGCCGAAGGCCAGGTGCGTTTTGGACATCAGACGTTCCGGGTCCTTCAGCGCGACCAGCAGTTCATTGCCGGTGCCCGCGGTGGCCTGGGGCGCACGCCCGATCAGCCCGGATTCGGGAACCGGGATGTAGGACCCGTCGTCGAAGGCGAAGGCCGCGCGGCGGACGATTCCCAGACCTTGCTCCGAAGGCGAATGCCAGTCGCTGTTTTGCGCCCCGACAATGCCCGCGGTGGACCGGGCACGCGAAGGCACGGCGGCCTCTTCGCGCTCGGCGTCATCTTCGATCGTGCCCAGCGGCGGCAGATGCTCGGAAATGTCCCGGTCCGGGCGCGAGAGCAGGTATTCGGCACGGGCCAGCGCCCGCGGGTTGGTGGGGTCCAGTCCATTGCGGATATCGACCACATAGGTCTGGGCAATCTTGTCCAGCCAACCGCGGCCGTGCTCCTTGTCGAACAGGCAGGAGACCAGTAGCAGGACGGGGCCGATGAGCGGGATGAGATGGCTGAGCAGGAAGGCGAAAGACGCGGCCATGACGCGGGGGAAACCCGGTGCGGCGAAGCGGCCCAGTCCGGTGGCGCGCAGTCGCATCGCGGACTTGCCGGGCGAAGAGCCCTTGCGGCTGTTCATCGTGAGCAAGACAATCAGGTAGACCAGCAATAGCAGGGCACTGACCGCGGACAGGACCAGCGGAACGGTGGAGTACTGTCCAGTCACCCGGAAAATCACGTAGCCGATGCCGGCGGGCAGCAATGCAGCCAGCGAAATAGCGTAGTCGACAAGGTAGGACCAAATGCGCAGGCGTGCTTCGGCCGGCCGCATTCCGAGGGTGGAGGATTTGGCGAGGGCTGCTGCTGAAACGACGTCCATGGGACCTTTCTACTTCAGTTCAATGCCGGCCTGCCACGGGGAGTTCTCCCCATTGAACGGAGGCCATCTGCCACATTATTCTAGACTGTGAACGAACTAGAGTGGCCCGGCAAGCGGGCCAGTCGACGAGTTGAGGAGCATTGTTGTGACTGATTTCAAGGCCAATTACGGCGAAATGGAAGCCATGGCATCGAAGCTTGATACCGGGCGCGAAGACCTGGATGGCGTTCTTGAGCAGCTGCAGTCCGGCGTGGACAAGCTGCTGGGCGAAGACTTCACCACCGAGCACGCTTCGGGCCAGTTCGGCGAAGGCTACAAGGACCTGAACGATGGCTTGAAGAAGGCTTTCGACGGCATTAATGACATGGCCATCGCCCTGCGCGACATGATGGAGCAGATCCAGGACACCGACCGTTCCATGGCTGGCAAGTAGGACCATTTTTTACGGGGTAATGTGGCCGCCTTGGGAAATTACGGGCGGCCACATTTTTCTTGCACCGCCTGATCCTTGAATACCGAATTGTCCTGCAGCGTCGTCGCTGGATACCTGAGGAGTCGTTTGCACTATGGCCGATGAAATCTATTTGGCGCGCCTGGAAGAAATTGTCACGGAGCTAGGCAATAGTATTAAGGATTTCGAGAATGCGTCTGACTTTGCCAAGGGCATGGCCGGCTCAGTGGGAGACCCGATGGGCAAAGGCGATCTGAAAGACCGAGTCAAGGACTTCGAAGACAACTGGAACGATACCCGTGATGACCTCCTCAAGAATCTTGAAGGAGTGCATACCGGGTTGAAGGACATCAAGGATGGATTCGAAGAGTGGGATCTGGAAACGAAGAAGGCCTTCTTGAATTCACGTGCTTCCGATGCCCCCAAAGAAGCTAAGTAAACTGAGAGAGTTGACGACATGACCTTGGAATCGCCAAAGGGTACAACCCTGCAGCTCATCGACGGAAATCCTGATGACCTGCTCCGGAGCGCCAAGGACTTGATCACCTCGGGCGAGGAGATGGAACGCTCTGCGGCCAGGCTGGAAGACATCAGTAACGGGACGTCGGATCTGAAGTCTGAAGCTATCGCCAAGCTGCGTGAGAACGCTGGAGACGTATTTCCCGAGTTGCGCAAGGCGGCCATTCGATACGACGGCACAGGCCAGGCCCTGAAGAAATATTCCTATGCTTTGGACCGGGTCCAAGGCGCGCTCCAAATGTGCACCGCTGAGGGCGGAGTGGATTCGTACACGACCTTGAACGCGCTGATCACGGACATCGAGGATGCGCACCAGAGCGTGCAAACCAAGAGAAGCCAAGAAGACACCGCCGAAGGCGCGGTAGATGATGCCGACGGATTCCTCGGCTTCAGCGAAGGGACCGACGAGGAAAAAGCGGAAGCCAAAAGCGACCTGACAGAAGCAACCGCTGCGCGCGAAGAAGCCGAAGAAGAACTGCGTGAGCTGTGGGGCAAATTCGACGGTCGCGTTTCCTATTGGGAAGATGCCTACGATGAGGCAGTCGGCGAAATCGAGGATGCCTTCAAAGCCGCGGACAACGATGACAAGTTCCTCTCCACCCTGGGTTCGGTTCTAGGCTGGATTGCCTTGGGCGTGGGTATTGCGGCCTTGTTCATCACTTCGCCGGTGTGGGGACCGATCGCATCAGCAATTGCGGTGATCGCTGCCGTTGCCGTGGTGGCAATCGAGGTCATCAAGATGGTCCAAGGCGATGGCGACTGGACCAGTTTGCTGATAGCGGTAGTCGGAATTATCCCCTTCGGCCGTTTTGCTGGAAAAGCCTTCTCCGGCTTAAGCAAGGCATTTCCCTCGGGGATCAAGGCAGGATCCAAAGCGGGACCTCGGAACATCATCAAGGCCTTTAGCAAAACGCGTTCCAGCACGGGGCGCGGCATTGTCAGGTCTTCCATCAAGTCGGGCACCAAGCGCCCACCGAAAACTACGATCCGTGGAAACCGTTCGACCAAAGCCAAGATCCGGCGAAATAACCGCAAGATCGAGCAAAAGTACCAGCAGACCGTTTCCGGCAAGACCAACAAGTATTTGGATGGCTTCAACAAGGAATTCAAAGGCGACTGGAAGACATACGTTAAGTACATCTCGGAGGGAAGCGCAACAAAGCATCGCGAAATGGCTGCCTACATACTGAAGAACCCTGACGACATGGGTCCTCAGGCCAGAGCCTGGGCGGAAAAGATTGCGAAGCACGGGAACTGGGAAGACCGGGGCAACGTCATAGTAACCGCGCCTCCTAGCCTCTGGGACCTGACTCGCGAGAAGTAGCTTCGGCGCGGAGCAATCCGTAAAGTGAACATCCGAGCCACACATTGAATTTGCGGGAGAAACGATGAGCGCAACACCACCAGCGTCGAAGGCGCGTCCCCGAGGCATCGGATACAGCTTGCTGTATCCGGCAGGTTGGCGCGAATTCAACACCAGTGTTGAGCACGAGCAGGCTTTGACGAAACTGGTGACGGCAGAGCCCAAGGCACTTGGACGCGCAGACCTGGTATTGATGCTTCGACGGCAAATGCACCAGACGTTCGAGTACTTGAGGCGCCGCGGATCACTTGGCTTCGCAATGCCGGTAGAGAAACTTGCCGTGGGGGCAATGCCGGTTTCCGTGATCATGACCCCACTCAAGGTGGGATCCTCCGGCACTTTGCTGGAAGCTGCGCGAAAGGCCGCAGGCGGCAACCAGATCGAAATCGAAGACGCCGACGGAGCAGACTGGTACCTCTGGTCTTCCGTGGAGCAAGCTGCCGAAGCTCCCGAGCTCAAGAACAATGGCCTGAACATGGTTGTTCCTCGTCCGTTGCCGGATGGAAGCATCGATCCGGATCCAAGAGCCGGATTGTGGTTGCTTTATTCCTACGCGCACGTTGAGTCGGAGAATGGTGAGGCATTCGCCGAAGGATTAAAGTCGTTGGGCTTGTCGATACTGGGAACTTTCAAGTGGGTGCCAATTCAGTGACAACATACGAGATTGAACCGGATCTGGAATTTTGGATTCCGGTACCTCGCTCATTTCCTGAAGATAGTTGGGATACGGCAGAGCAATGGGCACAGGACCTTGCGGAATTGGCCATCCCGGAAGATCTTGAGCTGCGGAAGGTCTATGAGCAGCTTGCTTTGGACGTGGCGAACAACCAAATAGCCGAAGCCGAGCATACACTTTGGTATTCGCCTGAAGATGGACACGCACTGGGCACTGCCCATTTGATAGTTCTGGATGACGACCCTGCCTTGAGTTTGGAGGAACTGGCCCAGCCGGACTACGAATCGGCGGCACCGGTCCAGATGAGCGAATACCACTCGGAGTCACTTGGCCAGATCATCCAATTGTCTTCCGTGATCGCGCTGGATGGGCAGCGTGAAGGAAACGGATCAGCAGTGCTGCCGGCCATCGGGCATGTCAGGACCGTAGCGCGGGGACATGGACTGTTCTTCCTGCTCGAGGCGTTCGATTCCGACCTCTCGACTTTGAATTTCATGATGGACCCGATGATCGATCTTTTCGATGCGGTGTTCTTCGACAACGTTGACCATGAAAGCGAATTAGGCAGCATATGAAGA
Organism: Glutamicibacter sp. 2E12; assembly: GCF_050030965.1. NCBI lineage: Bacteria > Bacillati > Actinomycetota > Actinomycetes > Micrococcales > Micrococcaceae > Glutamicibacter > Glutamicibacter sp. 2E12. The sequence continues at coordinate 2,210,944 of NZ_CP188297.1, forward strand.
CCTCTAGATCCAGATTGCCCGAGCACAATGAATTCGTGGCGTCCTCGCTGTATTTCTATCCGCGGATTGACAAGGGCTTCAGCCTGTTGGCTATTGGAATGATCCTCTTATTGATGGGCATCTACCTGATTGCCAACGACTTGCCGGAAACCTCAAGCTATCTTGCTCAAATTGTCCTTCAGGGTATCCCCACCGTAGTGGGCTCCATACTGCTGATCTTCGGCGCCGTCGCACTTGCCAGCGCAGTGAAGGGTGCCGGTAGAAAAGCGGCCGATGCCATCGATCTGAAGGTCAAGGCCAGTGGCCTAACAGTTCGCGGTGGGCACAAGATCGCTTGGGCTTCGATTGCTTCGGTCATGGGCGTCGAGCACGTCAACAATGCGAAGGTCCAAGTCCTATGGGATCGAGCGGACCTGAACCGGACATTAGAGATTTATTTGCACGAACCCGTGGAGGGTCAACCAGGAAAATTCAGGGAAGGAAAGCCCTATATTCAGGTGTCCCTCCGCCATTATCCTGCCGTAGAGTACCGCGCCCTTTACGAAAAGATAATAGACCAATTCGAGAATCGTGGCATCCCTCTCGCATTCGAGGCTAAACCTACTCAGTTCTGATTCAAGCGGCTACGCCAAATGACGTGCAAGAGGCGCCGCCTCCCCGAGAATTCATGCGGGGTGGCGGCGCCTCTATTCGTGTACGCCCAGTGTGGGCATTTGCTACAGGGAAAATGCCCAAGGGAAGAGGGCGTTCAACTCCTATCTGAAGGCAACTGCGTCTCAGCTAGGGGGTGGGGAGGAAGCCAGAGGCAGAACTGTGCGCTGAGGAATATGAATCTCATGAGCGGCATGCGTACCGGGGGTAATCCAGCAAGCGGTTGTGGAGCCAGTTCCTCCAGATTTGTTCCATTATCAACCGGCGGGGATGTGCATTAGCCGGAAGTTCCCTGGTCTTGACGACTGGGTGAGGCGACAGTCGCGTCAGATTCCTTGGATGGTGTGAAAGCGTCCCCGGACCCAGATGGCGGACCTTCGCCGTTTGGTGTTGCGAAGGACGAAAATAAACAGTCGGAAACGTTCGCTCGAGTACTGGCGTAATTCGATTTTCCGTTGTTCCTCGTGAATTGCCAACTGGGTATTGGGAGGGTTTGGGCATGGTGTTCTTTAGTCGTGCTCGGGATCGTATTCAGTGACGTGGCGAAGCGCCGGATGCTGGCCCGCATGCCCGGTGGTGCGAGAGGCGGGGCCAGGTACCCCGCCCGCTCGACGGCTTGCGGCCCATTGCTCTCCAAGCGCAGGCACGGACAACGTGCACAGGATGTGGCAGGCCATGGAACTTTCCTGGTGCATCTGGGCGCGATGCATTGAACTTCACCCGCCAGCACGATCCAGACCCCACTTGCGACGCAGCTGAGTTGTATGTTTTCAGGCGTTTGGCAGGATATGAAGCGACAGCGAAGTCGGGTGCTCAGTCGAGAAATGAACAGTATTTTCAGCGATGAGCTTTTGATTATCGCGGGCTGCGGAACCTCCAGTATTCGGATTGATGTCGAACCGGGGGAAATTGCTTGACGAGACGTCCAACCGAATACGGTGGCCAGCGGCGAACAGGTTTGCTGTCGACGGCGCAGCGACCGTTACCCGGTAGACCTGTCCTTGCTGCATCAACTCCGGATCTTTGTACGAATCCCGGTAACGCACCCGCATGATTCCCTCGGTAAGATTCATGGCGAATCCGTTCGGAAAATCTGCGCTAGGCGGGTACTCATCGATCAGCTTGATGGTCAAGTCGGTATCAGGTGCAGATGACGACAGGTATATTTCGGCAGTGACGGCGCCCGCGATACTCACGGCAGTGTCGAGCACAGCCGATCGGAATACTAAGACATCGGCACGATCGGCCAGGCTGACGCGGACAGAGTCGCGCGCTCCTGCCGGTGCCACCTGGTCGTATGCTCCGCCTCGCATGAGCGGTTCGCCGCTGGTTACTTGGCCGCCCACGGTCGGTGCAGGATCACGGGGATCGAAAATCAGCGTTGAATGGGCCTGGCCCGAGAACGGGTCCGCTCGCATGTCACCGCCCGGGTGCAAGTACATGGTTGTCCTCGCCGAAGTCTCTGGCGGCCAGGTCGCTGCGTGCTTCCACTGTCCACCGTGCAACAGGTGGCCTTCGTCAGTTGCCGTCCCAGGACCGCCTCCCATCATGAAGTACGTGACCTTGTGGCGCGGAGTTGCATTCCTAGCCCGGCCGAGCACCTCATCCATCCAGTCGGCCCGGAAGTGCAGGTAAGACGGTGCGAGGTTACCGTCGAAGTAGCCCCCGGTTCCGAAATCCACGTCTCCGGCATAATTCTGGCACCGCTTGCCATGCGTCCAAGGGCCCAGGAGCAGATACGCTGGACTGCTTTTCAGGGAAGATAGCTGCTGGAAGTTCTCAATGGCTGAGGAAATATATGGATCGTACCAGCTGGAGATATGGAAGGACGGCACGTCGGGAAAGCGATCATAATACCCGCGAGCATAGATTGCCGGGTGGCTCCAGTACTCCCCGAATGACTCGCGGGACCACTGGTCAAGCAGGTAGCTTTCGTAACTGGGAGCCAGGCTCAGGGGGGACTTGCCAGGGCTCCAAGGGGTCTGTTCAAACCATTCAGCCAAATCCACCTTGGCCAGGCCCGCGGCGATCTCGGGGCTGCTGGCGGCCTCTGGACTTCTGGCCGCGTGGCGGAACGCCCAGGTAGCCTGTTTCAGTTCGAAGGCACCGCCCATCCTCATGCCCACTTCGTAGGCTGAAGAGAAGCCGCCAGAGTCCATGAACATGCCTGCAAGCGATTCGGGAGACAACGCCGCTACTGCCGTCTGCGCGTGGGCAGAATAGGAAACGCCATTCATGAGCACACGCCCATCGCACCATGGCTGGTTGCGTATCCAAGCGATGGTATCGAAACCATCGCGTCCCTCATTGAAGTACTTTACGAATTCGCCGCCTGAACGACCTCTGCCACGGCAATCCTGTCGGACTACAACGTAGCCCCGGCTAATGAAGAATTCGGCAATCTCTTCCGGCATGGGAACGGGGTTATGGCGAACAGACTGGTCGGAATCCCTTCTGGCTCGCTTACCGTAGGGTGTGCGTTCCAGAATCACGGGGAGCGGCCCTTCATGTTGGCTGTTCCGGTAAACATCCGTGGCCAGATGGACGCCATCGCTTAGAGCCACCATGTACTCCTGGATTTCCACGGCAACTTCTGGAATTGGTGTCATATCACCAGTTCGGATCGACAAGGCTCACTCTTTTCGCGTTCAATGCCGATCAAAATTGCGGGCTTGACCGGCGGCTAATTATCTACAATCGAAGATATCCGTCGTCGAGGTAGTCCATGAGACAATTGGCGCAAGTTAGCCAAATGTTTGTTGTGTACAGGGTCTGGGGAGGGAAAAATGGCTATTGCCTTGCAGTTTTCGGGCTTCAACCCCAGTGACCTCAAAGTGGCGAGTTCACCGCTGGCTGAGTTGATGGCCCTGCTGCATGTATGGGCCGAGCCCGATCACCACCTTGAATTCTCCGATGCTGTCCAGGCCCTCGCCAGCGGCGCGGATGAACCCCTGATCAGCGAATTCCAAGCGCTTTCACCGTTGTGGGCACGATTCAGGGCTCGATTCTTTTTCCCGCTGAGTTTGCAGCCCGGTTCCCTGTTCGATCGCGAGCTAGCCGCTTTGGCAGCAATGCCGGTGAGTGCCTTCGCTGGAATGGCAGCTGAGGCGCTGAGGGGGTTCAGCCAAGTGCAAACTATAGCCATCGATGTGCTCAGTGATAGCCAGGCCCAGCAGGAATTTCTGGATTCCTGTCGGTCACGCTCTGCGAGCCGCTTTGAACTGGCGGAACAATTGGTTAATGATCCGCAAAAATTCAGGAGCCGGATTATTCGGTTCTGCATCGAATGCTGGAACTCTTTCTTCGCGGCGGAGTGGGAGAACTTATACCAGGAGGCAAGTGGTTCCGCCGCTCAACTGACAATGAAGTTTAAGCGCTCTGAGCCGACCTCTGTGATTGCAGAAGTAGGCGCCACAGCGAAAGCTTTCCCTGGCGTTGCTGAGGTGCGTTTCGATAAACTCCAGCAACGCAGCGTGCCCCTGGCGCACAGGGAACTTCTGATGATCCCGTCGAAATGGATTGGGAATCATCTTACGGTCAAGGATCACCCCGGCTACCCGGTAGTTGTCCACTTCCCTATGCAACGGGACAGGGATCCTATTCTCAAGATCACGCAGGTCCGCGAGCGGCTCCGAGCGTTGAGCGCCGATTCCCGGATGGAATTGTTCCGCCATATTTCGGCTGAACCAATGACGACGTCGGAACTTGCCTCGCGCATGGGACAACCCGCGGCGCAGATCTCCCGGTCCTTGCGGGTTCTGCGGGAGGCTGACCTCGTTGTTTCGGAGCGCAAGGGGAAACTTGTGTATCACCGGATTGACACCAAGACGGTCCTCAGCCTTGGACCGGATCTCTTGTCCACACTGACTCGGTGACCGGCGGCCGGGCAAAATGCCATGGCCAAAGGGCGGCTAACGATTGTCTGAAATTGGTTAATCATCCTCATATAGCTCAACATCTGTAATAGAAATCACTAGTGGGCGATCCGCCCCATCGTTACCGAGCGCAATGGGAGCTTGGCACGGACCCGCTACTGGAGGAACCATGACTATCACTGAGTCCATAACCCGAAAAGAGCCGCTGGGAATCAGATTCCTGGCGCGACTCGAACGCGCGGGCAACGCCCTGCCGCATCCGTTTTGGCTGTTTTGGATCCTGTTCGCGGTTCTGGCTGTAGCCAGCTGGATACTTTCCCGTACAGGGGTCGAAGTTGTTGACCCAGCGACGGGCGACACGGTGGGGGTCAATAGTGCGTTGTCGGTAGGTGCCATACGGGATCTGCTAACTGGCGCGGAAGAATCGTTCGTCACCTTCGGTCCGCTGGGCACAGTGCTGATCGTGATGCTAGGTGTCGCTGTTGCCGACAGGTCCGGACTCTTCGAAGTGATGGCACGACGTGCATTGAGTAACGTGTCGCCGCGGTACGTCGTCTTCGCCGTGGCATTAGGCGGTGCCTTATCCAAGTTCCTCTCGGACTCCGCTTATGTAGTACTGATTCCCTTGGGTGCGGTGGCTTTTAAAGCGGTGGGCCGCTCGCCGATGCTTGGCATGATCGTCGCGTTCGTATCGATTAATGCAGCCGGCGATGCCAATCCGTTGATTGCACCCGGCGACGTGGTATTCGCCAAAGTGGCAACGGAAGCCGCACAAATCATCGACCCGGCAACTACTGTTCGTGCGACGGATAATATGTACTTCACCACGGTTTCGGCCTTGGTCTTGGCGGTCACGGTCACCGTGGTTACGGAGCTGATTCTGAAACGGCGGGAAGGGACGCTTATCGTCGAAGCTACCGAGGTGCCGCCAGGCGACAGCCGGGCAGTAGGACTCCGCCTCACAGATGTGGCCGAGCGTCGTGGCCTTCGCACCACTGGTGTGGTGGCATTGGTTTTCGTGGCCGTGCTGGCTGTGGCAGTAGCGATTCCAGCGTCACCGCTGCGAGGCGAGAACGGCGAGTTCCTTGAGTCGCCATTCTTGAACGGAATAGCATTCTTCCTGTCCTTGTTCTTCCTGGCCATCGGGACAGCTTTTGCCAAGAGCTCTGGTCAGCTGGCGTCCAATGCGGACATTCCCCAGTTCATGGCCGACGGAATACGTGCCATCGCGCCATTGATTGTCCTGTTCTTCGCGGTGTCGCAATTCCTGGCCCTGTTCAAGTACACGAAAATCAGCACCGTGGTCGCAGTAATGGGCTCCGATACGATCAAGGGGCTGGGGATCAACACGGTCGGGCTGTTCCTGATCGTCGTGTTGGGCGTTGCGACCTTGAACCTGCTGATTACTTCAGGGCAAGCGTTGTGGGCACTGGTGGCACCGGTAATCGTCCCCATGATGATGCTATTGGGCACCAATCCGGCGACGACCATGGCGCTTTATCGGATTGCGGATTCCTGCACCAATTCCATTACTCCGATGAGTACCAGTTTCGTGCTCTGCGTTGGGTATCTGCAGACCTTGAACAAGAAGGCCGGCATAGGAACATTGATCTCCTTTACCCTGCCTTGCGCCGTGATCATGTTCGTGGTTTGGCTGGCACTTTTCTTGGCATGGTGGGCGCTGGGCATCCCGTTGGGCCCGGGTGCCCCCGTTCGCTAATACAGGGGCATGGAATTGCAGCGCTGAGAAGCAAATTCGAATTGAAGCTGCTACGGATGCCCAGTATTAAAAGTTCCGCCCCGGATCGCTCCGGGGCGGAACTCGTTTAAGCCGTCGTTCGGGAAGCTTGCGCCACCGGATTACTTCTTCAAGTGGTCAACCAGCTGCGAAGCGATGCCATTGTAGCTGCCCGGGGTCAGCGACTGCAGGCGGGTTTCGGCTTCAGCCGACAGGCCCAGTTCGCCAACGAATTCCTTCAGGCGGGCCGCATCCACGCGGTGGCCGCGGGTCAGGTCCTTCAGGCGCTCGTACGGGTTATCCATGCCTTCGACACCGGCGATAGCCTCGGCGCGCATGACCATCTGGATGGCCTCTGCAAGGACCTCCCAGTTGTGGTCCAAGTCGTCAGCCAGCACGGCTTCGGCGACAGACAGTCGATCCAAGCCCTTGGCAACGTTCGAGATCGCCAAAACCGAGTGGCCGATAGCGGTACCGATGTTGCGCTGCGAAGAGGAGTCGGTCAGGTCGCGCTGCCAGCGGCTGGTGACCAGGGTGGAACCCAGGGTGTTCAGCAGGCCGTTGGAGATCTCCAGGTTAGCTTCAGCGTTCTCGAAGCGGATCGGGTTGACCTTGTGCGGCATGGTCGAGGATCCGGTGGCGCCGGCCACTGGGATCTGCGCGAAGTAGCCGATGGAGATGTAGCTCCAGACATCGGTGCACAGGTTGTGCAGAATGCTGTTGAAGCGTGCAATGTCTGCGTAGACCTCTGCCTGCCAGTCGTGGGATTCGATCTGGGTGGTCAGCGGGTTCCAGGTCAGGCCCAGGTGCTCAACGAAACCCTTGGAGATCTGCTGCCAGTCAGCGGTAGGGACCGAAGCGTAGTGGGCAGCATAGGTGCCGGTAGCGCCGTTGATCTTGCCCAGGTACTCGGTCTTCTCGACGCGGTCCAGCTGGCGGGTCAGGCGCCACGCCAGAACTGCCAGTTCCTTGCCCAAGGTAGTTGGGGTGGCTGGCTGGCCGTGGGTGCGCGAGAGCATCGGCACGTCGCGGGAGTCCTCGGCCATCTTGGCCAGCTGTGCCACCAGGTCGCGGGCTGCCGGCAGCCATACCTGCTGCACGCCACCCTGGACGCCCAGAGCGTAGGACAGATTGTTGATGTCTTCAGAGGTGCAACCGAAATGCACCAGCGGCTTGAGGTTGCCAATGCCGATCGCTTCCAGGCGGTTAGCGATGTAGTACTCGACAGCCTTCACATCGTGAACGGTGACAGCTTCGATCTCTGCCAGTTCCTTCACGGAATCAGCGTTGAAATCGGTGACGATCTTGCGCAGTGCTGCCTTCTGTTCCGCAGAAAGCGGGGAGGTGCCTGGAAGAACGGAGTTATCGGTCAAGTGGATCAGCCATTCAACTTCAACGTGAACGCGATCGCGGTTCAAAGCCGCTTCGGAAAGGTAGTCGACCAGCGGTGCCACGGCGCTGCGGTAGCGTCCGTCGAGGGCAGTCAAAGCCAGTGGTTCATTAGCAAGGGAAGTGCGCGCAATCTCAGCCATACTCATATTCTTCCATCCTCGGCGCTACATCACATCTTTTACTTCACTGCTGTTTCCACAACCGGTCGCCAAACGTGCTGGTGCCCCATTGTTGCTGTCCATGATGGTGGACAAATTCTCAAGGATGCGGAGCAAGGAAATGATGTTTCAAGCGACGCTGCTGACGGTGGCAAGTCAGCTCGATGACGCCCAGAAAACCACTAAGTTTGCCATCGCACAGTTGGGTTCAATCCGGGCATTGACTTGGAATTCAAAGGCTGGCAAGGCGTTTCTAGACAATGTTGAGGAGCTGAGCCAGCGACTGGAAATGCTCAATGGCGAGCTGGACAACGCTGAAGAGTACTTGGGGGTTGCCATGCGTGAGATCCAAAACCTCGAAGCGCAAATCATGAACCAGAGAATGGCCTCGTAGCCATGGGATATGAAGTCAATTACAACGAGCCGGATTACGCCCAGGCAGGGGAAATCTGCCAGCGGGTTGCTCGCGACATCAATGGCATATCCGACGCTTTACTCAGGGCCGCGCAGGCTGCGTACAGTTGCCAGGGGGACCTGAATCTGCAGTGCATGGCGGCAGGCATTGAAGCCAGGGGCTATGGCATCGGGCATCTAGGCGATTTGATCAGAGACAGCTATCAGCAGGCCAGGGAAGGCGAAATCACAGCGTTCGAACTTACCGGAAAGGTCTCTGCGGCCATGCGGAATTATGAGGTTGCCGAAGCCGCAGTTGAACGGATGATGCTCGTAAGCACCAGCGCAGTACTGGTCGGGGACTTCATATCCAAGACCCGCGATAACGGCTGGCGTCCGCCGAGGGAAAGCATGGAGACCTTTTTGCGCTTGCTGATGTCCTACATCCCGCACTGGCCCTTGGCGCCGAATATGACCTTGACCGAGCAAATCGAAGGTACCGCCAAGTCGCTGTCGCGGATTATGCGGCTGCTGGGGTCAAACCGGAATACCGAAATAGAGCTCGCAGGGCAAGATCCAGCTCAGACGGTTGAACTGGATGGCAAGATGAGAAGCTATTTCCAGCTGCACGAAAAGCTGGAGGGCGAAGGCACGGAGAACAACGGAAAGATCATGATCGTCGAAGCTGACGATGATACTTATATCGCGCTCTTTCCGGGGACGCAGGATGACGCCGAAGTTCCTTCGCCTTTTGGCCCGGAAGGCATCGCTGACGGCTTCGGGGTGGAATCCGAGAATTTTGTGGAACCGCTCGATGAAGCATTAAGGCTCAGCGGAGCGAAAGAGGGCGATGAAGTAATCCTCTCCGGCTACTCGCAAGGAGGCATTCACGTAGCCCAGCTGACGAAGAACAAGTTCTTGAAGCGCAAGTACAAGCTGAACAAGGTGCTGACCCTTGGTTCTCCCATCGGCACTATTGATCTGCCAGAGGATATCCGCAGCCTATCCGTAGAAGACCGAAAAGATATGGTGCCCGGCACCGATGGCGGACCCAATCCCCGCAAGGGCGAGCATTACACCACCACTTTCCCAGGTCCGCGCGAGCACATGCAGGACATCTTGCCCGAAGATGGGCTCTTTGGCCCGTCGCATCATCTCAAGAATTACGGTGACCACCTCCTGGAACTCGATGAGGACCCGAAACTGGAAATCAGAGAGCATCTGAAGCAGTTCTACCTTCCCGAATCCCCGCTGAAAATCCGCATGTTCAAGCTGGAGCGCAAGCAAAAAGAACGTCCGCCCTTGAAGGAAGAAGACAAGGAGCGGCTCAAGCACATGGCACCACGCCACTAAAGCGCTCAAGAACTGCAACCAGCCGGCCGGATCAGCATCACCGGGTATCACCGTGCTGATGAATGGTGCTGTGGATCAGGGCAGAAGATGGGACGCTGATCGGGGGCGGCGAATCGGATATTAACGAAAGAGGACGGCACCTGTCGGATGCCGTCCTCTTCTTGTACTGCGTCGAATACCGCTTACTCGTTCTCGCTCTTGACGAACAATCCGAGGACCGCAGAGACGATGGAGATGATAATCGTACCGGCGATGGCATCCCACCAGAACTGCTCGATGACCAGTTCAATCGGGGTGAAGGTCGTCAGCCATGAAGTCAGCAGGAGCATCAGGGCGTTAATCACGATAGTGAACAAGCCCAAGGTGAGGCAGGTGATTGGCAAGGAGAACAGCTTGACGATCGGACGGACCAAGGCGTTGACCAATCCGAAGATTGCGCCAACCGCCAAATAGGCGATGACCGTGCTTACTGCACCTTCGCCGGCCGCGACGATCTTGAGGCCGGGCACAATCCAGACGGCGGCGGCGAGGGCAAGCGCATTGACGATGACTCGAATCAGAAAGCTCATGCCTTAACTTTGGCATAGAAATCTGGGATTAGGATGAACCGGAGATATCGCTAAACCCTTAGTGAGGGCTAGGCTTTGAGGTATGACTGAGAACCCGGTGACCCAAGATCAGGTGCAGCCACGCTCTGTAGTTGCACGTTTGCCCAAATACGCTGCGGGCAAGCCGCCTGCCCCTATTGAAGGCGCGAGAGCTTACAAGCTGTCATCGAATGAAATTCCCTTCGGTCCCTTGGACGCTGTGCATCGGGCGGTCGTGGAGCAGTCCAGCCTGAATCGCTACCCTGATCCGCTATCGACCAAGCTGCGCGAAGCACTTTCCGAGTACTTGGACGTTCCTGCGGAAGACATCGTGACCGGGGCCGGTTCCCTTGGCGCGTTGGTGCAGATCCTGAACGCTTTCGCGGGCCAGAACGAAGACGGCATCCAGGATGAAGTCATCTATGCGTGGCGTTCCTTCGAGGCCTACCCAATCCTCGTGCAGACTGCCGGTGCGCTGCCCGTTGAAATCCCGTTGCTGGAAGACGGGCGCCACGATCTGGAATCCATGATCGCAGCGGTGAACGAGAATACTTCAGTCATCTTGCTGTGCACACCGAATAACCCCACCGGTCCGGTACTCAGCCAGGCCGAAGTCGATGACTTCCTGGCACGGGTTCCGAAGAACGTGCTGGTTGTCCTGGATGAGGCCTACACCGAGTTCGTCCGCGACGAGAAATCGGTGGATGGCATCCATACCTACAACGAGAACGAAAATGTGGTTCTCCTGCGCACTTTCTCGAAGGCTCACGGCCTGGCGAATCTCAGGGTGGGCTACTCGGTGGCTCACCCGGAGATCACCGATAACATCCGCGTAGTGGCCACCCCGTTTGCCGTCTCCAGCGTGGCCGAGGATGCCGCGGTCGCTTCGCTGGCCCACATCGACCAGGTGCTTGAGCGCGTTGAGGGCTTGGTCATGGAACGCGAACGAGTTGCCTCGGCCCTGTCCGGGCAGGGCTGGAAGATTCCTTCCACCCAGGCGAACTTCGTCTGGCTTCCGCTGGGCGAAAATACCGATGAGTTCGTCGAGCGGGCAAACGCCGTGGCGCTGTCGGTGCGCGGCTTCTCGAACGAAGGAGTGCGCGTCTCCATCGGCGAAGTTGAAGCAAACGATCGTTTTATTGAACTGTGCAAGGAATCACTAGACCTGGCATAGGGGCAACTGGTGCTGATTTCTCGCGTTTTAGCGGTCAGTGCCTATAGGCTTAGAAATTAGACAAGCCGTATATGTCCCATGCGGAATGTATTCCGTGTGGGGCATATTTATGACCGAAGGATGATAAATGACGCGTGCTGCGACCGAGGCGACGGAGCCGGATCTGATTCAGATCCTGACTCCGGACGGCCAGCGTCAGTCCCATGGAACGTACGATGCGTATCTGGGTGACGTTGATGATGACATGCTTCGCGGCTTCTACCGCGACATGGCATTGACCCGTCGATTCGACCAAGAGGCCACAGCATTGCAGCGCCAGGGCCAGTTGTGCCTCTGGGTTCCGCTGCGCGGGCAGGAAGCGGCGCAGATCGGTTCCGGCCGTGCCACCCGCCGAAGCGACTACATCTTCCCCACCTACCGTGAGCACGGTGTGGCACTGACCCGCGATGTCTCCTTCTCCGAAATGCTGCGCCTGTTCCGCGGCATCTCCGGAGGCGGCTGGGATCCCCGGGAAAACAACTTCCACATGTACACCATGGTGCTTGCCGCGCAGATGCCGCATGCCGCCGGTTATGCAATGGCTTTGAACATGGAACAGCGCGGCTGGGATGAAGCCCGTCGCGCCAAGGAAGGCAACGCCGTAGTCGCCTACTTCGGCGATGGCTCCTCCACCGAGGGCGAAACCCATGAGTCCATGGTCTTCGCCAGCTCCTTCAACGCACCGGTGGTCTACTTCTGCCAGAACAACCAGTGGGCGATCTCCGTTCCTTTCGAGGTCCAGTCCAAGGTGCCGCTGGTCAACCGCGCCGCAGGTTACGGCATGCCGGGAGTGCGCGTGGATGGCAACGACGTGCTGGCCGTTCTGGCGGTCACCCGCTGGGCGCTGGAACACGCACGCAGCGGCAAGGGCCCGGTCCTCATCGAGGCCGTCACCTACCGCCTCGGCGCGCATACCACCGCCGATGATCCAACCAAATACCGCATGAGCGAAGAAGAGGCCCAGTGGGCCCCGAAGGACCCGCTGATCCGCCTGGAAACCTACCTGCGCGAGAACAACCTGGTTGACGACGCCTACTTCGAGCAGCTGGCCGCCGACGCTGATGCGATGGCTGCCAAGGTCCGCGAAGACGCCATGGCCTTCCCTGTCCCGCCGCTGGCCAAGTCCTTCGAGCAGGTCTACGCCGAAGCGCATCCACTGATCCAGGAAGAACTGGCCTGGCATCTGGAATACGAAGCAGGATTCGCCGATGCGGCTGAGGGAGAGCACTAAATGACCACCACAATGACCCTGGCCAAGGCCATTACCAGCGGCCTGGACAAGGTGCTGGAGTCCAATGGCAAGTCCCTGCTGATGGGCGAGGACATCGGGCGCCTCGGTGGCGTCTACCGCATCACCGACGGGCTGATCGACAAGTATGGCGAGCACCGCGTCATCGACTCGCCGCTGGGCGAGGCCGGCATCGTCGGCACCGCCGTGGGCATGGCCCTGCGCGGTTTCAGCCCGCTGGTGGAAATCCAGTTCGACGGCTTCGTCTTCCCGGCTTTCAGCCAGATCACCACCCAGCTGGCCAAGATGCACGCCCGCTCCGAGGGGCGTCTGACCACGCCTGTAGTCATCCGCATCCCTTACGGCGGCGGCATCGGCTCCATCGAGCACCACTCCGAATCCCCGGAGGCGCTGTTCGCCCACACCGCGGGCCTGCGCATCATCACCCCGTCCAACGCGCATGACGCCTACTGGATGATCCAGCAGGCAGCCAGCTGCCAGGACCCGGTGATCTTCTTCGAGCCCAAGCGCCGCTACTGGCTCAAGGGCGAGGTCGATACCGAAACCCCGGCGCTGGATGCCTTCAAGGCGCAGGTGGTCCGCCCGGGCACCGACGCGACCATCGTCGCCTACGGCCCGCTGGTGCCGATCGCCCTGGCTGCCGCTGATGCCGCGCTGGAAGATGGCCGGTCCATCGAGGTCATCGACCTGCGCTCGCTGTCGCCGATCGATTTCGACACCATTACCGAATCGGTGCAGAAGACCGGCCGGCTGATTGTCACCCACGAAGCGCCGACCTTCGGCGGCCTGGGCGGCGAAATCGCGGCCCGCATCACCGAGCGCGCCTTCCTCTCTCTGGAAGCCCCAGTGCTGCGCGTGGGCGGATTCCACATGCCTTACCCGATTTCCAAGGTGGAGTCCCAGTACCTGCCGGACATCGACAAGTTGCTTGAAGCCCTCGACCGGTCTTTCGCTTACTAAGCGGAATCCAAGGAGTAGTAATGACAGTCTTTAATCTCCCCGATGTGGGCGAAGGCCTGACCGAAGCGGATATCGCCTCCTGGAAGGTCAAGGTGGGCGACACCGTTGAGGTCAACCAGATTTTCGTGGAAATCGAAACCGCGAAGTCGCTGGTCGAGCTGCCCTGCCCCTTCGCCGGGGTGGTCACCGCATTGCACGCGGCCGAGGGCGATACCGTACTCGTGGACAACCCGCTGATCACCATCGATGAAGAAGGCAACGCGGCACCTCCAACCGGCGTGCCCGAAGCAGCCGAAGCCCTGAGCACCGCCGCACCGCAGGCCTCGGAGGAACCCGGCCCGCTGGTCGGATCGGGCCCCACCGCTGATGCCTCGGTGCGCCGGGCACGCACCACCCGCCCCGCTCCTTCGACGGCCGGTGCGCGAACCGCAGCGGTGCGCGCCTCCGGCTCCGCCTTGGCCGAGACCATCTCGCGCCGCGCGCAGTCCCTGGGTACCGCGGTGACCCGCGAAGTCGACCGCCGCAAGCCTGCGGTGGCGAGCTTCGTGGACCGCGTGCTGGCCAAGCCGCCGGTACGCCGGCTGGCCAAGGAGCTGGGCATCGACATCAACGACGTGGTGGGCACCGGCAACCAGGGCGAGATCACCCGCGAAGACGTCAATAGCTACCAGGCCCAGCGCGAAGCCGAGCATGCAGCGGCGCCAACCTATTGGGCCCACGGCCAGCTGGCCGATGCCCGCGTGGAACGCACCCCGGTGCGCGGCGTGCGCAAAGCCACCGCCAAGGCCATGGTCGACTCGGCCTTCACCGCACCGCATGTCTCGATCTTCGTGGATGTGGATGCCAGCCGAACCATGGAATACGTGCAGCGCCTGAAGAAGTCCCGCGACTTCGAGGGCATCAAGGTCTCGCCGCTGCTGGTGCTGGCCCGTGCCGTGATCTGGGCGGCGGCCCGCAACCCTTCGGTGAACGCCAGCTGGGTGGAAACCGCAAACGGCGCCGAGATCCACCAGAAGCGCTTCATGAACCTGGGCATCGCCGCAGCCACCCCGCGTGGCCTGCTGGTGCCGAATATCAAGGACGCCCAGAACCTGAACATGAAGGAACTGGCCATCGCCCTGAATGATCTGGCCACCACCGCTCGTGCCGGCAAGACCCGTCCAGAGGACATGCGCGACGGCTCGCTGAGCATCACCAACATCGGTGCGCTGGGAATCGACACGGGTACCCCGATCATCAACCCGGGCGAAGTAGCCATCGTTGCATTCGGCACGATCCGCCAGAAGCCATGGGTCATCGACGGCGAAGTGGTCCCGCGCTGGATCACCACCCTGGGCGGCTCCTTCGACCACCGCGTGGTGGATGGCGACCTCTCGGCCCGCTTCATGGCCGACGTGGCGTCGATCCTTCAGGAACCGGCGATGCTGCTGGACTAAGGGCTCCCGGACCAGCGAGGCAGCCCACCGCCCCGCGCAGAACCTTTCGGGGATCTGCGCGGGGAGGTGCTGTCCCCGCGGTTCGAATTGTTCCTTGAGCAGGGTTATTCAAACCCCTGTTGATACAGTTGTTCCCATGAACCGCACGTGTTGCACCGACCTGAAGTACCCCGGCAAGCTGCTGCTCGCGGGCCTGTTCGCAGCCCTGGGACTGGGCCTGGGACTGGGCGTTGTGCCGGCGCAGGCAGCCGCGGATCCAACTCAGCCAGAGGCCACGGCACCGGTCTACCCCTCGGCGACGCCCGACGATGACTCCGCAGATGAAGGCACCGTCCTCATCCCGTCGGTGACCTCGCAGGAAGGCAACTTCTACCTGGCGGTCACCGATGCGGCACTCGATGAGGTGGATTCGGAACGGATCATGGACCAGGTCAGGCAGGCCGTGGGCGAACAGGATGCGAAGATCCTGCTCGGGGTGGACCAGGAACCCAACAACCTCAAGGGCGCCGGGCAGCTGGTGCGCGGGATGCTGATGTTCGGCGACAGCGACGCGCTGAGCGATGACTGGCTGGAGAACGGAAAGACCCTGGGCTATGTCGGGGAAGGCTGGATCGCCATCGGCGTGATGCTTCCCGAGAAAGCCGGGGATCCGGTGGAAATCGCCGTGGATCCCGGGCGCGACGTGCGCGAAACCGCACCGGGAAGCCAGCAGCGGATCCTGGAGGCAGGGCAGGGCGAGTTCGCCGCCGGGGATTACACCGCGGGGATCACCGCCGTCGCGCTGGCCACCACCCAGCAGCTGCAGGCACCGCCGGACCGGGCACTGGCCAAGGTGATCGCCGTGGGCGCGCTCGCCGCCGCCGTTGCGTTCCTGCTCGCATGGGCCTGGCGTGCCAAGCGCCGCAAGGCCCGGCAGGCAGCCGCCGCCGATCGCAACAAGCAGGCCGAGCTGCTCGAATCACGGATCCAGCGGGCAAGCATTTACCTGGACCGCCATCCGGTGCCCGATCCCGGCCTGACGCGGGAGAGCCGCTTGGCGCAGGTCATGGCAGAACTTGAAAGGCAACGGGCCGGCTCCCAGCCAGGGGCCTGGCGCGCATTGGGTATGGCCCCGGATTCCCTGCAGCCGCAGCAGGTCTCCGAAGCGCAGCTGGCCCGGCTGCGCGACCGCGAGCACGAGCTCTCGCTGCTGCGCGGAGCGGTGCAGCTGGCCCACGCCTTCACGGCACGGCCACGGGATTCGCGCGAGTCCTGGAACCGGATTTTCGAATACCACCGTGCACGGCTGGAGGACCTGGCGCTGTTCCTCGATCTTCCCGGTGCCGGGCAACTGGCTTGCGCGCAGGCCGCGCGCACCGTGATCATCACGCATACCGATGAGCTGCAGCTGCTGCACACCCGCCTGAGCCGCAGGAGTAGCGGCGCGGATACGGCCCCGGGGATCCTGGACAGGCTGTGGGAACTGCGCGACGAACTCGATGGCGTCTTGCACGATGCACTGGCCCAAGCCGGCCAGGCGAGGCTGAAGATTCCCCACGGCCTGGGCGAGTCGATGGAAAGCGCGCAGCGGAAAACCGATCCGATGGAGGACGATCCCATCGCGGTGCTCCGGAATTTCGCGCCAGGAAGCGGGACCCGCTGATGCCGGCCCGCTTGATGCACGATTCCACCGGGCGGCGGTTGCACCGCCCCTTCCATTGGACCGCCATCGCCGCCATCATCATGGCGCTGGTGACCACCGCGCTGGGCGGGCGCGCGGTGCTGGCCGTGCAGGCAGCCAACGTCCCGGACCCCTACGAGGTCCAGGTGGTGGTCCGCGGCGATAACGGCTTCAACATCACCCAGCAGACGGTGGACGCCGAGCTGGCCCGGCACCCGGTGCGTGCCACGGCCCCGCTGGAACTGGTCATCACCGACCGCTGGCTCACGGGTGATGAACTGCTGCGCGGGCAGGTGCCGGAAAACCAGATCATCGTCTCGACCAGGATGGAGAACAGGGATCCCGGGCTAAGCGACGCTGAACAGCGCTTCGCCGGGGTGGGCCTGGACCGCAGCCTTGCAGCATCCGACGACGCGCATACCGACCTGCGCTTCGACATCGAGCACGCCTTCACCAAGAACGTTTCGGTAGGCCATGGGCCCAAGGCGGCGGTGGCCGCCGCGCATACTGCCGCCGTGCTGCTGGACAATTCGCCCAGCAGCTCGGCGATCTTCTGGTTCGCGGCCGTGGGTGCGAGCGCCATGCTCACCGCCGCGTTCTTGGCCAGCGCCCTGCGCTACCGCTCGCGGTGGGCATCGCGCCACCGGCGGCTGGCCGCGGCGCAGCGCAAGCTGGCCCGCGTGCTCCTGGACCTCGAAGCACTGGAAGCCACCTACCAGGCCACCGAGCAATCGCGCCGTCCTGCCGGCTTCACCAAGGCGTGGCGGCAGCTCGAATCCCTGTCCCTGGATGCCGCCCGCCGCGAAGCGCCCTTGGTGCGCTCGCTGTTCACCCGGGCCGAATGCCTGGAACAGAGCACCGGGCAGCAGCTGGCGGCCTTCGAGGCCGACACGCGCAAGCTGACGGAACTGGCCGACTCGCTGATGGGCGCCGGCTCGGTGCATGCGCACCTGGCTGGCACCGGATCCACCTTCGACAAGCTCAGCAGCCCGATCAACGATGCGGCCACGGCGCTGCTGATCCGGCTGGACACCGCCCCGGGCACCATGGTGGCCGGCAAGGACCTGGCGGATTTCCGCAGTGCCCTCGGCGAACTGCTCAATGCCGCCCATGGCGATACCAGCCAGCGCACCGCCATCGAGCGCTGGGCCGAGGCCGAACGGCGGCTGGCGAAGCTCGCCGGGAAGATCGCTGCCCGGCTGCGCCGGTATCCGCGGGGGCTGCAGCAGCCGGTGCCCCAGATCGGCGCCCAGCACAATGAGCTGCGCTCCAGCCTGGGCTTGCCGCCGGTATCCAAGCAGGGTGCGCTGGCGCAGATCGCCACGGCGAACTCGCTGGCCCGCGGGATTCTCGGCGATACGCTTCAGGCCGATCAGGAGGCAGACGGCATGCCGCGCGAGCCCGGTGCTTGGCGGCGCGCGCTGGCCAAGTTCGCCGGCACCGTCGGCACCGAGGGCGATGAACCGCCCAAGCTGCGCCGGGCGTGGACGGCCGGCCTGCTCTCTGCCTTGCTGCTGGGCAGCCTGATCGCCGCGGGGGTCATCGTGTCCTCGGTAGCCAGCGAGCCTGGACGCACCTATGAGGGGTCCGGGCGGGGGATGGAACTTGAAATCGATGACCAGGGAAAGCTGGTTGACGAAGCCGAGATCCGCCGGTACATGGAAGAGGACTTCGACACTCCGCAGCAGATCCTGGTCGTGGTCCGCGATGCCGAAGCCTACCTGGAACTCAAGCACTTCGACGGCTCGGAATACCGCGATTCGACGCCCGAGAGCGTGCGCACAGCGATCTTGCGGATCAAGGACGAATACTCCGATCGCGCGGATCCGGCCAACGGCGAGCTGCCCGAGGACCTGACGATCATCCCGCTGCTGATCACCGACGAGGGCAAGGGAATCGTCCCCGGGCTGATCTCGGGGGCAGTCATCAGCGGCACCGCCTCCTGGGGCACGACCGGCGGGTGGGAGCATGGAAGCATCTACGAGTCGAACTATCCGGCCATGGAAGCCGCCAGCGCGGCCGAGGACTTCGCCGTGGTGCTCAAGCAGGCCGGGTACGAGCAGCCGGACTACAGCACCTCGCTGCTGTACTGGATGCTCGTGTTCATGCTGTTCTTCACGGTGGTCAACGTGGTCCAGGTCCTCCAGTACCTGCTCGGGGCGACCTCGCAGCTGACCCGGTTCTCCCGCGGCTCGCGGTCCGTCCAGCATTCGCGCCGGCAGCTGGAGGAGCTGGCCATGGGCTTGGAGGATTCGCAGATCAATGCGGTGGCCGTGCTCGGCGCGACCGCGGCCCCGAATGCGGACGAGGCAGGGCAGCGATTGTTCGAGCGGGCCTTGATGATGGCGTGGCGCGAAGCCCAGGAGTTATCCTCGATGACCCTGGGCCAGCGCCTTGCCGCCGGCTATGCCCAGCGCACGGCGCATCTGGCCCGGCTGGTAGCGCTGCTGGGCGAACGCGATGCCGACGTGGCGCGGCGGGCCAAGGCGCTGGTGCTGGCCAGCCGCGGTGCCGGGGGAGATGCTCCAGCGCCAGTGGAACTGCCGGGACAGAAATGACTCCGCCCCGGCAGTCCGGCACTGCGCGGTTCTAGCCCAGCAGCTCGGGCAGTTCCTGCGGCGCGTTGCCCAGCACCTTCTGGGAAAGGAACTCGGTGACTACCTGGTACCAGATCTTGGCGTGCTGCGGGGACAGCACCCAGTGGTTCTCATCCGGAAAGTACAGGAACTGGTGCTCGGTGCTGCCGTCTTCCTTCTGGGGCAGCCCCGAATCGGCTAGCAGCTCGTACCACAGGCGCAGGCCCTCGCCGATGGGCACCCGGTAGTCCTTGTCGCCGTGGATGACCAGCATCGGGGTGACGATGCTGCCCACCGAATGATGCGGCGAGTTCTGCTCGCGCATTTCGGGGCTCATCTCGCGGGTCCAGTAGAACGCGGCGTCGGTGGTCTTGCCGAAGCCTTCCAGCGCCCACAGGCTGGCATGGGTGACGATGGCCTTGAAGCGGTCGGTGTGCCCAGCCACCCAGTTGGCCATGTAGCCGCCGAAGGAGCCGCCCATGGCGGCGGTGCGGGTTTCATCGATGTCCGGCCGCGCCTCGGCGGCATCGGTGATGGCCAGCAGGTCAGTGTACGGTTCCTGGCCCCAGCGGCCCCAGCCGCGCTGGATGAACTCCTGGCCGTAGCCGGTGGACAGGGCCGGATCCGGCAGCAGCACGGCATAGCCCTGGGCCACCAGCAGCCATGGGCTCCAGCGCCAGCTCCAGGCATTCCACGAGCCCAGCGGCCCGCCATGGATCCACAGCAGCAGCGGCGCCTTGTCGGCGGCAGAAGCGGTGGCGGGCAGGGCCAGCCAGGCGCGGATGCTCGACCCGTCATCGGCGGTGGCTGACACCTCGGTGAGCGTTCCGGGCAGGGCCGGGCGGGAGACCGGGGAACGCAGCTCGGTCAAGGCCGCGTATTCGCCCGGCTCCAGGTCCCCGGTGTGCGCCAGGTCGATGGCCACCGGTTCGGCCGGGTACAGGTAGCTGGAACGAAGCGCGTAGGCGGTACGCGAGTCGCTGCTGATGGCCAGATCGGTGTACGCGCCGTCATCGGTGAGCCGGGTGATCTTGTCGTTGTACAGGCTCAGATGGAAGACCGGTGCGTGGCCGTTGTCATCGGCGGTCAGCAGCAGCGAGCGCCCGTTGGGAACCCACTGCAGGTCATTGACCCAGCGGTCCCAGCCGGCGGCGATCCGGTGGGTGGCGCCGTCGGCCAGATCCATCAGCCACAACTCGAAGACCGGGGCGGTATCGGCGGTGGAACGCTCCCAGCGGGCGTAGGCCAGCTGGGTTGAATCCGGGCTGATCTTGCCCAGCGTATATTCGTACTGGGCATCGGGGGCCAGCAGCATCTCGTGGGCGCCGGTGTGCAGGTCGATGCGCATCACTCCCGGGGCTGAGGAAGCCCGGCCTTCGGGAACCTGCCATTCGGTGACCAGGAAACTGCCATTGGAAGCAACGTCGTAGGAGGTATCCTCCAGATTCGCGCCGATGCCCGGGGTGAGGTCGGTGAGCTGGGTACTGGTGGCGTCCTGCAGGCCCGGCAGGGACCCGGTGTAGTAGTGCGGGGTGGACGGGCCCAGATCTTCGTCCCAGTAGCGGACCGGGTAGCCGGTGTGCAGGATCGCCGAGACCTTCTTGTCCTTGCGGCCGGTGCGCAGTGCCGCTTCGGCGTCCAGGTCCTTGGCGCGGGAGAAGGCCGAGGCGCGCAGCACGATGGTCTGCGGGGACTGCTGGCAGATCCGCAAGGACTGCACCCCGGCAGGGTGGGAAATCACCGAGCGGGCTTCGCCTCCTGCTACCGGCAGGATCCAGCCTTCGGCCTTGGCGTCTTCCTTCGACGAGCGCTTGGCCACGAAGAACAGGTCGCCGTTGGCGGCGAACTGCGGTTGCGATTCGCCGTGCTCGCCGAATGTCAGCCTGCGTGCTGGTGCTTCGCCTTTGGGATCCAGCGACCAAAGGGCGCTTTCGTATTTCGTCCCGTCCTCGGAAAGCTCGCTGAGGGTGGTGACGAGCTTGGTGCCGTCGGGGGAGAGCGCCAGGCCGCCGAGGCGGCCCAGGCCAATAAATGAATCTAAATTATGAAATGAATGCTTAGAGTGTTCCACTTCACATATCTTGCCACTGTTCGCGGCTGGGCACTACCGGAAATCGAAAATTACCTGGCATCGGCAACAAGACCGGGACAACTTGCAACCAAGGCGTGATGCCGCCGCTATTGGAAAAACCTGCAATTGAGTGGAGGATGAATTCAATGGGGGAGCTCGCGATGTCAGCTGCATGACCGGATCATGGATCAAGGAGTTGGAAAAGATGAACCGTGCCAGAACCCGTCTCGGCGCGCTCCCGATGATGTGCGCAGCAGCCCTGATGCTGGCTGCCTGCCAGGGAGCCCAGCCGGACTCGACACCCAGTCAGGAACCTGCGCCAAGCGGCACATCGCCATCGGCAAGTGCCAGCTCGCCGGAGGCTTCGAGCCCCGAATCCAGCCCATCGTCAAGCGCCGAAAGCCCGGATGCGCCAAGCACGGCGGCGCCCGAGCTGAGCCAAGAGCATGAAGTGCATAGCATCCAGTTCATGACCCCGGAGCAGTGGACCGCCACCGGGGATGACTGCGAGGGTGAATGCACCGAATGGGATGAATGGGAGATCAAGGACGCGCAGGGCAAGCATGTGCTCACGCTGATCCCCACCACGGCAACCTCGCCGGATGGGGACGTGTCTCTGTACGAGCGGGAGCTACTGGAGCGCGAAGAGCTGCCGGACCCCGGAGCTGGCACCGGCTTCCATCCCGCCAGCTTCATTGCCGAGTTCTGGGAATCGACCAGCCAGGAGGATGGCGAGAAGGAGTCCGGGTTCGATATTGCCCTGGTCGATGACCAAGTGCTCGCCCAGCGCAATGAGAACCCGGATCTGAACTTCTTCAAGGTCGGCGAGCAGTCGCCGATGATGTGGGTCGAAGAGGACTATCTGGAAGACCGTGGCGTCCCGGATGACCCGGTGAAGCAACAGGCGCAGCAATTCCTGGATACCCAGGAATATGCGTTGGTGCGCGAAATCCTGCTCAGCGTCCAGCCGGCCAAGGGCTAGGCCAAGCCCGGCACGCAAGAAAGGACCGGCCCGGAAGCAGCTCGAGGCTGCTTCCGGGCCGGTCCCGGGATCCTGCTACCGCTGGTTGGCCGGCTGCTCGTTGTGCAGCCGCGCCTTGGCGATCTCGTTGATCCGTCCGCGGCACAAGTACCAGCCGCCGATGATCAACGGGATGATGACCACCAGCGAGGCAATGGTCCAGGTGCCGATGGGATTATCGAAGGCCATCATCACCAGCACCAGGGCCAGGAAGCCCAGGGTGACCCAGCCGGAGACCGGAGCCAGCGGCATCCGGAAGCCGGGGCGCTGCTGCTCGCCGCGCTTGGCGGACTTCACCAGCGCCATCTGGCACAGCACGATCATCCCCCAGGAGGCAATGATGCCGATGGCCGCGAAGTTCAGCACGATCTCGAAGGCCTTGGCCGGGACCACGGCGTTGAGCACCACGCCGAACACGGCCACCACAGCGGTGATCACGATGCCGCCGTAGGGAACCCCGGCCTTGTTCATCCGCCCGGCGAATTTCGGCGCCGAGCCGTTCAATGACATGGAGCGCATGATGCGCCCGGTGGAGTAGAGCCCGGCGTTCAGCGAGGACAGCGCCGCGGTGAGCACCACCAGGTTCATCACCACGTCCATGCCCTGCACGCCGATGGATCCGAAGAAGGTCACGAACGGCGATTCCCCGGCGCTGTACGCGGTGTAGGGCAGCAGCAGCGAGAGCAGCACCAGCGAGCCGACGTAGAATACGGCGATGCGGATGATCACGGTGTTGATCGCCTTGGGCATGACCTTTTCCGGATTCTCCGTTTCGCCCGCGGCGGTGCCGATCAGCTCGATGGAAGCATAGGAGAAGACCACGCCCTGCATCAGCACCAGCACCGGCAGCAGGCCATTGGGCAGCAGCCCGCCATTGGAGCTGAGCAGCGAGAAGCCGACCTCATGTCCTGCCAGCGGCGTGCCGAAGATGACGAAGTAGCAGCCAATGATCAGGAAGGCCACCAGGGCCACAACCTTGACCAGTGCGAACCAGAATTCCATCTCGCCGAAGGCCTTGACCGAGATCAGGTTCATGGCCAGCACCACGGCCAGCGCCAGCAGCGCCCAGAGCCACTGGGGCACCGAGCTGATCCACCCCACGTACTTGCCGAAGAAGCCCATGTACAGGGCCACCGCGGTGATATCGACAATGGCGGTCATTACCCAGTTCAGCCAGTACAGCCAGCCGGTGGCGAAGGCCGCCTTCTCGCCGTAGAACTCGCGGGCGTAGGACACGAAGGAACCGGTGGACGGGCGGTGCATGACCAGTTCGCCCAGCGCCCGCAGGATCAGGAAGGCGAAGAAGCCGCAGACTGCGTAGCTGATGACAATGCCCGGTCCGGCTTCGGCCAACCGGCCGCCGGCACCCATGAACAGCCCGGTGCCGATGGCGCCGCCAATGGCGATCATCTGCATCTGCCGGGAGGACAGGCCCTTGTGGTAATCGTTGTCGCCGGCCGTCAGCGCGGCATCGGGGACGTGCGCCGCGGTGGCGTGCGGAGTGGAATTATCCATATGATTCCTCGGATCTAGTCGGTGAGGTTGGCGAGGCGCTCGGGGGAGAGCAACTCATTGAGGTCTTCGGCCGAGAGCAGGCCGCGTTCGAGCACCAGCTCGGCCACGCCGCGCCCGGTGTGCAGCGCTTCGAGGGCCACCGAGGTGGATGCCGCGTAGCCCAGCCGCGGGTTCAGCGCGGTGACCAGGCCGATGGAGTTCTCCACCTCGCGGCGCAGCGCCTGCTCGTCCACGGTGATCCCGTCGATGCACTTGTGCGCCAGGGTCAGGCAGCCGTTGGCCAGGTGCTTCAGGGAGAGCCCGATCGAGTGCACAATCACCGGCTCGAAGGCGTTCAGCTGCAGCTGCCCGCCCTCGGCGGCCATGGTCACGGTCAAGTCGTGGCCCACCACCTGGTAGGCGATCTGGCTGACCACTTCCGGGATCACCGGGTTGACCTTGCCGGGCATGATCGAGGAGCCGGACTGCACGGCCGGCAGCTGCAGGTCGTTCAGGCCAGCGCGCGGACCGGAGGAGAGCAGGCGCAGGTCGTTGCAGATCTTGGAGATCTTCAGCGCCACGCGCTTGAGCACGCCCGAGAGGTGCACGAACGCGCCCACATCCGAAGTGGCTTCGATCAGGTCCGGGCTGGTGGTCAGCGGCAGGCCGGTCAGCTCGCGCAGGTGGCGGCAGGCGGCCTCGGCATAGCCGGCCGGGGCGTTCAGCCCGGTGCCGATGGCGGTGGCGCCGAGGTTGATCTCGGTGACCAGGCACAGCGATTCCTCCAGCCGCGCCCGGTCCTCGCCCAGGGTCACGGCCCAGCCGCGGAACTCCTGGCCCACGGTCATCGGCACGGCGTCCTGCAGCTGGGTGCGGCCCATCTTCACCACGGTGCGGAACTCGGCGGCCTTGGCGATGCACGAATCCTGCAGCACCTCGATGGCTGCCAGCAGCGGCTGGGTGGCGAAGTGCGTGGCGATGTTCACCGCGGTCGGGTAGGCGTCGTTGGTGGACTGCGAGAGGTTCACATGGTCGTTGGGGTGCAAGAAGGAGTACTCGCCCTTGGCATGGCCCATGATTTCCAGCGCCAGGTTGGCGATGACCTCGTTGGCGTTCATGTTCGTGCTGGTGCCGGCCCCGCCCTGGATCGGGTCGATGATGAACTGCTCATGCAGCGCCCCGCCGGCGATGGCCTCGCAGGCCTGGTCGATGGCGTTCGCGCGCTGGGTGTCCAGCAGCCCCAGCTCGTGGTTGGCACGCGCCGCGGCCTGCTTCACGCGCGCCAATGCGCGGATCAGGTGCGGGTTGCCGGACAGCTCGGTGCCGGTGATGTCGAAGTTCTCCTTGGCGCGCAGCGTGTGCACGCCCCAGTAGGCATCCGCCGGGATATCGCGGTCGCCGATCAGGTCATGCTCGCTGCGGGTCTGGCCGCTGAGCAAGGTTTCAGGCATGGTGGATTCTTCTCCAGGATTCGTTGAAATGGTTGGAACGGAAAAAATTACAGTGCGGCCAGCAGGCCCACGGGCGCACCGCCGCCAAAGGCCGGGCTGGTAGCCAGCGGTTCAAGGGCCAATGCGGCCTCGGAGCCCAGGTGCTCGGCGAGCAGCTTGGCGGTGATCGGCATCCGGGCGCGGTCCGAGCCGTCGGCGATCTTCACGGCCAGCGCGCTGCCATCGGGCAGGCCCACGGCCTGGATGCCCTCGAAACCGTCCTTGGCCACGGAGCCGGGCACCGCGCGCATCAGGGCGGTGACATCGCGGCCAACGCCGGCTACCAGTTCCGGGTAGCCGGCCATTGCCGCGGCCACGCGTGCCTCGGCGGTGCCTTGCGCGGCGCTGGCCAGCTTGCCGAAGGCGCGGGCCAATCCGGCCAGGGTCATCCGGTAGACCGGGGTGCCGCAGCCGTCGGTGCTCACCCCGGAGATCTGTTCGCCCGAAAGATCCTCCACGGTGTCCTGCAGCAGCTGCAGGAGGCGCTCGTCATGCAGGTAGTTGGCGGTGTCCCAGCCCTTGAGCTCGCACAGGGCCGCCAGTGCGGCGTGCTTGCCCGAGCAGTTCTGCGCGAGCGCGGTGGCCTTGCCGCCAGCGGCCAGGTAGTCCTGGCGCTCGGCAACGCCGTAGGGCAGGTCGGTGGAATTGCGCAGCGCTGTGTGGTCCAGGCCGGCGGCGGCCAGCGTGGATTCGGCGACCTGCAGGTGGCGCGGGCTCCCGGAGTGGCTGGCCGAGGCCAAGGCCAGCTGCTGGTCGTCGAGCTGCAGTCCGGCGCGCAGCATGCCCACGGCGAACAGCGGCTTGAGCGCCGAGCGCGGGTAGAACGCGGCCTGGGCATCGCCGCGGCTGGCGGCGATGGAGCCGGCGGGATCCAGCAGCACGGCCGAGCCGTAGTGGATGGACTCCACGGCCTCGCCGCGGGTGGCGATGACCAGCGGTTCGTGCTGCGGCAGTGCCTCAACGACCAGCGAAGCGCGCAGGGTCTGGGGATCGGCGGGGGTCACTTCTTGCTCCTGACTATGGTGGATACTGCTTGCTGCACCGCATTGAGGTGCTTGGCCATCGCATTGTTGGCCGCTTGCGGGTCTTGGGCGGCGATGGCCTGGTAGATTTCCTGGTGCTCCGAGTTCGACGGCGACCGGCGGCCGGCAACCAGGTTCACGGTCTCGGACTGGCGGGCCATGGCCTCGCGGATGTCCGCGACGACCTTGGAGAACACCGAGTTGCCGCTGGCCTGGGCGATCGCGGCATGGAAGGCGGCGTCCAGCTCGACCCAGGCTGCCGGGTCGTCTTCCTGCTCCATCGCCTCGATCAGCCCGCTGATCCGCTCCAGGTCCTCGGCGGTGCGCCGGGTGGCGGCGAGGGTGGCAGCCGGGATCTCGATATGCGGACGGGCTTCGTGCAGGTCGTCGGAGGAGAACGTGCCCAGTTTCAGCTCGCGGGTGGGCCGGTGGGAGACCACGAAGGTGCCGCGCCCGGTTTCGGTGCGGGTCAGGCCCAGGGCCGCGCAGGAGCGCAGCGCTTCGCGGATGACCGAGCGGCTCACGCCGTAGTCGGCCGCGAGGGCAGCTTCGGACCCCAGTTTCGCGCCGATGGCGATTTCCTGGGCTTCAATGGCTAGGCGGAGTGCATGGAAGACGCCTTCGGCAGCGGATCGTCGTTCGATCGGTTGCTGTCCGGGTGTCCAGCTGTCAGACAGGTTCACGTGTACCAGTCTGGGGTGTGATCCACTTAACGTCAAGTCGGGAACTGGAGCAATCGGGAATGCTCAGGTCAGTGACGCGCGAACACCGCGGACACGATGCCACAGGCAAGGTATCCGCGGTGTTCGCCGCTGGTCCTCAGTCTTTCTCCAGGATGCTTTTCAGCGCCCGGAGATCAGCCATATTGGCTCGCCGCATCATCATTTCCATCAGCGGGCCGGCCAGTTTGCCGAAGCCAGTTGGCTCGCCGTCATTGCGCAGGTGGACCCGAGTCGCCGTTGGCCCTATCGCTTCGAAGCGATAGGTGGTGCGCATGGGAAACGGGCCCTGCGCGGTGGCCATGACCAGTTCCTCGTTCTGCGCGAACCTGGTGACTTCGTAGGTGTAGGAAAGCTTCCGTCCAAGGAACCTGGCTTCGAAGGCGGTGCGTGATCCGAGGCCGAAGCCATGGGGATCCAGCCGGCGCACCGAATGGATATTCCGGTACCACGCCGGAGCGTTCAGCGGGTTCATCGCGTAGCCGGCCACCACCGAACGTGGCCGGTCGATAGCGATGCTCGTGGAGACATCAACCATGGGAGGTCCTCAGGCTCCTGCGGGAACGCGGCCGGTGAAGGCAATCAGTCGATCCAGGCTGCTGGCGGATTCGGCGACCATGGTTTCTTCCGCGAAGGAGCCGGAGGTGCGCTGAGCCGGTCCCACAGTCTTGCGTGCCAAGCCCAGTACGTATTCCGCGTGGCCAGGATGGATCGCGAACTCCTGGCCGGTCGCCTGGGCGAAGTCCCACCCGTGAACCATCAGTTCCAGATTCAGGATCCCGGCAACCACTGAAGCCGGCATGACAGCGAATCCGAGATCAATCTCGCCGGCAACGCCGCGAGCGGCAAAAGCCTCCAGGGTCGGCTGCACCAGGTTGGCGATGCGTGCTTCCGGCGCCAGGGCCGGGTCATCGGATACCGCAGCGCCCAGGGCACCGCCGATCATCGAGACCGAACCCGCAAGGTGATCCAGCAGCTCGCTCACGGAGAACTCGGAGCAGGGAGTGGCTTTGGCCAGGTCCGCTGCGCAGATGTTGTTCAGGATGAACTGCAGGGCTGCCACGGAGCCCTCGGCGGAAACGATCGGATTCTGCGGCTCGGGCACGGCGTTCCACTCGTCGATGGCTGCTTCGCCGGTTTCGGCAAACTCCTTCAGCCGATCCAGGAAGTGGTTCCATCCCTCGGCGTGGCCCGAGGACTGCTCGGCGTCCAGCCCCTCATGGCGCAAGGTCAGGGCCGTGCCCTGATCCAGCGGTTCCAGGGTGATGAAAACCGTCGAATCGCCGGGCGGAACGGCATCCGAACCTTCCCATCCCATGGTGAAGACCAGGCGCTTGCCGGGCTCGATTTCGGTGAAAGTGCCCGAGGCCTGGTGGCCCGGACCCATGGTGAAGCGGTAGCTGCCGCCGGTCTGCAGGTCAACGCGGTTGGCAACGGTTTGCCAGCGGCGAAGGCGTTCCGGGTTGGTGACCAGTGCAAAGGCGGTGTCGGCGTCAACGGGGAGGATGACTGTTCGTTCAAAGCTCATGGCTTTTCTCCTGGTGGCTGGTGCGGTGGCCCATTGAACGACGCCAATTCGGCGGCCTCGGCAACGAGCAGGTCGAGTTCGGTATTCCAGAACGAGTCAAGGAGGGCCTTGAGCTTCGTGATGCCTGCAGGGTCCAGCGAGTAGTAGCGGCTGCGGCCATCCTTGCGGGCTTGCAGCAGTCCTACGTCAATCAACAGCAGCAGGTGTTGCGAGATGGCGGAGCGGCTGACGGCGAAGTTCGCGGCCAGTTCCGTCACCGTGCGTTCCCCGGAACCCAGCAACTGAATCAAGCGCCTGCGCGTTGGCTCGGAAGCGACTTCCAGTAGATCAAGCATGAAAAATACGTTAGCAGTCACTAACGCGTTATTGCAAGGGGTGCGGAGCAGCTTTTTAGGCTGATGCGGAAGGCGCCGTTAAAGCACTAGTGGGCGCCACGGCAAAATGCCGTAGCGCCCACTCATGGCGAAAATACTTAAGGGATCGTGATGATCTGGCCGGCGTAAGCCAGGCCGCCACCGAAGGCGAAGAGCAACGCCTTGGAACCCGAAGGCAATGGCTCATCCGAAGCCATCAACTTGGAAAGGGCCAGCGGAACCGAAGCGGCCGAAGTGTTGCCCGAGTACACCACATCGGTGGCCACGCGCGCGTTCGGTGCGCCGATCTTCTCTGCCAATGGCTCGATGATGCGCAGGTTGGCCTGGTGCAGGACAATGGCGTCCAGCTCCTCAGGCTTCATGCCGGCACGGTCGATGATTTTCGAAGCGATCTTCGGCAGCTGCGTGACGGTCCAGCGGTAAACGCTCTGGCCGTTCTGCGCGAACTTCATGTTGTTTTCTTCTTCGATGCGCACTGCATCGGACAGGGACGGAACCGAACCCCAGACCACCGGCGAGATGCCGTTGTCTTCCGATGCGGTGATCACGAAGGCGCCAGCGCCGTCCGCGGTCAGCACGCAGGTGGTGCGATCGGTGAAGTCGGTGTAGTCGGTGAGCATCTCCGAGCCGATAACCAAGGCATTCGTCGCCGAGCCAGCGGCAATGGCGCCCTGGGCCAGGCCAACGGCGTGGGCAAAGCCTGCGCAAGCCACGTTCACGTCCACCGCTGCCGGCCCTTGGTCCATGCCCAGGGCGTTAGCTACGCGTGCGGCCATGTTCGGCGAACGGTCCGTAGCGGTGCAGGTGGCGACGATGATCATGTCGATATCGGCTGCCTTGATGCCAGCTGCGTTGCCCAGCGCCATCTCTGCGGCCTTGATGGCCATGGAGTCTACGGTTTCAACACCGGTTCCCCAGCGGCGTTCTTCGATGCCGACACGTCGGGTGATCCATTCATCGCTGGTTTCCACCAACTTTTCCAGCTCGGTGTTAGGGACGATGCGCTCTGGCTGGAAGTGGCCAAAGGCGACGACTTTGCTGCCGGTCATGGATATAGCTCCTCGGTGGATTCAAATCTTCTCTTCTAAGATTAGTCGTTTTGGATGCTACTCGCCGTTCATATGCGCCAGAAAGCATGTGTCAGCCAGTTTTACCTGCCTTCCATGGCCGATTTGTCCGATTATCGGCAAAACCCCGATTCTTCAGGACTTCATATGGCGTCGACACCCTGTTCACCTGCTGGCCAGAACCCCGGCGTTCAATGGGATGAAATGCAGCAGCCGTGAAGGAGGAAAAATGGAACCTCTGACGATAATCCAATTGAGCGACACCCACCTGCGTCCCGAAGGGCAGCTGCTTCACGGATCCATTGATTCGTGGCAACGAACAGAACAGGCGCTGGAAGCAGCCGCGTGTCTGGGTCCGGATGCCATTGTGGTGACCGGCGATATCGCAGACCGCGGTTCGGACATCCATGAGCGGGCCGCAGGGATCTTCAACCAGGCCCAGCGCGAACTGGATTGCCCGGTCATCACCGTTCCGGGCAACCATGATCCGTTGGGCGCGATTGGAGAATCCTTCAACACCAGGCGCCTGTCCACCGGTCCGCATCCAGCCGACACGGTGCACGAGGTCCTGGGGCTTCGGATTATTGGTTTGGACAGCGGGGGATTCCAGTTGGCCCGGGGACGCTTGGAACAGCGGCAGCTCGATTGGCTTGCCTCGCTGCTGGCGGTTCCGGCGCCGCGCGGATCCCTGCTTCTGCTGCACCATCCTCCGGTGGAAGCCGCCAATGAAGCCCGCGCCGGCCGCGGGCTGGAGAGCCCGATGGAGCTGGCGGCCATCGCCGCCGGAAGCGATATCCGTGCAATCCTTTGCGGCCACTACCATCAGGCGTCCACCAGCCAGCTGTTGAGCACCCCGGTGTTCATGGCTCCTGCAGTGTCCTACAACATGAATCCATTTGCCCCGACGCAGATCGTTGACGAGCCCGCAGCGGGATTCAACGTCATCAAGGTCGGGGCGAAATCGGTCGACGCGTTCGCTGCATCCAGCGGCCAGTACGCCGCGCTGCACGCGAGCACCCCGCTGCCAGCGCCGGTCAAGAGTTCGCAGACCGGCAACTGACTCCAAGAACACTACTTCGCACCGGGCACCAGTTGCTTCGGTGCATGCCAGAAAGAAGAAGACGATGAGCGCAAAGAAACTGATCCTGATCCGCCACGGACAGACCGAATGGAACAAGGCAGGACGCCTGCATGGACGCAGCGACCTGCCACTGAACGATACCGGCATCCGCCAAGCCCAGCAGCTAGCCGCGCAGTTGGCGCCCGAAGGCACTTGGGACGCGGTGTATTCCTCCCCGTTGTTCCGTGCCCGCCAAACAGCGCAGATCCTCGCCAATAGCTTGGGCATCCGTGCCCTGCACGAAAACCAGGAACTGATGGAGCAGGACTTCGGCGATCTCGAAGGCACCCTGGTGGCCGATGGCGCCGACGAACAGCGCCAACTGCTGGTTGGCACTGGAGAAACCGAAGAGCATCTGGTGGGGCGTGCAGTGAACGCATTGTTCAAGATCTGCCATCAGCATCCCGGGCAGAATGTGATGGTCGTGAGCCACAGCGCCTTGATCTGCTCGGTAATCGCCGCGCTCACCGGCGAAAGCAATCCGCGCATGGCCAATGGAACCTATGTCGAGCTGGATGCGCAGCTACTGGTCAACCACGTCTCGCGCGAACCGCTGTGGCATTAGGAAGCAAAGAGCAAAGCCGCGTGCCGGCCATGGATCATGGCCGGCACGCGGCTTTGCGTTCTAGTCAGCGGCGGGCTGCCACAGCTGAAGCAGCGGCTTACCACCAGGATGCGCCTTCGACGGTGACCTGGGGCTTCTCGCCGTACCAATCCACGCTGCCCGTGAAGCTGCGGGTGAGCTCTTCTTCGTCGTAATCAATGAACTCCGTGTCATTGAGCTTGTACTTGAAGACGATCTCGGAGCTTGAGAAACTGCCCGATTCCTCGATGGCCACGCTTTCAGCATGCGACTTCACAGAGAACGATGCGATGTCCTTGGACTGCAAGGTGCTCGGGCAACCGTCATCGAGGTTGGTTGGAACGGTCACGCAGGCAGTAGCGAACTTCTTGACCTCATCCAGCACCAGCTCGTCGAGCTTCTCGGTGGTGGTCGTAACCAGCGCCGCCTGTGCCGGCTGCGAATCAGGATGGTTGACACGCAATTCCTGGGCTTCGCTCGTCAGGTATTCGTTGCCAGGCGCTGAGACATCATAGATGCCCGGGTAGGCGTAGAAGCTGCCGGTGAAGGAACGTCCCTCGCCGTAGTAGTCCTCGCTTTCAAGCAGCTTGACCTTGGCCTTGCCGACAGTGACTTCCGAGCTCTTATCGGAGGTGATCTCCACCGGAACAATCAATGCTTCATGGAGCACCCAGGTATCGAGCAGGCCGAAGTCCTTGTCGCCCGCGTCGACATTGAAGGAGCGTTCGTGGCGCTCGCCGTTGATGGAGTAGATCGCTCGCACACGGGCCGAGTCCTTGCCCTTGGATTCCTCGATGACATCAACGAGTTCCAAGCGCTGCTTGGCGTTGCCCAGAACGTCGTCGCTGAGCAGGACGCGCGAGGCGTTGTCGATCCCCGGGTCGACCATCTCGGTCGCCTTGCCGGCCTGGCCCTCGGCAAGCAGCGCGAGGTATTTCTCAACTTCAGCTTCCGGCTTGCGCTGCCCGTTCAGGTAGGCGATGGCACCGAAGCCCAGACCGGCAATGACTGCCAGCGCGAGAACCGAGAAGCCAACGGCCTTGGCCTTCTTCTTGGACTCTTCCGAGGCCGGGGCCAGCGCCGGAGCCGGTTCACCAGCCATCGGCTGGCCGTCGGCGGACACGGCAGGGGTGGATTGGGCTGCGGCGGCAACTGGAGCAGCCTGGCTGGGTGCGGCTGCAACCGGCGAAGCTGGAGCAACGGCAGGTGCCTGGCCGGAAATCCATCGCGCTGAGGCGTCCTTGCCGGCAATCACTGCCAGCAGGGATGGGGCGAAGCGGTAGACCTGCAAGGGCAGGATTTCTGCCAGCAGCGAGACAGCTGCGGCCCCGAGTGCCAAGAAGATCACCGAGTACCAGGTGATGCCGTAGGACATGCTGCCGCTCATGTTGCCCATCTCGTTGGCGGTGATAGCGCCACCCAGGGAGATGTTGGTCAGCCCGGCAAGAATCATCCACAGGACCAAAGCCGCTACCGGCAGCTGCCAAGCGCGCTGCAGGTCGAAGCCAGCGGCCAGTCGACCACGGTGCACGCCAATACGGATAGCCGCCAGGAGTACCAGGATGACGCTCAGGACCAGGAGCCAAGCACCCTTGCCGTCGGCGATATCCCAGATGCGCAGGACGGATTCGGGCAGGGCATCGGCGGTGTATTCGCCCAGGAAGCTGGCCATGCCGGAGACATTCGGAGCCAGCGCCCCGAGGAAGCCCAGCGCTGCCACATATGAACCGATGGTTCCCAGCAGCGGGAGCAGGATCAGGCCCAAGCTCCAGGGCATGTCATCCGGACGCTGGGTGAATGCGGCAATGATGCCGACCAAGGCGAAAGCGGCCAAGGTCGAAACAGCCAGGGCCACGGCCTCGCGGACCCCGGTAAGCAATGGGGATCCGGCGTTGGCGCGCTGGGGCGCGGTGGCAAGGAACTGCGAGAAGAAAACGGCCAAGGCAATCGTGAAGAAGACACCTGCATATCGCGGGGACACCGTGGCGGAGAAGAATTCGCCACCCTGGATGCTGAGCTTCCCGAAGAGCGCAATGACCAGGAAGACCAATGACAGGACCAGCGCGTGCAGTCCGGAGGCCAATGCAGCGCTCTTCCATCCGCCGTTGCGTGCGCCACGACGCAGCTTGCGCACGATCAGGTAGTTCGCGGCGCAGATTGCCACGATGGAGGTGACCGAAACGAGGGCGAATGCGAGGCTGAGCTCGCCGAACATGCCGAATCCGCCCCCGGATCCGGTGATCTTCAGCCCGCCGCCCAGGACGGCACCGAAGACCATGATGAAGGCCTTGAAGGAATTGAGCTGGGACGCCACGTTGAATTCAGCGGAGCCGCCGCCACCGATCTCCTTGGCCATTGAGGCCAGGGGGATCAGGTAGCAAAGAGCCAGGACGATGCCAATGGCCGCAATGGCGCCGGCTTGGAATCCAAGAAGCTGCAGGCTGGCACGGGACTTCAGTTCCAGGACCGCGTTGGTGAATTTCCTGACCTGCCGGTTCTGCCCGGCATTCTCGAACGGGTTCGCCGGTGCCGCCGGCGCTGGCAATGGATCCAAAGGTGCCGGTGGCACCTTTGGATCATCAGGCAATTGCGTATTTTCCAAGGTGAGTCCTCACATGGTGCGATGATGGCGTCACATCCGGGCGTTCTTGGAAACTTAAAGTCGAACAATTGGAATATGACCTTCCAATTACATAACAAGTAAGTGGAAGAACAAAGTCCAGTTAAGAAATATGCGGCGGGTTAAGGAGCGAGTTCCGCCTTTCACTTCACCGGTAAAAGGAAAAGCCGGTGCGGTTGGATCCCGACAGACCCAACCGCACCGGCTAATCGGACAGCGGCTACAGCGAACGCAGCACCATTGCGGTGCCCTGGCCGC
The DNA here is from genome assembly GCF_050030965.1 of Glutamicibacter sp. 2E12. Classification (NCBI taxonomy): domain Bacteria; kingdom Bacillati; phylum Actinomycetota; class Actinomycetes; order Micrococcales; family Micrococcaceae; genus Glutamicibacter; species Glutamicibacter sp. 2E12. The sequence continues at coordinate 2,245,552 of NZ_CP188297.1, forward strand.
CGCCACCGCAGATGCCGATGGCGCCCAGCGAGCCGGCCGGCATCTCGTGGAGCTGGCGGGCCAACGTGCCAATGATGCGTGCACCGGAAGCGCCAATCGGGTGGCCCAGGGCAATCGCGCCACCATGCGGATTCACGATGGAGGCATCGAGACCCAGTGCCTTGGTGGACTGCACCGAAACAGCGGCGAACGCCTCATTGATTTCGACGGCCTTCAGATCCTGGGCTTTGGCGCCGGCCTTCTCCAGGGCTGCGCTGATGGCATTGGATGGCTGCTCGTGCAGGGTGCGGTCCGGGCCGGCAACGAAAGCGTGCGAGAGAATTTCGGCCAGCGGCTTCAGGCCCAGGCGCTCAATGGCCGCATCGCTGGCCAGCACCACGGCTGCTGCGCCGTCGGTGATCTGCGAGGAGTTGCCCGCGGTAATGGTGCCTTCCTTGGCAAAGGCCGGACGCAGCTTGCCCAAGGATTCCACGGTGGTTGCTTCGCGGATGCCATCATCTTCGCTGATCGTGGTGTCGCCGCGACGGCTGGAAATGGTAAATGGCGCAATCTCGCCGGCTGCGAAATCTCGGGCCGCGGCAGCGCGCTGGTGGGATGCGGCCGAGACCGTATCCTGGGCCTCGCGGGTCATCGACAACTTGGCATTGTGCTCCTCGGTGGAAGCGCCCATCGAACGCTTCTCGGCAGCATCGGTCAGGCCGTCGTATTCCAGGGTGTCAATCAGTTCAATGGCACCGTACTTGGTTCCGGCACGGGCGCGCTGCACATGCGGAGCCAGCGACATGGATTCCTGGCCGATAGCCAGGACAACGTCTGCCTCGCCGCTATTGATCAGGCGGGCTCCTGCCACAACGGCCTCGGCACCTGAGAGGCATACGGCATTCACGGCGATGGCCGGAACGTCCAGCGCAATGCCGGCACCCACGGCGGATTGACGGGCCGGGTTCTGGCCGGCGCCACCTTGCAGCACCTGGCCGGCGATGACCTGCTGGACCTCGCTGGGATCAACTCCGGCACGTTCCAGCGCGGCCTTGCCGGCATGGGCGCCGAGCTCGGTGGCTGGAACAGCGGCGAAGGCGCCGTTGAATTTCACGAATGGGGTACGGGCGTAGCCCACAATCTTTGCGGTCATGCTTTCAGATCCTCCACAATATCCACGGCAAATTCTGCTGCCGTGATTTCCTTGATGGTTTCCACGCTTTCACCCGGGGCTACTGCGCGCAGGGTCAAGGTCGAGTTTTCTATATCAAACACTGCTCGGTCGGTGATGATGCGGTTGACCACGCCGACTCCGGTGAGCGGCAGGTCGCATTTCTCCACAATCTTGGATGTCCCGTCCTTGGCCACGTGATCGGTCAGAACGATCACGCGCGGGGTGCCGGCGACCAGGTCCATGGCGCCGCCCATCCCCTTGACCAGCTTGCCTGGGATGGTCCAATTGGCCAGATCGCCATTGGCAGCCACTTGCAGGGCGCCGAGGATCGCGGTCTGGACGTGGCCGCCGCGGATCATGCCGAAGGAGGTCGCCGAATCGAAGAAGCTGCCGCCGGGCAGGATGGTCACGGTCTGCTTGCCTGCATTGATCAGATCCGCATCTTCTTCACCTTCATAGGGGAAGGGACCCATGCCCAGCAGGCCGTTTTCGCTTTGCAGCTTGACCGAAACGCCTTCCGGCAAGTTGTTGGCCACCATCGTGGGGATTCCAATACCGAGATTCACATACTGGCCATCGGTTAATTCGCTAGCGGCAATGGCCGCCATTTCATCGCGAGTCCACATGCTCAGGCCTCCTGTCGGCTGCGCACGGTGCGCTGTTCAATGTCCTTGACCGCATCGGCCTGCACCAGGGTCTGCACAAAGATGCCGGGGGTCTCCACCAGCGACGGATCCAGGTAGCCCTCGACAATTTCCTCGGCTTCGGCGAAGGTATGGCGGCCGGACATGGCAGCCAGCGGGTTGAAGTTCTTCGAGGTCATCCGGTAGCGCAGGTTGCCTTCGGCGTCGGCCTGGTGCGCCTTGACCAGTGCGATATCGGCAAAGATTCCACGCTCGAGGATCGCTGGCTTGCCGTTGAATTCCATGACTTCCTTGCCTTCGGCGATCGGAGTTCCCACGCCGGTGGGGGTGAAGAAGGCGGGAATGCCCACCCCGCCAGCGCGCAAGCGCTCGGCCAAGGTCCCCTGCGGGCAGAATTCAACTTCCAGATCCCCATCGAGGAACTGCTGTGCGAACAGCTTGTTCTCCCCGACGTAGGAGGCCAGGACCTTGGAGACCTGCTTATTTTCCAGCAGGATGCCCAGCCCTTTGCCGTCTACGCCCATGTTGTTAGACACGATGGTCAGGTTGGTTGCCTTCGAATCCCGCAGTGCGGTGATCAGGCGGTTGGGGATGCCGGAGAGGCCGAAACCGCCCACTGCAATGGTCATGCCATCCTTGACGACGGCAGCCAAGGCGGCGGCTGCGTCATCCCGAAACTTCGTTGTCATCGATTCCTCCATGTGTCCACTATGTGGAGCGCGGATCTGCTTATCCTCTAACGTACGTAGTCGCAGGTGAGCATGCAATAGACCCGGTGCATTGCCGGGTAACTGGTCGGATGGTGAGGAGGAATGGCCAAGCGGCCCATATTATGGACACATCTGAGAGGGCTAGACGATGTCGAACTCATTGCCTTCGATATCGAGCATGCAGATAGCGAAATGGCCCATCTCCGGCATGTCGTGAACGGTGCGGACTTTGGCCCCCAGGGCCACCAGGCGCTCTGCCTCGTCGGTGATGATTTGCCTGCGTTCCTCGAAGCGAACGCCGCGGCCGCCGCTGACCAGCAAGTCCAGATGCAGGCGATTCTTGATGCTCTTGGCCTCCGGTACCTGCTGGAACCAAATCCTTGGCCCACCACCTTGCGGATCGACCAGCGACTCCGGTTCATCACCGGTTCCGGGCGGCAATTCATCATCCGGCACGCCCATGGACTGCCAGTAGGCGCGCCACGTGGGATGCCCGTCCGGGGCAGGCTCGGGAACGTAGCGCAAGGCTTCGGCCCAGAACCGGACCATTGCTTGCGGGCGGGCGCAGTCGATGACGATTTGCCATGTATTTTCCATGTGCTGAATTATCCGCCGACCAGCTCGATAGCAACAGGGGTACGGCGACAAAGTATGAAGCGGGAATTATCCGGCCCGTAACCGATCGTCCATAATGTGGTCATGAGCAATTCCCCGGCTGGAACCCAAGTCGTAGGGCGGCTGGCCGCCGTGCTTCGCACCGTGAGCACCGCAATGCCCGAGGGCATCACCACGACGCAAACGGCCCGGAGCACCGGTTTGGCCCGGCCCACCGTGCATCGCCTGCTCAGCGCGTTGGCCACCGAAGGATTCTGCGACCACGATCATCGCACCGGCCGCTGGCTGCTTGGCCCCGAGCTCTACCTCATGGGCGCGGTGGCAGCCGAGCGCTACGACATCAGCGAATTGGCCCGCGAGCATGTTGCCGCGCTGGCCGAGGCGACCGGGGAAAGTGCGTTCCTCTCGGCGCGGCGAGGGGACGAAACCGTGTGTTTGCTGCGCCAGGATGGAGCCTTTCCCATCCGCTCGTTCGTGCTGTATGAAGGACGGCGCTTCCCGCTGGGAGTCGCGTCGGCCGGAATCGCGATCCTTGCTTTCCTGCCTGAACAGGGCATTGAGCGCTACCTGCGCGATGCCGATCTAGAGCCAGGATATGGGCCGGCGCATTCGCGCGAAGAGCTGCGCAAAAAGGTCGCCGAAACCCGCCAGCTGGGCTATTCGGTCAACCCCGGCTTGATCGTCGAGGGCAGCTGGGGCATGGGTGCTGCGGTTTTCGACAACTCGGGACAGCCTGCCTGGGCACTGAGCCTGACCGGGATCCACACGCGTTTTGAAGCGGACCGCCGCGAAGAGCTGGGCAATCTGCTGCTGCACCACGCGCATGAGTTGTCCACCAAGCTGTCGGCCCGGTCAAGCACGCTGCCACGCTAGTTTTTTTCCTTCCCCTGTACAAAGCTTCCTGCGGTAATCTTTCAGATCGGCGGGAATGCCTATTTCCAGGATTCCCCGTGACGCAGCCAAGTGCAGAAGGACGGAAAATTTGGGCACTATCCCGGCCGGAATCAACACCCCGCAGGTCATCGTTGACGTAGCGAAGCTCCAGCAGAACATTGACCGGGTGGCCCACCGGGTGGCGAGCCAGGGCCTGAAACTGCGCCCGCATGCCAAGACGCACAAGATGCATGAAATCGCCGAACGCCAGATGGACGCCGGTGCCGCCGGACTCACCGTGGCAACTGTCGGCGAAGCCCTCGCGTTTGCGCTGCACGGGGTCGCGAAGATCTTCATCGCCTACCCTTTGTGGGTCAATGAATCCCAGGCGGCACGCATCCTGGAGCTGATGCGCCGTGCCAAGCTGAGCATCGGCACGGACTCTGTCCAGGCCGTGCAGCAGATGGCCAGGATGCTGGGGGAGAAGGCCTCCAAGATCAAGCTCGTCATCGAGATCGACAGCGGCCATCATCGGAGCGGCACCAGCCCGCAAGGCGCGGTGGAAATAGCCGATGCCGCCCGTGCGGCAGGCATGCGCGTGCATGGGATCTTCACCTTCCCCGGCCACAGCTACTCGCCGGACGGCATCGACGCGGCACTCAACGATGAGCACAAGGCCCTGGCCGAAGCGGCGTGCCTGCTGCGCGAGGCCGGGCATGCCATCAAGCGCATCAGCGGGGGCTCCACCCCGACCGCCGAACTGAGCGACAACTCGGTGCTGACCGAGGTGCGTCCAGGGGTATACGTCTTCGGCGATGCGCAGCAGTTCGAGCTGGGGCGCGTGCGCTGGGAGGATATTTCCCTGACCGTCGCCTCCACCGTGATCAGCCGCCATGAAGGCGATGGGCAGATTCCCCGGCGCATCGTGCTGGACGCCGGCAGCAAGGTGCTCGGAAGCGACCGCCCGGCCTGGGCCACCGGATACGGGCGCATCGCCCAGTGCCCTGAAGCCCGCATCAGCGCACTATCGGAGCATCACGCCACCGTGCTGTGGCCCGAGCACTTGGACCTGCCGGCCCACGGCGAGCAGCTCCACGTCATCCCGAACCATGTCTGCGTCGCGGTGAACCTGGTCGACAACGTGCTGGCAGTGCATGAGGACGGCACCAGCGAGGTATGGGATGTAGCGGCCCGCGGACTGAACTTCTAGATTCTGAACCTAGCTGGCCCTTTCAAGGAACCGCAGCAGGCAGCGCGAAGCCGGATCCAAATGGTTCTTGGTCCCCAGCTGCCGTTTGGAACGGCGCAGCGCCGCCAATTTTTCCGGATCGTCCGCCAGCTCCAGCACACGGGGATCGATATAGGAGCCGGCCGCGATTTCGGGAGTATTGCCCAGTTTTCCGGCGGCCTGCTCGATGGCCAGCTTGCGCAGATTCCTGGCATCATCGGCAGCCATAGCCGAGGCGGGAGCCTCGATCAGTGCCCTGAAAGCCGCTAAGCTGCCGCCCCAGGTCCTGAAGTCCTTGGCGGTGAATCCGCTACCCAGATGCTCCTCGAGGTACCGGTTGATTTGCGCAGGCTGGAGCAGGTGCGAGTGCCCATCGTCATCCAGGTAGCGGAAAAGCTCGTAGCCCGGCTGATCGCGCAATTGGACCAGTACTCGTGCCAGTCGCCGGCTCCTGATTTTCACATGCTGCTGCTGGCCGCTCTTGCCGGGAAACTCGAGGGTGGCGCAATGCCCTTGGACCTCCAGATGCTTGGCTCGCAGCGAAGCGGCCCCGAACGATTGGTTGGAACGCGAGTAGGCGTGCGTGCCGATGCGCAGCAGATGCAGATCCAGCAGCAGGACCACGGCCGCAGTGACCCTGTCCTTGTCGTTTCTTCCCCGGCGCAGATCCCGCAGCAGCTGGCGGCGGAGATTGGGCAGTGCGCGGCCGAACGCCGGCAACCGGTCGAATTTGGCGGCATCCTGCCGCTCGCGGAAATCGGGGTGGTAGATCATCTGGGTGCGTCCTGCCGCATCGATTCCGCGAGCTTGGACCTTGGCCCGCGCACTGGCAGCGATCTGGACCTGTTTCCATGCCGGCGGGATCGACAATTGCCTGATCCGATCCAGCAGGTGCTGGTCCTTCACCGTGCGTGCCCCTTCCAGGTAGAAGAAGCCGGTTCCCGCGCGCCGGCGCGTGATGGGAAGCCGTTTGCTTCGGCGTGCTGGCATGGATGCCTCCCGGTAGTTGCGTAGCCGTGCAATCACGCACACGCTATCGCCGATCGCTGCCCTGCTCCGGGTGTTCGCAGGAAAATCCCAGCTGTGCGGTGCCGGGGCATTGACGCCAGCGGGCGGATCCGCCACCTGCAGCGCGTCGTTTGCACCCGGGAAGACCTGGAATCGCGCCATGTCCCGTAACAGGGCATGATTGGAGGTATGGAAAATAGTGCTGCGCCCGCATGGGTGGCAAATTACCAGCCGGGAGTCCCGGCCGAAATCGAGCTGCCCACCGAACCGCTCAGCCGCATGTTCGAGCGCTCCGTGCGTGAAGCCGGCGATAGTCCGGCGACCGAGTTCTTCGGCCGCCGCACCAGCTACGCCGATCTGGGCGCGCAGGTAGCCAAGGCCGCCGAGGGCCTGCGCAAGCTCGGCGTGCGCGCCGGCGACCGCGTTGCGCTGATCCTGCCCAACTGCCCGCAGCACGTGATCGCCTTCTACGCGATCCTGCGCCTTGGCGCCGTCGTGGTGGAGCACAACCCGCTGTACACCTCGCGGGAACTGCGCCACCAGTTCGAGGACCACCAGGCGCGCATCGCGATTGCCTGGGACAAGGTCGTGGCCAACGTCCAGGAATTCCCCAAGGACGTGCAGCTGGACTCGATCGTCTCGGTCAACCTGCTCGAAGCCTTCCCCGCGGTCAAGCGCCTGGCGCTGAACCTGCCGGTCAAGAAGCTGCGCGAGACCAAGGCGTCGCTCACGGCCCGCACCTCGGGCACCGTCGCATGGAAGGACCTGCTCTCCGGTGCGCAATTGGATGCGAACCACCCGCATCCGGATGTCGATGATCTGGCGGTCATCCAGTACACCTCGGGGACCACCGGCCACCCCAAGGGCGCCATGCTCACCCACTTCAACCTCTATTCCAACGCCTTGCAGGGCGAGGCCTGGATGCTCGGGGCGCAGGAGCGCGAGGAAATCCTCTACGCGATCCTGCCGATGTTCCATGCCTTCGGCATGACCCTGTACCTGACCTTCGGCGTGAAGAAGCAGGGCCTGCTGGTGCTCTTCCCGAAGTTTGATCCGCAGATGATCCTGGATGCCTGGAAGAAGTCCCCGGCCACCGTGTACTGCGCGGTGCCGCCGATCTACGAGCGCACCGCCCTGGCGGCCAAGGAGCGCGGCGTCTCGCTGAAGAGCGCCAAGTACTGCATCTCCGGGGCGATGAACCTGCCCGACCATGTGGTGGAGCTGTGGGAATCGATGTCCGGCGGCCTGCTGGTGGAAGGCTACGGCATGACCGAGTCCTCGCCGGTGGCCTTGGGCAACCCGTTCCACCCCAGCCGCCGCACCGGCACCATCGGCGTGCCCTTCCCCTCGACACTGATGAAGGTCGTGGACGTGGAGGACCCGAGCCGGGAAGTGGCCCAGGGAGAACCGGGCGAATTGCTGATCAAGGGCCCGCAGGTGTTCCAGGGCTACTGGAACAACCCGGAGGAAACGGCCAAGGCCAAAACCGAGGACGGCTGGCTGCGTTCGGGCGATGTGGTCACCGTCGACGAGGACGGCTTCGCCCAGGTGGTGGACCGCGCCAAGGAGCTGATCATCACCGGCGGCTTCAACGTTTCACCGACTGAGGTCGAGATCGCCCTGCGCCAGCACGCTGACGTGGCCGATGCCGCGGTCTTCGGAAAGCCGTTGGCCCGCGGCGGCGAAATGGTGGTTGCCGCGGTGCAGCTCGAAGAGGGCTGCGGGCTGAACGAGGACGCGCTGCGCGCCCACTGCCGCGAGCTGCTGGCCGCCTACAAGGTGCCTAAGCGCATCGTGCAGATCGATGAGATGCCGCGCTCGCTGCTGGGCAAGATCCTGCGCAAGCAGGTCAAGGACCAGATGGTCGATCTGGTCTAGCGCAACCGCGGCATCGCCGAGAGCAGCAGTTTCGTGTAATCGTGCTGCGGGGCGCTGAAGACCTGGTCAGTAGAGCCCTGCTCGATGATCTTGCCTTCATGCATCACTGCAACGGAGTCGCTCATGTGCTCGATCACCGACAGGTCATGGCTGATGAACAGGTAGCTGGTTCCGGTGTCCAGCTGGATCCGATCCAGCAGGTCCAGCACCGTGGCTTGGATTGATACATCCAAGGCCGAGACCGGCTCGTCAAGGACCAGCACCTGCGGCTTGGGCGCTAGCGCACGGGCAATCGCCAAGCGCTGGCGCTGCCCGCCGGAAAGCTCGCGCGGGTTGCGGCCCAGCAATTCGGTGGACAGCTCCACTTGTTCGAGCAGTTCAGCCACCGGCTTGCGGTACTCGGCTGCGCGCTTGGACTTGCCGCGGCTCAGCGCATCGGCCAGCAGCTGCCCCACCGAATAGCGCGGATCGAAAGACCCCAACGGGTTCTGGTAGATCGCGCCCATTTGTTCGCGCAGCTTTCGGCGCTGGGATTCGAGGGCCGGGGCAAAGTGCTCGCCGAGCAGCTTGATGTTGCCTGCATCAGGCTTCTGCAAGCCCAGCACCATGCGCGCGGTGGTGGTCTTCCCGGACCCGGATTCGCCGACAACGCCCAGGGTCTTGCCCCGGGGCAGTTCGAAACTGATCGCATCCACGGCCTGGTGCTTGCCGAACGTTTTGGACAGCTGCGTGACTGATAACGCGGGGACAGTAGTGGCGGGTGCTTCTGGCGGTGGTGCCGTCAACGGCTTGCTGGCTGCCGACAACGGGGCGAAGCGCGGTATCCCCGAAGGCACGGCCCGCAGCAATTGGCGGGTGTACTCGTGCTGCGGGTCGCCCAGGATCTGCCCGGTGCTGCCGGCCTCAACGATTGCACCGTTGCGCATCACCGCGATGTCGTCGGCCAAATGCGCTACCTGGGCCAGATCGTGGCTGATCATCAGCACGCCGCGGCCCTGCTCCTTGAGCTCGCGCAGCTGCGAAAGGACCAGTGCTGTCAGCGCAGAGTCCAAGGCGGTGGTTGCCTCATCGGCGATGACCACCTGCGGGTTGCCGGCCAGGGCCTGGGCAATCAGGGCACGCTGGCGCATGCCGCCAGAGAGCTCGGTGGAACGCTGCTTGGCACGGCGCCCGGGCTCGGGCATGCGCACGGATTCCAGCACCTGGAGCACTCGCTGCTGGCGCTCGGATTTGGACATCTTGCCGTGCGCCTTGAGCGCATCACCGATTTCCCGGCCCACCGGGCGCAGCGGATCGAGCGCCATCAGCGCATCCTGCAAGATCATGGACACCGAATTCCCGCGGATCTGCTGCCAGCCGCGGTCGGCGAGCTCCAAGGCGTCCTGCCCGCAGACAGTCAGCTCGTCGGCTTTCGCGATGCCTCCGGACAGTCCCAGCAGGCTGCGGGCGGTGACGGATTTGCCCGACCCGGATTCGCCGACCAATGCGAGGCAACGTCCGGCCTGGACGGTGAAGGAAATGTTCTTCACCGCCACGGCGGAACCGAAACGGACCGAAAGGTCCTTGACCGTAATCAGTGCTTGCTCGTTCATGCTGTCCTTGCCCTTCCGCCCAGCGCGCGGCCAATCAGCGTGGCGCCTGCGGCCACGGCAACTATCGCCAAGCCGGGGAACAAGCTCATCCACCACGCGAAGTGCAGGTAGGTGCGCCCGGCCGAAAGCATGGCACCCCATTCGGGAGCTGGCGGGGGAGTGCCCAAGCCCAGGAAGGACAGGGCAGCAGCCCAGATCACGGCTTGGCCGATCCCCAAGGTCACCAGAGCCAGCAGGGGCTTGAGGGCGTTGGGAACCAAATGGTTGCGGACCAGCAGCCACGAGCCGCGGCCCAGCACGGTGGCTGCCTCCAGCATTTCCGTACTCTTCAGCGTGCGGATCTGGCTGCGCACCAGCCGGGCATATCCCGGTGCGGTGGACAGGCCCACCGCGACGATGGCCGGACCGACACCGGGGCCGGTGAAGGCAATGATCAGCAGTGCCATCAGCAAGGACGGAATCGCGTAGAGCGCTTCGAGCACGCGCAGGATGATCTCGTCGAGCCAGCGCGGGGACAATGCCGCAACTGTGCCCAAGACGATGGCCAATCCCATGCCCAATCCCGTAGCCGCCAGGCCGATAGCCAACGAGTCGCGGGCACCATGGATGACACGGGTATAGATGTCGCGGCCCGATTCGTCGGTGCCGAAGAAATGCGCGGCGCCGGGTTTGCTGAATGCCTCGGCCGGGTTGATAGCCAATGGATCGCCCGGGGCCAGCACCGAAGGAACCAGCGCGATGAGCACCCACAAGGCGATGAATGCGGCGGCGAAGATTCTTGCGGTGCGGCTCATGAGCTCGCCCCTGCCGGATTGATGGCTCGCTCGATGCCTTCGGTGATCGCCATGACCACGATGTAGACCAGCGCGGAGAAGAGCGCGATGCCGGTGACCATCGGGATGTCGCGGGCCAGCACCGCAGAAAGCAGCGAGCGCCCCAGGCCCGGACGGGCGAAGATCGCCTCGACCACCACCGCGCCGGAAAGCAGCGAGGAGAAAGCCCAGCCGGTCAGGCCCAGGGCAGGCAAGGCGGCATGGCGCAAGCCATGGCGCCAGAAGACCGCCAGCCGGCTTTCGCCACGGGCACGCGCGGCCAGCGCGAACTGGCTGCCCAGGGCTGCGCTCAGCGAATCGCGCATCAGCTGGGTGAGGAACCCGGCCAGCGGCAATGCCAAGGTCAGCACGGGAAGTACCAAACCCTGGGCGGTGCCGTTATCCACGGCCGGCAGCCAGCCGAGCATCGAGGAGAAGAGCATGATCAGCACCGCGCCGAGCCAGAAGTGCGGCACGGCGGCGGCAATGATCTCCACGATATTTCCCAGCCATGCGCCAAAGCGGTTGGCCCGCATGGCCGATGCCGCGAAGCCCAGGGCCAGCACCCAGGCGGCCGCCAGGGCCAGCAGCGCAAGCCAGAGGGTATTGGGCAGGAGATCGCCCATGATGCCGGCGACCGGCTGCTTGAGCGAATAGGAGGTGCCGAAGTCCAAGGTGGCCAGCTTGCCCAGGTACATCAGGTACTGGGAGATGAGCGGCAGGTCCAGTCCGTACTCGGCGCGGGCCGCGGCCAGCGCTTCGGCCGAGGCCTGGGAACCGGGGCCGCCCATGATTGCTTCGGCCGGGTCGCCGGGGATCAGCCGGATGGCGATGAAGATGGCGGTGGCCACCAGCCACAGCACCACCAGCGCGCCGCCGATCTTGCGCCCGGCCCAAGCAATCGTGCCCATGGGGTGCTACTTGGTGATGAAGGTGTCGTAGTAGACCGGCGAAGACACCGCGGTGGTGGCGCCGATGCCGTGCACGTTCTTGCCGTAGAGGAAGTGGTTCTGCTGGTCGTAGAGCGGCAGCACGTAGTAGCCCTCCAGGACCAGCTTCTGGGCCTGCTCGTACAGCGCAGCGCGCTGGGCTTCATCATTGGCCTCTTCGGCCTGGGCCAGGATCCCATCGAGCTTCTCGTTCTTCACCTGCGCATTGTTGGCGAAGTAGCCCGATGGCGCAGGGACGGTCGAGTCGGAGTGGTACAAGATGCGCAGCACCGACGGGCCGACCTTGGTGTAGGGAGCCGAGACCAAGTTGTAATCGTGCTTGGCCAGGGCGCCGTACCAGCTGGACAGGTCCAGCAGCTGGATCTTCACCTCGAAGCCCACGGCCTTGGCCTGGGCCTGGAACTGCTCGAACAGGGACTGCTCGGCAGGAACCGACTGGTTGGTGGAGACCGGGAAGTCCAGCGATAGGCGCTTGCCGTCCTTCACGCGGTAGCCCTCGGCGTCGCGTTCGCTCCAGCCTGCTTCATCGAGCAGCGCGTTGGCCTTGGCAACGTCGGTGGTGAACAGCGATTCATCGGAGTAGCCCAGCGGTTCGGCTGAAGACAGCAGCGAGTAGCTGCGCTCGGTGGTGCCGAAATAGAGGGCCTTGACGCCGGCGTTGGCATCCACGGAGCGGATGAACGCCTCGCGAACGCGCTGGTCATCGAATGGCGCCTTGGAGCTGTTCAGCTCCAGGCGGTTGGAAGCACCCGGGCGCGGGGCGTCCAGATGGCCCAGCGAGCCGTCCTGCTTTGCCGTGGCGATGGTGTCCGGCTGCGTGTTGTCGATGACATCGACTTCGCCCGAGACCAGGGCTGCATAGCGGGTGGCGGCCTCAGGGATGAAGCGCCAGGTGATGGCCTCCAGATAGGCCTTGGAATCGGAGCGCTCCGCGTTCTTGACCGGCGGCACGTAGTCTTCGTTGCGGACCAGGTTCACGGCCTTCTGGTGCTCCCAGGATTCGACCTTGAACGGGCCGGTGCCTACCGGTGAGGCGCAGTTGGTAGCCTGGTCGCGTTCCAGCGCCTTGGGGGATTCGATGGCGGTCCATGGCATGGACAGCGATTCCAGCAGCGCGTTATCCGGGGCGGAGAGCGTCAGCTTGGCGGTGAGCTCATCGGCGATCTCGATATCCACGACCTTGCCCACGGCCAGGTAGCCGGTGGAGGACGCGGTATTCGGATCCTTCAGGTGCTCGATGTTGGCTTCGATGGCTTTGGCGGTGAGCTTCGTGCCGTCGGTGAAGGAAATCCCATCGCGCAGGGTGATGGTGCGAGTCAGGCCGTCCTCGGAAACTTCGGTGCTTTCGGCCAGCCACGGGATGATCTTCCCGTCCGCATCCTTGGTGAACAGGGATTCGAGGTACTGGCTTGCGACCAGGGCTTGCGGGTAGTTGCCGCCCACATGCGGATCCAGGCAGGCCGGCTCGGCGTCGCCCGAAGCATAGACCAGGGTGCCGCCGGCAACCGGCTTCGCCTCCTCTGCGGGGGCATCGGGTCCTGCACCTGCCGAGCAGCTGGCTAGAAGGGATCCAAGGAGCGGGAGCGCGATAGCGCAGCCAAGGATCTTGGACGCGCGCGAGTTTCGTTGCATGGGGAAGGGCTTACCTCGATGAACTAGTGGTGATGACCAAACCAACTCTAGCCATCTGGAACGCATTCGTCAGATCGGAGCGAATCGCTCCGATCCGACGAAACCTGGCTAGCGGAGATCCTCGAGGGGATCTACTTTTCGCTGGCCACGGTCATGCGGCGGTTCTGGTGGACCGGGCTTTCGATTTCATCGAGGATGGCCACGGCGAAGTCCTGGGAGGAAACGAAGTCGCCTGCTGGCGAATCGGTGCCCAGGATGTAGCTGCCGGTGCGGCGTGCAGGCATGATCACCGGGGCTGGAGCCGCGACGGTCCAGGTGATGCCGGAAACCGAGGTGAACATGTCGTAGACCTCGGCGCAGGTGGTGGCTTCGGCCTTGTATTCCTCCGGGAAGCCCGGGGTGTCGACCAGGCGGACGCCGTCTACCTCGGTAGCGCCGGCGCCGCCGACAACCAGCAGGCGGGCTGGGACCAGGGTTTCGGTGATCTGCTCGAAGGCATCCAGGTATTCCTGGTGGTCGCCACCGGTGCGCGATGGCGGTACGGCAATGACGAGCACGTCGTTGTTCTTTCCCAGGTCGCGGTAGGTTGCCCCGTCGCCCAGCTCGGCGGCCACGGTGGTGGTTCCGTCGATTCCCTTGCCCGAACGGGAGACCGAGGTGACCTCATGGCCGCGTGAAATGGCTTCGGCAACGACTTCCGAGCCGACCATGCCGGTAGCTCCGTAAACTGCAATCTTCATGGTGTTCTCTTTCCTTGGGAAATTGGGTCCGGCACAATGGTATCTTTTAGATACCGCCCACTACAACGAAACTAGGTTTCCTCATGGATAGCCATGGCTCTTTTGACGTGTTCGTGCAGCAATGCCCTTCACGTGAAATCATGCAGCGCCTAGGCGATAAATGGACTCCGCTGGTCCTCCTGTCCCTGGCTGGCGGCCCGCAACGTTTCTCTGCATTACGCCAGCGCATCGGCGCGGTCACCCCGAAGGTGCTCACCAATACCCTGCGCAACCTGGAGCGTGACGGGCTGGTGCAGCGCACCGTATATGCCCAGGTGCCGGTGCGGGTCGACTACGAGCTGACCGAATTGGGACGCGGGATCCTGGAACCCATGGAAATCCTGCGCCTGTGGTCCGAGGAGCATGTGCCCAAAGTGCTCGCTGCCCGTGAGCGGTTCGACGCGCGCGGCTAATGGCCAGGTGGAGCAGCAGGACGCAGCGGCAGGAACATGAAGTGCTGGCCCACCAGCCCCTTGGTCGGATGGTTGAAGGCGCCCGGAATGGTGCCCAGGATCTTGAAGCCCAGCGATTGCCATAGACGCACTGCGGCTTCATTGGTCTCGACGACCGCATTGAACTGGATACCGTGATAATTTTCCTGCCGGGCCCAGTCGATCACGTATTCGCCCAGTGCTCGTCCCACGCCGCGATTGCGGCATTCCGGATCGACCAGGAAGGACGCGGTGGCTATGTGGGCTCCCCGTCCGGGCTTGTTTGGCCCCATCTTGGCCGAGCCGATGATCCTGCCATCTGCCACGGCAACGACCGTTTGCCCTGGTAGCGTCTCCATCCACCAGGGGCGGGCTTCTTCAAGGGTTTGGCCTTGGGGGAAGGCGTAGGTCTGTCCCTCATCCATGATTTTGCGGTAGAAGCCGAAGATCCCAGGCCAATCCCCGGCGGTGCTTGTCCGGATTTGCATGCGCTTAGCCCAACTCTTTCGAAATGAATGCTTCGGAACTCATCCTATTGGCCCTCATTGTATCTTGCGTCACATAGACTGAGGTCAAAGACGCAAGGTGCAGGCAAAGGAGCCGGTGTTGTTTGAAGTAAGCGAAGACCAGAAGTCGTTGATCGAGATGGTCCATGATTTCGCCGAGACCAGGATTGCTCCCAATGCCCTGAAGTGGGACCAGGAACAGCACTTCCCGGTGGATGTGCTGGCCGAAGCCGGACAGCTGGGCATGGGCGGAATCTATGTTTCTGAAGATCATGGCGGATCCGGTCTGAGCCGCAGCGATGCGGTGCTGGTCTTCGAGGAACTCGCCAAGGCCGACCCGACCTTGGCCGCCTACATTTCCATCCACAACATGGTCGTGTGGATGGTCGACACCTTCGGCAACGACGCGCAGCGCGCCAAATGGCTGCCATCGATGACCGCCATGGACGACCTGGGCTCCTACTGCCTGACCGAGCCCGGAGTCGGCTCCGATGCGGCGGCCCTGTCAACCCGTGCCCGCAAGGACGGTGACGAGTATGTGCTCAGCGGCGTCAAGCAATTCATCTCGGGAGCTGGAAGCTCGGCGCTCTACATCGTCATGGCCCGTACCGCTGATACCGGTTCGCGCGGCATCAGCGCCTTCCTTGTTCCCGGGGATGCCGAGGGCCTGAGCTTCGGGCCGAACGAAAAGAAGATGGGCTGGAAGGCGCAGCCCACTCGCCAGGTGATCATGGAAGGCGTGCGCATTCCCGCCGCCAACCTGCTGGGCGAGGAAGGCCAGGGATTCTCCATGGCCATGCAGGCACTCAATGGCGGCCGCCTGAACATCGGGGCCTGCTCGCTGGGTGGCGGGCAGAGCGCGCTGGAGAAGTCGGCGCTGTATTTGAAGGAGCGCCAGGCCTTCGGCGGACCGCTGACCAGACAGGAAGCGCTGGTCTTCAAGCTGGCCGAAATGGACATGGAGCTGGAAGCCGCCCGCTCCTTGCTGCGCCGTGCCGCCGCCGCACTGGACGCGAAGAGCCCGGACCGCGTCCGCCTCTGCGCGATGGCCAAGAAGATGGCCACGGACGCCGGGTTCAACGCCGCCAACAGCGCTATCCAGCTGCACGGCGGCTACGGCTACCTCGCGGACTACGGGATGGAGAAGATCACGCGGGATCTGCGCGTGCACCAGATCCTGGAAGGCACCAACGAGATCATGTCGCTCATCGTTGGACGCACGCTGCTGGAATCCTGACCGGCGGCAATCAGGCGTTGAACTGCTTTTCCGAATTCCGCACAGCGTTTCCCGAGAGGGAATCGCGGGGATCCGGATGAACCGATGAGATGGCCGGCTCGCTGGAAATGATCTGCTCGATGCCGCCCTGCTCCATCGCATCCCGCAAGGTGCGCTGGGTGGGGCGCATCATTTTAATCTCGCCGCGTTCCAGGGAAGCGAAGAGCTCCTGGGGGCTGATCCATGTGGAGATCACCGCTTCGGTGGTCTGGTGGACTGGTTCCTGGCCGGGGCGCAAGGCCGCGACAAAGAAGTACGTATCGAACCGCCGCGGGAAACCGGCTGGGGTGACCCAATTGGCCCAGGGGCGCAGTTGGCCAGGATCCAGCAGCAGCCCTGTCTCCTCGAAGACTTCACGACGTGCTGCGACCAGGATCTCCCCGGCCAGATGCTCCGCGCGATCTGGTCCTTCCCCAAGGATCGAGGTGCGCGCCCATTGCCGGGCGTGCTCGCTGAGCAAGGCGGGATCCAGCTCTCCTGCCGCCACCGCTTGGCCGTCTTGGGCATCAACGCGGCCGCCGGGATAAACCACCATGCCGGCTGCGAAGTCCATGGTGTTCACGCGATGCTGGACGAAAACCTCAAACCCGCCAGCTGCCTCGCGCAGCAGCAAAACACTGGCCGCTTTGCGGATCGGGACCTCGGCGGGAGTCGCAGGTATCGGGGAAGTCGTCATTGCCTACCATGTCCTTGGCTCTTGGAAGTGAAAATAGCCTTCGAGAGCCAGCTTAGCTTCCAGCGCACAGCAAACGGGCAACCGGCAGAAGCCGCTGTGCATGCTTGCACATTGACCTGCGGAATCTGCACAGCAAATGCCGTTGACCGGATTCCTGACGGAGCCTAGTTTGAATCACAGAGACCTGCGCGAAGCTGCGGGCATCGCAACTGGAAGCCGCAGGGGAGCCGAGCAGAGGATGAGCGCAATGGCGGAACAAATTGGCCCATGGCCCCAGGGGTTAAAGGGGCGCCGCGCCTTGGTTACCGGTGGCGCCTCCGGCATAGGCCTGGCCAGTGCCCGGGCATTGGCCGACGCCGGTGCCACCGTGACGATTGCCGACCTCAATGAACAGGCCGCTGAAGAAGCGGCCCGCGAGCTCGGCGGAAAAGCATGGGCTGTGGATCTTTCGGATACCGCGTCGCTGGAAGATCTCAGCGTGGATACCGACATCCTGATTAACAACGCCGGCGTGCAAAGGGTGGCTCCAATCCATGAGTACGACCCCGAAGCCTGGAGGCTGATCCATCGGCTCATGCTGGAGTCGCCGTTCCTGCTGATCCGGGCAGCACTGCCCGGCATGCGCGAGCGCGGCTTCGGCCGCATCATCAATATTTCTTCGATCCACGGACTCCGGGCCAGCGCATTCAAGAGCGCCTACGTTGCGGCCAAGCACGGGTTGGAGGGACTGTCGAAGGTCACTGCATTGGAAGGTGCCGACTATGGGATCACCAGCAACTGCATCAACCCGGGCTATGTGCGTACCCCATTGGTGGAGCGGCAGATTGCCGATCAAGCGAATTCGCATGGCATTGACGAGTCGGATGTCATCCAGAAGATCATGCTTGCCGAATCGGCCATCAAGCGCCTGGTTGAACCAGAGGAAGTCGCTTCGCTGGCGGCCTGGCTCAGTGCGGATGCCGCGGGCATGGTGACCGGAGCGTCCTACACCATGGATGGCGGCTGGAGCGCGAAATAGGTGCGGCGGGCCCGCATGGCTGCCATGCCTAGGCCGGCGGGAACAGCAGGGTTCCGCCGATCGACACGGCGATGATCACCAAGGTGGACAGCAACCCCAGCAGCAATGAACGTCCGCCGGTTTTTACGATGCTGCGCAGGTGGACCCCGAGCCCCAAGGCGAACATGGCCGCGGCAAGCAGGAGCGTCTGCGCGCTGGCCGCAGCTGCAAGCCACGCCTCGGGAACCAGCCCGGTGGTGCGCAGCAGCATTGCCACCAGGAACCCGAGCACGAACAGCGGCACCAGTGGCGGGTTCTTGCCGCCTTGCACCGATTGGCGCCGCCGCATGAAGACGCCGACGCCGGCAATGATTGGAGCCAGCAGGACCACCCGGGCCAGCTTGACGGTCACCGCCACGGCCAAGGCGCCGGCACCTACCGAACCGCCGGCGGCGACGACTTGTGCGACCTCATGGGTGGACGCGCCGATGAGCATGCCGATGCTGCGTTCATCCAGCCCGAGCAGCAAGCCCACCGCGGGCATGAGCGGAATCATCAATGTCCCGAAGAGCACTACCAGCCCGATCGCGGTGGCGACCTGATCCTGCTTGGCCTTGACGACATTCTCGGCACCTGCGACCGCGGCGGCACCGCAGATGGAGAAGCCGGTGGCGATGAGCAGGCGCTGCGGCAGATCCATGCCGAGCTTCTTGCCGATCCACAAGGTGGCCAAGAACGTGATGCCAACCGAGAGAGCCACCACCAGCAGTACCCCGGGGCCCAGGCCGAGGATGGTGCCCAGCGAGAGCTGCAAGCCCAGCAGCACAATGCCCAGGCGCAGCAGCTTCTTGCCGGCAATTGCCGTGCCGGGGGCAAAAGCCTGCGGGACCGGGGCAAGATTGCGCCACAGCGCACCGAGCAGGATAGCTAGCAGCAGGGCGCTCAGGCCATGGATGTAGCGGCTGGCGAACATGCACAAGATGCCGGCGGCAAGGCAGAGGAGCAGTCCCGGAAGAGCCGGAGCGAAACGCGAAGCAGGTTTTCGATGTCCGGACTGGTCACGTTTGGAGGTGGCAGATTCTTTGACGGGACTTGTGGAGTCGTGCATGGAAATAATTGTTCTCCGGTTTGGAGAATTGCGGTATGCCACTTCTTGCTATCGCGGACATATGATCATGATATGGAAAGCAGCTCGTCATCTCTCGAAGACATTGCCCGCTGGATTCAACCCTCCTCATTGGAGTTGCTGGTCGGCATCGCCGATCACGGGAGCCTGAGCGCCGGTGCCCGTGCGGCCGGGATGGCGCAGCCAAATGCCACCCGCGCATTGAAAACGTTGGAGCGCCGGCTGGGATACCAGCTTGTGGCACGCAAGACCACCGGATCGCGCTTGACCGCAGAGGGAGTGCTGACCGTCCAATGGGCTCGTGAAGTCCTGGACAGCCTGGAAACCTTCGCCGCTGGCGCGCGCTCGCTGGCTGAAACCGGAGAGGGAGAGCTGGAATTCGGAGCCAGCATGACGGTGGCTGAATTCTTGGCGCCAAATTGGATCGGACTACTGCATCGTGCCCTGCCACGAGTCATCCCTCGAATGAAGATCATGAATTCCCAAGATGTTATTCGTGCAGTGCAGCAGGAGGAATTGGGACTAGGATTCGTGGAAACCCCGCACATTCCTCTGGGCCTGAAAAGCCGGCAGGTACTTCACGATGAAATGCTCGTGGTCACGTCGCCTTCACATGCTTGGGCACAACGGAAGGAACCGCTGAGCCTGCACGAATTGCAAAGCACGGCGCTGATAGAACGCGAGGAAGGCTCCGGCACCCGGGCATTCTTGGATTACATTGCCCATGCCGAACGCCCGAATCCGGTCGCTGTCTTCAACTCGAACGCAACGATTTGCCAGTGCGTGGCGCGCGGAATGGGGCCCGCTGTGCTCAGCCATTTGGCGGTAGAGAGCCAGTTGGAGCAGGGGCTGCTCGTCGAGATCCCGTTTGATGGGCCGGCGCTGTTGCGCGAGCTGCGGGCGATATGGCCTGCGCACCGTGTCTTGAAAGCGACCGAGCAGAAGCTGCTTGAGATTTCCGTGGAATCACGGATTGCGCAGGGCTAGCCGGAGATCCAGGCCCCGGCTTGGAACTGTGCGGACTTGGCCAGGAGGCGGACAGCAAGCTTCCCATCAAGGATGCAAGGGCGGCCATTTGTACCGGGCCGTGAGCTCCCGGTACAAGCCTCCGGACTTAGAGTTTGAAGATCTCGTTGCTGAGCAGGCCCGACAGTCGCTGGACGCCTTCGTCGATGGTCTTCTCGTCAACGGAGCAGAAAGCCAATCGCAGCTTGTTGTCGGCTTGGCCGCTCGGGCTGAATGCCGCGCCTGGGATGAAGATGACCCCGGCCTTCACGCCCTGCTGCAGCAACGCGTAGGTGTCAATGCCTTCAGGCAAGGTCAACCAAACGAAGAAGCCGCCTTCGGGACGAGTATGGGTGACGCCTGCCGGCAGGTACTTGGCCAATGCTTCGAGCATCGCGTCGCGGCGGGAACGGTACAGGTCGTTGTACTTGGTGATCTGCCCCTTCCAATCATGCTCGTTGAGGTAGGCGCTGATGATCATCTGGTTCAAGGTCGGTGGGCACAGGGCTACCGCCTCGCCGGCCAGGTAGAAGCGGCGGAAAAGGTGGGTCGGGACCGCTGCCCAGCCGATGCGCAGGCCGGGCGCGAAGATCTTGGAGAAGGAACCCATGTAGATGACGTTTTCCGGGTCCAGGCTCCGCAGGGTAGGCGCAGGGGTTCCCTCGTAGCGCAGCATTCCGTACGGGTTGTCTTCCAGGATCAGGATGCCGGCTTCGCGGCAGATGTCCACGATTTCCTGGCGGCGTTCGGCCGCCAGAGTGATCCCTGATGGGTTGTTGAAGTTCGGGATGGTGTAGAGGAATTTGATGCGCTCGCCGGCGGCGCGCAATTCGGCGATGCGCGCACGCAAGGCGTCAGGAATCAAGCCATTTGCATCGGTGCCCACGGGGCGGGCGGACACCTGGTAGGCCTCGAAGGTATTCAGGGCCCCGACATAGGTCGGATCTTCGCAGAGCACAGTGTCTCCGGGATTGCAGAAGACCTTGCAGGCCATGTCCTGTGCTGACTGGGAGCCGTTGGTGACCACGACATCTTCGACCCCCACGTTCGTGATGCCTTCAGCTGCCATGACATCGATAATTTGTGCACGCAGTTCAGGAGTGCCAAGTCCGGAGCCGTATTGCAATGCTTCGGGACCCTGCTCGACGATGATGCGCCGGGCCATTTCACCGACCTTTTCCAGCGGGAGCAGCTGCAGGTAGGGGTTGCCTCCGGCCAGGGATACCAGGGAAGGGTCCAAGGAGAGCTCGAATACGTCGCGCACCGCGGACTGCTTGATTCCGGCCGCGCGCTCGGATAGCAAGGATTCGTGCGAAGTGGTCAGCGATTCTGATGCGGTGGTCATGGTTCTCCTCGGCAAGGCTCCCGGGGCGGGGGAGCGGGGTTCCTGCGCTGGGTGCGGCACAAGAATTGTTTTCAAATAGAATACTTTGGTATTCCAGCAGGAAATTCAAGGCTTGGCAAGACCTGCGCTTTCAGCAACGTGATTCTCTGCTCCAGCGCGAGGCGTTGCGTTCCTCGATACTCAGCTGGCCCAGTGCCGCATTGACGCGGCTATGAAGTGTCTCGGCTAGAATTCGGGGCTTGCTGCCGGGCAGCCAGCACTGCCCGGCCAGGAGGACCAGCAAATCGACGCAGTCCGCCGAGGCCCGGAATTTTCCGGACCGGAACTGGGCAATGGCAGCATCGATGATCATCAGGGACGAATCCAGCGCACTGTCGGCAGCTTGCGTGCTGCGTTGCCCGCTGGAAACCTGGCGCTCCCGCACCACCAGGTTGCGAACCTCGGCGATCTTCCTGGGAATAGAAACCACTGCTCGGTACGCCCGGTTCTGGACGCCCATGAGTTGCAACGGACGCAGGGCAACCACAAGCAAGCCGATAACGACGAACGTCGACAGGCCGGCAAGGCCAAGCTTCGCCAGCAAGATTCCCGCAGTGATGGCTATCCCGGCGATCCCGAGGATCATTGCGAAAAGTGCAAGGCCGCCGAAACGTGGCTTCTTCGGTTCCGGGCCATGAGCCCGGATGCTGATAATCCGGTCGAGCTTCGCGCGGATTTCGGCCACGTTGGGAACACCCAAACTGCCTTGGGAGATCCGCTGGGCGTTTCGCCATAACTGGATGCGCCGGCGGCTGCGCAGGACCTGGAAGATCTGCCAACCGGCCAGCAAGGGAAGGGCGAGGGCGAAAAAGAGCAGCGCTGCGGTACCCAAGGTAATGTCCCCTGCTTGGTACATGCCGTAAGCGCCCAGCCATGCGAACAGGGAATAGCCCGGGACCCGGATGAGCAGGCGATCCCACCAAACGACCTCCTGCGGGGCGCTGGCGGATTCGCTGACTGGTTGGCTCATTTCTCGGTTTCGGTGCGGGAATCCAGCCACTGCTGGATGGCGCTTGGGCGAATGCGGCGATGGGTGCCGCGGTATTCCACTGGAATGATCCCGGCGTCGGCCAGCTTGCGCAGGTAGCTGTTGGAGATTCCGGCCATTTGGGCTGCTTGGGAAGTATTAAGGAGCAGCTCGGGTGTGCCGATGCTGACGGACTCGCCATCTGCAAACCGTGAAAGCACCTCGATCAGCGCCTGGTGCGCTTCTTTGGGCAACTTCAACGCGGTGCCGTTGACGAACACGGTCGTGTCATCCGACTCGTCCAGCGCGCGGCGTAGCCGCGCGGTGGTCTTCTCATCTAACGCCTCGAAGGTGCGGACCCTGCCCAGTGCTGAAGTCGGTGATGCCATGGCCCTTATTTTGCCTGAGATGTCCTTCGGGTGCACCTCATGACGCTGCAAATGGACTGCCTGTCGCAACTCCTTTATGACACAGATGCGACGAATGGGGGTTGTACAGCGCCAAGCGGTTCCCGTATGGTGGAAAACGTAGGTCTAAAGAAAGTACTGACCAGCCATCTTCCGGCACACCATGACGGATCCTTCAGCCTCACCCGGCGGAGCCCCTCTGGGAATTGTGTACATGGAAGCCTGACGCCCTCCTTAATTGCCTGTGGGTCACGCTCCATTGCGGTCGGATGAATGGTCATGCGCGTTCCTACGCTCTGCCACCAATTTCGTGGGTACTGCGTTTTCGTCAATCAGAACTTTCTTGAAAGAAGAGCTATTCAATGTCTGTTGAATCCACTAAAGACCTGTCCGCCATCACCGACGAAGAGATTTTCGACGCCCATCTTGGCGGCAAGCTTTCCGTCTCATCGCAAATGCCGCTGAACACCAAGCGCGACCTGTCCATCGCCTACACTCCGGGTGTCGCCAAGGTATCCCAGGCCATCGCAGATGATCCAGCCAAGCACGCCACCCACACCTGGGCCTCCCGTCTGGTCGCTGTCGTTTCGGACGGCACCGCTGTGCTGGGCCTGGGCAACATCGGTGCGGCTGCCTCGCTTCCGGTCATGGAAGGCAAAAGCGCCCTGTTCAAGGAATTCGGCGGTCTGGATTCGATCCCGTTGGTATTGGACACCACCGACGTCGATGAAATCGTCGAAACCGTCATTCGCCTGCGTCCGAGCTTCGGCGCCGTGAACCTGGAAGACATCTCCGCCCCGCGCTGCTTCGAAATCGAAAAGCGCCTGATCGAGGCGCTGGATATCCCTGTTATGCACGATGACCAGCACGGCACCGCGGTGGTGGTGCTGGCAGCTCTGATCGGCGCGGCCCGCCAGACCAAGCGCGACATCAGCTCGTTGAAGGTCGTCATCTCCGGTGCCGGTTCGGCTGGCGTCGCCGTCACCAACCTGCTGCTTTCGGCCGGCGTGGATGACGTCATCGTGCTCGACTCGCGTGGCACCATCCACCGCGATCGAGACGACCTTAATCCGGTCAAGGCCGACCTGGCCAGCCGCACCAACCGTGAAGATGTCATGGGTGGCCTGGCCGAGGCACTGGACGGCGCGGATGTCGTAGTAGGACTTTCCTCGTCGACCTTCGAAGAAGCTGCCGTGGCGAAGATGAACAAGGACGCCATCATCTTCGCGCTGTCCAACCCGACCCCGGAAATCATGCCGGATGCTGCCGCGAAGTATGCGGCCGTGGTGGCCACTGGCCGCAGCGACTTCCCGAACCAGATCAATAACGTGCTGGCCTTCCCGGGCATCTTCCGCGGCGCCCTGGACTCGGGCGCCAAGAAGATCACCGAGGGCATGAAAGTCGCCGCGGCCCATGCCATTGCCAACCTGGTTGGCGATGATCTGGCAGCAGATTACATCATTCCTTCGGCAACTGATGACCGCGTGATGCCTGCTGTTGCCGCGGCTGTGGCTGCGGAAGCAGAAAAAGCCAAGTAGAAGAAGCTGGCGAAAAAGCACTGCCTGCAACGACTCGTTGCGGGCAGTGCTTTTTTCATGCGCCGGCCTATTCTGAGGCCGTTGTCTCGGGATATCCACAATCGTAGAAAGTTCCTGCCGGGGCGATGAATTCGCGCCACACTTGCTGGCATCAGATCAACCAAGGAGGAATGCGATGAGTAATCCTGAAGGCGTCCATCTCAGTGTCCGCAGCTCGTTGCCCGAAATGCAGCTACTTGGCGTTGTTGCGCTGCGCGAAATATCAGAGAAGGGGTATGCCGTAGTGCTCAGCACTATGGCAAGGCAGCAACAGGTCCTGGGGTACACACTGGGATTGGCGAAACGAGGGCATCCTGAAATCGTCAGTATCGGTGGAGACGAAGATGATGTTTTTGGGCTTCTCACGCATCTGGCATCACAAGTCGTCGAGCATGGACAAGTCTTTTCCGAAGGTACCCACAACACATCGCTATTTAGCGAGCTCATTTTCTCGGAGCCAGAGTCGGAACTGAACACTCTTCCCCTCACCAGTCTGATCCTTGGCGACATCCCGATAAGAACTCTGCATTGCACGGAACCCAGGGACTTCGCCGTGATCCAGCAACAGTCGGCTCACTAGGAACTGCGCCGCATCGTCAAAAGATGAGCAGGCAGAGGAAAGGAACTTGACCATGTGCGATATGTGCAATGGCATGACACGCAAGCAACTGGAAGCCCTGATCGACCAGCGGATCCGCGACTACGGACATGAAGTGATTTTTGTTGAGTCGGACCGGATCAGCCCATCGCTTGCCTACACCGTTGGCCTGAGTCGCATCGGGCACCCAGAATTCCTTGTTCGAGGGCTGGACATGGATGACAGCATTCAGATGCTCAACGGATTTTCTGCGTCCGTGCTGGAATGGAATGAGGTTTTCGCCCACGGGCACACCGGCCGCTGGAAGGACGGAACACTGTTGTACTTCTCCAAGATCAGTACCGGAATCCGCAAGCAGGTGCCATTGGCTTATCAGAGGTACGGAGAAAGCCTGGGGTTGCTAGAAGTCTTACTCGTCGGCCGGGATATCCCTTACGAATATGTAGTTGCCCGGCACAATTAGGCCTTGGCATCCTTTGCAAAGGGCCTAGCTTCGCCGATGGATTGCAGCGGCCTCGTTCTCCGCGCGGACTTTTGCCCGATGTGCTGCGCGCAGGGCCTGATGGCCATCGGATTTGCGCACCTTCAGGTAGAACATTCCAACTACAAGGAACCACAGGGGCGTAGCCAGCAACGCAGCACGCGTATCGGCCTGCGTGGTCAATGCCCACAGGACGAATACGAAGAAGGCTAGGACCATGTAGGGGGCTCCCATGCCGCCGGGGACCTTGAACTTGGAGGCATCATGCAGCTGCGGGCGGCGCTTGCGGAAGGCCAAATAGCTGATAAGGATCATTGACCAGACGAACATGAAGCACAGGGCAGACACCGTGGTCACCAACGTGAAGGCCTGGGCTACGGAGTCACCCGCGTACAACAGCACGACGGCAGCAAGAAGGAAGATGCAGGAGAATAGCAACGCATTGCGTGGCACCTGCGTGGCAGAAAGCTTGCTGAACTTCTGCGGAGCATCTCCATCCTGCGACAGGGCGTACAGCATGCGCGATGTCGAATAGATTCCGGAATTTGCACTTGAAGCGGCGGCCGTCAGCACGACGAAGTTGACCAGACCTGCAGCTGCGGCCAAGCCAGCCATCGAGAACATGCCAACGAATGGCGATGCATCAGCGGAGAACTTGTACCAGGGGGTGACGGCCATCAGGACGGTCAAGGCACCGACGTAGAACAGGATCACGCGCAGCGGAATGGAATTGATGGCCTTCGGGAGATTCTTTTCAGGATCCTTGGTTTCAGCCGCAGCCGTACCTACCAATTCAATGCCGACGAAGGCGAAAACGGCGATCTGGAAGCCTGCGACGAAGCCCATGAAACCAGTGGGGAACATGCCACCGTGCGCCCACAAGTGGGCGAAAGAGGCGGTGTCTCCCTCGGGAGAACTGAATCCGGTGGCAATCATTGCCAAGCCGCAAACGATCAATGCCAGGATTGCAACGATTTTCACCAATGAGAACCAGAACTCGGTTTCACCAAAAGCCTTGACGGTGGGCAGGTTCAGCCCGACCAATAGCAGGATGCAGCATAGCGCCGGGAGCCATAGCGGGATCTCGGACCACCAGTAGGCGACATACTGGGCGATCGCGACTACGTCCGCAATGCCGGTGACGACCCAGCAGAACCAATAGGTCCAGCCGGTGAAGAAGGCAGCCCAAGGTCCCAAGAGATCGCCGGCAAAATCTGCGAAGGTCTTGTAGTTCAAGTTGCTGAGCAGGATCTCGCCCATGGCACGCATGACGAAAAAGAGCATGAAGCCGATGATCATGTATACGAAGATGACCGACGGGCCAGCAGCGGAAATGGTCTTGCCGGAGCCCATGAACAATCCGGTGCCGACCGCTCCGGAGATCGCCATGAGCTGGATGTGCCTGCTGGACAGTCCGCGCTCAAGATTCGTTCCATCGGAAACGGTTTTCAGTTGCGCGGAATCGTTCGCCACGGCTGCACCTTTCATGAGCAGATCCCTTCGGTTTTTCGAAGGAGACGGCCTGCTTCGAAGGAGAACGAGACCGCTGAAAGAGGTTATCGCAGATATATTGACCAGCTATATTTGTTCGTCACCCTGGACTGCGAGCAAGCTTAACAGTTGTGAAGTTGGTTATACGCCACTGGATTCGGGTAGGTAGTCCGCTGCTTCGCGCAGTGGCCAGATGGGCAGAACCTGCACTTGAATGGGACATTTGGTTGCTGCTGGACCTCCGGGTGGCAGCCTGTGTCCGAGAATGAAGCCGCGGGAAACTATGCGAAGGAAATCCTCCGGTTCCGGCGAATGGAGTTAGCGGGAGGCAGTTGATCTGCAGAATCAGAACCACCGATGATCAATTCCCGCGTTTCCAGCCTGCGGTAGGACTTCGGAAATGGCAGAACGCGGGAGCCCGTGGAGCGCCGCAGGCAACACTGCATCCATGCTCAGCTCCACTGCGCAGAAGGCTACCCGGTTCAGGTTGGTGCCGTGCATCCGGACTGCTCCAGTGCTGCATTCCGCGCCTTTCGGTTCACTTGAAGCAAATACTGTACATGGCCAGTGGAAGCTTGGAGGGCCGAGTGAGTAGTGTAGGACGTATGGCATTCCGAAATCGTCGAGCTGCGGCTCTTCCTGCAAAATTGTCCCGTTCCTGGCTCTTGGTCAATGCGGCCAAGGAGGAAACTTTCGCTCCTTCACTGGCTTGTGAAGCGGACTCGGTGATTTTTGACATGGAAGCTGCCGTTCCTGACGACCAGAAGATCCAGGCTCGCGACAACGTAGTGCGAGCACTCTCCAATGGCATGACTGCGTGGGTGCGCGTCAACGGCATTGACACTGATTTCTGGGCCGATGACCTTGCCGCGCTGTCGGGAACTCCCGGCCTGCGTGGAATCATGCTGGCCATGACCGAGCAGCCTGAACAGGTTACCTACAGCGCGATGAGGCTGCGCGCGGGCACTCCGGTCCTGGCCTTGATCGAAACCGCTTTGGGTATCGAGAACGCCACGCAGATCGCTTCGGCCCCGGGTACCTTCCGCCTGGCGTTCGGCATCAACGACTTCCGCAAGGACACGGGCGTCTCCGACGACCCGATGGCACTGGCCTACGCACGCGGCCGGCTCGTGATCGCTTCGCGTGTAGGCAAGCTGCCTGGCGCTATCGACGGACCTCCACCGGCAGGTGCCGATGCCGCCAAGGTGACCGAAGAAACCCGCATCACCGCCTCCATGGGCATGACCGGCAAGCTGTCGTTGTCCACCGATCATGTAGATGGCATTAACGCCGCGTTGGCACCCAGCGAAGACGAGCTGTCTTGGGCCATGGAACTGCTCGAAGCGCACGCCGCCGGCGCTTCGGTGGGCGATGGCTCATACCTGCCGCGTCTGGCCCGTGCCCAGAAGATCGCCGACCTGGCCGACTCCTACGGCCTGTGGAACGCCTAAGCCTTTAGCTGTCTTCCAACAGCAAAGAACCCGTTCAGCATCTGGAATCAATCAGATGCTGAACGGGTTCTTTTAGCTTGCGGTGCCTATGCCTCGTGGGCACCGCGGTTGCGAGAGGAACCGACGACGTCGCCAGCCTTCCATTCAGCCCAACCCGGACGATCATTCATGAAGTCCTCGATCTGCGCCTTGTTGGCTTCCAGCTTCGGGTCATGCTTGAGGTACCAGTGGGTTTCGCGAGCCACCATGCCCGAGAGGATCAGTAGGCCGATCAGGTTCGGCAGCGCCATCAGGCCGTTCATCATGTCCGAGAAGTTCCAAACGGCGGTCAGCTCGGTGGTGCAGCCTACGTAGACGACCAGCGAGAAGACGATGCGGAATGGCATCACGAGCTTGCGGCCGAAGAGGCGCTCGATGTTGCGCTCGCCGTAGTAGCTCCAGCCCAAGATAGTGGAGAAGGCGAACATGACCAGTCCGATGGTCACGATCCAGTGGCCCCATTCACCAGGCAGGCCGTGGGTGAATGCCTGGCCGGTCATCAGCGCAGCGGAGATCTGCTCGCCGGTGGATTCATCGATCACCTTCCAGGTGCCGGTGGTGATGATGACCAGGCCGGTGCAGGTAACAACGATGATGGTGTCGATGAAGGTCTGGGTCATGGAGACCAGGCCCTGGCGAACCGGGTGGGTGGTCTGTGCCGACGCGGCAGCGATAGCAGCCGAACCCATGCCGGATTCGTTGGAGAAGATGCCGCGGGCAACACCGTACTGGACAGCGATGATGATGGCCGAGCCGACGAAGCCGCCAACAGCGGAAGTGCCGGTGAAGGCGTCGGTGAAGATCTCGCCGAAAGCTGCAGGAATGCCGCCGACGTTAGCGATCAGGATGTAGATCGATGCGGCCACGTAGAAGACGATCATGACCGGAACGAATCCAGCGGTGACACGGCCGATGGACTTGATGCCGCCGACCAGGACAGCGATCGACAGCACGGTCAGCACGACACCGGTAACCCATGGGGTGACGTGGAACGAATTCTCCAAGTTCAGGGCGATGGAGTTGCCCTGGGTCATGTTGCCGATGCCGAAGCAGGCCAGGGTGGCGGCGATGGCGAAGAACAGGGCCAGGAACTTGCCCAGCGGACCCTTAATGCCGCGTTCCAGGTAGTACTGCGGACCGCCGGACTTTTCGCCTGCGGCGTCGGTGCCGCGGTAACGCACGCCGAGATAGGCCTCGGTGTACTTCGATGCCATGCCCAGTAGGCCGGTGACCCACATCCAGAACAGGGCACCTGGGCCGCCGATGCCGATGGCGGTTGCGACACCGACGATGTTACCGGTTCCGACAGTGGCCGCCAGCGCTGTGGTCAGTGCCTGGAATTGCGAGATGTCGCCTTCTGCCTCGGCATCCTTGCGCTTGAGCAGGCCCAGGCGCAATGCGGCAGCGAGCTTGAAGAATTGCAGGCCACCCAAGCGGATGGTCAGGTACAGGCCAGTACCCAAAAGTAGCGGGATGAGGACAAACGGTCCCCAAATGACGGAGGAGATGTCCCCGAAGAGATCGCCCAAAGCGTCCATGGACTCAATATCCTTATGTGCGAGTGACTGATGATGAAGAGTTTCAGGCGAGAAGCCGATCCCCTTATGTGAGTGCCATCATATGGCAAGGGGAGAACTGTGTCACAAAGCGCGCTGGCGGATGCCATGTCCGGTTTGTTAACTTTATTTCACGATCAGGCCCGGGGCTCGGGCTGGCTGCCGCATTGCCGGCATCCACCGAAGTGGACGCCGGCAATTTCCGGGCTTCAGCCTTGCCGCGCTTTCATGCGCGGATTTTGCTTGTTGATCACGAAGACGCGACCTCGTCGTCTGACCACCTGGGAGCCGGGCGCCTTCTTCAATGCGCGGATGGAATTCCTAACTTTCATGCCATTCACCTCCTTCATGATGTGCGGAGCTGAACAGGTCCTTGAGTTCTTCTTCGGTGACCTGGCATTGCTCGAAGACCGTCTCGATCTGCGAAGCTTCGTGTTCGGATCCGTAGAGCAGCAATTCCGAGACGGCGATATTCGAATTCCACGCTCCGGTGTTTTCCATCCAGATGCGCGGACCGGCTCCGCCGATGGCGACGCGCTCGCTGAGGGCACTAGCCACCCAGAGGATTCCGCGGATGCAGGTGCAGGATTCAGCCAGGGACGGCAGGGCTTTGCGGAAGCGCTCGGGATGAAGCGGACGTTCGGCATGCAGGTGGATCGGCGCAGTGCGGGCATTGGTTGCTGTTCGCGGCAGGTGCCCGGCGCTGGTGCGTTGGCGCGCTGCTCCGGGGTGGAAGGAGCCGAGTCCTTCTTCGTGCACGCAGATATGCGCATGCGGTGCCATCTGCCGAGCTAATTCTAGGCCGGCTTCATAGTCGGCGCCGCCAGCGCGTCGTGGACCGGTGGCGCTTTCGAGCAGCTGGGTTTCCAGGCCTTCGACCGGAATGAGGGTATCTGCCTGCATCAATTCGGTGAAGAAGAACTCTCCCGACGTCCTCGCATCGCGTTCCATGGCGTTGAATCCCGATTCCCAGAGGGTGTGCCGGTCCCACATCTGGTTTTCCAATTCGGCGGGATCCAGGGACAAGACGATGCTGCTGATCCGGATTTCCAGTGGTTCGAGCTTTGTCCCGAGCATGTCCAGCACTGTTCCGCTATGCCATGTGGCGGGCAACGCCAGGATCATTGTGGCCTCGGAATCTTCGGGGGCCAGGCGTTGGATCGTCGGCAGGATCTCGAACTTCGTGGCACAGCCGATGCAGGGGTGCCCAAGAACGGTTTCGGCATGTTCTGCGGCTGCAGATCCGGAGACGTGGCGCACCAGCCGATTGCCGTCGACGAAGTCATAGCGCAAGATGACGGCGTCAGGATGGTGGTGTCCCAGGTGGCTGAGGCCGGAGTCGCGGCTGGAAGTATCAAGTGCGGAGAGAACGATGAGATTCACGCGTTCAAGCTTATATGAGAATGAGTCTCAATAGCAAAATTGGGAACGGGGCTTAACGCCTCGGGGGCCCGCCCGCCAATGCGGACAGGCCCCCGGAAGCGACAAGGAATATCAGTTCTGCGGCGCGTTGAAAACTACCGCAGAGGTACCCAGGCCTTCGATCGAAGTTTCAAGTGAATCGCCGTGCTTGAGCCACGGGTGACGCCCATTCTCGTCGCGGCGGCCTAACGCAACACCAGAGGGCGTACCCGTCAGGATGACGTCGCCTGGCTGCAATTCATTGAATGTCGAGAGGTAGGAAACCAAGGCGTCAGCCGAGAAAATCAGATCATCGATCTGTTCGTCCTGCACCACGGTGCCATTGACCGTGCTGGTAATGCGGGCGGCGGGATCCAGCTCATCCGGGGTCACGAGCCACGGGCCCAGGGGAGTGGAACGATCCCAGATCTTGCCCTGCAGCCACTCTTGGGTGCGGCCCTGGTAGCCGCGCATCGACACATCGCTGGCCACGGCGTAGCCGGCAATATGCGCGGCAGCATCCTCCTGGCTGATGCGGCGACCCGGCTTGCCGATAATGATAGCCAGCTCTGCTTCGTAGTCCACCCGGTGGTCTTCCACTGGAATTTCGATGGTGTCCTTGGCGCCGCATAGGGTGGAAGCGAACTTCGCGAACACCGTCGGATACTTCGGCAGGTCTTCGCCGACCTCGGCCGCATGCGTCTTGTAGTTCAAACCGATGCAGTAGATTTTCTCCGGCTTGGGGATCAGCGGAGCGTAGTCGGCTTCGCCCTCGGCGATGGAATCACCCACCAAAGCGCGAGCAACTACTTCTTGCTGAGTTGCGTCATCAAGACGCAGGAAACGCTGCACTGAATCGAGGTTGTCCAAGTAGTAGGCGCGGCCATCTTCAATGACAGCAGCGGTGGTATGGCCTGGTTCGCTGGCGAGGCGGAGCGTTGCAAGTTTCATGAATCTATCTCACTACACTTTTCGCTGAAAGTGCACCATATTTCGTGATCGGCAATTGATAGCAATTGGCCTTAAATACGGCCGAGCCAGAGCTTTGATCTGGAAAACGTGGCTTGGCCATGCTCCGCTGACCCGGCTAAACTCATGGCAAGCTACGGTCCCAGAGACCAGTCTTGAAATAACGATCTAGATACGAAACTAAAGTGAAGCAGGTTTTAATGTGGGTGACTTTTTTGGCGAGCGATCTCGCCATATCCTCTTCGCCTCGTGGCAGCACTTCTCGCTAGTCGCGCAGTGCTTGATCCTGGCGACAATTATTGCTGTGCTGATTGCCGTATTGGTATACCGCAACAAGCCCCTATCAGGCTTGGCTAACGGCATTAGCGCCATCGGCCTGACTATTCCGTCCTTTGCCCTGATCGGTTTGCTTATTGTCCCCGTGGGCTTCGGGGTTACTCCGGCAGTCATCGTGGTGACGTTCTTCGCCGCCCTGCCAATTCTGCGCAACGCGATCGTTGGGCTGAACAACATCGAACCAACCATTATCGAGTCAGCGCGCGGCATCGGCATGAGCCGGCTGAAGACTCTGATATCAGTAGAAATTCCCATAGCTTGGCCGGTGATCCTGACTGGCGTACGAATTTCAGCCCAGATGGTGATGGGCGTCGCCGCAGTGGTCTCCTACGCCCTGGGTCCTGGCCTCGGCGGGTTCATCTTCCAAGGACTCTCGCGTCTGGGCGGCGCGAACTCCCTGGAATCCGTGATCACCGGCGTAGTTGGCGTCGTGATCCTGGCGCTCATCCTTGATTTGATTTTGCTCGGCATTGGCCGACTGACTACCCCGCGAGGTATCCGTGTCTGAACATAAGATCCCTGAAAATGCCGTGGCCCAGAATGTCACTGGCGCTTCGATCATGCTTGAAGAAGTAACCAAGACCTACCCGGGACAAAAGAAATCGGCCGTAGGCGGCCTGACCCTGGAGATCCCTGCCGGGTCCATCGTGATGTTCGTGGGGCCATCCGGCTGCGGCAAGACGACCACCCTGAAGATGATTAATCGCCTGATCGAGCCGACCAGCGGCAAGATCGTCATTGACGGCGAAGATGTCACCGGCATGAACGGTGATGAACTGCGCCGCCGCATTGGCTATGTGATCCAGGCTGGCGGCCTGTTCCCGCATATGACCGTGGCGACCAATATCGCCATGGTTCCAAAGATGCTGGGTTGGCCCAAGGAGAAGATCGCTGCCCGCGTCGACGAGCTGCTGGAACTCGTCTCGCTGGATCCGGAACTTTACCGGGACCGTTTCCCCAAGGAGCTCTCCGGCGGCCAGCAGCAGCGTGTGGGCGTCGCCCGTGCATTGGCAGCGGATCCACCGGTCTTGCTGATGGATGAGCCATTCGGTGCAGTTGACCCAATTACCCGCCAGCGTCTGCAGGATGAGCTGCTGAACATCCAGTCTGAAGTCCAGAAGACGATCGTGTGCGTGACCCACGACTTCGACGAAGCGGTGAAGCTCGGCGACTGGATTGCGATCTTCAACGAAGGCGCGCAGCTGGAGCAGTACGACTCCCCAGAAAGGATCCTGGCCAATCCGGCCAGCGAGTTCGTGGAGAACTTCATCGGTTCGGGTGCCGGCTTGAAGCAGCTGACCCTGACGCGGGTGAACGAAGTGGAACTGGGAGAAGCCATCACCACCACACCGGGCAAGAATGCTTCGGAGGTGCTCTCGCAGCTGCAGGGCGCCGGACGCAAATACGCGGTAGTGCTTGATTCGCGGGGACGTCCGCTGCGCCGCATGGACCGCCGGCAACTGTCGCGTGCCCAGATCATCGAGGGTACCTACGATGAATCCATGCCGGTCGTCGGTGAGCAGGCCACCTTGAACGACGCATTGGACACCATGCTGGTGGCCAGTTCCGAGTCGGCCCTGGTAACGGGACGCCGTGATGTGCTCACGGGTGTCATCACGGTGCAGACCGTCATGGAGGCGATCGCGGCCGCGAACAACACCACGGATGCTAATCACGAGGCGCCGGTTGGCCTGAACTCGGGTGCCATCAACGTCGTGAATATCGATAGTGCGGCCACCGGGCAGGATGGTGAATCGGCATGAGATCCGAAACCCGCAGCTTGATTTGGCAGATCGCCGGAATCGCAGCTGCTTTCGCCATCTTGGTGGGTTGGCTGGTAACAGCCGACCTGACCGAGACCGAACAGCAAACGCTGGATCCGGCAACGATTTGGGGCTACACCCTCGACCACCTGAACATCACGGTCATCTCGGCGCTCATCGTGCTGCTGATCGCGATTCCGCTCGGCGTGCTGCTCACTCGCCCCGGACTGCGCAAGGCAGCCCCGGCGGTGCGCGCCATTGCCAACTTCGGCCAAGCCGCACCCGCCATTGGCGTCATCGTGCTCTTGGCCTTCTGGTTGGGGTTCGGCCCGAAAACTGCCATTGTCTCACTGGTGATCTATGCGATTCTTCCGGTGCTCTCCAACACCATTGTTGGCCTGCAGCAGGTTGATGAACGCCTGGTGGAGGCCGGGCGGGGAATCGGCATGAGCCAGATGTCCGTGCTGTTGAAGGTCGAGCTGCCGTTGGCCGTCCCGGTGATGCTATCGGGCATCCGCACAGCCCTGGTGCTGCTGGTAGGCACCGCCACGTTGGCGACCTTTATCAACGGCGGCGGGCTGGGCATCTTGATCACTACGGGTGTGAACTTGAACCTGAATGTGGTGCTGATTGCCGGCTCGTTGCTAGTGGCCTTGCTGGCTTTGACGATTGACTGGCTTGGCCGTGTCGTCGAACAGGTGGCACGACCGAGAGGACTTTCGTGAACCGCAAACTGAATTTAGCTGTCTTGTCCATGGCCGCCCTGATCGGAATGACCGGGTGCGGACTAAGCCCATCGACCGGGACGGCGCCCAATGCCGGCCCCGCCGAGATCAAGCCGCTGGTCGAAAACGCTGAAGACACCACCGTGACCGTCACGTCCAAGTCCTTTACCGAGCAGCTGCTGCTGGGGAAGATCACCGTGATCGCGCTCAAGGCCGCCGGCTACGACGTCACCGACCTGACCAATGTTCCTGGCTCCCAGCCGGCACGTCAGTTGCTGCTTTCCGGCGACGCGAGCGTGCTCTGGGAGTACACCGGTACCGCGTGGCTGACCTACTTGGGCCACGAATCACCTGTTGTGGGTGAAGAAGAGCAGTGGCAGTCGGTGCACGATGAGGATGTTGCCAATGGAATTATCTGGGGAAATCCGGCACCGTTGAACAACACCTACGCATTGGCGATGAACGAAGAAACGACCAAGCGGCTGGGTATCGCCAAGCTTTCCGAACTGCAGACGCTGGACCCCGAAGATCTGACGTTCTGCGTCGACCCGGAATTCAATTCCCGTCGAGACGGTCTGACTCCAATGCTGGAACACTACGATATCGACCGTGGTTCAGAAGTGGCTGAGGACAATATCGGTCTGTACGACGTGGGTGCCATTTACCAGGCAACCGCTAATGGCGCGTGCAACTTCGGTGAAGTCTTCACCACTGACGGGCGCATCAAGGCGCTTAACTTGACCGTGCTGGAAGATGACCGGAAGTATTTCCCAAGCTACAACGCCGCCCCGGCTTTCAACGGAGAATTCCTTGAAAAGCACCCGGAAATCCAGCAGATCATGGACAAGATCGCTCCGTTGCTGACTGATCAGGTCTTGATGGACCTGAATTACCAGGTGGACGTGGTTGGCCGTGAACCGGCGGATGTTGCCTTCGAATGGATGGTTGGCCAAGGCTTGGTCTCCAATCCCTAACCGAGGCAACGAAAACTGCATGGATTAAGCAATGGATCCCCGGCATCGCGATGCCGGGGATCCATTTCAATGTCGCCGAGGATTCACTGGGGATTGGTTTCTCTCGGATGGATTTGCTTGCAGGATAGAAATAGGTGGAGGCCATCTACCTATTGCTGGTTCCGGGTGCCTAGCTCGCCGTCGACTTCATCGGCGATTTCGGTCGTGGCAGCGGTAGTGATGGATTCTTCCTGCCAAATTTCCTCTAGCTCTGCGGATAACTCGGCTTCTTCTTGGGCATGATCGGGAACTGGGTCATTTGCGTTCATGGCCTCAGTCTAGCCATGTACGCGTCTGAGTAAAGGGGTGCATGAAAAATGACTTCAGTAGAAACTTTCCTAGTCAGTATCAAAATACGGATCTCTTGAATAGCCAGATGAAACTTTTTTAGGGAAAGTGGTTGACGCTTCAACTTCATTAGTGTCATACTGGTATCAGCAAAACAAATTGAGGCGTCAACTACTTGATGGCCCGACGAAAGGACTTAGACATGACTGCATCTGCACTGACCACCGGAACCTGGAACCTCGACGCATCGCACTCCGAGATCGGCTTCTCGGTTCGCCACGCAGGCATCTCCAAGGTTCGCGGCAGCTTCACTGAATTCGACGCAACCCTGACCACCGGCGCAACCTTGGCGGACTCCTCGGTCGAGGCAACCGTCCAGATCGCATCGGTCAACACCAAGGACGCTAACCGCGACGGCCACCTGAAGGGCGAGGACTTCTTCAACGCCGAGCAGTTCCCAACCATGACCTTCAAGTCCACTGCGGTCAAGGGCGAGGCTGGCGAGTTCATTCTCGTTGGCGATCTGACCATCCGCGGCGTGAGCAAGGAAGTTGAATTCGAAGCAGAGCTCGGCGGCGAAGCTGTAGACGCTTTCGGTGCAACCCGCGTTGGCTTCTTCGCATCCACGACCATCTCCCGCAAGGAATTCGGCATCACCTGGAACGCAGCACTGGAAGCCGGTGGCGTTCTGGTCAGCGACAAGGTCAAGATCGAAATCGACGCTTCGTTCGTACTGCCAACCGCAGAGTAAAAGTTTCCCGAAGGCCGTCATGGGGATGACGGGACAAGGGCCGATACCGGCAAAGCCTCCGGCTCACGAAAGTGAGCCGGAGGCTTTGTCGTTAAAGTGGAGGGAAGAAGTGCCTAGGACCCGCTGAATGACGGGTCCACGGAAAATGCGATAGCACCGATGACAAGGAATGCGACATACACGATCCAGAGCACGCCCAAAATGGTGCCGATCCAACCGGTCACTTTGCCGACCGTGGATACCGTATTGAATTCCCTTTCGGCTTTATTGGCCTTGAAAATAGCAATCGGGCCAAGGATCACGCCTGCAACGAAGATGGACACAATGCCAAGAATCATCGAGGTCTGTGCCAGCTGGGTGCCTTGAAATTGGGATGCTGTCGGATAGCCGAAGTTGCCCTGGGGGTACTGGCCCGGTTGGCCATGTGCCTGTTGATTGTAGTAAGGCTGTTGCGGGACGCCGTTGAGATCGTAGGAACCAGGCTGCTGGTACTGCCGGTTCTGACCCTGGTGCCCTGAAGAATAGGGGTTTCGTGGTTCTTCGCCTGGACTGGTCATGGCAACCTGCTTTCCGCTTGTGAGGCTCGTTCGCTTAATTCAAGATTCTCACATGCAACCGGCAATAACATCTAATCTCTAGAAGAACTCTCTGCAATGCCAGAATGCCCCCTACCTGCCAGTGAAGTCAGCTGGCTGGATGCATTCTGCGCCACAGCGCATGAGTGCCAGTCGCCACCGCCACAAGTAATAGGCTCAGTGCCAAGCCGATTCCGAAGATCTGGCCGTAGTGGCCATTCTGCGCTAGATCTGCAGTTAGGTAGGTCGCCGCAGATGCCCCCGCGAACAGGGCAAAAACGAACAGTGAAACGGTGGTGGCCCGCGCGTCAGGCGAGATATCGGTCGCCCACCCCTGCATTGATGAGTGCATGATCGCGTTCGTGGCACCCAGGAAGAACGCGGTGAAGGTGTAGGAGGCAGGGGAGGGAGCGAACGCCGAGGGGAGGAAAGCTGCGCAAAGCACCAGGCCGCCACCCCCAATAAGCCACGTTCGGCCAATGCGTGCCACCAATCGGCGCATCAAGCGTGCACCCAGAATGACTCCCAGGGCAAAAGCGCAACCTAGCGCTCCTGCCAAGCCAATAGCGACACCGGATTCTTGCAAGGCGGGAACGATATAGGTCAGCAATCCCATGAGCAGCCCGCCTTCGAGGAAGACGATGGCATAAAGGGCCAAATTCATGGGACGCAAAGCTGCACGGAATTTGAATCCGGAACGCGAATGCTCGGGCTCTGCCGCCTTCCGCAAGCTATACAGGGCCGCTACGCAACCCAGTGCAGGCAACAGGAACACCAGCCGCCAGTTCGCGTATGTTGCCAATGCTCCTGAAGCTAATGTCGCCAGGGTGGTGCCCAGCGAGGAATAGATCTGCAAATCAGATAAGCCGCGAGCGCGTTCCACCCCGGTACGGGTATCGCCCAGGAGCGTCATCAGGGTTGGATACAGTGCGCCGAACATGAACCCGGTGACGGAGCGGGCAATGAGTAGCGGCAAATAGTCGGTGAACATGATGCTGGCGACCGCGCCGAGGCAAGCGCCGATGAGCGCCGCGCGCAATACCGCAAGACGCCCGAAACGATCGCTAAGCACGCCCCAGATCGGCTGGCCTATGGCATAGAACAAGGCATAGGAAGCTACCAGTTGGACGGCTTGGGCGAAACTGAGCGATGTACCCAGCGAAAGTGCGACCAGCATGGGAGGGGTGCCATAGCGGTCGAAGAAGGAGAGGAAGCCGACGAAGCGCAAAGCCGAATCGGGAATGGTGCGTACCGAAATCCGAAGGTCCTGTTGTTTCTCCATCCCGGCCCTTCAAGTGAGAATCTTCCGCCTGCCTATCCATGTAATCAGAATCTGCCCGCTGATGCTGTTTTGGATGACAGCTGCCACGGGCAGATGACGCATCGGCAGCTAGGCAGTTACTGGTGATTCAGTCATGAATTGAGCGAAGAATTCGCCCAACTCACCGGTCGCGTCCAGCGGCAGCGCCATGGACACGTCCAAGCCTGGACAGGATTGGCGGGCTGGGTGCGCCAGATATCTCCGGTGATGAAAATCCGAGGCAAGGGAAGTATAACGGATTGCCGTCACGATGGAGCCAGGGAAGTCATCGCGGGCTTGAGCGTTTCCATGCCACCGGTGCGCTTCCGCGAAATGTTCGAAGCTGGACTGCCGGCTTCGCTTTTTTGCCGCGCGCGATCGAATAGAGGCGGACCTGAAGGGTTTTATTGCCGGCGGCTAGGGCAAGAAGCCGACAGCACACTTAAATGCACTCGCGGCCGGTTCCCCTGGAGGTTTAGGAGGGGGGAACCGGCCGCGAAAGCTTATTGCGCCAGCCTTACAGGCCGCGAACCATCAGGACGTCCAAGGTACGCGGGCCGTGCACGCCTTCAACGCGCTCCAGCTCGATATCACTGGTGGCCGACGGGCCGGAGATCCAGGTCTGCGGACGGGTGATGGCCAGTCGCGGCATGGCTTCTGGCAGCAGGCGCACGATCGAGGAGATCGGCACGATGCACACATGGTGGTCGGGTACCAGCGAAATCGCGCGGCGGCCCTGGTTTGGCTCGCCATCAAGGATGATGGTGCCGGACTCGGCGACCGAAACGGCCGACGAGGTGACCACGGCGCTGGTTTCATCCAGTTCGGCGATGCTCAGCCGTGCGCCCGGGGCATCGATGCGCTGCTCGACCTTCTCGCCCAGCCCTGAGAGCCAGTCGGTGTCCAAGCCATGCGGGTAGACAACGCTGGAGGCTCCCGCCAGCTTGGCCGCTACGTATTCCGGGATCTGCGCGGCGTCAATGACGTCCACCCCGGCCTTGTAATCCACCAAGCGGTCCACCAGCAGGTCGATGAGCTCAGCTTCACCCATATCCGAGGTCTTGCGGTATTCGCGGGGTACCTCTTGGGCGACGGGAGCATCGGCTAGTGCCGAGCGGATCCGTCCCAGGATTTCGTCTTTTGCGCTCACTTGGACTCCTTCTCGTCGCTCCACCAGTCGCGGAAGGACTTGTTTGGCGGGGCGGGAATGTCACGGCTGGCGGTCCACCCTGCGGCGATGCCCGGAAGCTTCTTGATCTTCTTTTCCTTGCCGGACATCAGCCGGCCCAGCGGCAAGGCCTTTTCGAGCAGGCCGAGGTTCTTGCCCTTGCCCAACGCCCAGGAGCCGCCCTTCATCAGCAGATCCATCTGGGTCGGGAGCTTGTGCTTGTCGCGGTTGGCATCCACATCCTCGCCGCGCAGGTGCACGAGGATTTCCGGGATGTTGATCTTCACCGGGCAAGCGTCGTAGCAGGCGCCGCACAGCGAGGAAGCATATGGCAGGGAGCCGTTTTCCTCGACCTCGATGCCGGTCAGCAGCGGGGAG
The DNA here is from genome assembly GCF_050030965.1 of Glutamicibacter sp. 2E12. Classification (NCBI taxonomy): domain Bacteria; kingdom Bacillati; phylum Actinomycetota; class Actinomycetes; order Micrococcales; family Micrococcaceae; genus Glutamicibacter; species Glutamicibacter sp. 2E12. The sequence continues at coordinate 2,286,061 of NZ_CP188297.1, forward strand.
AGGATTGCGCCGATCGGGCCCGGGTAGGTCGAACCGTAGGCGTGGCCGCCGGTGCGCTCGTACACTGGGCACACGTTCATGCAGGCCGAGCAGCGGATGCAGTTCAGCGCGCTGCGGCCGAAGCGGTCGGCCAGGGCGCGGGTGCGGCCGTTATCCAGCAGCACGATGTGCACGTTCTGCGGGCCATCGTCTTCGCTCACGCCGGTCCACAGCGAGGTGTAGGGATTCATGCGCTCGCCGGTGGAAGACCGCGGCAGCAGCTGCATGAAGACTTCGAGGTCCTCCCAGTGGGGGAGGACCTTCTCGATGCCCATGACGGTGATCAGGGTTTCGGGCAGGGTCAGGCACATGCGGCCGTTGCCCTCGGATTCCACTACACCCAGGGTGCCGGTATCGGCCAGCGCGAAGTTCGCGCCCGAGATCGCGACCTTGGCGGAAAGGAACTTCTTGCGCAGGTGCTTGCGGGCAGCTTCGGCCAGCTTGGCTGGCTCATCGGTCAGGTTCGGATCCACTACCGGCATTTCCTTGAGGAAGATGTCGCGCACCTCGGTGCGGTTCTTGTGGATCGCCGGAACCAGGATGTGGCTTGGCTTGTCGTTGCCCAGCTGGACGATCAGCTCGGCAAGGTCGGTTTCGAAGGCTTCGATGCCCTCGGTCTCCAGGTGCTCGTTCAGGCCGATTTCCTGGGTGGCCATGGACTTGACCTTGACGACCTCTTTCGAGCCGGTCGCCTTGACCAGCTCGGTAACGATCTTGTTGGCTTCGTCCGCGTCACGGGCCCAGTGGACAATGCCGCCCCGGGCGGTGAAGTTCTTCTCGAACTCTTCCAAACGCTCTTCGAGGTTGGCCATCGTCAGGTTCTTGATGGCGCTGCCGGCGTCGCGCAGCTCTTCCCAGTCCGGAAGCTCGCCGACGACGTTCAGCCGCTTGTCGCGAATGGTGTGGGTGGCGTGGCGCAGGTTCTTGCGCATCTGGGTGTTGCCCAGTTCGCGGTGCGCGGCCTTGGGGAATGGCTCGGTCTCGAACAGGTTGCCCTGCCCGCCGGCAGGCATGCCGAGGAATACCTGAGTCACAGTGACACCGTCTCTTCCATGGTGCTGGCCAGGATATCTGCCAGGTGCAGGGTCTTTGGCTTGGCTCCGGTGCGCGAAAGTCCGCCGCCGATGTGCATCAGGCAGGAGGCGTCGCCGCCCGCGCAGGCCGAGGCGCCGGTGGAGCAGATGTTCTTCATCTTGTCTTCGAGCATTGCCGTGGAGACATCGGAGTTCTTGATCGAGAAGGTACCGCCGAAGCCGCAGCACTGGTCAGCTTCCGGAAGCTCGTTGACGGTGATGCCGCCGACGGTCTTGAGCAGATCAAGTTGCCGATCGCCGAGTTTCAGCGAACGCATGCCGTGGCAGGAAGGGTGGTAGGTGATGGTCTGCGGGAAGTAGCTGCCCAGCTGCTCGGCGGCGTTGGTGATCCCCAGGACATCCACCAGCAGTTGGCTCAGTTCATAGGTGCGCTTGCCCACGGCAACTGCGCGTTCCTTGAGCTCCGGCTTGCCCAGGCGCTCTGCCAGGAAAGGGTGCTGGTGCTTGACCGAAGCAACGCAGGAGCCCGAGGGGGCCACCGCGACGTCATAGTCTTCGGTGTCGAAGGCATTGATGTGGTTTTCGACCACGGGCAGGGCTTCAGGCATATAACCGGAATTCATGTGCATTTGCCCACAGCAGGCTTGCGCCTTGGGGAAAATGACTTCATGGCCCAAGCGTTCCAGGATTTTCACTGTCGACTTGGCGGTTTCCGGATACATAGCATCCACAATGCACGTGGCAAAGAGAGCAATTCGCATAATAAATGACTCTTTCAGGGTGTGGTCAGACCATACTATGCCACGTACTTCGTAATAGTCAAGACTTGTTGTGATAGCTCTCACCTTGTACTCTAGGTGGTCGGACCACATATGGTCAGACCATCTCGAGTAAGGACGCCCACACCGTGTTTACACCCTCCACGGATCCGATCGCGGGGAGCATAGCTGTTTCAGCGCTCATCGCACTGATCCCGCTTGTAGCCTTCTTCGTACTTCTGGCGGTAGTCAAGGTCAAGGCCCACTGGGCCGGCCTCGGCTCGCTCGCTGTTGCCATCCTCGTGGCGATCTTCGGCTGGAACATGCCGGTTGGATTGGCATTGAACTCCGGACTGATGGGCATGGTCTTCGGTGCCTTCCCTATTGTCTGGATCGTTGTCATGGCGATCTTCCTCTACCAGGTCACCGTCAAGTCGGGCCGCTTCGAAGACCTGCGCCGCGTCTTCGACGTCATCGGCGGCGGCGACGTGCGCATTCAGGCCGTGCTGATTGCTTTCTGCTTCGGCGGCCTGCTTGAAGCGCTGGCAGGCTTCGGCGCACCGGTAGCGATTACCGCCACCATGCTGCTGGCATTGGGCCTGTCGCCGCTGCGCGCAGCCTGCGCCGTGCTGATCGCCAACACCGCCCCGGTGGCCTTCGGCGCCGTGGCGATCCCGATCACCACCGCCGGTGCCCTGACCGGCATCCCGGCTGCCGACATCGGCGCCATCGTTGGCCATCAGTCCCCGCTGCTGGCGCTGTTCGTCCCATCGATCCTGGTCCTGATCCTCGACGGCTGGCGCGGCATGCGCCAGACCCTGCCGGCAACGCTGACCATCGGCATTTCCTTCGGTGTCGCCCAGTGGCTGTGCTCGACCTACTTCTCCTATGAGCTGACCGATATCGTTGCTGCGCTGGTTGGTCTGGCCGCCGCAGTGATCCTGCTGCGCTTCTGGACTCCAAAGGGTGCCGACGAGGCACGCCAGCGCGTGCTGACTGCTGAAGCCGCCGCAATTCCATACGAGGCCAATGCCAAGCTGCACCCGGTCAACACCTGGATGGCTTTGTTCCCGTACCTGCTGGTTATCGTCATCTTCGGCGTGGCCAAGCTGTGGAAGCTGGGCGTGGACATTCCTGCATGGCTGGCAACCACGGACATCAAGTTCGGCTGGCCAGGACTGGACGGCAAGATCCTGAATGCTGATGGCGAAGCGGTATCTTCGACCATCTACAACTTCCAGTGGCTATCCTCCCCGGGCACCTTGCTGCTGATCACCGGCCTGATCGTGGCCCTGGTCTACGCGAAGAACGACGGCAACGGCAAGTACAAGATGACCTTCGCCGAGGGTGCTGCCGAAATCGGCAAGACCGTCTACAACATGCGCTACGCCGCGCTGACCATCCTGTCGGTCCTCGGCCTGGCTTACGTAATGAACCTTTCGGGCCAGACCATCACCATTGGCACCTGGCTGGCAGGCACCGGCGCATTCTTCGCCTTCCTGTCGCCAATCCTGGGCTGGATCGGCACCGCGGTGACCGGCTCGGACACCTCGGCCAACGCGCTGTTCGCCAAGCTGCAGCAGACCGCTGGCATCAATGCCGGCATCGATCCGAACCTGCTGGTTGCCGCCAACACCTCCGGCGGCGTGGTCGGCAAGCTGATCTCCCCGCAGAACCTGGCCATCGCCGCTACCTCGGTGAAGATGGAAGGCCAGGAGTCGGTGATCCTCAAGAAGGTTGCCGGTTGGTCCGTAGGCATGCTGCTGGTGCTGTGCTGCTTGGTTTACCTGCAGTCCACCCCGGTTCTGTCCTGGATGCTGCCTTAGCCGTGAACGGCTAAAATAGATCCGATGCCAGTAAACCCAGCTCCGCGTGCGTACCAGGTTGTTCTCCAAGCAATTGAAGAGGATCTGCGCAAGGAGAAGCTCTCCGTTGGAGACCAGCTTCCCGGCGAGCGTGCGCTCGCGGAGCAGCATGGGATCTCGCGGGCCTCGGTCCGCGATGCCATCCGCATCCTTGATGTGATGGGCATTATCAAGACTTCAACCGGCTCCGGGCCCAACTCCGGAGCGGTGATCATCTCCAACCCCTCGGCTGGCATTTCGCAGGCATTGCGCCTGCATCTGGCGGCCAAGGGGATCAACGTCCGCGAGATCGTCGAATCTCGCATCTTGCTGGAAACCTGGGCAGCGCAAATGACGCCGCGCGATCCAATCCATGCCCAGCAGGTCATTGACCGCACCGCGGTGCTGATCATGCGCATGGACGACGCGCAGCTCTCGCGCGAGGCCTTCCACCGTATTGATGCCGAGTTCCATGTGCTCCTGGCCTCCATGGCCGGCAACGCGGTAGTGGAATCGATGATGGAATCGCTGCGCAACTCGATCAGCGACTATGTTTCCGAATCGGTGCCCAGCGATGAGGCCTGGCAGCCGGTGGTGCGCATCCTGCGCCGCCAGCACAAGGCCATCCACCACGCGTTCGCGACGAACCAGCGCGAACGGGCGGCCCAGCTGCTCGAAGAGCACATCAACTGGTTCTACTCGCAGACCCGCTAGATCCGGCAGGATAGTTTTCAAATAAATAAGTCGGACTTTATGGCCCCTCGCACCTCTTATATCTGATATGTTTTTGGGGAAGCGACGGGGCTACTTTTTCGGATACAGCAGCCGGTACATACCGCTGGTGAGTTCCCGTCGATGAACCATCGACACTTCATGCGAGGGAACTCATGAGCCAACTTTTTGACCTGACCGGACGACTGGCCCTGGTGACCGGGTCCTCCCGCGGTATTGGCCGCGAACTTGCCCGTGCCCTGGCCGATGCCGGAGCCACCATCATCCTGCACGGCCGCGATGCGCAACGCTTGGCCGAAACTGTCGCCGAATTCGGCACCCGCTATGGCGCCGAAAGAATCCATAGCGTCTGCTTCGATGTCACCGATGATGCCGCCGTGCGCGAGAACATTGCCGCCATTGAAAAGACCATCGGCCCCATCCGCATATTGGTGAACAACGCCGGTATCCAACACCGCGTTCCGATGCTGGAATTGGAAGTATCCGACTGGCAGCGTGTGATTGACACGAACCTCACCAGCGCATTCCTGGTAGGCCGAGAGGTCGCACGCTCCATGGTGCAGCGTGGCGAAGGCAAGATCATCAACATCTGCTCGGTGCAAACCGACTTGGCCCGCCCCACCATCTCCGCCTATAGTGCGGCCAAGGGAGGCCTGCGCAATCTCACCCGCGCCATGACCGCCGAATGGGCTGGTTCGGGACTGCAAATCAACGGCATCGCACCGGGCTACATCCACACCGAGATGACGCAGAATCTGGTGGATGACGAGAAATTCAATTCCTGGATTCTGGGCCGCACCCCGGCTGCCCGTTGGGGAACTGTCGAGGATCTGGCCGGACCAGCAGTCTGGTTGGCCTCGGATGGATCGAACTACGTGAACGGGCAGACCATTTTCATCGACGGAGGCATGAGCGTTGTCGTCTAATTCCCTCGCCACCAGCACGTTGGCCGTCGTGGCCCATGCAGCCGATGATTTGCGTATTGAACAAATCGAGCTGGCAGCGCCGCGAGCAGATGAAGCACGCGTTGCCATCGCTTACGGCGGTATCTGCGGATCAGACTTGCATTACTGGAGCCACGGCGCCGCCGGGGAATCGATCCTCAAGGCTCCAATGGTTCTCGGGCATGAAATCGTCGGGACCGTCATGCAGGCCGCCGCTGACGGCAGCGGGCCGGCAGCCGGAACCAAAGTCGCCGTGCACCCGGCAACACCAGGCGAGACCGGGGAACCCTACCCGGCCGACCGCCCGAATCTTTCCCCGGGGTGCACCTATCTGGGCTCGGCCGCCCGCTACCCGCACACCGAGGGCGCATTCGCCCGCGAAGTGAACCTGCCATCACGCATGCTGCGTGAGCTGCCTGCTGGCTTAGCACTGCGTGATGCGGCACTGGCAGAACCGGCTGCGGTTGCTTGGCATGCGGTGTCGCGCGCCGGTGAAGTCGCCGGCAAGAAGGCGCTGGTTATTGGTGCTGGGCCGATCGGAGCTCTCGCTGTAGCAGTGCTCAAGCGTGCCGGAGCCAAAGAAATCATCGCAGTGGACATGCACGAGAAGCCGTTGGAAATCGCCGGGAAACTCGGTGCCACTTCAACTTTGCGCGCCGATGACCAGGAAGCTCTTGCCCAGGTGGGCGCGGACGTGGTGATCGAGGCCAGCGGCAACTTCCGCGGGTTGGCCTCCGCCGTGCGCGGTGCCGTGCGCGGCGGTCGAGTGGTCATGGTCGGGTTGCTGCCCTCAGGAGAACAACCCGCACTCATTTCGCTGGCTATTACCCGCGAGCTGGAACTGGTTGGTTCCTTCCGCTTCAACGACGAAATCGACCATGTGCTTGCTGCCCTGGCCGACGGTTCACTGCAGGTTTCCGAGGCGGTAACCCACGAGTTCCCGGTCGCCGATGCGCTTGAAGCCTTCGAAACGGCCAAGGATTCGGCTCGCTCCGGCAAAGTCCTGCTGAACTTCCTGGGGCAATAGTTGGCTTCAGCTAGAAGTGCACCGCGGCGGCCCCTGAAGTCGGGGGCCGCCGCGGTGCTTTTTAGTTCAGCGAACTCTAGTTGGTCTCTGCGATGCTTACCGCGGTTGTCACGGGCACCGGATTGGCGAAGAGGTCCAGCACCGGGCAGTGTGCATCCACTGCGCGGCGCAGTTCTTCATAGCGTTCAGCTGATTCCGGTCCGGCAATCCGGATGTCCAGATCCACCGACGAGAAGCCGGGGCGGATGGTCTGGTCGATGCCGAAGAGTCCGCGGACATCGAGGTGGCCATTGGCCTGGATCTTCACGTCGTCCACCTGGATGCCGAGGTTCTGCGCGTACAAGCGGTAGACCACAACCTGGCAGGAGATGAGCGCTCCGAGCGCGTATTCCACGGGGCTTGCGGCCAGGTCGCTGCCGCCCAGGGCAGCTGGCTCGTCGACCTGGAAGGTGTGCTTGCCGGAGACAATGTTGCTGGCTACCGAATCGAAGCCTTCGCCCTCGACGGTGAAAGTCAATTGGGCACTTTGCGGGGCAGCCGAAATTCGTTCGCCCCAGCCCTTGCCTGCTTCCTGCAGGCGCTGTGCGCGGTCTTCGGATACGGTTGGGGCAGATGCTGCATTAGTCATGGGGAATTGATCCCCTTTCTGGCGCAAGGGGCGCCATCGCTTACGCATCTTTGCGTTCAAGATGCGTCGAATCTTCACCTGGGGCACCCCGCACAATGACGCAGGAGGGTTGCCGTCCACTCAGCCAGGGCTCAAAGAGTGGAACTCGTGATTCAGTGATTAATTTCTATCGGTTGCAGGGCCCGCGGGTAAAGGGCAGAAGTAACTTTTCGTCACCGGGCATCTTGCTTTCCGGCTCGCTAAGATGGAATCTAGCTCTCGGGCGCCCACTGCACGAACAATGAACGGCGAGTATGGAATTCCAGCTGACACTTTCTGCGGCCCAGACCTTGGTGACCGAATCCGAATACAACCTGGGCCAATTCCTGTGTGATTCCGGAAAAGTGCAGATCGCCAACCGGGTAATGCAACCGGGATCTACCCGCATCTCCGGTGTGGTGCTGCGTGAATCGGTGATGGCCCAATTGGAAATCACCGAGGGCAATATCAGCTTCACCAGCTTCTGCGGCAAGCATCCGGGGGTTCAGTCCTGTGAAGATGTCGCCGCCTTGCTCATTGAGGTCACCACCGAAGAAGACCAGGGCTTTTTCGTCTCCGACTCCGGGGTGGATCCCCACGCTTGGAAACGCAATAGCAAGCCGCAGTGGGAACGTACCCTTGACCGTCTGCTTCCAGTCATTTCCGATGAGCCGCTGGTTGCCGAAGAACCGCTGGGATTGATCCTGAAAGTGGTAAGCGAACCGCGTTATGGCGGCGAGGACGCGCTGACCTTGCAGGCACGCCCGGCCCGCCAGGGCACCAAGAGCCCCTGGATCCAAACCGGGATCAGCTGGCGCAATGTTGCTTTTGATACGCGGTTCTCCAAGAAGCAGCGTCGTGCGGTCGTTGAACTGGACCGGTTGCGTGAACACGTTGAACAAGATACTTATCGCCATTCGTGGGATCCCAAGGAGTGGATCTCCTTGATGGATCTTCCAGGCCAGGACCTGCTGGATGCGTTCGAAGCCCTGCGTGAAGCTGGAGTGCAGATCGTCAACGGCGGTTCTACGGCCAAGGCCCCGGTGGAGTTCAGCGAGCAACCAGCCATGGCACACGTGGATGTGCGTCGCGGTGAACATGGCCTGAGCATGGAAGGGAAGCTGCGCGGGCCGAGCGAAGAGCACGTCTACCTCTTGCCCATAGGCACGCCGCCGACCTTGTTGGCTTACGCGTCCAGCCCCTTGCCGAAGGCCAGGGAAATCGGTTTGGCCCGGTTCGCTGAACCGGTCACGAAGGAACTGGCCACATTTATTGAATCCGGTGCGCAATCCATCCCGCAGGAAGGCGTTGAGCTTTTCGAGCGCCAGCACCTGGACCGATTGCGCCTGATGGCACCGTTGAAGAGCGAGGATGACAGCTACAGCATCCCTGTTCCAGCACGCCCCAGCCTCAAGCTGTCCCTGGAGAGCATCCGAACTCCGCTGACCGTGAGCTATTCCTGGGAGTACGCCTCCGCGGGCCCCCGCCAGTATGCCGTGGAAAAGGAAATTGCTGCTTCGGTGCAGGACAAGCTCGGCGCGCAGGCTTCCTTGGGGCAACTGACCTCTTCAGGAATCTTCCCGCCGAAGGAATTCAGCACCTCCGAATCCATCGATTTCTTGGTCTACGCATTGCCGCTATTGGCAGAGCATCCCGATGTGGTCGTTGAAGAGCAGAACAGGCTGCCGAAGTACCGGATCAGCCACGCCCCGGCCGCTGTCAGTGTCGAAGCCGGCGAAAGCACGGGGGACTGGTTCGACTTGTCTGTGGAAGTGCTCCTGGACGAGACCAAGGTCCCGTTCCCACTGCTGCTGGAGGCCTTGACCAAGCAAGATGAGTATCTCGTCCTCGATGACCTTACGGTGATCCCGATTGATGGTGCAGATTTCACGCAGCTGCGCCAGCTGATATCAGAGGCCGGGGAGCTGGGCACGGTGCAGGGCGATACGATCCGCATCCATAAGTTGAGCATCGACTGGTGGCAAGAACTGGTGGATCTGGGCATTATCGAAGCCCAGCACAACCAGTGGCTGCAGACCATGAAGGCGCTGCAAAGCGGTGAAGAAATGCAGCCGGTCCAGCTAGCGGAAACGTTCAACGCTGAACTGCGCCCGTATCAGGGCCACGGCCTATCCTGGCTCAACTTCTTGCGTACCCATGATCTCGGTGGCGTCCTTGCCGACGATATGGGTCTGGGCAAGACCGTCCAGTTGCTGGCTTGCCTTGAACAAGCGCGCGTCGAGGATCCTGCCCAGAAATTCCTGGTGCTGGCTCCTACCTCGGTGGTGGGCAACTGGATCAATGAGGCGCAGCGATTTGCGCCGCAGATGAGAGTCACCGGCATCACTTCAACAGCTAGAAAGAGCGGCCAAAGCATGGCGTCGCAGATCGGTGACGCCCAATTGGTAGTTACCAGCTACACGATCTTCCGCCTGGCCTATGAGGATTTTGAAGCCGCCGGATTCAACGTCATGATCATGGACGAGGCCCAGCAACTGAAGAACCATGCCTCCAAAGGCTACAAGCAGGCCCGGCAGCTGCCAGTGCCGTGCAAATTCGTGGTCACTGGCACTCCCATGGAAAACAACCTGCTGGAACTGTGGGCGTTGGTCTCACTGGCTGCACCAGGCCTGCTGGGCGGTGCGAAGTCCTTTAAGGACAACTACCAGAAGCCCATTGCCGACGGAGACCAGGAGCGCCTGGAGCGCCTGAAGAGCCGACTGCGTCCGTTCGTGCTGCGCCGTACCAAGGAACAGGTCGTTCCAGAGTTGCCGGCGAAGACCGAGCAGGTGCTGGAAGTCGAACTGGAGCCGGGGCACCGCAAAGCTTATGACCGCCGCTTCCAGCGTGTGCGGCAAGAAGTTCTGGGGCTGGTTGACGACGTTGATTCGAATCGCTTCCAGATTCTCCAATCGCTGACCTTGCTGCGCCAGCTGGCCTTGGATCCGTCCTTGGTAGGCGAGGGCGATGCTCCGAGCGCGAAGCTGGAAATGCTGCGCGAACTCATGGGGGACGCGGTTTCTGAAGGGCATAAGATTCTGGTCTTCAGCCAATTCACCAGTTTCTTGGCCAAGGCACGCGACGTCGCTGAAGAGCTGGGCATTGAGCACGGATACCTTGATGGGTCCACCACTGGCCCAAAGCGCAAGGAACTGATTGACGGTTTCAGCGAGGGAGATTTCCCGGTCTTCTTCATCTCGCTGAAGTCCGGCGGCTTCGGCATTAATCTCACTTCCGCCGACTACTGCATCTTGCTGGACCCATGGTGGAACCCGCAGGCCGAAGCCCAGGCTATTGACCGGGCCCACCGCATTGGGCAAACTCGTCCGGTCTATGTGTATCGCTTGGTGGCAAAGGACACCATCGAATCCAAGGTGCTCGCGCTGCAGGCCAAGAAGACGCAGCTGTTCAATGATGTCCTGGGAGAGACTGCCCAAGCCGCGCAGAGTGCTGCGTTAAGCGCCGATGATTTCCTGGCGCTGATGGAGTGAGCCTAAAAAGCTGAAGCCTTGGAAACCAGAAGGTCTCCAAGGCTTCAGCTGATGATCGGGGACTAGAGAATCTGTTCAAAACTGTCGTTGAGGCGGTGCAGGAGATCTCCAAAATTCTTCAGTTCGGAGGCTTCCCATTCCTTGAGCTGGCGGCGCAGTTCCTCACGCAGCGTGTTACCGCTGGAGCGCCATTTTTCCTTGGCGTTTTCTGTTGCCGAGACCAGCTGGGCTCGGCCATCGGAAGGATCCTGGGTGCGGGTGACAAGTTCCAGAGACTCGAGGTGCTGCACGAGGCGGGAAATAGTCGCCTTGTCCAGACGCAGTTTTTCTGCGAGTGCTCCCTGTTGCTGGGCTTCATCACGGATGACCACTGCAAGCAAGCGGTACCCCGGATCCTGCAGGTCCGGGTGGATGATCTTGGCGCGACGGATCAGCATCTGGCGGGCGCGCAATAAGATGGCGGTGAATTCTTCTTCGACCGTCTGCATCAGTTCTTCTTCTTGCATACAAACCATTCTAAAGATTAATGGTCAATAAGTCTGATATTGGAGACCGCAGCCGTTCGAAGCCGAAGTGTTGAACGTACTGCGAATCCCCAGCTGAGCGTAATTAATGGCTTGGAAAAGACTGGCCAGGCAACGCCTGATGCCTGCAAAGCCGTACAGTTCCACTGCTCCGGCGCAGCTTAGGACCGACTTGCCAATTGCATTCGTGATTAGAGAAGCAATAGATTCCCGCCGCCGCTCAGAAGCAGAGCAAGAAAGCCATGGCCTCCGTTGCCGCTGGCGTTGGACCCAACGTGGTGCGGCGAAGCTGTCCGCACTGTCCACGGCCCTCTTGGAGAGCATTGAGGGTCTTGCATGAATTGGATATCGGGATTCATGAAAATAAAGCTTGACGCTTCAACTAATGGTTGGTAGTTTTTAATCATGAATCAGCTATCCGATACCCCTCCCGTCTTGTTCCTTAGCCATGGTGCACCGCCACTGGCCGACGACCAGCGCTGGACCCAGGAGCTGGCTAGCTGGTCCGGCACTTTCGAGAAGCCGAAAGATATTCTGATGATCTCCGCGCACTGGGAAAATGCGCCGGTGACGCTGAGTGCTACCCAGCAGAAGAACGAATTGGTCTACGACTTCTGGGGCTTCGACCAGAAGTACTACGACGTTCGCTACGATGCGGCAATGGCGCCCGAGCTGGCCAATGAAGTCGAACGGCTGACCTCGGCTTATGGCCATCACGTGGAGCGCGACGAGACGCGTGGGCTGGACCATGGCGCCTACGTGCCGCTGAAGGAAATGTTCCCGGATGCGGATGTACCTGTGGTGCAGATGTCCATGCCAACACTGGATCCTGCAGGACTCTTTGATCTGGGCAAGAGCTTGGCGCCCTTGCGCGAGCGGGGAACCTTGATCGTTGGTTCCGGATTCACCACCCACAACTTGCGCTGGTTCAACCCAGCCGGCGGGCCGGATTCGGCGCCGCCATCGGCCTCCAGCGAGTTCGACCATTGGGCCGAGGAGGCAATGGCCCGCGGGGATGTGGACTCCATCCTCGACTTCCTGCACAAGGCCCCGGCGGCCCGCGAAGCGCACCCGCGCTCGGAGCATTGGGCTCCGCTGTACGTTGCGCTGGGTGCGGCATACGCCTCGGGTGGAATTGATGCCAAGACGGCAATTGACGGTTTCTGGTACGGCCTGTCCAAGCGCTCCTGGACCTTGAGCTAGGCGATATCCCTATCTTTCCCGCAGCAAGCGCGGCACCGATTGGTGCCGCGCTTGCGCAGGTAATAGTGGACTTTTCTGGTCGATCCTCTAGCTGGCGGCTACCGATGCATCATCAATGCGGAACAAGGTAGCCTGCGAGCTGTCTTCCACGCCCTTGAAACGCAAAGTAACGGTCTTACCGCGGAAGTTGTTCAGGTCAACAGCCTGCAGTTCGTACGACGAGCCGGCATCCAAGTTCGACCAGGTGCCCATGTTGTAGGTTCCGTAGCCGTCCAGAACCTGTACGGTCAGCTTGTCGTACTGGCTATAGGCAGTAGTTTCATTGGTCAGCACATGCAGGTAGAACTCCAGCTGCGCATTGGTGGCATCTGCCGGGATGGCGACCTTCTGGTCCAGGGTGTAGGTGTTGGAATTGCCCCAACCATTCAGCCCAGCTAATCCGCTGCCGGAGCGGGCTGCCGAGCCGGACTCGAAGGTGTCGGCGCGGTTGGCGGTCCAGTAATCCGCCCCGTTCTCGAAGCCAGCATTCTTCAGCAGGTTGCCGCTTGGCTCCGGATCCGGAGTTGGCTCCGGGGTTGGTGTTGGGTTGCTGCCGTCCAGGGCATTCATGATCTTGGCGGCATCCACCAGTCCGGCGCCGCAACCGATGCTGCAACCGCCTGGCATCGCGCGGGTGCCCTGCTTCAACGCAGTTTCCACGGAGGCGGGGGACATCCCAGGGTCTGCCGACTTCATCAGTGCGACCATGCCCGCTACGTGCGGGGTGGCCATGGAAGTGCCCTGGTAGAAGGCATAGCCCTGGCTGGATGGAGTAGTGGTGCCGGTATTGATGGTGGACAGCACGCCTTGGCCGGCGTAGCGGGTGTCGCCACCAGGTGCGGTGACGTCAACGGCCGAGCCGTAGTTCGTGTAGTACGACGGAGCGCCCGAAGGGTTGCTTGCCGCTACGGTAATGACGTTTTCGCAGTTGGCCGGGCGGGAATTCGAAGCGTTCTGGCTTTCGTTGCCGGCGGCAACTACCACCGAGGTGCCGCGCAGAACCGCGGCGTTGATGGCCGCCTGGTAGGTAGTTCCGCAAGCGCCGCCACCGCCCAGGGACATGTTGATGGTGTCTGCCGGGGTTGGGTTATTGGCAATTCCCGGGACCGAACCGCCCGAAGCCCAAATGATGGCATCGGCGATATCGGACAGGCTGCCGCCGCACTTGGCCAGGACGCGGACCGGCTGGATCTTGGCATCCGGGGCAACTCCGGCCACGCCGCTGGAGTTGTTGGTGACTGCGGCTACGGTGCCGGCCACGTGGGTGCCGTGCCAAGAGGAATTGCCCGAGTAGCTGCCGCCGCATTCGCCGGCGGCGTACCAGTCGCCCTCATCCTGGGGGTTCGCGTCGCGGCCGTTGCCGTCGCGGGCCGAGGTAGAGCTGGAGACGAAGTCGTAGCCGGAAACGATGTTGGCGTTCAGGTCCGAGTGCGAGGTGATGCCGGTATCCAGGACAGCGACGATGCTGCCCTCGCCGGTGGCGATGTCCCAGGCCGAAGGCAAGCGCATCCCGTTGGTGCCGCTGTAGTGCCACTGCTCGCCGTACCGGGTGTCGTTAGGCGTCATGGAAATCTTCATAATGGCATCGGGTTCCACCGATTCCACGAGACCAGACTGCGCAATATCGGCCATGAACTCCTTGGCGCCTTTGCCCTTGAGTTTCTTGTCGGCCTTCACCACGAAGCTGCCGGTGGCCATGGCTCGCATTTCCTTGACGGTAACGCCTGCTGCCTTGGCTGCTTTGCCCCAGGCCTTGGCGCGGGAGGACTTGCCCGTCTGCGTGGCTGAAGCCTTGTAGGTGACGATGAACTGGTCGTAGGCCTCGCCTGATTGAACCGAACCGATCTTGACCTTGTCTTCGCCATTTGCCTTGGGGAGGGACTTTTCAGCGGGAGCCGATACGGGGGAGGCGGTAGCTGGCAAGGCGCCAGCGCCGAAGCCGCTCATGCCGATCACTACGGCCGCGGAGACGGCCAGGGTTCTCCGAAGAGGGGTAGAAAAACGTGCCATTGATGTTCTCCTTGTAGGGTTTTTGGGCGCACAAAGGTCGGTGATCAATCGATGTGGTGTGTGCCGGTAGGAGCGTAACTGCTCGGCAACTCCTAAAGGAAGTACTTCTCAAATAAATCTTTTATATTCGCTCATGTACTAAAAAGGTGTTTCACATATTTCTGTGGAACTATCCCGGCGGACTCGCAGATTCGAAAAATGAATGATGGTTATCTGCATGTTTGGGGAGTTCGAAATTTTCAGATCCGCACTGACCATGGAAAACACATAATTATTTGCATAGCGAACGCTATCTTTCCAAAGTTGTTTCACGCTAGAAGTACATTCCGGGATCCAGCTCTCCTGGCGTCGAAGCCTTGGTCCAAGCGTGCTAGGTATCTTGGCTAATTCATTGAATAAATGGCGCCCCTCCGGATTCGGCACCGTGCGATGGCTGATAGCGCCTTGGTTGCCAGCTCATCGGCTGGACGCTTGGCCAGCCCATCAGTTCCGCCGAGTTACCGTTCGGGAGACAGCTGGCAACGGATTGCTTCGGCAGGCCCAAGATGCCCACCGGCGCGAATACCGGTGCTGCACGTATCTAGCCCAGCAAGAAGGCAATGACCAGCACACTGGGAAAGGTCAGCAGGGTGCTTGCCAGCACCACTTCGCGCGGCACGGCGACGGGCAACTTGAATTGCTGGGCAAACAGCAAGACGTTTTGCGCGGTTGGAAGCGCCGCCATGATCACTACTCCGAGAAGTTCGATTCCGGATAGGCCGAAAACGAAGCGGGCAACGAGCCAGGCGAGCAAAGGCATGAAGAACACCTTGAACGCGGTCGCCAGATAGATTTCGCCGCGCAGGTTCTTATCTGACAATGGACGCTGGCCGTATAGCGCCATTCCAAAGGACATCAGCAACAGGGGGATGGATGCGTCGCCAATCATTTGCACTGGCGCATGAATGACTTCGGGCAGTGCCAGGCCAAAGAAGGAGAACACCGCACCGAGGAAGGTCGCAATAGTGACAGGGTTGGCGATGGGCTTGAGGATCATTTTCGCACCGGGCAGGCTATCCGCGCCACCGGACTTGGCGCGGGAGAGCACCGCGAACATGCACAGGTAGACGGGAGCGATGATCAGCAACTGCGCGATGAGCACCGACACTACGGGACTGGTGCTGCCCACCGCATAAAGGGCCAGCGGCACACCGATATTTCCAGCATTCACATAACTCGTGGACATGGCCGCAACGGGCAGCCGATGAGCTGGAGTCTTGAAGGTCAGCCGCGCGACCAAGGCATAAGCGGAGCCGGTCAGCACGGCAACCATCAAGGCTATCGGGGTGAATACACCAACCACCGCATGCAGATCGGTGCTGGCAAGCAGAGTGAACATCAGGGCGGGGTTGGTGATGTAGAAGATGAGCGGGGTCAGCCCCTGGGCAATGGCCGCGCGTTGTCGCGGCAGCGCGACCGACGTCAGCAGGCCGATGCCGATGAGGATCAAGACAACGGAGAATCCCTGTAGAACTCCTTGCATATTGCCTTTCCCGCCCGGTACTGGTGTTCCCAGCTCCGGGGCTTCTCGAAGCCGTGGACGGCGAGGGTGCGAATGCTCCCTCTACCGTCCACGGTGCATTATTCAGATTCCCTGGCAGCCCATCAGCGAACCAGCGCGGGACTCTTCGAATCGAAGGTCCAGCCGGGAATCAGGTATTGCATGGACACCGAGTCGTCACGCGAGCCCAACCCATGTTCCAGGTACAGTTCGTGGGCTTGGGCGACCCGATCCATGTCCAGGCTGACACCCAAGCCGGACCGCTGCGGAACCTTGATCTCTCCGTCCCGAATCACCAATGGTTCCTCGGTCAGGCCCTGTCCATCCTGCCAGATCCAGTGGGTATCGAGTGCCGTGATCTCGCCCGGAGCAGCGGCGCCGACCTGGGTGAACATCGCCAGCGAAATGTCGAAGTGGTTGTTCGAGTGCGACCCCCAAGTCAGTCCGAACTCGTTGCACAGCTGGGCAACGCGCACTGAACCGGACATGGTCCAGAAATGCGGATCTGCCAGGGGGATGTCTACCGCATTGGTGCGCACCGCGTGCGCCATTTCTCGCCAGTCAGTCGCAATCATGTTCGTGGCGGTCTGCAGACCGGTCGCCCTGCGGAATTCGCTTATGACCTCGCGGCCCGAGAAGCGGCCCTCAGGGCCGCACGGATCCTCGGCATAGGCCACCACTCCACGCATGCGCTTGCCAAGCCGGATAGCATCTTCGAGCAGCCAGCCGCCATTGGGGTCAAGCGTGATCCGGGCTTCGGGGAAGCGTTCCTTCAAAGCGATGACAGCATCGACCTCGGAGTCCCCGTCCTGGACGCCGCCCTTCAGCTTGAAATCCTTGAACCCGTAACGTGCCTGCGCCGCCTCGGCCAGGCGCACCACGGCTTCTGGCGTCATGGCTTCCTCGCGGCGCAAGCGCTCCCAATCGTCGTTGCCCTGCGGTTCGCGCAGATACGGCAGATCCGTCGTATCCGGGTTGCCCACGTAGAACAGGTAACCGAGCATCGGAACCGCGTCGCGCTGCTGCCCATCGCCGAGCAGTTCGGCCGCCGGCACTCCGAGGAACTGGCCGTGCAAATCCAGCAGTGCAGACTCAAGTGCGGTGACTGCGTGCACGGTGGTGCGCAAATCGAAGGTCTGTGCACCGCGTCCGCCGGAATCGAGGTCTGCGAAGCGGGCTGCCACCTGGCGCAGCAGCGAACGGTAAGTCGCCACAGGGGCGCCGGTAATCAGTGTGCCGGCCTCCTCTATGGTCGAACGGATCGCTTCGCCGCCAGGTACCTCGCCGAGGCCAGTGCGGCCTTCGGAGTCAGTGATGATAGCGATATTGCGCGTGAAGAACGGCCCGTGCGCCCCGGAGAGGTTCAGCAGCATGGAGTCATGCCCGGCGACCGGGATGACCTTCACCGAGGCAATGGTGGGCTGGGAAGTCATGGATTATTCGCCTTTCGCCTGCAGGACGCCGTCAATCCGGCGGGTCAACTTCCACGGATTGTCTTCCGCGATGGGCTTGGGCAAAAGCGCGTCCGGGAAGTTCTGGTAGGCGACCGGGCGCAGGAAGCGCTCGATGGCCAGGGTGCCCACCGAGGTGGTCCGCGGGTCGGACGTTGCCGGGAACGGACCTCCGTGCACCATCGCGTGGCCCACTTCCACACCGGTTGGCCATCCGTTGACCAGGATGCGCCCGACCTTGGTTTCCAGCGTCCCGATGATCTGCCCTGCGGCTTCGTGATCCGAATCGTCCAGCTGCAAGGTGGCGGTGAGCTGGCCTTCCAGCCGGCCCAGCGCGGTTTGCAGCTGTGCGGCATCGGCGTAGCGAATCACCAGCGAGGCGGCTCCGAAGATTTCGTCTTGCAGCACCGGGTTGGCCAGCAGCTGCTCCACTCCAGCGGTGTAGATGGCCGGTGCCGGAGCGTTCTCGGTTGCCCCTTCGGTGCCACGGCCCAGCAGTTCGACACCGTCCTGGCTGCCGAGCGCTTGGACACCAGCGGTCCAGGAATTGTAGATTCCCTCGGTGAGCATCGTCTGCCCGGAAGTTTCCGGTGCCTGGCCGCTGACGGCGCGGGCGAATGCGTCGCCGGCAGCTCCAGTGGGAACAAAGACGAGACCCGGTGCGGTGCACAGCTGCCCGGAAGAACCGACAACAGAAGCCAAGTAGGCCTTGGCCTGCGCAACGGGATCCTGCGCCAATGCTCCCTCGAAGAAGATCACCGGGTTGATGGAGCTCATCTCGGCATACACCGGGACAGGTTCCGGTCGCGCGGCCGCGGCGGCCATCAGGGCGGTGCCGCCGGCCCGCGAACCGGTGAAGCCCACGGCCTTGATGGCCGGATCCTTCACCAGCGCCTGGCCGATCGACGCGCCGGGGCCATAAACCAGGGAGAAGACTCCCGGGTGCAGCCCGAAGTCGGCGACGGCCTTGCTGATGGCATGGCCAACAATCTCGCTGGTTCCGGGGTGCGCATTGTGGGCCTTGAAGACCACCGGGCAGCCGGCAGCCAGCGCGCTGGCGGTGTCGCCGCCGGCGGTGGAGAACGCCAGCGGGAAGTTCGACGCGCCGAACACCGCGACCGGGCCCACCGGGATCTTGCGCTGCCGGATGTCCACGCGCGGGGCCGGGGTGCGCTCTGGCAGGGCCGGGTCCACGCGCACGCCGTGCTGGTCGCCCTGGCGTACCACCTGCGCGAACAGCCGCAGCTGTCCGGTGGTGCGCCCGCGCTCGCCGGTCAGGCGCGCCTCGGGCAAGCCGGTTTCGGCCATGGCGCGAGCGACCAGTTCGGCGCCCACTGCCTCGATGTTCTCCGCGATGGCTTCCAGGAACTCTGCGTGCTTCGACGGTTCCAAGGACCGGAAGGACTCGAAGGCCTCGGCCGCCGCAGCGGTGGCCAGCTTCAGCTGCTGCTCATCGATGAGGCTGTAGGCAGGTTCCAGGCGCTCGTTGGTCGCCGGGTTATAGCCGTTGACCTTGCGCCCGTTGCCTTCGGTGCTGGCGCCGGCGAGGATGGACTGGCCGGTGAGGTTCTGCGTGGTTGTGCTCATGAATTGCTCCTGAGTCGACTGATTGGTGTGTCGTAAAGTGCCAGTGCTGGTCAGAGGCTCGCGCCGGCGGGAACGATGCCTGCCTGCTGGATCAGCGCGGACAGGTCCGCCAGGTCCTGCTCGGTCAGATCCTGCAGCGGCGGGCGCACCGAGCCGGAGTCGCGGCCGATGGCCTTCAGCCCGCCCTTGACGATGGATACGCCGTAACCCTTGACGCGGTCGCGGATTTCCAGGTACGGCAGCACGAAGCGGTTCAGCTTCTCGTTGACCGCCTTCAGGTCCTGGGCGCGCACATCCTTGTAGAAGTCCAGCGCGAATTCCGGAACGAAGTTGTACATGGCCGAGGAGTAGGTGCTCATGCCCAGCTGCAGCAGCGGCAGCGCGAAGGTCTCCGCGGTAGGCAGCCCGCCCAGGTAGAACAGGCGGTCGCCGTTCTTGGCGTACACCTTGGTCAGGTGCTCGATGTCGCCCAGCGCGTCCTTGAAGCCGATGAAGTTCTCGTGGTTATCGGCCAGCCGGGCCACGGTGTCCGCCGAATAGATCGCGTTGGCGCGGTTGTAGACGATTACGCCGGTCGTCGTCGATGCGCAGATGGCCGACGCGTGCTGGTAGAGCCCTTCCTGGTCGCATTCGGTCAGGTACGGTGGCAGCAGCAGCAGGCCCTCGGCCCCTGCGGCCTCGGCGTCTTGCGCATTCTGGATGGCCTGCTTGGTCGAACCGCCGGCCGAGGCCAGCACCGGAACCTTGGAGCCGGCTTCTTCCACTGCCATGCGGACCACACGCGAGGCCTCTGCCGGGGTCAGCGTGAAGCCTTCGCCGGTGCCTCCGGCGGCGAACAGTCCCGCGACATCGAAGCTGGACTGCCAGGCCAGGTGGTTGCGGTACGCGGCCTCGTCGATTTCCAGGTTCGCGTCGAATGCGGTGACCGGGAAGGAGAGCAACCCGTCCTTGAGCTTGGAGGCAAGTTCGGCGGGGGTGTACTGGGCCATGGTTTGTTCCTTTGACTGGTTCCCACCTCAGGCGAGGCGGGAAAGCTGGGGGCGGTGCATTGGTATTACCCTCAGCCTAGGAACCCTCTATGATGCCTGTCCAAGCCCATATTTGTATTGTTTGATACCTACTGTGCATCATTCAGCGTGCAGCGCGTGGCGCACGATCGAGACCACCCGTTCCAGCGCCGGATTGCGCGAGGACTTGCTCCAGATGGCGTGCAGCTGCACCGGATCGTCGGTAACCTCGCCAAGCCGCAGGTAGCTGACCCCGCCCACGCCCAGCAGCTTGGCACTCTCCGGGACGAAAGCAATACCGCGCCCGGCGGAGACCAGCGCGAGCATGGTCAGCACCTGGCTGACGGTATGGCGCACGTTCTTGTGCTCGATGTCGACGCGGCGCACCACCAGGTCGTAGAAGTAGCGGGCCTTGGTGGGGGAGTGCATGATCAGCGGTTCGTTGCGCAGGTCATCGAACAATACCTCCCGCTGCAGCCGGGCCAGCCGGTGGCCGGAGGGCACTGCCACGTAGAGCCCCTCGGTTAATAGCAGTGCGGATTCGAAGAGCTTCTCGTCGAAGGGCGGGCGGGCTAAGCCCAGATCGATGTCGCCGTCCAGCAGGGCGTCGACCTGCTCGCCGGTCACCATTTCCGACAGCTCCAGGTGCACCTGCGGCATCTGCGCGGAGATTTCTCCCAGCAGCGGGCCGAGCAGGCTGAAGCCCGAGGCCGCGGTGAAGCCGATGCGCAGCTCGCCCAGCTGGCCGGCGGCGATGCGGCGGGCATTGTCCGGGGCACGCTCGGCGGCCACGACCAGCCGGCGGGCATCCTGGAGGAAAGCATGGCCCGCCGCGGTGAGGGCCACGCGGCGGTTGTCGCGCTCGAGCAGTTCCACGCCGACCGTGCGCTCGAGTTTCTGGATCTGCCGGCTCAGCGGCGGCTGAGTCATGTTCAGCCGCTCGGCGGCACGGCCGAAGTGCAATTCCTCGGCAACGGCAACGAAACTGCGTGCTTGGTCCAGAGTAAACATTTGATACCTTTCTGGAATCATTCTATGCACATTCAACCTTGGACATGCATCACTTCAAGTTTCTACGCTTGACTCCAAGACCAGCAAGGTGAGCTGTCTCACTCGAGGCCTCGGCCGGGGTCCCACACTCGACACCACAGGAGAACTTCCCATGAAAAATCGCTTGACTCGCCGCTCGCTGCTCGCCCTCTCGGCCACTGGCGCGGTACTAGCGCTTTCCGCCTGCGGCGGCAACGTCGGCGGGGGCTCGGCCTCCGCCGAATTCCCCAGCGGCCCCATCACCCTGACCGTCGGCCAGGCGCCTGGCGGCTCCACCGACCTGATCGCGCGCGCCGCGGCGGACGGCATGGCGGATTCCCTGGGCGTGGCCCTGCCCGTGGTGAACAAGCCGGGCGCCAACGGCGCGCTGGCCACCGAAGAAGTGGCGGCCATGGCCCCGGACGGGCAGAACCTCGTGCTGCTCAACGCCTCGTTGATCACCATTACCCCGCTGGCGGTATCCGCGGACGAGGCGGTTTCGCTCGATGACCTCGATGTCCTCATGGGACTGAGTCAGGATGACTACGTCATGGTAGCCAGCACCAAGTCGGGGATGGAGAACTTCGATGACATCAAGAACAGCGGCAAGAAGCTGTCCTTCGGCACTACCGGCGTGGGCACCGGCTCGCAGCTGGCCCAGGAACTGATCCTGGCCCAGGCGGGCATCGAAGGCACCACAGTACCATTCGACTCGGGTTCCCCGGCACTGACCGCCGTCATGGGCGACCAGGTACAGGTCTCCACAGTGCAGCTGGGCGAAGCCAAGCCGCAGATCGACGCCGGCACCGTCACCCCGATCGTGGTCTTCTCCTCCGAGCGCAATGAGTTCCTTCCCGATGTGCCCACCGCCATCGAGGCAGGCTATGAAGTCCCGGTCTCCCAGTACCGCGCCATCGCAGCCCCGAAGGGCCTGAGCGATGACGCCAAGCAGAAGCTGGTGGCCTCCATCAAGGACGCGGTAGCCACGGACACCTACACCTCGTTCAACGAGAAGAACATGCTGACTCCGAACGAGATTTCCGGCGAGGAAGTCACCGCCGAATGGAATGAGCTGGCCGCGAAGTACAAGGAACTGACCGATGAGTACGACATCTCGCTGGCCGGCAAGTAGC
Organism: Glutamicibacter sp. 2E12; assembly: GCF_050030965.1. Taxonomy (NCBI): domain Bacteria; kingdom Bacillati; phylum Actinomycetota; class Actinomycetes; order Micrococcales; family Micrococcaceae; genus Glutamicibacter; species Glutamicibacter sp. 2E12. The sequence goes on from NZ_CP188297.1 coordinate 2,308,099, forward strand.
CTCCCGGCAGCCAGCTGATCCGGAACACTTCAAGCACAGGAGGACATCATGCAAGCCAAACACGTTGAACGCCCGCCGGTGCCCGGCGCGCCCCGCGCGAAATCCGGCCCGGTGCAGCCCGAGGACGATTCGTCGCCCGAGGCGCTGACCCCGGAGGAACTCGCCGCCCAGTGGGAAGCCGAGGCCCCGGAACCGGCCGGACCGGTGGCGAACCTTGCCTCCAGCCTGGTGGTGCTCGCGCTGGGCTGCGCCGGCATGGCGCTGTCCGTTGGCCTGGGGCTGGGCACCCCCGCGGCGCCCAGCGCCGGGATGTGGCCCTTCATCGTCACGCTGATTGCCGCCGTCATGGCCGTGGTGCAGCTCATCGTGGGCAGGCGCGGCGGGCAGGACGGGGAGAAGTTCAGTGCCATGAGCTGGTACACCGTCATTGGTTTCGCCACCCTGATCCTGATGGTGGTGCTCATGCCGCTGATCGGCTTCGAGATTCCCGCGCTGCTGCTGTGCTTCGTGTGGATGCGCTGGCTGGGCGGTGAGCGCTGGCGCTCTGCCGCCTTGTATTCGGTGCTGGTGGTCGTGGCCTTCTACGCCATCTTCATTGCCGCGCTCGGCACCACGATTCCCCGACTGTTCTAAGTCGCAATTAAAGGTTGACTCCCATGGACTTCTTCGGACCAGTCCTGGACGGCTTCGGCACCGTCCTGGACCCCACAAACCTCTTGTATTGCCTGCTCGGCGTTGTCATTGGCATGCTGATCGGCGTGCTGCCGGGCCTGGGCCCGGCGGCCACGATCGCGATCCTGCTGCCGTTGACCTACGGTGTCGAGCCGGTGACCGCCATCATCATGCTGGCCGGCATCTTCTACGGTGCCCAGTACGGCGGCACGATCACCTCGGTGCTGCTGCGCCTTCCCGGCGAGGCCAGCTCGGTGGTGACGGTCTTCGACGGCTATGTCATGGCCAAGCAGGGCCGGGCCGGCACCGCACTGGGCATTGCCGCCATCGGCTCGTTTATTGGCGGCACGATCGCCATTGTGGGTCTGACCTTCCTGGCTCCGCTGGTGGCCAGTTTCGCGCTGGACTTCGGCCCGCCGGAGTACACGGCGCTGGCGCTGCTGGGCATCTTGCTGGTGGCCACCATCTCCGGAGGCTCCAAGATCAAGGCGATCATCGCCGCGGCGTTGGGCCTGTTCCTGGCCACGGTGGGTCGCGATGGCTTCACCGGGGCCGAGCGCTTCACCTTCGGCAACCTGTCGCTGGCCGACGGGATCGACTTCGTGCCGATCGCCATGGGCCTGTTCGGCGTGGGCGAGATCCTCTACAACCTGGAGGAGCGGCACCGGGCCGTGTCCGCCCCGCTGAAGGTGGCCAACGTGTGGCCGCGGCGCCAGGACCTGAAGCAGGCCTCCGGGGCGATCGGCCGCGGGTCGGTGCTCGGCTTCTTCCTGGGCATCTTGCCCGGCGGCGGCGCGACGATCTCCTCGCTGGCCTCCTACGCGCTGGAGAAGAAGACCGCCAAGGACCCTACGCGCTTCGGCAAGGGGGCGATCGAGGGTGTCGCCGGACCGGAAACCGCGAACAATGCGGCGGCGACCAGCTCGTTCATCCCGTTGCTGACTCTGGGCATTCCTGCGAATGCGACGATGGCGATCATCTTCGGGGCGTTGCTGATCCAGGGGGTCACCCCCGGCCCGCAGCTGATCTCCAATGACCCGGAATTGTTCTGGGGCGTGGTGAACTCGATGTATATCGGCAACATCCTGCTGCTGATCATGTCGATCCCGCTGATCGGGGTATTTGTGCGGATCCTGCGCATCCGCGCCGCGATCCTGGCGCCGATTACCGCGTTGATTACCCTGCTGGGCGCGTACACCATCCGCAACTCCATGTTCGACGTGATGCTGGTGGTCATGTTCGGCGCCGTGGGCTACCTGATGAAGAAATTCGGTTTCGAGCCCGGCCCGCTGGTGCTGGCGTTCGTGCTGGGCAGCCTGCTGGAATCCAACCTGCGCCGATCCCTGCTGGTGCTGGAAGGCGACCCCTCGGGCTTCCTGTCCCGACCCATCTCCGCAACGCTGCTGGTGGTGTTCGTGTTCGTGGCCGTGTGGCCGATGATCAAGTCCGCCATCGATCAGCGCAAGAACCGCTTGGTGGCCGTGCAGGCCGTAAAGGAAAAGGAAAACGCATGAGCATCATCGTGGGATACGTCCCCACCCCAGTAGGGCAGGCCGCCGTCGACGCGGCCATCATCGAGGCGAAGCTGCGCGCCGAACCGTTGCTGATCGTGAACTCCTCGCGCGAGGGGTCGCTGGTGGACAAGCACACCGCTTCGCCCGAGGACCTGGAACGCGTACTGCTAGCTGCCGCCGCGGCGGGAGTCGAGGCTCGCATCGTGGAGTCCAGCTACCGTGATGACCTGACCGAGGAGTTCCTCGGGCTGGCCGAGAAGCACGAGGTGTCCTTGATCGTCATCGGGCTGCGCCAGCGCAGCCAGGTGGGCAAGTTCATCATGGGCTCGCACGCCCAGCGAATCCTGCTGCAGGCGCAGCATCCGGTGCTGGCCGTCAAGGCCGGCTGACCCGCTACCGCACCGCTGCCAAGGGCCGCGGAAGGCTTCAACGGAAGCCTTCCGCGGCCTTTGCGCGTCCACGGTCCGGTGGCTCCTCAATGGTTGCAGCGCGTCAACTACTGTGAGGCTCGTCACTCAATGCACGGTTCCCGGGGAGTGCCGAAACGCCGAGCCGAATGCGCTACCGGGCGCGGAGTGCCGGAATGTCGCGGGATCGCGGGGATGGCCGCCACCCGGGCACGCAACGCGATGCCGGCTGGGTATCAAAACATGCGGATCGAGTCTTGGACGGGAGCGATCCCGGCTTACTAACGTGACTACAGGCACATGGCGATATGCGGCAGCTCACGTAAACCCAAGCCCCCGCCGCCACCCGCGATGCCGAGATTCCACCCTTTCCAAAGTATTCCCCAGATCGGAGCCCCTTTATGCCCCTGCTTGTCGTAGCGCTGGCGGTAGTCGTGCTGCTGATCCTCATGATGAGGTTCAAGCTCAACGGATTCATCGCCCTGATCCTCGTCGCCACCCTCGTGGCCTTCTGGGCCGTCGCCACCGGATCGCTGAGCGTGGACGGCGAGCCCGCGGGCGTCGCTGACATCCCGGAGATCATCACCGAGGGCCTGGGCGGGCAGCTGGGAAGCACCGCCGTCGTCATCGGCCTAGGCGCCATGATTGGCCGCGTCATGGGCGACGCCGGGGCGGCGCAGCGCATTGCCCGCAAGATCCTCTCGGTCTTCGGCGAGCGTGGCGTGCAGTGGGCCATGATCATTTCCGCGATGCTGATCGGCGTGACCATGTTCTACGAGGTCGCGTTCGTGATCCTGGTGCCGGTCGCCTTCACCCTGGTGCGCGCCACCAAGGTCAACCTGCTGTGGGTGGGCCTGCCCATGTCCATCTCGCTGTCCACCATGCATTCCTTCCTGCCCCCGCACCCGGGTCCGACCGCAGTGGCCGGGCTGTACAACGCATCGGTCGGATTGACGCTGGCCTACGGCCTGCTCATTGCCATTCCGGCCGGTGTGGCCATTGCGATGGCCTGGCCGCGGCTGTCCTTCGTGCGGCAGATGAACCCGCAGATGCCCTCGGGGCTGCTCGCGGAAAAGGACTTCGCCGACGACGAGCTGCCCTCGGGCGCCTTGTCCTTCCTGGTGGCGCTGCTGCCCATCGTGCTGATTGCCGGTTCGGAAATCCTGCGCATGACCGTGACGCTGAGCAAAGAGGCCGACGATGTGCTCGCGCTGCTGGGCTCTGCGGAAATTGCGTTGCTGATCGCCCTGCTGGTGGCGATTGCCGCCTTCGGCCCGCTGAACAACCGTTCCATGGCGCAGGTCGCCAAGTCGATGAGCGAGGCCGCACGGGCCATGGCCATGATCCTGCTGGTCATCGGCGCCGGCGGCGCCTTCAAGCAGGTGCTGGTTTCCGCCGGCATTGCCGACTACATTGCGGACACCACTGCGGGGTGGAATCTCAGCCCGCTGTTCCTCGCCTGGATCATTGCGGTGATCCTGCGCATCGCGCTGGGATCAGCTACGGTGGCGGTATCGACCGCCGCCGGCATCGCTGCACCGCTGGTCGCGGCCACCGGAGCGTCGCCTGAGCTGATGGTGCTGGCCACCGCCTGCGGCTCGATCGCCTTCAGCCACGTGAACGACCCGGGCTTCTGGATGTTCAAGGAGTATTTCAACCTCAATGTCGGGCAGGCGCTCGCGGTGCGCACCACCTACACCACGACGTTGGCGGTACTCGGGTTGCTCGGGGTCTTCGCACTGGACCTGGTGATCACCTAGGCCCGGTACGGAACTTTGAAGGAAAGACCTCTCGGCGACATGGAGCTGATGGCAGCTGCCACGGCCAGCCGGAGGTCTTTTCCGCGTCCCGGCCCTAAAGCGCGGGGCCGAGCCCCGCTTCGGATTGCAGCCGCAGCATGGAGTTGCCCAAATGCATGCGCATGGCCGCGGCCGCCATGTGCGGGTCGCCGGAGGCAATGGCATCACGCACGGTGCGGTGCTCTGCGGCCACCGAACCCAGCCGGTCGGCGGTGATCGTGTCGGCCGAATCCAGCCGGCCGCGCGGCATCGCGATCATGGAGGGACCGAAATTCTCCACAGCCTGGCCGAAGTAGGGATTGCCGGTAGCCCTGGCCACGGCCAGGTGGAACTCGAAATCGCAGCTCATGCTCACCGCCGCATTGCCCGCTGCGGCCTCGAAGCCCCGCAGGGCCTGGTCCATTGCGGACAAATCCTGCGCGGTGCGGGAGCGGGCCGCGACGGCGGCGGCCTCGGTCTCGAAACCCACCCGGTACTCGATCAACTGGCGGCGTTCCTCGACGGTCCGCGGAACCAGTGCTTGAGCGGCAGGCTCGGCGGGCGGTGGAGGAGTCAAAGCGAAGCTGCCCGCGCCGCGCCGCGTGTAGACCAGCCCTTCGGCCTGCAGCCGGGTGATGGCCTCGCGGACCACGGTGCGCGATACCCCGTGCTCGGCGATCAGCTCGTTCTCGCTGGGCAGCTTCTGTCCCGGAGGAATGGCCCCGCCGCTGATCTGCGCGCGCAGGTGCCCGACCAAGGCCGATGCCAGATTGGGTTTGGCGTTGTGCATGCTTAAAGGATAAGCGCCGGAACCGCCTGGCAGGCGGTTCCGGCGCGAAGGTCCAGTCATGGGGACTCAGGCGGTGCCGAATTGCGCGGTTTCGGTGGTCCACGCGCGGGCCTGGTCGCTCAGGGTGAAGCCGAGCCCTGGCCTGTTCGGAACGATCATCCGGCCGTCCTTGGTTTCCAAGTGCTCATTGAACAGCGGGTCGAGCCAGTCGAAGTGCTCCACCCAAGGCTCGCGTGGGTACGCTGCTGCCAGATGCAAGTGGATTTCCATTGCGAAGTGCGGTGCCAGATCCAGCCCAGCCTGGTCAGCGAAAGTTGCCAGTCTCTGGAACTGGGTGATGCCACCGACCCGGGGAGCGTCAGGCTGGATGATGTCGCAGGCGCGTGCGGCAATCAGGCGTTCGTGCTCGGATACCGAAGCAAGCATCTCTCCTGTGGCTATTGGCGTATCCAGGGCAGCGGTCAGGGCCGCATGGCCTTCAGCATCGTAGGCATCCAGCGGTTCTTCGATCCAGACGAGGTTGAACTCCTCGAGCCTGCGCCCCATGCGCAATGCGGTAGCGCGGTCCCATTGCTGGTTGGCGTCGACCATGAGCGGGAAATCCGGGCCAATATGCTCGCGCACTGCGGCAACGCGGCGCAGGTCTTCGGCGCTGTCCGGCAGGCCGACCTTGATCTTGATGCCGCCGATCCCTTCCTCGATGGACTGGGTAGCCCGATCCTTGACCTCCTCGATGCTGGCGTTCAAGAAGCCGCCGGAAGTATTGTAGGTGCGCACCGAATCGCGGTGGGAGCCGAGGAACTTGGCTAGCGGAAGCCCCGCGCGCTTGGCTTTCATGTCGTAGAGCGCGATATCAAGTGCGGCCAACGCCTGGGTCGCCACACCAGAGCGGCCCACCGAAGCGCCGGCCCAGAGGAGCTTGGTGTACAACTTGGCGATGTCACTTGGATCTTCGCCAATCATCGCTTGTGCGACTTCCTTGGCATGGGCGTACTGTGCAGGACCGCCAGCCCGCTTGGAGTAGGAGAACCCGAAACCCTCATGGCCCTGTTCCGTGGTGATCTCCGCGAAGAGGAAGACCACCTCGGTCATTGGCTTCTGGCGACCGGTGAAAACTTTCGCATCGGAGATCGGTGTGGCCAGCGGCAACCGGGCCGTTGAAAGCTTGACGTGGCGGATGGCGTCGGGGGTATAGGTCATGGCGGGAATCTCCTGTTGGGATCACTGTGGGGGTAAGCTCATTTAATTACTTATCCTATAAGTAAGAAACTTATTACACAAGTGATTTTTCGAGTGTTTTCTTCGGTGGCCTGCTGCCCCTTTCTTCTCTGTGGTCGAATGCGCCCGGAGCTGCCTCTCGGGTGCTTGAAACCACGGCAGGTTCCCGTCTGGACGGCGGGGCTCCAGGCAATCGCGGGCTGTCCGCAATGCTTGAAGCGGCTATTGCCTTGCCGGATCATTTACCCTTCGCAAGGCGCAGTGGTCAAGACCAGATGCTTGAGGGCATGGTTTTCAAGAACGACTGGATCCGGAGTGAAACCGAGCCCGGCTTCCGTTGGCAGACGGATCGTACCCTCGTTAGTGAGCTTCCCCTGATGCGGCGCATGCCAAGGGTGGAGCTGGGTTTCCCAACCGAGGAAGGGGATTTCCAATTCCGGACGGAGTGACCCGTTGGCAAGCTGGACTTCCTGGTCTGCGGCGATCAGCTGCGCGGTGGCCAGGAGGGCCGGACCGTAGTAGAAGCAGTGTGGCACCACATGGACATTAAGCCGTTGACCCGCCTCGCGAATTTTGAGCATGGCGCTGAGTCCGCCAATCTTTCCGACGCTAGGCTGGGCAAACTGCAGGGCGCCGAGTTCCATATCCGAGGTCAGCCCCTGGACCCCTGAATGGTTTTCTCCACCGGAGACGTTGCCGAAACGAGCATTGAGGGCGGCTAGTGATTGCGAATCATCTGGCGGGAAGATCGGTTCTTCGATCCACAGCAGCTCCAGGTCCGCCATGGCAGCAATCGACGACCCGGCTTCGGCTGGATGATGCCACTTGCAATTGACATCGACCATCAGCGGGTGGGAGCCCACGGCCTGCCGTGCGGCCTTGATGGCTGGAATCGAGGACTCATGGATTTTGAATGCCTTGAATCCGTGTTCCAAAGCCCTGGAAAGATGAAAAGCAACCTCCTGCGGATCCTCGGCATAGTGGACCAAAGACGCGTAGGCATTGATTTCATGGCGGGCATCGATATTGATGAATTCCCGCAGCGTCTGTCCTGCACGACGTGCCGCTATATCCCAAAGAGCGATGTCCACTGCGGATAGTGCGAAGTGAATGGGTCCGGTGCGCCCGAAGGCGTGGAATGCATATTCGGCCGAGGCAATGCTCCCGTCGAGGGCCGATGAACGCCCTAAGAAAAAGGGGGCCACGATCTGTTCAAGGGCAGCCCATGTCGCGGGATTGGATTTGTGGCCGAAGGCTTCGCCCCAGCCGGTGAACCCATCCGCGGTTTGCACCTTCACCATTAATGATTCCATCTGGGTCAACGTGCGTGATGATGCATTGAAAGCATCGATTGATTCCGCATTGGAATCTTCCTGGCTTCGCCGCGCGGCATCAAAAGGCAGTGATATCCAATAGAGCTCTATTGACACGATAGTGTCACTTAAACCGTCTTTGGCCTGCGACATTTTACTGATCTCCTATTTTCATATGGACGCATCCAGCGACTGTTCGCACCGTGTGATGGCGTCCAGCGGTGGCTCCGAGGCGATTCCTCAAACCTATCTCGCCAGTGTGGTTGACCTCACGTTGGTGTTTAGTTTAGCGTTGAGGAATAGAGATTGGAAAGCGCATTCCTGAAGTCGATTTCGAATCATCTTCACCAAGCGCTTCTAGCAAGGAGTCACTCATGTCGGTCCCGATTCGTAAGGGCTGCCTTCGCGTTTCGTCGAAAGGAGGTAGTGGTCAATGAGCGCCATTGCCGAACTGCAGAACCTCAGCAAGAACAATGGCCGCAAAGTCCCTCCCAAGGACAACAAGGCAGCGCATATCTTCCTCATTCCGTGGACGATCGGGTTATTCCTTATCACCCTGGGGCCCATGGCCATGTCGCTGTATCTTGCGTTTACGGACTACAACCTTTTGCAGGCTCCGTCCTTTTCAGGATTTGAGAACATTGAACGGATGCTCGACGACCAGCGGCTGCATAATTCATTGCGGGTCACGTTCACCTACGTTTTGATCGGTGTTCCGTTGCAGCTGGCAGTGGCCCTCGCCGTAGCAATCTTGCTTGACCGGGGAATGCGCGGGCTCTCTTTTTACCGCTCAATTTTCTACCTGCCTTCCATGCTGGGTTCCTCAGTTGCAATCGCAGTGCTGTGGAAGCAGATTTTCGGTACCACCGGCCTGGTGAATCAGCTCTTGGAATTGGTCGGTATCCAAGGCATTGGATGGATCTCCGATCCAAATACGTCACTTGGAAGCCTGATCTTGCTCAACGTGTGGACCTTCGGCTCACCGATGGTGATCTTCCTTGCGGGTCTGCGTCAAGTTCCCATGATGTATTACGAAGCAGCCTCCATTGATGGGGCGAGCAAATGGCGGCAGTTCCTGAGTATCACGTTGCCGATGATTAGCCCCATTATTTTCTTCAACCTGGTCCTGCAGATCATTGGGGCCTTCCAGAACTTCACTCAAGCTTTCATCGTGTCCAATGGATCGGGCGGTCCTGCCGATTCCACCATGTTCTTCACGCTCTACCTGTACCAGCAAGGATTCAAACAGTTCGATATGGGTTATGCCTCAGCCATGGCATGGCTCCTGGTGCTCATAGTTGGTGCATTTACCGCTGTGAACTTCTTCGTTTCTAAGTATTGGGTGTTTTACGATGACTAATCAAACTTCACTTCCAGATTCGCAAGTACGCGGTGGGTCACCGCAAGAACTCGTGCTTGATGAGGAAGAACTTCTCGGAAAAAAGCCGCCGGTTGGCGGTACTGATGAACGAGGCAAGACCGTTAAGGGTAAGAGCCCGAAGTTCAAGGTTTCAATGCGCTCATTGCTAAAGCATGCGCTGCTGATCCTGGGTGCCGGAGTCATGATCTATCCATTGCTGTGGATGGTAGCTAGCTCCTTCCGCCCGAACGACCTGATCTTCCGCGAGGCCGGTTTGGTTATTTCCCAGGTGGACTGGAATAACTACCCCAGCGGTTGGAACGCGCTGTCTGAACCTTTCAGCAAGTACTTGATGAACTCTGCGATTTTGGTTTTGGGATGCATCCTTGGCAACTTGGTGTCCTGCTCCATGGCGGCATACGCATTTGCCAGGCTTGACTTCAAGTTCAAGAAGATTATGTTCGCGCTGATGCTGATGACCATCATGCTGCCGATCCACGTGATTATCGTTCCGCAGTACATCATGTTTTCTCAGATCGGCTGGGTCAATACCTTCTGGCCAATCATCGTTCCGAAACTACTTGCCACGGACGGGTTCTTCATCTTCCTGATGATCCAATTCATCCGAGGAATCCCTAAGGATATGGATGAAGCAGCCCGAATCGATGGCGCCGGCCATCCACGAATCTTCCTGCAGATCATCCTGCCGCTTATGGTTCCAGCCTTGGCAACTACGGCAATCTTCACGTTCATCTGGACCTGGAGCGACTTCTTTACCTCACTGATCTACCTCACCAACCCGAGTAATTACACCGTGCAAGTTGCGCTCAACGCATTCATAGACTCCACCGGAGAATCCAACTGGGGCGCACTGTTCGCAATGTCGATCGTCACGTTGGTCCCTGTATTCCTTGCCTTCCTCTTCGGGCAGAAATACCTGGTCAAGGGCATCGCAACTACTGGTATCAAATAGCAGGAATATGCCACTGGCCTAGGACAACAGCGCTAGGCCAGTGGCCTCGACCGATACCAGACACAAGCGCCAGAAACTTATCGTAGGAGAAACCGCATGGGAAGCTCATCACGCACCAGCTACGTACTGATCGGCACAGGGAACCGATGCGAAATGTACCTGACTGCTATCTTCGGTGAACATAGCGACGTCGCTGAACTTGTCGCATTGGCAGATACCAACCAGGGGCGAATCGAGTACTACCAAGACGTAGTCGAACAGACCTTCGGCGAGAAGGTCGGGTCCTTTGATCCGCAAGACTTGGCCAAAGTCATTCGAGAACGCCACATTGACCGGGTAATCATCACGAGCCCGGACTACACGCATGCTGAGCTGATCTGCACCGCTCTGTATGCCGGCGCCGACGTGATAGTTGAGAAACCACTAACAATTGATGCGCCGAGCACCGCTCGTATAGCTCGGGCGGTGGAAGAAAGCGGCCATGAAATCGTGGTCACGTTTAACTACCGTTATTCTCCTCGGAATACAGCCCTGAAGAAGGCCATCGACGATGGGAAAATCGGCCAAGTCACATCCGTGGACTTCAACTGGATGCTGGATACCGTTCACGGAGCAGACTACTTTCGCCGATGGCATCGACTCAAGGAAAACTCTGGCGGCTTGCTAATCCATAAGTCCAGCCATCATTTCGATCTGGTCAATTGGTGGCTCGACGATTCACCGCAGAAGGTCTTTGCAACAGGAGGGCTGAAGTTCTACGGGCCCGACAACGCAGAGTTCAGGGGCCGCCAAGCCAACGAACGCGGTACCCACGGGCTAAGCGATAAGGATCCGTTTGATTTGGATCTTCGCAGCGATGAGCGGTTGGAAAAGCTCTATCTAGAGAACGAACACTTTGATGGGTACCGCCGAGACCAGGGAGTCTTCAATGGCGAGATCACCATCGAAGACAATTTGAGCCTGACTGCTGAGTATCAAAACGGACCGGTGCTTTCATATTCCCTGAACGCGCACAGCCCATGGGAAGGATACCGGGTTGCGGTGAACGGGACGGAAGGACGCCTGGAACTGGACGTTGTCGAACGGGCAGCAGTACTGCCCGCGGCCGGCGGGCATCCGGTGGATCCTTCATATAGCAATGATGGCCAGAGCGGCAATGCCAGGTCGAAAGGCGAGAGATTGCTTTTGCAGCGGCATTGGGAAGAAGCAGTGGAGATTCAGATCGAAAACTCGAATGGATCGCATGGTGGCGGCGACAAGCTCCTGCTCGAAGAGCTCTTCCGCGGAGCCAACGAGGATGGATATGCGCGGCAGGCCGGATTCATCGACGGTGTGCGCGCCATTGCTGTCGGGATTTGCGGAAATCAATCGCTGGAAACCAGGCAGCTCGTGGACGTCGGGAGTGCTGGCCTGGGCGTGGACATTTCGTTTCAACCGAAGGTCAAGGTGTAAACGGAGCCATGGGTGAAAAAGTCGTCATCACCGGGGGAGCAGGGCGTTTAGGCCGTGCCGTGCTCGCGGGGTTTTCCCACGCAGGGCATGAAGTGATCTCTCTTGACAGGCAGATTCCGGAAGAACCTCTCGATGGCGTGGAGTATCACTGCATCGATCTGATGGATGCGAAGGCTACGCATGCGCTATTCGAGCAGCTTGCTCCGCAAGCGGTGGTGTCCCTCGCGGCAATGGCTGTTCCTTTCATGGCCCCGGAAGAGGTGCTTCTGCACACGAACGCGACCATTGCCCATAACGTCACCTCGGCGGCAGTGGAGGCCGGTGCTACCAGGGTCGTGCTGGCCTCCAGCCCATCAATAATGGGCTATGGTTCTCCGGGCGGATGGGTGCCGGAGAAGCTGCCTCTTGATGAAAACGAAGTTCCCAAGCCATGGCATGCTTATGGGCTTTCCAAATTCGTAGCCGAGCAGATTGCCGCCATGTTCGCAGCGAAAATGGGACCGGCAAGTTCGGTGAAGTTCGCTTCCTTCAGGCCCTGCTATGTGATCGCAGAGGAAGAGTGGGCCGGCGCTCCAACGCAGCAGGGACACACTGTTGCTGAGCGCCTACAAGATCCTCGCTTGTCAGCGCCTGCGCTATTCAATTACGTTGATGCGCGGGACGTGGCAGATTTCCTGCTGGTACTGCTTGAACGGTTTGACCGCGTAGAGAATGGCTCGGTGTTCTTCGTTGGTGCAAAGGATGCCATGGCAACGCGTCCGCTCGCAGAGCTGATCCCAGAGATTTATCCGGAGCTCGAGGACGTCGCAGCGGGACTCACCACGGATAGCCCTGCCTTCAGTATCCAGAAAGCGCGAGATGTCCTTGGCTGGGAACCGAAACGCAGCTGGCGCTCGGAATTGAAGGCCACCGTATAAAAGGCATCGGTACATAAAATTATTGGCTGGGAAACCTCAAAAGGATTTCCCAGCCAATAATTGTTTAGGGGTGCGCTTAGCGTTGAAGTACTGCCGGCCGTGGCAAACCGTTAACCAGGTTTGAGGGCCAGAGCGGATCGAAGGTGAGAACCTCAAAATCCCCGGACTCGGTCAGCAGCATGGTGTCCTCAACTTTGAACGCCAGACCATCGCGTGCTGCACTGGGATTGAACGCAAAAGCCTGGTTCAACTGGAAGAGATCAGTTGCTCCTGGGGTGAGCCGGGGATCTCGTCCGTTGTAGCCGGCAATGCCGCCTTGATGATGCAACGACCATTCCCCGGCATCGAAACCATGCTCCGGGTAGGATTCCTGGATGACGGGCAATAATTCACCGAGAACGCCGCCAGGGCGAATTGCCGCAAGGATATCTGCCTCGACAGCCAGGATGTCGTCTTCTCCAGAGAGTTCCTGAGGCGTCGGCGCACCGAATCGCACCCACCTGGTGATGTTGGCAATGAGCCCATGACGTCTTACGCACAGCACTGCCATGGCTTTGCCTCCGAGCGGGGCCGCGGTGGGCAGGGGGTGCCGGGCTGCGGCACGTGAATCGCCGCTGACCAAGGCAACGAGCACTTCGCCTCCTTGGACGACGGCTCCAGCTGTCAGCTTGGCTGCCACGTCGAACTCGGAATCATCGCTACGGGCGGCCGACAGCACTTGGGTCATGAGCGCAGCCGTGTCGCGGCAAAGAGCGCGATACCTATTAATCTCAGTTTCATTGAGTGCTGAGCGAAGGGCTCGCAAATCGGACTCGATTTCCCGCTCGCTGAGGATCTTTTGTCCGCTCGCCGCTGGAAACCATTCTCGGACATTGTCGAGATCCTGGTACCAGGCGGTGACATGCACCGAAACTTGTTCCACGTTGCCGAGCTCTTCTCGCTGGATCCGTGCAGCTTCGCTCACGGACGTTGCAAGCTCGCAACCCTGGGCATGAACCAGAACCCGGGCAATGGGTGGTGCCGCAAGAGATACGTGAGTGCGGGCACCGCCCAAGAGCCAGGCAAGCGAAGCGGGGGTTGAGAGAAGCAGATACTGCCCATGGTGGCTTCTGATGAGCTCGACCAGTTGGGCATGCTTCTTTGCGTATTCATGAGTGGCGGTGGTGGGCACAATCAGCCTTCCTTGGAACCTGAACCGTATTTTCGGGCTAGCAGGGCCACGGTCTGCACCGGGACCCTCCCATCAACCACGAGTACTCGAACTTGGCGGGTTATCGCTTCCTGAGGGTCCAGCACAACCGGTGTAGACCAGGCCAGCGAACTGCCGACACCCGGATATCCAGAACTGCGAACAAACCATGGGTCATCATGCTCACTGCAGAAAATGATGGTGGCATCCCCGTGGCCTTCAGCAAGATCAGCCAAAGCCACCGAGTCCGAGGAGAACGTGGCACTGAAAGCGAGCCACGGACTGTGCACACCGTGGACTTGCGATTCCCCGGTAGCCGATGGGGTAAAAATCTGTGGATCAGCGATTGGCGGCAGACGCCAGAAGAAACCTCCGTAGCCGCCGTTGTGACGGCCGTTGGTACCCGGAGAGCCAAGCGACACTTGGCGTTCGCGCGCCGAGAGCCTGAAACTGAAATCCAGGCTCCAGCCAGTGATGGCGCTTTCGTGGTCCTCAAATGCATTGAGCTCAATTGAACGGTGCTCATCGAGCAGGATTTCCTGTTCGTGGCTGACCCATTCAAGCTGCGAATCCAAAGCGCTGCCATTGCGGGCGAACGCATTGGACGCTGTGCGGATATGTCCATGGTCCGCACGCCATATGTAGCGTGAGGCGTCGCGGGTGTAGGTGCGCCCACCCCAGAAATTGGTCCCGTTCACATCTTGCAATGCAACCCCGACACCTAGATGCCAGGTGTGGTCAAGCGGTTGCTGCTCACTGACCACAACTCCGTTGAAGGTCTTCAGGTTATCCAAGAAAGGACGCGGTGAATTGGTGCGGGAAATATCTTCTCCCGTCCGCAACTCCGCAAGGGTGCGCTGCTTCCCCGTTGCGGGATTGATCAGCGACAACGAGCCACTGGTTTTCGCTGGCAAGGCCCAAGGCGCTCCGAGTGAAGAGAAACTGGACTGCGCCGCCACCGCCCGGTCGATGAATCGTTCGATGTTCGGTATCACTGGGTGGAAATCTGCTCCATCCCCTGCAGGGATAACCTGCTCTTCCGCGATCTGAGTTGGAGTATCCGAGGTCCGTATCTGCTCGAGGACGCGCATGAAAGCACCGGCCGACGCCAAAGAGCTCAAGAGTTCGGTTTCGCTGCCGTTGCGCACCTCGACGAGGTTCTCGAGAAGGTTGACTCGTCCGAAAACTTCAGAAGATTCTGGAAGCCCCAAGTCCGGGTTGGGTCGAACCAGCAGCTCATCACGGGTGTAGTACAAGGTTGCGGTGCCTTCGGTGCCATAGATGGTGATCCATGGATCCTGCTGTTCACTGGCGCAAACGGTCAGCGCGGCAATGACGGGGATTCCGGTGCTCGTTTGCACGCGCACCACGGAGGTATCGTCTGCTTCGATGCTGTGGGCGTGATACAGCTCGGTGGCCAGATGGGCGACATCCTGGGCTTTGCGCGCTCCGGCGATGTGCAAGGCGCTGGCGACCGCGTGGGCCAGGGGATTGGTCACTACACCGTCGGCAATCTCGACGCCGTCGAGTTTCCGATGTCCTGCCCAAGGCGAACGTTCATAGTAGCCCGTGGTGCGGAGCCAATTTCCACTGGCACCCACCGCACGAAGGGCCCCGATGGGAGAGTTCTTCGCGTTATCGGCGAAGAACCCATCTATGGTTTTCAAGGCTGTCGAGCCAAGGGCCTGGAACCCTACCTGCACGTGGGCGCCAGCATCGGCCGCGGCTTGCAGCAGGCGTGAATACTGATCCAGGGTCGCTGTCGGCGGTTTTTCGAGGTAGAGATCTGCACCTGTACGCAAGGCCCTCATCGCCAGGTCGGCATGCGTACTGATCGGCGTTGAAATAATGATGATGTCCGGGGTTAATCCGGAGCTGAGGAAAGCATCAAAGTCGGCGAACACGTGCGTGTCCTTGCCGCGAATCTCTTTCCCGGGATCGACCGGATCGATGCCGGCAAGGAACGTGATTTTCTCCTCGGCTGCGAGTCGATGGATATTTGCCAAATGCTGGCGTCCGAATCCGTTCAGACCAATCAGCACCACCGCAGGAGCAGTTGGCGCTGCCAGGGCACTAGTCGTTGCAGATCCCGCTGCGGTGGCTTGCTGATTCATCGTGTTCCTTCAGAGATATTCGAATTCAGATCAGTTTAATGCGCTGGCCGGCTGAACGCCCGCAGCTTGCTCAAGGTGGGGCAGTACTAGAGTTTCGTAGCGCTGGGACATGGTTGCCAAGGTCAGCGCGGAATCCTGCTGGTTGATCTCCTCATTGAAGATCTCGACTTCAACTGGACCTCGGTATCCGGCCTGTGACACCCATCGGGAAATCGCCGAGAAATCGATATGGCCGTCGCCCATCATGCCTCTGGATTGCAGTGCATTGCTGGCAATCGGCAGATTGAAATCACAGATCTGGTAGCTGGCCAGGCGATGCTCAAGGCCTGCCCGCTGGATCTGCTGCTGCAACTGCGGATCCCAGAACACATGGAAGGTGTCAACAACAACGCCCACGGCCTTGGTTGGATAAGGACTGGCCAAGTCCAGGGCCTGTCCGAGTGTGGAAAGCACCGCTCGGTCGGCGGCATACATTGGATGCAACGGTTCTAGCACCAGCCGAACGCCGTGTTCCAGGGCGATGGGAACCAGCTCTTCCAAGCCGCGCGCGACGCGATCACGCGCCGCGACAATGTTCTTGTCTGCTGGATCCCCGGTGCCGCCCAGAATATGCGCGGCCGACGGCAAGCCGCCCACGACCATGATCAATTCATTGGCGCCGATGACGGCAGCTTCCTCGATGGCCTGCCGGTTCGATGCCAGCGCGGCAGCTTGGGCTTCGGCAGAAGGTGCAGTGAGAAAGCCGCCACGGCACAAGGTGCTGGCTTTGAGCCCTGCCCCAGCGATGATCTGGGCTGCTGGCCCAGCGCCACCGGCCTCGGCAAGCAAATGCCGCCACGGACCAATATGGCTCAGGCCCGCCTGCGCTGCAGCTTCAGCGGCTTCGTGGAGGCTGAGATTCGGGGTAGTGCCGGTATTAAGCGATAGTTCGAATGTCATGACACACCTGTCAGGGACGAAGTTGTAGTTTTGATTCCAGAAATTGCCAGGAGCTGTTCCATTCGCCCAGCAGCCAGATCAGGGTTTTGCAACAGGCCAGCGCCATCAGCGAGAACGAATGTGCGCACCAAGTGCGGCAGTGAACGTCCGGCGTGCAGCCCGCCGATCATCTGGAAACCGCTTTGGTGCCCATTGAGCCACGAAAGAAAGGCAATCCCGGTCTTGTAGTAGAAAGTTGGGGCGCTGAAAATATGCAATCCCAGCTCTCTGGTGGAGTCCAGGATCTTCCGGCCGCGTTCTGCGTCGCCTGCATCGAAAGCCTGCAGGGCCGTTGACGCAGCGGGATAGATGGCGGCGAAAATTCCCAGCAACGCATCGGAATGCAGTTGCCCGTCACCGTGAATCAGCTCGGGATAGTTGAAATCGTCTCCAGTGTAGAGGCGCACTCCAGCTGGCAATGCGGCACGAAGCTGCTTCTCATGCTCGGCATTGAGCAAAGAGACTTTGACGCCGTCGATTTTCGACGCGTGCTGCTCCAGAATGGACTGGAAAACCCCGGTGGCTTCTGCCAAATCCTGTGTTCCCCAGTAGCCGCTCAACTGTGGATCGAACATGTCTCCAAGCCAATGCAGGATCACTGGCTGCTTGGCAGCGTCGAGCAAAGTCGCATACACGTCCAGATAATCCTGCGAGGTGCGCGCTGCCTTGACCAGGGCCCGGGAGCACATCAAGATCGCCTTCGAACCTGAATCTTCAACAAGGCGCAGCATCTCCAAATAAGCGTTGGTGACTTCAGCCAGCTGGCCCGGCTGGACAGTGTCTGCCGACAGCTGGTCCGTGCCGACACCGCAGGCGAGGATATCCCTGACGGTGAGCCCGGCCAAGGCCGGGTAGCTGTTCTTCTGGAGAACCACGGCCGCTTCGATCGCCGATCGCCTGATCAACTCGCAGGTAGCCGCGTAGTCCAGCCCCATGCCTCGCTGCGCCGTATCCATCGCATCGGCGACACCCAGCCCGTAGGACCATAGCTCGTGCCGGTAGGCCAGCGTCGCATCCCAATCGATGCTTGCCGGTGCGCCAGGCGTATTGTCTGCTCCCATGAGGGGGATGACATGGGCTGCGGCATAGGCCTTGCGCGAGGAAAGCGGGGCAGACGGCCGCTGGAATTCGCCGGGGCCTTTCAACCGATAGGAAAAGTTCTGCCCGTTTTCGTCAATGAGTGTCAATTCGGGCAAGGATGCGTAGCTCATAGCGTGATCTCCGGGATATCGAGGGTGCGTCGTTCGGCGGCTGACTGCAATCCCAAAGCCGCCAGCTGGACACCGCGAGCGGCCGAAAGCAGGCCATACTGGTGTTTGCGTCCCGCTGCGATGTCGGCCAAGAAATCTTCCCACTGCAGCTTGAAGCCGTTATCCAGGTCGGCATTGGCGGGAACTTCCATCCACTGGTCGCGGAACGACTCAGTGACTGGCAAATCGGGGTTCCAAACAGGCTTCGGAGTGTGGGCGCGTTGCTGGGCAACGCACTTGTTCAATCCCGCGACGGCGGAACCGTGGGTGCCGTCGATCTGGAATTCCACCAGTTCATCGCGGTAGACGCGCACTGCCCACGAGGAGTTGATCTGCGCAATTACTGCATCGCCGGAAGGAGTTTCGAGTTCGAAGATGCCGTAGGCCGCATCATCTGCGGTGGCTTCGTAGGCTTCGCCTCGTTCGTCCCAGCGGGTAGGGATGTGGGTTGCCGTGGTCGAGGTGACGGACTTGACCTTGCCGATGATTCCTTCAAGGACGTAGTTCCAGTGGCAGTACATGTCGGTGGTCATCGATCCGCCATCCGCAAGACGGTAGTTCCAGGAAGGCCGCTGCGCTTCCTGGATGTCTCCCTCGAATACCCAGTAGCCGAACTCGCCGCGCATTGAGAGAATGCGTCCGAAGAAGCCTTCGTCGACCAAACGGCGTAACTTCACCAGGCCCGGCAAGTAGAGCTTGTCGTGCACGACGCCGGCGGTAATTCCCTTGGCCTGTGCCTGGCGGGCGAGATCCACGGCCTCTTCGAGGGTTTCAGCGGTCGGTTTCTCGGTGAAGATATGCTTGCCTGCCCCGATGGCTTTCGACAGCGTTTCGTAACGCAAGGAAGTCATGGACGCGTCGAAAATGATGTCGACACTCGGGTCATCAATCAGGGAGTCAAGATCGGTGCTGTAGTGCTCAACCTGGTGCTTCTGCGCAAGTTCGCGCAGCTTCGCTTCGTTACGTCCAACGAGGATCGGTTCAACGGTCAGCTTCGAACCGTCCCCGAGAGTGATTCCTCCCTGGTCTCGGATAGGAAGGATTGAACGCAGCAAGTGCTGGCGGTATCCCATGCGGCCGGTGATGCCGTTCATGGCGATGCGTAGAACTTTTGTTTCTGTCACTGGGGTCTCCTCGAAACGGGGAATGCGTAAGGGAATAGAATGGGAATGCGCTTTCCACGATAGTGAGGTGTAATTGGAGTGTCAACCATCACGTTCGCGAAAGATAAGCTTGTGCCAGGTTGCAGAGAATGATAAGGATTTCAGATGGCTGTTCGACTAACTGATGTGGCTAATGAAGCCGGGGTTTCCCTGGCGACCGCTTCGCGAGTGCTCAATGGGTCAGCACGCAAGCCGGCTGTGGAAATCTCGGATAAAGTGCGTGCTGCGGCTGAAAAGCTCGGTTACTTCCCCAATGCCCAAGCGCAAGCGCTTGCCAGATCCACCACGAAGCTGATCGGCTTGGTGGTCAGGGACATAGCCGACCCCTACTTCTCTACCATCGCCCGGGGAGTGCAGCGCTCTCTTGGTGATAGCGGTGTCCAGCTGCTTTTGGCCAGCACGGAGTACGATCCCGAGCGGGAAATCGAAGCCGTTCAGGCATTCATGTCGCAACGGACGGACGCTATCATCCTGTCGGGATCGCGCAGTTTGGGCGAGAACGGGCAGTTGCTGAAACTGATCGAGAATTATCAGGAAAATGGTGGCCAAGTCATGATTATCGGCCAGCCCATGACCGATATGGGCGGCATACAAATCGACAACGAGGCAACTGCCGAGCACCTGGCGGCCGAGTTGATCAGTGCCGGCCACCGCAGGTTTGTCGTATTGGCCGGGGAAGCGAATCTGCTGACATCAAGGGACCGTTCCAACGGGTTCCTGGAGAAGCTGAAGCGCAGTGGCCTGGATGCAGAGGAAGTTATCAGCGGCCCCTTCTCGCGCGAGGGGGCCTATGTTGCAATGAGCGATTACCTCAAGCGGCAGAAGTCGGCAGGCGGTGTCCATCGGGTGTGCGTGTTCTGCGTTTCGGATGTCATGGCCCTGGGTGCCATTCGGGCGATTCGCGAGAACCGCTTGCGTATTCCCGAAGATATCGCTGTGGTGGGATTCGACGACATCCCGACCCTTATCGACATTACGCCCACGGTCAGCACTGCTCGACTTCCTCTGGAAGAAATCGGAAAATGGGCTGGTGAGATGGCGCTGAACCACGGCGAACTGCGGAAGATTGTGGTTTCCGGTGTGCCGGTCCTGCGCGAGTCCACGCAGCTGGCTGACGGCCAGTAGTGATGTTCATTGGGAATCGTGCCATGCGAAAACTAACTGACTTGATTCCCGAAACCCCTTGACCAGTGACCGCAATCACACCTAGATTGTTTGGCAAGCGCTTTCCACATTGAAAAACCAGGTGTTGCTTGCAGGATGGCCTCGCATCACCACCCCACCCAAGGAAGATTTTCATGACTCAGCAGGTATGCACGAGAAAAACTGGACGGAAATTCGGTCTGCGGCTAAGCAAATCAGTTGCAGTTGTGGCGGTAGCCGCTCTGGCCCTCACTGGCTGTGGCGGTAGCAGCGCTGCCGACGGTGAGGACGGGAAGATCCAGCTTCGTTTCTCATGGTGGGGCTCGGATTCGCGGGCCCAGGCAACCAATGAAATTATTGAGGCTTTCGAAGCGGCCAACCCGGACATCGATGTCCAAGGCGAGTACTCCGACTGGAGCGGCTACTGGGACAAGCTCGCAACACAGGTTGCCTCCAACGATGCTCCGGACATTATCCAGATGGACGACAAGTACCTTCGCGAATACGCGGACCGCGGCGCATTGCTGGACCTCGAAGGCGTAGATGTTTCCAAGTTCGAAGACGTTGCCGTTCAAAACGGTACGACCGATGCCGGCCTTGTCGGCATTACCACCGGAATCAATTCCTTCACATTGACCGCAAATCCAAAAGTCTTAGCCGAAGCTGGCCTGGAAGTTCCAGATGACAAGACCTGGACGTGGGATGACTACCGGACGATCACCGAGACGGTGAGCCAGAAGCTCGACGGCAAATATGGAGCCGAAGCCCCGAACGAACCGGCCGGGTTGCAGACCTGGTTGCGTCAAGACAAGAAGAATCTGACGAGCTCGGATGGATCACTCGGATTCTCGCCTGACGATCTGGCCAAGTACTTCCAGCACCACAAGGACTTGATGGATAACGGTTCTTATCCAAAGGCCTCGGTCCTGGCGGAAAACCAGAATGCAGGTCCAGACCGTTCTATGACAGGCACGGGAGTGGCAGCCTTCGGCATGTGGTGGAGCAACCAGTTGGGAGGCCTTTCCACAGCGGTTGGTTCGGACTTGGTTCCGCTGCGACTGCCAAGCCACACCGGCAAGGCTGAGGACAATGGTCTTTGGCACAAGTCGTCAATGATGATGTCGGGGTATGCTCGCACCGAACACCCGGAAGAGGTCAAGAGATTTGTTGACTTCATGGTGAATTCGCAAGAAGCTGGCGCGCTGAACCAGATGGACCGCGGGTTACCTTCGAACACCGAAGTGCGGGAACAAGTCGTCTCAAAATTGGATTCAATCGAAGCTTCTTCTGCAGAATTCGTGACGAGCTTGAAACCCGAACTTCAGAGCACGGAACCAATCCCGCCAATGGGGTTCAGTGCGGTTCAGGATGTCCTCTACCGTTATGAAATGGAAGTGTTCTTCGAGCGCCAGAGCGTAAGCGACGCGGCGCAGAATGCCTTCAAGGAAATTGAAACTGCGGTAGCCCAATAGCTGAACGAGAATCAACCATCGTTCTTGCGGTCGTTGCAATCCCTGGATCCCGGGGATTGCAACGGCCTTTGCGCGTTCGAGGGAAAGTTCATTCTGCTCCTCCTTCAACTCTCTGCGCGATGCAATCCTTGAATTCGTCACGGCTCGTGCCGTACAGGGCTGCGGTTTGGGCCAAGCTTCCAGATGCCTCATAACCTTTTTCGGTCGCGATCTGCGCCCAAGCAAGCCTCTCCAGCCAATTGCGTGCGACGAGTCGCGAGTGCACCAGCAACCGGGATGCGAGTCTCCAACGGCCGTTGAACTTTCCAGGACATGGCCTATCGGAAGGGTGCTGCCAATCAGCTGGAATCCCGCAGAGGTGGATTGCCATTGGGTTCCTGCGTTCTTCCATTCATTGCCAGAGGCAACCACACCGCGGGGCCCGCAGCTCTGGGCCGCGAAGCTGCTGACTCGACCGTGCCGGTGATCAGTTCGCGGCACCTGCGGATTGCAGGGCGAACCCCGCCAGCTCTGCGGCCAATGCGGGGAGCGCAAAGTATCCTGGAAACAAAGTGCAAGAGGAATGGAAAAATGGCATCTGGACTTTTGGCAGTAGACGGTGGGCAGACCGGAATCAAGCTGAGATTCGAGCAGGATGGCAAAACTGCAGAATTAGCGCTTCCCGGTGTGCAAACCCATGAACCAGTCCTGCCCCAACTGGCACGCGCCATTAACCAAGCTGCCGCTGCCGCCGGATGGGAGTGCAGCACCGTGAGCGTAGGCACCACAGGCCTGGTGAAAGCCGAACATGATGCACGGCAGCTCTACGACCTCATCGGATCCAGCGCTATTTCCCATATTGCGCTGGCCCACGACTCGGTGACCAGCTATCTCGGAGCGCTGGGAGAACGCCACGGCGCTGTCGTTGCAGCCGGTACCGGTGTCGTCACCTTGGCGGTAGGCCCCCGCTCGGTGGCCCGAGTTGATGGATGGGGCCACATCATGGGTGATGCCGGCAGCGGCTATTGGATTGGCCAGAAGGCAATGAACGCGGCCATGCGCGGCTTTGACGGCCGCGGGCCAGCCACCGCGCTGACCGGGGAACTCGCGAAGCGCTGGCCCGATCTCTCCGAAGCGTATATTGACCTGCAAGCGATACCGGACAGGGTGGCCATCGTCGCCTCCTTTGCGCAGACGGTTGCCCAGTTGGCCGCGACCGATGAAATGGCGGCGCGGATCTGCGCGCTCGCCGGTGCAGAACTGGCCAGCTCCGCAGCAACGGCATTGCGCCGCGCGAGGCTGGAACGGCAGGCCGGAGCGATTCCGGTCGCAGCCATCGGGGGAGTGCTCGCCGGCGAATTCGCCAGAAGCAGCTTCGTGCGGGAGCTGCACCTGCTGGTCCCTGCCGCGCAAGTCCAGGATTCGCCGGGAAATGGGCTGGACGGAGCCCGTGCATTGGCCCTCCTGCCAGCGGACCACGCCTTGCAAGGCCTCGTATCGCGCTTGCACGCCCAGCCATAAGACGTGGGCAGCGGTGATAACTGGCCATCAAATAGGCGCAGGCAATCAATAGGTGACAAGATTAGTGGAGAACGTCGTGATTATTAAGGAGTCATCGTGAGTTTCCGAGTCGGTCCCGTAGATCTTGTCCCCGAAGGCGAATCGCTGCTGGTTGAAGCCAAAGACAGCGGCGCAAGCGAAGACATCGCGATCTTCCACGCCGAAGACGGCAACTTCTATGCGCTGCAGGATGAATGCACCCACGAGGTCGCTTCGCTTTCCGACGGCTGGCTCGAAGACTGCAGCATCGAATGCCCCATCCACTCCTCGACCTTCGACCTGAAAACCGGCAAGGTGCAGTGCATGCCCGCCACCGTGGACGCCCGGACCTACAAGGTGGACGTCGTGGACGGCTTCTTGGAGCTTGAAATCTAAATGCCTTCCGTGCACATCATCGGAGGCGGGGTCGCGGGGTACGCACTGGCCCGGCACCTGGTGCAACAGCAATACGCCGGATCCATCAAGATCAGCGATGCCCAGGGCCTGCCCTATGATCGTCCGCCGCTGAGCAAGTCCCTGCAGGTTGAACCGTTCGCACCGGTGTCCTGGTACCAGCACCATGGCGTCGGCCTGATCCAGGAAGATGTCCAAAGCCTGCAACTGCCGCAATCCGCTGACGACTGGGTTGTGCTGGCTACCGGCACCACGCCCAAGGCATTGGATGTTCCCGGTGGGCACCATGCGCTCAGCCTGCACAGCGCTGCTGACGCCGCCCGGATATCCGACGTCCTGGAATCGGGGATGTTCGGCCAGCGGGTGCTTGTCATCGGAGCGGGACTGGTCGGGGCCGAATTCGCGTCCACCGCCAAGATGTCCGGGGCACAAGTCACCTTGATTTCCAGCTCCGACGCACCTCTTGCCCACGTGCTGGGCCAAGAACTTGCCGAACAGCTGCACGCAGATCATGCCAACCACGGCATTGCCACCTTGACTGGTGCGGTGACCGAGCTCGGCCCCAACTATGCACTGGCCAATGGCCAGCGCCATGATGCGGAGCTGATCGTGGCAGCCATCGGCGTCGAACCTGAAACCGCGCTCGCCGGGCATCTGGGCCTGGAAGTAGACGACGGGATCGTTGTCGATTCCCAGCAGCGTTCCCTCAGCAACCCGCAGGTGCTGGCTATCGGCGACGTCGCCCGGGAGGAAAACCAGCCCCGTGCGGTGCACTGGGAAGCTGCCATGGAAGATGCCGCCCAAGCGGCGGCAACAATCATGGGCACAGCCGCACCGAAGCGTTCGGTGCCATGGTTCTGGAGCGACCGCCACGAAATGCACGTGGAAACCGTGGGCGACTTCAGCCAGGCCGCCAGCACCGTGACGCGCCTGAACCGGCGAGGCAAGATCCAGACGGTCTTCGGGCTCGACGCCAAGGGCTCATTGGTGTCCGCTTCGATGATCGATGGCGGCCTGATGGCCAAGGCCGTGAGACGGCTCATTGCGAAATCAGCCACCCCAAGCATTGAACAATTGAAGGACCCCCTGACGGGTCCGCGCGAGTTAGGCCGGTAAGAAACTTATGAATGCAGCCGAACCACTGAAGGTTCCCGCGGCCCTGCAGACGCCCACCAAACGGGTTGGCCCTGGCTGGATCGCTGCGGTTGTCATTGTCCATATCGGTATCAATGTCGGCTTCTTCGCACCGATCCAGGTGCTGCTCGGATTGCACGCCGAACAACTGGATGCCAGCCAGAAGAACGCGATTCTCTCGCTGGTCACCGGCGTCGGCGCGGCCGTCTCGCTGGTAGCCAACCCGCTGTTCGGCGCGCTCAGCGACCGCAGCACATCGAAATTCGGGCGCCGCATCCCGTGGGTGTTCTTTGGAACTATCTGCGCTGCGCTGGCCCTGCTGCTGATGTCGACCTCGCAAACCGTGAGCACGCTGGTCATCGGCTGGGCGCTGATGCAAGCTGCCGGCAACGCCGCGCTGGCTGCGATCTTCGCGGCCATCCCGGACAAGGTGCCGGTAGAGCAGCGCGGCATGGTTGGCGGGCTGGTGGCCTTGGGCCAAACCTGCGGTTCGCTGATCGGTGCCGTGATCGGCATGGTCGCTGCGAGCAACCTGGTCTTCGGCTACGCCATCGTCGCTACCGCCGTGGCCATTTGCTCCATTCCGTTCGTGCTGATGCGCCAGGATGTTCCGCTGCCCAAGGGAGCACTGGAGCCTGTCAAGCCGCTGGAATTCTTGCGCAGCTTCTGGATCAACCCGGTCAAGCATGCCGACTTCGGATGGGCCTGGCTGACCCGCTTCTTGCTGTATCTCGGTTGCCAGCTGTGCCTGGTCTACTTGCTGTTCTTCCTGCAGGATGCCATCAAGCATCCAGAACCGGCCCAGGGCGTGCTGGTGCTGACCGCGATCTACGCCTTCTGCGTGATCTTCTCTTCGGTGATCTCCGGCAAGCTCTCGGACAAGGACGGCAAGCGCAAGAAGTACGTCATCATCTCTTCGGTCATCGTGGCCGCCGCGGCCGGCGTGCTGGCGACGGCAACCTCCTTCGCCACCGCCATTGTCGCCGCAGTGCTCCTGGGCATCGGCTTCGGCGCCTACCTGGCGGTGGACTTTGCGCTGCTGACCCAGGTATTGCCGAACGCCGATTCGCGCGGCAAGGACCTGGGTATGATCAACATTGCCAACTCGCTGCCGCAGGTGGTCGCCCCGCTGATCGCCTGGCTGGCGGTGAGCTGGTTCGGCGGCTACCCAACCCTGTTCCTGTGCTCTGTGGTGATCAGCCTCCTCGGCGCCGTGCTGGTACGCCAGATCAAGAGCGTTCCGTAGGTCCTGGACGAAGCATTCCCCAGCGTCGCGCACCGAGCGGAACGGAAACGGTGCGGCACCGGGAACTGGTGGCGGAAAAACGCCAAGGGGACGCCAACCGGGCCGTATGATGAATCCAGCGAACCGCGATAATGAGGAGCAGGTGCGGCTGAATGTCGATGAACGAATCCGGGCGGGAGAGCCGTGCAACGCAGCTTGATGGCATAGACCGCAAACTGCTGGCGTTGCTGACGAAGAACTCCCGGCGGACCAACAACTCCCTCGCCGAGGAGCTGGGCATAGCACCGTCCACCTGCCTGGCGCGGTTGAATGCCTTGCGCGATTCGGGAGTGATTTCGCGCTTCACCATCGAAGTGGATCCGCAGGTTCTGGGCCGGGAGCTCGAAGCGCTGATCTTCGTGAAAATCCGTCCCGGAGCCCGTCACCTGATGTCGAACTTCGCTACTGACATGCGCAGCAAACCGGGGGTGCGACAGCTGTTCTTCCTGGGCGGCGCTGACGACTTCGTCCTGCACGTAGCGGTGCGCAATTCTTCGGATGTGCGCCAGTTCGTGCTCGATAACCTCTCGGCCAATCCGGCCGTGGCCACCACCCAAACCTCCCTGGTATTCGAACACGGCCACGGCAGCGGAGAGTACTAGGCCCCATTCTTGACCGATTTCCATCTCGCCGATGTTCGCAGGAACAACCCGCAGCCCTGCGTTGGTCGAAGAAACATGCTAAACTTGATGTTCTTCTCTTAGCATGGCTGCGGCCCGTTGGCAGCTGGGGATCGGTTCTCCAGACAAGCAACGGACCCCACCGCAGCTGCGACTGAAAGAATGGGGAGGTCGAGAAGATAATGCATTTTGACGCAACTGTTGTCACCGCACTGGTGACCTTGATTGTTCTGGCCATCGCAACCGTTGTGCTGGTGATCCGGTACAAGCGCACCCACCAGGCAGAAATCCGCCAGGCCCTGGTTGCCAAGGCCCGGAAGCGCGGCGTTGCCTCGCCGGAAGACCTGTCGAACCACGATCTGGTACTGCAGATCCGCGCGGCAAAGCGCCAGCGCAAGCAGGATGGGCAGGACCTGAAGACCGCATAGGGTTTGCACCCATGCGCTGACGATGCTGGGCCCCAGTCCATTTCCGGACTGGGGCTCAGCCGCGTCAAGGGCCTTGGGCAGCCGCTGGCCCCGTCTTTACCCAATGCCAATGAACCGGGAAATGGTGTCGGGAATAAACGGCAGGTGCCAGCGGAATGCAGGCAGGTAATTAACCTCGCGCAATTCCGGGAAACTATGTCCCCGGTCACCAGAAAGGCCGATTTAACCCCTGAATCATGCGGATTGCATCACAGGGGCATGTGGGGTTCTGAACAAACCACTTCTCAATAGATAAATGGTCGGAAATGATGGATATGACTGGAAATGCAGCAGCGTTAATTCTTTAGGAGCAACAACAATGGCCTCGATCCCACTCGGTGAAGACATCCTCTTGGCACGCCACGGCGCCAACATCGTCAAGCTCCGCCAGGATCGGAAGAACCGCACCACTGTTGCCCATCTGCGCGGTGGAGCCACCGATACGGCCTCGAACCTGCTCACCGCACCAGTTCCCGCATTGACCCCGGCAGCCAGCTTCACCCAGGGCGCGGCTCGCTACCTCAACGATGAAGCCGAGGTTAGCCGCGGCGAAGTTCGTTCGCTGGTCAAGATCTCGCTCGGCTTTTCTGCCATCATGGGCATCGTCTTCGGCGGCCTGGTCTTGGCTTTGTACAAGGTCGGCGGCAATGAAGCTCTCCAGTCGCTGAGCTACATGGGCGCAAGCCAGTAGCTCTCGCAAGCATTTCCAGGAAAACGGGATTCCGAGGCAACTCGGGATCCCGTTTTCCTGTTTCCGGACCAGGTGCTTACTCCGAGGCCGGGCTTGCGGCAAGTCTCGTATTTCTTGCCCGGCAGGCATAGGATGGCGGCAACGGGAAGGACGGGAGCAGGCCATGCGTTTTGTTTTGGAAGTTAACTTCGATACCGAGAACATGCAGCTCAAGCCATTGGAGGAGCTGCAGAAGATTCTGCGCGACTGGTCGACGAACATCACGATGTATCCGATCGTTGCCGGCGCCCAGGAAGATGTCTACGACTCGGATAACGAGCAGGTGGGGGAGTGGGCAATCCTCGACGACTAGCCTCGCCGTCTGGAGAACCACCCGATGGCATACCCTGCGGCCAGGGTAATGAGCAGGACAAGCCACAGCGGAGCCGTGGAATGGATCAAGAAGAATTCAACGCGGACGAAGGCCAGGTTCTGCAGCATGAAGACCACCGCGAGGATCACCAGTGCAATAGCTGCCCATTGCTTGGCGCTAAGCCCCTTCTTCGGCGGCCGCTGTTCCGGATAGCCCATGCTCAGCTTCCGTTTGCCAGCAAGCCGGCAACGAGGGCCGACAACCCGCGCTGGAACGAATCGTCGCTGGTATCAAGCTCTGATCGGCGTTGCGCCGCCACAGCCTGGGTGAAATGCGGAGTGAGATCCTGGTGATTGCTGGTGTCGAAAATGTCATGCGGGGCGGCCGTATCCATGGCCGAACCGAAGATGAATGACTCCAGTGCAACAATCGTCGGCACAATCTCGTTCTCTGCCATGCCGAAGTCTGCCAGCGCTTCGGCAACGCGCTCGTACATTCCCAAGGTGCGCGGCGAATCGGAGACGGGCAGTACCGCGATGACCGGAATCAGGGGAATGTGCCGCGCGAAGACGTTCCGGTAGCTCGTAGCCCATTGAAGCAAAGCCTGCTTGGTATCGGCTTGGTCGAATACCGAGGTGTCTATATCGGCCATGACCAGTTCCTGGATCCACTGCAGGAGGTCGTGCTTGGAATCGACGTGATTGTAGAGGGCCGATGGAGAGACGCCCAGGGATTTTGCCAGCCGCTGCATGGTCAGGGACTCGTAGCCGTCCCCGGAAACAAGTTCCAGCGCGTGCTCGGTAATGCGCTCCCGATTCAGCACCGCCTTGCGCGGGCGCCCGGCTCGCCTGGCTTCCGTTTCACTCATGCGGACCTCTTCCTGACGTGGGGTGCTTCACAACTGGATCTTCGTACCCTATGCTATATGACAGGTAAATGAACCTTATTCATTTAAATGTGCAAGGGAGTCGATCATGCAACATCTGGAACGCGACGTCGTCGTCATCGGTGCAGGGCCATCGGGACTGACAGCAGCCTATGAGCTGAGCAAGGCCGGCAAGTCCGTCGCGGTGCTCGAAGCCCGCGACCGCGTCGGCGGGCGCACCTGGACCGACGTCATGGACGGCGCGACCATCGAGATCGGCGGCCAGTGGATCAGCCCCGACCAGACCGGCCTCTACTCGCTGATCAATGAACTTGGCATCGAGACCTTCGAACGCTACAAGGCGGGCAAGAGCGTCTACCTCACCGGGGAAGGCGAGCGGATCGCCTATGAGGGCGAGGACTTCCCGGTGGCCGCCAGCACCGTGGCCGAAATGGACAAGCTGGTAGAGCTCATGAACCAGCTGGCCGCCGGAATGGACCCGGACAAGCCGTGGGAGCACCCTCAGGCCCAGGAGCTGGACCAGATCTCCTTCCACCACTTCCTGCGCCAGCACTGTGCCGACGAGCTGGCCTGCAACAACGTGGGCCTGTTCATCGCCGGGGGCATGCTGACCAAGCCGGCGCACACCTTCTCCGCGCTGCAGGCGGTGCTCATGGCGTCCTCGGCCGGCTCCTTCGACAACCTGGTGGACGAGGACTTCATCCTGGACCGGCGCATCGTGGGCACCATGCAGGGCGTATCCAAGACCCTGGCCGAGAAGCTGGGCCAGCAGACCGTCTTCCTGGACAACCCCGTGCTCAAGCTCGAATGGTTCGATGGCGGGGTGGTGGCCCACGGGAGCACCGTGACCGTCTCGGCGAAGAAGGCCGTGCTGGCGGTACCGCCGAACCTGTACTCGCGCATTTCCTACGTCCCGGCGCTGCCGCGCAAGCAGCAGATCACCCACCAGCACCAGTCCATGGGCCTGGTCATCAAGGTCCACGCCGTCTACGACACCCCGTTCTGGCGCGAAGAGGGCCTGTCGGGCACCTGCTTCGGCCCGAGCAGCCTGGTCCAGGAGCTCTACGACAACACCTATGCCGGGGAGGAAACCGGCACACTGGTCGGCTTCATCTCGGATCTGAAGGCCGACGCCATGTGGGAACTGGACGAGGAACAGCGCCGCGCGGTGATCCTCAAGGCCATGGCCGGCTACCTGGGCGAGAAGGCACTGGATCCCAAGGTCTTCTACCTCTCGGACTTCGCCGCCGAGGAATGGACCCGCGGCGCCTACGCCACCAGCTACGACCTGGGCGGGCTGCACCGCTTCGGCCCGGCGCAGAACGAGAATGTCGGACCGATCTACTTCTCCTCCTCGGATCTGGCCGGCGAAGGCTTCCAGCACGTGGACGGCGCGGTGCGCATGGGCCGCCGCTCGGCCGCGCGCATCATCGCCGCACTGGATGGCACCGCCTACGACCAGAGCTACGATGGCGTTGCCACGCTGACCCCGTCCAAGGAAAAGGCCAGTGCCTAGACCATGAAATTGCTCGTAGGTTACACCGCGGACCAGCGCGGTGCCGAAGCCATCGAACTGGCCAGCGCCCTGGTGGCCGGTACCCGCGACGCGTCCTTGCGGATCGCCATCGTGCTGCCTGCCGCCACCCCGTTCAACGCGGTCTACCCCGGCGGGGACCATGGGTTCTCCTCCATCCTCTCCGACCAGGTGGACCGCTGGGCGGCGCAGGCCCTGGCCCTGGTGCCGGAAGGAATCGCCACCTCGGTGGTAGCCCGTTCCGTGCCCTCGGTGGCCGAGGGGCTCATCGGCCTGGGCGAGGAATTCGGGGCCCACGGGATCGTGCTGGGCGGCCGCAAGCGCCACCGAGCCGGATTCTTCAGCCCCGGGGCGATCGCCAATGCGCTGCTGCATTCCTCGCCGATGGCCGTGTTCATGTCCTCGCCGGCCTCCCTGGCCACGTTGCGCGCAGCCGGCGGGAAGATCACCAGGCTGACCGCATTCGTGGGGGACCGCCCGGGGGCACGGGAAGTCATCGGCCTCTCGGCGCGGATCGCCGCCGCCTGCGGACTGCCGCTGCGCGTGGCCACGCTGGTCTCCCATATGGATCTGGCCGACCCCCGGCTGGAGCTGGATGACCATCTGGCCCAAACCCGCAGCTACCTGCAGGAACTGACCGGTTCCCTGGGCCTGGAGGCGGTAGTCGAGGTGGTCTCCGGGCGCGGCCTGGACGAAGCGGCCGCCCAGCTGTCCTGGCAGGACGGGGACCTGGCACTGCTGGGATCGGCCCGGCTGGCCGCCCCGCGCCGATTGTTCATCGGCCCCAAGGCCCAGCGGATCCTGGGCCAGCTCAACGTCCCGATGGGCGTCGTCCCGACCCTCGAGGCTGCCAGCTAGAAGGCAGCGCATCATTCCTGCACGATCCTTGTTCCCCGGGCACTTGCCGTCGCGAAGCACGCGGACGGTGCCCATCTGACCCCTGACGGAAGGTGGCTCGGTACTTCTGGCCGACGCACTCACACCTCGCTAATTGTTTAAGGTAACCACCATGTCGCACGACTTGAGGCAGGCATCGCCGCCTGCACGCTCCGAGAGCGGACTGCACGAAAAAGGACTGTCCAAGGGCACCGTTGGCGTTCTGGGGCTTGTCGTTATCGGCATCTCCTGCATCGCCCCGGCCTACACCCTCACCGCAGGCCTCGGCGCCACGGTGGCCGAAGTCGGCACCAGCCTGCCTGCGATCCTGCTGGCCGGATTCCTGCCGATGCTGCTGGTGGCCTTGGGCTACCGCGAGCTGAACAGCGCCATGCCCGATTCGGGCACCTCCTTCACCTGGGCGACGCGTGCCTTCGGCCCGATGATCGGCTGGATGGGAGGCTGGGGCCTGATCGCTGCGACGGTGATTGTGCTCTCCAACCTGGCGGCAGTGGCCGTGGACTTCTTCTATATCCTGATTGCCCAGCTCACCGGCCAGCCGTGGATTGCGGAGCTGACCGGCAACCTGTGGGTCAACATCCCCACCACGCTGGTGTTCATTGCGGTGGCCGCCTGGATCTCCTACCGGGGCATGAACGCCACGAAGGTCTTCCAGTACGTGCTGGTCGGGTTCCAGGTGGCGGTGCTGCTGCTCTTCGCGGTCATGGCCCTGACCTCCAGCCAGCCCAATGATCCGACACCCATCACCTGGCAGATGTTCAATCCGGCCGGCATCGATACCTTCTCGGCCTTCGCCGCGGGCATCTCGCTGTCCATCTTCGTTTTCTGGGGCTGGGATGTCACCCTGACCATGAACGAGGAAACCACCGATCCGAAGAAGGTCCCCGGACGCGGCGCCACCTGGACGGTGCTGGTGATCATCGCGTTGTACCTGGCCGTATCCCTCGGGGTGATCTACTGGGCCGGGGTGGGCACCACGGGCCTGGGCGCAGGCAACCCGGAGAACCAGGAATCAATTTTCGCGGTGCTTTCCGGTCCGGTCATGGGCCCGCTGGCGATGCTGATGTCCTTGGCCATCTTGTCCTCCTCCGCGGCCTCGCTGCAATCCACCATGGTTTCGCCGGCACGCACCTTGCTGGCCATGGGCTACTACAAGGCGCTGCCCTCCAGCTTCGCGAAGATCTCCGCGCGCTTCATGTCCCCGTCGGTGGCGACTTTCGCCTCCGCTGCTGCCGCTGCCGTGTTCTACGTGGTCACCAGGCTGCTCTCGGAGAACGCATTGTGGGACACGATCACGGCGCTGGGCCTGATGATCTGCTTCTACTACGGGCTGACCGCCTTGGCCTGCGTCTGGTACTTCCGCGGGGAACTGTTCGCCAATGCCAGGAACTTCTTCTGCAAGTTCTTGGCGCCGTTGGCAGGTGGCGTCGTCTTGCTGGTGATGTTCTTTGCCACCGCCATCGAATCCATGAATCCGGACTACGGTTCGGGCTCCAATATCGGGGGAGTGGGCATGGTGTTCATCCTCGGGGTCGGCGTGCTGCTGCTGGGCGTTGGCATCATGCTGTGGATGCGGGTGCGCCACCCGGCGTTCTTCAAGGGAGAAACCATCAAGACCTACAAGCTGCTGAAGTAGGACCGGCGCAACGAACCAGAAGGACCACTCGCGAACGAATCGCGGGTGGTCCTTCGTGTTCGGTGCCGCCGCCGCAGGAGCTATCTTGCCGCTAATCGGCGGCGTCGGCCCGGGTCATGTGCTTGGCCACGCCGATGGCGGCCAGCACGGCGCCGAAGGGGATGAGCGCGCTCTGGATCAATGAATTAAGGAAAGCCAGCGGCGCGCTGCCCAAAGGGCTGCTTCCAAAACCGGATTCGAAGCTCCACATCGCCAGGACTGGCAAGATGCTGCTGATGAGAACGCCTGCCAACACGATGACGACGCCGGATACAATCATCTTCTTATGTAGAGCAAGCAACGTTTTCTCCTATTGCCTTGGGCTGAGTATTTCCAACCGTAGCCAAATCCGCCACTTTTAGCTATAGCGGGAGTGCTGTTTGCTTTCGCCAAGGGCAGGTCTTTTCCTGCTTCGCAACCTTCTCGTCCAAAGGCCCCTAACCGGCGCGCAAATGGTTCAATAGGTTCATGGCTAACTCGGTACTTTTCATCTGCTCCCGCAATGCAGGCAAATCGCAAATGGCGGCCGCATTGATGGACTACATTTCTGAAGGGAAAGTTACCAGCTACTCGGCTGGAACCAACCCAGGTTCAGGCATCAACCACGAAGCGGTTGAATCGCTCTCGCAGGCCGGCGCGGACATGTCGCAGGGCACGCCCAAGGCCATCGACCCTCGCGTCGTCGAGCAAGTTGACCGCGTGGTAATCCTTGGCTCCGATGCGAATCCGCAATTCGATCCGTCCATCAAGACCGAACGCTGGGTCACCTACGAACCCAGTGAAGACGGCATCACCGGTGCCGAACGAATGAACATGATCCGCGATGAAATTGCTGATCGCGTCCGTGAACTGTTCCACGAGTTGGAGCGGTAGAAATCACTGTTCGCATGACCACCCGAAAGGCAACTCCGTGGTGGCTTCCGGGCGTATGCCTTGTGCTCACTGGTTGGTGTGCCAACCAATACGTATCGCTGATCAATTGGTACCAGCAATTCCGCGAGCTCAGTGAGTTCGAGGCCATGCTGGTCATGGGCAGCTACCTGGCGGGCATGATCCCGGCGTTGGCTTTCGGCGGACCGCTGGCGGACAAGTTCGGGCGCAAGCCATTTTCGCTGCTTGCCCTTGCCTGCTCCATTCTGGGATCCCTCGGGCTCATCTTCGGATCGGTTCACGAGTCCGGTCTCTATGCGGGACGCATCCTGACCGGCTTGGGCATGGGCCTGGCCATGGTTGCCATCACCAGCTGGGTGAAGCTGCTTAGCCCGGGAGCTGCCGGCGCGACTCGTGCCGCGCTGTGCACGTCCTTGGGTTTCGCGCTGGGACCGGTCATTTCAGGGGCAATTGTCGGGACCAGCGGCAGCCCGGAACTGGCATACATCGTCCATGCCGCCGCGGCGCTTTCCTGGTTGCTGTTGATGTTCTTCACCCGAGAAGACCGAGTCACTGACCGGGCAGGGCATCATCTGGAGGCCGACGTGACGACTCCGGCAAACCTCCAGCGGTTCTACCGCATCGTCTTGCCCGCAGCCCCATGGGTCTTTGGCATGGCGGCAACAGGGTTTGCCGTGGTTCCGGCGCTGAGCAACGGCGCCGGTGAATCCAGCCTGTTCTACACCACCTTGGCAGTCGCGGTCACCATGGGCATGGGTACCTTGATCCAGCCATTCGTCAAGAGATTCAATGACTTGGGCAAGATCAAGCTGCTCATGGCTGGACTGGCTACCTCGCTGGCTGCACTGCTCATGATGATCGCAGTGTCGCTGAGCGGCTCAGAATTCTTGGGAATTATCGCATTCGCCATAGCCGGTTCGGCCAATGGCATTTTGCTGGTTGCCGGGCTAAGCCAGGTATTGGATCTTGCCGGCGGCGCCGACGTCGGCAAATTGACCGGCCGGTTCTACATGTGCTGTTTCATCGGGTTCAGCTTCCCGACATTCTTTGCACTGTGGCGCACGGTCGCTCATCCTGCTCTATTCATTGGCCTGCTTGCCGTGCTCTGCCTGCTATCCATGATGCAGGTGTACCGCTCGGCCAAGTATCTGCCCGCTGCCATTCTCGAAGAAGTTCCAAACAGGCCATAATGCCAAACGCCGCTGCCGGCCACCTTGCGGTGCCGGCAACGGCGTTTACGCATTGGACTCCAACATACTGGGAGCTAGTCCTGGCTCAGCTTCTTGAGCAGCTCGGTAGTGCGGAATGGGATGACATCGCGCAGGATCATCGAGGTGGAAGTGCGGGTTATGCCCGGGCAGAGGCGGATCTCTTCACTGACCCGGTACAGGTCATCCGGGTCAGTCGCGGCCACACGAATCAACAGGTCCGTGTCTCCCGCCGGCGCGACGCATTCCAGAATCTCGGGAATCTGGCGCAGTGCGGCGATGGCCTCATTCAAGCTGGCCTGGTTCAATTCAGCGCTAACGAAAGCGCTGACGCCACGGCCCATGGACGCAGGGAGGATTCGCGCGGTGTTCGGGCGCAACGCACCTGAATGGGCCAAGCGTTCCAAACGAGTCTGCACGGTGCCGCGGGCCAGGCCCAGCTGCTGCGCCAGCATCATGATCGGCACACGCGGATCCGCATCGAGTGCCAGAAGGATACGCCGGTCGGTTTCATCGAGCTGATACGTATCCGAATTCATGTGGTGGTCTCCTGAGACAGGTTGTGTTGCGCGTGCATAAGTACCAACCTAGATTTTAGTCAATATGACCAGTGAATCCCAAATGTGTTGCGCGGATTGGCCGATATTATTGCGTGCAAGTCGGCTACTGGGGTCAACAGGGCGAATGCTCGGGCGAAAAGCCATCTTTTATCCACAAAATAACCAGGCTGAGATCAAATGGGCGCTAATCACAGTAACCTGTTGATATGAGGTTTTTGCGGTTGGAAGACGTGGCAGAGGAACTGAATGTGAAGCTGCCCCAGGTCCGCGCTTTGGTGAAAAGCGGCGAGCTGCCGGCCATCCAAATTGGCGGGCGGGGCATGTGGCGCGTGGAACGCGTTGCACTGGAGAACTATATCCAAGAACGCTATGCGCAGGCCCGCGACGATATCGCGAACGAATCCCAGAGCTGAATGCGGTGCCCTTGGCTGTTCCCGAGTCCATAGGGAACAGCCACAGCCTAGTCCAGCTCGATAGCCCGTTCTGCAAAGATCCGCAATGCGTCGCGAACCAGCTCCGCGTATCCGCCGTAGTTCTTTGCAAACCGCGGATCAGCGACATACATCTCGCCGAGATTGCAGATATATGCCTTGTGCTGTGCCGGATCGCCGGAATCCAGCGGGGTGCCCTTGGCGCTCTGGAGCCAGCGCACATGTCGAGCCGCTAATTCCTGGGCTTCGAAGCTGTCCGCTGGGACGGAATTCTTCCCCGCCACGATCCAATCCTGATTGAGCATCTTTACCTCTTCCATGAATGCGTTTTGCTGGTCCCCGGTTTTGGAACGCCACCAGCGATTCGATGCTTCATACGCGTCGGCGCCCCAGCGTTCGGCAACCTCTTGCTTGTACTGCTCGTTGAAGCCGTCAAAGCTCTTTTCCGGTTCCATGTTTCCTCCTGTCGTTAGTGTTGAAATGCTGTGCTCCAAGGCAGCGATCTGCCGGTCCAGCGCCGCACGCTGCCTATGGAGCTGTTCCTTGTGGGTGCTCAGCGCGACCAGTTCATCGCGTTGCTCGTCCAGGATTTCAGCGATGGTCTCCAGCTTGATGCCCAGCTGCTTGAGCAGGAGAATCTGCTGGAGCCGGACCAGCTGCCCGTCGGTGTAGAACCGGTAGCCGTTGGCAGACACGTAGTCAGGTTTCAGCAAGCCGATCTGGTCGTAGTGCCGCAAGGTACGGCTGCTGATGCCAGCGGATTTTGAGACATGCGCAATCGAGTGGTGAACTGCCGGCTCGTGGCTAGTTGAATCCTTCATGGCTACCACGCTAATGGTTGACGCAACGTCAAGGTCAATAGTCCCCGCCGCATTTCCTGATCAAAAATTTGTGATTCAGATCTCACGGCAAAATGGCGAATAATAACGAGATATTCCTTGTCCAATTGATCATATTGACTAGTTGTTAGCACGCCTGTTGCACAGTGTGATCTATGTGTAGTTCACTGTTGGTAGATGAAGTTGAACAGGTTACCGCCGAAATCAACGAGGACCGCCTGATGACGTAAACCATCTGCATTTACGGGATCAAGGAGCCCTGGCCACCCACGCCAAGGCAAGGTAGAAGACATAGTCCAGATGGCTCGCGGGCATTCCAGTTGGGTGGAATGCCCACGGGCCATCTGGCATTTCTGCCAAAATCACTCACATTCGAATCACAAGCTCCGAGCGAGTTGGAGGAAACGCCTGCCGGCATTCGCGATGCTTCGCTCTGGCTCTGGAACAATGAGCGCGTAGGGACACCGAGGAGTAAGAGTGGGTTCAATGAGGCGCGTCTGGCAAAACTGGTGGATGCAATTGGTCGCCGGATTGCTGATCACTGCGATCGCGGTGTTGCCGTGGTTATGGATCGGTCAGGAAGACCGCTCAATTCTCCCGCATGCCAGCGACGACGCCCAAGGGCTGCTGGTGGTTTTCTCCGTGATCACCCTCTGGGGCTGCTGGTTTGCCCGACGCATTGGATATAGCCGCACCGGCTTTGCCATCGTGACTGCCGTGGGCATGGTCCTGGGACTCTTGGGCCTGGGGTTCCAAGGACTCCACGCATTCGAATCGGGGCTCTTGGACGGGGAACTCTCCCCAGCTTCGATTCGCCATCTTTGGGTTTTCGGTGGCCTGCTGCTGGTCAGCCAAGCCTGGTATTTCCTGGCCACTAAATTGCGGCTGCCCATAGCGGTGCTCTTCTATGCAACGCTCACTGTGGGCGTGAGCTATTGGCTGCAGATCATCGCATCGCTCGTTGCGGGCGCCCAGTCGTACTACGTTTACCTTTGGTATTCCGGGCCGCTGATCCTCGGCCTCATTTTGGGATTCGTCGGGTTCTCGAGGGTCATGAACTTGCTGATGTGGGTTTTCGCATTGGCTATCCAATGGATGATGCCGGCAGTCGTGGAAAGCGCGGCCAGAGTTATTGGATCGAAGACCACTGGCTGGAAGACCGTCGGCTCCTTCTGGGAACAATTCACCGGAAGTGTCCTGGAAATTCCGTGGCAGGCTCCGCTGCTGGTCAGCTTGGCGACGGCTATGCTTACCAGTGTCATCTTGCTGATTGTTCGCAAGGTGCGGCGGCGCTAGGCAAGAGTCCAAGCCGCTAGTTAGCCGGTGCTGGCCAAATATCCGCAACGACGCGAACTGCACCCTGGAAGTTCATTGCTGCCAAGGCAGCATCAAAGGCTTGCGGGCCATCCGTAATGGATTTCTGGAACAACGGCGACCGGGCGCGCCCAGCTCCTCGTAGTTGGCAAGAGTGCGCGCCGGCAGGATCTCCGCTGGATCGTTGCCCGGAACAGCAGGGTGCAGGGTCCACCACGATTCGCCGACAGCCTCATCGAGCAGCACGGTGCCCAGCCCATCGGTACGTATCGTGGGCTCGATGAACTGCACGCCCACTGGCAAAACGGTGGTGTTCGCGGAGGTGATTGGAATCAGCTTGCTGGTCAGCTTGCCGTTGCCGTTCCCCGAAGCACCAGTGCTCGGGCCCATCGGCCAACATAAGCCAAGCATTGGGACATGGCGCAATGCCGCGCAATGCCGCGCTGTGCACGCGGTGGAAGCCGGGGAGCAATCGGCTTCGGCAGTCAGGGCACTGCTAGTCCGCTCCGAGTATTTCAGGGCCGCCACTCGCCATAGAATAAGACCATGACTGAACTGCGCGATCGCGACCCCGGAGAACTGGTCCAGCCCATCATCCTGCGAATCGACAAGGAGGATCCGTCGAGCGAGGACGAGGGCCTGTCAGCGGTGGCACGAGCAGCCGTGATTGCCTATCTGCAAGATCCGCAGAACCCGGATTGGCAGCAGTGGGCTTCACAGGCCTACGCCAAATCGGTACGCCGGGCTAATCCCAAGATGTTCGCCAAGGTGCTGGAGATGTTCCCTGAGCAAATGGTCAGCGAAGTGGGCAAGGCCCGAGCCGTTGGCTTGCCTCCATTGCCGGCCGCTGACTTGCCGAAGCTGATTGCCAAGTTGCAGGTCTCCGGCACGCAGCTTCCAAAAGCGGAGGAAGTCCTGGATGCGCAGATCAGCATCGTGCTGAACAAATCCTTGGACATGTCCACAGGCAAGGCCGCGGCGCAGGCAGCACACGCGCTGTTCGCCTGGCTGACAGAATCCCCAGCGGAAGAGGTCGAAGCGTGGCTCCACGCCCATGCTCCGGTGGGCATCAAGCACCTGCCGCGCAGGGAATTCGACCGCTTGTCGCGGCAGGCCGCTGGACCTGTCATCCAGGATGCCGGGCGAACTGAAATCGAACCCGGATCCGTCACCGCTTTCGTCATTTCCGAGGCACGCTAGAACCTTAGAATCCAAGCGCGGTGAAACCGCCATACCTGTGTCATGATTTCCTTGGCGGTAACAGCAATTGTCACCACAGCGGATCGCTGTGCACTTCCGTGGGCCGCAGGAAACGGCAATATGCCCTTGCTCGAAAGCACTGACATTGAAATTCTCTAAACGTGTACTGGGCCTGCTGCTGGTCCTGATGCTGTCCTTCGGGACCGCAACTGGCGCCAGCGCCTCAACGCAGGCACCAGCCGGCCTGGCGCAACTCGCTGCCGCTCCTCCGGCAATTGCCAAGCAGACCACCACCAACCTGAATTTGCGCAAGTCGCCATCGGTCCGATCCGCGTCGCTGCTAGTCATTCCCAAAGGTGCCAAGCTCCTCGCGTCCAAGGGTTCATCGGGCTGGGTGCAAGCGAGCTACATGAAGAAGACCGGCTGGGTCTCGGCCAAGTACCTGGCAACGCCGAAAGCGCCGGCGCCGGCAAAGCCCAAGACTTCAGCCGTGCGCTATCTGATTTCCTTCCAGCCGGTGCGCAAGAAGGCATCGGCGGCATCCGCGGCCTTGACCGGGGCCATGCGCAAAGCCGAGGTCCAGCGCCTGGGCGCAACCGGTTCCTGGAGCCGGATCAGAATCGGCAAGATCACCGGTTTCGTGCCCACCAGCCAGCTGTCTACCGCAATGCCCGCGCCGGTGTACCGGTATGCGAAAACCGCGCAAGTGCTGCGCAAGTCCGCCTCTGCCAAAGCGGCACGCGTTGCGGGTGTTCCAGCTGGAGCCAAAGTCGAGTGGCTGCGCACGTCAGGCTCGTGGACCTATGCCATTTCTGCCGGAAAACGCGGCTGGCTGCCGGCCAAGCAGCTGTCGTCGCAACCGGCAGCAACCCGGAAAACGATCGGGAACCGTTGGCTGATCAGCAGCAGCGTCCTGCGCCAGTCCAATCGCAGCTCATCTCCATCCCTTGGAAGCCTTGCGCCGGGTGAAAAAGTCGGCTTGTACGCAACCCGAGGTTCCTGGTCCCAGATCAAGTCCCAGCGCGGCACCGGCTGGGTGCCTAGCACTAGCCTGTCCAGCACCGCCTACAAGCCCGCCAACCCATCGGCTCGCTGGATCCTGGCTAATACCGCCCTGCGCGTCGGCGCTTCGGGCTCTGCCAAGTCCCTGGGGACCGTGCCAGCGGGGTCCAAGCTCACCCTGCACGGCACGTCGAATGGCTGGGCGCGAGTGAAGACTTCCAAGACGATGGGATGGGTTCCATCAAGCGTACTGGTGGCCAAGGCCTACACGCCGCTGAAGCAGGCCAAGCGCTGGACGACGGCTAATGTGCACCTGCGCTCCGGGTACTCCACCGGCCATAAATCACTGGCGGTCATCTCCAAGGGCCGGCAGGTCAGCGTCCTGGGAACGGCCAATGGCTGGACGCGAGTTGCCTCAACGCAGGGCACCGGATGGATCAGCAATGGCTATCTTGCTACTAGCAAACCGCAGGCGCCGCGACCGGCACCGGCACCGAAAGCCGAATACCGCTGGACCACAACCAACGTGAACCTCCGCGCCGGCGCGGGAATCAGCCACCAGAGCAAAGCCGTGCTGCCAGCGGGGCAGAAAGTCGCCTACCTGCGCAGCGATTCCGGATGGGCGCAAGTCGCCGCTCCCCAGGCCACCGGCTGGGTCAAGGAAAACTACCTTTCCAAAAATGAGCCGGGAACGTTGCAACCCGATGCGCAGCGCGTCATCGCTGCGTTGCAGGGGAAGACCGGCGATACTATCAGCGCCATTCATACCATTCGAAGCGGCTCTGCCGGGCACAGCTCCGGGAAGGCCGTGGACCTGATGATTCGCGACTACAAGAACAGGCAGCGGGTTGCCCAGGGCAAGAAGCTGGCCCAGTTCCTGCTGGATAACCGCAGCCAGCTGGGTATCTATTACCTGATCTGGCAAGACCGGATTTGGCTTCCCACGACAGGCTGGACGCCGTATTCCGGATCAGGAAAGTACGGAAACCAGTTCACCGGCAATTGGAATGACACCACGATGCATATGGATCACATCCATGTGGAGGTCTACGGCAACTCGGCCACGGGAGGTCCGCTGGACTACGGGGCGCTGCGAACCCGCTAATCTGCTGCTGTCTGGTGTTTCAGACGAAGATGCGCAGGGGGCATAGCGTACTCGCGGTGTCTCTGGTCAGCTGGAACCATGGAGAATTTTAAGCCGGAATTGGCTGTTGACCGGGCAGCGGCTACGTGGAGCGGGCGCAATGACGGTGCCGGCGAGCAGCACCTGAGATGGCATCAGCAAATCAACCGCAAGGCTGACGACCAGTCCAGCAGGCGGGGACCGGCAGCGCTGCTCGGTTTCGCTTCGGATGCCGGCGTGCTGCGCAACGAGGGCCGGGCCGGGGCGGCGCAAGGACCACAGGCGCTGCGTGCCGCCTTGGGTTCCCTTGCTATCCACGAGCCACGGCTCCTGATTGATGCTGGTGATGTCGCAGTATCTGGCGATGAGCTTGAATCAGGGCAGGAGCGGCTGGCGCAGTCGGTGAGCGCTTTGCTCGGAGGAGGGATGCTTCCAGTCGTGCTCGGCGGCGGCCATGAAACGGCTTACGGTTCGTTCAACGGCCTTTTCCGGCATTGCAGCCAAGAGCCTGGAACTCGGCTGGGCATCTTGAATCTGGATGCGCATTTCGATCTGCGCAGTGCTCCGCGGCGGAGCAGCGGCACTCCTTTCCTGGATATTGCCAAGGACCTGCAGGCGGCGGGACAAGATTTCAACTATGCCGTGGTGGGCATCAGCAAACCGAACAATACCCGGGTCCTCTTCGAGCAGGCCCGCGCCCTGGAAGTGCGCTACCTGCTTGACGAGCAGTGCACTGCCGGGCAGCTGCCTTCCGTCCTGGCCTTCGTTGCCGACTTCATGGAGAGCGTAGACAAGCTGTACCTGACCATTGACCTGGATGTGCTTCCTGCCTCGGTCGCCCCCGGGGTTAGCGCCCCTGCCGGATTCGGGGTGCCGCTGGAAGTAATCCACGGGGTCTGCGCGATGCTGGCGCGCAGTGACAAGCTGGCGCTGGTCGATGTTGTCGAATTGAATCCATCATTGGATATTGACGGAAGAACGGCCCGCACCGCAGCCAGGCTGGTTAATACCCTGCTGGGGGTCTGATGCAGTAGGGCGCACCGAAATCTGCCGACGCGAACTTGCAATGTTC
Organism: Glutamicibacter sp. 2E12; assembly: GCF_050030965.1. Lineage (NCBI taxonomy): Bacteria > Bacillati > Actinomycetota > Actinomycetes > Micrococcales > Micrococcaceae > Glutamicibacter > Glutamicibacter sp. 2E12. The sequence goes on from NZ_CP188297.1 coordinate 2,350,915, forward strand.
GACCCCTCAAACATTATGATTGAGGGGGACGAACTAATCGTCATGGCGAGATTTGGAATGGTGTGCAATGGTGCGAACCCTCAAGCCCCGATCACGTGCGGGGCAACGCGCAGGCTGGCTGGCTGCTGGCTTGGCATGCCTGTTCGCGCTCGCTGGATGCGGCGGTAGCCAAAGTGCCGTGCCCGCCGACAGCCAAGACCACCGGCCGGTGGTGCTGACAACCTTCACGGTCCTGCAGGACATCGCCCAGAATGTCGCAGGCGATCACCTGCGCGTTGAATCAATTACCCGTCTTGGTGCGGAGATCCACGGTTACGAACCTACCCCTGATGATCTGCGCCGGGCATCGCATGCGGACCTGATTCTCGATAACGGGCTGAACCTCGAAGCCTGGTTCCAGCAATTCGTCGAAGGCAATGACGCTCCGCATGCCACCGTCAGCCAAGGGATCAAGGCCATCGATATCGTCCAGGAAGAAGGTGCGGGAAAGCCCAATCCGCATGCGTGGATGAGCCCATTGAACGTGAAAATCTACGTGGACCGCATGGCAGATGCATTTACCGAACTGGACCCGGCCAATGCGCGCGACTACCGGGACAACGCCAAGGCCTACCAAGCCGAACTGCAAAAGGTCCACGACGAGCTCGAAGCGGCACTGGCAGAAATCCCCGAACGCCAGCGGGTACTGGTGACCTGCGAAGGGGCCTTCAGCTATCTGGCCCGGGATACCGCCATGGCCGAAAAGTATCTCTGGGCCGTCAACGCGGAATCGCAGGCTACGCCGCGCAAGGTCGCCGCGGCGATTGACTTTGTCAGGGAAAACGATGTTCCTGCGGTCTTCTGCGAATCCACGGTCTCCGATGCGGCCATGCAACGAGTCGTCGAATCCACCGATGCCTCCTATGGCGGAACGCTCTATGTGGACTCGCTATCCGAGCCTGGTGGTCCAGTACCCAGCTACCTGGACCTGATCTCGCATGACACCAGAACCATCGCCCGTGCCTTGAAAGGCGGAACACCATGAACGCGAAGCCCAGCGATGCCCTCGCAATTGATGTGTCGGCCGCGACCGTCCACTACGGCCCCGTGCTGGCCCTGGACCATGCCTCCTTGCAGTTGGGCCGCGGTCGGGTCTGCGGCCTGGTCGGGATGAACGGCTCGGGCAAATCCACGCTGTTCAAAACCATCATGGGGCAGATCAAGCCCGACACCGGCAGCGTGCGCATCAACGGCACCGACCCGCTGCAAGCTCGGAAAAGCGGGCAGCTTGCCTACGTGCCGCAAAGCGAAGCCGTGGATTGGAACTTCCCGATCTCGGTGCGTGAAGTGGTGATGACCGGGCGCTACGGGCAAATGGGATGGACCAGGAGAGCCAGGAAGAGGGACCACGCCGCCGTGGATGAAGCCCTCGAACGGGTGGAGCTGGCCAGTTTTGCCAACCGGCAAATCGGCCAGCTCTCCGGAGGACAGAAGAAGCGTGCCTTCGTCGCCCGATGCATTGCCCAGGGCGCCAATATCATGCTGCTCGATGAGCCTTTCGCAGGCGTGGATAAACGCAGCGAAGCAACGATCACCAAGCTGTTGCGCGAAGTTGCTGATGAAGGCGGCAGCGTGCTGATTTCCACCCACGACCTGCACGCGCTTCCGGAACTTGCCGATGAAGCGGTGCTCCTGATGCGCAAGGTGCTGATGCATGGACATCCGGATCTCGTGCTGCAGGCGGAAAACCTGGCCCTGGCCTTCGGGCTGGATCCCATGAAGCGAGGCGGGGAATGAACCTCATTGAATTGCTAGCTGAGCCGCTGGGCTACACCTTCATGGTGCGCGCCCTGCTGGTTACGATCATCGCCGCCGTACTGTGCGCGGTCCTGTCCTGCTGGCTGGTCCTCATTGGCTGGTCGCTGATGGGCGATGCAGTCTCGCATGCGGTCTTGCCCGGAGTCGTGCTGGCCTACATCGTGGGTGCTCCCTTTGCCCTGGGTGCCCTGGTCTTCGGATTCCTCGCGGTGGCCCTGATCGGGGGAGTCCGAGACACCACCAAGCTCAAGGAAGATGCTGCCATTGGCATCGTCTTCACCACGCTCTTCTCCATCGGGCTGGTGCTGGTCTCGGTCACGCCGAGCCATGTGGATCTAAACCACATCATCTTCGGCAATTTGCTGGGCGTCTCGGCCAATGACCTGTGGCAGGTCCTGGTGCTTGGCGCGATCACCTTCGCCATCCTGATTCTCAAGCGCAAGGACTTCACCCTCTATGCCTTTGACCAAACGCACGCACATGCCTTGGGGATGAGCCCGCGGATCATCGGTGCGGTGCTCCTGGGGCTATTGGCCATGACCTCTGTTGTGGCTTTGCAGGCGGTGGGCGTCATCCTGGTAGTTGCCATGCTGATCATCCCCGGCGCCACGGCCTACCTGTTGACCGATCGATTCGGGAAGATGCTTCTGATCGCACCGATCCTCGCAGCCTGTGCAGGAATCCTGGGGGTCTACATGAGCTATTACCTCGATGCATCAACCGGCGGAATGGTGGTTCTGGCCCAGGCGGCGATTTTTGGAATTGCCTATCTGTTCAGTCCGAAGCAAGGACTCATTGCCACCCGGCTGGCCAGCAAGGGGCGGCGCAAGGCGCTTGCGGCGAACGCGTAGAAGGCGGTGGCAAGTTTCCCGCAGCTGAAAGGAAAATGGCGTGTGAGACGTGCGCTCGCCGGCGACAGCTGATGGGCAATGGATGCACGCATCAGCGAATCAGCGTACTTCCCATGGCCGGCAACGCTGCGGCAGGTCCTCTCGATTCATGGCTGGATCCGGATCCGGGCGATCCGGCGCATGGCTTGAACCTCCACCCGACCACCCTGCTAACTGGAAGGGCGCTGCCCTGCGCTGCGCCCGGATGGGCAGCTGAATCAGTTGGCTCGATCGGGACCTGCAAGCGGCATTAGGCGCGCCAGCGCAGTTTGCCCTTGGCGTCGGTCTTGCAGGTGTAGAGCTTGCCGGCCTTGGACTTGCCGCGCTTTCCCTTGTCTGCCTGCTTGCAGTAAGCGCCCGGATGCACGGTGCCCTTGACCACGGAAGGAGCCTTGTGCACGTCCTTCTTCGGTGATGCCTTGGGCTTGGAACCGGCAGGCTTGATCGTGGTGACTTTCGCGGCCTTCTGGTTGCGGCAGCTCTTGAGCACTTTGGCCATGGCCTGCTTTTCGGCTTTGGTGACCGACAGCGCGTACTTCTTCTTGACGCTGATCTGGGTGGCTACGTACTGGCATCGGAAGGACTTGTTCTTGGGGAGCCATTCAGCTGTGTTCTTATCGCCCTTTTGGCGATTGGCAGAGGCATCAGCGGCCATCAAATTCAGCGGGTCGTTAGCCAGAGCCTGGCGCTGGGCCTGGGAAAGCTTCTGGCCGCCGGAGATCCACGCGTTCTTCAGGGAAACCACGTGGTCAATGTCGACGCTGCCTGACTTGACCTTCCAGTTGATCCTCTTGCCGGTGTAGCTGTCATGCAACGTGCCCGAAGCTAGGGTGCACTTCTTGCGGTCCTTGAACTTCACCTTGGACATGTCCCGGGACAAGGTGTCCTGGCGTTCATCGCATTTGTCCTTGTCGAAGTTCTTCCACCCATTGCCGAACTTCTTGTTCCGGTTGTACCCAGTGGCGGCCGCCTTGCCCTTTACCGGCAGGGTCTTGAGCATTGCGGTGGCCTTGGGGCCCTTGAGCTTCGCCCCGGGAAGGACCTTCTTGCTGCTGGTGGCAGCCCGTTCAACCAGCAATGGCCGATCTGTTGCCAGCAGGTCTTCAACCGGTGCGGGATCCATCCCGGTAAGTGCCGAAGGTTCTGCCGGTGCGCTGCATCCAGCGAGCACCAAAACTGCAGCGCAGAGCGCAGCAATGAGTTTTCTTGGCAAGGTGATGTCTTTCAAGAGAGTGTGAGCGCAGGAGTTCGCCAAGAATGCTGCAATGTACCCCCATGTAAAACTTGTACATTGCAGTATCCCTGGTTGATCATCACTTTAGACTATTGGCCGGACAATCAGCACCCTGGGTGCAGGGACGCGTCGATGCCACGGGCCTTCCGCTTGCCGTTGACCAGGACCTGGAAAGGCTATTCAGGGGAGAAGGGAGACCCATGCGGCCGCGGCTGCACGCGAACCCAACCGCAGGGTTTCGCCAGTTGAGCAGACCTGGACATTCACTGTCTCGGAGAATTGCTCGCCAGCGGTAATGCGCAGTTGCGCGCCGACAACGATCCGATGATCGGAGAAATGCTGCAGCAGCTGCGAATCGTCATCGGCGATGCGTTCGACAACCACCTGGGCGTCATCGCTGGCTTCGCTCAGGTTGAACGCCTGCGGGATGGAAATGCTGCCTTCGGCCGTCGGGATGGGGTCGCCATGCGGGTCGCGGGTGGGGTGCTCCAGCAAGCTGTCGATGCGCTCGATCATGAAATCGGATACCGCATGCTCCAGGCTCTCGGCCTCGTCATGCACCTGGTCCCAGCGGTAGCCCAGCATCTGCACCAGGAAAGTTTCGATCAGGCGATGGCGGCGCACCATGGTCACCGCATACTCGCGTCCCAGTTCGGTCAGCGTTACGGCGCCATAGGGCGCATGGTCGAGCAGGCCCTGCTGGCGCAATTTGCCCAGGGCGCCGGAAACCGTGGAGAGCTTCATGCCTGATTTGCTGGCGATGATGCTGGCGGTTACCGGATCGCTCGACCACTCGTTGAGACCGAAGATGATCTTGAGATAGTTCTGGGCGCTATCTGAAAGCTGGTTGACCGACACAAGCACCATCTTAGCGACCATCGGGCCAGCTGGCCGCGAGGTGACTTTGATTATTGGGCAATTCGGGCTGGAGACCGCTGACAACTGAAAGCGGCTAGTCACGAGCCTAAAAATTCTGCTCCATGGATAAGGATTATCCGAGGCCCAGGGGCAGCGTATTGACTTAAATTTCTTTGTGCGGAAAACTGTGTAATCGATTCCATGGAATCGATTACACGTAAGCAAAGGGGCTTATCGACATGAACGCTGTCACCATCAAGGATGTGGCACTTGCAGCCGGAGTATCTTCCGCGACTGCCTCGCGCGTTCTATCCGGCCACCCCGCCACTTCGGCCGCTTCCCGCGAAAAAGTGGAAGCTGTCGCCAAGGATTTGGGTTTCGTGCCCAATGCCCAGGCCCGCTCCCTGCGCTCCACCAAAACCGACACCATCGCGCTGCTGATATCCGATGTGCGCAACCCCTACTTCTCCGATCTCGCGCATGCCGTCGAGCAGCAGGCCCACGCCGCGGGAATGATGACCTTCATCGGCAATGCCAACGAGGACACCGAACAGCAGGACCAGTTCCTCGCCGCGATGCTTTCGCGCCGCGTTGACGGATTGATTCTCGTTCCCCAGGGCCTTGATGAAGACGCCGACCGGCCAAGCCAGATGATGCAGCGCATCATTGCCTCGGGCACTCCGCTGGTTTTCGTCGACCGCACCCTGCCCGAGCTTCGAATCCCATCCATCACCGCCTCCAGCACCGGCGCCCTGGAAGAAGCCATCGCGCGGCTGAAGGCCCTGGGCCACGCCAAAATCGCTTTCTTGGGCGGCCCGGACCACGCATCCACCGCCCGCGAACGCCACAGCGCCTTCGACTCGGCGATGGCCGCCAACGGCCTGGATACCGATCCTGCCCTGCACTTTGCCGGCGACTTCCGCGCCGCCTCGGGTGCCGAAGGCGCCCGCTGGCTGCTGGGCCATGAACTGCAGCCGACCGCGGTGGTCATCGCCGATGCGCCGATGGCCATCGGCGCACTGACCGTGTGGCGCGAAGCCGGCATCCGGATCGGGAAGCAGCTCTCGGTGATCACCTTCGACGAGGTGGATGCAATGCTCATGCACGATCCGCCGATCGCCACGATCAGCCACGACCTGACCAGCATGGGCCGCGCCGCGGTCACCGCGCTCCAGGACGTCATGGCGGGCAAGAGCCCCGAGCCCCAAGAATTCATCAGCCGATTCACCGCGCGTGAGTCGCTGGCCCCAACGCAACCCACCGGCGCATAGGCGAGGATGGAAGGAACGAAAATGAGTAATGACGCTCTGCTGGTCCTGGACAAGGTCTGCAAGTCCTTCGGCCCGGTACAGGTGATCGACGAGGTCACCGTCGAGGTGCATGCCGGCAAGGTCTCGGTGCTGCTCGGCGAGAACGGCGCAGGCAAGTCGACGCTGATCAAGATGATCGCCGGCGTGCACGAGCCGGACGCCGGCCGGATCCTGGTGGACGGCAAGGCCGTGAAGATTCCCAACACCAAGGCCTCCGAGGCATTGGGCATCGCCACTATCCACCAGGAACTGAACCTGGTCCCGTCGATGACCATCGCCGAGAACATCACCCTGGGCCGCGTGCCGCGCAAATTCGGCATCATCAACCGCCGCGCCATGCGCCAGATCGCCCGCGAAGCGATGGACAAGCTCGGACTGGCGCTGGATGTCGATACGCCGGTGGGCCAGCTGGGCCTGGCCCAGCAGCAACTCGTGGAGATCGCCAAGGCGCTGAGCCTGGACGCCCGCGTGCTGATCCTCGATGAGCCCACCGCGGCATTGACCAAGGCCGAAATCGCGCACCTGTTCTCGGTGGTCGCCACCTTGAAGCAACAAGGGGTGGGCATGGTGTTCATCAGCCACCACCTCGATGAGATTGCCGAAATCGGCGACTTCGTGAACGTGCTGCGCGATGGCAAATTCATTGCCACCGTGCCGGCGGACACCGAGGAGAACGAGCTGGTCCGGCTCATGGTCGGCCGCGACATCGACGCCCAGTTCCCGCGCGTAGCCACCGAGCCAGGCCAGAAGCCGCTGCTGAGCGTGCAGAACCTGTGCGAGGGCATGCTCAAGGACATCTCGCTGGAAGTCCGCCCCGGCGAAGTGGTTGCCCTGGCCGGCCTGATGGGTGCCGGGCGCACCGAGCTGATCCGCGCCATCGCCGGAGCCGACAAGTACGCCAGCGGCGTCGTGGCGGTCAACGGCAAGAAGCTGGCCAGCTTCGACGTCGCTGCAGCTACCCGTGCCGGGATCGGGCACGTTCCCGAGGACCGCAAGACCCAGGGCCTGGTGCTGGATGCCTCGGTGGCCGAGAACATCGGCTACGCCACCATGGCCGCCACCGCCAAGAACGGACTGGTGGACCGCAAGGGCCAGAAGGCCCGCGCGCAGCAGGTCGCCGAACGCCTGCGCATCCGCATGGGCAGCATCGATGCGCCCATCCGCTCGCTCTCGGGCGGAAACCAGCAGAAGGCCGTGTTCGGCCGCTGGTTCACCGCCGGGGCCAAGGTGCTGCTGCTCGATGAGCCGACCCGCGGCGTGGACGTGGGAGCGAAGGTCGAAATCTACGAACTGATCAATGAGATCACCGCCTCCGGAGGCTGCGTGTTGATGGCCTCCAGCGAACTGCCCGAAGTGCTGGGCATGTCCGACCGCGTCCTGGTCATGAGCCAGGGACGCATCGCCGGGGAACTGGCCACCGAAGAAGCCACCCAGGACGCCATCATGTCCCTGGCCGTCAGCAATGTGCACCGCGAAGAAGAAATGGGAACCAAGTAATGAGCAGCGTAGCTACTGCCCCGAAGAAGGGCTTTGATTTCAAGGCATTCCTTGCCAACAACGGAGCCCTGGTTGGCCTGGTCATTCTTTGCCTGGCCCTGTTCATCGCCACCCCGCGCTTCCTGACCGGACCGAACCTGATGAACATCGGCATCCAGGTCTCCACCATCGCGGTGATGGCCTTCGGCATGACCTTCGTGATCGTCGCCGCCGGCATCGACCTCTCGGTCGGCTCGGTCGCGGCGCTCTCGGCCATGGGCTCCTCCTACGCCATCACCACCGCCGGCCTGCCCGATGGCCTGTCCATCCCGATCGGCCTGGCCGTCGGTGCACTGTGCGGCTGGGTCACCGGTGCGATGAGCGCCTACGGCAAGTTGCCCACCTTCATCGCCTCGCTGGCGATGCTCACCGTGGTGCGCGGGCTGACCTTGGTGATCTCCGATGGCCGGCCGATCTCCACCAGCTCCTCGGTGTCCTGGCTGGGCGATGACCTGGGCCCGATCCCGGTGCCGATCCTGATCCTGGTCGTCTCCGGTGTGCTCGCCGCCTTCGTGCTCAACCGCACCGTCATCGGCAAGAACGCCTTCGCCGTGGGCGGCAACACCGAAGCCGCGCGCCTGTCGGGCATCCCGGTCAAGCGCGTGCTGGTCACCGTCTTCGTCATCTCCGGCGTCTTCGCGGCCCTGTCCGGCATGATTCTGGCCGGCCGCCTGGATTCGGCCCAGCCGACCCTGGCATCGGGCTACGAACTGGATGCCATCGCGGCCGTGGTCATCGGCGGCGCATCGCTCTCCGGCGGCGTGGGACGCATCTCCGGCACCCTGATCGGCGCCCTGGTGCTGGCTGTGATCCGCAACGGGCTGAACCTGCTTTCGGTTTCCGCCTTCTGGCAGCAGGTAGTCATCGGCGCCGTGATTGCGATCGCCGTGGGCTTCGACGTGCTGCGCCGCAAGAACGTCAAGCACTAGATTTTCCCTCCGTACCCAGCAATTCAAGAAAAGTTCAAAGGAGAACCCCATGAAGAACATCATCCGCAAGACCGCAGCCGTCAGCGTCGGACTGGCCCTGGTGGCCGGCCTGGCCGCCTGCAACCGCGGCACCGAAGCAGAGGCCGGCTCGGCCACCTTGGCAGTGTCCACCCTGAACAACCCGTTCTTCGTCGACCTGCGTGACGGCGCCCAGGCCGAGGCCGAAGCGCAGGGCATCGACCTGTCCGTCGTCGACGCGCAGAACGACTCCGCAACCCAGGCCAACCAGCTGGCAACCGCGGCAACCAACGGCTCGGCCGGCCTGATCATCAACGCCGTGGATACCGAAACCGCTGAAGCCGGCCTGAACCCGGTGGCCGAGGCCGGCCTGCCGATCGTTGCGGTTGACCGCGCGGTGGGCGAGACCAAGATCGCTTCCTTCGTGGCTTCGGATAACGTTGCCGGCGGCGAGCAGGCTGCCAAGGCGCTGGGCGAGGCGCTGGGCGGCAAGGGCAAGATCATCGTGCTGGAAGGTGTTCCAGGCGCCTCGGCAACCAACGAGCGCGGCGAAGGCTTCGACAAGGGCCTGGCCGAGTTCAAGGACATCGAGGTCGTCTCCTCGCAGACCGCCAACTTCGACCGAGCCGAAGCACTGGACGTGGTCACCAACCTGATGCAGGCCAACCCGGATGCCGCTGGCGTGCTGGCGATGAACGACGAAATGGCCCTGGGCGCCATCCAGGCGCTGGGCGACAAGGCCGGCAAGGACGTGTTGGTAGTCGGCTTCGACGGCACCGACGACGGCTTCAAGGCAGTCCAGGATGGCACCCTGGTTGCCACCATCGCCCAGAACCCGGCCGAGCTGGGCAAGCAGTCGGTGCAGATCCTGGCCAAGGCCATCAAGGGCGAAGAAGTCGAAGCCAACGTGCAGGTCGCCGTTGACACGGTAGACGAGAAGAACGTCGCCGACTACGCAGGCGAGTAATCTGCCCTTAGCGGCAATCAAGCAGTGCACCGGCGCCCATCGGCCGCCGGGTGGAGAGAACCAGAGGAAATAGCATGCAGCAGGACATCCAGGTCACCATTGTGGGCTCTAGCAACGTGGACATCACCGCGCTGATGGCCCGCCTTCCCGGCCCGGGCGAAACCGTGCTGGCAGATTCCTACCAGCTCTCGCCCGGCGGCAAGGGCGCCAACCAGGCGCTGGCCGCCGCGCTGGCCGGTGCCGCCACGGAATTCATCGGCGCCGTCGGCAACGACTCGCACGCCGAAATCGCGCTGGGCCAGCTCGAGGAAGCCGGCGTGAAACTCGATCGCGTGGCCCGCGCCAGCGAGCCGACCGGCGTAGCCATCATCCAGGTGGACCGTGGCGCGGAGAACTCCATTGCCGTGGTCTCCGGGGCCAACTCGACCGTCTCCGGCGAGGCTGTGCAGGCCGCCGGGGGCATCGAGGGCATCCTGGTGCTGCAGGGCGAGATTCCTGCCTCGGGCATCAAGGCCGCCATGGATGCTGCCACACAGCGCATCGTGCTCAACCTGGCGCCGGTGATCGAACTGGACCGCGAGTACCTGCTCAAGGCCAACCCGCTGGTGGTCAACGAGCATGAGGCCGAAGCCGTGCTCCAGCAGCTGAACCCGCACCCGGCTCGCCAGTTCGACGGCAAGTACGAGCGCCTGGCCGGGATGCTGGTCGACGAGGGCATCGCCAGCGTGGTCATCACCCTCGGCGCCAATGGCTGCCTGGTTGCCGACCGTTTCCCAGGGGAGAACGGCGGGGTCCAGGTTCGCGCGCTGCCCGCCGTGAAGGTCAAGGCCGTGGACACCACCGGTGCCGGCGACGCATTCACCGGTGCGGTGGCTGCCCGCCTGGCCAAGGGCGATGACCTGGCGCAGGCCGCAGAATTCGCCGGCAAGTTCGCCGCGCTGACGGTGCAGGCGCACGGCGCCCAGGCTTCCTACCCGCGTTCCCTGCAGAACCTCTGAGACCCCTTTTCGAGCAAGACCTGAGGAAGCCGCTGTGCTGAAATCCGAAATTCTCAACGCCCCGCTGCTGGCCGCCCTGGCCAAGTGCGGGCATACCGACACCGTAGTGATAGCGGACTGCGGCCTGCCGCTGCCCGAAGGCCCACTGGTCATCGATCTGGCCTTGGTGCAGGGGCTGCCCAGCTTCGATCAGGTGCTCGAGGTCCTGGCCCGGAACCTGGTGATCGAGAACAGCACCCTGGCGGCCGAAGCCGAGAACGGCCCGGTCCAGGAACTGTGCCTGGCCAAGGGCCTGGACCCGGACTTCATCTCCCACGAAGAGCTGAAAGCCCAACTGCCCCAGGCCAAGGTCATCGTGCGCACGGGGGAAGCTACCCCCTACGCCAACGCGATCCTGCACTGCGGGGTAGCATTCTAGGGAACGGATGCCGCAGCTGTTTCGCGGCAGCGCGCTACCCGAGGAGAGACGCAAGGAGACCGGCAATGAAGAAGATGTTCTATGCAGCTTTTGCCCTCATGGTGCTGGGGGCGGCCGTCCTGATTCTCACCGTGCCGGCGTTGTCCAGCGACCCGGGCCAGACGCCCCAGAGCATTGCGGTGATCGCGGGAACCGTGTTCATGGCCGCAACTTCGGTCGTTGTCCTGCTGAAGAAGGCTGCGACGCAAGAATCCTGAGCGACTTCCTGCAGCCATCGGCGCCAATGCCCTTGGGCAAGCCGACTGCCTAGAATGGGGGTCATGAAGCAAAGGAACATGGCCGCAGAGAACGGCGAGCCCTTCTCCCGCATCGCGCCGGAAGCCGGGCTGCTGCTCGGAGCGGGCCGAGCCATCTTGCTTCAGTTGGCCCACCCGCAGATTGGCCGGGCCATTGCCGAGCACTCTGATTTCGCCGCCAACCCGCTCAGCCGGCTGATTCATACCCTCGGATATATCTATGCATTGAGCAATGGCACAGCAGAACAGCAGCGCAAGATCATCGCCCATGTGGACGCGGCGCACCGGCCCATTCGCGCAACGCGTGACGAGGGCAGGCCCGCGTATTCTGCGCTGGATCCCAGGCTGCAGTTGTGGGTGGCGGCCACGCTCTATGATTCGGCCCGCGTGATTGCCGGCCAGATCCTGGATGAAAACGAGGCCGACCAGGAAGAGCTCTACCTGCAGTACGCACGGCTCGGTGATGCCTTGCAGATGCCGGTCGACTACTGGCCGCAGGACCTCGGCGGCTTCGAGCAGTACTTTGCGCAGAATCAAGCGAAGCTGGAAGTCACCAACCAGACCCGGGCGCTGGCCCGCGAACTTTTCGAAGCACGCAATGCCCCATGGTGGGTCCGGATCGGCATGCCGTTGATGCGCGACGTGACCATCGCCCAGCTGCCGGCCCCGGTGCGCGAAGGCTTCGGCTATCGCCTCACCGGGAAAGCCGCGCAGCGCAACGCCCGCGTCATCGCCGTCGCCAGGGCCGCCACGCGGCTGCTGCCGCGAGCCCTCAGGCATGCGCCAATGCGGCTGATATTGCGCCGCGTCGACAAGATGGCCTAGCCGGCCCGAAGCCTAGTGCCCCGAGCCGTTCTCGGGTCCAACCCGGATCAGGATCCGTGGCAGCGCCACCAGCAGGAACAAGGCCACCAGGATCAGCGGCCCTCCGATCCAGGCCCCGATTTGCCAGCCGAAGAGCACCTGCAGCACAAACCAGACGCAACCCGAGACCAGCAACCCCACGCCGATGCCCACGATCTTCACGATGGCGTGGCCCAAGCTGACCGTCTGCTCCTTGAGCCGCTGTCCGAAGAGATACCGGTGCACGGCCACGGGGGTGATCAGCAGCAGAATCAGCACAGTGGCCGCCACCAGCAAGATGATGTAGACCACCTCGTCGGTTCGGCTGAGCATCTCGAACCTCGCCTGGAAGGGCAAAACCACCAGGAAAGCAGCCAGGATCTGCACACCAGTTTGCATCACCCGCATTTCCTGCAGCAGCTCGTTCCACTGCCGGTGCGGTGCGCCATCGCTGGTATCGGGGTGGGAACGCTTGATCATCACTGTTCTCCTCGGCCTCAATCCGCCAGCTGGTTGAACCCCGCCGGCTCAAACGACTATGCCAAGCAATGCCGGTGCAGGCAAGAGCTTGCTGGCCCGCCGGGCCAAACTGTAGGTCGCGGCCGGTACATTCGGGAGCCAAGCAGAATTCGACGATGGAGGAGCAGATGGAACCCGATGGCGCCGCCGGGAGCAGCATTGATGTGTGGTCGATGCCCAGCCAGGGCCTGGCCTGGTACGATTGCGGCAAAGGCCATGAACTCACGGAGGAGATCGTGCTCCAGGCTATGGCGGCAGCCGGATTCGGACCCGGCCGGCCGCTGGCCCATGGACAGCTGGCCGAGCTGATTGCGGATCTCTGGCACTACTCACAGGTCTGCCGGTTCTTCCACCTGGCCGTGGAGCAGGCAGCGATGCGTATCCACGGGAAGGTCGATGAAATCTACCCGTGGGAACACAGTACCGATATCGTCGGATACTTCTCGAAGACCTGGCAAGGATGCCCCGACGCGGCCTGCCAATCCGAAGGGTGAGCGCGCGAGGTGCGAATTGAGTTCGCCCCGTGCAGGCGCATAGTGTGGGAAAGATGAAGAGCTTTGCATCCTTCCGGGCACCTGCCGACCATGACGGATTCATCCACGTGCGGGGTGCCAACGAGAACAACCTGGACAATGTCGAAGTGCGCATTCCGCGCGATTCCATTGTCGCCTTCACCGGGGTCTCCGGTTCCGGGAAATCTTCCCTGGCCTTCGGAACCATCTTCGCTGAATCCCAGCGCCGATTCCTGGAATCGGTGGCTCCCTACGCGCGGCGCCTGATCGCCCAGGGGCACACTCCCAAGGTGGAATTCATCTCCGGGCTGCCACCGGCCGTGGCCCTGCAGCAACGGCGTGGTGCTGCCAGTTCCCGTTCCACCGTCGGGACCCTGACTACGCTGTCCAACTCCGTGCGCATGCTGTTCTCCCGCACAGGAACCTACCCCCAGGGTGCGGCGAGGCTGGATTCGGATGCCTTTTCCACCAACACCGCGGCCGGCGCCTGCGCGCAATGCCACGGTGCGGGAACGGTGCATTCGGTCAGCGAGGAATCGCTGGTCCCGGATTCCTCCCTGAGCATCAGGGACGGCGCGATTGCGGCTTGGCCCGGCGCCTGGCAGGGCAAGAACCTGCGGGACATCACCACGCACCTGGGCTACGACATCGACGTTCCGTTCCAGCAGCTGCCCGCGGAAACACGGAAGTGGCTGCTGTTCACCGAAGACCAGCCAGTCGTGGAAGTCACCCCGGAACGGGATCGCGTGGCCAAACCGTACAAGGGCCGGTTCTGGAGTGCCGAACGCTACGTCCGGCACACGGTTGCGACCTCGAAGAGCGAGAACCTGCGGTCCAAGGCGCTGGCTTTCATGCATTCGCAGGATTGCCCGGCGTGCTCGGGGACGGGATTGCGCCCCGATGCCCTCCAGGTCACCTTCGACGGCCTGGATATCGCGGAATTCAACGGCAAGCCGCTCAGCTCCCTGGCCGAGCTCTTGCGCCCCTTCGCGGCTGATGCCCAGGCTGAGGCGCAGGCTGAAGTCGCGAGCATCATCAGCGCCGACCTGCTGGGCCGAATCCAGGTGCTGGTCGAGCTCGGGCTGGGATACCTGAGCCTGGACCGCGCCACCCCGACGCTGTCGCCGGGGGAAATGCAGCGCCTGCGCATCGCCACCCAGCTGCGCGCGGGACTGTTCGGCGTCATCTACGTGCTCGATGAGCCATCGGCCGGACTGCACCCGGCCGATGTGCAGCCGCTGATCGAGGTGCTCGATGCGCTCAAGGCCGAAGGCAACTCGGTGTTCGTGGTGGAGCACAATATGGATGTGGTCAGCCGTGCGCAATGGATTGTCGATGTCGGCCCGGGCGCGGGCAGCAACGGCGGGCAGGTGCTCTACAGCGGAGAAGTTTCCGGGCTGTCCGGAATTGAGGGATCCGTGACCCGGCGCTTCCTCGATCCCGGGCCTGCGCCGCGCCGCGAGCCGCGCGAAGCCCAAGGATGGGTGCAGCTGCGCGGGGTGAACCTGCACAACCTGGACGACGTGGACGCCGCGTTCCCGCTGGGGGTCTTCTGTTCGGTCACCGGCGTGTCGGGATCGGGCAAGTCCAGCCTGGTCTGCGGTGCCCTGGCCCAGGCTGCGGGCGGCCCGGTGCTTGCCGGGCCGGAGGATCCGGAGGCGGCGGCGGACCGCGCGGTGATCGCCGAGGTCACCGGCGCAGACCAGCTAAGCCGCGTAGTGCTCATGGACCAGAAGCCCATCGGGCGCACGCCCAGATCCAATGTCGCAACCTACACGGGCCTGTTCGATGCGGTCCGCAAGGCTTTCTCCGAGCTGCCGCTGTCCAGGCAACGCGGCTACAGTGCCGGACGCTTCTCCTTCAACGTTGCCGGCGGGCGGTGCGAGAACTGCCAGGGCGAAGGCTACCTGGAAATCGAGCTGCTCTTCTTGCCAGGGACCTACGGGCCATGTCCCGAATGCCGCGGAACCCGGTACAACCAGCAGACCCTGGACGTCGAATACCAGGGCAAGAACATTGCCCAGATCCTGGAACTGGACGTCAGCCAAGCCGAAGAATTCCTCTCCGGAATCCCTTCCGCGGCACGGGCCCTGGCGACCCTGCGCGAAGTCGGACTGGGGTATCTGCAGCTGGGCCAGCCAGCTACCGAAATGTCCGGCGGCGAAGCCCAGCGCATCAAGCTGGCCACCGAACTCCAGCGCCAGCGCCGCGGGCACACGCTCTATCTTCTCGATGAGCCCACCACCGGACTGCACCCTGCCGACGTGCAGCTGCTGGTATCGCAGCTGCAGCAGCTGGTCGACCAGGACAACACCGTCATCGTGGTGGAACACCAGATGGATGTGGTTGCCGCAAGCGACTGGGTGATCGATTTGGGGCCGGCCGGCGGGGATGGCGGCGGGCGCATCGTTGCCGAGGGGACCCCAACGGCGGTGGCGCAAGACAAGGCCAGCAGAACCGCGCAATACCTTGCGCGCCGGCTGGCCTTGTGAAGCTGGACTAGTTGCTGTTCAGCAGTGCGTACGGCGGGGTCTGCACCCCGTCGGCCACCGCTTCGGCAGGATCATCGCCGAGGTGGATGATCTTGTTATCGGCATCCACATGCACCACGCTCGGCACATAGCCACGAGCCTCGGCGTCTTCCATCTGCGCATAGCTGATCAGGATGACCAGGTCCCCGGGGTGCACCAGATGCGCTGCCGCACCATTGATGCCGATGACCCCGCTGCCCGGCTCGCCGGCGATGGTGTAGGTTTCCAGGCGGGCGCCGTTGGTGATGTCTACGATGCTGACCAGTTCGCCGGGCAGGATATCCGAGGCTTCGAGCAGCTCGGAGTCAACGGTGACCGAGCCTACGTAGTGCAGGTCTGCCTGGGTGACAGTTGCCCGGTGGATCTTGGACTTGAACATGGTGCGTTGCATTAGACGATTCTTTCACGCGAGGTAAGTGGTTTCCCGGTATCCAAGCTTACGCCTCTTGCGCGCAGATGCCCGGGCATTGTCCGGCACCCCACACAGTTGGCCGCGAACGGCTACTTTGGCAGATGGGTTTCCAGCACGCGATGCACTTCCCCGGAGGCCAGCAACTGGCAAGCAGCTTCCAGCTCGGCAGAGAGGAAACGGTCCTCGCCCGGACCTGCGACCTTGGTGCGCAGCAGCTCCAATACGGCGCCGGTAGCCGGGCCAGGCTGCAATGGCTGGCGCAGATCCAGGGCTCGACCGGCAATCAGCATTTCAATTGCCAGGATGCGGCGCAGGTTGGCGACCGAGGTGCGCAATTTGCGCGCCGCGTGCCAACCCAGGGAAACATGGTCTTCCTGCATCGCTGATGACGGGATGGAATCCACGCTGGCCGGTACGGCCAGACGCTTGTTCTCCGCGACCAGTCCGGCCTGCGTGTACTGGGCGATCATCATGCCCGAATCCACGCCCGGGTCATCGGCAAGGAAAGCTGGCAGATCGCGGGAACGAGCCGGGTCGAGCATGCGATCGGTCCGGCGCTCTGCAATGGATCCCAGGTCAGCTACGGCAATGGCCAAGAAGTCCAAGACGTACGCCACGGGAGCACCGTGGAAGTTGCCGTTGGAGGTGACTTCACCCGATGGCAGCACGACAGGGTTATCGATGGCTGCCGCCAATTCGCGGGTGGCGACCAGGCGGGCATGGGCGATGGTGTCGCGCACTGCGCCGGTAACCTGCGGGGAGCAGCGCAGCGAGTAGGCATCCTGCACCCGGCCGTCGCCTTCGCGGTGCGAAGCGACAATGGGGGAGCCCGAAAGGAAACTGAACATGTTCGCAGCACTGCGGCCCTGGCCCGGATGCGGGCGCAGCGGTTCGTGCAGTTCAGCACGGAAGACCTGGTCGGTGCCCAGCTGGGCTTCGACGCTCATGGCCGCGGTGGCGTCGGCAATGTCTGCGAGCTCTTCCAGGTCTGCCAGTGCCATCAGCAGCTGGCCGAGCATGCCGTCGGTGCCGTTGACCAGCGCCAGGCCTTCCTTCTCCGCCAGTTCGACAGGTTCCAGTCCTGCTTCAGCAAAGAGCTCCGGCACTGGGCGCTTCACGCCTTCGCGGTCAGTGGCCTCGCCTTCGCCCATCAAGACCAGTGCGCAGTGGGAGAGCGGAGCAAGGTCTCCTGAGCAACCCAGCGAACCGTACTCACGCACCACCGGGGTGATGCCGGCATTAAGCAGTCCAACCATGGTTTCCAGCACTACCGGGCGCACGCCGGTGCGGCCCGAGGCCAGGGTCTTGGCGCGCAGGAACATCAGCGCGCGCACCACTTCGCGCTCAACTGGGTCGCCCATGCCGGCTGCATGCGAGCGGATCAGCGAACGCTGCAGTTTAGCGCGGTCCTCGGGAGCGATGTGGCGCGTTGCCAGGGCGCCGAACCCGGTGGAAATGCCATAGACCGGGGTGTCGGCTGAAGCCAGGGCATCAATGTGGGCGCGGACTGCTGCCAGTTCTTCAAGAACCTGAGGCGCGAGGCTAATCTGCGCGTTGTGCCGGGCTACCGCAATCACGTCATCGGCGGTGGCGCCAGCTAGGTCCAGGGTTACGTGCGGGGAAGTAGCCATGATTTTCAATCCGTTCTCTACGCTGCAATGAGGTCTCTAATCTCCATTGTTCGGCAGAACGAGTTTGCACGGCACTGATATTCGGGTCATCTGTCCGAAATGTCAGACAGTGCCCTGGAGGGAGAAAAGAACGGACCTCCAATTGGAGGCCCGTTCAGGGGTTCCGGTTTCAGAAGATGATGCCTTCGAAGGCTTCCTCGCCAAATTTGTTGGACGAGCCGTTGTCCGTGACCTTGGCGTTCTCGTTAAGGGATGCGGCAGAATTGCCGATGCCGCTAAGGGTTACGTGCTTGATGTTCTTGACCGCTGCGATATTACCGCTGCCGTCCAGCTCAAGATTCTTGATGTGCGGAGCGACGATCATGTTTCCGGAACCAGAGACGGTGACGTTCTGGCAATCGCCGATGAGCTTCAGCATTTGACCCATTTCAGAGATATCCATGCCGCCCGTGCACCTGATTTCGGTCGCTTGCGCATCGAGGAAATCATAGACGGACTGGAAGGTGCTGTCCGCAGGTGCCTTCGGAACATTGGGAGTACCAGTAGAAGCGCCTTCTGGGGCTTTGGAGCTTGGGGTGACGCTGCCTTCGATAGGCCCGGCGTTCTCCGGTGCCATGCTTTCTTCTGCTGGTGCGCTTGTCTCTTCGCTGGAGGGTTGGATGCTCACGCAACCTGCCAGTGCGACTGCAAGGATTCCAACCGCCAGCGGCCCAGCGAGGCGTTTGGTAATTTTCGAGAACATAACCATCCTGTCAATCGAACCGGCCAGCGCATTTGGACACGCGGTATAGATACATTCTGCGTTGAATGACGATAAATGACCAACGCGAACGGCTCAGGAACGAATGAGTTCTCGTGCCCCGGGAGCACGCAACCATGCAATTTGCTGACGATTCCGTGCGGGGACAAAAGTAATCGCTTCACCGCTTGCCCAGTGCAAGCAGTGAAGCGATTACTAGTGCCCAGGGGGAGAACGGGCACGATTTGAGCCGGCAGGCGAACCTACCGGGCTATTTGGTTCCTAGAATCCTTCATTCCGCTCTTCGGAACCAAATTGGCTTTCATCGTTTCCATACGATTGGCCATCGGACTGCTGTCCGGACTGGCTTTCGCCGCCAAACGATTCCTCACCGGATTCGTTGCTATCGACGTAGGACTGCTGCTCCGACTGCTGTCCGGACTGGCTATCGCTGCCGTAGGACTGCTGTTCTGACTGCTGGCTTTCGCCGCCACCGTAGGACTGCTGTTCCGACTGGCTGTCATTGCCGTAGGACTGCTGGCTTTCGCCACCGCCATAGGACTGCTGTTCTGACTGCTGGCTTTCGAATCCGCCATTGTCATTTGATCCGAAATCTGAATTGGACTGGCTTTCGAAGCCTTCAGATTCGTTGTTGTCGAAGTTCCCGAACTGCTCGTTTGCATCCTGCTCAGACATGCTGTCCTCCGTGGGTCGGTGGATCCTGACTTGCCCTACGCTATGCGTAGAAAAAGCCCGGTTCAAGGATTTCGGGGAAGCTCAGGGCCGCTGGAAACCCGCAGTTAAGCCAATACCCATGGTGTTCAGAGACTTCGGCCAATATTCACTACTGCGTGCTAAAGGAATCGCCATTCCCGGGAACCCGAGGGACAAGGAGGATTTTCCGCAGCTGCCATGGCGGCTTCTGGAATTGCTCAACAGGCGCGAAGAGAAAGCTGAGCGTTCTCCGAAAGAATTGTCCATCCGGTCGGAATCCGCCCGGTAAATCGATAGTGTCCAGACTGGGACACCGAGACAGGTCTTGCCCCAAGCGTCCATGACAACGTAAGGAGAAGCATTGGCTAATTCGAAGAAGACTCCAGCAAAGAAAACTGATCGCGAAAACGCAGAAAACGGGTTCGTGGCTCCGGAAGTGCTGCGCGAGTCCTTGCAGACCGTGCTGATCCAGCTGCTGGACCTGCAATTGGTGGGCAAGCAAATCCACTGGAACGTTGTTGGTCCCAACTTCCGCGACCTGCACCAGAACCTCGACGAAATCGTTGACATCGCGCGTCGCGGCTCGGATGAAGTCGCCGAGCGGATGCGAGCTTTGCATGCCACTCCGGACGGGCTGGCAGCAACGGTCACGAAGTACACGAAGCTGGAACAACCGGTGAATACCGAAATCCTGACCACTAATGCAGTGGACATGGTTGTCAAGGCACTGCAGACCACTGTGGGAGTCATGCGAGAGGTCCATGACCCGGTGGATGAAGCGGATCCGACCACCGCCGATATCCTGCACCAGTACATTGCGGATCTGGAGCAGCAAGCCTGGTTTATCAGCGCGGAAACCCGGGAGCCTTAACCCGGGCCGCGCGGTCCTGGAATTGAATAAATAGCCTGAGGCACCACAATCAGTGGTGCCTCAGGCTATGTGCGCGTCCTACTTCTCCTGTGTGGCCATCGGGATGCGCACGCCGCGTTCAGCGGCAACTTCGGCGGCGCGTTCGTATCCGGCATCGACGTGGCGGATGACGCCCATGCCCGGGTCATTGGTCAGCAGCGCCTCCAGCTTCGCGGCGGCCATTTCGCTGCCGTCAGCCAAGGAGACCTGGCCGGCGTGGATGGAACGGCCCATGCCCACGCCACCGCCATGGTGGATCGAAACCCAGGTGGCACCCGAACTGGTTGCGGTCAAGGCGTTCAGCAGCGGCCAGTCGGCCACGGCATCGGTGCCATCCTTCATGGCCTCGGTCTCGCGGTACGGCGAAGCTACCGAACCCGAATCCAGGTGATCGCGGCCGATCACGATAGGTGCAGAGACCTTGCCTTCGGCGACCAGCTGGTTGAACAGCAAGCCGGCCTTGTGGCGCTCGCCGTAGCCCAGCCAGCAGATGCGCGCAGGCAGGCCCTCGAACTCCACGTGCTTCTGTGCGGCATCCAGCCAGCGGTGCAGGTGCTCGTTTTCCGGGAACAGGTCCTTCAGCGCCTGGTCGGTGACCTTGATGTCTTCGGGATCCCCGGACAGCGCTACCCAGCGGAACGGGCCCAGGCCTTCGCAGAACAGCGGACGGATGTAGGCCGGGACAAAGCCGGGGAATTCGAAGGCGCGGGTGAAACCGCCCTTGCGTGCCTCGTCGCGGATCGAGTTGCCGTAGTCGAAGACCTCCGCGCCGGCGTCCTGGAATCCCACCATCGCCTCGACCTGCGCGGCCATGGCGGCCTGGGCTTTCTTGGTGAAGCCGGCCGGATCGGCTTCGGCTTCGGCGTGCCACTGGTCCATGGTGTATTCCACCGGCAGGTAGCTGAGCGGATCGTGGGCACTGGTCTGGTCGGTGACGATCTCGAAGGAGAATTCTCCAGCTACGTGGCGCTTGAGCAGCGCCGGGAAGACCTCGGCGGCATTGCCGACGTAGCCCACCGACAGCGGGCGGCCCTCGGACTTCGCGGCCAGGACTTTGCCCAGCGCCTTGTCCAGATCCAGCTCGACCTCATCGAGGTAGCGCTTGGAGGCACGGCGGCGCAGTCGGGTTTCATCCACGTCAACGATCAGCACGGCACCGCCGTTGAGGGTCACGGCCAGCGGCTGGGCGCCGCCCATGCCGCCGCAGCCGCCGGTCAAGGTCAGGGTTCCGGCCAGCGAGCCCTTGAAGCGCTTCTCGGCGATCGCGGCGAAGGTTTCGTAGGTGCCCTGCAAGATGCCCTGGGTGCCGATGTAGATCCACGAACCGGCGGTCATCTGGCCGTACATCATCAGGCCTTCGGCTTCGAGCTTGCGGAAGTGCTCCCAGTTGGCCCAGTCGCCAACGAGGTTGGAGTTGGCAATCAGCACCCGTGGTGCCCACTTGTTGGTCTTGAAGACGCCGACCGGCTTGCCGGACTGCACCAGCAGCGTCTCGTTCTCTTCCAGGTCCTTGAGCGTCTGGACGATCGCATCGAATGCCTCCCATGAGCGGGCTGCCTTGCCGGTGCCGCCGTAGACCACGAGATCCTCGGGGCGTTCGGCAACTTCCGGATCCAAGTTGTTCATCAGCATGCGCAATGGGGCTTCGGTGGCCCAGGACTTGGCGGTCAGTTCGGTACCGCGCGGGGCGCGGACAACACGTGATTCGTGGCTCATGGCAATTCCTTACGATGTAACGTAGCTAACTGATTCCATCATTGGCTATCGGCCATGGCTTGGGTACCGGGGAATAGGCAGAGCTGTCCGGTATTTCAGAATCAGAGGAATTTCCGGTTGCCTCCAGCTCCTAGGTGGCGGGGATCAGCGCCAGCGCGCTGCGTTCGATGGCCTGCGGGCTCAGGGCCTGGCTGATGGCGATCATGCTGGCACCGCGCAGGGCTCCAACTTCCCAGCTGCGCGAGGTGCGGATCTGCAGGTGCTGGGTGGACAGCGGCGCTCCGCGCTGGTAGACCACCTCGCGGATGCCTGCCAGCAGGTGCTCTCCGGCGGCGGAGATGCGTCCGCCGACCACGATCAGCGACGGGTTCAGCAAGCTCACGCTGGCAGCCAAAACCTCGCCCAAGTCGCGGCCGGCTTGGCGCACTGCATGGATCGCTTGGATGTTCCCCGAGTTCACCAGGGCGACCACATCGGTGTTGCTGTGCGCTTCGATGCCCTGCGCCCGCAATGCGGTGGCAATTTTGGGTCCGGCGGCTACGGCTTCCAGGCAGCCTTCATTGCCGCAATGGCAGTAGATGCCATCGCCGCGGCGGATGCGCACGTGCCCGATATCGCCGGCTGTGCCCTGCGCTCCGCGTTGCAGCAGTCCTCCGGAAATGATGCCCGAGCCGATGCCGGTGGCCAGCTTGACGAAAATGAAGTCCTCGCTGCCGGTCTCCAGCTGGTCCTTCTCGCCAATGGCCATGAGGTTGACGTCATTGTCCACGACTACCAAGGCGTCCAGCTGCTGCTGGAACCAAGCGGGGATGTCGAAGTCGTCCCATCCGGGCATGATGGGCGGATTGGCGGGACGGCCGGTCTCGAAATTCACCGGCCCTGGCACTCCCATGCCTATGGCAATGACATCGTCACGGGTGCGGCCCAGCGAATCGAGCAAGCCATCGGCCAGATCCATCGCGGTCTGCAAGATCGCCACCGGGCCGTCGGCGAAGGAAATGGGAGCCTGGGATTGCACTAGGGGAGTGGGGGCCAGATCGGTCAGGGCAACGCGCAGGTGGCTGGCTCCCAGATCGACGGCCAGCACCAGGCGGGCATCGGGGAGCAGGGCAAGCCGCTGGGGAGGGCGGCCTCCGGTGGACGCGCCATCCGCGATGGTGCCAACCAGGCCCAGCTGGATGAGCACGTCGAGGCGCTCTTGCAGGGTGGAGCGAGCCATGCCGGTCAGGGCGGCAAGGTCCGTGCGGCTGTGCGCGGCACCGTCCATGAACAGTTGCAAGACGTCGCCTGCCCCACTGGCGCCGCGGGCGAATTGCATGCTTTGGGGGCTCGAAGGATTGGCCATGAACCCAGTAAAACACAGCAATGGACGCGAAGCCGAAACACTTTATGAGAATGTCGACATACTTCTATTGACTATCGACAAAAGTAAAACTAGTCTCAAGGTGTGATGCAAGTCATGAGCATCTGGATCGCACCCACCACTTCTTTCAGGAGACGCCTTTGCCTGCCCACGACCTATCAATCCAGCTGTACACGCTGCGCGAGCACATCGCAGAGAACCTGGCCGCGACGCTCGAACGCGTAGCTGGCATCGGCTACACGCAAGTCGAGCCGTACAACTTCGTGGCCCGCGCTGACGAGTATGCACAGGCGCTGGCCGAGAACGAACTCAGCGCGCCAACGGCGCACGCACCGCTGCTCTCCTCGGACTACGACGAGGTCTTCGCCGCGGCCGGCAAACTCGGCATCAGCACCGTCATCGATCCGTTCATCCCGGCGGAGCAGTGGCAGGATGCCGAGTCCATCGGTGCCATCGCGCAGAAGCTCAACGCCGCCTCCCGGCGCGGGGCCGAATACGGCATCAAGGTCGGCTACCACAACCACGACTGGGAGATCTCCAGCAAGATCAATTCCAAGACGGCCCTGGAATACCTGGCTAGCTTGCTGGACCCGGAAGTCGTCCTGGAAGTGGACACCTACTGGGTTGCCGTGGGCGGCGCCGATGTGCTCCAGCTGCTTGAAGCGCTGGCACCCCGCGTCGTAGCCCTGCACATCAAGGACGGGCCGAAGTCCAAGAACCACAAGGAACAGGTTCCAGTGGGCAGCGGATCCATGCCGATCGACCAGATCATCGACGCCACCAACGGGATGCTGCATGTAGTGGAACTCGATGACTTCGCAGGCGACATCTTCCAGGCCGTGTCCGAAAGCCGCGCCTACCTCGTAGCAGAAAAGAACTAGGGACTATGGAATTTCAGAATCAGCCCATGGGCGTGGGCATTGTCGGAGCCGGCACCATCAGCGACCAGTACCTGGAGAACCTCACCGCATTCCCGGACCTCGCCGTGCGGTTCATCGCCGACCTGGATACCGAGCGCGCAGCAAGCCAAGCGCGCAAATGGTCCGTGGGAGCCTCGGGAACCTATGCTGAATTGCTGGCCCGCGAAGACATCCAGATCGTCGTGAACCTGACGATCCCGGCAGTGCATGTCGAGGTAGCCCTGCAGGCGGTGGCCGCCGGCAAGCACGTCTGGGGCGAGAAGCCCTACGCGCTGGACCGCGAATCCGGACGGCAGCTGGTCGAAGCCGCCAAGGCAGCAGGAGTCCGCGTCGCCGTGGCCCCGGATACCATCCTGGGTGCGGGCCTGCAGACCGGCCTGCGGCAGATTGAAGCAGGCGCCATCGGCACCCCGCTTTCGGGCCTGGCCATCTTCCAGGGCCCCGGCCCGGAATCCTGGCACCACAGCCCGGAATTCCTCTTCGCCCACGGCGCAGGACCGCTCTTCGACCTCGGGCCCTACTACCTGACCACCCTGGTGCGGGTCTTCGGCCCGGTAGCCAAGGTTGCCGCCCTGGGTTCGCAGGCCCGCGCGCAGCGGGTCATCGGTGCAGGCCCCAAGGCCGGAACCAGCTTCCCGGTCGAGGTCCCAACCCACGTCGGAGCGCTGCTCTCCTTCGAATCCGGGGCCAGTGCGCAGTGCATCTTCAGCTTCGACTCCAAGCTCAAGCGTGCAGGGTTCGTGGAGATCTCCGGAACGGAAGGCACCGCGCAGCTGCCGGATCCGAACGAATTCACCGGAGACACCATCCTGCACCTGGAGGACCAGGAGTCGAGCGTTGTCACCGCCCAAGGATCCACCTACGGGCGCGGCACCGGCGTTGCCGAACTCGCCCAAGCCATCCGCGAGGGACGCAAGGAACGCGTGCCCGGCGAACTGGCGTTCCACGTCCTGGACATCATGGTCTGCGCCGCGGAAGCAATGGAATCGGGAGCATTCATCGACGTGGCCTCGACGGTCGAGCCCATCGCGCTGCTGGACCCGGCCTGGGATCCTTCGGCTCCCGGCATCCTTGCCTGAAGCACCACCCCTTGACAGCATCACCCGCACCTGAAAAGGAATAAACATGTCTGCACCACATTTCAAGAGCAAGCTGGGGCGCTTCACGGCGATTACCTCCATCGCAGCGTTGTCGCTCAGCGGCCTGGCCGCCTGTTCCGGCTCGGCTTCCGGCTCCGGCTCGGAAGAAGCCGGCGGGACCATCACCTACTGGGCTTCGAACCAGGGCAGCTCGGTCACCCAGGACGAGGAGATCCTGGGCGAATCCATCAAGCGGTTCACCGAGGAAACCGGCATCGAGGTCGAGCTGGAAGTCGTTCCCTGGGCCGACCTGTACAACCGCATCCTCACCGCCGTCTCCAGCGGCGAAGGGCCGGACGTGCTGAACATCGGCAACACCTGGGCCACCACCTTGCAGGCCAGCGGCGCCTTCGTCCCCTTTGAAGGCGAGGCGCTGGAGGCCATAGGCGGAGCCGAGAAGTTCGTGCCGGCAGCCCTGGCCACCGGCGGCGCCGAGGGCCAGGCCCCAACCTCGCTGCCGTTGTATTCCATGGCCTACGGCCTGTACTACAACACCAAGATGTTCGAGGAAGCCGGCATCAAGCAGGCTCCGAAGACGTGGGATGAATTCTTGGCCACCGCCAAGAAGCTGACCAAGGATACCGACGACGACGGCAAGGTCGACCAGTACGGCTTCACCTTGGCCGGACAGCGTACCGCCAATAATGCCCACTCCGCATTCATCCTGGGCATGCAGAACGGCGGCGAGCTGTACACCACGGACGGCAAGCCGGACTTCACCAATGATGGCGTCGTCAGCGGCGTCAACGACTGGATCCAGCTGATGGGCGAGGACGGCGTGGTCTCCAAGTCCAACGCCGAGATCAATGACGGTTCGGTGCTGCCAGGGGAAATCATGGACGGCAACGCCGCCATGTTCTTCGACCAGGCCCCGGGCAAGTCCTTCAATGCCGCTGGCTTCGAGGACTACGCCATGGCGCCCATCCCGCTGAAGAACGCCGATGCCACCGGGCTGGAAGCCACCCAGTCGCTGGTTGCCGGCATCAACGTGAGCGTCTTCGAGAACTCGGATAACAAGGATGCCGCCCTTGAATTCGTGAACCACCTGCTCAGCGTCGATGAGCAGAAGAAGCTGAACGCCAAGTACACCTCGCTGCCATCGGTCACCGAAGCTTTCGACGACCCGGCCTTCGACACCCCCGAGCAGCAGGCCAAGAAGGAGATCCTGGCCAATAACGCTGCCCCGATGCCGCTGTTCCCCACCGAAGGGCAGATGGAATCCCTCGTAGGCGAGGCCATCGCCAAGCAATTCGCCAGGATTGCCCAGGGCGAAAAAATCACCGAGGCCGATGTCCGCAAGGCATTGGAAGACGCGCAGAAGCAGATGCCGGCTAGCTAGCGGCCCGACACGTTGCACTGGCCGCGGGAGCGGACCTCCTTGCGCCCCCGCGGCCAGTTGCAGCACCCAAATTCGTTTTCATGAAAGGAGACCGAATGTCGGCGCCAGCCCAGACACCGCCTCGAATCAGCGAACCGCTCAAGCCCCGCGACGCTTCAAGGGCGATCAAGCGCAGTTCAATCAAGCGCGACCGGTTCTTCCCCTATGCGCTCTCAGCGCCCGCAGCATTCCTGGAACTGCTGATCCACATCATCCCGATGCTGCTCGGCGTATGGATCGCCTTCCTCTCGTTGACCCAGTTCTCCATTGCCAACTGGGTCAAGGCCCCGTTCGTGGGACTGCAGAACTTCACCACCGCGCTGGACCCCAACGGTCCGATCGGTTCCCAATTCTTCGACGCCCTCGGGCGCACCTTCCTGTTCACCTTCCTGGTAGTGGCAATCGCCTGGAGCCTTGGCATCTTCGCCGCGGTCTTGCTGGCATCCAAATTCCGCAGCAACGGATTCTTCCGCACCCTGTTCCTGGTGCCCTACGCACTGCCAAGCTACGTCACCACCATCGCCTGGGCGTTCATGTTCAACCAGCGCGATGGCATGGTCAACCGCTTCCTGGTCGAAGACCTCGGGATCCTGGAGGAAGGGCCGTTCTGGCTATTGGGCGGGAATTCCTTCTTTGTCATGGTGGTTGTCGCCGTCTGGCAATTCTGGCCTTTCGCTTTCCTGATGCTGCTGGCCGCCCTGCAATCCATCCCGAACGAAGTCTATGAAGCCGCTTCCCTGGATGGAGCCAGCCTGTGGAAGCAGTTCACCAGGATCACCCTGCCAATGATCAAGCACGCCAACGTGGTGCTGCTTTTGATGCTGGGACTGTGGGTGTTCAACCAGTTCGACATCCCCTACCTGCTCTTCGGCCCGGTGTCCCCGGAAGAAGCAACCCTGATTTCCCCGTTGATCTACCAGCAGTCCTTCAACAACTGGAACTTCGGCGTGGGTGGCGCCTTGAGCGTCGTCCTGCTGATTGCCCTGCTGATCGTCTCAGCGTTCTACATCCGACTTGTCATGCCGAAGGGAAAGAGCATCGATGATTGAGACCCGCGGCTTCCGCATCCTGCGAGTTTTCGGACTAGCCTTCATCACCCTGATCATCGTGCTGCCGCTCTACGTGGTGCTCACGACCTCCATCAAGCCCCTCAAGGATGTGCGCGGCGCCTTCGAATGGATTCCCTCGGAAATCACGCTGGCCCCGTACCTGGATATCTGGACCACGGTGCCGCTGGGCAAGTACTTCGCCAACTCGTTGATCGTGACCATCAGCGCCACCATCCTCTCGGTTTCCATCGCGATCCTGGCCGCCTATGCGCTCTCGCGCTTCGACTTCCGCGGGGCACGGTCCTTCCGGCTGATCGTGCTCTCCACCCAGATGTTCCCCGGCATCCTGTTCCTGCTGCCGCTCTTCTTGATCTTCACCCAGCTGGAGCGTGCCGTGGGACTGCAGCTGAACGGAACCTACCTGGGGCTGATCGTCACCTACATGACGTTCTCCCTGCCATTCTCCATCTGGATGCTCACCGGCTTCTTTGCCGCCATGCCCAAGGAACTGGAAGAGGCGGCCATGGTCGATGGACTTGGCCGGCTCGGCGCACTGCTCAAGGTGGTCTTGCCGGTAGCACGCCCGGGGATCATCGCGGTGTCGGTCTACTGTTTCATCACTTCCTGGAGCGAAGTGCTCTTCGCCAGTGTGCTCACCAATTCGGACACCAGGACGCTGTCCATCGGCTTGCAGGCCTACGCTTCGCAGACCGATGTGTACTGGAACCAGATGATGGCCGCCTCGGTGGTGGTATCGATTCCGGTGCTGGTCGGTTTCCTCTTCGCGCAACGGCACCTGGTCGCAGGCTTGTCCTCCGGCGCGGTCAAGTAAGAAAAGACAAGGAATTACATGTCCCAGTTGAACAGCCAGCAGGCTGCACCGGCCATGCAGGAACTGAAGGTCGGCGTCATCGGCGGCGGCTTCATGGCCCGGACCCACGCCGATGCGATCCGCCGGGCAGGCGCCCAGCTCATCGGGGTGCGGTCCAACGGCGAGCAATCCACCCGCCAAGCGTCAGCCGCCCTGGGCGTGCCCGGTTTCGGCAGCGTCGAAGCGCTGCTCGCCCAATGCGACGCCGTGCATGTCACCTCGCCCAATGCGTTGCATGCCGAGCAGGCAGCCGCCGCACTGGCAGCTGGCCTGTCCGTTGTTTGCGAGAAGCCGCTGGCGACCAGCGCCCGGGAAGCCGGCGAGCTGGCATTGCTGGCATCGCGTTCCCGGGCCGTGGCTTCGGTGCCGTTCGTCTACCGCTACCACCCCATGGTGCGGCAGGCCCGGGCCCACGTGCAGGAAGGGAAACTTGGCCGGCTGCTGACCGTGCGTGGCCAGTACCTGCAAGACTGGATGCATACGGTCAGCGACAGCAACTGGCGGGTAGAACCGGCCAAAGGCGGGCCTTCGCGGGCCTTCGCGGACATCGGTTCGCATCTGGTGGATCTGCTGGAATTCATTGCGGGGGAGCGGATCGTTCGGCTGAACGCGGCCACCTCCATTGCCCATAAGCAGCGGGGCGCCGTGGACGTCGATACCGAGGATGCTGCCGCCTTGATTGTGCAGATGGCTTCGGGAGCCATCGGCACGCTGATGGTGTCACAGGTCAACGCCGGCCGGAAAAACGCCTTGACCATCGAGTTGTCCGGAGACCGGTCGGCGCTGGAATTCAAGCAGGAAAAGCCGGAAGAACTGTGGATCGGCAAACCCGCCATGTCCTCGATCCTGTCCCGCCAGGCCGCTGATCTCAGTCCCGATGCCGCACGCTTGTCGGTGGTACCTGCAGGACACCCGATGGGCTACCTGGATGCTTTCGCCGCTTTCGTGGCCGACACCTACGCGGCGATCCGTGGCGAAGCACCCGAAGGGCTCCCAACTTTTGCCGATGGCGCCCGCGCCTGCCGTTTGACCGATGCCGTTCTGGAATCGGCTGATTCCGGGGACTGGATCGACACCGATGACTAGAGGAGAAACCACCATGAACGCGACGCATCCAGTGACGCTTTTCACCGGCCAGTGGGCTGATATGCCCTTCGAAGAAGTCGCCCGGCTGGCTTCCGAGTGGGGTTATGACGGATTGGAAATCGCAGCCAGCGGTGACCACCTGGACCTCAAGCGTGCCGACGAGGATCCGGCCTACCTCCAGTCGCGGCTGGAAATCCTGGACAAATACGGGCTGAAAGCCTGGGCGATCTCCAACCACCTGGGCGGCCAGGCTGTCTGCGATGACCCCATCGACTTCCGCCACCAGGCCATCCTGCGCGACTATGTCTGGGGCGATGGGGATGGGGAAGGCGTCCGCCAGCGGGCCGCCGAGGACATGAAGCGCTCGGCCCGCGTCGCCCGCAAGCTCGGTGCCGGTGTAGTGGTTGGCTTTACCGGCTCGAAGATCTGGCAGTACGTCGCCATGTTCCCGCCGGTTCCGGGCGAGGTCATCGATGCAGGCTACGAGGACTTCGCGGATCGCTGGAATCCGATCATGGACGAATTCGATGAGCAGGGGGTGAAGTTCGCGCTGGAGGTGCACCCCTCCGAGATCGCCTACGATCACTGGACCACCGTGCGCACCATGGAAGCAATCGGCCACCGCGAAGCGTTCGGGCTGAACTGGGATCCCAGCCATATGTTCTGGCAGGGCATCGACCCGGTCGCATTCATCACCGACTTCGCCGACCGCATCTACCACGTGGATTGCAAGGACACCCGGATGCATCATCCCAACGGGCGCAACGGCATCCTGGGTTCCCATCTCCCATGGGGCGATCCCCGCCGGCGCTGGGACTTCGTCTCCACCGGCCACGGAGACATCAACTGGGAAGATGCCTTCCGCGCACTGGACTTCCACGGGTACAAGGGCCCCATCTCCATCGAATGGGAAGACGCGGGAATGGACCGCTTGCACGGTGCGAAGGAAGCTGTGGGCTACATCCGCAGCCTCCTGTTCAAGCGCCCCGAAGCGTCCTTCGACGCGGCATTCTCGAACCAGTAGCACCTGGCTAGGAAGGACGCTTGCCCTGCACCCGCGAGGTAATCACCGAAGCGGTGGCGCGGATCTGCAGCAGGAGAGTCTCCCACTGCTCTTCGGGGACACGATCGGCCAGGAAGGTGACAGCAACGGCGGCCACCGGCCAATCGCTGGAATCCCGGATTTCTACCGCGAGCGAGTGGAAATCCGGGGTGACATCCCCGCGCTCTACGGCATAGCCGCGCTGCGTGCTCTGGTCCAGCTCGCGGCGCAACTGCGAGTAGCTGGAGATCGATGACTCGGCCACTCGCTCCGTGAAGCTGGCAGCACCGGGGTAGAGCGCACGCACCTGGGATTTGGGCAGCGCGGCGAGAATTGCCCTGCCGGATGCGGTCAGGTGCGAAGGCAGGCGAACACCCACGTCGGTGACCAAGGATGGCCGGCCCTTGGCGCGTTCTTCGACAATGTAGAGAACATCGGAACCATGCAGCACGGCCAGGTGGGCGCTTTCCCCGACCTTGTCGACCAGCTGGGCAATCAGCGGGGCACCCAGCCGTGCCAGCGGTTCCTGGCGGGTATAGGCGCTGGAAAGCTCAAAAGCGGAGACACCCAGACCATAGGATTTGTCCTCTGGATAGTGGGTGATGAATCCGTGCTCCAGCATCACGTTCAGCAGCTGGTAGACACTGGATCGAGGAAGCTCCAGCAACGTGGCGATCATTGCCGCCGGAGTCGGGGTCTTCCTGCTGGCCAGCAACCTGAGGATCCGCAAGGTGTTATCGGCCGCTGGAACCTTGCTGCCCATGGGGCCTCCTCAATGAATCGTGCATAGTGCTCTGCAAGGAACTCTAGCAACCTGGTCAGCGGTTTCCTTCGATAGTCCAGGCTGCTGGGCTGGCTGCCGGCGGATAATGCTAGTCACCCACAACGAATGAAATAAATAGTCGCTGGGATCAGCGCCATTCCAGGCGGAGATCCCAGCGACTATCGGCCAGAAATGAAAGGTCTAGCGCGTCGTGGAACTGAGGAAATGATTCAGCTCGTCAAGGGTTGGAGGATTCGCCCCGGCGCGCGACACGGTGATTCCCGCGCACACCGAAGCGATCTGCATGACCTTCTCCAGCTCGACGCTGTCCAGCTGCGTGCCATCGCGAAGGGACTTGGCCAGCGAGCTGTCCAAGATGGCGTGGAGCAGCCCGGCCATGAACGCATCACCGGCGCCGACCGTATCTACGGTACGCACCGAAATCGAGGGAACCATGACCTCGCTTTGCCTGGTCCGGGCCTCGGCTCCGCGTGCGCCGAAGGTGATGATCGCTAGCGATGCCCCGCGCTCCAAGAAGTGCTCCAGGATGCGATTGGTGTCCCATCCCGGATAGAGCCACAGGGCGTCTTCGTCACTGAGCTTGACGATATCCGCCAGCCCGGCCAGCTTCTCGATCTGCTTGACCGATTCTGCCCGGTCCTCGACCAGCTCCGGACGCAGGTTCGGATCGAAGCTCAGGATCTGGCCCGGTGGGGAAGCCTCGAAAGCCTCATGGATTCGAGCGGCACTCGGACCCTGGAATGCTGCAACGGATCCTGAATGGAACAAGGTGGCTTGGGTCGAAGCCATGCTCTGCAATTTGCAGTTCAGCTGGAACTCGTAGTTGGCATCTCCGGACTCGTCCAGCACGACGGTGGCGCTGGAAGTCTGCGCATCGGTGTGCGATCCGGCTGCGAGCTGAACGCCTGAGGCCGCCACATGTTCGGCGATCAGCCGGCCATGCTCGTCATCGCCGATGTCCGTCTGGAGCAGGACTTCGTGGCCCAATCGGCCCAGTCCAACAGCAACATTCATCGGGGAACCGCCGGGATGCGCCACACCATCGACGATATCGACTAGGGCTTCACCGGCAACCTGAATATTAACCATGACATCGATCCTACGTAACCCGGAGGGAAAAAGCCCATCGGGGTGATCATACGTTCAGCCTGTACCCACGTTTGATGACCGTGGCGATGATTTCTGGTTGCGGCAACGCCTTGCGCAGCCGGCTCAGGGTCATATCCAAGGCATGCTTGGAACTGGCTTCCGGAAGTGCGGCCCCCAGCTCTTCGCGGGAGAGGACGCTGCCGCCGGCCTCGATCAGCGCGCGCACCAATTCGGCCTGCCCGGGAGTCAATTCGCAGTTTTCGTCCTGGACTGAGAGGGTGCGACCGCGCAGCTGCACCTGGCCGTGGACCGTTTGCGCCTGCAACGTGCCCAGCGAGGCCAGATGCTCCACGAGCTGGCCGATCATCGCACCCATGCGATGGCGCTCGGGAACCAGCGGGCAGATGCCCGCCTCGATCAGCGGGGCAGCAGTCACCGGTCCAACGGTGGCCACTGCGACGCGCTCGGCCAGTGAGCGCAGCAGTGCGGGCAAGCGATTGCGCGCCTTGGCAGCGGCGAACAGCGCGTGCACGCTTGGCGCGCTGGTGAAGGTCACCGCGTCGAAGTGGGCGGCGCACAGGCCCTCCACCAAAGCAGAAATCCCGCTATCGCTGCTGGTGTCCTGCCAGCGGTAGGGCTCCACCTTCAGCACCCGGCGAGCGCCCAGCTCGCGCAGGCTCTGGGGCATTCCATGGTCGGAATCGGCATGAAGCTGCAAGGCGACGGTGGCGCCCTGGAGCTTGCCCTCCAGCAGTTCCAGCATGGAGACGCTGCGCCCGTCCTTGGCCACGGCGGCCGGTTCCAGGCCCAGCGCCTTGACGGCGCCATGGGCTTTGGCCCCGCGGACGTAGAGCTGCGCCTGCCCGAGCGCTGCCAGCAGCTCGTCGCCAATGCCGGCAGCCTCGGAGGTGTCAACCCAGCGGCGCAGTCCGTAGGCGGTCGTAATGATGGCTACCTGCGGACGGACCTCAATCAGCTTTTGCGTTTGCGCGATCAGTTGCTGCTCATCGTCCAGCGGGGCGAGCTGGAGCAGCGGAGTATGGGTCACCTCGGCGCCGCGGCGTTCGAAGGCTTCGATGAGTTCTGCGGAACGGCGGTCGCTGGTGACGGCCAGCCGGAAGCCGGCCAAGGGTTTGGGGCTGCTCATCAGGCCACTTCCAATTGCGCTGCCAGCGTGGCCGGCTCTTCTTGCGCTGCCGCGTTCACCAGGGTGGCCGGCAGCCCAGCGACTTCACCGATGACAATGACTGCAGGGTTGGAATGGCCGCGGGCTGTTTCGGCGAGACGGGCTAGCCGGGTGCAGCTGGTGCGCTGGATGTCGGTGGTGCCGGATTCGACGATGGCGCATGGCATTTGCGGGTCCATGCCGACCCGGTGCAGCCCGGCGACGGTCTGCTCGATGGTGCCCATGCCCATCAGGATCACGATGCTTCCGCCCAGCTTGGCCAGGTGGTCAAGCTGCGCATCGCTGAGTGGATCGTGGGCCGAGACCACGGTGAACATGGTGTTCACCCCGCGCGCGGTGACCGGGATGCCGGCTGCTGCCGGCACGGTGATGCACGAGCTCAGTCCCGGGATGACGCTGATCGGGATGCTCGCAGCGGTAGCGGCCGCGATTTCTTCGAAGCCGCGGCCGAAGACGAAGGGATCTCCGCCCTTGAGCCGGACTACGGCAGCGCCACCGCGGGCCGCTTCGATCATCAGGGCTTCGATATCCCGTTGGGTGAGCTTGTGGTGTCCGGGAAGCTTGCCGACGTCCACGATTTGAGCTTGCGGTGCGAGAGCCGGCAGGTGCGCTGCGGGACCGAGCCTGTCGGCGAAGACGACTTCTGCTTCGGCCAGGGCCCGCACGCCGCGCAGGGTCAGCAGGTCCAATGCGCCGGGGCCGCCACCGAGCAGGGTGATGGATCCGGCCCGGGTCGCTGGTCCAAGGTGCATGACGGGAATGCGCGCGGCCTGCACCACCGAGGCGAAGCGCAGCGGTTCGGCATCGCAGATCACCAGCAGGCCGGCTTGTTCCAGCAACTGTACTGCCTGGAAGGGCCCGTCGGCGGTGAGCACCGTGGCGCCCTCCGCCTGGAAGCGCAGCGCAGTATTTTTGCTCCCGGATTTACTTCCAGCGATCAGCACAGTGCATCCGCGCAGTTCGAGGTCGATGCCAATCATGGTTTCCTTGATTCTGCTCGAGTTTCTAGGGGTGACATGGGATTCTCCTTGAACTAGTGGATGCACCCAGCTTAGGCGCCCAGGTTTTCCCGGAGGTATCGCAAATGTTTCAAGCGCAATAATTCGAGTAAAGGTTAACCTTTTCGAAATGTTCGCGAGGGTAAGACGAAACACAAAGTCTCTAATGTAAATATTGTTGCGAGGCACCGGCCTGGCTGATCCTGCAAAGTTCAGTGAGCGAATACGCGGGAGACTTGCCGAGTTCTGCCTGCAACGGGCACGCTGGGAACATGGAATCCCTGTTCGACGACAGTGCACTGCCCCGTACCGGGGGAGCCTTGCGCCCAGGAGCCTGGCACTTGCCGGGGTGGCTGGACGCGCCCGCGCAGCAGTGGATCGTCCGGCGCTTCTTCGAATGGGGCAGCGGGCCTGTTCCGCCGCACCGCACAGCCGTCAACGGCCATCCGATGAGCGTGCAGAGCTTGTGCCTGGGATGGCATTGGAGCCCGAACCGCTACTCCAAGACCGCTGACGACCTGGACGGGCAATCAGTGGCGCCCATGGAAGACTGGCTGGTCCGCTTGGGCAAGCAAGCGGTCGCAGAAGCTACTGGTGACCTGCAGCGCGCGCAGGACTACCAGCCCGATGCGGCTATCGTGAACTACTACGACGAGCAGGCCGCCATGGGCATGCACCAGGATGCGCAAGAACGCATCAACGCCCCAGTGGTTTCGCTGTCCATCGGCGATTCGGCAACATTCCGCCTGGGCAATACCGAGAACCGCAACCGGCCATGGCAAGAGATCCGGCTGGCTTCGGGGGACCTGTTCGTCTTCGACGGCCCCTCACGCTTCGCCTATCACGGGGTGAGCAAGATCCATGCCGGGACCGCGCCTGCAGGCCTGGGCCTTGGCGGCGGACGCATTAACATCACGCTGCGCCAGACCGGGCTGGAAGCGAACTAGTTCCCCAGATCGATCGTGGCAGCGAGCGCGTAATGATCGGAATCGGCGATTTCCAGCCGCTCCAGGCCTGCTGATTCGACGCCGCGCAGCATCACATGATCGATGCCGAGCATCGGGAACAGGGACCGCGGCCAGGTCAGGGCCAAGCCCCAGTCGCTGTAGTGGGCTTCCTCCAGCTGGTTAGCGACCGGCGCGAAGTGGCGGTCGGAGCTGGTGGCGTTGAAGTCTCCGGCGGCAACGATCTTCGCAGAATCGTCATCGGCGAGGTAGCCGGCCAAGGAAGCAAGCATCATGTCCCGCTCGTGATGGCCGGTAGGCCTGGCCGACGCCGCATGCACAGCGTACAGGCGGACATCCCCTTTTTCGCTGGCCACGTCCACCCGCAACGCGCGGTCCCAACCCAGCCCCAGATCCAGGGGCTCTGGATTCTTCAGCGGATAGGCGCTCCACACGCCTACGGTGCTGACCATGTAGCTGTAAGGATGGGATTGGGCGAGCTCGGCGGTGATTTCCGGCTCTTGGCCTTCACCGATTTCCTGCAGGGTGATGACCTGCGCGCCGTTGGCTGCCAATTCGCGGGCGGCTTGCACGCCCGCAGACTCGTGGACGTTTTGCGTGGCAACCAGCAGGGAAGCTTCTGGTGCGCGCCGGTCCGAAGGCAGGAACGCCGGCCCGAAGAGCACAGCCCAAACAACGACCGGTACGAGCAGGCCGATGAAGCTGATGCGTCCGCGCACCACCAAGGCCATCAGCAAGAGCACTGGAATTCCGAGGCCCATCCACGGGGCCAGGTTATCGACGATCAATCCGAGACCCAGGACATCGGGGATCTGCTGGTGGAACACCATTAGCCCGGCCAGCGCGAGACAGAGCATGACAAAGAAGAACCTCGCGATTATTCGCGAGGCCGACAGGCGATGGTGCGATGAATGAGGCATAGGACTTAATACAGTGGCACAAAATACTGTGGGATTCGTAATTTTCCGCTCGGGGATTGCCACTGTCGCCCGATGCAGTCACTACGATGGATAAGAGCGCCGAGGGAGCCGCTTCCCAAGACCCTGCCATGAATTGAGAAATTGAATGACTGCCTATGTATCTGGCGGAAAACTACTGCTGGCAATTGTTGCCTTGGCCATGGGCGGCGTCGGCATCGGTGTCACTGAGTTTGCCATGATGGGCTTGCTCCAGGAAGGTGCCGCTGATCTGGAAGTGGGCTATGCGCAGATGGGCCTGATGATCAGCGCCTACGCAATCGGCGTGGTGGTGGGCGCCCCGGTGCTCACTGCGCTGGCTGCCAAGATCCCGCGCAAGCGTGCGGTGCAGCTGCTGATTCTCTTCTTCACGCTCGCCAACCTCTCCTCATTCTTCGCTCCGGACTACAACACCATGCTGGTGACCCGCTTCCTTGCAGGCCTGCCGCATGGGGCCTACTTCGGACTGGCCGGTGTGCTTGCCGGCAGCCTGGTTCCGGCCACGATGCGCGGACGCGCCATTGCCTGGGTGATGCTCGGGCTCTCGGTGGCCAACGTTGCCGGTGTCCCGTTGGTGACCCGGCTCGGCCAGGAATACGGCTGGCGTTCGATGTTCCTGGTCGTCACTGCGATCGGCGTGTTGACCGCTGTGCTGATTAGCTTGTTCGTCCCATGGCGCAAGACCGATGCCGGGGCGAGCATCCGCCGCGAGCTGACCGCCTTGAAGAGTGCCCAGGTGTGGCTGGCGATGCTCACCGGCATTGTCGGCTTCGGCGGATTCTTCGCGGTGTACTCCTACATTTCGCCCACGCTGACCGAAGAAGCAGGACTGCCAATTGAGCTGGTGCCGTTGGCTTTGGCGCTCTATGGCGTAGGCATGGTCGTTGGTTCGCTGGCCGGTGGCAGGCTTGCCGACTGGTCGATCTTCGGCGCGATCAAGCTTTCTTCCGTTTTCATGATCGCCACCATGCTGATTTTCGCGGCCGTGACCAGCTGGGTGGTTCCGACGATGATCATGGTCTTCGTGATGGGCGCGGTGGGTTCCCTGCTGATCCCTGCGTTGCAGACGCTGCTGATGGATTCGGCCCCGCATGCGCAGTCGCTGGCTGCTTCGCTGAACCACTCCGCGCTGAATGTTGCCAACGCGCTGGGCGCCGCCCTGGGTGCCGCGGTGATTGCCGCCGGTTACGGATTCCGCGCCCCATCTGTGGTCGGCGCTGGACTGGCCGCTTTGGGCCTGCTGATAGCGTGGATAACCCAGATCCGCGCGAAGAAGGTTGGCCTGCTCGTAGGCCGCGAAGCTTTGGAAGCCCGCGAGCAGGCGCGCACCCACTAGCTGCTTCGGCTAGCTTGCCACCGCGGTGATGTTGAACATCCAGACCACGCCGAACTTGTCGCGCAGCTCGCCGAAAGAGTCGCCCCACGGGGCCCGCTCCAATGGCATGTTGATCTGGCCGCCTTCGCCCAATCCTTCCCACCACCGGGTCAGGGTCTCCGCGTCGGCTCCGGCCGTCCCGTCGCTGCTGAGCGCGATCACGCCATTGCCCCGCGCGTCCATTTCGGGCGGGGTGTCCGAGGCCATGAAGTGCAGGCCGCGTTCAACGAATAGCGAGGAGTGCATAATCTGGTCGGCAACGGCCGGATTGTTGTCATTCATGCCTTCTTGGAAGGTCATCATGGAAAGCTCGCCACCGAGTACTTGGTGGTAGAACTCCATTGCTTCCTTGGCGTCTCCGGCGAAACGCAGGTATGGGGTCAGTCCGATGGTCATGGGATTGCGCCTTTCGAAGGAGTGGGTGGGGCCGGCAGGTCCCGACCCATATTCTTCCACTTGGGGAGCACCGTGTGAATAGCGGAGTGTGACCAGCATCTCGAATGGCCGATTTGGCGTTTTCGGCAGTGCTCCGGTAGAGTTTTATCTCGGTTCAGCGGTTGTTCAAACTGCGGAAAACCACCTCATTTGGGGGTATGGCGCAGTTGGTAGCGCGTCTGCATGGCATGCAGAAGGTCAGGGGTTCGAATCCCCTTACCTCCACCAAATGGAAACAAGCCGGGAAACATCAGAAATGATGTTTCCCGGCTTTTTCGCATTCTCCCAAGTTCCCAACAGGCCATGCTGTAGGGTTGGCTCAATTTCCCAGACGATCCCGTCTTCGAACCAAGGGAGAATCAATGAGAGAACTAACCTACTTCGTTGCAGTGAGCTTGGACGGGTACATTGCCGGTCCTAACGGTGAATTCGATGCTTTCGCGGTGGCTGGTGACCATGCGGCGCCCATCTGGGACCGCTACCGCGGCACCGCGCCGACCCAGCTGGCAGAGTCGGCTGGACTGCCTATCGAGGGGTGCCCTTTCGATACGGTGCTGATGGGCTGGAATACCTACGCTGTCGGCTTGCCAGCACTGCCCAGCCCTTACTCGCATCTGAGGCAGATGGTTTTCACGCGCGAGCACTCTGCACCTCCAGGAAGCCAAGAGGTGCAGTTCACCAGCGCGGATCCGCGAGAGGTCATCGGGGAACTCAAATCCCAACCGGGTGACGGCATCTGGCTGTGCGGCGGAGGGCAATTGGCCGCCAGACTCCGGCCGGACATCGACAGGTTGGCCCTGAAAGTGCAGCCGGTGATGTTCGGGTCGGGTAT
Source organism: Glutamicibacter sp. 2E12 (assembly GCF_050030965.1). NCBI lineage: Bacteria > Bacillati > Actinomycetota > Actinomycetes > Micrococcales > Micrococcaceae > Glutamicibacter > Glutamicibacter sp. 2E12. Next base: position 2,390,161 of record NZ_CP188297.1, read on the forward strand.
CAGGCTCTTCGGGGACACCGGGTATGCCCCGGATCGCTGGAAGCTGGAGAACATGCAGTCTTTTGCCTCCGGAGTCTGCCTTGCCGAATACTCGCGCGGCTAGTGGACGTTGGAGGCGGCTACATTCCTTCGTCTCCGATATGACCCGCAGCTGTCGCATCGAGCACACGCTCAACGAACGCCGCGTATTCGCCCATGTAGTGGGCCAGGAACTTCTGGGTGTCCGGGTTGCTGATGCTCCCGTCCTCGCCGAAGTCTTCGGGACGGTACTGCAGGTAGACCTCGGGGGAGTTCAGCTGCGGGGCATCCAGGAAGCTGAGGACGCTGCGCATGCTGGACTGCATGACCGCGGTACCGATGGCTCCGACCGAAGCGCCGAGCAGGCCGGTGGGCTTGCGGGCGAAGGAGTTGGTGCCCCAGGGCCGCGAACCCCAGTCGATGGCATTTTTCAGCGCACCGGGAATTGAACGGTTGTACTCCGGGCTGATGAATAGCAGGCCGTCCGAGGCCTCGATGGCGGTCTTTAGCGCGGTCCCGGCTTCGGGATAATTATCATCGTAGTCAGCGCTATACAAGGGCAGATCGCTGATCGGGATTTCCGTGAAACTGAGGTTTTCAGGTGCCAGGGCTATCAGGGCCTTGGACAGGACGCGGTTGATGGAGTTCGTGGCGAGCGAACCGACGAAATAGCCGATGTTGTAATCCATGGAACCACTTCAGCACCGGGGCGAGGGGTGGCAAAAGGCCCTCGGGCAAACTCCCAGCTAAGCCAGTCCGCCTGGTTGACCGCGCTGGGTAATCTGCTGCGAGCCGAAGGCTGAGAAGTCGGCTTTGCGTGGCGGGACCTAAACCGTGAGCACGCGCAGGCCAGTGCCGCCGGTATTTCGCAGGTCGTGGTCCACCCCTGCATCGGCCAAGATGCTGTCGCCCGGGCCCAGCTCGTAGTCGCGCTCGCCGACCCGCATCAGCGCCCGACCCTCTCGCACTTGGTAGAACTCCTGCGAAGCACTCTCGCCCTCGTGGCGATGGAAGCCCTCGAATCCGCCTGGTTCGATCACCCAGGTCTGGATGGCTACTGGCATCCCGGTATGCCCGGCGAAGTGGTGGCTGACTTTCATAGCTGACCCTTCGTGCATACCGTAGTCGAAGGCATGGGCATCGCGCGCTTCAAACGGATCCATGGCTATCCCTCCGCCTGGTATCCCAGCCTGGTGCTGATTCGCCTTGCTGCGGTGCGGGTGCTGGAGCAGAGCTGCTCCAGCTCATCGGCGCCGATGCGGTAGAACGGAGCGGCGGTCATGGCGCAGGCGACGAGTTCACCGCGGTGATCGAGAATTCCTGCGGCCACTCCGACCTCCTCGGCGGAGGTCTCGCCGTAGTTGACCGCGTAGCCCCGCTCGCGTACAAGATCCAGGCGTGCCTGGTATTCGGCGGGGGCCGTGCCGGCAAGATCGATCTCTCCGTTGGAGATCAGCTCCGCGCGGCGTGCTGGATCCTCATTGGCGAGGAATACCTGGACGGTAGCGCTCAGCCCCGAACGGTACCGCGACCCCATGACCGAGGTGTGCTTGACCAGATGGGTTGAAGGCAGCTGTTCTACCGAAATCGACTCGCTGCCGTCCCAGATGTTCAGTACAGCGGTCTCGCCGGTAGCTTCACGCAGATCTTCCAGAATGGGGTAAGCCACCTGCCGCACGTCCAGGTTGGCAAGCAATGGTCCGGCAATGGCAATCAGGCCGACACCCAAGCGGTACTTGCGGGTTTCCGCGTCGCGATCCACAACGCGTTCCTGCTCAAGGGTGGCCAGAATGCGCGAGACGCTCGATTTGTGGAGGCCGACCTGCTCCGCGATTTCGGTGACGCCCACTACCGGGCGCTCAACGGTGAAGCAACGGAGCACATCGAGCACGTTGACGATCACCGAGGTGCCTCGGGTTTCACTGCGAATTTCAGTCATTTCCCCTCCTGAGTTGCTACTATCCTACGGCTCAAACCAGTGGTTTGCGGCTGGTTTCGACCGAGCAGGCCACCGCCACCAGCGAAATCACCGCTGCGCCCATCAAGTACCAGCCGGGGGCAAGGACGTTGCCGCTAGTGGCAATCAGTAATGTGGCCACGAATGGCGCCGTTCCGCCAAACAATGCATTTGAGAGGTTGAACGACACCGCGAAGCCGGAATAGCGGACCTTGGTGGGGAACATTTCCGCGAGGTAGCTCGGAAGGGTGCCGTCGTTGAGCGTGAGCATCGCGCCGAGCAGGACCTGGACCAAGACAATGACCAAGAAGTTTCCCGATTCCAAGGCCATGAATGCAGGAACGGTGAACAGGATGAACAGAATCGATGCGCTGATCAAGACACGCTTGCGGCCGAAGCGATCCGAAAGCATGCCGGTGACAAAGATGAATCCGACGTAGGTCAACAGTGCAACTGTCGTTGCCAGGTAGGAACGGGTGGCGTCCAGTCCGAGCTCTTCAGAGAGATAGGTCGGCATGTAGGAAAGGATGACGTAGAACCCGACGGCGTTCAGCAGCACTGCGCCCGCAGCCTGGACCAGCTGGCGCCAGTGGTTCTTCAGCAACGATCCGACTGGGGATCCCTCAGGAGTGGAGGACTCGGATGCTTCAAGGAAAGCTGGCGAATCCTCCAGCTTGGTGCGGATATAGCGGCCAATCAGCCCCATGGGCGCAGCTAGCAAGAACGGTATGCGCCATCCCCAGGACTCCAGATCCCCGGTTGACAGCAACCCGGTCAGCCCGGCGGCCATCAGTGAGCCGAAGAGCAGGCCGGTGGCAGTGCTCGCCGGAACCACTGCCGCGTACAGGCCGCGCCGGTTGGCCGGCGCGTACTCGACCAGGAAGGCGGAGGCGCCGGCATACTCGCCGGCGGCAGAGAAGCCCTGGACCAGACGCAGGGCCAGGAGCAGCAGGGGCGCGCCAAAACCGATGGATGCGTAGCCGGGGAGCAGCGCTATGCAGAAGGTGGCACCGGTCATCAGCAGGATCGACCACGACAGGGCTTCACGCCGGCCGATCTTGTCGCCCAGATGCCCCCATATGAACCCGCCGACAGGACGGACCAGGAAGGAGATGGCGAATACCCCGAAAGTCATCAGCAGACCAGCTTGGGGGTCGTCGCTGGGGAAGAATACGGCGGCGATGGTGACGGCGAAGTAGCCGTAGGCCGCGTAGTCGAACCATTCCACGAAGTTGCCGATGAAGCTGGCAGCGATCACCTTGCGGCGGGTCTTCGCGTCAATGGTGCGGGACTGGGGCACGCCGGTGGCCGCTGCGGCCGTGGTTCCGGTGGGAGCTTGCAGTGGGGAGTTGCTGGAATGGTTCATGGGGTGAAACCGCCTCTGGAGGGCAACGGCTTTGGCCAGTGCTGGCTTCTTTGCCGCTGGAATGATGAAGTGTTCCGGCAGACCGGTGGGTGGTCTTCGGTTCTAGGCACAGCCCCCTGCTTGCTGCGCCCCAGATGGCTAAAGCAGCCGTGGGGCGGGGCTCGGGCCCCGCCCCACGGTTATCAGTTGCCCCTAGGCATCGATGATGTTGTTCTGCGGGCCGAAGCCGAATTTGGTGATGTTCTCGACGCCGCCGTCCTCGCCGATGACCAGAATGTCGTGCTCGCGGTAGCCGCCGGCACCTGGCTCGCCATCAGCGACGGTGATCATTGGCTCCATCGAAACGACCATGCCCGGCTCCAGAACAGTCTCGATGTCCTCGCGCAGTTCCAGACCAGCTTCGCGGCCATAGTAGTGCGAGAGCACGCCGAAGGAGTGGCCATAGCCGAAGGTGCGGTTCGGGAGCAGTCCGTGGGAGATGTAGATTTCGTTCAGCTCCGCTGCGATGTCCTTGCAGACCGCTCCGGGCTTGATGAGCTCCAGGCCACGCTTGTGGACCTCGACGTTGACGTTCCACAGTTCCAGGCTGCGGGCATCCGGCTCGCCGAGGAACAAGGTGCGCTCCAGAGCGGTGTAGTAGCCGGAGGTCATCGGGAAACAGTTCAGCGAGAGGATGTCCCCGCGCTCCAGCTTGCGGGTGGTGGCCCAGTTGTGGGCGCCATCGGTGTTGATGCCCGATTGGAACCAGACCCACGTATCGCGCACTTCGCGGTGCGGGAAAGTCTTGGCAATCTCGTGCACCATCGCCTCGGTGCCGATCAGTGCGACCTCGTATTCGCTGATGCCTTCGCGGATCGCTGCCTTGATGGCTTCGCCGCCCAGGTCGCCGATGCGCGCACCGTGCTTGATGACTTCGATTTCCTCGGCGGACTTGATCATGCGCTGGCGCATGGCGTCCTGCGAAACATCTACTAGAGCCGCCCCGTCGAAGGTGTCGGCGATCTGCTGGCGGGTGCGGCCTGGCAGGAAGTCGTCTTCCACGCCGATCCGGGTTGCCTTCACGCCGTCGCGCTTAAGTGCTTCCTGCAGGCCGTAGAAGAAGTTGTCGCGCTTCCAGTCGGTGTACACGATGTTGTCGCCGTAGCTGGTGCGCCATGGCATGCCGGCATCGATGTTCGCGGTGACGGTGGTGGAGTTGCTGGCGGTGACCACCAGCGCGTAGTTGCGGCCGAAGGTGGTGTACAGGAAGTCCGAGTAGTACTTGATGCCGTGGTAGCTGGTCAGGATGACTGCGTCCAGCGACTTCGTGGCCATGATCTGGCGCAGGCCGGCCAGGCGGCGCTCGAACTCGGCATCCGAGAAGGTCAGCTGCTCCTTGGCGCCGTTGTGCAGGGTCTTCAGTCGGGCCAGTTCGGAAACATTGGTGGCGATATTGGCGGTAGTCATGGTTTTGGCTCCTTGTGGGAAATCAACTGTCAAGGGAGGCCGGCCCAATCAGATGGATTGCGAGGATTCATGGGAATCGCCGGAGAAGAAGTACGTGTTGCGCTCACTGCAACGCCGTTGCATTTAAATTATGTGTGCCCTGCGTCACTGTCAAGGGCGATTGTGAAAACTTTTTCTGCAGTGCACAAGATCGGAATTGTCCTGCATGAATATGAAAACCACGAGGTAATGCAGGAGGCCGCGAAGCTCATCATGGCGAGCATCGCGGCCTTCATGCCAATGCGGGTTCTACTGCTTAATTCTGTGGGTCCTGTCCTGGGTCTTCCTTGAGGATCGCTCCGCCGCCATCGGGGTCGGCTACGAAGACCAGATTCGGGTCGGGGTTGTTGATGTCCTTTTCCAGCTGCTTGATCGCCTTGTCTCGTTTGAGCAGCCTCCGGATCAAATTGATGATCATCAAAATGATCACGAAGGAGAAGGGGAAGGCGCCGATAATGGTGCCAGTTTGGACCGTATCGACCACCGCGGTTCCGCCCATGGTCAGCAGCACGGTGGTCACCGTTGCGACAGACAGCACGAGGACTACACGGAAGACTGGACCGGATTTGCCCGGGGCGGAGACGAATTCACTGAGTGCGTAAATGCCAGAGTCCAAGGATGTCACGTAGTAGGTGGCCACCAGGATGGTGGAAACAACTAGCAAGACCGTGCCAACGACAGGCACGGAGTCAAGCATGACGAACAAGCCGGAGGAAGTGTCCTCGGCGACTGCACTGCTGATGCCACGATTAGTCTGGTCATCGTAGTAGAGGGCTGCGGAGCCGATCACTGCAACCCAAACCATCACGATCAATGAAGGAATTATGGTCACGCCGAGAACGAATTCGCGGATGGTACGGCCACGCGAAATGCGGGCAATGAATCCGGCCACAAATGGGGAGAAGGCAATAACCCAGCACCATATGAAGACCGTCCACCAGCCATTCCAGCTGTCTTGCCATGAATCCAGGGTGGTGGTGGCCAATCCTGAATCGCTCCATAGGCTCATATTGGCGAAGTTCGTGAAGAAGCTGCCAAAGGTCTGGGACAGATTCGAGATGATGTACAGCGATGGGCCGAAAATCAGCACCGCTGCGATCAGCACGATACTGAGGATCGAGTTCAATCCGCTGATGCGTGCCATACCCTTGCTGATGCCGACGATAGCCGAAATTGAGGTGATGCCGGCGAAGATCAGAATGACCATGAACCACATCATTGGGCTGGCGGTTAATCCAGTGAAGGAAGTCAGGCCGGAGGAGAACTGCATGGCTGCGAATCCGAAGGAGGTAGCCAGGCCGAGTACGGTCGCGATAATTGCCAGGAGCTCAACGATGACACCGGCTCCGCGTCGCGACCAGCGGGGCAGCATATCCACGGTAGCCTCGCGAAAAGTCAATGTCTTGCCGAGGTTGTGATGCGAGTAGGCCAAGCACACTGCAACGGCGCAATACATTGCCCAGGCGGTCAAGCCCCAGTGGAAGTAGGTCCAAACAATGGCCCCTTCTTCGCCGCCACCGTTTGGCCCTGCTGGGATCACGGGGTTTTCATCGCGAAGCATAATTGGTTCGGCAACTGACCAGAAGATCAAGCCGATGCCTTGGCCGCAAGCGAACAGCATGGAATACCATGCGAATTTGCTGTGCTGCGGTTTGGCATTCGGGCCACCGAGACGGATCTTGCCTACTCGGCTCATGGAGAGCCAAATGCACACCACCACTGTGAATACTGAATACAAGATGAAGAGCCAGGTGAATTTTCCGGTGACGAAAGTGCGCATTTCGGAAATCGCGGCTGAGGCGGCTTCTGGATTGGACAGGACCCAAATCATCACGGCGATAATCAGTACTGGGGGGATTACGCGAATGAGCAGTCGATCCATGGGAGGTATGTGCCGCCCCATGAAACGTGGTACCTCAACTTGCTTCTTAGTGCCTTCAGGGGTCCGGGGTGCTTTCGCGGACTTTTTCCTGTCTTGGGATGTCGAGCTATCCACAGACATGCTATTTCACCTCGATGCTGATGTTGCCCAGCAGCAGCTCGCCTTTGAGTGCATCGGCAACTTGGTTTGTGACGGTTTCGAATAGCAGCTGGCCGCGATCTGCCGTGGCGCCCTTCGCAGAAGAGAGGCAACCGCTGTCCGGGGTGCGTGACGGATCCTCCGGGAAGATGTCATAGGGCGCGAGCTTAGCGGGCGGGTGGTCGACAACCCGATCCATGTTTACCAGGTGCGGGTGGAGCAGGAGCATCAAGGAAGTTTCGAGGATGCCTCCGTGCTCGATGTCCCAGCCGAGGAAGCCGTCGGGGAAGACCTTGGCCAAGGTTTCCTCATCGACAAAGTCCCAGTAAGACAGCAGGATGGCGCGCGACGCCGCGCCGGCGGCTCGGCACTTGGCTACTGCGTTGTCCAATCCTTCGTAGATGAACTGGTAGTTCTCGAAATGCCCGTTGAGGACGACAACATTATCGAAGCCCTGGGAGATGAAGGATGCAACTACGTCCTCAATCATCAAGCTAAGCGAAGTGCCGCCGAGGCTGGTGGTGCCTTTGCGGTGGTTGCCGCCGCCGGAGCGGGGCTGGGATTTGTACCCGTAGCTCAACGCCGGCGCAACCAAAGCACCTGTGCGTTGCGCGACGGCTTCTGCGATGGAACGCGAGAGCATGGCATCTACGCCCAGTGGCATGTGAGGTCCGTGCTGTTCGGTCGCTCCGGCCGGGATGATAATGGTGGATCCGGTACGCGCTACGTTCTCGGCGTAAGTCTGGGCATCGAGTTCGTCTATGAATACTGAGTGCATGGAATTCTCCTGGACCCGTGGGGCAAGTAATGCCGCAGGCGGGAAAGATTCGGTATCGGAATACGGTTGCAAGAAGCGCAACAGTGTTGCACTGAATCATTTCAGTGGCTCACGTCACAGTCAAGCCTCATGGTGAAAAACTTCGCATGGTGGTCGTGGCGCATCTCGCGGGTTCAGCATCTGCACGATGAGCGGCAAGAAGAGGTGCCAAGCCAGTGCGGTAACGAGGTGCCAGCTTGCGCGGTGCACGAAAATCGAAGTGTTGCGTGGCGGATGCATGCCAGGCGGTTTGGATTAGCGCGCCAAGCAGGGGTGGGACGGGGTGATGCGTGGTTGCGTAATAGCGGCGAGCGGTGCAAACGATCGGTTTACCTCGCGGCTCATGGATCCGGTTGTTCGGGTGGGGGCTTCAGCCGTTCCTTGAGTTGCTGTATCCATTTCGAGTCGCGTCTCAATTGTGGGAACGGCTTGTGCGCGTACCCCGTGGCTGGTGGCGCGGTGGACTTGTAGGACATCGCCGAGCCGGGACAGATCATGATGGTGTGGCCGTTGCCGTAGGTCGTGTATTCGTACCAGCCGGCGGATTCCTTGGCCTTGTTGCAACTAGCGCAGCGGCCATCGCCGTTGAAGACGGTGCTCTTGCCTCCGCGGGCGTATTGCTTGACGTGGTCTATTTCCTCCACGATGCCGTCGCAGAACGGGGTGCGGCAGTGCCGGTCGCGGATCGCGATGAACTTCTTGAGCTTTTCCGGGAAGATCCGGGCTTTGGAGTCCATGGCGATCAGGTCCTGGTCGCCGGGTGCGGTGTAGAGGCGGGCCAGTTCGGTGCGCACGTCGAGCTGTTCGATCAGCTCCGTGGTGGGTTTGGCGTCCATTTGGTCGAAGGTCAGGCTGTTGGGGATCTGGTGCCCGCTGATCCATTCGCGTACGCTCTGGGCGGGGATGAAGCCGTAACCTTCCAGGTAGGCTGGTTCGCGTTCGCCGGCGAACAGGGCCCGGTCGGTCATGACTACTGCGACTTGCAGGGCGATGGGCATTTTGGAGGGTTCGCCGACCATCATGTAGCTGAAGAGCAGGTCGGCGCGGATCTGGGTGCGGGTGCGGGGGTCGCCTTTTTTGCGCAGGGTTTTGGATTCTTCGGCGAGGTAGCGTTTGAGGCACATGCCCTGCAGCAGGGGGTATTCGCCGTGGATGATGATGCGGCCGTGCTGGTCGTCGATTTTCAGGGTGAGGTTGCGTTGCTCTTCGACGGTTTTCTGCTTGATGGAGTCGGGGTCGGAGATGTAGGCCAGGGCGAATTTTCGGACTGTTTCCTTGATTTGGGTGGTGCCCATGGATTCGAACATGTGCGGGTTCTGGGCGTAGAACTGGTCGAATTCGGTGCGGCGCTGGGGTTTGAGGTCTTGGAGCGGGGTGAGGATGGCTTGGGTTTGGGCTTCGGTGAATTCGCCGCGGGCGCAGGCGGCGGCGAGGTTCGGGGTGTCTTCGAAGAGGATGCGGCAATTGACCAGGTAGTTGCGCATGCCGTGCGGTGATTGCTTGCGGGCCAGGGCGACGCAGGCGGCTGCGCCGCGGGTTTGGTCATCGAGGTGGATGCCGCGTTCTTCGTGGTCGCGGACGTATTCTTTTTCGATTTGGTGGGCGAGGCCGGCCTGCTTGCAGCGTGCTGCGGAGATGAGGGCTTCCAGCAGTTCGATGCCGTGGGCGCAGTCGGCTTTGCTGCCGTGTTCTTCGAGGGCGGAGAGGTCGTTTTGCACGGTTTGGACGTGGAGGTCGAATTCCTCGGGGGGTGCTGGTGGGGTGAGGCTGTTTCCGTGCGCCTTTGCTTCGGACATGTTCTAATTATACTTCGCTTACTCGAACATGTCTTCGATTCTGAGAAATGGGGATAAGTATTTTTTCGCAGTGCATGGCATCGCTCCAGCGGTGAAGCCGCGGCTAGAGAACGGATCGCACCGACGCCTCGAAATGCACGATATGCTCCAGGGCCAACTCCTGTGCCAGCTGCGCGTCGCCGTCGAGGATGGCTTGGAGCAGCGAGATGTGTTCTTCAATGTGCTCGTCGATGCTCGGCAGGCGATCCAGGGCCATGCACCAGATGCGGGTGGCAAGGTTATCCAGGCGGATCAGTGTCTGCTCCAGGTGGTGATTGCCGGCCGCTTGGTAGATCAGCCGGTGCACTTCCAGGTCGTTCTCCATCAGCGTGCGCCGGAGATTCGCGCCCGACAGCTGGCTGACGGCTTGGAGCGTTGCCTCGATGCGACTGCGTGCACTGCCGCCATGCAGGGCTGCTGCCTTGGCCGCGGCGAGGGGTTCCAGGGCTTCGCGGACTTCGGTGATATCGGCCAGCTCCGTGATGTCCACGCGGGTGGCAAAGGTGCCGCGTCGCGGATAGGACTGCACCAGGTGGTCGACCTCCAGGCGCTTGAGCGCCTCGCGCAACGGCGTGCGGCCGACCCCAAGTTCGTTGACCAGATGGGCTTCGTTGATCGGGTCGCCGGGGGCGATGTCCATCATGATGAGCCGGTCTCGCAGAACCAGGTAGGCGCGTTCAGCCAGGGACTCGGCGCCCACGGGAAGCTGTGTGGCGAGTGTCATCTTGCCTCCGTTTTCTCTGTTCCATACTGCGTGATTGCTACACGCTGAAATAATTTCGGGCTACCCATTGACCGGGCTGTGACTTCCATCATACAGTGAATCGCAGATTGATATATCAGTTGTCGGCAATTCATACATTTAGGAATGGGCAATGGCACAAGCTTCAACTCTCTCGGCAGATTCCCTGACCGCAGACCTCGCGCATCTCGATCCGGAAGTAGCGCAGCGTATTGACGCTGAGCTGGCTCGCCAGCAGCGCGGCCTGGAAATGATCGCGTCGGAGAACCACACTGCGCAGGCAATCATGCAGGCGCAGGGTTCGGTACTGACCAACAAGTATGCCGAGGGCTACCCGGGCCGCCGCTATTACGGCGGTTGCGAGGAAGTTGATGTCATCGAGACGCTGGCGATCGAGCGCCTCAAGGACCTGTTCGGGGCGAAGTTCGCCAACGTGCAGCCGCACTCCGGTGCGCAGGCCAACGCGTCGGTGTACCACGCGCTGGTTCGCCCGGGCGATACCGTGCTGGGGCTGAACCTGAACCACGGTGGCCACCTGACCCACGGGATGAAGCTGAACTTCTCGGGCCGCTTGTTCAACATCGTTCCTTACGGTGTGGACGAGGAAACCTATGAAGTGGACATGGACGAGGTGGAGCGCCTTGCCATCGAGAACCAGCCGAAGATGATTGTTGCTGGCTGGTCGGCGTACCCGCGCCAGCTGGATTTCAAGCGCTTCCGCGAAATCGCTGACAAGGTCGGCGCGTACCTGTTCGTGGATATGGCGCACTTCGCTGGCCTGGTGGCAACCGGGTTGCATCCTTCGCCGGTCCCGCACGCTCACGTGGTGACTTCCACGACGCATAAGACGCTTGCTGGTCCTCGTGGCGGCATTATTCTCTCGAATGATGCGGAGATCGCGAAGAAGCTGAACTCGGCGGTGTTCCCTGGCCAGCAGGGTGGTCCGTTGGAGCACGTGATTGCTGGCAAGGCGGTGGCTTTCAAGATTGCCGCTTCGCCGGAGTTCAAGGAGCGCCAGGAGCGGACCTTGGCTGGTGCGCGGATCTTGGCTGAGCGCTTGACCCAGGAAGATGTTGTTGCCAAGGGCATCAGCGTTTTGACTGGTGGCACGGATGTTCACATGGTGCTCGTTGACTTGCGTAATAGCGAGCTGGATGGGCAGCAGGGTGAGGATCTTTTGGCGCAGGTGGAGATCACGGTGAACCGCAATTCGGTGCCGTTTGATCCTCGTCCGCCGATGGTGACTTCGGGGTTGCGTATTGGTACCCCGGCGTTGGCTACCCGTGGTTTCTCGGAGGCTGCGTTCGCTGAGGTTGCGGAGATCATTGCGCAGGCGTTGATTGCTGGTGCTGAGGGTAATGCGGCGGCGTTGCCGGAGCTGAAGGATCGTGTTCTGCAGCTTGCCGCGGCCCACCCGCTGTACCCGAACCTGAAGAAGATTGGAGAATAGCCATGGCTGATCTGCTGCCTGAGCACCCGGAATTCCTCTGGGCCAACCCGGAACCGAAGAAGTCCTACGACGCAGTGATCGTCGGAGGCGGCGGCCACGGCCTGGCTACCGCCTACTTCCTGGCCAAGAACCACGGCATCACCAACGTCGCCGTCCTGGAAAAAGGCTGGCTGGCCGGCGGGAACATGGCCCGCAACACCACCATCATCCGCTCCAACTACCTCTGGGACGAGTCAGCGGGCATCTACGAGAAGTCGCTGAAGCTGTGGGAGCAGCTGCCCGAGGACCTGGAATACGACTTCCTGTTCTCCCAGCGCGGCGTGATGAACCTGGCCCACACCCTGGGTGATGTGCGCGAATCCGTGCGCCGCGTGGAAGCCAACAAGCTTAACGGCGTGGATGCCGAATGGCTGGACCCTTCCCAGGTCAAGGAAGCCTGCCCGATCATCAACATCGGCGACGACATCCGCTACCCGGTCATGGGCGCGACCTGGCAGCCGCGTGCCGGCATCGCCAAGCACGACCACGTGGCCTGGGCCTTCGCCCGCAAGGCCAACGAGCTGGGCGTGGATATCATCCAGAACTGCGAAGTCACCGGCTTCATCAAGGACGGCGAGAAGGTCACCGGCGTGAAGACCACCCGCGGCACCATCCACGCGGGCAAGGTCGCCCTGGCTGGGGCAGGGCACTCCTCGGTGCTGGCCGAAATGGCCGGCTTCGAACTGCCGATCCAGTCCCACCCGCTGCAGGCACTGGTCTCCGAGCTGTTCGAACCGGTGCACCCGACGGTGGTCATGTCCAACCACATCCACGTCTACGTCTCCCAGGCCCACAAGGGGGAGCTGGTCATGGGCGCGGGCATCGACAACTACAACGGCTACGGGCAGCGCGGCGCTTTCCACGTCATCCAGGAGCAGATGGCCGCGGCCGTGGAGCTGTTCCCGATCTTCGCCCGGGCGCATGTGCTGCGCACCTGGGGCGGCATCGTGGACACCACCATGGACGCCTCGCCGATCATCTCCAAGACCCCGATCCAGAACCTGTACGTGAACTGCGGCTGGGGCACCGGCGGATTCAAGGGCACCCCGGGTGCCGGATTCACCCTGGCGCACACCATCGCCAACGACGAGCCGCACGAGCTGAACAAGCCGTTCAGCCTGGATCGCTTCGAAACCGGCCACCTGATCGACGAGCACGGCGCCGCAGCCGTCGCACACTAGGAGCAACCGCCATGATGCTGATTGATTGCCCGAACTGCGGGCCACGCAATGAGAACGAATTCAAGTACGGGGGAGAAGCCCACGTGGCCTACCCGGCGGACCCGAGCGCCTTGAGCGACAAGGAATGGTCCCGCTACCTGTTCTACCGGCAGAACAAGAAGGGCATCTTCGCCGAACGCTGGGTCCACGCCGGCGGCTGCCGCAAGTGGTTCAACGCCCTGCGCGACACCGTCACCTACGAGTTCAAGGCCATCTACCAGGCCAGCGAACCACGCCCAGAACTGAGCACCACCGACATCCGCAGCGCCGAAGGAGGCACCCGATGAGCAAGCCGCAACGCCTGCCTGCAGCGCAGAGCACCCGCGCCCGCATCAACCGCGAGGAACCACTGGCCCTGTCCATTGGCGGCGCGCAGCTCTCCGCTTTCCGCGGCGACACCGTGGCCAGCGCGATGCTGGCCAACGGGCTGCGCAAGGCCGGCAACTCGCTGTACCTGGACCGCCCGCGCGGCATCTTCGCCGCCGGGGTCGAGGAGCCCAACGCGCTGGTCACCGTCGGCGCCCGGCATGAGCAGGACATCGACGAGTCGATGCTGCCGGCCACCACCGTTGCGGTCACCGACGGGCTGGACGCCACCTTGCTGTCGGGCCTGGGCGTGCTGGACCCGGCCACCGATCCGGCCTACTACGACCACGTGCACGTGCACACCGACGTGCTGGTGGTCGGCGCCGGTCCGGCCGGCTTGGCCGCGGCCCGCGAAGCGTCGCGCTCCGGGGCCCGGGTGATGCTGCTCGACGAGCGCGCCGAGGCCGGGGGCACCTTGCTGGACACCGCCGGGGAGCAGATCGACGGCCTGGACAGCAGCCAGTGGATCGAGCAGGTCACCGGCGAACTGGCCGAAGCAGAGGAAACCACCCACCTGCAGCGCACCACCGTCTTCGGGTCCTACGACGCGAACTACCTGATCGCCGCGCAGCGCCGCACCGTGCACCTGGACGGTCCGTCGCAGCCCGGGGTGTCCCGCGAGCGCATCTGGCATATCCGCGCCCAGCAGGTGGTGCTGGCCACCGGCGCCCACGAACGCCCGATCGTCTTCGAGAACAACGACCGCCCGGGCATCATGCTCGCCGGCGCGGTGCGCAGCTACCTGAACCGCTACGGCGTGCGCGCCGGGTCGCGGATCGCGGTGGCCACCACCAACGACTCGGCCTACGGGCTGGTCACCGAACTGGCCTCCAGCGGCTCGGTCGTGGCCGTGATCGACGCCCGCACCAGCATCTCGGCCGCCGCCGCGGCCGCCGTGGCCGAGGGAGTCACCGTGATCCCGGGTTCGGTGGTGGTGGATACCGAAGCGGATGCCGCCGGCGAGCTGTCGGCCATCGTGGTCGCAACGCTCGACGAGCACCGCGAACTGGGGGCCACCCAGCGCTTCGAAGCCGATGTGCTGGCCGTGGCCGGCGGCTTCAACCCGGTGGTGCATCTGCACTCCCAGCGCCAGGGCAAGCTGGACTGGGATACCACCATCCACGCCTTCGTCCCGGCCGCCGCGGTGGCCAACCAGCACCTGGCCGGCGCGGTGACCGGGCGCCTGGATACCGCCAGCGCCCTGTCCACCGGGGCCGCCACCGGCGCCGCGGCTGCCACCGCGGCAGGATTCGCCACCGTGGCCCGCACCCCGCAGGCGCTGGAGACCGCGCTGGGCCAGACCCGTCCGGTCTGGCTGGTGCCATCGGCCAAGGGCGATGACGCCGCGAACTACACCGCCCATTTCGTGGACCTGCAGCGCGACCAGTCCGTGGCCGACGTGCTGCGCGCCACCGGTGCGGGCATGAAGTCGGTGGAGCACATCAAGCGGTACACCTCGATCTCCACCGCCAACGACCAGGGCAAGACCTCCGGGGTAGCGGCGATCGGCGTGATCGCCGCGGTGCTGGGCATCGAGAACCCGGCGCAGATCGGCACCACCACCTTCCGCGCCCCCTACACCCCGGTGGCCTTCGCGGCCCTGGCCGGGCGCAACCGCGGGCAGCAGCTGGATGCGGCGCGCATCACCGCGATGCACTCCTGGCACCTGGCCCACGGCGCGGCCTTCGAGGACGTCGGGCAGTGGAAGCGCCCCTGGTACTACCCGCAGCCGGGGGAAACCATGGACCAGGCGGTCTACCGCGAGTCCGCCGCGGTGCGCGCTTCGGTGGGCATGCTCGATGCGAGCACGCTGGGCAAGATCGAGATCCGCGGGGCGGATGCGGCCGAGTTCCTGAACCGCATCTACACCAACGGCTACACCAAGCTGAAGGTCGGCATGGGCCGCTACGGCGTGATGTGCAAGGCCGACGGCATGATCTTCGACGACGGGGTAGCCCTGCGCCTGGCGCAGGACCGCTTCTTGCTGCACACCACCACCGGCGGCGCGGGAGACGTGCTGGACTGGCTGGAGGAGTGGCTGCAGACCGAATGGCCCGAGCTGGATGTCGTGTGCACCTCGGTCACCGAGCAGCTGGCCACCGTCGCGGTGGTTGGGCCGAAGTCGCGCGAGGTGATCGCCAAGGTCGCCTCCACCGTGGACGTGTCCAACGAGGGCTTCAAGTTCATGGCCTTCAAGGACGTGGTGCTGGATTCCGGGATCGAAGCGCGCATCTCGCGCATTTCCTTCTCCGGGGAGCTGGCCTTCGAGATCGCGGTGCCGGCTTGGCACGGGCTGCGCGTCTGGGAAGACGTGTACGCCGCCGGCCAGGAATACGGCATCACCCCGTACGGCACCGAAACCATGCACGTGCTGCGCGCCGAGAAGGGCTTCATCATCGTCGGGCAGGACACCGACGGCACGGTGACCCCGCAGGATGCCGGCATGGAATGGGTGGTCTCCAAGGTCAAGGACTTCATCGGCAACCGCTCCTACTCCCGGGCGGACAACCTCCGGGAGGACCGCAAGCACCTGGTCTCGGTGCTGCCGGTGGACAAGTCCCTGCGGCTGCCCGAGGGTGCCGCGCTGGTGGCCGCCGACGCGATGGCCACCGAGGGCATCACCCCGATGGAAGGCTGGGTCACCAGCTTCTACGACTCGCCGGCGCTGGGACGCACCTTCGGCCTGGCGCTGATCAAGAACGGGCGCAGCCGCATTGGCGAAGTGCTCAAGACCCCGGTGGGCGGCCAGCTGGTCGACGTCGAAGTCTGTGAAACCGTGCTCTACGACCCGGAAGGAAGCCGTCGCGATGGCTAGCAACACCATGATTGACAGCGAAGTACGCCGTTCCCCGGCCCAGCACCTGGCCCAGGAAATGGAAGCGGCCAGCATCGCCGGCCGCGTGGGCCTGCGCGAAATCGCCTTCGCCACCCAGATCTCGCTGCGCTGCGCGCCGGGCAGTCCGGCGCATGCGGCGGTGGCCGCGGCCACCGGAGTGGGCTTGCCCGCCGCGGTGGGCCAGGTGGCCGGCGAGGCGCCGGGTACCGCGGTGCTGTGGCTGGCGCCGGATGAGTTCCTGGCCACCAGTGCCGAGAACGCCGAGCTGGCCGGGGCGCTGACCGCGGCCCTGGGCGAGCAGCCCGGGCAGGTGGTGGACCTCTCGGCCAACCGCAGCGTGCTGGAACTTTCCGGCCCGGATGCGCCGCTGGTGCTGCGCAAGAGCTGCCCGGCGGACCTGCACCCGCGCGCCTTCGGCGTGAACCAGGCGATCAGCACCTCGCTGGCGAATATTCCGGTGCTGCTGTGGCGCACCGGCGAGCAGAGCTGGCGGATCATGCCGCGTGCCTCGTTCACCGAGCACGCCGTGCGCTGGCTGCTCGATGCCATGGCAGAGTTCGCCGCGCCAGCGGTGCCATAGCCCGGCCTTGCGCGGTGCGCGCAGCGCACGGTGATCCTGCGCTAGCTGCCCTCGTCGATGGCCCGGTAGCGCTGCTGGGCATCAACCGATTCGACCGCGTCGAGATCCCGCAGCGCTGCGGCCACCTGCTCGCTGCCCTCGCCAATAATCTGGCCCAGGGCAGCGAGCACCTGCTTAACCTGCAGTCCGCGGGCTTGCAGCTGGTCAACGATGGATTCGGGGGCCACGGTGGCCACCACGGTGACCACGTAGATGTGCACCTGGACGTCGCACATCCTAGTGGCCTTCCGCCCCGGCCGGGGCTTGGGCCAGCCCGGCACCGGCATCCTCAGCAGGCAGCGCGGCATCGCGGGAGGTGGACAGGAGCTTGTCCCACAGCTCTTGGGCACGCAGCCCGGTGGATTCGGCCAGCAGCGCGGCCACGCCGGCCACATGCGGGGTGGCCATGGAGGTGCCGCTGATCGTGTTGTAGCGTTTTTCTCCCGGCCAAGCAGAGTAGATGTCCACGCCGGGGCCGGCGATATCCACTGCGCCGCCCTGGGCATCCAGCGCCTGTGCCGAGAAATCGGCAATGGCCAGGTGCGGATCCACGGCGGCCACCGCCATGATGTAGGGGCTGTTGGCCGGGGCGCCGACGAACCCCGGGTTCCCGGCGGAGCGCTGCGCGTTGTTGCCGGCGGCGGCCACGATCAGCGAGCCCAGCTCCAGGGCGCGCCGCCCAGCGGTGACATAGGGCGGGTGCACGGTTCTCACGTCGGCACCGAGGGACATCGAGATGACCTCGCACTTGTTTTCCAGCGCCCAGTTGATTCCGGCCAGGATCGTGGAGTCGGAGCCCGATCCGTTGCTGCCCAGCACCTTTCCGGCGAAGATATTGGCCTCGGTGGCGACCCCGTAGCCCGGTCCCTGCCGCGGGTCGCGCGGACCGCAGGCGGTGCCGATGCAGTGGGTGCCATGCCCATGGCCGTCGTTGGCGTCCTCGCCATCGACAAAGGACCTGGCATCCACGGTGCGGCCGGCGAAATCCGGGTGCGCGCTGTCGAAGCCGGTATCCAGCACAGCCACGTTGATTCCCTTGCCCGTGTAGCTGGACAGCTCTGCGCCCACCGCTTGCAGGCCCCAGGTGAATTCCGCGGTGTCCGCGAACGGGGACTGGCCCGGGGCCTTGGCGGCATCGGGCAGAATCCGGTAGACCAGTTCCGGCACCACCGAGGCCGGCAGCCGATGCCCGGCGCAGCGCTGGCGGAAGTCCTCCAGCTGCTCGGTGCCGCTGGAGACCACCGCGATGCCCAGCATCGGGAAGTATTCGCTGGTGGAGTAGCCCTGTTCGGCCAGCAGCTGGGGCAGTTCGGTGTCGCGTTGGACTTGGGCCAGGCCAGGGGCGCCGGCAGCTGGCTGGTCGAAGACGAGCACGTAGCGGCCCGGGACTTCAGCGGCTTCGGTGCTTTGGTGGCGGGAAGTATGCATGGCTGGCTCCTTAGCTGGTTTTCCGGCACACGCCGGTGCGTGCTTGGCGAGTTACTTCGCACCCTACCCGCTGCGCCAGACGTTTAGCCCGGGGCGATGAGGACTTTGCGCAAACTCCCATTCCCGGCTTCGCAAGCTTTTTATCGCAGATCAGCTTGCTTCTGGGCGCACAAGCTACAAGGGTGTAAAGCAGAAGGACAACAATGCAAGGAAGGTTGGAGACGATGACCCAGAAAATCGACGACTCGGACTCCGCGGAGTCCAACAGCGAGCTGCCCAGGCCGCTGGACGCGGAGCCGGAGGCATCCCCGCATACTGCGCCGATTCCGGTGCATATGCATATTGCAGAAAATGACACCGACGCGCAGATCACCGCGAAGCTGCGCCGGCAGGGCGTGCGCCTGGGCAAGGGCGGGATCGCTCCGGCGGTCTTCTGGCCGGCGCTGGTCGTGATCCTCGCGGTGGCCGTGTTCGCCATCGTGCTGCCGGATACCGCAAGCACCACGTTCAACGCGATGCAGAACTGGATCGTGACGAACCTGGGCTGGTACTACATGCTGATCATCGGCGGCTTCGTGGCTTTGGTGATCGTCGTCGGCTTCTCCAAGCTGGGCCGGATCACCCTGGGCAATGACGGGGAGAAGCCTGAATTCGGGCTGTTCAGCTGGTTTGCGATGCTCTTCGCCGCCGGCATGGGCATCGGCCTGGTCTTCTACGGAGTGGGCGAACCGCTGATGTACGCCACCGTCGACCCGAAGCCCGGATGGGAAGGCACCGAAGGGGAACTGGCGGGCTTGGCCATGGCCCAGACCTTCATCCACTGGGGCTTGCATCCGTGGGCCATCTACGCAGTCATCGGCTTGGCCCTGGCTTATGCGATCCACCGCCGCGGCCGCCCGGTCTCCATCCGATGGGCGCTGGAACCGGTGCTCGGGGAGCGGGTCAAGGGCTGGCTGGGCGATGTGATCGACGTGCTGGCCATCTTCGGCACGGTCTTCGGCATCGCGACCTCGCTGGGCCTGGGCGTGCAGCAGATCAGCTCGGGACTGCAATCCATCGGGCTGGTGGATTCGGTGGACAACACGCTGCTGGTCATCCTCATCGTCGTGATCACTTTCCTGGCCACCATGAGCGTGGTCAGCGGCCTGGGCGCAGGCATCAAGTGGCTCTCGAACATCAACCTGTCCATGGCCGGGCTGCTGATGATCAGCGTGCTGCTGCTGGGCCCGACGCTGTTCCTCTTCCAGAACTTCGTGCAGTCCCTGGGCGTGTACCTGGCCAATTGGATGAACATGACCTTCGACGTCGGCGCCTTCCAGCAGAGTGAGGAAGCGCAGACCTGGTTCTCCAGCTGGACGGTCTTCTACTGGGGCTGGTGGATCGCATGGGCCCCGTTCGTGGGCATCTTCATCGCCCGCATTTCGCGCGGCCGCACCGTGCGCCAGTTCGTCCTGGGTGTGCTGCTGGTGCCGACCATCGTCGGTTTCCTCTGGTTCTCTGTGATGGGCGGCGCGGGGCTGTACCGCCAGTTCTTCGGAGCGGGGGACATGGTCCAGGACGGGGCGGTTTCCGCCGAGGGCTCGCTGTTCCAGATCCTGCAGGACCTGCCATTGGGATCGATCCTCTCGGTGATGGCAATCATCCTGGTGGCGATCTTCTTCATCACCTCCTCGGACTCCGGGTCGCTGGTGGTGGACATGCTGGCTTCCGGCGGGCACCCGAACCCGCCGACCTGGTCCCGCGTGCTGTGGGCGGTGCTCGAAGGGCTTGCTCGCCGCGGCGCTGCTGATGGCTGGCGGATTGCAGGCGCTGCAGGCCGGTTCGCTGGCCACGGCGCTGCCCTTCAGCATCATCATGATCATGATGGCGGTGGCGACCATCAAGGGGCTGCGCCACGAGAGCAAGACGCTGGAGATCATCGAGGCCAAGCTCCGCCTCGAGCGGGTCACCGAGCACGTCTCCGACGAGCTGTGGGCCACGCTCGAAGACCAGCCGGAGCTGCGCCGCTACGTCGATGACCGCATCGACTACCGGGTGACGCGCACCCGCGGTGCCTTTGGCCGCCGCGAGGAGAACGCAGACCGCGGGCGCCGGAAGAAGGACGGCGAGCGGTAGCACCCGCCAGGGCAGGCGGATGCCTGACAGCCGGCGAGCTGGCCGCAGGCAGCGGCCCGCTCGCCGGTTTCTTCTTTTCCCGGCAGTGAACTGGCCAGAGGTTGCCAAGCTGGCCATGGGGTGTGAGGATCAAAGTACATCGTCGTTGAGCAGTGGGGTGCAGCATGGAATCGATCGTTGTCCTTGGTGGCGGCCTGGCCGCCGCGAGCGTTGTCGGCGAACTGCGCGAGCTCGGCTACACCGGGGCGCTGAGCTTGGTCAGCGAGGAAACGCAGCTGCCCTATGAGCGCCCGCCGCTGTCCAAGGGGTTCTTGCAGGGCAAGGAGGAACCGGCGGACTTCACCGTCCATGACGCATCCTGGTACGCAAGCCATGATGTCGCACTGCGACTGGGCGTCGCCGCCACCAGCATCGAAACCGCCAAGCGGCAGGTGCTGCTGGCCGATGGCAGCGCACTGGACTACGACCAGCTGGTGCTGGCCACCGGTTCGCGGGCCAGCCTGGGCGGCCGAACCCCGATACCCGGTTACGACCTGCCCGCAGTGCACGTGCTGCGCACCTTGGACGATGCGAAGTCCCTGCGTGCGGAACTGGTCGAGGGCGCCCAGGTGGCGGTGGTGGGTTCGGGCTGGATCGGCATGGAAGTGGCGGCAGCCGCCCGCCAGCGCGGGGCACGGGTGACTGTCTACTCGCCCTCCGGGGTCCCGTTGGCCAAGGTGTTCGGCGAACGGCTTGGAAATCACCTCTTGGAGCTGCACCAGTCCCATGGCGTGGATGTGCGCACTGCACGGGTGCACGGCATCGAAGAAGCCGACGGGCACCTGCAGGTGCTTTCCGATGCGGGCTCCTCGCGTGCCGACCTGGTGCTGCTGGCCGTGGGTGCGCAGCCGAATGTGCAGCTGGCCGAGACTGCCGGGCTGGACGTGGACTCCGGCGTCGTGGTGGATGCCTCGCTGCGCAGCAGCGACGCGCGGATACTAGCCGTGGGGGACATTGCCCAGGCCTTCAACACCGCATTGCACAGGCAGCTGCGCGTCGAGCACTGGGATAACGCGATTCGCCAAGGCAAGCTGGCCGCGGCCACGCTGGCCGGGGAGGAAAGGTCCTATGACTGGCTGCCCTACTTCTTCACCGACCAATTCGATCTCGGGATGGAATATGTCGGCCATGGTTCGCCCGGGGATACGACGGTGGTGCGCGGGGATATGGAATCCGGGGAGTTCTTGATGTTCTGGCAGGACGGATCGGAAATCACCGCTGCGGCGAACGTGAACATCTGGGATGTCAATGGCACCCTGCGCGGTCTGGTGGGCCGGGAGATCGACGCTGACCGGCTCAGCGATCCGGCCATAGCGCTCAAGGATTTGTGAACTGCAGTTCCTTCGACCGGAACTGCCAATAAGGGAAGCGGGTAGAGCTGATGAGCACTATGGTCATGGGCGTGGAATCGGGCATGTCCCCGGCGGTCTTGGCGGCGGCCGGTGCCCTGGCACGCGGGCTGGATGCACGATTGGTGTGCATCCACGCTGATTCCGGACGCCTGATTGCCGACAAGCTGTCCGAGGGCGACCTGCTGGCTTCGGCCAGCCCGGTCTCCGAGGAACTCGCCTGGGAAATCACCTCGGTGATTACCGGTGTCGAGCTCAAGAGCTATACCGTGGCCGGCGACCCTGCCAAGGTGCTGGCCGCGGTAGCCGAGCAGCTCGATGCGCAGATGATCGTCGTGGGCACCCGCCGTCCGGGGATCCGCAGCAAGATGGCCCAGCTGATGGACGGGTCGATCGCCGTGGCGCTGGCCCACAAGCAGCATCGTCCGGTGCTGGTGATCCCGCAGCAGCCTGCACAAGAGAACGAACTGCCCTGGGACTAGCTGGCTGGCTTCATCTCGAAGTACAAGTCCAGATGCACTTTGCAGCCAGGATTGAACAGGGCCTGGCAGTTCGGGCAGGAACTGGCATCGAGGTACTTCGCCGGGCTCAGCTGCGTGCTGCAGACCCCGCAGAGCACGGCGGGTTCATCGAACCGGTCCGCCGGCCACGGCGTTGCCTCGTGATCGGCCAGTTCGCCATGGCAGAGGTGGCAGGGGTAGAAGGTGGCGCAGCAGTCGTGCTTCAGTGCGATCACATCGAACAAGGAGTGGTAGTGGGCGCAACGGGTTTGCGCATCCATGCGCACGCCTCGCAACGCCACCTGGTGAGCGGGGTTTTCCCAAGCCGTCATCCTCGACCTTTCAAGCAGCCGCCGCTGCGTGTGCAAAAATGCACGCTGAATGTGCAGAATCCGCCTCCCACTATGCCTCGTTTCGCCTATCTTTCGCGATGTGATCTAGGCCATACTCGCTGATGAGGCCGGTTCCAAAGGGGGTACTGGCGTGGGCGGAAGGAACGCACAGTGGCAAGCGAAACGTCATCGAAGGCCGAGCGCAAGGGATTGCGCCGGGTCGTAGCAGCCTCCATGGCTGGCACCGTCGTCGAATGGTATGAATTCTTCCTCTACGCGACCGCGGCAACCCTGGTCTTCAACAAGATCTTCTTCCCGGATACCGGCAACGATCTGGATAACATCATCAAGGCCTTCCTGACCTACGCGGTCGGTTTCATTGCCCGCCCCATCGGCGGCATCGTCTTCGGCCACTTCGGCGACAAGTACGGACGCAAGCACCTGCTGCAGGTGGCGATCGTGCTGGTCGGCGCAACCACCTTCCTGATGGGCTGCCTGCCCACCTTCGACTCCATCGGCTATGCCGCACCGATCCTGCTGATCGTGCTGCGCTTCGCCCAGGGCTTCGCCGTGGGCGGGGAATGGGGAGGCGCGGTGCTGCTGGTGGCCGAGCACGCGCCGAACAAGGAACGCGGCTTCTGGTCCTCCTGGCCGCAGGCCGCAGTGCCGGTGGGCAACCTGCTGGCCACCGTGGTGCTGCTGGTGCTCTCGGCAACGCTGAGCGAAGCGGCCTTCCTGGCGTGGGGCTGGCGCATCGGCTTCTGGCTCTCGGTGGTGATCGTGGTCGTCGGCTACTACATCCGCACCCGCGTTTCCGATGCCCCGATCTTCAAGGAGGCCAAGGCTGAGCTGGAGCAGAACGCGGCTGCCGGCTACGGCGTGGGCGAAGTCTTCAAGCGCTACCCGCGCGGGGTGTTCACCGCCATGGGCCTGCGCTTCGGCGAGAACATCATGTACTACATGGTGGTGACCTTCTCCATCACCTACATGGCCACCCAGCTGGACATGGACACCTCCACGATCCTTGGCCTGATGCTCATTGCCCACGTGATCCACGCGATCCTGGTGCCGATCGTCGGCCGTTTCACCGACACCCTCGGCCGCCGCCCGGTCTACGCCACCGGCGTGGTGCTCATGGCCGTCTGGGGCGTGGCGGCCTTCCCGCTGTTCAATACCGCCAACGATGCGGTCATCCTGGCCACCATCGTGCTGGGCTTGGGTGTGCACGCGCTGATGTACGCCGGGCAGCCGGCCATCATGGCCGAGATGTTCCCGACCCGCATGCGCTACTCAGGCGTCTCGCTGGGCTACCAGGTCACCTCGATCGTGGCCGGGTCCATGGCCCCGATCATCGCCACCTTCCTGCTCAAGGTCTACGGATCCTGGGTTCCGGTGGCCGGGTACATCGTGTTCGCCGCCCTGGTCACCCTGGTGGCGGTGTTCTTCATGAAGGAAACCAAGGGGCTGGACCTCGGTGAGATCGACGAGGCGGACCGGCTGGCAGTGAACGGCGAAAAGGCCGCCCGCGACGAACTGAAGATTCAGAAGTAAGCCGCAAGATCCAGCACGACGCCGAAGACCAGCTCCACGGAAGGGGCTGGTCTTGGGCGTGTTCAGCGACCTGCGGGCGGGCCATCGGCTTGCGCCGCCGTTGCCGATCTGCGAGTCTGGCAGCCAAGAAGGATGGGGTTTGAGTGGACATCACTGCCCCCAGCATGATGCGATTGCGAGGTGCACGGGCAGATGGGAATTGAGTACCTGTTGGCGTTCCTGTTCGGTGTTGGCTTCATTGCCGCTTGCGCTTCATACGGGCGGCGCCGGAGCAGCCGGAAGAATGATGAAAAGTAGCCACAGTTGCCGCCGGGGCTCTGGATGAAGCGGTGCAGGCTGCATATCTTCGGTGCCAGCGGCAGTGGCACCACGACCCTCGCGCGCGCCGTGGCCGATGCCTGGTCCGTGCCGCATGCCGATAGCGACGACTACTTCTGGGTTCCGACCGATCCGCCATACCGCGAGCAGCGCGCGCCGGCTGCCCGAACCATGCTCATGAACCAGGTCTTCGTTCCGCGCAAAGCCTGGGTACTGTCCGGATCAGTGCAGGGATGGGGAGAAGAAGTCCTGTCGCAGTGCGATGCCTTCGTTTTCCTGGCGCTGGATCCCCAGGTGCGCCTGCGCCGTCTTGCAGAACGCGAGAAGCAGCGCCTGAGCGGGCAATCCCTGGAACTCGGAGCCCTGGAACAATTCATGGCGTGGGCAGCTGGCTACGATGACCCGGACTTCAGCGGACGCAGCCGCGCCCGCCATGAGGCCTGGCTGGATGACGAAGCCCGTCCGGTGCTCCGGCTGGACAGCGCCCGATCAGTGGCGCAGCTGCTGCAGGCCATCGTGGACTGGGAACCGGACGGGCCACGGTGAAGGGCGCCTAGCCGGAGGACAAGTTGTACGCCGGGAATGGCGGGATGAACCAGTCTCCGGCGGTGGTTGCATCGTTGAGCGCGCGCACCGTCTCCTGGACCGCGCGGCTGCGCAAGGCTTCTTCGCGTCCCACCAGCCAGTACTCGGACTGGTAGGTGAACTGGTCATGGAGCACGGGAACCATATTCGGGTAGTGCTCCGAGAGGAAGGTGGGGAGCAAGCCGATGCCTGCATGGTTCATGGTGGCCGCATATTGCACCGCGATGCTGGTGGAGGAAATCGCGCGGTGCATCGGCGGCAAGGCGGCGGTGGCCTCGTCGAGCTTGTCCACCGTCAGCGCGGTGTCGATGTAGTAGTTCAGGCTATGCCCGGCCAGATCGGCAACCTGTGCCGGGGTGCCGTGGGCTTCCAGGTACTCGGCCGTGGCGTAGAGCCGCAGCTCGTAATCCAGGAGTTTCGTGGAGGCCGCCTTGCGGACGCTGGGTTCGCCAATGACAATCTCCAAATCCATGCCGGTCCGCGTCTGCCGTGCACGGGTGGTTTCCGAAACGATCTCGAAGACCAGTTGCGGATGCTTTAGCTGGAGCTTTGCCAGGGCCGGAGCCGCCAGGTGGGCGCTGAAGGCGTCGGGAGCGGCGACGCGCACATGGCCGGCCAATGCACCGGTCTCCTTCTGGGAGCCGATGGCTTCCACGGCCTGCTCGATGGCTTCCGCGCTGGACATGGCCCGGCGCCCCAGGTCCGTCAGTTCCCAGCCGTTGGGAGAGCGCGTGAGCAGGTGGCCGCCCATGGCTTTTTGCAGTGCGTCGATGCGACGGGAAATCGTCGAGTGGTTCACCCCGAGAACATTCGCGGCGGCGGTGTAGCGGCCCAGGCGTGCAACGGTCAGCAGGGCAATGAGGGATTCGAGATGGCGGTAATCGATCTGACGGTCCATGGTCCACAGTCTGCCATGCCTCGTGTGCGCTAGCGCACACTAGGCTTGCGCAATTGGCGTGCCCAAGTGCATTGAGTCTGGCACGCCGTGCACCCTACGCTGGCCTGACAAGGACAATACTCAAGGACGAGGGGTGTGCAGATGAGCACGTACGCATGGATTGGCCTGGGCAACATGGGCGGACCGATGACCGCGAATCTGGTGGCCGCAGGGCACACCGTGCGCGGTTACGACCTGGACGAGCAGGCCTGCGCCGCCGCGGCCGGCGGCGGAGTCCAGATAGCCGGATCGATCGCCGAAGCCATGGACCAGGCCGACGCCGTGTTCACCATGCTGCCCAAGGGAGCGCACGTGCGCGCGGTCTATGAGGGTGACGCCGGCATTTGGGCCAACGCCAGCAAGGACATGCTGCTGCTGGATTCCTCCACGGTGGACATCGAGACTTCCCGCTACATCCACGCGGGCTCCGCGCAGCGCGGCCTGCACTTCGTCGATGCCCCAGTCTCCGGCGGCATCTCCGGAGCCGCGGCCGGAACCCTGGCCTTCATGCTCGGCGGGGCACCAGAACTGATGGAGCAGGCCACCGGATTCATCGCCCCGATGAGCGGGAAGACCATCGTTGCCGGGGGCCCCTCCATGGGCATTGCCGCCAAGATCTGCAACAACATGATGCTGTTCATCGACCTGATGGCCAGCGCCGAAGGCTCCCAGCTAGCCGAGGCCCTGGGCCTGGACCCGGAAGTCTTCTGGCAGATCGCCTCGGTCTCCTCGGGACGCTCCTGGGCGCAGCAGACCTGGTACCCGGTGCCGGGCATCATCGATACCGCCGCGGCGAACAACAATTTCGAGGCCACCTTCCGCACCGACTTGGCCCGCAAGGACATCGGGCTGGCCCTGGACGCGGGCGCAAGCACCGGGGTGCAGCTGCCGGCAGCCAGGTTGGCCCGCGAGCACTTCGACGAACTGATCGAGCAGGGGCTGGGTGACAAGGACTGCTCGCTGATCGTGAAGAACCTGCTGCCAGAAGGTGGCGTGCGCGGGTGGAACCCGGAGTCGGCCGAAGCCAACCAGCCAACCGCGGGCTGAGCATGCGCCAGATCCATGCCGCGGTACTTGAGCGCCGGGAGAACCAGCGGCCCTATGCCGAGCACCGGCCGCTGGCGATGCGCCAGCTGCAACTGGAAGAACCCGGGCCCGGCGAAGTGCTGGTGCGCATCACCGCGGCCGGACTGTGCCATTCGGACTTGTCGGTGATCGACGGGAACCGGCCTCGTCCGCTGCCGATGGTGCTGGGCCACGAGTCAGCAGGCATCGTCGAGCAGGTGGGTGATGGGGTGGATCTGGACATCGGCCAGCAGGTGATCTCGGTCTTCCTGCCCCGCTGCGAGCATTGCGAAGCGTGCGCCAAGGGCGGCAAGCTGCCGTGCAGCGCCGGCACCGCGTCCAACGGAGCAGGGACCCTGCTGACCGGCGCTCGCCGGTTGGCCCTCGATGGCCAGCCGGTCCATCACCACCTCGGCGTCTCGGCCTTTGCCGACTATGCGGTGATGGATGCGCGCAGCCTCATCCCGGTGGGCGCGGACGTTCCTGCTGAAGTGGCCGCGGTGCTGGGCTGCGCGGTGCTCACCGGCGGCGGTGCACTGCGCAATGCCGCCGGGGCAACCGGCGACCAGGATGTCGCCATCGTCGGCCTGGGCGGGGTAGGCATGGCCGCCTTGCTGGTGGCCGCGGGGCAAAGGAGCACCGGCAGGATCCTGGCCGTTGACGCCAATGAGGACAAGCTGGCCACCGCGCTGGCATTGGGCGCCGATGAAGCCTGCACGCCGCAGGCCCTGGGGCAGCGCACCGCCGAAATCGTGATCGAGGCCGCGGGGCATCCGCGTGCCTTCGAAACCGCCTTGCAGGCCACCGGCGTGGGCGGAACCCTGGTGACCGTGGGGCTTCCGGCTCCGGGCGCGATGAGTAGCATCGAGCCCCTGGGCCTGACCGCAGGAGCACGCACGATCATCGGCAGCTACATGGGTTCTGCTCTGCCGAAGAAGGATATTCCCTACTACGAGCAGCTCTGGCGCTCCGGCAAGCTCCCTGTGGAGAAACTCGTGGAAACCAGGCCGCTGGCCGAGGTCAACGACGCCCTGGATGCACTAGCCGAGGGACGGTCGGTGCGCCAAGTTCTGCTGCCCTGAAATCAGGGCAGAAGGCCAGTAGGATTGGTGGGTGACTGATTCCACTGCGGGGCCCCGTGCCCTGGCAACGCTGACTGACATCCGGGTATTCGATTACCTTTGCCAAGCCCCGGCGACCCGTACCCAGATCGCTGCGGATCTGGGGATCTCCAAGCCTACCGCATCGCAGGCGATCTCGCGCCTGCAGGAGAACGGGCTGGCCTCGGCCATCGAGCGGGACAACGAGCCCAAGCGCGGCCGCGTTCCCGAGCACTATGCGCTGGACAGCGGCTTCGGCCACCTGCTGGCACTGTGCCTGCAGGCAGAATTCCTGCAGGTCCGCGCCACCGACCTGGCCGGAAAGACGCTGGTGGACCGCTTCTACCCGCTGACGGCGCAAACCACCGCCGCGCAGGTAGAGCAAATGGGAGCCCGCGAGATCTCCCGCGTGGCCGCTGAGCTCGGCTCCCCATTGCTGGCCGGGGCCGTGAGCCAGTCAGCCCCGGTGCAGCGCGATGGCGGGCTGCGAGTCCTGGCCACCCCGATTTTCCCTTCCTCCGGGGCCAACCTTGCCGGCCAGTTCGCCGGCGGGGTTCCGGTGCTGCTGGATAACGACGTGAATTGGATGGCCCTGGCAGAAGCCGGGGAGCTGGCCGGTTCCTTGATGATGATCTACATCGGTTCCGGCCTGGGCGCAGGCCTGGTCATCGACGGTGCGCTGCACCGCGGCAAGCACGGCACCGCCGGCGAGCTGGAGACCCAGCTGGTAGGCACCGCGAACCTGCGCGATGCGCTCGGCGAGGCCGGGATGTTCCAGACCCGCGTGCTCTGGGAAAAACTGGCCGATGAACGGAACTGGCCAGCCTTCCTGTCTCCGTTCGGCCGCGTCCTGGCCAACCTGATCGGCTTCGTTGATCCGCAGCGAGTGGTGGCGATCGGCCCGGGGCTCACCCCGCAATTGTGCTCGGCGCTGGAAAGCGAACTGAACAGCCTGCTGCCCAAACCGGTTCATGTTCAGCTTTCCACCTTGGGAACCGAGGCCGCGGCACGCGGCGCTTTGGCCGGCGCCAGGGAGCTGGCCTTGGCCAACTTATGGGAAAACTACCGGGTACGTTGACCAAAGTGATCCAAGCTATATATTGTAAAGAGTCCTTAAAATTTTATTTGCTTCACCGGGGAGACCACTGATGGCACCATCTGACGCATCGGCATCCATGTCGCAGTTCGCTGCCATCGGCCTTGATCTGGGCGGCTCGTCGATCAAGTACGGATTGGTTGGAACCGACGGCAAGCTTGTTGAGAGCACCTTCAGCAAGGCAGCTACCCCTGAGGGCGCGCATCCGGATGCTGTCGCCCAGGTGATGGCGGGCATCGTTGCCGACCTGCAGGAGCTCACCGGCGACGAGCTGGCAGGAATCCCCGCTGGCGTCACCGTGCCTGGCATCGTCATCGACGGCGTCGTGCACTCGGCGGCCAATATCGACAAGGCCTGGATCGGCTTGGACGTCACCGCCACCTTCAGCGCGATCCTGGGCCGCGACGTCTTTGTGCTCAACGACGCGGATGCCGCCGGCGTGGCCGAGGTCTACGCGGGTGCCGGAGCCGAACATGGCAAGCCGGTCAAGGGCAGCACCTTGCTGCTGACCCTGGGCACGGGCATCGGCTCGGCCTTCTTCCGCGACGGCGTGCTCTTCCCGAATGTCGAATTCGGCCACCTCGAAATCGACGGATTCAATGCCGAGAGCAAGGCTGCCGCGCGAGTCATGCACGAGGAAAACCTCAGCTGGGAGCAGTACATCGCCCGCCTGCAACGCTACCTGTCCCACGTGGAATTCCTGTGCAGCCCGGATTTGATCATCATCGGCGGAGCGATCTCCGAAGACCACGAAAAGTTCCTGCCGCAGCTGGAACTGCGAGCCAAGATCGTGCCTGCCCAATTCAACAACGCCGCCGGGGTACTGGGCGCTGCGCACCGCGCGCTGAAACCCGGCAACTAGGAACCTATGCATACGATTGACCCGAAGGCCCAGATCAAGCTCGTCGCCGTTGACATGGACGGCACTTTCCTGGACGGCGAAGGCAAGATCCCCGAGGCATCGTGGGCTGTGATCGACAAGCTCCAGGCCCGCGGCATCAAGTTCGTGCCAGCTTCCGGGCGCCAGTTCGCGACCCTGCGCGAGCAGTTCGCCCCCTTGGGGGAGATCGCGATCATTGCCGAGAACGGGACCGTCGTGATGCACGGCGAGAACGAGATCTACTCCAACATCATCGACCCGCCATCGGTAGCCGCCGTCATCCAGGCCGTGCGCGGGCAAGCGGCGCTGGATGCCGGATTGGTGCTGTGCGGACGCCGCACCGCCTATGTGGAGCGCGCCGATGAGCAGTTCGCCAACGCCGTGGCCCCGTACTACCGCGCCGTGCAGGTGGTTGAAGACCTGGCCCAGGTCGAGGACGAGATCATCAAGATGGCCGTCAACGTCGGCACCGGCGCCGTGCAGGAAATGGCGGCAGCGCTGCAGGTGCCGCTGCAGGTGGTGATCTCCGGCAGCCACTGGGTGGATGCCATGAACCATGGCGTGCACAAGGGACTGGCCCTGGCAGCCTTGCAGGACAAGCTGGGAATCAGCGCGGATGAAACGGCAGTTTTCGGCGACTACCCCAATGATCTGGAAATGATCAAGGCCGCCACCTACTCCTTCGCCATGGCCAATGCGCATCCGGTGGTGGCAGAAGCCGCGAACTTCACCGCGCCTTCCAACCTCGAGCACGGTGTGCTGCAGGTGCTCGGCGCCTACCTCGATGGGCGTACCCGGCTCTAGCCAAACCGGCAAGAACATTCCGAAGGCCCGGGCGGAAGGAGTGTTCCTCCACCCGGGCCTTGGCATGCCGCCGGCGGCGCGATCGACTTGGGAACCGGAGTCCGCTACCTGGCCAGGTAATGCCCCAGGCCCGCCAGCGCGGCGCGAACCCCTGTTGCCAGGGAAAGCTCGTAATCAGGCAGGAAATACGGCGAGTGGTTCACCGGTGGCGCCTCGTCACGGGGCAGGAACCCGCCGAAGAACCAGTAGACGTACGGCACCGAAATCTCATCTCCCAGAGCCCCGAAATCCTCGGATCCCATGGCAGCGGGCAGGTCGACAACTTTGCCTTCCCCGAGTTCCCGGCTCAAAGCCTCCTTGACCTGCTCGGTGTGGCCCGGATCATTGTGCAGCTTGGGGAAGGAATTCAGCGTTTCGATCTCAGGTGCCGGAGCATTCGACGCGGCGGCTTCGGCGCTCACTATGCGTGAGACCCCATCCAGGATTTGGGTGCGGGTCTGCTCATCGAAGGTCCTGATGTTCAAGGTGAATTCGGCGCGATCCGGGATGATGTTCTCCTTCAACCCGGCGTGGAACGAGCCGCAGGTGAGCACCGCAGGAGTCTGAGGGTGCAATTCCCGCGAAACCAGGCTCTGCAGGCGCGTGATCGTGTGCGCGCCCTGGACGATCGGGTCGATGGAGTCTTGCGGCTGTGAGCCGTGGGACTGCTTGCCGTGCAGCGTCACCTTCAGCGAATCAGCCATTGCCATGGCGGGGCCGCTGGTCAGGCCCACCGAGCCCGCGGCGAAAGGAAAGACATGCTGGCCGAGGATGACCGAGGGTACCGGGGCCTTGTCCCACAGTCCGTCTTCGAGCATGGCCCTGGCACCAGCGCTGGTTTCCTCGCCGGGCTGGAAAATCCACACGATGGTTCCGTTCCACGCCCCCGTCTGCTCGGCGAGCCGGGCAGCGGCGGTCAGCGCCGCGGTGACATGGGTGTCGTGACCGCATCCGTGCATGACCGGGACGTCAGTGCCATCGGCCAGCTGGCCGCGAGCTTCCGAAGCATAACTGGCTCCGGTATCTTCCGCGATGGGCAGGCCATCGGTATCGGCGCGGAACCCTACCACAGGCCCCTCGCCATTGCGTTGGATGCCGACGACGCCGGTACCGCCGCAGACGAAGTTCTCGATTCCCATGGTGTCGAGTTGCTTGCCGATATAAGCGGCGGTCGCGCGTTCCTGCATTGACAGTTCGGGATTGGCATGCAGGTGGCGATACATTTCGTGCATAAGCTCGGCTTGCTCGCCAGTCAGGACGGTTTGCAATGCGCCAGCGGGTTGGGTATTCAAAGTGACTCCTTTAGTCAGCAACGGGCGTGTGGACTGCTTTGCGATCGCGCACGATCCACGAAACGATGATGGAGAAGAGCACAACCAGGGCTGTGCCGAACAGGGCCAAGGATGGAACCAGCGGGATGACCACGAAATACATGGTCAGCGACAGCACGATGGCAACTATGGTCGGGCGAACCTGCTTCATGGCGACGATGGCCTGGACAAGTACCGCTCCCATCAGGGAGGGCAAGATGTAGATTCGGGCTACCTCGATCATGTCGTTTGGAATGATCGAGACCAGCCAGGACCCGAAGATCCCCACGAAGACCAGCAGGCTGGTCAGGTGGACGGTGGCCGCGCCGCCGATGGCCATCACCGAGGCCAGATCGCCGCGCCTGGTGCCGGGCTTGGCATTGATCGCGGACTGGGCCACGATGGCGGCAGGCAGCAGCTTGTTGGAGATATTGCCGATCATGAAGGCCTGGTACATAGCTGCCGAACCCAGGATCGGGAAATAAGTCAGTGGTTCGACAAACCAGAAAATTCCGAAGGTGGCCGCAACGGCGGCGAAGGCGACCCAGATCATCGAAGGGCTGATGTCGAGGTCCGTGAAGAATACGAGGTAGATCGGGCCGAGCAGCGAGAGGATCAAGCCGGCTGTCATGGTCAGTGAACCGTAGCGTGTGGTCTGCTGCTCGAAGCGGGCCATCGAGGCGTCCGCAGTGGTCATTGCTGGTGAGCTCATGGGTTCTGTCCTTTCTAATTCGCTATGCGGTGTGCATCAGGTAGCCGGCGGTGATCGAGATCAGGATCGCGAATCCCAAGGCCCATTCCTTGAGCCATTTGGCTTGGAGCACTTTGGCCAAGAAGAGGAACAAAGCCATGGAGGCTGCCGAGATCAGCACCAGCGTCATGTGGATGCTGGACTTGGGAATTTCGGCGATGGTCAGCATGCTGAACGCTCCGAGCAGGGCTGCGGTGGGGATCAGGGCCATGGCCGCTGGGTTGCGCTTGGCCAAGGACTTGCCGCCGCGTTTCAAGACCGGGGTCAGCAGCAAGGTGCAGAGCATCCACATGCCTCCCGATAGGCTCATGGCCATGAAGGCCACGGCGAAAACTTGTTGGGTGTAGGTATCCCCGCCGAGCATCGAGCCCATGGATTGGGCTGCCAAGTTGGCGCTGGCCGTTTCCGTGGAGGCCGAGCCGATCAGCCCGATGCGGACAAGAACGGCTGGCGTTCCGAACAGAGCCAGTAATGCGATGGCGACCAGCACCACCGAGAGGGATGGCCCGATCGAGGCGACGGCACCGGCACGGAAGGCTTCCTTGACTTCGCGGACGGGCATATCGACATGGGGTGCTGCGGCCTTGGCAGCACGGACATAGAGAATGGTCTGGACGAAGATCACGGCGAAGACGCCCAGAGCGCAGAACCACAGGAAAGGGCTGTTGGCGACGGCCCAGATGTCAGTTGAAACTGGATCGCCGGCTGCAAGGGGGAAATGCATCGGAACTCCTTCGATATTCACCAGCATGATGTGATGCCGGTCTCATTGAATTCAAGGTTCCTCCTATTGGAGGCCTTCGGCAAGGAATGTCGGAATTAGCCATATTTATGGCGAGATCCCCCAAAATGGCGAGTTTTCTTGAGGAGTATTCCATTTGCGGTCAACGTAGACGGAAGATTGTGACACATATCGCAATGCAGTCATCCTTTAGAAAGGCACGGCCATGAACGAGATCCAGCAATTGAGCGCCACGGAGCTCACGGCAAAGATCCGCAACCGCGAGTTGTCGGCGCGTGAGGCCTTGGAGAGCCATATCCAGGCAATCGATGAAGTTAACGCCCAAATCAACGCCGTGGTCATCACGGATTTCGAACGCGCGCGAATTCTCGCTGCTAAGGCCGATGAAGCCACGGCGGGAAACGAGCCGACTGGAGTGCTCCACGGTCTGCCGATGACGCACAAGGACACGTTCAACACCGCCGGCTTGCTGTCCACCCAGGGGTCGCTGGCATTAAAGGACAACGTCCCAGAGCAGGACGACTTGCAGATCGCCCGACTGGCAGCAGCAGGCGCGATCAGGACGGGGAAGACCAATGTCCCGGAATTCGGAGCCGGATCGCATACCTTCAATGAATTGTTCGGCACCACGACGAATCCCTATGCGGTGGATCGATCGGCAGGAGGCTCCTCAGGCGGCGTAGCCGCCGCGGTCGCCGCTAGGATCCAGCCGCTCGGTGACGGCTCAGACATGGGCGGTTCGCTGCGCATTCCGGCCAGTTTCTGCAATGTCATTGGTTTCCGGCCCTCCTACGGGGTCATCCCGCTGGAGGCGGAATCCAATGCCTACTCCTGGCTGGCCCGTTCGGGACCGATCGCACGCACAGTGGAGGATATCGCGCTGTTCATGCGAGCCAGCGCAGGTGACGACAGGCTTCCGACCCCGAACAAGCTCTCAGCCAGCGATTTCGGCACTCCCGAACCAGAATTGCGCGGAGT
Source organism: Glutamicibacter sp. 2E12 (assembly GCF_050030965.1). NCBI lineage: Bacteria > Bacillati > Actinomycetota > Actinomycetes > Micrococcales > Micrococcaceae > Glutamicibacter > Glutamicibacter sp. 2E12. The sequence goes on from NZ_CP188297.1 coordinate 2,424,850, forward strand.
CCGCATCGGCTATAGCTTCGATTTCGGGATCGGTGTTCCGATCGAGCGCGAGGTCGTAGAGGTATTGCATCGCCAACTCTCGGTTTTCGAGGCCGCTGGCGCAATTGTCGAAGAGGCGTGCATTGACTTTACCGATGCCGACGAAGTCTTCGGCAACACCAGGGCCTTCGATTTCGCCACTAATCTTGGCGGACTAGTGCGGAGCCACGGCTCGCTGATCAAGCCCGAGGTCCTCTGGAATGTCAAGAAGGGGACGGACCTCGACGGAGAAGCCATGATTTCGACGATGGCGGCCCGAACCCGGCTGGAACGAGCAGTTCAGCGCTACTTCTCGCGCTACGATCTGTTCCTCTCCCCGGCAACCCAGGTCTTGCCCTTCGACGCAGCGCAGCGCTGGCCTGAGCAAATCGCTGGAACCCGCGCCGAGACCTATCTGGACTGGATGCGATCTGCCTGCCTGCTCTCGGCCACGAGCCTGCCGGTCATCGCCATGCCAGGAGGCTTCACCGAGTCCGGGCTTCCGGTGGGATGGCAGCTGGCGGCGAATCACTACAAGGACGCCCAGCTGCTCAATTGGGCTGCCGGCTACGAGGAGCAGAACCGCTTCGCGGACGTGATGCCGGTTCTGGCCACTGATCCGCAGTCGGTGGCCGTCAATGCAGTCAAGACCGCCAGCGCCTGATACCGGAATTCTAGAGAGGCAAATATGAACAAGGAACAGCACAGCACCGGACCGCTGTCCGGGTACACCGTCATCGACTTGTCGCGGGCCTTGGCTGGACCGCATGCCACGATGATGCTTGGCGATCTGGGAGCCCGAGTAATCAAGGTGGAAAATATCCAGGGCGGCGATGACACCCGAGGCTGGGGTCCGCCCTTCGTCGGGCCGGAGGAGGACCGCCAATCGACCTATTTCCTCTCGTGCAACCGCAACAAGGAATCCATTGCCCTGGATCTGAAGAGCCCCGACGGAATCCAGACCCTGCGCAGCCTGCTGACGCAGGCCGATGTCCTGGTAGAGAATTTCCGCCCCGGAGTGCTGGACCGGCTCGGCTTCGACGATGCAGCCCTGCAGATGATTAACGGAAAGCTCGTGACCCTCTCGATTTCCGGCTTCGGCCATGACGGCCCTGAAGCCTGGCGCAGCGGATACGACCAGATTCTGCAGGGCGAGGCCGGGCTGATGTCGCTGACCGGTTCCGGACCGGAGGACCCGCAGAAAGTCGGCGTTCCCATCGGAGACCTGCTGGCCGGGATGTATGGATCCTACGGCGTGCTGGCGGCCCTGCTGGAACGCGAGCGCACGGGCAGAGGCCAGCATGTGCGCACCTCGCTGCTCGCATCGATCATCGGAGTGCATGCCTTTCAGGGCACCCGCAGCACGGTTGCAGGACAGGTTCCGCGCGCCCAGGGCAACCACCATCCATCCATCGCGCCCTATGGACTGTTCCGCAGCGCCGATGGCTTTGTGCAAATTAGCGTGGGCAGCCCGAAGCTCTGGGATTCACTGGTGGCGGCATTCCAGCTGCCAACCGAGGGGTTCGAAACCAATGAGCATCGCGTCGAACGGCGTGACGAGCTCATCGAAGCCATCGAAGAAAAGTTCAAGCGCCACGGTACCAGCCAGCTGCTGGAAATGCTCGGTGAAGCCGGCGTCCCTGCCGGCATCGTCAGAACCCTGGATGAGGTGTACGAATGGGACCAGGTGCGCTCGCAAGGCCTGGCATTGAATGTCCAGCACCCGTTGCTAGGGGAGCTGACTCTCCCAGGCGCGCCGCTGCGGTTCTTCGAGGGCGGCAAGGAAGTCACCCGGACCGGGCACTCCGCTCCGCCACTGCTGAACCATGACGAGCAGCGGATCCGGGAATGGCTCAAGACCCGCGCGCAGCAGGCGGTGCGTTGAGTATGGTGCAGGAGAAAATCGAGCACATCAGTGCACAGCACATGATCGACCAGGTGCTCGATGTGGGCAGCTTCGAGAGCTGGGATGAGCCGGCGGATTATTCTTTTGCCGATGACGCCTACCGGGCCCAGCTGGAAGAAGTCGCGCGCCGTTCCGGGGCCGACGAAGCGGTACTGACCGGATCCGGCACAATCAATGGCCGCAAAGTGGCCGTCGTCCTCTCCGAATTCGGATTCCTGGCCGGATCAATTGGCCAGGGCACCTCCCGCAGGATTGCTTCGGCATTCGAAAAAGCCGCCGCATTGGGACTGCCGGTACTGGCTTCCCCGGCCTCGGGCGGAACCCGGATGCAGGAGGGAACCCCTGCGTTCGTGTCGATGGTGCACATCACGGCCGCGGTTAGGGCGCATTCTGCTGCCGGGTTGCCATACCTGGTGTACCTGCGGCATCCCACCACCGGAGGGGTTATGGCGTCGTGGGGATCCACCGGGCACATCACCATCGCACAGCCCGGTGCCCTGCTGGGATTCCTTGGCCCGCGCGTGTACGAGACCATCTACGGCAAACCCTTCCCGCAGGGAGTGCAAGTCTCCGAGAATCTCCACAAGCACGGGCTGATCGACGCCGTGGTCCCGGTCCATGAGCTGGGCGGGCTGGTCAACCGGGTGCTTGCAATCATCGCCCCGGGAGATCCGATCGACTCGATTGCCGGCTACCCCTTGGCAGATGACCGGAGACTCACCGAATCCCAGGTGTGGGATGCCATACTCGCCACGCGCAAATCCCGACGCCCCTCGGTGCGCCACGTCATCAAGTACGCCGCCAGCGATGCGTTGCAGCTTTCCGGGAGCACCGAAGGGGAAAGCGATCCGCGGATGTACCTGGCGCTCGCGCGCATCGGGGGCCAGCCGGCGGTGGTCATCGGCCAGGACCGGTCGCGGATAGACCACTCCGAAAACCTCGATCCGCTGGGGCCTGCCTTCCTGCGCGAAGCCCGGAGGGGGGCGCTGCTGGCACAGAATCTGGGCATAGCGATGCTCACCGTGATCGACACCGAAGGAGCGGCGCTGAGCCGTGAGGCCGAGGAAGGCGGCATGGCCGGGCAGATTGCCCGCTCGCTGAGCACCTTGGTGGGCATTGGCGTTCCGAGCGTTTCGCTGCTGCTGGGCCAGGGCACCGGAGGCGGCGCACTTGCCTTGCTGCCGGCTGATATCTCCATAGCCGCAGCAAACTCCTGGCTCTCCCCGTTGCCGCCGGAGGGAGCCAGCGCGATCATGTACCGGGACACGGAGCACGCCGCACCGTTGGCTTATGCCCAGAAAACCGATGCATACTCGCTGCGACGTGCGGGGATAGTACAGGTGATCGTCCCCGAGGAGTATGATGTGACCACCGCTCCGAAGCGCTTCTCGCTGGAAGTCGGAGCGGCAGTGTCCACGGCGCTTGCGCAGCTTGCGGCGACAGATGCCGCGCAGCTGCCTGGCCGGCGCGCGCTGAAGTATGCATCGATTGGCCGGCCGAAAACGGCCAACCAGGAGGTGCGGGACGCCGCTGGATGACTAGAACAGAGGAACGGATGATCGAGCTGAGCACGGTGCAACGCCGCATCATTGCCGCCCTCCAAGTGGACGGGCGAGCCACCTGGCGGAAGATAGCTGCCGTGCTTGACCTGCCTGAACGCTCGGTCGCCCGCCATGGCGCGTGGTTGCTGGAGAATGGGCTGGTTACGGTTGCGGCGATCCGCCACCGCGAGCATTCGCTGCTGATCGCGTGCACTTGCGCCCCGGGCACCGGGCGGATTGCCAGTGAATCCTTGTCTTCCCGGCCGGATACCAGCTTTTCCTACCAGGTCACTGGCCGGGAGGATCTCGTCGTGGAAATGCACTACAACGGAGATGTGACCGAAGTGCTCTCCCTGGAACTGCCTGCTACGCCGGGGGTCTCGTCGATTGTCGTGTATCCGGTGTTGAAGTACTTCAAGACGATCCGCGGGTGGCGCCTGGGATCCTTGAAGCCCGCAGAAGAGCTTGCCTTGCAAAAGGACCCGGATGTCACGAGCTGGCGCATCCAGCCGAACCTCAACTCCAAGGACGAGCAGATCATCGATGCTTTGCACGATGACGGCAGAGCCAGCTTCGAGTCGATTGCCCGCCGGGTGGCGATGAGCGAGACCTCTGTTGCGCGGCGGATCGATTGGCTCCTATCCACCGGGCAGATCGCCATTCGCGCCCTGGTTGAGCCCCTGGCCGTGGGGTTGCCGGTCGAGGCATTGCTCTGGGTTTCGACGACGCCATCCCAAGTCGAAAAATTGGGCCAGCGACTCGCCACCCGACCGGAAGTTCGCTATGCAGCGGCCGTGGCCGGGGATTGCCAGTTGGTGGTCGACGTGACGGTGGCCAACCAGGCCGAGCTCTATGACTTCATTTCCCACAGCGCCTGGGGGAACTCGATGCTGCAAGTTAAGGCCTCTCTGGTGGTTAGCGCCCGCAAACGCGGTGGGCGGCTGATCAGTAGCTGAACCAGACCAGGAAACCGCGTCGTGCAGCACCAGAATTCAACTGGAGTCCAACTCGTCTTTGGCCGCTGTTCGCCGCTGGGCCCAGGAAGGTGAACGGCAAGTGAACACTTCCCCGAAAGGCGATAATAATGCGTAATATCGCCTCAACGGTTCGGAACCGCTTCGGAAGTGGCATAGTCTCACGATACCGGGCGGCATGGCTTCGCTCGCGCTGTTAACAACCAGTTAACGCTGCAGGGGTGAAAGGAATACCGGCAACCGTGAGCAAGAGGTTGACCTACGGGACGAACCAGGGAACGGCTACGCCTGAAAGCGCGTGGCGCAAACGCAAGGACGCGTGGGAGCACTTGGGCTATGTGCTCAGCGAGATCTCTTCTGAATACCAGGAGGAAGACCGCCGCACGGAGCACGAACTGGAGGCCGGCCGGTTGCTGGGGCTGCTGGCAGCCATAGAACCGTACTGGGCGAATCCCGGCATCGAATACTTCAACGAGGTTTCCCGGCTCATGTCCGGCGGGCAGTACGAAGATGCCATGAAGCTGGTCTACCAAGCGAACCAGACCTTCAGGACGCTGACCCAGTACATTGACCTTGAAGGCCATGACGAGGCGGAACAGGATCCATCCCAGCTGGGCAACGGTGCACCTGGCAACGCCAGGGTGCAGGCCCCGATGGTGGAAATCCTGCTGGTGGATAATGGCCCGGCGGAGGAGATCGAGCTTTTCAAGGAAGAAATCGCCGAACAGCGCCAGCGCACCGATCCGTTCCACTACAACTTCGTGGTGGTGCCCAGCGTGGAAGACGCCCTGGCCGCGATCCTGATCAACCCCGGCATCCAGTCCGTCGTGCTGACCGCCCGCTTTGATGTGCGCACGCGTCGCCGGCTCTCCTCGACGCTCAAGAATTTCATAGCCCGGCGGATGGAAGGCTACTTCCAATCCACCAGGCAGATCCAGGGCCTGCTGGATCTGGAAAACATCCTCGATGAACTGCGCCCCGAAGTCCCGGTGTACCTGATCGCCGGGGTCGCCCTGGAATCGATTGCCCACGAGATCACCGGGCGTTTCCGCCGGATCTTCTCGCGCAATGACCGGATGGATCTGCACCTGTCGATTGTCTCGGAAGTGCTCGAACGCTACCAGACCCCGTTCTTCAACGCGCTGCAGAAGTACGCCAAGCGGCCTGGCGGGGTTTTCCACGCCATGCCGATTTCCCGTGCAGGTTCGGTGCAGAACTCCCCATGGGCCAGGGACCTGGTGGACTTCTATGGCAAGAACCTGCTGCTGGCCGAAACCTCGGCCACCTCCGGCGGGCTTGATTCCCTCCTGGACCCGCAAAGTTCCATCAAGAAGGCCCACGAGCTGGCGGCCCGGGCTTTTGGCAGCCACCGCACCTACTTCGTCACCAATGGCACGTCGACCGCCAACAAGATCGTGCACCAGTCGATTCTCGCTCCGGGGGACATCGTGCTGGTGGACCGTAACTGCCACAAGTCCCACCACTACTCGCTGGTGCTCGCCGGGGCGAACGTCAGCTACCTGGAGGCCTACCCGCTCAACGAGCATTCGATGTACGGGGCGGTGCCGCTGGAGGAGATCAAGGGACGGCTGCTGCAGCTGCGCCGCGAGGGCCTGCTGCACAAGGTCAAGATGCTGACCTTGACCAACTGCACCTTCGACGGGATCATCTACGACCCGCGCCGGGTGATGGAAGAATGCCTGGCCATCAAGCCGGATTTGGTGTTCCTCTGGGACGAGGCCTGGTTCGCCTTCGCAGGATTCCACCCGGTGTACCGCCAGCGCACCGCCATGACCGTGGCGGCCGTGCTCGAAAAGCAGCTGGAGACCGCGGATTACCACCAGCGCTACGCCGCGCAGCGTGCGGCCCTTCCATCACCGGGCACCGTGGAGCACCCGGAGAATGACCAGGCCTGGCTGGAGACCCGGTTGATTCCGGATCCGGAGCAGGTCCGCTTGCGGGTGTACTCCACGCAGTCCACGCATAAGACCCTGACCTCCTTGCGCCAGGGCTCGATGATCCACATCTACGACCAGGATTTCGCGGTGCGCAACCTCAACGCCTTCCGCGAGGCCTACATGACCCACACCTCCACCTCGCCGAACTACCAGATCCTCGCTTCGCTGGATATCGGCCGCCGTCAGGCGGAGCTGGAAGGCTACGCGCTGGTGCAGCGCCAGGTCGATTTGGCGCAGTCGATTTCGCGGGCCATGGCGCGCAACGAGCTGCTGGGCAAGTATTTCAAGATCCTGCATTCGACGGACCTGATCCCGCAGAAGTACCGCCAGTCCACCACGCAGAACCCGGTGCGCGACGGGCTGGCAGCCTGGGACGAAGCCTGGGCGGAAGACGAGTTCGTGGTCGACCCCTCGCGCCTGACCCTGGACATCAGCCGCACCGGCGTGGACGGGGACACCTTCAAGCACGAATACCTGATGGATGGGCATTCGATCCAGGTCAACAAGACCAGCCGCACCTCGGTGCTGCTGATGACCAATATCGGCACCACCCGTTCGGCCGTGGCGCACCTGATCGAGGTGCTGGTGAAGATCGCCGAGGAACTGGACCGCAAACGCCGGCTGGATGGGAGAGTGCTGGCACTGGGCAAGAAGCCTGCGGCCGAACAGATTCCCTTGCCGGACTTCAGCGCCTTCGCTCCTGAATTCGCAGGAGGCGGTGGAAGCGGGGACATGCGCTCGGCCTACTACCTGACCTACCAGGACCCGGCGACGCATTTCCTGTCCTCCGCGCAGATCCGCACCCAGCTGGTGAACGGAGAACGCGTCGTGTCGGCGGTATTCGTCACCCCGTACCCGCCGGGATTCCCGGTGCTGGTCCCCGGCCAGGTCATTACCCTGTGCATTCTGGATTACATGGACCGGCTCGATACCAGAGAGATCCACGGCTACCACCAGGACCTGGGCTACCAGGTGTTCACCTGCGAAGCCCTGGAACAGGTCGCGGAGCAGCAGCCCTGAGCGGGTTGAGCGGATTGCCTTGAACGCAGCTTGCGGACCCACCCGGCATCCCCGGGTGAGTTCCGGCTTCCGCGGCGAAGAACGCTGCACGCAAGAACAGGTGCCGTCATGAACCGAAAGGCCCTGATCCGCGCACCGAATGCGCAAATCAGGGCCTGAGTCCCGAGCAGCCCTAAGGCTGTATTTTCCGTCCGGCCAGATGCGCCGAGATCGCCTCGAACGCACGAATGGTCGGGAACAGCTTGGAAGCATCCTGCGGCAGCGGCCAGCTGGAAAGCTTGACCGCGACCAGCTTGGTCGCCGGATCCATATAGATCATCTGGCCATGGATGCCCAGGGCCACCGCGGCCCCGGTGGCAGGGTTCGGGAACCAGATCTGGTTCCGGTAGTGCCCGCCGGGCATCATGTTGTCGCCCGGGGACTGGGCGAACGCCTGGACCAGTGCGGGATCGGTGGCGAAGGTGTCGGCGATCCATGCCTCGGAGAGAACCTGCTTGCCGGTCAGCGCACGCCCGCCATTGACATAGAGATGGCCGAAACGCGCCAAATCGCGCAGGCAGGCGTTGAATCCGCCGTCGAACATTCCGGTGCCGAATTGGTCAACGCCCATCACCAGATCCTGCTGGGCACCGAGCTTGGACCAGACATAATCCGAAAGCAGCTCCTGCAGCGGGGCGCCGCCGGCGGCTTCCAGCACCCAGCCCAGGGCGTCGGTCTCGCAGGAACGGTATTCGAAGACCCCGCCGTGCGGTCCCTTGGCCTGCAGGGTCAGCAAGAACTCGTACATCCCGATAGGCCCGATGCCGCCACGCGACGGGGCCCAGCCGATGGCCTCCTCCAGCTGGCGCACCTCGGCATTGGGATCCAGATACTCTTCGGAGAATTTGATCCCGGAGCGCATATCCAGCAGGTCGCGCACCCGGGCGCCGGCATAGCCGCTGCGTTCCAACGCCGGCACGTAGGTGGCTACCGCCTGCTCGGCATCAAGCATTCCGGCGTCCACCAGCGCCCCGGCCAGGGAACCCACCAGGGTCTTGCTGACCGACATCAGCAGATGATCGGTCAGCGACGTCATGGTGTTGTAGTACTTCTCCCAAAGGATCCGTCCATTGTGCATGACCAGCACGGCGTCGGTATTGGTCGCGTGCATTACCCCGCGCACGGTCAGCGCCGGGTCGGTAATGCTCGCCTTGGCCACTTCCAGTTTGCCCAGCTTCTCCTCGGCCAGGTGCAGTCTGACGATCGGGCCATCGCCGCGCGAAACCTTCACGGTGGGATGGATCCTGGCGATGTTCTGGAATGAGCGCTTGATATTCTGCGGGTACTGCCAGGTGGCGATGTTCAGCGCCTTGCTGGGAGGACCTGCCAAGTTGGCCGCCATGTGCCCGGCGGCATCAGTCGCTTCAGTTGCCATGCTCTGATGGCGGAACGTCAATTCCCTTGTATTGGGATCGGATACAGGAGATGAAGTGCTTGGCATCGATGCTGAGCTTGGTTTTCTTCTTGCCTTCGTACTGCAGCTTGGCCTTGGTGACCAGGACCCCAAGATCGGCTCCCTTCCATCGGTAATCCTCTACGCCGTAGATGCGCAGGAAGAATGCTTCCTTGTGGGTCTGTAGCTGGTGCCAGTCCAATGCGGAACGGGAAAATTGCAGCTTGCCGCGCGAGTCGAGGTAATAGTTTCCGGTGCGTGGGGCATGGGTGATGTACTGCAGGATGTCATCGGTTTCCTTGATGATCATGTGGCTCCAGACATCAGCCCCGCTCATCTCTTCCCAGCGAGCATTGATCTCGTCAATGTCCAGCTCGAATTCCACATCAAGGAATTCAAGCAGGTGGAAGAGGAACAGCGGCACGTCGGCATAGGCTCCGGCGGTGACGTTGGTGATGGCGCTGGCCCCGGAGATGCGCGGGTTCAGTTCGCCCAGGTACACCTCGTCGGTGTCGGTGTCCACCAGCACGTCCACCTCGAAGAAGCCGCGGTAGCCGGTGTCCTTCAGACCGTTGCCCACCTTGCGGACCAGATCGATGGCGCGCGAACGCTGCGAGTCGGTGACCACATCCGGGTGCATCTCATTGCCGCACCAGCCGCCCTTGTACGGAGTCAGTTCCTTGTAGCCGGCCAGTTCGGTCAGGATCGGCCCCACCACCGTGCCGCATTCGGTCAGCACTGCCTCAACGGCTACCGGCTGGTTGTTGATGCGCTTCATGATCTTGAGCTGTTCGCCGATGATGTTCTTGGCATGCGCCTTGAACTGCGCCTTCGAGTCGATGAAGAAGGTCGTCTTGCCCGAATCCCCGTAGGGGGTCTGGACCACCAGGTCCTTGCCCAGGCCGGCTTCCCCGGCCAGTTCCATGAGCTCGTCGTAGTTATCGGCGGTGCCCAGCACGTTGGGCACCGATGGTGCGCCGGCGGCATTGCCCAGCTTGGTGGTAACGATCTTCGAGTCCAGTTCGGTGCGCAAGGCGGCCGAGGGCAGGATCAGGTCGTAGCCCAGTTCCTCGCAGATTGATTCGGTTTCCTCGTCGAAGAAGACCATCGCGATCTTCGGCCGGGGACCGCCCGGGGTGCACTGGGAATCGATGTATTCGCGGACCTCGGAGTTCTCCAGCAGCCAGTTGTTGATCTCTTCGGCGCTCTGGAAATCGACATAGGGCTTCTCGGCGGGGGTGAAGACCCGCGGGTGGTGGCCGTCCCAGCCGTCGTAGTAGGTGATGTAGCTGAATTTGCGGACCCATCGGTCAAGGCCCAGCAGATTGACCGGGGTGGCGCCGAGGAAGAAGATCGGAGTGGTATTGGTGCGGAAGAAATGGCGAACTTCGCTCATGTTCTTCAGCTTGCGGTCCATGCGCAGGACCTTGGCCGGGAGATTCGCGGGTTCGGACTCGTTGTAGGCCGCGTCGACGGCGACGTTGGCGCTGAGCTGATCGGTAACAACGCGCGCCTTGTGGCGCAGCTTGTCCAGATCGCTGGGTTTGGGCATGCGGTGGCGAGAAGCCGGGGCGTGGGCTTCAAGAATGTTGGCCATGATGTGGAGATGTCCTTTGAAACTGTCCGAAGAAGGGCGGTTGCACGGCACAATGCGTGACAGTTTCATGCTCAGCGCTCATCGTAAGCACCGGCACACGTTCTGCTTAACGCGTGGTGAACATTGAGCCCGCCCCCGCCGCTGCGGCTTGTGACGTGGCATGCAACGGCAGGTTCGAGCCCAAAGCGAGGTAAAGGTTACTCCTTATTGCGGCAGCTGGCGGCCGCTAGCCAGCCACTGTCGAGGCGAAATCCAGCTGCTGGAATTCGAATCCGGCCTGCTGCAGGACTTCGCTGGTGACCTTGCGGCCGGTCAACGCGACCCGGGCATTGGTTCCCATGACCGCGGCGCCGATCTTGGGCAGCACCGACCCAGTGGGCAGGCCAGGCAGCCCAGCGATGGATCGCAAGGCGGCCATGACCTCGGCATTGCGCAGCGGCTTCGGGCTGGCGGCATGCACCAGGCCGGCAGGGATGGAGGGCTCTTCGAAGCCGAGCAGGCACCGGATCAAGCGCAGCCAGTCTTCTAGCCCGATCCAGCTGAACCACTGCTTGCCGTCCCCCAGGGGACCACCCATGCCGGTATTCACCAGCAGGTTCAGCGGGCCAAGCAGGGGAGCGTCGGGGTGCATCACCAGCGAAGTGCGCAAGAGATAGCGCTGTTCGGCGTTGACCGCGGCTTCGGAGAAGGCCTGCTCCCAAGCCGAAGCGACCCCGGTCATTTCCGGCAGGGCGCGCTGGTCGCTGGGAACGGGGCTGGACTCGGTCAGCTCTTCCTCGCCGGCGTCACCGAAGATGGCGGTGGTGCTGGCCTGGATCCAGGTGGCCAGCTGGGGCGCCGAGGCTGCGGCTTCGGCCAAGGTCTTGGTGGAGGCCACACGCGAGTCGGTGAGCGCTGCGATGTTCTCCGGGGTGTTGCGCTTGTCGACGCGCTCGCCGGCCAGATTGACCAGGTGCACCGGATTCTTGCTGGACAGCGCGCGGGCCCAGGGCCCCTGGTGCACGCCATCCCAGCTGTACTGCTCGGCAGGGAAATCGTTTTCTGGGTTGCGGGTCAGCACCGATACTGAAATTCCGCGGCAGACCAGATCGGCGACGAGGTTGCGGCCAAGGAATCCGCGACCACCGGAGATCACCACATGGGCATCGCGTTTGCGGTGCGCACCCGGGGCGATGATCCGGTACAGGCGGGCCGCCGCAATGGCGAAGTCCTTGCACAGGGCGTTGGCCACGGTGAATTTGAAAGCGGTGGTGCCCGGGCCGTTGAGCTCAGCGGTGAAGTGCAGCACGGGTCCGTGCTCATGGGGCTCTACCTGCCAGCGCAAGACCATTTCACCGGCCGGCTGCGGCTGGGTGAACTCCACCATGAGGGTGTCCTGGTTGCGCCGGGTGATGGAGCCCGAAGGCGCGGTGCTGCGGTGCAACGGGCCGAAGAACTTGCCCGGCGGCAACAGATCCACCTTGGTGCCCACGCCGCGCTGGTCGTCATGCACGATGAAGCCGTCGAAGCTCTTCATCCACTGGCCGGTCTGCGACAGGTTGCCCACGATCGAATAGACGGCCTGCGGGTCAGCGGCCAGGAACTGCGACTCGGTGCGCTGCCAGTGCGTGAATTTACTCGTGGTGCTCATCTTGGAATAGTTCCTTCCAGCTCGGTTTCTCGGGCATAGCTCTAGGCTACTGTGCCCGGTGCACTTCGGCAGGATAGACATCGAAGCCTGCCTGAACTGTTACACCAGGGTCCTGGAACGGGAAAAGCTCCCTTGGTCCATGCGGACCAAGGGAGCTTCGGATCGGGGCGTTGGCTAGGCAGTAACCTTGGCGCCGACTTCCTGTTCCATTTCGGTGAACTCGCCATCGATGGTCGGGTTCGGGCGGTAGGTTGCCCGGGAAACCAGCCATGCGACAACCAGTGCGGCGAGGAAGCCCGGGACGATCTCGTACATGGCCGAGGCCAGCACGTCCACGTTGCCCCAGATGAACACCACGACGGCGCCGGTGACCATGCCGGCGAAACCGCCCACGGCGGTCAGCTTGCGCCAGTACAGGGCCAGCAGGACAACAGGGCCGAAGGCGGCACCGAAGCCTGCCCACGCGAAGGAGACCAGCTCAAGGATGGAGGAGTTCGGGTTCAGCGCCAGCAGGGCGGCGACGACGGCCACCAGCAGTACGCCGGAGCGGCCCAGCATGACCAGGGCCTTGGGCGAAGCCTTGCGGCCGGTGATGTTGTACAGGTCCTCCACCAGTGCCGAGGAGCAGACGATCAGCTGCGAGGACATGGTGGACATGATGGCCGCCAGCACAGCGGCGAGCACCAGGCCGGCGATCAGCGGGTGGAAGAAGATCTGGCTCAGCAGCAGGAAGACAGTTTCGCTGCTGGCCTTGTCCAGCGGCTGATCGGCGAAGTACGCGACGCCGATGAACGCGGTGGCGATGGCGCCCAGGGTGGTCAGGAACATCCAGCCAATGCCGATGCGCCGTGCGGTCTTCGCTTCGCCCGGGGTGCGCAGCGCCATGAAGCGCACGATGATGTGCGGCTGGCCGAAGTAGCCCAGGCCCCACGCTGCGGTGGAGAAGATGGCCACGGCGGCCAGGATCGCGCTGTTGTCGCTGAAGGAGGAGAACAGGTTGAACGCTTCGGGATTGACTTCGGTGACCTTCGAGGTAATGTCCCCGATGCTGCCGATCTGGATGACTGCCACAATCGGCACGGCAATCAGCGCGGCGAACATCAGCAAGCCCTGGACCATGTCGGTCAGGGACGCCCCGAGGAAGCCGCCGAACAGGGTGTAGAGCAGGGTGATTCCTGCCACGAAGAACATGCCCGCAAGGTACTGCCAGCCGAAGGAAGCCTCGAAGAACTTGCCTGCAGCCACCATTCCGGAGGATACGTAGAAGGTGAAGAACACCAGGATGATCACCGATGCGCCGATGCGCAGCAGGTGGCTGTTGTCCTTCAGGCGCTTTTCGAAGAAGCTCGGGATGGTGATGGCGTTCTGCGAGATCGCGGTGTAGGAACGCAGCCGCGGAGCGACGAACTTCCAGTTCAGCCACGCGCCGATGAGCAGGCCGATGCCGATCCATGCTTCGTGCAGGCCGCCGAGGTAGATGGCGCCGGGCAGGCCCATGAGCAGCCAGCCCGACATGTCGGATGCGCCTGCGGACAGGGCTGCGACCCACGGCTTCAGGCCGCGGTCGGCCAGCATGTAATCGTCAATGTTGTTGGTGCGGCGATATGCAATATAGCCGATGCCAAGCATGGCGGCCATGTAAATTGCGATCGCAATCATCTGGAAAGTCTGGTCGGACATTTTTCCTCATTACCGTTTGTGCCTGGGGCTTTTCTCAGCCGCCATAGGCGCGGATTTCTGTGGTGCGAGTCACCACTATGGCACTAATTCTCCGGTTTGTCGCCGGGTGCCATTTGGTCTGTGATCATTCTGTTATCTAGTCGACCGTATCGAAGTCTGCAGGGGTAGCCAAAATCGCGGAGTTGCTTGCATCACTCATTCCGGGCTGCGCGTGCAGCGATTTGCGCACCGCGCGGATGGCCGGGGACTGGGTGGAGGAATGCCGCATGGCGGTGAAGATGGTGCGCTCCGGAGAGCCGGGAAGATCCACCGTGCGCAGGCTGCTGCGCTGGTCGCGCAGGACCAGCTCTGGGAGCATCGCCACGGCGTTGCCCGAAGCGACTAACTGCACGTGAGCCTGCAAATCAGCGGTTTCGTAGCGCAGGTCCGGCTCGAACCCTGCAAGCCGGCAAGCCTGCAGGGCCCAGTGCCGGCTGGCGGCACCCGCGGGTTCCACCACCCAGGGCAGTGAGTTGGCATGCTCCAAGGTGTGCACCCGGTCGAATTCTGCATTTCCGGCCGCGCCTCGTGCCGGCAAGGCCAGGCGGATCGGATCGTGAGTCAGAACACGCCGATCGAGGTTGTCGTAGTGCGGCGCGGAATGTCCCGAGTACTGCTCCGCGACCACCAAATCGAAACTTCGGCTGCTGGTTTCATTCAGCGCGTCGGCTGGTTCCTGCTGGCTCATTTCCACCCGCAGATTGGGGTGCCTGGTGCGCAGTTCGCGCAGTACCGGCGGCATGAGCCGGAGCATGGCCGTCTGGAAAACCGCTAGCCGGACGGTTCCGGACACCGTGGACATGGCCGCGGACAGGTCCGCTTCGGCGCGTTCCATGGAATCGAGCAGCTCTTCGGTGTGGGCCACCAGGATCTGGGCCTGCGGGGTGAGCTTGAGGGTGCGTCCGGTGCGCCGCAGCAGCTCCACCCCGGTTTCGGTTTCCAGCTGGCTCAGCTGCTGCGACACGGATGAGGGGGAGTAGCTCAGCGCGTCGGCCACCTCGGCAATGGTTCCGCGGATATGCAATTCGCGAAGCAAGCGCAATCTTCTCAGTTCAAGCACGGTTTTCCCGCCATTCAGTTAATAGGGACTCACGGAGTCCAAATACTTCGGCAAAACCGAACGAACATCTTCGGCTTTGTTCACTTTTGCTTAAGACAATATAGGTTCATACTCGATCTTGCACACAGCTTTTCCTAGCGGCCCTCTGGCAGCAGCAGGCCGCCGGATTAGCCACAACGACATCAGCGTTCGGTGCCGAACCACAAGTACGAATTGCATCGAAGGGACCACCAGTGTCTTTCACCTCCACCCAGCACGTAGTGCCAGCCGCACTAGATGCCGACGGCAACCCGCTCACCTCGCCGGCCGAACTCGCTGACGACGTCATCAAGCTGGTGCGCCGCTGGCTCACCGAAGCTTCCGAATACCCCGTAGATGCCGCCGCCGCCCGCCTGGCCGGAGTGCTCAAGGACCCCAAGGGCCTGGACTTCACCGTAGGCTTCGTCGATGGCGTGATCCGCCCCGAAGACCTGAACGTCGCGGCAGCCAACCTCAAGGCGCTGGCTCCAATGGTTCCAGGCTTCCTGCCCTGGTACATGCGCAAGGCCGTCGCCGTTGGCGGCGCCATGGCCCCAATCGTGCCGCAGGTAGTTGTCCCCATCGCCCGCAAGGTCTTGCGCGAGATGGTAGGCCACCTGATCATTGACGCCTCGGATGCCAAGCTCGGCGGAGCGATCTCCAAGATCAAGCGCGAGGGCGTGGACCTGAACGTCAACCTGCTCGGCGAGGCCATCCTCGGCGAAGGCGAAGCAGCCCGCCGCCTGGATGGCACCACCAAGCTGCTGGAACGCAACGACGTGGACTACGTGTCGATCAAGGTCTCCTCGACCGTCGCCCCGCATAACCACTGGGCGTTCGACGAAGCCGTGGAGCACATCGTGGACAAGCTGCAGCCGCTGTACGAGCTGGCTGCCAACAGCCCGAAGAAGAAATTCATCAACCTGGACATGGAAGAGTACAAGGACCTGGAGCTGACCATCGCGGTCTTCACCAAGATCCTTTCCAAGCCGGAATTCAAGGACCTGCCCGCCGGCATCGTGCTGCAGGCCTACCTGCCAGATGCGCTGGGCGCGATGATCCAGCTCCAGGAATTCTCCGCGGCCCGCGTGGCCGAAGGCGGCGCACCCATCAAGGTCCGCGTGGTCAAGGGCGCCAACCTGCCAATGGAAACCATGGAAGCCGACATCCACGGCTGGCCGCTGGCCACTTGGCACACCAAGCAGGACTCTGACACCAGCTACAAATCCGTGCTGGAATACGCGCTGCGCCCCGAACACGTGAAGAACATCCGCATCGGTATCGCCGGGCACAACCTCTTTGACGTTGCACTGGCTTGGCTGCTGGCCAAGTCGCGCAATGCCACCGACGGCATCGAATTCGAAATGCTGCTGGGCATGGCTACCGGCCAGGCCGAAGCGGTGCGCAAGGACGTCGGCTCGCTGCTGCTCTACACCCCGGTGGTGCACCCGCAGGAATTCGACGTGGCCATCGCCTACCTGATCCGCCGACTCGAAGAGGGCGCCAGCCAGGAAAACTTCATGTCCGCAGTCTTCGAGCTGGCCAAGAACGAGGCCTTGTTCGAACGCGAGAAGAACCGCTTCCTCGCTTCCCTGGAAGCCATGTCCTATGTGGTCCCTGCCCCGCACCGCGTGCAGAACCGCCAGGTCCAGGATCCGGCGCTGAGCACCCGCGTGGCCGGTTTCGCCGATGGCTCCACCGAATTCTTCAACACCCCGGATACCGACCCGGACCTGAACCAGAACCGTGCCTGGGGACGCGAGATCCTGGCCAAGATGCAGGAATCGCCGCTGGGCAAGGAACTGGTCAAGAACAACACCCTGAACAGCGCCGGCGAACTCGACGAGTCCATCGCCATGGGCGTGGATGCCGCCGCCGGCTGGCAGCAGCTGGGCGCGGCCCAGCGCGCGCAGATCTTGCACCGTGCCGGCCTGCTCTTCGAGGAGCGCCGCGCCACCTTGCTCGAGGTCCTGGGCTCCGAATGCGGCAAGACCATTGACCAGGGCGATGTGGAAATTTCCGAGGCCATCGACTTCGCGCACTACTACGCGGAACTGGGCCGTGAACTGGATACCGTGGATGGCGCGAAGTTCGTCCCGTCGAAGCTGACCGTGGTCACCCCGCCATGGAACTTCCCGATGGCGATTCCGGCCGGTTCCACCCTCTCGGCGCTGGCCGCCGGTTCCTCGGTGATCATCAAGCCTGCCAGCCAGGCCGCCCGCGTGGGCGCCGTCATGGTGCAGTGCCTGTGGGATGCCGGCGTGCCCAAGGACGTGCTGCAGCTGGTCTTCGTGGGCGATCGCTCCCTGGGCCAGCAGCTGGTCTCCGATGAGCGCGTGGACCGCCTGATCCTCACCGGCGGCTACGAGACCGCGGAACTGTTCCGCTCCTTCCGCAAGGACCTGCCGCTGCTGGCTGAGACCTCCGGCAAGAATGCCATCATCGTCACCCCGAACGCCGACCTGGATCTGGCTGCGCGCGACGTCGTGCAGTCGGCCTTCGGCCACGCCGGACAGAAGTGCTCGGCAGCTTCGCTGGTGGTGCTGGTGGGCTCGGTGGCTGAATCCCGCCGTTTCAACAACCAGCTGATCGATGCGGTGAAGTCGCTGAAGGTCGGCTACCCGTGGAACCCCGAATCCCAGATGGGTCCATTGATCGGCGAGCCGGGCGAAAAGCTCAAGCGGGGCCTGACCACCCTGGGCGCCGGCGAGCGTTGGGCCATTGAGCCGAAGCAGCTCGATGACTCGGGCAAGCTCTACTCGCCGGGCGTGCGCTACGATGTGGCCCGCGGCAGCGAGTACCACAAGACCGAATACTTCGGCCCGATTCTCGGCGTGATGACCGCCAAGACCCTGGAAGAAGCGGTGGAGATCGTCAACGAGGTGGACTACGGCCTGACCTCGGGCCTGCATTCGCTGGATTCGGCGGAGATGGGCTACTGGCTGGAGAACATCCAGGCGGGCAACATCTACGCCAACCGCGGCATCACCGGTGCCATCGTGCAGCGCCAGCCGTTTGGCGGCTGGAAGAAGTCGGCCATCGGCGCAGGCACCAAGGCCGGCGGCCCGAACTACCTGGTCGGCATGGGCTCCTGGGTGGACGCCCCCGCCACGCAGGGCGCAGCGCTCTCGGCATTCGACCAGCGCCTGCTGAACACCGCAGAACTGGATTCGGAGCAGGCGCAGTGGCTGGGCTCGGCACTGGCCAGCGACAAGCTGTGGTGGAACAACGAGTTCAACCAGGCCAAGGACCGCTCGGGGCTGGTCGCCGAGCGCAACATCTTCCGCTACCGCGCGGTTGACGTGACCGTGCGCTTCGAAGAAGCCACCAGCGGCCACGGACTGGCCGAGGCGCTGCGCGTCATTGCCGCCGGTGTCACCGCAGGTTCCCGCGTGATCTTCTCCGCTGACGTGCAGCTGCCCTTGGGCGTGCGCAACCTGTTGGCCGAGAACTCGGTCACCGTGGTGCGCGAAGACGCTGCGGCATTCGCCGCCCGTGCTGCGAAGCTGGCTGCGAAGACCGGTCCGGAGTCCGCTGCCCGCATCCGCCTGATCGGCGGCTCGATGAAGGCTGTCGCCGAGGCAGCCAACGGCAAGCCGGATGTGGCCATCTACGCATCGCCGGTGACCGCTGCCGGACGGGTGGAGATGCTTCCGTTCCTGCATGAGCAGGCCGTATCCATCACCGCTCACCGCTTCGGCACCCCGAATCACCTCAGTGATTCGCTGATCTAGCAGGCAAGCGCATAAAGCAGTGGCCAGCATCCATTTATTTGGATGCTGGCCACTGCTTTATGCCGGATGCTCTTTACTTCTTGCGTACCTTGTACTTGGCGACCAGAAGATCCGCGGTGGCGGAGAGGATCGCCGGAAGAATGTAGCGCGCCAAGGTCACCAGGGTAAAGGCGAGTACGGATCCGCTGGCCGAACCAGCCACGGACAGGGCCGCAAATCCCAGGCCCACCGCGGAGAGCAGGCCGACGATCCAGCCAGCGAGCTTGCGGGGACGCAGGACGAACCAGCCAACTAGCGAAAGCACCGGCAGGAGCAGGCCCCAGACGGTGAAGTAGCCGGTGTACATTCCTTGCAGATCCAGCGCGGAGACCAGGAACCAATCGCCATATTCCACGGTGTCCAGTACCGGCAGCTTCAGCAAGATGTCCAGGACCAGCGACAGCAGGACCAGCAGCATCGCGAAGACCTTGGTGTCCTTGCGCGCTTCGAGCAACCAGAAGCTGCCGATGGCCACGAGCCTGATCACCCATAACGCGATCAGGGAGAGCAGGCTGCCGCCGGTGACATAGTCGGCGGTGGACAGCAGCGTGGATCCGGTGATGCCGGCGATCAGCACCAGCCAAACAATGATCAGGCGGGCCGGCAGATGCAACAGTGGTTTTTCTTCGCTCACTTAGCCAAGTCTAATGAAGCTGGCTGTGCATCGACTTGGTTTCACCCTAATGGAGTACCGATTAGTAGGCCAATACAGGGCTAGGATGACTTGCATGGCGCGTTCATTCACTCTGATCCAGTTGCGGTATTTCATTGAAGTTGCGCGGTTCGAAAACATGCGTGCCGCAGCAGCGTCCTTGAATGTCTCGCAATCGACATTGTCTGCCGCGATCAACCATTTGGAACGCGATTTAGGCGTGCAGCTGTTCCTGCGGTTACCAAACCGTGCGTTGAACCTGTCCGAGGACGGGAAGCGACTTGTGGCAGGTGCCCGGAACCTTTTGGAAAATGCGGAGATCTTGCACTCGTCATTGAGCGGAGCGAGCCATGAACTTAGCGGAAGACTGCGCGTCGGAATTTTCGCGCCGTTGGCACCCTTCGTTGCACCGAGGTTGTTCGCAGCATTCAAATCCGCATTCCCCGGTATCGAATTGCAATTTATCGAAGGCGAGCAACAACAAGTTCTAGATGCCTTGCGCAAGGGCGAATGCGAAATAGCGCTCATGTATGACCTCGGCGTCGGAGCAGAATTCTCGATGGAGCAGGTAGACCGGTTAGGTGCGCACGTCATCGTGGCCCAAGAACATCCGCTGGCGCAAGGCAACGGAACTGTATCGCTAGAGGACCTCGTTGACGAGCCGCTAGTTCTGCTCGATCAAGAACATTCAAGAGAGTACTTTCTCAAGCTCTTCTCCTCGTTGGGACTCCAACCCAATGTGGCCCATTGGGTTTCAGGATACGAGACCGTCCGTTCCTACGTGGCCATGGGGTTGGGATATTCGGTTCTGAACCGGCGTTTGTCGCATGACCTGACCTACACCGGCAAAGCCGTAGTGCCCCTGCAAATCAGTGATCCGGTCATTCCCATTTCAATTGTGGTCGCCTATCCGAAGGAGATGCAGATGACGCGGAAAGCACGGGCGTTCGCAGACCTTGCGGGCGAGATCCTGAACGACGGGTAACTTCTGATCGCTTTTAGCGATCACGCCAATAAAACTTTTGCGTTGGACGACATGACGTGGATCACAGATCGTTGAGTACTAAGAGGCCGGACTGCTCGTCCGCTCCTTCCACAGCAGCTTCCTGAGAATTCGGCGGAGCTTAGCCCGAAAGAAGGCAGACTCGTGACCCTGAATAGCATTGATGCCGGCGCGGTGCCGTCGACGACGAAATCCGACATGAAACAGAAGCGTCGCGTGCTGGCCGGTGGCAGCATCGGACAGTTCATCGAATTCTACGACTTCACGCTCTACGGGTTATCGGCAGTCACGCTGTCCGCACTCTTCTTCCCATCAGACAGCCCGCTGGCAGGCCTGCTCGCGACGTTCGCGACGTTCGGTGTCGCCTTCTTCGTCCGGCCGCTTGGCGGAATGTTCTTCGGCGTGCTGGGAGACAAACTCGGTCGCCGTAAGGTCTTGTTCATCACCTTGATGACTATCGGACTGGCAACATTCGCTATCGGACTGTTGCCGACCTTCGCGCAAATTGGAGCTCTGGCTCCAGCACTTCTGGTGTTGTGCCGACTCGTCCAGGGATTCTCGGCCGGCGGCGAATCTGTCGGTGCACCTGCCTTCGTCTTCGAACATGCGCCAATTGATAGACGAGGCTTCTGGCTGAACATCACTCTGGCAGCTACAGCATTGCCGTCGGTGATAGGTGGAACCCTGATCCTGGTGCTGTCCACGACGATGGACTCCGAAGATTTTGCATCCTATGGCTGGCGTATACCATTCCTGCTCGCCCTCCCGCTCGCACTCTTCGGCCTTTGGATTCGCTCCAAGACCGAAGAGTCGGAAGCATTCCAGCAGGTGCTCAAGAAAAACGAGCACAAGGAGTACAGCCCTTTGCGCCAGACGTTCGCAGAGAACAAGCTCCGGATGCTTCAGGTCATCTTCGTCATGGCGCTGACAGCCATGGGGTTCTACTTCCTCTCCGGATACTTCGTTTCCTATGTCCAGGTAACCGGAAACCTGAGCCTGGAAATGTCGCTAGTGGCAAATGCCGTAGCCATGGCCAGCTACGCGATCCTGCTTCCTATTGGCGGACGGTTCAGCGACCGCTTCGGACGCAAGCCGATGCTCATCGCAGGTTCCGCAGCGCTGATGATACTCAGCATTCCATGCTTCATGCTGGTAACCAGCGGTTCACTCGCCTTGGCAATCATAGGGCAACTGCTCTTCGTGGTTCCCATGTGTATTTATGGCGGCGGTTGCTACACCTTCTTCGTGGAAATATTCACCACCAGAACTCGGTACACTTCCTCAGCCATCAGCTACAACGTTGCCTACGCAATCTTTGGCGGCACTGCTCCATTCGTCGGGACGTGGCTGGTCTCGGGCACCGGTATTGCGATGATCCCAGGCGTGTACATGGCCACAGCCGCACTTATCGTGCTGTGTCTGCTGGTCTTCACCCCAGTGCCGGAAACCCATCCGCTATATGCCAAGTCTTCGCCAGCCACCGGCCAGTAAAAGCGCCGTACTCTAACTTCACAGAAAGGAATTCACCATGCACAACGAATTTCTCGTTGACTTCCACCACGTTGCCGAATTCGGCGCAACGGATAAAAACGGTGTCGACCGGCAAGCAGCCACACCCGAGGACAAACTCAGTCGAGATTGGTTCGCGCGATTCACCAGGAACCACGGCTGGGAACTTCGCGTCGACACTATCGGCAACATGTTTGCATTGATCGAACTTACGCCAGGGGCCCCCTACATACTGCTGGGATCGCATATGGATTCGCAACCACTGGGTGGACGCTTCGATGGTGCCTACGGTGTCCTCGCAGGCCTGCATGCTGCCAAAGCCATTGAGTCAAGGTTGAAAGCGGAATTACAGCAGCCGGCCTTCAACATAGGGGTAGCCAATTGGTTCAATGAAGAAGGCGGCCGGTTCGCCCCGTCCATCATGGGCTCTTCTGTGTTCGAGGGCTCCATGGACGAACAACAGATGCTGCAAACCCGGGATTTGGCGGGGATCAGCGTCGCAGAAGCCCTGGAATCTATTGGATACCTCGGCCACGATCAACGTCCTGAAGTGGCAGGCTACGCGGAGATCCACATCGAACAGGGACGCATCCTGGAACGAGAGTCGATCAACATCGGAGCTGTCGATTTTTCCTGGCACACGCAGAAGCTGGACGTCGAAGTGCTTGGGGAACAATCCCATACCGGTGCAACGGCCATGGCCGATCGTCATGACGCACTTGTCGCTGCGAGCAAGGTGATACTGAAAGTCCACGACGTCGTGGGACACTTTGCTGAGGGCAGCATCGTGTCGTCGGTCGGGCAAATGACGTTGGAACCGAATTCTCCGATTGTCGTAGCTCGTCGGGTGCACTTGGTTGCTGACCTTCGCGCCGAGATGAAAACGGACGTATTGCGAGCGCGACAAATTCTAATTGGGCAAATTGCGGAGATTGCCCGTGAACACGACATTCGGATCAACGTCAATGATTTCGACGTGCGCGAGATTCAGTACTATCCGGAGTCTGGCCTTGAATTAATCGAGAAAATAACCGCCAATCTGGGCAAGAGCGTTCGTCGTATACGCACGATGGCTGGGCATGACTCGGTAGCGATGAACCGAATGGTGCCGACGGTCATGCTCTTCATTCCCTCAATCGGCGGCGTCAGCCATTGCGAACGAGAATTCTCTACTGACGAGGACATGATCCACGGGTTGGAAGTCCTCACTGAGATTGGCTGGGAAATGATCTTTGGCGCCCTAGATGAGAATGCAGCGTTGGCTGGCAACGAGAGCAAAGCAATCCATGGGATTTCCGCATGATGGATGATCTAGCTTTCCTCAGCGCAACAGAGCAGTTATCAGCTTTCCGCAGTGGAGAAATCTCTCCTGCAGAGGTCCTTGAAGCCCAGTTTGAATTGATCAATGCCGACAGGGACCGTGGGGTCGAAAGAATCAACGCGCTGACCGAGACGATGGAAACCGACGCATATGCTGAAGCTGCCAGAAACACGGAGGCGTACGCCAAAGCCCGTCGCGCAAATGAAGTGCAACAGTTGCCGGCATTGTTAGGCATCAGTGTCGTCGCGAAGGAAAAACACGGGCTAGCCGGGCACAGCCTTTCGATGGGACTGCTCTCGCAGAAACAGTCTGTTGCCGAGGTCGACCATCCGATCATCGAACGGCTCCGAACTGCCGGAGCCATTATCCACGGCCGAGCGACGAGTCCTGAGTTCAGCTGCGCCACTGTAACGCACTCTCCTATCTGGGGAGTTACCCGCAACCCTTGGAACCCCCAAATGTCACCGGGCGGATCCTCCGGGGGATCGGGTGCAGCGTTGGCAGCCGGATTTACCACGTTGGCTACCGCCTCGGACATTGCAGGATCAACTCGAATTCCGGCTGCCTTCACCGGAACCGTTGGGTACAAGGCCCCATACGGAAGGATCCCCGGGGCTGGGGAATTGGCCGCTGATCGTTACCGCGGCGATGGGCCGATGGGACGAACCGTCGCGGATGTTCTGCTTATGTCATCAATCATCAGCGGTACGCACCCGGCTGATTCGAACTCTTGGGGATCGACAAATCCCAGCCAAGAATTTGAAGAAGCGTCTCTCGCCGACTTGAAGATCGGGGTCTCCCTGGAGCTGGGCAATTACCCCGTAAGCCAAATGGTTGCCGCAGCGTTCGCCTCGACGATCCAGCGGCTGCGGGATCTGGGCGCGAATATTGTGGAAGTCGACCTGCCCTGGACAACAGACCAGGTCAGGGAAACAAGCTTCGCCCATTTCGGACAAATTCTTGCCCCGGCGATGACCCAGATCATCGGGAACTCTAAAAATCCGAGAGCTGCTTATACCGATCAATTCATTGCCGATGCGCTGGCTCAGGCGGAATCAGTGTCATTGGTCGATTCCCTTCGCTTGGACGCACTGTTCAATCAGCAATTGAACACGGCTATGTCAGGCGTGGATGTCTTGCTTTGCCCGACGAACGCAGTCGATTGGCTGCAGGCCGACGGAGACTACCTGGACGGGATCAGCGTGGCAGGACGGAAGCTTAAGCACTATTGGGAGGGCCATATGACCAGTCCTTTCAACATCGCCAATCATCGACCGGTGATGAATCTTCCGTGCGGTGTGGGTGAGGCCAACGTTCCGATTGGACTGCAGATTGTCGGTCAGCCATGGGATGAAAGGACCGTATTCCAGGCTGCGCTCGCTATGGAACGAGTCATCCAGTTTACCAGTGGTAATCCATACCCAGCACTGGCAGGAACACCGACCGGTTAACATCAGGGAATATGCGGGGACCAGTCCAGAATGGACTGGACCCCGCCTATTCTTGCAGGCTCAGACCTCGAGCTTCAGTGCCTTGCGCAAGGTCAACGCGCCACCGGTGTGCATCACTGCCCTGCCGTAGATCTTCTCGGCAAACAGCAGCACGAGCCAGCAGGCAGCCAGGAGAATTGCCAGCGAAAGAATCGGCTCCCAGAAAGCGACCTCGCCGGAGAGCAGGCGGCTAGGCATCGCCGCCGAGGAGACGATAGGAATGTACGAAGCGACCACCAGGAAGCTGCCCTTGGCATACAACCCGATAAACAGCACCGCCATCAGGAGGCCCACCACGGGCCCGCTGGATTGCTGCAGATCCTCGGTACGGGTAGCCAAGGAGCCCAACGCTGCCCAGATCCCGGCCAGAAGCAGGAAACCGCCGAAGAAGAACACCACGAACCACCCGGCCACCTGGGTGACAACTCCGAGGAACGGGATCTGGATCGGGGAAATGTAGGCAGCCAGCAAGCCAATGCTGAGGAAGGCCAGGAGCTGGATCATTGCGAGAACGACATTCCCGATGATTTTTCCTGCCAGCAGCTGGCGCAGCCGGATGGTGCTGGCCAGGATCTCGACCACGCGGTTCTGCTTCTCCTCGATGACCGAGTTGGCGATGGGCATGCCGAAGAGGAATGCGGCCATGTAGAAGAGGAACGAGAAGACCAGCGCCATGGCACTGGCCATCGCGGCCCGTTCGGAATCGCCATGGAGCTGATCGAGAATGAGGTCCTCGTTATCGGGCAGGCCAGCTGATTCCAGTCCGGCCTCGGCCAGCAGCTGATCGGTCTTCACGGTTTTCATTGCCTCGCGGACCAGGGAACTGAGCTCTTGGTCGACCGCGTTGAAACCGGTCAGCGTGAATTCCTGCGCATCGGCCGAACCGGACAAGGTCGCGTTCAGCCGCTCAGCGGATAGCTGCTGCTCGGCTTGTTCAGGGGCGAGCCTGGAAATGCTCAATTCCACGTCTTCGGGGCGATCCTGGATCACCTGCTCCAGCACCCGGAAACTGGCATCGTCGGTGGCAGCCACGGCGAAATTCGACGTGCGATTGGCGAGGAATCCGGTAACGGCGACCGATCCGATGATGAATAGCAAGGTCACGATGGTGCTGATGATGAAAGCTTTGTCGCGCAGCTTGGTTTCGACTTCGCGCAAGGCGACAATGAGCCATGGAGCCGTGGTGGTGTTCACTTGATGATCTCCCGGTAGATGTCGGCCAGCGAAGGGCGATGGACCGCGAACTCTGCGACGGGCCCGCGGCTCATGGCGGTGGCGAGCACGCGTTGGGCATCGGCTTCGGAATCGAAATTCACCAATGCGTCATGGCCTGAAATATCGATAACGGTGACCCCCGGTTCATTGCGCAGCCAGCCCGTGTCGGAGCCCAGGGACAACCGGTGCCGGGATGCCTGCGTCGCACGGAGCCCGGCTGCCGATGAATTGGCCAGGATCCTGCCGTCCTGGATGATCACCAGATGGTCCACCAGCACATCGAGCAGATCCAGCTGATGCGAAGAGAAGAGCACCGGTACGCCACGCGCTGCATAGTCGCGCAGGATGGAGCTCATTGCGTCCACCGCGATCGGGTCAAGTCCGCTGAAAGGTTCGTCGAGGATGAGCACGTCGGGTTCGTGCAGCAGTGCTGCGGTGACTTGAACGCGTTGCTGGTTGCCCAGGGACAGGGATTCGAGTTTCGACTTGGCGCGGTCAGCCAATCCGAAACGGGCCAGCAGTTCCATGGCCCGTTTGCGTGCTCCGGAGCGGGACAGGCCATGGAGCTGTCCGAGGTAGACCAGCTGGTCAATGACCGGCTGCTTGGGATACAGGCCGCGTTCCTCGGGCATGTAGCCGAAGTTGGGGCGGGTGGCTCCATTGAGCGGTTGGCCGTTAAGCGAAACAGAACCGGAATCGGCGCTGAGCAATCCCATGATGATGCGCATGGTGGTGGTCTTGCCGGCACCGTTGGCACCGACGAATCCGGTGAGCGCGCCGCCAGGTACGGTGAAGCTGATGTCATCGAGCACCAAATTCTGTGCAAATGACCGTGACACATGGTTTAGCTCAAGCATGTTTTCCTCTGCCAAGTATTGTTTCTACTCATCAGCTTAGGAAACGAAGCAGCATTTGCGCTCCGTCTGGAGAATGAAACTATTGGATGAGTCCGGCGCGGTGGGCGAATAGCACGCCCTGCACCCGGTCGCGCAGGTGCAGCTTCGCCAACAGGTTCGACAGGTGGGTTTTCACCGTGGCTTCCGACAGGGAGAGCACTGCGGCGATTTCCTGGTTGTTCTTGCCCTGGGCCAGTTCGCAGAGTACCTGGCGTTCGCGTTCGGTGAGTTTTTCCAGCTGCTGGGCCTCGGTAGTTGCCGCTGCCGAATCCGCGGCAGGGACCGCGCCGGTGCCACGCTGGATGAGCTTGAGCGTGACTTCGGGGGAGAGCAGCCCGTGGCCGGCGGCCACCTGGTGCACGGCGGCCACCAGCATTTCAGGCTCTGCATTCTTCAGCAGGAACCCGCTGGCCCCGGCATCCATGGCCTCGAAGAGGTAGTCGTCGCGGTTGAAGGTGGTCAGCACAATGACCTTGGTCTGGGTGGTGCTGGCGATGAGCTTCGTGGCTTCGATGCCGTCCATCTGCGGCATTTGGATATCCATCAGCGCCACCGTGGGGTTCAGCTCGCGAACCATTTCCAGGCCCGCTTGGCCGTTGCCTGCCGTGCCAATGACCTGGATCTGCGGATCGGTTTGCAAGATCAGTTTCAGCGACGAGAGGATCAACGACTGGTCATCGCAGATCACCACGGTAATTTTGCTCATGTTGCCAGTCTAGTTGCCGCGTCGGAAACCACGCGCAAACGGGCCCGGGTACGCCAGCCGTGCGGAATGCGCGGGCCGATTTCCACCAGCCCGTGATGCAGCTTGGCGCGTTCGCGAATGCCACGCAGGCCGTAGCCGCCACCGGCGGAATCCGGCCGTGGACGGCCGCTGTCGGTGACCTCGACTTCTATCCATGCGCCATCGGCATCGGTTCCCGAACGCAGCGACAAGGTAGCTGTGCGGGCCGTGGAATGCGCACGGACATTGGCCAAGGCTTCGCCGCTGATGCGGTAGAGCGCGAGCGACAGGCCTGCCGGCAGGGTGGAAATGAAGCCGGGCTGGTGTTCATCGCGGGAGATCTGGATGCTCAGTCCCTGGCGTTCATTGGCTGCGATCAGCTCATCGAGCTGCGCCATGGAGGGTTCGGGGTTCCGTGCCCCCTCCGCGGAGCTCGGCGAATCCTCCGGTCCACCGTGTTCGCGCAATACGCCCAGCAGTGCCCGCGTTTCGCTGACTGCACTGCGTGCCGAGGACTCGATGCCGCGCATCAGTTCGATGGACTGCTGGGGATCGCGCTCATGCACCATGCGGGCGGCCGACGCCTGGATTCCCACCGAGGCAATGTGGTGGGCAATGACATCGTGCAGCTCGCGGGCGATGCGCAGCCGTTCCTCGTTGACCGCACGGTCTGCCAGCTGCTGGGACTGGTCGGCAATGCGCTGGGCCTGGGTTTCCACTATTTGGCTGGCGTAGGCATTGGTCCAGCTGACCATGCCCAGGAAGATCGCGCCGCCGAAGTACAGCAGGTTCATCAGCAGGTTGTAGAAGATGAACGCCGTTGACGTCGGCAGCACGCCTGCTGGATCCTCGACCATGGAAGTTCCGGTGGCCGTGAGCAAGTCGGAGGTGAAGAAGGTGACGATCACCCAGGTAGCCATGAACAGCAGCACCACGCTCATCGCTATCCACAGTCCCCGGCGGTTCTTCGACCACGTGACCGCGGTGTAGATGCCGATGAAATAGGCCAGCTGCGCGCAGAGCTCCATGCCGACTTGGTAGGTATTTTCGCTTCCGGCGCCCACGAACGCAGCCGAACCGATGAGCATCATGGTGATGGGCCAGCGCCGGCGGAACATCAGCGGCACGATCAGGGACACAAGCACGAGATAGGCGAGAAGAGGATCGGGCGCGTTCTCTTGCTCGGTCAGGGAGAGCAGCAGTTCGTGCATGGCCAGCGCCAGCAGGAGGAAGCCCGAAGCGACGATAATGTCGCGGCGCAAGCTCTTCTTATCCGGAGACGGACGTTCCCAATCCACCGGAGGCAGCGTCGGGAGCCTCCGGTGTACTAGCTCGGGGAGTCGGTACATGGTGTTCCTTGATCATCTCGTTGGCCAGGCATTGGAAACGACTTTACCGGTCTGCGGTTTTCCGGGCATGAGCCTGGAGGCTTATCCCTGGCGTTGACCCGGGAGGAAATGCGCTAGGCAGAAAGGTTACTAGGCAGTAATGTGATGGTATGCACATGATTTTCCGAATCCTCATGGTTTACCTGAACAGCAAGAAGGCTTCCAAGCTGTCCATGTTCGACACCAGCTCAGTGGGCATGCGTGCCACGCTGACCGATATCGACTTTGCCGGCCACATCAACAACGGCATGTACTTCTCGATCTTCGATCTCGGACGCTTCGACTTGATGTTCCGTTCCGGTGTCTGGGACATCATGTCCAGGAATAAATGGGTTCCGGTCGTGCAGACCGAGACCATCACCTTCCGCAAGTCGGTGCGCCTGGGAACCAAGTTCTCCCAGGAAACCCGGCTGATCGGCATGGACGACAAGTGCATCTTCTTCGAGCAGCGCATCGTCGTGAAGGGCGAAATCTACGCTCGCGCCTATGTCGCCACCCGGATGACCTCGACAAAGGGTGCGGTTTCCAACGAGGAAATCCTGGCAGCAGTCGGCTTGGAACTGCCAGCAGACATGGTGCTGCCCGAGTGGCTGCACCAGTGGCGCCAGGACGGAGCGCTGCCCAGCACCCGCAAGCCGGCCCCGCACAATTGGATCCGCTGAATCAATTCACTCGCGCAATTCCTGCTGGACCGTGCCGGGGGGACTCAATGTGCGGGATTCGGCGAAGCCTTGGCCGCATCAATGAACATGGCGATCAGTTCGGGATCCTTGACTCCGCGCGATGATTCGACGCCGGAGGAGACATCGGCGCCGAAAGCGCTGGACGCAGCCAAGGCATCAGCGACATTCTGCGGGGACAGTCCGCCGGCCACCAGCCAGCGCCGACCAGCGGCCAGATCCTTCACTGCCGCATAATCCCAGCTTTCGCCGCTGCCGGGGACCGAGGCGTCAATGAGCAGCAGATCTTCGCCCCAATCGGCAAACTGCTCCTCCGGGTCATCGCGCCGCACCGCGCGGATGACCTTGAACCCGGCCTCATGGGCGGTGCTCACATCCGTTGCCGTGCGCTGCCCGTGCAGCTGCACCCAACTCACGCCGGCTTGCGCCGCAAGCTGAAGCACCGTCTGGATCTCTTCGCCGCGGAATACCGCCACGGTGGCAATGCCTGCGGGAACCGCCTTCACCAATGCGGCGGCGCGCTGCGCGGAAATTTCCCGGGCACTGGGCGTGAGCACGAACCCGATGGCATCAGCACCATGGGCCGCAGCGGCTTGCACGTCCTGGGCCGTGGACAAGCCGCACACTTTGACGAAGGGCTTTGCTGCACTCACTTCGCGTTCTCCTTGGCCATATGGATCGGGGTGTAACCGCCAGGCGCGTTGGCGCGGATGGCCAACAAGTCGCGGGCGTGATTCCACAGCCGCTTGTCCTCCCCGGTGACGGGCACCCAGGGCTTGACCGGAACAGCGGTGCCGGTTTCATCGCGGGTCACCATCACGGTCAGGCAGTAGGTCGTCAACTGCATTTCCCGGGTCTTCGGATCGCCAGAGCGCACATGCACCGCAACGTGCATTCCCTTGTTCCCGGTGTAGACCAGGCGCGCCTCCACCTCCACCAGGTGGCCGATCAGCAGCGGGCGGTAGAAACGCACGCCGCCGGAGAACACTGCAACGGTTTCCTGCTGGCAGTAGCGGGCCGCGCACAGCTCAGCGGCATCGTCAATCCACTTCATCACGATGCCGCCGTGGACCTTGCCGCCCCAGTTCACATCGGTGGGCGCCGCCAGGAAGCGCAGCGTCACGCGTTCGGCGGTTCCCTCATCGGTGTATACCTGATCGTTCATGGACGCGACGATCTGCTCGCGGATCTCAATGCGCGCCAGCGCATTCTCGCGCATGGCGATTTCCCGGGCCGTACCCGGGGTGAACGCCGGAACCGGGGTCGGCTTCCCATTCTCGCCGACGGCTACGAAGATCACCAGGCAGCTGCTGGACTTCACCGGCCGCAATTCGCGCGGATCGCTGAAGGACACCTCGGTATGGATGTGCATGGAGCTGGTTCCGGTGTACACCACTGAAGCGGTCACTTCCACCAGATCCCCGGAGTGGATCGGGTCTTCGAAGTGGATATTTCCTACATAGGCGGTGACGCAATAGCTGGAGGACCATCCCACCGCCGCGGCGTAGGCGGCCTTGTCGACCCACTCCAGAACGGTGCCCGCAGGAACAATCCCGGTGACATCGACGTCGGTTGGTGCCGCGAGGAATCGCAAGGTGACAGAATGCGGACGTTGTTTCAGCTCCGGGGTGCTCATGCACTCCAGTTTCGCGCACAACGCGCATCACGGGCAATGTATGACGCTTCACGGCCCAGCCTGGCCGGCAAGCCCCACGGCGCGGAACTGCCGGTGTGCTCTGCCCTAGGATAGGAGGGTGCGTAGGGTCTTTGGAATATTTTCGGCTGCAACAGCCATCGTGGTGGCACTGAGCCTCAGTGCCGCGGCCGGAACCGCCGGCTTGGTGATCGTCGTGGGCCAAGGCCTGGATGAACTCATGGCCCATCGCCCGCTGGGCACCCAATGGTATGCCAGCGCCTTCGGCGAACTGCTGATCATGGCGGTTGCCACCTTCTTGATCCCGGTCGTGATCTCGCGCAACAGCCTCGACCTGACCGAGTACCACCGCATGAAGCTGCTCAAGCACTATCTGTCCATCGGCCCGCTGGCGGTGCGCGCCTCCGGCGATGGGGAGCTGCTGCATGCGGCGATGGACTCGGTGGAGCGGTCCGTGAAATACCGTTCCAGCTTCATCGGGCCGGCAATCTCCGCGGTAGCCACCCCGGTATTGATCCTGTGCTTCATCGCCTTTGCCATCGACCCGCTCAGCGCACTGGTACTGCTGGTTCCCACCGCGCTGGTCCCGGTCATCGTCCTGGGCTTCCAGCGGCGCTTCGGCTCCTCGAACGGAGAGTACCGCCGAGCCCAGGGCATCCTCTCGGCGACCTTCCTGGACGCACTGCGCTCGCTGGGCATGCTCAAGCTCAACGGCGGCAGCCGGTGGATGGGATCGCGCATCGAGCAGGCCACCGAACGCGTACGCCAGCAAGTGATGAAACTGCTGGCCCGCAACCAGTTGATCTTGCTGGTCATCGATTCCAGCTTCGCCGTGCTGCTGCTCGCCAGTGCCGCCCTGCTGGCCTGGTGGCGCGCCAGCTCCGGGGCCATCACCCCGGGTTCTGCCCTGTCACTGGTGATCCTGAGCTTCCTGATGCTCGCCCCGGTCAACTACGTCGGCAGCTTCTTCTACATCGGGATGACCGGCAAGGCCGCCGAGAAGAAACTGGCCGAAGTCGCCGACATCCCCATGCACCGTTCCATGGCCAATCCGCTGCCCGTGGACCTGCGCCACCGTGATCTGATCCTGGAAGAAGTCAGCGCCAGCTACGACAGCGGGCACCACGCGCTGGACAAAATTTCCTGGCATTTCCCGGCCGGTTCGCGTACTGCCATCATCGGCCCCTCGGGCAGCGGCAAGACGACGCTGCTGCGCGTGCTCCAGGGCCAGCTCGAAGCTTCCTCCGGCACCATCCGCGATGCCCGGCAAGCCATGGGCCCGGCAACCTTGAAGGCCAATACCGCCGTAGTGGAACAGCACGCCACGCTCTTCGGCATGAGCCTGCGCGAAAACCTCCTGCTCGGTGCGCCCCGGGCTGCCGACGGCGAACTGCTCCTGGCGCTGCGCCAGGTCGGCATGGGAGCGTGGTTCGAGGCGCAACCCGGGGGATTGGCGCAACGCCTGGGCGAGTCAGGGGCACGGCTTTCTGGCGGCCAGGCCCAGCGCCTGTCGCTGGCCCGCGCCCTGCTGGCGCAGCGTCCCGTGCTGCTGCTCGATGAGCCCACCAGCGCCTTGGACGTCCAGACCGAGGCGGACGTGCTGGGAACCCTGCGCTCCTTGGACCGCAGCACCACGGTCATCACCGTCACCCACCGGCTGGGGTTGCTGGCCGACTACGACTATGTTCTGGTCATGGACCACGGACAGCTCATCCAGGCCGGACGCCGTGACGAGCTGCTGGCCGCCGACGGCTATCTCAAGGAAGCCATGGACGGATTCCGCCAACGCGCTGATGCGCTGCATGCCAGTGGCCGGAGCCAGCTGGGGGAGGGGAACTAATGCGCACGCAGAAAATCTCCACTATCAAAACCGTCGCCTGGCTGATTGGCAGCACCAAGGACCTGCTCCCGCCGCTGCTGCTGGCCTGCGTGCTGGCCTGCGCCACTCGCCTGGCTTCGCTGGGTATCTACGCCGTGGCCGGGTTCGGCCTGGCCAAGGCCCTGCACCTGGGCGGTGAGCAGCTGCCTATGGTCCTTGGCTGGGGACCGCTGATCGCTGTGGTCATCCTGCCGGGGCTGGTCAAGGGAGCGGTGCGCTACCTGGAGCAGTATGTAGGGCACCGGGTGGCCTTCCTGTCCCTGGCGCGGCTGCGCAACCGCATGTACCAGGCATTTGAACGCCAAGCGCCCTTCGCCGCGGACAGCAAGAATTCCGGCGGCATGCTCGCCAAGGCCACCAGCGACATCGACAAGGTCGAAGTGTTCTTCGCCCACACCCTGCCCCCGGCCGTGGCGGCAGTGGCAGTCAGCGGCCTGGCAACCTGGGGAACCTGGGCGGTATTCGGCATGCAACCGGCCCTCGTGCTGCTCGCCGGCTATGTGCTGATCGGGCTGGCCATCCCGGCCATTGGCGTCGGCGCCCTGCGCCGTACCGCGCGGGCCACCGCCAGTGCTCGCGGCACCCAGAACCAGCTGCTGGCCGACACGCTTGCCGGCATCGACGTGATTCACGGATTCAATGCCGGCAAACCCGTCATGGCGCGGATGCGCGAAAGCCTGCACGAAAGCCGGCAAGCGGCGCGATCGGCCGGAACCCTGGGCGCGGTACGGGCCACGCTGACACAGCTGGTGGTCTGGGGCAGCCTGCTCGCGCTCTTTGTCCTGCTGGGAACCGCCGGGCAGTTCGGCACGCTGATCGTGCTGTGCTGTGCCCTGGTCCCTTCCTATGAAGCGGTGCGCGCGGTAGACGGGTTCATCCTGGGCCTGCAGGATTCGCTGGCCAGCGCTCGCCGGCTGTACGCCACCGCGATAACCAGCCATCCGGTTTCCGAACCCGCCAACCCGGTTCCCCTTCCTGCTTCCGGCACCTTGCGCGTGGCGGATCTGTCGGTTGACTTCGAGGGCCATCGGGTAGTTCGCGGCGTGGATTTCGAACTGGAACCAGGCTCCCTGCTCGCACTGGTGGGCGAAAGCGGCTCCGGCAAATCGTCGGTCGCGGCAGCCCTGGTGCGCTCGGTGGAAGCTGCCGGCACCGCCAGCTTCGGCGATGTGCCGCTGGAGGCCGCAAGCTTGGCGCAGCTGCGCACCCGGATCATCCTGGTCTCACAAGAGGCGGTGATGATCCGTGGAACGCTGCGCGAGAACCTCTTGCTGGGTGCGGAAGGGATCAGCGACGCCGAGATGGAGCAGGTCCTCGATGAACTGGGCATGGGTTCCTGGCTGCGCCAGCAGAAGGCCGGATTGCAGACCCGGTTGGGGGATCGCTTTGCCCGGCTTTCCGGTGGCCAGCGCCAACGCGTGGCCCTGGCCCGGGCGCTGCTTCGCAACCCCGCGGTATTGATCCTCGATGAATCCACTAGCGCCCTGGATGCACGCAGCGAACAGCTGGTCCTGGAAGCAGTGGAACGCCGCCGCGGTGAAGGGATGGCGGTGCTGATGATCAGCCACCGGCTATCGATCCTGGCCCGGGCGCAGAACGTGCTGGTGCTCCATGAAGGAGTGGTGCTGGAACGCGGTGCGGCGCCAGCGCTATTGGCCGATGGGCAATCCTTGTTCTCCCGCATGGCCGTGCGCGAAGCGGACCGGATTTTGCC
This sequence comes from Glutamicibacter sp. 2E12, assembly GCF_050030965.1. Classification (NCBI taxonomy): domain Bacteria; kingdom Bacillati; phylum Actinomycetota; class Actinomycetes; order Micrococcales; family Micrococcaceae; genus Glutamicibacter; species Glutamicibacter sp. 2E12. The sequence goes on from NZ_CP188297.1 coordinate 2,459,621, forward strand.
AAGCTGATCCACGCCCCGCCCAATGGATGGAACTGACAAGGCAGCGGGGAGGTACTAGGCTCGCATCATGATGCGAATAGTGGTTCTCCTGTTCCTGGCTGTCCTATTCACTGGCTTCGTGGTGACCGCAATCCTTGCCGGCACCTCCGGGGAATGGGTGTGGTGGATCCTCGTCGTGCTCACCGGTTTGCTGGTGCTTCTGGGCATCAGGGACCTGCTGCAAAAGAAGCATGCGATCCTGCGCAATTTCCCGATTGTCGGGCACGCCCGCTACCTCTTCGAATTCATCCGCCCCGAGATCCAGCAGTATTTCATTGAGCGCAATACCGACGGCCGTCCCTTCAACCGCGACACCCGCTCGCTGATCTACGCGCGGGCCAAGGGCGCCGATAGCCATAAGGCTTTCGGCACGGAGCTGAATGTCAATGAAGTCGGCCACGAATACCTGCTGCATTCGGCAGCTCCGGTGGCCCCGGTGGCATCGCAGCACCGCGTACGGGTGGGGTCCAGCCAGTGCTCGCAGCCCTATGAGATTTCGCTGATGAATATCTCCTCGATGAGCTTCGGCTCGCTTTCTGCCAACGCCGTGCTGGCGATGAACAAGGGCGCCGCGATGGGAGAATTCGTCCATGAAACCGGTGAGGGCGGGCTGACCAAGTACCACCTGGAATACGGGGCCGACTTGTTCTGGGAAATCGGTTCAGGCTACTTCGGCTGCCGTACCGAGCAGGGCCGCTTCAACCCCGAAACCTTCGCTGCCAAGGCGAACCATGAAAAAGTCAAGGGCATCACCATCAAGCTCTCCCAGGGCGCCAAGCCCGGGCTCGGCGGCGTGCTGCCGGCTGCCAAGGTCACCGCGGAAATCTCCGAGGCCCGCGATGTCCCGATGGGCGTGGACTGCATTTCACCGGCCAGCCACGCAGAATTCTCCACCCCGCGCGAATTGATGCACTTCGTAGCGAAGCTTCGCGACCTCTCCGGTGGCAAGCCAGTGGGCATCAAGTTCTGCGTTGGTTCCCGCACCGACGTCATGGCCCTGTGCAAGGGCATGCTGGAAACCGGCATCCTGGTGGACTTCATCACCATTGATGGCGCTGAAGGCGGCACCGGAGCTGCGCCGCTGGAATACGAGGACCATGTTGGCGCCCCGCTGACCGAAGGCTTGATGCTGGTGCACAACACCTTGGTGGGTGCCGGACTGCGCGACGAAATCCGCCTCGCCGCGGCAGGCAAGGTCGCCAACGGCTCCGACATCATCAAGCGGCTGATCCAGGGAGCGGATTTCACCTTCTCGGCGCGTTCCATGATGATGGCCACCGGCTGCATCCAGGCCCAGCAGTGCCACACCAACCACTGCCCCGTAGGCGTAGCCACGCAGAACAAGCGCCTGATGCGTGCCCTGGATGTGGAGGACAAGGGCCACCGCGTCTACAACTACCATCGCTTGACCGTCACCGAATGCGCGCAGATCATGGCATCGATGGGACTGACCAGCCCGGAGCAGCTGAACACCCGGATGCTGCGCCGCCGGGTGAACCTGCAGTCCACTCGCTCCTACGCCTCGCTGTTCCAGTGGTTGCGTCCCGGCGAGCTGCTCGAGGATATTCCAGGTTCCTGGAAGGAAGACTGGAATGAAGCAGACGCGGACCACTTCGGCGAGCACGCACCGCTGGACTACGCGGCACCCAAGAGCGTGGATATCACCCCGTCGGTGGTTCGAGAACCAGCAGACGCAGTGAACGCACCGCGCATTGAGCCCAGGGATTCAGCCAAGGTGCGCCCGGTGCATGCAGATGTCACCCGGCCAGAAGGCAAGCCGGGAGCTGACAGCTAGCCTTCAGAATCAGCAGCCAGAGACCGCAACGCCTCGTGGTCCACTTCCTCCAGCGAAGACGGAATCCACGTGGGGTTGCGGTCTTTGTCGATGACCTGGGCACGGATGCCCTCGGCAAGATCGGCACGGTGCATCAGGTAGCGAGCCAGGCGCAGTTCGCGGTCCAAGGCCGAACGCAGGTCCTGCTCCTCACGTGCAGCCCGCACGTTGTAGAACGCGCTGGCCACGCTGGTCGGGGAATTCGCTGCCAGCATCTGCGCGGCACGCTGCGCCGAAGGATGGACCATCTGCTTCAAGCGTGCCAAGACTTCCTGCGGGGTGGCGGCACTGAAAGCATGATCGATCCAGCCGCGGTCCAGTTCCAAGGCGAAGGACTCGGGCGCACCGTGCATGACCTCGATAGCAGCCGCGATCTCTCCGGCATTCAGCCCCGCGAACTCATCGAGCTCATCGAGGATGTTCTGGGCGAAGTCCTCGGTGACAACGGCATCGGCAAAACCGAGAAGTACGGCATCGGCACCGGTGAAGGACTGTGCACTCATCGCAAAGAACTCGCCGAAGTGGCCCGGCGCGCTGGCCAGCAGGTGGCTGCCTCCCACATCCGGGGTGTAGCCGATCTTCGCTTCGGGCATTCCCATGGTGGCGTTCGCGGTCACCAGGCGCACCGGTGCGTGCGAGGCCAAGCCGATGCCCCCACCCATGGTGATGCCATGGGCCAAGGTGATCAGGGGCTTGGGATAGGTGGAGATCAGGTAATCCAGTTCGAATTCTCTCGCTAGCAGATCGACGAAGTCCTGATGGCGTCCGGTGGTGACTGCTGCATGGAAATCGGCGATATCTCCGCCGGCACAGAAGGCGCGTTCGCCGCGGCCGGTGAGCAGCACCAGCGAAATCGACGGGTCCACGGCCCACGCACGCAGCACCCGGCCCAGCTCGGTGAGCATTTCCAGGGTCAACGCATTGAGCTTGCTGGCACGGTTCAGCTCGATGTGGCCGATTGGTCCATGCACGGCCGAGATGACTACGCCATCGCTGGAAGATGCAGGGGTCTGGTTCTCCACCGGGACATTCCTCTTTCTTGGGACAGACGCAGGCACCAGTGGCGCCGCGGCGCAACGAATCAGCGGGAGAGTACCTGGGCGAGCCGGTCCAATACCAGCGCGGCCTTCGGCTTCTTGGAATTCTCCGGTTTCAACGCGAAGATGGAGCGGGCCAGGCGAATCTCGGGGGCATCCACTATGCGGATGCCTTCCGGAGCGTTGGCCATGGCCAGATCGGGAACCAGGGCGGCGCCCAGTCCCGAGGAAACCAGGCTCAGCGAGGCATTGAAGTCATCGCAGTAGGCAGCCACCTGCGGGTGGATGTTGTAGGACGAGAACAAGCGCGAAATCAAGGTGGCATCCGAGGTGCCCGGGTGGTGGAAGATCCATGGCCATTCGGCCAACTGGTCCACGGTCAGCTGGGCGTCTTCAGCGATGGGCCAGGACGCCGGGATCACTACCCGGAACTGGTCATCGCCCAACCAAGTGCGCTCCAGGGACGCTGGCCACGACAGTCCGCCGGGTCCCACCTGGAAGATCAGTGCGAGGTCGAGGTCGCCGCCGGTGCCAAGGCCTGCGACAGTTTGCTGGGGTTCGCCGATCCACAGGCGCAGGTTGATGCCCAAGGAGGACCAATCCGGTGCCTTGAGGATTTGCGGCAGCGCGTAGGTCGCCAGCGAGGGGAAGATGCCAAGCTTGATTTCCTCAAGGTCGGTAGCTTCGGTGGAGATGGTGGCGACGTCTGCCATGAGGGCGTCGAGGTCGGTGAGCACCCGTTTGGCATGGCGCACCATGCGCAGGGCACCTGGCGTCGGGGTGATGGAGCGTGCGCCGCGCAGGAACAGCGTGGTACCGGTGCTTCGCTCCAACGCTGTCATCTGCTGGGAGACAGCGCTGGCCGTGTAGCCCAAGCGGGTTGCGGCCGTGGCAAAGGAACGATGCGCCACCACTTCGAGCAATGTGCGCAGATGAACTGGATTAATCACTTCTAAAGTCTATGGCCTTTAGCCAAAGATTTGCTTAGCCCACGGCCTAGAGTTCGTCCTCAAGGTCAACAAGCTCTGTGCTTTCCTCGTCGTCGTCATCGTCTGCGGCGAATTCGTTGTCGAGCTGGTCTTCGGTTTCCAGGTCATCGTCGTAGAGGTAATTGCGCTGTGCCAGCGGGTCGAGGTTGCGCATGGTTTCCGGCATGTCGCTTGAGCCCTCATAAGCTTGGGAATCGCGTCCGTCATCCGGTTCGTAGATGTCGTTGCCGAACTCCGGCGCAAATTCTGTGGTGTCGAAATCCTTCGTCATTGCGTACTCCTTCGTCGAATACGAGGGATCCGCCGGAAGCCGGGGATTTACCTCGTGACTTCTCGTATCACCAGCGTAGGACGCTGCTTCGGGAAACGAAAGACTTGTTTTCTGCAGCTGACAGTGAATGACTTCTCAGTGGTCATGTTCGGCATAGTGCTCCAGCAGGGGAGCGGCACGGTAGGCCAGGTGCGTATGGAGCGCGAAGGTTGTTTCCGAACGGGTGACGCCCTTGACGCGCAGGATCTGGCGCAGTGCTGATTGCAGCTGGTGGGTGTCGGTGGCGATGAGCCGCACCCAGAGATCTCCACGTCCGGAGGTCTCGTGGATTTCCAGCACGCTGGGGATCTGGCGCAGCGCGGTGACCACGGTATCCAGATCGCGGTGGTTCACTTCCAACGTCACGAAGGCCAGGACGTCGTAGCCGAGCTTGCTCAGATCGATGTCGCGGCCGCCGTCGCGGAGGATTTCGGCGCGCTGCAAACGGCGCAATCGCGACTGCGCTGTGTTGCGCGCAACACCGACCTCATCTGCGAGTTCAGAGATTTGGATGCGGGGATCCTTGATCAGTGCGAGCAGCACTTTCAGGTCTACATCGTCTAATCGCACTATATGCTCACTCCGGGTTATCTGCGGGGACAAAATTTTGAACAATCTGCTCAAATGCTAGCAAGAAATCTCTCTCGTTGCTTTCAGCAGGCGGATATTAGTGAGTGAACGCTCTGTTGTAGTAGACAAACGCAAGCAGAACGCTCAACTAACCGGTGGGGCAGCGAGTGGCCCCACCGGTAAAAACTCTTTCTGGGCATTCTTCGTGCCCAGCTGGTCTGGACTACTTTGATCCCGGGAGTGAATTTGTCGGTTATCAGCGAGCTGCGCATGCAGCCAATGAACCATCGCGTACTCTCCTGGAACCCCGGGCTGACCGCTCGACTGGTGATCACCGTGTCCGTCAGCTTCCTGCTGCTGGTCGGAGCCAACCTGGCCACCCCGCTGTATCCGGCACTCCAATCCGAATTGCACCTTGGCGCCATGGGAACCACCGTGGCCTTTGCCAGCTACGTCTGTTCGCTGATGCTCTTCCTATCCACCGTGGGGCATTGGTCGGATCATATCGGACGCCGTGCGGCGCTGGTGATCGCGGTCGTTGTTTCCTTCGCTGGAACCCTGGTCTTCGGATCGGCCGGCAACCTGCTGGAACTGTGCCTTGGCCGTGGTTTGCAGGGCGCCGGTGTCGCGCTGGCTACCGGTGCTAGCGCCGCGGCCCTGCGTGAACTTCTTCCTGCGCGGCCTGAGTGGGCTTCGCGCTTCACCCTCTTGGCCTCATCGGGCGGTGTCGCCTTCGGACCGGTCTTGGGCGGGCTGCTGGCTCATCTGCCTGGCGGGCGCACTACCGTGTTCATGGTGCAGGCGTTCTTGCTGCTGCTGGTCCTGGTCCCATTGAGCACCCTGCAGGCCCGTCCGGCCATTGCGCTGGTTGAGCGCGGACAGCGAAGCAAGGCCCTGGCCCCACGCCGCTTGGGCGTCCCCAGCTCGGCCCGGGCACCGTTCTGGCTCGCTGCACTCGTTGGCTTCTTGAGCTTCGCCATCTTCGGCTTCGTGCTGTCCTTGGCACCTGGCTACTTCGCCCAAGCCTTTGGCCTGGATTCGGTGCTGGTCATTGGCCTGATTGCCGGCCTGCCCTTGGGCATATCCGCCCTGTCGCAGCTGGTCGTGCGCGGCGGCAAGGCCTTGCTGCCTATCGGTCTGGGATTGATGGCGGCCTCCACCGTAGTGCTGGCCGTGGCTGCCGAGCATCGCCAGCTGCCATGGGCCATCGCGGCATTGGTATTCGTGGGCCTGGGCCAGGGCATGGCCTTCCGCACTGCTTTCGCTCAAGCGGTGGACGCGGTCAACGACAAGCAGCACGCCCAAACCGTGTCCACCATATACCTGGTGACCTACCTGGGCAGTGCTGTTCCAGTCATCGCGCTGGGCTGGGCCGTCGGGGTCTTCGGGCAGCAGCAGAGCATCCTGGTCTTCTCCATCGGCTGCGCCGTGGTGGCGGCAGTGCTAGCCGTCTGGGCACTGGCAGGACTGCGCAAAGTACGCTAGAACCGGGCGTACTGTGGAGGCATGACTAGTCCCCTTCCAGCGCCTGCTAGCCGCGGCGCACAGTGGGCCGTGGCTGCACGCATCTACATTCCTGCACTGTGGCTCGGCCTGATCATCGGCATTTCATTCATCGAGGCACCACTGAAATTCACCGCACCCGGAATCACCATTCCCTTGGGACTGGGCATTGGACGCCGCGTCTTCTTCGCCATGAACATGGTCGAGATCATCTTCTTCATTGCCCTGGTGGCCGGGTCGGCCAAGCGCGCTGCCGGCAAGGCCTGGGGCTGGGGCGTAGGGCTGGTCGGCCTATTGCTGCTGATTAAAACCGCAGCGATCCGCCCGGGCCTCTCTGCGCGTACCGATGCGGTGCTTGCAGGAGTCTCCGATGGCGGATCGCTATGGCATTACGCCTATATTGGCGTGGAATTCTCCTTGACCCTCGCTCTGGTTGCGCTGCTGCTGATGGCAGCCAAGCGCTGGATCAGAATTACCGGGCGCTAGCCAGCTGGCAGGCCTCGGCGGTAATCATCACCGATTCGAGTCGAGCGTGCTCCTCGGTGGGGTAATGGATGGTGATCAGTTCATCTGCCTGAGCTGCCGAAGCGAAGTGGCGCAGGTATTCGGCAACCTGTTCTCCGGTGCCCACCGCGGTGTAGCGCATCATGTCCAGGATCTGCTGCGCCTGCGGAGTATCCATGAGTATATCGATCTCCGCTTCGGTGAATTCCTTCTTCGCGGAACGGCCGATGAAGCTTGCCACGCGATGGCGCTTGGCAACGTCCAGCAGTTCATGCGCTCGTTCAGCCGTTTCCGCAGCCAGCACGCCTACGCCGGCAATGACATACGGTTCAGCCAGTTGCTCTGAGGGGGTGAACTCCTCGCGGTAGATGCGGATCGCTTCATGCAGCGCAGCCGGTGCGAAATGCGAGGCGAAGGAATACGGCAGTCCCAGCTGGGCGGCGAGCTTGGCACCGAAGAGCGATGAGCCCAGGATGTACAGCGGAACGTTGGTTCCTGCTCCCGGGGTCGCCTGAACGGTAGGAACCCTGGATTCGCCGGCGAGATAGGCCTGCAGCTCCAGCACATCGTGCGGGAAGGAATCGGCGGCCGACGGGTCGCGGCGCAAGGCACGCAGGGTGGTCATGTCGGTACCCGGTGCACGGCCCAAGCCCAAATCGATGCGGTCGCCGTAGATTTCGGCCAACGTGCCGAACTGCTCGGCGATCACCAGAGGGGAGTGGTTCGGAAGCATGATGCCGCCCGAGCCGAGGCGAATCTTCTCGGTGTGGTGGGCTATGTGGCTGATCAGCAACGAGGTCGCGCTGGAAGCAATGGTGGGCATATTGTGGTGTTCCGCGTACCAGACGCGTTCATACCCATGGCGTTCTGCAGTTTGCGCCAAGCGGACGGAGGACTTGAAAGAGTCGGAAATAGTTGTTCCGGGTTCAACCGGAGCAAGATCCAGAATAGATAGCTTCACACTGGGTACAACCGGTGGCGTACGGGAAGTATTCCAGTAATTTCGGCCTCAAACGCAAGGAACGGCTATCCGCAGTGCGGATAGCCGTTCCTTGGCTAAGTCTGGCGTTAGCGCCAAAGACCTTCTTTAGAGAGCGCGAATGTCTGCAGCCTGCAGACCCTTTGGACCCTCAACAACTTCGAACTCCACCTTCTGGCCCTCGTCCAGGGTGCGGAAACCCTGGGTCTGGATTGCAGAGAAGTGTGCAAAGACGTCTGGATCGCCGCTGTCTGGAGCGATGAAGCCGAAGCCCTTTTCAGCGTTGAACCACTTGACGATTCCGGTTGCCATTTTCTTATTTGGTCCTTTCAGACGTTTCTCGCCGGTTTAGTTGGCGAGCTTGGTTGTAATCTGCGCATCCTCCGAATTCCAGGATGGAGAACGGATAATGCGAAGCAGCCAAGTCATTCACTTCACGTCTAGAAGGGGGCTCGCGTCAACCGAGGTGGTACGACATTCACAAACTTCTAACGGGTACTTCGCGAATTACTTTGGAACTACATTGCCTAGCCTACGTGTTTGGTGACGACAAATGAATAACTTTGAACCAATTAATCAGAAATTTGGTTAAGCGGTGAGCCGAGTTCACCGAAATGCCGGTTTGATGACGCGGAATACGACCACGGCAGCGATCAGGGACAACGCCGCGGCGATGCCGGATGTCAGCAGGACTCCGTGGTCGAAGGCCATGGCTGCGGAGCCCAGCAGAGCTTGCGCATCGGCGGCGCTCAAATCGGCGGCGACCTGGTGCGCTCCGCCCAAAGTCTCGCCGGCAGTTTGCAGCTGGGCATCGGTCAGCGAGCCGGGCGCGAGCAACCGCGAGGTGTAGACCGTATTCAGGATGGTACCGAGCACTGCAATGCCCAGTACCGAGCCCACTTCGTAGGCGGTTTCCGAGATCGCCGATGCCGCGCCGGCCTTGGAAGCGGGTACTGCGGAGAGCACCATGTCATTGGACAAGGTCTCGGTCATGCCGATTCCCGTACCCAAGACAGCAAACGCGGTCATGAGCAGGAAGGAATTGGATCCCTCCCCGGCCAAGATCACCAGCAGGTAGGCGACCGCGGAGAGGATCAGGCCGATGGCCATGATGTTCGGCGTGCCGAAACGGCGCGAGAGCGCCACCGAGAGCAATCCGAAGCCCATGGTCAGCACCAGGCCCGGGGTCATCCACAGTCCCGCCACCAGCGGGGAGAATCCCGCAATGAGCTGCAGATGCTGGGAGACGAAGTAGATGAAGCCCACCAGCGAGAAGATGCCAATCAGGTTGACCATCAACGCGCCAGAGAACAGTGCGTTGCTGAACAAGCGGACATCGAGCATCGGCTGTTCGGCCTTGAGCTGCCGGCGTACGAAAGCTGCACCGCAAATAATGGCCAGGACGATGGCCGCGGCCGAGAAGTACCACGGGGCAGTTACCGCAGTCTTGATGGCGTAGACAAATGGCAAGAGGGTGAAGACCACCAGCAGGATCGAGAGCGGATCCACGCGGCCCGGGTTCGGGTCCTTGGATTCGGGAACAAGGATCATGCCGCCGATCAGCAGGGGCAGGAGCATTGGCACGGCCATCAGGAAGACCGAGCCCCACCAGAAGTGCTCGAGCAGCACGCCGCCGACAATGGGGCCAAGCACAGCGCCGCCGGAGAAGGCCGCCGCCCACACCGCAATGGCGGTTCGGCGTTCGGTATCATCCGGGAAGATATTGCGGATCAAGGACAACGTGGCCGGCATGAGCATTGCGCCGAAGACGCCAAGCAGGGCACGGGCTGCCACCAGCTGGGTGGCATCCGTGGCGAAGGCGGCGAGGGCGGAAACCAGTGCGAAGCCGGTCGCGCCGATCAGCAGCAGCTTGCGCCGGCCGACGCGGTCGCCCAGTGATCCCATGGGGACCAGCAGCCCGGCCAGGATCAGCGGGTAGATGTCGATAATCCACAGCAGCTGGTTCCCCGAGGGGGACAGGGCTCCGGTGATTGCCGGGACCGCGAAGGAAAGCACGGTGTTGTCGACGGAAATGAGCAGTACAGGGAACAGCAGGACCACCAGTGCCGCCCAACGGCGCGGCTTGCTGAGCACTGTAACGCGTTCGGAGATATTCGAGGTCATGACGTTCGCCCTTGGGTAGGTAGTGGAATGCGCGGCGATTTGCCCGCAATTGTTAACTGTACCGTCTAGACGGTATAGTTACAATTGTTGGTAAAGTCAGATCGATCACGAACTACACCTTGGAACGGAGAACTATGGCTCGCCCACCTGCTGCCCGCGGCAAAGTGCTTGACGCCTATATCGCGCTCTTGTGCGAAGAGGGGGAGCGGGCAGCCACGCTGGATGCCACGGCCGCACGCGCCGGGGTCTCCAAGGGCGGGCTGCTCTACCATTTCGCCTCCAAGGATGCGCTGGCGGACGCGGTCATCGAGGCCGCGGAGGAACACGTTGCCCGTGATGTCGAGGGGATGCGCACCGCAGCGGAAGGGGCTTCCGTTTATTACGTGCGCACCAGCGCGGAAGTCGATACCGAATTGGATCGGCACCTGGTGGCCCTGCAACGCCTGGCCCAGGCCGGGGTCAAAGCCGCGACGGAAAAAATCGAGAGCACCAATGAGCGCTGGTACCGGTGCATTCTGGATGAAGTCGGCAGCAAGGACATCGCGCATCTGGTGATGCTCGCCGGCGAGGGGCTCTACGCGAACCTGGCCCTGCCCGGGACTTGGTACGCACGCAATTTTGATGGCGAGCTCAATCGCTTACTAGAGTTGGTCTCGAGAATAAAAAAGTTGGGAAACCTCAACGAATAGCGAGCAGGTAGAAATCAATGAAGAACAAGAGCGTTGCTTCTCCAATCAGAGGACGAGTTGGAGCGCTGCTTGGCATCCTGCTGCTGGCACTGTCCCTGCGCGCCGCGGTGGTGTCAGTATCCCCATTGCTCTCCCGCATTGAAGCGGATATCGCGTTCACCGAGTTCACCACCGGCCTGCTGGCGATGCTCGCGCCCATTGCTTTCGCAGTCTTCGGCCTGCTCACTCCGCGGCTGATCAAGGCTTTCGGTCTGGAAAAAACCCTGATGATCTCGCTGGGCCTAGCCGTCATCGGCCAGGTAGCGCGGATCTTCATGCCCGAGGTCTACTCCTTCCTCGCCCTGTCCATCATCACCTTGGCCGGCTACGGCATGGGCAATGTGGTGCTGCCGCCATTGGTCAAGAAGTACTTCCCGGACCGTATCGGCATGGTCACCAGCGGCTATGTCACAATGCTGGCCATCGGCACCTGGATGGCCCCCCAGTTCTCTGTTCCACTGGCCAATCTCAGCGACTGGAAGATCTCCATTGGTTCCTGGGCCGCCCTGTCGGGCATCGTGCTGGTGCCATGGCTGGTGCAGCTGGTTGCCGACCGCGGGACACAACGCCCGGATAATCCCGTCCACGCCAGCGGGCATCCGCAGCCTATCGCCAAGATCAACCCCTGGAAGTCCAAAGTGGCTTGGGGCCTGGCAATTTTCCTGGCCGGCAACTCGGCGCAGACCTACGTCTACTTCACCTGGCTTCCGCCCTACCTGCAGAACCGCGGCCTCGACGAAATGGCAGCAGGCAACATGCTGGCGCTCTTCGCGATCCTCGGCCTGCCGGTCAGCCTGCTGGTTCCGCTCTGGGTGCCTCGGCTGAAGCACCCGATCATTGCAGTCCTGGTCTTCACCTCGTGCTGGATTGCCGGGCACCTTGGCATCTACCTGTCGCCAACGCAGAACACTGCGTTGTGGATCTGCCTGGCCGGCCTCGGGCAGGGCACCTTCGCCATTGCGCTGCTGATGATGAACCTGCGCTCGCGCACAACCTACGGTTCAGGCGTGCTTTCGGGCTTCGCCCAGGGCCTTGGCTATGCCGGTGCCGCGGTGGTTCCCATGCTCTTCGGCGTGGTGCAGAAAGCCACCGATTCATGGGGCGCGGCCTTCTCGATGCTCGGCGGCTGCGTCATCGTGATGCTGGTCGGCGCGATCATCATCAATCCGCCGCGCACCATCGAAGATGATTCGCCAGGCACCGAGGACCTGGGCAAGCTCGAGCGCATCGACTAGAAGTGGCGCTGCGGACCTTCGCTGGACGGTGGCGTGGGGCGGGAGCGATGCCAATGGCCCGCGGCCAACGGGACCGACCAGCCGAAGCGGATGGAAGCCACGCGGATGGCAAAAGCCAAGGCGGCAATGCCGGCGCCCACCGGAACGTTCATCAGCCCCAGATGCCAGGCCACGGCGGTGAGCGCGGCACCCACCATGGCGGCCAACGCGTAGATATCGCGCGGGTTGAACAAATCAGGGGTGACGTTGGAAATGACATCGCGCATCAAGCCGCCGCCTACGCTGGTGATGACACCAAGCAGGACCGCGGTGACCGGATTGAAGTCGTGTTCCAGGGCCTTGAGCGTACCGGTGACGCAGAACAGGCCCAGGCCTGCCGCGTCGAATAGCTGGACCAGGCGGTGCAGCTTCTGCACCGCGGGGGTAAACGCGTAGACGCACAGCGCGGCGAGCACCGGAGGCACAAAGTAGACCGGATGCGCGAAAGTCGCCGGGGATTGATTGAGAATTAAATCCCGCACCACTCCGCCGCCCAGTCCGCAGACCCCGCCGAGGAAGGCCGAACCGAGCAGATCGAAGCCACGGCGCGCGGCCATCAATGAACCCGCGACGGCGAAGAAGAAAATGCCAATGAGCTCGATCAGGATGTACATTCCGGGCCTTTTGCAGGTCAATCAGTGGGTCAAGGCTCAATTATTGCTCACCGGCGATCTCAGCCAAGAATCTTGGCGAGCTTGACCAAGGTGTTGTGGTTACGGGTCGTCACAATGCGTTGCTTTGCCTGTGCGGCCATGAGCTTCCCGATGGGATTCGCGGTGCTTTCGCCCTTGGGGACAATCCACGCTACGGCACGGCCCTGGACCAGATAGGCTCCTGGCCCAGCGAGTCCCTGGATAGCGGCGCCCACCGCTTGGGCATCCTCAGCCGATTCGCAGAGCGTGAAGTAGCCATGGTGTTCGCTGGCCGGATCAGGCAAGGGCAGCGGGAAGGGCTGGGACAGCTGCTGGATTTCCGCGACGGTGCAGACAAGCGTGGGAATCGGCCGCTGGTAGTGCCCGGCCAGAACCGCATTGCAGTGCTCCTGGACTTCCAACGGATCAGAACTGGATGCGCTGAGCACCGCATTGCCGCTGGCCAAAAGGGTTTTCACGTCGGTGAAACCAGCAGCGAGAAGCAGCTGGGCCAGGTCCTTCATCAGGACCTTGACCCCACCGACATTCACCCCGCGCAGGAATACGGCGTATCTAGTCATGGATCAATCCAAGCGCATCGGATTGATGCTTGTCGAGGGTCGTTATGAGTCATAAAGATCGCTAGGATCAAGAATATGCCTACGCACTTACCCTTTGGATCATGGCCATCATCGATTTCCGCGCATGACGTCGCTGCCGGAACCAAGCCGCTGGGCGGAGCCTGCTTCTTCTCGGACAAGCTCATTGTCCAGGAAGGCCGTCCTGCCGAAGGCGGGCGCGTCACGCTCATGGAATACGGCACCGACGGCACCGCCGGTGCAGAGCTCATCCAGGCACCATTCAACGTGCGCTCCCGGGTCCACGAATACGGTGGCTCCAGCTGGATGCTCATCGAGGGCGGCACTCCGGCCATTGTTTTTGCGAACTTCGCTGACCAGCGGGTTTACCGGCAAACCGTCGGGGAGCACGATGCCGCGGCCCTGACCCCCGCCAGCGTAGCCGACGCAGACCCGCAGCTGCGCTTCGCCGAATTCACCCCTGGTCCAGAAGGCAGCATCCTGGCCATCATGGAGGACCTGCGGGCAGAGCCGGTACGCCACATCGTGCAAATCCCCCTGGACGGCAGCGCAGCCGAGGACCCGGGCAAGATCCGCATCCTCAGCGCCCCGGCGCGATTCGTTGCAGCGCCACGGCTGAACCCCGCGGGAACCCGGCTGTCTTGGATCAGCTGGGAACATCCGAATATGCCGTGGGACTCCACCGAGCTGCACCTGGCTGACTTCACCGAAGAAGGCGTACTGGAGGACACCGTCATTGCCGGTGGAGCAGAAGTCTCGGTCATGCAGCCGGAATGGCTCGATGATGACCAGTTGGCTTTCATCTCCGATGCCAGTGGCTGGTGGAACCCCTACCTCTACCAGGACAGCTCGGCACGCACCACCCGGCTGGTTGACCGTGCCGCAGAATTCGCCGGCCCGCTCTGGCAGGTGGGCACGCGATGGTACCTGGCAGAAAGCGCCCGCACCCTGCTGTGCTCCTACGGCACCGGCACCACCAAGCTGGCACGCTTGCACGCGGACACCGGGGGATTGGAAGACCTCGCGCTGCCATTCACCGGCATCCGCCCGTTCGCGCTGCGTGACGGGTGGCTGCTCGCCGGCACGTCCTCGATGACCCAGGGCGAAGAAATTACCTTGATCAACCTCGACACCTTGGAACACCACCCGGTGACCCGTGCGATTGCGCAGCTGCCGGATCCAGCGGTGCTTCCGGAGGTTGAAGAGTTCGAGTGCAAGAACCTCGCCGGCCAGTCCGTCCATGCGTTGCTCTACCGGCCTTCCCAGGAAGGCTACGCAGGAATGGAGGGCGAACTGCCGCCCTTCGTCACCTTCGTGCACGGCGGCCCGACCAGCCAGGCTTCCCCGACGCTTAGTGCCACGGTTGCCTATTACACCTCGCGCGGGATCGGGGTAGTCGACGTGAACTACGGCGGCTCCACCGGCTATGGCCGCGAGTACCGCAACCGCCTGCGCGGGGCCTGGGGCGTAGTCGATGTTGCCGATACCGTCGCGGTGGTCAACGCGCTGGTAGCGCAGGGCATTGCCGACCCCGCACGCATCGGCATCGAAGGCGGCAGCGCCGGCGGGTGGACCGTGCTGTGCGCGCTGACCTTCTCCAATGCCTTCACCGCGGGCATCAGCCGCTACGGTGTTTCGGATCTGGTGGGCCTGGTGCAGGACACCCACGACTTCGAATCGCAGTACATGTTCACGTTGGTCGGACCGTACCCGGAAGCTGCTGATCTGTACGAGAAGCGCGCGCCAATCAATCACGTGGCGAAGATTTCCTGCCCCGTATTGCTGTTGCAGGGGGATGAAGACAAGGTGGTGCCGCCGGCGCAGTCCCAGATCGTGGCGGACGCGCTGGCCGAACGCGGCATTGCCCATGCGTACATCCTCTTTGAAGGAGAACAGCACGGGTTCAGGAAGTCGGAGAACATCATCAAGGCGTTGGAAAGCTCATTGGCCTTCTACGCGCAGATCTTCGAATTCCAGTCGGACGTTCCGGCGATCGTGCTGTCCTAGGACAGATCAGGACCTGAGTCCGGGGCCTGCCAGGAATCCCGCAAGCGATCCATTTCGCGGCGGTCCTTCTTGGTGGGCCGGCCGGCGCCGCGTTCGCGGATCGGTACCTGGGGAATGACCAGGCGTTCGCGCGGCGGGGTGTGGTCGATGTAGCATTTTGCGGCAACTGGCGCGCCGACGCGCTTGGAGATCAGCCCGCTGACTTCCAGCTCGCGGTCGAAACCGTCTTTGCGCACACGGATGCGATCACCGGAGACAACGGTTTGCGAAGCCTTCACCGGATCGCCGTTCAAGCGAACATGTCCGGCACGGCAAGCAGTGGTCGCGGACGAACGGGTCTTGTAGATGCGCACTGACCACAGCCACGCATCGAGACGTACTTTGCCGCTTCTTGGAATTTCGACCATGGGAAAATTCTAGATCAGCAGATGGCTAGCGCCGCTGAAGCTGCTAAACCGTAGCCTCGTCGCAAATCCCGATCAGGCGCTGCTGCAGCGCTTCGGGTGCTTGGTCTCCTGAATTTGCGAGCTCCTGGAGCACATCGACCAAGTCTTGCGGCAGGCCACCGCCTTGGACCGACTTCACAATGGACGAGAGGACACGAAGTTCGCTAGCGTCAATGGTGCCGTCCTGGACCGGTGCGCAGGCCTGGCGCACGATTTCCTTGGACGCTGCATCGGTCAGCTGGTTAGCCGCGTCGGCCGCGGTGTCTTCAACAAATGCGCATCCGGTGCTCAATAGAGCCATACACGAAATCGCAACGAGTGCTGTTGCCTTTCGAACTTTCTCAATCCCCATAACAATAAATCATAGCCATGGAGATTGAGTTTCTGCTGAATGCCAACCGAGTCGATCATCTGAAGATCGGATGGCATGATGCACAATGGATCGGTGACTAGCCAGCAGAAGAACACCGCAAATGACAGCGCAACGGGGCAGCAAATCATTGCCCAACTGGCCCGGGAACTCTCCGAGGAATCCGCGGTCGCCCCCTGGCAGATCAAGGCAGCGATCGAGCTCCTGGACTCCGGATCCACCGTTCCCTTTATTGCCCGTTATCGCAAAGAGGTTACCGGCATGCTCAGCGACAGCCAGCTGCGCCTGCTCGAAGAACGGTTGCGCTACCTGCGTGAATTGGAAGACCGCCGCGCAGCTGTACTGGAAGCCATCGCCGAAGCCGGCAAGCTGACCGACCAGCTTGCCGAGGCGATTCGCGCCGCCAGCACCAAGGCGGAACTCGAAGACCTGTACCTGCCATTCAAATCCAAGCGCCGCACCAAGGCCCAGATTGCCCGCGAGGCTGGCCTGGAAGCCTTGGCCGATCTGCTGCTCGCGGACCCAATGACGGATCCGGTGCAGGCGGCTGCCGACTACCTGAACCCGGATGCAGGATTTGCCACCGACGCAGATGCGCTTTCCGGCGCGCGTTCCATCGTGACCGAGCGCGTATCCCAGGATGTCGTTCTCGCCGGTGAACTGCGCGAACGCCTGTGGAACACCGGCAAGATCGGTGCCAGCGTCGCCTCGGGCGCCACCGCAGAGGGCCAGGGAAAGTACTCCGATTATCTGGACTATGTGGCACCACTTGATCGCTTGCCATCGCACCGGGTCCTGGCACTGTTGCGCGGTGAACGCGAAGGCGTGCTGAATCTGCAGCTCGCTGAAGCTGATCCACGCGACGAACAGGCCTTGGACGAAGCGCGCAGCGCCTACGAGAACGCTATCGCCTCCTCCCTGGGGCTGAACGTTCCCACCGGTGCGCCGGCTGCCAAATGGATTGCGCAGACCGTGCGTTTGGCGTGGAAAGCCCGCCTGCTGACCCGCTTTGAATCCGACCTGCGCTCACGCCTGTTCGAAGCCGCTGAAGATGAATCGGTGAAGATTTTCGCGGCGAACTTGCGCGATGTGCTGCTGGCGGCGCCGGCCGGCAACAAGGCCGTGCTGGGCTTGGACCCGGGCCTGCGCACCGGTGTGAAAGTTGCAGTGGTGGACCTGACCGGCCAATCGGTGGAAACGGCAACGATCTATCCCCATGCGCCAGCCAATAAATGGAATGAATCCATCGCGGTACTGGCCAAGCTAGCCCAGAAGCACGGCACCACGCTGATTGCGGTAGGCAACGGCACAGCGGGGCGCGAAACAGACCGTCTGGCTGCCGAGGTCATCAAGGTGCTTGGCGGCGCGGGCGTCAGCAAGGTCATCGTCTCGGAAGCCGGCGCTTCGGTCTACTCGGCCTCCGAACTGGCCAGCCAGGAACTGCCGGATATGGATGTGTCGCTGCGCGGCGCGGTATCGATCGCCCGCCGCTTGCAGGACCCGCTGGCCGAGCTGGTGAAGATCGATCCGAAGTCCATCGGCGTGGGCCAATACCAGCACGATGTCACTGCCTCGAAGCTGGACCGCGCGCTGGATGCGGTGGTCGAGGACTGCGTGAATGCCGTAGGCGTCGACGTGAATACCGCATCCCCTGCCTTGCTGGCCCGGGTAGCCGGCGTGGGACCGCTGTTGAGCCGCAACATCGTGGATCACCGTAACGCCAACGGCCCTTTCGCTACCCGCAAGGATCTGCTGAAGGTACCGCGTTTGGGCGCCAAGGCCTTTGAACAGTGCGCGGGCTTCTTGCGCATTACCGGCGGCAAGGAGAAACTCGATGCTTCCTCGGTGCACCCCGAAGCTTATGTTCTGGCCAAGACCCTGCAGAGCAGCGCGGAGGCGCAGGGCCGCCGGCTTGAAGAGCTGAACCCGCAGGACTTCGCCACGGACCAGTTTGGCGAGCCAACCATTCGTGACGTGATTGCCGAGTTGCGCCGTCCTGCCCGCGACCCCCGTGGCGAATTCGTGACGGCCACGCTCAAGGAAGGCGTTGAGACCATCAAGGACGTCAAGCCGGGGATGATCATGGAAGGCACCGTCTCCAATGTTGCCGCCTTCGGTGCGTTCGTGGACCTGGGCGTCCACCAGGACGGCCTGATCCACGTCTCGGCCATGAGCAGCAAGTTCATTTCGGACCCTCGCGAAGTGGTCAGTTCCGGCCAGATTGTCAAGGTCAAGGTGCTGGAAGTGGATACCGTGCGCAAGCGCATTTCGCTGACTCTGCGACTTGATGACGAACTGCCTGCTGCTGGGGGAGAGGCGAAGGACTCCAGACCAGGCGAACGCAAGGGACCGGGAGCTGGTCGTTCGGCGCGCTCGGGCCAGAACCGCACTGGGCAGAACCGCAAAGCCGAGCCCGCGCAGGGCAAACCGGCTGCACCGGGCAACACCGCGATGGCCGAGGCGCTGCGCAGAGCAGGACTGGGCAAGTAGGTTAGCATCGTATCGGCATGCCTAAGTTAGGTTAGTATCGGCTACATTAACTCGATCCCAACTTGGGATGATTCCCTAATTCAGGTTTGACTAAGTGAGTCCGAACTTCGGTGACAAGGTGGCAAAACAGGTTTAGTCTGATGACATGGAACTTACAGGAAAACTGGCAGAAGCCTTCAGCACCCAGGTAACTCTCGAACTAACCGCAGCAACGGTTTACCGTCAGCTGGCAGTTGAAATGGACGTATTGAGCCTTCCCGGCATTGCTGGCTGGTTCCGCGCCCAGGCCGGCGAGGAAATCGTGCACGCGGAAAAGTTCATGACCCACATGACCGACCGCTCGGCCCACCCGAAGATTGGCGAGCAGCCTGCCCCGACTGTGAATGTGAACAGCGTTGCAGATGCCTTCGCAGCTTCCTTGGCCCACGAGCAGAAGGTCTCCGGAGCGATTCGCGAGCTGTACCGTTTGGCGCAGACCGAGGGTGACATCGACTCCCTGCCGCTGCTGCACTGGTTCATCGATGAGCAGGTTGAAGAGGAAGCCACCGTTGGTGAAATCCTGGATCGCGTCAGGATGATCGGCAACGATGGAAGCGGCCTGCTGCGACTGGATGCAGAGCTCGGCTCGCGTTCTTCCGCATCCTAAGAGGCGGCGAAGCACGCATCTTCTAAAAATGGAATAAACTTAGGGAAGCAACCGGTGGTTGCTTCCCTAAGTTTTTTCATTTGAGGTGGTTGTGAACCAGGTGGGCTATCCACATCAGTCGGCTCGGACGTCGTCCATTGCCAATACCCACCGGACGACTGCCTCGCTCAAGCTGCGCAAGGGCGCCGGCCGCCACTACGTAGTGCAGAGCCATTTGGAGCAAGGCACAGAGCTGGTCCTGATTGAGGTCAACGGCTCGTGGGCACATGTTCTCGTGCACCAGATCTACGGTTGGCTGCCGAATATCTATCTTGAAGCGATCCCGGCGGTCTTTGACGAGCCGGTACTCGCCGAAGACGATGACGAGCTGGCCGAGCCAGTTCTTTCACGCTATTCATTGATCGAAGCCACCCATGCTACGACGGCAACGTTGAATCTGCGCAAGGGCAGCGGCACTGGGTATCCGGTGCTCAAGGTCATTGACCAGGGGTCCAAGGTCCGCTCGATGCTCCAGCAGGGATTGTGGTCCCAGGTGCAGTGCGGCAAATTGCTGGGCTGGGTACCCAGCATGTACTTGCAGGAGATCCCCTCCCGTCCAGCCAAGGGCGGGCTGATCGCCGTCCCCAACCAGCGGGCACTGACCACCATCGGACTGAACGCGAGACGCGGTCCTGGCGACCATTACTCGCTAGTGCGGATTCTTCCGGCCGACACTGCCGTGGTCATCGTCGCGCGCCAGGGCGCGTGGCGGCAGATTGACCGTGACGGCGAAGAAATGTGGATCCCTGCCAGCCAGCTTCGTACGGTGTACTGACCAGATTCGATTCTGTTTCAGGCGATCTGCAGATCCGCAGACGAAACCAATCCGGATTCTGTAGCCACTACTGCCAGCTGCACACGATTGGTGACGCCCAGTTCCTCCATGATGCGCGCCAAGTGGAGCTTCACCGAGCCCTCGGAGATGTGCGCGATGCGGGCGATCTGAGAATTGGTGAGCCCGGCCGCGACGAGGCGCACCAGGCTGCGATCGCGTTCGCTGAGCTTGCGTACAACGGATTGCTGGTCTGAGCGGCGCACGATTTTCGCGGTCGATTCCCAACCGTCCGACGGCTGGGCAAAAAGTTGGTAGCCTGCAGCGAGCATGCGCAATGCGCTGGGCAGTTCCGAGCTGATGGAGCTTTTCGAGATCAGTCCCGAGCTGCCAGCATCGTAGGCCTTGGAGATGTCGTCCCGCTGGTATCGGGCAGCCAACACCACGATCTTGGTATTCGGTGCACTCTCGGAGATTTCCCGAATCGAGCAATACAGATCCGTCCCATTCAGCGACGATTCCAGGATGACGAGGTCCGGCTTCAACTCGGTTGCAGCTTGAACGGCCTCGGACATGCAATCCGAAACATGCTCGATCACCATGTCGCTGGCCTCGGCTAAGACTCCAGCAATCCCGGCCCGTGAGAAATGGTCACTATCAGCCAGATGAATGCGGATGTGCGACATACAAGAATCCTCCATCACTACGAACTGGTGTTGTCCTGGCCAATCCTTCCTAACCCGTTCTGCGGTGGGGAAAGCTAGCAGGTGATTCACAGTCTATGGCTAACTAGTCAAATCCCTTGGCTTGACAGATAGCATTGCGAGGTTGTTGTCATATTGTTACATCACTGTTTGGGTAAATTTTCAGGTCAGTGGTTGTAAGTGCATTATTTTCTCCAATGGCAGGAAGTTAAATTACTGCCCAGTATTACCTGCTGGCCATCGATTCTGACCGTATGGCCAAGAAGTTTGACCTGAGTATGCAAAGAAATGACTGAAAGAAACCTGTGAGTCGGGGTTCGTCCAGCATAGGGTCAAATAGGAGCTTTGCGAAGTTTCCTAGATCACAACCAATTTTTGGAGGACAAGTGGTGCAAGCAAATAATTTGCCACCAGCAAAGGCAGGAAAAGGGCGCGTTGCGCGCCCAGTACTTGCTGGCGCAGTCGTAGCTAGCCTTTTCGTTGCCCCAACCGTGACCGCGGCTTATGCAGCTCCTGACGACCTTTCGGAAGCATACGGCCAGGTTATAAATGTCGACGGTCTGGGCCTGGATGTAGCTGACGCAGGCTACTCCTACTCAGCCAACCCGAGCTCCCCAGCGGCTCAGTCGAACCCATTGAATGTGGCGGCGCTTAACGGTGCGCTGAATCTGACGCTGCCGACCATTAACCTTCCAGTAATCAGCGATGACGCCTCAGGCCTCCTTGAGCTTGGTCAGGCAGGCGCACTGTCCTCGTATGCAATTGCTGATACTGCGACTCATGCCAAGGCTTCGGCAGGCGTGCTGGGTGCAGACGGTGCATTGGCACTAGACAGGGCACCTGGCGATCTTGCAACGATCGATCTGACCAAGCTTTTCGGTCAGCTGAACTTGGACGGCGTGACCAACCAAGTGTTGGACGTTGCGGAACTGCAGCTGGGCGCACTTGGTTCGACCACCGAGCGACTCGATGGTGCGAATCCAACGCACGAATACCAGATTGCTTCCGCGACTGCTGACCTGCACAGCCCATTGCTGTCGCAGTTGAGTGAAGATCTGACTGCCACGACTACCGAGGTCGGCACCGCCCTCAACGGCCTGGTGGGCACGGGTGGCACCGTGTCCAGTCTCGTAGATGCGCTAAACCTGCTCAACATCAACGTGCTTGTCGCTCAAGCTGGCATTTCCAATGCTGCTCTTTCGATCGACGGCCTTGACGGTGTTGTGGATATTTTGAATTCCGTGATTACTGAGGAACTGGTTTCGGATTCGGGTTTGGTCTCGTTGAATCTGGGCGAAGGAACTGTTCACCTGGATCTGTCCAAGGCAATTGAAGGTGGCCTGAACGATCAGCCAGCGAATACTAAGTTGCTGGATGACAAGATCGCGTCCAAGGTCAGCACCGAATTGACGGGACTTCTAAACGAGGTCGTCACCAATTTGACGACTGCTTTGGACGAAATTCTTAATACTGCCACGTTCAACTTGACCGCGAATATTGATGTCAGAACTGCGCTTGGTGGCGTGGCTGAAGGCAAGATCGATCTCAGCGGTACTCTTAATGGTCTTCTCCACGGAGATACTGAGAACTTCGCCGACAATAGTTCGCTTGTGCTGCTTCCAGGAAGCCTCATTGAGCTGGACTTGACTTCTGCGTTGAACAGCATTGTTGCCGCAGTAACTACTACGACTGGCAATGTCCTTGACGCAACAACTGGTCTCGTCGATGCGCTTCCGGGCGCGATCCAAGGTGCAGTCGACGGTGTGGTCGCGCCATTGATTGAAAATGGTATCGAACCACTCCTTGCTGGCGTTCTTGAGATCACCATCAACGAGCAGAATACGATTGCCAGCGCTGACCTTGGCGTTGCTGCCGTTGCGCAGCCAGCAGAACCAGCTCCCGAGGGCGAACTGAACTACGTTACCGCTCTGGCGATCGATGTGCTTCCGGACGCTCCAGCGCTGACTGTTGGCGTTGACCTGGGTACTTCAGCTGTTCGTGCTGCTGCCGAATACGCAGATGTCGTCATCACAAGCCCCGTACCAACCGACGCCTTCACCGAAGGTGACGAAGTCATTGTCACTGGTACCGGTGAACCGAATACCACTGTTGATGTAACGCTTGCAGATGGCACCCCAGTCACTGTCGACGTTGACGCCGAAGGTAACTGGACCACCACCTTCCCTGATGTTCCAGCAGGTGAGCACATCATCACCGCAACGGACGGAATTAGCACAGACGACGTGACCATTACGGTTGCCCCTGCTGCTACCGATGCTGACGCTACCGATGCAGTTGATGCTGACGCTACCGATGCAGTTGATGCTGACGCTACCGATGCAGTTGATGCTGACGCTACCGATGCAGTTGATGCTGACGCTACCGATGCAGTTGATGCTGACGCTACCGATGCAGTTGATGCTGACGCTACCGATGCAGTTGATGCTGACGCTACCGATGCAGTTGATGCTGACGCTACCGATGCAGTTGATGCTGACGCTACCGATGCAGTTGATGCTGACGCTACCGATGCAGTTGATGCTGACGCTACCGATGCAGTTGATGCTGACGCTACCGATGCAGTTGATGCTGACGCTACCGATGCAGTTGATGCTGACGCTACCGATGCAGTTGATGCTGACGCTACCGATGCAGTTGATGCTGACGCTACCGATGCAGTTGATGCTGACGCTACCGATGCAGTTGATGCTGACGCTACCGATGCAGTTGATGCTGACGCTACCGATGCAGTTGATGCTGACGCTACCGATGCAGTTGATGCTGACGCTACCGATGCAGTTGATGCTGACGCTACCGATGCAGTTGATGCTGACGCTACCGATGCAGTTGATGCTGACGCTACCGATGCAGTTGATGCTGACGCTACCGATGCAGTTGATGCTGACGCTACCGATGCAGTTGATGCTGACGCTACCGATGCAGTTGATGCTGACGCTACCGATGCAGTTGATGCTGACGCTACCGATGCAGTTGATGCTGACGCTACCGATGCAGTTGATGCTGACGCTACCGATGCTGATGGCACCGATGTGGACGGCGACGAAGACGGTGAATACCTGCCAGTGGACATCGTGACTCCACTTGAAGGCTCGACCGTTGAAGGACCTAACGTGCTCGTGAAGGGCACCTCGGATCCAAACGCTGTGGTAACCGTCAAGGCTACCGAAGTCGCTGATTCCGCTATTGCAAAGGTGTTCGCATTCTTCCAGAACGCCATTGCAGCTCCGGAGCTCGTAGTTGCTGCCGATGATGAAGGCAACTGGGAAGTAGTCTTCGAGGAGGTTGAAGTTGGCCAGTACTCGGTCTTCGCCGATGATGGTCGTACCAACGACACCACTACCTTCCAGGTGGTTGAAGCTGCAGTTGATGCTGACGCTACCGATGCTGACGCTACCGATGCTGACGCTACCGATGCTGACGCTACCGATGCTGACGCTACCGATGCTGACGCTACCGATGCTGACGCTACCGATGCTGACGCTACCGATGCTGACGCTACCGATGCTGACGCTACCGATGCTGACGCTACCGATGCTGACGCTACCGATGCTGACGCTACCGATGCTGACGCTACCGATGCTGACGCTACCGATGCTGACGCTACCGATGCTGACGCTACCGATGCTGACGCTACCGATGCTGACGCTACCGATGCTGACGCTACCGATGCTGACGCTACCGATGCTGACGCTACCGATGCTGACGCTACCGATGCTGACGCAGGCGATGCTGACGCTACCGATGCTGACGCAGGCGATGCTGACGCTACCGATGCTGACGCTACCGATGCTGACGCTACCGATGCTGACGCAGGCGATGCTGACGCAGGCGATGCTGACGCTACCGATGCTGACGCAGGCGATGCTGACGCAGGCGATGCTGAGGGTACTGACGCAGGCGATGCTGAGGGTACTGACGCAGGCGATAACGACAGCAACGATTCGGGCAAGAACGATTCTAAGAACGATTCCAAGAAGGACAAGTTGGCCGACACCGGCGCTAACGCTCCACTGGTAATCGGCGGAATCGCCTTGCTGCTGGTCCTCGCAGGTGGAGCCGTAACCGTGCTCCGTCGCAAGAAGGCCTAAGCGATCATAAAGTAGCACCATAAATCTTGAGCTGGGCAGCTAATAATAGTTGCCCAGCTCAAGACTTTTTATTTTGCACATGACTCAGTTTCAAATGTGTATCTGAACCTTATTGTGCTGGAATATAGTTCTCTTAAATAGGCGAGAAATCGATACAGAAGCTTTCAGTAGCTGGCTGAATGCCCGGCAAAGTGTCCAGCAGAGATTGAAGTCGATAGAAAATTTGGGCAATGATGGCAAGCGGCATGACGCCCTGACGTTCGAGAGGTAAGGATGACCAAAAAAGGTCAGACGCGAAGGCTGGTAGCCGTAATTGTTGCGTTGGTAATGGTACTTGGCTATAGCGCAGTAGCAGTATCCATGGCAGTGGAAGCATCTAATCCGGTAAAACGGGAATTATCGCCGTTCTTCAGCCAGAAATGGAATGTCTTCGCTCCGAATATTCAGAAGCGCGACTACTACCTGGAGGTCCGCTCCCGGTCATATGATGACGACGGGAAAATCACCGAATCTGAATGGATTCCCGTAACCGAAGTAGAACGGCTACTGAATAAAGGCAGCTTGGCTCCCTCCAGGATTCAAAAACTCTCTCAAAACACCACCAGTGTTTATCTCTCACGATTCAACAAGCTGAAGACTGATCAGCGAGAAACCGCACGGAAGAACTTCGTCTCTGTTGACGGCAAGAACCGTAACGTCATGAGTGACAGCGAAGTCGTCAAAGCCATCCAAGGTGAAGAAAAAAACTCATCACGCGTCGTGAACTTTGTACGTATGGATTACATGCTTGTTCGATACGCCACGGTTTACGCTGAAGCCTATACAGGGGAGAAAGCACGTGATGTCCAATGGCGGATCATCGGAGATCGAAATAACGACTTCAACCATCGCTTCATGGATGACAAGCAATTCGAAACGAGCGTACGAACCTTCGGATGGCGTGCAGCTGATGCCAGCCCGTACGAACTTGCCGTAGAGCATTTGGAGAACATGATTGAACGCCAGGAAGGCCGATAGGAAATGACATCTCTTATTGATAAATTCGGAAACTGGCTTCTAGAATCCAAACACTCCCTGATCAGCTTCTCGCTGCTGCGTATTATTTACGGCATCGGTATGCTCACCGTCTTGCTGCCAAGCATGGGGGACCGTTCCATACTTTGGGGCCCAGCCTCATGGTGGGTTGATCCGGAAGCTAAGCGGCGTGGCTATTGGACCTTTGACACGCTTCTGACCAAGAGCGATGAATTACTCTTCAGCATTGGGTACATGGCCTTCATTGCCATTGTGCTGATCTTCATCGCTGGCTGGAAAACTAAGTACATCACGCCATTGTTCCTGCTGTTCCTCGTTGCATTGCAGTCCAACAACCCATATCTCACCAACGGTGGGGATACGCTAACGCGAATCACCTTGCTCTTCCTTGTATTCGCCAACCTCAACGAGCATTTCTCCGTGGATTCTTGGTTGCGGCGACGTAAGGGAAAGACCGTTAAATGCAAGAACAAGCCAGCATGGAATGCGGTCCACAATATCGTGCTTCTGCTGTGCATGGCCCAGATCGTCATTGTCTACGTTATTTCCAGTTACCTGAAAGTTGTCGGAGATAACTGGCTCGATGGAACGGGCTTCTACTACGCCCTGAACTTGGAGTCGTATCAGATCTATCCAGGTCTTAATGAACTGATTTGGCAGTCTAGTTTGTTTATCAAAATATCATCGTGGATGACTCTGATCGCCCAGGGCGGTTTCATCATTTTCATTCTGTTGCGCAAGTTGCGACCATGGGCCGTTGCGGTCTTATTCACTATGCACATGGGCATCGCGCTTCTGCTTGCAGGCCTTTGGCAATTCTCATTGGTCATGATCGCTTTGGACTTGCTCTTCATTTCCAATAAAGAATGGGCAACTATCGCCGGGTTCGTGAATAAGAAGATTCTTAAGAAACGCTCAATCGAAGATGAACTTTTCGAAGAAAAGGAATTGGTTGCAGCTGGACGATAATTAGACAAAATATGGGGTAGCTGAACTTCTGGTTCAGCTACCCCATATCGTTTAAGGAACTACTCGCCTACGTAGAACAGGCGCTTGTTCACGAATTCATCCATGCCCAGCGGGCCAAGCTCGCGGCCGAAGCCCGAACGCTTCACGCCGCCAAATGGCATTTCTGCACCCTCTGCGCTGGCTGCATTCACGTTGGTCATGCCGGACTGCAGCTTCTGCGCCACCTTCGAGGCGCGCTCGACGTCGGTGGAGTGCACCGAACCGCCCAGGCCATAGATGGTGTCGTTGGCCAGCTCGGTGGCTTCCTCGTCGCTGGATACCTTGTAGACCACGGCTACCGGACCGAACAGCTCCTCGTAGTAGGCACGCATTTCCTTGGTGATGCCGGTGAGCACCGCTGGGGAGTAGTAGGCCGAAGGGCCGTCATGCAGCACGCCGCCGGCGTGCAGGGTAGCGCCCTTGGAGACGGCATCCTGGACCTGCTCGTGCAGGGATTCTGCTGCCTTGCGCGAGGACAGCGGAGCGAAGGTGCCCTCGGCTTCCGCCATCGGGTCGCCAGGCTGCAGGCCTTCGGCACGCTTGGTCAGTTCGGAAACGAACTCGTCGTAGATGTCTTCCATGACGATCATGCGCTTGTTCGAGTTGCAAGCCTGGCCGGTGTTGTCGATGCGGTAGCCCCAAGCGGTATCCACGATGCCGGATACGTCATCGGAGTCCAGGACAACGAAGGGATCCGAGCCGCCCAGCTCCAGCACGGCCTTCTTCAGGTTTCGGCCGGCCTGCTCGCCGATGATGGCGCCAGCGCGCTCCGAACCGGTCAGCGAGACACCCTGGATCCTGGCATCGGCGATGATGGTGGAGATCTGGTCGTGGGTGGCGAAGAGGTTGTTGTAGACGCCGGCCGGTACTCCAGCCTCATCCATGATTTCCTGGATGGCCAGTGCTGAACGCGGGCAGGACTCGGCATGCTTCAAGATGATGGTGTTGCCCAGCATCAAGTTAGGTGCCGCGAAGCGCGCTACCTGGTACAGCGGGAAGTTCCACGGCATGATGCCCAGCAGCGGACCAACCGGGCGCTTCTGAACGACGGCCTTGCCGCCGGAGAAGGACTTGATCTCCTGGTCCGCTGCCAAGGCTGGTCCCTCGGTGGCGAAGTACTCGAAGATCTCCTGGCAGAATTCAGCTTCGCCCACGGCCTCGGACAATGGCTTGCCCATTTCGGTGGTCATGATCCTGCCGAGTTCTGCTGCGCGCTCGGCGAAGAGCGTGCCTACCTTGGAAACAATCTTGGCGCGTTCGTTGATGTCAACGTCCTGCCATGATTCGTAGGCGCTCTGCGCGGCAGCCAGCGCCTGTTCGACTTGCTCATCGGTGGCCGCGGCGAATTCCTCGACGACTTCACCGGTTGCCGGGTTCAAGACCTTGTAGGTTGGGGCGCTCATCAATGCTCCTGTCGTATGCACAAAAGTGGTCAGCGTAAGCCGTGTGGATCTAACGCTAGCGGACTCCACGCAATAAATGAATGTAATTCACTTCATATTGCGTCTACTCCGAGCTTATCCGCAGAAACAACATTCAGCCACCAAGGAACAGCAGGTATTTGGCTTGAGTGGAAGTTGCAGACGGAAGCGAATGAAAAAGCCGCGGTTTCCAAGACTTGTCTTGGAAACCGCGGCTCAAGAACACAGGTATTACCCGTGTGATCAGTGGATTACTAGCCGATCGCGGAAGAGCGCCACCAGTCGATTCCGGCATCGCCCTGGGCGATCTTGGCAATCTGGGCCAATTCCGCCTCGGAGAACTCAAGGTTGTCCAGCGCACCCAAGTTCTCGTCGAGCTGCTTGGTGGACGAGGCGCCGATCAATACCGAGGTTGCCGCGCCATCGCGCAGCAGCCAGGCCAGGGCCATCTGCGCCAGCGACTGCCCGCGCGTCTGCGCAACCTCGTTCAGGCTGCGGACCTTGGCCAGGTTCTGATCGGTCAGCTGGGCTTCGAGCGAACGGCGTCCGCCTTGGCGAACCACATCAGTGGTTTCCAGGTACTTATCGGTGAGCAGGCCCTGGGCCAGCGGGGTGAAAGCAATGGTGCCCATGCGTTCCTTTTCCAGGGTTTGCAGCAGGCCGTGCTCTACCCAGGGGTTCAGGATGTTGTACGACGGCTGATGGATTACCAGCGGGGTTCCCAGGTCCTTGGCGATTGCGGCAGCCTCGGCGGTGCGTTCTGCCGAGTACGAGGAGATGCCCACGTAGGTGGCCTTGCCCTGACGAACCAGGGTATCCAAAGCGCCGATGGTTTCTTCCAGGGGAGTCTTCGGATCGAAACGGTGCGAATAGAAGATGTCCACGTAGTCCAGATTCATCTTCTTCAGCGAGGCTTCGCAGGAGGCCAGCAGGTACTTGCGCGAGCCGAAGGTGCCGTGCGGGCCTGGCCACATGTCGTAGCCGGCCTTGGAGGAGATGACCAGCTCGTTGCGGTAGGGATTGAAGTCTTTTTCCATCATGCGGCCGAAGTTCTCTTCGGCTGAACCTGCCGGAGGACCGTAATTGTTGGCCAGATCGAAGTGGTTGATGCCGTTATCGAAAGCGTGGCGCAGGATCTCGCGCTGGGAATCGAATGGACGGTTATCGCCGAAATTCCACCACAGTCCCAGGGATAGCGGGGGCAAGCGCAGGCCGGAATCGCCAACGCGGCGGTAGCCGAAGTGCTCATAGCGGTCTGCGGCAGCAGTGTAGGGACGGTGCAGTTCCGGGATGGACGGGAGGCGTTCGTATTCCACGAGGCACCTTTCTGCCAGGTCAAGCGCTGGCGAGCGGAAATCGATTTGACGTCAGTTTCCACAATAGGCCAGAGCCTGAACTAAATAAATAGCGCAAAGGTGAATCCGCTGTGTGCGTAAAGGTTTCGTGGGTTTGGATTAAATGATGAACCGACCCGCCAGGCCAAGGAGGTAACGCCTGTGCGGATCGGTTGATCTAGATCACTCGCACCTTGAGAAGGTAATAACCACACTAGGAGCTGAAACTTGAAAGTAGCTGAATGCGAGGTGTGCGGTCTCTTGGGAAAAGGCTTTTGCTAATAATTCGAGGGCGGATCCGAAGCCGGGAATGACTCGTCTTCCCACTCTTCGACGAGAGCTTCATCGTGCTCGTCATGGCGCTTCTTTTCTTCTGCGGCCAGTCGCAGCTTTTCCTCTTCAGCGCCACCGGGCTGCCCAGCAGCTGATTGTTCAGGCATGATCTTCCTCCCAACTTCCGTGGGCCACCCCCTGCGGATGGCTGGACCCTGTGTCTTCAGTGTTCACCTATTAGCCGCGGATGTCGAGGGCGGCGGCCAACACTGATTTCGCCTTCACCGTCAATACAGGATTTAATCGAAGGCATGCCGATGATCAATAATCCCGCAGATGGTTCCGAAATCTTCTTTGACGATGACGGGGCTGCCGGGGAGCCGATTCTCTTCCTCCATGGCTCCGCCCTGTCCCGGTCCATCTGGAGAGGGCTCGGCTACACCAAGGCGTTGGGCCAGGGGCACCGCACCATCCGCATGGACCTGCGCGGGCATGGCAAGTCAGCCAAATCCCATGACGTAGCCGACTACACCATGGACAAGGTGGCCGGCGATATCCGCGCGGTGATGGATCACCTGGGCATCGGACGTATTCACATTGTCGGCTACTCTTTTGGCGCACGCACCGGGCTGCACATGGCCATGCACCACCCAGAGCAGGTGATCTCGCTGATCATGCTCGGCGGCACCTACGAAATTACCCCCGGCGAAATCGGGAAGCTCTTCTTCCCCGGCTACCTCGAGGTCCTGCGCAATGGCGACATCGAAGGATTCGTCACCGGGCAAGAAAAGAATGGACGCCTGGATCCAGCAACCCGCATGGCCTTCAAATCCAACGACCCGCTGGCCCTGGCTGCCTACTACGAGGCCGCCGAGACCCTGCAGAACATCAACCTGTCCGAGCTGGCGAAGATCAGAATCCCGACCTTGCTGCTGATCGGCACCCGGGACCAGCCGCGCTTCGACCAGAACAAGATCATGGTCCGCACCTTGCCCAATGCGCGCATGGTGGCCTTGCCGGGGCGAACCCACGGCAGCACCCTGTTCCCGATTGAGCCTGTGGTCAAGGCCATCGAGTCCTTCTGGGCTGGACGCCAAGCATGAGTTCGGCCCGCTTCGACCTGAACAGGATTGCTTCAGGGCTGGCTTTCGGTCCCAGCAGGGAGGAACTCCAAGAATCCTTGGCGGCTGATCCTGCCCAGCCGTTGGTGATCCAAGCGCCACCGGGATCCGGCAAGACGACGATAGTTCCACCCACGGTAGCCAACGCCCTGGACCAGGCAGGACTGGCTGGCAAGATCATCGTGACCCAGCCACGCCGTGTCGCTGCCCGGGCTGCTGCCCGTCGCCTCGCCCAGCTTGATGGATCGGTTCTGGGCCAGCGTGTTGGCTTCGCCGTGCGCGGGGAACGGCAAGCTTCGGCGCAGACCCGCGTGGAATTCGTGACCGCAGGCCTGATGCTGCGCAGGTTGCTGGCCGATCCGGATGTTGCCGGTGTGAGCGCGGTGATCATTGATGAGGTCCACGAGCGGTCGATCGATACGGATTTGTTGCTGGCGATGGCCAACCAGGTCAGCGAATTGCGTGATGACCTGTCGCTGATCCTGATGAGTGCCACCTTGCACGCCGGGGAACTCTCGGCGCTGCTGGCCCGTGGCCAGGCCGCTCCAGTGCTCAGCGCCCACACCGCGCAGTTTGCCGTGCAAGAAGCTTTCGACAGCTTCGCCGGAATCCGGAACACCGAACGCGGGCTGAACGATGACTACCTGCGCCACGTTGCCGCCGTCGCGGTACGCCACAGCGCGGCAGCCAACGCAGCAAGCGCAACCCCGGTGGACACCTTGGTGTTCGTCCCCGGGGTACGGGAAGTCGACCGCGTCTGCTCGCAGATTTCTGCCTCCGGAGTGCAAGTCCTGGCCTTGCACTCGCAGATCTCTTCCAAGGAACAAGACCGGATCCTCAGTGAGCCGGAGGCTGGCAGCGCCCCGCGGATCATCGTCTCCACCTCCATTGCCGAATCGTCGGTGACCGTGCCGCGCGTTCATCTGGTGGTGGACGCCGGCTACGCCCGCGAGCCGCGCCGAGACAGCTCGCGTGGTTTCTCGGGGTTGATGACCGTGGTGGCCAGCCGTTCCGCGGCCACCCAGCGGGCGGGCCGGGCAGGACGACTCGGGCCGGGCAAGGTGGTGCGGACCTTGGACCCCAAGTCCTTTGCCGCCGCCCCGGCGCACTCCACACCGGAAATCCGCACCGGCGACCTGGTCGCCGCCGGCTTGTCGCTCGCGGCATGGGGGACCCCGCGTGGCGAGGGGCTGGCCATGTGGGAAGCGCCGCCGGCTAGCGCCATGGCCAGCGATGAGCAGATCCTGCGCAGCCTGGACGCGGTTGACGGCACCGGGCAGATCACCGCCCTGGGCGAGCAGATGATGAAGGTTCCAGCAGACCCGCGTGCCGCCCGCGCGTTGCTCGAAGGCAGCCGGATTTTCGGCACCCGGGCTGCCTCGGATGCTGTCGCATTGCTGGCCAGCTCGGAACGCATTGCCAGCGCGGACCTGAATGAATTGCTTGCCGCGGTGCGCCGGAGTTCGCATCCGGCGCACCGTGCCTGGAAGCATGAAGCGCAGCGCCTGGAAAAGCTCCTGGGCACTGCGGAAAACCGCACCGGGCGGCAGCCTGCACCGGCAGCTGCGGCCCTGGCAGGCGTGTGCGCTTTGGCGTACCCGCAATGGATTGCGCGCAAGGTCGGCCCGGAGGAATACCTGTTGGCTTCGGGGACCCGGGCAACCTTGCCACGCGGCAGCCAGCTGATGCATGAGGAATTTCTTGCGGTCGCCGAAGTTTCCCGTGCCGGATCCAAGGCGGTGATCCGACGGGCCGTTGGCATCGAACTTGGCACTGCCGTCGACCTGTTGCCGCAGATGCACCAGAAGCGCGAAGTGGCGGAGCTGGTTGACGGCAGGATCACCGCTCGCCAGATCGAGAGCTTTGGCGAGATCGAGCTGGCGGCCCATCCGGTCAAGGCCACCGCAGAGCTGGGCATGCAGGCTGTTGCCAGCGCCATAGCTACGCAGGGGATAGCCTTCTTCGGCACCCATGAAAAGTTTGATGCTTTGCGCCGGCGGATGGCCGTGGCCCATCGCCTGCTCGGCGAACCCTTTGCCGCGGTGGATGACCAGGCCCTGATTGCCTCGGCGGGCAACTGGCTGCAGCCGGTCTTGCGGCAGGTAGCCGCCGGCAAGAACGCTGCCAAGGTTGACCTGTATTCGGCATTGCGGACCTTGCTGCCGTGGGAGCATGCCCATGATTTTGATTCGCTGGTGCCCGAACGGCTCCAGGTGCCTTCGGGATCAAGGATTTCCGTGGCCTATCCCGAGGTCGGTGAAACCGGTCCAGCGGTCGTCGCCGTGAAATTGCAAGAATGCTTCGGGCTCGATGAGTCGCCGCGGCTGGTCAAGGGCAAGCTTGCCGTCCAGTTCCACTTGCTTTCGCCCGGTGGCCGGCCGCTGGCGGTGACCGATGACCTGGTTAGCTTCTTCAATGGGCCCTACGCCCAGGTGCGTTCTGAAATGCGCGGGCGCTACCCGAAGCATCCTTGGCCGGAGAATCCATGGGACCACGTGGCAACGGCAAAGACCAAGAACCGATTGGGCCGGCAGTAGGCAAAAGCACGCCGGGGCCGAGGCCCGGAAGAACGAGCCAGGTCCCGGCGTGCTTTCCGGCGCCCAGGTTCTAGGCGAACGCTGAGAAGCCGGTGATGTCGCGGCCCATGATCAAGGCCTGCACGGTTTCGGTACCTTCATAGGTGTGGATTGCTTCCACATCGGCGAAATGGCGGGCCACGCGGTTGCTGGTCAGGATACCGTTGCCGCCGAGCAGGTCGCGGGCGTTCGCTGCGATGGCGCGTGCGGTGCGGGTAGCGGTGTACTTGGCCAGCGACGCCTGCGGGCCGGTCAGCTCACCGGAAGTTTCGCGCTTGGTCGCCTGCATGACCAGAACCTGGATAGTAGCCAGTTCGGACTGCATGCGGGCCAGGCGCTCCTGGACGATCTGGCTGGCGGCCAGCGGACGACCGAACTGCACGCGCTGCTTGGCGTAGCTCACGGCCGACTCGTAGCAAGCGGTCGCGTGGCCCACGGCAGACCAGGCGACACCCAGCCGGGTGGCGAACAGGACGCGCGAGGTGTCCTTGAAGCTCTTGGCTTCGGGCATCACATCGTGGTCCGGAACGAAGACGTTCTCCATGCGGATATGCGCCTGCCAGATAGCGCGCAGGGAGAGCTTGTTTTCGATGGTGGTGGCCTTGTAGCCTTCGGCATCCTGGTGCACGATGAATCCGCGGACCTTGCCTTCGTCGTCGCGGGCCCAAACGATGCTCACGCCGCCGACCGAGCCGTTGCCGATCCATTTCTTTTCACCGCTCAGGCGGTATCCGCCCTCGACCTTGGCGGCACGGGTTTCCAGCGAAACCGAGTCGGAACCATGAGTTGGTTCAGTCAGCGCGAAAGCGCCTGGAAGTTCGCCGCGCAGCATGGGGATGGCGTACTTCTTGATCTGCTGGGCATTGCCGCAGTACAGCACGGAGCGCAGAGCCAGACCGCCCTGGACGCCAACAATGGTGGAGACCGAACCGTCGCCACGGGCCATTTCCATGTTGACCAAGCCGGCAGCCAGCGGGCTCATTTCCTCGTAGCCTTCCAGGTTCAGGCCATCGCGCAGCAGATCCGCATCGCCGAGCTTCTTGAGCAGATGCAGCGGGTAGTCGGCCTTGTCCCAGTACTCGTGGATGTCGTCCTTGACGTCGTCGAGGATGAATGCGCGGGCCTTAGCTCGCCACGCGTTGTCCGCTTCGCCTACTTCTGCGAAGATTCCGGTCGGATCGATATTGACGTCTCCGGACCACAGGTCGTATTCGGGTTCGACAACGCCGGCGGGAAATTCAAAACCGGTCTCCAGCTGGGACATTTCAGATGCTCCTAATAGCTACGGTGAAAAAAGCTTCACTCCTAGACTAGTGGAACGCAGTGCCATGTCAAGAAACTTGGTTTCAAGAGTTGGGTGGAATCGATTAGTTTCCGTGCTCTTTGAGCGCGCGGGAGACGGCCTGGAGAATCGCCTGCTCATCGGCGCCGGCATCCAGCACGGAAACCACCACGCTGGGGGCCGCAGGCTTGGGGGCGGCCGCTGCCTGTCCGGGGTCGAGCAGATCCGGGAAGCGGTTCAGGAACTGGCGCACATCGTTGGCCAGCTTGGTGCGGTCCGTGCATTGCGCGTCTTTCAGCCAGCTGCGCAAATGATCGTTGTGGATCGCAACCAGGCCAGCGCTAACGCCCAGGCACAGCGACTTCTCCGTGGCGCTCTTTGCCAAATCGCGACGGTTCAGGAACCCGTAAAACGCCCGTTCGTAACGGTGAGTGGAGACCAGCTCGCGCTCTCGCAGCGACGGCACCGAGGAGAGCAGCTTGTGGCGCAACTGGGCACCTTCGGGGTTGACCGTGTACTGGTCGAAAACCACATGCGCGGCATCGATGAGCGTAGTGATTGCATCAACCGACGAGGCGGCCAGCGTGGTCTCGACGTGTGTAATGATCATTTCCTGGTCGGCGAAGACCATATTCTCTTTCGACCCGAAACGGCGGAAGAAAGTGGAACGGGAAATGCCAGCGGCAGCTGCCAGCTCGTCGACGCTGGTGGCATCGAAGCCCTGGGTAATGAGTAGATCAAGGGCTGCTGGGGGTACTGCGGAAGAAGCGATCATGATTCACGAATTTAGCACGATTCAAGCTGGGAAATTCTTGGGTTCAGCTATGCGCGCCGCGCAAATGATTGTGAACTACTGCGCCCATGACTACGCTGAACATCAGGGCGTTCCATGCAGGAACGCCATTCTTGGACGAAATGAAAGAGAAGTGAGGGCCCATGGGAATCTCGATTGCAAACGCCGCGCTACGTTTGGTCAGTGGTGCGTTCATTCTCAACAGCGGCATCAACAAGTTGCGCATCGATGAAGCCAGCGCCGCAGGCCTGCAGCAGATGGCAGCCAACGGCGTGCCTCAGCTGGCCGAGCTGGAACCGGCAGTTTTCGGTAAGGCCGTATCCATCGGCGAGATCTCGCTGGGTAGCGCCTTGCTGCTGCCGCTGATCCCATCGCGGCTGGCCGGCTTAGGCCTGGGCGCATTCTCCGGTGTGCTGCTGGCTTCCTACCTGCGCACTCCGGGCATGACAGAATCCGACGGCATCCGCCCAACCGCGGATGGCACCGCCCTGGCCAAGGACGTATGGCTGGCAGGTATCGCTGTGGCATTGATTCTTGGTCGCAAGGGCGCCAAGAAGATCAAGAAAGCAAAATAAGCGGACGGAATCGCTTGAGCAAAACACTCGGCACGCCGTAAGTTGATCTTGGAGACTGCGGTTTTCAGCGGCCACATTTGAACTACAAGCTAAGAGGAGAACCAATGGGTTTCTTAGATGATGCAAAGAAGAAGCTGGGCGAGGCAGTCGAAAACGCGAAGGACTTCGCAGGCGACGCTACCGAGAACGTGAAGAACTTCGCAGCGGACGCCCAAGAAAAAATCGGCGAGAAGGTCGATGAATTCAAGAACGGCGATAGCAACGAAGAACCTGAAGACAAGGTCTAGCGACCACGAAGCCAGCGCCTGATCCAGCGACTTTCGAGTCCCGGACCAGGCGCTGGCTCCGTTAAGAGCTGCCTCTGGCTAGTGGCGCTGCGCCTTCTTGCCATCGCTGAGGAACGCTACAACGAGCACAGCAGCCACGCCGATGAAGCCTGGCAGCATCAGTGCCTGTCCCAGGCCAACAGACGTGGCTTCCATGATCACCGCAGGATCCTTGGAATCTGCCTGCGCGATCTGTGCCGAAATGCGGGCATCCATCATCACCGCGATCAGCGCAGAACCAAGCACTGAACCGATTTGCCGGGTGGTGTTGTAAATCCCTGAACCGGCACCCGCATCACGCGCGGTCAAGTCCTTGGTGGCTGCCAGCGACAGCGATGGCCAGATCATGGCTGAACCGATGCCTTGAACCGCTGAAGGAATCAGCAGCATCCACAGCGGGATATCGGCGTGCATCATGAAGGCGTAGACCACCGTGGCACCGCCAAACAGGAAGAACCCGGGCACGGCCAAGATCCGCGGGCTGAGCTGATTGACCTTCTTTCCCAGCTGCGGCGCGAGGAAGATCGCCACGAAAGCCATCGGAGAAATCATCAACGCGGATTCGGTGGGAGTCAGGCCTCGGACATTCTGCAAGAAGAACACCATCGGCAAGGCGATGGTCGCGATGGTCAGGCCCATGAAGGTGATCGCGACATTGGCCAAGGAGAAATTGCGGACCTTGAACAATCGCAGCGGAACCAGCGGTTCAGACGTGGTCTTGGACTGCCACCAGATGAAGGCTCCCATCAGCACCGCGCCGATGATAATCAGATGCCACGAATTCAGCGGGCCAATGAATGGTTCCCAATTGGTGGCATCGCCTTCCTGGATGCCGAAGACCAAGCAGAACATGGCCAACGCCGAAAGGATGACGCCGAACCAGTCGAAGGAATGCGCTTGGGATTCAAGGGCTGGCACGAATTTGAAGACCATGGTCAAGCTGACTACCGCGATGGGCAAGTTGATGAAGAAGATCCATTCCCAGCCGATGGAGTCCACCAGCAGACCGCCGGCAATCGGACCGATCAGCGAAGCGATGCCCGCCACTGCACCCCATAGGCCCATGGCTGCACCGCGGTGCTGATAAGGGAAGAGGCGGGTAATGAGCGTCATCGCCTGAGGGGAAATCATCGAAGCGCCAAGGCCCTGGACGGCGCGCGCCGCCACCAGCGAGCCGAGGGAATCGGACAAGCCGCACCACAGCGAGGCCAGCGAGAAGACCACCATGCCGATGAGGTAGATATTGCGCGGACCGAAGCGGTCACCGAGGCGCCCGGTGACCAGCAGCGGCACCGCGAAGGTGAGCAGGTACGCGCTGTTGACCCACAAGATGCTGGAGATATCGGCGTCCAGCGACGTCATGATGGAGGGCATTGCGGTGGACACGATCGTGGTGTCCAGCAGGATCATGAAGAAGCCGATGACCAGTGCCCAGAGGGCACGCCAGGCGGCTTTCTTGTCGAAGTGTGTTTCGGGATTCGCAGTTTCAGGCACTGGTCAAGGCTAGTCCCTATCAGCCCTGTGCGGAACGGATAGCGAAACTATGCATAGGAAATCAGTCGAAACTCACATCGCCCGAGATGCGGGTGGCGACATCGCCACTGACCCAGACGCCTTTTTCGGTAGCTTCAATATGCAAGATCGCTTCGCGGCCCAAACGCGTGCCCTGGCGCACGGTATAGCGCTGGGGTGCATAACCGGTCTGCGTCAGCCAGATGCCGAACGCAGCATTCAGCGAACCGGTGGCAGGGTCTTCCGGAACAGCCTCGCCGGGAATGAAGGCACGGACCTCATAGTCCGCCGGAGGCTGCAGCACCACATTGCGGAAGCGCTCTTCGGAACGCTCAAAATCAGAGAAGTCCAGCGGACGCAGCTCTTCGCGGGTACCGGAAACGCGCGGCATGACCGATCCGCGCGGTTGCCACACGCTCTGCGAAACGCTGGCTGCGGTGTAGGGGCCGATGACGCCTACTTCCAATCCCTGCAGCGCCTCATAGTCAGGTTCGATGCCCAGCACGATATCGGCGTCACGCAGCACCAGGCCCGCAGGATGCGGACCGTTGACCAGCCACTGGTGGTCCACCACGTCTTCTTCGCGAATGCCCAGCCCGGCAATCGCCCATTGCAGGACATCTGGTTCCAAAGGGCCCGACCTGGTCAGCGGGGGTGCGAGGAAGGCCAAGCGCCGCGAGTGGCGGTCGCTGCTTTCCCGTTCCACACGCACCGGAATCAGCCCGGCACCGCATTGCTGGATCAGATGGCCTGCGGGACCAGCCTCGCCACCGGACTCCAGCCAAGCATGAGCCGCGCCCAGCGTCGGATGGCCAGCAAAGGGCAGCTCGGTGCTCGGGGTGAAAATGCGAATGGCGTAGTCCGCTTCCTCATCAGTGGGCT
Organism: Glutamicibacter sp. 2E12; assembly: GCF_050030965.1. Lineage (NCBI taxonomy): Bacteria > Bacillati > Actinomycetota > Actinomycetes > Micrococcales > Micrococcaceae > Glutamicibacter > Glutamicibacter sp. 2E12. Next base: position 2,498,464 of record NZ_CP188297.1, read on the forward strand.
CGACGAAGAATACAGTTTCCGCAAGATTCAGCCACTGCGCAAAGTGCTGCATCTGGTCATCGCTCAGGCTGTCGGCATTGAACACGACTCCCAGGCCATTGCCGTTGAAAGCAGTGGGTGCAAAGACATCAACCTGCTGATAAGAGAATGTGCGCGACATACTTAGCATGGTGGCACATTAATCAGCAGGTTGACCCGGTGTTACGTGGTACGTCACGCAAAAAGTTGCGAACGCATCAAGGAAATGAACCTTCTTTACCAATGGTGCGCAACATCGATGACCAAGCGTGAACCGTCGCCAGGTCCAGGCAGTGCGAACACGCGCATGGGCAGCCGTGCCCTGGTCGAGAGCCCCACTTTGGTTTCGCCTTCAAAGCTGCCCAGCCACACCAATTGGCGGAACGTCGTGTAGCCCAGATTCTTCACTTCGGCGCCCGGGTTGAAATCCTCGGTTACCGGGGCCTGCACCAGGATTTCCAGGTTGGCACCGCCAGTGGTGTCCACCTGCAGGCCGGAACCGATTCCGGTCAGTTCGCTGACATACCTGGCTGAATGGCTGGCAGCTGGTCCTGCGAGATCGATGACCAGCCGGTCAAAGCACAGGTGCCGTCCGGTCCGAAGATTTTCCACTGCGGAATGCGTGGACAAGGAGCTGGTTTTGGCCAAGGATCCCCAATAAACCGTTGGGCAGGAAGCAGACGCGAGGGCGGCCGGAGCGGGGGCCGCCGCGGAAGCAGGCGTCACCACGAGCAAGGCTGCCGCCACCGTGCCTAGAACGATTCCAATTTTTCCGTGGCGCATATGGATCACCGTCTCTCTTGGTTTGCGCCCGCAGGCAGAGCGGACTGCCAGTGAGTCAACTAAAGGCCTGGAATGCGGCAAGCGCAAGGGCAGAAAAGAATTGGAACCACTCTGAGACGCTTCTGCAATGGAGCCGGAGAACTCCCGGGCCGTAGGGCGGAAGGCAGGTTCCACACAGCATTTATTTAGCGCCATATGACATGCTTTAAACATGTCACCTACCCCCGTTGAACCCATCGGCGAAACCGTCGAGGAAGTCATTACAGCCTCAAGCTTCCTCCCCGAATCGTTGCAATTTTGGGTTGTCCTGCTCATCGGTGCGCTCGTAGCCGCAATCCTGGCGTTTGTTTTCAGCGGCGTTTCCCGCCGCGTGCTGCGCCGGATCGGCGTGGACGAAGCCGACGTGAAAGCCACCAGATTCCCGTTCTTCGGCCTGGTTACCTCGATTATTGCCAAGTCGGCCTTCGCGGTCTTCTATCGAGAACGCACTTGGTACAACCCCTGGCAGTTCGCCATTTTGATCATTCTGGTCTTCTTCCTCACCTGGTTCATCATCAAGCTGGTGCGCGTGATTGAGACCGGCATGATGGCACGCTTCGAGGTGAGATTCGGTCCAGGGCGCAGGCTGGCCAAGGTCCAGACGCAGGTCGGCCTGATGCGACGGGTACTGGTTGCGGTGCTCTGCATCATTGCAATCGCCGCGGTGCTGCTGACGATCGAGCAAGTCAGGGCGCTGGGGGCCGGCCTGTTGGCCTCGGCTGGCCTGGCTTCGGTGGTCGTTGGCCTGGCCGTGCAGTCAACCTTGGCGAACGTATTTGCCGGCTTGCAAGTGGCCTTTACCGACTCGATTCGCGTGGATGACACGGTGGTAGTCGAGGGGGAACGCGGCACGGTAGAGGAGATCACCCTCTCCTACGTCGTGGTGCACCTGATCGACGGGCGCCGGATGATCCTGCCATCGACCTACTTCACCACGACGCCATTTGAGAACTGGTCGCGGCGCAGCACGGAGATCTCCGGAAACGTAGCACTGCAGCTGAAGCTCAATGCGCCGATTTCCTACCTGCGCCAGCGCAGCAGCGAACTGCTTGAAGCCTCCGACTGGTGGGATGGCCGGGACAATGAGCTGCTCGTGACCGACGCGCAAAACGGCTTGCAAACAGTGACCATTTATTTATCCGCGCGCAACGCCGGGGACCTGTGGAACCTGCGCAATATGCTTCGGGAGAAGCTGCTGGCCGAGCTGGTGGAAAACTACCCTGATTGCCTGCCGGATCCCCGGATGATTCCAAGCAACCCGGTCTAGCGGCATAACGGAAGCCGCTGATCCCAGTACTGTGAACTGGGATCAGCGGCTTTTGCCGTTTCCGGGGACTTAGAGCCGCAACGCAGCGGGTCCGTAGTCGTTGTAGCGCTCCTGGCGGGCCGTCGCTTCGCGCAATGCGGAGATGAGCGACTCGGCCTTGCCAATGAGATCCTGGATCAAATCATCGTCGCGTTCCACCCAAAGGTATTCGGGAACCGCGCGCACCGGCACGAAATTATCGTGCTCTTCCCAAACGAACAACGTGCGTTCGGCCCCGATCACATGCTGCTGCCAGAGCACCTGGCGCAGGTAGCTCTTGGGGATCTTCTTGAAGGGCTTGTTGGTGGTCTTGATTTCAGCCAAAACCGGAACTCCCGATGCATCGAAACCCAAGCCATCGGGAGTCGCCAGATGGAGTCTCGAATGCTGCGAGTGGAAGAGCTGGGAGGAGGGGAAAATATTGAAATTCTCTTGGACCCAGGCAGCGATGACCGGTTCGCGCTTGCGCCCGTGATCGGTGTAGGGATTGCCGGAGAAGCCATTGCCGTAGAGCTTGTCCCATGCGGCGTTCTTGATGGACTTCTCGGTGGACAACTTGGCCACGTCCGTTGCGGTGATGCCCTGGGCCCGTGCGCGGAGCCACTCAATGCGGTTGGAAGAGTCGGCTAGAACACGTTCGAAGCATTCATGTTGGACGCCGGGCACAGTAATCACTTGACCTATTCTTCCCCATGAATGGGCAAGAACCGTGCACCTTGGGCTTCGAGCTGGCGTGAGACTAGTCGCTGGCTTCAGCGATAGCGGTCAACAGCTGATTGATAGTCGGTGTCTGGCTGGCACGGAATTTCTCCGTGCCTTCCTGCAATAGCCGAATGACCGGGGTGCTGGTGATTCCCATTTCCTCGCCGCGCTCCACCTGCTCCACGACATTGATCTCTTCGACCTCCAACGCGGGCAGCAGTTCCTGCACGCGGGCGACAGCCAGCCGCGTGCGCACGCACGGTGCGCAGAATGGTTGCGTATACAGTTCCAGCTTCATCTGTTGCCTACTGCTCCTGCTGTCGTCGTGAACTAGCTGCCGGCTGCTCCTACCGGGGGATGAGCCTGGCCGGAGGCTACTTGGAACCCTGCGCTGATGCGCGCGGGTACCATTTGTTGAAAACATTGGGTCATGCTTGAAAATTCCCTTGGCCATCCTCCCGTACTCGCCGCTCACGGACTCTACCGCAGCTTCGGTTCCACCACTGCACTGAACGGCGTCGATCTGCAGATTTCACTGGGCCAGTCCCTTGCCATCATGGGCCCCTCGGGTTCCGGAAAATCCACGCTGCTGCACGCACTGGCCGGTATTGAACTTCCCGACGCCGGCAGCATCATGCTGAACTTCCCGGGCCGTGCACCGGTGGATATCCAGGGGCTCAAGGATAAGGCGCGCACCAGGCTGCGCCGTGAATCCTTCGGCTTCGTCTTCCAATCCGGACTGCTGATTCCCGAGCTCACTGCCGAAGAGAATGTGGCCATGGCCTTGATGATCAACGGCGTGCCACGCAACGCCGCCATTTCCAGTGCCGGGGCGGCCCTGGCGGAACTGGGCCTGGCAGGAATGGAGCAACGCCGCATCGGCCAGCTCTCCGGCGGGCAGCAGCAACGAGTAGCCATTGCCCGCGCGCAGGTCACCGGGGCGATGGTGGTCTTTGCCGATGAACCTACCGGCGCGCTGGATTCAACCACGGGCTTCGAAGTGCTGGAGATCTTGCTGCAATGCACCGTCGGTGCCGGAAAATCCCTGGTGATGGTGACCCATGATCCCAATGTCGCCGCGCGCTGCGACCGTGTAGTGCAGCTGCAGGACGGCCAGCTGATCAGCGACAGTCTGCACCCATCGGCCACCGTGGATGGCGGTGCCCAGAAGTGAATATCCTGCACCTGTCATGGATGCTTGGCCGGCCGGCGAAGTCCCGGCTGGCACCACTGATCCTGACCGCCAGCGCCTACGCCATGGTCAGCGCGATCCTGCTGATCGTGCTGGGAGGCGCCTACTCCTTTACCAGTTTCGAATCCGCGGCCCAGGGGATGTACCTGCCATTGGCAGCCTTCGCCGTGGTGCTTCTGGTAGTCCCATTGCTGGTGCTGGGATCGGCCGCTGCCCGGCTCTCCGCGCGGTCCAATGACCGCGCCCTGTCGTCCTTGCGCTTGCTCGGCGCGACCGGGGCGCAGATCGGCCTCGTGGCCGTGCTGCAAGCCGCCGGCACGGCGTTGGCCGGCGCACTCGCCGGAATCGTGCTCTACCTCCTGGCCGCACCATTGGCTTCGCTGATTCCGTTCCAAGGTGCGCCGATCGGTTCGGCCATCTATTTGCCGCTGTGGGTGCTGGCGATAGCAGTAGTCGCTGTCGTGCTCCTCTCGGCAGGCAGTGCATCTGCCGGCTTGCGCAAATTGGTGATCACCCCGTTGGCGGTGGCAACCCGCAGCACGGTGCCCACCCCCAGCTGGCTGCGCGCGGTGATCACCCTTGCCGGCATTCTGGTGCTGTACATGGTGTTCTCCAACATGGGCCAGTTCGTGCAGTCCATCGCCGCGATCATCGCAGTGGTGGTTGGCGGTTTCGGCTTCGGCCTGCTGGTGATGAACCTGGTCGGTCCGTATCTGGTGGCGAAGGTGGGCAAGGCCAAGCTGCGCAAGGCCAGAACTCCGCAAGAGCTGCTGGCAGCCCGCATGATCCTGGAAAGCCCTGCCGAATCCTGGCGCCAGGTATCCGGGGTTGCCATGGCTTCGTTCGTCGCGGTGGTGGGCGGCAGCGGGGCCGCCTTGATGGAGCTGACCGGAAGCGAACTCGATCAGGGCACCTGGCTGGAGCATGTGCCGGCCGATGTCACCACCGGCGTGCTGGTGACCTTGGCGATCAGCTTCATCTGCGTGGCCGCTTCGGCGGCGATCTCCCAAAGCGCCAGTACCCTGGATCGCGCTGAGCTGTATCGCGGGCTGAACCGGTTGGGCATGCCCTACGAAACGATGAACGCCGCGCGCACCAAGTCGATCATGATCCCGGCGCTGGCTGCCTCGATCGGTTTCGCCATCGCCTCCACGGTGCTCGTGCTGCCCCTGGCCGGGGCCGCCATCCTGCTCAAGCCGCTGACGGTCATCACGGTAATTGTCTCCGTGTTACTCGGCTTGCTGCTGGTGCGGGGAGCAATTTTGGTGGCTGATCCGCGGAAGCTGCTAGCAACTAGAGAATAAAGTCTCTGGTCAGCCCACCGAAAAAACCGCCCGATTTGGTTAGGGTCACTTCAGGGTCGGTGATTAGGGACGTTTCGTGTTGCGTAATGCGCAGAGAAACGCGTATCGTGGCATACGGCCCGGATAGGCATGCCTAACCTAGCTAAACAAAACGTTGACAGAACCTCGCATAGTCTGGAATCACCGACCCATGAAAAATTCACGTCGCGCCGGAATTTTCGCCGCTTCAACTGCCATCCTCGCCTTGGGCCTGACCGCCTGCGGCGCGTCGAGCAACTCAGCGGATCCGTCGGCTGACACTTCAGCCAAGGCCGCAGAAGACTTCACTCCGGTCACCATCGAGAACATCTATGGTGAAACCACGATCGAAAAAGTCCCGGAACGCATTGCGACCATCTCGTGGGTCAACGCAGATACCCTGCTGGCTCTGGATACCGTGCCGGTCGGCATGGACACCGACACCTACGGCATGAACGAGAACAACTCCACCGCATGGAAGGACGCCGCTCTGGAAGAGCAGGGCGCTTCCATCGGCTCCGAGAAGGCGCCCGTGCAGTACAAGGTGGGCGATGACATCGACTACACCGGCATCGCCGCCAGCAAGCCCCAAGTCATCTTCGCTCCATACTCGGGGTTGAAGAAGGAGCAGTACGAGAAGCTGCAGGAAATCGCTCCGGTCGTTGGCCCCATCGAGCCTAACTACCTGACCAGCTGGGAACAGGTCACCGAAGTTGCCGGCCAGATGCTGGGCAAGGAAGAAGAAGCCGACGCCCTGATCGAAGAGATCGAAGGCAAGCTGGCCAAGGTCGGCGAAGACAACCCAGCGCTGAAGGACACCACCTTCATCGCCGCTGACCTCTCGGCGCCGGATACCGCCTACATCTACTCCGAAGGCGACACCCGCCCGCGCTTCCTGAGCGCACTGGGCATGACCCAGGCCGAGTACGTGCAGAAGAACGCCGCCAAGGACACCTTCTTCTTCACCGTGTCGCCGGAAAAGGTCAACGAGTGGGATTCGGACATCGTCTTCGCTTCGGCTGTTGCGGGCAACACCATGGAAGATGTCGTCAAGGGCCAGCCGCTCTACGGCCAGATCCCTGCCGCGAAGAACGATGCCGTGGCACTGCCAGGCACCGATGAAGCAACCCTGGCGATCTCCGCGGCTTCGCCGCTGTCCATCGAATGGGCACTGGATAACGTAGTTCCAGGCATCGTCAAGGCTGCTGACAACGCAGCTGCCGCGAAGTAGCTCCGGCTAGGGATTCACTGACAGATAGTGCAATTGGGCTTCCAGGGAATGGGTAGCTGCGCCCACCAAGCGCGCATCGAGGTCGGGGTAGACATGCTCCAGCAATTCAGCTGGCTGCGTGTGGACCCCGGCCTTGCCGAGTTTCTGCAAAGCCGCACGCACCTGGTCCAGCCGCGCATGCCGATGCTTGATGTACATCTGCAGCAGCGGATGCGAGGAATCATGCTGCTCGCCGTGCGCCGGATGCAAAGCCATATCGGGCAGCGCGAGCAACCGATGCAAGGAATCCAGGTAGTCGGCCAGTGTGCCGTCCGGGTGTTCCAAGATGGTGGTGCCCCGGCCCAGCACGGTATCCCCAGTGAACAAGTGGGCACCCCCGCCCTGGCGGATGAAGCACACCGAGTCCGAGGTGTGGCCAGGGGTGAAGACCACCTGGATGATGGCGCCGGCGGCGCTGATCGTTTCGCCATCGGCGAGCACCGGGGCATCCCGGCAGTACTGCTCCAGCATGGCACGCACCGGCGCACTGGTCATCCGGTAGAGCGCATCGATGCCTCCCGTGTGATCGGCATGCCGATGGGTAATGAGCACCAGTTGGATGTCGAAGGCCGCCAGCGCCTGCAGATGGTCTTCGAGCTCAGGGCCCGGATCAATCAGGACGACCGGAGTTCCAGGAAGAAGTTCATCCACTGCAGGGTCGAACAGCAGATAGGAATTAGTCCCGTCCAACGTCATTTCAGAAGGGTTCTGCGCGCGAAGCAGGCCGATGCCTGGAGTGATAATAGTGGGCAAGGGAAGAAGAGCCATAGCAATGAGTGTAGGAACCAATGACCGCGACTGAAAGTATTACGCGCCAAGCACCGGGGGCCAAGTCGCCAAAAGCTGGCCGGAAGCTCGGCGCCTTGCTGCTCCTTGCCCTGTTGCTCGGGCTGGCGCTGTTCGCTTCGCTGCTGCTGGGCGCGCGAAACGTCTCGATGGGCACCGTGTTCGATGCCATCTGGAATTTCGACCCGTCCAATGGCGACCAGGGCGTGGTTGCGTCCCGCTTCGCCCGCACTGTCGGAGCCATCGTGGTTGGCGCTGCCCTGGGTTTGGCTGGCGCCGGATTGCAGGGGCTGACCCGCAACCCGCTGGCCGATACCGGGATCCTGGGCTTGAACGCCGGATCCTCCATGGCCGTGGTGCTGGCGATCGCGTTCCTTGGCGTCAGCTCCCTGGCCGGAATCATGGTGGCCGCCTTCCTCGGCGCTGCTGGGGTGATGGCCTTGGTTTATCTCGTGGCCAACGTGGGCCGTGAAGGCGCCACGCCCATTAAGCTTGCGCTGGGCGGTGCCGCCATGGCTGTGGGCGTGGGCGCGATTACCAATGCGATCCTGATGATTTCCGATGCCACCATGGACCGTTTCCGCATGTGGCAGATCGGCACGTTATCCAGCAGCGGCATCGACACCTTCCTCGGGGCCATTCCCGTGGTGGCCGCCGGGGCACTGATCGTGCTGTCCACCGCCAAGGTATCCAATGCCGTGTCCATGGGCGATGACACCGCGATCGCCTTGGGCTTCAACTTGAACCGCGCCCGGCTGATCGGCTCCATCGGGGTGGTCATTCTCGCTGGCACAGCCACCGCAGTGGCCGGGCCCATCGCCTTCGTCGGCCTGATGATCCCGCATGCCGTGCGCTTGCTGGTCGGTTCCGACTACCGCTGGCTGATGCCAGCGAGCCTGATCGCCGGGCCGATCCTGCTCTTGCTGGCTGATACGGTGGGACGAATCATCGCCCCGCCCAGCGAGATCCAGGTAGGCGTCATGTGCGCCATGCTGGGTGGACCGATCTTCATCATCATGATGCGCAGCGGCATGAAGTCGGTGAGCCTGTGAGCACGAGCGAAATGGCAGCAGCCAACATGACCCAGCCCCGCAGCACCACGGAAACGGCCGGACCGGCGACGGCCCCGGCCTCGAAAGCCGCACCGGCGCTGGCAGCCCGCCGCAGATCCCGGGTGCGCCGCACCGCCTTGTGGATGTGTTTGGCCCTGGCGCTCGCCGTGGCGGCCTACCTGTTCTGGGGGCGGGACCGCCTCCCAGCTGCCGAAGTCTTCCAGGTGCTCAGCGGTGAAAAGGTGCCGGGCACCAGTTTCATCATCATGTCCGACCGCCTGCCGCGCATTGCGGTGGGTGCCCTGGCCGGTGCCGGCTTGGGCATTTCCGGTGCCTTGTTCCAGCGCTGGCTGGGCAACCCGCTGGCCAGTCCCGACGTGATCGGCGTGGGCTACGGCGCATCGGCGGCCGCGGTTTTCGCGATGATCACCCTTGGCTATACCGACTGGAAGCTCAACGCCTTCGCCCTGGCCGGCGGGCTGCTGGTCGCTGCATTGATCTACTGGCTCTCGGCCTCGGGCACGCGGACCGGTCCCCGGCTGATCCTGGCGGGCCTGGCCATCGGCGCGATGCTCCAGGCGCTGATCCAGTACCTGCTGACCCAGGCGCAGGTGAATACGGCCAGCGATGTGATGCACTGGCTGACCGGCTCGCTGGCCTCGAGCAACTGGGAGAATGCAATGCTGCTTTTGGCGTCCCTTGGCGCCATCGGCATCCTGTTGCTGCCCCTGGTGCTTCGCCAACTGAAAATGCTGGAGCTGGGCGAGGACACCGCGGCGGCCCTGGGGCTGCACGTGGGCTGGGCCCGGGCGATCTTGGTCTTTGTTGCTGTGGCCATGGGCGCCTTGCCGATTGCCGTCACCGGGCCGATGGCGTTCGTTGCCTTCCTGGCCGGCCCGATTACTGCCGCGCTGAACCGCGGCCCGATCAACATCCTGCTTTCCGGTTTGACCGGGGCAACGCTGGTGACTGTCGCCAATTTCTTTGCCGCGAACCTGTTCGCGGATCTTTCGCTGCCGGTGGGCGTTATCACCGGCGCATTCGGTGCACCCTTCCTGATTTGGATTCTGGTGCGCGCAAACTCAACTGGAAGCGGGGCATAACCCATGGCCACTTTGCAGGCAAGCGATCTGACCCTGGCCTATGACAAGGTCACCATCGTCGACGAGCTGTCGCTGGATATCCCTGCCGGGCAGGTGAGCATCGTCGTCGGGGCCAACGGTTGCGGCAAGTCCACCCTGCTGCGCGCATTGTCGCGGCTGCTCAAGCCAGCCGGGGGCCAGGTGCTCCTGGACGGCGCGGACATCCACTCCAAGCCGGCCAAGGAAGTCGCCAAGACCCTGGGCTTGCTGCCGCAATCGCCCACCGCTCCGGACGGCATCACCGCCCGCGAGCTGATCAGCCGCGGCCGCTACCCGCACCAGGGCCTGTTCAAGCGCTTCTCTGCCGAGGACGAGGCAGCGGTTAATCGCGCCATGGAGCTGACCGGCACCACCGAGCTGGCCGACCGCTCGGTGGACGAGCTCTCCGGCGGTCAGCGCCAGCGCGTCTGGATCGCCATGGCCCTGGCGCAGGAGACCGACCTGCTGCTGCTCGACGAGCCGACCACCTTCCTGGACGTGGCGCACCAGCTCGAAGTCCTGGATGTGGTCAGCGAGCTGAACCGCAGCCGCGGGATCACGGTCGTGATCGTGCTGCACGATTTGAACCTGGCCGCCCGCTACGCCGACTACCTGGTGGCGCTGCGCCACGGCAAGATCTACGCTGCCGGCCATCCCAACGATGTGGTCACCGAAAAGACCGTCAAGGATGTTTTCGGCATGCCCAGCCGCGTGATCCCCGACCCGGTGGGCGGCACTCCGCTGGTGCTTCCCATTGGCCGCCACCGGGTGCTGCGCACCGAGCAGGTGCTCGCTTCCCAGGGCATTTTCCGTACCGAAGCTTCGGCAAAGAAAACTGCGGTGAAGCAGGCGGCAAATGTGAAGCAAGCTGCCCAAGCAGCCGCCGCCCTTGATCCGCAATCAGAACGCCCGGCCCATGAGCATGTGCCGACGTTGGCCTTTGACACCACTGTGGTCAATAGCCAGCAGCTCGCGCCATCCTTCCGCCGGGTGACCGTCAGCGGCGAGGACCTGGAGTACTTCGGCACCAACAGCCACCCGCTGGATATGCGCATCAAGCTCTTGCTGCCACCGGCTGGCGGTACTGCGCTGACCGACGAGATCGCCTCGATGCGCCCTGGCGCGATGACCAGTCCTGCCGAGCAGCAGGGCTGGTACAAGCGCTGGTTGTCGATTGATCCCGATACCCGCGGCCACATGCGCACCTATACCGTGCGGGCCTTCCGCGAAGCCGGGCACCGGGACAATATCGGGGCCACGGCCGAGCTGGATATCGACTTCGTGATGCACGGGCACATGGTTGACGGCCAGCTCCAGGGCGGGCCGGCTACGGAGTTCGGCGACCGGGCCAAGGTGGGCGACCAGCTGTTGCTGCTGGGCCCGAACAAGACCCTGAACGACTCCAGCTACGGCGGCATCGAGTTCCGCCGCGGCGAGGCAACCCGCGTGGTGCTGGCCGGTGACGAAACCGCCGCCCCGGCGATTTGCGCCATCCTCGAAGCCTTGCCCTCCAACGTCACCGGCCATGCGCTGATCGAGGTCCCGGAGACCACGGATATCCTCGGTGCCTCCACCCGCTCCGGCGTCTCGGTGCAGTGGCTGACCCGTGGCAGCCATGAGCATGGTGAATTGCTGCAGTCGGCCTTGCGCCAGGTAGTCGCGATTCCAGCAGCCGGCGTGGTGCATACCAACGCCGAGCCGGAAGATATCGATGTTGATGCGGACATCCTGTGGGAGACAGGCCAGGAAAATTCCGCACCGTTCTACGCCTGGATTGCCGGTGAAGCCGGCACGGTCAAGGAAATGCGCCGTTATCTGGTGCGCGATGCCGGCGTGGACCGCAAGCAGGTAGCCTTCATGGGCTACTGGCGCCGCGGGAAGACCGAGAACTAGCGGGCAGCGGCAACCAGCGCCCGAGGCCCCGGCACGCATATGCTGGGGCCTCGGGTTCTATCCGCTAGCTGGCAGCTAGTTCTCTTTCGCCGGGTTCTTGCAAGCGCTGCGCACCGGCCGCGGGTTCTCGCGGTCCAGGATTGCCAGCAGCCGGGTGAGCTCGGCGCGGTCCTCGTCGCCGAGCTTGTCGAAATAGCCGTCCATGCTCGAACGGCGCAATTCGGCGAGCTCGCCGAGCTGGGCGCGGCCCGTGGCACTGAGCGCAATCAACGTGGCGCGGCGATCGGCCGGATCGGGGGTGCGCACGACAAGCTCCTTGGCTTCCAGCTGGTCGACTACCTCGGTGGTCGAGCGCGCGGCGATGTGCAGCTGTTCTGCGAGCTGCGAGTTGCGCAGCCCGATCCTATCGGCCCGGGACAGCAAGGTCAGCACCCTCGATTGGTGCGGAGTGATGCCCAGGGGAGTCAAGCTGTCCCTCCATCTGCCGCGAAGCATGCGTGAAGCGTGGAGGAAAAGATCTGCCAAGTCAGGCTTGGGCTCTTCGTTCTGCATATGTTCAAGGATAGTGTGTTTCTGGGTACAATTTCAAGATGCAACCACATAGTGAGGTTCCCTCTGTTATTCTGGACTTGAGAAATTCAGAGGTAGAGGGGGAGTCCATGAGTGCAATGGGAATGCCGGGGCCGCATCCGGGCGGTGGCGGGCAAGGGCGGTCCGGCAACGCCGCCCGGGACAAGCAGCGGCTCACCGAGCATCCGGTGTCCCTGGCGCGCATCGCCGCGCTCTTCCGGCCCCATCTGGGATCGGTGATTGCGGTCATGGTGCTGATCGTGGCAGCGTCGGTCATCGGCCTGGCCCAGCCGTTCATCATCCGCGAACTCATTGATGACGCGATTCCCAACAGCAATATCCGATTGCTGCTCTTGGGTGCCGTGGGACTGGTGCTGATCTCCCTGGCTACCGCGATTCTGGAAGTCGTCCAGACCTGGCGGGCAACCCTGATGGGCCAACGCGTCATGCATGGCCTGCGGACCGGGCTGTTCACGCACCTGCAGAAGCAATCCCTGGGATTCTTCACCAACTCGCGCTCCGGGGACGTGCAGTCGCGCCTGGTCAACGACGTGGGGCAGATGCAATCGGTGATTACCAATTCGGCCACGAGCATTGCCTCGAACCTGACCACCGTTGTGGCCACCGCCTGCGCGATGGTGGCGATCTCGTGGAAACTGAGCCTGATCTCATTGGTCGTGCTGCCGCCAGCGGTGCTGCTTGCCAAGCAAACCGCGAAACTGCGCCGCGCCGTGACAGGAAAGCGCCAGCGCGAGATGTCGAACCTGGCTTCGCTGATCGACGAGCGCCTGAGCATCTCCGGGGTCCGCCTGGCCAAGATCATGGGCACCGGAGCCGCTGATGCGGCGGCCTTCGGAGAGTCCAGCCACAAGCTCATCGACCTGGAAATGAAAAGCGCTTTGGCCGGGCGTTGGCGCATGGCCACGATGAGCATCATTTTCGCGGCCATCCCCGCGGTGCTGTACATCGTGGCGGGGCTGCCCGCCACCGGGCAGGGAATGAGCATCGGCACCTTGGTGGCCTTTACCGGGCTGCAGGCCGGAATCTTCCGTCCGGTCATGGGCATGATGCAGATTTCGGTCCAGTGGGTCTCGGCCTTGGCCTTGTTCAGCCGCGTCTTCGAATACCTGGATACGGACCAGGCGCTGCCGGTACCCCAGCGGCCGCGAGCGGTCGAACCCGGGAAGCTGCGTGGCGAAGTGCAATTGCGCAATGTCAGCTTCCGCTACCCCGAGGCTGACCGCGCCACCCTGGAACAGCTGGATTTGACCCTGGAGGCGGGAACAATGACCGCGGTTGTCGGTTCCACCGGTTCGGGAAAGTCCACCCTGGGGTCCTTGCTGCCCCGGCTGCTTGACCCTACCGAGGGCCAGGTATTGCTCGACGGCATTGACCTGAAGGAATTCGATCCTGAAGGCATCGCCCAGGCGGTCTCCGTCGTTGCCCAGGAAAGCTACCTGCTGCATGCTTCGATTCGGGAGAACCTCCTGTGGGCAGCGCCCCAGGCCACCGAGGAAGAGCTCTGGCAGGCGCTGGAAGCCGCGCAGATTGCGCAGCTGGTCCGCAGCCTGCCGCAGGGCCTGGAAACCCAGGTGGGGCAGCGCGGCCACCGTTTCTCCGGTGGCGAGCAGCAGCGACTGGCTATTGCCCGCACCATGCTGCGCAAGCCCAAGGTCCTGGTGCTCGACGAGGCGACCAGTGCCCTGGATACGGTCACCGAGGCTTTGGTGCAGCGGGCGCTGGACGAGCTCGCACTGGGGCGAACTACCTTGCTGATCGCGCACCGGTTGAGCACCGTGATGCGAGCGGACCGCATCGTCGTGCTAGAAGCTGGCCGGATTGCCGAAGCGGGAACTTTTGACGAGCTGGTCCAGCTTGGCGGGCAATTCGCCCAGCTGGTAGCCAAGAGCGAACTGGCCGAAAGGGCCAGCTAGCACTGGCCATCTTTCAGTCCCTGCTTTTCCAGCGAGGCCAGGATCTTCGGCAGCGCCGATTCCAATGCCGTGCGTTCGGAGGGGCTCAGGGAATCGAAAATGGTTTCACGCACGAAGCTCACGTGGGTTGGCGCGGCTTCCTCAATGGTCTTGCGCCCCTGGGCGGTGAGCGTAATCTGGTGCCCGCGGCGGTCGGTCTCATCTGAGCAGCGGCTGACCAGGCCCTTGGCTTCCATGCGGCGCAGCAGGTGGGAGAGTCGCGAGCGGTCCCAGCGCAATGCGGTCGCCACGTCGGCCGGGCGTAGACTTGGTTCGGTTGTTTCCGAAAGCACAGCCAGCACCGAGTATTCACCGGAGAGCATGTTCGAATCGCGCAGCAGCTGGCGATCCATGCCACTGGGGAACTGCCAGAGGAACTCGCGTATGGTGCGCCAGAGGTCCTGCTCGCTGTCGGTGAGCCAGCGGGTCTCTTCGCTCTTCATTCTCTTTCCTAACCATGTTGTCCCCATGGGGGACATTCAAAATATTGTTGACGCATCAATCATCTCCTGTATAGTGGAATTTAGCAAGAGAAGATGACGTGTCAACTAAATTGTTGGCCGGAGAACTCCAAGGAGAGCAACTTGTCGAAGATCGCTATCGTTACCGGTTCCACCCGTCCAGGACGTGTCAACCAGGGCGTCGCCCAATGGGTGCTGGCCAGGGCCCAGGAATTCGGTGGTGCCGACTACGAGCTGGTGGACATCGTCGAGTTCAACCTGCCGATGCTCGACGAGCCGTTCCCGGCCGCCTACCAGAACTACCAGAACGGGCACACCAAGGCCTTCGCCGCCAAGATGAGCGAATTCGATGGATACATTTTCATTGTTGGCGAGTACAACCACTCCGTCCAGCCTGCATTGGCCAACGCACTGAGCTACCTGAATGCAGAACTGAACAACAAGGCCGCCGGCATGGTCGGATACGGCTCCGCCATGGGCTCGCGTGCCGTGGAGCACCTGCGCGGGATCCTCTCGGAACTGCAGATCGCCCACGTGCAGAAGACCGGCATGTTCTCGCTATTCTCCGACTTCGAGAACTTCTCGGCTTTCGCTCCGACCGAACGGTCGGCCAATAGCGTGCAGCCCATGCTTGAACAGGTGCTCGCCTGGAGCAAGGCGATGCGCACCGTACGTGAAGGCGCCACGGTCAACGCCTAGACCGGGTAGAAATCGGCGGGGGAATGGAAAAGTGCATTGCGCCATTTCCATACCTGCCCAACTGCCATAGTCTCGAGGTGAATGGTTTATGCACGGGACTTCAAAATTCTTTGGAAGGAATGCGATGAGCGAGGAATATTCGACCAAGGGCGCCTACGTCACCGGCGGAGAATTCACCCGGGACACCAACTACATCCAGGACCGCATCGTCGCTGATGCCAGCGCCGAGCACTATGGCGAGGGAAACAGCCACAGCAAGATCGGGCATCCCAACGCGGGGCTTTCGGACGGGGCCCGGCTTTGGCCGGTGGAAGCTGGCCGCTACCATCTGGTCGCAGCCCGCGCGTGCCCCTGGGCCAACCGCACCCTGATCGTTCGCCGCCTGCTGGGCTTGGAAGACGCGCTGTCCGTCGGACTGCCCGGCCCAACCCACGACGCACGCAGCTGGACCTTTGACCTGGACCCCGGGGGCAAGGACCCTGTCCTGGGTACCGAGCGGGTCCAGGAGAACTACTTCAAGCGCTTTGCCGACTATCCACGCGGCATCACTGTGCCGGCAATCGTCGATATCCCCACCGGTGCGGTTGTCACCAATGACTACCCGCAGATCACCTGGGACATGTCCACGCAGTGGAAGGAGTTCCACCGGGAAGGCGCCCCGGACCTCATTGCGCAGGACCAGCTCGATGAGATGCTTCCGCTGATCAAGCGGATTTTCACCGAGGTCAACAACGGCGTCTACCGTGCCGGGTTCGCCGGGGACCAGCAGGCCTACAACGATGCCTACGACCGGTTATTCGCCACCTTGGACTACCTCGAAGATCGGCTGGGCACCCGCCGCTTCCTGATGGGTGATCACATCACCGAGGCCGATGTCCGGCTGTTCACCACGCTGGTGCGATTCGACCCGGTCTATCATGGCCACTTCAAGGCCAACCGGAACAAGCTCATCGACATGCCGAACCTCTGGGGCTATGCGCGGGACTTGTTCCAGACCCCGGGTTTCGGCGACACCATCGACTTCGAGCAGATCAAGGCGCACTACTACGTGGTGCATGAGGACATCAACCCGACCAGGATCATCCCGAAGGGGCCGGAGTTGGCGAACTGGCTCGAAGCGCCGGGCCGAGATGAGCTGGCCGAGAGCGGTCCGTTCCTGAACGGTACAGCACCGGGCGAAGTCCGGGCTGACGAGCGGGTCCAAGCCGGGCACAACCCGTTGTACCCCGCCTAGGAGCGCTGGCGATCCGCCGCGGATCGGCTCAGGAGCCCGCTATTTCGAGGGGTCCTGGGCCGATCTGTCCTATTCGAAATCGAAGCCTTGCCCCTCGCAAGCTTCCTGGAAAGCGGACAAGTCAGTAATTTGGGGATCCCCGGATTCATCGGCGGCCACCGCAGCGCTGATCTGTTCGGTGGAGGCCTTCGCCCCATGATCAGCGGCTTTCTGCATATTCGTTGCGCCGATGCCCTCGGGGTCAACCAAGCCCCCGCCAAAATGCACGCAGGCGGTATGGCCCTGGGGATCGAGTTGGCGCAGCTCGTCAACCGAGGGGCCAGCGCATGCGGACAGGACCAGAACCAGGGTGGCCAGTACAGGCAGGATTTTCTTCACATCCCAATCCTAGGCATGGACCTGGCTGGATGCTGTGATCCATTGTGCAAGTATTCGCTGGCGACATGGCCCAATGCATGGAACCGAGTGCGGGCGTCAACGTGGCAGGATTAAAGCATGACGATCATTGCAGCTGCGGATGGATCAGCCCTAGGAAACCCCGGACCGGCAGGTTGGGCCTGGTACGTGGACCAGGACAACTGGGCCGCTGGCGGTTGGGACCACGGAACCAACAACATGGGGGAGCTCCAAGCGGTGCTCGAACTCTTCCGGGCCACCGAGCACCTGCCAGAAGAAGAACTCAGGATCCTGTGCGATTCGCAGTATGCGATCAACTGCATCAGCAAGTGGATGCCGGGTTGGAAGAAGAAGGGCTGGAAAAAGGCCGACGGCAAACCGGTCTTGAACCAGGACATCCTCAAGGAACTTGACCGGGCCATTGCCGGGCGCAAGTACACCTTCGAGTGGGTCAAGGGCCATGCCGGACATGAGCTGAATGAAGCTGCTGACGGCCATGCGCGTGCGGCTGCGACCGCGCACCAGCAGGGCTCTGTAGTAGAGGCCGGACCGGGCTACACCGCAGTCGGCGGCCCAGCGGCTTCCAAAGCTCCAGCGGCTGAAGATGCCGTGCTGGCACCCGGCGGGCAACCCGCCGCCGCACCGGAACCCGGCGTGGACATCGCGGCCACCGTCTTCGAACTGGAACAAGGTTTCCTCGACCCGCAGATCCGCACCAGTTTCGCGGAACTCAACGACTTCCTGCATCCGGGCTACCAGGAAGTGACTCGCCATGGCGGCCTGCTGGATGTGGCCACGGTCCGGGCCATGCTGGAATCCGGGGCGAGCCTGCCCAGTACCGGTGCGGTGCAGGTCCTTGCGGCCCGGGAAGTGGATGCCCAGATGGTGCTGCTCGCGTACCGCATGAAGCCTGCAGAGGGCCCGGTGCTTGTCGTATCTTCCTGGTGGCAGAGCACCGAAGGCGGCCTGAAGCTTCGGTTCCGCCAGGAAACGGTCGAGCAGACCGCATAGAAAACACGCTTAAAGCAGTGATGCCCGCCAAATGGCGGGCATCACTGCTTTAACGGTTTGGGATCAGTACTGTCCCGGGCGGGTTTCGATGACGCCCTTCTTGTAGTTGATCCGGTTGACCAACCAGGTCACGGCCCACAGCAGCACGCCGATGACCAGCAGCAGGCCGGCAATCTCGTACTGGACCCAGTCTTCACGCGAACGAGCCCATGGGCCGGCAAGGAACAGGCAGAAGAACACGCCGAGGATCGGGATGATCGTTGGAGCGCGGAACGCATCGGGTTCCGGCTTGTCGCGGCGCAGCACCAGCAGGGCTACGTTGACTACGGCGAACACGCACAACAACAGCAGCGCGGTCGTGCCGCCCAGCGAGCCGACAATGCTGCTTCCGTTGCTCAAGTTCACGTAGACCACCAAGGCGATGGCCAGCACGGTGCTGAACAGGATCGCAGCCCATGGCGAGCGTCGGGTCGAATGCACCTTGCCCAGGAACTGCGGCAGCACGCCTTGGCGGGCCATGCCGTAGAGCAGGCGGCTAGCCATCAGCATGTTCATCAGCGCGGTGTTGACCACCGCGAAGACGGTCAAGAACGGGAAGATCGCGTCAACTGGCAGGTTCGGCAGGCCGATGCGCACAACATCCAGCAGGATGCCGGCATCCGGGTTCTTCGGGTTCAGCAGATCGCCGGTCGGGATCACCATGATGACCGTGACGGCCACCAGCATGTAGATCAAGGCGCAGATGCCCAGGCCGATGAGCATGATCTTCGGGAAGGTCTTCTTGGGATTCTTGGTTTCCTCAACCAGGTTCACCGAATCCTCGAAGCCCACCATCGCGAAGAACGCAATGGCAGTACCCATGGTCACGGCGGCGAAGACGCTGCGGTCGGTGGGGGTCTCGAAGACCACCAGGCGGGAAATGTCACCCTGGCCCGAGGCGATCACCGCGAAGCCGATGCCGATGATCGCGGCCATGATGGCCAGCGAAACTATGGTCAGCACGAGGTTGAACTTCACGCTCTCGCCCACGCCGCGGAAGTTGATCACTGCGAGGATCACGATGATCGCAATAGCTGCCCACATGCCCGCTTCCGGGGTGTTGGGAACACCCTCGACAAACTGGCCAATGCCAATGAGCAGGTTGCGCCCCACCAAGGTGGCCGAGGTGGCGGCACTGGTGATGCCCGAGCAAGCCACGGTGAACGCCACCAGGAAGGTGACGAAGTGGATGCCGAATGCCTTGTGGATGTACAAGGCGGCACCGGCCGCGTGCGGGTATTTGGTCACCAGTTCGAGGTAGCTGAAGGCGGTGAGGGTCGCGATCGTGAAAGCGATCAGGAACGGCAGCCAGGCGGCTCCGCCCACCTGGCCGGCAACTTTGCCGGTGATGGCGAAAATTCCGGCGCCGATGATATCGCCCATGATGAGGAATAGCAGCAGCTTCGGGCCAATCACCCTGCGGAGTTCTGTTTCTTTGCCGTCGGTAACGGCCGTGTCACTGTTCACAGTCATGCGATCGAGATCATCTCCTTCAATTTTGTAGGCAAACATTACAACTTTAGGGTCAGCGCATGAAGTGGGCAAACCGGCTTCAAGGCTGGCTCACAGAAGTTGGGGTCCAGCGGTAGTGAAATGTCGATTAGTGGCTAAAACAAGCCAATGCTGTGAGCTGACGTACCTATATGCTAGGTGTCGGGTCAGCGTGTGGAACCACCGGGTCGTGGGGCCGAAGCGGTTAGGGTTAGTTGATGAGAGACAAGCACTTTAAAGGATTTAGATGCAATCGGTGATCACTGAAGATTTCGCGCCCTTGGCGGAAGCACTAGAGGCGCGAGCCGCTGAGGAAGAAGGCTATTCGGCGCAGCTGGCCCTGTACCACCGCGGCGAATTGGTGCTCAGCCACAGCGTCGGCGAGCACCTCTCTGGTGACGCGCTGACCTGTGTCTTCTCCTGCACCAAGGGCCTAGGCGCGCTGGTCGTGGCACTGCTCGTGCAAGATGGGCTGATTGATCCGAACGCGCCAATGGCCACCTACTGGCCGGAATTCGGGGACAACGGGAAATCCCAGCTCACCGTCGGCGAGGTGCTCAGCCACCAAGCGGGAGTGCTCGGTGTGCCCGGGGGCGTGCCCAGCGAGATCCTCTTGAACTCCGCCGAATACGCCAAGGTGCTCGCTTCCATGCCAAGCGTCTGGCCGCTTGGCCAGAACATTGTCGGCTACCACGCGATCACCATGGGCGTGCTCATGGAAGAACTGGTACGCCGGGTCACCGGCAAGGAACTGAAAGAAGTCTTCGAGGAGCGCATCCGCAAGCCGCTGGGAGCCGAAGCCTACATCGGCCAGGACCCCGCGCTGGAATCGCGCTACCGCGATGTGCTGCCGGGCGCTGACGCCGCACCGGAATTCTTCGATCCGTTCTCCCCGGCCGGGCTTTCGGTGAACTCGGCCTCCGGTTTCGCGCTGGAAAACGGCCCGGTTTACAACTGGCACGAACTGGCCAACGCGCCTCAGGTGCGCGAACTGGGCCCCGCATCCATGGGCGCGGTCGCCAATGCCCAAGGACTGGCCGCAATCTATGCCGCCTCATTCGGTGCCGTGCCGGCACTGGGCGCCACCCGCGGATTCCTCACCGCCGACACCTGGTCCCAGGTTTCCACCGAACTGGTCTACGGCCATGACCGGACCAATGGACTGCTGCAGGCCTTCGCCCTGGGGTTCATGAAGGCCACCGCGCGCAACAACTACGGATCGATTTTCGCCTACGGCCATGACGGTGCGAACTCCTCGCTGGCCTTTGCTGATCCAGCCCACCAGCTGGGCTTCGGATTCATCCCCTCGCGCAATGAAGGCGTCAAGGAGATTTCCGCCGGAGTCAAGCTCAGCCAGCTGGCCCGCCAGCTGATCATGCAGAAGAACATGTCGGCCCAGGCTGCCGGCAGCAACGCGTAGTAAACCCATCGGGAATGGAACGAAGCAGGAGCGAAGTGAAGAAGTTTGTGGCACTAGGTGACTCGTTCACCGAAGGCGTTGGCGATGTGGATCCGACCCGGCCCAACCAGGTCCGCGGCTGGGCGGACCGGGTTTCGGAAGTGCTCTGGGCCGAAGGCGAATGGGAATACGCCAACCTGGCGGTGCGCGGCAAGAAGATCGGGCAGGTGATCAACCAGCAGCTGGACCAGGCGCTCGCACTGGCCCCGGACCTGGTCACCATCTATGCCGGCGGCAATGACATCCTGCGCCCGAAGGCGGACCTGGATGCGCTGATGCGCGGCTATGAAGGCATGGTGAGCCGCTTTGCCGAAGCCGGAAGCGCGGTCGTGCTGTTCACCGGTTTCGACACCGTGGAATCACCGTTGTTCTCCAAGACCCGTCCGCGCACGGCCATTTACAACGAGAAGGTTCGCGAAATCGCGGACGAGTACGGTGCGGTGATCGCCGATTACTGGCGGTGGCGAGAATTCTCCGATCTGCGCTACTGGGCGGTGGATCGGCTGCACATGAACGAGCTGGGCCACACGCTGATGGCTTCGAAGGTCCTTGACGTGCTCGGCACCCATCGGATCACCGAGGGAAACTGGTCCTCCAGGATCCAGCAGCCGTCCCTGCCGGAACTGGCCGTGAACTCGCGCGGCGAAAAGCTGAAGCAGGAATTGGGCTGGGCCAGAGAGCATTTGGCTCCGTGGGTCAAGCGCCGGATCACCGGCACCTCGTCGGGTGATTCCTTGTCAGCGAAATATCCTGATTACATCCGTTTAACTGCCGACGCCAACTGAACGCATTTATGACTTTTCCGGACCCCGCTCCTGTTTGACCTTGGGGGCGGGGCAGGTAACATGGTGGTGTGCTGCAGGTCTCCGGCCGGCAGCGCGCGCCATAGACGGATGGCGGGAGAGTCCCGTTCACACCATGGACGGGCGCCGTAGGAGCAATTCCTCCCCAGGAAACTCTCAGGCACCCGTACCGCCATCATGAGGCAACTCTGGAAAGAAACCGGCCCGTTCCGGTTCACCGAAGGTGCAAGTGCCCGGCTTGGTTTGCTGGATGCGTAAAACTCTCAGGTTATGCAACAGGGATGGGGAGGTAAAAAGACCTTCCTTTGGCATGCGCCAAGACAGATCCCATGGAGATACCAGCACCATGACCATCACGCAGACTTCGGCACGAGCGAATACTGAATTCGTTTCACGCCATATCGGCCCACGTCCTTCCGACGTCACCACCATGCTTCAGACCCTGGGCTACGACAGCCTGGAAGAACTGATCGACACCGCCGTTCCGGCAGACATCCGCCAGGACTCCGCACTGGATATCCCAGACGCCCTGAGCGAAACCGAAGCCCTAGCCCACCTGCGTGCGCTTGCCTCGAAGAACGTCATGAAGACCCAGATGATCGGCCAGGGCTTCTACGACACCATCACCCCAGCCGTGATCCGCCGCAACATCGTGGAAAACCCAGCCTGGTATACCGCTTACACCCCGTACCAGCCGGAAATCTCCCAGGGCCGCCTCGAAGCCCTGCTGAACTTCCAGACCATGGTCATGGACCTGACCGGCCTGCCCATCGCCAACGCGTCGCTGCTGGATGAATCCTCTGCCGCCGCCGAAGCCGTGCTGATGATGCGCCGCGCCAACAAGAAGAAGTCCAAGGGCAAGACCGTGCTGGACTCCAACATCTTCCCGCAGACCCTCAAGGTCGTGCAGGGCCGCGCTGACGCGCTGGGCTTCGAAGTCGAGATTGCCGACCTTTCCGCAGGCTTGCCAGAGGGCGAGATCTCCGGCATTGTCCTGCAGCAGCCTGGCAACGACGGCTCGATCGCGGACCACGCTTCGATCATCGCCGCCGCCAAGGAAGCCGGCGCCATGGTTACCGTGATTGCCGACCTGCTGGCCCTGACCATGATCACCCCTCCGGGCGAGCAGGGTGCCGATATCGCCGTGGGCAACACCCAGCGATTCGGCGTGCCGCTGTTCTTCGGCGGACCGCACGCTGCCTACATGGCCGTGGCCGATGGCCTGACCCGTTCCATGCCAGGACGCCTGGTGGGCGTTTCGGCCGATGACGCCGGAGTCCCTGCCTACCGCTTGGCCCTGCAGACTCGCGAGCAGCACATCCGCCGCGAAAAGGCCACCTCCAACATCTGCACCGCACAGGCCCTGCTGGCCATCTGCGCTTCGATGTACGCGGTCTACCACGGCCCAGCCGGACTGAAGCAGATCGCCTCGCGCGCCAACAACCACGCCCGGGTGATCGCCAGCTCGCTGGTTTCCGGCGGCTACACCCTGGCTTCGGACTCCTTCTTCGACACCGTTGTGGTGAACGTCGAGAACGCCGATGCCATCATTGCCAAGGCCATCGAAGCAGGCATCAACCTGCGCAAGGTGGGCGAGACCCAGGTGGGCATCTCCACCGACGAGGCCACCACCTCGGGCGTAGTCAAGACCCTGCTTGAGGTCTTCGGCGCAGAGCTCTCGGCTCCGGAAGGCTTCGAGATCCCGGCAGGGCAGGTGCGCACCAGCGACTTCATGACCCACCCGATCTTCAACACCATCTCCTCCGAAACCCAGATGATGCGCTACCTGCGCCGGCTCTCGGACCGCGACCTGGCCCTGGACCGCACCATGATCCCGCTGGGTTCGTGCACCATGAAGCTGAACTCGGCCGCCGAAATGGAATCCATCACCTGGCCGGAATTCGCCTCGATCCACCCCTACGCGCCTGCAGCGCAGACCGAGGGCTGGCGCGAGCTGATCACCGACCTGGAAGGGCGCCTGACCGCAATCACCGGCTACGCTGGCGTTTCGATCCAGCCCAACGCCGGCTCGCAGGGCGAATACGCGGGCCTGCTGGCCATCTCGGACTACCACCGTTCGCGCGGCGAAGGCCAGCGCGATCTGTGCCTGATTCCGGCTTCGGCCCACGGCACCAATGCCGCGTCGGCAGTGCTGGCCGGGATGCGCGTGGTGGTCGTGAAGACCGCAGCCGATGGCACCATCGACGCGAATGACCTGGATGCCAAGATCGAGGCCAACAAGGACGTCCTTGCAGCCATCATGATCACCTACCCATCCACCCACGGCGTCTACGACTCCGACGTGCGCGAGGTCTGCGACAAGGTCCACGCCGCCGGCGGCCAGGTGTACATCGATGGCGCGAACATGAACGCCATGGTTGGCCTGGCCCAGCCAGGCAAGTTCGGCGGCGACGTGTCGCACCTGAACCTGCACAAGACCTTCTGCATCCCGCACGGCGGTGGCGGTCCAGGCGTAGGCCCAATCGGCGTTGGCGAGCACCTGCTGCCATTCCTGCCAGGCGATGCTTCGGGCACCTACTCCGAGCGTGATGGCGTGCCGGTGGTGGCGACCGCTTTCGGCTCGGCCGGCGTCCTGCCGATCTCCTGGGCCTACATCGCGATGATGGGCGGGGACGGCTTGACCGAAGCCACCAAGCACGCGATCCTGAACGCGAACTACATTGCCAAGCGCCTGAACGAGCACTTCCCGGTACTGTTCACCGGCAACAAGGACCTGGTTGCCCACGAGTGCATTCTGGACCTGCGTGAACTGACCGCCAAGACCGGGGTCACCGCCGAGGACGTGGCCAAGCGCCTGATCGACTTCGGTTTCCACGCGCCGACCCTGTCCTTCCCTGTGGCAGGCACCCTGATGGTGGAGCCCACCGAATCCGAGGACCTGGCCGAGATCGAGCGCTTCATTGAAGCGATGATCACCATCCGCCAGGAAATGGACGAGGTCCTCTCCGGTGCCTACAGCATCGAGGAGTCCCCATTGCGCAACGCTCCGCACACGGTCTCCGCTGTGGTCAACAGCAAGTGGGACCGCAAGTACTCGGTCGAGCAGGCGGCCTTCCCGGTCCCGGCGCTGAAGTTCGACAAGTACTTCCCAACCGTGGGCCGCATCGACGGCGCCGGTGGCGACCGCAACCTGATCTGCTCCTGCCCGGCTCCCGAAGCCTTCGAAGACTAAGGAAGAGTTAGAGATGACTGAGACTACCCAAGCACTCAAGCACACCGCGCTGCACGCGCAGCACGAAGCTCTCGGCGCCAACTTCACCGACTTCGGCGGCTGGGACATGCCGTTGAAGTACGGATCGGAACTGGCAGAGCACAAGGCCGTGCGCTCCACCGCTGGCCTGTTCGACCTGTCCCACATGGGCGAGGTCTACCTCTCCGGCCCGGAAGCCGGCAAGGCGCTGAACACCGCCCTGGCAGGGAACCTGAGCATCATGAAGGTCGGCAAGGCGAAGTACTCGCTGATCCTTGACGCCGAGGGCAAGATCATCGATGACCTGATCGTCTACCGCCTGGAAGAGGAGAAGTTCCTCGTCGTGCCCAACGCCGGCAACGCCCCGGTGGTTGCCGCCGAGCTGGCTGCCCGCGCCGCCGGCTTCGACGTCGTCGTGGACGACGCTTCGGACCGCCAGTCGCTGATCGCCGTCCAGGGACCGAACGCCGAGGCGATTGTGCGCAAGCTGGCCGCCGACGAAGCAACCGCCCAGGCTGTCACCGAGCTGAAGTACTACGCTGCGGTGAAGGTGGTGCTCGGCGGCATCGACGTGCTGCTGGCCCGCACCGGCTACACCGGCGAAGACGGCTTCGAGCTGATCATCGAAAACGAGGATGCGGCAGCCCTCTGGGAAAAGAGCGTTGACGCCGGCAAGGACCACGAGCTGGTTCCTTGCGGCCTGGCTGCCCGCGACTCGCTGCGCCTTGAAGCCGGCATGCCGCTGTACGGCAACGAGCTGTCCCTGGAACGCACCCCGTTCGATGCCGGATTCGGCCCGGTGGTCTCCTTCAAGAAGGAAGAGGACTTCGTGGGCCGCGAAGCCCTGGAAGCGTTGCGCGGTGCGACCCCGCCACGCAAGCTCGTCGGCCTCAAGGGCCTGGGCAAGCGCGCCGGCCGCGGCGGCTACGCCATCGTCAAGGACGGCGCAACCATCGGTGAAATCACCTCCGGCCAGCCTTCGCCAACCCTGGGCTACCCGGTTGCACTGGGTTATGTCGACGCCGAATTCGGTGCAGTGGGAACCGAGCTGGAGGTAGACCTGCGTGGTAAGACTTTGCCTTTTGTCGTAGTCGAACTGCCGTTCTACACCCGAGCCAAGTAACGTTAAACATCAGTAGGGCTAAGCAAATCGCCCGCTAATTCCCTTGGGAGAGGAAATACCGTGAGTAAAGTTCTTTCGTCATTGCGCTACTCGGCCGAACACGAGTGGATCGATGCATCGTCCCCAGCAAAGATCGGCATCACCCAGGTTGCCGCCGACGCCCTGGGCGACGTGGTCTACGTCGACCTGCCAGAGGTCGGCGACTCCGTTACCGCAGGCGAGACCTGTGGCGAAGTCGAGTCCACCAAGTCGGTTTCCGACCTGTACTCGCCAGTGACCGGCACCATCGTTGCCATCAACGACGAGGCAGTGGACAACCCAGGCATCCTGAACGAAGACCCATACGGTGCCGGCTGGCTGTTCACCGTTGAGGTCGCCGAAGAGGGTCCGCTGCTTTCGGCAGCTGACTACGCAAGCGCGAACGGTGGAAACGTCGAGTAATGAGCAACCAGACTTTTGAATCCGTTGCCGCTGCAACGTTGACCCAGTCGCTGGCTTCGCTGGACCCGGAGATCGCGCAGCGTATTGACGCTGAGCTGGCTCGCCAGCAGCGCGGCCTGGAAATGATCGCTTCGGAGAACCACACTGCGCAGGCAATCATGCAGGCGCAGGGTTCGGTACTGACCAACAAGTATGCCGAGGGCTACCCGGGCCGCCGCTACTATGGCGGTTGCGAGGAAGTTGATGTCATCGAGACGTTGGCTATTGAGCGGCTCAAGGAGCTGTTCGGGGCGAAGTTCGCCAACGTGCAGCCGCACTCGGGTGCGCAGGCTAACGCGTCGGTGTACCACGCGCTGGTGCGTCCGGGCGATACCGTGCTGGGGCTGAACCTGAACCACGGTGGCCACCTGACCCACGGCATGAAGCTGAACTTCTCGGGCCGCCTGTTCAACATCGTGCCTTACGGTGTGGATGAGGAAACCTATGAGGTGGACATGGACGAGGTGGAGCGCCTTGCGGTTGAGCATCAGCCGAAGATGATTGTTGCTGGCTGGTCGGCGTACCCGCGCCAGCTGGATTTCCAGCGTTTCCGCGAGATTGCTGACAAGGTTGGCGCGTACTTGTTCGTGGATATGGCGCACTTTGCTGGCCTGGTGGCCGCTGGGTTGCATCCTTCGCCGGTGCCGCATGCTCATGTGGTGACTTCCACGACGCATAAGACGTTGGCTGGTCCTCGTGGCGGCATCATTCTGTCGAATGATGCGGAGATTGCGAAGAAGTTGAACTCGGCGGTGTTCCCTGGCCAGCAGGGTGGTCCGTTGGAGCATGTGATTGCTGGCAAGGCGGTGGCGTTCAAGATTGCTGCTTCGCCGGAGTTCAAGGAGCGCCAGGAGCGGACCTTGGCTGGTGCCCGCATCTTGGCTGAGCGCTTGACCCAGGAAGATGTTGTGGCCAAGGGCATCAGCGTTTTGACTGGTGGCACGGATGTTCACATGGTGCTCGTTGACTTGCGTAATAGCGAGTTGGATGGGCAGCAGGGTGAGGATCTTTTGGCTCAGGTGGAGATCACGGTGAACCGCAATTCGGTGCCGTTTGATCCTCGTCCGCCGATGGTGACTTCGGGGTTGCGTATTGGTACTCCGGCGTTGGCTACCCGTGGTTTCTCGGAGGCTGCGTTCGCTGAGGTTGCGGAGATCATTGCACAGACGTTGATTGCTGGTGCTGAGGGTAATACGGCGGTGTTGCCGGAGCTGAAGGATCGTGTTCTGAAGCTTGCCGCGGCCCACCCGCTGTACCCGGAACTGGCTAAGGTTTCCGAGTAGCATCATCTGATTAGGATGTGGGCCCGGAAGGTGGAAATACTCGCTTTTCGGGCCCGCGGTCTTTCAACATCCAGAGGTCCAGGCGCTGCACGGTACGTGCGGTGGCCGCAAGCCTCTGGAACCACACTCCACAGATCCGGGGCAGAAGCTCTCGGATTACCCAAGTTCTAAGGATGTGACCCGCTATGGCGGTTAGCGTATTCGATCTTTTCTCGGTTGGCATCGGACCGTCTTCCAGCCATACCGTGGGACCAATGCGTGCAGCACACGCATTCATTGCCCAAGTAATCCGAGAAGGCCAACTGGACGCACTGGAAAATATCCGTGTTGATGTCTACGGATCCCTGGCCGCTACCGGACGCGGCCACGGCACCTTCACTGCCATCATGCTGGGGCTTGAAGGCTTCGAACCTGAAACCGTGCTGCCATCACAGGTCGATGACCGTCTGGCGGACATGGAAGCCACTGGAATCCTCCACCTGGCCGAACAGCTTGATCAGCGCAAGGACCTGAACTACAAGGTCGAAGACATGATCCAGCATCCGCTCACCGTACTGCCACGCCACACCAACGGCGTGAAGTTCATTGCCCTCGACGCTGACGGCAACGAAATCGCCAACGAGACCTTCTTCTCCGTAGGCGGCGGCTTCATCGTGCGCGAAGGCGCCGAAGACCGCATCGAGAAGAACCTCGAAGAGAAGCTGAACAAGCAGCCCTATCCCTTCACCACGGCAGCCAAGCTGCTGGAACATGTGAAGGAAACCGGCCTGTCCATTGCCGACATCATGATGGCCAACGAAATGGCTTACCGGTCCCGCGACGAGATCCGCAACGGCCTGGTCCACATCTACGAAGTGATGGAAGACTGCAAGGATTCCGCGCTGGAACGCACCGGCGTGCTGCCCGGCGGCTTGAAAGTTCGCCGCCGTGCGCCGGAATGGCATGAACGCCTGCGCAAGGAAGACAAGGACCGGGATCCGGTCTACTGGCAGGAATGGATCAACCTCGTTGCGCTGGCCGTCAATGAGGAGAACGCCTCCGGCGGACGCGTGGTCACCGCTCCGACCAACGGCGCAGCGGGCATCATCCCAGCCGTGCTGTTCTACGCCACCCACTACGCACCGGGCGCAAAGTACTGGAATGAGGAGGAAAAACACGACGCTGTCGTACGCTTCCTGCTCACCGCTGGTGCCGTCGGCGTGCTGTACAAGGAGCAGGCATCGATCTCCGGCGCCGAAGTCGGCTGCCAGGGCGAAGTCGGTTCGGCATCATCGATGGCTGCTGGCGGCCTGGCCGAAATTCTTGGCGGCACCCCAGCGCAGGTAGAGAACGCAGCGGAAATCGCCATGGAACACAACCTTGGCCTGACCTGCGACCCGATCGGCGGACTGGTCCAGATCCCTTGCATCGAACGCAACGCCATCGCTGCTTCCAAGGCAGTGAACGCGGCGAAGATGGCGCTGATGGGCGACGGCGAACACCACGTCACCTTGGATGAAGTCATTATCACCATGCGCGAAACCGGCAAGGACATGAGCGACAAGTACAAGGAAACTGCGATGGGCGGCCTGGCCGTCAACGTGGTGGAATGCTGATTTCCCAGTAACGCATGACCCAGTTCGGGAGGCCTGCACTGCGGGTCT
Organism: Glutamicibacter sp. 2E12; assembly: GCF_050030965.1. NCBI lineage: Bacteria > Bacillati > Actinomycetota > Actinomycetes > Micrococcales > Micrococcaceae > Glutamicibacter > Glutamicibacter sp. 2E12. The sequence continues at coordinate 2,527,824 of NZ_CP188297.1, forward strand.
CCCGAACTTTTTAAATGTGATCTTGGCCCCCAAGTCCGGCAATTCCCAGCCATAGCTGATAGAACTGGGACTAGGCCCAATGCGCGCTAGCGCAAACCAGTTTCGAGGAGGTGAGTGTCGTGGAAGACAGTTCTAGTCGATCTATGCACACGAACTCACCCGGACGCTCGTAGCCGAATCAGCCGAATCTGGCAGCATCCTGCCATGGGATCCCAACGAGTTCGTGACTCTTGTACATGTCACCGGCGCCTGGTCCTGCACGCAAATACTGACTGATTTATCTCCCTGTATTCATGGGGTGATCAAGCGGTGAGAAGTTGCTGGCAGGCTTGCATTCACGCGCCAAATGAACCATTTGGACCAAAATCATGTTTTCTCCAGAAAAGGTAGACTTCTCTACTATTTCGCGAGCCTTGCGCTCCCATCTCAATCACGCAGAATTCCAGCTCGCGGCAGGGCTGCTGGGCAGTCTGCACATCGCCGAGACCATTGAGCACCTCGAAGCACTGGATGCCACCGAGGCTGCCCTGGCCTACCGGCTGCTGGACAAGCAGGCCGCGGTACTGGTCTTCCAGGAACTCGACGCCCCGGTGCAAGCCGACCTGGTACGGGCGCTGCAGTCGCAGACCGTCATCGATGCCTTCGCCCAACTCCCCGCCGCGGGACGGGTAGCGCTGCTCGATGAACTGCCAGCGATCGTGGCCACGAAACTGCTGGCAGGGCTGCCGAAGGCCAAGCGCCAGGAAACCGGAATCCTGCTGGGATATCCGGAATCAAGCACCGGCAGGGCGATGTCCCCGGATTTCATCTCCACCCACCCGCAGCTGTCTGTGGCCGAAACCCTGGAACGCATCAGCGCACGTCTCGGGAACTGCGAGAACGCGCAGCACATCCTGGTGATCGATGATGAACGCCGGCTGCTTGGCACCATCAAGCTCAGCGAGCTGCTCACCGAGCCGGCCGGGTCAACGATCGGAGAACTGTGCACCCAGAGCCCGGTCGTCCAAGCCTGCGAGCCGGAGACGAGCGCGGCACGCGTGGTGGTGGATCGGAAGGCAGGGATGCTCCCGGTGCTTGATCGGGAAGATCGCCTGCTGGGAGTGCTGACCTTGCCCATGGCGATCGGGATCCTGGAGGATGCCGAAGAGCGCCGCTCCGCGTACGGCTCCGGAACGGATCCGCTCTTCCGCCCTTACCTGGGGACGCCATTGCGCCACCTGGTAAAGGCGCGCGTCATCTGGCTGCTGGTCCTGGCTATCGGCGCCACCTTGACGGTCAAGGTGCTGTCCAGTTTCGAGCAGACACTGGAGTCGATGGTGGTGCTCAGCTTGTTCATCCCCTTGATCGTGGGCATTGGCGGGAACACCGGCAACCAGGCGGCGACCACTGTCACCCGTGCGCTGGCCATGGGGGACGTGCGGGGAAGCGACTTCTGGCGGGTGCTGATGCGCGAGGTGCGAATCGGAGCGGTCCTGGGACTGTGCCTGGGCGCCATAGCGCTGGTGGTGGCCGGGAGCATTTTCGAACTGCGCATCGGATTGGTGATAGGCATCAGCCTGGTGGCGCTGTGCAGCATTGCTGCCGCTGTCGGAGGGGTGATGCCGATCATCGGTAAATACTTCAAGGTTGATCCTGCGGTATTTTCCAACCCCTTCATTTCAACCTTCGTGGATGCCGCCGGGCTGATCGTCTACCTGTCGGTGGCCGTGCTGATTCTTGGATAGCCTGCAGCTGCACTGGGGTGCGCGGAATAAATTCGCGCACCCCAGTGTCGTAACAGGTATGCCTCATAGCAAGCTCTTTACTGAATTTACCGTCCCAGCCAGAAGCGGAGAAGGCCTGAAGCTTCGCAACCGCGTCGTGCTTCCGCCGATGTGCCAGTATTCCGTGGAAAAACGCGACGGCGTTCCAACGACCTGGCACTTGGCTCATCTGGGTTCCATGGCCCATGGCGGATACTCCTTGGTGATCGCCGAAGCAACTGCGGTGGCAGCTGAAGGCAGGATCTCGGATCGCGATACCGGCCTGTGGAATGACGAGCAGGCCGAAGCTTGGAAACCGATTGCCCAATATATCCGCTCCCATGGGGCAGCCGCCGGCGTGCAGCTGGCGCACGCCGGAGCCAAGGCATCGACCTATGGCTGGCTCAAGGATCTTGAAGACGCTGGAAAATCCGGCAGCATCAGCGCGGACGATGGCGGCTGGGAAACCTTCACTTCCTCGCCCAGCGAGCTCTACGGGCTGAAGCCAGCTACCGCGATGAGCGTGGAACAGATCCAGGCATCGGTGCAGGACTGGGCTGATGCGGCCAAGCGTGCCGACGCGGCCGGATTCGACCTGATCCAGATCCATGCCGCGCACGGCTACCTGGTGCACCAATTCCTGTCGCCGCTGACCAATAAGCGCACCGACGAATACGGTGGCAGCTTCGAGAACCGCACTCGATACCTGCGTGAAGTCATCGAGGCAGTGGCTGCCGTGTGGCCGGAAAACAAGGCCCTGGGCATTCGCTTCTCCGGAGAAGACTGGGTGGACGATGGATGGAGCATTGCTGACACCGTTCGGATCGCCAAGGAACTCTACGGCTACGGTGTGCGCCACTTCGACCTCTCCAGTGCAGGAATTGGCAAGTTCAACGGACCGTCTGGTCCGGGCTACCAAGTGCCGTTGGCTCAGGCAGTGAAGGAAGCGCTGCCCCAGGATGCCTTCGTTACCGCGGTCGGCGTCATCACCGAGCCGATGCAGGCAGAGCAGATCGTCGTGACCGGGCAAGCGGACGGCGTCTGCGTTGGGCGCGCTGCACTGGGCGATCCGCAGTGGGCTAACCGTTCGGCGCAGGAATTGGGTGCACCGATGGCATTCCCCGCCCAATACTGGCGCGGCCGCTGGTAAACGCAAGTTGCCATGCTGATTTCATCCAAACAACGACATAGTTTCTGGTTACCTCTTCCAGCCACTGAATAGTGATGTTAGGTTAGTGCCACGGATCTAGTCGCACCGCGGCCAAGGGTCGCGTGCGGAAGGGAGTCAGCATGGCACTACGCGCGGATTCTAATGGAATCGACGCTTCGCTCTACCGGAGAAACGGCTCGTGGAGCACAGCTCTCGTGGATGCATCGTTGGGAACCACTGCCGCCCAGGAAGCAGCAGATCGGCTTCCGGACGAGGTAGCCAAGCTGCTCAAGAGCCAGCAGGCGCAGCCCAGCGATGTCCAAGTACTGATCGGCGCACTGGAGCCAGCCCAGGGACTGCGAGCACCGGTAGCACGGTTCGTAGCTGTTCATGACGGTGAAATCGTCCTGAACGAAATCATCCCAGGCCTCAAGGTCCAAACTTCATCGGTTGATGTGGGTCCGTTCCCGAACTTCACGGCGCTGGCCCGCGCCCGTGGCGGATCGTTCTCCTACCTCGTAGCTGAAGTCAGCAAGGACGGAGGCGAGGTGCACCTCTACAATACGGCGTCACCTGAACGCCTGGGCAGCCGTGGCATCGTCGGGTTGCCCGAGGAAATCCACCATGCACGCAAGGTGCCCGGGGAATACGACCAGCCCAAGGCGCAGGCCGCCGCCGATGAGATGGCTCGTCGAAACGCTGACGAAGTTGCCGAGCTGATCAGTGAAATGTCCAACGAGAACTACGTCCGCCTGATCATTCTTTCGGGCGACATCAAGGCTCGTGAACTAGTGCTCGGGGCAGTACCCGTGGCGCTCAAGGACTATGTAGAAGTCATCGACTCGCATACGCGCACCGGGGGTGCGGACACCAAGCAAGTCGATGCCCAAATCACCAAGCTTGTAGAGGAAGTGAAAGCCAAATCCCTGGCTGAATTGGAATCGAAGATCGCTGCGCAGTCCGGCAACGGCAAGGCGCAGCTTGCTGTCGGACTCGATGAAGTTGTCACTGCGCTCCAATCGGCGCAAGCCGAAATGGTGCTGGTTGGACAGTACCAAAGCGAGCATACCCTTCGCGCCTTGAGCGCCGAACCATGGATTGCCCATCAGGATGGAGATGACCATGCAGAGTTGGTCGTCGGGGAATGGCCGGCGCCAGAAGTGCTCCTGCGCGCCACCGCGCTAACCGATGCCAGCATTCGCTATGTACCGGATTCGGTGATTCCTGACGGTGCGGGAATCGCAGCCTTGCTGCGCTGGGCCAAATCCTGAACAGTTCACTAGAAGAAACGATCCGCACGGGAAATCCTGCGCGGATCGTTTTTTGCGTTCCAGCTATCTGGTGCCTAGCGATCTGACGGGCCGGCTGCCGGGGGAGCCGGTGGGGAAACATCTGAACCGTGATCGGAGTTCTGCTGCTGCCCAGGCTGATAGGCCGGAGGAGCCCAGTAGGCCTGGCTAGGGTGAACCGGTGGCTGGCTCATCTGCCAAGGCTGCAGCATCGGACGGCGCTCTGCTGCTGGAATCGGGCCTGCCGTACGCGCAATGCCTTGCCTGTCTGCCAGCTTCACCAGCACGAAGGTCAATAGGGCCATGAAGCACACCGAGAAGACCAGCGAAACCGGGTTGGATTCCGTGGCGTTCAGATCAACTGCGCCCATTGCACCGAGCAGGAACAAGAAGGTGTTGTTGATGATGTGCATCGCCATCGCTGCTTCAAGGCCACCGGTGCGCCAGGTCAGGAAGCCTGCCGCGATAGCGAACGCCGCCACATCGAGAAGCCCCCAGACATCGTAGAGATGGCCGATGGTGAAGAAGGGAACTGGAAGCAGGATGGCGAACAATGGATGCTTCAGCCAGCTGCCGATGACCTGCATGAACGCGCCACGGAAAACAAGCTCTTCAGCTGCGCACTGGAAGGGCGTCAAGAGGATCACCAGCAGGGCATAGAACAGCGGATCGGCCGGCAGGCTGCTCGCCGGCACGGGTTCGGACTCGCCAATGCCCAAGGCGCCCAACCCGAAACTCAGCCCGAAATACACTGCGAACAAGATGGCGCTGGCACCCAACACCAGGCCGAACCAGCGCCAGCGCAATTTGCCGGCGACCGATATCAGCAAGCCGACAGGCTTGGGCCCGATGAGCAAGTAGGCGAGGTAGACCGCCGGGATCATGATGATCAGGGAGACCATGGTCATCGAGAAGTCCGTCGCCGTGGCCATGTTCAGGGTTGGATCCATGAGGAACTGATCGGGAGCGTCATCTGGATTCTCCGCAGCCCACGTCAGCGGGTTCATGATCAATGCGATGAACATCGCCAGTATGGCGATGAGCAATGCCGCGCCGTAGAAGCCAATGCCGATGCCGGTGAACGCCAGCGGCCTCCACCAGCGGTAGTTCTCACTGCGTCTCATTAGGCGATGGAACGAATAGTTCATCTCACCCTCGGCGCCTTGCGGCAAGGGTGGCTGGTTCATTGGCAAGCTCATGGCTCAATTCTCCCGTTCCGCAGTGTTTGAAGGTATGAACCTTACGGAGGATTTATCGGGTCATCCTTTTGAATATCCAGGACCAGCTCTTCGCAACGCGGTCGGCATCCAAGGCAAACTCCAAGGGGCTAGCTCTTACACTTGGAAAGAACGATTCGCCTTCTTTGATTTGGAGCAGCACCACGTGGGCCATCATCACCATGACGAACCGATTTTGCAGGATCCCCGGCGCCGGCGGCGTGCCTCGATCATCTTATGGGCGCTGCTTGCGCCTATCGGCGCCCTGGCCCTGGTCATGGTCATCTTGTTGTGGCCGCAAGGCAACTACGACAAGTTTGCCCTGAACGGAGCCATGGACACTACCGGTGGCGCAACGATGGAAGTGGGCACTGTCACGCGCAGCACTGTCCAGGACTGCCCGTCTTCCCAAGGGTTGGAAGAAGTTGGTGGCAAGGTTCTCGAATGCCAAGTAACCTACGTGATGCCCGAATCCGGTGGCGCGGAAATCCAATTGGAAATCCCACCGGAAATGCTGCAATCACGTGATGCGCGCGCGGGCGACAGCATTCGATACCTTGATCTCTCCGCGGTGGACACCACCAGCGGCAGCCCGTACGTATTCGTTGACTTCGTGCGCACTTTGCCCATGGCACTGCTGGCCATCGCCTATGGCGTGGTCGTGGTGCTGGTCGCCGGATGGCGCGGCACGCGGGCGATGATCGGCCTGGTCGGTGGCATCGCCTTCATGATCATCTTCATGGTTCCGGCCTTGCTTGAAGGCGGCAATCCGGTCCTGGTGGGACTCACTGGTTCTACCGCCATCATGTTTGTCGCGTTGTATTTCGCCCATGGGCTGAACGCGAAAACATCCACAGCGCTGCTGGGAACGCTCTTTGGCCTAGCGGTGACCGCGGCGATGGTGCTTTGGTTGACCGATGCTGCCGCTTTGACTGGAGCCAACGATGAATCGGCTATCACCCTATCGACGGTGGCCCCGCAAATTTCCCTGCCCGGCTTGCTGATCTGCGGCGTGCTGGTTGGCGGCATGGGTGTGCTCAATGACGTGACAATTACCCAGTCGGCCACCGTCTGGGAACTGGCAGAGAGCACGCCCAAGGCCTCGGCCAGGGAACTGTTCTTCCGCGGCATGCGCATCGGCCGGGACCATATCGCTTCGACCGTCTACACCATCGCTTTCGCCTACGCCGGTGCGGCCCTGCCGGTGCTGGCCATTGCGGCGCTGAGCAACCAGAGTTTCGGGGTCACCCTCGGCTCCGGCGCCATGGCTGAAGAGGTCATCCGAATCCTGATTGGTTCCATCGGATTGGTATTGGCGATCCCGGTAACCACCGCCATTGCAGTGATGGTGGTGAAAGCTACCGGCACCGGCGGTGCCCACGGCAAGCGGGCTTTGCAGAGTGTAACCTCCGACTCCTAGGTGCGAACCATTCTCATATGTAATGTAGAATAGTTCTCAATAGCGATCCGACTTAGATGGAGACCACCATGAAGAACTACCGCTCGCTGCTCGCAGCTGCCGTCGCCCTGCCCGCTGCCGGACTGATCCTTGCCGGATGCGGTAGCGCCACAGGAAGCGAATCGAAGGAAGCGGAATCTGCAGAGATCAGCGTAGTGGCCACGACGAACGTCTACGGACAGATCGCCCGTGCCATTGGCGGAGATAGCGTGGAGGTCAGCGAGATCATCACTTCGGCCGCACAGGATCCGCACTCCTATGAGCCAACCGCACGCGACAAGCTTGCGATCTCCAGCGCGGACCTGGTCCTTGCCAATGGCGGCGGATATGACCAATTCATGGACTCTCTCGTTTCTTCGCTACCGGAAGGCAAGTCTGGAGAGATCACGCTCATGCACGCTGTGGACTCCTCGCCGGTAGCTGCGGAATCCGAAGAGGCCGGGCATGAGGGCGAAAGTGCCGAGGAGCATGCACAGCACGCTGATGAGGGCGGCCATGAGGGCGAAAGCGCCGAGGAGCATGCGCAGCACGCTGATGAGGGCGGCCATGAGGGCGAAAGCGCCGAGGAGCATGCGCAGCACGCTGAAGAGGGCGGCCATGAGGGCCACGACCACGCGGGCTACAACGAGCACATCTGGTACGACCTGGATTCCATGGGTGAACTTGCTGATGCACTGGCCGAGTCCTTCGCCAAGGCCGATACCGCCAACGCGGATCAGTACAAGCAGAACGCAGCAGCCTTCAACGAAGGGATCGTGAAACTCGAAGCCCAGCTCGAAACCGCCAAGCTGGATGGCAAGAGCTTCATGATGACCGAGCCGGTTCCATTCCACTTGCTGGAAGCAGCCGGCATGGAGAACACCACTCCTGAAGGGCTGAGCGAAGCCATCGAAGAGGGCGAGGGCATTGCGCCGATGACCATGAAGAAGGCTGAAGACAAGCTCGTTGCTGGCGACGCTGACATGCTTGCCTACAACGTGCAGACCGAAGGCAGCGAAACCAAGGCGCTGAAGAAGAACGCTGAGCGGGGACAGGTACCTGTAGTCGACTTTGCAGAAACCATTCAGGATGATTCCAGCTACCTCGAATGGATGGAATCCAACATTTCCGACTTGGCTTCCGCAATCAACGGCTAAACCTACGTAAACTAAATGCATGGCATTGTTCTCTTCCCAGATAACGCAAGCGACAGGTAAAGCACGCTCCCTCATTGCGGAGCGGTCTGTTCGAGCGGAGATCGCTCACTCGGACCGGGGAATCGAGCAAGCCGACCATGTGCTTTTCTTCGCCGAGGGGCCCGGGCAGTTCTACCAGCTCGGAGTCTGGCTGGGTACCTTCGAGCGACTGGCTGCCCAGGGTCTCAACGTCGGCGTGGTGCTCATGGACGCACTAAGCGCACGACACGCGCTGGCAGAGTCGAACCTGCCGATATTGTTCTCGCGTTCCATGGAGCAGATCGAGAATAAGCTGAGCGAGTGGAATACCAAATCCATCAACTACGTGAACAACGCCCAGCGGAACTTCACGATGCTGCGCTTCAACGGACCGGCGCATATTCACTTGAACCACGGTGAGAGCGAAAAGGCCTCCATGGTCTCCAACCAGCTCAAAGCCTACGATTTCGCCTGCGTGGCTGGTGCTGCCGCGGTAGAGCGCATCACCGAGAACATCTCCCGTTTCGACCCATCGCATCTGGTGCAGATCGGACGCCCGCAGCTCGATGAACTGGAATTGCCCGGCCCTTCGGAGAAGATCCGGGTTCTCTACGCACCGACTTGGGAGGGCGACTCGCAAGCCATGGCGTACTCCTCGGTGGCTACTTTGGGCGAGAGAATTCTAGCCCAGCTGAGCAACGATGAGCGTTTCGAAGTACGTTTCCGTCCTCATCCGAAGACCGGTGATGTGTCCGCAGAGGCAAAAAAGGCCGTGGTAAGCCTGAAAAGCAACTACGCTGCCACCGTGGATGCGCTCAGCGACGCGGCGCAGTCCTTGGTGTGGGCGGATGTGGCCATCTGCGACACCTCGGCGATGGCCTATGACGCGGTAGCGCTCAACATCCCGCTGCTGCTGGCCGGAGACCCCCAAAGCAAGCTCCATTCAGGGTTGCCATTGGACCAGCGGCTGGGCAACGCCAACGGACTGGCGCAGCGGGTTGCGGATCTTGCCGCATCCTCGGTTGCCGGGGCGCAAAAACAGCTGGCACAGTACTTCTTTGCCACCACAGAACCCGGGGTGGCAACGAAGAAGCTGAGCCAGCTGCTTTCGAGCCTCTAGCCTTCTGGGCCTAGCGCTGCTTGAAGACCGTATCCTGCCATTCGCGATGGGCCGCGGGATCATGGGAGATCATCACATGCTTGACATTGGTGTACTCATCGAAGGAATACTGGCTCATGTCCTTGCCCATCCCCGAAGCCTTGTAGCCTCCATGCGGCATATCGGAAACGATCAGGATATGCTCGTTGATCCACACGCAACCGGCCTGGATTTCGGCGCTGGCACGCATCGCGCGGTCAACGTTCTTGGTCCATGCGCTCGCCGCCAGGCCATACGGGGTGTCGTTGGCCAATTCGATGGCTTCGTCATCGGTATCGAACGCCAACGCCACCAGGACCGGGCCGAAGACTTCCTGCTGCACGATCTCTGAATCCTGCGCAGCTCCCACCACCAGGGTAGGACGGTAGAACCAGCCATCGCCCGGAAGCTGCTTGCCACCGGCAAGCACCGTTGCTCCGGCATCCTTGGCACGCTCAACCATCGAGGAAACCTTCTGCAGGTGGGCTTCGCTGATCATCGAACCCATGTCGGTATCGGGATCGGTAGGATCTCCCACCACCATGGCCTCCATCAGTTCGGCCACCTTGCTGGTGAACTTCTCGAAGACCGAGGAATGCACGTACGCGCGCGTGGCGGCGGTGCAATCCTGTCCGGAATTGATCGTCGAGCCGGCCACCGCACCATGTGCGGCAGCTTCGATATCGGCATCATCGAAGACCACCATCGGCGCCTTGCCGCCGAGTTCAAGATGAACCCGGGTACCGGTCTCGGCCGCCATGGACATGATCTTCAGGCCCACGGCGGTAGAGCCGGTGAACGAAGTCATCTTCACCAGCTTGTGGCGCACCAAGGGCGAGCCAACGCTGGGCCCGTCGCCAACGACAATGTTGATCACGCCGTCCGGCAACCCGGCATCCTTGGCGGCCCGGGCAAAGAGCACCGAGGTGCCCGGGGTCAGCTCGCTGGGCTTGAGCACAATCGTATTGCCGGCGGCAATCGCTGGCAGGACCTTCCACGAAGCCATCTGCAGCGGGTAGTTCCACGGGCTGATCGAACCGATCACGCCGATAGCTTCACGGCGAACCATCGAGGTGGTGTTGCCCGCGTAGTCCCCGGCGGCCAATCCCTGCAAATTGCGTGCAGCGCCAGCAAAGAAATTCACGTTGTCGATGGAACCGGGCACATCGAATTGGGTCGACATGCGGATGCTCTTGCCGGTCTGAGCGGTTTCCAGGGCGGCGATTTCATCGGCATGCTTTTCCAGTTCGCGAGCGAATGCCAGCAGGTGGTCGGCCCGTTCGCCCGGGGTCAGCCGGGACCAGGTCTTGAAGGCGCCGGCGGCCGCCTGCACCGCCTGGTCAACCTGCTCGCCGGTCGCGGTATCCACGTCCAGCAGCTTCTTTCCGGTGGCTGGATTCGCGCGCTCCAGCACCGGGCCGTGCCCGCGGACCTGCTGTCCATTGATGAACTGGTGTCCAAGGGAACTATCGTAGTAGGCCATGTGAATTCTCCTAGGGGGATTCAGAGGGTGAAATAGATCTTGCGCAGGGTTTCGGTGACGATCCAACGGGTTCTCATGCCCGCATGGAGCCGGACAACGCTGCCTGGAACCAGCACCAGTTCTTGGGCACCGAAACCTTCGGTTTCCAGAATCTGCACCGTCGCGCACCCGGCAAGCACCACGAAGTACTCGTCCGCTTCAATATCCTGCATGGCGCCGCGGGACATCTCCCAGACGCCGATTTCTGCATCCCCGAGGGTGCCCAGCTCGCGGCAGCCTGCGGTTGCGGATGCCTGACCGGCGACCACCTGCTCGTCGCCGATGGCAACATGCTTGACCTCAAGGGCATCGGCCTGGACGATGCCGGCTTGAAGTATTCTTCCAGGCATCAGGAATCGAACCCCATTCCGATCTTATCCATCAGCTTCAAGAAGGCCGAGCGCTCGCCTCGATTGCGATCGGCCTTGACCAGCTGGCTTGTCATCAGGTTCACGCCCACCCATGCGGCAGGTTCCGGCGGGAATGGGATCGGCTTGGTACGCACCAGCTCCAATTCGGTCAGCTCGGTCTTCTGGCCCGAGAGCAGATCCAGCATGACCCTTGCACCGAAACGGGTAGCGCCGACACCGAGGCCGGTGAAGCCTGCACAGTAGGCGACCTTGCCGCCGTAGGCCAGATCGAAGAAGGAGAAGAAGCGGGAGCAGGTATCAATGGCGCCACCCCACGCATGAGAGAACTTCACCTGTGAGAGGTCCGGGAAGCTGCCGAAGAAATGCGCGGCGAGCTTCTCGAAGGTCTGCTGGTTGGTGTCGTAGCTGGAGCGGACCTTGCCCCCGAAGTGGTAGACCGCGTCGTAGCCGCCGTAGAGAATGCGGAAGTTCCCTTCGGCGTCGATGGTTGGGCGGGCATAGTGGAACCGGTTGTTCAGGTCGGCCAAGCCCACCATGTTCTCCCAGCCGATGGCCGCGCGCTGCTGCGCAGTGAGCGGCTCAGTCATCAGCGCGTAGTCGTATACCGGCACAATTCGGGAGCGGTGGCGCTTGAGCAGAGACGGGAAAACATTGGTTGCCAGGGCCACATGCTTGGCGGTGATCTGCCCGTCGGCGGTCAGCACCTGGACCTGCGTGCCGGCATTGTTCATCTCCACGGCGTGGGTATGCTCGTAGAACTCGACGCCTAGCTCGCTGCAGACGCGGGCAAGTTCCCAGACCAGCTTGGCGGGGTGGACCAGCGCGGTTGAGTCATGGTCACGGGCGCCGGCCAAGAAGTCTGGCGAATTGATCAGTTGCCTTACCGCGCCGGCATCGAGGTAGTCGACACCCGGTGCCTCAGCTTCCTCGGCCACCCACGCAATCTGATGCTGTTCGGTGGCCACGCTGAGCGCGCCCTCGCGGACGAAGTCCACGTCCATTGCATAGCGGCGCACCGTCGCTTCGAACTCGTCGAGGTTCTTCCTGCCGAGCTCCGCAAGCAGCGCATTTTCCTTGGGCAGATGGTTTTCTCCGTTGGCCTCGCCATGGACCAGGGAGGCTTCGCAGAAGCCGCCATTGCGCCCGGAAGCAGCCCAGCCCAAGCGCTGGCCCTCGATCAGTACGACCCTTCGGCCGGGGTTCTGCTCCTTGGCTTGGAGCGCGGTCCACAATCCGGTGTAGCCGCCGCCGATAATCAGCAAGTCGGTGGTGAGTGAGCCATGCAGCGCCGGGTGGGGTGCGGGGCGGTGCTCATGATCCAGCCAGTAGCTGGTGCGCTTGGCGCCGGCCAATGCTCGGGAGATCAGGGTGGGGGAGACTTCGGCTTCATGCCTGTCAAAAGTCAGGTCATTGGTGCTGTTCATTGGTTCTTTCCTCGAAGGTAGCGGGTTCGGCAGGCGCTATCGAGGCAGGGGAACGACCAGTGGTCCGTGCGGCTTTGCCGTCTGCTGGGCACCGGGGATGCCAGTTGAGTGCCAATCGGCGGCCAAGGCTATCCCTCTTCTCGGAAAGATGAATACAAATTGAATGTGATTCATTACTCATCTAAGCCTGCGCCGCTCGGGGTTGTCAAGGTCCCGAAGCCAAGCCGAAACCCGGCCTTCGAAACAGCAAAGCACTGCTTCGAAGACCGGGCCTGGTCATGCGGGAACCGCGACCGGTTTGCCGCTAGTGAATTGATGCGCCCGTCCCGGGAAATGGCGGCTGAGCCAAGCCGCGCCGAACATCAGGAGGAATTCGGCGGCCGCAACTCCCAGCATCACCGGTGCATGCTGGGCGCCGTGCGCAGCGTGGGACGCGTGATGGCCGCCAAACCACGGCATGCCGATCACCATCGCCACATGGGAGGTGCCCATGAGCGCGCTCATCACCAGCAGGCGCAGGGGAGAACCGCCGCGCAGCACGCACCAGGAGCATTTGATGCACCACAAGGTCATGGCAAGCAATGCCAGGTTCCACCACAAGGAGTGCGGCATCAGTGCCAGAACCAGCAGGTGGGTTGCGGCCAGGCCCAGCGAAGCGGCTCCCAGGGCAATGTGTCCGGCCGGCACCCTGGCCGCGTGGCTAGTCGCCGCTGCCACAGCAACCGTCTGATTCCTTGGTGGCGCAGCAGCCGTGCTGGACCGGGGCTGGAACATCAAGGACAGGGGAGCGGTCGAAGAAGCCCTCGGGACGGATGGTGAAGCCAACGGTGTCCACAGGCATCATCGGCCAGTCCTCAGTCCGCGGGAAGTGGGTCAACGCGAAGGTGTGCCACAGGCTGATCTGCTCGCCGTCGATGTTCTTGTCGTCCTCGATCCACGAGCCAATGCCGTCAACGCCCGGGTTCTGGTTCACGAAGTCACCGGTTGGATAGCGGTGGCCGTCCTCCCGCTTGGTCACCCACAGGGCCTTGGAGGCGAATTCTGCGCGACGATGGATGGAGGATCCTTCGGCGGCCAGCAGGGTCGGCAGTCCCTGGGACATCAGCTTGTAGCCCACCGGCTTGCCGAGGTAGTTCTTCGAATCCGGGTTGGTCACCACCCAAGTGCGGCCGGCGGTCGGATCGCTATCGCGTACCGCCTGCTTCTCGGTAGCCAGCACCGTGTGGCTGCGGGTGAAGGCGTTGCCCCGGGGGTTCTCCTTGCTGATGGGCAGGCGCACGGCTTCTTCTTCGATGACGCGGCTGGGTCCGCCGTCCAGGGCGAAGTCCAGCCGGGCGCCGAAGATGTGCTGGTGGAAGGGCGCGCCCAGGCCAGGCGCCATTTCCGAGGAGTAGCGCTCGTCGAGCATGGCCGAGGTGAACACGATGCCGGTGGCCTTGGCCTCGAATTCGATGGTGCCGTCGAGGTACAGGTACCAGTAGAAGCCGTAGTCGTAGTTGCCCACGGTAGTGAAGAAGCTGATCACCAGGCGGCGGTTGCGGCGCGTGTACTTCACGCCTGACCAGTCATCGGCGTGCTTGGAGAGGATCGAGGCGTCTTCCTCGTGCATGCAGATGCCGTTGGTGATCTTCTGCGCATTGCCATCGGCGTCGGTGACCACAGGGGAGATGTAGTGGATTTCGCCCAGGCAGTCGCAGCCCAGCTCCAGCGAGTTGGCCAGGCGCCCGATCAGGTACTCGCCGGTGTCGAAGTAGTTCTGCCAGCTGCGCACCGGGGAAGGGTCCCCGTAGGGGACTACCATTTCCGCAATGGACGCACGATCCAGGATGCGGCGTTCGGTGCCCCGATCGTTGAAGGCGATGTTGTAGAGCACCAGCCCTTCGCGCATGTCGAAACCGATATCCAGCGACCATTTCTCCCACTCGACGTGGTTGCCTGCGCTGACCGTGAAGCTGGCGCCCTCAGGCTGGGTGATCTCGATGGGCTTCTGGGTGGTGCGCACCGGGCCAGTGAGTTCCGGATCCGTGTAGTTGCCGTGGGTTTCGGGTACCGGGATGACTTCCAGGTCCAGCAGCTGGTCGATCTTTCCGGCGATGGTGTCGATGTAAACCACCAGTCCATCAACGGGATGGGCCCAGGCGGAGTCTTCGGCGAAATCCTGGCGGAAGGCCAGGCCGCGCAGGATGCGGCGCCCGGCTTCTTGCGGGTACTCGTCCTCGTAGACTCCTGCGGAGAGCGGGGCAACGCGCACCTGTTCTGGCGTCAGGTTGCGCTTGGCCAGAGCGGCCGCCCACTGCGGATCGGCAACCAGGATGGCCTCCACCATTTCGAATTCCTCCAGCAGCACGGGCATCTGCCCCACCTTGGCCGGATCCAGGTCGATGCGGGAGTGCACGGCCTGCGCGCCCAAGTCCAGGACGACGTCCTTGGGTGAGTTGGCCAGCTTGTCCATGAGCATGACACGGACAAAACGTCCGGGGCGGTCAGCGCGTGGATCCTCCAGGCCCATGTAGGCGATGCGGGTGTTCTCGGTGAAAAGCTGGTGGCTGACCAGCAATTCCTTGGCGGTGGCAATCTCTGCTTCGCTGAGCAGGGTGAAATCCGTGGTGGTGGTGATTGGCATGGGATTGGCTCCTTCGGCACTGAAGTGTGATCTGCAGCATTTATTATTCTCTAGTTGTAGAGAATACGGACGGGGTCAATGTGACGCAAGCCCTTGCCTGAAATAAATTGTTTTTCGCTAATCTTGAACCATGCCGAAAATCGTGGACCATGATCAGCGTCGCCGGGAGATTGTCGAAGTTACTTGGCGATTCATTGCCCGCGAAGGCGTCGAGAAGCTGAATCTGCGTGATTTGGCGGCCGCGGCCGGCTATTCAAATGGCGCCTTCAAGCCCTACTTCCCGACGCGCGATTCGCTGCTGGTTGCCACGTTCCGCTACGTGGCCGAGGCTACTGACCGGCGCATCGCCCGCATGTGCCAGGGGCAAGCCGGGCTGGGCGCGCTGGAGGCATTCTCGCGCGAAGTGCTCCCGCTTGATGAGCTGCGGCGCAATGAAGCCCGCATTGCTGTGCACTTCTGGCATCTGGCCCTCGGGGACCGTGCGCTGGCTGCGGTCAACGCGCAAACCATGGACCGGTGGCGCGAGCTCATCGACCAGTGGCTTGGGCAGCTGCTGGGTCCGGAGCATCCCGCGGCGCGTGTTGCCCGCGACTCGATGATCAATTTCCTGATGGGTGCTCAGGCCAGCAGCGTGCTCGATGAAGCTGTCAACACCGCCGAGTCGCTCGAAGCGCAGCTGCAATACCGCCTGGATGCGTTGCGCCGCCTGCACCCCCAGAGCTAGGCGGATATTCTCCGCGCGAAGAAAATAGTGACTTTTCGCTTCGCTCGGCGTACTCTCATTCGTGATGCCCGACACAGTTGATGGGCTTCAATGGGGAGGCAAGCATGTACCAACTTCAGCACGTCGATTCGTTCACCGCGTGGTCGCGGCTCATTTCCGACGCCTTCGTCAGGCTGCAAAGCGAGCAGATTTCCAGCGGCCATTTCACCGCCACGCTGGGTGCCAATATGCTCGGCGATATCGGTTTGATGCGCATACATGCCAAACCCCACGCAGTGCAACGAACCGAGAACCTCACCTCCAGCGGCGACGGGGATTTCTACAAGGTCTCCTACCAGCTCGATGGCTACGGGCTGCTGATCCAAGACGGTCGCGAGACCCTGCTGGCCCCAGGGGACCTGGCGATCTATGACACGCAGCGTCCCTACACCCTGGCCTTTGAAAAGCCGGCGTCGGTGCTCGTCGCATTGGTTCCCCATGGTCTGTTCCGCCTGTCCCAGCAGCAGGTCGGCCAGCTCACCGCCGTCGCCCTGAGGCAAACACACCCGCTGTCGGGAACCGTCGCCCCGCTGCTGCGCCATCTTGGCGCCAATCTGTCCCAATGGGATGAATTCGGCGGCTACCAGCTGGCGCGCAATACCGTGGACCTGCTGGCAACTGCCCTGGGCGGGGCGCTTGGAGCCGAGTGCCATGGCGATGCCAAGGAGCGGCAGCGCGAATTGGCCACCAGCTACATCGCCGCGCACCTGGATGATCCCGACCTGGGACCTGCACGCATCGCTGCCGCCCACTTCATGTCCGTGCGCAGCCTGCACGCGCTTTTCGAGAACCAGCCGCTCAGTGTTGCCGCATTGATCCGCCATCTGCGGATGCGCGAGGCCGCGCGCCTGCTGCGCGACCCGCTGCTGGCCGAACTGCCCGTCCAAGCCATCGGGTCCCGGGTCGGGATTGCCGATGCGGCCGGATTCAGCCGCATGTTCTCCAAGGAATTCGGTTCCACCCCGGGCAAATACCGCTGCGCCGGCTGAGGCGCAGGACACTCTTGTGCACGCGGAGCCAATGGTCCTGCACTCAATGCCAAGGACAAGCCCGAGCACTTGGGCGATGCTGATATCCAAGCACTCGGCAAATGGGGGATCGAATGGGACTCGAACAACGCACACTGACGGTGCCGGCTCTGGTCGTGATGATCATTGCCGCCAGCGCACCGCTAACCGCCGTGGCTGGCGGCGTGACTACCAACTACGCGGTGACCGGCATGGAATCCGTGCCGTTGTCCTTCCTCATGGTCGGTGCCATCCTGCTGGTTTTCAGCATCGGCTACACCGCGATGAGCCGCTACATCCCGAACGCCGGCGCCTTCTACGCCTACATTGCCCAGGGGCTGGGACGGGCATTGGGCGTGGGAGCGGCAATGGTCGCCCTGGTCAGCTACAACCTCATGCAGATCGGCATCTACGGCATGTTCGGATTCGCCGCGGCATCCTTTGCCAATGCCTCCTTCGGCACCGCCATCCCATGGTGGGCCATGGCCCTGGCCGCGTGGGCAGTTGTCGGCTTCCTGGGCATGAACCGGGTCGACTTCTCCGTCAAGATCCTGGGCATCGTCGTGGCCGCAGAATTCCTCGTGGTCATCATCTACAACATCATGGCCTTCGCGCTCGCTCCCGAAGCGCCGCAGCCGGGCGCATCCTTCAACATGGCTGACGCTCTGGCACCGGGCATGGGCGCCGTCATGGCCTTCACCATCGCCGCTTTCATGGGCTTCGAATCCGGAACCATCTACAACGAAGAGGTGAAGGATCCAGCACGCACCGCCCGGCGTGCCACGATGATCGCGGTAGTCATCATCGCCTGCTTCTACGCGTTTTCGGCATTCGCCGTAGCCGTCGGCGAAGGCGCCTCGAACGTCATCGGCGCTTCGGCAGAATTCGGCCCCGACCTGATTTTCGCGTTCTTCGGCGCCAACGCGCCAGCCTGGTTCGTCGATCTGGCCAACATCCTGTTCATCACCAGCCTGTTCGCCGCGCTGCTGGCCTTCCACAACGTCATTGCCCGCTACTTCTACTCCATGGGCCGCGGCGGGGCGCTGCCGAAGTTCCTTGCCGCAACTTCGCGCACCACCCACGCCCCCGTTGCAGGCTCGCTGGCGCAGTCCACCCTCGGACTGGCGGTTATCGCCGTCTTCGCGGTGATCTCGCATGGCAAGGATCCGATGTATGTCGTGTTCACGATGTTCACCTGGATGACCAACTCGGCGGCCTACGGGCTGGTGCTGCTCATGGCACTGACCTCTTTTGCTGTCATCGGATACTTCAAGGCGAACCGCAGCGGAGAATCCCTGATAACCCGGGTGATCGCTCCGCTGGTCTCGGGCATCGCCCTGGTCTATGTCTTCGCCCAAATCGTCATCAACTTCGAAATCTTGCTTGGCATGGCAGAACCGGGAATGCTCGGTTATGTGCTGCAAGGCATCGTGATCCTGCCTGGCCTCATCGCATGGGTGCTGGCACTGGTCATCCGCTCGTCCAAACGGCGTGCACCGATGGCCGAAAAACTTCCCGTCACCTAACAACTCATTACCAAGGAGCTCAAAGATGGCTTACGCAAACGCCCAAGAACTGCTGGATGCGATCCAGCCAGCAACCGGTGGCACCGAAATCCTGGACCCGGCAACCGGTGAACTGGTTGGCCGTGTTGCCGAGCAGAGTGCCGCCGATCTCGACGCGGCCGTTGCCGCCGCAAAGTCCGCCCAGCCGGCCTGGGATGCCTTGGGCCACGACGAGCGCAAGCGCGTGCTTAATGCGGCCGCGGACAATATCGAAGCCAACGCGGAAGCGCTCGCCGAGCTGCTCTCCCGTGAGCAGGGCAAGCCGCTGAACGGGCCGAATGCGCGCTTCGAGGTCGGGGGAGCAGCCGCCTGGCTGCGCGCCGCCACCGCTTATGAAATCGAACCGGAAGTGGTCGTGGACGACGGCGAAACCTATGCCGCCAAGCACTTCCGCGCACTGGGCGTAGTGGGCGCCATCGGCCCGTGGAACTGGCCAATGATGATCTCCATCTGGCAGCTGGCCCCGAGCTTGCGCATGGGCAACACGGTGGTGATGAAGCCCAGCGAATACACCCCGCTCTCGGTCCTGGCCCTGGTCCACGTGCTCAACGAAGTGCTGCCAGCAGACGTGCTGAAGATCGTGGCTGGCGGACGCGAGGTCGGCGAGAGGCTCTCGGGCCATCCGGATATCGCCAAGATCATGTTCACCGGCTCCACCCGCACCGGCAAGGCCATCATCCGCTCCTCGGCCGATACCGTGAAGCGCCTGACCATGGAACTGGGCGGCAACGACGCCGGCATCGTGCTCGGAGACGCCGATCCGCAGGCCATCGCCGAAGACCTGTTCTGGGGTGCCTTCATCAACACCGGCCAGACCTGTGCCGCGCTCAAGCGCCTGTACGTGCCCGAATCGATCTACGACGCGGTGTGCGATGCACTGGCCGGCGTCGCCGCGCAGATGCCCATGGGTGTCGGCCTCGACGAGAACAACGTGCTCGGCCCGCTGCAGAACAAGGCCCAGTACGACATTGTCGCTTCCCTGGTCAAGGATGCCGTGGATTCCGGTGCCAAGGTGCTGCTCGGTGCCAACCCCGATGAAAACGCGGCCGGCTACTTCTACCCGACCACGCTCATTGCCGACATCGACCCGGGCAACCCGCTGGTGGTCGAGGAGCAATTCGGCCCGGCCCTGCCGATCATCAAGGTCAAGGACACGGCCGAAGCGATCAAGCACGCCAATGCCCTGGAAGTCGGGCTCGGAGCCTCGGTATGGAGCAGCAACCGGGAGAAGGCACTGGAAGTCGCGGCGCAGATCCAGGCAGGCACCGTGTGGATCAACTCGCACGGCACCATCGACCCGCGCATTCCATTTGGCGGCGCCAAGCAGTCCGGTTACGGCCTGGAATTCGGTATTGACGGCTTGAAGTCCCTGGCCCAGCCGCAGATCATCAAGGGCTGACGGAGACTGCGTTCTCCAGCATTCCCCGGCGGTGCCCGGTGCCTATCCAGGCATCGGGCACCGCCTATTTGCGTGCGAAGGCTAGTTGATGATCTCGGCAGTGGGGTCATCGGCGATCCTTGCGATGCGTACACGCCAGCTTTGCAAGGCTTCGGGCGACAGCCGGGTCCAATCGTGGACTTCACGGATCACCCGTACGGGGTGCGCACTGCGGTAGGAGCGTGTGGGGTTGCCCGGGAATTTCTTGTCGGTGACATTCGGGTCATTTTCATACGCCCCGGTCGGTTCCACTTCATAGACATGGGCGGTCCCCTCCAGGGCCGCAATTTCGGCGGCCAACCCCGCGCCATCGGCAAATGCGGTGAAGTAGATGTGGTTCATGATGATTTCCGGACGATAATTCGACGGGAATCCGGCAGTCAAGACTTCTCCTGGCTGCAGTTCGGCTTTCGTGCCGTGGAAGAACGGGCCGTCATCAAGTTCGTTGCTCATAGGCCAAGACGATAGTCGCCATTGCCGGTTCATGAAAGGATCGGCCGCGTATCGCCACGTATATTGGGAAGTGAACCGACGACAGTATTTGGAGAGTAACGCGTGCCTATTTTGAACAAGGACATGACCCTATGCATTTCGTTATCTGGTCGACCATCTAATATCGGCACCCGGTTCCATAATTACCTGTATGAAGAACTCGGGCTGAACTTCATCTACAAGGCCTTCTCGACCGAAGACCTCGCTGGTGCCATCGCTGGTGTCCGGGCCTTGGGCATTCGTGGCTGTTCGGTATCCATGCCGTTCAAGGAAGACGTGATGAACATGGTCGATGAGATTGAGCCTTCGGCCAAGGCAATCGACTCGGTGAACACCATCGTGAATACCAACGGGCGACTGGTTGCTTCAAATACCGACTTCGAGGCGATCGCGACGCTCATCAAACGCCATCAGCTGGATCCTGAAAGTTCCGTGCTTGTCCGAGGCTCCGGAGGAATGGCCAAGGCCGTCGTGGCCGCCTTCCGCGAAGCCGGATTCAACGACCTGACGGTGCTGGCACGTAACGAAGTTTCCGGCCAAGCCTTAGCTGACAAATACGGTTACCGATTTACCAGTG
This sequence comes from Glutamicibacter sp. 2E12, assembly GCF_050030965.1. Classification (NCBI taxonomy): domain Bacteria; kingdom Bacillati; phylum Actinomycetota; class Actinomycetes; order Micrococcales; family Micrococcaceae; genus Glutamicibacter; species Glutamicibacter sp. 2E12. The sequence goes on from NZ_CP188297.1 coordinate 2,548,755, forward strand.
CTGACCCGGCTCCAGGACACGAGATTCTTGTGAACGTAACGCCGCTGGGCATGGACGGAGCCCAGTCTGAGGAGCACGCATTTAGCACTCAGCAGATTGAAGCCGCACGAACCGTCTTCGACGTGGTGGCTTTCCCAAGTGAAACACCATTGATCCGCGCAACACGAACTGCTGGCAAGCAGGTGATTACCGGGGCAGAAGTCATCGCCCTGCAAGCCGCGGCGCAGTTTCAGAAGTACACCGGCCAGGCACTAAGTGAAGAGCAGGTATTGCGTGCCTCAGAATTCTCCCGGGAATCCTGAAGCCCCGAATATCAGTACGCGCCCTAGTTGGCGGTACTCACTTGGCTTATGATGTTCTTTCCACGAAAAAATACCATCAGCAGGACGAAGAACGAGATCGGTAAGAGCACGATCAATCCCATGGATAGCAACTGGAAGAATTGCGTGTTCAATGCAATTCCATTCGTGATCGGTACACCGTTCTCGGGCATGTAGTCGGCGTACCTTGCAGGCCTGGATGTCGCCCACAAGATGAAGAACCGGAAGATGAATGCACCTGCCGCGGTGATGGCGAGCGAGGGAAGCAGAAGTGACTGGTTGTCGGCACTTGTGCGCCTTATTTGGCATATACGGGCGAAGACCGATATTAGTGCCGAAGCGCCTAGACCCAGCGTGAGGATCTGCAATAACCACGAATGAGCCATGACGAAAGACAAAGCCATCATCGCAATACTCAGCGCAGTCAGGATTCTGATCTTCGACAGGAAAGTTCTAGACATGAACCGAACCTACCTTGCTAAAGGGAGAAAATCAGCCCCGGCAACTGAACACGGGTGATAGATATGCCAAGGGCCCGGCACTTTCGTGCCGGGCCCTGTTGCTGGTGAGCTGCTAACCGCGCAGCACGACCTCGACTTCTTCCATCTGCTGGCCGGCAGGGTACTGGCCGTTGAACAGCTTCGAACCTGCCTCGGTGAGCACCGCCGAGAAGCGGGTCTTGACCAGGCCGAAAGCGTTCGAAACGCTGGTTTCGGTGAGCTCGGCAATGGCAACGCGTTCGCCGGCTTCGTCGATCGTGAGGCTGATGTTCTCGTCATGGTTCACGATGCGCGGTTCAAAGAGATCCAGCTTCATCATGCCGCCGTGCCCGGAGAAGGACACACGCCCGTTGAACCAGATTTCGTTTTCCGGTACCTCTGCAGCGGGGGAGACGGGGAACGCCAACGCGTTGCCTGCCTGCCATACCCCGTTGGCAGCTTCAATGCGTCCGTCGGCGAGGGAAGAAATATAGCTCACGAACGAGGTTTTCAGACCCCATTCAAGATGCGGCTGGAACGGATCGCCTGCTGGCGCACCACTTCCGGTCATTGTCTTTTCCCTCCACAGGATATCGGCGTGAAAATATGCTGTGGCCAGTATTTCATACTGGAGTTGGATCATGGCGACAGTTCTCTGCCAGCTAATCCTGCGTCATCTTCGGTTCAACTAGTGGACGGTAGGCAGACTGCATTGAGATCTGGGCATCCACGTAGCTGGTGCCATCGGCAAAGGCGATATCTGCTGTTGCCCACGACCCGTTCCAGTACTTGATCTCCAACTCGGTCGGCGAATATTCCTTCTGGACGTTCGCCACGAGGTTGCTCATCGCGGTGTTGTAGCCGGTGATGCCCATGACCAGGCAGATGGCCGTTGCCACCACAGCAATTCCGGCAGAAATGAACTCGGTGCGGATGGATGCGCGTCGCGCATAAGTCTGCTCCCCGTCACGCAGGCGCGTGAAGCCCTTGCGTCGGATCAGGGCGTGGATGATCAAGGGCAACCCGATCAGCAAGAAGATCACAGAAGCCGCCAGCGACACGAGAGGAAGACTGAATTCCACCGGTAGATACTCATCCATGTATTTACCCTACCCATGTCAGCGGATGACTTCTAGGGTTAAATCGCCTTGCCCGGGTTCAAGATGCCCTGTGGATCGAACACCGCGCGCACCCGTCGCTGCAGCGCAAGCGAGGTTTCGCCCAGCTCTTGGGCCAGCCAATCCTGCTTGAGCAAACCGATGCCGTGCTCGCCGGTGAGCGTGCCGCCCAGGGACTTGGCGAGGTGGAACATGTCTCCCAGCGCGGCCTTCGGTGCGCCGCTGGTGATGGATTGGCCTTCAGGCACCACGATGATCGGATGCAGGTTGCCATCGGCGGCATGGGCGATAGTGAAGATCGATACTCCGCGTTCATCCTCGATGCGCTGCAGGCCGGCGAAGGCTTCGGCCAAGCGATTGCGCGGCACGCCGATATCGCAGATCGAGGCCGTGCCCAGCAGCTCCATGCTCGGGATCGCCTGGCGCCGGGCTTCGATCAGCGCCTGTGCTTGCTCCTGGTCCGTGGCGATCTCGATGTGCGCGGCCAGCGGGGCGATCGCATCCTGCAGGGCCTGCATTTCCAGCTGCGCGCCGTAGCCGTCGGTCTGCGCGAGCAGCAACGCGCCGCCGCGCGCTTCGTGATCCGTTCCGAGCGCCGCATCCACTGCCTTCAGGGTCTTGCCGCACATCAGCTCCAGCACCGAGGGGGCCAGCCGTTCGGCGATCACCGCCGAGGCGGCCTTTGCCGCGGTATCCTCATCGGGGAAGTAGGCGACCAAGGTGGAGGTGTGCTTGGGCTTCGGGCGCAGGCGCAGCAGTGCTTCAACCACAATGCCCAAGGTGCCTTCCGAACCGATCATCAGCGCATTCATGTCATAGCCGGCCACGCCCTTGATGGTCCGCCGCCCGGTACGCAGCAGCTGCCCGTCGGGCAGCACCACCAGCAAGCTGAGCACCGACTCGCGGGTCACCCCGTACTTGGCGCACCACATGCCGCCGGCATTCGTCGCAATATTGCCGCCGATCGAGCAGATCGCGGTACTGGCAGGATCCGGGGCGTAGAACAGCCCGTGCTCGCCGGCGGCCTGGTTCACCGCCGCATTGAGCACGCCGGGCTGCACCACCGCGGTGGCTTCCACCGGATCGATTTCCAGGATCTTGTCCATCCGGGACAAGTCGAGCACGATCTGCCCGGCCTCGGCGCTGGCCCCTGCCGCCAGCCCGGTGCCGGCCCCGCGCGGGACGATCGTGGCGCCATGCTTGTGGGCCAACTGCATCGCCAGCACCACATCATCGATGTCCTGCGCGAAGATCACCCCGTCGGCAAAGGTTTCGGGCGCATAGCCGGAGCGGTCCACGCTGGCCTGCTTGCGGTCCTGCTCATCGAGCGAGGCCCGGGGATGGGCGCATAGCACTGGACTGGTCGCCACGGTAGTCATCTCGATCTCCTTTGAATGCAGAACTGGCAGGACAGCTGAGCTGTCCTGCCAGATCGGTGCTATTGAACGAACGTGTCGGCGACGGCCAAGGCCTGCTCGAGGCGATCCAGCGCCTGAATGAGCACCTCATCCTCGATGTTCATCGCCGGCACCACATGCAGCCGGTTGAAGTTCGCGAAGGGCAGCAGCCCTGCGGCCTTCGCGGCGGCAACCACTTGGTTCATCTCCGGGCTGCTGCCTCCATAGGCGGCCAGCGGCTCGCGGGTTTCCCGGTTCTTCACCAGCTCGATCGCCCAGAACACGCCGGTTCCGCGCACCTCGCCCACGCTCGGGTGCTCGGCCGCGAACTGCGCCAGGCGCGGCCCGATGATTTCCTCGCCCAAGCGCTGGGCGTTCTCCACCATGGCCTCGTCCTCCATCGCGGTGATGGTGGCTACCGCCGCCGCGCAGGCCAGCGGGTGGCCCGAATAGGTCAACCCGCCCGGGTAGACCCGCTCGCGGAAGGTCTCGAAGATTTCCGGGCTGATCGCCACCCCGCCCAGCGGCACGTAGCCGGAATTCACGCCCTTGGCGAAGGTCAGCAGGTCCGGCACCACCGCGGCATGGTCCACTGCGAACCATTGCCCGCTGCGCCCGAATCCGGCCATCACTTCATCGGCGATGTACACGATGCCGTGCTTCTTAGTCAGCTCGCGCACGCCCTGCAGGTACCCCGGAGGCGGCAGGTAGATGCCGGCGGTACCCGGAATGCTCTCCAGGATGATCGCGGCAATGGTGCCGGGGCCTTCGAGCAGGATCGTGTCTTCCAGGTGCTTCAGCGCCCGCTGCGTTTCCTCTTCGGGAGTGCTCGAATTGAAGTAGGAGCGGTACGGGTAGGCCGGGAAGAAGCGCACCACCCCATCGGTTCCGTGATCCGAGGCGAAGCGCCGCGGATCCCCGGTGAGGTTCACCGCCAGGTGGGTGCCGCCGTGGTAGGAGCGGTACGCGGAGAGCACCTTGTGCTTGCCGGTATGCAGCCGCGCCATGCGCACCGCATGCTCCACCGCATCGGCACCGCCATTGGTGAAGAAGATCTTGTCCAGCTGCCCGGGGGTGTGCTTGGCGATCAGCCGGGCCGCCTCAGAGCGCGCGTCATTCACATGCTGCGGGGCGATGGTGGCCAGCTTGCCGGCCTGCTCCTGGATCGCGGCGATCACCTTCGGGTGCTGGTGCCCGATGTTCGTGTTCACCAGCTGGCTGGAGAGGTCGATCAGCGCGTTGCCCTCGCCGTCCCATACCCAGGAGCCTTCGGCCTTCAGGATGGCCATCGGGGCGAACGGCCCCTGGGCCTGCCAGGAGTGGAAGACGTGCTTGCGGTCCAGCTCGTAGGCGTGCTGGCCAGCGGCGATATCCGCTGCGGAAACGCCCTGCGTCAGTGGCTGTGCCAGTGGTTCAGTCATGGGTATCAGTCATTCTGCGGGAAGCCGAGGTTGATGCCGCCGTGGCTCGGGTCGAGCCAGCGCTTGGTGATCACCTTGTTGCGGGTGAAGAACTTGAAGCCCTCCGGGCCGTAGGCGTGCTGGTCGCCGAACAGCGAGGCCTTCCAGCCGCCGAAGGAGTGGTAGCCCACCGGTACCGGGATCGGCACGTTGACCCCGACCATGCCCACCTGGATCTCGTCCTCGAAGCGGCGGGCCGCGCCGCCGTCGTTGGTGAAGATCGCGGTGCCATTGCCGTACGGCGAAGAGTTGATCAGCTCGATGCCCTCGTTGAAGCTCTCCACGCGCACCACCGAGAGCACCGGACCGAAGATTTCCTCGGTGTAGATGGACATGTCCGTGCCGACATGGTCGAACATCGTCGGATGCAGGAAGAAGCCCTCGCCATCAGCATCCACGGTGCCGGTGCGGCCATCGAGCACCAGGTCCGCGCCGGCGGAGATGCCGGCCTCGATGTATCCGGCCACCTTCGCCTTGTGCTCGCCGGTGATCAGCGGGCCCATGTCGCAGCCGCGGGTGCCATCGCCCACGCGCAGCGTCTTGGCACGTTCGGCGATCTTGGCCACCAGCTCATCGGCAATGGTGTCGATCGCGACGACTACGGAGATCGCCATGCAGCGCTCGCCGGCCGCGCCGAAGCCTGCGTTGACCGCCATGTCGGCGGCCAGGTCCAGGTCGGCATCCGGAAGCACCAGCATGTGGTTCTTCGCGCCGCCAAAGGCCTGCACCCGCTTGTTGTGCGCGGTGCCGGTGGAGTAGACGTACTGTGCGATCGGGGTGGAACCCACGAAGGACACGGAGTTCACGCGCGGATCGGTCAGCAGGGAGTCCACCGCCTCCTTGTCGCCGTGCACCACGTTCAGCACGCCCTCGGGCAGGCCGGCCTCGGTGAACAGCTCGGCCAGCCAGTTGGCGGCCGACGGGTCCTTCTCCGATGGCTTGAGCACCACCGCGTTGCCGGCGGCGATCGCTACCGGGAAGAACCACAGCGGCACCATGGCCGGGAAGTTGAAGGGGGAGATGATGGCCGAGACGCCGACCGGCTGGCGCATGGACTGCACGTCGATGCCGGTGGAGGCGTTCTGCGAGAACTCGCCCTTGAGCAGGTAGGGGGCGTTGCAGCACAGCTCGACGACTTCCAGGCCGCGGGCCACTTCGCCCAGCGCGTCGTCCAGCACCTTGCCGTGCTCGGCGGTGATGATCGCGGCCAGCTCGCCCTTGCGCTCGGCCAGCAGCTGGCGGAAGTTGAACATGATCGCGGTGCGGCGGGCCAGCGAGGTGTCGCGCCACTTGGGGAAAGCCTCGGCGGCTGCGGCGATCGCTTGCTCGGTGGTGGCCTTGGAGGCCAGCGCAACCTGGCGGGTGACCTCGCCGGTGGCGGGGTTGTAGATCTTGCCGGTGCGGTCATCGGCGGAGTAATTGGCGTTGTTGATCCAGTGCTGCAGGGTGCCGGTCAGCGTTGCGGTCATCGTATCGGCCTTTCGAAGTTGGGTGCCTGCCTTCATCATGGGTCATGGATATGAGGGACGACACCATCACTGTGTCATGATTTAAGCACTAGTGCTGACGGAGTGTAAAAAATGCTGACGGTAGACGAGGTACTGCACCTGCCGGTGGTCCAAGCCGCCGACCCCCAGGTGCTCTGCGGAACAGGGATGGACGCGCCGCTTCGCTGGGTGCACGTGACCGAATCCACCGAGAACATCGACCTGCTGCTGGGCCGCGAGCTGATCCTCACGACCCTGCGCAACGTGAGCGACGTGCGCGCCTTCATCACCGCGCTGCGCGAGGCCGGGGCCGTCGGGGTCATCATCGAGGACCTTTCCGGCGCACCGCTGGACGTCGCCGACCTGGGCCTGCCGGTCATCGCCCTGCGCACCACCACCCGCTTCGTGTCCATCACCGAGGTCATCCACCAGAAACTCGTTGCCGAGCAGCTCGAGGCCGTCCAGTTCTCCCGCACGGTGCACGAAATCTACACCGGGCTCTCGCTGACCGAGGCCGACGAAGCGCAGATCGTGGACCGCACCGCGCAGCTGCTCTCGGCCCCCGTGGTCCTGGAAGATGTCCGCCACCACGTGCTCGCCCAGTCCGGCGCGCAACTGGAACACTGGATCACCCGTTCGCGCTTCGTCGGGTTCCTGGAGCACACTGGACGCGCCACCGGCACCGAGAACTGGCTGCAGACCCCGGTCGGCGCGGTCCGCAGCCGCTGGGGGCGGCTGATCGTCCCGGCCGTCCTGGAGGACGACGACCGCGCGGCCCTGGTGCTGGAACGGGCCGGCCAGGCGCTGACCATCGCCCGCCTGTCCGGGCGCGACCAGCGCGAGCTGCTCTACCAGGCGCGCACCTCCACGCTGCACGAACTGCAGGCCGGGCACAGCTACAGCGACAAGGACATCGCCATCCGCACCCAGGCCCTGGGCCTGGCCGCCGCCCCCTACTATGTCCCGGTGGTCATCTCCCTGGCCGGTTCCGGCACGCCGACCGAAACCCAGCTGGCCGACCGCGCCCTGCTCGAAGTGCTCGACCAGCTGGCCGAAACCCTGCACCTGGGCATCCTGGCCGGCTCGCTCAAGCCCGGGTACCTGGGGCTGATCCTGCCGCTGCGCGCCCGCGAACTGCTGGACTCCACCCTGCAGGGCTTCACCCGCCGGCTGGCCGAGCAGCTCACCGCGCCGGTGGCCATCGGAGTGGGGCCCGAAGGCACCCTGGCCACCAGCATCGCCGGGCTGGAGGAAGCCGCGCAGGTCGCGCAGATCGTCCCGCACCTGCCCACCCGCGCCCAGCCCTACTACCGCTTCGCCGACCTGCGCCTGCGCGGGGTGCTCTCGGCCATGGGCAGCGACCCGAAGCTGCGCACCTTCGCGCTGGCCGAGCTCTCCGGCCTGCTCAACCCGCTCGACCTGGCCGCCCTTGACCTGCTCGATCTCTACCTGGCCCACGGCGGGAACAAAACCGCGCTGGCCAAGGCCGGCTACCTCTCGCGGCCCACCCTCTACTCCCGGCTGGCCAAGCTCGAAGCCAAGCTCGGGGTGCAGCTGGACTCCGCCGAGTCCCGCGCCTCGCTGCAGGTGGCGCTGCTCTGGTACCGCATGCACGGCTGAGCTATCCACACTTGGCTCCCGGTCCGAAAACCCCGCAGGACGCCGCAGGCATCATGGGGGCATGAGCACAGAACAGGCACAGGCGCTGAAGGACCTGGCCGACGCGGAAGAACTCATCGCATCGGCCACCGCGGTCCTTGCCGGCGGGCCATTGAGCCCCGGCCACGCGGCCTGCTTTGCGCAGCTTGCTGACAAGCTCGCCCGCCGCCAGAGCCGCACCCAGTTGCACGCCGCCCATGCGCTGCGCCGCACCGGTGCCCACAAGCTCGACCAGGAATCCTTCCAGGCCGTCACCGAGGCAGGCGAGCACCCGAGCCGCGCCGCATTCCAGGTGGCCGCCGGGCGCACCACCACTGCCCGCACGCATTTCAAGAACACGGCCGGGCTGCTGCACGGCTGGCTGGACATCCCGCGCAGCACGGTCCGCTCCCGGCTGGCCCTGGTGGATTGCTTGCTGGGCGGTGTCGACGAGGCAGGGCAACCGCTGCCCGCCTGGTTGCCGGAACTGGCCGGGCAATTCGCCGACCCCGACGTGGATCCCCGGCTGGTGTCCTCGGCCGCGCTGAAACTGCATTCGGCCCGCAAGGACTTCGGCGAAGGCCAGGCCGGGCAGGCCAAGAAGGACCAGCTGCAAGCCGAATCGGCCGCCTTCATCCGCAGCGAACCCAAGGCCGCCCGCAGGCACATCAACGCACTGGTGGCGCAGGTGAAGTCCGGCCAGCGCCCGTTGCAGGCCCTGCTGGATGGGATCGGGATCTTCAAGAAGGGCATGCGCCAGGGCCTGGTCGAATACGTCCTGCGCGTCCTGCCCGCCCATGCGGCGATGATCGAAGCGTATTTCAACGCGCTGGACAACCCGGCCACCGTGGCCGGGAACCGCGAAGCCCTGGCGCACGCCGAGGCGCAGTTCACCGGTGCCCAGGACAGCGGCTGGGATGACGAGGAATCGATGCCCGACTGGGCCAAAGACGGGGAACCTGCCGGATCGGCACCCGAGGGATCCGCCGAACCTGAAGAACCCGAAGAACCTGACAAACCTGACGAACCTGGAGAACCCGAGGAACCTGACGAACCCGAAGAACCTGAAGAGCCCGAGGAACCTGCCGGCCCGGCCGCCACCCAGTTCGAGGAGCTCAGGCCAGAACGACGCCGGCTCGTAGGATTCCTGGCCTTGCTGATGACCGACCGCAACCAGAGCGGTTCGCCAGGGAAACAACCCGGGTTGGCGGTACCGCAGGTGAGCATCATCCTGGATTACGAGAAGATGAGACGCGACGGCAAGGAATTCGCGGTCACTTCCACCGGGATCCAGCTATCCCCGGGCGAAACCAGAGCGGCATTGTGCACGGCCGGAATCTATCCGCTGGTGCTGAACGGCCAGAGCCTGCCCCTGGATCTGGGCCGCACCCAGCGGCTGTATAGCAAGGCGCAGGGCCGCGCCATCCGGGCGGCCTATCGAGGGTGCCTGTATCCGGGATGCAGCATGCCCGCCGAACGATGCGAACTGGATCATCTCGACGCGTGGGAAAAGGGCGGCAACACGGACATCGAGTCCGCGGCCTTGGGATGCATGATCCACCATATCGGCAGGCATTGCGGGTTGTTCCACGCGGTGAAGATCCCTGGATGCCGGCCGATGGCCCTGCTGTCCAAGGAACTCGACCCGCAGCAGAAACTCCGGGTGAACACCTACTGGATGACCCCGCAGGAAGCCCTGGCGGCCGATGCCCTCGCCGAGCGCATGACCGCGAAGTGGCGTGCCGGGGAACTGGACATCGAGATCGTGGAGCCCTAGGCATCATCCGGGTAGGGCCACCGCACATCTTTGCGAACTCCATCGGACCACTGGGCGATCCACTCTCCGGTGCCTTCGGAAACATCGCGGACCCCTGCCTCCAGCCACTGGAACTTCCCGTCCAGCAGGTCCGCGGCGAGCCGCCCATCGGTACGGGTGGTGTTCTTCCATAGCCTGTCGAAATGCTCCTCGCAGCGTTGCGCGGCCTGTTCGCAGAAGGCCAGGGCAAGATCCTGCGCAGAGTCGCGCTGGCCGGCCGGGGACTGCGGCAGCGCAGTGGTCTTGGCGATCACCGCGGACATGGCGAACAGCTCCGCGCCGATATCCACGATATGGCCCAGGAAGACCTGCTGCTTTTCCAGGCCGGCCTGCCAGCGCGCCATCCCGGCGAACGTCTGGCGTGCCAACCGCCGCGACGTCCGCTCCACATAGCGCAGGTGCTTGGCCAATGGGCCGTGCTCCGCATAGGAATTCGGAAGCGAGCCTGCGCCCATCGCAAGTTTGGGCAGCCACCGGGCATAGAACCCCGAGGCATCCACCGCCGCCCGGGCCTTGTCCTGGATGCTCGACCCGGCACGCGCCAGGTCCCCGGCCGCCTGCAGGTGCGCATCCACGGCCTCGCGGGCAATCAGCAGGTGCATGATTTCGGTGGAGCCTTCGAAGATGCGGTTGATCCGCAGGTCGCGCAGCATCTGTTCGACCGGCACCGCCCGCTCGCCGCGCGCTGCCTGCGACTGCGCGGTCTCGAATCCGCGCCCGCCGCGGATCTGCAGCAGCTCATCGGCGATCGTGCAGGCGGTCTCCGAAGCCCAGAGCTTGGCCAGCGCCGCCTCGATGCGAATATCCTTCATGCCGGCATCGGCCAGCCGGGCGGACACCTCGAACACCGCTTCCAGCGCATAGCTGCTGGCCGCGATGCAGGCGAGCTTGCCGGCGACGGCTTGGTGCTTGCCGACCGGGTGGCCCCACTGCACGCGGGCCGCGGACCATTCACGGGCGATCTTCGTGGACCATTTGCCGGCCCCGGCGCACATGGCCGGGATGGACAAGCGCCCGGTGTTCAGGGTGCTCAGCGCGATCTTCAGCCCCGAGCCTTCCTTGCCCAGGCGGTTGGCCGCCGGCACGCGCACCGAGCGGAACCGGGTCACCCCGTTCTCGATTCCGCGCAGGCCCATGAACTGGTTGCGGTTCTCGACGGTGATGCCCGCGGTATCGGCCTCGACGATGAAGGCGGTGATTCCGCCGCGACCTGCAGGCTCTTGGCCGAGGGCCTCATGCGGCTGCACCGCGGCCATCACCACGAGCAGCTCGGCGACCACCCCGTTGGTGGTCCACAGCTTCGCGCCATCCAGGATGTAGTGGCTGCCGTCGTGACTGAGCCGGGCTTCGGTGCCCAACCGTGCAGGGTCGGAACCGACATCGTTCTCGGTTAGCAGGAAGGCGCTGATGGCTCCTGCCGCGCAGCGCGGCAGGTACTCGCGTTTTTGCTCCTCGGTGCCGAAGGACTTCACCGGTTCGGGGACGCCGATGGACTGGTGGGCCGAGAGCAGCGCGCCGATGGCCGGGGAAACCACGCCGACGCGCATCAGCGCCCGGCCGTAGTCCAGCAGGCTCAGCCCCAGTCCGCCGTATTCGACCGGGATCTTCATGCCGAAGGCGCCGATGCGGCGAAGCTGGGCAATATATTCGCCGGGGATGCGCGCCTGGGCTTCGATGCGCTCCGGGTCGATGCCATCGAGGACCGCTTCGAGCTGCGGCAGGAATTCCTGTCCGCGTTCTGGATGCAGGGCGCTGGGCAATGGTTCGATCAGGGAGAAGTCCACGGCCCCCATGTACAGGCCCTTGGCGAAGCTGGGCCGGTCGAACTGCTCGCGGGACTCCTCGGCGACTTGCCTGGATTTGTCGGCGTTGATTTGCATGGCGATCCCCTTTGGCTCGGCGATCGGCCGCGGCTCCATCGCCTGGTGGCACCAGCGTAGCTGCCAAACCCCGGGGTTGCTAGAGCGCGTGCAGGTGGCCGCGGGTCGCCTGGCCGGCGTCGTGCAGGTTCTCTCCTTCGAGCAGCACGAACGCCTGCCCGAAGGTCAGCTCATGGATCTGCGATGCGGTTTGCCCTAATTCGCGGGCGATCCGTGCGGTGCTGGCCCGATGGTCGCGCTGCAGGGAGGGGAAGACCAGGGAGAAGACCCGGGAGACCAGCTGCTGGTGTTCCTGGGCCGGTTCCAGCGCCAGCTCTTGGGACAACCACTGGTAGGCGCCTTCGCCCAGCAAGCCGCGGGCACGCGAATGCGCGAGGATCACCTGGGCCGGCGTACCGAACTGCTCTTCGAGTGCCAGCAGCTGCGGGATCTGCAGGGAATCGGAGACCCGCACCTGCAGGGACAGGGAGGGCAGGAGCAAGCGTGCCGCGAATTCGTCGGCTTCGCGTTCCGCGGCGGCCACCTGCTCGCGGTTCTCGCCCAGCGAGGAGTGCATCAGCAGATGCCCCAGCTCGTGGGCCATCGCCAGGCGCTGTGCATTGCGGCTGCCGGCGGCCAGGAAGATGAAGGCCTGCCCGTCTTCCCAGAAGCTGAAGGTCTTGACCGCTTCGAGCGAGGCCGGCAGGCTCAGCACCCGCACCCCGCGGGCTTCGAGCAGATGCAGCAGATCGGGCAGCGCGCCGCATCCCAGATCCCATTCGGTGCGCAGATGCGCGGCGGCATCTTCCGGGGTGAAGCCGCACAGCTCGGGGATCCCGGTGGGCGGGAGCCGGAAGTTGCGCGTGATCAGGTTGTAGAGTTCTACGCCGTTGCGACCCAGCGCGGCTGCGGCGACTTTTTGCGCGGTGCTGGTGCGGCGCGGGGAGCGGAAGAAGATCCGTTCGGTGTCGATGCCCTGGGCCGCGGGAAGCCGGAAGAACTGCGGCGCGCAGCCCAGCGCATCGGCCAGCGCAAGGGAAAGATCCTCGGGAGCATGGGCGAGTTCGCGCTCGCAAATACCCAGCGAGGCGGCCAAGGCGGACCGGCTCAGCGCTGCACGTTCGCGTGCCAACCTGATTCTGGTCGGTTCCAAAGTCATGAGGTTCCTGCAATCTTCCAAAAGGCGATCTTGATCGTCTAATGACCTCAGACTAGTGGCCTATGCCACAAAGCACCAATTGCGTGCAGCTTCGTGAAGTAACACGCTCTGACTTGCAAAAAGGCTCGCAGGCGATGCCTGCGAGCCTTCGTGGCGCTAGATCTTGCTGGCCGCTTCCTTCAGCACGGTGCGCAGGATGGATTCGATCTGGTCGAACTCCGGCTGCCCGATCGTGATGGGCGGAGCCAGCTGGATGACCGGGTCGCCGCGATCGTCGGCGCGGCAATACAGTCCCGCCTCCCACAGGGCCGGGGAGAGGTACCCGCGCAGCAGGCGTTCGGACTCCGCGTCGCTGAAGGTCTCCTTGGTCGCCTTGTCCTTGACCAGCTCGATCCCGTAGAAGTAGCCGGCGCCGCGCACGTCGCCAACGATGTCCAGATCGGTGAGCTTGGACAGCGTGGATTTGAACGCGTCGGCGTTGTTCTTGACGTTCTCGTTCAATCCTTCCCGCTCGAAGATGTCCAGGTTCGCCATCGCCACCGCGGCTGCCACCGGATGCCCGCCAAAGGTATAGCCGTGGTAGAAGGTGGTATCGCCCTTGGTGAAAGGCTCGAACAGCTTGTCGGAAACGACCATCACGCCCAGCGGGACATAGCCACTGGTCAGCGCCTTTGCCGAGGTGATGATGTCCGGAACGTAGCCGAAGTCGTTGCAGGCGAACATCGAGCCGATGCGGCCGAACGCGCAGATGGTTTCGTCGGAAACCAGCAGCACATCGTATTCGTCACAGATCTCGCGGACCCGGTCGAAGTACCCCGGTGGTGGCGGGAAGCAGCCGCCGGAGTTCTGCACCGGTTCCAGGAAGACCGCCGCCACGGTGTCGGCGCCTTCGAATTCGATGGCTTCGCGGATGCGCTCCGCGGCCCACAGCCCGAAGTCCTTCTCGTTGTCCGCGAACATCTGCGGTGCGCGGTAGAAGTTGGTGTTCGGCACGCGGAAGGTGCCGGGGACCAAGGGCTCGAACGGGGTCTTCATATCCGGCAGCGAGGTGATGGCCAAGGCTCCCTGAGGGGTGCCGTGGTAGGCCAGGGCGCGCGAAATGACCTTGGTTTTGCCCGGCTTGCCCTTCATCTTGAAATGCTGCTTGGCCAGCTTGAAGGCGGATTCGACCGCCTCGCCGCCGCCGGTGGTGAAGAAGACGCGGTTCAAGTCGCCCGGTGCATAGCTGGCCAGGCGCTCAGCCAGGTCGATCGCCGGTTCGTGGGCGTAGGACCACAGCGGCATGAAGGCCAGCTTCTCGGCCTGCTTGGCCATGGCTTCGGCCAATTCGGCGCGCCCGTGCCCCGCGTTGACCACGAACAGCCCGGCCAAGCCGTCGATGTATTCGCGCCCGGCATCGTCGTAGATCTTGTGCCCCTCGCCGCGCGAGATGATCGGAACATGCGCGCCGTTGGAAATTCCGGAGTGCCGGGCCATGTGCATCCAAAGGTGATCGCGAGCGGCTTGCTGGCGATCGGTACCACGTGGTGTGTTCATCGTGTTCCCCAGTTGTATTCCTGTTTTTTGAGTGAAAGGTAGGTGTACGTATTGGTGCTGACCACGCCTTCGAGCCCGCGGATCGTTCCGATCACGCGCAGCAGGTCCTCATCGTTCGAGCAGATGACCTCCGCGAGGATGTCCGAGCTGCCGGCGGTGACCACGCAGTAGTCGACTTCCGGAAGTTCGGCGATCCGGTCGGCGGTGCCGCTGATGTCGCTGGCGGCGACGACGCCGATCATGGCCTGGCGGGTGAATCCCAATTCCAGCGGGTTGGTGACTGCGACGATTTGCACGACGCGGCTCTCGACCAGCTTCTGCACGCGCTGGCGCACAGCCGCTTCGCTCAGGCCCACTGCCTTGCCGATGGCGGCATAGGAGCGCCGGCCATCTTCCTGCAGCTGCTCGATGATCTCCTTGGAAATTTCATCAATGGCCTGTGCCGTATGCGAGGGCAGCGTCATATCGACCTCCTAGGTCTAAGGGACTTTCCACAGACCCTACCGTCACTGATTCAGTTGCGAAAGGGGTATTTTTGAAAGTTTTCAGTTTTCGTAACGTAATTTTTACAAGGAAACTTGCGTTCGGGTCTTGTTGGACTTGTGCATTGCTGGCAGGATGAACGACAACACTTTCATGTGTGGCCGATCACATTCGTCGTTAGGATTCCAGCCATGTCGCACTCGCAACGCCGACTTCCGCAAGACCCCCAAGTCCGCGCACTGGTCCAGGCCATGAGCCAGCGCAGCTACTCCCGCCGCGGCGTGCTTTCCACGGCCGGCGCATTGGGCCTGACCGGGCTGCTCGCAGCCTGCGGCACCGGAGGAAGCAGCACCAAAGCCGCACCGTCGATCGAGGACATTTCCGCAAACGACCCCACCGTGAACTGGGCCAACTGGACCCTGTACCTGGATTACGACGACGAGAAGAAGACCTACCCGACACTGGATGCGTTCACCAAGCAGACCGGCATCAAGGTGAACTACCGCGAGGATATCGACGGCAACGACACCTACTACGGCAAGGTGCAGGGCCAGCTCAAGGCAGGCCAGGACATCGGCCAGGACGTCATCACGATGACCGACTGGATGGCCGGCCGCATGATCCGCCAGGGCTACGCCCAGGAGCTGGACCTGGCGAACATCCCCAACTCGGCCAACCTGCTTCCCAACCTGAAGGACGTGGACTTCGACCCGGGACGCAAGCACTCGCTGACCTGGCAGTCCGGCTACGCCGGCATCGCCTGGAATAAGAAGGCATTCCCCAAGGGCCTGAAATCCGTCGAGGACCTCTGGGATCCAAAGCTCAAGGGCCGTATCACCGTGCTCGATGAAATGCGCGACACCATCGGCCTGCTGATGCTGCACAACGGCGTGGACATCGCCGGCCAATGGGGCGAAAGCGAATTCGGCGCCGCTGCCGACGTGCTGCGCGAGAACATCGGCAATGGCCAGATCCGCCAGGTCAAGGGCAACTCCTACAAGGAGGACTTCGTCTCGGGCGATGCGATCGCCGGCATCGTCTGGTCCGGCGATATCGTGCAGATGAACTTCGAGAACGATGACCAGTGGGAGTTCGTGATCCCCGAGGCCGGCGGCACCCTGTGGAGCGACAACCTGATGGTCCCGGTGGCCTCGCCACGCAAGGCCAACTCCGAGAAGCTCATGGACTTCTACTACGACCCGGCCGTGGCCGCGCAGGTCGCAGCCTACGTGAACTTCATCTGCCCGGTGGTCGGCGCCCAGGAAGAAATGGAAAAGATCGACCCGGACCTGGTCGGCAACCCGCTGATCTTCCCGACCGATGAGGATCTGGCCAAGGCACATGTCTTCCGCTCGCTGGAAGCGGATGAAGAGACCGCGTTGAACTCTGAATTCCAGAGTGCAATCGGCGCCTAGAAAGCGGGGAACACCATGACTCGCCAACGAGCCATCAACTGCCAGCGCCTGCCCAAAGGCCGCGGTCCGGGCCCGGCCCGCGCCAGGGACGTCGTCAACCGGGCAACCTCCGCACGTGCTGTACCGGCAGCAGAAACCGATTTCCACAACCAGTTCCAGGAAGTGATAGGGGCATGACAACCTTGGCAACGCGTACCGAAACCACTGCCACCGGCGCGGATCTGCACCTCTTGGGCATCACCAAGCGCTTTTCCAGCTTCGTGGCGGTCAAGGACCTGGATTTGGTGGTCCCTTCGGGCACCTTCTTCGCCCTGCTCGGACCCTCCGGTTGCGGCAAGTCGACCACCCTGCGCATGATCGCGGGCCTTGAGGCCCCCAGTGAGGGCAGCATCTCGATCGGCGGCCAGGACGTGACCGCGCTGGCCAGCCACCAGCGTCCGGTGAACACCGTGTTCCAGTCCTATGCGCTGTTCCCGCACATGAGCGTGCTGGAAAACGTGGCCTTCGGGCTCAAGCGCAAGAAGGACAAGCAGGCGATGGAGAAAGCCAGGGCCGGGCTGGACCTGGTGGAGCTCGGGCACCTTGCCAATCGCAAGCCGATCCAGCTCTCCGGCGGGCAGCAGCAGCGCGTGGCCCTGGCCCGGGCGCTGGTCAATCGCCCGCAGGTGCTGCTGCTCGATGAGCCCCTCGGGGCACTTGACATGAAGCTGCGCCGCCAAATGCAGCTGGAGCTGAAGAACATCCAGACCGAAGTCGGCCTGACCTTCATCCACGTCACCCACGACCAGGAAGAGGCCATGACCATGGCCGACGTGGTCGCCGTGATGAACGGCGGACGGATCGAGCAGATGGGCCCGCCGCGCGAACTCTACGAATTGCCCAAGACCGCGTTCGTCGCGAACTTCCTGGGCAAGTCGAACCTGATGCGCGGCACGGTCACCGGCAATGACGCCGGCATGCTCAGCGTCATGGTCAACGGCCAAGCCATCTTGCTGCCGGCCGACCGCGCCGTGCAGGCCTCAGGGGAGGTGGTCGTCGGGGTGCGCCCGGAGAAGATCACGATCTCGCGCGATGGCTATGCGGGAGAGAACCGCTTGTCCGGCACCGTGGTCGACGTGTCCTTCACCGGCACCACCACCGAGTACCTGGTCGAGGTGGACGGGATCGGCACGCTCGGGACCTTCGCGCAGAATCGCGGCCAGCAGCCTGCTGCCGAAGGCGACACCGTGTACCTGTCCTGGGAAGCGCAGCATTCCTTCGGACTGGCCGGTGCCGAGCACGAGGATGCCGGAGTTGACCAGCCATGACGGTCATGACCAAGAAGGGCATCGTCGACCTGCGCAGCCCCGAGGAGATCCGGGCGGAGCGGCGCAAGGGCCGCACCGGCGTCTACCTGATCGCCCCGGGCATGCTGGTGCTCGCCCTGTTCTTCGCGCTTCCGGTGGTAGTCCTGCTGGCAATGAGCCTGTACGTGAAACCCGAGGGCGGGGAAATCGGCGAATTCGTGCCGGGTTTCGAAATCGGCAACTACGCCACGGTGCTCGCCGCCTACTGGCCCGAGCTGCTGCGCTCCTTCGGGTTCGCGCTGATCGCCACCGTCCTGGCCTTGCTCATCGGCTTCCCGATGGCCTACCTGGTGGCAGTCCGCTTGCGCGAGAAGACGCTGCTGCAGGGCATCTTGCTGGTGCTGCTGATCGCCCCGTTCTTCTCCAGCTTCATTCTGCGCACCCAGGCCTGGAAGCAGATACTGGCCGATGAGGGGTTCATCGCCCAAACGCTGAAATTCCTGGCGATCCTGCCAGCCGACGGGCACCTGACTGCCACGCCGTTCGCGGTCGTCGCGGGCCTGACCTATAACTTCCTGCCGTTCATGGTGCTGCCGATCTACGCTAACCTGGGCCGGCTGGACACCCGCCTGCTCGAGGCCTCGGGGGATCTGTATGCCAGCCCGGTGACCTCCTTCTTCAAGGTGACGCTGCCGATGAGCGCCCCGGGCGTCTTCGCCGGCACCCTGCTGACGTTCATCCCGGCCGCCGGCGACTACGTGAACGCGGCCCTGCTGGGCAATAACCGCAATACTACGATGATCGGCCAGATCATCGATTCCAGATTCTTCAAGGTCATCGATTACCCGGGCGCCTCGGCGTTGAGCTTCGTGCTGATGGTCTCGATCCTGATCCTGGTCACGATCTATATCCGCCGCTTCGGGACCAAGGAGCTGATGTAGCATGAAGCAGAAAATCGGACGCTGGTTCATCCCCGCTGTCGGCGGGCTGGCTTTCATCTACCTCCTGGTCCCGATCGCGTACATCTTCGTGTTCTCCTTCAACGATGCCGGCCGCACCAACCTGGACTGGCGCGGCTTCACCCTGGAGAACTGGCAGAACCCCTGCGGCGCTCCGGCGGTCTGCGAATCGCTGGCGCACTCGCTGCAGGTCGGCACGGTGGCCACGATTGCCGCCACCGCCTTGGGCACGCTGATCGCCATCGGCCTGGTCCGCTACAAGTTCCGGTTCCGCAAGCTCACCGATGTGCTGATCATTTTGCCGTTGGCTACGCCGGAGGTCGTGCTCGGTGCTTCGCTGCTGGCACAGTTCCTGAACCTCGGTTGGGAACTGGGCTACGCCACCATCGTGATCGCCCACATCGTGTTCTGCATGTCCTTCGTGATCGTCACCGTCAGGGCTCGTGTCTCCTCGCTGGATCCGCGATTGGAAGAAGCGGCCGCCGATCTCTACGCCTCGCCGCGTGCGGCCTTCTGGAAGGTGACGTTCCCGCTGCTGCTGCCAGGCATTGTGGCCGCCGCGCTGTTGTCCTTCGCGATGAGTTTTGATGATTTCATCATCACGAATTTCAACTCCGGCACCTTCCAGACCTTCCCGAAGTTCATCTATGTGGCAGCTACCCGCGGCATCCCGGCCCAGGCGAATGTCATTGGTTCGGCGATGTTCATCCTTGCCCTGCTCGTGGTGGTCATCGGACAGGTGATCAGCTACCGGAAGAAGAAACAGCTGGAGAATTCCTAGGTTCCAAAGGCCCGCGCTCTTCAGCGCGGGCCTTTGGCTTGCCAGCTGGTCAAAAAGCAGGGATCGTCACTAGCGTGAGCGGTACCCAGCTGGCTCCTTGCACCCTCTGGGACCTGCACGTTGTTGGACTGGCGCTAGGCCTCCGGCCGCTTGCTGCTCTTGCGGTGATTTGCAGGACCATTGCCTGCAGGATGCAGCCGAGTCCAAAGGCCATTAGGGTGGCTGGCGGAACGAAATATTGGCAGAGAGCCGAAATGCGGGCATCTGACATATAGTAAATACTTAGCTTTACAATATATGGTCTACAGGTTGATACCTTGCTGGCCTGTAGGTGCAGGTCTATGAACGATTGGAAACTTCATGAGCGATAAGCCAGTTTGGCTCTCCGGGCCTGAACGCGACGCCTGGCTTGGACTGCATGCTGTCATGACTTTGCTTCCGGCGGCCTTGGATTCCGATCTGCAGGGCCTGGAAGGCATCACGCTTTTCGACTATCACATGCTCGCCATGCTCTCCGAGGCCAAGGACCATCAGCTGACCATGACGACGCTGGCTTCGCACACCAGTGCTTCGCTTTCGCGACTGTCGCATGTGGTCAAGAAGCTGGAGAAGCGCGGCTGGGTCACCCGCGAGCAGTCCGCAGAAGATGCCCGTGTGAAAATCGCCTCATTAACGCAGGCCGGATGGGAAGCCGTGCAGCAGATGGCGCCTCACCACGTTGCCTCGGTGCGTGGTCTTCTCTTCGATACCCTTGATGACAAGGACGTTAACGATCTCACGCGGATCGCACGCAAAATTACAACTTCGCTTGATGCGGATCATTGGATCCTGAATTCGGAAAACCTCGATTTGGAACACTGAGGAATTCTCGATAAGCTAATCAGGCGTTAATCGCGTGTGTTGTTATGCCGTCTAACAGCAGAACAACTGCGCGTTGCCCGTAATACCGAATATCGTGGCCGACTGAGTACGGGGAAATTGCTCGACCGGTTGCGAAGTTCACCGACTTACATACTTTAAGGCTCTTCGGTTGGTTCTCACCCAGCCTGGTTACCTTCCTAGTGTGCAGTATTAACGGTGTTTCACTGGTTGGCGGGACTCATAACGCAGAAGCGGTGTCGATATTTTGGTATGGGCACTGTGCGCGAGTACCGCCGAATTTTACTACTAACTAACTGAGGAGTGATCATGGCAGCTGTTTGCCAGGTAACCGGTACTACTCCGGCCTTCGGACATAGCATCTCCCACTCGCACCGTCGCAACAAGCGTCGTTTCGATCCGAACATCCAGAAGAAGACCTACTACGTGCCTTCCCTGCGCCGTAAGGTGACCCTGACCCTGTCGGTCAAGGGCATCAAGGTCATCGATGCTCGCGGTATCGACGCTGTAATTGCTGACCTGATTGCGAAGGGTGTGAAGCTCTAAAAATGGCAAAGAAGGATAAGGACGTACGTCCGATCATCAAGCTGAAGTCCACCGCTGGAACCGGTTTCACTTACGTAACCCGTAAGAACCGTCGTAACAACCCTGACCGCATGGTCATGAAGAAGTACGACCCAGTCGTCCGTAAGCACGTTGAATTCCGAGAGGAGCGCTAAGACATGGCCAAGAAGTCCAAGATCGCAAAGAACGAACAGCGCAAGGTCATTGTCGAGCGTTACGCTGCAAAGCGTCTCGAATTGAAGAAGACCCTGGTTGATCCAAACGCAACCGACGAAGCTCGCGAAGCTGCACGCGTAGGCCTGCAGAAGCTTCCACGCGATGCTTCCCCGATTCGCGTTCGCAACCGCGACGCAATCGACGGTCGCCCACGCGGCACCTTCCAGAAGTTCGGTATCTCCCGTGTTCGCTTCCGCGACATGGCGCACCGTGGTGAGCTTCCGGGCATCACCAAGTCTTCCTGGTAAGACCTGCAAGTCTTTTGACTTAGCAAGCCGCCTTCCCTTTCGGGAAGGCGGCTTCGCCTTTTAACGCCGCCACCACCGGCGTTTCACCGGTGCTTTCTCTGCCACCGGTGCAGGTTCTGCCGCCCGGCGTTCCTGCCAACCAAGCACCTCTGCGGTGGAATCGCGCAAAGCGGTGATCACCGGCGGGCCGCCAAGCAGCTGCCGCCGCGCCTCGATAATGCGGGCATTGAAATCCTCGATATGCTCACGCACGGCCCGCTCGGAGGGCAAGCGGTCCAAGGTCTGCTCCATCTGCTCATCTTCCACCCGCAAGGTCAGCGCTGGTGGGCCCAGCCCGGTAAGCTGCTCGCGGCGCATCATGGACTTCAGCCACCAGTCGGGATCGTCATTGCTGGTGATATGGTCGATCTTCTGGCCCGAGAGGGCAAGATTGTCGAAGTCCCCGCGGGCGAAAGCCTCATCGAGCACGGAGTTGGCCACTTCCCATGCCTCGTCCTCGGCATGCAGCTGCAGCGGCGTCTTCTGCTTCTCGACGGGAGCCATCCCGGTGGCCTGCGCATACTCGTCCACCGGCAACGGCTCGCTGTCCTGCTTCATCTTGTACCGGGCCGCATTCAGTGCGGCATCCTCGCTGTGCTCCATCTTCCAATGATCCCACCGTGCGCCTGAGCCCGGCAACGGCACTGGGACTTTCCGAAGCAATTGATGGGGGAGCTGGGAAGATAAAATCATTCCCTTCGGGTTCGGGCGCCTCGCCAAGGATTCAGTGCCCAGCAAGCGGCTGCGAGGTGGCTGGAGATCGCTATAAGCGGCCATGTCCCACCCGCAATCGAGCATTATCCCTGTAGTAGCGTGTATTCCATGAAGCCAGCGACGCGCTATCCGAGACCCGCAACTGACATCTACGCGAACCGGCAGCGGTGGGCGCCGCTGGGCCAAGGCAAGACCGTTGTGGTGACCGGCGCGAATAGCGGCCTTGGCTTCTTCGCGAGCCTCGGCTTGGCGCGAGCCGGTGCGCAAGTCATCCTGGCCTGCCGCAACCAGAGCCGTGCGGAGCATGCCATGGAGCAGATCCGGCTGCGCGTACCGGCGGCTAGCGTGGAATTCATGCAGTTCGACTCCTCGCGCATGGAATCCGCAATGGGACTGGCAGCTGAACTGCGCAATCGGCCATTGGATGCGCTGATCGCCAATGCAGGGGTCATCCGGGCGCCGCAGAGCCGCGTCGAGGGCCTGCTGGGCCATGAGCTGACCATGAGCACGAATTTCATCGGGCATGCGCGGCTAGTCGGCGAGCTGGCCGAACGCTTCGCCCAGCCGCTGCGGTTCATCGGGCTGGGATCGATGTCCACCCGGATGCTGGCTACCGATCCGCAAAACCTGGCCTTGACCCGCGACTACCATCCATACCGTGCCTATGCGCAGTCCAAGGCGGCAGTGCAAGCCTTCACCTTGGCCCTGGACCACCGGCTGCGCCAGCTGGAACTGCCGGCTCGCGCGCTGGCCATCCACCCGGGGTATTCGCTTTCCGGGCTGACCCCGCAGGTGCCCAACATCAACGAACCGGACTTTGCCAAGCGGCTGATTGGCCAATTGCAGTCCAGTTTCGCGCAGGGCAAACATGAAGGTGCGGTGGCATTGGTCGAAGCGGCATTGGCGCCGGAACTCGAAGACGCGCCCCGAGGCAGCTACTTGGGGCCGAAATACCTCACGAAGGGTCCAACGGCACTGGCCAGCCCGGCGAAAGCGACCCGCGGCAAGGAGCTGCAAAGCAAAGCCTGGGAACTTTTCGTGGAGGCAAACGAAGGCCTCGATCCGTTCGCGCTGTAGGTCCCGGGTGAACTTTCACACCCTTGATTTGGCGAAAATTCAGCAGAATCCGCAAGATGATGCACTTTTTGTCGCTTTCAGCTGGTAAGTTCAACTCTTGATAAGTCCGTGCGACCGTGCGGCGTTCGGGGCCCGGAAGAGGGCTTTGGATCACTAGTCCAGGAGGACCATACATTGGCTATGAACCGTAGCGAACTTGTTGCTGCTGTTGCAGCGAAGACCGAAAACTCCCAGGTTGCCGTTAATGGTGTTCTGGATGCAGTCTTCGAGGTTTTCGTCGACCAGATTTCCAAGGGTGAGAAGGTGTCGATCCCAGGTTGGTTGGCTGTAGAGCGCACCGATCGTGCAGCTCGCACCGGCCGCAACCCACAGACCGGTGAAGCAATCCAGATTCCTGCTGGCCACTCGGTCAAGCTGACCGCTGGGTCGAAGCTGAAGGCTGCTGTAGCCAAGAAGTAAGCTTCCGCTAGAGCTTTGCGCAAGGCCCGCTGTCCGTTCCCGGATTGGCGGGCCTTGCGGCGTTAAGGAACGTTGCAAAAGCCTTCATTGAACCCAAAAATGCTGCCGTTGAGCCAAGAAATCTGCAATTAGTTGAAAAAATCCCGGTTTTCCGCCTGTTTTCCGCAGTTCTGGGGCGAAACGTTTGATATGTTCTCACTGGTAAGACCGTGCGACCGTGCGGCGTTCGGGGCCCGGAAGAGGGCTTTGGATCACTAGTCCAGGAGGACCATACATTGGCTATGAACCGTAGCGAACTTGTTGCTGCTGTTGCAGCGAAGACCGAAAACTCCCAGGTTGCCGTTAATGGTGTTCTGGATGCAGTCTTCGAGGTTTTCGTCGACCAGATTTCCAAGGGTGAGAAGGTGTCGATCCCAGGTTGGTTGGCTGTAGAGCGCACCGATCGTGCAGCTCGCACCGGCCGCAACCCACAGACCGGTGAAGCAATCCAGATTCCTGCTGGCCACTCGGTCAAGCTGACCGCTGGGTCGAAGCTGAAGGCTGCTGTAGCCAAGAAGTAAGCTTCCGCTAGAGCTTTGCGCAAGGCCTGACCCGCTCCGGAGAAATCCAGGAGGCAGGGTCGGGCCTTCTGCTTTATCGGAGCACCGTTTGAGGCGCTCTTCTACTTCGCGTAGAATCAGCTTCGATCGTAGAACTCCGCGAAGAATGGCTGCCCATCGTGTCACAGAAACCCGCAACCCGCGTTATCCGCGGCTGGTTGGCGGCAAGCGTGTGCACCTGGACAGCCTTTGCCGCGCACGCCCACAGTGCGCCTACAGCGCTATCGGTGGTGGCAATGGTGCTCATTACCTGCGTCTCTGCGGCTATCGGCGTCGTGCTGGTGGGCCGGAAGTTCTCCCTGTGGGCGACCAGCCTGGTCGTGCTGCTCAGCCAGGGACTCTACCACCTGAGCTTGTCGGTGATGAGCCACCAGGGCGGCGATCTTTCCGGACTGGAACACGCGCACCATGCGGGGCGCAATCCAGCGCTGGCGCAGGACATCACCGCGCAGTACGCCAACGTGCATACCGAATCGATGCTCTACGCCCACGTGCTGGCCGCGATCGCCAGCGTACTGGTGCTCTACGGCGGTGAACGCCTGCTCAAGGCCATGGCCGGCTGGCTCACCCTTTCAACGGCCCGGCGGATCCTCTCGCGCATTCGCGTGCAGGTACCTGCTGCCCGGCCGCTTCGTGCCTACTTCCCCTTGCGTTTCCAACTCAAGCTGGCGCAATTGGGAAGACTGCCGGAGCGCCGCGGTCCGCCCTGCTTCATTCTTGCTGCCTGAGTAAAGAATCGAAGCGCCCCGCAAGGGGCTTGGAAGGAACATCATGAGCGTAGTAACCAAGAACATCACCCGACTAGTCGCAGTACTGGCATTCTCCTTGCTGGCTTTCGCCGGCTCGATCGGTGCCGCCAACGCGCACGACCAGTTGATCGGCTCCACCCCGGAGGCCGGGGCCACCATCCAGGAAGTGCCCGAGGACATCACCCTCGAATTCTCCGGCGTGCTCCAGAGCCTATCCGGCGTGGACTCCACGGTGGTCTCGCTGACCCTCGATGGGGAAAAGATCGACACCGAGGCCAAGACCAAGGGCACCAAGGTCACCGTCACCCCGGCCAAGGAGCTGGGCAACGGCGAGTACCAGCTGGCCTACCGCGTGGTCTCGTCTGACGGCCACCCGATCGAGAACAAGATCGGCTTCAGCGTCGACGCGCCGCAGGCCGCCCCAACCCTGGTCAGCTCGAGCGCGCCAGCAGCGCCTAGCGACTCCGCAGGGTCCGCCGACCTGGATCCAGGCACCAATCCGGTCCAGGACCTGGGCAGCTCGATGAGCCCGGTGGTCTGGGTCATCATCGGCGTGGTCATCCTTGGCGGCGCGCTGGGCGTGCTGGCCAAGTTCATGCGCCAGTCCAAGTAGCCCCCACCCTTCCGGTGCGCCCGAGGCCACCGCTGCCTTTGGCGCGCCTGCACACCGAACCCGAAAGCTTGAGAACATGAATTTCCGCAAAACCACTGCACTGGCCCTGGGCCTTGGACTGCTGCTCACCGGCTGCGCGCAGAGCGCCGACGGGCAGCAGCCCGCACCGGCCGCCGAACAGGAAACCGCCGGGCAAGCCGAAGCGCTGGCCACCAGCGAAACCTGGGCCAAGGCCGCCGAGTCGGGCATGAGCGCGGCCTTCGGCATCCTGCACAATAATTCTGGCACCCCGATTGCGTTGCGCAAGATCAGCAATGCCCAGGGCGATCAGATCCAGATCCACGAAATGCGCGGCACCGGCGACGGGATGACGATGGCGCAGCTCGAAGGGGATCTGGTGATCGAACCCGGCAAGGACGCGGTGCTGGCACCGGGCGGCCACCACCTGATGTTCATGGACCTGCAGGAACCGCTGGTGGCGGCCCAGACGGCGAGGCTGAAGCTGGAATTCGCCGACGGGTCGAGCACCGAGGTGGACTTCCCGATCCGCAACTTCGACGGGGCCAACGAAAGCTACGACGAGCATGCCGGGGATGCGCATGCCGGGCACTAGCGTCGACCGCCGGCTGCTGCTGGGTACCACCGCGGCCGCTGCGCTGGGCGGAATGCTCACCGGGTTCGGCACCGGAAAGCTGAGCGCTCCAGCCCCAGCGGCCACCGCCAACCCGCAGGGGTACCGCCCGTTCTACGGGAAGTACCAGTCGGGGATCCTCGACGGCCAGCAGGCCCACGCGGTCTTCGCCGGGTGGGATCTGCACTGGCGCGAGGGCTCCAAGAAGGAGCAGCTGCGCGCGGTGCTGCAGATGATCACCGATGATGCGGCCCGGCTGGCCAGCGGCCGCGGAGTGCTGGCCGACACCGAACCGGAAATGGCGCAGCCCGGAGGCGAGCTGACGCTGACCGTGGGGCTGGGCCAGAGCCTGCTGGATGTGGCCGGGCGCGGGCAGATCGGCACGCTGCCGCGCTTCGCCGGGGACCAGCTCGATGAGCAGTACGGGCAGTGCGATCTGCTGATCCAGTTCTGCGCGCAGGAGCAGACCGTGCTGCACCATGCGGTGCGGGCGGTGTCCAAGAACCTGCGCGGGCTGGGCGCCAGGCGCTTCGCCCAGACCGGGTTCATCAACCCCGGCGGGCGCGGGTTCCGCAACCTGTTCGGCCAGCTCGACGGGATCAACAACCCCGGCGGAGAACTGCGCGAGAGCGCGGTGTTCGGCCAGCCGGGCTGGATCGAGAACGGGACCACCCTGGCGCTGCGCAGGTTCGAGATGGATCTGGACGGCTGGGACGAGGTGGACGGCGCCGGACGGGACCATGCACTGGGCCGCCGGCAGTCCGACGGCGCGCCGCTGTCGGGCGCCAGCGTGGATGATCCGGTGGACCTGGCCGCGGCCAATGAGCTGGGGCTGCCGGCGATCGCGGCCAACGCCCACGTGGCGCTGGCCAAGCCGGCCAGCGCGGACGAAACCATGCACCGGCGGGGCTACAACTTCGACGGAGCGGCTTCCGGGTTGCTGTTCGCCAGCTACCAGCGCGACCCGGCCACCAGCTTCATCCCGGTGCAGCACCGGCTGGCGGCCGCAGATGCGCTGAACACCTGGCTGAAGCCGGTGGGATCGGGCCTGTACGCGATCCTTCCCGGGGTGCGCGAAGGCGGCTACCTGGGGGAGGCGTTGCTGGGCCAGGTGTGAGATGCGCCCAAAGCGGGCTGCCGCGCGGTGACCGGCCGGGCGAAAAATGAGATGATGAGAAGGTTATGGATACAGCACAGCGCACGGTTTCAGTCACCCGCTTCATCCTGCCCGGAATCCTCGCTGCGGCGGTGGCCTTCCTGGCGGCGGTGTTGTTCACCGGGATCGCCCGGCCGGCGGATTTGGCCGATCCCGGGGCTTTCGTGCGCTGGTCGCTGCCCATCTCCCGGGCCATCCACCATGCCTCGATGTCGCTGAGCATCGCCGCGCTGGTTTTCGGTGCGGCGATCATCCCGCGGGCCGCCAAGGTGACCGGCGATGCCGAAGGCCAGGCCCATCCGGCGTTCGCCCGCACGATGAATATCGCCGCCGGGGCCGCGGTGGTGTGGACCCTGTCCGCGGCCACCGTCATGCTGCTGACCTTCTGGGATTTGGCCGGCATCCCGATGAGCCTGGATCCGCAGTATTCGGCCGCGATCCTGGACTACATCCTGTCGATCACCAGCGGGCGGGCCTGGGCCTGGATGGTGGTGATCGCAGCGATCACCAGTTCGCTGGCCCTGGCCGCGCGCTCCAGGACCACGGTGGGGCTCAGCGCATTCTTCTCGCTGTTCGGCATCCTGCCGCTGGCCTTCATCGGCCACGCGGCCGGGGGAGACGACCACTTCGCCGCGGTGAACTCCATCGGCCTGCACCTGCTGGCCGTGGTGCTCTGGTTTGGCGGCATCATGGTGCTGGCCCTGCTCGCTCCGACGCTGGCCGGCGAAGCGCCGGGACGCAAACGCGGGCAGGTGCTGGCCGGGGTGGTGCTCAAGCGCTATTCCGCGCTGGCCACCTTCGCGGTGTTCCTGATGATCGGCTCGGGCCTGGCTTCGGCGGTGATCCGCATTACCGGCTGGGACCAGTGGCTGACCCCGTACGGCATCCTGGTGATCGTGAAGATCCTGATCACCCTGGGGCTGGGCGCACTGGGCCTGTGGCATCGGCGCATGGTGATCCCGCGGCTGCTGGAGGGCAAATTCACGGCGCTGCGCGCGGCCTGGCAGGTCGTGGCCGGCGAGGTCATCCTGATGGCTGCGGTGATGTCGGTGGCCACCGTGCTGGCGCGCACCGCTCCGCCGACTTCCGATGAGCCTCCGGTGCAAGCGACCCCGGCCCGCCTGCTCACCGGCTACGACCTGCCGCCGGCCCCGGATACCGCCGCGTGGTTCACCACCTGGCGCATGGACTGGATCTGGGTGGCCGTGTGCCTGTTCGGCCTGGCCGTGTACCTGTGGGCCTTCATCAAGCTGGCCCGCCGCGGCGACAAGCCCAGCGTGCTGCGCCTGGCCAGCTGGATCGTGGGCCTTTTCGCGCTGTTCTACGTGACCAGCGGCGCGGTGGCCGTGTACGGCAAGATCCAGTTCTCCACCCACATGGTCGATCACATGTCGCTGACCATGATCGTGCCGATCTTCCTGGTCCTGGGCACCCCGGTCACGCTGCTGCTCAAGGTGCTGGGATCGCGCGTCGACGGCACCCGCGGCCCGCGCGAATGGATCCTCTACCTGGTGCACTCGCGCTACTCGAAGGTCATCACCCACCCGATTTTCGCCGCGGTGAACTTCGCCGGCTCGATCGTCGTCTTCTACTTCACCCCGTTGCTGGAACCGGCCATGCGCTACCACGCGGGCCACGAGCTGATGAACCTGCACTTCCTGCTCACCGGATACCTGTTCGCGCTGTCGCTGGTGGACGCCGACCCGGTCCCCAAGCGCTACCCGTACCCGATGCGCCTGGTGGTGCTGCTGGCCACCGTCGCCTTCCACGCTTTCTTCGGGGTGGCGCTGATGAGCACCGAAACCCTGCTGGCCCCGGACTACTTCGGGAACATGGGTCGCACCTGGGGCGGCACCGCACTGGAAGACCAGGTGGTGGGTGCCGGGGCGATGTGGGCGATCGGCGAAGTGCCGACCCTGGTCCTGGCCATTTTCGTGGTCATCTCGTGGCTGCGCCAGGACAAGAAGGACACCAAGCGCTACGACCGCCAGGCCGAGCGCGACAACGACGCCGAGCTGGCTGCCTACAACGAAATGTTCGCCCGCTTCAAGCAAGCCGACCGAAGGGACCCACGTGCCTAGCACCAAGAAAATCCTCGCCGCCTCCCTGGCGGTGTGCGCGCTGCTGGCCGCAAGCGCCTGCTCCGCGCAATCCGAAATGCCGCAGGACGAAACGCACAAGATCGCCGTGCAGGGCACCGCGACGCCCAGCGCATCGCAAGAGCCGCAAGAGCCTGCCCAGCCGGAAGAAATGACCACCGCGCAGGTGGCCACCACGGCCGGCGCAGTGATGGCCGCCGAGCTCGGCTTCCCCTCCAGCGCCAAGATCCAGGGCGAGGACCTCGAATCCCTGGCCACGCCGCCCACCGATACGCTCAAGGACCTGGTGGTCCTGCCGTCCCAATGCTCGGCTCCGATCGAGGACTTGAACTGGTCGCCGGTGCAGCTGGGCACCGAGGCGGCGCGCACCGACTTCACCAACGAGAACCAGTCGATCACCGGGTCGGTGGAGGTGGCCAAGCTCGGCGACGGGGCGGCGAAGGTGGCGGCGCACAATGCGAACGTGGCCACCATCCTGGAGGAATGCAAGAGCGTGAAGCTCAACGGGCTGGACTACCGCGAGACCCTGGCATTCTCCGATCCGGGCGTGCAGGATGCCGATTCGGCCCTGTACTACAGCCGTGATGGGCAGTATGCGCAGGATTCGCTGGTGCTGATCAAGAGCACCGGGGAGTATGCGGTGATGGTCTCCTTCCTCTCGGCGACCTCGCTGCAGGATGCCGCCTTCAACCAGGTGGCCACCGGCATCATGGACACCGTGCTCGCGCAGCTGCCCTAGCTCGCCGCCCCGGCAGGGAATAGAAGCCCTGGGCCTGCGGTTACACCAGCAGACCGTGAGCGAGTTTCACACTTTTCTCAATGTTGCTTAACACCGTTAGCCCCAGCGGGCCGCGGTGGCAGATAATTGAGGTTCGAATTGCCGCAGCCGCGGCGACAGCGAAAGGATCACCATGAGCACTTCCGAATCCGTCCGCGCCAATTACAAGGTGCGCGCCAGCGAACTGCTGGGCCGCAACTGGCTGAATACCGGCGGCAAGCAACTGGATCTGGACGCATTGCGCGGCAAGATCGTGCTCCTGGACTTCTGGACCTTCTGCTGCATCAACTGCCTGCACGTGCTCGACGAGCTGCGCCCGCTGGAGGAGCAGTACAAGGACGTGCTGGTCACCGTCGGCGTGCACTCCCCGAAGTTCGAGCACGAAGCGGATCCGGATGCGCTGGCCGCCGCCGTGGAGCGCTACGAAATCCACCACCCGGTGCTCGACGACCCGGAATTGGTCACCTGGCAGGCCTACGGTGCCCGCGCCTGGCCTACCCTGGTGGTATTGGATCCCGAAGGCTACATCGTCGCGCATCTGTCCGGCGAGGGCCACGCCCAGGGCCTGGGCTCGCTGGTCGAGGAACTGGTAGCCGAGCACGAAGCCAAGGGCACGCTGCACCGCGGCAACGGTCCTTACGTGGCACCGGCAGCCCGCGAGGGCGACCTGCGCTTCCCGGGCAAGGCGATCGCCCTGGCCAACGGCAACTTCCTGGTGGGCGATTCGGGCCACCACCGCCTGGTCGAACTGGCCGGCGACCTGTCCACCGTGGTGCGCACCATCGGCGCCGGGGTCAAGGGCTATGCCGACGGGGACGCTGCCACCGCGCAGTTCAACGAACTGCAGGGGCTGGCCGCCTTGCCGGCGGAACTGGCCGCCGAAGTCGGCTACGACGTGATCGTCGCCGACACCGTCAACCACCGCCTGCGCTCGGTGAACCTGGCCACCGGCGCCGTGGGCACCCTGGCCGGCAACGGCGTGCAGCGCCTGCTGGATTCGGAGAACGCCCGCCAAGAAGTCCAGCCCACCGAGCTGGGCACCGATGCGCTGAATATTTCGCTCTCGTCCCCATGGGATGTGCTCTACCACCCATCGGGGCAGGTCATCGTCGCGATGGCCGGAACCCACCAGATCTTCGCCTTCGATCCGCGCACCGGCGCCGTGTCGGTCTTCGCCGGCACCGGGCTGGAAGGCCTAACCGATGGCGCGCCGGATGAGGCCTGGTTCGCCCAGTCCTCGGGCCTGGCGCTGGATGGCGAGAACGTGTGGATCGCCGACTCGGAAACCAGCGCCCTGCGCTGGATCGAGGTTGAAGAAGGCAAGGCCAAGAGCGTGAACACCGCGGTGGGCACCGGCCTGTTCGACTTCGGCTTCCGCGATGGCGATGCGCAGCAGGCGCGCCTGCAGCACCCGCTGGGCGTGGCCGTGCTGCCGGACCACTCGATTGCCATCGCCGACTCCTACAATGGCGCGGTGCGCCGCTTCGATCCGGCCACCAAGACTGTCTCCACCCTGGCCAAGGGCCTGAGGGAACCGGCCGACGTGCTGGTGGACACCACCGTGGACGGCGATCCGGTGCTGCTGGTCGTGGAGACCAACTCCCACCAGCTGGTGCGCATCCCGATCCCTGCCGAAGCACTGGTGGTCGACCAGGGCGCCAGCCAGACCCAGCGCCCCAAGACCCGGGTGCAGGCCGGCAAGCACGGGATCCTGGTCCGCTTCGCCGCACCCAAGGGGCAGAAGCTCGATGACCGCTGGGGCGATCCGACCCAGCTGAAGATCTCGGCCAGCCCTGAGGAACTGATCCTCGACGGCGCCGGCACCTCGGTGGGCCTGTCCCGCACCCTGGAACTGAACCCGGAGGTGGCCGAGGGCGTGCTGCACATTACCGCCCGCGCGGCGGCCTGCGATGGCGAACCGGGCGGCGAGATTCCCGATCACGCGGCCTGCCACCTGTACCAGCAGGACTGGGGCATCCCGGTGGTGCTGGACGCAGAGGGCGAGGATGAACTGCTCCTTGACCTGCGTGGCGTGAACTAGCCCCGGCCCGAAGCATGCATCAGGCGCACCAGCGATGGTGCGCCTTTTGCGCGCCCGGCGCCGAACGCCCGGGCAGCGCCGCAGCAAGAATCTGAGGAAACCTCAGCATTTTCCTGCCCGGGTGGCTAGACTGGAGGGCGGGAGGAGCCGGAGGGATCTGGCGGTAGCTATGGCGTCGAAAATGTTCCGTGCACTGGAAGTACCAAATTACCGGTTGTGGGTGATCGGTGCGCTGGTCTCCAATATCGGAACCTGGATGCAGCGTGTGGCCCAGGACTGGCTGGTGCTCACCGAGCTCACCGACCACGATGCAGTGGCCACCGGCATCACCACCGGCCTGCAGTTCCTGCCCGTGCTGCTGCTGGGCCCCTATGCCGGACTGATCGCCGACCGCTTCGACAAGCGCCGGCTGCTGATCCTCACGCAGAGCTTCATGGGAGTCTGCGCCCTGGTCCTGGGCCTGCTGGTGGTTACCGGCACGGCGCAGCTGTGGCATGTCTACGTGCTGGCCACGATGCTGGGCATCGGCGCCTCCTTCGACGCCCCGGCACGCCAGGCGTTCGTCTCCGAGGTGGTTCCCGGCACCCACCTGGCCAACGCGGTGGCGTTGAACAGCGCCAACTTCAACCTGGCCCGGCTGGCCGGGCCCGGCGTGGCCGGTGCGGTCATCGCGCTGGTGGGCACCGGACCGGCGTTCCTGCTCAACGGCGCCTCATTCCTCGCGGTGATTTTCTCGCTGGCGTTCATGCGCAAGGACGCACTGAACCCTTCCAAACCGGTCGCGCGCGCCAAGGGGCAGGTGCGCGAGGGCTTGGCCTACGTGAAGAACCGCAAGGACCTGGTGCTGATCTTCTTCCTGGCCGGCGTGATCGGCACCTTCGGGCTGAACTTCCAGATGACCAACGCGCTGATGGCCACCGAGGTCTACGGGGTAGGAGCAGGGGAGTACGGGATCCTGGGCTCGATCATGGCCGTGGGCACCTTTGGCGGGGCGCTGTTCGCCGCCCGGCGTTCGGCTCCGCGCTGGCGCTTCCTGATCGGCGGCGGCGTGTTCTTCGGCATCGCCGGGATTGCCAGTGCGTGGATGCCCAACTACATCGCATTCGCGCTGGTGCTGATCCCGGTGGGACTGGGGTCGCTGACCTTCTTGAACAGCTGCAACACCATGGTGCAGACCTCGGTGCCCCCGGAGTACCGGGCGCGCGTGCTGGCGCTGTACCTGATGGTGGTGATGGGCGGTACGCCCATCGGCTCGCCGCTGATCGGCTGGTTCGCTGAACTGTTCGGGATCCAGATCGCCGTGACCATTGGCGCCGGGTTGTCGCTGGCCGCCAGCTTGGCAGCGCTGGTGGTCTGGCAGAAGTTCAAGACCAATGCGGTGCCGCTGCGCAGCCAGTTCCGCGAACTGCTCGGACGCTAGCCGGCCACCTGTTCGCCGCCGGCCACCGGAACCACGGAAACTTCGGTGGTGCTGGTGGTCAGCTGCGCGGTGAAGGAGTAGTCATCCTTGACGGTCTTCTTGGCCTTGGCGCCGGTGCGCAAATCCTGCTCGGTCAGGGTCAAGGTGGCGGTGGCCTTCAGCGGGGACAGCACCCAGGCGCCGTTGTAGTAGTTCACTTCAATGGTGGGGTACTTCGCGATGGACCAGTCGATGGTCGCCGGGTCCACGCGCGCCGAGGTGCTGTAGGCGAACGGGCATCCGGCAGGCATCAGCACCTGCTCGCTGGCGCACTCGTTGAGGTAGTTCTTCACCTTGGCATTGATGGCAGCGATGAATTCCTTGGTCGGCTCGGTCTTCAGCGCGATCTCCACCGGCTCCTTGGCAGGCTTGGTGACCACCATCCCGCGGGTGTCGGCCGCAAAGTTCTTGGTGCTGAAGCTCGCGTCGAGGATCGAGGGGTAGAACACCGGAAGGGTGCTCACGCCAGCCGATAACGGGATCTTCTGCTCGTTGACCGTGACCTCGTTGACGGTGTTGGCCTTGATCTTCACGCTGGGCAGCGTGCTTGGCTCGAAGGCCCACTTGTCGAACAGCAGCCAGGATTTGCCGGCATGGCGCAGCGTGTAGGTCGATTCCTTGTCCACGCCGTGGGCCTTGTAATGCGCGGTGACGGTGCGCAACTGCTCATCGCCCTCTACCGCCTGGGCCTTGTCGGTGGAGAAATCCGTAATTCCGGCCTGGGTGCGCTTGAGCACGTCCCCATCCAGGGCAACAGCATCGCCCTGCGGGACCTGGGCCTGCATCAGGCCCAGGGCTTCGGCGCCTTCGCCCCTGGCCAGATGCTGCTGCAGTGCCTGCACCTGGTGCTGGGGGGAGAAGAGCGTACGGTTGGCGGCGATCGTTCCGGCAATGACCAGAACGACGACAGCCGCTGCAGCCAATGCCCAGCGAAGAGCCAGGCGGGCAGCGGAGATCGGCGTGGAATTACGAGTGTTCATCAGTAGCTAGGCTATCTGGTTTCCGGGCCCAGACCGAAAACGGCGTGCTGGAAGAGCCAGGTATTACTAACGGCGGCGCTTGCGGTTGCCGAAGAAGCCGCGGATCAGCTCGCGGCCAAGCACCTTGGCGGCGCCCATGGCCATGTCCATCATCGGGTTCTCTTCTTGGCGCGGTTGGCTCTGGCGTGGGGCGCTTTCCCGTCGTGGCTCCTTCGCCGGCTCGGGAGCAGTCGCTGGCGCCGGCGCCGCGGCCCGGGTTTTGGCCTCGAGCATTTCGCGGGCAGAATCACGATCCACTGCGGCGCTGTACTGCGCAGCCAGCGTCGAAGTGCCACGGACCTGGGCCATCACCTCAGGTGAGGCCGGGCCGATGTTGGACCCCGGCGAGGACATCTTGGTCCACGCTACCGGGGTCGGTGCACCTTTCTCGCCCAGCACGGTGACCACAGCCTCGCCGACACCGGCCTGGGTCAGTGCTTCCTGCAGGTCCAGCTCACCGGTTGGGAAGGTCTTGATGATCTGCTTGAGCGCGCTCTGGTCCTTGGCGGTGAACACGCGCACCGCATGCTGGATGCGGTTACCCAGCTGGCCGAGCACCTCATCGGGCAGGTCGGTCGGGGACTGGGTGATGAAGAACAGGCCCACGCCCTTGGAGCGTATCAGGCGCACGGTGTTGATGATCGCATCGGTGAACGCCTTGGTCGCATCCTTGAAGAGCAGGTGGGCCTCGTCGAGGAAGAACACCAGCTTGGGCTTCTCCAGGTCCCCGGCTTCTGGCAGGTCCTCGAACATGTCGGCCAGGAGCCACATGAGGAACGTGGAGAAAAGCATTGGCTGGGAGCTGACCGAGGGCAGTTCCAGGATGTTGATGACGCCCGCGCCGTCGCGCACCTGCAAGAAGTCCGCGGTATCGAACTCCGGCTGCCCGAAGAACTGGTCCAGTCCCTGGGTCTGCATGATCGTGATGCCGCGCAGGATCACCGATGCGGTGGATGAGGAGACGCCGCCCAGGGCGGCCAGCGCCGGGGCGCCGTCGTCGCTGAGCAGGAAGCTGATGACAGCTTTCAGGTCGCTGAGGTCATCCAGCGGCAGCTTATTGGAATCGGCGTAATGGAAGATCAGCTGCAGGCATTCTTCCTGGGTTTCGTTCAGTTCCAGGACACGGGCCAGCAAAATCGGGCCGAAGGCGTCCACGCTGGCGCGTACCGGGACGCCCTGCCCATTGCCACCCAGGCTGAGGAACTCGACCGGGTTGGTGCGCGCAACGAATTCGTGGCCGAGCTCGGCCAGTCGGGCACTGAGCTTCTCCGACGGTTCGGCAGGCTGCGCCAGGCCGCTCAGATCGCCTTTGACATCGGCGAGGAAAACCGGAACCCCGGCCACAGAGAGCTGTTCTGCCATGGTCTGCAAGGTGACGGTCTTGCCGGTGCCGGTGGCACCAGCGATCAGGCCGTGGCGGTTGAGCATTTTCAACGGCAGGCGGACCTGCGCGGTTGGCTCGGCCTTGCCGCCGATCAGTGCAGCCCCGAGCTCCAAGCAATCGGATTCGAAGTTGTAGCCTTCAACGAGGCTGGTCAGCAAAGTATTCGTTTCCTGGGTCATGGCTTCACTCTATTGCTTTTAGAACGGGTGCAACAGACGCTGGACGAAAGTTTGGGTGCGGGGGTTGGCAGGCGTGCCGAGCACCTTGGCCGCCGGACCGGTCTCCACGACCACCCCGCCATCCATGAACACCACGGTGTCGGCCACATCCCGGGCGAAGGCCAGCTCGTGGGTCACCAGCACCATGGACCAGCCCTCCTGGGCCAATTCCTTGATGACCGTGAGCACCTCGCCGACCAGCTCCGGATCCAGTGCGCTGGTGGGTTCGTCGAAGAGCAGCAGATCCGGCTGCTGCATCAGCGCGCGGACAATGCCCACGCGCTGCTGCTGGCCGCCGGACAGGGAGTTCGGGTAGGCGTCGGCCTTGGCTTCAAGGCCCACGCGGGCCAGCAGCTTCTTCGCCTGCGCCACGACCTGGTCCTTGGGACGCTTTTGCACCTCGATCGGCCCGATGCTCACGTTCTGCAGCACCGTCAGATGGGGGAACAGGTGATGTCCCTGGAACACCATCGCCGAACGCTTGCGCAGGATCTGTGCGGCCTTGGGTTTCATCCCGGCGCTGAAGGAAACTTCCGGCCCGCCGGCGAATCCGACGGTGCCGGCATCGGCGATTTCCAGGCCGTTCAGGCAACGCAGGGCAGTGGTCTTGCCAGAGCCCGACGGGCCAATCAGTGCCAGCACTTCACCGGAATGCACGGTGAAGTCGATGCCCTGGAGCACCTGGTTCTCGCCGAAGGCCTTATGCAGGGCGGTGACGGAGAGCAGGGCGGAATTACTTGGCGACATACTTTTCAAGCCTTCCTTCAACAGAGTTTTGCAGAGCCGAGAGCACCAGGCAGATGACCCAGTAGATGGCTGCGGCCTCGCAATAGAGCAGCAGGAACTCGTAGGTGGAGGCCGTGATTTCCTGGGCCTTGCGGAACATTTCGGTGACCAGGA
This sequence comes from Glutamicibacter sp. 2E12, assembly GCF_050030965.1. NCBI lineage: Bacteria > Bacillati > Actinomycetota > Actinomycetes > Micrococcales > Micrococcaceae > Glutamicibacter > Glutamicibacter sp. 2E12. The sequence continues at coordinate 2,585,790 of NZ_CP188297.1, forward strand.
TGGTGGAGGCCAGCGAGGTGTCCTTGACCAGGGAAATGAAGGAGTTCGACAGCGGCGGCACAGCCACCCGGGTGGCCTGCGGCAAGATCAGCCGGTACAGGGTGCGCGTGCGCGACATGCCCAGGGTGTAGCCGGCTTCCCATTGGCCCTGGGGGACCGAGAGGATCGCGGCACGAATGATTTCAGCGGCGTAACCGCCGATGTTCAGGCTGAAGGCGATGATGGCACTGGGCCACGGGTCGATGGTCAGGCCCACCGAAGGCATGCCGTAGAAGATGACGAACAGCTGCACCAGCAGCGGCGTGCCGCGAATGATGGAGATGTAGATCCGGGCAATCGAGGAGATGACCCGGTTCTTGCTGATCCGCATCAGCGCCATCAGCAAGGCGATGACCAGGCCCAAGGCCATGCTGATCAGGGCCAGCGGAATGGTTGCCGTGATCGCCCCGAGGGCTAACGGCCCGAGCGAGTCGAGGAATAACTGCCATTTCGAATCCATGGGCTACCTTTTGCGCAAATGAGACTGGCTCCACGCGTTCTTACGTGTGGAGCCAGTCTACTTATAGTGTTTGCTACTTGCTGACGTCTTCGCCGAAGTACTTCTCGGAGATCTTTGCCAGTTCCCCCTCGGCGCGCAGCTCCTCGAGCGCGGTGTCAATGGCCTGGGCCAGTTCAGTGGAATCCTTGCGCAGGGCTACAGCGGATTCGCTCTTCTCCTCGGATTCGGCAGCGATCTTGATGCTGTCATCCGGGTTGGTCTTCTGCGCATCCAGGAACGTCAGCTTGTCGTTCACGGTGGCATCGACACGGCCCTGCTTGAGCAGGGTGATCGACTGGGCCCAGCCTTCCACCGGCTCGACGTTCGCGCCGGCGGCCTTGGCGGTCTCGTAGAAGTTGCTGGTCAGCGACTGCGCGGTGGTCTTGCCTTCCAACGTCTCGAAAGAGGCGATCTCGCTGTTATCGCTCTTGGTCACCACCACGCCGGTGGAGACGGTGTAAGGCTCGGTGAACAGGTACTTCTCTTCGCGTTCCGGGTTGATCGAGACCTGGTTGGCGATGGCATCAAAACGCCCGGCATCCAGTCCGGCGAAGATCGCGTCCCACTGGGTTTCCTGGAACTTGACCTCGACGCCCATCTTCTCGCCGACGGCTTCGATGACCTCGACGTCGTAGCCGGTCAGCTCGTTGCCCTCGTGGTAGGAGAACGGGCGGTAGGTGCCTTCGGTGCCCACGGTCAGCACGCCCGAATCCTGGACCTTCTTCAAGGTGGCTCCGGTGTCCGCCGAGGACTTGGCGCCACCGGATTCGCTTGCGGAGGTCGATGGGCCTGCCGAGCCGCAGGCGCTCAGTGACAGGGCGATAATTGCGGCAGTAGCCAGCAGTGGTGCGGTGCGCTTCATGGTGACCTCGCTAGGGGAGTGGATAAAAGCTGTTGTCCTACTGAACACTCTAGTGATGATCGCTTATTCCTGCAGGTGGAAGTTACGCTAAATTCCGAGGACGATCGCCAGCAGCATCATCAGCGGGATCGCGCAGATGGTGGTGACCAGGACCGTGTCCTTCGCGATTACCACCCCGTGGTCATAGCGCATGGCCGTCACGAAAATGTTCTGCGCAGTTGGCAGGCCGGCCATGATGACCGACGCCACCAGCAGCTCGCCACGCAGATTGAATACCCAGTAGGCCAGTGCCCAGGCCAGGAACGGGTGGAGCAGCAGCTTGGCCCCGGCGGCGATCAGCACATCGGCGCGGCGGCCCGACTTCTTTTCCAGCGGCTTGGAACCCACCAGGGAGATGCCGAAAGCCATGAGCATGGCGGGGATCGAAGCGCCGGCGATCAGGTCGATCGGTTCGAGCACGATGGAGGGCAATTCGATGCCGGTCAGCGCGACGGCCAAGCCGAGCAGCGACCCGATGATCATCGGGTTCTTCGCGGTGGCCAGCAGCAAAGCGATCGGGGTGGTGCGGTGCCGCGAGGTGGTGGCATCCAGCATCGCCAGATTGATCGGCTGGTAGAGGGCCAACTGGAAGAGGATGATCGGTGCCGCGTAGGACATGTCGCCGAGCACGTACAACGCGATGGGCAGGCCCAAGTTGGCGGAGTTCACCGTGGAGGCGGACATTGCCGCGATGATGCTTTCCGAGGCCGGGCGCTTGAGCATCCGGGCCGTCGCCAGGTAGTAGAGCACCGCGGTCAGCGCCGCGGACAGGGCGGCAACCCAGAGCAGCGGCCCGAGCACGGAAACCGGATCGGACTCGGCCAAGGTGGTGAACAGCAGGGCGGGGCTGGCCACGAAGAAGGTGACCCGGCTGAGCACATGGCGGCCTTGCTCGCCCAGCACCCCGGTGCGGCCCACCAAGTAGCCGACGAGAATGACAACCCAAATGATGGAGAAGCCTTCGAGGACTCCGGTCATCGTGCTCCTTCGCTGGCTATCAGAAGACCAACAACGCCGGAGCACCATTGGTGCCCCGGCGTTCGCTTGAGCGGGCGACGGGAATCGAACCCGCGTATCGAGCTTGGGAAGCTAGCGCTCTACCATTGAGCTACGCCCGCAGTGCACCGAGCGGCCTATTGACGGCCCGGGCATCAAAAGCATATCCCACGAATCCCGCGCACCGGAAAACGGCACGGAAAATCGTGGCCAAAGTTACGCAATGCCTATTCGGAGGGCTTCTCGTTGAGCAGCTGCTCGCGCAGGATCGCCACCCCATCGGCCGGGACCTCGAAGCTGAGCTCGTCGCCGGGGTTCACCACGAAGCCGGTGTTCTCCAATGCGCGCACCACGGTGGCGCCCTGGACCTTCACGCCGTAGGGCGCCATGTCGATGTACGAGGAGGGGATGCGCTCCAGGGTGGTGAAGACCGCAACCACGGCCTCGCCGGAAGGGTTGGTCAGCATCATCGGCTGGGCATTCTTGTTCTCGCCGGTGACCTCTTCACGGGAGAGGAAATACACCTCGGCGCTCATGAAAGCGCCGATGACCGAGCCGGACAGCTCAGGTTTGTTGAGCCCGGCCTGCAGCATCATTTCGAAATGCGTCTTGGGCTGTGCCCGCTGCTTGTCCATTGGCGTTTCGATGATCGCATCCGGGACCTGGTCTGGTTCTTGGCCTTCAGCGGCGGCGGAGGTGTTCTCGTTGCTCATGTACTACAGCATGTCGCGATAAACCCCCAGGTGCAAACGCCGAATGCGGTTAATTCGGGGTAAAGGCCTAAAATGGCAGATGAGCACACACGATTGAATCAAGGACTGAGCATGCCTGAATTCCGTTACGAGGATCTTCTGCCAATTGGCGAAGATACCACCCCGTACCGCAAGATTTCCTCCGAAGGTGTCGAAGTTGTCGCCGGCCCGGATGGAAAGAACTTCCTGAAGGTCGCGCCGCAGGCACTGGAGCAGCTGGCCGAGACCGCGCTGCACGACATCTCGCACTACCTTCGCCCGGCCCACCTGCAGCAGCTGCGCAATATCCTCGACGACGAGGATGCCAGCCCGAACGACAAGTTCGTCGCCCTGGACCTGCTGAAGAACGCCAACATCGCCGCCGGCGGCATCCTGCCGATGTGCCAGGACACCGGTACCGCGATCGTCATGGGCAAGCGCGGCCAGCGCGTGCTGACCGAAGAGCAGGACGAGATCTCGCTCTCGCGCGGCATCTACAATGCCTACACCCGCCTGAACCTGCGCTACTCGCAGCTGGCTCCGATCACCACCTGGGAAGAGAAGGCCACCGGCAACAACCTCCCGGCGCAGATCGACCTCTACGCGAACACCAAGGACGGCGCTGACACCAGCTACAAGTTCCTGTTCATGGCCAAGGGCGGCGGATCGGCCAACAAGTCCTTCCTGTACCAGGAGACCAAGGCGATCCTCAACGAGAACTCGATGCTGAAGTTCCTCGATGAGAAGCTGCGTTCGCTGGGCACCGCCGCGTGCCCTCCGTACCACCTGTCCATCGTCATCGGCGGCACCTCGGCCGAGATGGCGTTGAAGACCGCGAAGTACGGTTCGGCCAAGTACCTGGATTCGCTGCCGACCGAAGGCGCGATGACCGGCCGCGGCTTCCGCGACACCGAGCTGGAAGACAAGGTCCTTGAGCTGACCCGCCACTTCGGCATTGGCGCGCAGTTCGGCGGCAAGTACTTCTGCCACGATGTGCGCGTGGTGCGCCTGCCTCGCCACGGCGCCTCGCTGCCGGTGGCCATCGCAGTATCCTGCTCGGCTGACCGCCAGATGCTGGCCAAGGTCACCGAAGAGGGACTGTTCGTCGAGCAGCTGGAAACCGATCCAGCCCGCTTCATGCCGGCGGAGGACCACCCGGCCCTGGCCGCGCACGACGACGAGACCGATGGCGTCACCGGCACCGGTGGCTCTTCGGTGGTCAAGATCGACCTGAACAAGCCGATGAGCGAAATCCTGGCCGAGCTGACCAAGTTCCCGGTCAAGACGCGCTTGTCGCTGTCCGGTCCATTGGTTGTGGCCCGCGATATCGCACACGCCAAGGTCAAGGAACGCCTGGATGCTGGCGAGGAAATGCCGCAATACCTCAAGGACCACCCGGTCTACTACGCAGGTCCTGCCAAGACCCCAGAAGGCATGCCTTCGGGTTCCTTCGGCCCAACCACCGCAGGCCGCATGGACTCCTACGTGGACCAGTTCCAGGCTGCCGGCGGCTCGATGGTCATGCTGGCCAAGGGCAACCGCTCCAAGCAGGTCACCGAGGCATGCAACACCCACGGCGGCTTCTACCTGGGCTCCATCGGCGGCCCGGCGGCACGTCTGGCCCAGGATTGCATCAAGAAGGTCGAGGTGCTCGAATACGAGGAACTGGGCATGGAAGCGATCTGGAAGATCGAGGTCGAGGACTTCCCGGCCTTCATCGTTGTCGATGACAAGGGCGAGGACTTCTTCGCTGAGACCTTGAAGCCGACCTTCACCGGCATTCCGGTGCGCGCGAAGTAATTTTCCAGCGCTCTGGGCAGGAACCACCTGCCATGAACTGCTCCCCAAAAGTTGGACTGTAGAAGCCAGCAACTTTTGGGGAGCATTTTCATGCCGTCCGGCGGCACGCAACCTGGAAAACCGTTCCCGGGATTGCATGCCGGTGCGGAGGGCAGATTCCAGGATGCTCCCGCAGAGGGGCAGGGTGCTGACGAAGCTACTTTGCGTGAACTTGCTGCTTCGCGTCCCGGGCACTAGTTAATATTGGACGCTAGTACTGGATGCCCCGCTGCACCATGATTCGGGCACTGCCCAACGCCCAGCGGATTGCGGGCAGAGCCGCGAAATGGCGACTCGCAGCGGCAATTTTCGTGGTTCCGGCGGTTCTGGTGGACCTGGCAGCGGCCTGTTCCAGACCGGGCTACTGGGTGAAGCCGAAGCCCCAGTCGCGGTACGGCGGAAGGAAACGCAGGACCATCAAGTCCTCGTCCACGACAACATCTTCGCCGGCCTTCTTGGATTTTTCGTGCGGCTCTTCGTCTTTGGCTTTCGCGGGTTCTTTCTCGACCGTTGCCTTTGCTTCGCTTTGCTCGGCATCCGCTATCGAGGCGGCCAGCATCTGGTGGTACTCTTCGAACGTTTCCGCTCCGGAATCAAGCATCGCTTCGGCATGCTCGACGCCGACATAGCGCACATGCCACGGCTCGTACTTGTAGCCGGTGATCTCTTCCTTGCCCTGGGGGTAGCGGATGATCAGACCGTATTCCGCCGCGTGCTCGGCAATCCACAGGCCGGCCGGGGTCTGGCCGAATTCGGCTTTCAATTCGGCGCGGCTATCGGTGTAGCCCAGGTCTGCGGCCAAACCAAGCTGGTGCTCGCTGGTTCCGGGGCGCGCAGAAATCCGTTCGGCATAAGCGGTGCCGTACTTGGCTTGGTACTGGTTGAACAAGACCGCCTGGCGCTGGTACGAACGGTATGCGCTCAGCAGCTTGATCGAATGGCCGGCAGCGCGCGCATCAGCAATGAACGCTTCAATGGCCTCTGCCGCCTCAGGACGCAGGGTCATGGAGCTGCCGGCAACACCAACGAGCTTGCCGGGAACGTAGTCCTCCGGCGAAAGCTTCGTGGTGGGGTTGATCAAGGCCAAGGGGCTCGATGCCTTCGACAGCTGCGAGCTCTCGACAGCAGGCAGATCCTCGGCCGGCGCAGCGAGTGCGGCGGTGCCGGAGAGCAGCAATGCCGATGCGAGTACGGTGCCAGTCAGCGCGGAGGCTAGGCGCATGTTGAATAAACCCTTGAGTTGCGGAGCGATGATGGGAAATCCCACCTTAACGATAGCTGGAAACGCTGGGTAATTGGTGGGAAATCTGCGACCAGCTGGTGAACAGGAGGCGGCCAGTGATCTCGACTCACTGTACATAATTGGCCTAATAGTTCGGCTGCCGGGGAAAGTCAGGATAAATTTATACGCGTGTTGTATTCAGATGGTGACATTCGTCGAGAAATAGCGTCCGGTGAGATTGGGCTAGAGCCCTTTGACCCGCAGATGGTCCAGCCCGCATCCGTGGATGTTCGACTTGACCGGTTCTTCCGGCTTTTCGATAACCACAAGTATGCGCACATCGATCCTTCGGCGGAGCAAGATGAACTGACGCGCCTGGTCGAGGTCGACCCCGATGAGCCATTCATCCTGCACCCGGGCGAATTCGTGCTCGGCTCGACCTACGAAGTGGTGACCTTGGGCCACGGCGTGGCCGCGCGGCTGGAAGGCAAGAGCTCCTTGGGCCGCCTTGGCCTGCTGACCCACTCCACCGCAGGGTTCATCGATCCGGGGTTCTCCGGCCACGTGACCTTGGAACTGTCCAACATGGCCACCTTGCCCATTAAGCTGTGGCCGGGATCGAAGATCGGCCAGCTGTGCTTCTTCAAGCTGACGTCGGACACCGAGCATCCATACGGTTCGGGACCCTACGGCAACCGCTACCAGGGCCAGCGTGGCCCCACGGCTTCGCGCAGCCACCTGAACTTCCACCGGACCATCATCGAGAACTAAGCGGCAGTACCGCTCAGGATCCCGCAAACGGCGCTGGCCCCCAACATTTGTTGGGGGCCAGCGCCGTTTGCGGCTGGAAGCTACGCGGTGACCTTCTTGGGCGACCGGATTGGCAGGAGCAGGAGCAGGCCGAGCGCCAAGACCACCAGGATGCCCAGGATGCCGTAACGCTGGGCTTGGCCGGATGCCACCAGCGGGGTAGCGATGGCGATGGCTCCGGCAAACAACGCCGGTGCCAGGAAGGACACGGCGCGACCGGTGGTCGCGTACAACCCGAAGAGCTCTCCTTCGCGTCCTTCGGGAATCAAGCGCGAGAGGTAGGAGCGGGAAGCTGCCTGTGCCGGTCCGACGAACAAGCACAGCAGCAGGCCGAAGATCCAGAAGCCCGCGGCTTCGGGGGAGAAGAAGACTCCGGCGCCGGCAACCAGCAGGCCGATCAGCGAACCGACAATGACCGCCTTCGGGCCTGCCACGTCATCGATGCGGCCGCCAAGCACCGCGCCAAGGGCCGCAACGACGTTGCCGACGATCGCGAAGATGATCACTTCGGTCAGTTCGAAACCGAAGGTGCCCGCGGCAATGACGCCGCCGAAGGTGAAGATGGCGGCCAGCCCGTCGCGGAAGACGGCGGAGGAGCAGAGGAAGAAGAGCAGGTTGCGGTCGCTGCGCCACAGTTCCCTGATGTTGTTGAACAGGACCTTGTAGGTAAGCATCAGCGGGATTTTCTTCGAGGTGCTCGGTGGCGCTTCGGGGATCACGAAGAACAGCGGCAGCGCGAAGAGCAAGCACCAAGCGGCAGAGAACACTGCCACCCAGCGCAAGTTCAACGATTCTTCGGTGCTGGCACCTGGCCAGTCCACGATTGGCTGCACGAACAGGAAGAGCACCAGGGCGAGGGCGAGGATTCCGCCGACGTAGCCCATGCCCCAGCCGAAACCGGAAACCTTGCCGACCGTTGCCTTGGTGGAAATCTGGTTCAGCACCGCGTTGTAGTTCACGCCGGCGAATTCGCCGAAGACCGACATGGCCGCGACGAGGATCGCGCCGAACCAGAGGTAGGAAGGGTCGGGGTAGACGAAGAAGCAGGCCGCGCAGATGGCGACGAGAACCAGGGTGTTGACCACGATCCACAGCTTGCGCCGCCCGGCAACATCGGCGCGAAGCCCGGTGACGGGCACCAGCAGGGCGATGGCCAGTCCGCCGATGGCCAGTGCCTGCGAGAGGACCAGCGACGCATGGTCGGTGTCGCCGAATAGCTCGCTGGTGAGATAGACGGTGAACACGAAAGTGATCATGACAGCGTTGATCGCGGCTTGTCCCCAATCCCAGCTGGCCCACGCCCAGGTGTACTTATTAAGCCACTTTTCACGAATCGCCGACGGTTCGACCTGATTGATTCCCATGCTGGCATCGTACCTGCAACAGGTAATCAGGCGATGAATAGGAACGACCTTTTGGAGAATAGCGGCTAGCTTGGAAAATCAGCTGGTCGCGGAAAACGCAGGGAATATTCCTTAAAGGGCACATTCGTGCGATTGCAGGCAGGCCACGGCTGATAAAATTACAGATGCAGGCGCTTTTCGAAGTGCTCTGGATACTCTGCCCACCACCAGCCGACAGAGGAAAAGCGTGCTAATAATTCTCACTGCGCTGTTTGCCACCGCTGTTTTATGCCCATTAATATTCCGGGCCTTGAAACGAAACGGTTTTTACGTTGTGGCGGCCGTGCCCGCAGTGGGATTCATCTGGTTGCTGACCCGCATGCCGGCGGTGCTTTCTGCCGATAATTCCCTGGCCAATGGTGCGCCAAATGCGCCGCCATCGGTTCAAATGGAATGGATTCCCGGGCTGAATATCGCCCTGAATTTCCGCATGGATTCTTTGGCCGCGACAATCTTGCTGCTGATCCTCGGCGTGGGCGCGCTGGTGCTGTTCTATTGCGCCCGCTATTTCAAGAATGATGATCCGCAGATCGGCAGCTTCGCGGCGAAGATGGTCGCTTTCGCCGGAGCCATGACCGGCTTGGTCACGGCCGATGACATCATCATCATGTTCATCTTCTGGGAAATCACCAGCGTGCTTTCCTACCTGCTCATCGGTTTCAGCCAGGCCCTGATCACCGCGCGCCGTTCAGCCATGAACGCCCTGATCATCACGACCCTTGGCGGACTGGTGATGCTCGCCGGCATCTTGATGCTCGGCGCGGCGGCCGGCAGCTACCAGCTCTCGGAGATCATGGCATCGGCCGATGAACTGGTGGCCTTGGGGGCCTTCACCGATGTTGCGGTGGCGCTGATTATTGTCGGGGCGATCTCCAAATCGGCCCTGGTGCCTTTCCACTTCTGGCTGCCCGGTGCGATGGCCGCTCCGACTCCGGTGTCCGCGTACCTGCACGCGGCAGCCATGGTCAAGGCCGGCGTCTACCTGATCGCCCGCCTGGCCCCGGGCTTCGCCGAGACCACCCTGTGGGTCCCCATGACCGTAGGCATAGGTATTCTCACCATGCTCATCGGCGGTTACCGGGCGCTCAAGCAATACGACCTGAAGCTGATCCTGGCCTTCGGCACGGTCTCGCAGCTGGGCTTCATCATCGCGGTCTTCGGCTTCGGCACCCCCGAAGCGGCTTTTGCCGCACTGGCCATGACGCTGGCCCACGGACTGTTCAAGGCGACGCTGTTCCTGAGCGTGGGCATCATCGACCACAACACCGGTACCCGCGATATCCGCAAGCTCAGCGGCTTGCGCCGTGCCATGCCGATCCTGGCCACGACCACCGGCATCGCCGCGGCGTCCATGGCCGGCGTGCCGCTGCTGTTCGGCTTCGTTGCCAAGGAAGCGGTCTACGAATCGGCCCTGCACCTGGAAACCGGGTGGGGGATGGCCGCGCTCGTCGGCATCCTGATGGGTGCGGCGCTGACCATGGCCTACTCGCTGCGCTTCTTCTTCGGGGCTTTCGGCGTGAAGAAAAAGAAGTTGCCTGCATTGCAGTGCAAGGCCCCGACACTGATCTTCCTGGCGCCCTTGCTGGTTCTTTCGGCGGCGACGCTGTTCCTGGGCCTGTACCCGCAGCTGGTGGAGCCGCTGGCCATCCACTGGTCGGCCGCGCAGGGCGGACCGGGCAAAATGCACCTGCTGCCATTTGCCGGCTTCAACGCGGCACTGGGGCTGAGCGCCATATCGGTGGGCCTGGGCCTGTGCTTCTTCTGGCTGCGTCACCGCACCGACACCGGCGCACCGCTGCGCCGCATGGTCACCTCGGCCGAGGAAATCTACCGCATGTCGGTGAACGTGCTGGACAAGGTGGCCATCTGGATCACCGGTCGCACCCAGCGTGGTTCGCTCTCCTTCTACCTGGGCGTCATCCTGGTCGTGGTGCTGGTGATCCCGCTGGCCATCGCGCTGACCGTCTACACCCCGTGGCCAACGAACTGGATCATCGCCGACCACCCGGCCCAGCTGCTGATCGGTGCGGTGATCATCGCCGGTGCGGTGGTCTCCATTACCGCGCCGAAGCGTTTCATGGCGGTGCTGATGGTTTCGGTGACCGGCTACGGCATGGTCGCGATCTTCGCCCTGCAAGGTGCCCCGGACCTGGCGCTGACCCAGCTGCTGGTGGAAACCATCGTGCTGGTTTCCTTCGTGCTCGCCTTGCGCGCCCTGCCCAAGCGACTGTGGGTGGGCCTGACCCGGATCAAGTGGGGCCGGGCCATCCTGTCCATCGCCCTGGCCGTGATGGTCGTCTACATTGCTATCGCGATGATGGCCGCCCGCAACGAGGCCCGCATTTCCCTGGCTTGGCCGGATCTGGCCTACTACGAGGGCTACGGCAAGAACATCGTCAACGTGGCCCTGGTGGACCTGCGCGTGTGGGATACCTTCGGCGAGATCACCGTGCTGGCGGCGGCTGCCACCGGTGTGGCTTCGCTGATCTTCGCCGGGCGCAGCTTCGGCAACCGGGTGCGGGCCCACCAGGTGGCACCGGGCAGCATCGACGCGGGTTCCGAAGCCATGGGCAGCAAGGACTCCAAGGAAACCGAGCTGCGCATTGCCCGCCGCTTTGCCTCCAGCTCCAACCAGGACTGGTTGATGGCTGGCAGCACCCTGGTCGCCGAGCGCCGCTCGATCATCTTTGAAGTGGTCACCCGGCTGATTTTCCACACGGTGCTGATCATGTCGGTGTACACGCTGCTGACCGGGCACAATACCCCGGGCGGCGGCTTCGCTGGCGGGCTGATCGCCGGCTTGGCGCTGACCATCCGCTACCTGGCCGGCGGCCGCGTGGAACTTTCCGAGTCGATGCGCATCGCTCCGGGCATGCTGATCGGCGGCGGCATAGCGCTAGCCGGATTGGCGGGCATCGTGCCGCTGCTGCTGGGTGATGGCATCTTCACCACCTACGCCCTGGAATTCTGGTTCTTCGGCGAGCACAAGTTCGTTTCCTCAACGATTTTCGACATTGGAGTGTATCTGGTGGTCCTTGGCCTCGTGCAGGACGTGCTGCGTTCTTTGGGCAGTGAGATTGATTCGCTCTCCGAAGGCCGCAGCCCGGTGGAGCGCCACGACGAGATCCAGGCCTCCCGGACTGGAGTTGGCCGATGAGCGTGAACATCACTTTCCTCGTAGTCACCGGCGTGCTGCTGGCGGCCGGCTTCTACCTGGTGCTCGAACGCACCCTGACCCGGGTGCTGCTGGGCATCATGCTGCTGGGCAACGGCATCAACCTGCTGATCCTCACCAGCGGCGGGCGCAAGGGCGCGGCGCCGTTGTTCAAGCCGGATGCGGCGGCCGACTCGTACTCGGACCCGCTGCCGCAGGCGCTGATCCTCACCGCCATTGTGATCACCTTCGCGGTGACCGCCTTCCTGCTGGCGATGATCTACCGGTCCTGGACCCTGACCAGCGCTGATGAGCTCACCGATGACACCGAAGATATCAAGGTGTCCCAGAAGACCGCCTACGACGAGGAAGAAGACTCGCCAGTGGCCGAGGATACGACCGAATTCGTTGATGAAGAAGGACGCCCAGTGCGCGAGGGGGAAGAGTGAATTTCCTGGATCTAGCCCCCTTGGCCGTGGTGCTGCCGATCTTCGGCGCCGGGGCAGCCTTCCTGGTCCGCCGCCAGGTCCGCCTGCAGCGCCTGATCACCATCGGCATCCTGTGCCTGACCCTGGTGCTCGAAGCGGGAATGCTCGCCGCCGTATGGGGCGGGGAAAGCTATGCCATCCATATTGGCGGCTGGGAGTCGCCCTTCGGCATCGCCCTGATGGTCGACGGGTTCAGCGCCTTCATGCTGCTGGTCTCCACCGTCGTCTCGCTGGCTGTGCTGCTCTTCGCCACCAGCCAGGGCCTGGCCGACGGGGACGAGCCCGGACCGGTGTCGATATTCCACCCGGCGTACCTGATCCTGCTGGCCGGAGTGTCCAACGCCTTCCTGGCCGCTGACCTTTTCAACTTGTACGTCGGATTCGAAATCCTGCTCACCGCCAGCTACGTGCTGCTGACCTTGGGCGGTACCGCCGAGCGCATCCGCGCCGGTACCACCTATGTGGTGGTTTCCGTGGTTTCCTCGGTGATCTTCCTGATGGCCATCGCGATGACCTATGCGGCCACCGGCACGGTGAACATGGCTGACCTTGCGGTGAAGCTGCCCGAGCTGGGCCAGGGCCCGCAGCTGATCTTGCATGTGCTGCTGCTGATCGCTTTCGGCATCAAGGCCGCGGTCTTCCCGCTGTCCCTGTGGCTGCCGGACTCCTACCCGACCGCACCGGCCCCGGTGACCGCCGTGTTCGCCGGGTTGCTGACCAAGGTGGGCGTCTACGCGATCGTCCGCACCGAAACCCTGCTCTTCCCGGGCGGCTCGGTCAACGCCGGACTGCTGGTGGTGGCCGCGCTGACCATGGTCATCGGTATCCTCGGTGCGCTGGCGCAGACGGACTTCAAGCGCATGCTTTCCTTCACGCTCACCAGCCACATCGGCTACCTGATCTTCGGCGTGGCCGTGGGCGGGCCGCTGGCCATCGCCGCGACCATCTACTACGTGGGCCACCACATCATCGTGCAGACTTCGCTGTTCATGGTGGCGGGACTGATCGAACGCCGTGCCGGTAGCTCGAATGTCACCCGGCTCGGCTCGCTGGCCAAGCTCTCCCCGGCATTGGCCCTGCTCTTCTTCATCCCGGCCATCAATCTGGGCGGCATCCCGCCGTTCTCCGGATTCCTGGGCAAATTCGGGCTATTGCATGCGGCCGCGCAGGATGCCGATCCGCTGACCTGGGTCGTGATCGGCGCCGGATTGCTGACCAGCCTGCTGACCTTGATGGCGATCATCCGCGTGTGGGCCCGTGTGTTCTGGCGCCGTGCCGCTGATGCCGAGGTGCCCAACCAGGACCTGGTGGCCGAAGCGACGCAGGTCGCCGACGAGACGTTGGCCGGCGGCGCGCAGAACCCCCGCTTGGGGTTGAAACTGGCCAAGCAGCTGGAAGCCGACTCCTTGCCGTGGGGCATGCGCTACGCCACCGGTTCGCTGGTGCTTGCGGGCATCGCCCTGACCGTCTTTGCCGGGCCGATCTTCGAATTCTGCCAGCGGGTGGCTGCGGAACTGATCGCCCGCGAACCGTATATCAGCTCGATCTTGCCATTCTGATTGGAGGGATGATGCCGAACAAGAACTTTGAACCGCGTGACCAGCGCATTGACGATGCGCTGGATACCTCCGGTGTGCGCCACCGCGCGACACTCAAGCAGGAATGGCCGCTGCTTCTGCTGCTGCTCTTTGTCTGGGGTGCTCTCTGGCAGGACTTCTCCCTGGGGAACATGGTCTTCGGCGTGATCATCGCGCTGCTGATCGTGAACCTGTTCCCGCTGCCGCCGGTGGTCCTTTCGGGCCGGATCAATGCCTGGTACTGCCTGAAGCTGTTCATCTGGTTCCTCGGACAGGTCTTCGCCGCCAGCGTCCATGTGGCCTGGCTGGCGCTGGTCCGCGGGAAGCGCACCCGCAGCGCGGTCATTGCGGTCCCGCTGCGCACCGACTCGGACCTGATCGTGATGACCGTGGGACACGTGCTCACGCTGATCCCGGGCTCCTTCGTGATCGACGTGGACCGCAGCTCGTCGACGCTGTACCTGCACTACATCGACATCGAGTCGCCTGCGGACGTGGAGAAGGCGCGTGCCGGCATCCGGGACATCGAACGCCGGCTGATCATGGCTATTGGCAGCCGAGACGAGTACGAAGCGATCAAGAGCGAATGCGGACCGAACTTTGATGCGAGGAAGGGGTAACATGCTGGATATCGTCATTTGGATCTGCGGCATCATGCTCGGGCTCGGTGCTGTCGCCTGCCTGGTCCGTGTTGCCAAGGGGCCGTCAATCCTTGACCGGGTGCTGGCCCTGGACGTGATGCTGCTGATCATCTCCGCCGCGCTGTGCCTGGAAATGGTGCTGCACAAGCACACCGACTACTTGCTGTTCGTCGTGGCCGCCTGCATGCTCGGGTTCATCGGTTCGGTGACCGTCTCGCGCTTCGTTTCGGATCAGAGGAACGCCTAATGGAAATCTTCCTCGATGTCCTCGTTGCCGTCCTGCTGATCCTTGGCTGCCTGATGTCATTGATCGCAGGTATCGGCTTGCTGACCTTCCCGGACATGCTCACCCGCATGCATGCAGCGACCAAACCGCAGGTACTCGGCTTCCTGCTGATTTTCGCTGGACTGGCCATTTACCTGCGCAGCTGGGCTGTGGTCCCGGTACTCGTGCTGGCCTGGGGAATGCAGCTATTGACCGCACCGGTTTCGGCCCACATGATTGGCCGTTCCGGCTACCGGACCAAGCACGCTGCCAAGGAAACCCTGTTCTCCGATGAGCTGAGCCACGTGGTCAACAAGGTCAACGGAACACCGCCGACCGGAACCACCCCGGTTTCCAAGACCGGATCGCCAGACGAACAAGATTGAGAAAAAGCGGGAGCCGCCCCTCTGGGCGGCTCCCGCTTTTGGCTCAACGCCGAAGCTTACTTGGTGAACTTGGCAACAACCTTGTTGGCGCTGCGGTCAGCCACGGTCTGCAGGATTGCTGCGACCAGGGCCGAAACGACTGCGAAGCCCAAGGCACGGCGGAAAGAAGCTTCCGCTGCTTCCTCAGTGCCCTTGCGTGGTGCTTTGCTGCCGGTTGCCTTCAACCAAAGGAAATCAACCAGCTTGCCGCCGAGCATGCCAGCGCCAACGGTGATACCGGTAGTGGCAAGTTTCTGCACTTTATCCATTTTTTCCTCGCGATCAAGCTCTTGACATATCGTTCCTCTGCCCAGCATACCTGCGGTATGGTGGGGGAGCAGTAATTATTCCGACAGGGGAGCGTCAGACTTTTAAAAAAGTCGCAAGACGCTGAGAGTGCGATAGATCGCAGACCCTCGAACCTGCCCCGGCTAGTACCGGCGAAGGAAGTCGAGCATCTCGGATGCGGATAGGCGCGGCAGTATGCCCTCATTCCGTCCATCTCCCCTCCTTTCCACAGGAGGACCAGCAATGAACGAAACAGTTTCGAAGCAGCGTACCGGCTGGCGTGTAGTTGATATCGTCGTCGCCTCGGTGATCGCCGTCGCTTCAGGGGTCATTTTCTGGGCGTGGAGTGCCGGCTATGGCCTGTTCTCGCTCGCCTTTGCGGCTTTCCCGCCAGCCACCGCGTTGCTCACCGGCATGTGGCTCTTCCCGGCGGTGCTCGGCGCACTGATCATCCGCAAGCCAGGCGCCGCAATCTACTGCGAGCTGCTGGCCGCTGTGGTTGAAGCGCTGCTCGGCTCGCACTACGGCTTGACCGTACTGATCTCCGGCCTGGTCCAGGGCCTGGGTGCAGAGCTGGTCTTCGCAGCATTCCGCTACCGCAAGTGGAACCTGGGCGTGGCGCTGCTGGCAGGCTTGTTCGCCGGCTTGTTCGCCGGCATTTCCGAGGCCTACATCCTGGCCTACTATGTTGAGTACACCGCCGGAATGAAGATCTTCCACGTGATCGCCACCGGCATTTCCGGCGTAGTCATCGCAGGGCTGCTGTCCTGGTTGGCCACGTGTGGACTGGCGAAGACCGGTGCATTGAGCGCCCTGCCGAGCCGGCGTGCTCACCTGGAAAGCGCAAAATGAGTTCCTTTGCCAATTCCGGCGCAGCCTCGCTGACCCAGCGCGGTGCCGCCATCACCGCAACGGGGTTCGGCTGGCAGCACTCCGAGAGGAAGAATCCTGCCATCTCGGGACTGGACCTTGTGATCCACGCCGGTGAGAAGGTGCTGCTGGTCGGTCCATCGGGCGCCGGCAAGTCAACCTTGCTGCACGCGATGGCCGGGTTGCTGGAAGCGGATGAGGACGATCAGGTCGCTGGCCGGCTGCTCATAGATGGCAGCGATGCCTTCATCCGGAGCCACCCGGTGGGCTTGATGCAGCAAGACCCGGAAACCCAGGTAGTGCAAAGCAGGGTCGCCGATGACGTGGCCTTTGGCGCCGAGAATCTCGGAATGGATCCCGAACTGATCCGCCAGCGGATCCCCGAAGTGCTGGACGCTGTGGGTCTGGGTGCGCTGTCCTTCGAGCACCGCACCCAGCAACTTTCCGGCGGACAGAAACAGCGGTTGGCCTTGGCCGGCATTCTGGCCATGGAACCCAGCGTCATGCTGCTCGATGAACCGACTGCCAATGTGGACCCGCAGAGCATTGAGCTCTTGCGCGATGCGGTGCTGAACGCCGCCCGGCTTTCCGGTGCCACGCTGGTCGTCGTGGAACACCGGATTGAAGCCTGGGCGCAGCATGTGGACCGGGTTATCGTGCTGCAGCCCGGTGGGGGAGTCGCGCACGATCTGGACCCGCAGCAGCTGTACACCGATGAAACGGTGCGCGAGGAGCTGGCTGCTGCCGGGCTGTGGATTCCAGGCTACTTCCCGCAGGTGGCTCGGGCAACGAACGGTGCCGGTGCCACGCTGCTGGAAGCGCAGCAGCTGGTATCCGCCCGCACCGCCACGGCACCGCGCACCCAAGCGGTGGACGTGAATGTGCAAGCGGGCACCGCGACGGTGATTCGCGGTGAGAATGGCGCTGGAAAGTCGACGCTGGCCTTGACCTTGGGCGGATTGCTCGTCCCGGCCGACGGCGGGTTGGCGGCCACCGCGCAACTGGCCGACGGCCTGGGCAACTCCCCGTTTGCCTGGAAGGCCGGTGCATTGATTGGGCGGATCGGTTCGGTGTTCCAGGAACCCGAACACCAATTCGTGACCCAGAGCGTTCGGGAAGAGCTGGCTTTCGCTCCCAGCCGCGCGCAGGCCAGCAGCGCCGATGCGCCGAAATACGAGCCGGCCCAGGTCCAAGCGCGCGTGGACGCGTTGCTGGAACGCTTGGGCCTGGCGCATTTGGCAGACGCGAACCCGTTCACTCTCTCCGGGGGCGAGAAGCGGCGCTTGTCCGTGGCCACTGTTCTGGCCGCATCCCCCCAGGTGCTGATCCTCGACGAACCGACCTTCGGGCAGGATGCGAATACGTGGAGGGAACTGGCCGGGCTGCTGGTTGAGGAATTGCAGCAGGGCACCGCGATCATTGCTGTGACCCACGACGATCACTTTGCCTCGGTGCTCAAAGCAAGGGACCTGGTGCTCACTGCCGGCACCCCGGAAGCTGGTACCCCGCGACAGGGGCCGGTGCTTGATGCGCCGGTAGGGCATAGCTGGTTGGCGAAGATCAATCCGCTGGCCAAGCTCGGTGCGGTGGCTGCGGCAACACTGCCGTTGATCACCACCTTGGATTGGGTTTCGGCGCTGGTGGTGATCGTGGCGACCGTGGTGTTCTTCCCCCTGGCAGGGCTGAGCCCGCTGAAATTCCTCAAGCGCGCGTGGCCACTGCTGATTGCCGGAATCCTTGCGGCGTGGGGCATCGCCTTGGTGGGCCAGGATAGCGGCATGGTCTACGCCCAATTCGGCGCCTTCAGCATCACCGAGGGATCGGTGGCCGGGGGCATTGCCACCGGACTGCGCGCTTTCGCGCTGGCCATCCCGTGCATCTTGCTGCTGGCCACCACGAATCCAAGCGATTTGGGCGGGGCGCTGTCTCAGCAGCTGAAGGTACCCCACCGGTTTGTGCTCGGGGCCTTGGCCGGCATGCGCCTACTCGGGTTGATGGTGGAAGAATTCACCACGCTCACGCTGGCCCGGCGCGCTCGCGGTGTCGGGAACTTCGGCACCGTGGGCCAACGCATCAAGGCAACCCTCGGCCAGGTGCTGGCCTTGCTGGTGCAAGCGATTCGCCGCGCCGGACGGTTGGCCACCACGATGGAGGCCAAGGGGTTTGGCACGGCCAAGCGTACATGGATTCGCACGGCCACCTTCACCTGGCGTGATGGCATGGTGCTGGCCACGGGGATCCTGTTTGGCACGGCCGCAATGGCTGCGGCCGTGCTGGCAGGGACCTACAACTTGGTGTGGTCCTAGCGGATTGCTTCGCTCAGGGCGCTGAGCTCTTCATGGAGCTCAGCGTCCAGGCGCAACGGCTTGGCATCGATGGTGCGCACCGGGGTCAGCAGGCGGATGGAGGAAACCAGCCACACGCCATCGGCCTGGTACAGGTCTTCCGGGCGCAACGGGCCGTAGCCCAGCTCCCAGCCATCCTGGGCCGCGGCGTCGAAAATGGCGCTTTGCGTGGTGCCTGGCAGGATGCCGGTTTCAAGCATCGGGGTCAGCAGCCGCTTGGTCTCGCCATCGCGCTGGGCTACCAGCACGGTCGAGGTCGGAGCTTCCAGGATGATCCCGTCGGCGGAGGTGAAAATGACATCATGGGCGCCGTGCTTGTGCGCGTAGCGCAGGGCGGCCATGTTGATCGAATAGGAAAGGGTCTTGGCGCCCATCATGAGCCATGGCGCACGTTCGGCCAGCTTCGAGTCGTAGCCGCGATCCAGCATCAGGACATCCACACCGGTTTCACGCTGTTCCCTGCCCAAGGCCGGGGCAGGGGTCACGGTGACCCAGCAAATGGCAGGATCATTGTCGTGCTCGCCGCGCGCGGCGACCAGCTTGACCACCGCTTCTTCAGCGCCGCCGGTGGCATCGAAATCGGCCACAGCGGTATCTACCGCGGCAAACCAGCTGCGCGCATCGGGAATGGCCAAGTCGGCAACTTCAGCCGAGGTCGCCAAGCGTGCCAGGTGCGCTTCGAATTTGCGTACGGCCTGGTTGGTGTAGAGCATCGATTCAAAGATGCCATCACCTCGCGTGACTCCCTGTGCTGTGACCAGAAGTTGCGGTGCAGTGATGTCTGCAAGACGACCAGCCGGATAGGCCGGATCCAAGAATACAAGTGAGCTCATAAAGACAGATTATCGAACCCCAGCGTCTTCTGCGCGATTTCTGCAGGCGGAGATTCAGACAAGTCCGGCAATGTTCGATAAGCTAAGCGAAGGATTTTGGCCTGTACATCGCAGATCAGAGGCCGATAATGCCGAATTCGCGGGGTGTAGCCAAGGGGGTGCCCGAGTGTGGCCAAGTAATGAAGTCTTCTTGCAGATTGGCGGCGTTCTCTGGAGCGTGCTGGTCGCAATAGAGCTAGCGGTTCGCTACTTCATGATCGGCATCGTTCCGGGCAACCGGCGCCCCACCACCGCCATGGCATGGCTATTGGCTATCTTCTTCCTGCCCGTTGTGGGACTTGTCGCATACTGGCTTTTCGCCAATCCGCACCTGTCGCGCCGCCGCTTGGAAAAGCAGCGGCGTGCGCACGATGAAATCATGAAGGCCACGAGCCACATGCAGCTGCCCGAAGAATTCCATTCCCAGGAGGAATGGGTCGAATCGGCAGTCATGCTCAACCGCAATCTTGGTGCCATGCCGCTGGAAGGTGGCAACCAGGTAGAGGTCATTTCCGATTACCGGGCTTCGCTCGATGCCATGCGCAAGGAAATCGATAACGCCACCCGCTATGTGCACATCCAGTTCTACATCATGGGCGATGACCCGGATTATGTTGGACCGGTACTCGATGCGCTGGAAGCGGCCGCGGAGCGCGGCGTGCACGTCCGGTTGCTCTTCGACCACCTGGGAACCTTGCGCGTCAAGGGCTACAAGGATTTCAAGAAGCGGCTGAAGAAATCCGGTATCAACTGGCGCCCGATGCTGCCCATCGACCTGATTGGCCGTCGTTGGCGCCGCCCGGATCTGCGCAACCACCGCAAGATCCTCGTTGTTGATGGCGAGGTGGCCTTCACCGGAAGCCAGAACCTGATTGAACCCGGCTACAAGCGCGAGTCCTCGCATAAGGTGGGCCGCGAATGGGTTGAAATGATGCTCCGGGTCGAAGGTCCGCTGGTGCGCAGCCTCGACGTCACTTTCGCTACCGACTGGTGGCAGGAGGACGACGACCAGGAAGTGCTGATGGACATGGCCGAGGCCCGCCACCCGCTGGCCTATGAGGAACGTCCCGGTTCCACCCTGGCGCAGCTGCTGCCCAGCGGCCCCGGATACGGTACCGAGAACAACCTCAGGCTGTTCAATACGCTGATCTATTCTGCCTCCGAACGCCTGGAAATCACCAGCCCCTACTTCGTTCCCGACGATTCGCTGCTCTATGCCATCACCACTGCCGCCCAGCGCGGAGTAGAAGTGGAATTGTATGTTTGCGAAGAGGGCGACCAGTTCCTGGTGCACCACGCGCAGCAGTCCTACTACCAGCAGCTGCTGGAAGCCGGCGTGCGCATTCACCGCTACCCGGCACCGATGGTGCTGCATACCAAGTGCTTCACCGTGGATAACGACGTGGCCGTGGTGGGATCCTCGAATATGGACATGCGCTCATTCAGCCTGAACATGGAAATTTCCGTGATGCTGCTGGGCAAGGAAATGGTCGATGCGGTTAACCAGGTGCAGAACCACTACCGCGGGATTTCCTCGGAAATCACCCTCTCGCAGTGGCGCCGCCGTCCTCGCATGCAACGCTGGATCGACAATGTGGCTCGCTTGACGGCCACCTTGCAATAATTCAGTTGGCTTAAGTGTCTTGCGGGAAACTGGCGCCCAGTGCTTGAAGCACGCCGCGGGATTTGGTGATGACCTCGTCCCACTCTTCAGCGGGCACCGAATCAGCGGTGATTGCCCCGCCAAGGCCCAGGCTCAACCGCCATGACTGGTCAGCTAGCCGGTCGCACACCAGGGTTCGGATCACCACGGAGAAATCGGCGGCACCATCAGCACCCAGATACCCCACGGCCCCGGAGTACAGGCCGCGGGCACGGTGCTCTTCGAGCTCATCCAAGATGCTCATCGTGGACAGCTTCGGTGCACCGGTCATGGAGCCCGGCGGGAAAGCTTCGCGCAGGGCTTCGGCGGCCAGCTGCGGGGCGGATAGCGTGGCGTCGATGGTGGAGACCATCTGGTGCACTGTCGCGTAGGTTTCCACCGCGCACAGCCGGGCAACCTTCACCGACCCGGGAACCGCATGGTGCGAAAGGTCGTTGCGCAACAGGTCAACGATCATGATGTTCTCGGCCCGGTCCTTGGGATGGGTGGCCAGATCATGCTTCAACGCGAGATCTGATTCTTCATTTTCGCCACGCGGCCGGGTGCCCTTGATCGGCTCGGCCCGCAACTGCCCGTCCTTGGACAGCGCGAGGAACCGTTCCGGTGAAATGCTGGCGATTTGGAGATCAGTGAAACGCAGGTAGTGGGCAAACGGTGCAGGGCTGGAGCGGCGCATCCGGCAGTAGGCCTCGAACGGATCGAACAGTTCGGCATGGGCCGTCAGTTCGGTAGTCAGGCAAACTTCGTAGGTGTTGCCTTCATAGATCTCGCGTTGGGCCTGGCGTATCTTCTGCTTGTAGCCGGCTTCGGTATCCGCGCAGCTGAACTGCGGGATAGGCAACGGGTGGTGGGCGCGCAGTTCTGGAGGATTGCCCAACCGGATGCTCAGCGCTGCTGCCGGTTCGCTAATGCTGTGCAGATGCATCTGGCCTTCTTGATGGTCAATGACCACCACGGTATCCGGCGCAAAGAACTGGGCATCGGGGCGCACCCGCCCGGGTTCAACCACTGCCTGCAGATCCGCGGCGCCGAGCTCGCGCTTGAGCTCATAACCGAGGTACCCCACCCATGCCGGCAGCGGGTAGCCGACTTTAGCGGTGGTTCCGGCAGGCCAGAGGCCTGCCAGCGCGCGGAAGAAATCCTCGCCCAGCCGTACTTGCGCTCCGGGCAAGCTGACGGTGGTGCCGTGGCTGGTGGCGCTCAGTACCGGGGGCTGTTCTGCCGCCGAAAGCGCGATCAACGAATAGCGGTTGCGTCCCAACGGGTCGCTAAGCTTATGGCTTGTTGATTCCAGTAGTGCGGCATGCGGAAGGGACCGGGCCAGTTCCTCGAAGAGTGACGCCGTATCGGCTGGCGCCTCGTAGCTCTGGCGGAAGGTTGGGGCAGTGGGGGACTGGTTGGAGCGGAGGCAAAGCTGGCGCATCATGGCCGGCAGGTAGCGGCAGGAACGCGCCCAGATCTCGATGGGGTCGTGGTCGCCAGCGGCATCAATGATCAGGGTTGCTGCGGCGTGCGGCTGATGGGCCAGCAGGTACCGTTCCTCTTGTTCGGCCCACATCTGCCAGTACGGACGGTAGGCCTGTCCATCGCGTGCCAGCGCCCGATCGCGGCGGAAGCTTTCGGGTGCTTCCAGCCAGATCCCGATATCGAGGAATTCTCGGGCGTCGGAATGGATCGCTCCTACGCCTTCGATGATCACTACCTCGGCCGGAGTGAAGTTCTTGGATGCGCCAAGGGCACCCGCGGCCCAATCCCAGGTGGGGTAGGTGATCGTGTTGCCTGCTGCGAGCTGAGGCAGGATCCGGTGGTAGAGATCGAAGGACCGGTGCAGCCCGTCCCAACCGTGGTAGAGCTCTTCAAGGCGCAAAATAGCTACGGAGGCGGTGGCTTCCAGGTATTTCGCTAGGTCTGTTGCAAAGGTGCTTTTGCCGGATCCGGAACGCCCGTCAATGGCAATCAGCGTTGGTCTAGCGGTTTCCACGAGAGGCGATGTTACTCCGCACGTAATCTACAAGGGCAGGCAGGGAAGCAGAAATGAGTTTCCAGGTCTCGCGGAAGTCTCCGGCATCACCGTACCAGGGGTCATAGATGCCCTGCTGGTCGTGCGGGGAGCTCGCGGTTCCCGGATCAAAGGAACGGAACATCCGCAGTTGCGGACGTTCGCTCGGATCGATTTCGGCCAATTCGGGAACGAGTTCCTCGAAGTGGTCGGTGTCCATCGCCAGTACGAGATCCATCTTGGCGATTTCGTCCGAGTCGATCTGGGCGGCAATGTGCTCAGATGCATCAAGTCCATGGCTGCGCAGAGTACTGGCAGCACGCTCATCGATGCGCTTGCCGACTTCACCATCGGTGATGGCTCGCGATATGACCTCGACCTGCGAGACCTCGGCATCCTTGAGCGCATTCTTGAGCATGTACTCGGCCATAGGCGAACGGCAAATATTTCCCGTGCACACGATCATTATCCGGAACATGGCATCAGTCTATGGGCACAAGGCGATTCGATCGATAGCTACGCGCCCGTTTCCCGGCAACAAATCGGCAACGATTCGGAAATTGGCCCGGGAATCGGTTCACGGCTAGGAGTTCTGCGGCAAGAGCGGGGCGAAAATGCTAGTGCATGAGCAGCAGGAGCGCGGCGACCAGGATGAACAGTACGCCGAAGAGGATGTTCAGCAGCTTGGCGCCGCGGTAGGTCGCGGTGAAGCGCTGGAAGGTGCGGGCCGTGCCGGCAAAGAAGAAGAACATCACCGCGATGTCCACCACGATGACCGTGCCGATGAAGATGGCGTATTGGGCCAGGAGCGGCTGATCGGTGCGGATGAACTGCGGGGTGAAAGCCAAGAAGAAGACGATGGCCTTCGGATTGAGCAGGTTGACCAGGATGCCCCGGTTGAGCATGGACCAGCGGGTCAGGCGGTGCCCGGTGCTGGTTCCATCGGAGGCGACCTCCGGCTTGGAGAGCAGCATGCGGATACCGAGATACACCAGATAGGCAGCGCCTGCGTAGCGGATGATGGCGAACAGCAACGGCGAGCTGGCCACGAGCAAACCGACTCCGGCGGCAACGATCACCACATGGATCAGCAAGGCGATCTGCTGCCCGAGCACGCCCCAAATGGAAGCACGCCAGCCTTGGCGCATCGAATTGCTCATCGTGTTGATGGCTCCGGCGCCGGGGGTGAAGCTGATGACGATGCAGGCGCTGAGAAGGGATATCCAGAGTGAAAGGGTCACTGCTTAAGGCTAGTGTCCGTCGCGCTCTTGGCTGGTTTCGTTGCCCGCTGTGTTACGACTTCTTCGCGCGCGCTGTCCACGCCGGCGACGGCTTCTGCCATGAAGCGGGCTATGACCTGCAGCTGCTGTTCGTCGTAGTGGCTGATCACTTCCCGCATTTTGGCACCTAGCGGCATGAACATTTCCATGCCCTTGCCGCGGGCTTTGGGTGTCATGGCGATGCGGATGACACGGCGATCCCGGTCCGAGCGCTGGCGCTCGATCATTCCCAGTTTTTCCAGGCGGTCGAGCATGGCGGTGGTAGCCGGAGAACTCAGTTGCAGGTCGCGGCTCAGGTCGCGCGGGGAAGGCAGAAGGCTGCGCTGCTCGTATTTCATGATGATTGACAGCGCATTCATATCCGTGCGGTGCGTTGCGTAAAGTGCTCCGGTGGACTCAACGTAGCGGTCCGAGGCTTGGCCGAATTCCTGCAGGAGCATGACCAAATTGTGCTGTTCTCTTGCGCTCATAGGCGCAATCCTAGTCGGAAAAGCATTTAATAGCCTGGGAAGTATTTCTACGATGGAAGTAAGTCTTGTAGTATGGCATTCGGATCGCCCTTTGATCCACCGCCAGCAATCACGAGTGAGGACGGATCAGTGGCGCATGTAGCGAAAACCGACCAGCCATCGGGCAAGAAGCGATTGGACAAGAAGGGTATCGGCATCAGGGCAGGAATCTACGCCCTGCTGATCATCCTCTGGCTGGGTGTAGCCGGAATCGGCGGCCCGACCTTCGGCAAGCTTTCCGAGGTCCAGACCAACGACCAGACCTCCTTCCTCCCGGCCACCGCCGAAGCAACCGAAGCCCTGGAATGGCAGAACAAATTCCGCTCCACCGAAGCAATCCCAGCGGTGGTCCTGCTCACCAGCGATGGCGAGGTCAGCAAGGAAACTGCTGGAGGGATCGGCGAGGCGCTGAAGGACTTCACGCATCTGGACGGGCAGATCACCGGGCCCTTCCTCTCCGAAGACGGCAAGGCCGCTGAATTCATCGTTCCGGTCTCCGGCGAGGTGGAGGCCGATACCGGAGTCGAAGAGCTGCGGGCGCTCCTGGCTGCCGAGAAGCCCGAGGGCACCACCGCCTATGTCACCGGGCCGGCAGGCTTCAGCGCCGACCTGGTCGAGGCCTTCGGCGGCATCGACGGCGTGCTGCTGGGCGTGGCCCTGGTAGCTGTGCTGGTGATCCTGCTGCTGGTCTACCGTTCGATCCTGCTTCCCTTCACGGTGCTGCTCACCTCGGTCGTCGCGCTGTGCGCGGCAATTGTCGCGGTGTACTTCATGGCATCCGAAGGCTGGATCCGGCTCGACGGCCAGGCCCAGGGCATCTTGTCCATCCTGGTCATCGGTGCGGCTACCGACTACTCGCTGCTGTTCGTGGCCAGGCACAAGGAAGCGCTCATGGCCGGCCAGGACAAGTGGCAGGCCGTGGCTTCCGCATGGAAAGGCTCGCTGGAACCGATTGTCGCTTCGGGCGGCACCGTGACGGTGGGCCTGCTGTGCCTGCTGTTCTCCGATCTGAACTCCAATAAGGCACTGGGACCCATTGGCGCCTCGGGCATCATCTTCTCGATCGTTGCCGCGTTGACGTTCCTGCCGGCGGTGCTCGGCTTGCTGGGACGGGCCGCTTACTGGCCCTTCCCGCCCAAGCCGGTGGCCGTGGACGCCCAAGGCCAGGAGAAGGAAGGCCTGTGGGGCCGCATTGCGCGGTTCGTTGCCAGCCATCCGCGCCCGATCTGGATCATCACCGCTCTGGTGCTCGCCGTGGGAGCGCTGGGCATGACCCAGCTCAAGGCCCATGGCGTGCCGCAGAGCGAGCTGGTGGTAGGCGGTTCGGAGTCGCGTGACGGGCAGATCGCCCTGGGCGAGCACTTCCCTGGCGGCTCGGGATCCCCGGCCACGGTGATTGTCGATGAAGCCGAAGCGCAGACGGCCCTGGAAAAGGCCCTTGATGTCACCGGCGTGGATTCGGCCTACTTGCAGGCTGAAGACGGCGGACCGGCCATGGCCGCCCGCGGGGCCGAGCCAATGAGCGTCGAAGGCCGCAACCTGATGTCGGTGACGCTGGCCGATGCGGCCGACTCGGATGCCGCCAAGCAGACCGTGGTCGAGCTGCGCGAGCAGCTGCATGCGGTCGACGCCGACGCGCTGGTCGGCGGCACCACTGCGACCCAGCTCGATACCAATGAGACGGCCATAGCGGATCTGTTCAAGATCATTCCGATTACCCTCCTGGCCATCTTGCTGATCTTGATGTTGCTGCTGCGTTCCATTCTGGCTCCGGTGCTGCTGATCCTGACCACCGTACTGTCCTACGGCACGGCGATGGGTGTCAGTGCGCTGGTCTTCAACAATGTCTTCGGCTACGTGGGTGCCGATCCATCCGTACCGCTGTTCGGCTTTGTCTTCCTGGTGGCGCTGGGCGTTGACTACAACATCTTCTTGATGACCCGTGTGCGCGAGGAATCCTTGAAGCGCGGAACCCGTGAGGGCATGCGGGTGGGCTTGAAGGTCACCGGCGGCGTGATTACCTCCGCCGGCGTGGTGCTTGCCGCTACCTTCGCCGCACTGGGTGTGGTGCCAATCATGTTCCTGGGCCAGTTGGGCTTCATCGTGGCCTTCGGGGTGCTCTTGGATACCTTCGTCGTGCGAAGCCTGCTGGTGCCGGCGCTGGTCGAAGAAATCGGACCAAAGGTCTGGTGGCCCTCGAAATTGGCGAAGAAGGAATTCGAGCTGAATTAGGCAGCGCGGCGGCCTGTCCCGGGAGCCCTAGTGGTGAACGTCTCCCGGGGCAGCAGTGCAAAGCGGGGCCGCTCACAGACGGGCCCCGCTTTCGCACTGTAGTATGGATACTTGTGCGTCACCGGAAAATTCTGTGGCGCATGCGTCGACAGTTTAGATTTCCCTCCTGTGAATCGCCCGGAAAACCTCCGCCGGTCCACTTTTGGCAGCAGGCCTTCCTTGGCCTTGCATGTTGCGGACTTCCTCCTGGCTCGGCGAAACCCAACGCCTGAAGCAGGCGTGCGAATCAGAGAGAAAGTTTGAATATGTCCGTAACTTTTAGCGCCCTCGGCGTGCCCGAATACCTGTCGAAGGTCCTTGCTGCCAGCGGAATCGAAGCCGCTTTCCCGATCCAGGAAGCCACCTTGCCTTCGACCTTGGCCGGCGGCGACGTCCTGGGCCGCGGCCAGACCGGCTCCGGCAAGACTTTGGCCTTCTCGCTGCCCCTGGTAGCCCGGCTGGCAGATCGCCCACAGCGCCGCAAGGCCCGTTTCCCACGCGCGCTGATCATGGCTCCAACCCGTGAACTGGCGACCCAGATTGCCAAGACCGTTGACCCCTTGGCAAAGGCCGCAGGCCTGCGTACCACCGTGATCTACGGTGGCGTGGCCCAGAGCCGCCAGGAAAAGGCCATGAACGAGGGCGTGGACATTGTCATCGCCTGCCCGGGCCGCCTGGATGACCTGATCAAGCAGAAGGTCGTGGACCTGTCCCAGCTGGAAATCTCCGTGCTGGATGAAGCCGACCACATGGCCGACATGGGCTTCCTGCCTGTAGTTCGCCGCATCATGGACCGCATGCCAACCGGCATCCAGCACATGCTGTTCTCCGCTACCTTGGACAACGGTGTGGACAAGGTGGTCAAGCGCTACCTGAGCAACCCGACCATTCACTCGGTGGATGCACCCAAGGCCGCTGTGAACACCATGGAGCACCACGTCTTCGTCATCGGCAACGATGATAAGAAGGACCTGATCCGCGTTCTGGCCCAGGGCACTGCCCGTCGCATCATGTTCATGCGCACCAAGCACCACGCCAAGAAGATGGCGCTCACCCTGTCCAAGGCTGGCGTTCCGGCGGTAGACCTGCACGGTAACCTCTCGCAGAATGCCCGTGACCGCAACCTTGCTGCTTTTGCTTCAGGCGAGGCGAAGGTTCTTGTCGCCACCGACGTAGCCGCTCGTGGCGTGCACGTTGATGGTGTGGAGCTGGTTGTCCACGTTGATCCACCAGCAGAGCACAAGGCCTACACCCACCGCTCCGGCCGTACCGCACGTGCGGGTTCGGATGGAACTGTAGTGACCATCTGCACCCCTGATCAGCAGGGCGACGTTTCGACTTTGCTGAAGCAGGCCGGACTGAAGGTGCCTTTCGAAAAGGTCAACCTGAATTCTCCGGTTGTGGCCAAGGTCGTCGGCGAAGTTGCCGAGCCGGTTGCCTACGTTGCTCCGGTTCAGCAGAAGCGCAATCCTGCCAAGAGCAAGCCTGCCGGTGAAGGTGCCGGCCGCGGTGGCCGCGGCCAGCGCCCGGCGCGTGGCGCCAAGCCAGCTGCCGAAGCCCAGGGCCGTGGCGGCGAACGCCGCCGTACGGAACGTGACGGCGCTAGCCAGGGCGAGCGTCCAGCGCGCAGCGCCCGCGGTGCGAACTCCGACCGTCCAGCCCGCGGCGCACGAGGTGCCAACGCTGAACGCCCGTCGAGCCCTTCGCGCTCACCGCGAACCGGCGGCCGCAATGCCGCTGGCGGTGCAACCGGTGGCCGTTCGCGTGGCCCGCGTCGCGCATCGAGCCCAGCTGGTCGTGGCAACTAGGCGCTGGCACTAATCCTTGCGGAGTACTCCCTCGCATCCATCCCAATGGATGCGGGGGAGTTTTGCGTTATACCCGGGAAATTGCGCGTCAAAAGTTTAGCTCCGCTGATTGATCCCTCCTCGACTAGGCGATACATAGGATTGAAGCAACGAGTCGCCGATTAACCATCACCGCTTCAGGAGCACCAGCCATGATTGAATCCCTGCAGAACTTCGCCGCGTCCTTCCCAGAACCGCTACAGTTCTTGGCTGTTGCTTTGCTAGCTGCCATTCCGCTGATCGAGTCCTACTTTGGTTCGGCCATTGGCGTGGTCATCGGTGTTCCGGTGGTTGCTGCCATCGCCACCGCCGTGATCGGCAACGTGATTTCCATGCTGTTGTTCGTCAACAGCGCCCACGCCGTGCGCAACAAGGTTCGCAAGGGCAAGGACTCGGAGAAGAAGGAACGCAAGTTCGAGAAGCTGCGCCGAGCTTTCGATAAATACGGCATTGCCGGGGTGAGCCTTCTGGGGCAGACCATCCTGCCTTCGCAGGTGACCTCGGCTGCCTTGGTCTCCTTCGGCGCCAATAAGCAGAAGGTGATCATCTGGCAGATCATCTCGATTATCTTGTGGGGCACCGCGTTTGGCGTTCTGGCTGCCCGGGGAATTAGCCTGATGGGCTAACCGGAACTCGCTGAAAGCGAACAAGCCGTCCTCGAACCAACGAGGACGGCTTGCTTTCCAGTGGCTATGGAATGCCAAGGGATTACTTGCGGCGTCCAAAAGCAAAATAGGCGATGGGGCCAAGGAAATTGATCATGCTGGCCGCTGCCCATGCCGGCTTTGGACCCTTGACTTGTTCGGCAGGGCGCTTGTACAAATCCCGCAGTGCCGCAACCATCAAGGTCAGCTCGGCAACTGCCGCAGAGGCGACCGCGATCTTTCCGCCCGGTGGCAGATCCTGGAACTTGCGCTTCGTTTCCATGAGGTGGCTCCTAGCTGCCGCTTTTCCCGCCCGCTGGAAGCGTTGAAAGCGGATGAATGAAAAATTTTTTCAGGACGGGAATTATTCTCTCACCACCGCAGTTGAAATGAGCAGAACGCAAAGTTGAGTCACCTTCGCTCAAGTTGATTTGACAGCCGAAAGTGGCTGAGTAAACTTGAGTGCAGAACGCTCAATGAGGATAAATGTCCTCAGCGTTAGTACTTTCAACCAAGGCAAAGGAGAGCCATTATGTCGCGTGCCGTAGGTATCGACCTAGGAACCACCAACTCCGTCGTTTCCGTGCTCGAAGGTGGTGAGCCAACCGTTATCGCAAACGCGGAAGGCAACCGCACTACCCCGTCGATCGTTGCTTTCTCGAAGAGCGGCGAAGTCCTGGTTGGCGATATCGCCAAGCGCCAGGCCGTCAACAACATCGACCGCACCATCGCATCGGTCAAGCGTCACATGGGTACCGACTGGACCATTGACGTTGACGAGAAGAAGTACACCGCTCAGGAAATCTCGGCTCGTACCCTGATGAAGCTGAAGAACGACGCTGAGTCGTACCTGGGCGAGAAGGTCACCGACGCGGTGATCACCGTTCCTGCATACTTCAACGACGCAGAGCGCCAGGCCACCAAGGAAGCTGGCGAGATCGCCGGCCTGAACGTCCTGCGCATCGTCAACGAGCCAACCGCAGCTGCGCTGGCTTACGGCCTGGAAAAGGGCCAGGAAGACGAGCTCATCCTGGTCTTCGACCTCGGTGGCGGCACCTTCGACGTTTCCCTGCTGGAAGTCGGCAAGGACGACGACGGCTTCTCGACCATCCAGGTCCGCTCTACCGCAGGCGATAACCGCCTGGGCGGCGACGACTGGGATCAGCGCATCGTGGATTGGCTGCTGGCCCAGGCCAAGGCCAAGGGCGCGGACCTGTCCAAGGACAAGATCGCGCTGCAGCGCCTGAAGGAATCTGCTGAGCAGGCCAAGAAGGAACTGTCCTCGGCTACCAGCACCAACATCTCGCTGCAGTACCTCTCGGTGACCCCGGAAGGCCCAGTGCACCTGGACGAGCACCTCTCGCGTGCCAAGTTCCAGGACCTGACCAAGGACCTGCTGGAGCGCACCCGCAAGCCATTCAACGACGTCATCGCCGAGGCAGGCGTCAAGGTTTCGGACATCGCCCACGTGATCCTGGTTGGCGGTTCCACCCGCATGCCAGCCGTTGCCGAACTGGTCAAGGACCTGGCCGGCAAGGAAGCGAACAAGGGCGTGAACCCAGATGAGGTTGTCGCCGTGGGCGCAGCGCTGCAGGCAGGCGTGCTGAAGGGCGAGCGCAAGGACGTTCTGCTCATCGACGTCACCCCACTGTCCCTGGGTATCGAGACCAAGGGCGGCGTGATGACCAAGCTGATCGAGCGCAACACCGCGATCCCGACCAAGCGTTCGGAGACCTTCACCACCGCCGAGGACAACCAGCCTTCGGTATCCATCCAGGTCTTCCAGGGCGAGCGCGAGTTCACCCGCGACAACAAGGCGCTGGGCACCTTCGAGCTGACCGGTATCGCACCGGCTCCTCGCGGCATCCCGCAGGTTGAGGTCACCTTCGACATCGACGCCAACGGCATCGTGCACGTATCCGCCAAGGACAAGGGCACCGGCACCGAGCAGTCGATGACCATTACCGGTGGTTCCTCGCTGTCCAAGGAAGACATCGAGCGCATGGTCCAGGAAGCTGAAGCACACGCCGAAGAAGACAAGGCACGCCGCGAGGCCGCTGAGACCCGTAACGCCGCTGAGCAGGCTGCCTACTCCGTAGACAAGCTGATCAAGGACAACGAAGACAAGCTGCCTGAAGAGGTCAAGACCGAGGTCCAGGCTGACGTCGACGCCCTGAAGGCTGCCCTGGAGAAGCAGGACAACGACGACGAGGTCAAGGCCGCGTTCGAGAAGCTGCAGGCATCGCAGACCAAGCTGGGCGAGGCAATCTACGCCAACGCGCAGGCCGAGGGCGCCCAGGCTCCTGAGGGCGAGCAGGCACCGAACGCTGATGAAGACATCGTCGACGCCGAGGTCATCGACGAAGACGAAGCCGACAAGAAGTAAGGAGTTTAGGAATATGTCCGAGGCAAAGGACCAGAACGAGAACTCCGGCCAGGAGCCGGAGAACCAGCCAGAGGCCGCCAACGAGCAGCCAACCGCTGACGCCCTGGGTCAGGCCGAGGCGATCCTGAACGAAGCTGCTGCTGGCGCTGAAGCCGATTCGGCGCAGCCGGAAGAGGCCGGTGCGGTGGAAACCGAACTGCGCAACGACCTGCTGCGCCTGCAGGCCGAATACGTCAACTACCGCAAGCGCGTGGAACGCGACCGGGCCGTAGCGCGTGAAAACGCCGTGCAGTCCGTGCTCAACACCCTGCTTCCGGTGCTTGACGACATCGATGCGGCGCGAGCCCACGGCGACCTCGCCGACGGCCCGTTCGCATCGATCGCCAACAAGCTGGATGGAATTCTGGCTCAGCATGGCCTGGAGCGCATCAACGAGGCCGGCGTGGAATTCGACCCGAACATCCACGAAGCCCTGCTTCGCCAGGCTGTTGACGAGATTCCAGCCGACCACGTGGGACAGGTGCTGCGCACCGGTTACCGCAAGGGAACCATCATCCTGCGTGCAGCTCAGGTGCTGGTAGCAACCGGCGAATAGCCACGAATAGCACAATCGATACTGCCCACTGCCGAGTCTTCGACAGTGGGCAGTGTCGAATTGGCACTGAAAGGATGGGGCCCTGATGGCAAGTCAGGACTGGATCGAAAAAGACTTTTACGCCATTCTGGGCGTCTCCAAGGACGCCAGCGAGGCGGACATCAAGAAGGCGTACCGCAAGCTTGCGCGCAAGTACCACCCGGATACCAACCAGGGTGATGCGGCCGCTGAAAAGAAATTCAAGGACATCTCCGAAGCCAACTCGGTGCTTTCGGACAAGGAAGAGCGCGAGCAGTACGACGCGATCCGCGCCATGGGCGGCGGAGCGCGATTCTCTGCTGGTGGCGGACCGGGCGGCCCCGGCGGGCAAGCCGGCTTCGAGGACATCTTCTCCAACCTCTTCGGAGGCGGCGGAGCGGGCCCACGTGGCCGCGGCGGGCAGCCGGACTTCTCCGACCTCTTCGGTGGTGGCGGCGGTTTCGGTGGCGGCGGCTTCGGCCAGAGCGCACCACCGCGCAAGGGTGCTGACCGCACGGCGAGCACCACGATTTCCTTCTCCGGATCAATTAAGGGCACCACCATTGGCCTGCGCGAGCAGAATGGCGAGGTCATTGACGTGCGCATACCGGCGGGCATCAAGGATGGCCAGTCGGTGCGCGTGCGCGGCAAGGGCCAGCCTGGTGCTGCCGGCAACGGCGACCTGCTGGTCAAGGTCAAGGTCAGCGAGCACCCGTTCTTCAAGCGCGAAGAGAACAACATCCGCATCCACGTGCCGGTGACCTTCGCTGAAGCGGTGCTTGGAGCAAAGATCCACGTACCGACCCTGGACGGGGATTCCGTTGCGGTGAAGGTTCCCGCTGGATCCAACTCCGGGCGCACCTTGCGTCTGAAGGGCCGCGGCGTGAAGACCTCCAAGGCCACCGGCGATCTGCTGATCGTCCTGGATGTCGCGATTCCGCAGAACCTCTCGGATGCTGCAAAGAAGGCCGTGGAGGACTTCGCATCAGCCACCGAGGGCGAGGATCCACGAGTGGATTTGGCTGCCAAAGCCAAGCTCTGAACCCAATAGGCTGTCTTCCCTGCCCCGTCATCGAATTGGCTGGGCAGGGAAGATAGACTCGAAGGCAATAGGGACCGAATCCAAGGTCCTTGCAGAAAGGTGGTAGAAGCAACGTGAACGGGGAGTACCTGCGACCTGTCTTCGTCATTTCCGTCGCCGCGCAACTTGCAGACATGCATCCGCAGACGCTGCGCCAGTATGACCGCATTGGTTTGGTTTCGCCCAGCCGCCAGAGCGGAAAGCAACGCCGCTACTCGCAGCGCGACGTATCACTGTTGCGCCAGGTGCAGGCCCTGAGCAAGGAAGGCGTCTCGCTCGAGGGCATCAAGCGCATCCTGGACCTGCAAGATCAAGTCGCCTATCTGCAAACCGAAGTCAATGGGCTTCGCCAAGAACTTTCCGCCGTACGCCAGGGCCAATCTCGCATCTTCGCTGCGGGCACCGCTGGAGGCGACATCGTTTCGTTGGCTAGGGGCATGCGCCCTGAACGCCGTGAACCGACCGTGACGCTGTTTACCGCGCGCCGCGCTATCGGACGCTAGATCCGTCCGTGCCGGGCCAAGCGCGCTTCCAATTGGGTGCGCGCGGCAGGCCATTCGTGCGGGAGTATTGAGAACACCACCGTATCGCGCAGGGTGCCGCTCTTTGGATCATATTTGTGATTGCGCAGCACGCCATCCTGCTTGGCGCCGAGCCGTGCAATCGCGGCGCGTGAAGCGGCATTGTGCCAGTGCGTGCAGAAAGCCACTGAATAGCAATCCAGTTCCTCGAAAGCCCGGCGCAGCAGCATGAACTTGGCAGCTGGATTGATCCCGGTGCCTTGGGCTGGCATGGCCAGGAACGTTGAGCCGATTTCCACGCGGTGATTTGCCGCGTCGATATTCAAGTAAGTCGTGGCCCCCACCGCTTTGCCGGTGGACAGGTCGATGATCGCAAAGGGAGCCATCTCGCCAGTTTCCTGCAATGCCAAGCGGCGCTGGATATCCAAGCGCATGGATTCGGCCGATGGAGTGGTAGCAAACCACGCTTCATCCAACTGGCCGTTGGCTGCGAGCTGGATCAGATCCGGGGCGTGGTCCATTGACAATTGTTCTAGCCGCACCCCGGCATAGTCCATTCTCGGAGCTTGGGCGTAGTGCAGACTTTGCGCAGAAGAAGAGGCCATGGAATCCATCCTAGGGATTCCATGGCCTCTTCAATGCTTTATTTCGGCGACTAGCCGATGCGGGTGTACGCCAGATCGAAGACCAGACGACCAGCCTTGAGCGCCTTGCCTTCGAAGCTGGTCAGGATCCGGCGCTCGAAACGCGGGGCCCAGCCACCCTGGGCATCTGTGAATTCTGGCTCGGGGTCGAAGCCTTCCATGCCCTCGCGGCGCACCTTGGTCAGGTTGCTCTCAGTGCCGGACAGATTGCCATGATGCTGGTTCTCGAAGTCCGGATGGGCTTCGAGGACTTCGCGCATTTGCTCGGCGTAGTTGGACCAGTCGGTGGCCAAGCGCAGGGTGCCTCCCGGCTTGAGCACGCGGGAGACCTTGTCCAGGAACGAGGCCTTGATCAGGCGACGCTTATGGTGGCGCGGCTTGTGCCATGGATCTGAGAAGAAGATCCAGATCTCATCGGCGCTGTTCTCGTCCAGCATGACATCCAGAACCTCTGGGGCATTGGCCTGCACTGCGCGGACGTTGGTGATGCCGAAAGACTCGACCTTCAGCATCAGCTGGGCCAGGCCCGGACGGTAGACCTCAACGGCGAGGTAGTTGCGCTCGGGATCATCCTTGGCGGCGTTGGCGATGCATTCGCCCAGGCCGGTGCCGATCTCCACGATCAGCGGTGCGGTGCGTCCGAAAGCCTCGGCAGGATCGAGCTGGAAGTCATCGGCAACCGAAGTGTCGGCGATCTTGCGGGGCGGCTCAATGACGTACTGATCGGCATTGCGCTCCCAGGCGCTGGCACGGCGGCCCTGCAGGCGGTTGCCGCGGCGCACGAAGGATACCGGCTCGGCACGGAAAAGGTCTGGGTTCCTAGGGGCAGTGCCGTGGGCTGGGCGCTGCTGCTCGCTCGATTCGCTCATGATGATTAATCCTATCCGAGCAAGCTGCTTCGATGCTTGCCGAACGGTAGGGGATTGGACACCCCTAGAAGAAAATCGGGGGGATCCCCGATGGAGTAAAACAGGCAAAAGACAGAGAATATAACCATGACTGATTTAGTGCGCGGTATTCTCAACATTATTTGGCTGCTTTTCGGCGGCCTGTGGCTGGCCTTGGGCTACGTGTTGGCAGGCATCATCTGCTGCGTGCTGATCGTGACCATTCCATTCGGCATCGCCTCGTTCCGCATTGCCGGCTATGCGCTGTGGCCGTTTGGCCGCACCGTGGTCGACAACGGCCCGGTAGGCGCGTTCTCCACCCTGGGCAACATCATCTGGATCATTTTTGCTGGTATCTGGATTGCCGTTGGGCACGTGGTAACCGCGATCCCGATGTTCATTTCGATTATCGGCATCCCGCTGGGGATCGCAAACTTGAAGATGATCCCGGTTTCCCTGATGCCTCTGGGCAAGGTCATTGTGCCTTCGGACTATTTCATCGGCGGTGTTCGCCGCTAGGCTGCGCCAAGACAGCGAATGGCTGCCAACCCTTGATGGGGTTGGCAGCCATTCGCTTTATGTACGAACCTGATCAGCTCTTGAGGTACTCATCGTGCTGGCGGTGCGCTTCGGCGACCTCGACACGGATCTTGTCCACGTCCTTGGCCTTGTCGCGGTACTTCTTTTCCATGGTTTTCACATACGCTTCTTCCTCCACCAAGGCGCGGTAGATGCGTTCGCGTTCGACCGCGTCCGAGGTGTAGCTCAGGTCGTTGTAGCTGTTGGCATGGCGGCGCAGGTTGCCGATGGCAGTCTGGGCCTTGCCTGCCTTGCTGAACAGCGAAGCGAGAATTGTCAGCACCAGGACGCCGATAATGACGCTCAGCGACAGGCCGGTGCTGATTTCAATGACCATCACGTGCTCACCATCATTGATGAATGGCAAGTTGTTCTCGTGCAGTGCATGCAGGATCAGCTTCACGCCGATGAATGCCAGGATTGCTGCCAACCCGTAGGACAGGTAGATCAAGCGGTCCAGCAATCCGTCGAGCAGGAAGTAGAGCTGGCGCAGTCCCATGAGCGAGAAGGCGGTAGCCGTGAACACGATGTAGACGTTCTGGGTGAGTCCGAAGATCGCAGGGATGGAATCCAGAGCGAAGAGAATATCGGTACCGCCGATGGCCACCATGACCAGCAGCATCGGAGTCAGGACCTTCTTGCCATCGATCTTGGTGAACAGCTTGTCGCCGTCATAGTTGTCGGTAGTGTGGAATAGCTTCTTGGCGATCCGGATGATGAAGTTGTTGGCCTCATCGGATTCGTCATCCTTCTTCAGCAGGTTGCCTGCGGTCAACAGCAGGATCAGGCCGAACAGGTAGAAGACCCAAGCGAACTGGTTGATCAGCGCCGCGCCGACAAAGATGAAGGCGGTACGTGCGATCAGCGAGAAGACGATGCCGAAGAGCAGGACTTTCTGCTGGTCTTCGCGGGGTACGCGGAAGCTGGCGATGATAATCAGGAAGACGAACAGGTTGTCGACCGACAGGGCCTTCTCGGTAATGTAGCCGGCAAAGTACTCGGCACCCATGTCGATTCCGCCGAAGACCAGCACCAGCACACCGAAAACGAGGGCCAAGCCAACATAGATGCTGGACCAGATCGCTGCTTCACGCAGCGATGGAACGTGGGCCTTGCGGATGTGGAAGAAATAGTCGAAGGCCAGAAGGGCGAGAATCACGACAATCGTGATGCCCCAAATCATAGGGGAAACTCCCATAGGGATTCCTGCTTTCGTAAGTAGCGCGCGAACGCATCTGAGTAAGTCTCTTCACCGACCCCGGGGCTGGCCGCAAAACCCGGCAGGACCATGAAGTCCTGCGTATTGACGGATTCAACGATTATGAATACTCCCTTACGTTCTACCAGCTTATCCTGATGCGATGCTTCTGGAAAAATCTTGGTCCGTGGATGTCATGATGATCTGTAATGTACTTTGTCTTTGTGCAGTTGGGTAGGCGTCAATAGCAATTCGAAGAATGCACTTTGCTTGGAGCAACGTGGGCTAGGGGCAGGAACTAGGCGCTGCTAGAGCGACTTGTGCATCTTGATGCTGGTGGTTTCATATCCAAGCGATTCATAGAGGCCGCGAGCGCTCTGGTTGAATCCGAACACATTCAGCCCCAGGGTACGTGCGCCGTGGGCACGGGCGTATTCTTCGGCCAAATTCATGGCCTGGCGTCCGAACCCCTTGCCGCGGTGCCCGGGGTCGACAACTATGTCCCAAACCCACCATGAAGCCGGATCGCCTGAGGTGTCGTGGCCGATCCAGACATAGCCCACATCGCCGAAAATGCCATGCTCCAGGGTGAATACCGCATTGGTGCAACTTGGCAATCCGGTGGGAAAGGCCCGGGTCATGGCCCGGTCTGCATCTTCCTGCGCCTTGTGCTGGGAACTGCCAGCGGCAACAAGGTCCGATACGTACTCGGCGGTACTTCGTGCCATCCACGAATGGAATTCTTCAGCGGGAAGCGGGTGGAGTTCTAATGGCATGCCCGGAGTCTACCGGTTGAGGGCGGC
Source organism: Glutamicibacter sp. 2E12 (assembly GCF_050030965.1). Lineage (NCBI taxonomy): Bacteria > Bacillati > Actinomycetota > Actinomycetes > Micrococcales > Micrococcaceae > Glutamicibacter > Glutamicibacter sp. 2E12. The sequence goes on from NZ_CP188297.1 coordinate 2,624,080, forward strand.
ACGCTATTTCCGCGCGGCCAGGATTTGTTCACGCAGGATATCTGCGTGTCCGCAATGCTGTGCCAGTTCACGCAGCATATGCAGCTGGATCCAGCGCAGCGGCAGCGGTCCACGCCGGTTGCCTGAGAAGACGTCATCTCCTGTTTTGCCTTCGACTGCTTGATGCGACAGTTCGATGGCTTGGGCATATTCGTGCCGAATCGAATCGATGGTGTCGGAAGCCTCCAAGTCGAATGATTTGCTGGGCGAAGAGGCAATGCCCAGCTCTGCACGGCTCCGGCCGGTGGCTGCTTCACCGAACCAGACCCGTTCCACGAAGATCGCATGTTTCACCAGCCCGAGCAGCGTGGTCTTGGATTCAACCAACTTCAATCTGGCTTCGGCTTCACTCAGTCCGCCGGTGCAGGAAAGCAGCATCTGCCGGTGCTGATCGATGAAAACTTGGACCATATCATCGTGGGTCAGTGAAAAAATGTCTTTGGAATCCGGGTTGGCCATGCCTTATCTTAAGTCGGCAAATCGTCAGTGACAAGGTATTTTGCCTCTGGGGCAAGTGAAATGGAAAATCTTTCGAAAATCTTGCTCTAGCTGGAATACGAAGAGTGCGAGTAGAGTTGAGTTAAGTACACTCAAGTTTATGGGTTCACCCAATTAGAGAAAGGATGCGCGTGGACACCAAACTCACCACTAAGAGCCAAGAAGCCCTCTCGGCTTCCGGGATGAACGCTTCAACCGCAGGCAATCCGCAGATTGAACCTGCGCACCTGCTGAAGGCCTTGCTGGACCAGCGCGACTCCGTCGCAGTCGCCCTCCTGAAGACCGCCGGATTGGATGTCGACGCGCTTTCGATCAAGGCAAGCGCTGTCATCAACGCATTGCCTTCCAGCTCCGGCAGTTCAGTGGCCCAAGCCCAGTACTCCCGACAGCTGCTGCAGGTTGTGAGCAACGCCCAAGCGGCTGCCGCAGAAATGGGGGACACCTATGTCTCCACCGAGCACCTGCTTATCGCCTTGGCATCAGACCAGACCAAGGCCGGCGACGCGTTGCGCGAATTCGGGGCCACCCGCGAACTGCTGGTGGGCACCTTGCCCACCATCCGCGGCGACCGCAAGGTCGATAATCCGGATCCGGAGGCCACCTTCCAGTCCCTGGAGAAGTTCGGCACCGACATGACCGCCCTGGCGCGCTCGGGCAAGCTGGATCCAGTCATCGGCCGCGACCGCGAGATCCGCCGCGTGGTCCAGGTGCTCTCCCGCCGAACCAAGAACAACCCCGTGCTGATCGGCGAGCCAGGCGTTGGCAAAACCGCTGTAGTTGAGGGGCTTGCCCAGCGCATGATCGCGGGCGACGTGCCGGAATCCCTGCGTGGCAAGACCCTGATCTCGCTGGATCTGGGCGCCATGGTCGCCGGCGCCAAGTACCGTGGCGAATTCGAAGAGCGGCTGAAGTCGGTATTGGAAGAGATCAAGGCTTCGGACGGCCAGATTGTCACCTTCATTGACGAGATCCACACCGTGGTCGGCGCCGGAGCCTCCGAAGGCGCCATGGACGCGGGGAACATGCTCAAGCCAATGCTCGCCCGCGGCGAGTTGCGCTTGATTGGTGCTACTACCTTGGACGAGTACCGCGAGAACATCGAGAAGGATCCCGCCCTGGAACGCCGCTTCGCACAGGTGTATGTCGGTGAGCCCAGCGTGGATGACACCATTGCCATCCTGCGTGGGTTGAAGGAGCGCTACGAGGCGCACCACAAGGTTTCCATTGCGGACTCCGCCTTGGTGGCAGCATCCACGCTGTCCAACAGGTACATCTCCGGCCGCCAGCTGCCAGACAAGGCCATCGACCTGGTTGATGAGGCCGCTAGCCGCCTGCGCATGGAGATCGACTCGGCTCCGGAGGAAATCGATGAGCTGCGCCGCGAGGTGGACCGGCTGACCATGGAGGAGCTGGCGCTGTCCGATGAAACGGATCCAGCTTCGGTGGAACGCCTGGATGCGCTGCGCAAGGACATGGCCGACAAGAAGGAACAGCTGGACGCGCTGAACTCCCAGTGGGAAGCCGAGAAGGCTGGCTTGAACCGCGTCGGTGACCTGAAGGTCAGGCTCGACGAATTACGCAGCAAGGCCGACAAGGCCCAGCGCGAGGGCGACCTGGAGCAGGCCTCTCGCCTGCTCTACGGGGAGATCCCAACGCTGCAGCAGGAACTGGATGCGGCGGCAGCTGCCGAAGCCGATAAGGCCGATACGCACACCATGGTTGCCGAGGAAGTCACCGCGGATGACATTGCAGAAGTCATCTCGGCGTGGACCGGTATTCCGGCCGGGCGCATGCTGCAGGGCGAAAGCCAGAAGTTGCTGGATATGGAAGAAATCATCGGGCAGCGCCTGATGGGGCAGAAGCAGGCTATTGCCGCTGTCTCTGACGCCGTTCGCCGTACCCGCGCCGGCATTGCCGACCCGAACCGGCCTACCGGATCCTTCCTGTTCCTGGGTCCTACCGGTGTCGGCAAGACCGAGCTGGCCAAGTCCCTGGCTGACTTCCTCTTCGATGATCCACGGGCGATGGTGCGGATCGACATGTCCGAATACTCGGAGAAGCATGCGGTTTCGCGCCTGGTCGGTGCCCCTCCGGGCTACGTAGGGTATGAAGAGGGCGGGCAGCTGACCGAAGCTGTGCGCCGCCGCCCGTACTCGGTGATTCTGCTGGACGAGGTGGAAAAGGCGCATCCGGAAGTATTCGATATCCTGCTGCAGGTGCTCGATGACGGGCGGCTGACCGATGGCCAGGGCCGCACCGTGGACTTCAGGAATACCATTCTGATCCTCACCTCGAATCTGGGTTCCCAGTTCCTGGTGGACCAGAGCATGGAAGACGAGGCCAAGAAGTCAGCGGTGATGAGCGTGGTCAATGCATCGTTCAAGCCGGAGTTCTTGAACCGTCTCGATGAGGTCATCCTCTTCGACCCATTGAGCATCGAAGAGCTGGGCAGCATCGTCAAGCTGCAGATCGACCTGCTCGCACAGCGCTTGGCCGACCGCCGCTTGAACCTGGAGGTGGATCAGGCCGCCAGCGATTGGCTGGCCCTGACCGGTTACGATCCTGCCTACGGCGCTCGTCCGCTGCGCCGCCTGGTGCAGCGCGAGATCGGAGACCGGCTGGCCAAGGAGATCCTGGCTGGAACGGTGCAGGACGGGGATACTGTAGGGGTCACCCTGGACGAAGTTGGCGACAAGCTCAAAGTTGCCAAGAAGGCCTAGGAGCCTGGCAATGGCGAGGGCGTGAACGGATGGAATCCCGTTCATGCCCTCGCCATTTTTCCTGAACGCAGACTTAGCTGTCGGTGGTCTCCTGTGCCTTGGACGGCTCCTCTTCGGAGTTCTCCGATTCTCCATCCGTAGCGCCCTCTGGCAGCAACGAGTTGCGGACGTCGCCCTCGGACAGGCTCAGGAAGCACGAAACGGTGCGGTCGCCCTGGCCCCAGGTGCTCTCCGAGGGACGCGAGAAGTGATAGGTCCAGGTGGAGTCCAGCCCTGCACGAGGATCCAGTGACACCGATTTGCACAGGTCTTCGGATTGGGTGAGCAGCACGTTGGCTCCCGGGTACTCCTCGCCAGTGACCTGGAAGATGCCGATCAGTTGGGCATTGTGGGAGGAATCACAGGTTACGACCGTCTGCGGATCCAGTGGTGAATTGAATCCGCGCAGGCAGTCGCCTTGCTCCAACTGGGTTGGAGGCATCTCGGTGGCAACAATGCCGTCGAGGCCTGGATTCTCGTTGCGCTCCACGTTGTTCGCAGTTGGCGAAGCAGGGGGATCCACTAGTCTCAACACCACGAAAACCACTGCCGCGGCCAGTGCGAGAACGGCGACAATCATCAAGGCCCATTGGGCACTTTGACGCTTGGGCTTCTCCGGTTCTGGCTGCAATGGCGGCAAAGCCGCCTGCGGCTCGGGCAGATTGTTTTCCACCACCTGTTGAGCTCCTTCGTGGTTGGGTCGGGCGATCGCTCGCCGGCTCAATACATAGTCGTTGGACTAATCGACAGTCTAGCGGTTTCGGAGGGTGTTGCATTCAGCGCTCGCCGGTGAATCGTGTTAACCTTTAATTACGAAAGAACTGATCACATATTCGGGGGCCTTCATCTTTTCAAGGTGGACCACCTCCCGACTCTACTGAAAAGAGGGGGTCACGCCATGGGGCGCGGCCGTCAAAAGGCTAAAGCACAGCGTCAGGCGCGAGATATCAAGTACTACTCGCCGTCCACTGACCTTTCGGCACTTGAACGCGAGTTGGGCGTTCAGTCCGATCATCATGCTCAGAACACTGAGCGTAATGATTCATCGTATGACGAAGAATATTCGGAATACGACGAGCTGACTAAGAAGTACTCGGGAGATGACGAAGACGAGTAGCCTCGTCTTCTGATGCCGGGAGTCCTTGGCTCAGAGTGCCACACCTTAAGCATTGAGTGGTACAGCTCTTCAGTACATTTTGCGACAAGCCGCAGCGACTAAGCTAAATTAGCTTTTAGTCGTTGCGGCCTTTGTCGTGCCCAGTAATTGTTAGGTGGAACGTGAGCACTCCAGAAGAGCTATCCATCCAGATGGCGCATCATTCGGCCATCCGGTCGATGCAGCGCATTGTCGAGCAGCAGGCACCTGAATCCCCGGAAGCTGAAGCGCGTGCCGGGGTGCGCCAAATGCTTTCCGCTGGCGGGGTCCTGGTGGTCACCGGAGCCGGTGTTTCTACCGATTCCGGAATCCCCGACTACCGGGGACCCAACGGTTCATTGCAGCGCCACAGGCCGATGACCTATCAAGAATTCCGATTCCGTCCTGAAGCCCGGCAGCGCTATTGGGCCCGTGGCTACGTCGGCTGGCGCCATATGGACAAAGCCGAGCCTAACCACATTCACCAGCGCTTGGTGCAGTGGGAAGAGCACGGGAAAATCAGTGGAATCATTACGCAGAACGTTGACGGGCTGCACCAGCAGGCCGGATCCAAACGGGTCATTCCGGTCCATGGCGACTTGTCGATCGTCCGCTGCCTGGACTGCGGGTACAGCGAGAACCGCAATGACTTTGATCTGCGCCTGCAGGCGGCCAACGAAGGCTATTTGGAAGCCGTGGAAATCGACCCCAGCGCGGTGAACCCCGATGGGGATGTGGAGCTGCCCCAGTATCTGGTTGACCGGTTCAACATGGTGGCCTGCTTGAGCTGCGGCTCGCTGGCCCTGAAGCCTGATGTGGTGTATTTCGGCGAGAACGTTCCGGTTGAACGCAAGGAACGCATTGCGGCACTGGAAGCGGAATCCACATCGCTCTTGGTGCTGGGCTCCTCCCTTGCAGTGATGAGCGGGTACAAGATCCTGTTGAACTTCGTCAAGCGGGATTTGCCGGTGGCGCTGATTACCAACGGCCACGTCCGCGGTGAACAAAAAGCAACCTGGCGCTGGCGTGTGCCTTTGGAGCACGCCCTGAAACAACTGGACTAGCAGGCCGGTATTTCGTCCCGCAAGGGACACCAATGAAGCGTGCCAAATGCTGCTCTGGGCACTCAGCCCGGCAGGAAGCTCGCACTGGTGCAGCACCACCGGCAGCATTGCCTGGCGCCTGGAAGCCGGGCAAGAGGGCTCCGGTCAACCCTGCATCCCCATTCGCATGGCGATGGCGTTAAAGAACCGATGCGCCGCACTGGGATCAGTGCGGCGCATCGGCAAGGAAGCGGATCCTGCGAGTACTACTTGGCGTAGTTGCCGGTCAGCAGCACTGCGCCGCCGTCAACGCCCTTGGCTCCCTGGACGTAGTCCAGTCCGGCATCGGCTGCCGCTGGATCGATATTCTCGACGCCGCCCATGACCCAAGCTCCCATGCCAGCCTTGTTCAGCAGCTCTACGGCACGATCAGCTACAGCTGGATCAACAACAGCAACCATGCCCACACCCAGGTTCAGGGTGCGCTCAAGGTCAGGCTGTGGCACGTTGCCCAGCTGGGCGATGGTGGAGAAGACTGCTGGCAGGGACCAGGTCGAACGGTCCACACGGGCCATCAGGCCCTGGGGCAGCACGCGAGCCAGGTTGGCAGCCAGGCCGCCACCGGTGACGTGGCTGAAGCCGTGCACGCCGAAGTTCTCGCCGTCGTTCAGCTCGCCCACCAGATCCAGGCAAGCGGTGGTGTAGATGCGGGTCGGAACCAGCAGTTCCTCGCCCAGGGTCTTGCCGAACTCTGCAACTTCGCGTTCCAGCTCCCACTTGGCGTGGGCGATGACGCGGCGCACCAGCGAGTAGCCGTTGGAGTGGATGCCCGAGGACGCCATGCCGATGACGACGTCGCCGGCCCGCACGCGCTCCGGGCCCAGCAGCTGGTCAGCTTCGATGACACCGGTAGCAGCACCGGCAACATCGTATTCGTCCTCGGCCAGCAGGCCCGGGTGCTCCGCAGTTTCGCCGCCAACCAGCGCGGTGCCGGCCAGCTTGCAGCCTTCCGCGATGCCGCGCACGATATCCGCGATGCGCTCCGGGACGACCTTGCCGGTGGCGATGTAGTCGGTCATGAACAGCGGCTTGGCGCCCACCACGACAATATCGTCGACCACCATGCCGACCAGGTCCTGGCCGATGGTGTCGTGGATGTCCAGCTTCTGGGCGATGGCAACCTTGGTGCCCACCCCGTCGGTGGAGGTAGCCAGGTACGGCTTCTTGTAACCGGTCAGGAACGATACATCGAAGAGCCCGGCGAAGCCGCCGACCCCTCCGACAACGCCCGCGGTGTGGGTTGCCTTGATCGCGCCCTTCATCAACTCAACGGCACGGTCACCGGCCTCAACGTCAACGCCGGCACCGGCATAGGTGATGGAAGTTGGCTGCTGATCATTGCCGCTCATGGCAGTCGGTTCCTTTTCTGTTCTGGGCGCCGCATTTCCGGCGCCCTTTGCAACGAGATGGTTGGGATCGTGGAGGGGATTAGCTGTTGGTTTCGAACTCGGCATCAGGACCTGGCTCGCAGCCGCCCTGGTTGCTGCGCTCCAGCAGGTTCTTGCCGCGGCGCTCCTCGTTCGGCAAGGCGATCGGGTACTCGCCGGTGAAGCACGCGGTGCACAGGCGCTCGCGCGGCTGGCGGGTCGCTTCGATCATGCCGTCTTCGGAAATGTAGGCCAAGGAGTCCGCGCCGATGGAGGTCGCGATCTCAGCCACGGCAGCGCCGTTGGCGATCAGCTCGGCACGCGAGGCGAAGTCGATGCCGTAGAAGCAAGGCCACTTGACCGGAGGCGAGGAGATCTTCACATGCACCTCGGCGGCACCGGCCTCGCGCAGCATGCGCACCACCGCGCGCTGGGTGTTGCCGCGGACGATCGAATCATCCACCACCACGACGCGCTTGCCGCGCAGCACGGTTTCCAGCGCATTGAGCTTGAGCTTGATGCCCAGCTGGCGCAGGGTCTGCGATGGCTGGATGAAGGTACGGCCCACGTAGGCGTTCTTCACGAAGCCGTGGGTGAATGGAATGCCCGATTCCTCGGCGTAGCCGATGGCGGCCGGGGTGCCGGACTCCGGAACCGGGATCACGATGTCCGCGTCCGCGCTGTTCTCGCGGGCCAGCTGGCGGCCCATTTCCACGCGGGATTCGTAGACCGAGCGGCCGGCAATGGCAGCATCGGGACGAGCCAGGTAGACGTACTCGAAGACGCAGCCCTTGGGGGTGGCTTCGGCGAAGCGGGTGGAACGCACGCCGTTCTCGTCGATGGCGATCATTTCGCCGGGTTCGATTTCGCGGATGAACGAGGCGCCAACGGTAGCCAGTGCAGGCTGCTCCGAAGCAACAACCCAGCCTCGGTCCAGCCGGCCCAGGACCAGGGGGCGAACACCATGCGGGTCGCGGGCTGCGTAGAGGGTGTCCTCGTTCATGAAGACGAAGCAGAAGGCGCCTTCGATCTTCGGCAGCAGCTCCAGCGCGGTTTCTTCCAGCGACTGGCCTTCGGAACCGGCCAGCAAGGCGGTGACCAAGGCGGTGTCGGTGGTGTTGCCCTGGGCGAGTTCGCCGCGGACCTTGCCGCCTTCGGCCTGCTGCTTGGCGGAGACCATATCGGCCAGATCAGCGGAGTTGGTCAGATTGCCGTTGTGGGCCAGGGCGACGGTACCGGCCTGGGTCGGGCCCAAGGTCGGCTGCGCATTGGCCCAGTGGCTGGCACCGGTGGTCGAGTAGCGGCAGTGGCCGATAGCCAGCTGGCCGGCCATGGAGTTCAGCGTATTCTCGTCGAACACCTGGGAGACCAGGCCCATGTCCTTGTAGACGTTGATACGCGCACCGTCGCTCGTGGCAATACCAGCGGATTCCTGTCCGCGGTGCTGCAGGGCATACAGGCCGTAATAGGTGAGTTTTGCGACCTCTTCGCCAGGAGCCCAAACGCCAAAAACGCCGCATTCATCCTGCGGCCCCTTTTCGTTTGGAAGCAGGTCGTGATTTAAGAATCCATCGCCACGCGCCATGTTGGTTATTCTCTCATGTTCCAGTTGGTCGACACCGACCAAAAATGTGGTGGGTGGCGGCCAGGTGCGCGGCCGCCTGCTCTTCTAATTCAGGAGAAAAGCTGCCTAGCCTTGTAGTCCGCTGGAGTCAGTGCCCTCGGCCAGAGGAACTGCCAGATGCTTGGTGGTTTTGCGTGAGGTCACGCGATCAACAATCACATACGCCAATGCGCCGATGCCTACGCCCAGGCCTGCACCGAATATGGCGAAGAATCCGGACGCCGAGGTGCGGGTGTAATCCTGCGATGGTTCGCCAAGCAGGCCAATGATGAGACCGGCTAGCGCGCCAAGGACCGCGAAAGTCAAAATGAACGGCCAGAACTTGGGCGACGAGTGAATATGCACTTCAACACTCTGATCGGCAGAAGACGGGGTAGCGGGGTGTTGCTCCATACCCTTAAGGGTACTCAATAAGTGGTAGGTGCGCTGACAAGTCTGCCCTAAGTCCCGAAGCATGCAATTGCCCAGTCTGCAAGGCCTCGGCCCAGCCGATACGCCCAGTAGCAAGGGAAAGCCAGAGCTCAGCAGGCATTTCGACTACATTCGGAGGTGTTCCGCGGGTGTGCCGGGGACCCGCTATGCACTGAGTCACACCGAAGGGCGGAACGCGTACCTCGACCGAGTTGCCCTCGGCGCGGGAGGCCAGCTCCTCCAGCGAAAAGCGCACCGCGGTGGCGAGCACCGGGCGGGCTATTTTTCCTTGTCCCTGCGTGGTTCCGGACCATTCGCGCAGGGCCGCTCGGCCAGCGGTTTCATCAACGCGCCGTTTGATTGCCATGGGTCGATTCCACTTTCTCTCAATGACGGAGAAACGTCATATTTGCGTGCGCTGGGCATCTACTGTGGATCTGGAAAACCGAGAAATCCAGCCATGCCAACTCTAGTTCAGCCAACGCAGCGCCGGTTGGATGCCGGCATGATGCTGTGCCGAAGACTTCCAGGGGGCGCTTTGGGCTTGCTGGCGCCGAATTCGCCCCTCGGCCCGGTGCCAGGCGGGCGGCCAGATGGACGGGGCCTGCGGCTAATGCCTGCGCGTCATAGACGCGGTTGACCCGCTGGATCTCCGGTAAACTCGACCGGGTGAAGGTACTGGTTATTGGCCCAGGCGGCCGTGAGCATGCAATTGTCCGTGCACTGAGTGCAGACCCCTACGTCAACGAAGTTCATTGCGCCCCCGGCAACGCCGGTATCGCACAGGACGTCACTACCCACGCGATCGATGCGCAGGATCCTGCCGCAGTCGTCGCGCTCGCCCGGGAACTGGGCAGCGATCTGGTGGTCGTCGGCCCCGAAGCGCCGCTGGCTTCCGGTGTTTCCGATGCGCTGATCGCAGCGCAGATCCCGGTCTTCGGCCCGACCCAGGCTGCCGCGCAGCTCGAAGCGTCCAAGGCTTTTGCCAAGAACGTCATGGCTGCCGCTGAGGTTCCCACCGCCATGGCCCATGTGGCCACCAACCGCGAGGAAGCCGCCAGCGCGCTGGATGACTTCGGTGCGCCGTACGTGGTCAAGGACGATGGCCTGGCCGCCGGCAAGGGCGTCGTGGTCACCGGCGATCGCGACGAAGCGCTGGAGCACGCAGAAGCCTGTTTTGCCGCCGGCGGAACCGTAGTGATCGAAGAATTCCTCGATGGCCCAGAAGTTTCCCTGTTTGTCATCTGCGATGGCAAGCATGCTGTTCCGCTGGCCCCGGCACAGGACTTCAAGCGCATCTTCGAAAACGACGAAGGCCCGAACACCGGTGGCATGGGTGCCTACTCGCCGCTGGAATGGCTGCCGGAGAGCTTCGTCGACGAGGTCATGGACCGCGTCGCCTACCCGACCCTGCGCGAAATGGAAAAGCGCGGCACCCCATTCACCGGCGTGCTGTACTGCGGCTTGGCGATCACCAAGCGCGGCATCCGCGTCATCGAGTTCAATGCCCGCTTCGGCGACCCGGAAACCCAGGCTGTCCTTGCCCGGCTGAAGACTCCGCTGGGCGGTGTGCTGCTGGCTGCCGCCAAGGGCCGGCTCGATGATGCCGAGCAGCTGACCTGGTCCGCGCAGACCGCAGTTGATGTGGTCATCGCCGCCGAGAACTACCCGGACACCCCGGTCAAGGGAGCGGTGATCTCCGGGCTGGAGGCAGCCAACGGAATTGACGGCGTGCACGTGATGCATGCCGGAACTTCCGCGGATGCTGAAGGGAACATCATTGTTTCCGGTGGCCGCGTACTGGCCGTGGTGGGCCTGGGCGATGACCTCGCCGCGGCCCGCGCCGCAGCGTACGCCGGGGTTGCCGAGATCAGCTGGGACGGTGCCCAGTCGCGCACCGACATTGCGTTGAAGGCCGAACGCGGCGAAATCGCCATCGCCAACGAAAGCAAGTAGAGGACTACAGAACTCATGGCAGGATTCCAGACCGAAGTGCTCGACCTAGAAGGTTGGGACCATTACTACTCGGGCAAGGTACGCGACCTGTACGTGCCTGCGGGCGCCAGCTTCGAAGGCACCGACCGTGTCCTCGTGGTGGCCTCCGACCGCATCAGCGCCTACGACTTCGTGCTGGCCAGCGAAATCCCGGACAAGGGCAAGGTGCTGACCCAGCTCAGCCTCTGGTGGTTCGAGCAGCTGGGCGACTTCGCCAACCATGTCATCTCCACCGATGTTCCAGCCGAGGTGGCCGGACGCGCGATGGTGTGCAAGAAGCTGGAGATGTACCCGATCGAGTGCATCGCCCGCGGATACCTGACCGGATCGGGCCTGGCCGAGTACAAGGCCTCGCAGACCGTGTGCGAGCTGCCACTGCCGGCAGGACTGGTGGATGGCTCGCGCCTGGAACCGGCGCTGTTCACCCCATCGGCCAAGGCCGAGGTGGGGGAGCACGACGAGAACATCTCCTTCGAGCAGACCGTGGAACGCGTTGGCGCCGAAGTTTCCGAGGCGCTGCGGGAGAAGACCGTGGCCCTGTACGAGCAGGCCGAGCAGATCGCCCGCGCGCGCGGCATCATCCTGGCCGATACCAAGGTGGAGTTCGGAGCTGATCCGGCCACCGGCGAGATCACCCTGGGCGATGAGGTGCTGACCCCGGATTCCTCGCGTTTCTGGGATGCCGAATCCTACAAGCCGGGCCAGGCGCAGGCCAGCTTCGACAAGCAGTTCGTCCGCGACTGGCTGACCTCCGCCGAATCGGGTTGGGACAAGAACTCGGGCGAAGAACCGCCTCAGCTGCCAGCCGGAATCATCGAGAAGACCCGTGCCCGCTACATCGAGGCCTACGAACGGCTCACCGGCCAGGTCTTCAGCGCCTAGGCGCAGGCGAAGAACAACCACGCACGGCAAAGCCCTCCGCTGATCGAAGTGATCTGCGGAGGGCTTTGCGCTGTCCTGGACGGGATCAGACCAGCGAGTCCTTCCACGCCTTGTGCAGGGCCGCGAAGCGCCCCTCATCGGCAATCAGCTGCGCTGGGGTGCCGTCCTCGGTGATCTTGCCATCGTGGACCACCAGCACGCGGTCCGCGATCTGCACGGTGGACAGGCGGTGCGCGATGATCAGCGCGGTGCGGTTGCCCAGCAGGGTTTGCAGTCCGCGCTGCACTGCCCGTTCCGAAGGGATATCCAGGGAGCTGGTGGCCTCATCAAGGATCAGCACCGCAGGATCGGCAAGGAAGGCGCGGGCAAAGGAAATCAGCTGGCGCTGGCCGGCCGAGACCCGTCCGCCTCGCTTGTTCACGTCGGTGCCGTAGCCCTCAGGCAGATCCAAGATGAACTCGTGGGCGCCGACCGCACGGGCGGCGTACTCGATATCCTCCGGCGAGGCGCCCGGCCGGCCCAGCGCGATGTTCTCGGCCACCGATCCGGAGAAGAGGAACGCCTCCTGGGTGACCATCACCACGTGCTGGCGCAGTTCCTTGTTCGACAGCTCGTTGATCGGCACCGAATCCAGTTCCAAGGTGCCCGAACGCAGGTCGTAGAAGCGGGCAATGAGCTTGGCCAGCGTGGACTTGCCGGCACCGGTCTGGCCTACCACGGCCACCGTTTGGCCCGCCGGGATCCGCAGGTCGAATTCCTCCATGATCACCGGGCCCTCGCCGTAGCCGAAGACCGCATCCTTGAAGACCAGCTCGCCGGCCACCTTGCGGATGGTGCGAGGGGCCGCAGGCTCGCGCACCGTCGGTTCTTCCTCCAGCAGCCCCGAAACCTTCTCCAGGGCGGCGGTGGCCGACTGCAGCGAGGAATAGAACATGGCGATCTGCTCGACTGGCTGGAACAGGCGCTTGGAGGCCAGCAGGATGGCCACCATCGCACCGACCTGCATGGTGCCGTCGATGATGCGGAATCCGCCGTAGGCGAGCAATGCCGCCACCGTCAGGTTGCCGATCAGGACCAGTCCCGGCTGCAGGACGCCGAAGAGGTTGAAGGAACGCACCGAGTTCACCCGGTACTGCTCCGCGAGATCCGAGTAGTTCGCGTCGTTGGCTTCCTCGCGGCGGAAGGCCTTGACCGCGCGGATGCCGGTCATGGTTTCCACGAAGGTGGAGATGACCTTGGCCGAGACCACGCGGGATTCGCGGTAGAGCAGCTCGGAGCGGCGCTGGTACCAGAAGAAGAGGATCGCTACCGGAAGGACGGCCACGCAGACCACCAGGCCGCTGCGCCAGTCGAGGAAGAAAATCGAGACCAGGGTGAAGACCACGAACACGCAGGAGGAGGCCAGTTCCGAGACGCCTTGATCGAGCAGCTCGCGCAGCGTTTCCAGATCGGAGGTCTGCCGGGAAATGATCCGCCCGGAGGTGTAGTTCTCGTGGAATTCGAGGCTCAGCCGCTGGGTATGGCGGAAGACCTGCTGGCGCAGATCCAGGAGCATCGCCTGGGAGATCTTCGCCGCGCTGGTGATGTACCAGGAGAGCAGCACGCCGCTGAGCACGGCGCACACGATGTATCCGGCCCCGGTCATCCCCAGGGCACCCCAGTTGCCTTCGCGCACCTGCGGCAGGGTCCAGTCGATCGAGAAGGCGATCAGCACCGGAAGCAGCACGCGTGCCGCGTTGGAGAACAGCACCAGCACCACGGTGAGGACGAAAAGCTTCTTCTGCGGCACGGCCAGCGAGGCCAGCAGCCGGAAGGAACGTTGCCGCACGACCTTGCGTTCGGCGGCAGAGAGCTTGATGGCGTCTTCATTGGCGACGCCCAGTGGCTTGCTCATCGGGAGACCTCCACGGTGGCTGGCTGGTCTTCGTCATCCAGGCTGGCGATGACGAATCGGTAATGCTCATTGGTGCTCAACAGGTGGGCGTGGCTTCCCACCGCGTCGATGCGGCCATCGCGCAGCAGCGCCACGCGGTCGGCGAGCATCACGGTCGAGGGCCGGTGGGCCACGATCAGCGTGGTGGTTCCGGCCAGGACTTCGCGCAGCCTCTCGGTGACCAGTTCCTCGGTGCGCACATCCAGGGCGGACAGCGGATCGTCGAGGACCAGCACGCTCGGGCGCGCTGCGATGGCGCGGGCCAAGGCGATGCGCTGGCGCTGCCCGCCCGATAGCGACAGGCCTTCCTCGCCGATCAAGGTGTCTACCCCTTCGGGCAACGCGTAGGCAAACTGCACCTGGGCGACGTCCAGGGCTTCGGCGAGCAGGGCTTCGCGCTGCTGCTCATCCAGGTTTTCCGGGGCGCCGAGCAGCACGTTGCCGCGGATGGAGGTGGAGAATAAGGTGGTGTCCTCGAAAGCCACGGCGATCTCGGTTCGCAGTTCCTGGAGGTCCCAGTCCTTGACGTCCTGTCCGTGGATGAGCACCTCGCCGGAGGTCGCTTCATGCAGGCGCGGAACCAGGTTCAGCAAGGTGGACTTGCCCGAACCGGTGATGCCGACAAGGGCCATGGTTTCCCCGGGACGGATCTCCAGATTGATGTCGGCCAGGATCGGCCGGTGGGTACCGGCGGTATCCGGGTAGGCGAAGCGCACATGCTCCAGCTTCACGCTGCCATCGCGTTCTGCAGGGACCCGGGGCTGCGCGGGGGAATCGATGTCATTGATTGAATCCATGACCTCGAAGTGGCGGTCCAGCGCAGTTTTGGTGCTCAGTGTCATGCCCAGCAGCATTCCCATGCCCTCGACGGGGCCGGCGATGACCGCGGCGATGGCGAAGTAGGCCACCAGCGAGCCGACGCTCAGCGTGCCGTTGGCGACCTGGGCAATGCCGATCAGCAGGCCGATGCCCAGAATGGTTTCAGGCACCGCAACGACGGTGAGCAGGAAGCTGGCCAGCGTCTTGGCCTTGGTTATTTCGGTTTCCTGCAGGGACTTTGCCTGGGCGCTGAAGCCCGCGTAGACATGCGGCCCGCGGCCGAAGGCCTTGATGACGCGGATGCCGTGCACTGATTCTTCCACCGCGGTGGCCAGGTCCCCAGCCTGGTCCTGGCTGCGGCGGCTGGCGGCCCGGTAGTCGTTGCGGAAACGGTAGGCCTTGATGGCAATCGGGATGGATCCCAGCAGGTAGAGCAGTCCCAGGATCCATGAATGGGTGAACATCAGCACCAGCCCGGTGATGACGGTGACGGTTTCAACAACCAGCATCATCGCGCCGAACGCGAGCCAACGGCGCAACAAGGAGAGATCCGACATGGAGCGGGAGAGAAGCTGCCCCGAGCCCCAGCGTTCGTGGAACGCCACGGGCAGGCGCTGCAGGTGCTTGTAGAAGCGGATGCGCATCTGCGCTTCAAGGCCTGCTGCGGGATTCAGCACGAATTGGCGGCGCAGGAAGATCAGCAGGGCTTCGACAAGGCCCAATGCGGCAACGATGCCAACAGAGAGCCACACCTCCGAGGCTGCCCCATCACGATGCAGGACGACATTGACCAGCCAGGCGAGCACCTGGGGGATGGCCAGCGCGACAATTCCGGCGCCGAGCGCGCAGAGGAAACCGCAAAAGAGCCGGGGGAAGATCGGCTTGACGAATGGAGCAAGCCGTTTCAGTGTTGCGGAGAGCGGGACCGGATCTTTCGAACCGGCCTGTTGAGCTTGAGCCACGGTACCCCGCATTCATCCAGAAGTTTGACAGAGTTACAGACTACCGGCAGTAGTTGGGATAATTCAATCAATAGGCAACTATTGGAAAGAAGTGCTTCACATTGGAGGCAAATAATCCCCGGTCGAGCACCAAGAAGGTGCTTGACCGGGGATTACCCGAAGAAATTTCGTGGCTTAGTCGCGGGCAGCCAGGGTAACCATGATGGCTTCCGGCGGGCAGGCGAAGCGAATCGGAGCGAAGCGCGAGGTGCCCACGCCAGCGGAAACATTCAACGGAACGGTGTTGCCGTTGTATTCCCAATCGCTCAGGCCGCGGGCGCGCCACGTAGGCAGATCGCAGTTGGAGACCAATGCGCCATAGCCCGGGATGCACACCTGGCCGCCGTGGGTGTGGCCAGCGAAAATGACATCAGCCTTCGCCTCGGTGAATTGGTCAAGAACCCGCTGGTAGGGCGCGTGGGTGAGCGCAATGCGCACGTGGGGCGCCTGGCTGCTTGAGGAGGAACCACGCGGCCAGCCAGCGAAGAGGTCCCGGTCGATGTGCGGATCATCCACGCCGGTAAGATCCAGGCGCAGGCCATTGAGCACCGTGGAATGCGCACGGTTGGACATGTTGATCCAGCCGGCTCCGCCGAAGGCCCGGTGCATTTCTTCGAACGGCAACTGGTCCCGCGGGGCAGGGTTGGGAGTTCCGGTGGAAGGAGCCAAATACCTGAACGGGTTCTTCAGCTTCGGAGCGTAGTAGCAATTGGACCCGGGAACGAAGGCGCCAGGGAAAGCCATCAGCGGTTCCAGCGCCTTGATCAAAGCCGGCACGGCCTTGCGGTGGCTGAGGTTATCCCCGGTGTTGATGACAAAGTCGGGCTTCAGATCAGCCAGACCGCGCAGCCACTGGGTTTTGGCTTCCTGCCCTGGAACCATGTGGATGTCCGAAAGGTGCAGGACCTTGATGTCGCCGTATCCGCGGGGCAGGACCTTAAGCGATTCGTGGCGCAGCCCGAACTTCTGGGCCTCCAGCATGCCATAGCCCACCAGAGCTCCGCCGATGGCCAGAGCGCCGGTGGCGGCAAGGGCCGCAGTACCGCTGGCATGACGTAATGCCGAAGCGAAATTATTCTGTTCAACCATGACTTCTGTGCCATCGTCCTTTCAAGCCCGGAGGCAACTTCTGGTGGAGTTCTCCTATGCCAATCTAAACCGAAAGGCCGCGTCCAACCAAAGTTGAACGCGGCCTTTCGAATATTCAGCTAGTCATCGGACTTCTTGCCGTTGCCGTTTCCATTGCCGTTTCCGTTGCCCTTGTTATCGGAGTCGGGCTTCGGCGAGGATTCTTCCTTAGGCTTGGAATCTTCCTTCGACTCTTCCTTGTCATTGTCCTTCTCATCCGAGTCGGACTTGGAATCGTCTTCTTCCTTCGGCTTTGGCGGAGGCGGCTGGCGACGGGCCGAACCGAAGTTGTTCCGCTCGTATTCGTGCACGGCCTCCTCCATGAAGTCCACCCACAGCGGGGCGGCGAAGGTCGAGGAATCGACCATCCAAGGGGCCTTCTTGTCGTTGACCATCGCGCCGTGCATCTGGTTCTTCTCTTCGCCGGCCTTGCCCTTGAGTCGGCCGACCCAGGTGGCGGTGGAAATTCCGGTGGTGTAGCCGACGAACCAGGTCGAGGACGCGTAGTTGTTGGTACCGGTCTTGCCAGCGATTGGGCCGTCGACGCGGCCCTTGGAGACGCGGTTGGTGGCGATCTTCTTCAGGGTGCCGTTCAGATCGGCAACGTAGGTCGGGTCGATTTCCTGGGAGCAGGATTCCTTCTTGACCTTGTACTCGTTGCCGTCCTTGTCGGTCACGCTGTTGATGGCGCGTGGTTCGCAGTACTCGCCCTTGTTGGCGAATGCAGCGAATGCGGCGGCCTGCGACAACGGGGTGATTTCTGCCGAGCCGATGATGAACGAAGGGTTCGAAGGCGAGATCGGGGCAGGGCCGCCCTTGGCGCCCTGATCCAGTACGCCAAGCTTCTTGGTGTAATCGGCGATGGTGCACAGGTCGGTCTTGTAGGCCTCCTGCACGGTCGCGGTATTGATCGACCAGTACAGGCCGGTATCCACGGTCATCGAGCGGTAGAAGCCAGGCGATGCATTCTTCGGTTCCCAATTAGAACCAACAGTTGTCGTTCCTCCGGGAAGGCAAGATGCCCGCCACTTGGAGCCGGGTACGAAAACCTGCTTCTTGGCATTGATCTTGTCGTACATGCGGTTGCCTTCGGACAGCCAGCCCAAGGTGGTGTACGGCTTCATGGTAGAACCACCCTGGAACCCGCCAGCGCCACCCAGGGAACGCTCGACAGCGAAGTTGTAATAGGTGTTCTCGCCCGAGTTCTTGACTTCCGGACCGTAGGTGGTGTTCTGCGCCATGGTCAGGATCTTGCCGGTGCCCGGCTCGACCGAAACGATCGAGGAGTAAATGTCGGTATTGGACTTGGCCTTTGGATCGATAGCCTTCGCTGCGTCCTTGGCGGCCTTCTTGTTCAGCTTGCTGTTCAGGGTGGTCTTGACGGTCAAGCCGCCACGGTACAGCAGGCCTTCGCGATCTTCCTTGGTCTTGCCATAGGTGTCATCGGAAAGGATCAGATTGGTGACGTAGTCGCAGAAGTACGCATTTTCCTTGGCCGCGGTGCAACCGGAAGGGGACGTGCGCGGATCCAGTTCCAGGTCCGACTTCACCGCCTTGTCGTATTCCTTCTTGGTGATTGCACCGGTGCGGTACATGTTGCCCAGCACCTTGTTGCGGCGGTCGATGGATCGCTCAGGGTTGTTGATCGGGTTGTAGACGTTTGGCAGCTGGACCATGCCGGCAAGCATGGCCGACTGCTGCACGTTCAAGTCCTTGGCATCGGTTGAGTAGAAGTGCTGAGCGGCAGCCTGCACGCCGTACTCGCGACCCGAGAAGAGCACCAGGTTCAGGTAGCCCTCCAGGATCTGGTCCTTGGACATTTCCTTCTCGATGGCCACCGCGTACTTCAGCTCACGGATCTTATCCGAGTAGCCCTTCTGGCCGGAAACAGTGGATTCGTCCGAACCGGTGAGCACCTGGTTATTCACCAGCAGGTTGTTCACGTACTGCTGGGTCAGGGTGGAAGCACCAGAGCGGCTCGAAGAGGTGAGGTTGCCAACTACTGCACGGGCGATGCCCTTGGGGTCGATGCCCTTGTGCTCGTAGAAACGCTCATCTTCCACCGAGATGATCGCCTTGCGCATGTTCGGCGAGATGTCATCTAGCTTCACAGGCTGGCGATTTTGCTGGTAGAAGTTCGCAATGGCCTTGCCATCAGCGTCAAGGATCGTGGAAGGCTCCGGGATGGGGAGCTTTTCAAACGAGCTCGGGAGCGCGCTGACGATGTTGTTACCGGTGGTCAAACCGGTTTTTGCGATAGCTGCAATGGGCACGAGCATGCCTGCTGCGAGCACACCACACAGGGCGCTGATTCCGAAGAATGCAACGACTTTTCCCAGGGTGGTAGCGGTATCAAAAAAAGGGGACTTCTTGGCTGCCATACCCACTAGTTTACAAGGACGCGCTAACGTATCGAGTATGACTAAATGGGAATACGCCACTTTGCCGCTTTTGATTCACGCTACGAAGCAGATTTTGGACCAGTGGGGTGACGATGGCTGGGAGCTGGTAACCGTGGTTCCAGGCCCCAACGGCTCATCTCCAGTGGCCTACATGAAGCGTCCGAAAGCGTAACTAGCAACAACATTTACTGAAGGAGAAATCCCATGCAAGAAGCTACTTCCTCGCGTGTCGAGGCTCGTCTGGCCGAGCTCGGTCATGCCTTGCCAGCTGTGGCAAAGCCGGTAGCCGCCTACCTGCCAGCCGTTACCACCGGCAACTATGTCTACACCTCCGGCCAGCTTCCGCTGATTAAGGGTGAACTCACAGCCGTTGGAAAGGTTGGTGCCGAGGTTTCGGCCGAGGAGGCGAAGGCCCAGGCGCAGACCGCTGCGCTTAACTCGCTAGCCGCCATCAAGGCCGAAATTGGTGATCTAGATCGCATTAAGCGCATCGTGAAGGTTGTCGGTTTCGTGTCGTCGGCACCGGACTTCACCGGACAGCCAGGCGTCATCAACGGGGCATCGGAGTTCTTCGGCGAGGTACTCGGCGATGCAGGCTTGCACGCACGCTCGGCCGTCGGCGTTGCCGTTCTGCCGCTGGATGCACCTGTCGAGGTCGAGGTCATCGCCGAATTTGAGTAATTCAAGCCAGATTCCTGCTGCGCGGTCCCGACGGGCATTCCCGGCGGGGCCGCGCAGCGGTATGGTGCGCCGGCTCTTTGATTTGCCACCGCATCAAATTGCCACCGCCGAAAACTGGTTCTCTTTCGGTTCGCGCACGCCGCGCACCCCGCGGCGCGCGTCCTCCATCTGCCTTGTGAGGGATTCTTCCCACGGCGTGGAGACCTATCTGACTTATCGCCCCGGGGGCTCCCCACTGGGCAACGTGGCCTTTCCAGGCGGCAGCCACGAGGCGAGCGACCGTGCCACCTACCAATGGTTCGGTCCGAGCCTGTCCCAATGGTCCAAGCGCATGGACATGCTGGACCAGCAGTTGGCGCAGGCATACATCGTTTGCGCCATTCGCGAGCTTTTCGAAGAGACCGGAATCCTGCTGGCCGGCACCGATGAGCAATCCGTGGTCGAAATGACCGATGCAGAAGACTGGATGACCGCCCGCGAAGCAATCGCCGGACAGGACCTGGCCTTCGACGAATTCCTGCGCCGCCGCGGACTGGGCTTGCGCACAGACCTTTTGCGTCCGGTATCCCACTGGCTCAACCCGAACTTTGCCCTGCGCCGCTTCGACACCTGGTACTTCACTGCCACCGTGCCCAACCGCCAGGAGGCTGCCTTGCTGCGCGGCAAAGGCAAATGGGGGCGCTGGTGTGCCGCCGGGGAAATATTGGCCAAACGCAGCACCAGCGAGCTGGGGGACAGCGTTGGCCAACCCAACACAGTGAACCTCGCGCTCTCGGAGATTAGCTACCCGGCGGTGGAAATGATCCTGGAAGCCATGGCGGAGGCCAATGGAGTGGTCGCCTACCTTTCGCGGGCCCGTTCGTTGAATCTCAAGCATCCGGACCTGCTGGTGCGCGATGGCATTTACTATCTGGAAGTCCTTGGCTCCATGAGCGCTGAATCCTCCCGCCCATGGCAGACTACTGCCGGGCACTGAGAGCAGAACTTAAACAAAGCAGGCCGGGAATCCTTGAAGGATTCCCGGCCTGTTTGCATCACTGCGGTTTAGCGCGAGCGCTGGCGCAGACGCTGGATATCCAGGATCACGACGGCGCGTGCTTCCAGGCGCAGCCAGCCGCGCTGCACGAACTCGGCCAGAGCCTTGTTCACGGTTTCGCGGGAAGCACCAACGAGCTGAGCCAGCTCTTCCTGAGTCAGTTCGTGGGCAACCAGGATGCCGTCGGTAGCTGGGCGACCGAAGCGGTCAGCCAGATCCAACAGAGCCTTGGCAACACGGCCAGGAACGTCAGAGAAGACCAGATCGGCCAGGGACTCATTGGTACGACGCAGACGTGCAGCCAGAGCCTGCAGCAGCTGGATCGAGACCTCAGGGGAGTTCAAGATAGCCTTGCGCATGTTCTCGTGGCTCAGGCCCGCCAAGCGGGTCTCGGACACGGCGGTTGCAGTTGCGTTGCGTGGGTGTGGATCGAACAATGCCATCTCGCCAAACAGTTCGCCTGGGCCAAGAACAGCAATCAGGTTCTCGCGACCATCCGAAGAGGTGCGACCCAGCTTGATCTTGCCCGAAACGATGAAGTACAGACGGTCACCCTGATCGCCTTCACGGAACACCGATGCGCCGCGGGAGAGATCAACCTCGGTCAATTCTTCGGTTAGCGCGGCGAATACTTCATCACCAAGCGACGCAAACAGTGGCGCGCGACGCAGTACCTCGATATCCATTAAATCTCCTGTCAACAGTAGTAGGCGCTTACTTCATTGTGCCGTATTCGGTAACAATGTGACAGTTTCCACACGTGGTTTAACCAAGAAAATGTTGAAAATCACGCACATTCGACTAAAACTCGCGAATCTGCTCGCAGAAATCCATCAGCTTCTAAGGGTACCTTGGGTCTATACGAACTTTATGAATGAACTGGGGTCTTGGTGCTCGGAATTTTCAGCTGGCTCGACGTAGTCATCTGCGCTGTTTTGCTGACGTTTTTCGTTGTTGGAGTTCGTCGAGGTTTTCTGCTGACCATTGGCGACATGCTCGGCCTGATTGTCGGCGGCGTCGCCGCATTCTTCGCCATCCCGCTGGTTTCCACCTTCGCCACGAACCCCTGGTGGCGGGTCGGCCTGATGATAGCTACCGCAGCCGTGCTGATCATTCTCGGGCAAGCTCTGGGACGGGTGATTGCAACCCGCATCCGCCACTGGATGAATGTCGATTTCCTGCGTGCCGCGGACCGCATTGCCGGTGGCGTGCTGTCGGTGTTCATTACCGCCACAATCATCGGTGGCTTGGCCTTTTCCACTTCAAGCATGGGTATTCCAAGGCTTTCGCTGGAGATCAGCAAGTCCAAGATGATCGACTCGATTCGTGGCCTGACACCCGAGTTTGTCGATGCCGCGATTTCCACCGCACGCTCCAAGGTGATCGCCGAAACCCTCCCCGCATTCCTGGAGCCTTTCGCGCCCCCGGTCCAGGCGCCGGCCAACACCGAATGGGCAGCTAACGACCTGCAGCTGGCCGCTGCCCAATCGGCCGCCAAGATCTCCGGTACCGCGGTGCAATGCGGTGTGAACCTGACCGGCTCAGGCTTCGTTGTCGACCACGAGCTGGTCATGACCAACGCGCACGTGGTCGCCGGATTGAGCGCGGCAACCGTGGAGGTCGGCGGTGACGAAGTTCACCGCGGAAAGGTTGTTTATTTCGATCCCAAGGCCGACATCGCGCTGCTTTACGTCGAAGGGCTGGAGGCAGAGCCTATCGACCTCGCCGCTGATGACCTGATGCGCGGCGACTCGGCAACCTTTGTCGGGCACCCAGCGGGCGGCCCGCAGCAGATCCGCGGAGCCTTGATCGCTTCCCGTGCCTTCGTCTCCATTGCCAATATCTATGGCGCGGACCCATCTCGAATCTCTGTCTACCAGCTCACCGCGGAAGTAGCCCAGGGCAATTCCGGCGGACCGCTGCTGGATGAATCCGGCGACGCGGTGGGCTTGATCTTCGCCAAGTCGCGCAGCGATGACGAGGTCGGCTTCGCCCTGAGCCTCGAAGAGATCGAGAACGCCATGGAGCTGGGCGGCGATCGGCGCACCAGCATCAAAACAGGCGACTGCGTCACCGGCTAGGGCTTGCGGCTATTTGCCCAGCAAATGCGCGAGCTGCTGAACCGCCAGCTTGTAGCCGTGCACGCCCGCACCGATGATGATCGAGCTGGCTACCGGCGAGATGAAGGAATGGTGGCGGAACGCTTCACGCTTGTGCACGTTCGAGATGTGCACCTCGATGGCTGGCAACTGCACGCCGCTGATGGCATCGGCAATAGCCACAGATGTATGGGTGAATGCGCCGGGGTTCATGATGATGCCGGCTGCGGTAGTGCGGGCCTCGTGAATCGCGTCGATGAGCACACCCTCATGGTTGGACTGCAAGGCGCGCAATTCGAAGCCGAGGGCCGCAGCGGTTTCCCGGGCCAGCTGCTCAACATCGGCCAGGGTGTCGTGGCCATAGATTTCCGGCTCCCGGGTGCCCAGCAGATTCAGGTTGGGGCCGTTGAGCAGCAAGATGGTGTTCGATGCGTTCTCAGTCATGAACTCAAATCTATTACACAACCGGGAAATTCCCGCCCGAATTCTTTGGCCCCGTAATACAAGAAGCCGCCGTGCGTCCACACCAGCGGTGTGGACGAACGGCGGCTTGCTGCACTGGGGCGTGCTGAGGCTATTTGCCCATGGACTGCGCGATCTGGCTCATCACCGTTGAATCGGACAGCGTGGTGGCATCGCCGACCTCGCGGCCCTCGGCCACGTCCTTGAGCAGGCGGCGCATGATCTTGCCCGAGCGGGTCTTAGGCAGTTCCGGAACCACCAGCACATGCTTCGGCTTGGCGATCGGGCCGATGTCCTTGCCCACGTGGTTGCGCAGGGTCGCCACCACATCCTCGCCTTCCGCCGGCTCGGTTTGCAGGATCACGAAGGCCACCACGGCCTCGCCGGTGGTCTCGTCCTTCGCTCCCACCACGGCGGCCTCTGCCACGTATGGGTGGGCGACCAGCGAGGACTCGATCTCGGTGGTGGACAGGCGGTGCCCGGAGACGTTCATCACGTCATCCACGCGGCCCAGCAGCCAGATATCGCCATCGGCGTCCTTCTTCGCACCGTCGCCAGCGAAGTACATGTTCTCGAACCGCGACCAGTAGGTGTCCTTGTAGCGTTCCATGTCGCCCCAGATGCCGCGCAGCATCGCTGGCCACGGCTCGCGGATGACGAGGAAGCCGCCCTCGCCGTCGGCCACGGATTCGCCGGCTTCATCCACCACGTCAATGGCGATGCCCGGCACGGCCACCTGGGCCGAACCCGGCTTGGTTGCGGTGACGCCCGGCAGCGGAGCGATCATGTGCGCGCCGGTTTCGGTCTGCCACCAGGTGTCCACGATCGGGGCCGGGTGTTCCTTGCGCTCGCCGTTCTTGCCGTTGTTGGTGCCGATGGCATCGCGGTACCACATCCATGCTTCCGGGTTGATCGGTTCGCCCACCGAACCCAGCACGCGCAGCGAGGACAGGTCGTAGCTATCGGGGATCTCGCGGCCCCACTTCATGAAGGTGCGGATTGCGGTGGGCGCGGTGTACAGGATGGTGACGCCGTACTTTTCCACCAGTTCCCACCAGCGGCCCTGGTGCGGGGTATCCGGGGTGCCCTCGTAGATCACCTGGGTGGCGCCGTTGACCAGCGGCGCGTAGGTGACGTAGGAATGGCCGGTCACCCAGCCGATGTCCGCGGTGCACCAGTACACGTCGGTTTCCGGGTGCAAATCGAAGGTGTCGCGGTGGGTCACGGCGCCCTGGGCCAAGAAGCCGCCGGTGGTGTGCACAATGCCCTTGGGCTTGCCAGTGGTGCCCGAGGTATACAGCACGAACAACGGGTGCTCGGAGTCGTGGGCTACCGCAGTGTGCTCGGTGGCGGCGGTGCCGACGACGTCATCCCACCACTTGTCCAGTGCGCCGAATTCGGTGGGCTCGCCGTTGCGCTTGACCACCAGAACGTTTTCCACGGTGTGGCCCGGTGCTTCCAGCGCCGCATCGACTGCCGGCTTCAGCGAGGACGGCTTGCCGCGGCGCCAGGTGCCATCGGCGGTGACCACGAGCTTGGCGTCCGCATCATCGATGCGGCTGCGCAGCGCGTCGGCGGAGAAGCCGCCGAAGACCACCGAGTGGATGGCGCCGATGCGGGCGCAGGCCAGCATGGTGATGACGGCTTCCGGGATCATTGGCAGGTAGACGGCCACGCGGTCGCCCTTGGCCACGCCCAGGGATTCGAAAGCGTTGGCGGCCTTCTTGACCTCTTCGGTCAGCTGCGCGTAAGTGTAGGTGCGGGTATCGCCCGGCTCGCCTTCGAAGTAGATGGCGACGCGGTCGCCCAGGCCGTTTTCCACATGGCGGTCCAGCGCGTTGTAGGCCGCGTTGAGCTTGCCGCCGACGAACCACTTGGCCACCGGTGCCTGCGACCAGTCCAAGGTTTCAGTGAAATCGGTGTCCCAGGTCAGTACCTGGCGTGCCTGGTCCGCCCAATAGCCCAAGCGGTCTGCCTTGGCTGCGTCGTAGCGGGCCTGCGTTGCGATGGCCTGATCGCTGAAGTCCTTGCTCGGGGCAAAGGAACGGGTTTCGGTCGACAGGTTATCCAAGGTTTTCGAATCACTCACTGGGTTCGCGTCCTTCCGCGTAGTCACAAATATTTCTCTGTGATCAAAGTTACATCCTCCAGCAGGGCCGGTGTGCTTTGTGTCACCGGGAAAGGGGAAATGGGGTAATTTGTGCGCCGAGCGGTTAGCTGCACGCGATGAACAGCACGCCAAGGTGGTGTCCAAGGGTGAAAACTTCACGCCCTCATGACACGATCTAAAGCGTGGCGAAGAAATTGGACAACGAAACCGAGCTGGGGCTGAAGCGCCGGGCACGCAAGATCAACCGGGAACTGGCGAAGGCCTACCCCTACGCGGTGCCCGAACTGGACTTCGAGAACCCCTTCGAACTGCTGGTAGCCACCGTGCTCTCCGCGCAGACCACCGACGTGCGGGTCAATGCCATCACTCCAGCGCTCTTCGCCCGTTTCCCGGACGCCCACGCAATGAGCCAAGCCGAACGGGGCGAGCTTGAGCAGCTGATCCGCCCCACCGGTTTCTTCCGCGCCAAGACGGACTCCCTGCTCGGGCTATCCGCCGCCTTGGTTGAACGCTTTGACGGAGAAGTGCCAGCCAAGCTCGAAGAGCTGGTGAAGCTTCCCGGGGTGGGACGCAAAACCGCCAACGTCGTGCTGGGAAATGCCTTCGGTGTTCCCGGAATCACCGTGGACACCCACTTCGGGCGCCTGGCCAACCGCTTTGGGTGGACCGATGAAACCGATCCGGTCAAGGTCGAGCACGCGGTGGGGGAACTGTTCGAAAAACGCGACTGGACGATGCTCAGCCACCGCGTGGTCTTCCATGGCCGCCGCGTCTGCCACTCGCGCAAACCTGCCTGCGGGGCCTGCGCCATCGCCAAGCTTTGCCCCTCGTTCGGCATCGGCGAGGAAATACCTGCCAAGGCCACAGCGTTGCTCAAGTATGAGCTCGCACCAGGACGGGAAGAATTGCTGGCGAAAATGATCGCCGGCGCAACCCGCCGCGAGCTGAGGGCTGAAGGATACGGATTGGACGCATGAGCGCGCGCTTGGAACTGGAAAAAGTAATTGCCCGCCACACGGCACAGGTCGGGGCAACGCAGAAACTGCCCAGCGAATGGGTGATGAGCGATATCGAGCTCGGTGCTGCGCGCCGTGCCGCGGTCCTGATCCTGTTCGGTGCTGCCGGCGAAGCGGCCCTGGAGCCGCACTCCCGGGCCGGCGATCTGGACGTGCTGTTCGTGGAGCGCGCCGCGACCCTGCGCAAGCACGCGGGCCAGATCGCTTTCCCCGGAGGCGGGATCGACCAGGAGGATTCGAGCGTTGCCGACGCCGCCTTGCGCGAGGCGTGGGAGGAAACTGGCGTGGACACCTCCGGGATCGAGGTCCTGGGCACCTTGGGGGAAACCGAATTGCCGGTTTCGAACTTCCTGGTCACCCCGGTGATTGGCTGGTGGCATACCGAATCCAGGGTTTATCCGGCTGACCCGGCCGAAAGCGCCGGCGTATTCCGCGCCCCGGTGGCGCACCTGCTGGAGCCGAGGAATCGCCTGACCGGCGTGGTGCAGCGCGGCAATCAGAAGTTCAAGTCCCCGGCCTTCGATTTTGAAGACCGGATCATCTGGGGCTTCACCGCGATCGTGCTGGACAGGCTGTTCAACGAGCTGGGTTGGACCCAGCCGTGGAACAACCGCCGTGAACTGCGCATGGCCTGAAGCCGGCTACTTCGCATCCGCGTAGTTCCCGGAGATCGCAACACTGACCGGGAAGCGCGGCGAGGCCTGGCCGAACAGGGAACGCCCGGCGAGCATGGCCGCATGCCGGATGAGCTCCTGCAGTTGCCCAGCCAATTCGGTGGGGCATTCAAAGACGATTTCGTCATGGACAAAGAACACCTGGCGGCAGGTCTGGCTCCACCCGGCCTGATGGATCAGGTGCCGTGCGTGGCCCATCCACACCAAAGCCCACTCCGCGGCGGTCGCCTGTACGACAAAGTTCCTGGTGAACCGGCCGCGGGCTCTCGCCGCGCCGTCAGCAGCCCGCTGCGATGCTTCATCGTTGGTAGCTTTCTGCGCCTGCAGCCACTGCTCATCGGCTGGCGGGCAGCCGCGGCCGAGGAAACTGCGCACGCCTTCACCTTGCTCGCCGGCAAGAGCTGCCTGTTCGACAAAACGCATGGCGGTGGGAAAACTGCGGGTCAGGGCCGCACCCACTGCACCTGAAGCACCGCCGCCACCGCCGTAGATGACCGAGAGCATGCCCAGCTTGGCCTCATCTCGGGAAGCCACGAGCTGGGCATCGAGCAGCCACTGGTACAGGTCATCTTGCTGGCCTGCTTTTTGCAATTGCTGGTCATTGGAAATAGCTGCCAGGATTCGAGGTTCCAGTTGCCTCCCGTCGGCCACCACAAACGTCGAGCCGGGACGGGTGCGCACGACCTGCCGGATGGAATGCGGCAATTGGAGCGCCCCGCCACCAGAAGCGGCCCAGCGTCCTGAAGTCACCGTTCCCAGCACATAATGCGGATGGAAACGGCCGCCTTTCACCCATTGATCCAACCACGCATCACCATGGGTGCTGGCAAGACGCGAGAGTTTCTTGTATTCAAGAACCTCAGAAATCAATGGATGCTTGATCTGCTCCAGTTCCCAGGCCCGCACCGAGCTCACCGCGAAACCGGCCTTATGCAGGGCGCGCAACAGCTCCTGCGGCGAATCCGGGTTGAGCCCGGGACTGCCTAATGCCTTGGCCAATTGCCGGGCCTTGGCCGCGAGTTTCGGCGGCCGTCCATAGTCGGATACGCGTTCGCCCAATTGCTCGCGCAGCAGGGCGCGGTGTCCGGCTTCATCCCACGACAAACCGGCCGCTTCCATCTCGCAGGCAATCAACGCACCTACCGATTCGGCGTGGATCAATAATTCCAGACGCTGACGGGTGCTGGGATCCTGCGGCAACGCCTTGCGCTGGGCAACGTACATGGCTACGAGCTCGGAAAGGGATTCGCCGGAGGTCGGGGCGGCAAAGAGCGCATCCTGGTTGGCCCTTTCGTGAGCCTGAACTGGTCGTTCAAGATCGAAGTCTTCGAGCTTTTCCTCACTCAGCGGCGAGCGGTGCAAGATGCGTTGGGCCAAGGAGAGAATGCAGGCCTTGGCCAGATGAACACCCGCAGAAACAAGTGGCTGCATCCACGGGGTGGTGCGGAGCATGGCCCATCGGGGCGAATGCCGTGCTTCGATTTCGGCAACAAATCCGGCAAAATCATCCCGGGATACCGAGACGACCGGCTGCAGCGAGTTGCCAGAATACTGGTCGCGAAGATCGATCAGGGCATAGCCATCAGGATCGGCAGCAAGGAAAGCGATGGCACTCATGGATCTATTGTGCCGTGCCAGCGGCCGATATCCCCAGTTGGTTGGCGAGCGGCACGCAAATGATTAGGCAGATGCCACGCTCGATGCATGAAATGGCTATCAGAGTCCTCATCGGCTAAACCGCTGAAGGACACCCAACGATTCGTGATGACTGAACTGGATTTCGCGCAGGCGCCTCCGAACAGCACCAGGAGGCCGGCAGCGGCTGACCACACGGCGGAAGATGAACCGATCTGCACCATCGTGAGCAACGATGCACGGATTATTGAGCGATGCGCAGTGATCGCGGTCGGCGCGGCGGTGAGAATCAACAAATGCACCGACCCGCAGCTGCTGCCCGCCGATGGTTCTGGGCCGGTGCTGTGGGGCAGCGACATGGCAGCACTAGCCGAAAATACGAGCCGGCCGGTGGATGTCCTGGTCGGTCTGGAAGATGGCGAGGCCATCGTGTGGAGCTTGGCCAGCAGAATTCCCAAGGCAAGGGTGGCAGTTTTGCCCTCGGCCAGCCAATGGCTCGGCGAGTACCTGGGTCTATGGGCCATGAGGGCAGGGCATGGACACACACTGGCACTGCATTCCACAGCAGGCGGGCTGGGAACAACGACCCTGGCCCTGTTGCTGGCGCATGCCGGGACATTAAGTGGTCTTCGCAGCGCCATGATTGATCTGGATCCGCATTCCCAGGGCGCTTGGCCGCTGGTTTGCACCCAACCGCCAACGGGAATTGGATGGGAAGAATTGCGGCAATCCGGTGGCGCGCTTGCTGCTCATCAACTGGCTGAAACGCTGCCGAAGCTTCGCGATACCGCGATCTTGACCTGGTCCCAGGCAAGCAGAACGCATGAGCTGGAGGACCAGCTGGTGATCCGCCTGCTGGCCGCCGCCCGGCAAGGATTCGATCTGGTCGTAGTGGATGCCGGGCGCGCACCGCATCCGCAACGGCTGGCACTGAACCAATTCATAGACCGGAATATCGCCACTGTCAGTTCGCTGACCGTGCCAGCCTCTGGGGAAGTGGTGCTGTGCGGGGAACAGAAACTACGCAGCACCCCTGCGGGTTTTCCTCAGATTCTTGGTGCCTTCCCCGATTTTCCCCGGATCAGCAAAGCGATCGAGCGCGGCCAATTATACGACAGTTTCAAATCCCGGGCATTGCGCCAGCACCTGTCCAACCTCTGCCTGATACCGCAAATGAAGGAGCAGCACCCATGAGCCCGGGCCGGCATAGCCACAACGCCAACCCATCAACGGGCGGGCCTGTGCTGGATGCCAAAATCCTTGAATCCGTGCGTGAACGCGCATTGCTCACCGGCGGGCAGCTTGATGCGATTGCCTTGGCAGGAGCCGTTCACGACTCCGGCGCGGCTCTGGGTTCCCAAGGTGCCGCACAATCGCTGGAATCGCTGCAGAACGAAGTGGCAGGATTATCAATCCTCGAGCCTTTCGCACAGCGGCCCGAGGTGACCGATGTCCTGGTCGACGGGCAAGGGATGGTCTGGACGGATTCTCCGGCCGGCCTGCAGCCCACCGAATTCCGGTTTTCTTCCCCAGAGCAGGTTCGGACCCTGGCCGTCCATCTTGCAACCCTTGCGGGCCGACGGCTCGATTCAGCTAGCCCGTTCATGGACATGAGCTTGAAGAATTACCGCGTCCACGCTGTACTGCCTCCAATTGCCACAGCCGGACCGCTGATCTCGATTCGCGTCAAGCGCAGTGCCCAGCTCGAACTGGGCACCGTCCTGGAAGGATCGAACGGGTTCTGGCTACCGCTGCTTCAAGCCATCGTGGAACGCCAGATGAACTTCCTGATTACCGGAGGAACAGGCAGCGGCAAAACTACCCTCCTGCAAGCCATGCTTGCCGAAGCCAATCCGCGGCACCGTCTGGTCATCGTGGAAGACTCGCAAGAACTGCATGTACCGCACCCGCATGTTGTGTCCTTGCAAACCCGGTCGGCCAACGTCGAATCTGCCGGCCAGGTGCAGCTGAAGGATTTGGTTGTCCAAGCCCTGCGCATGCGCCCTGACCGTCTGGTCGTTGGCGAATGCCGTGGGGAGGAAATACGCGATTTTCTGGCAGCCATGAACACGGGGCATCAGGGAGCCGCAGGCACCATGCACGCCAACAACCCGCAGTCAGTTCCGGCCCGCTTGGCGGCGCTGGGTGCGCTCGCCGGATGGAGCGTGCAGGCGACTTCGTTGCAGGCCTCCAGCGCCTTGGATCTTGTCATTCACATGAACAGGGGGAGCCAAGGTCAGCGCGGACCGGTGGCCCTTGGATGCCTGGACACCGGTAGCGATGGCCAGATGCACATGCGGCGCCTGATAGACCTGGACGCCGCCGAACCGCTGGCCGACTACGGGCACAACTTCCTGGCGAACAGATTTGGCCCATCGCTCACGTGCACCATTGCCAAGGCGCTAGGCGATGAGCACGCCAAGGAGCGTTGACCAATGCTGATCCTCATCTTTGGCGCACTGGCCTTGTGGCTGTGGATCCCCGCGCACCCGGCAAGCAAAATCAAAGCGGGTTCCCTGCGCAGGCTCCGGGATCGCGGGGCGGAACGCCACACGGACGATGACCAGGTACTGAGCACCGATGCCCGCATCATTCGTGAACTCTCGGCGCTGCTCCGAAGCGGATTGGATTTCCATCCCGCAGTTGATGCGTTGCTGGAGGCCGAGGACGACAGCGGGAACATCATCCGAGCGCTCAAAGACCTCCAAGCAACGCATCGGCTAAGCAACAGCGCTCCCGGACCCGGTCTTCCGGCGGAGCAGGGACAAGGTCCAGCGGTGCGACGACTGCACTGGTGCCTGGAACTCTCCGAACGCAGCGGCGCAAGCCTTGCCGATGTGCTGGAACGGCTAGCCGAAGACCTCGAATGCGCCCTAGTAGCCCAGCAAGCATTCGAGGCGGCTATGGCTGGCCCGAAAGCAACGACTAAGTTGCTGACATGGCTTCCACTAGTCGGGTTTGGATTCGGTCTGCTTGTGGGCATTGATGTTCTGGGCACAATAGGCCGATCATGGGCGGCGCAACTCAGCGTGCTCATTGGAGCATTGCTGTGGATCGCCAACCGGATCTGGTGCCGGCGGCTCATGCAGGCAACCACTAGCCAGGCACTGTCATGATCGTTCTGATTCTGCTTCTAGGGGCGCTTTCCATCGCTTTGGCATTAGGACGGCCCAACTCGAAAAGTCGAGAAGGCAAGGCGCCGCAGTGCCTTGGGAAAAGACGGCAGGAAGATGAAAAACCTGTCGAGCTGATCCTGGATCTGAGCGCCAGCCTGTTGGACTCGGGGATGCCCATCACCGAGATCCTCGATCTGCTCGGTCACAGCATTGAACAGTGCGCGGTGCTGCGCAGCGTAGCGCGCTGCTTGGAAATGAACATGGCGTGGGACAAAGCCTGGGAAGCCGTTCCGCCCTGGCTCGACCCGCTGCGGAAAGCACTGCACTTTGCCCACATGACCGGAGCGCCGGCAGCCAATCTGCTACGAAATACCGCGATTCTGCAACGCCGTGAACATGCACAGAAAGTCGCGCGCCTCGGAGCACAATTCGGTACCAGGCTCGTACTGCCTCTAGGGGCCTGCGCACTGCCGGCTTTCATCGCCCTGGGCGTGGTTCCACTGATCATCGCGCTATTCCCCAGCTACCAGTAATCCCCGGCCGAAGGTTATGCCCAGCTCGTAGGAAACCCATGTTGCTGCCCGCGGCGCTCGCCGATGGTAGAAGCACAACATCCACGGTATCGACGCCGGGGATGACAGTCTAGAAAGGACAACACAATGAACCGACGGTTCCGGGAAATCAGGGATCTGCTGCGAGAAGAGCAGGGATCCACCACCGCCGAATTTGCTATGGTCACGCTGGCTGCCGTGGCTTTTGCCGGCTTGCTGATCAGCATCCTGTCCAGCGGCGACGTACGTGGCATGCTGATGGGCCTGATTACTAAAGCGCTGTCGCTGTAGGCCATGAGCTTCAGCGACGAATCGGGTAGCAGTACCGCCGAATTTGCGGTGCTGCTACCCGCGGTTGCCATGATGCTGTCCTTGGGTTTGTGCTTGGGTGTCGTCGGGATCCAGCAGATCCAAGTTCAGCAGGCAGCCGGTGCCATGGCCAGGGAATTGGCCCGCGGCGAGGACGATGCAACCGCTCGCGCCAGCGGCGTGAGGCTGGCAGGAAGCCAAGCCCGTTTCTCGCTCTCAACAGCCAACGGCTACTGGCAGGTTCACGTCAGCAAATCGGTGAGCCTTCCAATCGTTGGCAGCCTTCAAATCCATGGACAAGCCAGTGTGGCCGTCGAATGAAAAAGCGGCGGAGCCTTCGAAGCGAACAGGGTAGCGGAACGGTCATGGCAACAGCGCTCGTGGTTGTTGCACTGCTAATTGCCGGTGCCGTTTTAGCATGGGTTGCAGCAACCCGAGCCGCGATGCAGGCTGCCAGCGCCGCCGATCTGTCGGCGCTGGCTGCTGCGGATACGGCCCGCGGGTTGCGCCCCGGGGACCCCTGCACAGTTGCGGCGTTGTTGGCCGAATCCAACGGTGCACTGCTGGCAGCATGCACGGTGGAACCCGACGGCCAGTCGGTGCGCGTTACGACTAACGTTCCTGTCGGATTCCGTGCCCTGGGCATAGAACTGTATCTGGCCGAAGCCCAGGCACGGGCGGGAGCACCGCCACTGGATGCACCGGGGCGGTGAGCATGGCGGAAGCGGTTAGCGGTGGTGCGCTGGCTCCACGTCGTCAAGCACGGCCGTCAACAGCAAGATCGCTCCAGCCTTGTCCAATGGATTATTGCGGTTACCGCACTTGGGGGACTGCACGCAGCTTGGGCAGCCGTGCTGGCATTCGCAGGCCTCGATGGCATCCCGGGTGGCCCGGATCCAATCGGTGAAGCGCTCGAAACCACGCTCGGCGAATCCAGCACCGCCAGGCTGCGCGTCATAGACGAAAATTGTCGGATGGCCGGTATCCATGTGTAGCGCAGTGGATACTCCGCCGATATCCCAACGGTCGCTGGTAGCAACCAGCGGCAGCAACCCGATCATGGCATGCTCGGCAGCATGCAAGGCTCCGGGGAACTGATCTACCTCCAAACCAGCTCGAAGCAATCGCTGCTCGGTCAGGGTGAACCAAATGGACTTGGTATTCAGATCCCGGGCTTCAAGCTCCAACGGTTCTTCGGACAGCACTTCATTAGAAGCCACCGACTTCCGCTGGAAAGACACGACCTGGGTGGTCACAGTGACTTCACCGAAATGAATCGTCAGTTCTCGGTGGTTACGGCTGCGTTCCTCGGAATCAATGGCAACCGTGGTGAGATCACGCGCCGTGGTGTAGTAATCAGGATTCACCCGAGTCACGATCACCACGTGGTTCTGCTCATCAAGTTCTTCCACATGGTAGCTGGCACCCTGATGGACGTAGATGGCCCCGGGATGCGCCTGATAATGCGTTTGCGGGGAATCCATCGTGCCTAGCAGAGCGCCGGTTTCCGCATCGATGATGTCCACTGGTCCACCGCCATCGGCCCGAATGGAGAACATCCCTGCCGCATGTTGCGGATGCGTCCAGAACCATCCAGCCGGGCGCCGGCGCAAGTAGCCGCGTTGCACCAGCGAATCCAGAAGCTGTTCGGTCTGCGGACCGAAAATTTCCAACTCCTCCGGGCGCAGGGGAGATTCTTGCGCGGCGGCGCAGAGGTGGCCGCTAAGCACATACTTATTCTGCGGATCAAAGACTGTCGCTTCGACACCCAAATCGAAGATGGCTTCGGGATGATGTGCCAGGTAGGTGTCCAACGGATCTTCAGCTGCGACAAAGATCGCCAGCGCATCCTGGCCCGAACGTCCGGCACGGCCGATTTGCTGGAAGAACGATGCGCGGGTGCCTGGCCACCCAGCCACCACTACCGCGTCCAGCCCCGCAATATCGATACCCAGTTCCAGCGCCGAAGTTGAGGTGACACCCAGCAGCTCGCCACTGCGCAATTGCTTTTCCACCTCACGGCGTTCATTAGGCAAGTAGCCCGAGCGGTACGCTGCAAGCCGGACGGATAGATCCGGTGCAAATTTTTCCAGATGCTTGCGGGTGAGCGTTGCGATTGTTTCAGCACCGCGGCGGGACTTGATGAAGACAATGGTTCGAATATGATCAGCCATCAGATCGGTGAGGATCGAAGCGCTCTCGGCGATGGCGGTACGCCGTACCGGCGCACCGTTTTCACCGCGGTGATCACTCATCGGAGGTTCCCACAAGGCCATCACCAGTTCACCGCTGGCGGAGAAATCGTTGGTCACCGCTTGAGCTGGCGCCCCAATGAGACGCCCGAAGGATGCTTCGGGGTCTGAGCTCGTCGCGGACGCACCGATGAAGACCGGGCAGCTGCCGTAATAGGCGCAAATGCGACGCAACCGGCGCATCAGGTTGGCTACGTGTGCGCCAAAGACCCCACGGTAGGAATGGGCCTCGTCGATAATGATGTAGCGAAGGCGCTTGAAGAATCTGGACCAGGCCGGATGGTTGGGCAGGATGCCGCGGTGCAGCATATCTGGGTTGGTGAAGACGAAGTTGGCGTGCTGGCGTACCCAAGCACGGGTGGCCTGGTCGGTATCGCCATCGTAGGGAGCGGCTCGGACCCCGGGAACGCCTAGGGACTCCACAGCGGAAAGCTGGTCGGCTGCCAGTGCTTTGGTTGGGCAGATATAAAGCACCGATGCACCGGCATCAGCATCGTTGAATCCGCTGTCCTTCGCCTGGTACAACTGTTCCAGACTTGGCATCAGGTAGGCCATGGACTTGCCTGAGGCGGTACCGGTGGAAACTATGGTGTGGTGGCCCTCGTGGATGAGGTTGGCTGCTTGGGCCTGGTGCAGCCAAGGCTGTTGGATGCCCAGTCCCTGGAATATCCCAACTAGTTCAGCGCTGAGCCACGCTGGCCATTGGCTGGTGATCTCGTCTTTGGCAGTCCTGGTGCGGCGGTGCACCACAGCATCGGGATCATTGGTCCGGTCATAGGGATCTAAGAGAGAACGCACTGACTTCACGAGGACGCCTTCCGGACCGAGAACTGCTGGAGTTAAAGACTATCGCCGTGCTTGACGCGGAAGCGTCAAGCACGGCGATAAGAGTAATCTTGGAGGCCCTAGGCCTTGAACATGACAACCTTGCCCAGCGAAGTCCAGCCCAGCGAAGCGTAAAGCTGCTGGCCATCGACCGAAGCGATCAACAGGCCTTCATCAACATCGTGTTCTTGAGCCAGCGAAGCCAGCGCACGCATGATCAGGGTACCTAGGCCCTTGCGGCGGAAATCGGCGCCGGTGATGATGCGGTCGAAGATTGCGTATCCGCCAACTGCTGAGACATGGCCGGATGCCGCAACGACTTCCTGGTTGTCCTCGGGATGCAGCGAAACGTAGGCATGAGTGCCATCGCGTTCAATCTGGAAGACGAACCCGTCTGCAGGCAGTGGGACCTCGACGTCGTGCACGGCTAGTTCGGTGACCATCAGTGCTTCGTCATCGGCAGTGACCTGCAGGCCTACTTCAGCCGCAATGGCAACCAGATTCTCGGCGGAGTCGTCGAAAGCCGTCAGCCGACGGTTCGGGTGCTTCGTCAGGGTCTCGGCTACTGCTGCGAGTTCCTCTTTGGAGGGACCATAGATGACGTATTCCCAGTCTTCAGTGGTGTCGTGGCGCAGCGCAGCGTGGACCCGTCCTTCGTTGCGGGTTTCATAACCACGAGCCCCAGCCCAGCCTGCTACCCAGGTGCCAATCAGTTCATCGCTTGCGTTTGATGCCATAATTTGACCCTACCTTGTCTTTCCTAGGAATTAGCTGACATTGAACTAATCGTTGCCTACTTGGAACTATTGCACTGGCCGAGAGCTCGATATTTTCGGGAAAGATCAATGTGACATTGCTCTTTTCCTCGGCGTTTCGCGGCCAAAAGCTACTAACATTGTAGGGTGGCCATTCATCGTATTGTTCTGTATTACGCTTTTACTCCGCTCCCAGACCCGGAGGCAATCCGCCTTTGGCAGCGCTCGCTGCTGGAGCGCTGGGGCTTGCGCGGACGCATCATCATCTCCAAAGACGGCATCAACGGCACCGTTGGTGGCGAGATCTCCGCAGTCAAGGCCTACGTCAAGGCCACGCGAGAACTGCCAGCTTTCAAGAAGATGGATATCAAGTGGTCGGAAGGTTCGGCAGAAGACTTCCCGCGTATCTCCGTCAAGGTTCGCGACGAGATCGTGACCTTCGGCGCTCCTGGCGAACTGGAAGTTGACGAGAACGGTGTTGTCGGTGGTGGCACCCACTTGCGCCCCGAAGAACTTCACGAGCTGGTTGACAACAAGAAGAAGACCGGCGAGAAGGTCCATTTCTTCGATGGCCGCAACGCATTCGAAGCGCAGATCGGCAAGTTCAAGGACGCGATTGTCCCCGAAGTGGACACCACCCGCGATTTCGTTGCCGAGCTGGATTCGGGCAAGTACGACCACCTGAAGGACCAGCCGGTGGTCACCTACTGCACCGGCGGCATTCGCTGCGAAGTGCTTTCGGCTTTGATGGTCAAACGCGGATTCCAAGAGGTGTACCAGATGCAGGGCGGCATCGTCCGCTATGGCGAGAAGTACGGGGATGAAGGCCTATGGGAAGGCTCTCTCTACGTTTTCGATAAGCGCATGCATACCGAATTCTCCGAAGACGCTGTCACCATCGGTGAATGCGTGGGCTGCCAAGGTCCAACCAACAAGTTCGAGAACTGTTCGGACCCGGCCTGCCGCAACCTGCGCCTGTTCTGCGAGGACTGCGCAAAGGACGAAGCACTGCGCCGCTGCCCAGACTGCAGCACCGTAGACGCCTAACTTCAGCTTTCACCAACCGCGGCCTGGACTTTCCATAAGTCCAGGCCGCGTTTTCTATGCGGTCACCTTCGGCCACATTCCGCGCGACGCATCCTTGACGTCGACCTGTTCCACCTCGGTCCGGTAGATTCTCAGCCCTCGCGCCTGGTAGTTCGGTAGCGCCGCCGGTCCGTCCAGTGAGCAGGTATGCAGCCATACCCGGCTGACCTCAGGCAGCTGCGGCCATCGTGAACCCAGGGCCCAGGCCTGTTGCAGTGCTTCGCTGAGCAGCACCCCGCCAAGGCCGCGGCCGGTAGCTTCGGGAAATAAGCCGAAGTAGAAGATCTCGACCTCGCTGCCGGCGTCCGCGACTTCCGTGACGAGCTCCACGTACCCCTGGGGAGCACCGTGCTGGTAGAGCACCCAGGTTTCTGAGCCCGGGCGTCGGAGCACTTCGTCCCACTGGTCTCGGGTCGAACCCAGGCGGTCAGACCAGTTCAATTCGCTGCCCACGCTCTGATACAGAAACCGCGAAAATTCCGGGGTGATCTCCTTGGCCAGCTCGATCCGGGCGTCCTCGGGCAAGGACTTGGCCGAGCGAATGACATCAGCGGAGTCGAGTTGCTGGAGATAGGTCACCGTTACTTGGGTCATGCCCACATCATAGGTCGCCGTAGTTTGCCTGGCCTAGCTATCACCCGTTGAGTTACTCGGTAGACTTGGAGGTGTGAATGCTGCTGAATTTTCTTCCATTGATGACGCTCCCCAGAGCTACAATCAACTGCTCATCGACTCGCTAGCCAAAGACCTCACTGATGTCGGGTACAACTATGAAAATGTTGCGGGGCTGCTTGGTGAGGAAGCTGCGGCAGCATTTGCCCGCGACCAGCTCCACCCTGCCTTGCGAAACCTGGATCGTAGCAGGCCAGATAGCTCGCTTGCCTGTGTGGTTCGCCTCTTCCAAATGGGCCAGACCCAGGAAGACGCGGCCATCAATGCCGCCTTCCCGACATTGAAGACCGACGGATTGCTCAAGCTGGGCCTGATCGAGTCCTGGGCTACCGGTTACCGGGCCAAGATTGCCCTGGCGCTGCATTCCTCCGATGCTGACGGTGAATTGTGGGTGGCCCACGACCTGGGTGCCCACCAGCGTCCCGGCGTGTTGCGCACCGACCATGTGCTGGGCATTGGCCAGGCGTCCCTGACCCTGGCGCAGATCACGATCCGCGAAAAGGTCGAGCGCGCACTGGACTTGGGTACCGGCTGCGGCATCCAGCTGTTCCATCTGCTATCGCACGCGGAGCATGTTACGGCCACAGACCTGTCGGCCCGAGCCCTGGGCTTCACCCGCTTCAACCTGATGCTCAACTACCAGGCCCTGGAGCTGGATCCGGATAACCTCGAATCGCGGGTCACCCTGCTCCAGGGAAGCCTGTTCGATCCGGTGGCTGGATCCACTTTCAACCTGATCGCCAGCAACCCGCCGTTCGTGATTACCCCGCGAAGCAGCAACGAGCGCGCCAAGGACCGGTTCACCTACCGTGATGGCGGGATGGCCGGCGATACGCTGGTGAGCACCTTGATCGAGCAGGCTCCTGGCTTCCTGGCGCCGGGTGGCTGCATGCAAATGCTGTCAAACTGGGAGATTCCTCGCCTAGATGATGAATCCAACCAGCCGTGGGATGCCCGCGTGCGCCAGTGGTTCGGCGACCAGCTGGACGTATGGGTGATCGAGCGCGAGCAAACAACGCCAAGCGGCTACGCCGAGACATGGCTGCGCGACGCTTCCCAGACCGAGGACAGCACTTCATACATCTCCGCCTACAACGCATACCTCGATGACTTCGAGTCCCGCGGCGTGGGTGCCATCGGCTTCGGTCTGGTGTACTTCCGCCGTCCAGCCGCAGGCCATCCGGTACTGCAGCGCTACGAGCAGATCTCGCACCAGGTGGAACAGCCGCTGGCCCCGACCCTGCAGCGGGACATTGCCATGTCCGACCAGCTGGCCGCCGCCAATGAAGGGTTCAAGGATTGGCACCTGCTGGTGGCCGAGGATGTTACTGAGGAGCGCCATCAGCGTCCGGGGGCGGAGCACCCCGGCGTGATCTTGCTGCGGCAGGGGGCAGGGCTGCGCCGTACTGAATTGCTTGATACCGCGCAGGCAGGATTTGTTTCCGCCTGCGATGGTGATTTGTCGGTATCGCAACTAGTCAACGCGTTGGATTCCTTGATTGGAGAAGGGCAAGAAGACTTCGCGGACCTGCTTTATGAAGCAGTGAAGCGACTCTTGCGACATGGCCTGCTTCAGAAAATGTGAAACAAGCGCTAAAGTTTTTCCCTATGACACGGAACACAATTGAGGAACAAGGTGGGGCCGCCTCGCGCGATGAGGCGGAAATCCCACAAGTTGTCTCGATCACTGACCCTCAGGCGATTCGAGCGTTGGCCCATGACGCTCGACTGATCGTCTTGGATGAGCTCTTTGCTTCGCAGACCACCCGCACCGCTACAGAACTTGCATCCTTGTGTGCGCTGACACCTAGCGCCATGAGCTATCACCTCCGGGCCCTGGAGAAGTACGGGTACGTGATTCGTGCTGCCAGCGAAGGAGACGCACGCGAGCGGCGGTGGCGAGCGGCTGGTGAACGGCTAGAGCTGAACACGCAGATCGACTCGGCGAACGCCAAAACTGCGTACTTGAACGTGCAATTGAACGCATTCCGCACCCGGCTCAATGCTGAAGTCCAGCGGCGCGAGGCAGAAGCGAAGACCGGAATCGCTCCGGACCCGGATCGTCCGCCGATGCTGACTAGCGGTTTGGTCTTCCTCTCGGAAGCCAAGCAACGCGAGTTCAACCGCAGAATGCTGGATCTGGTCTACGAATACGAGGCACAGGCAACAGCCGAGGAACGCAGTATTGATTCGCGGCGTATGTTCTACTTAATCTCATTGCTTCCCGAATACCAGAGCATGGGGGAGGCATCATCATAAGTATGCCCGGCTCAGGGAGCGCAGATTCTTCGGTGTAAGATCATCGGGAAATGTGCTTATAGAGTAGGCATGAAGAACGAAGCTGCGATGGCGGATCGATCAGGGCCCGGAAATGGGTGTCCTAGGTCCGTGTTGTCTAAAGGAGTGCTGTGCCCCCCAAGGCCAAGGAAAAGACTGGTAAGAAACTCGTAATCGTGGAGTCTCCTGCCAAGGTGAAGTCGATCGCCAAATATTTGGGTGAAGGCTTTGACGTGGATGCCTCAGTGGGCCATATCCGCGACCTTCCGCAGCCCTCAGAACTGCCAACCGAGCTGAAAAAGACCTCAGTAGGCAAGTTCGCTGTCGATCTGGACAACGACTTTGAGCCTTACTACATGGTCTACCCGGACAAGAAGAAGCGCGTTTCCGAACTGAAGGCGAAGCTCAAAGAAGCTGACGAACTTTACCTCGCAACCGATGCGGACCGCGAAGGCGAAGCCATCGCGTGGCACCTGCTGCAGGTCCTGAAGCCAAAGGTTCCGGTACGCCGCC
This sequence comes from Glutamicibacter sp. 2E12, assembly GCF_050030965.1. Lineage (NCBI taxonomy): Bacteria > Bacillati > Actinomycetota > Actinomycetes > Micrococcales > Micrococcaceae > Glutamicibacter > Glutamicibacter sp. 2E12. Next base: position 2,665,245 of record NZ_CP188297.1, read on the forward strand.
TGGCATTTACCGAAATCACCAAGGAAGGCATCGCCCGCGCACTGGAAAACATGCGCGAGCTCGATACCGACCTCGTCGACGCCCAGGAAACCCGCCGTGTCCTGGACCGCCTCTATGGTTACGAAATTTCACCGGTGCTCTGGCGCAAGGTGGCTCGCGGGCTGTCCGCAGGCCGCGTGCAGTCCGTGGCAACCCGTTTGGTCGTCGAGCGCGAACGCGAACGCATGGCCTTCATCCCCGCCGGATACTGGGATGTGAAGGGCAACTTCGCCACCAGTGAAGGCGAAGGCTTCGCAGCGAAGCTCTCGGCAGTGGACGGCGCCCGTGTCGCCTCCGGCCGTGACTTCGATGACCGCGGCCAGCTGAAGACCACCCGCAATAAGCTGGCCCACCTGGATCAGGAGTCGGCCCAGTCGCTGGTGGCGAACCTGTCGGACACCGGCTTTGCGGTGACCTCCGTCGAGGACAAGCCGTACACCCGTCGTCCGGCCGCCCCTTTCACCACCTCCACGCTGCAGCAGGAAGCATCCCGCAAGCTGCGCTGGAGCTCCAAGATCACCATGCAGATCGCTCAGCGGCTGTATGAAAACGGCTACATCACCTATATGCGTACCGATTCGGTCTTCCTCTCGGGCGAGGCAGTGAATGCCGCGCGCAAGCAGGCAACCGAACTGTATGGCGCGGATTCCGTTCCAGCCAAGCCGCGCGTCTACAAGGCGAAGAACGATGCCGCGCAGGAAGCCCACGAGGCAATCCGCCCGGCCGGTGACATGTTCCGCCGCCCGAAGGACGTGCGTTCCTCGTTGTCCAAGGACGAGTACGCATTGTACGAGCTGATCTGGAAGCGCACCGTCGCCTCGCAGATGGCCGATGCCAAGGGCTTCACCGCCACCATCAAGCTGCAGGGCACCGCCAGCGATCAGCGCGTGGCCGAGTTCTCGGCCTCCGGCACCGTAATCACCTTCCGCGGTTTCCTTTCCGCCTATGAGGAGGGCAAGGACGAACAGGCCCTGGAAGCCGCGGCAGAGAATGCCGAAGCCCGCCTGCCGCAGCTGGCTGTGGGCCAGCAGCTGGCCGGCGATGAGCTGACCGCTCTAGGCCACGAAACCTCCCCGCCGGCTCGTTACACCGAAGCTTCGATCGTGGCCGAGCTGGAAAAGCGCGAGATCGGCCGCCCGTCGACCTACGCGCCAACCATCTCCACGATCATGGACCGCGGCTATGTCACCAAGCGAGGCGGCGCCCTGGTGCCGAGCTGGATCGCCTTCTCGGTGATCCGCTTGCTCGAAGAGCACTTCGCGAAGTACGTGGACTACGATTTCACCGCCCGCCTGGAAGATGATCTCGATGAGATCGCCAAGGGCCATCGTGCCCGCACCGACTGGCTGAACCTGTTCTACTTCGGCAAGGGCGCGGAGACCGAATCCGAAGGCTTGAAGCATGTGGTCGATAACCTCGGCGACATCGACGCCCGTGCGATCAACTCGATCAAGGTCACCGACGACATCACCTTGCGTGTGGGCAAGTTCGGCCCGTACCTGGAACGTGCCATCCCGGAAGGCGCCGAGGAAGGCACCGAGCCGCAGCGCGCCAACGTGCCTGAGGATCTGGCCCCGGATGAGCTGACTGCCGAAAAGGCAGAGGAGCTCTTTGCCAACTCGCAGGTCTCCGAAATGCACTTGGGCATTGATCCGGAAACCGGTCGCCAGATCGTAGCCAAGGATGGCCGCTACGGCGCCTACGTCACCGAGATCATCCCGGAGCCAACCGAAGAGGAATTGGCGGCCCAGCCGGTCGAGTACTACAAGAATGGCAAGCCGAAGCCGCCGAAGAAGCCAACCAAGGTCAAGCCGCGCACCGCGTCGCTGTTCAAGTCCATGACTGTCGAATCAGTGACCTTGGAAGATGCCCTGAAGCTGATGAGCCTGCCTCGTGTACTGGGTGCTGACGCTGACGGCGAAGAGATCACCGTGCAGAACGGCCGCTTCGGTCCGTACCTGAAGAAGGGCAGCGATTCGCGCTCGATCGAGAGCGAAGAGCAGATCTTCACGATCACCTTGGACGAAGCGCTGGCGATCTACGCGCAGCCGAAGCAGCGTGGCCGTCGTGCCGCGGTACCGCCATTGGCCGAGTTCGGAGTGGACCCGACCAGCGAGAAGAACATCGTGGTCAAGGATGGCCGCTTCGGTCCATACATCACCGACGGCGTCACCAACATCACCGTTCCGCGCACTACCTCCCTGGAGGAACTGACACGCGAGCAGGCTATCGAGCTGCTGGCCGACAAACGTGCCCGCGGACCGGTGAAGCGCACGGCAAAGAAGGCGCCGGCCAAGAAGCCAGCAGCCAAGAAGACCCCGGCGAAGAAGGCTACGGCCAAGAAGACGACCGCGAAAAAGACTGACTAGTCTTTCTTGCCAGGCCTAACGAGGAGCGCACCATGAGACTCGGTGTATTGGATATCGGTTCGAATACCGTTCACCTGTTGCTCGTCGATGCATATCCGGGAGCCCGCCCGGTTCCCTATGCCTCGCACAAGCGACCCTTGTCCTTGGTGCGCTACCTCAATGAGTATGGCGCCATAACTGAAGAGGGCCAGCGCGAGCTGATCTCCTTCATCAAGGAAGCCGCCAAGTTCGCCGAAAACCACCAGGTTGAGGACTTCATGGCTTTCTGCACTTCAGCGATACGCGAATCCTCCAACGGTGCTGCCGTCCTGGAACGCGTCGAAGTCGAGACGGGCGTGAGCTTGATGGAACTGACCGGCGAAGAAGAAGCCGGCATGACCTTCTACTCCGTACGCCGTTGGTTTGGCTGGTCTTCGGAATCCATCCTGAACCTGGATATGGGCGGAGGCTCGCTGGAGCTGGCCTTGGGCGTTGACGAGTTCCCGCAAACAGCCTTCTCCGTGCCCCTGGGCGCCGGCCGTCTGACCCGCGAATGGCTTCCTAACGACCTGCCGTCCATTAAGGAAGTCAAGGAACTGCGTACGTACGTGCGCGACGTTCTCACGGACCCGACTACCGAGCTGCGCCAGTATGGCAAGCCCACCTTGGCCACCGCTACTTCCAAGACTTTCCGCTCGCTGGCTCGCATCACCGGAGCCGCGCCGAGCACGGAAGGCCCCTATGTTAAGCGCGTGCTCAATCGTGACGCATTGAAATTGTGGACCAACCGATTGACCGCGATGAGCTGGGCTGAACGGGCAGAACTGCCCGGTGTCTCGGAGATTCGCGCCCCGCAACTGCTTGCCGGGGCGATTGTCGCTCACGAAGCGATGAATGCCTTGAAACTGAAATCTGTGCGGATTTGCCCTTGGGCGATTCGTGAAGGCTTGATGCTGCGACGTTTTGATCACGTGATGTTTGACTCTGCGACACCGCTCAGTAGTAGCGTTGGAGTTGGGGAAGTAGCTCTGGATAACGAGAAGTACAAATTTCTCGCCAAACCCAGCAGCTAACCTTCTTGGCTAAGCGGTGCCCGCACAGTGGACACGGTAACAGGAGGCAAGAGCATGGAAGACCAGAAGAGCACAATGAAGGTGCCAGTCACCCTCTCTAGCGCGTCAGTTTATCCGCTGACCGTCCATGACGCCTTCGCGATGGCCAAGGACGTGGGATACGACGGGCTGGAAGTGCTGATTACCGGCAACGCAGCCAGCCAATCTGCGACCGCGCTCAAAGCCTTGATGGACAAGTACCAACTGCCGATCATGGCCATCCACGCACCGACACTGCTGCTCACCCAGCAGGTGTGGGGCTCTGCTTGGGCCAAGATCGAACGTTCGGTCATCCTGGCCCAAGCGGTCGGCGCAAATGTGGTTGTCGCCCATCCGCCATTCAGGTGGCAGGGCGCCTACGCCGAAGAATTCGCCGAAGGCGTGCAGCGATTGGTTGAGACCACGGGGATGAAAATCGCCGTGGAAAACATGTACCCATGGCGTGCCCGGGGCCGTGAAGCGAAAATGTACCTTCCGCACTGGAACCCAGTCCCGCAGCACTACCAGCATGTGACCTGGGATTTCTCCCATGCGGCGATTGCCAATATGGATTCGCGCCAAGCCGTCGAGGACCTGGGCCAGCGACTGGCGCACGTTCATCTGTGCGATGGTTTGGATAACGGCAAAGACGAGCACCTTGTGCCAGGCCTGGGCACCCAACCGGTGGCCGAAACGCTGCAATATCTGCGTGATGCCAATTGGAGCGGAACCGTAGCGGTCGAGGTCTCCACACGCAAAGCTCGCAACACCGGGCAAAAAGAAGAATGGCTGGGAAAGACCCTAGAATTTGCCCGCCAGCACTTAACAGTCGGCAGCGACCCCAAGCCAATGACACAATAGCCATATGAGTGAAGCAACAAAGAATCTGTCCCTGTCCTTCCTCGGCGCCGGCTCCATGAACGGCGCCATCCTGCGTGGCATCATCGCCTCGGGCCATGACCCGCAGCTCATCACCGCTACCGTGCGAAGCGATAACCGCGTAGCGGAACTGCGCGAATTGGGCATCAACGTCTTGGTCAGCGAGGAAGATCCCGAAGCCAACCGCCGGGCTGCCGCCAGCGCAGACATTATCTTCCTGGGCGTGAAGCCGGTAGGCATCACCGAACTGTGCGAGGAGATTTCCGGATCGCTGGACGCGCAGAAGGTCGTTGTTTCCGTAGCCGCCGCTATCACCCTGAGCAGCATGCAGTCTCATCTGCCAGCTGGCCAGCCGGTCATCCGTTCCATGCCGAACACCCCTTTGATGGTCGGTGCCGGCGTGGTGGGAATCAGCCCGGCGGCAAGCGTGAGCGACGAGCAGACCAAGTTGGTCACCGATCTGCTCTCCGGATCCGGCGACGTGCACGTCATCGACGAAGAGCAGCAAAATGCGCTCTCGGCAATTTCCGGGTCCGGTCCGGCCTATGCTTTCTACCTGGCTGAGGCCATGGCCAATGCCGGTGTGGCCATGGGCTTGGATGAAGAGCTTTCAATCGCGCTGGCACGTGCCACTGTGGCCGGTGCCGGCAAGATGCTCTCGAACCCTGACGCGGATCCCGCGACCCTGCGCAAGGCAGTAACCAGCCCGAAGGGCACCACCGAGCAGGCTATCGCCACCTTCGATGAGCAGGGAATTCCAAAGATTATTGCTGCGGGCACGCAAGCGGCAGCCGCCCGTGCAGCGCAGCTGAGTGAAGAGCTCGGCTAGGAACGAGCATTCAATACGGCGGTGGCCGGCAACCAATTGGTTGCCGGCCACCGCCGTATTCCCGATCCTCGTGCCCTACGGGCGTGCTGCGAAACGCTCGAGCAGGTCCACGTGCCCCGAGACGATCAGGACATCTCGGCGAGTCACCATGGTATCCGGCATGGCGTAGGTGAAATCCTCGCCCGGGGACTTCACACCAACGATCGTCACCCCGTACTTGGAGCGGACTTGGGACTGGGCCAAGGTGAAGCCCTGGGTCTCCTTCGGAGGGTACATCTTCACGATGGCGAAGCCGTCATCGAATTCAATGAAGTCGAGCATGCGGCCACCGACCAGGTGCGCGGCACGCACACCGGCATCGGCTTCCGGGTAGATGACGTGGTTGGCACCAATGCGGGTAAGAATCTTGCCATGGGAGGGCGTAATGGCCTTGACCCACAGATGCTCAATGCCCAGATCCACCAGGTTCACGGTGATCAGCACGGATGATTCGATGGAGGTACCCACGCCCACGACGGCCGAGGAGAATTCCTGGGCGCCGAGCTGGCGCAGGGCGTCAATATTGGTCGCGTCGGCCGCGACCACGTGGGTCAAGGTGCTGGCCCACTGCTGAACGAGCTCCGGGCTGCGCTCAATGGCCAGCACTTCGCGCCCCTGCTTGACCAGCGTTTCAGCGACAGATGCACCGAAGCGGCCCAGGCCGATAACCAGCACCGGGGCATTGTGGTCTATGTTCTTGTCAGCCAATGAGCGGCCTTTCTTCTGGGAGTCTGAACAGCGTATTGCGGTGGCGCATGGTCAACGCGCTGGCGAGCGTAATACTGCCGATGCGTCCGGCAAACATCAACGCGCTGAGCACATACTTGCCGGCCGGAGGCACTTCTTGCGAAACCCCGCTACTCAGGCCCACGGTAGCAAAGGCCGAGATCGACTCGAACAGGGCTCGCGAGAAGCCCACCGATTCGTCGATGGTCACGAGTGCGCCGGTAGCGACCATCACCAGCGAAGCACCCATGGCGACCACGGAGATGGCCACGCGCATGGTGCCTTGCGGAATCTGCCGGCCAAAGGCCTTCGCGTCAGTATCGCCACGGACCTCGGCCAAGATCGCCAAGAACATCACGGCAATGGTGGTGACCTTGATGCCGCCAGCAGTAGAAGCTGAACCGCCACCGGCGAACATCAATGCGTCGGTCAACAAGATGGTCACCTGGTGGATGTCGTTCTGATCCACCAGGTTGAAGCCGCCAGAACGGGTCATGGTGGAGGCGAAGAAGCCATGAATGAGCTTGTCGCTGATGGATAAGCCACCGATGGTCTTGGGATTGGCCCATTCGAAAATCAGCCACAGGAAGGATCCGGCAAAGAGCAGGATGGTGGTGGTGAGCATGGTCAGCTTGGTGTGCAGGTTCCACTTCTTCATATTGAACTTGTGCGCCAGCAGCACCATGATCACCGGGAAACCCAAGGAACCGGTGAACACGCCGGCCATCAATGGGCCCAGGATCCACAGGTCGGTTTCGTAGGGAACCAATCCGTCGGAGTGCGGGGTGAAGCCTGCATTGTTGAAAGCCGAGACGGCATAGAAGATTCCATGCCAGATGGCGGACAGGACGCTTTCACCCAGAATGTAGAAGCGCGGGATCAGAAAGAGCGCGATGACCGCCTGCAGGCTGATCGCTGTGAGGATCACGATGCGCAGCAATGAGCTTACTTCACCCAGCGCTGAGGCTCCAGAACTGTTCATCGAATTCTGCGCCATCAGCTTGGCTCGCACGCCCAGCTTGCGGGATACCGCCAGGGACATGATGGAGGCCAGGGTCAAAATGCCCAGGCCGCCCATGAACGTTGCGACCAGCATGATCAGCTGACCGGCGAATGACCAGTGCACAGCGGTGGAGACGGTCGTTAGGCCAGTAACGCAAACTGCCGACACAGCGGTGAATAATGCGTCATGCAGCGCGGTGGCTTCCCCTGTGGCCGAGGAAAACGGCGCCGCGAGCAGGGAGGTGAACAACGTGATAGCCAGCAAGAAGGCGCCAAGAGTCAAGCGCGCGGGGGAGCGCACGGTGAAGTCCGCAACTGCGATGCGAACGGTCAGCCATTTCTTGCGTCGCTGTTCGCGCATTTCAGCTGCCCGGGCGCTGGGGCCCGATGCACTGGCTGTGCTCATTTATTACTCGCCGTTTCCTGGGGAACAGTTCTTTGCCATGAGGATTTGAAGTCCTTCTAGTAATTTACGCGTTTCCACCGCTAAACGCTTGTGTTGCCCGGCTAAAGACCCGACAAGCCGCGCAAACTGCCATGAATTCATGAGTTGGGTCACTATCGGGTAGCCTGAAATCGTGTTAGATCCGCAGCATGCCCCACGGCCCACCATGGTGATGTGGGATGAAGAGTATCTGAAGTACAAATTCAGCGACTGGCATCCCATGCACCCTTCACGGCTAGAACTGACCTATCGACTCAGCGATGAGCTGGATATCTTCGATGCGCCGAACGTCACGATACAGGCTCCGGATATTGCCGACGATGCGGTCATCGGCTCCGTCCATGACCAGAGCTATATCGATCAGGTGCGGCGGGTGAGCCAGGATCCAACACTCGTTGCCGAAGAATTCGGCTTGGGCACCGAAGACGACCCGGTATTCGCCGGGATGCATGAAGCCGCCGGGCGCATTGTTGGCGGTTCGGTAGCAGCGGCCCAAGCCATCATGGACCAAGAGGTGGTCCGTGCGGTGAACTTCGCCGGCGGCATGCACCACGCCGCGAAAAGCAAGGCCAGCGGTTTCTGCATCTACAATGACGCTGCTGCCGCGATCCATCGCATGCTGGAACAGGGTGCCCAACGCGTGGTCTACATCGATGTGGACGCGCATCACGGGGATGGCACCGAGTCGATCTTCTGGGATGACGAACGCGTGCTGACCATTTCCATCCATGAATCCGGGCTGTCACTGTTCCCCGGTACGGGATTCGCCAATGAAATTGGCGGCAAGAACGCCGAAGGCAGCGCAGTAAATGTTGCTCTGCCGGCAATGACCGGGGACTCCGGGTGGATGCGTGCCTTCCATGCGATCGTTCCGCAGCTGGTACGCGCCTTCAAGCCCGAAATCATCGTCTCCCAGCACGGTTGCGATGCGCACCGTGATGATGACATGACCAACTTGAAGCTGTCTGTTGATGCGCAACGCCAGGCGGCCCTGGACATATCCCAGTTGGCAGATGAGCTGTGCGAAGGCCGGTGGCTGGCTACCGGAGGCGGGGGATACAACGTCACCGCCGTCGTGCCGCGTACCTGGACCCATCTGACGGCGATTGTTGCCGGCAAGCCGGTGCCGTTGCGTACCTATGTTCCCGAGACCTTCCGCCGCTACGTTCTGGAAAGGTACGGCCGTGCCATGCCTTACCTCATGGGCGATGACGCCCAGCTGTGGTGGCGCAATTGGGAAGTCGGCTATGATCCGGCCGATCCGGTAGACCGAACCATCATTGCTACACGCAAGGAGATATTCCCGCTTTTCGGGCTCGATCCATGGTTCGACTAGCCTCGCATGGCTGCGGCCAACGGAGACAGAGGCGAGACCTCACAGCATTTTAGGCATGGAAATCGATTGCCAACCGTTCATATGCCGTTAGGGTTATGTGTGTGGCAATTGATGAAGTGTTTTCGGCGTTGGCTGAACCAACCCGACGAAAGATAATAGAAGCGCTCAAGAACGAGCCGAAAGCAGTGGGCACTCTGGTCACTGAACTGGAGATCTCGCAGCCGACTGTTTCCAAGCACTTGAAGGTGCTGCGCGAAGCTGAACTCGTGAGCATGGCCGCTGCCGGGCAGCGGCGCATCTACAGCATTGATACCTCAGCGCTGGAAGATCTCGTGCGCTGGTGCGCCGATTTGGTACCTGCCCAACCGGAGGGCCAGGAGCTGGCAACCACGCAGGCCGAAGCCGAGGGGCAGCTGGCAGCGGTATCGAATCCAACGGCTCAGCAGATCGGGCGGCGCGTTGGCCAAGGCCTGGAACAAGTTACTGGACGTGCGCAAGAGTTTTTCGAGAAACTTCCGCGGTTCGGGCGTCGGCGCTAGCTCTTGTCCAGTCTTCGGCGCTGCAACCGTGCAATATGGTCAATCTTTTAAGTTACGCGCGCAATCCTGTTTTATAACATGAAAATTTTGTTCAGAATGCCCAGCATGGCATTCTCGTGTGCGGGGCAGTGACGCCGGCAATGAGGCCCCTTGTGCGCCTGTGCCTGCCCCAAGTGATGAGGAGAAAAACTTGGATAAGCACTTAGCGACGATTCGCGACGAAGTCTTCCGCCGCAATCCCGGCGAAGCAGAATTCCACCAGGCCGTCACGGAAGTATTCGACAGCCTTGAAGCTGTATCGGTCAAGCATCCTGAATACGCCGAAGCCGCAATCCTGCAGCGTTTGTGCGAACCTGAACGCCAGATCATCTTCCGAGTGCCATGGGTTGACGACGAAGGCCGCGTGCAGATCAACCGCGGCTTCCGCGTTGAATTCAACTCGGCTCTGGGCCCATACAAGGGCGGTCTGCGTTTCCACCCATCGGTTTACCTTGGCATCGTCAAGTTCCTGGGCTTCGAACAGATCTTCAAGAACTCCCTGACCGGCATGCCCATCGGCGGCGGCAAGGGCGGCTCGGACTTCGACCCGCGCGGCAAGTCCGATGGCGAAGTCATGCGCTTCTGCCAGTCCTTCATGACTGAGCTCTACCGCCACATTGGCGAATACACCGACGTGCCAGCCGGCGATATCGGCGTTGGCGGCCGCGAAATCGGTTACCTCTTCGGCCAGTACAAGCGCATCACCAACCGCTACGAGTCCGGTGTGCTGACGGGCAAGGGCTTGAGCTGGGGCGGTTCCCTGGTTCGCCCGGAAGCCACCGGCTACGGCGCAGTGATCTTCACTGAAGAAATGCTCAAGACCCGCGGCCAGACTTTCGATGGCCAGCGCGTGGTCGTTTCCGGTTCGGGCAACGTGGCAATCCACGCCATCGAGAAGGCGCAGGCACTGGGAGCGAAGGTCGTTACGGCTTCCGACTCGGCCGGCTTCATCGTTGACGAGGGCGGCATCGACCTGGATCTGCTGCGTCAGATCAAGGAAGTTGAGCGCGGCCGCATCTCCGAGTATGCCGAACGCCGTGGCACCAAGAAGGTGAAGTACGTTGCCGGTGGCAGCGTCTGGGACGTTGCAGGCACCGTGGCGCTGCCCTGCGCAACCCAGAACGAATTGGGCGCTGAGGCCGCAAAGAAGATGGTTGCTGCTGGCACCATCGCAGTGGCCGAAGGCGCCAACATGCCTACTACCGCTGAAGCGACCTCGATCTTCCAGGATGCAGGGGTGCTCTTCGGCCCGGGCAAGGCAGCCAACGCTGGTGGTGTTGCTACCTCCGCTCTGGAGATGCAGCAGAACGCCAGCCGCGATGCATGGAGCTTCGAGCACACCGAGCGTCGCCTGACTGAGATCATGGTCGGCATCCACACCAGCTGTGCTGCTACTGCAGACGAGTACGGCATGCCGGGGAACTACGTCGCCGGCGCCAACATCGCGGGCTTCGTGAAGGTCGCAGACGCAATGCTCGCACAGGGCGTCATCTAATAATCTGCAGCGCTGCAATCCGCGTGAATTCATTGGGGACCCGGTGAAATCACGCGGATTGTCTCGTTCAGGCATCAAAAAATGTGATTCAGATGGTCACGTGTGTGTTTCGTGATGCAAAAGTTACAAAAGTGCGATTAGACTAGTACAAAGCGAACGTGAACCTGAACCGCCGATGTTGATCCAAAGTCGTGTAAGTTCATCTTCGCTAAATTAACGCGACGAATAAGAGATCAGCGTCAGGAGAATATCCCGCATGACGGATAAACAGAATTTTGCCGGAGCCCGTTTCATGACTGTGGCCGAAGTGGCCGACATGATGCGCGTTTCCAAAATGACCGTTTATCGGCTGATCCACGCCGGTGATTTGCCTGCTGTTCAGTTCGGTCGCTCCTATCGCGTTCCGGAAAACGCCGTGGAATCATATCTGAATGCCGCGGCCATTGATCCGCAGCACGGTACCGGTTCTTACGGTCGATAGTCCGCGCGATGGTCAGAGCATGACCGAAAAGCGGGTAATCTGTTAAGGAACGTTTAACGTCCGGTCAACCTTGTCCTTGGGCTCGCGCGCAAGCAGGCATTTGGGGTTGACGCATTTATTTAGTTTGTGAGGAACCACTATGGGCTCTGTTATCAAGAAGCGCCGCAAGCGTATGTCGAAGAAGAAGCACCGCAAATTGCTTCGTAAGACCCGCCACCAGCGTCGTAATAAGAAGTAAATCTACTTCTGAGCATTTGCCGCTTGGCAATCATCGCCACCGCTTCACAGTGAAACTGTTGAACGGTGGCGATTGCTTTATCCAAAGCCGCCCAGCGCCGGCCTAAGAGCCGGAACGGCGCAGAATGGACCGTCGCGCCGCCCAGAGCGCACCAAGCACTCCAGCGGCCTTCAGGCCTAGTTTGGCAGCTCGCTGGCCGGTGCGGAAATCGTAGACCTGCCAGCCGCGGCGCTTGGCGTAGGCGCGAAGCCGCGCATCGGGATTGATGCATACGGGGTGTCCCACAGCTTCAAGCAAGGGAACATCATTGTAGGAATCCGAGTATGCCCATGATTTCGACAGCGAGATGCCGCGAGCCTTCGCCAGGGTGCGCACCGCTTGCGCTTTTTCCGCAGCGTGCAGGATCGGGCTGGCCAGCGCTCCGGTGTAGAAACCGTCTTCGCTGGCCACTACAGTGCCCAATGCACCGGTAAGTTCGAGACGTTGCGAGATGACATTCGCCACTTCCAGGGGAGTGGCAGTGACTAGCCAGACTTCACGGCCCACCGTCCGATGCTGGCGAGCAATGGCTACCGTACCGGTCCATAGCTTGGGTTCGATGTATTCGTCATAGATCTCGTTGCCGATCTTCTCGATCTCGGACACCGGGATCCCTCGGACCATCATCAACGCACGGTCGCGAATCTGGTGAATGTCCCCTAGGTGCTCACCGCGCGCGGCGAAGCGCAACTGCTTGAGCGCGAACCAGAGGATTTCGCGGAATTGGAAGAAGCGGCGCTCATGCAGTTTCCGGGCCAGCAGATACAGCGATGCACCGCGCACAAGGGTGTTATCTACATCGAAGAAAGCGGCGACCGTGTCCGGAGCCAGGGCGGAATTCGGGCTGGGGTGATGATCGATGGAAGACATTTGATCCAGTTTATTTCATTGCCAAGTTTAAGGGCGGTTACGGCTCGTGAGATTATAGGCAGGTGAGTACTTTGAATCAGATCCAGCTGTTGGTTCGAGAAGGCTGCCACCTGTGCCAGGCCGCACGCGCAACCGTGGCCGAGGTGACTGGCCGGTTGAATATGGAGTTTTCCGAACTGGATATTGACCAGCACCCTGAATTGCTGGCCAAGCACCACGAGGAAGTGCCGGTTCTGCTGATCAACGGAGAAGTCCGCGACTTCTGGCACATCGACGCACAGCGTCTGGAACGACTACTGAGCAGCTAGCCGCTGCCGAATAAATGAAAATGCGTTGTGCTCTTCAAGAGCACCGAAAAGTGCGGGAGAACGAAGATGTCAGAGCTTGAAGCCCGGGTCCTGCCTGAGGCCACGCTGGCTCGACTGACCCAGTACTTGCGCGCGCTGAACGCCTTGGAAGCCCAGGGCCTGGAACGCACCAGTTCCGGGGTGCTGGCCAAGGAAGCTGGAGTGAACCCCTCCATCCTGCGCAAAGACCTTTCCTGGTTGGGTTCCTACGGAACCCGCGGGGTGGGCTACGTGGTCCGCGAACTGGCAGAACATATCAGCCGCACCCTCGGCCTGAACCAGGACTGGCGTGTGGCCATCCTCGGCGCCGGTAACCTGGGGCGCGCGCTCAGCGGATATGCAGGCTTCAGGACTCGTGGCTTCAACGTCAAGGCGATCCTGGATATCGACCCCGCACTGGTCGGCAGCCCGGTCGGCGAGCTGCACGTGGAAGCGATCGCGGACTTGGCCGCAGTGGTTGAACGCGAAGAAATCAACATCGCTGTTCTGGCAATTCCGGGCGATGCTGCGCAGGACCTGGTCTACGAACTGGCCGCGCTTTCGGTCCGCTCGGTGCTCTCGTTCGCACCGATGCCGCTTCGCGTACCCGCGGGCATGAACCTGCGGCGCGTTGATCTTTCCACTGAATTGCAGATCCTGGCATACCTCGCCGTTCAAGGCTGAAGCCGCGCAGACGAGAAAAGGCGTAGCCGCGTCATCCCTTGGGTGGATGGAGCGGCTACGCCTTTATTGTCCCTGCAGGGCCTCGCGAAGAGGCTCGGCCATGCGTTTAGCGGAAGCCGGCCAGGCGAGCCTGGCGGCGCTGCGCAATGTATTGCGAAGAAGGGCGCAACCAGGCGAAGACCACGCCTGCAATGCCCAACAAGATGCCCACAACGTAGACAGCGTTGATAATTCCGGCTTGAGTGTCAGCGAACATGCTGATCATTGGAACGATAGTCACCAGATTCAGCAGTGAAAGCGCACCGAGGATCGTGGCGATAATTCGCATGGCGCCCACGCCGCGGCCAACGAAGAAGCCCACCAGGAAATACAGGGCCAAGGTGATGATCATGGAGATAATCACGAAGGTCGACATCATGGAATTGACCTGGGCCATGAAGGCCTCAGGGCTTGCCATCATCTGTTCAACCAGTGGATCCTGCTCCATGCCCGGGGTGCTCTGCATCTGGTTCTGGAACTCTTCTTGCACCAGCGACCACTGCTGGCCAATCATGTTGGCCATCATGTTGGAGTTGGTCATCAGCCAGCTGGCGAGGGCACTGAAGATGCCCGCGAGCATGATCAAGCCAAAGGCGATAGCCAAGGTCCGTGGCCGCTCGGTCGGCGGCTGCACGCCGGCGTAACCGCCCTGCTGGGCATACTGGTCGTAGCCCGGTGCCTGCGGTTGCCCGTAAGGATTCGGATTCTGGCCGTACGGGTTCTGGCCATACGGCGAGGGCTGCTGGCCGTAGGGGTTTTCGCCGTACGGGTTCTGCGATGAACCCTGGCCGGAAGGGCCCGGGTTGTAGGGCTGGCCCGGCTGGTTAGGATCGTTGTCGCTCATGATGCGTCCTTCTGGGTCGAACTGTCTTATTAACTAAGCGTAGTGGCAGTCGATTGTGAGCAACCCCTCCGAAAGGATGGTTTTTCCATATGGGATTCCAATGCGTGTCCTGTGAATAGTTGACGGTGGCCACAATATGGCTAATTTGCACCGAATATTTGAGACACTGGAGGCATGCCTTTATCGACCGTCCATTTGTTGCGCCACGGGGAAGTTTTCAACCCTGACCGTATGCTCTACGGCAGGATCCCCGGCTTCGGGCTCTCGGAACTCGGATTCCAGATGGCCGATGGGGCAGGAGAATATTTTGCCAAGCGCCAAGCAGAAGGCGGCAACGTAGTGCGCCTGGTGGCCTCACCGCTCCTGCGAGCCCAGCAGACAGCCGCGCCGACCTCCAATGCTCTGGATCTGCAGGTCCACACCGACGAGCGGGTTATCGAAGCCGGCAACAAGCTGGAAGGGCTGTCCAAGGTTGCGGAGCACCTGCGTCAGCCGAAGTACTGGCCGCTGCTGGTCAACCCGCTGAAGCCTTCATGGGGCGAACCATATGCCCAGCAGGTTGCTCGCATGCGCCTGGCCATGGATGAGCACCGCAAGGCCGCCCTCGCCGAGCACGGTGAAGGAGCGGAAGTCATTATCGTCAGCCACCAGTTGCCGATCTGGGTTACGCGCCGCGCCGCCGAGAAGAAGCCGCTTTGGCACGATCCGCGCCAGCGCGAGTGCACCCTGGCTTCCATCACCAGCTTTGATTTTGAGGGAGACGAATTGGTCTCCGTGCGTTACACCGAGCCGTGCCCCGAGCTGCTTGCCGGCGCGGCGAATATCCCTGGAGCCTAAAGCAAAATGACAGATCCTGTGCCTAATCCTCGCCACTTGAGCCGCCGCACCATGTTGCGTTCGCTCATGGTTGCCGCCGCCGTGGTGCCCTTGGCTGCCTGCAGCGGCAAGGAAGATGCGCTGACCGCGCAAGCAAACAGCGGCGACGGCAAGAACTACATCGCTGGCGACGGCGCCGTGGAAGAGTACGAAGTTTCCAAGCGCAGCGAACCGGTTGCCCTCAAGGCCACCACCTACCATGGCACCGATATCGACTTCACGCAGTGGCAGGGCAAGCCCGTAGTCATGAACTTCTGGTATGCCGCCTGCGCTCCGTGCCGCATCGAGGCACCGGATCTGAAGGGAATCGCTGAAGGCTTCGGCGAGAAAGTCGAATTCATTGGCGTCAACGTACGCGATGAAGCCGAAGCGGCGAAGGCCTTCGAGCGCACTTTCGAGATTCCCTATGAGTCGGTACAGGATACCTCCGGGGACATCCAGCTGGCGATGACCAAGTACGTCCCGTTGCAAGCGGTTCCATCCACCTTGGTGCTGGACCGCCAGGGCCGTGTCCGTGCCCGCGTGATCGGTGCCGTAGAGCCTGGCACCCTGAAGTCATTGATCGACTCCGCTCTGACCGAAGAGTTGTGAGCTGATCAGTGACCACTAATCCCTTTGCCGACATCGTCCTGGACGGGTCGTTGCTGCTGGCTGCCCCAGTAGCACTGCTGGCCGGGCTGGTCTCCTTCCTTTCGCCTTGCGTCCTGCCGCTGGTGCCGGGCTATCTCGGTTACGTCACCGGGTTGACTGGTGCGGATCTGAAGGAGCACCGACGCGGCCGCGTGGTCTCCGGCGTACTGCTCTTTGTCCTGGGATTCTCCGTGGTCTTCATCGCAGCGGGCGTGCTTTTCAGCCAGGCCTCCGCGTGGCTCAGGTTCAACGGCTCCTGGGTCACCCAGGCATTGGGCCTGGTCGTGGTCTTCATGGGCATCGTGTTCATGGGCGGCTTCTCCTGGATGCAGCGTGACCGCAAGATCCACAGGAAACCGCCTGCAGGCCTGTGGGGTGCCCCGGTTCTGGGGCTGACCTTCGGCCTGGGGTGGGCACCGTGCATCGGCCCCACCTTGAGTGCGGTACTGATCATGTCCACCGGTGTGGACGCGAACGTAGGGCGTGGAACGCTCCTGACTGTGTTCTATTGCCTCGGATTGGGTTTGCCCTTCATCCTGATTGCAATGGGGTTGCAGCGCGGCATGCAGGCGCTGGCGTTCTTCCGCAAGCACCAGGTTTTCATCATGCGTTTGGGCGGGGGACTACTCATTGCCTTGGGACTGGTCATGGTGACCGGCCTGTGGGGAACATGGGTAGCAGAACTGCAAAACTGGTTTGCCAATGAAGTGAGGTTGCCAATTTAATGGCGAAACAACAACGGAATTCCAAGGGAACTGGCGACGCGCCTGCTCTGGGATTCATGGGTTCCATGCGTTGGATCTGGACCCAGCTGACATCGATGCCAACAGCCTTGTTCTTGCTGTTGCTGCTCGCCGTCGCTGCGGTACCGGGATCGATCTTCCCGCAACGCGACGCCAACCCCGAATCTGTAGCCCAGTACCTGGAACAGCACACCACCGCTGGTCCATGGCTGGATCGCTTCCAGATGTTCGAAGTGTATTCATCGGTGTGGTTCTCCGCGATCTACATCTTGCTGTTCGTCTCGCTGATTGGCTGCATCATCCCGCGTGTGAAGAAGCACGCCAAAGCCTTGCGCACCCAGCCGCCGAGGACCCCGGTGCGCCTGGAACGACTTCCCCAGTACAGCTCGCATGAAATTCTGGAAGGCGAGACGGATACGCCCGATGACCAGCAGGTCATCGAGGATTCGTTCAGGATCCTGAAGAAGCGCGGCTATCGTGTCGAGCGCCGCGAGGATGCCACCGGGGCCTCGGTTGCCGCAGAGCGCGGGTATACCCGCGAAATCGGCAACCTGCTCTTCCACATCTCGCTGATGGGCGTACTGGCTTCGGCCGCGATCGGCGGAGCCCTGGGCTACACCGGGCAGCGCGTGGTTGTCGAGGGGGAGACCTTCGTGAATTCGCTGGTGGCCTACGACTCCTTCACCCCGGGCACCGGCTTCAATGCCGATAATTTGCCGCCCTTTGCTGTGACGCTGGACAAATTCGACATCATCTTCGACCGCGAATCCGAATCGCATTTCGGACAGCCGCTGGACTTCACCGCCCACGTCAAGGTGCGCGAATCGCCCGATGCCGAGCCAGTGAAGCAGGAGCTGAAGGTCAACCATCCGCTGCGGATCAGCGGCGGTGACGTGTACCTGGTCGGCAATGGCTACGCCCCGGTGATCACCGTCAAGGATGGCAACGGCAATGTCTCCTATTCCGGCCCGGCGGTTTCCATTCCGCAGGATTCGGTCTACACCTCGATGTTCGTGCTGAAGGTTCCGGACGCCGAGCCATCGCAGCTGGGCTTCCAGGGCTTCTTGCTGCCAACCGCACTGGTGGATGAGAACGGCTTCGGCATCTCGGGCGATCCCAACGCCATCAACCCCCAGCTGCACCTGAACTCGTACTTCGGGGATCTGGGCCTTGACGACGGCAACCCGCAAAACGTGTTCGTGCTGGACACGGAGAAGATGGAACCGCTGAACAGCCGTGATTTGGATGCCGGCGGCATCATCCTCGAAGCGGGGCAGACCTACGAGCTGCCCGACGGCAAGGGCTCGATTACCTTTGACGACCTCAAGCGCTTCGTTGCATTGGACATCAATCATGACCCGGGCAAGCTGCCAATCGGCATTTTCTCAGGTCTGGCGCTGATCGGCCTTGCGGTCTCGCTGTTCACCCCGCGTCGCCGCGTCTGGGTGAAGCTGAAACAAGAAAACGGCAAGCGTAGTATCGAGTACGCACTGCTGGCACGTGGCGAGGATCCGCGTCTGGAACGCGAAGCTGCAGAACTACAGAAGATCTTTGACAAGGCTTGGCCATTGGCAAGCCAGGAGCAGAACCAAGGAGCAGTAAATGGATAACGCTGGGGCATTAGCGCCAATCAATGAAACGCTGGGTGAATACAGCCAGTTGTTCATGCTGCTGGCCGCCATGGTCTACGGAGTGGTCTTCATCATTTTCGCCTTGGACCTGGCAAAGACCAACAAGTCCATCAGCGAAATGGATTCCGAAGCGCTCAAGCGCGACGAGGAACTGCTGGTTAGCGCCGGCGGCGCCGTGGGCACCAAGCCCCGTTCGCGCCGGGGTGCCGCTGTGCGTGCCGACAACGTCGGCGAGCATATCGTGACCGACAAGATGGAGTACACGCAGTTGTCGGCCAAGCGCCCCACGGCTCGCATTGCCGTGGTGCTGATGTGGCTGGCCGCTGCCCTGCACGGCGGTGCCGTGGTTTCCCGTGCGATAGCCGCGCACCGAGTGCCCTGGGGCAACATGTACGAGTTCCTGTCCACCGGTGCATTCCTGGTGGCTCTGGTCTTCTTGCTGGTGCTGATCTTCAAGGACCTGCGCTTCATGGGATCCTTCATCTCCGGCCTGGTCACCTTGATGCTGTGCGGTGCCACCATCGGCTTCCCGACACCGGTTGGCCACCTCGTTCCTGCCCTGCAGTCGCCATGGATCGTCATTCACGTCTCCATCGCCGTCCTGGCGTCGGCACTGTTCGCCATCAGCTTCGCCATGAATGTGCTGCAGCTGGTACAGCATGCTCGCATGAACCGGCTGGCCGCTGGACAGGACGACAAGCTGCCCTTCATGCGCGTGGTGCCAGGTGCCGGCGCATTGGAGAACTTCGCCTACCGCATCAACACCATCGGCTTCGTGATGTGGACCTTCACTGTCATCGCTGGTGCGATCTGGGCTGAGGCCGCTTGGAGCCGCTACTGGGGCTGGGATCCAAAGGAAGTCTGGTCCTTCGTGATCTGGGTTGTCTACGCAGGCTACCTGCACGCCCGTGCCACCGGTGGCTGGACGGGCCCACGCTCGGCCTGGTTGTCGATCATCGGCTTCCTGTGCGTGGTCTTCAACTTCACCATCGTGAATATCTTCTTCGACGGTCTGCACTCCTACGCCGGAGTCTAGTTCCTAAGAATCCAGCACTGCGAGCGGTTTCCCTTGAGCGGGGAGGCCGCTCGCAGTACTTTAAGCGTTCGTTGCGGGCCCTGGTACTCAAGTGCGGGGCACTGACCGGCGCCTGCCCCCGTCCGCCCCTCCAGCGCCCGTAGAGGAAGCCCCGCGTCCCTGGCCGCCTGCAAGAATGCCCGAAGTTCCTACGAGGCATGAAAAAGCCCAGCGGCGCTGGCACGCGTGCTGGGCTGGTTGCCGGGATCCCGGCAGTACTAGGGGGTTATTCGGTTTCAGACGAAGAGCTGTCGGTGCCTTCTGGCTTGTTCTTGCGTTCTGCACCTGGCTTCGGTTCCTTGGCCTCAGGCTTGGCTGGTTTCTCGCCATCGGCCTTCTGCACGTCTTCACGTTTAGTGAGGTCTTGCTCACGCGCTTTCGAGTCGGCTTCACGCTGTTGCTGGCGGCGCCAGACCTCCAGCTGGCGCAGGAAATCCTCATCGTCGTCCGGAGCCATGGACTTCTGCGCAGGGGCTCCATTTGACGCAACAGGGCGACCTAGGAGGAACCACAAACCGGCTCCGATTAGCGGAAGGAGGATGACGACCGCAATCCACGCAGGCTTAGGCAATGAACGAATGCTGCGGCGCTCTGCACGAGCGCATTCGATCAGGGTATAAATCGTCAAAGCAACCGAAACCACTGCGGCGAAAATCAATAAGCGGACCATGCTTCCATTCTAGTGATAATCCTGTTCACAGGTTCACCGGTAGACTTGAGACTATGCAGTTTGTGAAATATACCGTTATCCGCCTAGGCATATTCCTAGCCGTTTTCTTGGGCCTCTGGTTAGGTATGAAGTGGCCAATCTTCGTTTCCGGAATCATTGGCCTGGTCGTGGCCTTCGCGGTGGCCTACCTTTTCTTCAATAAACTTCGGCTAAAGGCGAACGAAGATATCCGCAACGCTTTCAGCAAGACCTCGGCAAACAAGACCAGGATGCAGCTAGCTGATGAAGCCGTTGAGGATGAATTCGACGAATCACAGCGCAAGCAGACCCCTGGCGCCGAGTAAATTTCCCCATGCAGGTTCACCTCGAACTGCATAGCCAGCCATTCACGCATGGCCGGCAGAACAATTAACGAGATGGGCTGGCCGGATCAATTGATCCGGCCAGCCCATCTCGTTTTTCCTTCTGCAGCGGTGGCTAGGCCAAAACCTCGATGGCGATAGCCAAGGAGAAGAGCACCGCATATACGACATTGACCATGCCGGTCTGCTTGAGCACCAGCACCAGCTTTGGCAGCTGCTGCTCGCGAAGCATCAGCAGCGATGGAGCCACTGCAGGAACGAAGGTGAGCAGGATCAGCCACATCCACGGGAAGGCGCTGGTGGCCAGCAAGGGGAGCAGGATGGCTACCGCCAGCATCAGCACGTAGCTCAAGCGGGCATTGTGTTCGCCAAGGCGCACAGCCAAGGTAATCTTTCCCACCTCTTTATCGGTAGGAATGTCTCGCACGTTATTGGCCATCAGCAGGGCGCAGCCAATCAGGCCGGTGCCGATGGCACCCCACAGCGAAGCCATGGTCAGCTGGTTGATCTGGGTGAAGGTGGTACCCAAGGTGGCGACCAAGCCGAAGAAGATGAAAACGTAAATATCGCCCAAGCCACGGTAGCCGTAGGGGTTCTTGCCGCCGGTGTAGCCCCAAGCGGCGAAGATCGCGGCGACGCCTACCAGCAGCAGCGGCCACGAGGAAGAAATGATGACCAGGACCAGACCGAAGATGGCGGCTAGCCCGAAGCAGCCGAAAGCGGCATTGCGCACATTCTTCGGCTCGGTGAGCTTGGAACCGGTCAGGCGCAGCGGGCCGACGCGTTCGTCATCGGTGCCTCGGATGCCGTCCGAGTAGTCGTTGGAGTAGTTCACTCCGACCTGGAGCAGCAGGCCCACCAGCAGAGCCAAGACGAAACGGAACCAATGAACGGTTCCAGTTTCGCCCAGCGCGGCTGCGGTACCGATGACAACCGGGGCAATGACGATAGGCAAGGTGCGCAAACGCGCCCCAGAAACCCACTGGGAAAGTGTGGCCACTTTCTGTCCTTTCAGGGCAAGCGGAAACTCGTACCCTCTAGTTTCCCGCGATTAGGCGTGCAAGGCGAATCGAGACTAGTCGCGAACGCCTAGTTCTTCGATGACCAGTTGTCGATTGAACTTGCCATTAGGCAGCTGCGGCAAGCCAAGAGGGTAGTGGCGCACGTGCTTGGGCACCGCTTCCTTGCCCAAGGTCCGGCGCACCGCTTCGAAGGCATCGGCGGTATTGGTCGGGCCCGCATAGGCCAGGCCAACGCTGTGGCCCCATTGCGGATCGGGCACCGGGACCACGATTGCCTGCGTGAAGAATTCTTCCAGCAGCCCTTCAATCTTCGATGCCGAAAGCTTGATGCCCCCGGTATTGATCACATCATCGATGCGTCCAATGATCTTCAAGCGCTGTTTTTCAACGGTGCCCAGGTCATCGGTGACGTACCAGCGGACACCATCGCGTTCAATGAAGTGCTCGGCGGTGGCTTCGGGGGCGTTGGCGTATCCGTCGGCGAGCATGGGGCCGGCGACCCAGATGCGCCCCTCATGTGCTGCCAGCTGCACGCCGGGAAGGGCCGTGCCGTTGTAGACCAGGCCGCCGGAAGTTTCCGAGGACCCATAGGTCTGGAAAATCTTCAGCCCATGGTGTCGGGCGCTGACCAGCAGGTCCTTGCTGGCTCGCGCGCCGCCCAAGAGGATGGCGTCGAAACGCTTCAGCGCCTGCAAGGTTTCCGGCGCCGGGTTATCCAGCAGCCGGGCAAGCTGGGTTGGAACCAGCGAGGTGATCCGGCGGGAGTCGATCATTTGATTGGCGGCTTCGGTGAATGCCGTGGCCGAGAAACTGCCCTCGGTGTCCGTCACCACGGGCTTGGTGCCGGCGAACAATGAACGCGTCAGCACGCTCAGTCCCGCGACATAGTGCACCGGCAAGGCCAGCAGCCATTGGCCTTCGAAGCCGAGGAACTCGGCCGTGGCCTGCGCACTGGATGCCAATGCCGAAACGCTGAGCACCGTGCGCTTGGCCCGGCCGGTGGAACCGGAAGTCCGCACCACTGCCATGGGC
The DNA here is from genome assembly GCF_050030965.1 of Glutamicibacter sp. 2E12. Lineage (NCBI taxonomy): Bacteria > Bacillati > Actinomycetota > Actinomycetes > Micrococcales > Micrococcaceae > Glutamicibacter > Glutamicibacter sp. 2E12. The sequence continues at coordinate 2,687,614 of NZ_CP188297.1, forward strand.
TGCTCGAAACCTGGCAGGTCCTGTGGCGCCAAGTACTCGATGCGCCAGCCGTTGGGGTTGGCCTCATCGAGCAATACCTCAACGGCCGGCCCCCCGTCGTTGGCCGCCGTGGCCAACGCTGCGAGCAGTTCAGAGAGTTGTTCGTCCATATCCGGTCCTCGTTCCGTCGCGGAAGATTAGAAGTAGTAAGGGTAGTTGGACCAATCCGGGTCGCGCTTGCCCAGGAACGCGTCGCGTCCTTCTACTGCCTCATCAGTCATGTACGCCATGCGGGTGGCTTCGCCAGCGAAGACCTGCTGGCCGGCCAAGCCGTCATCGGCCAAGTTGAAAGCGAACTTCAGCATGCGGATGGCCTGCGGGGACTGGCGGGCGATGTCGGCTGCGTACTCCAGGGCCACCTCTTCGAGGCGTTCGTGCTCTACCGACTCGTTGACGGCGCCCATGCGGACCATGTCATCGGCCGAGTACTCGCGGGCAAGGAAGAAGATTTCGCGGGCGGTCTTCTGCCCGACCTGGCGGGCGAGCAATGCCGAACCGTATCCGGCATCGAAGGAACCGACGGTAGCGTCGGTCTGCTTGAACTTGCCGTTCTGCTTCGAGGCAATGGTCAGATCCGAGACCACGTGCAGCGAATGGCCGCCACCGGCAGCCCAGCCGTTGACGACGCAGAGGACAACCTTGGGCATGGTGCGCATCAGGCGCTGGACTTCCAGGATGTGCAGGCGCCCGGCACGCGCCGGGTCGATGGATTCGCGGGTCTCGCCTTCGGCATAGCGGTAGCCGTCACGGCCACGGATGCGCTGGTCGCCGCCGGAGCAGAATGCGTGTCCGCCGTCCTTTTCCGAGGGGCCATTGCCGGTCAGCAGGACAGTGGCCACGTCGCTGGTCATGCGGGCATGATCCATGGCGCGGAACAGCTCGTCCACGGTGTGCGGGCGGAAGGCGTTGCGCACCTCGGGGCGGTCGAAAGCGATGCGCACGGTCGGAAGGTCGCGCACGATGCTTCCATCCGCCGCTCGCTGGACCTGGCGATGGTAAGTGATGTCGGTGAAGTCGAATCCCTCGACCACGCGCCAGCGCGTTGGATCGAAGACATCGGAGACCTTCTCGGGCAATGCGGAATTATTCAGGCTACTCACCCTATGAATGCTAGTCGGTTTCGTCCGGAACTCTAAGAAAGGAGGAGTAGACTTTTCACGGCCCGACTCGCGGTTGCGCGTGGAATCCCCGCCCGTACGGCTTGGACCATCCAGTGAATCACCGGATTCATTTCACGATTTTTGCACGGATTCATTGAACGCGTCCGTAGGTCAGGAGTTCATCTATGCCATCTGGTCAGCATCGCCCGGCAACCCCGGAAATCAGTGCCGAGGGCTACAAGAAATCCCTGAGCCGCCGCCACGTCCAGATGATCGCGATCGGCGGAGCCATCGGTGTGGGCCTGTTCATGGGCTCCGGCGGGCGCCTGGCCTCGACCGGTCCGGCGCTGGTGCTGTCCTATCTGGTAGCTGGCGCATTGGCCTACCTGCTGATGCGGGCACTGGGCGAACTGATCATGTACCGCCAGACTTCCGGTTCCTTCGTCTCGTATGCGGCTGAGCTCTTCGGCCCCAAGGGCGCCTTCATCTCCGGATGGATGTACGTGCTGAATTGGATCATGACCGGCATTGCCGAGCTGATCGCCATCGGCCTGTACTTCCAGTATTTCTTCCCGAATGTTCCGGTAACCGTTTCCGCGTTCTGCGCGTTGCTGCTGCTGGTGGCCATCAACCTCTTCAGCGCCAAGGCTTTCGCAGAATTCGAGTTCTGGGCAGCTTGCATCAAGGTGACCGCGATCGTCCTGTTCCTGGCCGTGGGGACATACATGGTGGTGACCAACGCACAGGTGGGAGACCACACCGCGTCGGTGGCCAACCTCTTCATCGGCGATGAGAACGGCGAGGGCGGAATGTTCCCCCGTGGTTTCTTCGTCAGCATCCTGGTCCTGAACTCGGTGATCTTCGCCTATAACGCCATTGAACTGGTGGGCATTGCCGCCGGCGAGATGGAGAACCCGGAAAAGGAAGTTCCATCGGCAATCCGTGCGGTGGTTGTTCGCATCCTGGTCTTCTACGTAGGCAGCGTCTCCCTGCTGGCCATGGTGCTGCCATGGAACGAATACGAATCCGGGGTCAGCCCGTTTGTCACGGTCTTCGAGAAGATGGGCCTGGGCTGGGTTGGCAGCGCGATGAACCTGGTGGTGATTACCGCTGCGCTGTCCTCGTGCAACTCGGGCCTGTATTCCATCGGCCGCATCCTGCGCACCATGAGCGGCAATGGGCATGCTCCGCAGTGGCTCGCGAAGATGAACAAGCACTTTGTTCCCTCCACCGGCATTATCACCGTGGGCGTGGTCTATCTTGCCGGCGTCATCCTGAACATCTGGCTCGGAGATTCCTTCGCCTTCGACCTTGCCTTGAATACCGCATCCATCGGCGTGCTGTTCACCTGGGCCTCGATTTTCGGATGCCAGCTCATGCTGCGCAAGAAAAAGGGCTCTGTTTCCTCGCTGCCCATGCCCGGGTCGCCCATTACCGGTTGGGTCGGATTGATTTCCTTGCTGGTTATCACCGTCCTGATTTCTTTCGATACCTTGACCGGGGAAAACGGCGAGGTCTTCCCGGTGGGGCTGTACACGATCGCCACAATTCCGGTGTTCGCCTTGCTGTTGTGGGGCGGATGGCATTTTGCTCGCAAGCATGCCCGGCCGGGCATTGATTTCTAGGCCGCCAGCGATTATGCGCCAGCCGCTAAAGGGAGCAGTTCAACTGATGCGCCCCCTTGGCGGCTGGATGGCTCAGGACGTTCGGTTTTCATCCCGCTGCACCGCAGCGAGGATGCCGGTGTCCAAGGCATCGGGAATCCCGGTGCCGCGCAGCGAAGCGCCGGCGGTCTCCGGCATGAACTTGATGGCGATCGCACCAATCACGCACGCTGCCATCATGTAGATGGCCGGGAAGAGCAGGAAACCGGTGGCATTGATGGCCGCTTCGTTGACCATCGCGGCGGTGCCGCCGAAGACCGCCGTAGCGATGTTGTAGGTAATCGCGAATCCTGCGAAGCGCACCTGCGAAGGGAACATCGCCGGGAACGTCGCGGTAATCGTGGCCAACTGCGGAATGTAGAGCAGACCCAGCACGGCGAAGCCGACAATGGCCCAGGCGAAGGACTTGCCCATCAGCCAGAACATCGGTACTGCCAAGACGAACAGGCCAATGACTGAGGCGTACCACATTGGCTTGCGTCCGACCTTGTCCGAAAGCGAGCCCGCAAATGGAATTACGGCCATCATGGCCACCTCGCCGATCAGGATGGTGGCCAGCGAAGCGTTGGGGTCCAGCCCCAACTGGGTTTCCAGGTACGTCGGCATGTAGCTGAGCAACGTGTAGTTCACGACGTTCAGCGCAATGACCAGTCCGGTCATGGTCAGCATGGGGCGCCAGTAGGTGAACACCAGTTCCTTGAGCGACCCGCCCTGCTGGGCTTCGCCGGATTCTTCCATCTCCTGGAAGACCGGCGTGTCCTCCAATCTGCTACGCAGGTACAGGCCGATCAGGCCCATGGGCAAAGCGAGGAAGAATGGGATGCGCCAGCCGTAAGCCATCATGGCCTCCTCGCTGAGCACCACCTGCAGGCCCAGCATCACGGCGGTGCCGAGGGCGAAACCGCCCAAGGTGCCGAATTCCAAGAAGGAACCGAAGAAGCCGCGTTTGCGATCCGGCGCATACTCGGCCATGAAGGTTGCCGCGCCGCCGTACTCGCCACCGGTGGAGAAGCCCTGGATCATGCGCAGCAGAACCAGCAGGATTGGCGCGGCGACGCCAATGGCTTCGAAGGTTGGCAGGATGCCGATGAGGAAGGTGGCCAGCGACATCATGATGATGGTCAAGGCCAGGATCTTCTTGCGCCCCAGCTTGTCGCCCAGCGGGCCCCAGACCAGGCCGCCAATCGGGCGGACCAGGAAGGAGAGGGCGAAGGTGGCCAAGGCCATGAAGGTGCCGCCCTCGGTGGGGAAGAAGTGGGCGGTGATGTAGGTGACGGCCACGGCATAGACACCGTAGTCGAACCACTCGGTCATGTTGCCCATGGCAGATGCCGCAGTGGCCTTGCGAACTTCTTGCCGGCCTTCTTGCGTGTTCATGTCCGGCCCGATGTCATGGTCCAGGTCGGGAGCGAAATTATGTGCATTCGAGTTGTCGTTTGGCTGGCTATGTTCCGGTTGCATTGCTGCTCCGTTGTTTTCAGCTTTCCGTCGACCGATCGCCCTAAGGCCAGATAGGAATTCATCGCCTTGGCCGCGGTCCACGATCCGGGAGTTCCCCGGAGTCGGTTAAATACCAGAGGCTATTCGAATCAATTTCTAAAATCAACCACTGACATGGAATTGATTGCCCGCAATTGCGGACAGAACGGGGGTTGGCCCGTGGCCCGGCCATGTGGTCCCGGCGGCCTAGAAATGCTCAATTGTGAAAATCCGGCGACCCGCGACTTTATTATTGAACGAATGGTCGGTAAGTTTAGGTGTTGAGGGTCACTAATCATTTTGGCATAAGGAGCACAGATGACCGAGGCATTTCTCGTAGGTGGAGCACGCACGCCGGTAGGCCGTTATGGAGGTGCGCTCAGTGCTGTGCGCCCCGATGACCTGGCCGCGCTGACTATTCGCCGAGTCATTGAAGACGCGGGCATCGATCCGGCCGACGTTGATGAAGTCATCTACGGAAACGCCAACGGCGCGGGCGAAGAGAACCGCAATGTTGCCCGCATGGCTGCGCTGCTGGCCGGCCTGCCCGTGACCGTCCCGGGCATCACGGTCAACCGCCTCTGCGCCTCGGGCATGAGCGCCATCACTATGGCCAGCCACATGATCAAGGCCGGCGCCGCGGACATCGTGATCGCCGGCGGCACCGAATCCATGTCGCGGGCACCTTGGGTCATGGAAAAGCCTTCCAAGGCCTTCGCCAAGCCGGGAGCAACCTTCGACACCTCCATCGGCTGGCGCTTCACCAACCCGCAATTCCTCTCCGGCCAGTACTCGCGCGATGGCAAAGCCACCTTCTCGATGCCGGAAACCGCCGAGGAAGTCGCCCGCGTCTACAACATCTCGCGTGAGGATTGCGACCAGTTCGCCGTCGAATCCCACGCCAAGGCCATTGCCGCCATCGAGGCCGGGCATTTCCGCGATGAAATCGTTCCGGTCACTGTCAAGGGACGCAAGGCAGAGAGCATCGTGGACACCGACGAGGGGCCACGGCCAGGGACCACCATGGATGTGCTTTCCGCCCTGCGCCCAGTAGTCAAGGGAGGAAGCGTCGTCACTGCTGGCAATGCGTCGACGCTGAACGACGGAGCGTCGGCAATCCTCGTGGTCTCCGAACGGGCCATCAAGAAGTACGGACTGGCGCCGCGCGCCCGAATCGTCGACGGGCAGGCCGCGGGCCTGGAACCAGAAATCATGGGCATGGGACCGGTCCCGGCGACCCGCAAGGTACTTGAACGCGCGGGACTGGGCATTGACCAGATCGGTGTCATGGAAATCAATGAAGCCTTCGCCAGCCAGTCCCTGGCCAGCATGCGCGAGCTGGGGGTCGATGCAGGAATCGTCAACCGCGACGGCGGCGCCATCTCGCTGGGCCACCCGCTGGGTTCCAGCGGTTCCCGCATTGTCATCACCCTGCTGGGCCGCATGGAACGGGAGCTGGCTTCCGAGCAGCGCAAGCTGGGCATTGCCACCATGTGCGTTGGCGTGGGCCAAGGCACCGCGATCTTGCTGGAAGGCGTCTAGAAGTGGGCGATTTGAACAGCGGGTTCACCACCCTCAAGCTGGCGGAAACCGATGACCGCCTCTGGGTGCGCCTGCACCGCCCAGCGGTCCGCAATGCCATTGACCAGGCCATGGTCGACGAGCTGCACACCATCTGCGATTATCTGGAGAAGAATCCCAAGATCCTGATTATGGCTGGCACCCCCGCAGAGGCAGCGAGCGAAGCGAATCCCAAGGGGCGCAAGGGCATCTTCGCTTCCGGAGCCGATATTTCCCAGTTGCGCGAACGCCGCCGGGATGACGCGCTCGCCGGGATCAACTCGGGCATCTTCGACAGGATCGCCAAGTTGCCGATGCCGGTGGTTGCGGCATTGGACGGCTTCGCCCTGGGCGGGGGCGCTGAACTGGCCTACGCCGCGGACTTCCGCATCGGCACCCCCGAGCTGCGCATGGGCAACCCGGAAACGAATCTGGGCATCATGGCCGCCGCAGGCGCCACCTGGCGGCTGAAGGAACTGGTCGGCGAGCCGCTGGCCAAGGAAATCCTGCTGGCTGGCAAGGTGCTCACCGGCGAGCAATGCCTGGCCGCCAACCTGGTGACCGAACTGCATCCGGCTGCCGAGCTGGATGCCGCCGCCGATGCCCTGGCAGATCGCATAGCAGCCCAGGATCCGCTGGCGGTGCGCATCACCAAGTCCGTCTTCCATGCTCCGCGCGAAGTCCATCCGTTGATCGATACCTTGGCCCAGGGCATGCTTTTCGAGTCCCAAGCCAAATTCGACCGCATGCAAGCATTCCTAGATCGAAAGAAGAAGTAACCATGAGTGCACAAACCAGCTTCACCACCGGAGCGTTGCCGCAGCAGATGGGCGTGCTCGGCGGCGGACGCATGGGTGCCGGCATCGCCCACGCCTTCTTGACCAGCGGCAGCACCGTTCTCGTTGTTGAACGCGACGACGAGGCGGCGCAGGCGGCCTATGAGCGCGTAGCCGGATCCGTGGACAAGTCCATTGCCCGTGGCCAGATCAGCGAAAGCCGCGAAGAGCTTTTGTCCCGCTTCTCCACCAGTACCGACTACGAGCAGTTCGCCAGCGCGCAGCTGGTGGTTGAAGCCGTTCCGGAAATCTGGGACCTGAAGGTTTCTTCCCTGCAGGCCGTGGAGCAGGCACTGAACGCCGAGGCGGTGCTCGCTTCGAACACCTCGTCGCTGTCGGTCAGCGGCTTGGCCAAGGAATTGCAGCGTCCCGCGAACTTCCTGGGCTTGCACTTCTTCAACCCGGTTCCCGCCTCCACTCTGATCGAGGTCGTGATCGGCAAGCAGACCGATAAGACCCTGGTGGACGCATCGCGCGGATGGGTTCAAGCACTGGGCAAGACCGCAGTGGTGGTCAATGACGCTCCCGGGTTCGCTTCTTCCCGCTTGGGCGTGGCTATCGCTCTGGAAGCCATGCGCATGGTCGAGGACGGCGTAGCCAGTGCCGAAGACATCGATAACGCGATGGTCCTGGGATACAAGCACCCTACCGGCCCGCTGAAGACCACCGACATTGTCGGTTTGGATGTGCGCCTGGGCATTGCCCAGTACCTGCACGAGACTCTGGGGGAGCGTTTCGCTCCGCCGCAGATCCTCAAGGACCTGGTGGCCCAGGGCAAGCTCGGACGCAAGACCGGCCAGGGCTTCTACAGCTGGTAAACGGCTGAAGCCAGTTGCGACGCCCGTAGCCCGGGCCCGGGGTCCCCGGAATGGCCGCCTAGGGGATCGGGCCCCGGCTGCGAGCGCGCAACACCACATCAAAGCGATTCGTGGCACCCAGCTTTCGCACGGCCGAGGCCAGATAGCTTTTGACGGTGCTTTCGGCTAATCCCAGATGCGTCGCAATCAAGGCGTTGCGCTTGCCCAGCGCCAGATGGGAAAGCACATCCAGCTCACGCGGCGAAAGGTTCGAGGGGCCGTCGATTGCCTGCGGCGCTGGCCCCTGCCCTGGGCGCAGCATCGTGCCGGCCGTGCTGAGCCGTGCGGCGAGCTCCGGATCCTGCACCATCCGCGCAATATCGCGCAGCTCGGTGTAGAGCGCATTGAAATCTTCTTGGCTCAATGCCATCTCCGAGGGGTGCGCGGCCTGCGGTTCGTAGGCACTGAGCACCGCCATGCGCCTCTGGGTCTCTTCATGGACCGATAGTTCCCAAGCGAGCCGGCGGGCCTCTGCTGCGGCGGCGGACAGCATTCCATCGGTCAGCTGCCGGCGGTTTCGCAGTCCGGCATAGATCAGCGCGCGCACCTGGTCGTCAACCACGACCGGTACTGCCAGCAAGACCAGTATTCCCTCGCCGCCAATTTCCCGGTCATAGCTGTGAATGATTTCTGGGGTCTCATGGTACGAATCCGTGGCAGCCAATTGACGCCGCGATAGCGCCAAGCCGCCTAGGCCCTCACCGGGCTTGACCACCAGGCCACGCAGCGAACCGGTACGGGTTCCTGCGAAACAAGTCAGCTTCGTACCCGTGGACCGGGCGAAACCGCCAAAGGCAACTGGCAGGCCGGTGCGTGCCGCCAAAGTATTGAGCGTGCGGTCCAAAAGGGCTATTTCGTGCGAAGAATCAGTGGTCACCGGCTACCTCCTTTAGATGGTAGTGATCCGACTCACCATCAATTTAGGATACCTGCTAAAGGCAAGTGATCGGCATCACTTACCTGGATTGAACTGACCGCTGACACGATGGAGTATCCGCCATGACCGCACTGCTGACCCGAGAAGACCCCGTTGGAATCGCCTCACCAGCCGCACCGGCCAAGCCGGGCCTGGCTGACCCCGCGGCACTGGGATTGGGCGCCTTGGCGCTGACAACCTTTGCGCTGAGCCTGTCCAACGCCGGGATCATTCCAGAAGCTGGCGCCGCCGTCCTGGCGATTGCCCTATTCTACGGTGGCTTGGTCCAGCTGATTGCTGGCGTCATCGAATTCGCGAAAGGCAATGTCTTCGGCGCCACCGCGTTCACTTCCTATGGCGCATTCTGGATGGCCTTCTGGTGGCTGGAAACCAACCCGGAGGTAGCGCAGGCGGCGGGCCCGGCGGGCCTCGGTGCATTCCTTCTGGGGTGGACCATTTTCACCGCCTACATGGCGGTCGCCGCCCTGCGTACCAATGGCGTGCTGGTTGCCGTGTTCACCATGCTGACCGCGGCCTTCATCTGCCTGACTATCGGCGCCTTCACCGGCAGCACGCTGATACACGAACTCGGAGGCTGGTTGGGCCTGGTTACCGCATTCCTGGCCTGGTGCGGCTCCTTTGCCATTGTCGCGAACGCCACCTGGGGACGCCAGGTCCTGCCTACCTGGGCGAAGTAGGCGGCGGAAAGCTGGTCGCAGGCGCGCGCCCGCGGCGAATCATCGGGATTCGTCGCGGGCGCGCCCAGTTCTGGCTGTCCTCAGAAGAGGTAGCTCATCAGCGAGGAGAACAATTCATCTGGGTCATTGGGCAAGCCCTTGGAAGTGAACCAATCGCAAAGATTCACGCAATCACGGTGCAGGAAGTCCAAGCCGTTCGGGTTGCCGGCCAGATCTACGCACTGCGGAACATCGATTACTACCAGCCTTTCGCCGGAGACAAGAATGTTGTACGCGGAGAGGTCTCCGTGGGCGATGCCGAGCCCGGCAAATTTCTCCAATGCTCCGGTGAGCTGGTCCCATAGCGATGGAAGGCGCGGGTCAAAGCGCGAGAGCTGCTGCAGGCGAGGCGCTGCCGCATGCTGATCGTCTGGATCGGCAATGAACTCCATGAGGATTTCGGTGCCATCTATTTGCACAGGGTAGGGAACAGGTATGCCCGCCTCGTAGCAACGGAGCAAATAGCTCCATTCGGCATTGGCCCACTGCAGAGCGGCGATCTGCTTGCCGTACGTGGAGTTGTTGCGGATAGCGCGGTTATCACGCGAACGCCGTGCGGAGCGCCCGTCGCTATAGGACTGCGAGCGGCTGAACTGCATTTGCTCGCGCGAACGATAGCGCTTTGCTGCCAGAAGGCTGCTGCGATCTTCGGTGGCACGTTCCAGCAGGAAGACATCGCCTTCCTTGCCCGTTTTCAAGATGCCCAGCTCGGTGTCGATGGCTGCGGCCTCTTCGATGAGCCAGTGCGGATACGGTTTGGGTCCGCGCAAGCCCTTCTCGATAAATGGCCATGTCGAATAACGTTGGCCGTTTGCCGGATCACCGGTCTCGGAGTCGTTCCAGACCGGCTTGTGCTTGCTGAATTTCAGTTGTTGATCGGCATCCGTGGAGGCAGCGGCGATCAGTGGCGAATTTGCGGCCTCGAGGCCAGCGGGAAAATGCATCGGAAGTAGTCCTTGGGAGAAGGGGGAAATGGCTTGTTCAGGCGGTAAGCAATCATTGTTACCCCTCCTTCAATAGACTGATTGACATTTGCCAATGACTAGAACAATACAACAGCCGGGCAATGTGTTGCAATAGGCTTATGAGCCACAGCCTTACCTACCGCAAGCAAGCCGGGGACCTGGACTGGAGCGGAGCCGTTAATGCGCGCCACATCTGCGGAGCCTTCTACCGTATGGGCAGGCATGAGTGGCTGACGGCTGAGGGTTGGCGGCAAATGCACGCTGCTGGCGTCAATAGAGTCATCGACCTGCGCAACCCGGATGAAATCCGCCGTCGCGAGCATGACCCAGCGGTGCCCGCGGCAAGCCTCGCAGGGATCGAGCTGGTGAACCTGCCGCTGGAATCGCCAGGCAATGAACGTTTCGAGTCGGTGGCGGTGCCGTACATGAATCACACCGGGATGTACCAGCTGGTCTGCGAGGAATTCGGCGACCACCTGCGGGCGGTGTTCGAGAGACTCGCGACCGCGGAACAGGGCACGGTGGTCCACTGCTCGGCTGGACGCGACCGATCGGGATTGATAGCCACAATGCTGCTTCAGCTGGCTGGCTTGGATGGCCAGATCCTGCTCCATGATGAACTCGCGGTCAGGGGGATCAATGAGTGGCATCGCATTTCCCCTCGCAAGCACCCGTACGAGAGCTACCGCAGTGAAGGGCAAGTGCGGGAAATTATTCATGGCCGAGCTGGCGAACTGGAGAATTTCCTCAGGTGGCTCGGGTCCACGCGGAGGTATTTGCTGGACCAGGGAATGAGCGAGAACGCCGTGGAGCGCCTGCGCCAGCTGGCACGCTAGGAGCCAGGAGAGCGCTGGCGAAGCAGCGAGGCGCACAAGTGTCCTCGATCACCCCTTCCTGCTATGGTTAACGGTAATACTGACCGACCGTTCAGGAAGGAATTGCGTCAATGACGACAGAACAGATCACCGTAGTACCCAGCTACATCGCGGGGAACTGGCATAGCCCAGCGGCACAAGGCGGAACCGAGGTCCGCGACGCCAATACCGGCGAAGTGCTGGTCACCGTCACCAAGGACAACTTGGATGTTGCTGGCGCCGTGGCATACGGCCGACAGACCGGCCAGCGCGAACTAGCCAAGCTCTCCTTGCATGAGCGGGCGCTCAAGCTCAAGGAACTAGCGCTGTACCTCAATGAGCGGCGCAAGGACCTGTACGAGGTTTCCTTCAAGACCGGTGCCACCAAAATCGACTCGATGGTGGACATCGACGGTGGCATTGGCGTGCTGTTCACCTTCTCTTCCAAGGGCCGGCGCGAACTGCCTAATTCCAACGTGATCCTCGATGGCCCCACCGAGCCGCTGAGCAAGGACGGTTCCTTCATTGGCACCCACATCTACACCGCGATGGCCGGCGTAGTCGTCCAGGTCAATGCCTTCAACTTCCCTGTCTGGGGGATGCTTGAGAAGTTCGCACCGGCCTTCATCGCCGGTGTGCCGACAATCGTCAAGCCGGCAACCCCCACCGGGTACCTCACCGAAGCGGCTGTGCGCATGATGCTGGACTCGGGCATCCTTCCAGAGGGTTCCCTGCAGCTGCTTTCCGGTTCTGCTCGCGACATCATGGACCACCTGGACTACCGCGATATGTTCGCCTTCACCGGATCGGCATCCACCGCAAGCAAGCTCAAGTCGCACCGCAACGTTATCGACGGAGGCGTGCGCTTCGCGGCTGAAACCGATTCCCTGAATGCAGCCATCCTCGGCCCCGACGCTGTGGAAGGCACCCCGGAATTCGACGCTTTCGTCAAGGTTGTCGTCAATGAAATGACGTCGAAGGCCGGCCAGAAATGCACCGCCATCCGTCGCAACATCGTGCCTGCAGCACAGGTGGATGCGGTCATTTCGGCCGTTGGCAAGCGCATCGATGAATGGGTGGTCATCGGCGATCCTCGAGTTGAGGGCGTCACCATGGGTGCCCTGGCTTCGCTGGAACAGCTGGCCGATGTGCGCGGGGCCGTCGAGGACATGATCGCTGCCGGCGGCGAACTGGCCTACGGCCGCCTGGATGCCCCTGCGGTACGTGTCGCTCCCGAAAAGGACGCCGTGGCAGAAGGCGGAGCCTTCATGTCCCCAGTGGTCCTTCGCTGGAACGACGCGCGCAACCCGATGGTGCACTCGCGCGAAGCCTTCGGCCCAGTAAGTTCCGTCATCGGCTACAGCAGCGTTGACGAAGCCGTGGAACTGGCTGCCATGGGCGCCGGCTCGCTGGTCGCAACCGTGTGCACCAATGACGCCGAAGCCATGCGCGCCCTGTCCTTGGGCATCGCCGCGCACCACGGGCGCGTGCACATCCTGAACCGCGAAACCGCACGATCCACCACCGGCCACGGCTCTCCGGTTCCGCATCTGGTCCATGGCGGTCCAGGCCGGGCCGGAGGCGGCGAAGAACTGGGCGGCATCCGTTCGGTCAAGCACCACATGCAGCGCACCGCGGTGCAGGGCTCACCCAACATGATCACCGCGCTGAGCGGCGTCTGGCACACCGGTGCCCAGCAGTCCCTCGCTGGCAGCCAGCAGTTTGGCGGTAAGCCGCAGAACGTCCACCCGTTCCGCAAGTCGCTGGCTGAGCTGAAGATCGGTGACGGTTTCGTCTCGGATCTGCGTGAAGTCAGCTTGGAGAAGATCACCGAATTCGCTCACGAAACCGGCGATACCTTCTATGCGCACACCGATCAGGCCGCCGCCGAAGCCAACCCGTTCTTCCCGGGAATCGTGGCCCACGGCTACTTGCTGGTTTCCTGGGCCGCGGGACTGTTCGTGGAGCCCGCTCCGGGACCCGTCTTGGCTAACTACGGCCTTGAATCACTGCGATTCATCACCCCTGTAGCTGCCGGCGACTCGATTCGCGTCACCCTGACGGCCAAGAAAATCACCCCGCGCGTCACCGACGAATACGGCGAGGTTGCTTGGGATGCGGTGCTGCACAACCAGAACGATGAACTGGTCGCCACCTACGACGTGCTGACCTTGGTTGAAAAGACCGACTCGACCTATGCCAACTGGAACGGCTAAGTCCGGCTGACCCCTTCGCGGGAAACAAGAAATGGCGTTGGGCCACGATGAGGAAATCGTGGTCCAACGCCATTTTCGCGAAGCCTAGGAAGCGCCGTTGATTCCGTGCTGCTTGTTCAGCTTCGCCAAGGTAGCTTCCTTGGCGGCATCCAGTGCCAGCTCGGCCTCGGAGAGCTCTGCAATGCCTTGACCGGCCTGGCCGGCGGCTGGCAGGTTGCGCCAGAGGAAGAAGCCGTACAGTGCCGCCAAGGCGATGAAGACGAACAGGCCCAGCATGCCCAGCATTGGGGAGATCAGGAAGTAGACGACCAGATCGGCAACGGCGGCCACGGCCAGCACCAGCCAGCCAGCTCGCACACCGCGGGCAACCATGACGAACGATGCGAAGATGGCCGAATCGGCGAAGTACAGCACCCAGATTTCCGGGGTCGCGCTCATGAAGCCGCCATTGAAGAGGAACGGGCCGAAGCGCAAGGCGACCAGCAGGATCAGGCCCACGAGCAGGCCGAGCGCGGACCACACTGTCACCGCGGTGCTCGTGACCATGCGGGTGAACTTTCCCTTGAGCTCGTAGCGGGAGAAGCGCCAGAGGCCGAAGATTGCAATCAGCAGCAGCGGAACGGCGTAGATCAGGCCCAGCAGGTCGAACTGCATCGAAGAAATGACCGGGCCTACGAAGACACCCAGGATCAGGGTCCACCAACCCAGGTCGTTGCGGTGCGCCAGCAGTGCGGCGGAGACGAAGACGAGCAGCATGCTCGCAGCCGAGAGCAAAATCTGGACAAAGGAACTACTGCTGTCGGCGGTAGCCATGAAAAGGGTTTCTAAGATGGAATCCACAGCGCTCTTCACTTGGTTGATCGAGAATGACAGGTGCTAAAGCACCCCTTCGATGCTAACGGTGATTTCTGTGAGGACGGCAAGATTACAAGGTTGGCTGCGCCACATTGCAGCGGACGCCCAGCCCGGTTAGCGACGTCGGCTCCCGACTGGAAGGCGGGAGCCGATATGGGGAGCCCGGACTTGGAATCAGGCGCCGCCGGTATGCAGGCCGTTGAAGAGCAGCGAAACAGCCTGGTCCTCCAACTCGGGTCCGTCGATCGGCCCGTCAGCGCGGTACCAGTCCACCACTGAGTTGATCAAGCCGAAAAGCAGCCTGGCGGTAGCCCGAGGTTCCAAATCAGCACGCAACTTGCCATCCGACTGCGCGGCAGTCACCAATTCTGCCAGCTGGCGGTCCATTGCGCGGCGGCGTTCCAGCGCCTGGCGTTCCAGATCAGTGTTGCCACGCAGGCGCAACAACAAGGTCACGTAGGAACGCTTGGCCAGCAGGATCCTGAAGGTTGCGCGCAGGAAGAATTCCAGACGCTCATCCGCGGTGCCCTCATGCGAGCGGACCTCGGCGATCACCGCCTCCAGGGGAATCAGCGCCTCATCCAACGCCAGGCGCAGCAGGTCCTCTTTCGACGGGACATGGTGGTAAATCGCGGATTTGCTGATACCCAGACGGTCAGCGAGCTTGCCCATGGAGGTTGCATCGTAGCCGTATTCGTTGAATGCCTCGACAGCAATGCGCAAAACGGTTTCTTGATCATAACCAGGGCGGCCGCGCTTGGCCGGACGGTTGGCAATATCGGTAGTTTCCATGATTAGTTGATTATCCCATGTCCCGGCGGAGGCTAGTTATTGCGCATGTCGTAGATGCGCTTGAGCTTGCCCATGGAGCGTTCCAGCGATTCTGGTTCGACGACGTCAATGGCGCAGGAGGAGCCGACGTGGATCTTGATCAGCTTGGCCAGTTCCTTGGCGCCGGTGGTTGCGTCCGCCATGGACGCTTCACCGCGGCGCTCCACCTTCACCGCCAGCTGGTCCATGCGATCCGGACGGGTCAGGATCAGCTGGAAGTGCGGCGACAGGCTCGGCACTTTAAGGATCAATTCTTCGATCTGGCTTGGGAACAAGTTCACGCCACGCAAGATGATCATGTCATCGCTGCGGCCAGTGATGCGGCCCATGCGACGGTGTCCCGGGCGGCTGGTGCCAGGCATCAGGCGGGTCAAATCATGGGTGCGGTAGCGGATGATCGGCAGGGCCTGCTTGGTCAGCGAGGTGAAGACCAATTCTCCATGCTCGCCATCGGGCAGCACCTTGGTTTCGTCGAAGGCATCAATGATTTCCGGGCGGAAGTGGTCTTCCCAGATATGGCTTCCATCCTTGCGGTCGCCGGATTCGCCGGCCACCCCGGGGCCCATGACCTCGGACAGGCCGTAGATGTCGCACGCGTTGATGTTGAACATCTCTTCAAGTTCGTGGCGCATCTCTTCGGTCCATGGCTCGGCACCGAGGACGGCCACCTTCAGCGAGGTGGACCGCGGATCAAGGCCCTTGCGCTGCATGGCATCGCCAATGGTCAACAGGTAGGTCGGCGTGCACAGGATCGCATCAGGCTCGAAATCCTGGATCAGCGAAATCTGCTTGTCGGTCTGGCCTCCGGACATGGGGATCACAGTGGCCCCGAGGTACTCGGCAGCGGCATGCGCGCCCAGTCCGCCGGTGAACAGCCCGTAGCCGTAGGCGTTGTGGACCTTCCAGCCTGGCTTGACTCCGGCCAGGCGCAGGCAGCGGGCGCCGAGCTTGGCCCAGTCCTCCAGGTCCTTCTTGGTGTAGCCCACCACGGTGGGCTGGCCAGTGGTACCCGAGGAGGCATGGATGCGGGCGACCTCATGCTGCGGAACGGCGAACATGCCGAAAGGGTAGTTCTTGCGCAGATCTTCCTTGTCGGTGAAGGGGAACTTGGCGAGGTCGCTCAGTTCCTTCAGGTCATCCGGGTGCACGCCAGCGGCATCGTACTTCGTCTTGTAGTACGGAACGTTGTTGTAGGCATGGTGCAGAGTTTCCTTCAAGCGGGTCAGCTGGATCGCTTCGATCTGCTCACGGCTCATGGTTTCTTCCGGATCAAGCGGATTCGGAAGGCTGTCGCGGTCGGTGTTCTGGGACATGCTGAAACTTTCGTGTCGAGTGGGCAGGGTGCTTAGCGGTTCTTCGGTTTCGGGACGGTGCGGGATCGTCCGCGGAACTCTGCGACGGTTTCAATTGAGCCGTCGGCCGCTGGCTGGGTCACCTTGATGTCGTAGATCCCGCTGCGGCCTTGCTGCGAGACCCGGTTGCCGGTGGCAGTCAGCACTCGTCCGGGAATGGCTGGCTTGAGGAAGTTGACGTCGGCGCCGGAAGCTACCGTGATGGTCTCGTCGGAGCCTTCCTGCGGATTGCAGCTCAGTGCGAACGCGGTGTCTGCCAGAGCGAAGATCATTCCGCCGTGGCCAATGCCGAAGCCGTTGAGCATTTCCTGCCGGAGCGCCATGGTGATGACTGCGTGGCCGTCGGAGACCTCGACGACTTCGATTCCCATCCACTGGGTGGCGTAGTCATTGCGGAGAATGGCGTGCGGGACCGAATTCTCTAGCTGTGTTTCGCTCATCGTCTTCCTTCGCCGAATTATTTACCGAACGATCATTAGGTAATAACATTATGTGAGCTAAGTCAAGTTATGCGGCCGTATCGGCGGTACTGTTTCAGCGATGAAGCGCAGCGGATTCAGGCAGTGAAAATTCGTTGATGGACGTCAAGGATGAAAGGTTCCTTGATCCGGTTGTAGTCCATGACCAGGCCGTTCTCGCCGTCGCTTGCAGCCATTGCGCGGGCGGCTTCCCGCTTTACCGCGGCGTATGCCAAACGGTCGGCTTCATGGTGTTTCAGATGCTCGCGGAAAATCACGAGCCGCAGATACTCGGGGCTTCCTGCGCTGAAGACATGGATATTGGCCTCGGGGAGCCGCGAACCGGCAGCGGGCTTGAGCATGCGGTGGTCATACCAGCCAGGTTCACGATGCCAAAGAAGCATGCCGCTGGATTCCAGCGCCGGAACGTAGGACGCTTCCTGATCCGCGTCGGGGACCAGCAAGACGATGTCGATGATCGGCTTGGCGGGCAGGTCCGGAACGGATGTCGAGCCGGTGTGTTCAATGGCCAACGCGGTGGCCCCCAGGGCGCTGGCGATTCGATGGTGCAGGCGGTGGAAGTCCCTGGCCCATTGCTTCGATGGCTCGGCAATCTCTATGAGGCCGCGCATCAGCTCTCCACCCACGGCCTCGTATTCCGGATCTTCATCTGGCTGGCTGGTGAGCAGCGGGTAGAAGGGCAAGGTGCACAGGTACCGCCGGGCATCCGGCCAGCGCGGGTCGGCAGAAGACTGCGAAACAACGCAACCCAGCGAGCGGTAAAAACCCACCGCATCCTCTGCAGTGGTGGCCCAAACGTTCTTCTCATGGCAGTCGCGCAGCTCAGCGAGCAGCCTCGAGCCCAGCCCCCGGCCCTGGTGGGATGTTTCCACGGCCAGGTATTCAACGCACACCGCGTATTTGCCGCTGTGCCGGTAGGCGGCCAGTGCCGCAATATCGCCCGCGGCAATGGCGATGGCAAGCACCTCAAGGCCTTCGCATTCATCGAGCAGCACTTCAAGCGCCTGCTCGTTGGCAGGTTCGGCGGCCAGCACCAGCAAGCGGCGAATCGCAGGGTCGTTGCGGTAGTCGCTGATCTTGATGTGGTGCATGGCCGCCGTTCCTTTGCTACTTAGATTTCGTCGGTGCATCCCAGGGCGTCCAAGGCGAAGGCGTAGTCCCACGCGCGGGCCTTCCAGGACTCGTAACGTCCCGAAGCGCCGCCGTGACCGCCATCCATTTCGGTCTTCAGCACAATCGGGGCCTGTCCGGTACCGACTTCCCGCAGCTTGGCCACCCATTTGGCTGGCTCCACATACAGTACACGGGTGTCATTGAGCGAGGTGACCGCAGCGATCTTCGGGTAATCCTGTGCTGTGACGTTTTCGTAGGGAGTGTAGGACTTCATGTAGTCGTAGACCTCCTTGCTCTCGATCGGGTTGCCCCATTCTTCCCATTCCAGTGCCGAGAGCGGAAGCTCTGGATCCAGGATGGAGGTCAAGGCATCGACGAACGGCACCTGGGCGATGATCGCGGTATACAGCTGCGGAGCCATATTCGCGACAGCGCCCATCAGCAGTCCGCCGGCCGAACCGCCCAGGGCGGCGATGCGCTGCGGATCGGCCCACCCGGAATCGAGCAGGTACTGTGTGGAATCAATGAAGTCGGTGAAGGTGTTCTTCTTGTGCAGCTTCTTGCCCTGCAGGTACCAGTTGCGGCCCAGCTCGCCGCCGCCGCGCACGTGGGCAATGACAAAGACCACTCCGCGATCCAGCACGCTCAAGCGGGGGATGCCGAAACCAGGATCCATGGAGGCCTCGTAGGAACCGTAGCCGTAGATCAGCACCGGCTGGGGAACCGAGGTATCCAGGTCGGCACGGCGCATGATGGTCAAGGGGATCTTGGCGCCATCGGCCGCGGTGGCCCACTCGCGGGTGGACAGGTACTTGGCAGGATCGAAGTTGTTCACCGGGGTCTGCTTGCGCAGCACCAGCGACTGGTTCTGGAGCCACAGGTCGTATACGCGGGCCGGGGTGAAGTCTGCGGTGTAGCCGATGCGGATCAACGGAGCATCCAGCTCGGCAAAGGTCGCCGAGGCAGTGAACAGCTCATCATCGAAATCCGGTTCAATGGCCGGCTGCTGGGCTTTGGTGCCCAATCCGTCCAAGGCGATCAGCTGCACGCGCTCGCAGGTATCTCGGCGCACCGAGAGCACCACGTGCGAACCGGTCAGCGCGGTGCCTTCGATCTTGACCGTGTCCTCGTGGGCCACCACGGTCTGCCAGTGCGCCGGGTCGGCGTTTTCGCCCAGCTGGTCCAGGGATGCCAGCGACACCATGTTGTTCGGTGCCTGGTGGTCGTGGGTGATCAAGGCCTGGCCGGCGCCCGGCATCAGGTCGATTCCGTGCAGCAGGCGCAAGGAGCGCGGCACCAGCAAGGTCACGGCAGCCGAAGGCTCGGCCAGATCCAGCATGCTGGTTTCAGCGTATTCGGAGTTGCCGCTGGAGATCATCAGGGTGTTGCGGTCCGGGCTCAGATCGAAGCCGAGCCACATGCCAGGATCATTTTCCTCGAAAATGATCTTGTCCTGCGTTGGGAGGGTCCCCAGCAGGTGAGCGCGAATCTGGTGTGGCCGCCAGGTTTCGTCAACCACCGTGTAGAAGACAGTTGAAGAATCGGGGGAGAAGGCCAGGCCGTAGAACACTCCTTCAATGGTGTCGCTCAGCAGCAGGCCGGTGTCCAGGTCCTTGATGAAAAGGGTGAATCGCTCATCGCCCGCATTATCGACACAGTAGGCAAGCAAGTTGCCTGCTTCATTCAACGCCATGCCGCCGAGCGAGAAGAACGGCTGCCCTTCGGCTAAGGCGTTGCCATCAAGCAGCACCTCTTCGGCAGGCAATGCAGTTTCCGCGTCGATGACCGGGGGAGTCCAGTCGGCAACAAGGTCCCCGGTGTCCGATGCCTTGACGCGGCACTGGATGGTGTAGGGCTTGCCTTCGGCCGAACGGGTGAAGTACCACCAGCCGCGGCGGCGCACTGGAACCGACAAGTCGGTTTCAACGGTGCGTGCCTTGATCTCGCTGAACAAGGCATCGCGCAGCGGCTGCTGGCTAGCGGTAATGGTGTCGGTGTACTCGTTTTCTGCGGTCAGATGCGCGATGACATCCGGGTTGGCTTTCTCCCGCAGCCACTCGTAGTTGTCGATGAAGTCATCGCCGTGGAAGCTGCGGGTGGTGGGCAGCTTTGCGGCACGCGGTGCATTGGCGGTCAACGATTCTGGAGTCATACCCCTATTCAATCCCACTACCGTGCTATGCGGGTGCAGCTATGCTCAGCGCGGACAGAACAGCGGTTTCAAACCGATAACGATGCAAGTGCAGGCGAGTCGCGGGGTACCGGCTAGGCTTTATAAGTCCTAGGCTTGCAGGCAGAACGTATCATCTGCAACTTGGGCCATTCGCCCTTCAGTACGAGAAAGCGATACATCAGTGGAAAAGAAAAGAACAGCTGCCCCCACAGGGCGCCTGGCCCGATGGATAGCCGCGGCTGCCATCGGTTTGATGGCCCTGGTCGTCGGGGCACCCTCGGCCGTGGCCCAAGGCAGTGAAAGCGTCGAGGGCCAGACCTACGTCATCGGCACGGATACGACTTTCGCGCCCTTCGAGTTCCGCCAGAACGGCGAACTGACCGGTATCGACATGGATCTTCTGCGCGCCATTGCCGAAGACCAGGGTTTTGAAGTCGAGATCAGGTCCCTGGGCTTCAATGCGGCTTTGGCCGCCCTTTCCTCCAACCAGGTGGATGGCGTGATCGCCGGCATGTCGATTACCGACGAGCGCAAGGAGATCTACGACTTCTCCGAGCCGTACTTCGAGTCCGGCGTGCAGATGGCTGTCGCTGCCGGCAATGACGAGATCACCGGTTACGAGGACTTGAAAGGCAAGACCGTTGTCGCCAAGACCGGCGCCGAGGGCGAAAGCTATGCAAAGTCCATCGCCGAGGAGTACGGCTTCGAGGTCAAGTCCTTGGACCAGTCGGCCACCATGTACGAATCGGTCAAGGCCGGTTCTGCAGTTGCCGTCTTCGACGACTACCCGGTGCTGGCCTACGGCATTGCCCAGGGCAATGGCCTGAAGACCGTCACCGACAAGGTCCCGGGCGGTTCCTATGGCTTCGCCGTGAACAAGGGCGAGAACACCGCGCTGCTGGCAGCGTTCAACGACGGCTTGGCCGAGCTGAAGGCCAACGGCGAGTACCAGCAGATCCTGGACTCCTACCTTGCCGACCCGACCGCAGCGGCGCCAAGCAACTTCTTCGACCTGCTGGTCAAGTCCATTCCCGCATTGATGACCGGTCTGTGGCACACCCTGCTGGTGACCGCGATTTCCTTCGCCATTGCCATGGCATTGGGCCTGGTCTTCGGCTTCATGAAGATCTCCGGGAACATCGTGCTGCGCGGCATCGCCACGACCTTCGTGAACATCTTCCGCGGCACCCCGTTGCTGCTCTGGGCCTTCATGTTCTACTTCGGCCTGCCGCAGCTGACCGGCTGGGAGATCAGCGTCTGGACCGCAGGCGTGCTGACGCTGTCGCTGAACGCCGGTGCCTATGTCGCCGAAATCGTTCGCGGCGGTATCCAGTCGGTGGATCCAGGGCAACTTGAAGCATCCCGTTCGCTGGGCCTGGGCTATGGCAAGTCGATGCAGAAGGTCGTGATCCCGCAGGCTTTCAAGATGATGACCCCGTCGCTGATCAACCAGTTGATCATCAGCCTGAAGGACTCCTCGTTGCTGCTGGCTATCGGCTTCACCGAGCTGCTCTACCAGGGCCAGCAGATCTACGCGGCGAACTTCCGTGTCACTGAGACGCTGCTGATCGTGGGCATTATCTACTTCATTGCCATTATGGCGCTGACCAAATTGGCAAATTATGCCGATCGGAGGTTCAACAAGTGAGCACCGTAACCGAGCAAAGCTCCAACGTGAAGATCCAGGTCAAGGACTTGCACAAGTCCTTTGGCTCCAACAATGTCCTCAAGGGCATCGACATGGATGTCCGCGAAGGCGAGGTGGTGTGCGTGATCGGCCCTTCCGGGTCCGGCAAGTCCACCTTGCTGCGTTGCCTCAACAAGCTTGAGGACATTACCTCGGGCAAGGTGGTTGTCGATGGCTTTGATGTCACCGACCCCAAGGTGGACATCAATGAGGTGCGCCGCCATGTAGGCATGGTGTTCCAGCACTTCAACCTGTTCCCGCATATGAGCGTGGCAGAGAACATCATGCTGGCGCCGGTCGAGCTCAAGAAGATGAGCAAGGCGGAAGGCCGGGAGCGCGCACTTGAGCTGCTGGAACGCGTGGGCTTGCGCGAGAAGGCCAACGCCCGTCCGGCCTCGCTCTCTGGCGGCCAGAAGCAGCGTGTGGCCATCGCCCGCGCGCTTGCCATGGCCCCGGGCATCATGCTCTTCGACGAGGCTACCAGCGCTCTTGACCCGGAGATGGTCGGCGAAGTGCTGCAGGTTATCAAGGAGCTGGCCGACACCGGCATGACCATGGTTCTGGTGACCCACGAGATGGGCTTTGCGCGCGAAGTCGCTGACCGCGTGGTCTTCATGGCTGATGGTGTTGTCTGCGAGCAGGGTGCGCCCGAACAGCTGTTCGGCAACCCGCAGCAGGCGCGTACCCAGGACTTCTTGTCCAAGGTTCTCTGAGCCGTACCGCCAAGCCAGCGGAAAACCGTGCTGTCCACGACCAGATGAAACTGGTTGCGGGCAGCACGGTTTTTTCGTGACGAAGCTTACGGGACAAAAACCTTCATATGCTTGAAGGTTCAACTTATCCCCTTGTAGGGTTGGAGCAGTAGCCACACGGGATCTTCCCGTGCCCCAATCCCTAGGAGTTAAAATATGTCCGCTCTGGAAAACAACCCGGGCCTGCAGACCGCTGCGCGTACCCTGCTTCGCTTGGCCTTCGGCTTCCTCTTCCTGGCTCATGGCTGGCAGAAATACTTCCAGTTCACCATCGAGAGCACCACTGCGGCCTTTGGCCAGATGGGTGTTCCTGCTGCCGGTTTGATTGCTCCAGTGGCGGCAACCCTGGAGATCGCCGGCGGCGCCGCGATCATCCTTGGCCTGCTGACCCGCGTCTTCGCTGGCCTGCTGGGCCTGCAGATGATTGCCGCCCTGTTCATGGTTCATGCCTCAGGTGGCGTGTTCGTGGAAAATGGCGGCTTCGAGCTTGTCCTGGCACTGGCTGCCGGCGCGCTGGCACTGCTCTTGACTGGCCCAGGCCGCATCTCGCTTGATGCGCTGATATTCAAGGGCAAGAACTCGGAAAAGGCGCTGGCTAACGCCTGATCCCCAGCTTCAAGGAAACCCCGGGAATTCTTTCCCGGGGTTTTGTTGTGCCTGGAGGGGGTTGGTGTTGACGTGATCGAGCGCACTCTGACATACTGAACGAACGGTCAGTATGTAATTTGTTTTCGATGAGGTGAACCCATGGCCCCGACCACACCGCAGGAGCCGGGACTGAGTGCCGTCCCGAGCTACGAAGAAGAGCAGTCCCAAGCGCGTTTCGACGCCTTGATCGATCAGGACTCCCGCGTCGAGCCACGCGACTGGATGCCTGAGAAGTACCGCAAGACCCTCAGCCGCCAGATCTCCCAGCACGCGCACTCCGAAATCATCGGCATGCAGCCTGAGGCCAACTGGATCACCCGTGCTCCCTCGCTGAAGCGCAAGTCCATTCTGATGGCCAAGGTGCAGGATGAAGCCGGGCACGGGCTCTACCTCTACTCGGCTGCCGAGACCCTGGGCACCACCCGCGACGAGTACAACGAGCAGCTGCTCTCCGGCAAGGCCAAGTACTCCTCGATCTTCAACTACCCTGCACGCACCTGGGCGGATATGGGTGCTATCGGCTGGCTGGTCGATGGTGCGGCCATCGCCAACCAGGTTCCGCTGTGCCGCGCCTCCTACGGCCCTTACGGCCGTGCGATGGTGCGCGTGTGCAAGGAAGAATCCTTCCACCAGCGCCAGGGCTTCGAAATCCTGCTCTCGCTCTCCCGCGGCACCGAGGCGCAGAAGAAGATGGCCCAGGACGCCATCAACCGCTTCTACGAACCCTCGCTGATGATGTTCGGTCCGCCAGATGACCAGTCGCCGAACTCCCAGCAGTCCATGGCCTGGAAGATCAAGCGTTTCTCCAATGACGAACTGCGCCAGCGCTTCGTTGGCATGATCGCCGAGCAGGTCAAGGTCCTTGGCCTGACCCTGCCGGATCCCCAGCTGCACTTCGATGAAGAAAAGAAGCAGTGGATCCACAAGGATTTGAACTGGGATGAATTCATGGCAGTGATCAAGGGCAACGGCCCGGCCAACGCGCAGCGGCTGGAACGCCGCCGTGAAGCGCACCGCGAAGGTGCCTGGGTCCGAGAAGCAGCCGCAGCATACGCAGCAAAACAAGCACGAAGTGAGGTCGCCTAGCATGAGCCAACAGAGCAATTGGCCCCTGTGGGAAGTATTCGTCCGTTCGTCCCGAGGACTCTCGCACGTCCACGCCGGATCCCTGCATGCACCGGATCAGCAGATGGCACTGCGCAACGCCCGCGATCTGTACACCCGCCGCAATGAAGGCGTCTCGCTATGGGTCGTAAAGTCCTCGGACATCATCAGCTCCGACCCCGGTGAAAAGGATTCCTTCTTCGAATCCCCGCAGGGCAAGGACTACCGCCACGCGACCTATTACAAGGCCAGCGAGGGAGTGAAGCACCTGTGAAGCACGAAGAACTCGACGAAGCGCTCGATAGCTTCGGCGACGCGCTGGCCTCGGCCACCCGCGTCACCCCGGGCAATGCCCTGCGTCCGGAGGACATCGCCATAGACGGCGTCAAGCCAAGCGAAGAGGTCGCGCGCTACGCGCTGACCCTGGGCGACGATGCCCTGATCCTGGCGCAGCGCATGTCGCACTGGATTTCCCGCGCTCCGGAACTGGAAGAAGATGTTGCCCTGGGCAATATCGCCCTGGATATCCTGGGCCACGCCCGCTCGTTCCTGACCTACGCCGGACTGGCCTGGGGCAAGACCGAAGACGAATTGGCCTACTGGCGCGAGGAAGAAGAATTCACTTCGCTGTGGATTGTCGAACAGCCTAACGGCCACTTCGGCGTGACGATCATCCGCCAGCTGATCGTTTCGATCTTCCAGAACCTGCTCTACAAGCAGCTGGCGCAGTCCAAGGACGAAACCCTGGCCGCCATCTCGGCCAAGGCAGTCAAGGAAGTTGACTACCACCGCGACCACGCCATCCAGTGGACCATCCGCCTGGGCCTGGGGACCGAGGAATCAGCGTCCAGGATGCGCCATGCCCTGGAAATCCTCTGGCCGTACGTCGATGAGATGTTCCGCGATGAGGAAGTCCACCAGGACCTTGCGGGCATCGCCGTGCTGCCCTCCACCCTGCGCGTTGCATGGGATGAAGAAATCACTGCGGTACTGGCCGACGCCGGACTGGAGATTCCTGCTACCGGACAGGCCATGGCCTACGGACGCCGCGGCGAGCATTCGGAGCACCTGGGCTACCTGCTGGCGGAGATGCAAGTTCTCGCCCGCAAGCATCCCGGTGCCAGCTGGTAACTACGCAACATTTTTGCCCGAAAAGGGGGAAGCAGTCTTGAGCAAGACGATCGCTGGCGCCAAGGACCTGTTCGCTATCGCCTCCCAGGTGACCGACCCGGAAATTCCGGTGCTATCCATCGCGGACCTGGGAATCCTGCGCGAGGTGGACATGGCCGAGGACGGAACCGTGCAGGTAGTCATCACCCCGACCTATTCAGGTTGCCCGGCGATGGATGCCATCAATGGCGACCTGTACACCGCTTTCGCAGACGCCGGATATGAAAAGGTTGACGTCAAGCTGGTACTGAGCCCGGCGTGGTCAACGGACTGGATGACCGCGGAAGGCAAGGCCAAGCTCGAAGAGTACGGGATTGCCCCACCGACCGGCCAGGGCCACGCAGGTCGCGTCACCCTGGGCATGAGCGTGAAATGCCCGCGGTGCCACTCGCTGAACACCCGGGAGTTGGCCCGCTTCGCCTCGACTTCCTGCAAGGCGCTCTACACCTGCAAAGACTGCTTGGAACCCTTCGACTACTTCAAGGTGCTCTCATGACCGAAAAAACCACTCCCACCCGACGCCGGGCATCCTTCCATCGGCTCACCGTCTCGAACGTGCGCCGGTTGACCAAGGACTCAATTGAAGTCAGCTTCGCCATCCCTGGCGACTTGAGCGAGGAATACGACTACGTCGCAGGCCAGTACGTGGCGTTGCGCAAGGAAATCCCCAACGCCGAAGGCGCGCTGGTCGAACTGCGCCGTTCGTACTCGATCTGCGCCGCCCCGACGGGCGACGAGATCAAGGTGGCGATCAAGCGCGACCTGGGCGGCCTGTTCTCCACCTGGGCCAACGAGTCCCTGGCCGCAGGGGACCAGATCGATGTGATGAGCCCTGCCGGCGCTTTCATCTCCAAGCACAAGCTCACCCAGATCAATAACCCGTCGACCATCGACACCAAAGCGCAGGACCGTTTCGTGGCCGTCGCCGCCGGCTCGGGCATTACCCCGGTGCTGGCCATTGCCCGCACGATCCTCGAAGCCAATGAGCACACCCGCTTCGACCTGATCTACGCGAACAAGGCCGCCATGGACGTCATGTTCCTGGAGGAACTGGCCGACCTGAAGGACCGCTACACATCCCGGCTGGCACTGCACCACGTGCTCAGCCGCGAACAGCGCATTTCGCCGTTGCTTTCGGGCCGCATCGACGCCGAGAAGCTCACCACGCTGCTGACCAGCGTGGTCCAGGCACCGAATGTTGACGAGTGGTTCCTTTGCGGCCCATTCGAGCTCGTCCAGTTGGTCCGCGACCAGCTGGCCAGCTTGGACGTTCCCGCCGAGAAGGTCCGTTTCGAGCTATTCACCACCGGCGAGCCGACGAAGCCGCAAGGGCATATCGGCCGTCCCGTGGTGGCGGACGAGAATGAGGAAAGCTACGAGATCAGCTTCAACCTCGACGGCCTGAAGGGCGAGGTCAAGTCGCCGGTGCGGGCCAACGAAACCGTGCTGAACGCTGCCTTGCGCGTGCGTCCGGATGTGCCGTTCGCTTGCGCTGGCGGCGTGTGCGGCACCTGCCGTGCCAAGGTCACCTGCGGTACGGTCACCATGGCCGAGAACTACGCGCTGGAACCCGACGAAGTCGAAGCCGGCTACGTACTGACCTGCCAGTCGCACCCAACCAGCGAAAAGCTGAGCGTCGACTTCGACGCCTAGAAAGGCCAGGACGGATCCATGATCGAACTGACGATTGAAGATTCCATCGCGCGGGTGGTGCTCAACGCTCCACAGAAGATGAACTCGCTGGATGAAGCTGCCTTGGCGCAGCTCTCGGAAGCCTATGACAAAGCGGCCGCCGCAGTGGCTGCGGGCACCGTGCGCGCGCTGGTACTGACCGGCGAGGGACGCGGATTCTGCGCAGGTCGCGACATCTCCGGGGTAGATCCCGCGGACGATGACGTGATCGGCTATCTTGACGGCAAGGTCCAGCCGCTGCTGGAAAAGATGTCCAGCTTCCCTGCGCCAACCTTCGCGCTGGTGCAGGGTGCCTGCCTGGGCGTGGGATTGGGGCTGGCGATCGCTACCGACGTAGTCTACGTGGCAGAGAATGCCAAGATCGGCTCGCCGTTCGCGAACCTCGGTGCCACCTTGGACTCGGGCGGGCACTGGCTGTTCACCGAGCGTCTCGGGGCACACCGCACGCTGGATCTGATTTACACCGCCGAACTGATCTCCGGTGCTGAAGCGGTGCGTTCGGGATTGTTCTCGCGTGCGTTCGCGCCCGGGGAACTGGTGGAGCGCAGCGAAGAAATCATTGCCAAGGTAGCCCAGGGTGCAACTCAGGCATTCGTCGCTTCCAAGCAGCTGGTCAAGGAAATTCGTGACCAGCGTGCGGGACTGTGGGAATCGATGCGTACCGAGAACCGGGCGCAGGCAGCCCTGTGCGACACCGCTGACTACGCCGAAGGTTTCAAGTCCTTCCAGGAGAAGCGCAAGCCGGTGTTCACCGGCCAGAAGTAGTTTCCCAGCAGACACGAGAAGAGCACCTGGAAATGGTATCCAGGTGCTCTTCTCGTGTCTTCCGGTGAATCACTGCCTATCGGGTATCGGTGTCTTCGAAGATCAGCAGGGTCTGCGTATCCAGGACCGTTGGCAAAGACTGCAATTGCTCGAAGACCACGCGGCGCAGATCCAGATTGTCCTTGGCTCGCACCAGCAGGATCACATCGAAATTGCCTCCGACCAAGCCCACATGATGCACCTCGGGAATGGACGCCAAGTGATCGCGCAGTTCGCGCCAGGAATGCTGGCGGAGTTTCAAAGTCACGTAGGCGCTGGCCTTGAGCCCTGCCTTCACCGGATCAATCACCGCCGTATAACGAGTGATCACCCCGGCATCTTGGAGCTTTGCGATACGGGAATAGGCGTGGGCACGCGATACATGCACCTTTTGTGCCACGGTGGTGACCGACTGGCGCCCGTCGCTGGTTAGCTCAGCGAGGATCGCATGGTCGACATCATCGAGTTTTAACTCCGCTTCCGCGGCCATTGGTACTCCTTGTTGACGTGTCGGACGTCTCTGTTCCAAACACAATCTATCGAAACTTTTCGTCTACGAGTATAAGGATACCAATCGCAACTTTCCACGATTCCACGCCGGACTGGATACAGAATGCCACGCATACCCATAATTGATTGCAAATGATGTTTAGGTGAAGTGAGTCACAAGCAGTTGTGCTCATGGACCGAGCCAGAACCACGAAAGGTGGGAGAACATGAGCACTGAAGCGCATGCAGATCGCATCTCTGATGTCAGCAAGAAATTCGGGATTACCCCCGAAGACTACATGCTGCCAGCACGCCACATGATCAACCTGTTGAACCCGGACGGAACCCTGCGCCCAGAGGACCAGCAGGGCACTGAACCTGGCCACGAGTACCCGCTGCCAAGCCCGGCGCGGCTGCTGGAAGCCTATGCGGCGCTGGTCACCGGCCGCCGCGTCAACGACCAGAACTCCGCACTGGTCCGCCAGGGCCGCATGGCTGTCTACCCCTCCAGCCACGGGCAGGAAGCCTGCCAAATCGCAGCAGCCCTGTGCCTGGGCGAGAACGACTGGCTTTTCCCAACCTACCGCGACACGGTAGCGGTGCTGACCAAGGGCGTAGCCCCGATGGAAGTCATGACCAGCTTCCGCGGCGAATGGCACTGCGGCTATGACCCGAAGGCGTATAACTGCGCACCGATGTCCACCCCGCTCACGACCCAGCTGCTGCACGCAGTGGGTGTCGCCCACGCTGCCAAGCTGCGCGGCGAAGACACCGTAGTGGTGGCCATGTGCGGCGATGGCGCCACCAGCGAGGGCGACTTCCACGAAGCGCTGAACTTCGCCGCGGTCTTCAACCTTCCGGTGATCTTCTTCGTGCAGAACAACAAGTACGCCATCTCGGTTCCGCTCTCGCAGCAAAGTGCCGCCCCGTCCCTGGCCCACAAGGCTGTTGGCTACGGCATGGCCGGCGAGCGCGTGGATGGCAACGACCTGATGGCCTTGATGGCAATCATGACCCGTGCGGTGCGCATGGCCCGCGAAGGCAATGGCCCGCTGCTGATCGAGGCCCACACCTACCGCATGCAGGCGCACACCAACGCAGATGACGACAAGCGCTACCGCGAGGACTCCGAGGTCCAGGAATGGATCGCCAAGGATCCGGTGACCCGCATGAAGGCGTACCTGGACGATGCCGGGCTCTTGACCGATAGCACCGTCGCCAAGATCACCGCAGACGCCGAGTCGGTCGCCAAGACCTTGCGTGATGGCATGAACCAGGAAGCCAACACCGATCCACGTGAGCTGTTCGAGCACGTGTACTCGGCCAAGACCCCGCAGCTGGCTGAACAGCAATCCATGCTCGTCGACGAACTAGACCGTGAGGAGGCCTAGGATGACTGCTACTACTTCGCGCTTGAACCCGAACGTCAGCGCTGCCACCGCACGAGCCGCAGCCAAGGCCGCCAATGAGCACCAGCCGGTGACCTTCGGCAAGGCCTTGAATACCGCCCTGGCTGATTCGCTGGTTGCCGACAACTCGGTAGTGATCTTCGGCGAGGATGTGGGAACCCTTGGCGGCGTTTTCCGCATCACCGACGGGCTGACCGCACGCTTTGGTTCCGAACGCTGCTTTGACACCCCGCTGGCCGAATCCGGCATTGTCGGCATGGCCGTGGGCATGGCCATCAACGGCATGCGACCGGTTATCGAGATGCAGTTCGATGCATTCGCCTACCCGGCGTTCGAGCAGATCGCTTCGCATGTCGCCAAAATGCGCAACCGAACCCAGGGCAAGCTGAACCTGCCGATGGTCATCCGCATTCCGTACGCCGGCGGCGTGGGCGGCGTGGAGCACCACTGCGATTCCTCGGAAGCCTACTATGCCCACACTCCAGGGCTGAAGGTCTTCACGCCCTCGTGCGTAGAGGATGCCTACCTGATGCTGCGCGAAGCCATCGATTCGGATGATCCGGTGGTCTTCTTCGAGCCGAAGAAGCTGTACTGGTCCAAGGAGCAGGTGGACTTGGCGCAGCTGGCCGAGCAGTACGAGGCCAAGAAGAGCGCTAGGACCGAGGGCCAGGCGCGCATCGCCCGTCCGGGCAGCGATGCCACGCTGATTACCTATGGTCCAAGCGTTTCCACCGCATTGGAAGCTGCCAAGTTGGCAGCCGAGGAAGGCATCAGCCTGGAAGTTCTCGACATCCGGAGCATTGTGCCCTTCGATGACGAGACCGTCTGCGCATCGGTGCGCAAGACCGGACGCGCTATCGTGGTTGCCGAAGCCCAGGGCTTCGCCTCGGTAGCCAGTGAAATCGTGGCCCGGGTGCAGGAGCGCTGCTTCCACTCGTTGGCCGCTCCAGTGCTTCGCGTGACCGGATTCGACATTCCATACCCGGCCCCAACGCTGGAAAAGTTCCATCTTCCAAGCGCCGAACGCATTCTCGACGCGGTTGACCAGCTTCAGTGGGAGGCGTAAATGAGCATCAAGACTTTTCTCTTGCCAGACCTTGGCGAAGGCCTGACCGAAGCCGAGCTGGTGCGCTGGATGGTTGCCGCCGGTGACGTTGTCGCAGTTGACCAGCCCATAGCGGAGGTGGAAACCGCGAAGTCGCTGGTGGAGATCCCTTGCCCGTTTGAAGGCGTAGTCTCGACCCTGCATGGGGACGCCGGCCAGATGATGCTGGTGGATGAGCCTTTCATCTCCGTGAACACCGGCGGCGAAGAAGCTGAAGTGCCTGAAGCCGAACGTGCGCAGTCCTACCGCGAGGAAGAGCGTGCTGGCACCCAGGTACCTGCCGAAGAATCAGCAGAAGCCGATGAGGGTAGCGGCAACGTGCTCATTGGCTACGGCACTTCCTCTGCCCAGCGCAAGACCAGCCGTCGGCGCAAGCCGCGCGGCGGGGTAGCCGCGCCAGCGGCACAGGCACCGGCCGAAGCGGCCCGCGTGATCAACCCGCTGGTACGCAAACTGGCGCGGGATAACGCCTTGGATATCACAACGGTTCGAGGCTCTGGTCCAGAGGGGCTGATTCTGCGCACCGACGTGGAAGCCGCCTTGTCGGCTGATGCGGGGCTGCCTGCAGCTGCGGCGGCCGCTGCCCCGGCAGCACCGACCCCGGCTTCCGCAGCCGCGGTGCCCGCTGCACCAGCCCAGGCTGGCGAGGCGGATTCGAAGACCGGCCTGCCGGTCGCATCTTCCCAGGTGCTCTCGGGCGTGCGCAAGACCATCGCCACCGCGATGAGCACTTCGCGCCGCGAGATCCCCGAGGCTACCGTGTGGGTGGATGTCGATGTCACCAAGCTGCTGAAGCTGCGATCGAAGATCAAGGAAGCCGAAGGCCAAGCTCCAAGCGTCATGGCACTGATCTCCCGTTTCGCGGTGGCCGGCTTGCGGCGCTTCCCTGAACTGAACAGCCGCATTGAGGCTGAAGCTGATGGGGGCTTGCGCCATACCCTCTTCGAGGGCGTGAACCTCGGGTTCGCAGCCCAGACCGATCGCGGCCTGGTTGTGCCAAATGTGCGCAACGCCCACAAGCTGAACGCCAAGGAACTGTCAGCCGAGTTCGCTCGACTGGCTACGGTGGCCCGCGAGGGCAAGGCCGGTGTCGCCGACCTGTCCGGCAGCACCTTCACCATCAATAACTACGGCGTGTTCAATGTTGATGGCTCCGCGGCCATCATCAACTACCCGGAAGCGGCCATTCTGGGGCTGGGGCGCATCATCGAGAAGCCGTGGGTGGTCAATGGCAAGATCAAGGTCCGTTCCATCTGCGAGATGACACTGAGCTTTGACCACCGGGTCTGCGATGGCGGAACCGCTGCCGGCTTCATGCGCTATGTTGCCGACGCGATGACGGATCCAAAGACTGCGCTGGCTTCGCTCTAGCGCCTACTGTGCGCAGTGCTCGCTCTCAAGAGTGATCTTGATGCCCGTCGAACCTCACGAGGATTGACGGGCATCACCCTTTTTGCTGATATTTCATCTATGTTCGATCATTTATCAGCATGTCAAATATAGGTTGCTAGAATTGAACCAATTATTATTTCTATGATGGAAATATGTTGGGTTGCTTTCCAGCCGCTTATGACGCGGGCTAGGCAGCAGGAACAGGGGATTGAGATGTCAACAGCGGGGACCGGAATCAAGAACCGGCCATTCATCTACCTGCTGCTCCTGCTACCGACGGCCATTGTGCTGGGCGCCTACGCCCTGCTCGCCGGCAAACTGCCGGAAATGACCGCCACTCACTGGAGTTCGACCTATCCGGACGAGTTTACCCGCACCGCGGTGTTTGTTCCCGTCTGCATCGGGCTATGCATTCTTGGTGCCATCACCGGAGTGATTTCCTTGGCGCTGCGCCGCAAACCGGCACTGCTCATGGTGCTGCTCTTCGCCGGCGGGTTGCTCTCCTGGAGTGCAGCTGGCGTATTCGTCGGCTCGGCGGTGCCTACAGCGCTCGCCGAGACACCTGAAACCGCAGTGCTGGGCGGCATGATGGTTGTGCTGATTGCCTGCTCGCTGCTGGGCATTGCGCCACTGTGGGTCAGCGGCATCTACCAGCAATACACCAGGCAATCCGTTGAGGCCCGCCAGGCACGAAGTGATGCAGCGCAGGGCATCCAGCGGCCTGTTGCGGCGGGGACACCAGTCATGGCACGGCAAGAATTCAATCAAACGATGGCAGCACCGTGGTGGACGTGGCTGCTATGCCTGGTGGTGTTCGTGGCGCTTTTCATTGCTGTTGCGTTGCCGCTGCTGACCGGTGACAGCCAAGATGGCGACTGGGTGGGCTTCATCGTTGCCATGACCCTGTCGGCCGTGGCGTGCGTATCGATTCTGGGTTTGATCTGGATTCGGGTATCGATCAGCGGTGATCGCTTCCGGGTATCATCAGCGGTCTTGGGGTTCCCGATGCGAACCATCAAAATCGACGAAATTGAATCTGCGACCAGCGAAAAGATCGTTCCCATGATGTGGGGAGGCTGGGGCTGGCGAATCATTCCAGGCGGTTCGGCCATCGTGATGAAAGAACACGAAGGCCTCGTTTTCGAACTCAAGAACAAGAAGCGTTTCGCCGTGACCATCCCGGAATCGCAGCAAGCCGCAGACTTGCTCAATGCCCGTATGGCCTGCGGGAAACAGTAGCGAATAACGTTTCTGGGCCTGCGCCCTACTTATTGAAGGTGCGCATGGGCCCGATAACCACCGAGCGCAGCACCAAGCCGGATACCAGCGAAGCGGCCACGACATGGATGATCCCCAATGCCGCGTAGACCAATTGCAGGAACTCCGGGATCTTCTGGATATGCGGGTGCGGCAGGAGGAACGAGAGCCCGATTACCGCAGCCCAGACAACCAGGCTGCCGGCCCCAACTTTCCTCGACCAGGTGCCCTTTGGCAGTTCATGGCTCAGCGGCTGGATGCGCTGGAGCACGACCGAGGCCAAGACCATCCAGAATCCGGCCACCACGAAACCAGCTGCAATGTCACTTGGACGGTGCCAACCGCAGATCAAAGTGGCCACCCCGGTCACCGTCGCGAACAACCACGCGATCGGCTGGACTACCGGACGCAGTTTCGGTGGTGAAACCAGGTACATCAGTCCCATTGCGGCGGCAGCGGCGGTGGTGTGTCCTGAGGGAAAAGAATTTCCTGTGGTGCCGAAGTTGAAATCCGGGCGCGACAAGATCTCGTGCTTGAGCAATTGCGTGCTGCCCGCTGCGGCTGCGGCCGCGATGACCGCCACGATGGCCCGCAGGAAGCGCCGGTCTCGAATCACGCGATACAGCAGGAAAACTGCCGCAATGATGCCGCAGATTGCCGGCAAGAGATTCAGGAATTCACGGATCGGATTAATCAGGTCCGTCCGGGGCCACCATTGCGACCACGCTATGAATCCAGCCTGATCGGCCCATTGCCCCACACGCTGCTGGACGAAAAATACGTATTCGAGGCAGAACAGCGAAATCAGCAACAGCAGAGCCCACCACCACCTGATATGGTGCGGGCGCGCGGATGCTGGATTGCGAGGCATATCTCTAGGGTGTCATATCCGGCACGGGGAACGGCACAGTTCAGGCATGTAACTATGCCCACCCTCGATAGGCTTAGAGCATGAGTGTTGAACTTCCGCCCCTTGAAGATCTGCTGGCAAATTCCCATGTTGTCCGCTTGCCGATGCGTGTGAAATTCCGTGGTGTCACCCAGCGTGAAGCGCTGCTGATCAACGGGCCGGAAGGTTGGGGCGAGTTCTCCGCATTTACCGAATACGGACCGGCCGAAGCCTCACGGTGGCTAGCCGCCGGAATCGAGGCCGCTTACCAGCCGTTCCCGGAACCGTTGCGCACCAGCATTCCGGTCAACGCCACCTTGCCTGCAGTTGCGGTCAAAGATGTCGGAGCGGTTCTCGAACGCTATGACGCGCCGCACACCATCAAGATCAAAGTGGCAGAAAAAGGCCAGGGGATTGAGCAGGACCTGGCGCGTGTAGCTGAGGCCCGTCGGCTCTACCCGCAAGCAGCGCTGCGCGTGGACGCGAATATGGGATGGGATATTGCCCAGGCGGTCCCGGCCTTGAAGGCCCTGAGCGAGTACGACCTGCAATACGCGGAGCAACCAGTGCCTGGCATTACCGGGCTGGCAGAAGTCCGCGAGCAACTGCGCAACGCCGGCAACCCCTTGAAGATCGCCGCTGATGAAGCGGTGCGGAAGCACACCGACCCCTTGGAAGTCTCGCGGTTGGGCGCCGCAGATCTGATGGTCATCAAGGCCCAACCGCTGGGCGGCATCGGCGCGGTGCTGCAAATTGCCAAACAAGCGGAACTGGATGTTGTCGTCTCCAGCGCCCTGGATACTTCGGTAGGGCTGGCCCAAGCCGCCGCCTTAGCCAGCGCGCTGCCAGAACTGCCCTATGCCTGCGGCCTTGCGACGGGCACCTTGTTCGCCGAAGACGTATGTGCCGAGCCGTTGCTGGCCACCGCTGGGTACTTGCCGGTGCGTCGCATTGAGCCGGATCACCGGAAATTGGATGGCTTGCGTCCGCAAGAGGCGCGCGTGCGCTGGTGGCTGCAACGCCTGGAGTCCTGCTATGCCGAGCTGACTAGGGGATAACCTCAGGCAAGAATCTATTTCCCCGGCGTTAACCTTTGCGTTGCATTTAAAACACTTCCAAGTGAAAACCTCAGTTCGAGTCATTCCCCTGACAATGAGCCACATACTGAGGAAGTGAGCGGATCATGAATCCAACCCGTACCCTTTTGCCAATGCTGGGCCACACCCGCGGCGGTCGTTCTGCAGCTACTTGCCACTTCAAGTGCGCCGACGCCTGCACCAAGCCAGATTGCAACACTTCGTCCAACGGCTACTTCAAGGACATTGCCGACAAATCGCTCTCCCGCCGCAGCATGCTGGGCCTGGGCGCCGTCGGTGCTTCAGCCCTGGTCATCGGCCCGCAGCTTTTCGGTGCAGCCGACGCTACCGCGGCACCACTGGTTCCAATGAAGCCAGGCAAGGGCGGGCACCTTTCATTCGATGCCATTGAGCCGGTGTCGCGTTCGGTGGATACTGTTTCCGTTCCAGAAGGCTATGACTGGAATGCCATCATCCGCTGGGGCGACCCGCTCTTCAAGAACACCGCGGAATTCGATGCTTCCAAGCAGTCCGCCCGCAAGCAGGCTGAGCAGTTCGGCTACAACTGCGACTACCTGGACATCATTGTCGACAAGTACTCGGGACGCACCGGCGTGCTGGTTGCCAACCACGAATACACCAATGAAGACATGATGTTCGACTCGGCTTGGTTCGAAGCGAACCAGGAAGAAGCCCGCAAGATCGCGATGAACGCGCATGGCTTCTCAGTGGTCGAGGTCAAGCGCAAGAAGAATGACAAGAAGTGGAGCTACGTGCAGGGCGGCGAACGCAACCGCCGCATCACCGCTAGTACTGAATTCCGGGTCGATGGCCCAGCCGCAGGCAGCGACCTGCTCAAGACCGCCGCAGATCCAACCGGTACCAAGGTTCTTGGCACCTTGAACAACTGCGCCGGAGGCACCACCCCATGGGGCACCGTACTCTCCGGTGAAGAAAACTTCGACCAGTACTTCCGCGGCAAGGGCACCGCCGAGGAATCCCGCTACGGCATTGGCGCCGCCGCGACCGGCCGTGGCTGGGAAGAAAGCGACCCGCGCTTCGGCCTGCACAACGAAGGCTTCGAAAACGAAGCCAACCGTTTCGGCTGGGTAGTCGAAATCGATCCGCAGGACCCTTCGTCCACCCCGGTCAAGCACACCAACCTGGGCCGTTTCAAGCACGAGGGCGCCAACGTTCGCATTGCCAAGAACGGCAAGGTTGTTGCCTACTCCGGCGATGACTCGCGCTTCGAGTACCTGTACAAGTTCGTCTCGAAAAACACTTTCTCCAAGCACGATCGCAAGCACAATATGGGCTTGCTCTCCGAAGGCGACCTGTACGTTGCCAAGTTCGCCGGCAACTCTCCAGCAAGCGAGATCGACGGCAGCGGCGCAGTTCCGTCTGATGGTGCTTTCGACGGCATGGGAACCTGGCTGCCACTGGTGAAGAACGGCGAATCCAAGGTGGAGGGCATGGGCATCGACGAGGTGCTGGTCTACACCCGCCAAGCAGCTGACAAGGTCGGCGCCACCAAGCTGGACCGTCCCGAAGACGTAGAGCCAAGCCCGGTATCCGGCAAGGTCTACGTGGCACTGACCAACAACACCGACCGCGGCAAGGACGGCAAGGAAGGCGCAACCGAGGTCAGCCCACGGGTACGCAACCGCGACGGCCACGTTCTGGAAATCACTGAAGCCGGCAACGACGCCACCGCCGCGAAGTTCACCTGGA
Organism: Glutamicibacter sp. 2E12; assembly: GCF_050030965.1. Lineage (NCBI taxonomy): Bacteria > Bacillati > Actinomycetota > Actinomycetes > Micrococcales > Micrococcaceae > Glutamicibacter > Glutamicibacter sp. 2E12. The sequence goes on from NZ_CP188297.1 coordinate 2,724,845, forward strand.
ACATCTTGCTGGTTGCCGGCGATCCAAATGTGAACGGATCGACCTACTTCTCCGGCTACCCAACGGACAAGGTCTCGCCAATTTCCTGCCCGGATAACCTGGCATTCGATTCCAAGGGCAACCTGTGGATCTCCACCGACGGCGCCCCTGGCACCATCGGCTACTCCGATGCACTGCACAAGGTCACCCTGACCGGCAAGGATCGCGGCCGTGTCGAGCAGTTCCTGGCCGTGCCAACCGGTGCAGAGACCTGCGGCCCGCTGATCCATGACAAGGACAACTCGGTCTTCGTCGCGGTGCAGCACCCGGGTGAAGGTGGCAGTTTCGCCAGCCCTACCTCGCTGTTCCCGGACTTCGTGAAGAACGCAGGAGGAGCCGGCAAGGGCGAGTTCTACGGCCCGCGCCCATCGGTCGTCCAGGTCTTCAAGCAAGATGCGAAGCCGGGCAAGGGCAACGGCAAGGGCAAGGGACACGACAAAGGCAAGGGTCACGACAAATAAGTCGGATTAGCCTGCAGTGCAAGGGCGTCGGCAGGATCCTCTCCGGGATCCGGCCGGCGCCCTTTGCCGTTCCAAGTCGGTTGACCGGCACGTCAAGGCATAGACTTGGATCATTGCCTTCAGCTTTGGAATTTAAGGAGTCATGCGGCGTGGGAATGCAGCAACCTGGCGAGCAACGCGCCATCACTACAGCTCGCCATGTGCTCGCCGCCCTGATCAGTGCCGGGATCAGGGATCTGGTGATTTCTCCCGGTTCGCGCAGCGCGCCCTTGGCCTATGCTGCAGCCGAGGCAGAAGCCGCCGGGATCCTGGATATCCATGTGCGCATCGACGAACGCTCCGCGGCCTTCATGGCACTGGGCCTCGCCCAAAGCACCATGCGGCCGGTAGCCCTCGCCGCCACCAGCGGCTCGGCCATCGGGCAGATGCTGCCTGCAGTAATGGAAGCCAACCACACCGCGACACCACTTCTGGTCCTTTCTGCCGACCGTCCAGATGAATTGCACGGCACCGGTGCCAGCCAGAGCACGCGCCAGAAAACCCTCTTTGGCGAGCACGTTCGCCTGGCCGCCAATGTCCCCGCTGGGGCAGATCCGCAACACGAGGTCCAACGCGCATTACTGGCCTTGGCCGGTGACCAGCACACTGCCGCAGGTCCGGTCCAATTGAATCTGCAGTTCCGGGATCCGCTCACCCCTGCACAGGACGAGAGGATCGAGAGCCAAAGCTGGACGGCAGTTGAGCCGGGGCAGTGGAAGGCACACGACCAGCTGGACAGAGCGAGCTTGCCGGTCCAGCAGCTGAAGCCACGCCGGAGCATTGTCGTCGCCGGGCATGGCGCCGGGCAGGAAGCGCAACGATTCGCCCATGGCCTGGGGCTGCCATTGTTTGCCGAGCCATCTTCCAACGCACGGTTCTCGGCCAACGCCATTGGCCACTACCGTCCCCTGATCACGGCGGGCATGGACCGCATTGAACGCGTGGTGCTCTTTGGCCGTCCGACGTTGAGCCGCCCGGTGGGCCAGCTTCTGGCCAACCCGGCGATCGAATCGGTGATTTGGCAGCCTCAGCCGGTGGCCTGGTATGAAGCGGGCCGGCGTCGCGAAACCCCGGTCAGCTCTTGGAGCGAATTGCAGGAGTTCGCCGGCACCGGTGCAAAGGGGTGGCTGGAAGCATGGCAGCAGCTCGATGCCCAGGCCTTGGCCGTGCGCCAGGGCCTCAGCCGCGAATCGGCGATTAACGGGGTAGATGTCGCCGACGCCATTTGGGAACACGCACCAGAAGTTCTCCTGCTTGGCTCATCGAATATAGTTCGCGACTTCGACTTGGCGGCCCGCCCCGCGCCCGGACGAACCATGACCGTGCATGCCAACCGCGGCCTTGCCGGAATTGATGGAACCATTGCCACCGCCTTGGGCCTGGCCCAGGGCGGCAAGCGGCGCACACTGGCGGTAATGGGAGATATCACCTTCGCCCATGACGCCAGTTCGCTGTCCTGGACCCCCGGCGAGGAGCAGCCAATGGTGGATATCGTGGTCTACAACGACGGGGGAGGAGCAATCTTCTCCACACTGGAGCACGGAGCCGTGGATGCCTCGGGCCGCTACGCCAATGCGGTGGAACGCCTCTTTGCCACGCCGCAGCAGCTGAGCCTGCCTGCGCTCGCCGAAGCCTATGGTTGGCAGTACGCCATGGCGGCAAGCAAGGAAGAGCTTAGCGCCATCTTGGCTGCAAGGCAGCCGGCGAACCTGCGCCTGATTGAAGTGCCGGCATCACGGAGCAGCCTGCGCGCGGAGAATCTTGAGTTGAACCGGAAGATCGGGCAGCTTTCCTGGCCAACGACCTAGGGCAAAAGAAATTCCCCTGCCTTGCCCGTCGGCAAAGACGGGCAACGCAGGGGAATTTTTGCAGTTGAACTCAGATATCCACGTGCGTGGGATCGAGCACGCGACGCAGGAAGTCCTGGGTACGTGGCTGCTGCGGATTGCCAATGACATCCACGGCCTTGCCTTCTTCCACCACGACGCCACCGTCCATGAAGAACACGCGGTCAGCAACTTCCTTGGCGAAAGCCATCTCGTGGGTGACCACCAGCATGGTCATGCCCGCTTGGGCCAGATTCTTCATAATGGACAGGACCTCGCCCACGGTCTCCGGATCCAATGCACTGGTTGGCTCATCGAAGAGCATCAGCGTTGGTTCCATGGATAGCGCTCGGGCAATGGCCACGCGCTGCTGCTGGCCGCCGGAAAGCTGGTCGGGGTAGCGATCGCCGAAGTCGCCCAGGCCTACACGTTCCAGATTGCGCAACGCGACCTTCTGGGCGTCGGCCTTCTTGCGCTTGAGCACCTTGATAGGGGATATCGTGCAGTTCTCCAGCACGGTCAGGTGCGGGAAGAGGTTGAACTGCTGGAAGACCATGCCTACTTGCTGGCGCATCTTGTCCAGGTTCACATCGGGATCGGTGACATTGAAGCCACCGACCATAATGGTTCCTCCGTTTGGCTGCTCCAGCAAATTCACGCAACGCAGCAGAGTGGACTTGCCTGAACCGGATGGGCCGATCAGGCAGACAACCTCGCCCGGAGCAACATTCAGGTCAATGCCCTTGAGCACTTCGTTGCTACCGTAGGACTTGCGCAGTCCGGTGATTTCCACGCCCGAAGCATGGACTGAAAGTTCATTGGTGTCAGTCGACATTTTCAAGTCCTATCTATCGCTTGGTCTTGGCGGCGCGGGATTCAAACTTGCGGGCCACCAAGCTCAGCGGGATGGTGATCACCAAGTAGAACAGGCCGGCGACGACCAGCGGGGTGATGCCGGCATCGATTTGCGAGATGCCGTCACGGCCAAACTTGGTCATTTCGTACTGGGCCATCGACGCACCGAGGATGAATGCCAACGAGGTGTCCTTGGTCAGCAAGATGATTTCGTTGGTCATGGGCGGCAAGACGATCTTGAACGCCTGCGGAATCACGATGGTGACCATGGCACGCCACGCTGGCATGCCCAACGAACGGGCAGCTTCGGTCTGCCCCTTGGGCACCGCCTGCAGGCCTGCACGCAGGGTCTCAGCGATGTAGGCGGCCGAGACCAGGCCCAAGGCGCACATGACATTGACCGGCTGCGGCCACTGGGTTCCGAACGCCTGAGGCAAGCCGAAGCCGAAGGCCAATAGGACCAGGATGGCTGGAATACCGCGGAAGAATTCGATAAATGCAGTGGCGAACCAGCGATATGGCGCGAAGGACGCCATTTTCATCAGGGCCAGAAGCAGACCCAGGATGAGGCCGAAGGCGAAGGAGATGATCGTGTAGAAGATCGTGTTCTTCAGACCGACCAAGATCATGCCAGGGAACATCGGTCCCAATTTGTCGAAGGAGAAGAAGGCATAAATGGCCTTGTTCCAATCAACGGCCAAGACCAGTGCGATGATCGCGATGATGAAGATGGCGATTTGAATGGTCTTGCTCATGCGGGCGCGCTGACGTGTAGTCATTGCCATGCTTGATTACCTCTCATAAAGGAAGCGGAAGCTGGACTGCCAACCTGTGGGTGCAGTCCATGCCCCCGCTTGCCTTGGAATCAGTTGATGCTCGAGAATTACTTCTCGCCGAACCACTTCACAGTCAGTTCTTCCATGGTTCCTGCATCGGCCAGCCGCTTGAGGGTGCCATTGACCAGTTCCAGGGTCTTGGGCTGGTCCTGCGGAACTGCAATGCCCAGCTGCTCGCCGGTCTTGAAGTCGGCCACGACGCTGAAGCCGTCCTTATCCTTGATCGCGTAGCCCAATACCGACTGGTTGCCCAGCAATGCATCCACTTGGCCAGCCAGAAGTGCCTGGGTTTGCAAACCGGCATCCTCGAAGCCAACAATGTTGCTCAAGCCCTGTTCCTTGGCGTACTTCTCGCCGGTGGTGGCCTGCTGGACGCCGACCTTCTTGTCCTTGGCGGATTCAAGATCCTTGATTTCAGAACCGTCAGCCGAAATCAGCACCAGATCGTCATCCATATAAGGGGTGGAGAAGTCCATCTTGGCCGAACGCTCTTCGGTGATCGATACCGAGGAGATCGCGATATCGCACTGGGTGCTGAACAGGCCGGATTCAATGGAGTCGAAGCTGGCGTCGATGACGTTCAGATCCAGTTCTGCATCCTTGGCAATCTCGGCAGCGATATCCATATCGAAGCCGACGTTCTTGCCGTCCTTGACGAATTCGAATGGTTCGTAAGGAATGTCTGAGCAAATGGTGAGTTTGCCTTCGTTGAGCGGGAAGGAACCAGCTTCGGCTTCACCTTCGGAACTGGAGCCGGAACCGCAGGCGGTGAGAGCCAGCAGTGCAACGGACGTGACGGCAACTGCGGAGGCGAACTTCTTCTTGAGACTACGCATAGGATCAGAACCTACTTTCGGGTTATGCGAGTGGATCAGTGCGTAGCCACAATCATAACCGGGGCAACACTAGGCTGAGATTCACCTCACACATGTCGCGTCGAGGCTAAGTATTATTTATGCTCAGTGCGATCCTAGCGGCCTTGATCCGCTGTGCAGCCTGCGCCTACTCGGCTCCGAGGGCTTGGCGCATGGGGCGCATCTTCGCCCATGATTCGGCTAGTTCATCCTCGGGCACCGAGCCCGGAACAATGCCGCAACCCGCGTACAGGCGCATCAGCTTTTCGTCTTCCAGGATTCCGCCACGCAGCGCGATGCCGAATTCGCCATCGCCACGGCTGTCAACCCAGCCCACGGGGCCGGCATACGGTCCGCGGTCCATGCCTTCCAGCTCGCGCAAGAGCACGCCAGCCTTCTTGGTCGGCGTGCCGCACACGGCAGCGGTCGGATGGAAAATCTCGGCAACATCCAGTGCGGTAGGCAGAACGCCGGCGGCATCGGCGCGCAACTGGGCGCGTACGTCGCTGGCCAAATGCCAAACATTGGGAAGCTGCAGAATAAAAGGTTCTTCCGGCGCGCTCATGCCGTGCGAAATGGGATTCAGGGAAGCCGTGAGCGAATCTATGGCCAGCTGGTGCTCGTTGCGCTGCTTCGGATCTTCAAAGAGGTTGCGGTGCGCGAAACCGGGGTCCTCGGCGCCAGTGGCCGCGCGGTCCAGCGTGCCAGCTAATACGCGGGCCTCGGCCAAGCCGTCGGTAACGCGCACCAGCATCTCCGGGGTAGCGCCTACCAGGCCGTCCACTGAATAGGTCCAGCAATTGCCATAGTGCTCGGTCAGCGCATCGACCACGCGGGCAAGATTGATCGGGGTGGAACTATGCGCCAACACATCGCGGGCCAGCACCAGCTTGGAAATTCCGCGTTCCTCGAAACGGCCCAGCGCCTGATCCACGGCATCAAGGTAGGAACCGGCGGTCAGCTGCCCGCTGGTCAGTTCAATGCTGCCCGGTTCGCTCGCTGGCAACGACGCATCGGCCATCGCGGCTTCGGCGCGTGCCAAAGCCTGCTGGTAGGTCAGCCCGTCGAGTTCCTCTGCGCTGCCGGTGATGGTAATCCAGGACTTTTCCTCATCGCGTCCGATCACCAGCTGCGGGATCACCATGCGCGATTCAAAGACGCTGGTGAAGGAGAACGCAAAAGAACCGAAGGACACCAGGCCGCTGCCGGGGCGGGCGATCGGGTCAATGATCTGTGCCTGTTCTATTACCTGTGCAAGCCAGGCACGGGCACGCGCAAAGCGCTCTTCGCCGTGGGTGTGCAAGCGGGCCGCAGTGCCAAATCCAACCAGCCCGTGGCCATTGCGGGTCCAGACCAAGCTTCGGTGACGCAATGAGTCGGCAATTAGTGTTTCGGGGGCATCAAGGTATTCAAAGGTGATGCTGGTGAGAACAGGAGCCGACGGCTGATGAGCGCTGGCGCTGAGAACGGGCGAATCTGCAGACATGATAACGCTAAGCCTACCGCGCAATGCCGGGGGAAAAGGCTTGCGGGTGTCCGTGGTCACCCCTGTGAGATCGGCCGGGTCTGGTGAGAAGTGCTGGGGGAACCCGGTAAACTCTAAATCGACCTCCTAGGTCGCTGGTACCAGACCGGTATGCCCGGTCTGGCCATGCCGGCAATGTGCAGTGGAAAGCATCGGCTAGAGTGAAGAGATGTTTGCGTGCATCTTGCAGGCAGATTGCCTTCGCATACCGCGATGGCCAACCCGATGAAAGATAAGTAAGCCGTAGAACAGTGACTGATTCGAAGAGCAACTGGACCGCAGCCGGACACGACGTGTCCGACTCGATTGAGCTGAATCCTGAAACCGCTGCATTAGCTGCGGCCATCAATCTTCCCTCGGGCTTCGCTTTGCTGGCCGAGGACCCGGACTTCGGTCCGGCTATTTCCATCGGCATGGCGAAGGTGGAGAAGCTGCTGCGCGACGCGCTGGCCAACTCCGACCCCTTGATCGACGCATCCAGCCGCCACCTCGTTGAGGCCGGAGGCAAGCGAGTGCGTCCCCTGCTGGTGCTGCTGACTTCCCTGCTGGGCGACGGCGTGAATGACGATGTCATCAAGGCCGCTGCCGTAGTGGAACTCACCCACCTGGCAACCCTGTACCACGATGACGTCATGGACTCTGCTCCAATGCGCCGCGGTGCACCAACTGCTCACGAGGTGTGGGGCAACTCGGTGGCGATTCTCGCTGGCGACCTGATCTTCGCCCGTGCATCGGTCTTCGGATCCGAGCTGGGCCCAGAAGCAGTCATGTGGCAGTCGCGCACCTTCGAGCGCTTGTGCCTCGGACAGCTGCATGAATCCATCGGCCCGCGCGAGGGCGACGATGCCATCGAGCACCACATCCAGGTAATCAGCGACAAGACCGCGTCGTTGCTCTCCACCTCCGGAGCCTTCGGCGCCCGTTTCGGTGGCGCCCCGCAGTACATTGAGGTACTGCGCGAGTATGGCGAAAAGGTTGGCGTTGCCTTCCAGGTCGCCGATGACGTGATCGACTTGGCATCCACGGAAGCCGACTCGGGCAAGACTCCGGGCACCGATTTGCGTGAAGGCGTGCCGACCTTGCCAATTCTGCTGCTGCGCCAGGCAGCAGCCGAGGGCGACGCGCAAGCGCAGCAGGCTGTCGAACTGGTTGATGCGGACCTGGCCACCGATGAAGCACTGGCGGCCGCTGTGGAAGCTGTCACCTCGCACCAGGCAATCCATGATGCATGGAAGGCCGCACGCCAGTGGGCCGATGACGCGATTGCCGTCTTGGCTCCACTGCCCGAGGGCACCGTGAAGCAGGCGCTGATTTCCTTCGCGGATGCGGTTGTTACCCGCGAAGCCTAGGCAAGCTCGAACAAGCAAAACCCCGGAAGACTGCATAGGTCTTCCGGGGTTCTGTTTTGCCCACGGCTGCTGCCAGATCCCTGCTAGAGCTGGTCGTTGCAGTTCTGCCCGTCGTCGGTTGACGCTTTACTCGCAGGACGATTCTTGCTGGCGGTAAAGAATCTGACGGCGAGAATGACCAGGCCAATGGCCACAAGCGCCGGGATGATGTAGAAAATAATCAGTTCGTAGGTATTCGGGACCAGGGGATTCATGTTTACATCTTATGAAGGTCCTGACAGATGCAGTACCACCTTAATGATGATATTCCTGTAAACCGGGAGCATGGCCCTAGTGCTGAGCGGAAAATGCCTGAGGTCTCCCATAAGTGGCAAGCAGGCCCCGGCAACGAATTCTCGTTCCCGGGGCCCGCGCGCGCCAGCGTCATGCCCTCGTGCTTATCGGACGATGTTCTCCGGGACCAGCGGCTGCGGATGCTCGGGGGAAAAGAGCGCTTGGCGCAGCTGCTGCGCTTTGCTGGCCCGATCCTGGATCGATACCCGGTGGCGCAGCTGCCGATAGAGCTCGTCATCGGCGTAGCGCGGGAAAACGTGCTGATGGTAATGCCAAACATGCTGATTGCCCGCAGGCTCATTGTGCTGCCGAGTGCTCGTGCCCTCGGGATTCCAGGCGAGCTTCATCGCCAAGGCAACGCGCTTGGTCTCCCGCATGATCGCGGCGCCGGTCTGCTCATCCAGATCGTAGAGCGCTTCCAGATGCGCGGTCGGAATGATCATCACGTGCCCTCCGTAATTGCCGAACCCATCACAAGCCATGATTGCTGCCACCAGATCTGTCTGGTAGATCAGATCCGTGGGCGCGCACAAGTTGTCCTGGCTGAAAGGCTGGTCGTTGACCAGCTCGCAGAAGGGACACTGGTAGTTGGCTGGTTCATGGGAACGGTGGAGCACTAGTCCTCCAATTCGGCGGCCAGCTCTTCAAACACCCAGGTGTACATGTCCAGGGTGAACTCGCTGAAGGTGCCTTCCTCGCTGGTCCATTTTCCCTTGGCATTGCTGCGGCGGTAGACGATTGGATCCGGAACATCGAGCTGGGATGCCTTGAAGCCCCACACGAACTTCTCTTCCTCATCTTCCAGGAACAGGAGGTAGCCGTCTTCGATTTCCAGTTCTTCAGGGTCGAAGAAGTAGTGGTAGGCCTCCATGAAATCCTCATTGTTGCCCAGAGCACGATAGAACTCTTCAAGGACAAATGGAATTGAAACCTCGGACTGCGCCAGCCCTTCGCGCAATTCTTCGGCGCTCAAGCCATCGGCTTCGTTCCACTGGTCTTCCAAGTACTTGGGAACCAGGGAACAGAACTTCTCTAGAAACATGTCTGCCATGTCCTTATCCTATCGAGATTAGCCCAGCTCAAGGGCACTCAACGCGATCCAGAGCTGGACTCGGTCGCTAGTCACATTCGGGTCGTAGCCCGAGAGATCTGAAATTTGCTGGATCCGGTAGCGCACTGTGTTGCGATGCAGGCCCAAGGACTCGGCCACGGCCCCCACCGAGCCATCGCGGTTGAGGTATTCACGCAAGGTCAGCAATAGGTCGGAATCGTGGGAGGCGTCGAATTCCTGCAGCGGGCCCAGGGCTTCGATGGCCAAATCCTGCAGCGGAACCTCGTGGGCGGCGAGCAGGAGCGAGGTGAGAGAAAGCTTGGTGGGTTCGTTGACCCGCTCTCCGTGGCGCAGGGACTCCAGGGCCTCGAAGTAGCTCCAGCGGATGCCGGTGGTATTCGGGTAGCGCCCGCCGTAGCCCACCCGAGCCGGAAGGCCGGCCGCGAGCAGATACTCGTCGAGGTGCTTGATGGACAGCTGCAGCTTGCTGTGCGCGACAATGATCGCCAAGCGGCCATCTATGATGGCTGAGACCTGCGAGGACAGATCGGCGGGCAGTGGCAGGGTTTGCAAGCGCTCGACCTGTGCAGGAGCCTGCACCAGGATGACCGAGTGCTCACGCTGGGTATTCAAGCCAAGTGCCCCAAGGCGGCCAGCGGCATCGGCGCCAACCAGGGCGCCAGTGGCGAGGTCCTCGAGCACCTGGCCGTTGGCATGGCGCTGCGAGGCGCGCAGACGGGATTTATTGGCCAGTTCCAGCCCGATCAGCGACTGCGCGTAATCGACCACTGGATGGTGGACATACGGTTCTGCAATATGCAGGGTGCACTTATCACGAAGGCCCGTCGCCACCGGTCGTTCATTCCAGGAACGTGCAGGATCATAGTCCCCGCTGATCACTTCGCCGTGCAGAGTCAGCGCTACCTGGGTGCCGAGCATTCGCTCGAGTTCCTCGAGCATGCTGTCCAGATCCGAGGAGAGCAGTGTCTGGGCCAGCTTCTGGTGGGATTTCAGCAGGCTTTCAACACGCTTGAGGTGGTCGGAATTCAGTGCTTCGGCGATCAGCCGGGTAATTGCGGCAAAGGGTATCTGATAGGGCACCTCGAAGACCGGAAGCCCTACTTCGCGGGCGGCTTCAACGGTCGCTTGCGGGACTGAGGCGTGTTCCAGGCCTGTGCCGAAACCCAGAGCTACGGCATCGTTGGCCGCAAGGACTTTGACGAACTGCCGCTGTGCGGCCTTGGTCTTCTGGCGCACCCCGGTGGTCAACACGATTTCTCGCCCGGTGAGGAACTGCGACGGGTCAAGCAGCTCGGTCACCGCACCCCAGGTGATGACCATGCCATCGCGATGAGTGTGTTCAGTCAGCGGTCGAAGGTCGAGCTCGTCATGTTCCAGAAGACCGCGTAAACTAATTGCCATGTAGCCATTCTAGAGGGCTGGCGAAAAGTTCCCGATTCAGCAAATTGCTCAAAATATGGACACGCGACCTCGAAAAATGACCACAATGTGAAAATTTTGCAGTAGCTTAGACACATGAGCACTCCATCTTCATCACAGGGCGCTCCACTCGCAACCGAGAAGCGTGAAACTTTCAGCTCCCGAAAGTTGTTCATCCTTTCAGCGATTGGTTCGGCCGTTGGTCTGGGAAACATCTGGCGTTTCCCTTACGTCGCCTACGAAAACGGCGGCGGCGCATTCTTGATCCCATATCTGGTCGCAATTCTCTGCGCCGGCATTCCGTTGCTGTTCCTCGACTACTCCATCGGTCACCGCTACCGCGGCTCTGCTCCGCTGGCATACCGCCGGGCCAACCGCAAGGCCGAGGCCCTGGGCTGGTGGCAGGTGCTGGTCTGCTTCATCATCGCCATCTACTACGCGGCCATCATTGCGTGGGCCGCGATGTACTGCTGGTTCTCGGTCACCAAGGCGTGGGATAAGAACCCGGACGGGGCTGCCGGATTCTTCATGGGCGACTTCCTGCAGGTCGCGGACGATGTCACTGTCGGGTTCGACTTCGTCGGCAGCGTCTTCTTCCCGATGCTGTGCGTTTGGCTGATCGCCATCGTGATCATGGTTGCTGGCGTGAACAAGGGCATTTCGCGGGCCAACGCGATCTTCATGCCTTTGCTGATCGTGATGTTCCTGATTCTCGTTATCCAGTCGGTCTTCCTGCCAGGTGCTGTGGACGGCTTGAATACCTTCTTCACGCCGAACTTCGAGGCGCTGTCGAATCCTTCGGTGTGGGCAGCGGCATTCGGCCATATCTTCTTCTCGCTGTCGGTGGCCTTCGGCATCATGGTGACCTACTCGTCCTACATGAAGCGCAAGAGCGACCTCACCGGTTCGGGCTACGTTGTAGCCTTCGCCAACTCCAGCTTCGAGCTGCTCGCCGGCATCGGCGTCTTCGCGGCCCTGGGATTCATGGCGTACAACGCCGGCAGCTCCGTCGACGATGTGGCAACCAGCGGAATCGGCCTGGCCTTCATCGCCTTCCCGACCATCGTTTCGCAGGCTCCCTTGGGCGGCGTCATCGGCGTGCTGTTCTTCGGTTCGCTGGTCTTTGCCGGCATTACCTCGTTGATCTCGATCCTCGAGGTGATTGTTGCGGCTTTCCAGGACAAGCTGGGCTGGAAGCGCCAGTCGGCCACCCTGGTTGTTGTCGTTCCAGTGGCATTGATCTCCATGATCTTGTTCCCAACCACCACTGGATTGTATTTGCTGGACACCATGGATGCGTTCGTGAACCAGTTCGGCATCCTCGCTTGCGCACTGGTGATCGTGATCGTCTTCGGTGCAGGCCTGGGCATGCTGCCTAAGCTGGCCAAGCACTTGAACCGCCACAGCTCCATCAAGCTGGGTACCGGCTGGATGGTCCTGGTCGGCGGCGTGGGCCCAGCTGTCTTGGGCTACATGCTGATCAATGAAATCCAGACCAAGCTTGCAACTCCCTATGAGGACTACCCTGTTTGGTTCCTCGGGATCTTCGGTTGGGGCATGGCCGGGGCATTGATTGTCGGCGCGGTCCTGCTGTCCCTGGTCCCTTGGAGCAAGAACTCCAAGAAAAACGACCCCGAGTTCGATCAGCATCGTGCGAACGTCGAGGCAGAAGAAGTCCCTGAAGTGTCCAGGAAGGAATACTAGCCATGAGTCCTATAGCGATTGTCTTCATGATTATCTCCATGCTGACCATTTGGGGAGGCCTGGCCATCGCCTTGATCAGCCTGAATCGTCATCCTGAAAAGCACGATGACGATGTGATCGAGCCTGCTGGCTCGGCAGGCAACTAGAACCTGCAAGCATCTGGATCGAAGGCCTCTTCGTTTCAAGCCCCGGCTTGGAATGAAGAGGCCTTTTCCTGTGCAGATGCACTATGCGACACGAAACGTGTTGTGCCGATCCGCGTAGTGGCCGGGCAGCCGGGAGAATACTCTCTAGTTATAGAGACAATAGGGCCAGTGAGCTCACGAATAATTTCTGGAAGGACAATCACATGGACGTTACCTACCGCATTGACCAGAAGCGCAAGATCAATGGTCCGTTCCCCGGCCCGAAGTCGCAGGAACTGACCGCACGCCGAGCCAAGGCAGTTGCTGCCGGCGTAGCTTCCAGCCTGCCGGTGTATGCGGCAGAGGTTGATGGCGGCATCATTGTCGATGTCGATGGCAACCAGCTGATTGACCTGGGCTCCGGCATCGCCGTAACGACCATTGGCGCCTCGAATCAGGCAGTAGCCAAAGCCGTCGCCGAACAGGCAGCGCGCTTCACCCACACCTGCTTCATGGTCGCTCCGTACGAGAACTACATCGAGCTGGCCGAGAAGCTGGCTGCCATCACTCCGGGCAACTTCGAGAAGCGTGCAGTCTTCTTCAACTCCGGTGCCGAAGCGGTAGAGAACGCCATCAAGGTAGCCCGCATTGCCACCGGCCGCCAGGCAGTAGTCGCCTTCGACCACGCCTACCACGGCCGCACCAACCTCACCATGGGCTTGACCGCCAAGGCCGCCCCATACAAGCGCGGTTTCGGCCCACTGGCACCGGAGATCTACCGCATGCCAATGAGCTACCCATACCGCGAAGAGAACCCGAACATCTCCGGCAAGGAAGCAGCCGAGCGCGCGATCCTGGCAATGGAGAAGCAGATCGGCGGCGACCAGATCGCTGCGATCATCATCGAGCCGATCCAGGGCGAGGGCGGCTTCATCGTTCCGGCCACCGGCTTCCTGCCGCGCATCGCCGAATGGGCCAAGGAAAACGGCATTGTCTTCGTTGCCGACGAAGTCCAGGCAGGCTTCGCACGCTCCGGTGCCTGGTTCGCCTCGGACATCGAAGGCATTGAGCCTGACATCATCACCCTGGCCAAGGGCATCGCCGGCGGCATGCCGCTGTCTGGCATTATCGGCCGTGCCGAACTGCTGGACTCGGTGCACGGTGGCGGCCTGGGCGGCACCTACGGCGGCAACCCGGTTGCTGTGGCCGCGGCTCTGGAATCCATCAAGTTCATGGAAGAGCAGGACTTGGCGGGCCGCGCCCGCGAGATCGAAGAGAAGTTCTTCACCCGCTTCGGTGCGCTGCAGAAGGACATCAAGGAACTGGGCGACATCCGTGGCCGTGGCGGCATGGTCGCAATGGAATTCGTCAAGGCTGGTGGCAAGGAGCCGGACGCCGAGCTGACCAAGGCCATCGCAGCCGAATGCCTGGCCCAGGGCGTCTTGATCCTCACCTGCGGCACCTATGGCAACGTGGTTCGCCTCTTGCCTCCGCTGGTGATCGGCGACGAGCTGCTCGAAGATGCATTCAACGTATTGGAAGATGCGATCCGCAAGGCTATCGCCTAAGTAGCTCAAAACTGGTCCTAGACGGCGAATGCCTCGAACCTCCCACGGGAGATTCGAGGCATTCGCTGTATCGGCGGTGAGTGCAACCGGGCGTTCAGACCAACTTTTTCGGTTCCGGCATGGAGCCAATGCGTGGAATTCGCATCATGTCCACGAGCACGAAGAGCACCGCAACCCATACCAAGGCGAAACCAACCCAGCGTTCGAATGGCATGTGCTCGCCAAAGACCAGCAGGCCCAGGATGAACTGCAAGAGCGGGGCGAGGAATTGCAATGAGCCCAGGGTGCTCAAAGGCAGGCGACGAGCTGCACCCCCGAAGAGCAGGAGCGGTACTGCGGTGATGATGCCGCTCGCTGCCAAAAGCGAGAGGCCAAGAACATCAGCCGAGAACAGCGCAGACTTCCCGTCAACGGCCAGCCAAACCAGATAGCCGATGGCCAACGGGGTCAGCCAGACGGTTTCAATGGTCAAGGACCCCAGCGCAGTTCCGCTTTGGCCCACTTTGTTCTTCACCAGGCCATAGAAGCCAAAGGAGAAAGCCAAGCCGAGGGAAATCCAAGGGACCTGTCCCAAGCCGATCGTCAAGACAAGTACAGCAACGGTGGCTATGGCAACAGCGATCCATTGCAGCCGACGCAATTTTTCTTTCAGGACGACGACACCCAGAAGGATTGCCACAATTGGGTTGATGAAGTAGCCCAGCGAGGCTTCCAGCACATGTCCGGTCAAGACCGCCAGTGCATAGAGAGTCCAGTTAGCTGCAATCAGAACACTAGCCAGTCCCAACTGCCAGATGGTCTTGGAATCCTTGAACATCGCAAGGAACTGCTTGACCTGGCGTGTGAACGCCAGCAGCAGCAGGCAGAAAACCAGCGAGAAGATCACGCGAACGCCAACGAATTCGAAGGCCGAGATGTCAGGCAGCAATAGGAAGTAAGCCGGGAGCATGCCCCAAATCAGGTACGCGGCGGTGCCTTGGATCAGTCCGTAGCTATGTTCTGAACGGATCGGTTTAGCGGTACTTACGGACATGCAGGACGCACACTTTCAGAAACAAAATGGATCAAGGGAGCGGCCCACCGGGAAATAAGTTGTGGAACCGCATCTTAAAACTACAACGTTCCCGCCGTCTGGATATTCCCCGAGGCCGGCGGTGCCTGCCATTCCACACGGCACTGTGATATTTTCACCGGAACATAAATGGAATTCCAGTCGTTGACTAGACTAGAGAACACCAACTTGGTTTGCTTCATTGAGGGAGTGCATCGCCGTGCATGGACATAACAACGGACTCAAAACCGCCTTTTTGATGGGCGGAATGTTTGCCCTGCTGCTGGCCATTGGCTCGCTGATATCTGCGGGCACCGGCCGTTCGATGTTCATTTGGATATTTGCCTTGATCGGCCTCGGAACTACTGCCTACAGCTATTGGAATAGCGACAAGCTGGCTCTGCGCTCGATGCACGCCTACCCGGTCAGCGAAGCGGAACAGCCGGGAATGTACCGAATCGTGCGTGAGCTGTCGATGAACGCGCAGCAACCGATGCCGCGACTGTACGTTTCGCCAACCACTTCGCCGAACGCCTTTGCCACCGGCCGCAACCCGCAGAATTCGGCGGTGTGCTGCACCGAAGGCATCCTGCAATTGCTGAACGAACGCGAATTGCGCGGGGTGCTGGGTCACGAGCTGATGCATGTCTACAACCGGGACATCCTCACTTCTTCGGTCGCCGCCGCGGTTGCGGGCGTTATCACCTCCGTTGCCCAGTTCCTGATGTTCTTCGGCGGCGGCAACAGCAATGACAACCGCGGGGTGAATCCGATCGCCTTGATTGCCCTTTCCCTGCTGGCGCCACTGGCAGCGTCGATCATCCAGATGGCCGTGAGCCGCACCCGCGAATATGATGCAGACGAGGACGGAGCCAAGCTGACCAATGATCCGCTGGCGTTGGCGAGCGCGCTTCGGAAACTGGAATCGGGGATTACGCAGGCTCCGCTGGCTTCCAATGACCAGAAGCTGGTCAACAGCTCGCACCTGATGATCGCCAATCCATTCGGCTCGCGCCTCAAGCGCATGTTCTCCACCCACCCGCCTATGGAGGATCGCATCGCACGGCTTGAAGCGATGGCTGGCGGACGCGGGTACTAAGTGCAAAGCAGCTCCTGGGCTTAAGGCCGCATCTCATATGGAGATGCGGCCTTTAGCTTGTTTTGGGCCTTTCCCGTTGAACAGTTAGTTATCTACCCTCCTACTAAAGGATGAGGTGAAGATCTTTGTCTGCCCTAGTTAGGCAAAAATAGGCTGATCGTAGCGGCACCGGGGAGAAGACTCCCTGCCGTCTGATGAAGGAGCAAGGAGCAAGGAGCAAGGAGCAAGGATGCGAGACGACGACGCGGCACTTCTGCCCAGGCTTGGGGATGCCATAGCCGGTCAACTGGCCACCGGAACGGTCAAAGGATTGGCTTGCCTGCTTGTGGCCTGGATTTGCTCATCATGGATTGCCCTCGACACTGCTTTCGGCACATTCGCTATCGCGCTGGCGATCTCGTATCTCCTCTCGAAAATCCTCGGCGCCATCATCGCTCGACCGATTGTCCTGAAAGAATGCCGTCCCAACCCCGGGGGAGTGCTGTACGTCGTCCTTCCATTCGTGGTGTCCATCGTGGTCAGCTTTGCTGCGGCCTATGCAGTTACCAGCTCATTGCGTGACAGCAGTTTTGTGACAGTGCTCGTTGCCGCATGCAACGCCGCTGAGATCCTCTGGATCAAACCATGGGTGCCGGGACCTTCGCCGGAAGAGATGGCCGCGAAGTTCAATGAATTCAAAGCCATGACCCAGGACCACTTCGCTGATGATGTTGCTGATATCAAGCGGCGGGCCAGGGAAAGGACTCGTGAACAGTACTACGCGAAGAAGGCCCGCGAAGAAGCAAAGAGGCTGAAGAAGCAGAAGCGCGACGAGGATCAGCGCTGATCCTTTCCGGGTCCATGCTCCAGTGGTGCGCAGAATGGCAGCGAGGGCTGTTTCCCATGGTGAATGGGAAACAGCCCTCGCTGTGTATCACGTGATTTCTAACGCTGGGTCAGTCCTAGCGGAAGTTCACGAACTGCAGATCCGCTTCTTCGAAGTCGCGCAGCAGAGCCATGGTGGCCTGCAGGTCATCGCGGGACTTGGAAGAGACGCGCAGCTCGTCACCCTGAATGGTTGACTTGATGCCCTTAGGCGCCTCATCGCGAATCAGCTTGTTGATCTTCTTGGCGACATCCTGGGCAATGCCCTCCTTGATGCTTGCCTCGATGCGGTATTCCTTGCCGGATGCAAATGGCTCGCCGGCATCCAATGACTTCAGGGAAATGCCGCGCTTGACCAGCTTGGACTGGAAAACATCCAGTACTGCGTTGACGCGCTCTTCCGAGTTGGCCTTCATCAGGATTTTCTCGCCGCTGAAATCAACTTCAGCGCCGACGCCCTTGAAGTCGTAGCGCTGGGCAATTTCCTTCTGGGCCTGGTTCATCGCGTTGGCGACTTCCTGGCTATCAACCTTGCTTACGACGTCGAATGTGGAATCACTAGCCATGTGAATACTCCTAGTTGAAACGGGTCTGATTCGCTTCATAGCCTACCGGTTTTACCCCCTGGATTTGGGGTGTGATCAGGCTTACAGCAAAAATGCCCCTCTCGATTTCACAACATCGAAAAACTCCTGTAGAGTTATTTCTCGTTCCGACAAGAGCAAATGTTCTTGAAGCGAACGTACTCGGCAGATTACCCGAGTGGCCAAAGGGGGCTGACTGTAAATCAGCTGGCAACGCCTTCACTGGTTCGAATCCAGTATCTGCCACAAAATAACTCCCGGATCCCAGGATCCGGGAGTTTTTTGCATGCGGAAGGAATGCATGGCAACCCGGATCTTTCCTATTCCCGGTTCCGAACAAGATCACCTTTCTACGTATTTCAAATAAGGATCGGCTACCGTATAACCATGGCAACGAAAAATGTGAGCGAAGACGACTTCGCGAAGTTGATTGAAGACAACGACATCGTCCTCGTGGACTTCTGGGCCGACTGGTGCGGGCCGTGCAAGCAGTTTGCACCGGTTTACGACCAGACCTCGGACAAGTTCAGCGACGTCGTTTTTGCCAAGGTGGATACCGAAGCTGAGCAGGGCCTGGCCCGTGCAGCTAACGTGACCTCGATTCCTACCATCATGGCGTTCCGCGAACAGGTCCTCGTGTTCTCGCAGGCTGGTGCGTTGAACCAGACCCAGCTCGAAGATCTCGTCACCGCGGTCAAGGGCATTGACATGAGCGAAGTGCACAAGCAGATCGCCGAGGAAGCCGCGCAGGCT
Organism: Glutamicibacter sp. 2E12; assembly: GCF_050030965.1. NCBI lineage: Bacteria > Bacillati > Actinomycetota > Actinomycetes > Micrococcales > Micrococcaceae > Glutamicibacter > Glutamicibacter sp. 2E12. The sequence goes on from NZ_CP188297.1 coordinate 2,743,201, forward strand.
GATTCCTAAGAACCATTAGAGGCTTCGGGCTCCTTTACCTCCGCCGGTGATCCAGCGGTGCGTAACGGGGCCCGAAGCTTTGTTTTTTCTGCCCCGAAAGCACCAGCAAGCGCACTACGCGTTGACGGTGCGGGGCGTATGGCGCCAATAGCTCCAGCATCTGCCCATCGCTGATTCGGGAACCGGTAAGCACCTGGCCCACGAAATCAGCCAGATGGAAATCTCCCACCGAAATATGGTCACTGGATCCGTGGGAGCGCTGCAGGGTTTCGGCAATTGTCCAGGGACCAATGCCCGGCACCGAACCCAAGGCGGCTTCCAAGGTGCCCGGAGCCTTGGCGGTGGGCCGTGCATGGTCCATTGGCTTCTCTGCCCACCACTGCAAACTGCCGGCAACCTGCAGCAGGCGTGCCATGGTGTTAGCCCGCTGTCCTTCAACGCGCGCCTTTTGCCAGTCCCAGCGCCTCATCGAGGCTACCTTTTGCGGTCCGGGGAAAATCATCAGGCCCTCGGGAGCCGGACCCGGAGCCCGCTGTCCCAGGTGGCGGATCAGCCAGCGCCAGGCATAATTCGCTTCAATACCGGTCACCCGCTGTTCCAAGATCGCCCCGGCGGCGTGCTCAAAGATCCTGCCGGTGCTGGGCAGAACGAAGTCCGGATGCAACGAGCGGGTGCGCGCGATAATTTCGGGGAACTGCCCTTCTTTGATCCTCGCGTCGAAATCGCTCCAGTCATCGAGCGCCCCTAGAAGGTTCGGAGCTGAGCCGATGGCCCAGTGGGCTCCGGGACCCCATGCTCGAAACGTTGCCGGGGCGGTGGGTGCGGGCTTGCTGATTTGCAGCGTGGCATCTCCGAACGGTGTTCCAAAGGCCAGCCATGCTTCGCTCCGGGACAGGCGGATGGTCGGATCTCCCAGTCCCCGGCGCAGGATTGCCAAAGTCTTGAGCAAGGACACGGGGCGGTGCGGATCGTAATCGGCGCTCAACGGCTTCTCCATGAATCGCATCCTATAGCCTCGTGCCTGCAGTAGCTGGCGGCAGGCTTGCCTAGCACTGATGAAAAGTGCCCGTCCACTGCGTGACGTTTCGCTACGTGCCGGAACGACATGTATGACAACCGCCGGTAAAGTTCTTGACATGAAGTATGCGTCCACAGTCCTAGATCTGATCGGCAATACCCCTTTGGTGAAGCTCAATCGAGTCACCGAGGGGATCAAAGCCACTGTATTGGTGAAGCTTGAATACTTGAATCCGGGTGGTTCCATCAAGGACCGCATCGCATTGAAGATGGTCGAGCGCGCCGAAGAATCCGGCCAGCTCAAGCCCGGCGGAACCATCGTGGAACCAACCAGCGGCAACACCGGTGTCGGCTTGGCCATGGTGGGCCAGCTCAAGGGCTACAACACCATCTTCGTCACCCCGGATAAGGTCGGCGAGGAAAAGCGCGACGTACTGCGCGCCTACGGTGCCAAGGTAGTAGTCACCCCAACCGCGGTGGCCCCGGATTCCCCTCAGTCCTACTACGGCGTATCGGACCGCCTGGTTACCGAGATCGACGGCGCCTACAAGCCCGACCAGTTCTCCAACCCGGCAGCACCCGACAGCCACTTCGAAACCACCGGACCGGAACTCTGGAACGACACCGACGGCAAGCTGACCCATGCGGTCATCAGCGCAGGAACCGGCGGCACCATCACCGGCACCGGACGCTACCTCAAGCAGGTTTCCGCCGGCCGCGCCTCGGGCCCGGTCAAGATCATTGCCGCTGACCCGGATGGCTCGGTCTACTCCGGTGGCACCGGACGCCCATACTTCGTCGAGGGCGTCGGTGAAGATATGTGGCCAGGGAACTACGACCCATCCGTGCCGGATGCCGTGGAACCAGTCACCGACGCTGAGGCTTTTGAAATGACCCGCCGGTTGGCCAAGGAAGAAGGCCTGCTGCTGGGCGGTTCTTCGGGCATGGCAGTGGTCGCCGCGCTGCGTGCAGCCAAGGACCTGGGCGAAGACGACATAGTTGTCGTGATCGCCCCGGATGGCGGCCGCGGCTACCTGGCCAAGATCTTCAACGACCAGTGGATGCTGGACCAGGGCTTCACCACCGATGAATACTCCGCCTTGGACTTCATCGGCGCGGCACTTGCCAAGCAGGGCACCACCACGGTGGCTTTGGATACCACCCTGGCCGAAGCGGCCAAGGCACTGCGCGAGCAGGGCGATGACGCATTGGTCGTGTCGACCTCGCCGCTGCCAGCGCGTATCGGCGAGATCCGCGGTGTCATTGGCGCGGGGGACATCACCGACGCACTGCTGGCTGGCGCAGAACCAACCAGTACGCTGGCAGACCTGGGCGACTTGGCCAAGCCATTCATCGGCACCGCAGACACCCCGGAACATGCACAGGAACTGCTCAAGAGCCACCCGGCCGTACTGCTGACCAAGGGCGGCGAAGTGATCGCCGCGGCTACCGCAGCCGATCTCTTGGCCTACTCCACCCGCTAGAGACAACACCTCAAAGGATTGATATCGATGACTGAAAACCACCAGGGAGCAAACACCCGCTTTGTCCATGCGGGCCAGGAATTCGAACCGGTCACCGGCGCGGTAGTTCCGCCGCTGCACTTCTCCTCGACCTACGCGCAGGACGGCATTGGCGGCCTGCGCAACGGATACGAGTACGGCCGCGGCACCAACCCGACCCGCGACGCGCTGCAGGCGCAGCTGGCCGGCGCAGAATTCGGCACCCACGCCTTCTCCTTCAGCTCCGGCCTGGCCGCCGAGGATTCGCTGATCCGTGCGATCCTGCGTCCGGGCGATCACATTGTGCTGGGCAACGACGCCTACGGTGGAACCTTCCGCCTGATTGACCGCGTGCTGGGCGACTGGGGCATCGGCAACACCCCGGTGAACATGGCTGATGAAGCAGCGCTGGCTGCCGCTATCGAAAAGAACAAGGCCAAGCTGGTGTGGGTTGAGACCCCTTCGAACCCGATGATGACCATCACCGACATCGCCAAGGTCGCGCAGATTGCCCACGCCGCCGGAGCATTGCTGGTCGTGGACAACACCTTCGCCAGCCCATTCCTGCAGCAGCCGCTGACCCTGGGTGCTGACATCGTGGTCCACTCGACCACCAAGTACATTGGCGGCCACTCCGATGTGGTGGGCGGTGCGGTGATCGTCAAGGATGCGCAGCTGGCAGAAAAGATCGGCTTCATCCAGTTCGCTGTGGGTGCCGTCTCGGGCCCGATGGACGCCTTCTTGACCACCCGCGGCCTGAAGACCCTGGGCGTTCGCATGCGCGCCCACTCGGAGAACGCCGCACAGGTTGCCGGGTGGCTGCGTGAGCGCAGCGAAGTCGAGCGCGTGCTCTACCCGGGCTTCGAAGACCACCCGGGCCACGAGATTGCCAAGAAGCAGATGTCCGGCTTCGGCGGCATGGTGTCCGTCCAGTTCACCGGCGGAGAATCAGCGGCCCGCAAGATTGCCGAGAGCACCAAGCTATTCACCTTGGCAGAATCCCTGGGCGGCATCGAATCGCTGATGAACTACCCGTCGGAGATGACCCACGCTTCGGTGAAGGGTACCGAGCTGGCGGTTCCGGTGAACCTGTTGCGCCTGTCCGTTGGCATCGAAGACCCGGCAGATTTGATTGAAGACCTGGATAAGGCCTTCGCCAACCTGTAAGAACCAAGCGCAAAGGACCTGGGTTCCGCTGCCCGCAAAGGGCAACGGAACCCAGGTCCTTGGTGCTTTGAACGAAGTTCCGGATCGGCTACCGGCGGCGCTTGGCCGGTTTGGGATCCACGATCTTGAAATACCTGTTGCTCGCTGGCATCCACATCAAGGCCACGCTGAACATGATGATGGCCGCCAGCAGCGAATAGCGGCCGAATCGCAGCAACAGCGGCAGCGCGGTAATCAGGCCCAACCAGGACAGTTGGGCGCGCGCGGCCCGGTCCCCGGTGAATAAGCGGTAACCCAGCACACAGCAGGCAAGGCCGGCAGCGGCGAAAAAGATCATCAGCGCAATGGCTCCGAAATCCAGCGCGGAATCCTGGATATGCTCGTAAGCCAGGAAGCCTCCGAAGCCGAGAAAAAGCACTCCGGCTAGGAGCCATAGCATTTGGGCGATGAACAATCCGCCTGGGGTGGGCTCATCTGGACGTCGCGGAAAAAGTGGTTTCTTCACGTTCTCAACCCTACGTGCTTTGGTGCGGTGCCCGATCTCACACGCTCTCGACACTGACAATAGTGGCCTGTTCAAGCTAGCATTAAGTGTTCGCGAACATCAGGGTATCCCTCTCGCATCCAGCCCAATTTTTGAGGCCGGAGCCTTCTCGTGTTGTATTTTCCGCAAAGTGTGTGCGGGTCTTTATGTCATAGGGGAGCGCTTGATGAGCGTGACTTGTATCTGACTGTGCAGCCTATACGTCGTTTCTTTGGGGACGGCCAAGGCCTATCCCCTAACGAATGAGGTAATTCTTCGTGTCTTCTGACATGCCCGTAAACACCGACGACAACCAGACCCCGGAAGAGCCAACCGTGCTCTTCTCCGAACTTGGCCTGGATGCCCGCGTGCTTGCATCGCTTGCCGACCTTGGCTACGAAAAGCCATCGCCAATCCAGGCAGCGACCATTCCACTGCTTCTCGAAGGCCGCGACGTTGTCGGCCTGGCCCAGACCGGTACCGGCAAGACCGCTGCTTTCGCGCTTCCTGCCCTGTCCCGCATGGCAGAGCTGGCTGACACCAATGGTCCAGCCAAGACCCCGCAGATCCTGGTTCTGGCTCCAACCCGCGAGCTGGCCCTCCAGGTCGCCGAAGCCTTCACTTCCTACGCCAAGTACCTGCCGAACTTCACCGTTCTGCCAGTGTACGGCGGCTCGCCATACGGCCCGCAGCTCAACGGCTTGCGCCGTGGCGCCCAGGTAGTCGTTGGTACCCCAGGTCGCGTTATCGACCACATCAACAAGGGTTCCTTGGACCTGTCGAACCTGCAGTACGTTGTCCTTGATGAGGCCGACGAAATGCTGCGCATGGGCTTCGCCGAAGAGGTCGACAAGATCTTGGAAGCTACCCCGGAGGACAAGCAGGTTGCCCTGTTCTCGGCAACCATGCCACGCACCATCCGCCGCATCGCTTCGGAATACCTGCGCAACCCGCAGGAAGTTGCCGTGAAGTCCAAGCAGTCCACCGGCACCAACATCACCCAGCGCTACCTGCAGGTCATGGGCGCCCACAAGCTGGACGCCATGACCCGCATCCTGGAATCCGAGTCGTTCGAAGGCGTTATCACCTTCGTCCGCACCAAGATGGCTACCGAGGACCTGGCCGACAAGCTGAAGGCCCGCGGCTTCACCGCGGCTGCCATCAACGGCGACATCCCTCAGCAGCAGCGTGAGCGCACCGTTGAGAACCTGCGCTCGGGCAAGATCGACATCCTGGTTGCTACCGACGTGGCAGCTCGTGGCTTGGACGTTGAGCGTATTTCGCACGTTATCAACTTCGACATCCCGCATGACACCGAGTCCTACGTGCACCGCATTGGCCGTACCGGCCGTGCCGGCCGCTCGGGCGACGCGATCCTGTTCATGACCCCGCGCGAGAAGTACTTGCTGCGTGCCATCGAGAAGGCTACCCGCCAGCCGGTGACCCAGATGCAGCTGCCTTCGCTGGATTCGGTCAACGACCGTCGTATCCAGAAGTTCACCGATCGCATCGACAAGACCATCAGCGGTCAGGACCTGACCACCTTCCGCGAAATCGTGGAGAAGTTCGCTTCCGAGCACGAAGACCTGGACCAGCTGGAAATTGCAGCTGCACTGGCTCTGATGGCCCAGGGCGGCCGCCCGCTGCTGATGACCGAACCAGTCATGTCCCCTTCGAAGAAGGCACGCATGGATCGCCCAGAGCGCGGCGAGCGTAGCGAACGCGGTGACCGTGGCGATCGCGGTCCACGTGCCCGCAAGACCGCTGCCGAAGGCAACGCCATGTACCGTCTGGCCGTAGGCCGACGCAACCGCGTGCAGCCGGGCTCGATCGTTGGCGCACTGGCCAACGAGGGCGGCTTCGATTCTTCGGAAATCGGCGGCATCGAGATCCGTTCGGACCACACCCTGGTCGAGTTGCCGGCAGAGCTGAGCAAGGACCAGTGGCGTGCACTGTCCAAGACCCGCATCGGCGGCGAAGCCATCGAGCTCGAGCTCGACAATGGCCGCAGCCCGCGCCGTGACGACGAAGGCGACCGCGGTGGCTTCCGTGGCGGCCGTGGTGGTGGCTTCGGCGGCGGACGCAGTGGCGGCCGTGGCGGTTTCGGTGGCGGACGCGGCGGCGGACGTGGCGGCTTCGGCGGCGGCGGACGCGGCGGCAAGGATCGCTTCAGCGACTCGGGCCGCAGCGGTGGACGTCGCGACTACTAAGCCTGTCGCACGCAGCTGAACAGCATTGAATAACGCCCTTGGGGCAAGCCGAAAGCTTGCCCCAAGGGCGTTTTTCGTGCGCCGCAGGCTATTTACGGAGCAGGAGTTCCCACCGGGATCCCGTCCCCGAGATAGACCGTGCCGCCGCTTTCCAGGAACTGCCTGCTTTTCTGCGCCATCCCGGCCAGGGCGGCTTGCGCCTCGGCCGAGCCGTACTCGTCGCGGATATCCTGGGAGATGCGCATGGAGCAGAACTTCGGCCCGCACATGGAGCAGAAGTGGGCGGTCTTGGCCGGCTCGGCCGGCAAGGTCTCATCATGGAATTCCTGTGCGGTGACCGGGTCAAGGGACAACGCGAACTGGTCATTCCAGCGGAATTCGAAGCGCGCCTTGCTCAGCGCATCATCCCGCGCTGTGGCGCCCGGGTGGCCCTTGGCCAGATCGGCGGCGTGCGCAGCGATCTTGTAGGTGATCACCCCGGTCTTCACATCATCCCGGTTGGGCAGTCCCAGATGCTCCTTGGGAGTGACGTAGCAGAGCATCGCGGTCCCGTACCGTGCGATCTCCGTGGCGCCAATGGCGCTGGTGATGTGGTCGTAGCCCGGGGCGATGTCGGTGACCAGCGGGCCCAGGGTATAGAACGGCGCCCCGTCGCACAGCTGCTGCTGGCGTTCCACATTTTCGCGCACCAGATGGAACGGGATATGCCCCGGGCCTTCGACCATCACCTGCACATCGTACTTCCAGGCGCGCTTGGTCAGCTCGGCCAGGGTGTCCAGCTCGGCGAACTGGGCGGCGTCGTTCGCATCTGCGATGGAGCCCGGGCGCAGCCCGTCGCCCAGCGAGAAGGCCACGTCGTACTGCGCGAAGATCTCGCACAACTGATCGAAGTGGGTGTAGAGGAAATTCTCCTGGTGGTGCGCCAAGCACCAGCCGGCCATGATGGACCCGCCACGCGAGACCATGCCGGTGACCCGGTTGGCAGTCAGCGGGATGTAGCGCAGCAGCACCCCGGCGTGGATGGTCATGTAGTCCACGCCCTGCTCGCACTGCTCAATGACGGTGTCGCGGAAGATCTCCCAGGTCAGTTCGTTGGCTTCGCCGTTGACCTTCTCCAACGCCTGGTAGATCGGCACGGTGCCGATGGGGACCGGGGAGTTGCGGATGATCCACTCGCGGGTGGTGTGGATGTCATCTCCGGTGGACAGGTCCATTACCGTGTCCGCGCCCCATTTGGCCGCCCACTGGAGCTTGGAGACTTCTTCTGCGATGGAGCTGGTCACCGCCGAGTTGCCGATATTCGCATTGATCTTGACCAGGAACGCCTTGCCGATGATCATCGGCTCGGATTCCGGGTGGTTGATGTTCGCCGGGATGATGGCTCGCCCGGCCGCGAGCTCGCTGCGCACCAGCTCGACATCGCATTCCTCGCGCAGGGCCACATAGCACATTTCCGGGGTGATGATCCCGGCACGCGCATAGTGCATCTGCGTCACGCGGGCTCCGCCAACGGCCCGCAGTGGCGGGGCTGAGCGTCCGGCCCATTCCGCGCTGGCCGTGCCGCGGCGGACCGCTGAGCGTCCGTCGTCGTGCAGGTTGCGTTCGCGGCCTGCATAGGTTTCCACGTCCCCGCGTTCCAGGATCCACCGCTCGCGGAAGGGTTGCAGGCCTTGGGTGGGCTCGCTTCCCGGTCCGCTGGTGCGATATACCGCCAGCGGCTCGTTGGGCTGTCCATTGGGGGAGTCTGCCAATTGGATCTGCGTGACGGGAACAGAAATTCCCGCAGATTCACGGTAGGCAAGGGTGTGGGCAGGGTGCTGTTCAATTTGTTCCACTGGGGAAACTCACTTCCTTCGCCGGCATTACCCGGACAGGTTCAACGGTCGCGGACGGCGATAGCCCGATCTCAGCCCTTGCCAGGGCACCCGTGTGGTCGCGAACAACTTAGCACGCTTGCGAGGAGAAAACGCAAACCCAGTGGTCAGGGCCTGACATCAAGGAAGTGGGAAGGGCCGGCTGTGGCGGGCCAGGATGCTTTTCATTGGCCGGAGACTCTTGCCGGGGGCACCTGGAATCCGGGGCGCAAGACGCGGCCGATAGCCGGTGCTGCAGCTTGGGGTGCGCCTTGGGCCATGCTCGCAGTGGCTACACGGCATCTGCGGGATAAACGAAAAGAGAGGCAATCTGGAACCAGATTGCCTCTCTTATTTCGAGCCCCCTGCCGGAATCGATCCGGCGACCTCGTTCTTACCAAGAACGCGCTCTACCACTGAGCTAAGGGGGCAACAGGTAAATACTTTACACAGGTTTTTGAGGTTTGCAAAATCCGTCGGGAATTTGTTGCTGAGGTCACAATATTCCTACTCAAGACCGGAATGGGCGGCAAGGAGCTGTTGCCTTCCTGGCGGTTTCCAGCACCCCGGTTCACGGCCCGGGATCCAGCTGCCGGGCACCGGAGCCGTGCCTGGGCGCCTAGGTGGATCGGGTGTTGCCCAAGTGCCGCTCGGTCAGGGGTTCTGGAGTGGGAAAAGGTGTCAGCGTTCCGAAGTTCCAAGCGGGGTAATTCGATGCTTGGCCACCGGGGATGATCCGCGGGATTCTATCCTGCGCGTCATGGCAAATCCGCGATTGACCGCGAGGAGCACTCTCGTGAGCATCGTCACCAGGGCACTTTTTGTCCCACCCTTCGTCCCCGGGGTAGCGAGTAAGAGGATAAATAGTCATTGACTAGTGGTTTTACAGAATTCTCCGGGTCTTTTCCGGGGTGATCCGCCGATTTTTCTTTGCCGGGAAATCCGTGTAGAGTATTTACTCGTTGCCCCCTTAGCTCAGTGGTAGAGCGCGTTCTTGGTAAGAACGAGGTCGCCGGATCGATTCCGGCAGGGGGCTCTGAGTGAGAAGCATTCTTGGCTTCTACTGGATTGCTTCTCACTTGTGGCGGCGTAGCTCAGCTGGTTAGAGCGCACGACTCATAATCGTGAGGTCCCGGGATCGAGTCCCGGCGCCGCTACCAAATCAAAGATCCTCGGCCTCGGCCGAGGATCTTTTTTGGTTTCCGGCCCCGAAGCAGCATTGTCCTTCGAGGGCATGAACGGCTAGTGATCCAAGTCCTTCTCCTGGTTCCCGTCCTTGGCTTGCTGAGCCAGCGACAGCAGCCCCTGGATCGCTGTCGTATCGAAATCCGCCTCTTGGCTCGGTGCCTGATTGGCATCATGGCCGTGGACTTCGGTATGCAAGCGCTGCATCTGCATGTCGAGTTTCGTCGCCATGGCCGCCGCGTCGGCAAGCTCTTGCACTAGATGTTCTGGAACTTCGCCCTCGTACTTGTAGAAGATCTTATGTTCCAGGCTTGCCCAGAAATCCTGGGCAATGGTACGGATCTGCAGCTCCACCACGACATCGACCGGGCCATCGGATAAGTAGACCGGGATCTGCACGATCGCATGGACACTTTTATAGCCGTTGGGCTTCGGGTTCTTGATGTAGTCCTTGATTTGGAGGACCTTCAGGTCATTCTGCGAGGTTAGCGTGTTCAGAACCTTGTAGATGTCCTTGACGAAACTGCAGGTAATGCGCACGCCGGCAATGTCGCTGATGTTCTCGCGAATGGCAGGCAGGGACGGGGAGATGTTCCGGCGGGAGACCTTGCGCATGATGCTCTCCGGAGTTTTCACCCGAGAAGTGACGTGCTCAATTGGATTGTAATTGTGCAAATACAAGAACTCTTCACGCAAGATCGAGACCTTGGTCAGCACCTCGTCCACCGCAAACTGGTACTCCATCATGAAACGCTGGAAATCATGGCGGAAAGCCTGCGTCAATCGCTGCAGCTCGGCCGGCGAAGGGGCGGTCTCGGCAGCTGCGATGGCCACTGCACGAGTCTTGTCATCAAATGGGACAGAAATCCTGGATCACCTCAGCAGATTATGGCCCGGCCCGCGGTACGGTTCCGGTGCAGTTCCAGCCTAAGGGCTTCTCCTAGGAATTAGGCCAGAACGAATCGGGAATTCGTCCAGCAAACTTTCGGGCTGCAGGCGCCGGCCAACCTGCCTTGCAGGAGCTAGCCATGTCCGGTGAACTATCGTTGAAGAGGTAACTTCGAGGAAGGCATCGATGGAATTCGCCAGCGACCACCGGCAGCTCTGCCACGGCATCAGCTTCTCAGAGCATGAACGCGCCCCCATGCTCCGGCTTAGGCAAGCGGAAAAATGGAGCACCGAATACCTGGAAGCCAACCGTTCCCTAAGCTTGCGCATCGGCGAACTGAAATTCTGCCTGGGCTACATCACGATGAACAGCGATGGCTCTCGCAACACCTTGCCTTGCCAGAAGAACAAAGCGCTGCGTACCGGAACCCAGTGCGAACGCTGCCGCCGGCTGGATCATTCAAAGTTCATGCATCATTTCCACAAGACCGGCGAAGCCCCGGAGGGCATGCGCAAGTACCTGGAGCAGCCGCACTTCTTGTATGTCGCAAGCTTCGCCCATGGGGCGACCAAGGTCGGTACCACCTCGACCCAGAGCAAATGGACTCGCTTGGCGCAGCAGGGAGCGGTCATTGCCCGCTATGTTGCCCGCGCCGCTGATGGCGCCGCTATTCGAGTGCTCGAAGACCTGGTCACTGAACACGTGGGCCTGAGCCAGCAAGTCCGGCAGAAGTCCAAGATCAAGGGGCTGGCCAGCTGGGAACTGGACTACGCCCAGCTGGACCTGATCAACTCCGAAGCGGCAAGCCGGGCCCGGGCTTTCCTTGGCGCCCAGCGGGGCTTGGAAACCTACGGCGTGCAGCTGCGCGACGAGCTGTGGGAACAACCGGCCTTCGCCCGCCCGGTCGTTGACGCCTGGGATACCCATGCGCTGCATGCCTGGAATACGGCACTGGGCGGGAACACCGTGAATCTGCGCATCCGCGGCGTGCTGGGGCAAAGCATCCTCGCAGACAGCGGCGAAGGCACCACCGTGCGCCTGCTGGATGCCGCCGAGTTGAAGACCCGCGAGGTCGCCATCGTGGAGAACTTCGGAGATTTCAGGGAAGAGCAATCCGCCCTGTTCTGATGCAGGCCCAGCGTTGTCGGGGGAGTCACGGGGAAATGCCCCGGCCTCAATGAGCGGACACAGCCGGAGCTGAACTAGACTTGAACCATGACCAACACTCCTTGGGAATCGGCCTCATCACGCTATAAGAAGCTCGTCTTCGCTGCCATGGGCATCATGGGCGCAGGCATCATCTTGGCCATCATCGGCGCCAACATTCCATCGCTGCCAACGGTCTACACAGCAATCGGCATCATGGTCATCGGCATGCTCTGCCACATCGCCGGCCTGGTTGTCCGCGCCAGGGATGCGCGCCAGTGGCGAATTGCCAATGGCCTGGCGGCCCCTCGAGCCAAGAAGCGCCCGGCGGACGGGCAGGACTAGGGCTCCGCAAGAATTCCACCGTGTGACCGCTTGGCTGCGCCCGGGTCCCGTATCCGGCGGCAGCCTCGCCTGGCCACTTCCAACAACGTTCAGGAGAATCCATGGGCATCAACCCCGACCTGGTAGGGCGCATCTACCCTGCCGGCGAGTCCTACCAGGTAGGCCGCGAAAAGATCCGCGAATTCGCCAAGGCCACCAAGGCCGCCAACCAGGCGCACTACGATGTGCAGGCCGCTCGCGAGCTGGGCTATAGCGATGTCGTTGCCCCTCCGACCTTCGCGATCATCATCGCCCAGCGCGCTGACGCGCAGCTGATTGCCGACCCTGCCAGCGGCATCGACTTCTCCCGCGTGGTGCACGCCGACCAGCGCTTCACCCATCACCGTCCGATCGTTGCCGGCGATGAACTGCTTGCCGAGCTCTACGTGGACCAGGTCCGTGAAATGGGTGCCGGTGCCATGATCACCACCCGCGCGGAAATAACCACCGTGGCTGGCGAGAAGATCGCAACCACCGTTTCATCGCTACTGGTACGAGCTGAGGACTAAGCATGATTGAATTCGAAAGCCTCGAAAAGGGCCAGGTCATTGGCTCGCACACGGTGCAGGTCAACCGCGCGGACCTCGTCCGCTATGCGGGTGCCTCGGGCGACTTCAACCCGATTCACTGGAATGAGCGCTTCGCCAAGGAAGTGGAACTGCCATCGGTGATCGCCCACGGCATGTTCACCATGGGATCGGTCATCGACCTGGTCTCCCAGTGGGTCGGCAACCCGGGAGCCATCATCGACTACCAGACCCGCTTCACCAAGCCGGTAGTCGTCGAAGATCCCGAAGGAACCAACCCGGCGAATCACGAAGGTACCACCATTTCGGTGGAGGGCAAGGTCGGCGCCTTGGACTCCGAAGCCCGCACCGCCCGCATCGATTTGGCAGTCTCGGCCCATGACAGCAAGGTACTGCTCAAGTGCCAAGCCGTGGTGCAGCTCTAGGCATGCAACTTCCCGGTGAAGCGCAGAGGCCTGTAACCCAGTGGCGCAACGCGCTGATGGCCGCCTACCTGGCCAGCGGCCTGCTGATCTCGGCCCTGGTTTCGCGCTTGCCCGCAGTGCGTGATGCCCTGCAGCTGGACCACGCCAGCGTTGGACTGCTGCTGCTGTGCATGAGTGCAGGATCCTTCCTGTCCGTCTCGGTCTCAGGACAACTGGTTCTGCGCCTTGGGGCCACCCGCGTCATGCGCATCGCCGCGACAATAGCCGGCTGTTCACTCATTCTTGTAGGCGTGGGCGCAGGAATCTTTGGCAGCGCCCTGATCTGCGGCATCTTCCTCTTCGCCCAGGGCCTGGGGACCGCATCATGGAATGTCGCCTCCAATGTCCAAGGCGCGGCCATGGAACGCGCCTTGGGCAAGAGCATCATGCCCGCCCTGCACGGTTTCTTCTCCATCGGCACCGTGATCGGTGCCGGCGCTGGTGCGCTAGGTGCCCGACTGCAGATCCCGTTGCAGTACCACTACGGCTTCATGGGCCTGGTTATCGTCTTCACCGTGCTCTACAGTGCCCGATTCTACGGAGAAGACTACAGCCGGACCCCGCGCACCAGCAGCGGGACCTCGCTGAAGAAGGCATGGACCGAACCGCAGACCGTCCTCTTGGGCGTTCTGGTTCTGGGCATGGCCCTGGCTGAAGGCGCAGCCGGCGACTGGGTGGCCATGGCACTGGTGGATGGATACCACACGAAGGAAGGCGTGGGAGCTATCGGCTACGGCGTCTTCGTTACCGCCATGACCCTGACCCGGCTGCTGTCCGGCGATCTGATCTTGCGCCTGGGCCGTGTCGTCATGATCCGGGCCAGCGCCATCAGCGCCTTGGTCGGGGTACTGCTCTTCGCCTTTGGCAACAACCTGCCGCTGGCCTTCGTGGCCTTGGCAATCTGGGGCATGGGCGTGGCCCTGACCTTCCCGCTGGCCATGAGCGCGGCATCGGATGATCCTGTTCATGCCGCGACCCGCGTCTCGGTAGTGTCCACCATCGGCTACGGCGCCTTCCTCGGTGGCCCGCCGCTTTTGGGACTGCTGGCTGAAGTCATCGGCCTGCTCCCTGCTTTGGGTTCCATTTCCATCCTGGTGGTCGTGGCCTTCTGCTTGTCCTCTAATGCCGCCGGAAACCGTACCGGCGGCGCAGGCAAAGCGTAGAACGCCGGCCGGCCGCACCTATTCGTTCCCATACGGAAAGTAAACTGAAGCAATGCTGAAGAATCTGACCACGACCCACGTTGGTGGGCCAGCCCAGCAATTGGTGACCGCTACCAGCGAAGCTGAACTGGCTCAAGCCGTTGCGGCAGCAGACACCGCAGGGCACGACGTTCTGCTCATTGGCGGGGGTTCCAACCTGGTGATCTCCGACGAGGGGTACCCGGGCGTCGCAGTGCAGATCGCCACCCGCGGACTGCACCTGGACGAGCAGCCTAATGGCAAGGTGCTGCTGCGCGCTGCCGCCGGCGAGAACTGGGACACGACCGTTGAATTCAGCCTGGCTGAGGGCCTGAGCGGACTGGAAGCTCTCTCGGGCATCCCCGGGTGCACCGGTGCCACTCCGGTGCAGAACGTCGGGGCCTACGGGGCAGACATTTCCCAGACCCTGGCGTGGGTGCGTGCCTACGACCGCCAGAGCAACCAGGTACTCAAGCTGGATAACTCCGAGCTTGGTTTCGCCTACCGCGATTCGGTCATCAAGCGCACGAGCACCAACGGATCCCCACGCTACGTGGTCCTGGAAGTGGCCTTCCTGCTGACCCGTGAAAATGAATCGGCTCCTATCCGCTATGCAGAGCTGGCCCGCCGGCTCGGAGTTGAAGCTGGCGAACGCGCCGACGCGCTCGAAGTGCGCCAGACCGTTCTGGACTTGCGTCGTTCCAAGGGCATGGTCTTCGATGCCAGGGACGCCGACTCGCACTCCACCGGTTCCTTCTTCACCAACCCCATCGTTGAATCCAGCGTCATGGGCAAGCTTCCCGAGAACGCTCCGAGCTACCCGGCGGAACAAGCTGGCTTCCTCAAGCTGTCCGCCGCGTGGCTCATCGACCAGGCCGGTTTCGGCAAGGGCTACGGCTTGGAGGGGACCGAGGGGTTCGCGCTCGCTGGCGGCCGAGCTTCCCTGTCCACCAAGCACACACTGGCCATCACCAACCGCGGGGAAGCCACCGCCCAGGACATTGTGGCCATTGCCCGGGCAGTTCGTGCCGGCGTGCAGCAGCGTTTTGGCATTGAACTGGTCAATGAGCCGCTGCTGATCGGCGTAGCTCTCTAAGCGAGCAGCATGCCAGCCATCGCCGGAACACGGGAGGAAAACAAGGGTGCACTTGTCATTGCGAAAGCTCGCGCTGGAGGATATCGACCTGCTGGAAGCGAACTTCCAATCCGTGCAGGGCGCCGGTGAAGCCCAGTGGTTCGGCTTCTGGGATACGAACAAGCTGCGCGCCCGTGTCGGCCAGGACCAGTTGATCGGCAACGCCGACGGCGCGCTGGCGGTCTGCTTGGGGGAGCAGGTAATCGGCAAAGTCGATTGGTTCACCGTTTCGTCGTGGGGCCGGGCCAACACCTCGGCCTGCTGGGAAGTCGCCATCGGCATCTTTGCCCAGTACCGCGGCCAGGGCCATGGCACGCAGGCGCAGAAGATGCTCGTCGACTACTTGTTCACCCACTACCCCCGTCATCGGATCCAGGCTACGACAGCCGCAGAAAATGCGGCTGAGCAGAAGTGCCTGGAGAAGCTGGGGTTCACCCGCGAGGGGGTCATCCGCCAAGCGCAGTGGCGCGCCGGTGCGTGGCATGACCAACTGATCTATTCGGTACTCCGGGATGAATGGGCCCACTAGAGCTCATCCGCAAGGGAAATGGCCAAGCCCAGAACAGAAATTTCTGTTCTGGGCTTGGCCATGGCTTTGCCTATGAGGTGCTAGAGACGACCCTGGGCGATAGCGAGCATGCGGCGCAGCGGCTCGGCAGCGCCCCACAGAAGCTGGTCTCCAACGGTGAAGGCCGAGATGTACTCCGGACCCATTTCCAGCTTGCGGATACGGCCGACCGGGATATCCAAGGTACCGGAAGCCGCGACCGGAGTCAGCTGGTCCATGGTGGCTTCCTTTTCGTTGGGAACGACCTTGGCCCACTGGTTGTCAGCTGAGAGCAGCGACTCGATTTCGGAGACCGGCAGGTCTTCCTTCAGCTTCAGCGTCAGTGCCTGCGAGTGCGAGCGCATGGCACCAATGCGGACGCACAGGCCGTCCATGATGATCTGCTTGTCGCCGGGGGTCTGCAGGATCTTGTTGGTCTCGACACCTGCCTTCCACTCTTCGCGGGACTGGCCGTTGCCCAAATCTGCGTCGATCCATGGGATCAGCGAACCGCCCAGTGGAACGCCGAATTGCGCGGCATCCAGGTTTCCGCGCTGGGTTTCCAGGACCTTGCGGTCGATTTCCAGGATGGCGCTGGCTGGATCAGCCAACTCGCTGCCCACCGACGCATTGATGTCGCCGAACTGGGTGAGCAGTTCGCGCATATGGCGTGCGCCGCCACCGGAAGCGGCCTGGTAGGTCATCGCGGTGCCCCACTCGACCAAGTTGTTCTTGAACAGCCCGCCCAAGCCCATGAGCATGCACGAGACGGTGCAGTTGCCGCCGATGTAGTCCTTGACGCCAGAGGCCAGGGATTCATCGATCACGGCTCGGTTGACCGGGTCCAGGACGATGACCGAATCATCATTCATGCGCAGCGAGGACGCCGCATCGATCCACAGGCCGTCCCAGCCGGACTTGCGAAGCTCGGTGTGGACCTTGGTCGTGTAGTCCCCGCCCTGGGCAGTGACGATAATCGGCAACTTGGACAGCGTTTCAATATCGAACGCGTCCTGCAGCGGCCCAGCACCGTCAGCGAATGCCGGGGCGTTGCCGCCGGCATTGGAAGTCGAGAAAAATACCGGGTCAATCTGGGCGAAATCGCCCTCGTCGAGCATGCGCTGCATCAGCACGGAACCAACCATGCCTCGGTAACCTACAAAACCAACAGATGAAGTCATGTCTCCATGGTAGGGGCGTTTATCCGGCAGAGCCCGGTTCGTTACACCAGTTAAAGCAGAATCACATCCAAGCCCCAGCAGGGTTCAGGCGTGATTCGGTGCAGCGAAAGATTTACTTTTCCTCAAGCAGCAGCTTGCGGTTCTTGATCGCCCACATGGCGGAGAAGATAAAGATCTGCGTCGGGACCAGCAGCATGATCAGGCCGAATACCTTGTGGCCGCCGAGAACCATGAAGAAGCCGAGTACGGCCACCACCAAGGCCAGCAGCGGGAAGAGCATGTATCCGAGAATGAAGAGTGCTTCGGGGTGCTGCTTGAGCTCTCCGATGTATTTTTTCATGGTCGTTCTAATCCTTTTGGCGAAGCCAGGTTTCAAAGCGGTAGCGGGTACCGGTGGAGGAAGTGTGCCAGTGGGCAGCTTCCGAATCTAGGGACGGATCGGATGCGCCCAGAGCGAAGCCAGCGGTGAGCTTCGGTGCGGAGGTATCTCCAGCAGGGGAGGCATCGAGCTTGGTAATCACCGCGACATCCAGCAGCGCCAGTGCCTGGGCATAGACCTTTCCGCCGCCAATGATCCATACTTCTTCGCCGCCGGCGCTGCGCTGTGCCAACGCGATGGCTTCTTCCAAGCTGGAGACGGGGAGTGCGCCATCCTTGCGCAGCTGCGCGTGGGCATCAGCCTGCGTGGTCAGCACGATGTTGGTGCGTCCTGGCAAAGGGCGGAACTTTGCCGGGAAGGAATTCCATGTGGCACGACCCATGATCACTGGATGGCCAGCGGTCGTGCGCTTGAAATGGGCCAGGTCCTCGGGAACGTGCCATGGCATGGCGCCGTCAGCGCCAATAATGCCGTTCTCGGCTTGGGCCCAAATGGCGCCAATCAGCGGTTCAACGTCGTGTGCGTGGCGAGGCTTGGGAGTCATACGGCTACGGCTCCCTTGATCGTCGGGTGGTGCTGGTAGTCGTTGATGCTGAAATCTTCCAGCGTGTAGTCGAAGATCGACTCGGGCTTGGAATTGAAACTGAGCGTCGGGTATGGGTAAGGATCGCGGGAGAGCTGCTCCTTGACCTGTTCCAAGTGGTTGGTGTAGATATGCACGTCGCCACCAGTCCAGATGAACTCGCCTGGCTCCAGATCGAGCTGGTGGGCAAGCATGCGCGTGAGCAGGGCGTAGGAAGCGATGTTGAACGGCACGCCCAGGAACATGTCTGCACTGCGCTGGTAGAGCTGGCAGGAGAGCTTGCCCTCGGCCACGTAGAACTGGAAGAACACGTGGCATGGAGGCAACGCCATATTCTGGATCTCTGCGACATTCCACGCCGAGACGATGTGGCGGCGGGAGTCCGGATTGTTCCGCAGCGAGTCGACCAGCTGGGAGATCTGGTCAATGTGGCCGCCATCGGGAGTTGGCCAGCTGCGCCACTGGACACCATAGACCGGTCCGAGTTCGCCGGCTTCGTCAGCCCATTCATTCCAGATGCGCACGCCCTGGTCCTGCAGCCACTTCACATTGGATTCGCCGCGCAGGAACCACAAGAGTTCTGCTGCCACGGATTTGAAGTGCACGCGTTTGGTGGTGACCAGCGGGAAAGAATCCTTCAGATCGAAGCGGATCTGGCGGCCGAATACCGACAGCGTTCCAGTTCCGGTGCGGTCTTCCTTGGAGGCGCCGTTCTCCAGCACGTCTCGAAGCAGATCTTCATAAGGGGTTGCGATTGGAGTCGTCATCTTACCTGTCGTGCTGGTGGTCGGCGCTGGCATATTCACACGTCCCAGTTTAGATCAAACGGAAAGCTCCTGGAACTAAGCGCATTGATGATGCTGCTCGAACTCGTGCCTAGCTCGCAGCCACCATGTCGTTATACTCCGGGTAGCGGCGCAGGTAGTCCTGGACGTAGCTGCACTCCGGAATGATCTTCAGCCCCTTGTCGCGGAACTTGTCCAGAACCAAGGTCACCAGCGCGCGAGCGTATCCGCGACGGCCGAATTCCTCATTGACTATGGTGTGCTGGATGGTGGCGATGCCATCTTCTTCGTAGTAGCCGAGGAAACCGACAAAAGTGGAACCGTGCCACAGCGAATAGCGGCCGCGG
The DNA here is from genome assembly GCF_050030965.1 of Glutamicibacter sp. 2E12. Taxonomy (NCBI): domain Bacteria; kingdom Bacillati; phylum Actinomycetota; class Actinomycetes; order Micrococcales; family Micrococcaceae; genus Glutamicibacter; species Glutamicibacter sp. 2E12. The sequence goes on from NZ_CP188297.1 coordinate 2,762,206, forward strand.
CTGGCATCGTGATCCAAACGCAGTCCATGGTGCACAATCTTCTCGACTGGCTGGTTCGGTTGCTGGGCAGTCATGGCATTACCTCATTCTTGGCTGTGACGTGTCTCCTATTCATAGTCTTATCCCTAATCGGAGGCAGATGCAACGGCTGGTGCCACGCCCTGAGAGAACACTGAAGCCCGGCATGCAATGCCGGGCTTCAGCCGCATCAGGCTAATCGTGGTACGGCGTATGAATCTCAAAGGAGACAATTCGCGGGCTGCCGGATTGGACCTGCTGCGCAACGATCAGGGACCCCGGTTCCAAATAGGGATCCTGGTCCGGCAGGGCCATGGCCAGTTCGTCAGTGGAGTTCTGGGCAAGAACCTCCAACACGAAGGGCAGCACCGGGCGATGGGTGCAAATCACCTGGGAACGGTACTTGTCGAAGAGTTTTTGCACGGCCTTGCGTGCCCGCTCCGGATTGCGTGTCGCCGCATGTTCGGTCAGGGCTTTAATGCTCTTGAGCTTCAAGGCGTGCAAGGCGGCATAGGGAGTGATCGTCTGGACGCACCGCATCCACGGGGAAGAGGCCACGTGCATCGGCTTCCATGCTTCGAGCATCCGGGAAACTGCCTGCGCCTGGCGTCGCCCCGTCGCCGCCAGCGGGCGGTCTCCTTCGGCACGAGTCCAGTTGCCACGAGGCTTGGCCTTGGCATGGCGGACAATGAGCACCGGGTGCGTATCGAGCACGCCGGCTTCATAGGCCAGGACCAGATCGGACAGCGGCTGGTTGTCCGTGGCAATGGACAGCATTTTGGCAGCCTTCTTGGGACTGGTCCAAAGAGCCTCGTCGCATTCCGCGCCATCAGGCTCAATTACCGTCTGCGCATCGGTCTTGGCTGCCCAATAGTAGACAACCTTGGTTTTCTGGCCCACGGAGTAGGCGGTGGCTGAAAGCGGGATGCCCAAGGTGATGCGCAACCCGATTTCCTCGCGGACCTCGCGCAGCGCACACTCGGCGATGGATTCACCCTGATCCAGTTTGCCCTTGGGCCAGGACCAGTCATCGTACTTTGGGCGGTGGATCAGGAGAACTTGGAGTTTGCCGTCCTTCACGCGCCAGGGGATTGCCCCGGCGGCCACGATGTCGTATTCGCCAAGGCGGATTTCCTCGGCATCTGCAGAACGGATGATGTCACGAGCCCTGGTGCGGGTATCGCGCAGCTCTGGTTCGGTCACTAGCTATTACGTCCACTGTTTCGTCGGCGGGCATGTTCTTCAACTAACCAGAATTGGACGTCCGAGAGCGCCTTGCCATCCTCGTCCTGGTAATGGCGAATCCAGTCGCCATCGGAGTTCAGGTGCCACGAAGCGGTTTTGTCGTCCATGTAGCGGGCCAGCAGGGTGATCATGCGATCAATGTCCTCCTGGTTGCGCAGCGAGACCAGGGCTTCCACGCGACGATCCAGGTTGCGGTGCATCATGTCGGCGGAGCCGATGTACACCAGTGGATCTCCGCCGTTTTCAAACATGAACACGCGGCTGTGCTCAAGGAACCGGCCCAAGATGGAACGTACTTCGATGTTCTCGCTCAGTCCCGGCACTCCCGGGCGCAGGGCGCAGATGCCGCGAACGATGACTTCCACCTTGACCCTTGCCTGGCTGGCCCGGTACAGCGCATCGATGATGGCTTCATCCACGATGGAATTGACCTTGATGACGACCTTTGCCGGCTTGCCGGCCGCGGCGTTGACTATCTCCTTCTCGATATGCGCCAGCAAGCCGGTGCGTACCGAGCGCGGAGCAACCAGCAGGCGGTTGTAGGTCGAGCGCGGGGCGTAGCCCGAAAGCTGGTTGAACAGCTTGGAGATATCCTCGCCAACTTCGTCGTCGCAGGTGAGCAGGCCGAAGTCTTCGTAATACCGCGCGGTGCGCGGGTGGTAGTTGCCGGTGCCGATGTGGCAATAGCGGCGCAGCTTGTCGCCTTCGCGGCGAACCACCAAGGAGAGCTTGGAGTGGGTTTTCAGGCCCACGATGCCGTAGACCACGTGCACGCCCGCCTGTTCCAGCTTGCGCGCCCAAGAGATGTTGGCCTGCTCGTCGAAGCGGGCCTTGATTTCTACCAGGGCCAGAACCTGCTTGCCAGCTTCGGCCGCATCAATCAGCGCATCGACGATGGGCGAGTCGCCGCTGGTGCGGTACAGGGTCTGCTTGATGGCCATGACCTTCGGATCAGCTGCGGCCTGTTCCAGGAAGGCCTGCACGCTGGTGGAGAAGGAATCATAGGGATGGTGAAGCAGGATGTCGCGGCGCCGAACGGCCGCGAACACATTGGCGGCTTTGGCAGTTTCTGACTCGTTCAGGTAGTTCGAGGTATGGCCAACATGCTTGGTGTAGTGAAGCTCTGAACGGTCCAGCGACGCGATAACGCCCAAACCGCGCAGGTCCAATGGGGTGGGAAGCTTGAAAACCTCGTCCTCTTCAACACCGAGCTCGCGGGTGAGCAGCTCCATGATTTCAGGGTTGATGTCATTGGCGACTTCCAGGCGAACGGGAGGACCGAAGCGGCGGCGCAGCAATTCCTTCTCCAGCGCCTGCAGCAGGTTCTCTGCATCGTCCTCTTCAACTTCCAGGTCCTCGTTGCGGGTGACACGGAAGAAGTGGTGCTCGACGATTTCCATCCCCGGGAACAACAGCTCCAAGTGCACCGCAATAAGTGCTTCGAGCGGGATGAACCGGGCCGTACGCAACGAAGAGTGCGCCGCGCGGGTGCCGTCGATGCTGATCAGGCGGGCGATGGTGTCTGGCACCTTCAAGCGGGCAAATAGTTCCTTGCCGGTCAGCGGGTTGCGGACCACCACAGCCAGATTCAGCGACAGCCCGGAGATGTACGGGAATGGGTGAGCAGGGTCAACCGCCAGCGGAGTGAGTACCGGGAATACCTGGGAAACGAACCACTTGGAAAGCAGGTCACGCTCGGATGCCGAGAGGTCTTCCCAGGTGGTGATGCGGATACCCTGCTCGGCCAAATCGGGGTATACCGAGTCGGCGAAGACTTTGGCATGGCGGGTCTGCAGCGCGTGGGCCGAGGATAGCAGCAACTCCAACTGGTCTACCGGGTTCATTCCGTTAGCCGCCGGCACCGCCAGTCCAGCGTGGATGCGGCGCTTCAGCCCGGCAACGCGAACCATGAAGAACTCATCAAGGTTCGAGGCGAAGATGGACAGGAAGTTCACCCGTTCAAGCAAGGGCAGATCGGTGTCTTCGGCCAGCTCCAGAACGCGGGCGTTGAAATGCAGCCAGCTGAGCTCACGGTCAAGGAAACGCTCATTTTTGAATCCGCCATCAGGATGCAGATCCGGTAGCGAATCTGCTGGCTCTATACGATCTTCATTGACCTTCGAGGAAGGAACATCACGTAGTTGAGTACCAGTTTCCTTGGGGTAGCTATTCATCGGCTGAACTCACTTCTTTCCTGCAAGTGGACGCTAAAGACACCGCTGGCGGCAGTCGCGATAAATCAGGGACTGCCGGTACCCCTAGTCTATCTTCTGCGGACCGTACATAATGTCCGCATCCCAAAGTGTGAAGCCCAGCGAGCGGTAGAGCTTAACTGCAGCTTCATTATCGGCATCCACGTACAAGATCACCGCATCGACGCCCAGTTCCAGCAGGTAGTTGATGCCGGTGGTGGTCAAGGACCGGCCCAGGCCTAGTCCTTGCGCTTCGGGAACGACGCCGACAACGTAAACCTCGCCGGTGGGGCGGACCGCGTCTGCGGTAGCAGGATGGATTTTGGTCCAGTGGTAGGCGAGCAGATTCTCCTCCGCGTCAAAGGCCAAGAAGAAGCCGGATGGGTCGAACCAGTCCTCGGACATGCGCGCTTCGAGGTCATTGAGGGTCAGCGAACCTTGCTCGGGATGATGCACGAAGGACTTGGCGTTAGCTTCCAGCCATTGCGGCTCGTCCTCGCCAACACGGAAGGTGCGGACCGTAATCCGGCGATCAATCGCAGGCTCTTCAAGGTAATCGGTGCCTTCGCGGCGCATCCGGAACAGCTCGCGTACGCGGTCCAGGCCCACACCTGCGGCCAGCTTCTTGGCTGCATCGTGGTCGCCGTGCGCCCACGCCTGGATCTTCGAGAGATCCAGCAGCTCACCGAGCTTGCCCAGCAGGGCCCGGCCAATGCCAGCGCGGCGATGCTCGGGGTGGACTACCAGTTCCAGGACCCAAGGCTGATCCGGGGATTCCCGAACCGCGATGGCAACGCCGGCCAACGTCGACTCCGCGCCTTCGCCGGCTTCAGCCAGCAGGGCAAGCAGATTCTGGCTAGGCTCATCGGCTGCCAATGCCACCAGGGTCTGGTCGCTCAACGGCGGGTTGCCATCGGCTTTCTGCGCATCGAGGGCTAGCTGGCGCACGTCGGATAGCGCCCGTTCATCAAGCTCACCGGGGACGTGCTGGATGGAAACAGTGTTCTGTGGCAGTTCGCTCATGCATTTCACGATAGTCGTAAAATGTGCGAAGTGGGTAGGAGTTATCTGAAAGTTATGATTCGGTGTGGAAGCGGTAGCCGACGTTGCGCACCGTTCCGATGAGCTGTTCATGATCGGTGCCGAGTTTCGCGCGCAAACGTCGCACATGCACGTCTACGGTACGGGTGCCTCCGTAGTAGTCGTATCCCCACACTTCATGCAGCAGCTGTTCGCGGGTGAAGACTCGGCCGGGGAACTGTGCCAGGTACTTGAGCAGTTCGAACTCTTTGTATGTCAGGTCCAGCATGCGGTTATCGATACGGGCGGTGTAGCTCAACTCATCGATGCGCAGGCCCGAAGTGCTTTCAGCGGCCACCGGTGCGGGGGCGGGAACCGTGGCTCCGGAGAGCATCAGGCGGATGCGTGCATCAAGCTCGGCAGGGATGGCGGAAGGCAACAGGAAATCAGTCGCAAACCAATCCGAGTTCAAAATGCCCAGTGCGCCTTCGCTGACAACCAGCAGCAAGGGCAGATTCAAATTGGCGTGCAATAACTGCGCCAGGGAGCGCGCCGGAATGAGATCTGTACGGGCATCGAGGATGACCGCGTCGCACTCAGGGATTTGGCTCAGCGACTCCGTTGTTGCAGGGAAGAAAGAAATCTCGTGCAATAACAGTTCGAGTGCCGGAAGAACTTCAGCGGCATTTTCGGCATGATTACTTAATAGCAGTAGGTGAGCCAATCGGTCTTCCTCCTGCCAGATAGTTGCGAAAAAATCACTTTTACGTGTCACAGTATAAGGAATGAATCAGTTGAAGCACGCATGTGAACACGCAAGTGCGGACACATTACCGTCAGGAATCAGAATTTGAGAATCAAGGTTTTATTCAGTGGACTCGTTGCAGCGGCACTGCTTGTCGTTGTTGCAAGTCTGGATTCGATGAGCTGGCTGATGGGTGTGCTCACCGCGGTCTTGCAGCTGATTTTCGCCTATACCTGGCCACGAATGGTCCGCTCTGATGCGCCATGGCCGATCACCATCATCTTGGCGTTGTGCTCTTTGGCGGCTACGGCTTCGACCATGTTCATGCCAGGCGGGTCGGTGATGTCACATAGTGTCGAAGCAATCGCCGTTGGCGTGCTTCTGGTATTTATCAGCCAGGTATTGCGCGGGGCAGAAGCCGAAGGCCGGCTGGCCGGTGTGGTTTCTGGCGTGACCGGCATAGTCCTGGGCGTGCTGGGTTCCGCCTGGGCCGCTAGTGCTTATGTGCCCTACGGCTTTGGGCTGGCCGTCACAACCGTGGTCGCTCTGCTTGGGGCTGGTGCGGTTGCCGTTACCCGCCTGCCAAACCGGATGACCATGATTCTGGCGCCTGTGGTCGCTGCCGCATTGGGCGCGGCCTCCAGCGCGCTGCCAATCGATATGCTCTGGTACCAAGGGGCGACCCTGGGACTGCTGACCGGCTTGCTGGTGGGTTCATTACGGGCATTGGCCTTGGTCAGCCGCAGCGTACGAAACATGAGTGGAATCCTTGGCCTTGCCTGCGCCATCTTGCTGATGAGCGGTGCGGTCAGCTGGTACGCGATGGAAGTGCTGGCTTTCATTTAGCGGTGAGCGGTTCAAATATGATGCTAGCTGCGTCACGCGTGTCGAAGTTCTCCTGCCTCCCGCGCTAAGATGAAGCCATGAATGAAAATTACCTTGCAATCGAAATTTTCTTCCAGGCACTTGTAGTGATCGCCGGTCTCGGAATGGCTGGGTTCGCAGGCTTGGTAGTGAAGCGCCTCTTCCAGGGCCAGAAGTAGAAACAGCGCACACAACAACGTGTGCGCTGTTTTCATTTCATCACTAACTGACTTAGGAGCGAGTAGTCCATGGCTTTTGACCTACCTACGGACCTCACCCCGGAACTTGTACCTTTCGCATGGCTCATCGGCACCTGGGAAGGTGCTGGCCGTCTTGGCGAAGGCGAAGCCGAGGACGAGTTTTTCTGGCAGCAAGTCACCTTCCGTGACGTTGGCGGGCCGTACCTTGAATACCGCAGTGAAGCCTGGCTGACCGAAGCCGATGGCACGAAGCTGCGGATCCTAGCCGTTGAAACCGGCTTCTGGTCCTTGGACCGTGAACAGCAGGAAGCCGATGCCGGTCCTGGCATGGAACCCGGTGACATCTTCCCGGTACTGCGTTCGGCCGACGATGTGCAGAAGCTGCATACCGAAGACGGCTTCAAGATCCAGGCGCAAATTGTCCGACCAGACGGCATCTCAGAGCTGTATTACGGCCTGATTAATGGACCACGCATTCAGCTGGCCACCGAGAGCTTGCTGCGCAGCAAGAACGCCCAAGCTTACGCGTCCTCAACCCGGATCTACGGTCTGGTCAATGGCGAGCTGTTCTGGCGCTGGGATGTTTCCAAGGGCAATATGGATCTTCAAGCGCACGCCTCGGCGGCGCTCAAGCGTGTCACCTCGGAAGGCACGGTGCACTAATCATGGCCACTGAATACCGTTCGGTCCTGCTGGACCGTGCTGCTGCAGTGGAAGCTGGCGGCGTAGATGCCGGCGTCGCAGCCCACTACGGCGCTCCTACCCGCGAAGCTCGCAAACTCGCTGAGGGCCAGGCAATTGCCGATCTGAGCCACTTCGATGTCGTGGAGATCCGCGGCGAAGACCGCCAGAGTTGGCTCGATACGCTCAGCAGCCAGCGCATTTCCAGCCTGAAGCCAGGAGACAGCACCCAGACGCTGCTGCTTTCGGTTCAAGGACGCATTGAGCACGAAATGAAGGTGCTGGCCACCGCAGATCGCTTGCTGCTGATCGTTGAACCTGGTGCCGGAGCAGCGTTGGCGCAGTTCCTGAACTCAATGCGCTTCATGCTGCGCGTTGAGGTCAATGATCTTTCCGAGAGCTACGGCGTATTGGCGGCTACCCGCAAGATTGGCACTGCCGGGAGCCTGGTCTGGGAGAACCCATGGCCCGGAATCACCGACGGTGGTTGGGCCTATTCCCGTGAGGATCACCCGGGCAAGGAACGTCCGTGGTTCTTGCATATCGTGGAGTTGGAGCAGCTTGCCGTCGCAGTAGCTGACGAAGAGCTGTCAGGCATGATGGCTGTCGAGGCCTTGCGTATCGCCGCGTGGGAGCCGCGCTTCGGTGCCGAGATAGACGACAAGACCATTCCCCACGAGTTGGATTGGCTGCGTACCGCGGTGCACATGGACAAGGGCTGCTATAAAGGCCAGGAAACAATTGCCCGGGTGCACAACATCGGCCACCCGCCTCGTCGCATGGTTTTCTTGGACCTCGACGGTTCCATGCACACGCTGCCGGCCACCGGCGCCGAAGTGAAGCTGGGGGAGCGCACGGTTGGCCGGATCACTTCCGCGACTTTGCACTATGAAGCCGGGCCAATCGCCTTGGCCGTGGTCAAGCGCAACGTTGACCCGGAAGCGGTTCTGTCCGTGGTGGACGGCGAAACGAGCTACCCGGCAACGCAGGAAGTCATTGTGGCGACCGACGCCGGCCAGGTCGCTGGGCGCTTTACCGGGTTCCTGAGAACCCCGCCGCAAGGCTAAAGGCCAAAGAGAAGGGCGTGGGTTGGAATGCTGTGAACAGCATTCCAACCCACGCCCTTGGTGTATCTCCAGGCCTAGCCGAAGAGCACGGCGGCCTCTTCGTAGCGTTCCATGGGGACACGCTTGAGGTTGTTCAGTGCGGCACGCAGCGGTACGCGCAGCACCTTGGTGCCGTGCAACGCCACCATGGTGCCCCACGCCTCGGCATGGATGGAATCCACCGCAGCCATTCCCAAACGGGTGGCCAGGACACGGTCAAAAGCGGTGGGGACGCCGCCGCGCTGAATATGTCCCAGCACGGTTGCACGCGTTTCGATGCCGGTACGTTCCTCAATGACCGGGGCGAGCATCTCCCCGATGCCGCCAAGGCGGGCGCGTCCGAAGGAATCGAGACCACGTACCGAGAACGCTTCTTCCATGCCTTCTGGCACAAAGCCTTCGGCCACAACCACCAACGGGGCGCGTCCGCGCTCATGGGCTTCGTTCACCCACTGGCAGATCTGCTCCATGGTGGTGGAAACCTCCGGGATGAGCACCGCGTGCGCACCGGATGCCATCCCCGCGTGCAGTGCAATCCAGCCTACGTGGCGGCCCATTACCTCGGCCACCATGCAGCGGTGGTGGGAATCGCCGGTGGTGCGCAGGCGGTCAATGGCTTCGACCGCAATCTGGTTAGCGGTATCGAAACCGAAGGTGTAATCCGTGGCGTCCAAGTCATTATCGATGGTCTTGGGAACGCCAACGATAGGAAGGCCGGCTTCGCATAGGCGCTGGGCGCCAGCTAAGGTGCCTTCCCCGCCGATGGCAATCAGCGCATCGATGCTATTGGATTTGAGAACCTTGGAAATGTTCTCCGCGCCACCAAGTTCCCCTTCAAACGCATTGGTGCGTGAGGTGCCCAAAATGGTGCCGCCTTGCTTGGCGATGCCACGCACAGCGGTTCGCGGAAGGTCGAAGAAGTCGCCTTCCTTGACGCCGCGCCAGCCGTCGCGGAAACCGACGAATTCGTCGTCGTAGCTTTTGATGCCATTCAGTACCGCACCGCGGATGACGGCGTTCAGACCGGGGCAGTCGCCGCCTGAGGTCATGATTCCAATGCGCATTGGCCCTCGCTTAGTAATGGGAAAGCCTTGTGCGACAGCTGGAGCGTGCAGGCCCCGTGATAACGCTGTAACAGCAAAGAGTTCCATTCGGATTTCAGTCAATATCCGCGCGCCATTGAGCATCTACTCTGCGTGCCATTGTACGTGCTTAAAGCCACTAGGGCGAGTCTCATGTCACGGAAGTGCACGAGCCTCGCCCTAGCCGGATAGCGATGCCAAGCATCGTTCCCGAGCAGGCCAGCCGGGAACGGTATTTAGAATTTGCGAAGCCAGTTCTGCAAGATGATGGTGTTGTCCTGGGCTGGGATCAGGATCCACGCCAGGATATATGCGGCAACACCCATTACCGGAAGCAAGAACGAAAGCAGTAGGGCGATACGCACCAAGGTGACATCCCACCCGAACTTGTCGGCGATGCCCCCGGCGACGCCACCGGCCAATCGGCCTGGCCCGCGACGAAGCGGCATGGAACGAAGCGAGTTGAAGAATGCGTCCATCAGAGAACTCCTAATTGTTGGAAAAGCTTGGAGGCTTAGAGATTGGGGTCGGTGGGAACCGGTGGTTCGGCTTCGGATTTGCGGGCCTTGCCGGCCGATGCCAATCCGGAGAAGATCATGGCTACGCCGGCCAAGGCGACGATAGCGATGAAGAACAGCGGCATGTCAAAGCTCCACTGCAAGACCAGACGGCTGAGCGATGCCAGGGCGACAACGATCAGAATCAGGCCGAAGATCAAGGTTCCGGTAGGGAATTTCCTAGCGGGAGTAGAAGAAGTATTCATGGGGCTCAGTCCTTAGAAATCCGTGTTGCTGGGGTTCAGGATGCTGGGATCATCCACGGTCGTGGAGAACGAGGAAAAAACTCCGTCTACTTCAATGGTCAGCATTGGTGCATTTCCCGGCAAGGACCGCCGGTCCTGCGGCAGTTCCATATCCATTCCGGAAAGGAATGCGCCGTCGGTCTCGATCTTCACCGGAACATTCTCCGGCAGCAGCAGATCCATTCTGGAGAAGACCGAATCGATCTCCACCGTGGTGGGTTTGGTCATACTGCCCAGATGGGTCAGGTCAACCGTTGAGCTGCTGAAAACAGCGCTGTATTGGCTGTCGCTGCCGGTAGCCGATCGAACGAACCCGCGGGCAGATTCCTCGAAAGACGTAGCAGAGAAGATCACCGTCAGGACCAGCAATGGAATGGCCAAACCCAACAGGCCTCCACTGGTTCGCCCGGAGAGGGCCGCTAGGACAATGGTGATGCCAACAAGCAACAGGCCGCAAGCCAAGGCCACGGTCCAGCCCGAACCAGGCAAGGCCACGATATCCAGGTAGTCGGCCAGCATGACCACGGCGACCACCAGCACGGTAACGCCGAAGACGGTGGTGCCAAGCCAACCCGGAATCGGGCGGCTGATCGGCTTGCGATTCGCCTTGGCACTGTAGGCCTTCGTGTATGCGGGATCCGGCGAATAGCTATTTTCGTACTGGCCCGCTGGGCCAGAATCACCTGAATTCATGGGGTGCTCCTTCATCGGCGCATCCGGGTAGTTCGTCCCGAACCCGCTAGCTACGCTCGCATTGAAACTCTGGGTGCCGCCCTCACGCCAAGGATGCTCCAACGCAGTGCTCTTCTCGGCAGCCCTTGGCGAGGCAGCAGAGCTGTCACCGGTCGCTGCCGGATTGCGGGCTTGGTCCGGACGCGCAAACCGGGTGTTCTTCCTGCTGAAGATAATGAATGCGATAGCCGCAACAATAGCCAGGGGCCACAGGACCGGTGCCAGCGAATCCAAGAACCAGGGAGCAGGGAAGATGCCCAGCGCAAAGATGATCACCGCGCCAGTCATGCCGCTGGTCCAGTTCCGGTTCACGGCACTTTCCAGATGCATTTTGCCTCCCGCATCAGGAAGCAACGCCCAAGCCAGTCCATAGAGCACCATGCCCAAGCCGCCTAGGACACCGAGCACCACGAAGATGCCGCGGATCAGCACTACATCGACCTTGAAATAATCGGCGACACCAGTTGCAACGCCACCGAGCCACTGCGAGTCCTGGCGAGTGATCGGTGATTTGCGCAGCTGGTCGTAAAAGCCGCGACGACGTTGAGAGCCTTCGTTGTTCATAGTCCAATGTTCTCGTGTGGCAGGGGTCCCGCGCTATGAGGGGATACCCTGAACTTCCCCTAGGGGTGCCCCTAGATCCGGTGATCAACCGGGAAGAAACGACAAGAACGTGCTTGACTTAGAACTATGGAAAGTCCTGAACGGCGTTTGATGGTGCGCAGCGAGAACCGGCTAATCGCCGGCGTCTGCGGCGGCCTCGCGGAGCACTTGGGCATCCCGCTGGGGTACGTGCGTATTGGGTTCCTGGGATTGTCCGCACTGGGCGGCATCGGCATTCTGCTCTACGCGTGGCTTTGGGTATTCGTCCCGAGCGCCGAAGAGGCGCACGCTGACGAGCTTCGCTCCTGGGGCACCAGATCACGCAGCCTTGCTGAAGAAATGAACCGGGTGCAGCAAGGCATCTTCCGTCCACGCGAAGGTTGGGAAAGGAACTCCACCTGGCGTGACACGCTGATCGGTGCGGGCCTGCTGGCGCTCGCCGTCCTGGCTTATGGACAGTGGACCGGCTGGAATATCCGCTGGGATCTGATCTGGCCTACCTTGGGCGTGATTGCCGGTATTGTGCTGGCTTGGATCCAGTTCGATGAAGGTATCACCGAGCACAAGAAGCGCCCGTCATTGCCTTTCTTGCTGCGCCTGGCTTTTGGCCTGGTCCTGGTCATCGGCGGTCTGCTGGCCCTGCTGGGCAATACTGTCGGAGCCGCAGACCTGCTCGGCGGTTTGTGGGCGGCCTTGGCGATCATTGTCGGCGCAGTCGTGGTGTTGCTTCCCTGGGGCACTCGGCTTTGGCGCGATTTCATCGCTGAACGGAGCTCGCGCCAGGCGGCGGCCCAACGTGCAGAGTTCGCGGCCCACCTGCACGACTCGGTCTTGCAGACCTTGGCAGTGATTCAAAAACGCAGTGAAGACCCAGCGGCGGTGAGAACCTTGGCACGCGTCCAAGAGCGTGAACTGCGCCAATGGCTGTACGGCAACCATGACCTTGATGATGAAGATGTAATCGTTGAGATCCAGCACGAGGCAAGCCACATCGAACAGCTGCTACTGCGTGATGTAGAAGTCATATCCGTAGGCAATGCTCAGGGCTTTGCCGGGCAGCAGGCACTGGTGGCCGCTAGCCGCGAGGCGATGATGAACGCAGCGAAGCATGCCGAGGGCAAGATTTCGGTATTCATCGAATGCTCGGCCGAACAAGTAGAAGTGTATGTGCGTGACCGCGGCACCGGTTTTGAAGTAGATGGAATACCGGCGGACCGGCACGGCGTCAGGGAATCAATCATTGGCCGCATGCAACGCGCAGGCGGCATGGCGCATATCCGGAGCGGTGAATCCGGAACCGAGGTGCAGCTGAGCATGCCACTGAACATGGAGGAAGAATAGAAACATGAACGCTGAGAACTACCGTGTAGTGCTGGTGGATGACCACGCCATCTTCCGTTCCGGTTTACGTGCCGATTTGGCCCAGGACATCCAGATTGTCGGGGAAGCTGGCACCGTGGAAGGAGCCATCGAGGTGATCACCGAACAGCAACCGGATGTGGTGCTCCTGGATGTGCACCTGCCCGGTGGCCGCGGCGGGGGCGGGGCCGAAGTGCTCAAGGGGTGCACCGGGCTGCTGGGATCCACGCGTTTCCTGGCATTGAGCGTTTCCGACGCAGCACAGGACGTAGTGACGGTCATCCGTTCCGGTGCTCGCGGGTATGTCACCAAGAGCATTTCCGGGGCCGAAATTTCCGATGCAGTACGTCGCGTGGCCGGGGGAGATGCCGTGTTCTCGCCACGCTTGGCCGGGTTCGTCCTGGACGCCTTTGGCAGCAGCGGTCCGGTGGCAGAAATCGATGAGGAGCTGGATTTGCTCTCTGACCGCGAATTGCAAGTCATGCGTTTGATTGCCCGGGGATATAGCTATAAGGAAGTAGCCAAGGAACTGTTCATCTCGGTAAAGACCGTGGAATCGCATGTGTCCAATGTGCTGCGCAAGCTCCAGCTATCCAACCGCCACGAACTTACCCGTTGGGCTGTGGACCGCAAGATCCTCTAAACGGCACTGCGGCAAAAGCACAGAAGCTGGGCAGTCCATCATGGACTGCCCGGCTTCTTTGGCGGCGCGGTTTTTCTACTTGGCTTCGCCCAGCAGCTTGGCCATCCGTGCGACGCCTTCTTCGAGGTCAGCATCACCCAGTGCATATGACATGCGGATATAGCCGGAAGGGCCGAATGCTTCACCTGGAACGACGGCAACTTCTGCCTGTTCCAGGATGAAAGCAGCAAGTTCTGCACTGGTGTTGTTCACAACGCCGCGGATTTCGCGACCCAGCAGGCCTCGAACATCCGAATACGCGTAGAACGCGCCTTCCGGAGTAGGGCAGTGCAGGCCGTCAATCGCGTTCAGTGATTCGACGATGGCCAAGCGGCGACGGTTGAAGGCAACCTTCATGTCGTTCACGGCATCCAGCGGCCCGGCAACAGCAGCCAGGGCGGCTCGCTGCGATACGTTGGAAACGTTCGAGGTGGCGTGGGACTGCAGGTTGGTGGCGGCCTTGATGACATCCAGCGGACCTGCCATCCAACCCACGCGCCAGCCGGTCATTGCGTAGGTCTTTGCCACGCCGTTGAGGATGACAACTCGGTCTTCGAGCTCTGGGACCAAGGTCGCGATGGAGCTGAAAGTTGCATCGCCGTAGGTCAAGTGCTCGTAGATCTCATCGGTAACAACCCACAGCCCCTTGGAAGCAGCCCACTGGCCGATCTCGCGGACCTGCTCCGGGGTGTATACGGCACCGGTGGGGTTCGAAGGAGAAACGAACAGCAGCACCTTGGTGCGTTCGGTCAGTACGGATTCGAGCTGTTCGACGGTAACCTTGTAGCCCTGCTCCGGGCCGGCAAAGACCGATACGGCCTTGCCTCCGGCGAGCTGGATGGCTTCGGGATAGGTGGTCCAGTACGGAGCCGGAACGATGACCTCGTCACCTGGATCAAGCAGGGTTGCGAAGGTGTTGTACACCGCCTGCTTGCCGCCATTGGTGACCAGAACCTGATTGGCCTTGAGCTCGTAGCCCGAATCGCGCATGGTTTTGGCGGCGATTGCTTCGCGCAGCTCGGGAAGGCCGGCTGCAGGGGAGTAGCGGTGGTTCTTTGGATCCTGGGCCGCCTTGACTGCTGCTTCGACAATGTAGCCAGGGGTTGGGAAGTCGGGTTCACCGGCACCGAAACCGATTACTGGTCGACCTGCTGCTTTAAGAGCCTTCGCCTTGGCATCTACTGCGAGAGTCGCGGATTCGGAAATTGCGCCGATGCGGCGAGAAATGCGAGACATTGGGGATTCGTCCTGAAGTCTATGGGGACAGCTGTTACACCTCAGTTTAGTTCGCAACCTTGCACTTCAGCATCACAATTTTGAAAATGACACAATAAGGTGCGCAACGGGGCGCGGGAATGCGTTCTGCGCCACACCGGAGGTTGTCAGTTCGACATTTCCGATTTCGTTGCGTAAAGTTATTTCTCGTTGCCGAGACATCGCAACGGACGAAGCTGAATGTTTTATCCGCTAAGATGTTCTAGGTGGGAGCGGTAAAAAGCTCCGAAGGGTAGTGGCGCAATTGGTAGCGCAGCGGTCTCCAAAACCGCAGGTTGCAGGTTCGAGTCCTGTCTGCCCTGCGCAATAGCGATTTATCGCTTAGCGAATTATCTCATCACGGTGTGTTGCAGTCGAATAGACTATGGCACACCGTGATTGTTTCAACTGGCCAAATTTTTGAAACGAGGAAGAACATGACCGAATCTGCTCTCAGCTCCGGTAAGGGTGGACAGAAGTTGGGTTTCTTTGCCCGGATCTTCTTGTTTTTCCGCCAGGTAATCGCAGAACTTAAGAAGGTCGTCACCCCGACCCGCAGTGAACTAGTGAATTATTTCCTGGTTGTTGTCGGTTTCGTGGTCGTGGTGATGCTGATCGTGACGGCCCTGGACTTCGTCTTTGGGCAGGGTTCGATCCTCCTGTTCACCAACAAGGTCGAACAGTAATTTTGTTGCCTCGGAGGTATGATTACCCCGAGGCAATTTAGTGTCATTCAGTCAAAGAAAGCAGGAGCTGCAGTGTCCGACAAGGAACTCGAACCGCAGATTAATGACGAGGTCGAAAACGAGTTCGTTGAAGCCGCCGGCGATCAGGTTGAGCCAGCTGTAGAAGCTGACGTCGACCCAACCGAAGCACCAGCACAGGACGCTGAAGACGCTCAGGTAATCGAAGGCGCAGCTGAAGAAGCTGAAGGCGAAGACAACGAAGCTGAAGAAGCCGAGGGCGAAGACAACGTAGCCAAGCTCAAGGAAGAATTCCGCGCTAAGCTCCGTCGTCTTCCAGGTGACTGGTTTGTCATTCACACCTACGCTGGTTACGAAAACCGCGTGAAGGTCAATCTTGAGACCCGTATCCAGACCCAGGACATGGATGAGTTCATCTTCGATATCCAGGTTCCAATGGAAGAGGTCGTCGAGGTCAAGAACACTCAGCGCAAGATCGTTCGCCGCGTGCGCATCCCGGGCTATGTCCTGGTCCGCATGGAGCTGACTGACGCGTCGTGGGGTGTTGTTCGACACACTCCAGGTGTCACTGGATTCGTTGGCAACGCCCACGATCCAAACCCACTGAGCCTTGACGAAGTGTTCTCCATGCTGGAGCACACCATCGTTGATCCAGTAGAGCAGCCATCGGCGTCCAAGCCAGGCCGTGCTCCAATTACTGAGGTCACCGTGGACTTCGAAGTCGGCGAATCGGTTATCGTCAATGACGGACCGTTCGAAACGATGCCGGCAACCATCTCGGAGATCAAGCTGGATGCCGCACAGCTGGTTGTACTGGTTTCGATCTTCGAACGTGAAACCCCAGTGACCCTGAACTTCAACCAGGTCACCAAGATCCAGTAGTATTAAGTCTTCGTGCCCCGCATCGGTCGCTTATCGATGCGAGGGTACGCTTGGCTGTCGCGCCACGATAGCCAGATCCCCGTGCCACGCTCCTGTGCCACGGGAAACGCAAGAGTAAGAAGGACCCGACATGGCCCCAAAGAAAAAGGTCACCGGACTCATCAAGCTGCAGATCCAGGCAGGTGCTGCTAACCCAGCTCCTCCAATCGGTCCAGCCCTTGGTCAGCACGGCGTCAACATCATGGAATTCTGCAAGGCTTACAACGCAGCGACCGAGTCGCAGCGCGGTAACGTTGTTCCAGTTGAGATCACCGTATACGAAGACCGTTCGTTCACTTTCATCACCAAGACTCCTCCTGCAGCTGAGCTGATCAAGAAGGCAGCTGGCATTGCAAAGGGTTCGGGTGTTCCGCACACCGACAAGGTTGCTAACCTGACCCAGGCTCAGGTTGAGGAAATCGCCACCACCAAGATGGCTGACCTGAACGCAAATGACCTGGCTGCTGCAGCCAAGATCATCGCCGGCACCGCCCGCTCCATGGGCGTGACCGTAGAAGGCTAATCCCGCCTTCCGCTGTTCACACGCTGGATAGCACTCAAGAATTCAATCTAAGGCGAAACGGTCATCTGATCGGTTCGCCCGTGGCAGGACCCCGCGCGGTCCATATGACCACGACTGCATAAGGAGAAAACGCAGATGGCAAAGCGCAGCAAAGCATACGTAGCCGCCGCGGCTAAGATCGATGCCGACAACAACGTCTACGCTCCAGCCGAGGCAATTGCCCTGGCTAAGGAGACCGCAGGCGATAAGACCAACTCGACCGTTGAGGTTGCTTTCCGCCTGGGTGTTGACCCACGTAAGGCTGACCAGATGGTTCGCGGTACCGTAAACCTTCCACACGGCACCGGCAAGACCGCCCGCGTGGTTGTTTTCGCTAACGGTGACAAGGCAGAAGCAGCTCGCGAAGCTGGCGCCGACTTCGTTGGCTCGGACGACCTGATCGAAAAGATCCAGGGCGGCTGGACCGACTTCGACGCAGCAGTTGCAACCCCTGACCTGATGGGCAAGGTTGGCCGCTTGGGTAAGGTACTGGGTCCTCGTAACCTGATGCCAAACCCTAAGACCGGCACCGTGACCATGGATGTGGCCAAGGCTGTAACCGACATCAAGGGCGGCAAGATCGACTTCCGCGTCGACAAGCACTCGAACCTGCACTTCATCATTGGCAAGGTTTCGTTCGACGCAAAGCAGCTGACCGAGAACTACGCAGCAGCTCTGGAAGAGGTTATGCGCCTGAAGCCTTCGGCTTCGAAGGGTCGCTACATCTCGAAGGCAACCATCGCTACCACCTTCGGTCCAGGTATTCCTGTTGACGCGAACGTAACCCGCGTTGAGGCCTAAGTCTAGTAGCTAACTAGCTTGGGGGAGCATGCCGATAATCGGCATGCTCCCTTCCTTTTTAAACGAGGAATCTGCGCGATGGCCATGGCTGCTGGCAAGCGTATTCATGTTTCGTACCAGCCGGTAGCCGATGATAAGCTTTGACTACCGAGTATCTCGGTCATCCGCGTATGGATCCCCCAAGGCCCTACGCGGATGAGATACGAAAGTTTCCCCAAAACTTTTGTATCGGCGGGACTTACTACTAGCGTTCCCCAAGCGTTGGTATATGAGTCCCGCCATTCTAATTTAATTCCCCTAGTGACCAGGATCATGAGATTGGCTCCGGCTTCGATTTGCTGTGGGCTGGAGTGCTCATATAAACTAGAAATACCGAAGACCGTCGGTCGAGCATTTGGTTTCCAACTGCTCCTAAAGATCCGCAAGGATGACCAACGCAGGTTACATAGATTTTTTGACTTTGAATAAGTTGAAACGCCCTGTGCTCCTGCGCGGGGCTATTTTTATGGCCTCGCCGGTTTTGAAACGGTACCGAACAAATCCCCGGAAGGAGTGTTATGGCAACCCCAAGCAAGACTGCAGCGATTGAAGAAATCACCGCGGAATTCAATGATTCGTCGGCGGCTGTCTTGACCGAATACCGTGGGCTTACCGTTGCACAGCTCAAGGATCTGCGCCGCTCGCTTGGTCAGGAGACCAAGTACGCAGTCGTAAAGAACACCTTGACCGCAATCGCAGCGAAGAACGCTGGCATCGATGCTTTCGATGAACAGCTTTCTGGTCCAACCGCAATCGCCTTCATTAAGGGCGATGCAGTTGCTGCCGCTAAGAGCCTCACGGAATTCGCCAAGACTAACGAAAAGCTGGTCATCAAGACCGGTTGGTTCGAAGGTAAGGCACTGGATCAGAGCGGCATCGCTGCTTTGGCTGCGCTGGAATCCCGCGAAACTCAGCTCGCCCGCGTTGCAGCAGTGCTGCTGGCTCCAGCTTCCGCTGCTGCCCGCGCTGTCGAAGCTCTGCGTGCAAAGCTCGACGAGAACGGTGGCGAAGCTGCCGAGGAAGCTCCGGCAGAAGCCTAAGCTTTCGAGTTCTCTCGCAACGTAAACCCAAATTCATCGGCCCTCAAGGCCAAAAACCGAAAGGACGCCCACCATGGCGAAGCTCAGCAACGAAGAGCTGCTTTCCGCATTCAAGGAAATGACCATCATCGAACTGTCCGAGTTCGTTAAGGAATTCGAAGAGACCTTCGACGTAACCGCTGCTGCTGTTGCAGTTGCTGGTCCAGCTGCAGGCGGCGAAGCTGCTGCTGAAGAGAAGACCGAATTCGACGTAGTCCTCGAGTCGGCTGGCGACAAGAAGATCGCAGTTATCAAGGAAGTTCGCGCACTGACTTCCCTGGGCCTGAAGGAAGCTAAGGAGCTCGTTGACGCTGCTCCAAAGGCTCTGCTTGAGGGTGTTGCAAAGGACGCTGCCGAGAAGGCTAAGGAAGCTCTGGAAGCTGCCGGCGCTACCGTCACCGTTAAGTAAGTACAGCGGTCACTCGCAACTTATTGCCAAAGGTCCACAGACGAAAGTCTGTGGGCCTTTGGTCGTTAAGCTGGGAAGTCCATAGCAATTGTTTTATAACGTTTCTATTAACAGCGTTTATTCAAGTTCATTGTTTACAGTGAAAATGTGTCAAAAACCGTAGCTACCCAGAACCAGAAACCAGCACCGCGGCTAGGGCTCCTAGACGCATTGAGGATTACAGCTGCGCTAATTGTCGTCCTGTACCACTACACCGCATGGGGACATGATCACTGGGGGAGGCAGGCCGCAGAGTTCTGGCCAGTACTCTCCGAATTCACCCGTTACGGACAGCTGGGTGTACAGCTATTCTTCCTCATCTCGGGCTTCGTTATCCTGATGTCCCTCCAGGGAAAGAACGTCATTGGTTTCATCGGCTCGCGTGTGGGCCGCCTCTACCCGGCCTACTGGCTCGCGGTACTCGCAGCAACAGTACTCTCGCTTGGGATCTGGCCTTCCGGCAACGAGGGACGCTCGGCCAGTGATATTCTGCCCAACCTGAGCATGATGCAGGCTGGATTCGGCGTCACCGATATGGACGGTGTCTATTGGACACTTTGGGTCGAGTTGCGTTTCTACGTGTTGCTCGCAGTGCTCTTGTCCATGGGCTTCGTGAAGAACAAGCACATCCTCTTGCTCTCTGCCATTTGGCCCGCTCTGGGCCTGTATCTGCATTTCACAAGCTTGGACAAGCTGCAGGAATGGATTGCCGGGCAGTATGCGGCCCTGTTCGCAGCCGGCATGGTGCTCTTCTTGATCTATCAAAGCGGCCACAGCATTCTGCGGTGGTCCATGGTCGCAGGCAATACTGCCATCGCCGCATTTTTCACCGGCATCAAGGGGCGCAGTGACGCGGACTTGCTCTCCGGGATGGATATCCCGGCCTGGCATTTCCAGCTGCTGACCGTCCTGTGCGTAGCTCTGCTGGCGGTGTGCACCCTGACTCCGCTCAAGAACGTCCAGGGCAAATGGCTGGCTGTGGCCGGTTCATTGACTTACCCGCTGTACCTCGTGCACCAGTTGTGGGGTTGGTGGCTAATCAACCAGCTGCACGGTTTCGTGAACAAGTACGTGCTGCTGGCCGGTTTGCTGGTGCTGATGCTAGGAATTGCCTACCTGGTGGCACGCTTCGTCGAGCAGCCGCTTGGTCTGCCGCTGCGCAACGCGACGATCAAGGGATTGACCGAGTCGCAGGCCTGGGCCAAGAAGGCATTGGCTAAGCCAGGGCTGGTTATTCCGGAGTCGAAATATCAGCAATCGTGGCATCAAATCCGCTAACCAAATCCTTGGCGCGAACCAGCAGTCCATGGGCTCGGTCCCCGCTGCCCAGTCCTATCTGTTCCGATACGGGCTCTTCGAAGACGCTGGCATCGATGTAGACAGGCAGTACCGTGTGCGAGCCAAAAGGCGTAATGGTTCCGCTCTCGTAGTGCGTGACATCCCAAGCGATATCTGAAGATGGCAGGGAGAGCTTATTGACGCCCATGACTCCGCGCAGCTTCGCCCAGTCCAGTTTCCGCCCGCCGGGGATCAGCGCGAAGACAAAGGTGCCGTCTGTGCGTTTGATAACCAGCGTCTTGAGCAAGGCCGAGGCCGAGATTCCCAAGGCGTCCGCAGCCTCTTCCAGCGAGCGGACCTTGTCGCGCGGCACAATCTCGATTGGGATGTTCCGGCGCGAGGCGTCCAGGGTAACTCGGGTCAGTGCTTCATCTGACTGCAGCTTATTCACTTCGTCTCCTAACCGTGGATGTTTGCTCGATCATAGCTAGTGGCGAAAGAAGAAGCCACCGGACACACGAGGTCGCAAAGGCTTATATCTGCTGGGGGAGCGTGTAGCTTCAAGCCTCCCGGATACCCGGAAAAAAATCTCCAAGAACGTTCGCCATGCGGCTGAAGCGGAGAAAAATTGGGGTTTCTGATGCCTGCTGAGGAGAATGTGACAGAAAGCATAACGTTGCCTGATGCCCGGAATCCGGAGACTGCGTTCAGCGGGCCAAGACCTTTGGCAATTCGCAAGAATCCGCGAAAACAAGGGTATCAGTTGGGAAAATGCATGCACTTTTCGGTGCGCGGTACGACCGGGTTGCGCGCTGGCGCGGTGCTTGGAAACCTGAGTGGCAGCCCGCGCGAAAGTGGGGGCGAAAACTATAGCACGAATTTCTGCACCGAGTATCGACAACCGGATTTTCCTCCGGTAGAGTAGAAATTTGCGCCTTGCTGTTTGCGCGCGCGGCCTTCATATAGCGGTGGGTTCGTGCGGACGAAAAAAGAGGAACTGTCCTATGGCAGGAACCTTAGCACGGTAAGCGTTCGGAAACCTGACGGTCTTTGGAAGGATCCATCTTGGTCGCCTCGAGCAACCCTAACAACCAAACCGCTAGTTCGGCTCGCGATGCTGCATACGCTGGCCGACTTTCTTTTGCAAAGATTCACGAACCCCTTGAAGTGCCTAACCTGCTGGCATTGCAGACCGAGAGCTTTGACCGCCTCGTCGGCAACCAGAACTGGGTAGAGCGCCTGGCCAAGGCAGAAGCCGCTGGTGACTTCAGCGTGCCCAACACCTCGGGCCTGGCAGAAATCTTCGAGGAAATCTCCCCAATCGAGGACTTCCAGGACACCATGTCCTTGAGCTTCTCGGATCCGGAGTTCGCTGATCCTAAGTACTCGATCGCAGAGTGCAAGGACCGCGACGCCACCTACGCGGCACCGCTGTATGTCAAGGCCGAATTCATGAATAATGAAACCGGCGAAATCAAGCAGCAGACCGTGTTCATGGGCGATTTCCCGCTGATGAGCGAAAAGGGCACCTTCATCATCAACGGCACCGAGCGTGTCGTTGTGTCCCAGCTGGTTCGCTCCCCAGGTGCGTACTTCGAGTCCACGCCGGACAAGACCAGTGACAAGACGATCTTCTCGGCACGTATCATCCCATCGCGTGGTGCATGGTTCGAGCTGGAAATCGACAAGCGCGACCAGATCGGCGTACGCCTTGATCGCAAGCGCAAGCAGTCGGTCACCGTCTTGCTCAAGGCCCTTGGCTGGAGCGAAGAGCAGATCCTGTCCGAGTTCGGCCAGTACGATTCGATGCGCGCAACCTTGGAAAAGGACAGCATCAAGGATCAGAACGAAGCCTTGCTGGACATCTACCGCAAGCTGCGTCCAGGCGAGCCTCCTACGGTTGAGGCCGCCCAGGCACTGCTGAAGAACATGTACTTCGAGCCTAAGCGCTACGACCTGGCAAAGGTTGGCCGCTACAAGATCAACCGCAAGCTGGGCGTGGAGACTCCGGTCAACGCCGAGAACGCTTCGGTGCTCTCGCTGGACGACCTGGTAGCGATGATCCGCTACCTCGTTGCGCTGCACGCAGGCGAGAAGACTGTTCAGGGCACCCGCAAGGGCGAGATCGTTGACGTTCCTGTCAACGTCGACGACATCGACCACTTCGGCAACCGCCGCATCCGCGCCGTGGGCGAACTGATCGAGAACCAGGTCCGCACCGGCCTGTCCCGCATGGAGCGTGTTGTGCGCGAGCGCATGACCACCCAGGACGTCGAGGCGATCACCCCGCAGACCCTGATCAACATCCGCCCTGTTGTGGCTGCCATCAAGGAGTTCTTCGGAACCTCGCAGCTTTCGCAGTTCATGGACCAGAACAACCCGCTGGCCGGCCTGACCCACAAGCGCCGCTTGTCGGCTCTGGGCCCGGGCGGCCTGTCCCGTGACCGCGCAGGCATGGAAGTACGAGACGTCCACCCGTCCCACTACGGACGCATGTGCCCAATTGAAACCCCGGAAGGCCCGAACATCGGCCTGATCGGTTCGTTGGCTACCTACGGACGCATCAACTCCTTCGGCTTCATCGAAACCCCGTACCGCCGCGTCGCCAATGGCGTCGTGTCCAACGAGGTCGACTACCTGACCGCCGATGACGAGCTGCAGCACTACATCGCACAGGCCAACGCGCCTCTGGATGAGAACGGCCGCTTCGTTGAAGAGACCGTTCTGGTTCGCGAAAAGGGCGGTGGCGGCGAGCCTGTCATCGTCGATTCCGCTGAAGTGACCTTCATGGACGTTTCGCCGCGCCAGATGGTTTCGGTGGCAACCGCGCTGATTCCATTCCTCGAGCACGACGATGCCAACCGCGCACTGATGGGCGCCAACATGCAGCGCCAGGCTGTGCCGCTGCTGAAGTCCGAGCGTCCGCTGGTGGGTACCGGCATGGAGAAGTTCGCCGCGGTTGACGCCGGCGACTCCGTTGTCGCCGCCAAGCCAGGCGTGGTCACCGAGGTATCTGCTGACCTGGTTGTCGTCATGAACGATGACGGCACCGAGTCGATGTACCCGATCATGAAGTTCGCCCGCTCGAACCAGGGCAACGCCTACAACCAGCGCGTTCGCGTGTCCGAAGGCGACCGCCTGGAATACCAGTCGATCATCGCTGACGGTCCTTCGACCGACTCCGGCGAGCTCTCGCTGGGCAAGAACCTGCTCGTGGCATTCATGTCCTGGGAAGGCTACAACTACGAGGATGCGATCATCCTCTCCCAGCGCATGATCTTCGACGACGTACTCACCTCGATTCACATCGAAGAGCACGAAGTCGATGCCCGCGACACCAAGCTCGGTGCCGAGGAAATCACCCGCGACATCCCGAATGTCTCGGAAGACATCCTCTCCCAGCTCGATGACCGCGGCATCGTCTACATCGGTGCCGAGGTCGAGGCCGGCGACGTGCTGGTAGGCCGTGTCACCCCTAAGGGCGAGACCGAACTGACCCCGGAAGAGCGCCTGCTGCGTGCCATCTTCGGTGAGAAGTCGCGCGAAGTGCGCGACACCTCGCTGAAGGTTCCGCACGGCGAGTCCGGCACCGTCATTGGTGTTCGCATCTTCGACCGCGACAACGACGATGACCTTTCCCCTGGTGTCAATCAGCTGGTCCGCGTCTACGTTGCCCAGAAGCGCAAGATCTCGATCGGCGACAAGCTCGCAGGTCGCCACGGTAACAAGGGTGTCATCTCGCGCATCATGCCGCTGGAAGACATGCCATTCCTGGAAGACGGCACCCCGCTGGATGTCATCCTGAACCCGCTAGGTGTGCCAGGTCGTATGAACGTCGGCCAGGTTATGGAAATCCACCTGGGTTGGGCTGCCAAGCAGGGCTGGAAGATCGAAGGCGAGCCTGAATGGGTCCGCGATCTGCCGAACCTGCCACGCGAGTCCGGTTCCACCACCGTGGCAACCCCGGTCTTCGATGGCGCTTCCGAAGAGGAAATCCGCGGCATCCTGGATTCGACCAGCAAGACCCGTGACGGTGTGCGCCTGATTGGCAACTCCGGCAAGGCGAAGCTGTTCGACGGCCGCTCCGGCGACCCGCTGCCGGATCCGGTTTCCGTGGGCTACATGTACATCTTGAAGCTCCACCACCTGGTGGACGACAAGATCCACGCCCGTTCCACCGGTCCATACTCCATGATCACCCAGCAGCCACTGGGCGGTAAGGCCCAGTTCGGTGGCCAGCGCTTCGGCGAGATGGAAGTTTGGGCACTGGAAGCATACGGTGCCGCTTACACCCTGCAGGAAATCCTGACCATCAAGTCGGATGATATCCACGGCCGCGTGAAGGTCTACGAAGCTATCGTCAAGGGCGAGAACGTTCCAGAGCCTGGTGTTCCAGAATCGTTCAAGGTGCTCATCAAGGAAATGCAGTCGCTGTGCTTGAACGTCGAGGTACTCGGTACCGACGGCAACACTATCGAAATGCGTGAGTCGGACGAGGAATCGTTCCGCGCCGCTGAAGAGCTGGGCATCGACCTTTCACGGTCGGAGCCGAACTCCGTAGAGGAAGTGTAATCTGGCGCCCTGCCTGCAGGACCTGCAGGCAGCGGCGGCAAATTCCCACCCTCATTCGTATCGACTTCAGACACCACAGAAGAGAGAAAAGGACCATATGTCCAGCGATTCCTCATTCGGCCTCATGCGAATCAACCTTGCCACCGCGGATGAAATCCGTGGATGGAGCTACGGCGAGGTCAAGAAGCCGGAAACCATTAACTACCGCACCCTGAAGCCGGAGAAGGACGGTCTTTTCTGCGAAAAGATCTTCGGCCCTTCCCGCGACTGGGAATGCTACTGCGGCAAGTACAAGCGCGTGCGCTTCAAGGGCATCATCTGCGAGCGTTGCGGCGTCGAGGTGACCCGCGCGAACGTACGCCGTGAGCGCATGGGCCACATCGAGCTGGCAGCTCCTGTGACCCACATCTGGTACTTCAAGGGCGTTCCATCGCGCTTGGGCTACCTGCTCGATCTGGCTCCGAAGGACCTCGAAAAGGTCATCTACTTCGCTGCCTACATGATCACCGGTGTCGACGAAGCACGCCGCCACGCCGAAATGCCTAACCTGCAGGCCCAGCACGACCTGGAACTGCGAAACCTTGCGAACAACTCGGAAGCTGACAAGAAGGCTGTTGCAGCCGACCTGGAAGCCGAGCTGGAGCGCATGGAAGCTGACGGCGCCAAGAATGCCGAGCTGAACAAGGCCCGCACCTTGGCCGAGAAGACTGTTCTGCAGATCGACAAGCGCGCCAAGGCCGAAGCCGAGCGCCTGCGTGCGGTCTGGGAGCGCTTCAAGAACCTGAAGGTCGCCGACCTCGAAGGCGACGAAGGCCTGTACCGCACCATGCGTGAGAAGTACGGACTGTTCTTCGAAGGCTCCATGGGTGCAGAAGCTATCCAGAAGCGCCTTGAGAACTTCGATCTGGCGGCTGAAGCTGAAGAGCTGAAGACCATCATCGAAAACGGCAAGGGCCAGAAGAAGGCTCGTGCGCTCAAGCGCCTGAAGGTCGTCAACGCGTTCCTTGTCAACGGCAACTCGCCTAAGGGCATGGTCCTTGACGCCGTTCCGGTGATCCCGCCAGAACTGCGCCCGATGGTCCAGCTCGACGGTGGCCGTTTCGCTACCTCGGATCTGAACGACCTGTACCGCCGCGTGATCAACCGCAACAACCGCCTCAAGCGCCTGCTTGATCTCGGTGCGCCAGAGATCATCGTGAACAACGAAAAGCGCATGATGCAGGAAGCTGTTGACTCGCTGTTCGATAACGGCCGTCGTGGCCGTCCGGTGACCGGTCCAGGCAACCGCCCGCTGAAGTCCCTGAGCGACATGCTCAAGGGCAAGCAGGGTCGTTTCCGCCAGAACCTGCTGGGCAAGCGCGTTGACTACTCGGGCCGTTCGGTCATCGTTGTCGGCCCGCAGCTGAAGCTGCACCAGTGCGGTCTGCCAAAGCAGATGGCCCTGGAGCTGTTCAAGCCTTTCGTGATGAAGCGCCTGGTTGACCTCAACCACGCACAGAACATCAAGTCGGCTAAGCGCATGGTCGAGCGTTACCGCCCGCAGGTTTGGGATGTTCTCGAAGAGATCATCACCGAGCACCCGGTACTGCTCAACCGTGCACCTACCCTGCACCGCTTGGGTATCCAGGCCTTCGAACCACAGCTGATCGAAGGCAAGGCCCTGCAGCTGCACCCATTGGTTTGCGGCGCGTTCAACGCTGACTTCGACGGTGACCAGATGGCAGTCCACCTGCCGCTGAGCCCAGAAGCACAGGCTGAAGCCCGTATCTTGATGCTGTCCTCGCACAACATCTTGAAGCCTTCCGATGGCCGCCCAGTGGCACAGCCTTCGCAGGATATGATCATCGGCTTGCACCACTTGACCACCAAGCGTGCAACCGAAAAGGGCGCCGGCCGCGTGTTCGCTACCGTATCCGAGGCCATCATGGCCAAGGATCTGGGCGAACTGCACCTGAACGCACCGATCAAGGTCCGCGTGGAGAACTTCGTTCCTTCCGCAGACCAGCCAGCCCCTGAGGGCTGGGAGCCAGGTACCCCGGCATTGCTGGATACCTCGCTTGGCCAGGTGCTGTTCAACGACACCCTGCCTGCGGACTACCCATGGGTAGCCACCGTAGCGGGCAAGGATGCGCTCTCGGAGATCGTCAACGATCTGGCAGAGCGCTACCCGAAGATCATTGCCGCAGCTACCCTGGATAACCTGAAGGACGCCGGTTTCTACTGGTCGACCCGCTCGGGTGTCACCGTGGCGATCTCGGACATTACCTCGAACATGGATAAGGCAGCCATCTTGGCTCCTTACGAGGTGAAGGCCGCCAAGGTCCAGGCTTCCTACGACAAGGGCCTGATTGCAGATACCGAGCGCCGCCAGGACCTGATCGACATCTGGACCAAGGCTACCGACGAGGTTGCCGAGGCGATGAAGAACGGCATGGAAGAGCTGAACACCATTAACCGAATGGTGACTTCCAAGGCTCGTGGTAACTACCTGCAATTGCGTCAGATCGCGGGTATCCGTGGTCTGGTGTCCAACCCTAAGGGTGAAATTATTCCTCGCCCGATCAAGTCTTCCTACCGTGAAGGCCTGTCGGTTCTGGAGTACTTCATCGCGACCCACGGTGCCCGTAAGGGCCTGGCGGATACCGCGCTGAAGACCGCTAACTCGGGTTACCTGACCCGTCGTCTGGTGGACGTTTCGCAGGATGTTATCGTTCGCGAAGAGGACTGCGGCACCAAGCGCGGCTTGACCGTTGCCATTGCAGATAACTCTGCCGGCATCCGCGTCAAGCACGAGACCGTGGAGAACTCGGCATACACCCGTACGCTGGCTACCGACGTCAAGAACGCTGAAGGCACCGTGCTGGCTACCGCCGGTTCGGATGTCGGCGACGTGCTGATCGACGAGCTGTACGCTGCAGGCGTGGATGAAATCCGCGTTCGCTCCGTGCTGACCTGCGACTCGGCTGTTGGAACCTGTGCTCTGTGCTACGGGCGTTCGCTGGCCAGCGGCAAGACCGTGGACATCGGCGAGGCTGTTGGCATTATCGCCGCGCAGTCCATCGGCGAGCCTGGTACCCAGCTGACCATGCGTACCTTCCACACCGGTGGTGTAGCGTCTGCTGACGATATCACCCAGGGTCTGCCTCGTATCCAGGAACTGTTCGAAGCCCGTACCCCTAAGGGTGTGGCTCCGATGTCCGAGGTTGCCGGTCGCGTGTCGATTGAAGACGACGAGAAGCAGCTGCGTGTTGTAGTTACTCCAGACAACGGCGACGAGAAGCAGGCCTACCCGGTTCTGCGCCGTGCTCGCCTGTTGGTTGAAGAGGGCGAAAGCATCGTTGCCGGCACCCAGCTCACCAGCGGTACCTTGGATCCGAAGCAGGTTCTTCGAGTCCTCGGCCCACGTGAGGCACAGAAGTTCCTGGTCCGCGAGGTCCAGGATGTGTACCAGTCCCAGGGTGTAGGCATCCACGATAAGCACGTGGAAGTCATCGTCCGCCAGATGCTGCGCCGCGTCACCGTCATCGAGTCCGGCGAGACCGACTTGCTGCCAGGCGAGTTGGCCGATCGTTCGCGCTTCACCGCGGCGAACCGCAAGGCCGTTTCGGAAGGCCAGCGTCCAGCTGCCGGCCGTGACGAGCTGATGGGCATCACCAAGGCATCGCTGGCCACCGATTCGTGGCTGTCGGCTGCTTCCTTCCAGGAAACCACTCGCGTCCTGACCCAGGCTGCGATGGAAGGCAAGGAAGATCCACTGCGCGGTCTGAAGGAAAACGTGATCATCGGTAAGCTGATCCCGGCCGGTACCGGTCTGGATCGCTACACCCAGGTCAACGTCGAGCCAACCGATGAAGCAAAGGCAACTTTGTTCACCGGCACCTCGGCCTTCTCTTCGGGCCTGTACGACGATGCGCTGGAAGGCGGGCTGTCGCCTGAATTCCGTGCCATCTCGATGGACGACTACGACCACGGCTCGGACTTCCGCTAAACCGGGAGCACTGTCACCGTAAGGTAGTTTGACCCAATGCCTGCCCGCACACTGTGCGGGCAGGCATTGGGCGTTTAACCGCCACAGTTCCCAGTGGTCTGCGTTCCGGGGCCTGCGCGCAACACGGGGTGGAAATAGTAGTCGATGAATCCACTGGGAGATTTAGGAACTAGTATTCGCCTTGATGCGGATCCGCTGGCAAGCCGGCAGCGGACATCCGCGGATTCGGGTGGTTTTCATCTGGCGGTCCCGTGGCGTTCAGCTGGGGTCGATATCGTAGTCACTACCCAAACCGTCTCGATGGCGGCGGGGGCCAAGAGTGGCCTGGTCGGTGAGATAGCTTACTGTACATGGTGGCTCGGTGGATTAATGCTAGACTGAGGTCAATTGTTTTATGTGTGGCAAAATGGACTCCGTCCGGGTTGCGGGTAGGTTGCGCAACGAATGCCACACTTTCGCACGCCTAGGGACTTTTGATTCTGAGTGCGCGGTAAAGCAAGCAGCTAGCTACATTGCGAAGCGCTAAAACTTTTCTAGGCTTAGGCGTTTTCGTCGTGTTGCCGAAGAACTTAGACAATGGAAGGACACGAAAGTGCCTACTATTCAGCAGCTGGTCCGCAAGGGCCGCTCGCCTAAGGTCGTCAAGACCAAGGCCCCTGCCCTTAAGGGCAACCCAATGCGCCGTGGCGTGTGCACCCGTGTGTACACCACCACCCCGAAGAAGCCAAACTCGGCTCTGCGTAAGGTCGCACGTGTGCGCCTTGCCGGTGGCGTCGAAGTGACCGCTTACATTCCAGGTGTCGGACACAACCTGCAGGAACACTCCATCGTGCTCGTTCGCGGTGGTCGTGTAAAGGACCTTCCAGGTGTTCGCTACAAGATTGTTCGTGGTGCTCTGGATACCCAGGGTGTGAAGGATCGTAAGCAGGCTCGTTCCCGCTACGGTGCAAAGAAGGATGGTAAGTAATGCCTCGTAAGGGTCCGGCGCCAAAGCGCCCACTAGTTTCTGATCCAGTCTTCGAATCCCCATTGGTCACCCAGCTGATCAACAAGGTTCTCGTAGACGGCAAGAAGTCCACTGCAGAGCGCATTGTTTACGGTGCACTCGAAGGTGCCGCAGCAAAGTCCGGCGCCGACGCTGTTTCGACCCTCAAGAAGGCTATGGACAACATCCGTCCAGCCCTCGAGGTTCGTTCCCGCCGCGTCGGTGGCGCTACCTACCAGGTTCCTGTTGAGGTCAAGCCAGGCCGTGCAACCGCACTGGCTCTGCGCTGGCTGGTTGGCTACTCGAAGGCTCGCCGCGAGAAGACCATGATCGAGCGTTTGATGAACGAGATCCTGGACGCATCGAACGGTCTGGGTGCCGCTGTGAAGCGTCGCGAAGACACTCACAAGATGGCCGAGTCCAACAAGGCCTTCGCACACTACCGCTGGTAAGAACCGCTCGGAAAAGCTGGGCATCAACCGATGCCCAGCAATTCCGGCCTCACCTTATAGGGAGACAACGTGGCACAGGACGTGCTTACTGACCTTAACAAGGTCCGCAATATCGGCATCATGGCTCACATCGATGCCGGTAAGACCACTACTACTGAGCGCATCCTTTTCTACACGGGTGTGAACCACAAGCTCGGTGAAACCCACGACGGTGCTTCGACCACCGACTGGATGGAACAGGAAAAAGAGCGCGGTATCACCATTACCTCCGCTGCTGTTACCTGCTTCTGGAACAAGAACCAGATCAACATCATCGACACCCCGGGCCACGTTGACTTCACCGTTGAGGTGGAGCGCTCGCTGCGCGTGCTCGATGGCGCCGTTGCCGTCTTCGATGGCAAGGAAGGCGTTGAGCCTCAGTCCGAGACCGTTTGGCGCCAGGCTGACAAGTACGACGTTCCACGTATCTGCTTCGTCAACAAGATGGACAAGCTGGGCGCTGACTTCTACTTCACCGTAGATACCATCATCCAGCGCCTTGGTGCCAAGCCGCTGGTTATGCAGCTGCCAATCGGCTCCGAGTCCGAGTTCACCGGTGTCGTTGACCTGCTGTCCATGAAGGCATTCGTTTGGGAAGGCGACTCCAAGGGTGACGTCACCATGGGCGCTGCTTACGAAACCCGCGAAATCCCTGCCGACTTGGTTGAGCGTGCTGAAGAGTACCGCGCCAAGCTGGTTGAAGATGTCGCTGAGGCATCCGAAGAGCTCATGGAGAAGTACCTCGAAGGTGAAGAAATCTCCCTTGAGGAACTCAAGGCTGGCATCCGCAAGCTGACCGTGAACTCGGAAGCTTACCCAGTATTCTGTGGTTCGGCCTTCAAGAACCGCGGCGTTCAGCCAATGCTGGATGCAGTCATCGACTTCCTGCCGAACCCACTGGACGTTGGCGCCACCATCGGTCACGATCCGAAGGACGAAGAAGTTGAGCTGACCCGCGAGCCTTCGGAGGACGCACCGTTCTCGGCACTTGCGTTCAAGATCGCCGCTCACCCGTTCTTCGGCCAGTTGAACTTCATCCGCGTTTACTCCGGCAAGGCAGAGTCCGGCGCACAGCTGCTGAACTCCACCAAGGGCAAGAAGGAACGCGTAGGCAAGCTCTTCCAGATGCACTCCAACAAGGAGAATCCGGTAGACGAGATCCACGCAGGTCACATCTACGCTGTGATCGGCCTGAAGGCCACCACCACCGGTGACACCCTATGTGATCCAGCCCACCCAATCGTTCTCGAATCGATGAGCTTCCCGGATCCAGTGATCTCTGTGGCCATCGAACCAAAGACCAAGGGTGACCAGGAAAAGCTGTCGACCGCTATCCAGAAGCTGTCGGCGGAAGATCCAACCTTCACCGTGTCCCTGAATGAAGACACCGGCCAGACCGTCATTGGCGGTATGGGTGAGCTTCACCTGGACATTCTGGTTGACCGCATGAAGCGCGAATTCCGTGTGGAAGCAAACGTTGGCAAGCCACAGGTTGCATACCGCGAAACCATCAAGAAGGCTGTGGAGAAGGTTGACTTCACCCACAAGAAGCAGACCGGTGGTTCGGGTCAGTTCGCAAAGGTCCAGGTCTCGTTCGAGCCTCTGGAAGTTGTTGACGGCGTCACCTACGAGTTCAAGAACGCCGTGACCGGTGGTCGTGTTCCTCGTGAGTACATCCCATCCGTTGACGCTGGTATCCAGGACGCAATGCAGTACGGTATCCTCGCAGGCTACCCACTGGTCGGTGTCAAGGCTACCCTCATCGATGGTGCTTACCACGATGTCGACTCCTCGGAAATGGCCTTCAAGATCGCTGGTTCGCAGGTATTCAAGGAAGGCGCACGCCGCGCTAACCCTGTTTTGCTTGAACCGCTGATGGCTGTTGAAGTCCGTACCCCGGAAGAGTACATGGGCGACGTTATCGGCGACCTGAACTCCCGTCGTGGTTCGATCAGCGAGATGTCCGACGCTGCTGGCGTCAAGGTCATCCGCGCTGGTGTGCCACTGTCGGAAATGTTCGGTTACATTGGTGACCTGCGTTCGAAGACCCAGGGTCGCGCAGTTTACTCGATGACCTTCGACAGCTACTCTGAGGTCCCGAAGGCAGTTGCCGACGAGATCATCCAGAAGTCCCGCGGCGAGTAATCGTCTCGGTATAAAAACCTGGCCGTGACCCCCTTAGCGGGGAAGTGGCCGATCGCGGGCCGGTTCCGTTGAAAAACGGAGCCGGCACCGCAAACGGCCAACGAGGGATTTGCATCACAATGCAGGCCCCGCAGAGGACCGGAATTTCCTAAATTATCCAAGCCCCCAGTAGACTATTTCTAGTTCGTTTGCGAACCGCGCAGACGAAGAATGTCTTCTGTAAATGTTTCTAGGAGGAACTTGTGGCAAAGGCAAAGTTCGAGCGCAACAAGCCGCACGTCAACATTGGTACCATCGGTCACGTTGACCACGGTAAGACCACTCTGACCGCGGCAATCTCCAAGGTTCTGGCTGACAAGTACCCAGACCTGAACGAACAGCGCGACTTCGCTAACATCGACTCGGCACCGGAAGAGCGCCAGCGCGGTATTACCATCAACATCTCGCACATCGAGTACCAGACCGAGAAGCGCCACTACGCACACGTAGACGCTCCAGGTCACGCTGACTATGTCAAGAACATGATCACCGGTGCTGCTCAGATGGACGGCGCAATCCTCGTTGTTGCCGCTACCGATGGCCCGATGGCTCAGACCCGCGAGCACGTTCTGCTGGCCCGCCAGGTTGGTGTTCCAACCCTGATGGTTGCACTGAACAAGTCGGACATGGTTGATGACGAAGAGCTGCTCGAGCTCGTGGAGATGGAAGTTCGCGAACTTCTGTCCTCGCAGGGCTTCGATGGCGATGACGCTCCAGTGATCCGCGTTTCGGGCCTGAAGGCTCTGGAAGGCGACGCAAAGTGGGTTGCAGCTATCGAGGAACTGATGGATGCAGCTGACAGCTTCATTCCAGACCCAGTTCGCGACCGCGACAAGCCATTCCTGATGCCAATTGAAGACGTCTTCACCATCACCGGCCGCGGTACCGTTGTTACCGGTCGCGCCGAGCGTGGCACCCTGGCTATCAACTCGGAAGTTGAGATTGTTGGCATCCGCCCAATCCAGAAGACTACCGTTACCGGTATCGAGATGTTCCACAAGCAGCTCGACGAAGCATGGGCTGGCGAGAACTGTGGTCTGCTGCTTCGCGGTCTGAAGCGCGACGATGTTGAGCGTGGCCAGGTTATCGTAGCCCCAGGCTCGATCACCCCACACACCAACTTCGAAGCTAACGTCTACATCCTGTCGAAGGACGAAGGCGGACGTCACAACCCGTTCTACTCGAACTACCGTCCGCAGTTCTACTTCCGCACCACCGACGTAACCGGCGTTATCACCCTCCCAGAGGGCACCGAAATGGTTATGCCTGGCGACAACACCGAAATGTCGGTTGAGCTGATCCAGCCAATCGCCATGGAAGAGGGCCTCGGCTTCGCAATTCGCGAAGGCGGCCGCACCGTTGGTTCGGGCAAGGTAACCAC
Source organism: Glutamicibacter sp. 2E12 (assembly GCF_050030965.1). Classification (NCBI taxonomy): domain Bacteria; kingdom Bacillati; phylum Actinomycetota; class Actinomycetes; order Micrococcales; family Micrococcaceae; genus Glutamicibacter; species Glutamicibacter sp. 2E12. The sequence goes on from NZ_CP188297.1 coordinate 2,796,224, forward strand.
CATCACCAAGTAGTCTCTACTTGATGAGGTAGTTCCCTAGTGAACTGAAAAGAATCCCCCAGCACTTTTGTGCTGGGGGATTTTTTCGTTAAATACGAGCCCCAGCTAGTGAATATATCTAGAAGGTGGTCTAATTGGAGGGCGCGACAATTCGCTAAGTGGGGGAGTGGCATCAATGATGGGCTGGATCATCGTTTCTATCATCTTGGTTCTGTTGGCTTTCGGCCTCGGCCGGCGCCAGGGGAGTCGGGATAAATCGCAAAGCCAGCAGCAGCTTGATGCGCTGGGCGAAGCGTGGCAGCAAGGCTACGACGAGGCAGTGAAGTACCTGGGGCAACCCGGGCCGCCGGGTGCCTCGGCACCGGCTGCTGCCCAAGCGCCGGGGGTCCCCGCACAGCCGCTCGAAGCGCAGCCTGCAAGCCGCAAAGATGCAGCGCCGGCCGCATCGATGGCACCTTCCAGCCAGCCATACCTCCAGCCAGCGGCGGCCGGTGCTGCCCCCGCGTACCGCGCGCCGCTCCCCACGGCCACCCTCCAGCCTGCTGCACCGGTTAAGCCAATCAAGGTGCTCACCAAACGCGAGCGCGAACTGCGCAACATCAACATCACGCTGTACGTCGCGGCCCTGATGATCGTTGCCGCCGGCGCACTCTTCCTGAGCTTCGCGCTTCCGCCACTGTCAAAGCTCATCGCCTTATTCCTGCTGTCTGCCGCTTTCTACGGCGGAGGCCTGGTCACCTTCGCAGTGAAACCGTCCTTGCGTCCGGCAGGAGCCGCCTTTGCCGGCACCGGGCTGGCTTTGTTGCCGCTGTGCGCCATCGCTACCTACAGCACGGTGAACATATCCGGCCCGGCGACCTGGCTGGTTTTCTCAGCCATCGGCACATTAGCCGTGGGCTACGCAACACTGACGTTCAAGTCCCGTGTTCTGGCGTGGGTTGCCGTGCTGATTCTGGTCAGCACCGCCATGGCCGGCGCGGCCGCGATGCAGCGTGGCGTCCTGTACTACATGCTGATCCTGCTGGTGCTCTCTATTGCGCTGATGCTCTTGGCGGTACGCAGCGAAAGGATCCGCCACTCAATCTTCTTCCGGGCCCTGCACGGCACCGCGCAGCTGCTGCCTGCGTTTGTCTTTGCGTTGTCGGTGATCCTCTTGGAGATGCTCGCCAGCCGGGATTTGTTCTGGATCTTCGCGTTGCTCACCGTCCAGTTGCTGCTCAGCGTCAGGCTGTTGCCCAACCTGCGGCTGCTGCGCACCTACGCTGCCCGCGCTGCTTTCATGGCGATGCTCGTGGCCGGCTGCAACTACCTCGGTTTCTCCGCAACGAGCAGCTGGCTGGTGCTCGCCTTCGCCTTCGGGCTCCAAGCCGTAGCGGTATTGCTCTGCTCCACCGGCTACCAGCAGAGGCTGGGATTGGCGCGCAGGCACCTGCAAAGTGAACGTGCGGTGCTGTGGTGCTTAGCGGTGGCTTCGGTGATCGGCGCGTTTCTCTACGCGCAGGGCTTCGAGGCCTTCGTGCTCAGCTACATCGCGGTTCCGATCTTCATGGCGCTGGGCATTCCCGGCTTGCTGCGCAGCGCCAAGCTGGAAGTTGGAGTCATCGCGGTTCTTCCCCTGGTGACGCTGGTAGATATGCAGAACCACAGTTGGCGCCCGCTGGTGGTATTCGCCCTGGCCCTGCTCGGGCTTTCGCTGGCTCAGCGCAACGCCCGGAACCTGCGCAGGGAAATGACGCTCCATTCGCACTGGCTCCTTACCCTGGTTGGCGCAGGCGTGCTTGGTGCTGCGCTTGATGAGCTCACGGCTGGGGACTATGGAAATCCTGACGGCTCAGCCCCGTTGATTGCGGTGCTCTTCGTGCTGTTCATCTTGTGGGCGGCGAATCTGGCGAGCCGTGCCGTGCTGGATTCCGGCATGGCGCAGGGGCACCGGCTGGGACGGGTGGGCGCTTCGGCTTTGCTTGGCGTGGTGCTGCTCTTCAGCCTGCGCCTGCTGACAACCGCTGGCGACTATTCCTACGCCAGCGAAAGCACCGTGGTGTTCCTGGGTATCGGCGGGCTGGCGTGGTTCATCACTGGCCTTGTGCTCGCAGTTGGCCTGGTCATTGCCTCGGGTTGGCGGCTTCGCGATATTCCTGCACAGCGCCCCGAGCTGGAACAGCCGATCAATGTCGTTGCGGCCTGCCTGCTGATGGGGCTTTATGCGCTCAGCTTCGGCAAGGAGATCTGGCCGCTGGCAATCCTCATCGGGGCGGCAACCTTGGGCTATTTCATCTGGAGCTTGCGCCGCAGCACAAATACGCGGTGGAAGATCCTCTATGCAGCGTTGGCCCAAGTGCTCTTCAGTTCCATGGTGTGGTGGATTGCCTACAGCATGGAATTCGACATCCACGGCCGGTTCTGCCTGCTGCTGGTTTCGATAGCCGTCCCGCAGCTGCTCCGCTTGCTGGCTAGCATCCGCGACGGCAAAGCACTGCGCCGGGAATTGCGCTGGATGGCAGTGGGACTGCTGGCTGGCATTCCACTGGCGACGCTGGCCTACGGGCAGTTCGCGGGCGGCATGGATCGGGGAACGATCCTCTTGGCCTGCTTATTTTTCGGGCTGCACGGGCTGGCCGCGTTCAAGGCCGAGACCAGCTTGACGGTGGCCAAGCGACAGCTCTATCTATTTGCCCCGATCCTGGCACTGATCCTGCTGATCAGCATTCCGGCACTGGCCATGGAAGATGCGACCGGATGGGTCCGCTCTACGTGGTGGAGTTCCCAGGTTGCTTGCGCCATGCTGCTGGCCCTGAGCCTGGCGGCACTCGTGCTTGAATGGCGGTTGCGCGCCAACAAGTCGTACTCGATAGCCCTGGGCCTGGCCATCTTCCTTCCGGCGGCGTGGGCCGCCGCGTGGCAGGCGGGGTCGTGGTGGGCAGTGGGTGCGCACCTGCTGCTGGCCCTCGGCTTCATCCTGCTGGTGCACACGCGAAAGAGCGCCTGGTACGCGGCCGGAGCCGCCATCATGCTGTGCGTCGCTATCCTGCGTGCAGTCTTCGAGGTGCGGCAAGCCGGTGGGGCAGTGGTGCTAGCACCGATGGATGCCGCATGGGCGCTGGTTGGCGCGGGCCTCGCGCTGTACCTGCTCGCAATCTTCCACGGGCGAATGAAGGACCCAAATCCCGGCTATCCGGAATTCGGCTACCTCCATGCCGATCCGCCCGGCAGCGCCTCGCGCTTGTACTTCGCGGCAATGCTCCTGGCCCTGTTGCTGGCCGGTGGCATCGCCCATCTGGATGGCGGTGCGATTTGGCAGGTGGCCGGCGGAGCGCTGCTGGTCTTCGGCGTTACGGTGCTGGTGCGGCTCTTTGAACTTCCGCGGCGGCTGGTGCCCTACGCGGTGGACGGCTTCATCCTCGTGGGAGCGCTGCTGGCGCTGGGCAGCTATGCCCAGATCCTTGGCACACCGCGGGCCAGCAACCTGGCGGCCTACGCCTGCATTGTTGCAGTAGTGCTGGTCGCGTGGCGCAACATCAGGGCCAACGCGCGATTGGAGAGGACATACCTGCTGGCCGCCTCGGTGGCCGGCAGCCTGGCCTTGCTCGCCGCACTGGTCCAATCCAATGGTGTTGCGCAGGCGATCGGCCTGGTCTTCTTCGGTGGATTGGTGGCCTGGGGCTTGAAGCTGGGGGAGCGGCTGTTCATTTGGTGGGGTGCGGCGGCTATCACCTTGGCAGTCTTGTGGTTCCTGCGCGATTTGGCATTCCTCTGGCTGGTGGTCATTGGCTTGGGGCTGATTGCGGCCGCGGTCTTCAAGCTGGTGAAGGTCGACAAGCAGAATTCGCTGCCGGTGAGGCCGCAAAACCCTGTTGATCCACCGATCCCCGCGGGGCAGGAGCCGTCCGGGCAGGACGGGCCGCGCCAGGTGTGAGGGCAAGATCACGGGCGCGGATAGGCATAAAAGATTTGCGCGATCGTTGCCGACCTGTCAGACTAGATAAGTTGCTTCAATGCAACCCGGTCCCCATTTATGGGGTAACCGGTCTGGTTTGAACGACCGGGATCGACTCTCACGCAGGATAATGCCTGGGGTTCGGGATCGATACGACTGCTTCAAACTATAAGGCCCTTCGATAAAGTGAAAACTTTGTGGGAGTGTTGTGACTGAAAATTTCACGACACGCCCGAACGCGGGGGTCGGAGCCTCCTGCGGGTGAGGAACCCGGATCTGATCCGGATTCAGCCGCAGAGCAAGGCGTGCCGGTCTGCAAGGACCCGTATATAGGCACAGAAACTTTAGATAGTGCTAACAGAAAGAGGCATGACGCCATGGCGGGACAGAAAATCCGCATCCGGCTGAAGTCGTATGACCACGAGGTCATTGACGTTTCGGCCCGGAAGATCGTTGAGACGGTCACGCGCGCAGGCGCAACCGTAGTCGGCCCAGTGCCGCTGCCAACGGAGAAGAACGTGTACTGCGTTATCCGTTCGCCACACAAGTACAAGGACAGCCGTGAGCACTTCGAAATGCGCACGCACAAGCGTCTGATCGACATCGTTGATCCGACCCCGAAGGCTGTTGATTCGCTGATGCGTCTCGACCTGCCAGCGGATGTCAACATCGAAATCAAGCTTTAAGGGGAGGTGGCGAGAAAACTATGACCGCAACCCGTAATTTCAAGGGCCTGCTGGGCACGAAGCTCGGCATGACCCAGGTTTGGGATTCGAACAACAACCTGATCCCTGTCACCGTCGTGCAGGCTGATAGCAACGTTGTCACCAAGCTCATCAACGAAGAGCGCGATGGCTACACCGCAGTTCAGATCGGCTACGGCCAGATCGATCCTCGCAAGGTCACCAAGCCACTGGCTGGTCACTTCGAGGCTGCTGGCGTCACCCCACGTCGCCACTTGGTAGAACTGCGCACTGCAGACGCTGCCGAGTACACCGCAGGCCAGGAACTTTCCGTAGAGGTCTTCGAAGCCGGCCAGAAGGTCGACGTCGTAGGCACCTCGAAGGGTAAGGGCTTCGCCGGCGTTATGAAGCGTCACAACTTCCACGGTGTTGGCGCATCGCACGGTGCTCACAAGAACCACCGTAAGCCAGGTTCCATCGGCGGCGCATCGACCCCAGGTCGCGTTTTCCGTGGACAGAAGATGGCTGGTCGCATGGGTGCTGAGCGTGTTACCACTCAGAACCTGACCATTCACGCTATCGACGCTGAGAAGAACCTCCTGCTGATCAAGGGTGCCGTTCCAGGCGCCCGCGGCCGCGTCGTTCTCGTACGCAACGCCGTGAAGGGAGCATAAGTAAATGACTAAGGCACTTAACGTCGAACTGCCTGCAGAGATCTTCGACGTACAGACCAACGTCCCGCTGCTGCACCAGGTTGTCGTTGCACAGCTTGCTGCTGCCCGCCAGGGTACCCACAAGACCAAGGACCGCTCCGAGGTTTCGGGTGCAGGTCGCAAGCCGTTCAAGCAGAAGGGTACCGGCCGCGCCCGTCAGGGTTCGATCCGTGCTCCGCACATGACCGGCGGTGGCATTGTCCACGGTCCAACCCCACGTGATTACTCGCAGCGTACCCCGAAGAAGATGAAGGCTGCTGCACTGCGCGGCGCCCTGTCTGATCGCGCACGCTTCGATCGCGTTCACGTGATTGAGAACTTGGTTGCTGGCGAAACGCCTTCGACCAAGGATGCTCTGGCTACCTTGCGTTCGCTCACCGAGCGCAAGAACCTGCTTGTCGTCATCGATCGCGCCAACGATGTTGCAGCCCTTTCGGTTCGCAACCTCGTCAATGTGCACGTTCTGTACGTCGACCAGCTGAACACCTACGATGTTCTGGTTTCGGATGACGTAGTCTTCACCAAGGCTGCCTTCGATGCCCTGGTCCAGAAGGAGGAAGCCAAGTGAGCGCGTTCTCAAAGGCTCCACACGACGTGGTCATCGCACCTGTCGTATCGGAAAAGAGCTACGGTCTGATCGATCAAGGTCAGTACACCTTCGAGGTGGCACCAAGCTCCAACAAGTCGGAAATCAAGTACGCCGTTGAAGCGATCTTCAACGTCAAGGTTGACTCCGTAAACACCATCAACCGAGCTGGTAAGCGCAAGCGCACCCGCTTCGGGTGGGGATCGCGCAAGAGCACCAAGCGCGCCATCATCACCTTGAAGGACGGCTCGATTGACATCTTCGGCGGTCCGCTTTCCTAAGCGGAGACCACTTTAACGAGGAATATTAATAATGGGAATTCGTAAGTACAAGCCGACTACCCCGGGCCTTCGCGGCTCGTCGGTAGCCGACTTCGCAGAAATCACCCGATCGACTCCGGAAAAGTCGTTGGTTCGTCCCCTGACCAAGTCAGGCGGCCGTAACAACACCGGTAAGATCACCACCCGTCACAAGGGTGGCGGACACAAGCGCGCCTACCGTGTTATCGACTTCCGTCGTCACGACAAGGACGGCGTTCCGGCAAAGGTCGCTCACATCGAGTACGACCCGAACCGTACCGCTCGTATCGCACTGCTCCACTACGTGGACGGCACCAAGCGCTACATCATCGCACCGAACAACCTCAAGCAGGGTGACCCAATTGAGGCCGGCGCAAGCGCCGACATCAAGCCAGGCAACAACCTGCCACTGCGTAACATCCCGGTTGGTACCGTGATTCACGCTGTTGAGCTTCGCCCAGGCGGCGGCGCTAAGATGGCTCGTTCCGCTGGTGCATCGATCCAGCTGGTAGCCCGTGAGGGCCGCTACGCCCAGCTGCGTTTGCCTTCGGGTGAAATCCGCAACGTTGATGTGCGCTGCCGCGCAACCATCGGCGAAGTTGGCAACGCTGAGCAGATCAACATCAACTGGGGCAAGGCCGGCCGTATGCGCTGGAAGGGCGTACGCCCAACCGTTCGCGGTGTTGTCATGAACCCAGTTGACCACCCACATGGTGGCGGTGAGGGCAAGACCTCCGGTGGTCGTCACCCGGTCAACCCTAACGGTAAGCGTGAGGGACGCACCCGTCGTCCAAACAAGGAAAGCGACAAGCTCATTGTGCGTCGCCGCAAGACCGGCAAGAACAAGCGATAGGAGCCTGGAAACATGCCACGCAGCCTGAAGAAAGGCCCCTTCGTCGATCAGCACCTGTTCCTAAAGGTCGTTGCTGAAAACGATAAGGGCACCAAGAACGTCATCAAGACGTGGTCCCGCCGTTCGATGATCATCCCGGACATGCTGGGACACACCATCGCCGTACACGACGGTCGCAAGCACATTCCTGTGTTCGTAACCGAATCGATGGTTGGACACAAGCTCGGAGAGTTTGCCCCAACCCGTACGTTCCGTGGCCACGTGAAGGACGACAAGAAGGGCAAGCGCCGCTAGGCCCCGCAAGGGTACTAGTATCGCTTAGCACTTCTTCGATAGACGAGAGAAGGATAGCAATGGAAGCCAAGGCAATTGCGCGTCACATCCGCGTAACGCCTATGAAGGCCCGGCGCGTCGTCAACCTTGTTCGTGGTCTGCAGACCAACGAAGCACTGGCCATCTTGAAGTTTGCCCCACAGGCAGCTTCGGAGCCGGTATACAAGGTTGTCGCATCGGCAGTGGCTAACGCCCGTGCCGCCGCGGACCGCGCAGGTGAAGCATTCAATGAGGACGAGCTGTTTATCAGCGAAGCGTTTGTTGACGAAGGTCCGACCATGAAGCGGTTCCAGCCGCGTGCACAGGGTCGCGCATTCCAGATCAAGAAGCGCACCAGCCACGTGACTGTGGTTGTTTCAACCACGCAGAAGGGTGGGGAGAACTAAATGGGACAGAAGATTAACCCGAACGGTTTCCGTCTCGGCATCACCACCGATCACGTTTCCCACTGGTTCGCTGATTCCAGCAAGCCAGGCCAGCGTTACGCTGACTACGTGAAGGAAGATGTCCAGATCCGCGCCCTGCTGTCTAACGGCATGGATCGCGCTGGCATCGCCCGCGTCGAGATCGAGCGTACCCGTGACCGCGTACGTGTGGATATCCACACTGCACGTCCAGGTATCGTCATTGGTCGTCGCGGTGCAGAAGCTGACCGTATTCGTGGCGAGCTGGAAAAGCTCACCAAGAAGCAGGTTCAGCTGAACATCCTCGAGGTCAAGAACCCTGACATGGAGGCCATGCTGGTCGCCCAGGGCATCGCCGAGCAGCTTGCTTCCCGCGTGGCTTTCCGCCGTGCGATGAAGAAGGCAATGCAGTCGGCAATGCGCGCTGGTGCCAAGGGCATCCGCGTTCAGTGCTCCGGTCGACTTGGCGGCGCAGAAATGTCCCGCAAGGAGTTCTACCGCGAAGGCCGTGTGCCACTGCACACCCTGCGCGCGAACATCGACTTCGGCAAGTTCGAAGCCAAGACCACCTTCGGCCGTATCGGCGTGAAGGTCTGGATCTACAAGGGTGACGTAACCGCCAAGGAACTGGCTGCACAGCAAGCTGCTGCTCCAGCTCGTGGCGGCCGCGGTGGCGGCAACGACCGTCCACGTGGCGGCGAACGCCGTCGTCGTAACGATCGCAAGGGCGCTGCAGCTCCGGCTGCGGAAGGAGGACAGGCTTAAATGCTTATCCCACGTCGTGTGAAGTTCCGCAAGCAGCACCACCCAAAGCGTTCGGGTGCTGCCAAGGGCGGTACCACCGTTGCTTTCGGTGAGTACGGCATCCAGGCGTTGACCCCGGCTTACGTGACTAACCGTCAGATCGAAGCCGCTCGTATCGCCATGACCCGTTACATCAAGCGTGGCGGTAAGGTCTGGATCAACATCTACCCAGACCGTCCGCTTACCAAGAAGCCTGCCGAAACCCGCATGGGTTCCGGTAAGGGTTCGCCGGAGTGGTGGGTCGCCAACGTAAAGCCAGGACGAGTCATGTTTGAACTCGGTGGCGTCAGTGAAGAGGTAGCTAAAGAGGCATTGCGTCTTGCAATCCACAAGCTGCCAATGAAGGCACGCATCGTGCGTCGTGAAGGTGGTGAATAGGGATGTCTATCGGCTCGAAAGACCTTAGCATTGAGTCCCTGGACGGCTTCGATACCGCTCGTTTGAACGAGGAATTGAAGAAGGCCAAGGCAGAACTGTTCAACCTGCGTTTCCAGTCGGCTACCGGCCAGCTGGATTCCCACGGGAACCTGAAGACCATCAAGCGCGATATTGCACGCATTTACACTGTGCTGCGCGAGCGCGAGCTGGGCATTCGTCAGGATGTCGTTGTTCCGGTTGAAGAAACCAAGAAGGATTCCAAGTAATGAGCGAGAAGGAGAACGGTGTGGATAACGCTACCGAGCGTAACGACCGCAAGACCCTCCGTGGTTACGTGGTATCTGACAAGATGCAGAAGACCATCGTCGTAGACGTTGAGGACCGTGTTAAGCACGCCCTTTACGGCAAGGTCATGCGTCGCAACAAGAACGTGAAGGCTCACGACGAGAACAACGACGCCGGCATCGGCGACTTGGTTGTCATCGCTGAGACCCGCCCGCTGTCTGCTGACAAGCGCTGGCGTCTCGTTGAGATCGTGGAGAAGGCTAAGTAAGCTTTCGCTCCGATTTCACGGATCTCGTGATTGGAGAATGCCCCGAACACTTCGCAAGAAGAGTTCGGGGCATTTCTGTCTTAAAAAGCAGTGAATAAAATGCCACACTGGACTATGGAACAGATCAGGAAACTGCGTCCCGCTGGCCTTGTCAACTCTCCAGCTTTCAGCCACGTAGCCATCGTCCCGCCGGGTGCCACGACTATCTATGTTGGCGGGCAGAACGCCGTAGACGGCACAGGGCAGCTGATCGGAGCCGGGGATGCCGCAACGCAGGCGACCAAGGCACTGGGAAACTCCAAGCTCGCACTGGCGGCGGCCAGCGCGGGATTCCAGGATGTAGTGCAGTGGAACGTGCTGCTGGTGGAAGGAACCGACGTCAACAGCGTCTATGGAGCCATAGGTGAACAGTTGGCAGCCACTGAACCACCCCTGGTGTCTGCAGCCTTCGTCGCGAAGCTCGGTGTGCCAGGTGCGCTGGTTGAAATCAGTGCCGTGGCGGCAGTACTGCCAGACTAGGCTCTGCCCTTTCGATAGGTAACAGGGGAGTAGCCCAAGACTTTGCGGAAGTCTGCCGCTAGATGGGCTTGATCCGCATACCCCATTTCCGCTGCGATGCCAGCGATAGAAACTGCAGTGTCTGCGCGCAGCCGATGAGCAGCCTCTTGCAAACGGTACCGCCGAATCACCGCCAGCGGAGCCAGTCCCAAATACCTTTCCGAAATCCGTTGCAGACTGCGTGTACTGAGCGACAAGCGATGGGCCAGTTGGGAGACCCTTACGATTCCGCGCTCCGCTGCGACGGTGTCGAGCAGCTTATTAGCTTGGAGGCCAGAACTTGTGGCTGCTGGAAGGTGAGCGGTGAGCCACGAATCGAAGAGCTCGGCACAGGCCGAACCGGAGTTCCCGTGGCCTGGTTGAGTCTTCATCCTTGTTATCGAGGCCAGCAGCCCAGGTGCGCTGAACTGGATTTCCTGGTCCAGCAACTCTGCGGGGGACACATTGAGAGCCTGCGCAGCCGCTGGGCGCAACAAGGCGGAGACTGCCCAACTGCTCCCGGACAGGTCGCGGTGCGAAGCGCCGCTGGCCGGGCCGGATAGCGTAATGCCTTCTGGCTCAATGACCAGATTCATTTGCGGAAAGGGCAGGAGTTGTTGCCGTGAGGTACGTCCGGGCGCGATGTTCCAATCCACCAGCCAAAACCAGGAGACCAATTCCTGCAGTCCTGGACCGGGGGAGAATCGCTCGATTGCCGATAGCCGGGCAGGATAGAGAACGCCTCGCGGATCCGGTGCTGATTCCATGGCCTCTACCACCCGTGCGGGTTGTCGCATATCTACAAGAACCAGCGTGCCACACAGGCTTAGCCTAGGGACATGGAAAATCAAGATGAAGTCACGCAAGGTGTGACGGGAATGCATACAACTGCCGGTGTCCCTCATGGATTCACCAGTCTGACGCCATTCTTGACTGTGCCCAACACAAGGGCAGCGCTGGGATTCTATGAAGAAGTATTCGGTGCGACAGTGGTAGATTCCACCGAAATGGGAGGCGTTGTCGTGCATGCAGAAATTGCATTCGGCAATGGCCGTTTGCAGATCGGGGAACCTTCGCCGGCCTACGGACTAGTCAGCCCGCCAGCTGCGCCGAATGCCTGCTATTCCTTGGGTTTCTACTGCGAAAACGCAGATGAGGTGGTGGCCAGGGCCGAGGCTGCCGGTTCCAGTATCCGAGAACCACTGGGCAACTTCGTCTCGGGTGACCGCTTCGCTTCGATTCTGGATCCCTTCGGTGTGCGCTGGTCCATCATGTCCAGGGTGGAAGACCTGTCGCTGGAAGAGAGCGCCCAGCGCGTCGCGCAGTGGGCCTCGCAGCAGTGATGAAGAAGCCAAGGGCAGTCGCAATCGCATCGAGCCGCTATCGTACCTAGGCGGAAGTGTCCTTGCCGGAATTGTCGTCTGCTTCGAATAGGCTCGGATGATGATGACGATGACGCGTGCCCGAAAACCATCCCTGGGATGGCCTATGGGTACGCTTCTTGTTGCTTCCCTAGCTATTGGCATTCTCCCGTATCTGGGTTTCCCCGGTGCAGGATTGATTCCCAAGGTTCAGGCATTCCAACCATATCTGTTGTTCTTCCCGGCAGTGGTTCTGGTTATCGGGCTACTGCGCAAGCAATGGCTCATCAGCGGGTTCGTGCTGGTGTTCCTGCTCTGCGGTGCACTGCCCAACGTGCAATGGAGCTCTCCCGCTGGCCAGACCGGAAACGGCAGCTCCGAGCTGGTTCTCCTATCGTTCAATGCCTTGAAGGCAGGAGCGAACCCGGCGCAGCTAGCTGAACTGATCAGGGACACGGATCCGCAGATTCTCGTCCTTGTTGAAACCAGCGAACCAATGCACCAGCAGCTCGCAGCGCTGGACGCGCTGGATGGATTTGGCTATCGGAGCCAAGAGGCACCCGCCGGGGGAGAACGGGATACCGTGATTTTCTCAAAGTACCCATTGCAGGAACGCTCCACCGATCTGGATTCAGCGGACACCGGTTGGTACTCCTTGCCGGTTGCCGATGTGCAGGCACCCGGTGGGGTCGTGCGAGTGGCCGGCATCCATGTCTATCCGCCGGTTGGCGATGCGCAACGATGGAGCCAGGGCTTGGAAGCAGTCATCGACTGGTCGAATCAGCAGCGGGATCATCCCGTTATCCTTGCTGGCGACTTCAACTCCGTTCGCTCCCATCCAGGATTCCGTGCCCTGGGGGACGGGTATGCGCAGGCTGATGGAGTCTGGCCCCGCGCGACCTGGCCAGCCGGCCGAAGCTTCCCGCCATTGATCGGCATTGACCATATCGTGGCGAAGGGCCTGTCCATCACGGGCTCTTCTTCTCACATCATCGACGGCTCGGATCATCTTGCGGTGAGCGCCACGGTCGAATTCCGTCGCTGAGCAATGATTCCTGCCGGTGACGGCCGGATGCTGGAGCTGCCCAGGGCTGACCGAAAAATAATTTCACTTTTGGCGATTCAGCCGCTTTTCATCCACGGCGGCGCATGGGCGACCTCGAATGGCACCCTGATGCCGCCGCAAGCGACCAGTTGCCCAACTGGATGGCAGCACCAAAACCCCGAAATTCAGCGAATCTGCGGTGTCCAAGGTGTGACGAACGACGCTCGCTTTTCTCTTACCACACCATTTCGGATTCGCGCCACTCTAGGCTAGACTTAAGAATCTGTGCGCATCATGCCCGGGGACTATCCACCTTCGACATAATGCAGTGCGGTCCAAATCCGTTTGGCCGCGCAAGTGCAGCCTCGATATTTTACGCCTCGGCCCTGCCGGCATTTGGGATCAGCATTCGGTGCGCCCGCGCCAGTGGGGGTAAGCGATACGTATCGTGGAGACCATATCCGTTCCGCAAGGCTCATTCATGAGAACCAGCGAGACGACAGGAGTAAGAAGTGATTCAGCAGGAGTCGCGACTTAAGGTTGCCGATAACACTGGTGCTAAGGAAATCCTTACCATTCGTGTTCTTGGTGGCTCGAAGCGTCGCTACGCAAGCATTGGCGACACCATTGTCGCTACCGTCAAGGATGCAATTCCTGGCGGCAACGTAAAGAAGGGCGACGTCGTAAAGGCAGTCGTCGTTCGCACCAAGAAGGAAATCCGTCGTGCAGACGGTTCCTACATCAAGTTCGACGAGAACGCTGCAGTTATCCTCAAGGGTGACGCTGCCGATCCTCGTGGTACTCGTATTTTCGGCCCAGTGGGCCGCGAGCTTCGTGACAAGAAGTTCATGAAGATCGTTTCGCTGGCTCCGGAGGTGCTGTAACCATGGGCGCAAAGATCAAGAAGGGTGACCTGGTTCAGGTCATCGCTGGCAAGGAACGTGGCTTGCAGGGCAAGGTCCTGAAGGTCATTACCGAGTCCAACCGCGTGCTGGTCGAAGGCGTTAACCGCGTCACCAAGCACACCAAGGCAGGTCAGACCGAATCCGGTTCGACCACCGGCGGCATCGAGCTTGTCGAGGCTCCAGTGCACGTTTCCAACGTTGCAGTGGTTGACCCAGAGACCAAGAAGCCAACCCGCGTCGGCTTCCGCGAGGAAACCGTAGAAAAGAACGGCGTGTCCAAGACTGTACGCGTTCGTTACGCCAAGGCTTCCGGAAAGGATCTGTAATGACTGAAGCAGCCACCAAGATCCAGCCACGTCTGAAGGCTAAGTACGCAGCTGACATCCGCCCTGCCCTGCAGGAGCAGTTCAACTACGCCAACCCAATGCAGGTACCATCCCTGACCAAGGTTGTCGTGAACATGGGTGTTGGCGAAGCAGCCAAGGACTCGAAGCTCATTGAAGGCGCCGTACGCGACCTGACCGCAATTACCGGTCAGAAGCCAGTGGTTACCAAGGCCCGCAAGTCGATCGCACAGTTCAAGCTGCGCGAAGGCATGCCAATCGGTACCCACACCACCCTGCGTAACGATCGCATGTGGGAATTCGTCGACCGCCTGATCACCCTGGCACTGCCTCGTATCCGCGACTTCCGCGGCTTGAGCGACCGCCAGTTCGATGGCAATGGCAACTACACTTTCGGTCTGACCGAACAGTCGATGTTCCATGAAATCGATGTGGACAAGGTTGACCGCGTACGTGGTATGGACATCACTGTCGTTACCACCGCCAAGACTGATGACGAAGGCCGTGCCTTGCTTAAGGCTCTGGGCTTCCCATTCAAGACCAACAACTAATCTCACTACGTTACAGGTCCGCTAAGGAAACCGTAACGAGGAAGGGCTGAAGCCCACATGTCTATGACAGATCCAGTCGCAGATATGCTGACTCGTCTGCGCAACGCCAACTCGGCTTACCACGACACTGTGTCGATGCCGTCGAGCAAGCTGAAAGTGCGCATTGCTAACATCCTCAAGGAACAGGGCTACATCGCCTCGTTCGAGGAAGTTGCAGCAGAAGTCGGCAAGACTCTGACTATCACTTTGAAGTACGGCCCATCGCGCGAGCGTTCGATCGCTGGCGTACGCCGTATCTCCAAGCCAGGTCTTCGCGTTTACGCAAAGTCCACCAACCTGCCTCACGTGCTCGGTGGTCTTGGTATCGCTATCCTGTCCACCTCCTCCGGTCTGCTTACTGACCGTCAGGCTGCAAAGAAGGGCGTGGGTGGGGAAGTCCTCGCCTACGTCTGGTAACGGGAAAGGGGAAACATACAATGTCACGTATTGGACGTCTTCCGATTTCCGTACCTGCCAACGTTGAGTTGAACGTCGACGGCCAGCTGGTCGCCGTCAAGGGTCCTAAGGGTGAACTTTCGATCACCGTTAAGGCTCCAATCACCGTTGCCAAGGACGAGAACACTGTTACCGTCAGCCGCCCGAACGACTCCCGCGAGGCTCGTTCGCTGCACGGTCTGACCCGTACCTTGATCAGCAACATGATCACTGGTGTAACCGATGGTTACGAGAAGAAGCTCGAAATCCACGGTACCGGTTACCGCGTACAGGCTAAGGGTGCCGAGCTGGAGCTTGCTCTGGGCTACTCGCACCCAGTGAAGGTTGCTGCCGTTGAAGGCATCACCTTCTCGGTCGAGGGCAACAACAAGATCACCGTTGCCGGTATCGACAAGCAGCACGTCGGTGAAGTTGCCGCTAACATCCGCAAGCTGCGCAAGACCGAGCCTTACAAGGGCAAGGGCATTCGCTACGCTGGCGAGATCATCCGCCGCAAGGTCGGAAAGGCTGGTAAGTAATCATGGCTATCGGAATCAAGGGCAAGAGCAAGTCCGCTCAGCGCGGTCGTCGTCATCAGCGTTTGCGCAAGCACATCGTTGGTACCTCCGTTCGTCCACGCCTGGTTGTCAACCGCTCGGCTCGTCACATCTTCGTACAGATCGTAGACGACTCGCAGGGTATCACCCTGGCCAGCGCATCGACCATGGAAGCAGATCTTCGCGCAAGCGATGCCGACAAGACCGCAAAGTCCAAGCGCATTGGTGAGCTCGTTGCAGAGCGCGCCAAGGCTGCTGGCATCGAAGCAGTTGTCTTCGACCGCGGTGGCAACAAGTACCACGGTCGCGTGGCTGCTGTTGCTGACGGCGCACGTGAAGGTGGGCTGGCACTGTGAGCGAAGCAACTAACAAGAAGGAAACTCAGGTGTCTGAAGCTACTGAAGCAGTCGAGACTGCATCGGCTCCCGCTACCGAGAACGCAGGATCCCGTCGCGGCGAAGGCCGCGGTCGTGGTGAAGGCCGTGGACGTGGCGAAGGCCGCGGTCGTGGTCGTGACCAGAAGGATAGCCGCAACGAAGACAAGGACAAGTTCCTTGAGCGCGTTGTAGCTATCAACCGCGTCTCCAAGGTCGTCAAGGGTGGTCGTCGCTTCAGCTTCACCGCACTTGTGGTCGTTGGCGACGGCAACGGTATGGTCGGCGTTGGCTACGGTAAGGCCAAGGAAGTTCCTGCTGCTATCGCAAAGGGCGTAGAAGAGGCCAAGAAGTCCTTCTTCCGCGTTCCACGCGTTGGCACCACCATTCCACACCTGGTCAAGGGTGAGGCCGCCGCTGGCGTTGTCTTGCTCCGTCCAGCAGCTCCTGGTACCGGTGTTATCGCCGGTGGCCCAGTGCGCGCCGTGTTGGAGTGCGCAGGCATCCACGACATCCTGTCGAAGTCGATGGGTTCGCAGAACCAGATCAACATCGTTCAGGGCACCATTGCTGCACTGAAGGCTCTGGAAGAGCCTGAAGCTGTTGCAGCTCGCCGCGGTCTTCCGCTGGACGAGGTTGCACCAGCAGCAATGCTGCGTCACATCCAGGCCCAGAAGGCAGGTGCTTAATCAATGGCTAAGAACATTGTTCCAAGCGATGCCAAGCTGGCAATCACCCAGGTCAAGTCCATCATTGGTGGAAACCAGAGCCAGCGCGACGTTGTTCGCTCGCTGGGTCTGAAGCGCATCGGTCACACCGTTGTTCGCACCGCCGATCCTGTGACTGTTGGCATGGTCAACAAGGTCCCACACCTGCTGAAGGTCGAGGAGGCGAAGTAGAGATGGCTGAAGAAAAAGCACTTAAGGTTCACCACCTGCGCCCAGCTGAGGGTGCCAAGACCGCTAAGACCCGCGTGGGTCGCGGTGAGGGCTCCAAGGGTAAGACCGCAGGTCGCGGTACCAAGGGTACCAAGGCTCGTTACCAGGTGAAGGCAGGCTTCGCAGGTGGTCAGCTTCCGCTGCACATGCGTCTGCCAAAGCTGCGCGGCTTCAAGAACCCATTCCGCGTCGAGTTCCAGGTTGTAAACCTGGACAAGATCTCGGAACTGTTCCCAGAAGGTGGCGAAGTCACCGTCGAGGCACTGGTTGCCAAGGGCGCCGTTCGCAAGAACCAGCCTGTCAAGGTGCTGGGCACCGGCGACATCACGGTTAAGGTTGACGTGAAGGTTAACGCCTTCTCGACTTCCGCTTCCGAGAAGATCGCTGCTGCTGGCGGCTCGGCAAACACCCTCTAATACAGGGTCAAGCCTTTGAATGGTCCCGGTTCGCGTTGAGCAATCAACGTGAACCGGGACTTTCTTTTTCTCTCGGCGAAACATTCTAAGATTTCTTATAATTGCTTGGCTGATTAGTCGGTTTAGGATCATTCCTGCAAACATTTGTGTGCATTTCGTGTGGCGCATTTGGCAGGATTGCCTAACAGACCGCTAGAATCGTTAGGTCTGGGAAGAATCTCTTCCTCAGGCTCAAGCACTTACTTCAGGAGGACGCTTGTTCAGCGCCATAGCCCGAGTTTTTCGGACGCCTGATCTGCGCAACAAGTTGCTGTTCACGCTTGGGATCATTGCGATCTATCGTGTCGGTGTATTCATTCCCGCTCCGGGCATTGATTACAGCAACGTTCAGCAGTGTCTGGCAATGGGTGAAACCACCGGTGGACTTTATTCATTCGTGAACCTGTTCAGCGGCGGCGCCCTGTTGCAGGTCTCGGTTTTCGCAATGGGAATCATGCCGTACATTACTGCGGCAATTATCGTCCAGTTGCTGCGTGTGGTGATCCCGCACTTCGAGGCCCTGCACAAGGAAGGCCAGGCCGGCCAGGCCAAGATGACGCAATACACGCGTTACCTGACCATCGCCTTGGCACTGCTTCAGGGAACCACCTTGGTCACCCTGGCCCGTACCGGCAGCCTGTTCCCAAGCTGCACCCTTCCGCTGGTCCCGGATGACTCGTTGATTGTCATCCTGCTGATGATCATCACCCTTACCGCAGGCACCGGCCTGATCATGTGGATGGGCGAGTTGATCACCGAGCGCGGCATCGGCAACGGCATGTCCATCCTGATCTTCATCTCCATCGCTTCGGGCTTCCCATCCTCGATGGGCGCCATCTTCCAGGCGCAGGGCATCATGACCTTCATTGGCGTGCTGCTGGTGGGCTTGTTGATTGTAGCCCTGGTGGTCTTCGTCGAGCAGTCCCAGCGACGTGTTCCGGTGCAGTACGCCAAGCGCACCGTGGGACGCCGCACCGTGGGCGGCACCTCCACCTATATTCCATTGAAGCTGAATATGGCGAACGTGATCCCAGTGATCTTCGCCAGCTCCATCCTGGCTTTGCCGCAGATGATCGTTCAGTTCAACCAGAACGATGACGGCACCTTGCCCCAGTGGGCGATGTGGCTGCAGGAGCACTCGGCAACTTCATCGCCGTGGTACATGCTGGTGTACACCTTGATGATCATCGGCTTCACCTACTTCTATGTTGCGATTACCTTCAACCCTGAAGAGGTCGCCGACAACATGAAGAAGTACGGCGGATTCATTCCGGGCATTCGTGCTGGTCGTCCGACCGCCGATTACCTGCAGTACGTGATTTCCCGTATTACCTTCCCGGGCGCGTTGTACCTTGCGTTCGTTGCGTTGATCCCGCTGATTGCCTTCGTGCTGTTCAACGCTGACCAAAGCTTCCCATTTGGCGGTACATCGATCCTGATTATGGTTGGTGTGGGTTTGGAAACCGTCAAGCAAATCAATGCTCAAATGCAGCAACGGAACTATGAAGGGCTTCTGCGATGAGTCGACTGCTTATTATTGGACCACCCGGTGCCGGCAAAGGCACCCAGGCCGTAAAGATCTCCGAGCGCTTGGACATTGTCGCCATCTCGACCGGCGACATCTTCCGTGCCAACGTCAAGGGCGGAACCCCGCTGGGTCTCGAAGCCAGCAAGTACATTGACAACGGAGACTTTGTCCCTGATTCGGTCACCAACAACATGGTTGAAGACCGCCTGAACCAGGACGACGTCGCCAAGGGCTTCCTGCTCGATGGCTACCCGCGCACCAGTGCGCAGGTGGACGCGCTGGATGCGATGCTGGCCAACAAGGGCATCGCCCTGGACGCAGTGCTGCAGCTGACCGCTGATGACGACGAGCTGGTAGCCCGTCTGCTGAAGCGTGCGCAGATCGAAGGCCGCGCCGATGACACCGAAGAGGTCATCCGCCACCGCCTGGGCCTGTACAACGACGAGACCCGCGTCGTTGTGGAGCGCTACGAGGAACGCGGCATCGTGCGCAAGGTCGACGGCCTGGGCGCTATCGACGAAGTCACCGAGCGTGTTCTTGCAGCGTTGAACGTCAACGCCTAGACACAAGCGTTACAACGCGCAGGGACCGTGCAGCAACAATGGATGTTGCAGCCCGGTCCCTGCGCACTTTTTGCATTGATGGACCTTGCGGTTGCCGGCAGCGGCACACGGCAAGGACATCACACTTTGAGGCAGGGGAATCACATTGGCTTTAGGACAGCCGAAAATCGAGTACAAATCCAACTCCGAGATCCTGAAGATGCGCCAGGCCGGATTGGTGCTGGCTGAAGCGCTGGACGAAGCCGTTGCGATGGCTCGGCCCGGGGTGCGGACCGAAGAGATCAACCAGGCCTTTGGCAAGGTGCTCGAACGCCACAACGCGACCAGCAACTTCCTTGGCTACCATGGCTTCCCAGCGAACATCTGCGCTTCGGTCAATCACGAGGTAGTCCACGGCTTCCCATCGGACTACGAGCTGAGGGACGGCGACGTGCTGAAGATCGATGGCGGCGCCATCATCGACGGCTGGCACTCCGACTCGGCACGCACCGTGCTGGTGGGCGAGAACATCGACCCAGCTGACCAGCGCCTGAGCGACATCACCGAGCAGGCCATGTGGGCCGGCATCGCCGCGGCGGCCAACGCACGCTTCATCGGCCAGATCGGCCAGGCCATCGATGACTTCGTCACCAGCCAGCCAGGCGACGAGCTGGGCATCCTCGAGGATTACTGCGGCCATGGCATCGGTTCGCAGATGCACATGGCACCGGATGTGCTGAACTACAACTCGGGGCACCGCGGCCCACGCATCAAGCCGGGCATGTGCTTGGCCATCGAGCCAATGCTGGTTCGCGGTGGCATCGAAACCTCCGTGCTGGAAGACGACTGGACTGTTGTCACCAACGACAAGTCCAACGCCTCGCAGTGGGAGCACACCGTGGCATTCCACATGGGCGGCATCTGGGTATTGACCGCGCACGATGGGGGAGCGGCCGGACTGGCCCCATTCGGCGTGACCCCATCGCCGATCCAGGGCTAGCACCAGCCTGGAAATCATCGGATCCAGTACGCCACATGGCTGTGGCGTGCTGGATCTAACATTTTAAATGTCAATGAACGATTGGCACTGTGTGGACTAATGCCGTATCGTTGTTTGTTGGTTCCTGATTTAATTGCGCCTAAAACCCTCGGGTTTTCGGTACAGGGATCAAGGACCAGAACCAATTACTTGTTGGTGGAAATTGCCAACAAAAAAAGTTAGCGGGGAAAATGGGCAAGAAGGAAGGCGTCATCCAGGTAGAGGGCACCGTCTCGGAAGCACTGCCGAACGCGATGTTCCGCGTGGAGCTGCCGAATGGACACGTAGTGCTCGCCACTATCTCGGGTAAGATGCGTCAGCACTACATTCGAATCCTCCCAGAGGACCGAGTGCAGGTTGAAATGAGCCCATACGACCTCAACCGAGGTCGCATCGTTTACCGCTACAAGTAAATCTGCAGAATCCAAGACTTTCCCAGCGTGCGCAGCGCAATCTTGTGCTACGGCCGCTGAATGATGTTCTTGGGCAAAGCTTTTTACTGCTCCACATTTAACTGCAACCGCAAAAGGACAAAGCCTTGAAGGTTAACCCTAGCGTGAAGCCGATCTGCGACAAGTGCAAGGTGATCCGTCGTAACGGCGTGGTCATGGTGATCTGCGAGAACCCACGCCACAAGCAGCGTCAGGGCTAATTCCGTTTTTACGGGATTCCCACGCGTAGTCAATTAGGCAGTATCAGCTAGGACGAAAGTCCTGGTGTACCCCCGGATTCGGAGGCCGGGGCCGTGAGCAATCACGGAAGGTACTGCTCCAGACCTCCGTTCGTTGAAAGGTAGCCACTTGGCTCGTTTAGCAGGCGTGGACATTCCACGCGAGAAGCGCGTAATTATCGCGCTGACTTACATCTACGGCGTGGGCAAGACCCGTGCAGAAGAGACCATCGCAGCGACCGGCATCAGCCCGGACACTCGCGTCAAGGATCTCACCGATGACCAGCTCGTGCAGCTGCGCGACTTCGTCGAAGGCACCTACAAGGTTGAAGGTGACCTGCGCCGTGAGGTTCAGGCTGACATTCGCCGCAAGGTTGAGATCGGATCCTACGAAGGTATTCGTCACCGTAAGGGCCTGCCGGTCCGCGGTCAGCGCACCAAGACCAACGCACGTACCCGTAAGGGCCCGAAGCGTACCGTCGCAGGTAAGAAGAAGACTCGCTAAATCTTAGCGATCTAGTTCAAATACTTTTTTCGTAGGAGAAGAAATGCCCCCAAAGACTCGTGGAGCGGTACGTAAGCCGCGTCGCAAGGACAAAAAGAATATTGCGCAGGGACAGGCGCATATCAAGAGCACCTTCAACAACACCATCGTATCGATCACCGATCCGACTGGCGCTGTTATCTCGTGGGCTTCGGCCGGCGAGGTAGGCATGAAGGGTTCGCGCAAGTCGACCCCATACGCTGCCCAGATGGCTGCTGAGTCCGCTGCAAAGCGCGCTCAGGAGCACGGCATGCGCAAGGTTGACGTTTTCGTCAAGGGCCCAGGCTCGGGACGCGAAACCGCGATCCGTTCGCTGCAGGCTGCTGGCCTTGAGGTTGGATCCATCCAGGATGTTTCCCCAAGCGCTCACAACGGTTGCCGCCCATCGAAGCGTCGCCGCGTCTAATTGATTCGCTAGGCTTAGCCTAAGAAGTCACCGAAGCATTCACTCGTGGGTGCTCCGGTGACTGTCTTGGACTTATTAGCCTGCAAAAAGACGAACGGCCACCTCAGGCTACCGTCGTTTCCACCCCCGTGAGGCGTCATATAGCGGACGCTCGCTGAAAGGAAATGTAAGTGCTCATTACGCAGCGCCCAACCCTGACCGAAGAAGTAGTTGCCGAAAACCGCTCCCGGTTCGTTATCGAACCACTGGAGCCAGGCTTTGGCTACACCCTTGGTAACTCGCTCCGCCGTACCCTGCTCTCTTCGATTCCTGGTGCTTCTGTCACCAGTGTTCGAATTGACGGTGTACTGCATGAGTTCACCACCGTAGCCGGTGTCAAGGAAGATGTCACCGAACTGGTCTTGAACATCAAGAACCTGTCAGTATCTTCCGAGCACGACGAGCCAGTCGTTGCCTACCTGCGCAAGCAGGGCCCGGGCATCGTTACTGCAGCGGACATCACCCCTCCAGCAGGTGTGGAGTTCCACAACCCTGATCTGCACATCGCCACCCTCAACGCCAATGGCAAGTTCGACATGGAACTGACCATTGAGCGCGGCCGTGGCTATGTGTCTGCCGCTCAGAACAAGAACATTGATGGCGAGATCGGTCGAATCCCAGTTGATTCGATCTACTCCCCAGTGTTGAAGGTGACCTTCCGCGTGGAAGCAACCCGTGTCGAGCAGCGCACCGACTTCGATCGTTTGATCGTTGACGTGGAGACCAAGGAATCGATCACCCCGCGCGATGCAGTTGCATCCGCAGGTACCACCCTGGTTGAGCTGTTCGGTTTGTTCCGCGAACTGAACACTCAGGCTGAAGGTATCGAAATCGGTCCATCGCCAACCGATGCAGCTATGGCTGCTGACATGGCGCTGCCGATCGAGGATCTGGAACTCACCGTTCGTTCGTACAACTGCTTGAAGCGTGAGGGCATCCACTCTGTGGGTGAACTCGTAACCCGCTCCGAGGCCGACTTGATGGACATCCGCAACTTCGGTGCGAAGTCCATTGACGAAGTCAAGGCCAAGCTGGTTGAACTGGGTCTGGCCCTGAAGGATTCCCCTCCAGGCTTCGATCTGGCCGCTCGTAGCGCCATCGACGATGGCGACGAATACGACGAAGGTCTGTAAGACCCGCGTCTAGCGACACACTACTTCATCCGACTGAACGAAATATTCGTCCAGTACGGGTTATTCATCTAGGAGAACCACAATGCCTACCCCTACCAAGGGTCCGCGTCTCGGCGGCAGTGCAGCACATGAGCGATTGATTTTCGCTAACATGTCGGCACAGCTCTTCGAGAACAAGAAGATCACCACCACCCTGACCCGTGCCAAGCGTCTGCGTCCACACGCAGAGCGCCTGATCACCTTCGCTAAGCGCGGAGACCTGGCTTCGCGTCGCCGCGTCCAGGCCGTCATCGCTTCGCGTTCGCGCACCAACAAGTCGATCGTTCACGAACTGTTCGAGAACATCGCACCAGCAATGGCAAACCGCGAGGGTGGCTACACCCGCATCACCAAGATCGGTAACCGCAAGGGCGACAACGCTCCTATGGCTGTTATCGAGCTCGTGATGGAGCCAGTTTCGCCAAAGCAGGCTGTCGTCAAGGAAGCCACCAAGGCTACCGAGAAGGCTGCTGAGACCGAAGAGGCCTAAGCCCCTTCGAGCTAATGCTCTCTGCCTGCAAAGGCGAAAAAGATTCCCGTTGGATCCGCAAGGAACCAACGGGAATCTTTTTTTATGCCTGTTTGCGTGAAGACGCGGGTGATCTTGCCCGTCAGTTGGAGGGCAGGGGCATCCGCATCTTGGAATTGCCTAGCTGAACGAATCCATGTCCGGGCAAGCCGTATTCAGGTATTCGGTAGCCTCGGAAGCCTCAGCCGTATCCAGTTCGGCGATCTTCTGCGAAATTTCCATCATGTTGCTGCTGTTGCCCTCAGCCATCAGGCCAGCCATTTTCTTGGTCTGCTCCGATGCCGCATTCAAGGACGTGGCAAGCTTGTTGTCCTTCGTGTTCTCAGCGGCTTCGCCCAGGATGGAATCAAACTCGTTCATGATCTCGGCATAAGCCGATGTATCGCCAGCCAAGAGCTCAGCGCTGGAGTCCTCCGCCTTCTTCTGCAGTCCGCGTTCAGCCACCTGGTCGTTGATGTAAACGCAGGTTTCCTCGGTGGACAGTTTGCCTGCACTGCAACCAGTGAGCATGACAGATGCAAGGGTGAGCGCAGCGGCAGATGCCGCGAACTTTTTCAACATGGAGATCCTTAGACGATGATGATCCGATGGCCCAGCACGTGAGGCACCGATAAGTACCTGTTTATTCTATAATCAGGAGTTATTGCAGGCAGTGTATGACATGAGCGGATCGGCAAGCAGCGGTTTCCTAAGAAGCGGACGGATCAGGTTCAGAAGCGGAAGCTGGGCACGTTTCACGCACATAGTCGGTGTATCGATCTTGCAGTCCGCCCTCGGCTGCCTCAACGTCTGACGCGAGCGTTGGATCGTCAAAGGAGCGATTGGCAATGAGGTCAATGAAGTCTTGGTAGTTTTCGATTTCGGACCGCAATGCAGTGCGCAAGTGCCTATTGCCAGTTTGCTCGGAGACTTCCCGGTAGATGCCGATGGCTGTTTCCAAAGCCTCAATCGCAGGTTGTGAATTCTGCGCAAGAATTCCCATATATGCCAGCGCCCACTTTTCCTCGATGAAATGCTCTACGGCCAGTTCATTAATGAGGGCGCATGATTGCTTTGTGCTCAGCTGTCCCGAACTGCAACCACTTAAGCAGAGCGGGACAGCAGCGGATATCGCGATAAAGCTAACTGCATTCCTGAACATGGCGAGACCTTAGAACGTTGCTAGTGAACCAGCCGCCTGCGCGGCAGGTCCGTGGAATGCACATAGGCTACTCCCGGCAGCAGCTCTCGTTTTGGCGCCTGTGGATAACGGCGTGAAGGCGGGCACTTGATTCGACGGTTGCACGTCTGCTTACGCATAATTGAATACATGAGTACTCAGCCAGAAAGCATCGATCCAATGGGCACCACCGCATTGGGGGCCACTGCAGCACCAGCATGGATCCGCATGCGCATGGTGCTCGGATACGACGGTGCCGCCTATAGCGGTTGGGCTCGCCAGCCCAATGTCTTGGGCGTGCAGCAGCTGGTTGAAGAGGCCCTGGAAATGATGATCCGGCGCCGCGTGCGCGTGGTTGTTGCCGGACGCACCGATGCAGGTGTGCATGCCCGCCACCAGGTGGTGCACTTCGATTTGACCGAGGAAGAATACGCGGGACTGCCACGCAAGGCGCCCTTGGCTCCCGGTCCTGCGCTCGTACGCCGCATCAACGGCATCCTTGGCCGTCAAGATGGTGCCGTTTGGGTGCATGAAGCCGAACGCGCACCAAAAGGCTTCGATGCCCGCTTCTCCGCGCTGGCCCGCCGCTACTCCTACCGGATTGCCGATGGGCAGCAGCGCTGGGATCCACTGACCCGGCACCTGACCACGTGGCACCGTGAAGAGCTGGATGTCGAGGCGATGAATCGCGAGGCGCAAAGCGTGCTGGGCCGCCACGACTTCTTGACCTACTGCAAGCCCCGTCCGCATGCCACGACCATTCGTACCCTGCAGGAATTCACCTTCACCCGTGGAGCCGACGGCTTGGTACTGGCCCATTTGAAGGCCGATGCCTTCTGCCACAACATGGTCCGTGCGCTAATCGGTGCCGCGATGATGGTGGGGGACGGGCGTGAGCAACCGGGGTTCCTGGCCCAGCGGCTGGAACAGATGGTCCGCGACTCCAAGACCAAGCTTTCGCACCCGCGGGCCCTGGTCCTCGAAGAGGTCTACTACCCAGAGGTTGAAGAACTGGCGGAACGAGCACTCCTGACCCGCGCACGGCGAACCGAAGCCGAAGTTGACGAAGCCTGCATGGAAAGCTGATTAGCCGATAATCCCCGGGATCTTAAGGGTGTTGTTGCTCACGACGTACATGCTTTTTTGGCCGGAAACACTTTAATCCGCTAAACTTTTATGAGTTGTGTATGTCCACGTTCGACACTACACGCCCAAGCGTGACGGCTTAGTTGCATAGTCGCTGGTCTGCTGGGTGTGCGAACAATATATGGACGGCCGGTTATCATCAGTCCTCACCTGGCGTACTGGTCTAAACACAAGAACAACACGACAGTGCCTGTCACTGGGGGATCTCACCGCCTTCAGCCAAGCGACTGTTTGACCAGAAACGAATCAACGTAAGGCAATTACTGTGCGTACGTACACCCCAAAGCCGGCTGACCAGACTCGTCAGTGGTTTGTCATTGACGCCACCGACGTAGTACTCGGCCGTCTCGCCGTCCAGGCCGCAACCCTGCTGCGCGGCAAGCACAAGCCAACCTATGCTGCACACATGGACATGGGCGACCATGTCATCATCATCAATGCAGACAAGGTTGCACTGACCGGTAAGAAGCTGCTGAACAAGCGCGCTTACCGCCACTCCGGTTTCCCAGGTGGCCTGAAGAGCATCAACTACGCAGACCTGCTGGAAAAGAACCCAGTACTGGCTGTTGAGAAGGCCATCAAGGGCATGCTGCCTAAGAACAAGCTTTCCGATGCCCAGCTGTCGAAGCTGAAGGTCTACCGCGGCGCCGAGCACCCACACGCTGCTCAGTCGCCAAAGGCACTGGAAATCACCCAGGTCGCTCAGTAGTCCTGGCCCCGAGAAGAAATACTTAATAGGAGATTATCGTGGCTCAGAACGCTGAAGAAACCACTGAATTCGAAGGCGAGACCCCTTCGACTTACACCACCGAGACCTCTGCTTCGGCTGTAGTTGCCGAAACCGAGCGCGCTCCGCTTACCGTTCCAGGTGCAGCAGTTGGCCGTCGCAAGCAGGCTATCGCCCGCGTTCGCCTGGTACCAGGCACCGGCAAGTGGACCGTTAACGGTCGCACCCTGGAGAACTTCTTCCCTAACAAGCTGCACCAGCAGGACGTCAACGAGCCTTTCAAGATCCTTGGTCTTGAGGGTGCTTACGACGTTATCGCTCGTATCAACGGTGGCGGCATTTCCGGCCAGGCCGGTGCACTGCGTTTGGGTATCGCTCGCTCGCTGAACGAGATCGATCGCGATGCAAACCGCGCCACCCTGAAGAAGGCTGGCTACTTGACTCGTGACGCACGCGTCATCGAGCGCAAGAAGGCTGGTCTGAAGAAGGCACGTAAGGCTTCGCAGTTCTCGAAGCGCTAAACCTTGCTTCAAGGTCTTTCCAAAGGCCCTGGCATCCTGCAAAGGACGCCGGGGCCTTTGGCCTTTTAACGCCGAAGACTGCAAGATCCCAGTAATCTTTTCTCATCTCACTGCCAATGCGGGACTTTAAGCCGTATAAATCAATGCAGAGGGCATATGATTGAAGGCGATGGCAAGGTTATTTGGGACCGATGGGGTCCGAGGAAAAGCAAACGAACTGTTAACTCCCGAGCTCGCGCTGGAACTGGCGCAGGCGGCATCGGTGGTGCTGGGCTTGAGCCAGCCAGAGGACGGCTACAAGCCGGTCGCTGTGGTTGCCAAGGACCCGCGCATCAGTGGTGACTTCCTGTCTGCCGCAATTGAGGCCGGCCTGGCCGCCTCCGGCGTAGACGTCATGGATGCCGGCACGCTGCCGACTCCTGCGGCGGCATTCCTGGTAGGGGACCTGAACGCCGATTTCGGTGTCATGATCTCCGCCTCGCACAACGCGGCTCCGGATAACGGTATTAAGTTCTTAGCCCGTGGCGGCAAGAAGCTGGACGATGCGCTGGAAGATGCCATCGAAGCCTGCTTGAAGATGCCAAAGCCACGCCCAACCGGCGGTGAGGTAGGTCGAGTCTCGCGTTTCGCCGACGCTGAGGACCGCTACATCATGCACCTGCTGCAGGCCCTGCCCAACCGGCTGGATGGCATGAAGGTAGTTCTGGACTGCGCCCACGGCGCTGCTTCGGGCTGCTCCCCAGAGGTGTTCAAGGCTGCCGGCGCCGAGATCGTCGTGATTGGCGCAGATCCAGACGGCATCAACATCAATGACGGCTACGGCTCCACCCACCTGGAGAAGCTGCAGGCCGCTGTGCTGGAGCACGGCGCGGACCTGGGCATCGCGCACGACGGCGACGCTGACCGCTGTCTTGCAGTAGACCATGAAGGCACCGTCGTCGACGGTGACCAGATCATGGCCGTCATGGCACTGGACATGAAGGACCGCGGCGAACTCAAGGACAACACCCTGGTTGCCACCGTGATGAGCAACCTCGGCCTGACCCTGGCCATGGAAGCAGCAGGCATCACTGTTAAGCAGACCGGCGTGGGTGACCGCTACGTGCTCGAAGGCATGCGCGAAGGCGATTACTCCCTGGGTGGCGAGCAATCCGGCCACGTGATCTTCTCCAAGCACGCCACCACCGGCGACGGCGTGCTGACCGGCCTGATGATTGCGGCCCGCGTGAAGGCTACCGGCAAGACCCTGAAGGAACTTGCTGCCGTGCTGACCGTCCTGCCACAGGTCCTGATCAACGTACGCGGCGTAGACAAGGCCAGCGTTCCAGAATGCGAACCGCTGCAGCGGGCAATTGCCGCTGCTGAGGCACGCTTGGGCACCACCGGCCGTGTGCTGCTGCGTCCATCGGGGACCGAGCCAGTAGTTCGCGTCATGGTCGAGGCAGCTACCCACGAGCAGGCCCAGGCCGAAGCCGAAGCCCTGGCAGGATCGGTCAAGGAGCATCTGGCCCTCTAGGCCCAGTGGCTTCCCAGCAACCAACACGTAAATATCAAGAAAACTCACACCCCCGCAGCGCGTTCCACGCCGGAACACGCTGCGGGGGTGTGGCATGCTAACTAATAGAAACTGATATCGGTTCGCGTTCTCGGAGAGAAGGACTTTCGTGACTTTACGCATCAGCGTGATCGGCACCGGCTACCTCGGTGCAACCCATGCCGCCTGCATGGCTGAACTGGGCTATGAAGTCATTGGACTGGACGTAGACAAAGCCAAGCTGGAAGCACTGGCCGCTGGCGTTCTGCCCTTCCACGAGCCAGGCCTGCCAGAACTGCTGCGCAAGCATGTGGCCTCCGGACGCCTGCGCTTCACCGACAGCTACGCAGAAGTCGCTGCCGGCGCGGATATCCACTTCATCACCGTGGGCACCCCGCAGCGCGCCGACTCGCAATCCGCAGACATGTCCTACGTAGACGGTGCCGTGGATTCGCTGCTGGAGCACATCACCGGCGAAGCGCTGATTGTCGGCAAGTCCACCGTGCCGGTAGGCACCGCACGCCGGCTGAGCGAGAAAATTGCCCAAGACGCCAAGAACGGAAGCAGCATCGCGCTGGCATGGAATCCGGAGTTCCTTCGAGAAGGCTTCGCCGTCCAGGATACCCTGCGCCCCGATCGCCTGGTCTACGGCCTGGAGCATGAACGCGGACTGGAACTGCTGCGCAAAGTCTATGCACCGATCCTTGCCTTGGATACTCCGGAGATCGCCACGGACCTGGAGACTGCAGAACTGGTCAAGGTTGCAGCCAACGCCTTCCTGGCTACCAAGATTTCTTTCATCAACGCCTTTGCCGAGGTGACTGAAACCGTAGGCGGCGACATCAAGGTCCTTGCCGACGCCATTGGCCACGATAAGCGCATTGGACGCCGCTTCCTGAACGCTGGAGTGGGCTTCGGCGGCGGTTGCCTGCCCAAGGACATTCGAGCCCTCCAAGCACGCGTCAGCGAACTTGGCCTGAGCCAGACCATGGGCTTCTTGGCTGAAGTCGACCAGATCAATTTGCGCCGCCGTGACCGCGTGGTCTCGCTGGCCTCGCACATGCTGGGCAATGAGCTGGCAGGCAAGCATGTTTGCGTACTTGGCGTGACCTTCAAGCCGAACAGCGATGATGTGCGGGACTCGCCAGCACTGGATATCGCCGTCCGCCTGTACAACGAGGGCGCTGAAGTCTCGGTCTACGACCCAGAAGGCAACGCCAACGCTGCCGGCCGCTTCCCGCGCTTGAACTACGTTGATTCCTTCAAGGAAGCGGCGAAGGATGCGGACCTGACCTTGGTGCTGACCGAATGGAATGAATTCCGCGAACTGAATCCGTCGGATCTGGAAGACGTAGTGGCCAACAAGCAGCTGATTGACGGGCGCAACGTCCTGGACCGCCCTGAATGGCGGAATCAGGGCTGGACTGTTACCGGTCCGGGTGAATACTTCGAGCTGGGCAACATGGCTCCGGCAACTACCTCGATTCCGGTACAGGCTTCCTGAAGCTAGCTGCGGTACGCGACCGCAACTGCAAGAGAGGGGGAGCCGCATGGCATACACTGTGGTCACCGGCGGTGGTCGTGGCTTAGGAGCCGCGATTGCGGTGCGTCTAGCCACCGACCGCAACTTGATCATCGGCTACAGGCAGGATGAGAAATCGGCGCAGGCAGTGGCAGATAAAGTCCGTGAGCTCGGCGCTATTTGCCATGTCCTGCAGATCGACTGCGCCAATGAAGAATCAGTGGCAAGGTTCTTCGCCCGAGTGAAGGACATTGGTGAACTTGAAGGACTGGTAAACAACGCGGGATCAGCGACGGCCATCGGAAATCTGGCAGACAACGAGTTGACCGATATCGCCGCGGATCTGAACGTAAACCTTCTGGGCCCAATTACCTGCATTAAATATGCGCTGCCCCTGCTCCGGTCACATGGCGGTGGTGCAATCGTGAACATTTCATCGGTGGCGGCTGAATCCGGAAGCCCCTTTACGTACGTGCATTACGCTGCTGCCAAGGCCGGAGTAGAAGCCTTGACAGTGGGACTGTCCAAGGAACTGGCTAAGGACGGCATCCGAGTGAATGCGGTTAGCCCGGGAACGCTTTGGACTGAATTCCATGAGGATCCACAGCGCCCTGCGCAAATCGCCGAGACGATCCCGATGGGGCGCGCAGGCAAGCCGAAAGAAGTAGCCGGTGCGGTGGCTTGGCTATTGTCTAGCGAAGCCGCCTACACCACCGGCAGCGTTCTCAAAGTTTCTGGCGGCCTCTAGAGGGACCCAGAGCCTAGAAGCCGAACTGCTTCATGACCTTAGGCAGGTTCTCGATCAGGCGCGAAGCATTGACAGTTCCCTCTGAAGCGGTCACCCGGCCCAGGTGGCCATGAATGTAAGCGGCACACGCGGTCAGTTCCATCATGCGGCGGTTAGGCACGGTTCGCAGGCCTTCGGTGCCCGTGAGCGAGCTGTCGGAGAGCATGTAGCCCAGGATGCCGGTCAGGACATCGCCGCTGCCTGCAGTGGCCAATTCTGGTGCCGAGTGGCTCACCATCAGGCTGTCGCCATTGGGGGCCACAATGTAGCTGGTTGGTCCCTTGAGCAGGACCACGGCGTTGTATGCCAGGGCGGCCCACCGGGTCCAGCGAATCGGGTCCTGGGAAATCTCATCGGGAGTGATCTTCACTCCAGCGCGGCTGAGCAGCATGCGCAGTTCCTTGGCATGAGGCGTCAGCACGCGAGGCTGCTCGCTTGGGCCGGCAGGAACGACTTCCAATCCGGACGCGTCAATGACGGCCGGCTGCGGGCTGGCAAAGACATCAGCGATGGCGCCAGTCGGGGGAGTGCGTCCATCCAAGCCCGGGCCAATGGCCCAAGCCTTGATCTTGGCGCCCTTGCCGTGAATCTGACGGCGGGAGGAAGACAGCGCTTCCTTGATCTGCTCATCATCCAGTGGCACGGACTCCGGCACGGCGACGGCCATGAGCGGCTGAATGGATTCTGGCACGTGGGTGCGAAGCAATCCGACGCCGCAGGCTACAGCGGCCTTGGCGGTCAGCTGAGCAGCTCCGGGATAAAGGCCGGAACCGGCGATGAGTCCCAGGACTCCACGCTGGTACTTGTGCCGTCCGGCATCCCGCCAAGAGCGGTGCTGGTCCAGCAGCTCGCGAGTGGCCACCTCGTCCACAAGCTGCGTTCCAGCTTGGACGGAAGAAAAGTCGAATTCGAGATCTGCCACGGTAATGTCACCGGTAACCAGCGGTCCGTCTACAGACAGAAGACCGGATTTCATGGCACCGAAAGTTACCGTGCGTTCTGCGCGAAGAACAGAGTCCTGCGCAACGCCCGTTTCAGGATCCAGGCCTGAAGGAATATCGCAGGCCAACACCCGTGCGCCAGCAGGAAGCTTCGGCAAATCAGAGCCGGCACGGTATCCAAGGCCGTAGATGGCGTCAATAATGAGCGAGGCATTAGCTAATTCGCCTTGACCGTCGGAGAGGTCCAGCACGGTACCGCCGGCAGCTTGATATGCTGCAGCACCTTCGGCATGGATCTGTTCGTGGCACTGCAGGGCCAGAGTGGAAATCTTCTGCAGTTGGAGCTCTGCCAGTGCATACAAGCCATCTCCACCGTTGTTGCCCGGGCCGATAAGCGCCACCACGAAAGCCGGATCGGCGCTGGAATTTTCGGTCAGCATGGCGACTGCCGTTGAAGCCAAATGGGCGGCTGCTTGCTTCATTAAGCTGGTCTCGCCCCGCTTGGAGTTCTCCTGGGCTTCAACCGCACGAATTTGCGCAACACTGTAGACAGGAATCATAAGACAAACAATACTCAAGGCACCTGTGCGATGCCCTATTTAATGAGATGCGTGTCGTTATTCTTTCGTCGTGGCGTTGGTGCCTAGCGTTCTGCAACCACCATTGCGATAGCCATATCTCCATCGTGGGACATGGTCAGATGCCATGATTTGATGCCACGCAGCTCGCTGGCAGCGGCCACTGAACCAGTGTTGTGAACCTGGGGATCACCGGCTTCATCTTTGCGGATAGTGCAGTCCTGCCAGTTCATGCCCGCAGGAGCTCCCAGCGCCTTGGCGATGGCTTCCTTGGCCGCGAAGCGGGCCGCCAGGGATCGCAGGGGCAGGCCCCGCTCTTCTTCGGTGAAGAGCCGTTCACGCAAGCGTGGAGTCTTCTCGAGCTGGCGGCCAAAACGCGGCACATCAACGATGTCCACTCCAATTCCTGCAATCATGCCTATCAGTTTATCCAGTGCTTGCAGGGCATAAAAATTGCGGGCATTCCCGGAAAGGGAATGCCCGCAATTCTGGTGCTCGGTGGATTACTCCACGGTCACCGACTTGGCCAAGTTGCGTGGCTGGTCGACATCGAAGCCCTTGGCGGATGCCAGTTCGCAAGCGAAGATCTGCAGTGGCACGGTGGCCAGCAGAGGCATCAGCAGGGTTGGGGTTTCTGGCACGTAGAAGACCCACTCGGAGAAGTCCTTGACCGCAGCATCGCCATCTTCGGCAATAACCAGGGTCTTAGCGCCACGGGCGCGCACTTCCTGGATATTGGAGACAACCTTGGAGTGCAGCGAGTCGCGACCACGAGGGGAAGGAACTACGACGAACACTGGCTGGCCATCGTCGATCAGGGCGATAGGGCCGTGCTTCAGCTCGCCAGCGGCGAAGCCTTCAGCATGGATGTAGGCGATTTCCTTGAGCTTCAAGGCGCCTTCCATTGCTACCGGGTAGCCTACGTGGCGGCCCAGGAACAGCACGGAGTTGGCATCTGACATGTTGCGTGCCAGATCCTTGATCTCTTCCGCGCGGTCCAGGACGTCCTGGATCTTGGAAGGGATCTTGCCCAGGTCGGCAAGGATGTCCTTGATCTGGCCCTGGAACAGGTTGCCGCGCAGCTGCGCCAGGTACAGGCCCAGCAGGTAGGTTGCGGTGATCTGTGCCAGGAATGCCTTGGTGGAAGCCACAGCAATTTCCGGACCAGCGTGGGTGTACAGCACCGCATCCGATTCGCGTGGGATGGTCGATCCGTTGGTGTTGCAGATCGACATGGTCTTGGCGCCCTGCTCCTTGGCGTAACGCACAGCCATCAAGGTGTCCATGGTTTCGCCGGACTGGGAGATCGAAACGATCAGGGTCTTTTCGTCCACGATTGGCTCGCGGTAGCGGAACTCGTGGGAGAGCTCAACTTCTACCGGGATACGGCACCACGACTCGATAGCGTACTTGGCCACGGAGCCGGCATATGCCGAGGTGCCGCAAGCAAGAACAACAATCTTGGAGATTTCGGCCAGTTCCTCTGGAGCGATACGCAGTTCGTCCAGGGTCAGTCGGCCATCAGCGTCCGAGCGGCCCAGCAGGGTGTCGGCAACAGCTGCAGGCTGGTCGAAGATTTCCTTCTCCATGAAGGATGGGAAGCCGCCCTTTTCAGCGCTGGCTGCATCCCAGTCAACGGTGAATTCCTTGCCTTCGGCCGGGTTGCCGTCGAAGTCGGTGATGGAATGGTTATCCGGGGTGATGGTTACGATCTGGTCCTGGCCCAGTTCTACGGCGCGACGGGTGAAGTCGATGAAGCCGGAGACATCCGAACCCAGGAAGTTTTCGCCATCGCCCAGACCGAGAACCAGAGGGGAGTTGCGGCGAGCCGCAACGACAACACCTGGGTGGTCCTGGTGAACTGCCAAGAGGGTGAAAGCACCTTCGAGCTGCTGAACAGCAAGCTGCATGGCGCGGGTCAAATCGCCTTCGGCCTCGGAGCTGTAGAGCTTGCCCAGCAGAGCTGCGGCAACCTCGGTATCGGTATCCGAAAGGAATTCAACGCCCTCGGCTGCCAAGCCGGCCTTGATGCCGGCGAAGTTTTCAATAATTCCGTTGTGGATCATGGCAAGTTTGCCACCATCGGCCAGGTGTGGGTGAGCGTTCTGATCGCTCGGACCACCGTGGGTTGCCCAACGAGTATGCCCAATGCCGGTCATCGACTTAGGCAATGGGGACTCGGCAATTTCATTTTCCAGATTGACCAGCTTGCCGGCCTTCTTACGAGAATGAATGGCGCCATCGGCAACAACAGCGACACCAGCCGAGTCGTAGCCGCGGTATTCCAACCGACGCAAACCTTCAATTAGAACGTCGAGGGCGCCATGATCGGCGACCTGGCTCGAGGTTCCTGCATATCCAACAATTCCGCACATGGGAAAAATCCTACCGGTTCAATGCCCATCGATGGGAATAATCGTGTCGGAGCACTCAAAATTACCTATGTCTTAGATCACCAGTCGGCCGTTTTTTGACTAATCCAAACGCCTTGTTGATGTTGTTAATTGGGATGTGGAGCATATTCTTGGCAGAATTTACCCTCGTGGAACCACACGGAACACTTGAAACGCCTATCTCGCCTTTCGTTGAACTGGAGCGCGAGACATGGGCGCGCCTGTCCAATCAAATGGAACAGCCGCTGAATTATTCGGACATTGAGCGGCTACGCGGCCTCGGCGACCAGCTGGACTTGCAAGAGGTCCGGGACGTCTACCTGCCACTGAGCCGCCTGCTGTCGCTTTATGTCGAGGGTGCCGGCGCGACGCATCAGGCAACCACTACCTTCTTGGGCGAGCAGACCAGCCGCACGCCTTTTGTCATCGGCGTCGCCGGCTCGGTTGCCGTGGGAAAGTCCACAACTGCCCGTGTTCTGCAGGAAATGCTGCGCCGCTGGCCGCATACGCCTGATGTCCAGCTCATAACCACTGATGGCTTCTTGTACCCGAATGCCGAGCTTGAGCGCCGCGGGATCATGCACCGCAAAGGGTTCCCCGAATCCTATGACCGGCGGGCGCTGCTGCGCTTTGTCTCGGCGGTAAAGTCTGGTGCCCCAGAAGTAAGCGCTCCGGTCTACTCGCACCTGACCTACGACATCATCCCGGGGGAGCGCAACGTAATCCGCTCACCGCAGGTATTGATTGTCGAGGGACTGAACGTATTGCAGCCTGCTCGAACCCGTTCCGATGGGACCGTGGGCCTGGCCCTGAGCGACTTCTTCGACTTCTCCGTCTACGTGGATGCGCGTACCGCGGATATCGAAGAGTGGTACATCAAGCGGTTCATGCGTCTGCGCTCCGGTGCCTTCTCCGACCCTGCCAGCTACTTCCACCGCTATGCCCAGCTCACTGATGTCGAGGCACGGGAAACTGCTCACGGTATCTGGAAGCGCATTAACGAGCCGAACCTCAGGGAAAACGTCTTGCCTACGCGTGGGCGGGCGCAATTAGTACTGCGCAAGGCGGCGGATCACTCGGTGCGCAGGATGCTATTGAGGAAAATCTAGGCTTCTTCAGCTGATATTTAAGCAAACGATTTCTGTGAGTTTGCCGAACTATTACAGATCGGAGCCCAAATTCGTAGTCGTGCTGTGATTTTCCTGTGTATGCTCTAACCATGCTAAAAGGTTTCCGCGATTTTATTATGAAGGGCAACGTTGTCGATCTGGCCGTTGCTGTTGTTATCGGCGCTGCCTTCGGCGCCGTAGTCACCGCCTTGGTCGATAATGTGCTGATGCCATTGATCGCCGCCCTGGTTGGATCTCCAAACTTCGACAGCTTCTTGTTGCTAACCATTGACGGCGTTGACATCAAGTTCGGTGTCTTCCTGACTGCACTGGTCAACTTCCTGCTGATTGCTGCAGCTGTCTACTTCGCGCTGGTTCTGCCAATGACCAAGCTCAACGAGCGACTGGCTGCACGCCGTGCTGCCGGTGCAGAAGAGCCAGAGGAAGAAGTAGATCCACAGCTGGAGCTGCTCGCCCAGATCCGCGACGAGCTGAAGACTCTGCGCTAAGCCCTGACAAACATCCGTCTCCAAGGGGCGGACCCAGCAACACAGTTGCTTGGGTCCGCCCCTTCCGACTTTAACTCGCACTATGTGCCGAACTGCGCACGGGTGAACAAGGCAAGCGGAACCGAAAAGTGCGAAGATGAATAGGTGAACTCTGAAGCGCTTGAAGAAAGCAACCTGACAAAGAGCACCAGCGGTGCACAGGCTATCGGATTTGAACGTCGTGCAGTCATTGACTTGTCGGCCATCCGCAACAACGTCAAGCAGATTTCTGATGTTGTAGCCCCAGCTGCAGTTATGGCCGTCGTCAAAGCAGACGCCTACGGCCATGGAGCTATCCCCGTAGCCAAGGCCGCCTTGGAGGGTGGCGCCCGCTGGATCGGGTGTGCCCATGCGACGGAAGCTCTCGCCCTGCGTGAAGCG
Organism: Glutamicibacter sp. 2E12; assembly: GCF_050030965.1. Taxonomy (NCBI): domain Bacteria; kingdom Bacillati; phylum Actinomycetota; class Actinomycetes; order Micrococcales; family Micrococcaceae; genus Glutamicibacter; species Glutamicibacter sp. 2E12. The sequence goes on from NZ_CP188297.1 coordinate 2,833,120, forward strand.
GGCATCGATGCTCCCATGATGGCCTGGCTGCACACCGAGGACACCCCATTCGAGGCCGCCATTGATGCCGGTCTTGATCTGGGAGTCTCAGGCTGGGAACTTGAATACGTTGCCGCCGCAGCACGTGCCGTGCAGACACCGGCACGTATCCACATCAAGGTGGACACAGGACTTGGCCGCAATGGCTCCACTATGGATGCCCTGCCTGATCTGTTGAACCGCGCCAGCGACTTCCAAGAAGAAGGACTGCTGCGCGTAGTTGGCATCTTCTCCCACCTCGCGGTCGCAGATGAGCCAGAGCGGCCCGAAACGGACGAGCAGCTGGAAATCTTCAACAAGGCCATAGAACTGGTAGAAGCAGCCGGCTTCGATCTTGAAGTGCGCCATATCGCCAATACGCCGGGTATCCTTTCGCGACCTGATTCGCACCACGACATGGTGCGCTTGGGGTTGGGCTTGTATGGCCTGAGCCCCTTTGAAACCGACTCGCCAGAAAGTTTCGGCCTGCGTCCAGCCATGACAGTGAAGACCCGCGTGGCTAACGTCAAGAAGGTCCATCCGGGGCAGGGCGTGTCCTACGGCCTGAATTACAAGACTGAAGCGGAGACCTACCTCGGGCTGATCCCCATGGGCTATGCAGACGGTTTGCCGCGCATCGCAACAGGTGCGCCGGTAACAGTTAACGGACGCACCTACCCGGTACGCGGACGCATCGCCATGGACCAGTGCGTCATTGATCTGGGCGCGGACATCAAGCCTGAGGACTTCCTCGGCGCCGAGGCGATTATCTTCGGTAAAGGCGGGCAGTCGGTGAACACTTGGGCCTATGCGGCGAACACCATCAACTACGAAGTGGTAACCCGCATTTCTCCGCGCGTGCCCCGCTACTACATCGAAGGCAGCTGGGGTGAAGCCGGTGAGTAACCCGGTGCGGGAATTCTCCTGCCAACTAGATGACCTCACTGTTACCGAAGCGCTGGGGGAAGCTCTTGGTGCCCAGCTCAAAGCCGGAGACTTGGTGATTCTTACCGGGGCCTTGGGCGCTGGTAAGACGACCCTGACTCAGTCACTGGGCGTGGGACTGAATGTACGCGAGGGAATCATCTCCCCTACATTCGTTTTGGCCCGCCAGCACCCGGCGCTAGGCGATGGCCCCGGACTGATCCACGTGGATGCCTACCGCTTGAAGGGCCACGACGACGTGGACACCCTGGATCTCGAATCAACGCTGGCTGATTCAGTCACCGTTGTGGAGTGGGGGCTGGGCAAGGTGGAACATCTCACGGACTCGCGTCTGGAAATCCAGCTGGACCGCGAAGCCCTGGCCGCACCGAGTGCCAACCCGTGGGAAGAATCGGAGGAAGAGCTGGACGAGCCGCGGTTGTTTAGCCTGAAGGGGATCGGCCCGCGCTGGGACGAGGACACCTTTGCCCAGTTGAAAGACACTTTGCTGTCTGCAGTAACTGCGCAGCACACGGAAGAGAAGCATGCCTAACTACTTAGCTATCGACACCTCCGCCAACGCATCGGTGGCACTGGTTGACAAAGCCACCTGTTCAGTTGTCGACCAGCGGGTTTCATCCAAGGGGAACGACCAGACCGAAACCCTGTCGGCATACGTCAAGGAACTCTTGGACGCTCATGGACAGAAAGGCCAAGACCTCGCCGGCATTATTGTCGGCGTAGGCCCAGGCCCATTCACTGGCCTGCGCGTGGGACTGGTTGCCGCACGAACCTTCGGCTTCGTATGGCAAATCCCCGTGTACGGTGTGATGTCATTGCACGCGCTCGCCGAACAGGCGCTTGACTCAAGTCAGGTTCCGGCTGAATTCGTTGTGGCTTCCGATGCACGTCGCAAGGAAGTGTACTGGGCTCGATATGACCAAGACGGCACCATGGTGGATGGCCCGCACGTTTCCGCAGCTTCAGCGCTTCCGGCATTGCCGGTCTACGGCGTTGGTGCCGGGATCTACGCTGAACAACTTGAAGAGGCAGGCTCCCAGCCAATGCCTGAGTCCTTTGAATGGATTGCAAACGCCGGCCATCTTGCCCGCCGTGGCATGAATGAACTGGCAGCGGGCAAGGATCTTTCTGATACTTCGCCACAGTACCTGCGTGAATCCGACGCGCAGGTTCCGGCATTCATGAAGCAGACCAAATCATGAGTGAAGCAAATCAGATCACTTTGCGCCGCATGGCCGCAGAAGATCTGCCGGCTGTCCACGAGCTGGAACAGCAGCTGTTTCCAGAAGACGCGTGGCCGCTGGCAGGTTTTGAATCCGAGCTAGCTCAGAGTGATACCCGCACCTACTGGGTCTATGCGGACGCTGGTCGAGTTGTCGGCTATGCCGGCCTCTGCGTGGTCTTGCCGATTGCCGATGTGCAAACTATTGCCATGCACCCGGACTACCAAGGGCGAGGCTTGGGACGCAAGCTTTTGGCATTGCTCATCCAGACCGCAGGCGAGAAGAATGCATTGGATGTGATGCTCGAAGTTCGCTTTGATAACCCCGGTGCCATTGGTCTGTATGAATCCATGGGATTCACTACCATTCACCGTCGCAAGGGCTACTACAAGGGCGGGGTAGACGCGCTTATTATGAGACTGCCGCTGGATGTCCAGCAAGGACAAGAGGAAGAACGCAACGCATGAGCAACACAGAACCCGTAGTACTGGGCATCGAGTCTTCCTGCGATGAAACCGGCGTGGGCATCGTGCGCGGCAATAGGCTGCTTGCTAACGCTGTCTCCAGTTCCATGGATGAGCACGTACGCTTTGGAGGAGTGATTCCAGAGATCGCAGCGCGTGCACACCTGGAAGCCTTTGTGCCCACCCTGCAGTCAGCTCTGGACACCGCGGAACTGACTCTTGATGACATTGACGCCATTGCCGTGACCAGCGGTCCAGGCCTGGCCGGTGCTCTGATGGTTGGAGTTTCGGCAGCCAAGGCTCTGGCGTTGGCTACAGGGAAGCCGTTGTACGGGATCAACCACTTGGTTGCTCACGTAGGTGTTGGCGTTCTCGAAGGAACCGTATTGCCGCCAACTTTCGGGGCACTGCTGGTCTCAGGGGGGCACACCGAAATCTTGAAGGTCACTTCGCTGACTAACGACGTGCAGCTGTTGGGCTCCACGATTGATGATGCAGCCGGTGAAGCCTATGACAAGACTGCTCGTTTGCTGGGTCTCGGGTATCCAGGTGGTCCGGCTATCGACAAGGCGGCTAAGGATGGAGACCGAAAGGCATTCCGATTCCCTCGCGGCTTGTCGCTGCCGAAGTTCGTGGGCAGTGCCGAGAATCCTGGCAAGCACCGCAACAACTTCTCGTTCTCAGGACTGAAGACTGCTGTAGCCCGCTGCGTCGAGCACTTCGAGGCCAACGGAGAAGAAATTCCTGTCGCTGATATTGCTGCGTCATTCCAGGAAGCAGTCGTTGACGTGATCACGTCGAAGGCAGTCCGGGCGATGCAGGAACAGGGACTGAAGACTCTGCTTCTGGGCGGGGGAGTGGCGGCGAATACTCGACTGCGTGAACTTCTGGCGGCCCGATGTGCTTCTGCGGGCATAGCCTTGGTGGTTCCTCCGTTTAGCTTGTGCACGGACAACGGCGGAATGGTTGCAGCTCTCGGCGCGCAGCTGGTTGCTGATGGCGTTTCTCCGTCTGGGCTGGAATTCGCAACCGACTCTTCGCAGCCGGTAACGAACATCGTTTTGAATTCTCGAAGCTAGACACCTGGGCAACCTCAGTTTGAGGCCACCACGTACAGGCGGTGGACCCCAAACTAATTTCTAGGGTTGTCCATCCTAATCGGCATTCGTAGTCAAGATCTGTCGGTCCAAGACTAAACAAAACTCCTAACGGGGTCATGAGCCACTGAGTGGAAAAGCGAACAGCAAGACCTCTTGCACCTATGTACGTCTATGTGTCTCAGGGTAATGATTCGTCATAGCATCACGTTGCGAAGGCTTCCTAGCCCGATCTTGCAAACCAGTCGCAAGAAGAAAATGAACTATCTCGTCCGGGGCATCCACCTCTAGCTAGGCATTGATTGCCTTTTGCGTCCTTCTCCCGAGGTGTAGGTGATCTTGTCAATAGTCTCGGGAAGACTTGGCGATGAACTGAAATCTATCGGTCCATTTGCAATCGCTTCACGTTGTAACTGCTCGTGTGGTTCGGCGTGCACATGATCGATTCGACGGCATTGATTTGGTCGTCGTCGCTGATTCCGGTGTCTTCGAATAGCTCGTTGATCTGCTTAATCTGTCCGTCGAAAGTGCGTAGGGTCGTCTCCCGCACAACGCCCGAATCGGCTGCAGTCACCTCTCGATTCCCTTGCCTTGCCCACCCACTAGCTCCAGGTCCTGTGCTTCTTGCACCTCAGGGCATAGTGGGTGAGCGCCGCATCGGAAAGGTCCAAGCTGTTGCCGGTGGCTGTGGTCTGCAGTGCCTTGGCCAGTAGCTTCAGGTAGATCGCGAATTTCTCGATTCGGGTGCTGCCGTAGTCGATGACCTGCGAGAAGAAGTCGTAGGACTTGTTGAAGGCGCCCGCGGTTTTGCGGAATTCGACTGGTTGTTCCGGTTCCAGAGTGTTGTTATCCTGCGTGGCATTCCTGCGGCGGTCGTGGAATACGTCGATGGGAGGTTGCAGGTGTGAGTCCGAGCCCTTGTGGTTGTGTTGGGCTACCCACTTCATGGCGACCTGGTCCACGTCCTTGTCGCTGTAGCTCCCCATCGAGTCCGGTTTCATGATCATGTCGAAGATGATGCCGGGTTGGATTCCTCGTGGATGGAGGCGTCTTCGTAGAAGGTCTGGAACGCTTTACAAATACGCCAGCCATGGTTTCCAGCTGTTCGATAATTTGCCGTTACCAGTTTCGCTGCGGTAAAAAAGTCTGGGCAAGACGAAATCGCTCATTCGTCGGTCGGTTTCGTCTTGCTCAGAACTTGTCTTGGCTATGGAAGCGGCAGTGGCCCTTCGATCGGTTGTCCCTGAGTACCCATGTCGATACCCAGATCCTTGGCGAACACGGTGCGGGTTCCGGCGTAAACGCTGTTCTTGTTCTCGTCGAGTTCGAAGACCCGGGCGCCGCGTAGGTGATGGTTCTCGGTCCCACCGAGGCCGTAGGTGCCGAAACCGGTACCTGGACCGTAGCCGAGCTCGATGCCGTAGTAGTCACCCATGTAGGTGTTGATGTGGTCGTGGCCGCAGTACACGCCCCGGACATCTCCGCGTTCCTGCAGCGCGGCGAACATGCCGGAATTGAATGCGCCGGTGTAGACGCCCTCGTTCTTCACTCCGACGATAGAGTGCTTCTTGATGGCCTTCTCGTGGTCAGCGTCGTTCGAGGTGAACTGGGCGCCGTACCACATGTGGTTGTGCTCCCACAGTGGTATGTGGAAGAACATTAGCGACTGAACCTTGCCGTAGCGGTTTTCGGTGGCTATGGAAGCCTCGCGATACCAAGCGATCTGCTCGGGACGGATCCAGTCGTAGGACATGAGGCCCTCGAAGTCCTGGCCGCCAACAGTCTTTGGAGCGTAGCGGTTCGAATCAAGCAGCCAGATGCCAAAGACAGGTTTGGCGCTCTTCGAGGAAGCGATCAGCAACTGGGAATTCGATTCGCCAACAATCTTGTCATTCTTCGAGTTGGCATTGAACTCATAGCCTCGGATGAAGTTCAGGATCTTTGCCTCGTCCATGCCTGTGCCATTGGGCATTGAATCTTCATCGTGATTGCCGAAGGTAAGTGCCCAAGGGATACCGCGGGACTCCATCGGCTGCACGACGTTGTTGATAGCCTGCTTGACTTCGGTAACTGTTTGAGAGGAGCCATTGATTACATCGCCGTTGATCAGGGCGAAGCCGGGCTTCTCGGCATCCAGAACCTTCTCCATCAGCTCAATGGTGCGACGATCGGTGCGCGGTCCATCCTGGGTGTCATTGAACTGAACGATCTTGAACTTGCCATCTGCCGCGAATTTCAGTTTTGGCCTGGGAGCCGTTCCCGGATTCTCAGCCGGTGCTGGGGATGCAGTGGCGCTGTTGGCGGCGAAGAGTCCGGTGATAGCGGCTGCGGTGCCGGCAACCAATATCCCGCGACGTGGAACAGAAGACGATGTTTTCATGGAGACCTTTCAAAATGATTCTGTGATTCGCCGTGTAATTATCGTGGCGACAATGTTTAGATCGTAGGAATCCAGAGTGACGAAATGATGAAATTAAGTCATCGACAATAGGTGTGCAACATAAATAAACCCAATGCAGAAGTTGCGCATTTTTGACATTCCTTACTCAAACGAGAGCGGGGTGGGATGTCGTCGAATTCGACAACATCCCACCCCGCTTCGCCTAATAGTCAGCTATGAGTTCATGGCAGCTTTTGAATGACGCATGAACGGGTCACCATCTACCTGCTGATCATCTTTTTTGAGAGCGAAGAATCCGTAGATCCCAGCTAATAGCACAACTAGAGAAATCACGATGAAGGTCTGCTGGTAGCCCATACGGTCATGGAGCGCACCGAGGGGAGTGGACAGAATGACGTTGCCAATCTGTGCCGATACTTGGAACCCAACCATGTATAGGGTTGCCGACAGTGCCGGATTGAAGTGCAGCGTGAAGTAACGGAAGATCGGCAAGATGAATAGCGGTGTCTCAATGGCATGCAACATCTTGATTGCCGAGACCAGCACCGGATCGTCAACCAGAGCGCAGCCGATGATGCGGACAAACATGATGGCCACTCCCAGTAGCAATGCTGAACGAATGCCTATCCGGCGCATGACCAGGGGGATGATGCCAAGCATGGCCGCTTCAACGAACACCTGAACTGAGTTCAAGATTCCGTATACCCGCTGTCCGGTCTCGGGTGATTCAAATAGGCCGGTGTAGAACTCGGGGAACATCTGCTGGTCGAAGACGGTATAGAACGTCCAAGAGAGCATGACGAACAAGATGATCAGCCAGAGACTCGGCAGACGGAATAGCCTGAACATCTCACGAATTGTCGGTGTAGTTGCGGGGGAAAGAATTTTCCTGCCGGAACCGGCGGCGATCACTGGCTGACTATTGGTACGGCCCAGCACCAGCAGCAGGAGATGGGCCAGGCCCAGAACGGACCCGATCCAGAAGTTCAGCATGGGGTTGATAGTGAACAGGAAGCCGGCCGCCAATGCGACCAGAGCGTAGCCAAAGGACCCCCACATGCGGGCCTGCCCGTATTCAAAGTTGAAACGGCGGCTGTAGCGTTCGGTCAAGGCTTCAAATAGCCCAACTCCGGCTAGGAAACCAGTTGACAAGACAATGGCGCCAATGAGCACGCCGGCCATGAACTGGGACTGCAATAGTGGCTGGTAGACCCACGTGCAGAATGGCCCGATCAGGGCGGTCACCGAGGCAAGAATGGTGGCCAGATGCTTTCTGTCGCCAAGCCGATCCTGAATGGCCCCGTAGGCAAACATCAGGATCAGCGTTGCCAGGGAGTTTACCGAGTAGAGCGTGCCGACCTGTGCCCCGGTGAGTCCTAGACCTGCTGATTCGCTGGTGAGCCAGATCTGGAAGAAGGACCACCAGATGCCCCACGATGCGAAGAACAGGAGCATCGAGAAGGAACTCTGGAGGTAAATAGGATTTTTGTAAGTAGTCGTAATGCCAGCCATCTTTGTCCTGGATTCTTTCGTGAACGCTGCGAAGCGTAGTTACTGAGCGATTGCGAGGGAGAAGTCTTTAATCCACGGGGGATTGGCTCCGGCTTGTGCCACTGTCAGTGCAGCTGACGTTAAGGCCTGACGAAGTGCCTCTTCAACATCTTGAGATTTAGCCGTTGCGCCGTGACGAAGAGCTTGAGCGAATTCTGGATTAGCCAGCACTCCAAAGAGCAGCCCGGACATGAAGGCGTCCCCGGCACCTATGGTGTCCACAAGATTGGTGGGAGAGGCAGCGACATCAAATTGCCGTCCCGAGGAAAGCGCCACGCAACCATCGCCGCCCTGAGTCATCACCGCCAAGGCTGGGCCGAGGCTGGCTACGTGCTTCAGAACCTCCCATGGCTCTAGGCCTGGGTATAGCCACTGACCATCAACGTCGCTGAGCTTCACGATGTGGCTCAGGCCCATCAGCAGCTCAATGCGTTGCAAAGCCGAGTCCCGGTCCTCGAGAAGATCCGGACGGAGGTTAGGGTCATAGCTTCGAAGTGAATCGTCTGATGCATTCTTGAAAGCATCGACAATGATTTGACCCGAGGGTTCAATCCAAGCAGCGATGGAACCGGTGTGCAGCAATTCGCTGGAATCATCAGCGGGGACAGCAGGAATCTGCTGGTGGATGTCGAAGGTGTAACGAGCATTGAAGTGCTCATCCATCACTACCTGGGCTACGGACGTGGGATGCCCAGTTACTGAGCCGGCGGCAACATGCACTCCCGCCTGATCCAGGTGCTCCGCAATTTGAATGCCGTAGGAATCCTGACCGAATTCCGTATAGAACTGAACATCATGTCCCAGCCGGGCAAGCCCGACGGCGACATTCAGCGGTGATCCGCCAGGATGCGCAGTTTCTTCAACAACGTCGACGAGGGATTCGCCCATTACGCTAATGCGGCTCATGCCTTGGGCTCCAGTGCGTTATCAGAGAGTTCTTGAACTTTGAAAGACGCATTCGCACCAGTTGCGACGCGCAAGGTCGCGTAGGCCAGCGCTGCCTCACCGGTGAGCTGATCCGTAAGGGAACGTCGACCACCAGCAGCTAGGATTTCGATAGATCCGTGATCCACGAGAACTTTCACATCTAGTTCATCCGAACCAGCGGGCAGAGGCATGCGCTGGTTGGAGGCGTAGAGCTCGTGGTCTACCTTGCCTGCTTCGCGGCGGTGCTGAATCAATTCGGATTCAACGGTGAGTTCGCTGATAAGAGTGTCATCGGCGCGGAATAAGGAAAGGACTGCTGGTTCGGTTGGGCTGGTAGCAAACGTCAGTTCAACCAGAGCGGGGGAGCCCAGCTCAATACGATTTTCGCCAGCGTTGGCCTTGCTTGATGCAACGTCGGCTTTTGGCAATCCGAGAATGCGCTGGCGAATGTCAAACTTGCCGTTGGAGTCTTTCACCAAATCCAGCCGGCGTGCGGCGCTCATGGATCCGCGCCATCCGTCGTGGGGGAGCTCGCGGGCGTAGTCCCAGTTGCTCATCCAGGCAATGAGAGTTTGCTCGTCTAGTGGCAAGCCGTGGAAGCTGACACCTGCATAGAAGTCGCGTCCCCAGTCCAGCCAGTCGCCCTGCTTCAAGGATTCGTATCCGAAGCTATCCCAAGTTTCCTGAGTCTCATCAGGAGTGAAGGTGGTGCCGTTGAATTCACCAATGAAGTACTGGGTACCTGAGCCGCCGGCCACGCCGCCTGGGTTCAGCGAAACAATTAGAACCCACTTCAGCTGGTCTGTGCCGGCAACTGGTAGCTGGAATAGATCTGGGCATTCCCAGATTCCGGCAACAGCAGCCTGGGGTCCGAAGCTGGAGAGCTCGGTCCAGTCCTTGAGGTTCTCAGAACGGTAGATCATCACTCGGCGATCAATGGCTTCAACAGCAACCATGACCCAGAAGGAACCCTGCTCGGATTCGTATCGGATGACCTTTGGGTCGCGGAAGTCCTTGGACCCTCGATCCAGAACTGGATTCTGCCCGTATTTGGTGAAAGTGATTCCACCATCCAGCGAGTAGGCGATGGCTTGGGACTGGTTGGTCTCATCCTTGGCTGCCGCGGTGTAGATGGCAACGACCGGCGCAACCGTGCCGTCGCCGAAGCCGCTGGTATTTTCGTGGTCCACCACGATGGAGCCGGAGAAGATATCAGCCATGTCGCCGTGCAGAATCGCGATAGGAAGTTCTTCCCAGTTCACCAGATCGGTGCTGACCGCGTGGCCCCAAGACATGAATCCGTGGCCTACGCCGTGAGGATTGTGCTGGAAGTACAGGTGGTATTGCTTTCCGTCAAAGAACAATCCATTGGGGTCATTGATCCAGTTTTTCTTCGCAGTGAAATGTAGCTGTGGTCGCTTCACCGCGACCTGTTGAGTTTCGGGCAACGCTGCCATCCTTCGATATGAGTTGGCTAAATGGATTTAGCACAAGACTCTAACAGCGTGGCCGAATCACTGCAATAGGCTAGGGTCGAATAATTGCATTCGAACTGTCTCAAGAGGGAAATGTGGAATCGCCTAAAGCCAAGCGGATAACAATTGCTGACGTTTCAGAAGCTTCGGGGATGTCCAAGGCTGCCGTCAGCATGATCCTGAACAATAAGCCGGGCACGCGACTGTCCGCCGAAGCCACGGAACGAGTGCGCGCGGCCGCCAAGAAACTGGGTTACCGGCCAAATGCGGCAGCCCAATCCTTGCGAAGCGGGAAGACGCGCACCCTGGGGTTCATCTCTGATCAAGTTACCGTGACTCGTTTTGCTTCCGAAATGATCACCGGCATCCTGCGCGCAGCGGAAGAGCGAGACCATACGGTGCTCATTGCTGAGACCTTCGGCAAGCCAGAGCAAATGGCTGAAGCAATAACGCAGATGACCCACCGGGACGTTGACGGGCTGATTCTTGGGTTCATGGATTCTCGCCAACGTGATTTGAAGATCCCGAAAACTGGATTGCCCACCGTGCTGGTCAACGGCATTGACGACAGCCCTTGCGTCGCAGTGCTTCCCAATGAGATGGATTCGGGGGCTAAAGCCGTGCAGAGGGTTATCGAATCCGGGGCGAAGAGTGTTGCGGTCATCGGTGAACTTGAAAACGCCGAAAAGGATCCGCGAACCTATCCAAGTATCTCTCGCCGCTTCGGCTCCCTGCGCAGAGCCTTGGCGGAATCAAACCTCGAAGTACTGGGCCACTGGGTGCTCGACGACTGGAACCCCACCGACGGATATGAAGCAACAATCCGGATGCTAGCCGACGGGTACAACCCTGACGCCATCATTTGCGCCAATGACCGCGTGGCCATGGGTGTCTTCCAAGCGCTCGCCGAAAATGGCCTGAAGCCAGGAACGGACCTGTCCGTGCTGTCTTTCGATGACGAGATCATTGCCAGCTACCTTCGCCCGCAATTGACCTCTATTCGACTTCCATATGAGGGGATGGGTGCTCTGGCCGTTGAGCTTCTGCTCGATGGAAAGCTGGAGCCCGGGGAGCATCAGATCGACATGCCGCTCATCGAGCGCGAGTCCATGAAATCCCGCTGACTCGCGGGCACAACCGAGCTGGCCGGTTCCGCGAACCTGATTTCCACGATTTCCTTTGTGTCCACCAGTGCCATTTCGGGGAATGGCTGCCATGCTTCGGGGTGCTGATTACGCCTCTGCCCTGTGGCATCGTGTCCCATTTGCCCTACTCAGCTGAATGAAGCCAAGGGATTCCCATGTCTTGGATCCATGGCCTTGACGGTCAGGAGTCGATCCTGTCAATGATTTTCACTGCCGCAAAACTTCTTCCTTGACAGCCGTAAGTGATGTAGGTTACCTTATTTCACAGCGTAGTAACGCGCGTTACTGAATCGTGTTAGCAAACCCTTGGCACGACGCGAAACGCACTGATCTCGAAGGGGAGGAGGGGCATGTCTCAGCAGTCAGTGACCATGGCCGACGTTGCCAAAGCAGCCGGGGTGAGCCGAACAACCGTCTCATTCGTACTCAACGGCCGGATGGAATCAAGCATCCCCGAAACCACAAGAGAACGAATCAACCAAACGGCGCGCGAACTGGGCTACCGCCCCAACGCAGCCGCACGAACCTTGGCCAGCAAACGCAGCTCCTGGTTCGGGCTGGTGACCGAAATTGCCACCTCGCCCTTTGCCACTGACGTGATCAAGGGAGCGCAGCAGGCAGCATGGAAAGACGGCAACTTCCTCCTTATCGCACCCAGCGACGATGATCCAGGCATGGATAACCTCGCCGTTGAGAAGTTGCTTGAACAGCAGGTTGGCGGATTGATCATCGCGACTTCCTGGCACCGCCAAATCACGGTGCCGGAAAATGCAAAATCAGTTCCCTGCGTACTGGTCAACTGCTTCGATGCCGGCGGCCAATTGCCATCAATTGTTCCGGATGAATTCGGAGGCGGATACGCTGCCGCTGAAATCCTGGCCAAGGCCGGGCACACCAGCATCGGGCACATCACTCTCAAAACAGGAATTCCTGCGCAAATCGGACGCCAAGCCGGTATGAAGCAGGCCCTGCGCGATCACGGAATTGAATTCGATGATTCCCGGATCGTGCCTGGTGATGGAACTGCCGACAGCGGGTACCACGGTACGCAAACGCTGCTAAGCCAACTGGATCCGCCTACCGCAATTTTTTGCGGAAATGACCGGATCGCCATGGGCGCCTATGACGCAATCAAGGAACGCGGATTGCAGGTGGGAAAAGACATTTCAATCGTCGGATTCGATGATCAGGAAATTCTGGCACCGCATATGCGGCCAAAGCTGACAACCATTGCCTTGCCCTTCGAAGAACTGGGCATGGCGGGGGTGTCCCTATTGAATCAAATGGTAGAGGGCTCGCCGATCGAGAATCGCCAAATTACCATCGGCTGCCCCCCACGCATTCGTTCGTCTGTGGCCATGCACGGCCGCAGATGAACTTCCCCTCCGCTACACATCACATGAATGGATGAGGAACTTCAATGATAATCAAATACTTACGTCGCGCGCACCTTGCCGTGGCCGCGACCGCTGTGGCCGGCACCCTCGCCTTGAGCGGATGCGTCGCATCGAATCCAGGCGGAACTGAAGGGGGCGACGGATCAGCCAACGCCGCGTTCCTGACCATTCCGCGCGAGGACATGGGAACCTTCTCAAAAAACTTCAACCCCTTCTCGCCCAATGCTGCGCCAATGACCGGGCAGTCCATTTACGAATCCATGCTGGTCTACAACCCGGCAGGCGGCGACACCGTGCCTTGGCTGGCCACGGAGTGGAGTGCAGGCAAAGACGGAAAGTCGCTGGCCTTCAATCTGCGTCCGGGCGTTAAATTCTCCGATGGCACCCCGCTGACGTCCAAGGACGTCAAGCTCTCAGTTGAACTGCAAAAGGAACTGCTCGGCGGCTATGACTACCTGAAGTCCATCAAGACTCTCGATGACTCGACCATCGAGTTCCACTTCAAGCAGGCATTCACCCCGGCCCTCTACGAACTGGGCCAGCAGGTGATTGTTCCGGCCCACATCTGGTCCAAGTTCGACAAGCCCGGAAATGAAGAGAACCCGAAACCGGTAGGCACCGGACCATACACCGAAGTAGCCAATTTCCAGGCGCAGTCCTTCGAATTGGGCAAGAACCCATACTATTGGCAACCCGAGAAGCAGAATATCGGCGGCATCCGCATGCTCGCTTTCGCCGGCAACGACGGAGCCAACCTCGCCGCCATCTCCGGCGATGTTGACTGGACGCAAACCTACATGCCGGATATCCAATCGACCTACGTGGACAAGGATCCGGAGCACCGTCATTTCTGGTTCCCGACCACTGGCGCCGAAATCAACTGGCAGCTGAACACTACCAAGAAAGAATTCTCGGATGTTCGCGTACGCAAGGCGTTGAGCATGGCCGTAGACCGCGAACAGGTTGTCAAGGTCGGCATGTCCGACTACGCCAAACCAGCGGACTGCACCGGACTGTCCGGCAACTATGACAAGTGGCGCGACGCTGCGGTCGTCGAACAGTGCGACTGGACCACGCGGGATGTGGAAGGCGCAAAGAAGCTTCTTGATGAAGCAGGCTTCAAGGAGAATGCACAGGGGCAGCGCACCACCGCCGCTGGCAAGCCATTCACCTTCGATATCTCCGTGGGTTCAACCTCCTCGGATTGGCTTTCGGTAGCGAATATCATCGCCCAAAACCTCCAGGACGTGGGCATCAAGGCCACTGTTGATTCGCCGGATTGGGCCGCGGTGACCGCAAGCTACGAAACCGGTGAATTCGACACCGGAATCGTTTGGACCGCTAACGCTCCGACTCCTTACCAGTACTACCTCAACCTCATGGGCAGCCAGAACGTCAAGCCCGTGGGCAAGCAGACCTTTGACAACTACCACCGGTTCAGCGATAAAAAAGCAGATGAGCTGTTGAACAAGTTCGTGGCTGCCGGCGATGAGGGAGAACAGAAGCAGATCGTTAACGACCTGCAGGCTCGCTACAGCGAACTGGCACCGGTAGTACCGCTATTCGCCGGCCCGGAATGGGGTGCCTACACCACTGAGAACTTCGTGGGTTGGCCAACCGAAGATAACCCGTATGCCACGTTGAGCAACCGGGCCCCGACCACCGTTCTGGTGCTCACCAGCCTGGAACCAGCGAACTAGCAACATTTTCCCTTCGCAGCGGGCGGATACCGTCCGCCCGCTGCGTTGCGATCCTTAGCCAAGGACACACAACATGAGTTTCCTCCTACGGCGCTTGGGCTTTTATCTCCTAGCCTTCTGGGCGTCAATCACCCTGAATTTCCTTCTACCGCGGCTGATGCCAGGCGATCCCGTCACCCGCATGCTGTCCCGCTCGCAGCAACGGCTTGAGCCACAACAAGTCGAAGCACTTCGAACCCTGATGGGAGTGGACGGCGGCCCCATCATCCCCGAATACTTTGGCTATCTTGGCCGTGTCTTGACCGGCGACTTTGGGATGTCGATTTCCCGTTTCCCCACTCCAGTCTCCGAGGTCATCGCCTCGCAGCTGCCGTGGACCTTGCTGCTGGGACTGACTTCATTGATTTTCGCCGTGATCCTCGGAAACCTCCTGGGCATCCTTGCCGCCTGGCGCCGTGGCGGCTTCTTGGACTCGGTTGCTCCACCGCTGCTGGTGTTCATCGGTTCTTTCCCGTATTTCTGGCTAGCCATGGGGGCCTTGTACATCTTCGGCATCAACATGGGCGTCGCCCCGATGCGCCATGCCTTCTCCGTAGGCCTGGTTCCCGGATTCAATCTCGAATTCATCCTGGACGTTGCAGCGCACCTGGTCCTGCCCGCGCTGACCATCGTGCTGGTTTCCCTGGGCGGCTGGATGCTGGGCATGCGCAACACCATGATTGCCACCAACTCCGAAGACTACATTTTGATGGCCGAGGCCAAGGGGCTGCGACCGCACCGCATCATGCTGAACTACGCGGCACGCAACGCGATGCTGCCATCGGTCACCAGCATGGGCATGAGCATCGGCTTCATCGTCGGCGGCGCACTGCTGACCGAAGTGGTATTCGCCTACCCAGGCGTCGGCTACCAGCTGCTCGGCGCTGTCCAAGGCCTTGACTACCCGCTGATGCAGGGCATGTTCCTGACCATTACTGCCGCGGTGCTGATAGCCAACTTCCTCGTAGACCTTGTCTACGTCCGACTCGACCCTCGCGTGCGGAAAGGCTGATCGCCATGACCCAGAATGCTACAGATCCACAGACTCTGGCTGCCTCGCAACCAGCGGAGGAAAGCGGCTCCGCGCGTGCCAGAGTCAGTGCTACCCGGTTGCTGCGGACTTTGCTCCGCAACGGCAAGGCCGTGGCTGGGCTCAGCATCCTGCTTGCCTTTATCATCCTGGCCTTGCTTGCCCCGGCGCTCTTCCCCGGGGATCCGTCGCGGATTACCTCGGCCGGTGCCAGCGCACCAAGCATGGAGCATTGGCTGGGTACCACCAGCAAGGGCCAAGACGTTTTGGGGCTGACCCTGTGGGGTGCCCGCTCGTCGCTCTTCGTCGGCTTCGCCGCCGGCATCCTCTCCACCATTGTCGGCGTGCTGGTCGGGTTGAGCGGGGCCTACTTCGGCCGCGGCCTGGACGAGGTGCTCTCCCTGGTTACCAACGTCTTCCTGCTGGTGCCCGGCCTGCCGTTGCTGGTGATCCTGGCGGCATTCATGCCGCCTGGTCTTGGCACGGTGATCGTGGTGCTAATGATTACCGGATGGGCAGGCAGCGCACGCGTCATGCGTTCCCAGGCCATGTCCATCCGCGGAAAAGACTATGTTGCCGCGGCTTTGGTATCGGGCGAGCGCCCGCTGCGCATCATGGTCCGCGAAATGCTCCCCAATATGGCCTCGGTCGTCATGACCACGCTGCTTGGCTGCATCATCGGCTCCATCGGCGCACAGGCTGGGCTTGAATTCCTGGGCTTGGGCGACGTGAACACCATCTCCTGGGGTACCAACCTGTTCTGGGCGACCAGCGACGGATCGCTGATGCTGGGCCAATGGTGGATTTTCGTGCCATCGGGCCTGGCCATCGCCTTGGTCGCCTTCGCCTTGGCCCTGTGCAACTACGCGGTGGATGAAATCACCAATCCGCGCCTGCGCCGCCCGAAGCATGCAACGAAAAGCACCGCGGCGACTACCGTGGTGCGAAAGGAAGAAAAATGAGCGTCCCGGTATTGGAAGTCCAGGACCTGACCGTCGAGTACGTCAGCGACGAGAGAGCTGTGCGCGGCGCTGACCGGGTCAGCTTCGCCATCCACTCCGGTGAAATCTTCGGTTTGGCGGGGGAGTCCGGCTGCGGCAAGTCCACCATTGCCAACTCGATCATGCGCTTGCTGAAAGATCCTGCGCGGATCACCCACGGCAAGATCCTCTTTGAAGGCCAAGATGTGCTGGGCATGGACGAAGCGGAACTGCGCGCCTGGCGCTGGAACAACGTCGCCATGGTATTCCAGTCGGCGATGAACTCATTGAACCCGGTCACTCGAATTGGCGAGCAGTTTGTCGACGTGATCCGCACGCACCGTGGCGGCACCCGTGCTGCCGCGGTGCAGCGCGCCGAAGAGCTGCTCACCATGGTGCGCATCGATCCGGCGCGATTGCGGGCCTATCCGCACCAGCTTTCAGGCGGACAGCGCCAGCGCATTGTCATTGCCATGGCCTGTGCGCTGAACCCGCGGTTGCTGATCCTGGATGAGCCCACCACGGCGCTGGACGTAGTGGTTCAGCAAGAAATCCTGGAGCAGATCAGGGAACTGCAAAGCGAACTCGGATTCGCCATCCTGTTCATCACCCATGACATGTCGCTGATGCTTGAGCTCTCCGATCGCATTGGCATCATGTACGGCGGGCGCATCGTGGAGCTGGCACCGGCGCCGTCGTTGCGCCATGGTTCGAAGCACCCCTATACGCAGGCGCTGCTCGGAGCGTTCCCGCCCCTGCACGGACCGAAAGTCAAGCTCACCGGCTTGGCCGAAGGCACCAGATTCACCAACATCAAGGACCTTAGGCAGGTAGGCGAAGGCCATTGGGTCGCCCCGACCCAAGCCCCGGTCCTCACTCAAGGAGAACTGCCATGACCTCGACAGCTGCCAAGCACGCCTCTATGGTGCCAGTGGTGCGTATCCGTTCGCTGAGCAAATCTTTCACCAGCACCGCACTGTTCCGTCGCACGAAGGTTCCGGCCCTGAGGGGTATCGACCTGGAGCTGCACCGCGGTGAAATCGTGGCGCTGGTGGGCGAATCAGGTTCCGGTAAATCGACGTTGGCCCGCTGCTTGGCATTGCTTGAGGTACCGGATTCCGGGGAAATGCTGGTCAATGGAAAGGACATATCCGGGCTCAAGGGATCAGCGGCCCGGAACTACCGCAGCGAAGTGCAAATGGTGTTCCAAGACCCTTTCGGTTCGTTGAACCCGGCCTTCCGAGTGGAGCACATCCTGGAACGCGCCTTGGCGCTGCACCAGCCAAGCATCAAGTCCAAGCGCGCAGAAATGGCCAAGCTGGTGTCCACCGTCGGGCTGAGCCCGGATGTGTTGTCCTCATTCCCGCACGAGCTCTCCGGCGGACAGCGCCAGCGCATTGCAATCGCCCGCGTGCTGGCAGCCAAGCCGAAAGTCATCCTGGCCGATGAGCCGACCTCCATGCTGGATGTCTCGGTGCGGATCGGCGTGCTGAATCTGCTGCACAAGCTGCGCGATGAGCATGGGATCTGCATCCTCTATGTCACCCACGACTTGGCATCCGCCCGCTATCTCTCGGACCGGATCGCGGTACTTAACGAGGGGCGAATAGTCGAGTCGGGCGAGTCCGTGCAGCTGCTGGACAATCCCCGGCATCCATACACCCGGCTGCTGGTGGGCGCGGTACCCGACCCGGACCGCGACAGCAGCCAGGATGCGTCGAAGCGCGCGGCCCTGCGTGAACAGATCCACCGCTGGTCGGCCAGCACCACCCTGAAAAAGCACATGATCGATGAATCACGCCAGCACTGGGTGCTGGCCGGCGAAAGCGAAATGAATTGAATCTGGATATGAATGCCGCCTACGGCAGCGCCTCCCGGAGAAATGTTGTCAAAACCCTGGCTGCAGCCACCGCTTTGGGGCTGGCCGGGGTTGGCCCAGATGCAGCCCATGCCGCTCCCGCAGGCAGCTCCAAGACCAAGAGGGGCGTTTCCCCGGCCATGAGCTACCGTCCCACCTACCACTTCAGCGTCCCCGACAATTGGAAGAACGACCCGCAGCGTCCGGTGTATCTTGATGGCGAATACCTGTACTACTACCTCTACAACGAGGACTACATTCTCGGCGGCAATGGGACCAGCTGGCGCATGGCGAGCACCACTGACCACGTCAATTTCACTGACCGCGGCGTAGCTATCAGCAAGCATGAGAGCCCCAACGGGGACTGCTGGTCCGGATCAATTGTCATCGACCAGCAAAACACCGCAGGATACGGGAAGGGCACGCTGATTGCTTTGGTCACCCAAGCCCCCAATGGCGTGCAGGCCCAGTACCTCTGGTACTCCACCGACAAGGGACGCAGCTTCAAACCCGGAGGGACCGAACCGGTTCTGGCCAACCCGGGCACCGATGCCTTCCGAGACCCGAAGGTGATCTGGCATGAGCAGAGCTCTCAGTGGGTCCTGCTCAATGCCGAGGGAGACCGCATCGGAATCTATGCTTCGGCGGATCTGAAGCAGTGGACGAGAACCAGCGAATTCGTGCGCACCACTCTGGGCATTCTTGAATGCCCAGATCTCTTCCAGATCCAGGCTTCGGATGGTTCCAGGCATTGGGTGCTGGGAACCAGCGCTAACGGCAAGCCCCGCGATTTGCCCGCTACCTACGCCTACTGGATTGGCGACTTCGACGGAAAGGCCTTCACTGCTTCTCAGGCCGAGCCGCAATGGCTGGATTGGGGCTTCGACTTCTACGGCGCGGTGACCTATCCGGACCACCACGCCGATGGCAGCGAAAATCCCGGAATGCGCCGCGCCATTGGCTGGAACAACTTCTGGGATTATCCGCATAATGCTCCGAGCATGGCCACCGATGGCTACAACGGAGACGACATGATTGTGCGCGAGGTGCGGATGGTTGCCGGACCGAATGGCAATTACCTCGCTTCTGTTCCGGTGGCGCAGCTGGACAGGCTAGCCCGTGCAACCACCAAGTTCGGCAGCCCTGTGGTTTCGGGGGAGAAGATTCTCCCGTTCTCCAGCAGTGCTTATGTGCTGCAGTGCGAATTGCAGTGGGACCCGGCCAACCCGCCGGAAAACATCGGTTTCGAGCTGTGCCGGGCCGTATCCGGAACGCGCCATGTGGCAACCGGGCTCTATTTGGCCGGCGGGTTCGCCTATGTGAATCGCAAGCCGGGCTTCCATCCGGGGGATAAGGGCGAATCCAAGAGCCCATTGGAGGTACCGAGCGGGAAACTCGACGTGCGCATCCTGGTGGATCGCTCTAGCGTCGAGGTGTTCTTCGGCGACGGGCGGCTCGTCCACTCTCATCGCGTGTTCCCGCTGTCCACTGATGCCGGGATCAAGCTCTTTGTCTCCGGCGGGAAAGCGTCATACAAGAATCTCACGGCGCGCGAGCTGGGCTTCGCATAGGAGGCTGGCTGCTGCCAGGATCCAGGAAGCCCGAGGGTGGCTTGGGGTAAATCGGGTCGCGGGCCATCCTGCGGTGCTTGCCAAGTGCACGACGTAGCCGGAGTTCGGCCCCGAGCAGCAGTACTTGGCGGACAGAAGCGGGCACGCCGCGAGGTTCTGGTGCGCTGGATCACAGGATTCGCCGCGTGAAACATCAAACGTCTAATGTTTAAACGTGATCGACAACGCATCAGAATCCGCGGCCCCGCCTCCTGCCAGCAAAGCCGCCAAGCATCCCTGGCGGGCAAGCGCACTGGCAGTTGCGGCGGTGATCCTCGTCGGGCTGAACCTGCGCATGGGTATTGCCTCGGCATCTCCGCTCTTCCATGACCTGCAGGAGATGATGGGGTACGGCACGTTCATCGCTTCGCTGCTGCCGACGATCCCAGTTTTGTGCTTTGCCGTGGCTGGCGCGGCAACGAGCTTGGTGATCGGCAGGACCGGACTGGAACTGGGCATCGCCCTGTCCTTGCTGCTGCTCACCGCTGGGCTGGCCTTGCGCATTGTCGATTCAACTTGGGCCTTGCTGGCCGGCACCGTGGTAGGCATGTGCGGCTTGGCCATCTGCAATGTGGCCATGCCCTCATTTATTCGAGAGCACCACGGGAACCGCGCCGCGTCGATGACCGCGGCCTACACGACCACCATGTCCATCGGCGCGACGCTGGCCTCCGCAATCAGCGTCCCGCTGGCGGTGAAGGCGGGTTCGCCGACGACGGCATTGGCTTTGTGGGCGATTCCCGCCGGCCTGGCTTTGCTGGTCTTTGTGCCGCTGTCCATCTCCGGGAAGCGTTCCGCTGTTCAGAAGGGCACGCATGTTTCTCCATGGCCGCTACTGGCCACGCGCAAGGGCTTGCTGTTCACCACTGTTTTCGGCATCCAGTCGCTGCTGGTCTATACCGTGGTCAGCTGGTTGCCGCATATCCTCATTTCGCGCGGGCTGGAGCCAGTTGATGCCGGCTTGATGCTGGGCATCGTGCAGGGAGTCAGCATCCCGGCAGTCATGATCATGCTCTGGATGGCTTCGAAGCCGGCCCTGCTGCGCAGTGCCTTCGTGCTGACTACCAGCTGCTCGGTACTCGGTTTTATCGCTCTGCTGCTCTTGCCGGTAGAACTGTCCTTGATCAGCTCGGTCTTCATTGGCCTGGGCTTCGGGGTGTTCCCGCTGGTGATGCTCATGCTCAGCCGCAGTGGCGGCAGCGCAGAAGAAACGACAGCAATGTCCACGGTGGCCCAATCTGTCGGCTACCTGATTGCAGCCATTGGACCCTTCGCCCTGGGGCTCATGCAGGGCGCATTGGGATCTTGGACGGTTGGCTTGGTGATCATCCTCGCCTTCGCTGTGGTGCAGCTTCTGTTCTGCTACAAGCTGGGCGGCCTGCGTACCGAAGCCGATTCGCATCCGTTGATCGAAGTGGACGGCTCGGCTGAAGCGGAGCGGCCATGAGCAAGACCCCATTGCGTCCGCCCTTGTCCGAAGAGGTTGTGGCGAAGCTGCAGAGCGCCGTAGCGAAGGGCCGCTGGAAGGTGGGGGACCGCGTTCCGGCTGAACCCGAGCTGATGGCGGAAATGGGCGTCTCCCGCGGGACCTTGCGCGAAGCCATCAAGGCGCTGGCCAGCACGGGGATCTTCGAGGTCCGCCGTGGAGATGGCACCTACGTGCGCGCGACCAGCGAGATCAGCGGCACCGCCCAACGGGTGTACCGAGACCACTCCGACCAGGACGTGCTCCAGGTGCGATTCGCCCTGGATACCCAGTCGGCCCGGCTCGCTGCCAAAGCCGCTGATGCAAAAGTAGTCGAACAGTTGCGCGCGTTGCTGGGCCAGCGAAGCGAAGCATGGGGAAACCGGGATTATCCTGCGTGGGCGAAAGCCGACTGGAAATTCCATCTGGAAGTGGCGCGGGCTTCCCGTGTTCCGCTGATGCATGAGATCTATGAGAGCTTCGGGGATGTTTTCCACGGAACCAAGATGGTCCAGAGGCTTTCCGACGGATTCGATGGCTGCCTGCACGAGGGCCACGAATCACTGGTAGACGCAATCGAAGCAGGCGATCCCGAAGCAGCAGCTCGAACTGTTATCAAGAATCTTGATTACTGCATGAGCTGGATGCCTTAATTCCTGACTTCGAGGGCGCTGCCCGGACTAAACAGCCTTCATGCGCCGGACGTTTTCCTGCACCACTGCCTTGAAGTCCCCGCCCGAAGCCGCAAAGGTATTGCGCTGCAACTGGTATTCCGCCCCGCGTTCGATCAAACGGATTATGCCCTGCAGTTCCTCGGCGCATCCCAGCTGCTCGGCAATCGGTGCCAGGCGCTTGACCTCTGAGCGCAGGTGGTCGGTCACCAGCATCTCGTCGCCTTGGGCGTTGAGGATGATGATGGCATCCAGCCCGTAGCGGGCGGCGCGCCACTTGTTCTCCACTCGGAACCAGGCCGGCATAACAGGAATCTTGTAGCCGGCTTCGATGGATAGCGACATGTCGTGCACCAGGCACTGGGTCAGTGCGGTAAAAGCGGCAATGTCATCCAGAGAGCTCACGCCATCGCAGATGCGCATTTCCACGGTGCCCAAACGAGGTACCGGACGCACATCCCAGCGGATCTCGGAGACATCATCAATAACCCCGGTATGCAGCATGTCTGCAACGTGGGATTCGTATTCGGACCATGAATCGAAGTGGAAGGGGATCCCGGCAGCTGGCAGCTGCTGGAACATCAGCGAACGCTGCGAAGCGTAGCCGGTGTCTTCCCCGCCCCAGTACGGGGAGGAGGCGCTGAGTGCTTGGAAATGCGGCTGGTAGTTGATCAAACCGTCAGTGATTGGAAGCGCTTTTTCGCGATCGTCCAAGCCCACGTGCACGTGCACGCCGTAGATCACCATCTGGCGGCCCCACCACTGGGTGCGGTCAATCAGCTTGGCATAGCGGTCCTTGTCCGTCACCGGCTGCAAGGTCGGCGCGGCAAAAGGATGGGAGCCCGCGGAATACAGGTCCACGCCGTGGTTTCCGGCGACCTCGTTGAGCATGCGCACGTTGGTGCGCAGTTCCTCAGCCGCGTCTGCCACGTTGGTATGGACACCGGTGACCACCTCCACGGTATTCATCAACAATTCCGGCTTCACTGTCGGATGCTCATCTTCGCGGTCAAGACCGGCCTCATCCTTGAGCTGGTCAAGGATACTCTCGGCAACCGAGCACAAGTCCGCACTTTCGCGATTGACCAAGGCGATTTCCCATTCGACACCGATAGTGGATTGGGAAGAGTGGGCGAACTCGATTTTCTGCACGGCGCTCCTATTGATGACGTCTCGGACGGAATGCTCCGGAGCCGAACAAAGTGGATGGAGCGTCCACCGATTCCTCGATGTTTCTCCATACTCATTGTATGTATTGCGCCGCTCCTGCCGGGACAATGCTCCGGTGGGACCTGCGTCACCCCAGACTAGTGCGGGATGACCTCGAAAGCTACGCGTTTGTCGCCGAGGCGAGCCAGGATCAGCGTTGCCTTGTTCTTGGCGCTCTTGGGGGAGCCTGCCAGCAAAATGCGGCGCAATTCTTCGGGCGTGACGTCGACTCCGCGCTTCTTGATATCCAATGTGCCGATGCCGTTGGATTTCACCCAGCTGCGCAGCTTCTTCACGTTGTAGTCATGCACTGCCATGACTTTGTATCCGCGGGCAAACGGCGTGGAAATCTGCTGGTTATGGGTGAAGTAGGCGATGTGCTCATCGAGCAGGTGGCCGCCAGTGCGCTCCAGCAAGGTCGAGATCAGGTGGGAACGGATCACTGCGCCATCGGGTTCGTAGATGTGCGCTTCCAATTCGCCTACCGGGGCTGGCTGATCATTTGCCGCGGCAGCTGCACTGGCCAACTCGTGGGCGCCGTCCTTGTCGATGACCAGCGCGGCACGGGCGATGTCCTTGCGCTTGAGCTTGCCGAACCAGAGGCAGGCCTCGATGACCGAGCCGTGGTCCGAAATCCAGACAGCCTCGGCGTTCGCCGGAATCGCTTCATGGGGCAGGCCCGGACCGAGTTTCACTCCGACGTCCAGCCCGGAGTCCACCAGCTTCTCCACGAAAGACAGGGGCGGGGAAAACGCCTCGGGGTCGAAGAGTCGGCGGGTGCTTCCCTTCACGTCGGTACGCCGGGCTGGATCCAGCCAGACGCCGTCAATCCCGGTCAGATCGGTGTCCTCGGCGCTGCCGTGGATCACGGTGGCATTGTCGAAGGGCATCAGGTTCAAGGTTGTGGCTGCCGCGGTGGTTTCATCCAGCTCTACTGCGGTGACCTGCAGGCCAGCGCTGGCCAGCGCAATGGAGTCGGTGCCGATGCCGCATCCGAGGTCTGCGACGTGGGTGGAACCGGCATTGGTGTAGCGGCGGGCATGCAGCCCGGCGATGGTCAGGCGCGTGGCCTGCTCCAGTCCGGCCGGGGTCAAGATCAACGAGTCTGCAAAGGGGCCGAATTTCACCCTCGCCCGGAAACGCAGCTCGGCCTGCGCCATGACGGCGCGAACCACCTGGGCGTCGTGGCCTTCCTTGCGCAGCTTCTCATTCAGCGACCAAGCAGCATCCTTGGTGGCCACCATGGACGGGTCGATGGTGGAAAGCAGCTTCCAGCCGTCTTCCGAAAGCAGGGCGGCGAATTGTTCATTGAGCGTAGAGTCATTTGAAGCCTGGGCCATGATCCAAGACTATCGTTGATGCGTCTTGGAACAGACTGGCCCTCTCGGTGTGCCCAGCCCGCAGGGCCAGTGATCTATGTGACAAAAACGCGTCACATTCAGAATTCACAGAATCGCCAAGCGGGCTTCGCCAAGCTCCGGGATCCGGCCGCCCAGCAGTTGCGCCAAGAGCAGTTCGAAGCCGGGAGATGTGAAGCCCTGAAACGAAAAGACTAAGTATCGCTATCTCATAGGCATTGATTTCGTTAGAGAGAGTAATGCTTGTTGCTAATTGGATCATCTGGCTAACGAGTAGCCCTATCGCTGTTTTACAGTTCTCCGCCACTAGGAAGCGGTTCGCTGGACCAAGTCGCCCCGCTTGCTGCGAGCGGCTGCATGTCCTCCGCAAGACCTGAAGTGATCCACGTCGCATTCCCCTGTGGAACTGGTGTTGTATGGCACCTGTGATGAAACCTATGCAGCGAACGACAGTGACGTCGACAACCGGTCCAAAGGCCGTGGATCCCGCACCCCTGGTGCAGAACCAGCTCAAGCGCGGCATGAGCAGCCGCCACCTGCAGATGATCGCCATTGGCGGTTCCATCGGCACCGGGCTGTTCGTGGCCTCCGGCGGCACTATTGCCCAGGCGGGTCCCGGCGGCGCGCTGCTGGCCTACGCCGCGGTGGGTCTCATGGTGTACCTGCTCATGCAGTCCCTGGGCGAGATGACCGCGAAGATCCCGGTGGCCGGATCCTTCCAGACCTTCGCTACCCGCTTCGTTTCCCCCTCCTTCGGCTTCGCCATCGGCTGGAACTACTGGTTCAACTGGGCCATCACTGTTGCAGCGGAACTGGTGGCCGCTGGCATCGTGATGAGCTTCTGGTTGCCTGATGTCCCCGGTTGGGTCTGGGCCGGCTCTTTCCTGGTGGCCTTGACCGCCTTGAATGCTTTGTCCGCCAAGGCCTTCGGCGAAGGCGAGTTCTGGCTGGCCATGATCAAGGTGGTCACCGTCATCGCCTTCCTGGCCGCCGGCGTTCTGATGATCTTCGGGGTGCTCGGCGCGCACACCGATCCGCTGGCCAACTGGCGCGAAGGCAAGGATGTCTTCCATGGCGGCTGGCTGTCCATCGTCTCGGTCTTCATGATTGCCGGATTCTCCTTCCAGG
Organism: Glutamicibacter sp. 2E12; assembly: GCF_050030965.1. NCBI lineage: Bacteria > Bacillati > Actinomycetota > Actinomycetes > Micrococcales > Micrococcaceae > Glutamicibacter > Glutamicibacter sp. 2E12. Next base: position 2,858,811 of record NZ_CP188297.1, read on the forward strand.
GCACCGAGCTGGTGGGTGTCGCCGCAGGCGAAGCCAAGGATCCGCGCCGCGAAGTGCCCAAGGCCATCCGCCGGGTGTTCTGGCGCATCATGCTCTTCTACATCGGTGCCATCTTCATCATCGGCTGCCTGATTCCGTTCACCGACCCGAGCCTGCTGGCCAGCGGCGAAGCCGACGTGGCTTCCTCGCCCTTCACCCTGGTCTTCGAGCGGGCCGGCATCGCTTTTGCCGCTGCTGCCATGAACGCGGTCATTCTCACCGCCATCCTCTCGGCTGGCAACTCGGGGCTCTACGCCTCAACCCGCATGCTCTACTCCATGGCCCACGATGGCAAGGCTCCGAAGATCTTCGGGCGCACCAACTCCAGCGGCGTGCCGATCATGGCTCTGCTGGCCACCGCTGCGGTAGGCCTCTTCGGGTTCCTCACCGCCCTGGTGGGCCAGGGTGCGGCCTATACCTGGCTGCTGAATGTCTCGGGGCTGTGCGGGTTCATCGTCTGGGTGGGTATTGCCGTATCCCACTACCGCTTCCGCCGCGGTTATCTCGCCCAGGGCTACAGCGTGAAGGACCTGCCCTACTTGGCCCCGCTCTTCCCGCTAGGACCCATCGTGGCCTTCCTGATGCTGATTGCCGTGATCGTCGGTCAGAACTACCAAGCGGTGCTGGCCGGCCACGGGCTGGAAGTGCTCTCGGCCTATATCGGGCTGCCGCTGTTCCTCGGACTGTGGCTGGTGCACCGCATGGTGACCAAGTCCAAGATGGTCAAGCTCACCGAGATGGATCTGGACGCTCCGGAGGATATCGAAGAGTCCGCGGCTGTGCGCTCTGCGCGAACCGGTGTGAAGAAGTAGGGCAATGATTAGCACTCGCCTTGACCGAGTGCTAAAGCTCGTCCTAAAGTCATGTGTGGGTGTCACGATGGAAGTTGCATCTGCAGCTTGCAGCGTTACACACCGCCTGACTGGATACCACCAACTGGCACCGCGACGACGGTTGGTCCAATGCCATAGGGCGCACCCCTACAACCATTGGTTCATACACGAAAAGGAGAGACCATGTCTGTCTCCATCAAGCCGCTCGAAGACCGCATTGTCATCAAGCAGGTCGAAGCCGTAACCACCACCGCTTCGGGCCTGGTCATCCCAGACTCCGCTAAGGAAAAACCACAGGAAGGCGCCGTAGTCGCCGTAGGCCCAGGCCGCATCGATGACAACGGCAACCGCATTCCCCTGGACGTTGCAGAAGGCGACGTAGTCCTGTACTCGAAGTACGGCGGAACCGAGGTCAAGGTCGGCAACGAAGAGTACCTGGTGCTCTCGGCTCGCGACGTACTGGCAGTCGTCGTAAAGTAACGCCAACCTCTCTAAAGTTTCAGGAGAAAATGCATGGCTAAGCAGCTAGCATTCAACGAGGAAGCGCGACGCGCCCTCGAAGCGGGCATTGATAAGCTCGCAAACACGGTGAAGGTCACCCTCGGCCCACTCGGCCGCAATGTGGTGCTTGCCAAGACCTGGGGCGCCCCGACCATCACCAATGACGGTGTCACCATTGCGCGTGAGATCGATCTGGAAGATCCATACGAGAACCTTGGCGCGCAGCTGGCCAAGGAAGTAGCCACCAAGACCAATGACGTAGCAGGCGACGGCACCACCACCGCCACCGTGCTCGCTCAGGCCCTGGTCAAGGAAGGCCTGAAGAACGTCGCCGCAGGCGCCGCTCCGGGCGATGTCCGCAAGGGCATTGAACTGGCTGTGGAGATCGTTTCGGACGCATTGGCCGCTAACGCCGTTGCCGTAGAGGACAAGGTTGCTAACGTAGCCGCGATCTCCGCGCAGTCGGATGAAATCGGCGAATTGCTGGCCAAGGCCTTCAAGACCGTGGGCACCGATGGCGTGATCACCATCGAGGAGTCCTCGACTACCGCTACCGAGCTGGTCCTGACCGAAGGCATGCAGTTCGACAAGGGCTACCTCTCGCCACAGTTCATCACCGACCAGGAGCGCCAGGAAGTTGTCCTGGAAGACGCACTGATCCTGATCAACCCAGCCAAGATCTCCACCGTGGCAGAATTCCTGCCACTGCTGGAAAAGGTCCTGGAAGCGAAGAAGCCGCTGCTGATCATCGCCGAGGATGTCGAGGGCGAAGCCCTTTCCACTCTGGTGGTCAACAAGCTGCGAGGCCTGCTGAACGTGGTAGCCGTCAAGGCTCCAGGCTTCGGCGACCGCCGCAAGGCAATGATGCAGGATCTGGCTATCCTCACCGGTGCCCAGGTTGTCTCCCCGGAACTGGGCCTGTCCCTGGACCAGGTTGGCACCGAGGTACTCGGCTCGGCACGCCGCGTGACCATCACCAAGGATTCCACCACCATCGTTGATGGCGCTGGCACCGAGGAGGATGTCGCAGAGCGCGTAGCCCAGCTGAAGGCTGAGCTGAACCGCACCGATTCGGAGTGGGACCGCGAGAAGCTGTCCGAGCGCCTGGCCAAGCTGTCCGGCGGCATCGGCGTGATCAAGGTGGGCGCTTCCACCGAGGTCGAGCTGAAGGAACGCAAGCACCGCATCGAGGATGCTGTGTCCTCCACCCGTGCTGCCCTGGAAGAGGGCATCGTTGCCGGCGGCGGTACCGCCCTGGTCGACGCGCTGGCTTCGCTGGATACCGATGCCCGCATCGCAGCCACCGAAGGCGACGTAGCAGCAGGCGTTGCGATTGTCCGCCGCGCGCTGGTGCAGCCGCTCTTCTGGATCGCTACCAACGCCGGCTTCGACGGTGCGGTAGTTGCTTCCAAGGTGGCAGAGTCCCCAGCCAACGAAGGCTTCAACGCCAAGACCGGTGTCTACGAGAACCTGCTGCACGCAGGCGTCATCGACCCAGTCAAGGTAACCCGCTCGGCACTGCGCAACGCAGCATCGATCGCGGCCTTGGTTCTGACCACCGAGACCTTGGTGGCAGAGAAGGCTGAAGAAGCTGAAGAGGCGCACGGCCACTAGGGTTTAGCCCGTCACCGAAGCATTGCTTCGTGAGCGAAAGCCGCCGTTGGATCCAGGATTTATCTCCTGGATCCAGCGGCGGCTTTTTGTTCTCAGAAAACGATCCACCCGGGGTGACCCAGCTCATTGACACGATAAATGAGTGCGCTCATAATTGAACTCAGTCAAAGATTGATGCCCATTTCATATCCGTACAGGAGATCTTCCATGCACGCGTTCGTTCTCGAAAACTACAAGGGTGCCCTGGTGCAGGCCGAGGTCGCTGAACCTGAGTTGGGGGAGCGGGAGGTACTCATCGAGATTGCGGCCGCTGGCGTCAACCAGCTTGACGAGAAGATCCGCGCAGGCGAATTCAAGGCAATCCTGCCCTACAAGATGCCGCTGGTTCTCGGCCACGACGTCGCAGGGACCGTGATCGGGCTCGGCTCAGGAGTCCGCGGCTTTACGGTAGGGGACCAGATTTTTGCCCGCCCTCGAGATCATCGGATCGGAGCTTTCGCCCAGCGCATGGCCGTGAATGAAATGGATATTGCGAAGGCACCTGTCTCCATCGACCTGGTGCAAGCGGCCTCGCTGCCCCTGGTTGCACTGACTGCGTGGCAGGCACTAGTTGAGCGGGGAAATCTGCAGCCGGGGCAGCGAGTACTCATCCACGCTGGCGCTGGCGGCGTCGGAACCATCGCCATCCAGCTGGCCAAGCACCTGGGCGCTTACGTCGCGACAACAGCGTCGGCGACGAACGCCGAATTCTTGCAGGATCTCGGAGCCGATGAAGTCATCGACTACAAGACCGAGGATTTCCAGGTAAGTATCTCGGGCTATGACCTGGTGCTTGACAGCCTGGGCGGCGAAACGCTTGCCAAGTCGCTGGGAGTTCTGCGCCCTGGAGGGAAGGTCATCGGCATCTCGGGTCCGCCGACTCCGGCATTCGCCAAGGAAGCAGGGCTGAATCCGGTGATGGGCTTGGCGGTCCGCGCGCTAAGCCGGTCAGTTCTCAAGAAGGCCAAGAAGCTGGGTGTCGGGTACGAGTTCCTCTTCATGAAGCCCAGCGGCCAGCAGCTGCGAGGCATTGCCGAACTGGTGGACTCCGGGGTCCTGACGCCCGTGGTGGGCCAGGTCTTCGGTTTTGCGCAAACTGCAGAGGCCCTTGAATCGATGGAGGCTGGTGGCCGGCGCGGCAAGACCGTCATCACCATGCAGCAGAAGTAAAGCGAGCGCGTTCGCCTGGGCGGTGGGCGCGCTTTGCTCGTCAGTGGGGGAGGATTGCAGCAATCTGAGCGCGGATGCCCCGGGCGACTTCAGCTGTGGCCAGTGCCGGGTCCGCAGCAGTAGCCATCGCCAGGAACTGGATGGAAGTGATGGCCCGCGCAATCGTGGCTGCCTCCGGCGCCTCCAGATTCCTATGCGTGCCCAGGAGCTCGGCAATCGCCTGTTCGGTCAACGCCGCTATGCGCAGGGCTTCGGCATGATGCGGTTCCGCCGAATCGCCAAAAACCATTTCGCGCAGATAAAAGCGCCCGTTGTCGACATGCTTCCGATTGCAGTCGATGATCGGTACCAAAAGGGCCATGGTTGCCTCCAGCGCGGTCTTTGCTGATTTAGAGGCCTCGATGCCTTGCTCCAAGGAGCGTTCGTAGCGGTGGTTCTGCACCATGAGCAGCAGCTCGGATTTGGACTTGGCGTAGAGGAAAAGGGTTCCGGTTCCGATATCCGCCGCGTCGGCGATCTGCTGCGTGGTGACCTCATCGACACCGTGTGCCGCGAAGAGTTCGCTGGCCGCGGAGATGATCCGTTCAAGCTTCGCCTGCTTGTTGCGTTCGCGTCGTCCTGGCATAGGAGTTGAAGACGTCACCCGGGAGCCCCTCGGCTAGAACTGATCAGAGTTATTCATGAGTCTAATCAAGAAAGCTGTTGTTTCAGAATGCGCGGATTGACTTCGCTCACCTGGCCAAGCAACAATTTGCCGCCGTGCCGACGATGGCTGGGCGGCAAACCGCCGTGGAACTTTGCGCCAGTTCTCGAATTTCGACAGCTAATCCTGAGCAGGTCAGGCCAATACGGTCAATCTATATACGCTGCTTTACAGCGGCAGCAGCGTCAACTCGCACGGTGTGGCCATGGCGAATTGATAAGATGGTTGGTTGTCTGACGTGAATCAAGTAGAAAACGCCGAGGACAATTACCTGTCCCCGAAGAAAGCGCAGCCAGTGAGCCATACCTTGGATCAGTCTCGGACAAGCACCCAGCGTGCCGGTTTCCGAGTTGATTTGCAGGGACTTCGCGCCCTCGCAGTCCTGCTGGTGATGTGCTATCACATCTGGTTCTCCCGGGTCTCCGGCGGTGTGGACATCTTCTTGATGCTCTCCGCCTTCTTCCTCACTTCTTCCACCGCACGGCGCATCGCCCGCGGGCAGCGCCCGCCTCTGCTCGACGGCTGGCTGCATCGATTCTCGCGCCTGATACCGCAAGCGGCGGTAGTCATCATTGGCGTGGTCATCGCGGCATGGATCATCCTGCCTAGTACGCGCTGGCTGGAGCTGATCGACCAGTCCAATGCCGCGCTGTTCTACTGGCAGAACTGGTACCTCTCGGATCACCAGGTGGACTACTACGCCTTCAACACAGCCGCCGCCTCGCCGCTGCAGCACTTCTGGTCCCTGTCTGTCCAGGGACAGATCTTCATCATCTGGCCGCTGGTTCTTGCCGGCAGCGCACTGCTCTGGAAGAAGCTCTTCTCCCGGCACAGCTTCGCCGCCGTAGCAGGCGGCGCCTTCGGAGCCATCTTCCTCGGCTCGCTCGCGTATTCCATTCACATCACCGCCACCAACCAGCAGGTGGCCTACTTCCACACGGGCGCGCGCCTATGGGAATTCGCCCTCGGTTCGCTGCTCGCCTTGGCATTGCCGTGGCTCTCCAGCCTGCCCGAGAAGATCCGCCGCATCGGAGGCTGGGCCGGCCTGGCTACCGTCATAGGCAGTGGCGCCGTACTGGATGTGCAGGGGCAGTTCCCGGGCTTCATGGCTTTGGTGCCCACGGTCGCCGCCGCCTTGGTGATCTCGGCTCCGGCACCGCGCAGCTGGGCCAACCCGTCGGGCCTGCTTTCCTTGCCCCCGCTGGTAAAGCTGGGCGACCTGTCCTACGGCATGTACCTGTGGCACTGGCCGTTGCTGGTCTTCTACCTTGAGGTCTCCGGGAACGAGAAGGCCTCCTTCGCTGCCGGCAGTGTCTTGATTCTTGCCTCGATCCTCGCTTCATGGGCCACCACCAAGTTCGTCGAGAAACCGGCCATCGCCTGGCAAGCCAGTGCCAGCTTCTCGCGCCTGATTCCGCAAACCGGGTTCAAGCTCATTGCCCAGTTTGCCGTGGTCGCTGTGGGGCTTGGCGTAGCCAGCCTTCCGGTGATGGCCTGGGAGAACAACGTCGAGCACCGCAGGGCCATGGCCGCGGCGCAGACCGCCACCGACAACCCCGGGGCCAACGCCGAAGATGACTGGGATCCGTCACCTGCGGCTTTGACCCTGCCGCTGGCGACCGAACTGGATAGCGAATGGCAGACTCCCGGCGATGTCTGCGAAGGGGCGAACGCTCCAGACGACGAGCGCATCCACTTCTGCGAGCAGGGCGGCACTTTCGACGGGGGAGCGCCGGACCTGGTACTGCTGGGCGATTCGCACATGCAGCACTGGTCCGCGGCGGCTTCGGCAATGATCGAGGAAGCTGGCGGCAGCTGGATCCTGGTGTACGAACCGGGTTGCCGCTACGGCTCCGATGCGGACCGCGTGGAAGAAGCCTGCTCCGGCTTCCAGGACGCGGCGCAGGAATATGTAGCGGACCTGGCTCCGCAGATGGTGCTGACCACGGCCAGCAAGACCGTAGCGGACCCTGATGACATGCTTCGCAGCCCGGGGGAGCAGGAGATCCTGGTGGACAACTACGCCGAGATGATCCAGCCGCTGCTCGATGCCGGAAGCCGGGTCATCGCGATGCGCGATACCCCGCGCTATACCTACTCCATTCCGGAATGCGTGGATTCGAACAAGGGACTTCCTGCCAACTGCGATGGTTCGGCCGGCTACGCATTGAACAGCGTGAATCCAGTGGAGCAATTCCTGGATTCCAATGATTATGGCGACCAGGTTGTTTCCCTGGACATGACGGGGTTGCTCTGCCCCGAGGGGGTCTGCAAAGCTGTCATTGGCAACGTCTTGACGTACCTGGATGATTCGCACCTGTCCAAGACCTTCGTGCTCAGTGCCAAGCGCCAGTTCGCTTCTTCTTTCAAGGAAGCAACAAACTGGGAATAAGTCACCCCTGATGCGGGATGGGGCATGAGGTTGAACACAGTGCGCCACGAAGGAATAACCGGAACGCCAAAAGAGCTCTACCATTTAATCAACCTCCGCTGTCGCCCCGAAAGGTTCCCCCGTGACTGAGTTCAACCCCTTTGCCTTTGAAGGACTCACCTACGACGACGTTCTGCTGTTGCCCGGCCCGACGGATGTGATTCCTTCGGAGGCGGACACCACCACCCGCTTCACCAAGCGCATCAACATCCAGGTGCCCATCAGCTCCGCTGCAATGGACACGGTGACCGAAGCACCCATGGCAATCGCGCTGGCACGCCAGGGCGGTATCGGCGTGATCCACCGCAACCTTTCCATTGAGTCCCAGGCCAAGCAGGTTGACCAGGTTAAGCGCAGCGAGTCGGGCATGATCACCGACCCAGTCACTGTGCACCCGGGTGCCACCTTGGCTGAATGGGATGAGCTGTGCGCTCAGTACCGCGTCTCCGGTCTGCCAGTGGTAGATGAGAACCGCAAGCTGTTGGGCATCATCACCAACCGCGACACCCGCTTTGTTCCTCGCGAACGCTACATGACCACCAAGGTCTACGAAGTGATGACCGGCATGCCGCTGGTGACCGCTCATGACGGTGTAGCTCCAGAGAAGGTAATCGAGCTCCTGTCCAAGAACCGCATCGAGAAGCTTCCACTCATCGATAACGACGGCAAGCTCACCGGCTTGATCACCGTCAAGGACTTCGACAAGGCCGAGCAGTACCCGCTGGCGACCAAGGACGACGAAGGCCGTCTGCGTGTTGCAGCTGCTGTTGGCTTCTTCGGCGAAGGCTACGAGCGTGCCATGACCCTGATCGACGCCGGAGTTGACGCACTGGTTGTCGACACCGCCAATGGCCACTCGCAGGGCGTGCTGGAGATGATTGCACGCCTGAAGAAGGATCCAGCGGCCGCGCACGTGGACATCATCGGCGGCCAGGCAGCCACCTATGACGGTGCCAAGGCACTGATCGATGCTGGCGCTGACGCCATCAAGGTCGGCGTTGGCCCGGGCTCCATCTGCACCACCCGCATCGTTGCCGGCGTGGGCGTTCCCCAGGTTACCGCTATCTACGAAGCAGCCAAGGCCGCTATTCCAGCTGGCGTTCCATTGATCGCTGACGGCGGCCTGCAGCACTCGGGCGATATCGGCAAGGCCCTGGTGGCCGGCGCCGACTCGGTCATGCTCGGCTCCCTGCTGGCAGGTACCGCTGAGTCCCCAGGCGATCTGGTCTTCATGGGCGGCAAGCAGTTCAAGGCCTACCGCGGCATGGGCTCGCTGGGCGCAATGGAAACCCGTGGCAAGAACACCTCGTACTCCAAGGACCGCTACTTCCAGGCTGACGCGCCATCGAACGAGAAGCTGATCCCTGAAGGCATCGAAGGCCAGGTCCCTTACCGCGGCCCGCTGTCGGCTGTCACCCACCAGCTCGTGGGCGGCCTGCGCCAGACCATGTTCTACGTGGGCGGACGCACCGTTCCCGAGCTGAAGGCACGCGGCAAGTTCGTCCGCATCACCGCAGCAGGCCTGAAGGAATCGCACCCGCACGACATCATGATGACCGTTGAGGCACCGAACTACCGTTCGCGCTAAGGCTCATCTGATGCGGAAAACCCCATCACCACTGGCGCATTGCCAGAGGCGATGGGGTTTTTCGCATCTCTGCTAGCCGATTCAGGAGGCCAGCCAGCCACCGTCGACGTTGAGCATCTGTCCAGTGATGTACCGGGATGCTTCCGAAAGCAAGAAAACCACCGGTCCGGCAAAGTCATCAGTGTGCCCCAGCCTATTCATCGGGATCCGTGAGAGGATTCGTTCTCTGTCTGCCGGTTTGGCCAGGAGATCTGAAGTGAGCTGCGTTTGGACGTATCCGGGAGCAATGCCGTTCACGCGGATGCCTTGTTGCGACCATTCCCGGGACAGCGCGCGGACAGCTCCGAGTACGGCTGACTTCGACATGACGTATGGTGCGACATTGGGCAGCCCAATGGTGCTTGCCAGGGAGCAGAGGAAGACGTGGCTTCCGACCGCGCTGCCGCGGGAGATCTCCCGCCGCGCGATCTCGGTGCTGAGGAACAGAGGGGCTTCGGCATTGACCTTCTGTACCCATCGCCATTCCTCAGGATCCAAATCGATGGCCTGCTTGCGCAGCTGCACACCCGCAGCATGGATCACGGAATCAACCAGACCGTTGCCTTCGGCAAGGTCTACAAGTTCATTGGCTTTGCCGGTTTGCGCTACATCCCAGGTATAGGTGTGCAGGCGTTGCCCATCGAGTCCGGCAAGCTGCCGTGTTTGCTCCAGCTGGGACTCCGTGCGGGACACTGCGCTGACACGTGCGCCGGCTTTGACGGCTGCCAGTGCCATAGCCTGCCCGATGCCGCGGCCAGCTCCGGTCACCAAAACGTGACGGTTGGCCAGTGAAAACTGTTCAAGACTCATGGGAATTCCTTGTTTGCGTGCTCGTTAGAAAATGTAGGTGGGCAACAGCAAGATGAAGAGGAATACCGCACCGCTGATGACCAATGAAACAAAGGTGTACTTCAAGATGGATCTCACTCCGAGCCCCGCGATCGCCAAGATCGGCAATGCGAAGAACGGCTGGATCATGTTGGTCCAGGTGTCGCCGTAACCGATTGCCATGATGATCAAGGCGGGATCCGTGCCCAAGGCGTTGGCCGCTTCGATGAAAATCGGTCCCTGAATGGCGAATTGGCCGCCACCACTGGGCACGAAGATGTTTACCAAGCCGGCGGCGAGGAAGGCGACAATCGGCAATGAGTTCGCGTTGGACATCGAGATGAACGCATCGCTGAGCACGGTGATCAGTCCCGTCGTTGTCACGATCCCCAGGATGCCGGCGTACAGCGGATACTGCAGCAGCACTTCGCCGGTGACTGTCGAAGCGTTCTTGATCAGCCCGGCCAACGCTACAGGGGAGTCAACCAGCAAGAGGATGATCGCGAGCATCGACCAGTTCACGATGTCGAAGGTCAAAACGAAGCCCAGGCGCATGAAGTGCCCGACGATGAAGACGCTGAGCAGTAGTCCCAGTCCGGTCGTGACGTAGCGCTTGGATTCAATCCAATCTGCCGGGCTTTCCGGTTTCCCAGCTTGACGGGCCTCCGTCTGGGAATCCGGGTTGCTGAGCGGGATCTCCAGGATCTCCTCGTCGGTCTTAGGCCGGGACATCACCATGCCGATGACCAGCGCGGGAATCATGATGAGCAGGCCAGTCATATTCCACCAGCTGAAGACCGTTTCCGTGACCGGGACCGGAGCACCCAGGAATTCCTCGATGAAGCTGCCAGGAGTGGCCGAAGTCAGCGGGGCTGCCCCTGAATATCCCATATGGTAGGGAATAAAGCCGGTGTAGGCAGCAGCGACCAACAAAGGGAAGTGGACTTTGATGCCGCGTTCGCGGCAGCTGGTGGCGATACCCTTGGCCAGAATCGCTCCGACGATTAGTCCCAGGCTCCACTGGGCCCAGGACACCAAGCAGGTCAGCAGGGTGACCCAGGCGTAGGCCTGCACCGCGTTCTTTGGAATGCTTGATACTTTCGACAGCACCCCCTGGACCTGGCGGGTATGGGCCAGTGCATGCCCGAAGAGCAGGGCCAGGCACATCTGCGTGATGAAGGCCAGTAGCCCTGTCAATCCTTCGCCCCAAGCATTCACCACGGCGACCGGAGACGAGTCGGTCATCGTCAAGGCCATGAGCATCACGATCAACGTCAGCAGGACGGCGAATACCATTGCTGAGGGCATCCATCGTTCGACAAGACGAGTCACAGGCTTCATTGCGGTTGTGAGCATCGTGCACCTCCAAGAGTAGGCCGATCAATTTGCTGGAGAGGAATATGACTGCCGTCACATCCTTTCGAGGACGCTACTAGTGCGGTTCGGCATTAAGCAATCGTAAGTGGCTAGGCGTCCTATCTCCGGTTGCACCCGGTGCTTCAGGTGCATGAATAAGGTGATTCAGAAGATTTAGCTTTTGAAGCTTAATGTTGCTTAACGTATTTCCATGCCATGTAATGGTGATCACAAGCATTCGCAGGTTCTTATCCGATTTCACCAATGGAGGTGCGCGTTGACCACGCAGTCGCATTTATCGCTTCGACCAGCGCGTGTCTCCGCTGCTGCTGTTGCCCGAGCTGCAGGGGTCTCTTCTGCAACGGTCAGCTACATCATGAACGGTCGACCCGGTGCCTCGCCTGAGACCCGGCGCCATGTGCTGAAGGTGGCGAACGAACTTGGCTACCGTCCCGCCAACCATGGGCAGCAGCAGGACCCGCTTCTGACCCGCGTGGTCGGCCTAGTGCTGCCGAACATCGTGAACCAGATGTATACGATCTGGGCACAGCACATCATCAATGCCACCGCCGCGGCCGGGTTCGATGTCTTTGTCGCAACAACGGGGGACGACCCCGAGGCGCTGGATCAAGTTGCTCGTACCCTGGCTGCCCGGAATGTTGATGGCGTCATTATCGCCGCTGCAATCAAGGAAGATTCGCGTTCTCTGAGGACCTTTCGCCAGAAACGAATTCCCTATGTCTGCCTGTCGCGCAATTCCGAGCATCTGCCTGGTGATTTCGTCGGGATCGATGACGACGCGGCTGCGGGGGAACTCATGTCCCACGTTCTGGATCACGGCTATTCGGAGGTGGCCACTGTCATCGGGCCGCGTTCCTCTACTGCGTCTTTGTTGCGCGAACAGGCTTTTGTCCGGGTTGCCCAGCAAAGGGGTATCCGGGTTGCGGGAGAACGCCTGATCAGTACCAAGCTCAGTTCGGAAGGCGGGCAGCTGGCCGCCAAAAGATTGTTCAGCTCGGCGCATCCGCCACGGGCTGTGGTCTGCGGATCGGATGAAATTGCCATTGGTGTCATGGAGCATGCGCTGTCGCTGGGCCTGCGCATTCCACAGGATGTCGCGATCGTCGGCTGTGACGGACTCAGGCACAGCCGCTCGAAAATCATCGGGCTGACAACAATTGTCCAGCCGGTGAAAGACATGGCGGAAAGGTCCTTCGAGCTACTCCTGGAACAGATCGTCGAGCCGCGGAACACCTACAAGCACACGATCTGCGAGCACAGCCTCCATATCGGTAGGACTTGCGGGTGCCCTGCTACAGGGCGAATGCCTGCCCTCTAGCTCACCACTAGACATTCTCAAAGCCAAGGGCCTGGTGCCCTCTACTCGTCATGCCTGCATGCGGAAGGAACTGACCGTGCAAACTACCAACGCGACACGTTGGATGCGCTCACCGGAAATACTCAACAAGCTGATTTTCCGGCGCATCATGCCGCTGCTGATCGCAGCCTATGTCATGGCTTTCATTGATCGCACGAATATCGGCATGGCCAAAGACCGGTTGGAAATCGATCTGGGTATCTCGGCTACAGCGTACGGCGTGGGTGCCGGGCTGTTCTTCTTGACCTACGCGCTTTCGGAGATTCCCTCAAACCTGATCATGCACAAGGTCGGCGCACGGTTCTGGATCATGAGGATCATGATCACTTGGGGAATCCTGTCTGCCTGCATGGCACTGGTCCAGGGGGAATGGTCCTTCTATATCCTGCGCATGCTGCTGGGCATCGCTGAGGCGGGCCTATTCCCGGGAGTCATCTACTTCATCACCCAGTGGTTTGTCGTCAAAGACCGCGCCCGGGCCAACGGACTCTTCTTGCTCGGCGTAGCCCTGGCGAACGTCATCGGGGCGCCGCTGAGCGGCCTGCTGCTGACTATGGACGGCGTTGGCGGGTTGCACGGATGGCAGTGGATGTTCATCATCGAGGGGTTGCCAGCGTGCTTCTTGGCTATCGCAGTTTGGAAAATCCTGCCCAACAAGCCCACCGAAGCTAAATTCCTCACCCAGGCCGAGGCCGAGGACTTGGAAGCGCGAATCGCGGCTGAGGAAATCGCTGGCGCGCAGGCTGCTGGAAATTCCAAGCTGCTCCATGTTCTCAAGGACAAGCAGATCCTGTTGGTCGTTGCGATCTACTTCTCCCACCAGATCGCAGTCTACGCATTGAGCTTCTTCTTGCCTTCGATCATCGGTACATACGGAGAGCTATCCACCATCCAGATCGGCTTGCTCACCTCGATACCGTGGGTCTTCTCTGCCGCAGGCGCCTTGCTGATCCCCAAGCTGGCCACCAATGGCTCGCGATCGCGGATCGTTGCCAGCGCAACCATGACCGGCATCGTTGCCGGGTTCACCCTCGGTGCGCTTGGCGGACCGGTGCTCGGACTGATCGGCTTCTCGCTAGCCGCGTTCAACTTCTTCGCGTTGCAGCCGATCCTGTTCACCTACCCGGCAACCCGCCTTTCCGGTGCGACTCTGGCTGGCGGCATTGCTTTCGTGAACACCGTCGGGCTGTTCGGCGGATTCCTTGGTCCCTACATCATGGGGCTGATGGAAGAAGCTACTGGAAGCAAGATGTCGGGCCTCTGGTTCATTGTCGCGATCTGCGCCGTTGGCGCACTGCTCACTCTCAAGCTCAAGCAAGGCACCGAGGATCCCGCTAAAGCCGCTGTGTCCGGCCACTAGGCATCTAACTAAGGAGCAACGAACTCTAATGAATACCCATAACATGAAAATGGACTTTGACGGACTCCGGGTTCTCGTCACGGCTGGAGCTGCGGGCATCGGCCTGGCGATCGCTCAAGAGTTCAGGAACCATGGCGCACAAGTCTTCGTTACGGATATCAATCCTGAAGCAGTGCGTGCCGCCGCGTCGGCGGGTTTTGCCGCCTCCGTGAGCGACGTGTCGGATGAAGATCAGGTACGTGGATTGCCCGATCAGATCCAGCAGTCTCTAGGGGGACTGGACGTCCTGGTGAACAATGCCGGAATCGCCGGTCCTACCGGGCCTATCGAGACTCTTGAATCCGAAGATTGGATGACGACTTTCGATATTAATGTCCACGGACAATTCTTCTGCATCAAGCACTTGCTCCCGTTGCTGCGCCAGTCCACCCGGGGATCCATCATCAACTTGTCCTCGGCCGCTGGCCGTCTGGGCATGGCAGGTCGCAGTCCGTACTCGGCATCGAAATGGGCAGTGATCGGGCTGACCAAGACGCTTGCCATCGAGCTCGGCGGTGAAGGAATCAGGGTCAATGCCATCTGCCCGGGGGCAGTCAATGGCCCGCGCATCCAATCCGTAATCGAGGCGAAGGCGCGAATGCTCCAGCGTCCGGTGGACGAAGTCTCCGATCTGTACCACGCGCAGTCATCGCTCAACAAGCTGGTCGAGGCCGAGGACATCGCCAATATGGCGGTGTTCCTGGCCAGCCCGATGGCACTTCGGATCAACGGCCAGGCCATGGCAGTCGATGGCAACACCGAGAAACTGTACTAGGAAGGCGTATTGTGAAAAACAAGCGAAAAGTCATCATTACCAGCGCTGTCACCGGCGCTATCCATACCCCCAGCATGTCGCCGCACCTGCCGGTGAGCGCCGATGAGATTGCCGAAGCTGCGCTTGGCGCCGCCAAGGCTGGCGCGGCCATAGTCCACATGCACGCGCGTGATCCCAAGGACGGCCGCCCATCTCAGGATCCCAAGCATTTCGAACCGATCTTGGAGAAGCTCAAGAACGGCACCGACGCCATCGTCAACATCACCACCGGTGGCTCCCCGCATATGACCGTCGAAGAACGCATGCTTCCGGTGGCAACCTTCGAACCTGAACTCGCTTCGCTCAATATGGGATCAATGAATTTCGGACTGTATCCCATGCTGGACCGGTTCACGGAGTTCGAACACGATTGGGAACGAGAAGGCCTGGAAAATTCACGGGATCTGGTCTTCAAGAACACCTTTGCCGATATCCAGAGGATCCTGGAAATCGGTAACGCCAATGACACCCGGTTCGAATTCGAATGCTACGACATTTCCCACCTAAATAACCTGAGTCACTTCCACCAGCGCGGCCTGGCCCGTGGCCCGCTTTTCGTGCAGTCGGTTTTCGGTCTGCTCGGCGGCATCGGGGCGCATCCGGAAGACTTGATGCATATGCGCCGCACGGCTGACCGCCTGCTGGGAGAGAACTACGAATGGTCCATCCTCGGTGCAGGCAAGAACCAGATGCCGTTAGCTACCATTGGAGCGGCCATGGGATCGCATGTACGTGTTGGGCTGGAAGATTCCTTGTGGATCGGACCGGGGCAGCTCGCCGCTTCCAATGCCGAGCAAGTGACCCGTATCCGGACCATACTGGAAGCACTGAATTTCGAGGTCGCGACTCCCGAGGAAGCCCGGGAGATGCTGGCGCTCAAGGGGCGCGACAAAGTCGGTTTCTAGGCGCCAAATGCCTTCGGCCTGAATAGCAGCACAAAATCAAACAGACTCGAGGCTCCATCTGTCCTGCCCCATGCAGGCATAGATGGAGCCTTGTTTTGTCCTAGTCCCAGTTTGACGCCGCGCATTGGCGCGCGCCGTGGCGTATCCAATCCCACTAGAACATCGCGGGACTCGCTCGCCGCGGACACGTAGACTTGTTCGATGGCGGCGCTTCCCTGCGCGTGCGGGAAACCTCGCGCCAATGCGCCGGTGACGGAAGGACAATCAGTACATGGGCCAGCCAGCCAACCTGAAGAAGCAAACCCGCCAGCGTATGGAGCGCACGGGGGAGAGCTACACCACCGCGCGCAAGAACATCTTGGCCGGCAAGCCTGAAAGTCCTCGGGCCGCTCGCGCTGCCGCCGCCCGCGACTACGCCAAGGAAGCACGCGAAAAGGCCAAGGCGCAGGAGCAGAAAGGCAAGAACGCTCCGGCTGCTTCGCCAGCTGACGAACTGCCTGAGTACCCAGCGCCAAAAGATGTCATCCAGTACGATGCTGCGCTCTGGCACCGAGTCCTAGTCCAAGCTGGCGTCACCAACAAGCACACCGGCGAACCGCTGAGCCAGGCATTGCTCGCTGGCCTTGCCGGCGGTATCGGCTTCATGGCTTTCACCCATGAAGGAGGCGAAGAGACTGCAGTAACGCTGGTGACCCGCCACAACCCGGAACCCTATACCCAGAACCTGCTGGCCCGTTGCGGTGCTACGGTGACCGAACGTACCACCGGCTCAGCCGAACGCGCCGTCGAATACATGGACGCAGCCCTGGACGCAGGCCGCACTGTGGTGGTTCGCGTGGCAATCAGCGCGCTGCCATGGATTGACGGCAACACGGTTGATGAGGCCGAGACCCTGGATCTCGTCGTCGTTGGCGAGCACAAGAAGGACCTGATGGTAGATGACGGTTCAGGTGCGTTGAACCTCATCAGCCCCAAGGAACTGGCCATCGCCCGTGCGATGCGCAAGAAGGAAAAGCACTGGCAGGCATGGATCCCGTCCTCGCGCTCGCCGAATGCCGAGACTTTGGCCGCCAATGCCGTCGAGGCGATTGGGGAAACCACCGCTCGCCTGCTGGGCACCAGCGAGCTTTCCGGGGTTCCAGTGCACTTTGCCAAGAACTTCGGCATTACCGGCATGCGCACCTTGGCCACGCGACTGCGCGATAACGAGTCCAAGACCGGTTGGTCCCAGATCTTCGCAAGCCAGCAAGCGCTGGCCAACGGCTTGGACCAGCTCGCAGGTTTCTTCTCCGACACGCGTTTCAGCGGCGAGGGCGCGTTGCGCGGCCTGTACGCGGAGTTCCTTTCGGAAGCGGCGGAACTTCCAGGCCTGGCGCCGCTGGCAGCTCACGTAGATGCTTACCGGCAGCTCTCCACGCAGTGGGATGCGTTCGCGGACCTGATTGATCCAGAGACCGAGTTCGCCAAGCGTGCTGAGCACTTCGCCGTATTGGCTGACGCGATTGAGCGCATTGCCGATTCTGAAGAGCAAGCCGCCACCTCCTTGGCCGTGACCGCCAAGAAGCTTGCATCCAAGGCAGCCAGGTAAACCTGGCTCAACATAGGCCCTGCCATCCGGTGATCTTACTCACCGGCCGGCAGGGCATTGTTGTCCCGGTGTGCCACTTGCGGCCCCATGCACCAGAGCCAGCGCAGAAACATCGCCTAAAGCCAATGCGCTATCAAAAGCGGGATTATCCGGGAATCTTGATAACCTAGTTAGGTGAGTAACGAGATTGAGATCGGCCGCGGCAAGCGGGCAACTAAGGCATATTCCCTGGACGACGTAGCGATCGTACCGAATCGCCGTACCCGTGATCCGAAGGACGTATCGGTGTCCTGGCAGATCGACGCCTTCCAGTTCGACACCCCTATCCTGGGCGCACCAATGGATTCGGTGACCTCCCCGTCTACCGCAATCGCCTTGGGCAAGCTCGGCGGCCTAGGCGTGCTGAACCTCGAGGGCCTGTGGACCCGCTACGAGGACCCGGAAGCAGTGCTGGCCGAAATTGCCGGCCTGAAGTCCGAGGCGGCAACCCGCAACGACCCGAAGACCACCGCAAAGCTGCAGGAACTGTACTCGGCTCCCATCCAGCCTGAGCTGATCACCTCGCGCATCTCCGAGATCCGCGACTCCGGAGTTGTCGTTGCCGGCTCGCTGACCCCGCAGCGCACCCAGGAGCACTACAAGACCGTTGTCGCTGCCGGCGTGGACATCTTCGTCATCCGCGGCACCACTGTTTCGGCCGAGCACGTCTCGAAGACCACCGAACCGCTGAACCTCAAGCAGTTCATCTACGAACTCGATGTCCCAGTGATCGTGGGCGGCGCAGCCGGATACACCCCGGCCATGCACCTGATGCGCACCGGTGCAGCCGGCGTGCTCGTTGGCTTCGGTGGCGGCGCATCCTCCACCACCCGCCGCACTCTGGGTATCCACGCGCCGATGGCTACCGCCATTGCCGACGTTGCAGCCGCACGCCGCGACTACATCGAAGAGTCCGGCGGACGCTATGTCCACGTCATCGCCGATGGCGGCATGGGGAACTCCGGCGACATCGTCAAGGCCATCGCCATGGGCGCCGACGCAGTGATGCTCGGTACCGCACTGGCCCGCGCCGATGAAGCACCAGGCGCCGGCTACCACTGGGGCATGGAAGCAGTTCACGAGGCCAGCCCACGTGGCGACCGCGCCAAGGTCGGCACCGTCGGCTCGCTGGAGAAGGTCCTGCACGGCCCATCGCACGAGACCAACGGCACCTCGAACCTGGTTGGCGCACTGCGCCGCTCGATGGCCACCACCGGCTACTCGACCCTCAAGGAATTCCAGCGCGTCGACGTCGTGCTGTCCCCGTACGAATCCGATCGCTTCTAGCGGATCCTGATCTGGCCCTGCTCTTCTTTCGAAGGGTGGGGCCAGTGTCGTTTAAGCGCTTGGTCTCAACGAATGAATAAGCAAGTTGGTTCCACCAGCGGAAAATAAGGCAACAGGGCTAATCTCACGCCATCGCATTTCGAGTTCTACGCCAAATAGAAGTACCGTTAGAGTGTGCTTAAAACCGCTCTGAAGCCCAAATGGATCGGCGCCCTCTTTGCCGCGCTAGCTCTCGCCACCGGATTCGTTCTCTTGTCCGGATGGCAGTTCGGCGCCTCCGAAACCGAGCCGCCGGTCAAGATCGACAAGACCGAGAAGCCGGTCGCGCTGATCGAGCATCAGGAAGTCGGCAAGGAACTGCTGGGCATCAAGGCAGACCAGATCGTCACCATGGAGGGCGAATTCGTCCCCGGCACCGATCAGCTGATTGCGCCTCGGCTTAATGGCGATCAGCGCGGTGTCTGGGTCATCACCCAATTCAAGGTCGAGGGCGCGGCCCAGGACGCCGGTATTGCGGTGGTACGCGGCTGGCAGCCTGAAGCAACCAAGCCAGCTCCGGCACCTGAAGGCGAACTGGAGATCACCGGGCGCCTGCTGCCTAGCGAAGGCCCGGAATTCCGCGAAGACCTGCGCAGCGCAACGCTGCCAACTCTCGCCTCGGCACAGCTGGCGAACATCTGGGATTCGGTCCTCTTTGAAGGATTCGTCACGGCCCACGAAATCACCACTGCCAAGGGCGAGACCGTAGCGCAGCCGGGCCTGGAAATTGTCGACGTCGGTCCGCAGCCCCAGGAAGCGCAGATCAACTGGCTGAACGTTTTCTACGGCTTGGAATGGGTCCTCTTCGCAGGGTTCGCCATCTTCCTCTGGTACCGCATGGTGCGCGATGATTACCAGCGGGATCTTGACGAGATTGCTGAGCTCGCTGCCGAAAAACATATCAAGGGCGGCAACGCCACCCAAGCTGGAAACAGCAACGAATAGCATTTCACGCACACCGCACTTCTTACCGAAATCGGAAGGAATCACTAACGATGTCCAGCACCACCCCGGCACCGAAGCCGCGGAAATTCGGCGGCACCCCTAAGCAGATCCGTGCAGCCGCAACCTTCTACAAGGTCTTCGCCTACATCACCGGCGTGATGCTGCTGCTGCTCGTGCTGGAAATGATTTTCAAGTACTTCTGGTCCCTGGAACTCTTCGTGGGTGGCACCTTGGTAGATGGCACCTCCAACGCCGTCGGCATGTACAACCGCGCCGAGGTGGCCGGGGGACTGAACCTCTCGCTGGGCATCCTGATCGCCCACGGCTGGCTATACGTGGTGTACCTCTTTGCCGACTTCCGCCTGTGGACCTTGATGCGCTGGCCATTCATGCGCTTCATTACGATCGCGCTCGGCGGCGTCGTTCCGTTCCTTTCCTTCTGGACCGAAGCCAAGGTGCACGCAGAAGTAGACCGCGAGCTGGCCGCGCATCCAAAGGCCGCCAAGCGCTACTGACACGTGGCCGCATTCATTGCCAAAGGGCAGATCCGTTCATCGAAAATGAACAGATCTGCCCTTTGCCTTTGCCAAAAATCCACTAGGTGACGCTGATGACATCACCTTGGCTGTTTCGCGCGCAGTGAACCGCGTAGACTGTAACGGTGACTACTGCTCCCCTCAATCCAGAACATAAGCCGGTTCTGGTCGTCGACTACGGGGCCCAATACGCGCAGCTTATCGCTCGCCGCGTACGTGAGGCCCGTGTGTACTCGGAGATCGTTCCGCACACCCTGTCCACCGAAGCCATCCTGGCCAAGAACCCTGCAGCGATCATCCTCTCCGGTGGTCCTTCCAGCGTTTACGCCGATGGCGCCCCTTCCGTCGGGGCTGACCTGTTTGAAGCCGGCGTGCCGGTCTTGGGCATCTGCTACGGCTTCCAGGCCATGGCTAACGCCTTGGGCGGTACCGTGGCCGAAACCGGCCTGCGCGAGTACGGCCGCACCGCAACCAACTTTGAGGGCGATGCCCGCTCCATCCTGGCAGGCGCCGCTCAGGCCCCTACCGTCTGGATGAGCCACGGCGACTCCGTCTCCAAGGCCCCAGAAGGCTTCGAAGTGCTGGCCACCACCGCTGGTGCTCCGGTTGCCGCTTTCGCAAATGAAGCAAAGCGACTGTACGGCGTGCAGTGGCACCCAGAGGTGAAGCACTGCGAGTTCGGCCAGGATGTCCTGGAGAATTTCCTGTACAACGGTGCTGGCCTGAAGGGCGACTGGACCGCTGACAACATCGCTGACGAGCAGATCGAGCGCATCCGCGCCCAGGTCGGCACCGGCAAGGCCATCTGCGGCCTGTCCGGCGGCGTGGACTCCGCTGTTGCAGCTGCCCTGGTGCAGCGCGCTATTGGCGACCAGCTCACCTGCGTGTTCGTCAACCACGGCCTGCTGCGCGAAGGCGAAGCCGAGCAGGTTGAGAAGGACTTCGTAGCTTCCACCGGCGCCAAGCTGTACATTGCCGACGAGCGCGAGCGCTTCCTGACTGCTTTGGACGGTGTCACCGACCCGGAGACCAAGCGCAAGATCATTGGCCGCGAATTCATTCGCGCCTTCGAAGCAGCGGAAGCGGCGATCATCGCCGAGGCCGCTTCCGAGGGCGAGCCAGTGAAGTTCCTGGTCCAGGGCACCTTGTACCCGGACATCGTCGAATCCGGCGGTGGCGAAGGCACCTCGAACATCAAGAGCCACCACAACGTGGGCGGCTTGCCAGAGGACCTGGACTTCGAGCTGGTTGAACCACTGCGCACCCTGTTCAAGGACGAGGTCCGTGCAGTGGGCCGCGAGCTCGGCTTGCCTGAGGAAATCGTTGGCCGCCAGCCATTCCCTGGCCCAGGCCTGGGCATCCGCATCATCGGTGCCGTCAACGAAGAGCGCCTGTCCATCCTGCGCAAGGCTGACGCGATCGCTCGCGCCGAGCTGACTGCTGCAGGACTGGATGACGAAGTTTGGCAGATGCCAGTAGTGCTGCTCGCTGACGTACGCTCGGTAGGCGTACAGGGCGATCACCGCACCTACGGCCACCCAATCGTGCTGCGTCCGGTTTCCTCCGAGGATGCCATGACCGCTGACTGGTCGCACCTGCCATACGATCTGCTCTCGAAGATCTCCAACCGCATCACCAACGAGGTAGATGGGGTGAACCGCGTGGTGCTGGACGTTACTTCCAAGCCACCTGGAACCATCGAGTGGGAGTAAATCCCCAAGACTGCTAATTCACTGCGCTTTGGCGGGTGAATGGGAAGCGGATCCGGTACGCCGGTTCCGCTTCCCGCAGTTAAAACGTGTTTCGCGCACCGGTTCTGCACGGTGCGTGCACTACGTTAGAAAGAGGCGTATCTGCACCTGTGGTGCGCCCGAATGTGGTCGGTTCAGTGAAGGGAATGACTGTCGTGACTAGTGGACAGAATGCTGCCGCCGAGCGTGTAGCTGCCTGGGTGAAATCCCTGGGACAGAGTGCCGGGGCGGATACCACCCTGCGATTTGCTCCGTCGACCTCCAATAGCATCGACATAACCCATGCCAATCCATCGGGATTGGCCCAGTTCCTTGCCGGACGGCGTACCCGCCTGTCCACGCTGCTGCACGATGCGGACCAGTACGCTACCGCGCGCCGCACTGCCCGTGCGCTCTCGGCCAAGATCAATGAACTGTGGGAAGAACGCGGCATCGACGTCGGCTACCTGGCCGCCGGTGTCGCCAACTGGCGCGCGGTCCACGATGGCAAGAGCGAGCCTGTCTCGGCTCCCATCATGCTCGGCCGCATCACACTGACCAAGCACGTTGATGCTGACGACTACGACCTGCAGCTGGTCGGCCGCGCCACCGTATCCCCGGCCTTCGTGCGCCAATTCGAAGCCGACCACAACGCCAAGGTCGATGTCGCCGCGGTGGACGCCGAAGCGTACTCCATCGCCCGTTTCGACCCGGTCCGCGGAATGGATGCCCTGCGCCACCAGATGTCCGAGGTTCCCGGCGTAGTGGTGGGCCACCGCCTGCTGCTCTCCACCTTCTCCGAGCTGATGGACCCAGCTGACCCGGCCAAGCTCAATGGGTCCCACCCGGTCATCGAGGCGCTAATTCGTCACGACTCCGCGGAAAAGCAGGCTGGGAACAGCCAAAGCAGCAAGACCTCCGAAGCGCTGGCCAACCTGGTCGCTTCCAAGCCGGGCGCTTCCAAAACCGAGGGCTCAAAGCCTGAAGAAGCCAAGGACGAGTCTGCCGCTGAAAAGAAGCAGGACGAAGAGCAGCCTGAAGCGCAGGCCGCCGATGCCAAGGGCCATGAAGCTGCCGGCTCCCGCCTGAGCCGCGTGAAGAACATTCTCAAGGAAACCGCGCGCTCGCGTAAGCAGAGCCTTGCCTCCGAAGGATCTTCTGCCCGCAAGGTCCACACCGGAACCACCACCATTGCCAAGTCTTCTGATGACCGTGATCCGGAAGATGAACTGTTCTTGCTGGACGCGGATGAGTCCCAGTCCAAGATGCTTGACTACATCGCTGCCGGTGAATCGGTGGCCATCAACGCCGCTGCCGGTACCGGTGCTACCCAGACCGCGCTGAACGCAGCCGCGCTGCTGGCCGCCCAGGGCAAGCGAGTACTGGTGGTTGCGGAACAGCGTTCTGCCGCCGAAGAATTCGTGACCCGCTTCAACGAGCACCTGGATGCAGGCAGCATGCTGCTGGAACCCAACGAGGATCCAGAAGCGCTGCGCGCGATGATGACCAAGGCAATTCTGCGCAACGAACGCGCTGCCGAGCCGCAGCTGGGCTCCATGTTCAAGCGCCTGCGCGAATCCCGCCACGCACTGCACGAGCACGTGAAGTCGCTGCACTCGGTGCGCAGCCGTTGGGGTTGCTCGCCATACCAGGCAATGCAGGAACTGGCACGTCTCTCCGCACTGGAACCAGCGCCATCCACCACCGTGCGCCTGAAGCGTTCGGTGCTGGATTCCATGGGCCAGCGCGGACATGTTGCCGCACAGCTCAAGCGCGCAGCGCAGCTTGGCGCCTTCTCCAAGATGCACACCACCAGCCCATGGCATGGTGCACCGCTGCGCAACACCGAAGCCACCGAAAAGGCCTTGAACCTGGCCAGCGGGCTGGGCCGCGACCTGCCCATCCTGCATGAGCACATGCTGCAGATCGCCGAGCGTTCGCAGATCCGCCTGGAAGAAAGCTACGACAAGTGGGGAGACCAGCTGCAGTTGCTGGTCGCCGTCCGCGGATCGCTGGACAAGTTCGAGGCCGACATCTTCGAGGGCGACATCGATGATTTGATCGCCGCTACCGCAACCAGCGCATGGCGCCGCGAGCACGGCGTGGAGATGGGCTCCATTGTCCGTTCCCGGCTGCGCAAGATTGCCAAGGAATACGTCCGCCCGGGCATGCACGTAGCTGACCTGCAGTCCGCTCTGCAGGCGGTGGCGGTCCAGCGCGATGCCTGGCGAGCCATTGCCACCAGCCAGCGCAACCCGCAGGTCCCAGGCGGCCTGCTGGATGTTGAAGCCGGATACCACGACGCCGGTGCCCGCATCGACAAGCTGGCCGAAATGCTGCCGTCCTCCCTGGGCTCGCGCCTGCGCGAAATGCCCATCAAGGAGCTGCTCTCGGTGATTGCAGCGCTGGTCGAGCGCCGCGAGGACCTGGGCGAGCTGCCCGAGCGCACGTTGATCTCCGAGCAGCTGGCTGAAGCCGGGCTGGGCGACCTGCTCGATGACTTCGCCGAACGCGAGATCGACGCCGACCAGGTAGACAGCGAATTGGAGCTTGCCTGGTGGCAGTCCGTGCTGGATGCCATGATCTCCGGTGACGACTTCCTGGCCATGAATGACGGCTCCAAGCTGGAGAAGATCGAGGCTGACTACCGACTGGCTGACGGCGCGCACATCGCTGCCGGCCCGCAGCGCATCCGCTGGGCGCTGACTCGCAACTGGAAGGCAGCGCTGGCTGACCACCGAGCCGGTTCCCGCGCGCTGCGCGAGATGCTCAAGGGCGGAACCCCGAGCATTGCCGGGCTGCTGGATCTTGGAGCACCGCTGGCCAATTCGCTGACCCCGGTCATCGTCTCGGCTCCGCTGCTGCTGGGCAGCGCCCTGCCGGAGGACACGAAGTTCGATGCGGTCATCCTGCTGGAAGCCAACTACCTCACCCTGCGTGAAGTCCTGGATGCGATCCGCCGCTCCGGCCAGGTCATTGCCATTGGCGATGAAATGCTGGGCGGTCCGAAGCGCTTCGAGGTCTCCGTAGACCCGACCGCACGAGTTCGCGAGCAGAGCGTGGACCGTTCCGCGCTGGAAGCCCTGAACAAGGTCCTGGTGACCGGTTCGCTGTCCACCGTGTACCGCGGCATTGACGAAGGCCTGGTGGAACAGCTGTCCGCCACCTACTACGATTCGGCGCTCTCGCGCCTGCCAATGGCGGTGAACCTCACCGGCGACTCCTCGCTGCTGCGCGGCGAATACGTGCCAGATGCCACCGGCTCACTGTCCAGCAGCGAAGACGGTGTGCAGACCACCGCAGCAGAAGTGGCGCGCGTGGTGGATCTGGTCTTCGGCCACTTCAAGAACCACGGGGGCGAATCGCTGGCAGTCATTGCCTCGAACCGCAGCCATGCCTCGGCCATCGCCGAAGCGATCCGTGTCCAGCTGCCAAACCACAAGTACGCGATGGAGCACCTGCGCTCCAAGCGCGAACCATTCGTGGTGACCACCATGGACCGGCTGATCGGCCTGCGCCGGGACTCGGTCATCTTCGCCTGGGGCTACGGACGTACTCCGCACGGCAAGACCCTGCACGAATTCGGTGCACTGTCCCGCGAGGGCGGCGAACAGCTGTTCGTCGCCGCCATGACCCGATCGCGGACCCGCATGACCTTGGTGTCCAGCCTGTTGCCCGAAGACGTGGACCTGAACCGCGTCTACCGTGGTGCCCGACAGTTCTTCGAACTGTTCGGACGCGTGCAGGCAGGGGATTCCGGAGTCAGCTCGATGCGCAATCCGCGCTTCGATCCATTGGTCTCCGATCTGGCCCGCCGCCTGCGCGAAAGCGGTGCCATCGTTTCCGAGGACTACCGCGGTGTGCTGGACCTGTCGGCTCACGCCTACGACTCTGCGCACAGCGGCATCCGCCCATTGGCTGTGGTCTACGACGGCACCGAGCACTATGCCGGACTGACCGTGCGTGAACGCAGCCGACTGCGCCCGGAATTCTTCGAGAAGCACGGCTGGCGCTATGTTCCGCTGTGGACCATTGACGTCTTCACCGATCCGGGTGCTGTCACCGATCGCTTGGCCCATGCACTGGGGTTGAAAAAGCCTGCGGCCCCAGCCCAGGCTTCGACCCGTACCGGTGTGGCCGCCGCTCGGCCGGTGTCTGCCCGTGAAGTCACTACCGAGGCGGAAACGCCGAAGGAAAAGTCCAATCTGCTCAAGTCCGCCAAGGCGCGACTGGAACCAAAGGCCGAGACCAAGCAGGAAGCGCCAGCTGCTGAAAGCGGTGCCAAAGCTGAAGCTGGCGACGCACCTGCAAAGGACAGCGCGGATAAGCCGCTGACTCCAGCCCCTGTTCCGGCTACCAGCAAGAACGAGGATCCGGAGCCAAAGAAGTAATGACTTCTGAGCAAGAACCAACGCGCGGCCGCCGCAAGCGGCCGCGCGTTGTCGCACCCCCGCAGCATCTGACTGCTCGCGTTGAACTCACCGGCAGCTACGCGCCAGTGCCGCATTCAGACTCCGTGAACCGGGCACTAGCCGGCCACCAGCCCGCCGAGACTTCTGCTGCGGCGATGGCGTCCCGCGCCAAACAGCCGGCCGCCGATCCGCTGTCCGAGTTGCTGGCCAAAGACCAGGACCCGAGAAACTGGGGCGACGCCAAGGAAGACCTGGCTGAAATGATGAAGCGCGAGAAGCCGCCGCACTGGGGCTGATCTCCTAATTCACCAAGACGGCTGAAACCTTGCCGCGCGATACTGCCCCGGCCAGATCATCCGAGAGGCTGCTGGCAGCCGCGACCACCACAATTCCTTCACCGGTCGGAGCCGCGCCGCTGAGCATGCCGAATTCGGAGCTGCTGGCATTATCCGGAACCCAGAGCACCGGCACCGCCTTGGCGATGGTCTGCGAGCTGATGTCCTTTTCAAAGCCATCTCCGGTGGTCAATACGATATCCACCAGTTGCCCTGGATGGAGCAGCGTCACGGTGGCAGGATCGCTCAAGCGCAAGGGAACGGCCACGGTGCCTTCCGGCGAACCGGTCAAAAGTTGTGGCCCCACCAAGGAATAGTTGCGCAGCACCGTTCCGGCAGTCAGTGCCACGGCTGCCCGTTGCCCCGAGATAGCATCGATGCTTTCAAAGACTTCGGCATCTTCCGGGGCAAGCCGCACCGTTTGCACCGTCAGCTGGTTGGCGGATATGCGGGACCCGGCAGGAATGTCGCTCAGCGCCACCACGACCTCGCGCTGCGCTAATTGCCCGGAGGAAAACACATTGAGCACGCCCGCCAAGGCCAGCAGCGCGCAGGCGATGGCCAAAGGCTTCCGGTAGCGGCGCAACAACTCATTGCGGTTGCGCACGGGACGGATCTTCGGCTTGGGAATCACCGGGGGCCGGGAGGCAGCATGCGGTCTGGAGAAGAAGCTCATAACCCCATGCAACCTTCAGGTCCAGCGGCACACTGCGAGCTGCCCGCGAGCTGTGTGTAAATCAGATGATCTGATGCACCTGCTGCGGAGTGAACACCAAGTCCACGGGTTGGTCATGCTCATCGATCTGGAAGGAACCGGCCGGAACATACTCGTGCTCATAAACCACGGCCGCCACACGGACCGGCGCATCGTCGATCAAGGGCAGGAAGCGATCGTAGTAGCCACCGCCTTGGCCTAAACGCAGCCCGTTCGAATCGATGGACAGCGCAGGCATGATCAGCGTATTGATCTCGTCAAAGAGCTCTGTGCCCATCCGCTTGCCCACCGGCTCCATCACCGGGGCCAAGGTACTTGGCTGGAATTCCATGCCGGGGGAGTACTCAACCCACGAGAGCGCGTACTCCGGTTCGCACACCGGCAGGTAGACTTCAATGCCTTCCTTGGCCAAAGCATCCAAGAGCGCCTCGGTGGACGGTTCATCCGGACCCGAGCAATAGGCCGCGACCTTCTGGACGACACCGGTGCTCTGGCTCAGATAGCCAATCACCGTGTGCGCCAGATCCAGTCCGAACTGCTCACGCTTGCTCGGATCAAGTGCCCTGCGCCAAGTGCGCACAGCGGCACGCGCGGCCTTCTTGCCGGCGCCAGAATTCAGATCAGCGGTGGGATTCATGCCTACAGCTTACGTGCAAGAAACGAAACGCTGCCTGCTAGCGCTGTTGCCAGCTGCAAGCATGACGAAGTAATACGATGTGCACATGTTCTTCTCTCGTCGAGCAAAGCGCCTGGTTCCGGATCTGGCCTCGGAACGGCTGTTGTTGCGCCAACTGACTGCCAGTGACGAAGCCGAGTGGATCAATCTGCGCTACGCCAATTCCAAATGGCTCAAGCCATGGGATCCCACCAGTCCCTTGGGCCCGCCAGAAGCCATGACTTTTCGCGAGATGCTCAGGGCCAAGGATGAATCAGCAGTTGACGGCAGCGGATTCACCTGGGCCTTGGCTCTTCCCCAGCTGCACAAGGGGCGCCCGCCATTAATCGGGCAGGTTTCCGTGGCGTCGGTGCAATATGGTGCCGCGCGCACAGCGTCCATCGGCTACTGGCTGGATCGCAACCATGCCGGCTTCGGCCTGATGCCCGAAGCCTGCGCCTTGGTCATAGACCATTGCTTCGAGCAACTGCAGCTGCACCGCCTGGAAATCAACATCCGTCCGGAGAATTCGGCCAGCCTGCGGGTGGTGGACAAGCTCGGGTTCCGCGATGAAGGGCTGCGCAAAGGCTATCTGCACATCGATGGGCAGTGGCGGGATCACCGCACCTTTGCGTTGACCCGTGAAGAGGTGGAAACGACGCTGCTCGAACGCATCTACGAATACTGAGGCGGATTTCGTGCTATTTCGTTCAATCGAGCTCTGATATGAGAGAACTGGATTGAAAACATGCAGACACGCCAAGGGATGTGCATGAGCGCGCACCCAAGGTTGCATAGTGTTGATTCGGAGGAACCATATTTAGTTCCACGAGGATTTGACCGACTCAATCGGTGATGGAGGACCCACATGGCTGGCACGTCACAGAGCGCTTCGCAGGAAAGTGCTGCGACCAAACTCAAGATTCGTGTGCGCTATGGCCGGTTGTCCGTCGCGCTCGTCGGTGCCTTGGCTGTCCTCGCGACCGTCTTCGGTCTCATCCTGGCTCCTTTCACTGCTCTGACCTTCGGCACCGTAGGCCTGTTCGCGCTGATTGCTGTAGCATCCTTCGCCACCCTGCGCGGGCTGGCTGTCCGCGACCGCAACCGCAAGCTGCTCGAGCACCTCGAAGCCACCCGGCAGCAGGCGCTGCGGACTCCCGCTTTTGACGACGCGGCTAACCAGGTCATCTCGCGCAAGCATGAGGATAACGAGGTCTTCGACGCTCGCCCGGGTTCGTCCCGCCGCGCTCCAGCGATTACCGCTGAAGAGCTGCGCGCCGAAGCGCTGCGAGTGGCCCACGGCTATGGCGGCGTAAAGCAGCCAGGGACCTGGGAACCAACGCACGTGCCCAAGCCAACGTACGTGGAAGCCAGCGAGCGCATCGCCAAGACCGCGGAGTTGGCAGCTGAACAGGGTGCCAAGCGGACCCACAAGGCAGCACTGCCGGTGGAAGAACCGCTGCGTCCGAGCAAGCAGATCAGCCTGAAGGCATCGGAAGATGCAAAGCGCCTGGCCACCGAAGTTTCGGCTGAAGAGCGCGCAGCGGTCGCTTCGGTAGTTGCCAAGCGTACCGAGAGCGCACCAGCTGCCAAGGAAACCGTTGCAGCGCCATCTGCCGCACCGGAAGCCGCACCCGTGGCTGGCGCAGGTACCAAGCCTCGCCTGAACCTGGACGCGGTCATGCAGCGCCGCCGCGCATAAGCATTCCAAGCACAAAGACTTGTGGCCCGGACCTCGCGAGGTCCGGGCCACAAGTCGCTTAAGCGCTGCTAGCTGATCATGTCATCGAATGGCAGCGGGCCGCGGTTGCCGCGGTGGTGCGCGAAGACCAAGGTGGTTTCGGTATGGCCCACCGACTCGTCGGTGGCGAGGTTGTCCAGCACCCAGTCACGCAGTGCATCGGTGGAACCGACCGCGATATGCAGCAGGTAATCGGTGCCGCCGGAAACATGGAACATGGACAGCACCTCGGGCAGCTGCGGGATGCGTGCCACGAAAGCGTCGATCTTCTCGCGGTCGTGGGCGCGCAGCTTGACCGAGATCAGTGCCTGCACGGTACGGCCTACAGCGCCCAGCGATACTTCCGCGTGGTAGCCGGTGAGGATGCCGCGCTCGACCAGCGAACGGGTGCGCAGCAGTGCGGTGGATGGAGCGATGCCCGCACGCTGTGCGAGCGTCGCATTGGAGATACGTGCATTAGCGACCAATTCGTCGATGATGATTCGATCGATTTCGTCCAGATCGACGTTTGATGAAAGCTCTGATTGCTGGGCCATAAGAATATTTCATCATATTCGCGAGATATCAGTGGGATCTTTGGCAGAAAAATCGGCGTATGCCGTCCGCGTACGAGTAAATAATCGGTGAACAAACGGATATATTGGGGATATGACACGTCGTTCTGAGCACACCGGTGAATCCTTTGATACCAGGCTGGCGGCCTATTGCTTGGTGGAACATGAAGGAAAGGTACTGCTTACGCTCTGGGATATGCGTCATCGCGATCCACGCTTCACCCCGCGCTGGTCCCTTCCCGGCGGCGGCATCGACTTGGGGGAGCCTATCGAAGAAGGCGCGCGCCGTGAAGTCTATGAAGAGACCGGCTACGCGGTGGGCGAGCTGGCGCTCCTGGATGTCAGCACGGGAGTTATTCCCGGTTCCAAGCGCTACTCGGGCGAAGGCCATGCCATGCAAACGGTGGCGGTCACCTATCGGGCCAAACTGACCGGTGGAGAACTGCGCCATGAAGTCAACGGTTCTACCAGCCAGGCCGCCTGGTTTACCCGCGAGGAGATCGCCAAGCTGAACTGCATTGAACGCGTTGAGAGCATCTTGCGACTGACCGCACCCGGCAAGTAGCGGCGGATCGCCGCTGGCCTGCCCTAGAATCAATAGGGACATGAACTTGCGAAATACCATCACCGTTGGCGCACTCAGCGCAACCCTGCTGCTAACCCTGTCTGCTTGCACCGAAGAGGCAACGCCGACGGCCGAGCCAAGCAAGGCCATCACCTTGCAGATTGCTGCCGGTTCCCAGCCTGCAGACCAGGCCTTGGCCCATGTCTATGCCAATGCGCTGAAAGCCGAAGGCTACAAGGTGTCGCTGAACAAGCCCAGTGCTGATCCTTACCAGCAGGTGGTCGACGGGAAAGCCGATTTGGCGGTGGACCAAGCGGCCAAGGCGCTGCCCCTGGTTGCTGACCCGGCGGCCATCACTGGTGAAGATCAATTGCTGAGCGTCGAAGAATCCAAGAACCTGCGCAGCGCCATCAATGACGCTGAGGGGCAGCTTTCTGCCTTGGAACTCAGCCCAGCTGATGCGGGAAAGGTCTTGGTCATGAGCCAGGCCCAGGCAACCTTGCACAAGGTCGATTCGGTGGAAACCCTGATTGCGGCTTGCACAGATCTGACGATCATTAGCGATGAAGCCAACGCCGCATCCTTGAAGGCATCATTGGAGGACGCTGGCTGCGAGAAGCCGAAGGTCGTGGCTGAGGAGCCGGCGAAACTGGCCAGCAAGCTGCGTGCCTCGGTGGACAGCGCGGTGGCGCTCGGGTCGGGAGATGCAGTCATCTCCGATGAAGGCTTCTACAGCATTCCGGGAAGCGCCGCCTTCTTCAACGCCGAACAGTACATGGTGCTGGCCAACGGCGACGTGAATGACAAGGCCCGGGCAGAACTGGACAAGATCACCGGCGAATTCTCGCAGCAGTCCCTCGTGGACCTGAACCGGATGGTCAGCCAGGCCGACGGACTGAGCCCAGAGCAAGCGGCCACCCGTTGGGAATGGATCATCGAAGAGTAGGCCCCAGCCAGCTCTCCCAGGATTTCGACCGCTGACCATAGCGGTCGAGTAACAAGGTGTGTCGATCGCACCTGACGTGAGAAAGTGTAACCATGGCAGAATTCAAACAATCAACGAAACTGCACAACGTCCTCTACGACATCCGCGGCCCGCTGCTTGAGCACGCCACGCGCATGGAGTCCGAAGGACATCGCATCCTGAAGCTGAACATCGGCAATCCCGCGCCGTTCGGCTTCGAGGCGCCCGACGCGGTGCTCGTTGACATGATTCGCAACCTGCCTAACGCCCAAGGATACTCCGACTCCCGCGGCATTCTCTCGGCACGTACCGCCGTCTCGCAGTACTACCAGACCCGTGGCATCCAGACCATTGGCGTGGATGACGTCTACCTGGGCAACGGTGTCTCCGAGCTGATTACCCTCTCGTTGAATGCGCTGCTGAATAACGGCGACGAGATCCTGATTCCCGCCCCTGACTACCCGCTGTGGACCGCTTCGGTTTCGCTGGCTGGCGGCACCCCGGTGCATTACATGAATACCGAGGAAGAGGGCTGGCTTCCTGATCTTCAGGACATGGAAGCGAAGATCACCGATCGCACCAAGGGCATCGTGATCATCAACCCCAATAACCCGACCGGTGCGGTGTACCCCAAGGAAACCCTGGAGGGAATCCTCGAGCTGGCGCGCAAGCACAACCTGATTGTGTTCTCGGACGAGATCTACGAAAAGATCCTCTACGAAGACGCCGTGCATATCAACACCGCTTCGTTGGCAGATGACGTGCTGATACTGACCTTCTCCGGCCTGTCCAAGGCCTACCGCGTGTGCGGCTTCCGTGCTGGGTGGATGGCCATTTCCGGTCCCAAGCACCAGGCCGGCGACTACATCGAGGGCATCAACCTGCTGACCAACATGCGCCTGTGCGCCAATGTGCCGGCGCAGCACGCAATCCAGACCGCCTTGGGCGGGTACCAGTCGATCAATGACTTGATCCTGCCTGGCGGACGGCTGCTTGAACAGCGCGATGCGGCCTACAACCTGCTCAGCGCGATTCCTGGCGTGAGCGTCCAGAAGGCCAAGGGCGCGCTCTACATGTTCCCGAAGCTGGATCCCGAGGTCTACCCGATCCACAACGATGAGACCTTCGCCCTTGAGCTGCTCAAGGCGCAGAAGATCCTGATCTCCCAGGGCACTGCCTTCAACTGGATCCGTCCGGACCACTTCCGTTTGGTCACCTTGCCCAACGTGCGCGACCTGACTGATGCGGTTGGACGCATCGGACAGTTCCTGGAGGACTGGCGCGCTCGCGCATAGGCTGCCCGGATGCGGAACCGGCCCAGAATCACCCACGTGATTCTGGGCCGGTTGTGCGTTAACGCGGCCACCGGGGAATGCGGTCCCGGGAACTTCAGGGGTATCGCCTGCCAGCGACTGCGACCGGAGAATTTGGTGTCCTGAGGATTTGGCGTATCGGCCCGTTGCCGGCGCTTTCGCGAGGCTTAGCGATCCTGTGCATCGAGCCGTGATGGGTGCTTCGCCGTTGACGAATACCGCTTCTCACGGCGCCTGCAGTGGCAGTAGGCTGGCAACAACGAATCGCATCACTTCGACACACGCGTGAGGACTTAATGATGAGCGCCTATCCTGCCAACCTGTTAGAAGCGCTACGTGCAGAACCGGGCGTGAAGCTTTCAGAGCGCGCAACCAAGGATGCTGATTGGTGGCCCGGGGACGCCCCGCAGGATAAGAAGGCCGCCGAGAAGCGCATGGTGCAGCTGGCTGAACTGCTCTCGGATCTGCAAGAGAGGCTCTTCGCCGCCTCGGTAGCTGGCGGACAAGGCCCAGCAGTCCTGCTCATTTTGCAGGGAATGGATACGTCCGGCAAGGGAGGGACTGTTCGCCACGTCCTTGGCATGCTGGATCCGCAGGGCGTCAAGCACCATGCCTTCAAGGCGCCAACCGAGGAAGAAGCAGCCCATGACTTCCTCTGGCGCATCACCAGGCAATTGCCCGCCGGGGGACTAGTGGGAGTCTTTGACCGTTCCCACTATGAAGACGTTCTGGTGGCCAAAGTGAAGGGCTTCGCCACCCCGGATGCGGTCGAGTCCCGCTACGGGAAAATAGTCGACTTCGAGAAGCAGCTGATCGAGCAGGGCATCCACCCGATCAAGGTGATGCTGCATATCAGCCGAGAAGAACAATTCGAGCGCCTCTCGGCACGCCTGGAACGTGCCGACAAGCATTGGAAGTATTCGCCGGGCGATGTCGATGATCGCCTGCTGTGGGATGACTTCCAGTCCGCCTACGAGGTGGCGATTAACCGCACCGATAACCAGGGCGCACCATGGCATATCGTTCCCGCTGACCAGAAGTGGAAGGCCCGCTTGTGCGTCGCTGAGCTGCTGCTGGCTACCCTGGAGCGTGTCGCTCCGGACTGGCCCGTTGCCACCTTCGATGTGGAGCAGGAGAAGGCCCGGCTGGCGGCCGCGAAGTAGGTCCGGGTGAGGACAGGCTATTCGCCGGCGGCCTGCTCGTGCTTGGCGCGAGCCTGCTCCAGACGCTGAGAGACACCGTTGAGCCAGTTCTCGCAGTGGGCTGCCAGTGCTTCGCCACGCTCCCACAATGCCAGCGAGGCTTCCAGCGCAACTCCGCCGGTCTCGAGCTGGTTGACCACGGTCAGCAGTTCTTCGCGAGCCTGCTCGTAGGAAAGCTTGGCAATGTCTTCAGGGATTTGTGCAGTCATGATTACTCCAAATTGGTATTCGTGGTGATTAGCTTGCGTTGTCGCCGGCAGGGAGGGATTCAAGGGTTCGTGCAACCAGCTGCCCGGAAGCCACCCGGATGAGCACCTTGCTGTCTGCTGGCGCCTGGGCTGCCTCGCGCACGATGCTTCCGTCCTCCAGCTGGGTGACCGAATAACCGCGGTCCAGGGTCTGCTGCGGGGACAGGGCACGCATCTGGTTCTTCAGATGGTTGATCTCGTCGTTGGCGCGCATCACGCGGTGGCGCAGCAGATCCGTCGAGCGCTGCTTCCAGCGCTCCAGGTCTTCGGCACGGGAGGTGACCATCACCTGCGGGTTGGCCAGCACCGGGCGTTCGCGCACCGAGGCCAGCAGCTGGGCTTCGCGCTGGAGAAGATTGTTGATGGAACGGTCCAAGCGATTGCGGGCGATTTCCAAGCCGGCGAATTCTTCTTGCAGATCCGGGACAATGCGCTTGGCTGCATCGGTGGGGGTCGACGCGCGAAGATCGGCCACATCGTCCAGGATCGGGCGGTCCGCTTCGTGGCCGATGGCCGAAACCACCGGCGTCTGGGCGGCGAAGACCGCACGCACCAGATCCTCATTGGAGAAGGGCAAGAGGTCTTCCAGGGCCCCGCCGCCACGGGCGATGACGATGACATCGATGTCCGGGTCCGCATCCAGCTGCTGCAGGGCTGCGATGACCTGGTTGGCGGCATCCATTCCCTGCACGGCGGTATTGATGACCTTGAACTGCACCGATGGCCAGCGCAGGCTGGCATTGCGCAGCACGTCCTTCTCCGCATCCGAATCACGCCCGGTAATCAGGCCGATGCGGTGGGGAAGAACCGGCAGCGGGCGCTTGTGCTCAGGGGAGAAGAGGCCTTCTGCTCCCAGCGCCTGGCGCAATCGTTCCAGGCGCACCAGCAGCTCGCCCAAGCCAACTGGGCGCAGGTCCGTGGCATTCAAGGAAAGCCGGCCGGTCTTGGCGTAGAAGCTCGGTTTCACCTGGGCCACCACGCGGGAGCCCACCTGCGGGGTGGCATCCAGCTTGCGCATCGTCGAGGCCCAAATGGTCACCGAGAAAGAGAAGTCCGCATCGACATCGCGCAGGGTGAGGTAGGCGTGGCCGTTGCGCACATTGGCTTCCAGCAACTGGCCTTCAACCCAAACCACCGGAGAGTTCTCGATATGGATTTTCAGCTTCTCCGAGAGCAGCCGCAGCGGCCAAGGATTGTCCGCGGTGGTCTGCCCGGCGGTCGCCGGCAAACTGGCGGGGGCTTGGGGATCCATCGGTGCCGCTCCTTGGAAAGTCGAATCTCTGGTGCATCTGTGAGACTACCGCATGGCACCGACGGCTGGCCGGATCCCCGGGGGCTGGGGCTAGGCCGCGGCAGGTGGAGCGCAGGTATCGCAATGGGCGATTTTCATACCCGATTGGCCCCGCAAGACCCGGGGAAACGGGGTTTTCCAACGATTGGGACAAGCCTGCCTGCGGGCATTGCGAGGGGCAATGTGCGGGTGGACACTATTGAGCATTGGGGAAGCACTCGAGAAGGATGCAGGGCCATGCGTGGGGCATTGGGGAATAAGAATATTGCGCGTTCGGGGTGGACTTGGGTGGCAGCGCTCAGCTTGCTGGCCGGTTCCATTCCGCTCTCCGCCGCGGCCTCGATGCCCGCGCTGGCGGCTGCGGCAGTGCCGGCCGCAACGGTGCACGTTGCCAGTGCCATATCCATCGACTTGCCGGTCCGGGTGCGCACCACGGCGGATCTGAATATGCGCACCGGCGCCTCGACCAGTTACCGGATCCTGGTGCAGATACCCACGGGGACCTCGGTTCCGGTATCCGGGCGTGCCTCCAACGGCTGGTACAAGGTCAGCTACAACGGGTACACCGGGTACGTCAGCGGCTACTACGTGGTCGCCGCTTCGGTGCGCACGCTCGATGACCTGAATCTGCGCACCGGCACATCCACCAGCTACCGGGTCCTGCTGAGCATCCCGAAAGGGAAGACGGTGCCCGCCTACGCCCGCGCCTCCAACGGATGGTACAAGGCCAGTTACGGAGGGTACACCGGCTGGGTCAGCGGCAGCTACGTGACCACCTATCCGAAGCCGCCCTCCGCACCGCAGTCCACCGGTCCCAACCGGACATCGAGGGTGGTGCTCACCTTCGATGACTGCCCGCGCACGCTGAGCGCCTTCACCTCGGTGATGGATTACGCCGCCAGCAGCAACATCGGCCTGGTGATCGCTCCCACCGGCGATTGCCTCGGCTCGTTCAAGTCGCGCTACGGCGTGGACCTGGCCGCGCTGGCCCGGGCCAAGGGCCAATGGGTGATCAACCATTCGATCAGCCACCCGGATCTGCGCCCGCTGTCCTGCCAGCAGGCCGGTGCGCAACTGGGCGGCTCCGGAGTGCACACGAATTTCGGGCGCCCGCCTTTCGGAGCCATCGACGCTTCGGTGCGTTGCGGCTACGACAGCCGCGGGATGGCCATCTGGACCTGGTCCCGCGACACCCGCGACTGGGACGTGAAATCCAAGTCGATCACCATCTCGCGGGCCTCGGCCGCGGTGCCCGGGGACACCGTGCTGATGCACATGCAGTGGTATGGCTTCTCGCCCGATGCGCTGCGCCAGATCAAGGCGAACCTCGGCGCCCGCTCGGTGGGCGTGTGCCGGGCCTACCGCGGGTCCGATGGCACCGGCGCGGTGGTGCGCACCCCGGTGCTGCTGCCCAGTTCGCTGCCCTGCTGAACCGGCATGCACCCTTCGGAGGCAGATCTCACAGTCCCCGGAGGGTGGCGCGCATCATATGAGCATGGGCTAACTTGCATGCACTTCGTAGACTAGAGGTATGGCTACTTCCACTTCCACTACGGTCTCGCTGTCAATGCCTCGGATCCCGCGGGTGCGCCGCACCCCGGCCGAGATTGCAGCTGCCTCCCCAACGGTCACCGAGCGCAAGGTCCTGCTGGCCGCTCCTCGCGGCTACTGCGCAGGCGTGGACCGGGCAGTGGTTGCCGTTGAAAAGGCGCTGGAGCACTACGGCCCGCCGGTGTACGTGCGCAAGCAGATCGTGCACAACCTGCACGTGGTCTCCGAGCTGGAATCCCGCGGCGCGATTTTCGTCGAGGAGAACGAGGAAGTGCCCGAGGGCGCCCTGGTGGTCTTCTCCGCCCACGGCGTCTCCCCGGCCGTGGTGCAGTCCGCGGCGGACCGCAACCTGCAGACCATCGATGCCACCTGCCCGCTGGTCACCAAGGTGCACCGCGAAGCCGTGCGCTTCGCCAAGAACGACTACGAGATCCTGCTGATCGGCCACGAAGGCCATGAAGAGGTCGAGGGCACCTACGGCGAGGCTCCGGAAGTCACCACCATCGTGAACAACCCCGAGGAAGCCGACACCGTCCAGGTGAAGAACCCGGACAAGCTGATCTGGCTCTCGCAGACCACCCTGAGCGTGGACGAGACCATGGAAACCGTGCGCCGGCTGCGCGAGCGCTTCCCGAACCTGCAGGATCCGCCCAGCGACGACATCTGCTACGCAACCACCAACCGCCAGGCCGCGATCAAGAACATTGCGCCGCAGTCGGATCTGGTGATCGTGGTCGGTTCGGCGAACTCCTCGAACTCGGTCCGCCTGGTCGAGGTCGCACTGGACCACGGGGCAAAGGCTTCCTACCGCGTGGACTTCGCCAACGAAGTGGACGAGGCCTGGTTCGAGGGCGTCTCCACCGTCGGCGTGACCTCCGGTGCCTCGGTGCCAGAGGTGCTGGTCCGCGAAGTCGTGGCGCTGCTGGCAGAGTACGGCTTCACCGACGTTTCCGAGGTCACCACCGCGCAGGAAGACATCATCTTCTCGCTGCCCAAGGAAATCCGCGGAAAGCTCAAGGAAGCCGGGGACGAGGAGCGTGCCCTGGGCGGACACGCCCGCCCGCAGGCCTGATTTCTCCATAAGAATTCAAGCGCCAGTACACCATTGCGCGCTCATCACTAGTAAAAGGTAGAATTTCCTCCCGTGGCTCTTACTATCGGAATCGTCGGACTGCCCAACGTCGGCAAGTCCACCATGTTCAACGCGCTGACCCGTGCCCAGGTGCTGGCAGCCAACTACCCGTTCGCAACCATCGAACCCAATGTGGGTGTCGTGCCGTTGCCTGACTCGCGGCTGAAGGTGCTCGCCGGAATCTTCAATTCCGAGCGCATCCTGCCTGCGACCGTCTCCTTCGTGGATATCGCCGGCATCGTCAAGGGCGCTTCGGAAGGCGAAGGCCTGGGCAATAAGTTCCTGGCGACCATCCGCGAAGCTGATGCGATCTGCCAGGTCACCCGCGCATTCGTGAATGACGACGTGATCCATGTGAACGGCAAGGTGGACCCGGCCTCGGATATCGAGACCATCGCTACCGAGCTGATCCTCGCGGACCTGCAGACCATCGAGAACCAGCTGCCTCGCCTGGAAAAGGAACTGCGCACCAAGAAGATCGAGAAGTCGTTCCTGGACGCAGTGCTCAACGCGCAGAAGGTGCTCGAAGAAGGCATCACCTTGTTCGCCGCCGCGAAGACCAAGGGCGTGGACCTTGAAGAGCTCGCGCCGATGCAGCTGATGACCACCAAGCCATTCATCTACGTGTTCAACACCGATGAGGCTGGCCTGGCCGATACCGAGATGCAGGCCAAGCTCTCCGAGCTGGTTGCCCCTGCCGAGGCGATCTTCCTGGACGCACAGTTCGAATCCGAGCTCGCCGAGCTGGAAGAGGACGAAGCCGAGGAAATGATGGAAGATGCCGGCATCGTCGAGTCCGGCCTGGGCAAGCTGGCCCGCGTCGGCTTCGACACCCTGGGCCTGCAGACCTACCTGACCGCCGGTCCGAAGGAAACCCGCGCCTGGACTATCGCCAAGGGCGCCACCGCACCTGAGGCTGCCGGAGTGATCCACACCGACTTCCAGCGTGGCTTCATCAAGGCCGAGGTCATCGGCTTCGACGACCTCATTGCCGCCGGTTCCGTGGCTAATGCCAAGTCTGCGGGCAAGGCCCGCATCGAAGGCAAGGAATACATCATGAAGGACGGCGACGTCGTGGAGTTCCGCTTCAACGTGTAGTCGCGTTCCGCTTCAATGTCCCGCTCGAGTGCCCGGATCTCCCTGTGGAGATCCGGGCACTTGATCTATGTGCGACCAGCAGGCGAGTCGCCGTGCCTGGGACTACCGAAATGTTCGGCTGATCGCGCTGCCGGTCTGGAACAGGGTGATCCACACCAGGAACTTCTGGACTGGACGCAGCGGCCATGCGACAAGTCCTCGCCACCCTTGGCGTCGCGACCAGCACCTGCTGATCCGCAGCTGTGTGCCACTGGTCGCGTTCGCCAAGGTGAATTCAGTCAGAATCGAATTACCCTGCGCGACGTCGGGATAGCCAAAGCTCCATGCGATCCTGTCCGGTTGGTGAATTGCGATGAGCTCAACACTGCGTCGACGAAACTGAGGCTTGATCTTCACAGGTTTGCCGTCTGGATAGATTGCGGGTGCCGTGCCCTCCCAGACCGTACCCGGCGTCGCTTCTTGACCGGTCTGGTCGAGGGTGCCGATGCTCGGTTCCCACTCGGGGATACGTGCGGGATCTGTGAGGAACGCCCACACTTCGTCCAGTGGTGCGGATACGAAAGTCTCAATCGTTCCCGTGGTCCGCCCCTTCACTTTCGCTGCGAGGGGCATGGACTTCATGGATGGCGAGTCGGCCCAATCGAGGCGTTCGATGAGCGCTTCGGATGTCGTGCCAAGGCGGCCGAGGATATCCGTGATCAGGCCGCTGGGCTCTGCGACGAGTTCCCGGAGAACGGCGGCAGCGTCGCCCGACTTGCCTTTGCTGCTGGATTTCGCGATGAGGTCCCGAGCGCGACGAGTCCACTCGTACCCATCCGTCTCATGGAACACGATGCGCCCGGCCTCGGGGAACGACGCCTCGATGCCGAGTGAAGTCAGCTGTGCATCACGTTGGTCCTCGACGGCGAGACGGGCGCTGTCAATGTCGATACCCAGCTCGCGCAGTGCGCGGCCGGCAGACTGGTCGTTGATGACCAATGCGAGGAACAGGTGGTCGATGTCGGCTTCGCGGAGCCCGAGCCGGGATGCTTCCTCCATGGCGGCCAGGGAAAGCGATTGGCTGGTCTGAGCGGCGCGGACGAGTTTGTTCATCTGTTCCTCCTGGGTGTCGAGATCGCGGGGTCAATTCTTTTGGAGTGCTTCTTGTGGGCAGCTTGTCGCGTCACTCCGAGCGCGTCGGCGATCTCCTGCCAACTCATGCCCGAACGCAACGCGGCCTCGACCTGCCGGAGTTCCAAGGTGTCAGCGAGCACGCGCAAGGACGCTACGGCCCGCAATCCTGCTTTCGGGTCGCTGGTATCGGCTGCTACTGCTGTGATCCGCGGAGACTCCATGTCGTCAACCTATGTTGCTAAGTGGCCGGATGTCAACCTGGGTTGCCTAATTGCTCGGCGAGTTTGGTGTTCGCTGGGCCAGGAGAGGGTCGACGCTTCGGGGATTCGCCGGGTACTGAGAGGTTGGTAAGTGCGGCGACGTGGTGGAGTTTAGATTTTCGAACTAGAGTGCGGACTTGAGGACAGCCCAGAAGCGCGCTTCCGGGCCTGTCGAGCCCGGACGCTCTTCAAGCATCAGCCTGAGCGCGGTTGAGCCCCATGGAGACATACGCGGAGAACCCCGCTCGCTTCGCGAACTTGATGCGTCGCCGCTGTGTTTCGGTGAAGCCGAGCTTGGCGTACAGCCCGAGGGCGGGGGTGTTGGTGTCCTTGATGTCGCGCAGCACGAACTCGTCGGAGGGCAGTTCCAGGAGTCGGCGCATCAGCGCAGTGGCTACGCCTTTGCCCTGATGCTGCGGCGCTGTCGTGACGAACGCAATCTCCGTCAGACCGGTGCGGGCACCGCCATAGGCCCCCATGAATTGACTGCGGATGATCCGATAGCTGATCATGCCGTGTATTGGACCGAGCACGCGCTGGAGCTCGCGCCGATCCGGCTCGAAGCACTCCTGCTCGCCTTCGGTGACGACCGCGACCGCGGCGGGCTCGCCGTCGACGAGCGCGACGTGGAAGCGCTCCAGGATGAGCATCGGGGCGAACGCGTCGGCAAGCACACTGGGGTCCTTGGAGAAGAACGCGAAATCCTCGGCGAACCCTTGCGTGAGAACTTCAGCGATCCTGTGCCGATACCCCTCACCCAGTTCGTCTGCGCGCGCGACTTCGATCTTCATCGGGGTCCTCCTGTGAACATTCGTAGGATCAGCTCGACATCGGGCTCCGCAAATCCCTCCCGAAGAGCAACGTGCATCGTCGTTATACCGGCAAGCATGGCGAAGTAGTGAGAAGTCATTCGGGTTGGGTCTCCCGCGGTGATTTGGCCTGCGGCCTGGCCTCGACCGATGAGCAAGGCGAAGGCCCGCCAGAGCGTCCCCTGCGTTGCGGCCAGTCGCGCCGCAGTCCCCTCAGGAGTGTCCGTCGAGAAGCCCTGGTTGATCACCATGTAGAACTCGGCCGCGCCGTTGTTCGCTGCGAGGTCTGCCACGTATACCTCGGTGAAGGATCGGATCATGGAGAGCGGATCCCCTTCGGTCGAGAGCTGAACGGCGACAGCCTCGAGCCCGCGTGAGGCCTGATCGATTAGTTCATCGAACAGTTCTTCCTTGCTCGCATAGTGCCGGTAGATCGACCCAGTGCTGATCCCCGCCTCGACGGCGATCTGACGCATGTTCGTGGCCGCGAAACCACGGTGCGCGAAGACCCGGACGGCGGCCGTCTCCACAGCAGCGCGTGTGGCTGAACGCAACGCTTCATTCTGTTCCGTCGTCCGCGGCACGAAGATCCTTTCAATGAATTTCTGTTCATTTTATGCTTCGATCGCAGACGGCACAACTCTGTGCTCGACCTGGGCTGGTGCCCGCGAGGTGCCAGGTGGTCGGTGGATTGATTCGTGGCACCGGTTCGGCACCCAGCGGTTGGTAGTGCCGGAACTCGGTGGAGTTCCGCTTCAACGTGCAATTCTCATGTCTCAATCGCCCTCGGATTCTCTTGGAGCCGGGGGCGATTTTTTGCATCGTGCCCTTGATTCATCACGAAGTAGCGCCGGAAGGAAAGCTCCTCCACATTAGCGATGCCGTTCAAGGTGCATGGGCCATTTCCCTTATGGGGCAACGCCGCAAGCAGGCTAAGGCACCAGGCCCCGCGTTACGGCGATCTAACCGACTGTCTGGGAGCCGGATCCGCGAGGCATTCCGGTCGGACTCCGCCGTGCGCTCTAGAGCTCTTACTTGGGTGGAGCCCCGAAGCGCGATTAGGGACCTGTTGAGTTCATGGGCACTCAAGTATCGGTCTGAGCTCCCTGCGGCCACTGC
Source organism: Glutamicibacter sp. 2E12 (assembly GCF_050030965.1). NCBI lineage: Bacteria > Bacillati > Actinomycetota > Actinomycetes > Micrococcales > Micrococcaceae > Glutamicibacter > Glutamicibacter sp. 2E12. The sequence continues at coordinate 2,901,689 of NZ_CP188297.1, forward strand.
CCGCGGCGCGCAAGGAGCTGACCTGCCGATCATGCCCCGCAGAGGACGCGATCCATCGCGTCGATGTATCGCGTCAGCGCGTCGCGGTTCTGCTGGAGCAGGACGATGCGCTCGGCCAGCTTGTCGCGCTGTTCGACGAGCATCGCGCGCAGTTCGGGATCGGGATCGGCAACGATCGTGCTGCCAATGTCGTTCAGGCACGGCAGCATGTCGCGGATGATCCGGGTGGGGACCCCTGAGTCGAGCAGCCTGCGGATCTTCAGCACGCGCTCCACGAGATACTCGTCGTAGTCGCGGTACCCGTTCTCCAGCGCAGCGGCGTGATGAGTCCCTGCTCCTCGTAGTACCGGAGCATGCGCGTGGGCACCCCAGTTCGATTGGCCAGCTCGCCGATCCGCATTCCCGTTCTCCTTCACATCCATGTCAAGGATACGGGTCGGAACCGCCTCCCGGCCACGGCAGCCCTCATCGAATCCGCCCGCAGGCTGCGCGCAATCGGCCTTGACGCCAGAGTCCGCGGACCTGCAGGCAAGGTAATTTGACCTTTACATGGATGTCAATGTTCGATGATGGTTCCATGGACAAGGAACAACGCAAGATGATTCTCGGCTTGGCGCTGACTGACGGCTACGGCACCCTGCCCGGTGCCTGGCGGGCACCGCACGTCGACCCCGGAAACTACTCGAAGGTCGAGGCGAACATTCGCTACGCCCAAGCCGCCGAGCGCGGTGGCTTCTCGTTCGTATTCACGCCCGACTTCCCGGCCGTGCGGGGCAGCCTGGAGCATTCGACCGTCAGCAACATCATGGATCCGCTCATGGAGGCGGCCGCGATCTCGCAAGCGACGAACAACATCGGTTTCGTGCTCACGGGGTCCACAACGTTCCAGGAACCGTTCAACACGGCCCGGCAGTTCAAGACGCTGGACATCATGAGCCGTGGCCGCGCCGGCTGGAACGCCGTCACGACGAGCGACCAGCTCGTCGCGTCGAACTACGGCAAGCCCGTCGCGGACCGGGCCGAGCGATACCAGCGCGCCCATGAATCGATCCAGATCGTGCAGTCGCTCTGGGGCAGCTGGGAGATGGATGCCTGGATCAAGGACCAGGAATCGGGCCGCTTCATCGACCCCGCGAAGCTGCAGCCGATCAACCTCAGCGGCGAGTACGTCGCATCCCGCGGGCCGCTCGCGTTGCCGCCGTCGGAGCAAGGGCAGCCCGTCGTCTTCACCTCGGGAGGACCGAGCCCGCATCTGCTCGAGCTGGCGGGGCGCTATGCGAGCGGCTTCATCACGGAGGTGTGGACGATCGACGAGGCTCGCGCTGCGCGCAGGGCGCTGCGCCGGGCCGCCGAGGAAGCTGGCCGCAACCCCGACGACGTGAAGTTCATCGTCGGCATCATGACCACAGTGTCCCCAACGGTGCGCGAAGGGCTCGACCGGCGCCTGTCGATGTCAGGCGAGGTCATGGAGGCGCGCCTGCCGCACCTCAGCGCGATGATCGGTGTGCCGATCCTGTCCGAGCGCATCGACAAGCCGCTCACGCCCGAACAGCTGGCCAGCGCTCACGCCTCGCCGCAGGACCCGCGCTCCGGGATCGCGCTCAAGGTGGCGCGCGAGGGGTGGTCGCCGCGCGACATCCTCGCGCACGGCGTGATCGACTACCATCCCGTGACCGTGGGGCCGGGAACGGTGCACGCCGATCACCTGCAGGAATGGTTCGAGGCCGGTGCTGCCGACGGCTTCTGGCTGTCGCCCGATGTCTATGAGGACGGCGTTGACGCGTTCGTCGACGAGGTCGTGCCGATCCTGCGCGAACGCGGCCTCTATCCCGAGGACTACGTGGGCTCCACGTTGCGCGAGAACCTCGGCGTCCCCGGCCAGTACGGACTCGGCGACTGGCTGAAGTGATCACGCCTGATCGGATGCCTGCGAACTCGCTCGTGCGGGTGCCGCTGGTCGCGCCGCTCGTCTGATTGCAGGTCGCGAGAGCAGAGGCTGGCCTGTGCCGGAACCTCGTGGAGTCCAGGGATAATGCATAGTCGCGTTCCACGCTGATTACTGGATGAGCTGCGCCAGACAGAGGGCAGGATCCGCACGTTGGTGCGGGTCCGGCTCTTTTTCGTTGGACTCAGCCATCCCGGAAGCTCGGAAGGTGCGGGATACTGGCAAGGGAAATATGGCAGGAGACAGTAATCCATATCCCACGCATACCCCTGATACTTGAAGCAGTTACCGGAATCCAAAAGGAGGCCTGTCGTTGACGCGAGCAGACGATTCGAGCGAAGCCACGATACTTGAAACTGCGCTGGAGATTGTTGCGCACGCAGAACTGGCAGAGCAAGATGCCGCGGAGCTTCGCAGACTGTTCGATGCCGAGTACCTGCGGGATGCCGGCATCTGGGATCCGGATCTGCCATATGGCTATGCCCCGCATGATTTCCACATCATGGCCCGGTGCAAAGGCGAGGTTGTCGGCCATGTCGGGTGGGCGCGACGCACGATCGGTGTGGGAGGCCGCGACCTTGTCGTTGCAGGTGTGGGTGGAGTGTTGGTTTCCGAGCGCGCGCGGGGCCGCGGCCTAGGCGGGATCCTGATGAATCTCGTGGCTTCATCGATGGTTGATGCCGGCGGTATTGCGTTCGGCTATCTCGGTTGTCGCGAGGAGGTGGCCGCTTTCTACAGCTCGTGCGGATGGACTCGGATTTCCGCTGCCGAGCGTTCGATTAGCCGTGGAGGCCACGCAATTTACGACCCGCCGGGCCAACCTCTGCTTATTTTGCCCATCGAGTCCCAGCTTGCTTCCTGGCCAGAAGGTGAAGTCGACCTTCGCGGGCGGGCGTGGTGACGCCCAAGCGATATCCTACGCAGGCTATGACCGGGCTTGGCGATAGCCCGGGCTATTTTTCACGGTCGATGTTGTATATCCCCACAGCTCAACATACCGTTGGAAGAAAAAGGATCGAGCGCTAGGGAAGTGGAGGCAGATCGAATGAGGAAACTTCCCAAGGTAGCCTGGCTACGAGTCTCGGTGTACCTTGGCATCTCGATTTTGGGGCTGGCCTTGTTCCTTGCGTGCTATTGCATGATTTCCGGCCGGTCGCTCGCCGAGGCTCTTGGCAGCTTCTGGATCGCGATAGCAATTGCTCTTGCTACATCCGCTATCACTGCGGTACGCGACCAACGGCAAGACACTGGAACCGAGTATTCCGAGCCGGAACTATAGCCCCTGCCTTTCGGCTGGTTCAGTTGGAAGGCTTAGTTGCGATGCCGTCGAGCCACAGAACATCTGATTCGTCATTGTGCTTGCCTCCGGATCCAACGTGCTTGCTAGCGATAGTCGGTCCCTTTTGAATGACATGGACCATCGCCATGCCGTGGCCCCGGCCCAGCTGGTAGTCCTCCTTGAGCCATGCCAGAATCTCTGCTGCTTTGACCCCTTCTTGGCTAAGGCCTTTCTCACGGGCGATCTCGATCAACTGGCGAGCAGTGAGCCCGGTCTTCATTTCTATGGTGTCCAGATAGGCTTGAAATGACATGGAGAAACCTCTCGAAGGCATGAATAGGTGCCTCGAATACTAGACCTAATCCCACGCCGCGCATAGAAGTAGTAGCCGGAGGATGCCACGCGGCTAGCGCACGAGAACCACGGTGTGCTCCACGACTGGCATCCTTGCGGCCTTCCGCGTCTAATCGCCACCAGTGATGGCGCCCTGATCAGCAGCAACCAGGCTGGTTGAAATGACCCGCAGGCAAGTAAAGACGCATGCCTCGGGACAGTGGAGAACGGCTGCCCGCAAGTGCTGAAGCCTAGTTCCGTCAGCTGAATTCCAACGTGTAATTCTCCGCCGTTGGCAGGTGCCCGGGATCGTCTTCAAACGGCATGTAATCGACTGAATGCAGGTATCCGGCAACAACCCAGAGATCCAGATGCCCCAGCTCCTTGCCATCTTTTGAAACGAGAACAGTGGAGAATGGGCCACCACCATGCCGGACGCTTTGGCAATCGAGTTTGCTTGTGAAGGAAATCGAGAAGCACTCGCATTCTTTGAACTGGTAGCCGCCCCAACGCGCAAACTTCAGTTGCTGTCGAGCCTTTGCTGATTCAGCATCTGTGCCGCTGCAGAGCAAGGCCAGCAGCTCTAGTTCAGCAGGTCGAAGTTCTCCGCCTGGGACTCGCTTAGGTCGGTTATCCATGGGGACAGCCTATATTGCCCTGTGACTAGGAATTGCATCGCTACGTTCCTAGAGCAGCAGCATCGAAGAAGCTACCTCGGAGATCGCCGAAGACGGAATGGCAGTTGAAGCGTTTTCAAGGACGAGCAAGGAAGCGTTCGGGATTTCTTCGGCTAGCACTATGCCGTTGCCGACGGGGAAAAACGGATCCTTTGCACCGTGAACCACCAAGGTGGGGATATCGAGCTCGGACAGCCGCTCGCGCCAGCGCGGAGTGCAGTCCAGCTTGGAAAAGACGATCCCGATCTGGTTTGCCAGATGGGCTTCGGGCTCTGCGCTGGCCGTACGGTCCCAGATGCGGGAGGCCAAGTCCATGGCAACTTCTGGATCATTGCCTAGAATTTGCGAACCCTCGGCGGAGAATTGGGCAACGGCCGCGCGGTCTGCCCAATCCGGCATAGGGCGGGACAACAGCTTGCCCATGGTTGCCTGGTCATGATCTGGCAAATCTTTGTCTACCGGACCGGGAGCTACTGGTCGTGTGCCTATCAGCGTCAGGGCGCCAAATGATTTGGGATGATCCAGCGCCGCAATCTGCGCGATCATGCCGCTGACTCCGATACCGGCTACATGCGCTGGACGGTTATCCAGTAATCTGGCCAGCGCTGCGGCATCCGAGGCCAGATCGCGCAGGTTGTAATCGGGTTTCATCGGGTTCCCGGCCGTTGATTCACCGCAATCCCGCAGGTCGTAGCGAACCACATGGCGCCCGCCAGCGGCCAGAGCCTGGCACAGGGCATCTGGCCAAGCAAGCATGGTGGTTCCGCCGATGAGGAGAACCAATGGATCACTTTTGCTGCCGAAGGATTCGGCACCGAGCTCCACACCGTTGGCTTCAACCGTTCCCATGCGCGACCTGCCTTTGCTATCAGAATCCAAGGATGGCTTGCCTGCCGTCCTGGGGTCAATAGGAATCGGAGTTCTAGAAGAGCGGCCAGGGCACGGCGGGCATCTGCCCCCTATGAGCAGGGAAGTGCCCTTCGCTGCACAGGGTAGCGCAGCGCTCGGCGAGCGCCGCGATTTCTTCATCGTCTAGCAGGTTGGTCAGTTCTTGGCCAAGTTCTGCGTGCAGGGCTTCGCTGACCGTCCGGAGGCCGGCCAGTTCTTCTTCACCCAGCGGTTGGCCAACCCAACCCCAAAGCACGGTGCGCAGCTTGTGCTCTGCGTTGAAGCAGAGCCCATGATCGACTCCGTAGCGGTGGCCACCGGGCATGGCTAGAACGTGGTCGCCCTTGCGGTCTGCGTTGTTGACCAGTGCATCGAAGACCGCCATGCGCCGCAGCGCAGGTGTATCCTCGTGGATCAAGGTCATCTGCCGCCCCGATTCATCCTGCCCATGCAGAATGGTCTTCCAACCGCCAGCTGGCACCATGTCCGCGGCTACGATGTCTACTGGGTGCTGTCCTCGATCAACTTCTTGCCATAGCTGCACCATGCCTTTGCCAAACTGCCCTTCGCGCAGCCAAGTGCGCGGGACGAGGTTCCAGCCTAGGGCTTCAGATACGAGGAAGGCGGCAACTTCGCGGTATGCGAGGGTGCCATGGGGAAAATCCCAGAGGGGTTTCTCGCCAGCAATGGGCTTGTAGACCACGCTGTTCTCGCCGATGCTGCCCAGGAAAGTTGCATTGGAGGCGGTGGTAATGCGGCCGGTGAGTTCCAGCCGCGCGGTCAGCAGATCGGGCGAGCTCATTCGCCATTCTCATCTTTGCAAGTATGCCCATCCGGATCAATCGGATAACCGCAGTTGGCGCACATAGGCCGCCCAGCAGCCACGATCTCATGGGTGCGCATGGCGAAAGCGCGTGCAGTGCCTACGGGCATGCGCACGCGCAGCAGCGCGCCCGGTCCATCTGGATCAAAGTCGGCTTCATCTTCTTCGTTCAAGGAGAAGGCTTCCAGAACTACCTGCGCTACGGTGGCATCCCAGCCGAGATTCATGGAACCCACCCGGAAGGACTCGTTGACTTCTTCCAGCGGATCGTTGTCAACCAGTTCCACCGGAGTATGTTCGGGAACACTGAAGGGATTGCCCTTGACAGTGGAGAGCTGATCGAGAATCTCGTCAATCATCTCGGCAACCACCGCGGCCTGCTGTTTTTCCAAGGCGATGCTGGACAGTTCCTTGCCTGCTCTTGCCTGGAGGTAGAAGGTGCGGGACCCGGGCTCGCCGATGGTGCCAATGACAATGCGGTCTGGCCAATTGAATTCGTTGACTGTTGCCGTCATTTCGCTCTCCTTAGTGTCCTGCTCCGCCGCCGACTGGGGCATCGGTTGTCTTGATTCCTGGGGCTAGCCAGGAGAGGTCTCCGGCGTCGGTGTTGATGGAATACACGCGAGGCGCACCGGTCCCGTAGTGCACAATTGATGCGGAAGCCGGGCCCACATTCAGTCGCTGGAACAGATCCAAATGCATTCCCAGCGCGTCAGCCAGTACCGACTTGATGATATCGCCATGGCTGAAGGCCGCCCATACCGCTCCGGCACCATGCTCGGCCTCGATGGCCGCGTCATGGCGCCTGATGGCTGCTACTGCCCGGGATTGCATCCCGGCCATGGATTCGCCATCCGGGAAGGTCACCGAGGACGGAGCTGACTGCACTGCTTTCCATAGGTCTTCGGCGGCCAAGTCCTGCAGCGTGCGGCCTTGCCACTGGCCGTAGTCGCATTCCGAGAGTTCGGGTTCAATCAGCAATTGCGCCGCTGGGCTTTGCCGTTGCATGGCGAACTCCGCCGTCTGCACACAGCGTTCCAGCGGGCTTGAGACAACGCCAGCCAAGGGGAGCGCTGCTAGGCGTTCGGCGGTACGAATCGCCTGTTCTTCGCCGGTTTGGTCGAGGAATACTGAGGGGGTGCGTCCGGCCAGTACGCCGGTGGCGTTGGCGGTAGTGCGTCCGTGCCGCACAAGGATTACTGTGGCCATGAACCCAGCCTAGTCATGGAGATGGTGGCAAGCGACTCCTGGGCTGAAAACAGGTCCGGGGCTTCGAAGAGCCCGGCAGGTTCTGGAGGTGCGGTACCTTCACCCGTTGCACCCTTGCTGCAACGCGAGGGCCAGGGCTGTTCATTGGTTCGCCGAGCGAACGCTATGGCTCGATGAGCGCCGGGCGAGGTGTGAGTTCAGTCCTCATAACAGCGCCTTTGCTCGTACCGGCTCACGGCATCGGGGTACCATGAAAGTTGGCCAATTCGGGGGCGGCAGCTCCCGGAAGTCCCTTGCAAATGACTCGTCGAAAGCGGCGACGCCATGATCCACCACTGGATGTGGCCTTATAAACGGAGTGATAATTCTTGTCTGGAGTCCTCCAGCAGCCAGCGTCAGAACAGCAGTCTGATTCCAAGACACGCACCATCCTTGTCGACGGCGGGCATGCTGGCCGGCGGATCGAGAAGTTCCTCCGGGTCCAGCTCAAGACGGTGCCCGCCGGGCAGCTTTTCCGGCTGATGCGCAAAGGGCAACTGCGTGTCAACGGCAGGAAAGTCCAGGAAGGGTACCGGCTAGCCGTAAACGACCAGATCACGCTGCCGGCGCTATATGCAGAACAGGGCGTGGCACCAGCCTTCGATGTCCCGGCACCCTTGCTCAAGCGGCTACGCAACTGCGTCCTGCACGAAGACCAAGACGTCCTGGTGATTGACAAACCTGCCGGCGTCGCCGTGCACCGGGGAACCGATATTCCTGCGGGGGTTATCGAAGCTTTCCGCCAGTTGCGCCCCGAGCTGCCGGACCTGGAATTGAGCCACCGGCTGGATCGCGATACTTCCGGGCTGCTGGTGTTGGCGAAGACCCCGAGCATGCTGCGCTACCTGCATGAGATGCTTCGGGAGAGCGAAGAGGAGATAGAACGCCACTACCTTGCGCTCGTTGCAGGGCATTGGAGCGAAAAGACCGAATCGATCCACTCGCCGCTGCTGCGCCGTGCCGACAAGGTCGTGGTTGATCCGAACGGGCAGCGAGCCGAAACACATGTCACCGTGAAGCAGCGCGTAGGCCAGCGCGCCACCATTCTGGATGTGCAACTGATGACCGGGCGCAAGCACCAGATCCGGGTCCACCTGCAAAGCGAAGGCCATCCGATTGCAGGAGACGACCGGTATGGCTTCGCGAAGTTCAACCGCCGCGTCGAACAGCTTGGGGGTCGCGGGCTGTTCCTGCATGCGACTAAGCTGGTGATTCCCAAGCCCGATGGCCAGGAACTGGTGATCGAGGCACCCATGCCGCAGCGCTGGAAGCAGTTGCTGAAGGCGGGGCTATAGCCCAAGCAAGGCTGGCACGAGGGGAAAAGATGGCTGAAGGACCCTGGAAGCACGTTGCCGAGGGAGTATTCCAGCGCAGATATGAACCGTTGGATATTACCGTGGGCGCGGTGCTCGGCGGGCAAGGCGTGGCGATCATCGATACCCGCAACAACGCACCCGAAGCACAAGAAATCCTTGACGAAGCCACAACGCAATTCGGACTGCCAATCGTTGCCGTGATCAACACCCACGCGCATTATGACCACACCTTCGGCAACCAGCTCTTTGCCCAGCGGGGAATCCCGATTTACGGCCATCACCGGATACCCGCGCACTTCGAGCAGTTCGAGAAGCCCCGGCTTGAAATGGTGCAGCGCTCGCCGGAACTCGAACCTGAAATGAATTGGAGCGGTGTAACGCTGACGCCGCCTAGCCACTTGCTGGCCGAACCCTGCACGGCAAATCTAGGCGGACGGGAAGTTGAACTGATCCCGCTGGGTGCCGGGCATACCGACACCGACCTTGCGATCCATATTCCTGATGCCAAGGCGTGGTTCCTTGGCGACGTCATCGAGCAGTCTGGTCCACCGATGTTCGGCTCGGGCGCCTATCCGATGAAGTGGCCTGTGGTGCTCCAATCCCTGCTAGCGCGCATCCAGCCGGGAGACGTGATTGTTCCAGGCCATGGAGAGCCCGTCGACCGGGAATTCGTCGTTCGGCAAATGCACTGCTTCGAGCTGCTCGCCACGACCCTGGGTTCGGCTCATGAGAAGGGTGCGGCAATCAAGGACATTGCGTTCCCTGCAGAGCTGCAAGAACTGTGGCCTGCCGATTTCCTTCTCGAAGCTGCCAAAGATGCCTACGCGCAGCTGCCGGGTAACGCGAAGGAACCAGGAAAGCGCGGCGCATGAAGCCAGAGCACGAAATGACCTCATGGCCGGCACTCGACTGAGGGCAGCGGCGGAATGGGCGAAATGTCAGTATTCGTTCTTGATCACGAAGTACGAGCCGCGGATGGTCCCTGCAAGCTTGGACTTCTGGCGAGCGAACTTGAACTTCCCTTCCAGCTCGCTGGGCACAGCCATGCCATCGGAAAGCTTGAAGCCCACGGCGCGCTTCTCGCCGGGATCCAGGCCGTAGAGAACATTGATGGACAAGCCGGACGCGTAGAAGACGTAGGCGCGCTTGGCGCCAACCGCCTCGAACACAGCTGCCTGCAATGGCTTCGATGCGATGTGCAAGTCGCGTTCCTGCGCCAGAATCGTGTGCACCCAAGCTATGGCTTCCCTTGCGTCGTCTGCTTGCTCCACGGCAAAGTCGTGGTTGAACTTGTTCTTCAGATAGCGCGCTTCGTTGGCGCGCAAGCCTGCCAGCGCGTCAGCAACAGGCGAAGTCTCAAGACCCTGGGTGGATACGTCTTTGAAATCAACAAGGTATGGCATGGGCATCCCTTCGGGCGTTGGCCCCGTGGATTCGGTAATTCGTTGTTATCGTACTCCGCGAAACTAGCCGAAGGCACTGAATCCGGTCAGGTCCCTGCCGAGGATCAATGCCTGCACAGACTCGGTTCCCTCATAGGTATGCAAGGCTTCGATATCGCCGAAATGGCGAATCACGTGATTTTCCAGCAAGATTCCATTGCCGCCGAGCAGGTCGCGGGCGGTGGCTGCCACCCGGCGGGCAGCCCGGGTGTTGTGGTACTTCAGCAGCGAAGCTTGCGTGTCTTTCAACCGGCCGGCAGCCTGGGCGCCGGCCACGGCCACGCACTGCAACTGCATATTGGTGATTTCGGCGAGCATTTGCGCCAGCCGTTCCTGCACCATCTGGTGCGCGCCCAGGGGTTTGCCGAACTGCGTGCGCTGCTTGGCGTACTGCAGGGCCGCTTCGAAGACGAACTGGGCATGGCCTAGCGCCGACCAACCAACATTCACCCGGGTTTCAACCAGTGCCCGCGAGACATCCTTGAATGCGCCGGCCCCGGTGAGCCTGGCGGATTCAGGAACGCGAACGTCCGTGAGCCGGATCTCTGCCTGTTCGATCGCGCGAAGCACGCCCTTGCCGCGCACCGGGGAAGCCTCGTAGCCAGGGGCCTGCTGGTCGAGAATGAACCCCTTGACCCGGGAGTCGGCGACGTCGCGTGCCCACACAATGGTGATGCCTCCGGCGGCTCCATTGCCGATCCATTTCTTATGGCCATTGATGATCCAGTGATCCCCGTCGCGCCGGGCACTGGAATCCAGGCCAACAGAGTCCGAGCCATGATGCGGCTCGCTGAGGGCGAAACCACCGAGCAGCTCACCGGAGGCCACGGGTTCCAGATACTTCTCCTGCTGTTCGGGGCTGCCGAAGAATTTCAGGCTGCGCAGCACCAGGCCGCCCTGCACCGCGGCGGCCGCGGCCATCGAACCGTCTGCGCGCGAAAGCTCCATGGCCACTAGGCCCGCGGCCAGCGGGGAGAAGTGGGCGTGGCCTGGAATCCGAAGACCGTCGGTGAACAAATCGAGTTCGCCCATGCGGCGAACCAGATCCAGCGGATAATGCGCGTTCTCCCAATGCTGGTTGATGCTGGGCAGGATCTCTACTCCGTAGTGCCGGGCGCGGGCCCAATGCTTGCGATCCTCGTCGGTGGCAGCATCGAAAGCGGATAGATAATCGATGTCCAAAGCCGAGGCCAGGTCGTAGGGTGCCCATGGGTCCCGGGTCAATGGGTGCCGCCCGAAGTCTTGTTGCGTTCGGCACGCAGCTGGCGCTTGAGCAATTTGCCCGATTGGTTGCGGGGCAGCTGTGCGGCAAAGTCCACCCGCTTGGGAACCTTGTAGTGCGCCAGCTTGGACTTGACGTGCTCGCGCACCTCTTCGGCGGTGAGCGTGGCGCCGGCCTTGAGCACAATGACCGCGGTCACCGCCTCGATCCAGCGTTCATCATCGATGCCCACCACCGCGACTTCCGCAATTTCGGGCAATTCGTAGATGCAGTCCTCCACTTCGCGCGGGGCTACCAGCACCCCACCGGTATTGATGACGTCCTTGATGCGATCCACCACCTGGATGTAGCCGCCCTGGTCCTTGACCACTTGGTCCCCGGAGCGGAACCAGCCGTCGGCAAATGCCTGCTCGGTTTCCGCCGGCTTGTTCCAGTAGCCGCTCATGACCTGTGCAGAACGGTATTGGATCTCTCCGGGCTCACCGGCATCGGCGAGCTTCCCCTCGGCGGTCATCACGCGCGCTTCGATGAAGAACACCGGGCGGCCGCAGGACGCGGGGCGTGCATCGTGCTCCTCGGGGCGCAGCACCGTGCACAACGGGCCGAGCTCGGACTGGCCAAAGCAGTTGTAGAACCCGATCTGCGGATAGCGGTCGCGCAAGCGGGCCAGCACGGTTACCGGCATGATCGAGGCACCGTACTGCGCCTTGGCCAGCGAGCCCAGGTCGCGGGTGTCCAGATCCGGGTGATTGCTCAGAGGCACCCAGACGGTGGGGGCCAAGAACAGCGAGCCGATGCGTTCGGATTCGACGCGTTCCAGGATTTCGCCGATATCGGGTTTGGCGAGCAAGCGGATGCTGGCACCCAATGACAGATAGGGAAGCAGGAACACGTGCATGGCCGCCGAGTGGTAGAGCGGCATCGCGATCAGGGGCCGGTCCGTGCCCTCCAGATCCAGGGCGATAATGGCTGAGACGTACTGGGCCACCAGCGCCGAATGGGTCATCATTGCGCCCTTGGGTGCCGAGGTGGTTCCGGAGGTATAGAGCAGCTGGGCCAGATCCGTGCCGGCCACCGCAGCTCCAGGCGGCGCGGCCTCCACGCTTTCATCCATCGCCGTTTCCAGCACGCTGGTGCTGTTTCCGGTTCCGGGCAGCAGCGGCCAAACATCCTTGACTGCCTGCAGGCCGCCGGCATCGCGCAGTTCCTGGACCAGTTCGAGGCGTGACTCATCGGCGATGACCAGTGCGGCCCCGGAATCATGCAGCAGGTAGCGCAACTCGTCGCCCCTGAGCGCGAAGTTCACCGGCACGTGGACCAACCCGGCACTGGCGCAGGCGAGGAACAAGATGGCATAGGCGTCGCTGTTCGCTGCATAGGCAGCAACTCGCGAACCGGCCGGCAGGCCTGCCTGCCGCAACCGGGCAGTCACCCGATTCACCCCGTCGGCCAGCTGGCTGTAGGTCCAGTTCCGTTCCCCGAAGGCCAGAGCATTGTCCGCGGGGCAGCGGGCCACCGAGCGGCGCAGCAGCGCGCCAATGGTGTTCTGGTCATCGGAATTCATCGCCGAGGTGGCTCGCAATGCACTCATGGTAGTTTCCTTTGCGGCGGGTGCGGGTAGCTAGAGGCGTTCGATGATGGTGACGTTGGCTTGGCCGCCGCCCTCGCACATGGTCTGCAGGCCGAAGCGGGTATCGCTGCGTTCCAGCTCATGGAGCAAGGAGGTCATCAGCCGTGCACCGGTGGCACCGATGGGGTGGCCCAGGGCGATGGCGCCGCCATTGACGTTGACCTTGGACATGTCGGCGCCGGTTTCCTGCTGCCAGGCAAGCACTACCGCGGCGAAGGCCTCATTGATTTCAATGCGGTCCATGTCTTCGATGCCCATCCCGGCGCGTGCCAGGGCATGCTTGGTGGCGCGGATCGGGGCCGAAAGCATCATGACCGGGTCATCGCCTCGGGCCGAGATGTGGTGGATGCGGGCGCGGGGTTTCAGCCCATAGCGTTTGACCGCGGCCTCGGAAGCAATGAGCAGCATCGCGGCGCCGTCAGACATCTGCGATGCTGTGGCTGCCGTATGCGCACCGCCTTCGGCAATCGGTGCCAATGACTGCATCTTGGCGCGGTCCACGGGGCGTGGCCCCTCATCTGCAGCCAGGGAATCCAAAGCGAGGATCTCGCGGTCGAAGTAGCCTTGCGCCTGGGCGTTCAATGCCCGCTGATGGGAGGCCACAGCAAAATCCTCCAGCTGGGTGCGGGTGAGGCTCCAGCGTTCTGCCATCATCTCTGCGCCGCGAAACTGCGAGATTTCCTGCTTGCCGTAGCGGGACGCCCACAGCGTGGAGCCGGTGTAGGGATTGGGGAAGCCGAAGTCCTTGGCGGCGGAGTTGGAATAGGACAGCGGAATGCTCGACATGGACTGGACGCCACCGGCAACCACGAGGTCGCTGCTTCCGCTCATGACCGCTTGGGCCGCGTAGGAGATCGCCTGCTGCCCGGAGCCGCACTGGCGTTCTACCGTTGTCCCGGGGACATGTTCGGAAAGGCCGGCGGCCAACCATGCGTTGCGGGCGATGTCCATTGCCTGGGGTCCCAGCTGGTCGATGCAACCGAGGATGACCTCATCGTATTGCTCGGAATCAATGTTGTTGCGGTTCACCAGTTCGGCCAGCGGCGCGGCGGCGAGGTCCAGCGGATGCATATGCGCCAGAGACTTTCCCCGGCGTCCGACAGGTGTACGCAGCGCATCGATGATGTAGGCCTCGGGCATGGGCTCCTCCAGGAAGTTTTTGACAGGAAACGTCTGCTGAACCAACAATGCCCAATTCATCAACGGTTGTCTAGGTCACAATTGCCACGCTTGGCTTGGGAAAATGCCACTAGCTCCAAATTCGCTACCGATAGGCGCGGCTTGGCTGGGGAATATGCTCCAGAACGGAAAACGGATGCGCGGGCGAAGCGAGCCGGGAAATTGCCTGCGACCGGAATAGCGCCCAGTCCAGGTTCAGCGACCCCAACCCGGACCTGCTAAACGTCGCCGAGTCACGGGCACAAGACCGTCTGATCGTTTTTGCTTCGGGAAGCCTGCAACCATTGCCGGGACTCATCCGGCCTCCGCTGGACCTGCGGTGCCCAAGGCCGCGGTCAACTCGTGGCGTGATTCCGGGTGCTGCCAGGTGGAGACAGGGCATGGAAGGCAGCCAATTCGGTTCCGCGCTTTGCCAAGGCTGGAGTCCTGGAAGGTCAAAGCAGGAGCGCGGTGCCCTCGGTGTTGGCGCGAGTACTCGGCGTGGTGTCCGGCGAATTGAACACGCCTGATGGAAGTACTTGCCAATGGGCGGGCTGCATCTAGGCAATGCAAGAATTGATGGAGCACACTGCACCTCGACGGAAATTTTGAGAACGGAATAGGCCCAAGTGAGCTTCGCTGACTACGATCCACGAATCATTGCGCTCTACGATACGGATAATCCCGACGGACCGGATCATGACTATTACCGTGCCTTAGCGGCTGAAACCAAAGCGCACCGGATTCTGGATCTGGGCTGCGGCACCGGCCTTTTGACGGTTACGCTTGCCATTGCGCAAAGAACTGTCGTTGGAGTTGACCGCTCACCGGTAATGATGGACTACGCCAGGCAACGGCCCAACGCTGAGCGAGTCACATGGATTGACGGCGACGCTTCGGCAATTGACGGCGGGCCCTTTGACCTGATGGTGATGACCGGCAACGTAGCCCAGCACATCCCGGATCCGCAGTGGGCGCAAACCCTGAAACAACTCCGCGCTGCCGCGGCGACCGGGGCCGTGCTGGCCTTTGAAAGCAGGAACCCATCGACTCGCGCCTGGGAGACATGGAATGACGAAGAAGCAGTAACCCGGGACACGCAATTCGGTCCGCTGACCGAATGGTGCGATGCGGAAGAAACCAGCGTGGGACTCGTGCGCTTGACGTCCTATGTCAAGATTGAGCACTCGCAGGAAGTACTGGTCGAAAAGCTGGACCTGGCTTTCCGCAGCGCCGAGCAGATCAGTGCAGATCTAGTTGCCGCAGGGTTCAATATTCGCGCAATTTGGGGTGACTGGCAGAAGAACCGCTTCAACGGAGAGCAACCACTGATGATCTTCGAAGCTGAAGCGATCAGGGGAGTGGACGGGGAAACTGCTCATGGATAGGCAACCTTCCAAGTTGCCGGTTACCCTGCTTTCCATCAAGCATTCAGCGTGCCTGCAACGGCTGATGGAAAGCAACCCGGGATATTCCCAACGTGTCACCGGCGCCGGCCCCGCATCCGACGCCGCAGTTCAGGCATTGAGCGCCCTGCCACCGAAGGCGCAATCCGAGCAGAAAATTGATCTTGGCCTATGGGAAGGCGAAGAACTGGCCGGATTCGCGGATCTGATCGTCGGCTGGCCCAGACCAGATACGGTCCACATCGGATTGCTCATGGTCGATGGTGCCAGGCACGGACGGGGCCTGGGGAAGCAGATCCATGAAGCGGTGCTCGATGTGATCCAGGATCATCCGTTGATCACCGCCTGCCGGATTTCGATAGTCGATGCAAATGCTGCTGAAGTTGAACCGTTCTGGAAGAGCCTTGGTTATGCGCCGACCGGAGAAATCAGCACCTACGCGGTGGGGGACAAGCAGTCATGGGCGCGCACGTGGTCGCGCCAGATCACCAGCATGAGGAAGGAGAACCTTGATGAGTAGGTCCCCGGACAACATTTTGCTGCACCTTCCAGCAGGGCAGGAGCAGCAAGTGCAGGAGGTCTTTGCCCAGTTGGAGATGCGCGGCTTCCCCACCCAACACCAGACTCCGCATATCACCATTACCTTTTCGCCCAGCATGAGCGAGGTCGTGACGCAGCGGGCGGCAGAATTACTGCCTGCGCTCATCCCCGCGAGCTTCCAACGGGTGGGCACTATTGTCTTTGGCACAAAGCGCAAGCAGACGGTTGCGTGGCTGCTGGAAACCACGGATGCCTTGGAAATGGCAGCCCGGGAAATCAGCGCGCTGAATCCCGATGGGCGGGGACCGCGGTGGACCCCGCACCTGACCATGGGGTTGCGGCTGCCACGCGAAATTGTTCCCGACTATATCCGGGCACTTGAAGAGCTGGCCTCAACGCAGCTCAGGGAACTGACTGCCTGCCGGGCAGCCTTGTGGAAGCCGCGAATACCCGAACTGACGCTCCTGGCCGGAGCAATGCAGCAGGAAAACCGCGACTAGCTGGCCGATGCAGCTTGCTCTTTGGCAGAAGCACGCATGATGCGCAGATAGCCGAACCCGACAAATAAATGCAGCACCGTACCGGCAGTCAAAATGGCTACGCCCGGGGTTGCCAGCACCGAAAAATCGGGGATCCTGCCACACGCCACGCAGGCCAGCCCCAGCATCATGATGGCGGTGCGGATCTTTCCCAGCCACGTGGAAGCTGGCGGGGAGCCCAGGCGCAAGAAGAAATAGGTGCACAGCAGGATCAGGTCGGTGATGAAAATGGCCAGGCCAACCCATAAGGGGATCGCCCCATTGGCCACCAGGGCGATCGCGATAGCCACGATGCCCAAACGATCAGCTATGGGATCCAGCAGGACGCCCAGATGCGAAACCTGATTGAACTTGCGGGCAATAAACCCGTCAACCCAGTCGCTCAGGCCGAAGGCGAGAAGCAGAACCGCTGTCAGTGCCGGTTCGGTATCGGCCAGCAAATAGCCGACGATGGGAACCACCAGGAGAAAGCGAATAATCGTGATGGCGTTCGGAATCGTCGCCCACTCATGCTTGCGTACCGCGCGCGTTTCCACTGCTTTCCCCTTTCCCTTAGTTGAACGATGACGCACTGCGTCGCAATATACAAGGGTGCGGGGCATCTGGCCTGCAAATATGATCCGTCCAGCGTACCGGTGCAGGGAGATTGTTAACGAACTGCGGGGCCGTCCCGAAGGACGACCCCCGCAGCCAAAGCTAAAGGGCAGGGTGCAGAATTAGCCCTGCTCAAGGAGCTGGAAGCTTACGCCACCCTGCTCATCCACCGCCGCGTCGAGTACTTTGCCCTCCAAAGCGTCGGCAATCGCTTCATCCACGTAGACTGGGCTGCCTTCGGAAGCCACGACGCCGTCGGTGCTTTCGGGAGCGGGGACAATCTGCAGGCCGAAAGCGGCATCTTCCGGGTGGGTGCTGTCTGCCTGCATGATGCGCAGACCAGCGGTTTCTTCCTCGGCCTGGTTGGTGACGATCGCGGTCACGATCGATGCTGCTTGGTCGGTCAGTGCGAGCACGAGGCTCTCCTTCCGGTTGAGGACATACCAAGTTCAGGGCATGTGGGTGCCACGATTCCAAAAAACGCAACGAATCTCAACACCGCTTAACAGCTGCGCAACATGCTTGGACTTGAACCCCGCCAGCCCGATAGGGTCCGCCCCAACACATAGACTGGCGTTGCCCTGCAAAGGAGAAATAATGCGCGATGCTCAGGCAGCCAGCGGCAGGAGTACCGCTGGGCACGGAATACGCTTGGCTGATTTTCAACCGCAGGACTTGCCTGCAATCCATGCCTTTGCCGCTGACCCAGTGGTGTGCCAGTACTCGACATGGGGACCCAACCAACTGGCCGACACCCGGGAATTTCTCGCCGATGCACTGCTCGAGCAACCGCATAGGGTCCTGCAGGCGGTCATGCTCGGTGATGTTCTCATCGGTTCGGCTTCGGTGTGGGTCACCGACCGGAAAGCCAAGGCAGGGGAGATCGGCTACACCCTGAATCGAGAATACTGGGGAAACGGATACGCCACCGAAACTGCTGGACTCCTGCTCCGTCGGGGATTCGAGGATCTTGGTTTGGAACGGATCAGTGCAACCTGCGATGCGAGAAACGCAGCTTCCATCCGAGTCCTTGAAAAGACCGGATTCAAGCCGGAAGGACGCCGGGTTGAAGATCCAGACAGCGACGCCGCACGGGCTGAAACCCTGATCTTCAATATTGGCCGAACCTAGCCCTGGGCAGTCTCCTTGCAGGTATATTGGCAGCAACAGCGACGAGGAGGGACCAGATGAGACTCCATCACGTTCAGTTGCCGATGCCACGCGGCCAGGAAGCTGAAGCCCGCCGGTTCTACGGTGAAGCCCTGGGGCTAATCGAAGTCCCCAAGCCGCCTTCCCTTGCCGGCAGGGGAGGTTGCTGGTTCCGCGCTTTCAAAGCAGATGCCGTTGTGGTGGAAATCCATCTGGGCATAGACGATCCATTCATTCCAGCCAAGAAAGCGCATCCTGGAATGGTCTGCGACTCGGTAGAGGAGTGGGAAACCCTCGCTGGCCGTATCGATTCCATGGGCTATGAACTGTCTTGGGCAGAGCGCGAAACCTTTGAAGGATATCTGCGGTTCCATGCCCGCGACGGGTTCGGGAATCGTCTGGAAATCATGACCCCATCTAGCTAGCGCAAGTACTATCCGGTCAGGAGCCATCGTGGAACAATCCAGCTTTGCAGCAACCAGGGACCATCCCGTGCCAGACGACGTTGCGCGGTTGCTTGCCACCGTTCCTGAATGGTTTGGCCAACCTGAATCAAACGCAGAGTACATCCAGTCCGCGCGGACCAAGGAAACCTGGACCGTTCGCAATGCCCAAGGCGCAGTGCTCGGTGTGCTCTTGGCAGAACGGCACTACCACCACTCCGTTGAGATCCATCTGATGGTGGTCGACCGTGGATACCACGGCGGTGGAATCGGTTCGGCTTTGTGCGCAGCCATTGAAGCCGAGGCGCTCGCCGGCGGAGTGCAGCTCTTGCAGGTCAAGACCCTGGGTCCTTCGCACCCGGATGCCGGCTACGCGAAAACTCGGCGATTCTATGAAAAGCAGGGCTTCCTTCCCCTGGAGGAAACTAGCCTCTGGGGAGCTGGGACGCCCTGCTTGACCATGGTTAAACCGCTACCTGGCAAGTAGCAATAGGATTGAAATGATGCCTGGTTCCAGCGCTCATGCCGAATCCTGGGAGTTCATCTTCCAGTTGTTTCCATCGTGGACTCCGAGCCGTAGACTGGGTGGATTCCGTCACGACTCTAGGAGATATCCTTGACTGAAATTTCAGCTCTCGCCCAGAACCTCGCCAAGCAGCACGCCTCAGGTGAACTGCTGGTCATGCCAACCGTGTGGGATGCCTTCAGCGCCAACATCGCGGCATCCGCTGGCTTCGCCTCGCTGACTGTCGGAAGCCACCCCGTCGCCGATGCCTTGGGCAGTGAAGATGGCGAGAAGATGGACTTCGCAGACTATCTGGCCGCGGTTCAGCGAATCACCAGCAGTGTCGATGTGCCGGTCAGCGCTGACGTTGAATCCGGCTACGGCCTGGATCCGAAGGAACTCTTCGAACGCGTTGCGGCAGCGGGCGCTGTCGGCGTGAATATCGAAGATGTTCTCCACAGTGAAGGCGGCCGTGTCCGTGAACGCCATGAGCATGCGGACTACATTAACGGCGTCCGCCAAGCAGCAGATGCAGCAGGCATCGAATTCGTGATCAACGGACGCACCGATGCAGTGAAGCTGGCCGATAAGTTCGCAGACCCGCTGGGCGAGGCAATCGAGCGCATCAAGCTGATGGAGCAGGCTGGTGCGCGTAGCGTGTATCCGGTGGCCCTGGCCAATGACGATCAGGTTGCTCAGGTCGTGCAAGCAGTCAGCATTCCGGTGAACGTGACGGCCCACCCAGTCAACGCGCACCCGGCCGGTGACCTCGCAGCCTTGCGTGAGCTAGGGGTTCGTCGCGTGAGCTTCGGACCGCTGTGGCAAATGTGGTTGGCGGAGATGTCCGGCAAGCAGCTCGGAGCTTGGCTCTAGGCCTTCCCCGGATCAGGCAGTGCGCGCCAGGCGGGCGACGGCCGCACGCTGGTTGCAACGAGGAACGGCAACCCGGGCACAGTCCGGCACCTCCCAGGACATTTCAGTTCTGTGAATACTTGGAAAATCTGCCGTCAGGGTATTTCGCCTTGGCGGCAGGCTCCGGCATTGCCGGGACTGGCCCGCACCAAACGGGCGTCAGGGGCCCCTGGCTTTCCGCAGCCGAATTAGTTGCTGATGCCGTAGGCCTTGCTGATGCTCTGGTTGCTTTGAAGTGTTTCGAGCATGAACGCGGCAAGATCATCACGCGTGATGCTTCCACCCAGCCGGCCTGGTTCACCAACTTGCAGTGCGGTCCACTTGCCGAGGGCAGGCTTGCTGCCCAATCCGGTGGGGCGCACAATGCTCCAATCCAAGCCAGAATCTTCCACTAGCTTTTCCTGCTCGGTGTGGTCGGCCAAAGGCTTGGCCAATAGCATTTTGGAGATGAGACCGATGACGCCGGGAAGTTGCGAACCGGAGTTTCCGGCGCCCAGGGAAGACTGGATCAGCAGGCGCTGGGGACCGTTCGCCTGCATCGCGTGGATAACACTGCGTGTCACGCTGGTGCGGGCATTTTTCTTTCCCTTGCTGCCACCCACGGTGATAGCTACGGCGTCGGCGCCGGCAATCGCCTGCACCGCGAATTCAGGATCAGAGGCATCGCCGTTGAGCTGATTTATTTGCCCATGCGCGGTGCGGGAACCGCTTCGCGAGACGACGGTAACTTCATGGGATGCCTGGCGAGCAAGTTTAGCCAGCGCAGCGCCGGTTCCGCTGTTGCCACCGATAATAACGAGTTTCATGAGTTCTTTCCTTGAAGCGTGAAGGCATCAGGTGCCCCGCACTATTCTCCCGCAATACGGTTGAGAGTTTTCATCAGTTTCTTGAAGGTGCGCTGGCCACTCTCCGACAGGCACACGAGGGTGATGCCGTAGCGGTCTTTGCGTTCCTTTGACAGGTGGATTAGTTCACGATTTTCCAGATCCTTGAGGATCTTTGAAAGGTCGGCGGTGGACAGCCCCGTGGCTGCTTGGAGTCCAGCGAAATCCGCCTGTTCTACTTGGCTCAGATGCGCCAGCGTAACGAATCTTTTGGGCGCCAGAAGCAAGGGATCAAGTTCTTGGTAATTCATGGAGCTCAGCGCCGAATTAACAGGAAGAGATAGTAGCCAAGCCACAGCATCGGTGCGAAGCCTCCCAGCAGCAGCGCTTCAGGCCAAGGTGCGGTTTCATGATGGACGATGCTTCGCCAAATAGGCAGGAGCAACCAGGTGGCAAAAATGGCCAGGATCGTGCGGGCACCGGGATAACGCGGTTCATTGATGCGGCGCTGCCGCGCAGCGAACCAGTGATTCGCTGACAAAAAGGCAATAATTGCTGGCGCTATGGAGATCCAACCGTATCCGGACAGTGCCAGTAGTCCTGCCGCCAATGATGCGGCAACAACCAAGATCGCTATCGCGTGATCGACGGCCTTGAGTTCGCGGCGGGGGCGGTGGGGGACCGAGCCCAGCAGTTGCTGCGCCTTGCCGGGCGATAGCGGGGTGGATGAACTGGAATCTTGGCTCATGCCTCAATCTTTGCAACTAGTTGCAATATTTGCAAGTAGTATTTTGTTTCAATTCCGTATCTGTTCATGCTTTTTATGATCGGACGGTTGAGGAACTGCTATTCTCGGACGGAGCCAGCTAAACCACCCACGGCACCGAGGCACGTCAACATGAATGCTTTTTCTGCTCGATCTGAAACAGCCATGGATCACCGTCGGAGTGCATTCGCGTGGCGACCTGAAGCCGATACGCTCATTGCCTTGGCCACGTTGCTGGCGTTTTCCCTGTGCTACTACGCGGGGACCGCGATTGATAGCCTTTTTCTCTGGCTCGGCATTTTGGTCTTCGGAACCTTTGTCCCTCTCTGGACGGTGCTGCACCGGCGCCGAGAGACTCTTGCAGGGGTGGGGATCACGAGAAAACTCCTGCTGGCATCCCTCGCTATTTCCCTGGTGCTGGGTGCCGGGTCCGCCTACCAGCTGGTCACCTTGGCCAACGCCAGTGGCGCCGATATCGCAAGCCATCTGGCGGCGAACTTCTTGGTCTTGTGGGAACCGTTCTTTGTCTTTGGATGGTTGTATCTGCGGTGGGAACGCGCTTTCGGATGGTTGCCAGCTATTGCGCTGACTGGCCTCGGCTTCATGGTTCAGCACCTCGGTTCGGTTCCGGTGGCAGCTGCAGCAGGATTCGGTGTTTTCGCGATCTTGTTCGCGATTGCCTTTGCCATGATGCGCAACCTCGCGGTGTTGTGGCCGCTGTTCTACCCAGTAGCCAGTGGAATCGGGACCTTGCAGGCTGGGTATTCGATGGGATGGGGCGATGCCGGCATCTCGGCTATCGTACTGGTGCTCCAGCTGGTGATCTTCTGGTGGATCGCCAAGAGGGCCAAAAGCCTGCCTGCAGCCTAGCCCAAGGCGCCAGCGGCATAGGCAGCCTGCCCGACATGGACCGAGGCGTCGTCAATGATCGATACCAAGCGCACCCCACGGGTAACCGCCGGGTCCCAGCTTCGATCAATGATTTCGTCGAGTTCGTCCTCGCGCAGTCTTGAGGCGTAGCCGCCGAGCGCGGAAAAGCACGCCTCCAAATAGTCCAGGAGCAGCTGCTGGTCGTTGACGATGATCGAGCGAGCCTGCTCGGCGCTGTGCCCGAAGCCCATCGAATCGCCGAGCTCGCCCAAATTGAAGCGGTCCCGGAACTGCTCCCAGAGTTCAGGCTGACCGCTCAGCGCCGAGAGCTGGATATCTGCTTCGCGCCCTGAATGCCAGAGAAGCCATGCAATGGAGTTGGGGTGGTTGCCCGGGTGCGCGTTGAGCTGTTCATTGCCCAGCTGCGGAAGCGCGCGTGCCGCGTCAATTGTCCGCTGGGCCAAGTCTGACAGGAGCTCGGAGACTTTCATGATTCCTCGTTCTTCCCGCGATGCCAGTCGCAGGATTCGTTATCGGCAATGAATTCGGCGGCGAGATAGGTGGCAACGGCGGCAGTGTTGTCGCTGGCAGTGCATACCAAGGCGCTGGATGCTCCCATGGATCGCAGTTCTGCAGCGGCCGCCAGGCTGATCGCCGTGCCGTACCCCTGGCCGCGGGATGCCGGATGCACCGCGATGGGCTCCAGCAGCCCTGGCCGTCCGGGACCAGCAGACCAGACCGCTGCGACAGCCAGCGGGTTCATGTCGCTGTCATAGGCGGTCAGGCATTGCCCCTGGGCATAGATGGGAGTACTGGCCATGGTATGCCAGCGCTGCACCGCACGCGCCAAGTCTTCTGCTGAGAAATCGGCGCCGCGAAAGGCATTGAGGTGGACTTCCATCCATTGGCTGGCTTGGGCGGAATCGACCCGCCGAAAGGTAAGCTCCGGCAGATGCACCGGAGTGTCCAGCGAACGGCGCAAGGGAGTCCATGCTTCGCCCGGAACCCACCCGTTGGCCTGCAGGACCTGGCCCAAGGCCGTCGCGCCGCGGGCTTCGATGCTGGCGGATGAGGAAGGGAAGATCCGCTGTTGCGGCGAGAGGAGGTCGGTGTGGATCTGCTCGGCCAGCGGCTGGATGCCGACGTAGTCCGGATGCAGGGCCATTCGCATGAGATCCGGGCCATCGAGCAGGCCAATGGCATAAATCGATTCGCGATCCGCCCAGACCCGCAGGCTTTGCGCAGTGATTTCCAGACCCCGCATTGCGTACCAGCCCACATCCCCGGGATGCAGCTGCAGGGGCAGGCCATCGCGTTGCCAGCTGGCGAGCTCATCGACGAGGTCGGCAACCTGCGCCGCGGCGGGGGTAAGCATTCTAAGGCCCATTGCCCCATTCAAGCACTGGGCCTGCCATGGGACAAGGGTTCGCGACAGGCAGCGGGCCAGCAGCATCCGCCGGATGCTGCTGGCCCGCTGCCTATGGGCGTGCAAGTTGCATCGGACTACAGGTCGGCGGTGGCCTTCCACGCAGAATGCACGGCACCGTGGATGTAGTTGACCGCACTGGCATCGCCGATGACATCGACGCTGAATCCGGCACCGCGCAGCTGATCGGCTACCGGCGCGGCACTCGTGGTGCCATCGGCGTAGATGACCATGTCGGCCGGGGCGCTGAACTGCTCTTCGCCTTCGGTCCATTCCACGGTCTTCTCGGTGATGCGGGTGACCGAGACATTGCGGTGGATCTTGACGCCATGCGCGAGATTCTCCTTGACGGCGGTCCAGCGGCGCGGCATGGCCAGCGGCAAGCCCAGCTGCTGGCTCTCATGGACCAGAGTGACGTTGCGGCCGCGCTCGGCCAGGAACTCGGCCAGTTCCAGTCCCACCAGCGAGCCGCCGATGACTACAACGTCCTTGCCCATCGGCAGCCAGAACTTGGTGAACTGGCGGACGAATTCCGGGGACTTGGTCAAGCCCGAGAGCCGTCCGAGCTTGCCCATGGTGCTCAGCACCAGTCCGGCTTCCTCGGCTGTAGCGGTACCCAGCATCATGGCGCGCAGGGTGTCGCCGGTCTGCACGTTGGGCAGGTCGCCACCTGGCATGTCCGGCTTCGGGCGCACGGCGCCGGTAGCTACAATGACGTGGTCGGGGTTCAGCCCGCGGATGGTTTCCGCGGTGGCTGGGGTATTGAGCTTCACCGCAACCCGCAGGCGCTTGAGCTCGGATTTCAACCAGCGCAGCAGACGCTCGTTATCCGGGGTGGTCATGGTGGAGAACCACATGGTTCCGCCCAAGCGGTCGGCCTTGTCGACGATGGTCACCCGGTGCCCGCGCTCGGTGAGCACGCGTGCGCTCTCCATGCCCGCAGGGCCCGCGCCAACGACAACCACATGCTTCGAGGCGCTTGCCGGCTTCAACGGCAGCAGCTTCTCGTTACCCAGGGCCGGGTTCACTGCGCAGAACGGGGTGTCATCGAAGAAGTTCTCCGCCACGCACAGGTAGCAATTGATGCATGGGCGCACCTGGTCAAGCTTTCCGTCGCGCAGCTTGTTGGGAAGCTCCGGGTCGGCCAGCAGCTGGCGTCCCATGGCGGCGAAGTCCACCTTGTTCTGGGCGATCGCCTTCTCGGAAATGTCCGGGAGCATGCGGCCCACGGCGATCACCGGAATGGAAACATGCTTCTTGATCTCTGCGGCATTCTCCAGGTAGGCCCCGACCTTGTTCGGCAGCGGCCCGTCGGTGAAGTTGTCGAAGGGGTTGCGTCCCCAACCGGTCACGTGGATGCCGTCAGCGCCTGCGGCTTCGAACATCTTGGACGCCTCGATGGATTCGGCAAGGTTCAACGCGCCTTCCTGGCCGTATTCCTCTCCGGCTACGCGCACCAGGATCGCCAAGGAATCTCCCACACGTTCCTTGACGGCGGCGATGACCTGGCAGGCCAGGCGGGCACGGTTCTCCAGCGAGCCGCCGTACTGGTCGGTGCGCAGATTATCGCGCTGGTTCAAGAAGACGCCAAGGATGTATCCGTGCGCCGCGTGGATCTCGATGGCGTCTGCTCCGCCCTTGGCTACGCGTTCTGCCGCGTCGGCCCATGCGGCGATCAGCCAGTCGATGTCCTCTTGGGCCATCTCGTGGTAGCTGGCTTGCTTGCCCTTGGTGGCAGCACCCATCTTCGCGAGTTCCTCGGGGGTGCAGTCGGCCAGCGCGCTCATGGAGTAGCTGTAGTCCGGCTTGTTCGGCGCCATGACTGGACGTCCGTTGGCGGTGTCTACGCGCGCTACCTTGCCATGGTGGGTGGACTGGATGCACAGCTTGGAGCCTGCAGCGTGGATGGCGTCGGCCAGTGCCTTGATGCCCGGGATGTATTTGTCCTCTGACAGTCCCGGTTCTTTCATCGAGGCCGCTCCGTAAGGGAAGGCGATAGCGCATGCGCCGGTGATGACAAGTCCGGCTCCGCCGGCGGCACGCGCGACATAGTGGTCGATTTCCGACTGCTCGATTTCACCGCCTTCGGAAACGTTCATGTCCATAGCGGGAAGGACAATGCGGTTGGCGGTGCTCATAGGCCCGATCCGGCCTTCTGACATCAGGTGGGGAAAATCCGTGTTGCTCATGGCAACATAATACCGGCGGAAAATGCTCCAATTTCCGCCAGGAGAATCTTGGAATTGGAATTAATGGCACTAAGATAAACAACTTGCTCAAATTCAAGCATGTCATCATGGTGTTAGAAATTAGCATTGCAACTAATTCTTATGGAAATCCTGCGAAAAGAATTCTTGTTTCCATTGCCTAAGTCAACGATAATCAATTTCCATATGTGGATATTATTGGCCGGTTCAACGAATGCGCGAAGTGACCGGAATCACCCCAGCGGTAAGCTGGAAGCATGTACTGGGAAAATATCGTCTTCGATGCCGAAAGCCCGAAACAGCAAGGGGAATTCTGGGAGGTCCTGCTCAAGTGCCAGATGCTGACCGATAACGCCGACGGCTATGAAACCCGACTGCAGCTGGCCGGACCGCGATACCTGGATTTGTGCTTCCCCGCTGTCCGGAACCCGGACCGTGCTCAACAGCGCGTGCACCTGATCCTCGGATCCGGCACCCATTTCAGCGAACGCCTTGGCGATCGGCACCGGGATGCCATGGAGTCCAGGCTCGATGCCGCAGGCAACGAATTTCTGCTCCGTGCCCACGATCAGGACGCAAGCGGCTTGGTGCTTGAAGCCCTGCAACTGGCCTGCGTTGACCCGGCCGGAGATGCAGAATTCTGGAAGCAGCTGCTGGGATGGGACATCGTTGCGCGGTCTCCAGTGGTTCTGGCTCATCCATCAGGCGCGGGCCCGCGGCTGGTCCTTGTCCGGGAAGCTTCACCCAAGACTGCGGGGAAGAATGCGATCCATCTGGACCTGCGTCTCGAACAGGCCGAGAGCATGGAGGACGCGTTGGGAATCATCTGCGCATTGGGCGGCAAGGAACTGGACCGTCCGTGGGGTACGCTGCCATGGCGGGTATTCCAGGACCGCTCGGGCAATGAATTTTGCGTCCTGGCCCCGTCGGCTTCCAACCGGTGACGGATCCGGCAACGCCCCGAGGCCGCTAAACGCAATTATCGGCACTACCCAAGGAAGAAAGTGCAACCACACCTAGGCAATGAGCACACCGTTGCGGTGATCCCGGGGCAGTCACGCCGCGGGATCGCGGCTCTGGCGCTCCTGCTCGCAACTGCCACCCATTTGCTGGCACAACTGTTCTGGCCTTCGGGGCTGCTGGCGGACGCCACGCAGATCCTGCTGATGCCGCTGTTGGCAGGAACGGTTCTCGCCCTCACCACCTCGCCGCGTGGCACACTGATCCGGCTGGTGCTCATAGCCCTTTTCTTCTCCTGGGTCGGTGACACCTTGCCCCGGTTCATGGACGGCGATTCTGCATTCCTGGCCATGGTTAGCGCATTCCTGGTTGCGCAGTTCTTCTACATCGCCGCTCTGGCAAGATACTGGAAATCTTCGATACTGCGCCATTGGTGGATGCCGCTTCCTTATCTTGCCGCATTTGCCCTGCTGCTGGTCCTCTGCTCACCCGGTGCGGGAGTGCTGCTCGCCCCGGTGATCATCTATGGCTTGGCATTGATGATGATGTCCATCCTCAGTACCGGGCTGGGTCCGATCGCAGGCTTCGGCGGCGCAATATTCTTCCTCTCCGATTCCTTGATCGCACTGCGCTCATTTGCGGATATCGATGTCCCCGGAATGGGATTCTGGATTATGCTCACCTACGTAGCTGGCCAATGGATGATCAGCTACGCTGCGAGCCAGCGCGAGGCACAGGAGAAGAGCACGGTGAAATGCGAGTAGCGCCAAAGAGCAGGATCCCGTTGTTCATGGTGCATGGCAACGGGGTAGACCACCGTATCCTCAAGCCGCTGGAAGCAGAGCTGGCCAACGCGCAGATCTTCGACTTGCACTACGTCGACTTGCCCGGCTTCGGAACCTGTCCACCGCTAGGGAATCCCGGGGGACTGCCAGAACTTGCAAACTGGTTGGAGGAACTGATCAGGCAAACCGCGGGAGAGGGGCCGTTCGCACTGCTGGGCAACTCTCTTGGCGCCTTGCTCTGCCAGGAGATGGCCGACAGGTTTCCCGGCCAGACCCAAGGACTATTCCTCCTGGCCCCAGTGGTCTTTCCCGATGCCTCGCGGCGCACTGTGCCCGAAGCGCAGGTAGTCGTAGAGGATCCCGGGCTGTTGGCCCGGATAGATCCCCGCCAAGCACAGCAATTCTCCGATATTGCCGTGGTGCAATCGCAGCAGGCGTGGCAGAGCTTCGCGCAGTGGGTGCTGCCCGGGCTGGACTGCGCGAACTTGCGCTCTATGGCCAAGCTATCCAAGCGCTACTTCCTGGATCCTCTGCCCGTGGAGCGTAAACGCCAGCTGGATATTCCGGTAACCATCCTGTGCGGGAAACAAGACCACATCACCGGATACCGGGATCCCGAGCAGCTATCGCGCCGGTACCCCTCGATGAGGATCCGCGTGCTTGATTCTGCAGGGCATAACGTGCACCTTGAGCAGCCCGAGCAGGCCGCGGCCGAATTGCGGGACTGGGCCCACCGCACGGGCCGCATGAACGAGCCGGCTAAGCCGGGGAAAAACCGCATGCTGGTGTGCCGCAACGATCCATGAAAACTTGAGGAATCGCTGGCACCCGGCTACATTTCGAATCAGCAAGTACGGATTCGCTTGAGCATGAAGGAATATGGCATGGAAGAGACTCTCCTGCTGCGCGAGCTGTCGAGCGTAGATGAAGTGCCTGACCTGCTCGACATTTGGCGCAGTTCGGTGGAACGCCGGGGAGACTTCCTCTCGGCTGCTGATATTGATGCGGTGGCCGTCGCCCTGGAAGCTGTCTATAGCCAATCGGTCTCAGTCAGGATTGCCCAGCATGGTCGACGCATTGTTGGCTTTGCGGCATGGAGCAGTACACGCATCGAACTGCTCTGGGTGAGGCACACTGATCGCCAGAAGGGTGTGGGCCGCATACTGCTGGATGAAATCATCGCCAGCATTCCCGGGATCAGCGTTCATCTCGATTGCCAGCGCCAGCCTGCCATTGCGTTCTTTGGCGACTGCGGATTCGTGCCTGTGCCCGGGGAAACTGCATCGTCGCCGCAACGAGTCGTATTGCGCCACGTGTAGTCTTCAGCCTGGATCGTGGCACGATAGTTTCATGAGTGAAAATAGCCGTGAGATCCGTGAAGTCAGCATCGAACGCGTCGAGGCACGCAAGTACAAGGCCACCAGCCTCGAATCGGGAGCCAGCCTAGAATTCGGCCAGGGCGAAGGGTTGCTAACCCCGGTGGAGTTGCTGCTTGCTGCCATCGCAGGGTGTTCCGCAATTGATGTTGATGTGGCGACCACCAGGAGAAGCGAGCCTGAGAAATTCGAAGTCAAAGCGGGCGGCTACAAGGTCTCTGAGAACTCGGCGAGCCGGATGGAGGACATTCATCTTGGTTTCGATTTGAAGTTCCCCGACACCGAGGAAGGCCGCAAGGCAGCCAGCATGGTGGAGCGCATCGTCAAGCTTTCGCATGACAAATACTGCACCGTCTCCCGCACCGTTGAACTGGGTGCTTCCGTGCGGAGCGAAGTCATCAACTAGGTAGCGGGACTTCCGGTAATTGCCGGATTGATAAAGATCAATGGCTGAATCCGCAATAGCTTCCATGGCAATTCACGGGTTTGGACGCAGCCGCGAACTTTCTAATATTGCGTGGATCGGTTGTCGGTAGGGCCTTATTGTTCGGAATTCGTTGAATCCATCGGGATATAGTCAGCTTTTCGCAATTCGAGCTGTGAAAGTCCAATGATTCAAGCTGGGAGCATGGGTCTTTGCCCTAGTCAGCGGAGAACCTTCATCGTAGGGTCGGATTGTCCCTACGTTGAAGGAGCAGCAATGCAGTCTGAGAACGTTTTAGGCAATATCGACTGGGCGTCGATGCTACAAAAGGTTGGCATCGCGCTAATCATCCTCATCATTACGTGGCTAGTTGCACGCATAGTTCGTTGGGCTGCCGCCAAACTGGTGAACAGGGTGAAGTTCCTGCAAAGGCAGGGCAATGACGGAGAACAAATAGGCCAATCCCTGGGCAAGGTCGCGGGGTTGATTGTCTGGCTCTTCGGCCTCGTGGCAATCCTGCAAGTCTTCGCTCTATCCGAAGTGCTATCGCCGGTGCAGGGCATGCTCGGCGGCGTCATGGCCTTCATCCCCAACCTCATCGGTGCGGGCTTCATCTTCTTCATTGGCTACGTCATCGCGAATATTGTTCGCCAGCTGCTGAGGACCGGTTTGGGAACTGTCGATTTTAGCGGACTGGTCCGCAAGGTCACCCCAGGCAACGAACCAGTAGATGAAGTTCAGTCTCGCGAATCCCAAGCGAAGATCGTTGACATCATTGCCAACATCGTCTTCGCCTTGATCCTGCTAGTCGTCGCAATATCAGCCCTGCAGGTTCTGGGCATCGCGGCAATTTCGGTACCTGCTCAGCAGATGCTGCAGCTGGTCTTCACCGCAATCCCGCAGGTCATCATGGCCTTGGTGCTCTTGGCCGTGGGTATCCTGATTGCCAAGTTCGTCGGGCAGCTACTTGAATCCTCCCTCCACGGCGTGGGTACCGACACTGTTGTTGCCCAGTGGGGCGTAGTTCCCGAGGGCAAGAGCGCTTCGGGAATCATCGCTGGCATCGTCAAGATTGCTATCGTGCTGTTCTTCGGTGTGATGGCGGCCCAGATGCTGAACTTCCCAGCGATCACCAATATCCTCAATGAGATCCTGGCCTTGGGCGGCAAGATCCTCTTCGGCGCAGCAATTATCGCCGCAGGTTTCGTCATCGCCAATGTGATTGGCCGCTTCTTGGGTGACACTACTGCTTCGAAGATCATCCGCTACACGGCAATTGCGCTGTTCGTGGCGATGGGCCTGAAGTACATGGGTATCGCCGATTCGATCATCAACATGGCCTTCGGCGCAATCGTCATTGGCGCAGCATTGGCAGCGGCTCTGGCCTTTGGCCTCGGCGGTCGTGATGCTGCGGCCCGCACGCTGAAAAAGATGGAGGCCCAACAGGCCACCAATGGCCCGGACTCGACGCCACCGGCATCGAACCCAGGCATCTAACCACGCATCACAAAACCTGAGGGACAGATAAGAAGTCGCGGAATCCAAGACCGGATTCCGCGACTTTTTTGATGCCCGCCAAGCTACTGCTGCGTGCCCCACGGCAAGGGCATGACCGCAGAGCCGCCATCGGTACGCAACCGTGCGTAGGTGTGCACATCGATGCGTTCTCCGGCAACCAGGAATTTGCCCCGTTCGACACCTTCGTGCAGGAAGGCGTTGCTTTCTGCCACATGCTTCGACCCGGGATTATTTGCCCGCAAGCCCAGCTCCAAGCGGTACAGTCCCAGCTCGTCGAACAGGTAATCCACTAAGGTTGCCACGGCGCGGGTGGCCAGCGACCGGCCCCGGTAATTCTGGTTCATCCAATACCAAATCCACGCGTTCCGATTGGCCGGGTCTACCGTACCGCACACCAGTCCCACCAGCCGATCCCGATATGCGACGGCCAACGCCTGCTGGCGTTCCCCGGCCTCCAGCAGTGCGCGCACATACGACTCAGCCTTTTGCGGGGAATCGGCGTCGCCTTGGCGCAACATGTCGGGGTTCGAGGAAAATGCCTCGTAGACCGCTTCGGCATCCGAAAGGCGCAGCCGGCGCACCGAGAATTCACCGTCGGCATGCACGGCTTCCTCCGGTCCTGCAGATGGCTGCGGATGAGCGGCGGCCGTGCCCTGGTGGAAGAGCAGCTGCCAGCGGCCCTGCTCATGGATCCACAGTGAACTGCGTTCGCTGGGGGAACCGGCGAGCAGCTTCCAGCGCAGCAGCACCAGCTGGTCTGAAAGCTGGAGAGCCACCGGGCTTTCGACTTTCAACGCCCCGGCATCCCGTGCCGGCTCCCGGGCCAGCTGGGCAATGATGGCCTCGCGATCATAGACTCGCCCGCTGGCTCCCACCTCGGCGAACCGAGGATGCAAGCGCCGCTGCAATTGCTCCTGGCTATGGCGTTGGCTGGATTCCAAGAGTTCTTGCTCCAACGAGATGATGGTGCTGGATAGCGCAGAACCTTGGGGAAGCACGATAGGGAAGTCATGGAATGCCATGTCAGCAAGTACATCACAGAAGATGACGGAACTGCGTTCAATGAAGTTCGACTTTATGAGCTGCATCATGCTTATAATCGCTGTAATCCGCGGGAGCCTGAATCGACCAGGCTGAGAGGGCACCGAGCCGACCGCTACACCTGATGCGGGTCATGCCGCCGTAGGAAGGAAGCGTGCCCTTGTGCATGTCAACATTGTTGGCGCCGGGATAATCGGCCTGGCCGTCGCGTTCGAGCTGGAATCACGCGCACACACCGTCACCCTCATCGATCCGGCACCCGGCCAAGGTGCAAGCTACGCGGCAGCAGGAATGCTGGCCCCGGCAGCTGAAACGGTCTGGGGCAATGGCCCGCTGCACCAGCTGCTTGCCGCCTCGAATGCCGCCTATCCGCAGTTCATCGAGCGCATCGAATCGGCCACCGGGCAACGCCCGGACTACTTGCAGAACTCCACGCTCGTTGTCGCCGCAGAGCCTGCGGACCGCGAAGCCCTGCACGAGCTGGCCGAACTGCAGATATCCCTCGGCCTGTCAGCGCAAAAGCTGCTGCCCAGCCAAGCCCGCAAGCTCGAACCAGCCTTGGCCGCCAATATTGCCGGCGCGGTCCTGTGCCAAGATGACCACCAGGTCGACCCTCGATCCATCGTCAAGATCCTGTTGGAGCATCTGCGTCCGCACCTGGTCGAGGAACGGGCGCAGGCACTGGTGACCGACGGGAAGCGGACCACCGCTGTGCGGACCGCATCGGGCCGAATCCTCGAAGCGGAGCAGACCATCGTGGCCACCGGTCTTGGCACCCTCGATGGCTTGAACGAACTTCCGCTGCGCCCGGTCTACGGGGACATCCTCCGGATCCAGGGACCAGCAGGCCCGCCGCTCATCACCCGCACCATCCGCGGCATCGTGCACCGGGAACAGG
Organism: Glutamicibacter sp. 2E12; assembly: GCF_050030965.1. Taxonomy (NCBI): domain Bacteria; kingdom Bacillati; phylum Actinomycetota; class Actinomycetes; order Micrococcales; family Micrococcaceae; genus Glutamicibacter; species Glutamicibacter sp. 2E12. The sequence continues at coordinate 2,934,833 of NZ_CP188297.1, forward strand.
TGTATCTGGTGCCGAGAAGGGACGGCAGCCTCGTCCTTGGCGCCAGCGTCCGTGAAGACCGGCAACAAGCGGTGAACATTGGCGCGATGCACCTGCTGCTGGACAACGCGAGAAAGCTGGTCCCCGGCATCAGCGACTGCACGCTGAACGAAGCAACGGCCCGGGCACGTCCCGCCACGCCAGATGACCGGCCGCTGCTTGGACGCCTTGATCCAGGGCTGCTGCTCTGCACCGGGTACTCCCGGCACGGCGTGCTGCTGGCTCCGCTGGGCGCAACGCTCACTGCGGATCTCGCCCACGGCCACCAATCCCACCCCTTGCACCAGGCTGTGGATCCCCACCGCTTTGCCAACGCAACCTAGACCGCTCACCGAACGGAGCAGCAACCATGACAAGCATCGGCATCAATTTCAATTCACGGCAACTGAACCTGGACGAAGGAACCACCCTTCGCGAATTCATCAGCACGCAAATCGGCAAGGAACTGGACGCCAACTCGGTGGCCGCTGACGGCAGCAAGCTCGGAGTTGCCGCCGCCGTCAATGGCGCTGTCGTTCCACGCAGCGCCTGGAATAGCTACCTGCTGGCCGAAGGGCACAGCATTGAACTCGTTACCGCGGCCCAGGGAGGCTAGGCATGGAAACGCGCAACATCACCGAGCTGGACATCCACAGCGACCCATTCCAAATCGCCGGACGCACCTTGTCCTCGCGCTTGATCCTCGGCACCGGGGGAGCGAGTTCGCTGACCACCCTGGAAAGCGCCCTGCGGGCCTCCGGAACGGAACTGACCACCGTGGCCATCCGCCACTTTTCGGCGGCCGGCGCAGGCAACGTGTATGAACTGCTGCAGCGCAACAACGTGATTGCGCTGCCCAACACTGCTGGATGCTTCACCGCCCGCGATGCGATCCTCACCGCGCACCTGGCCCGTGAAGCTCTGGAAACCAATTGGATCAAGCTCGAAGTAATTGCCGATGAGCACACGCTGCTGCCGGACCCGCTGGAACTGCATGCGGCCACCGAGCAACTAGTGGCCGACGGGTTCCAGGTCTTCGCCTACACCAATGATGATCCGGCACTTGCCCAACGCCTGCAAGACGCCGGGGTTGCGGCAATCATGCCGGCCGGAGCGCCGATCGGCTCGGGCCTGGGGATCCTGAATCCGCACAATATTTCCACCATCGTCTCCCGCGCGCAGGTACCGGTGATCCTTGACGCCGGGGTGGGCACCGCCTCGGATGCGGCCCTGGCCATGGAGCTCGGCTGCGACGCGGTGCTGCTGGCCAGTGCGGTGACCCGGGCGCACAACGCGCCGCTCATGGCCAGGGCCATGAAGGATGCTGTGCGTGCCGGGCGCGCCGCGCGGCTCGCTGGCCGGATCCCGCGCCGCGATACCGCACTGGCCTCATCGCCGGCCGAAGGCATGATGCAAACCCTGGTCGGTGACTTCTCGTGAGCCGGGAAGCCCTGGTCGCACCCGGCGCGGAGCTGGAACCGGAAGAGCTGGCGCGCTACTCCCGGCACTTGTCCCTGCCCGGGGTGGGAGAAGAAGGGCAACGCCGCATCGCCAACGCCAAGGTGCTGGTTATCGGAGCCGGGGGCCTGGGCAGTCCCATTGCCAGCTACCTGGTCGCTGCGGGAATCGGCACCCTCGGGGTCATCGACGATGACACCGTCGAGCTGTCCAATCTGCAACGACAAACCATGCACCGGCAACAGGATGCAGGGCGCTTGAAAGTGGATTCGGTGCGGCGGATGGCCCACGAGCAGAACCGGAACGTCCAGATCATCACCGTGGATGAAAAGCTGGATGAATCCAACGCCGTGGCACTTTTCAGTGAATATGACTTGGTCATCGACGGCAGCGACAACTTTGCCACGCGGTACCTGTCCAATGATGCCGCGGAAATCACCGGCACCCCGCTGGTGTGGGGAACCCTCTTCCAGTTCTCCGGGCAGGTGTCCGTCTTCGATCCGCGCACCGGCCCGATGCTGCGTGATCTTTTTCCGGAAATCCCCGACGCGGACTCCGTGCCCAGCTGCGCCGAAGGAGGAGTCTTCGGCGCACTGTGCGGCGTTATCGGTTCGGTGATGTGCGCCGAAGCCCTGAAGTTCATTACCGGAATCGGGACCACCCTGAGCGGCAAGCTCTGGCTCTATGATGCGCTGGAAGCCACTGTGCGGACCCTCGAATTCGCCAGGGATCCGCAACGTGAGCCGGTGACCGGGCTGGGGGAGTACCAGCCGGTTTCCTGCGCTGCCGAAGGGCATGTCCCGGAGCTCACGGTTCAGCAGCTAGCGGAGCTGGAAACGGAAGAACCGGTATTGCTGGTGGATGTGCGCGAATCCTGGGAACGCGACATCATAGCGATCCCGCACAGCCAGCACCTTCCGCTCGCGCAGCTCAAAGAACGGGGACTGGGAAAGCTCGCGCACAGCGCTTCGGCGGTCGTATTCGTGTGCAAAACCGGTGCCCGTTCGCAGCAGGCAGCGCGGATCACCATGTCCGGTCGGGATGCAGGCATTGCCGTCTACAGCCTCAGCGGCGGAACCGTGGAATGGGCCAGGCAAGTGCGGGGCCAGCAGGTGGCCTACTAGGGCTCAGGCGCATCTTTGGCGCGCAATTCACCGGTGGGAAGTGGAGGCGCTCTGGCATACTGGCGCTATGACGTTGGGAAAGACGCTGGAGATCCGTGAATTGGAAAGCCAGGACGAACAGCAGGCAATCGACGCCCACCACTTGATGCTTCGCGAAGACTTCGAGTTCTTGCCGACTTGGTCTGCAGCCGAGGACTGGGAGGACTATATCTACCGGATGAAGGCAGGGCGCCGAGGCGAGCACATTCCAGAAGGCTGGGTTCGCTCGGCGCTGTTCGCCGCCTTTGACGAGGGGGACCTGGTTGGCCGGGTTTCCGTCAGATATGAAATCAACGAGAGCCTGTTTCAGGTCGGCGGACATATCGGCTATGGTGTAGTTCCCGAGTATCGTCGCCGTGGTGCGGCACAGGAACTGTGCAAATTCGGGTTGCAGGAACTTCGCGAATCAGGAATTGAACATGCGCTGGTTACCTGTGATTCCGATAACATCGGTTCAAAATCCACCATAGAAAAATGCGGCGGCTTGCTTGACGCTGAACTCCCGGAAATTGAAGTCAACTTTGGGCCTAGCAAGCTGCGTTTTTGGATGCCAACGCGGTTAATCCGCTGAATTCTTTGCGACAGATACATGAAATTCCTGTATGTTCTGACACAGATCAACAGACTATGAGTCTCGAGCGCGTAAACTGGATTGTTGGGTCGACTTTGGCCCCGACTCCACAGACCCAAATTTTCGAGCGGAAGTGAGCCTTCACGCATGTCAGCAAACACCATTACTCGCGATGAACTTCGCAATGTAGCCATCGTTGCGCACGTTGACCACGGCAAGACCACCCTCGTCAACGCCATGCTCCAGCAGACTGGCGCATTCGACAGCCATGGTGAAACCGAAGATCGCGTGATGGACTCAGGTGAGCTGGAACGCGAGAAGGGCATCACCATTCTTGCTAAGAACACCACCGTGTTCTACAACGGCCCAGCAGCCGAGGGCAAGAAGATGACCATCAACGTCATTGACACCCCAGGCCACGCCGACTTCGGTGGCGAGGTGGAACGCGGCCTGTCCATGGTTGACGGCGTGGTTCTGCTCGTTGACGCATCCGAGGGCCCGCTCCCGCAGACCCGCTTCGTGCTGCGCAAGGCATTGAGCGCCAACCTGCCAGTGATCATCGTGGTCAACAAGACCGACCGTCCCGACTCCCGCATCGATGGCGTCATCTCCGACTCCATGGACCTGCTGCTGGGCTTGGCTTCGGACTTGGCTGACGAAGCTCCGGATCTGGACCTGGACGCAATCTTGAACGTTCCTGTCGTCTTCGCCTCGGGCAAGGCCGGCTACGCTTCGATGAACCAGCCTGGCGATGGCACCTTGCCGGATAACGAAGATCTTGAGCCACTGTTCGAGACCATCATCAAGCACGTTCCTGCACCGACCTACACCGAAGGTGAAGTCCTGCAGGCCCACGTCACCAACCTTGACGCTTCGCCATTCCTTGGCCGCCTGGCGCTGCTGCGCATGATCAACGGCACCTTGCGCAAGGGCCAGCAGGTTAACTGGGCCCGCCAGGATGGCACCATGAAGCAGGTCAAGATCACCGAACTGCTGGCCACCCAGGGCCTGACCCGCGTTCCAGCTGACGAAGCTGGTCCAGGCGAGATCGTTGCAGTTGCCGGTATCGAAGACATCATGATCGGCGAGACCCTCACCGACCTTGAGAACCCTAAGCCGCTGCCACTGATCACCGTTGATCCACCTGCGATCTCGATGACCATCGGTATCAACACCTCGCCACTGGCTGGCAAGGTCAAGGGCGCCAAGGTCACCGCACGACAGGTCAAGGATCGCCTGGACAAGGAACTGATCGGCAACGTTTCGCTGAACATCCTGCCTACCGAGCGTCCAGATGCTTGGGAAGTCCAGGGCCGTGGCGAATTGGCACTGGCCATCCTCGTTGAGCAGATGCGCCGTGAAGGCTTCGAGCTGACCGTTGGCAAGCCACAGGTTGTTACCAAGATGGTTGACGGCAAGGTTCACGAGCCAATGGAACGCATGACCATCGACGTACCTGAAGAGTACCTGGGTGCTATCACCCAGCTGATGGCATCGCGCAAGGGCCGCATGACCGACATGGCTAACCACGGCACCGGCTGGGTTCGCATGGAATTCATGGTTCCAGCACGTGGCCTGATCGGCTTCCGTACCCGCTTCATGACCGAAACCCGCGGCGCCGGCATTGCTGCCTCGCTGGCTGAAGGCTACGAGCCATGGGCAGGCCCAATCGAATACCGCATCAACGGTTCGATCGTTGCCGACCGTTCAGGCGTTGTGACTCCATTCGCGATGATCAACCTGCAGGAGCGCATGAACTTCTTCGTGAAGCCAACCGAAGAGGTTTACGAGGGCATGATCGTCGGCGAGAACTCCCGCGCCGACGACATGGACGTGAACATCACCAAGGAAAAGAAGCTCACCAACATGCGTGCTGCTTCCTCGGACTCGTTCGAGAACCTGACCCCACCACGTAACTTGACCCTGGAAGAGTCGCTCGAATTCGCTCGCGAAGACGAGTGCGTTGAGGTTACCCCGGAAGCCATCCGCATCCGCAAGGTTCTGCTGAACGCCAACGACCGTGCCAAGGCTACCCGTGCACGCGCTCGCTCCTAATAAGCGCAAATCCCTCGGCAGCAACTTCTCCGCGCTCTGGCGCGGTGTTGTTGCCGCCGTGGCAGCAGGATTATTCGGGACCGCAATCCACGCCTCCATCAGCTATGTCGGAAACGACATCCCGCTGGTTTGGGGTGTGGGTCTGGCCTGGCTCCTGCTCGGAGTTCTGGTGTACTGGGCTGCGGTTTCTTCATCGAAGCTGTGGGCCGGTGCGCTGGGGTTCATCGGTTGCTATGTGACCGTTGGCCTGATTTCCTATGTGGGCGATGACCAGCTGATCTTGGGCATGGAGTACTACAAGTACCTGCCCGGGCCAACGCTGGCCTCGGCCTTGTGGATGTATGGAATGGTTATTCCATCGGTGATTGCCCTGCTGTGCTCCTTGCGAGTGCTACGCAAGCAACAACGCCAGAACTGAAAACAGAAGGAGCTCTTCCCAACGGGAAGAGCTCCTTCTGTGTTTAACTAGGCGAAACGCAGGCTACTGGTCTTTGCGCGCATTGCCGGTGATATCCAGGTGGTGGGCCAAGAACAACGAGGTGGCAACGCCATCTGGATCCGGATCTCGCATCGCGTAGTCCTCAATCACAGCGCGCAGCCGGCTCATGAGATCCTTCTGGCTTTCTTCATTGAGCTTCAGGCCCAAGCGGATTACCTGTATCTCCTGGGGATCAAGTCCCGCGATTTCCTGCAGGAAGGTGTCCACCAGCATGGGGGCCGCGTCGGGAATGCGCGTGCCCCAGGACTGCTTGGTGCTGCGGTAGGGCACTTCTTTGGCGCCACGGTTGCCTCGGCGTGATTCTTCTGCCGCGAGGTAACCGTTGCTGACCAGGGTTCGCACGTGATGCAAGGAGGTGGCGGGATTCAAATCGAGAATGTCCGCAATTTCCTTGTTCGTTCGTGACTCATGCAGGCACAAGCGCAAGATGCGAAGCCTCAGCGGGGAGCTGAGGGCTCGTGCTCGCGATTGGACAAGTTTATCGGAGGGCATGGAAACAGCATACGCGAAAAGCGCTGAGTGATTGGCAGTTTCAAATCACATGTCGTCCCAAGCGGTATGGGTGTGCCCGCGGCAGCAACACCTGGAAGCAGGAAAATTGCACGGCTTGCAGGCTGCTACTCGGTGCGAGGGGCACGGGGCCTGCGGCGCGCCGGAGCCGGCGGTACCCGCTTGGCGTGAGTGATCGCCGCGCGGGGGATGCATACCAGTTCAGCCCGGGTTTGGATGCTCACCGATTCCTCCGTCACTTCCTGCAGCTCGCCCAGTGCATCGGAAAAATGCTCACCGGCCCGGCCGTCGGCCAAGCGGTAGCGGACAACAAGCCGTTCACCGGGCGTCACATCACTGAAATTAAGCATTTGGAAGCGTCATCTTTTCGTAAGAAGAATTCATCTGGACCCCGGGAAGCTGAAATGTGAATGGTCGATTACGTCACAGCGAGCCAATGGGCGGTCCGATGCATGGGTATCAGGACTAGACTGTAGTTTGAGCTGGTAAAGGATTCAAAGAGCATCTGAGGAAACCACTAGCTCCTGTTGAAACCACCCAGTGCAAGGAAAGGTCTCGGCCCTCGTGACTTACATCATCGCTCAGCCGTGCGTCGACGTTAAAGACAAGGCGTGCGTCGAAGAGTGCCCGGTAGATTGTATCTATGAAGGTGAGCGCTCGCTCTACATTCACCCGGATGAATGCGTTGACTGCGGCGCCTGCGAACCTGTCTGCCCCGTTGAAGCCATCTACTACGAAGATGACGTGCCGGATGAATGGGCCGACTATTACAAGGCAAACGTCGACTTTTTCGACGAACTTGGATCCCCGGGCGGCGCCGCTAAAATTGGTAACACCGGCACTGACCACCCACTGATCAGCGCCTTGCCACCACAGAACCAAGGCTAGGTTTTCACTTTTATGCTTGAGCTCCCCGATTACCCCTGGAACCAGCTCGCCCCATACCGCGAGCAAGCATCCACGCATCCGGGGGGAGTCGTGGACCTGTCGATCGGCACGCCGATCGATGGCACGCCGCAACTGATCCAGCAGGCGCTGGCCGAGGCGGCGAACTCGCACGGATACCCGACCACGCACGGCACCATTGAAGTTCGCGAGGCCATCGTCGACTGGTTCGCCCGTCGCCGCAATGTCACCGGTTTGAGCACCGATGATGTCATGCCAACGGTCGGTTCCAAGGAAATGGTGGCATGGCTGCCGCTGTTCCTGGGCCTGGGTGCCGGCGACATAGTGGTACGTCCAGAGATCGCCTACCCCACCTATGACATCGGCGCCCAGCTGGTTGGCGCGACCCCCATCGCCACCGACGACCTTTCGGATTTGACTGCTGAGCAGCGTGAACGCGTGAAGCTCATCTGGGTCAACTCGCCAGGCAACCCGACCGGCAAGGTCCGTGCTACTGCCGAGCTGGCAAGCATCGTGGCCCAGGCGCGTGAGATGGGTGCCGTCGTGGCCTCCGATGAGTGCTACGCCGAACTGGGATGGGATGAATACGAGGGCCAGGTGCCAAGCATCCTGGACCCGGCGGTCAACGGAGGAAACCTCGATGACCTGTTCGCCCTGTACTCGCTGTCCAAGCAGTCGAACCTCGCCGGATACCGCGCCGCTTTCGTTGCCGGCGCCCCGAACCTGATGCCAACTCTGGTCAACAGCCGAAAGCATGCGGGCATGATCGTGCCCGGTCCAATCCAGCACGCCATGGTGGTGGCATTGAATGACGACGAGCATGTTGCGGCGCAGCGCGAGCTGTACCGGGCACGCCGGGCCATGCTGCGGCCAGCGCTGGAGAACTTCGGCTTGGCCATCGATGATTCGGTGGCAGGACTGTACCTGTGGTGCACCGCTGGGCGGCCAAGCTTCGAAACCATCGGGGCGCTGGCGGAACTGGGCATCGTTGCCGGTCCTGGCGTCTTCTACGGCACCGCGGGGGAACGCCATGTACGCGTGGCCTTGACCGCCTCCGATGAGCGGATCGCGGCTGCCGTTGAACGGTTGAATTCTTCCGCCAACCGGTGAAGATGACACCCTAATTAGCTTGAATGGGTCAAATCGCGGTATGTTCTACGGTGACGACTGACCTTTCGGAACTACACGCTTTCCGGTTAGGAGATGCAATGACAGATACCACATCTGCACAGCTACACTTTGGAGAATCCAACCTCGAGCTGCCAGTAATTCAGGCAGCAGAGGGCAATGACGGATTTGGCGTAGCCCCACTTTTGAAGACTACCGGGAACGTGACCTACGATCCCGGCTTCATGAACACCGCGGCTACCAAGTCCGCGATTACCTACATCGACGGCGACGCGGGCATCCTGCGCTACCGCGGTTACCCAATCGAGCAGCTGGCCGAGAAGTCCAGCTTCATCGAGGTAACCTACCTGCTGATCTACGGCGAACTGCCGACTGCTGATCAGCTGGCCGAGTTCGACAATTCGCTGCGCCGCCATACCCTGCTGCACGAAGAGCTCAAGGGCTTCTTCGGCGGCTTCCCGCGCGACGCGCACCCGATGCCGGTCTTGTCCTCGGCTGTTTCGGCCCTGTCGACCTGGTACCAGGATTCGCTGGATCCGAAGGATGACGCACAGGTTGAGCGTTCGACCCTGCGCCTGCTGGCAAAGCTGCCGGTATTGGCTGCGTACGCGCACAAGAAGTCCATCGGCCAGGCATTGCTGTACCCGGACAACTCGATGAACATGGTCGAGAACTTCCTGCGCCTGTGCTTCGGCACCGCTGCCGAGCCTTACCTTGCGGATCCGGATGTGGTCAAGGCCCTCGACTTGCTGCTGATCCTGCACGCTGACCACGAGCAGAACTGCTCCACCTCCACCGTGCGCCTGGTCGGTTCCTCCGAAGCCAACATGTTCGCTTCGGTTTCTGCAGGTATCCATGCACTGTCCGGCCCAGCCCACGGCGGCGCCAACGAAGCCGTGCTGAAGATGCTGCGCGAGATCCAGTCCTCCGGCATCTCCCCAGAAGACTTCATGCAGAAGGTCAAGAACAAGGAAGACGGCGTACGCCTGATGGGCTTCGGCCACCGTGTGTACAAGAACTACGATCCACGCGCCAAGATCATCAAGAAGACCGCTCACGACCTGCTGGCAAAGCAGGGCAAGAACGAGCTGCTTGAGATCGCGATGAAGCTGGAAGAAACTGCGCTGAATGATGAGTACTTCATCTCGCGCAAGCTCTACCCGAACGTGGACTTCTACACCGGCTTGATCTACACCGCAATGGGCTTCCCGGAGAAGATGTTCACCGTGCTGTTCGCCATCGGCCGTCTGCCAGGCTGGATCGCACAGTGGCGCGAAATGATCAAGGACCCAGAGCTGAAGATCGGCCGCCCACGCCAGCTGTACATGGGTGAAACCGCTCGCGACTATCCCGGCTACCAGGCCTAGGGCGAGTTTCCGGATCCCGGCGGCAGGACCTGTCTTCCCACACAAGTGGGGCGACAGGTCCTTCCCTGTTTTAAGCGGTACTTCGGGAGTATCCTATGAGGCAGAGGGAACGACAAGTGTGCCGAAGAGTCAGGTGGTATGCATGTACCAACGTCGTGGAAATAATTGGTCGCTAGCCATAAATACCAATCAGAATATGCTGATGGCGTTGTACCTGCGCGAACTGTCAGGCGTCCACCCCGCGGAGGCCGGACCCAATAGCCGGCTGGCTTCCAATATCAAGAACCGCAACAAGATCGACGACTCGCATGGACAGCTCAAGCAGGAATGGAGCTCCTGGTGGGATTCGCTGACCGCAATAGCGCCGGCCAAGGAGCCGGCGGCCAGCGATGCACTGATTGAACGGCTTCAAGACGACGGCTACCCGGCCCTGGCCCGGCTGGCCCGCGCGCACTACGGCCAGGCCACGGTTTTTGCCCAGCAGCATGCCCAGGACTTTGCAGAAAACAGTGGCAAGTACGTGCCGCACCGCATGGATGAGCTGGAAAGAATCCTCATCGACCACGGGGTGGAGCACGGCATGCAATCCACCCGCCAGGAAATCCAGCTCATTGACGTGCCCCTGGACGAGCCCAGGGCATGGCTGACCGGCACGGCTACCATCGTTGCCAGTACGTCGCTGCTACGCGACTCCAAGGCCTTCCACGGCTTCATCCAGCCGATGGTGACCATCATCTTCCCCGGCGGATAGCCGAGCAATAAAAAACTGGCAGATCACTTCCGTGATCTGCCAGTTGGATTGCAGGGCAAGAACTAGTTGGCGTGCAGTGCGCTGTTCAGCTCTACGGTCTGGCCGGCGCGCGGCAACGCCTCAACGGCGCCGGTGATCGAATTGCGGCGGAAGAGCAGGTTCGGCACGCCGGAAAGCTCCAGCGCCTTGACCTGCTTCTCGCCCAGAACCACTCGGGTGCCGGCAGTCACGTACAGGCCAGCTTCCACTACCGAGTCGTCACCGATGGAAATGCCTACACCGGCGTTGGCGCCCAGCAGTACGCGTTCGCCAATGACAATGCGCTCCTTGCCGCCACCGGAGAGGGTGCCCATGATCGAGGCGCCGCCACCGACATCCGAACCATCGCCGACAACGACCGAAGCGGACACGCGGCCTTCCACCATCGAAGTGCCCAAGGTGCCGGCGTTGAAATTGACGAATCCTTCATGCATGACGGTGGTGCCTTCGGCCAGGTGTGCGCCGAGGCGCACGCGGCCAGCGTCGGCAATGCGTACGCCGGCTGGGACCACGTAGTCGACCATGCGCGGGAACTTGTCCACGCCGTACACGGTGACCGCTCCACGGGCGCGCAGCTTCAAGCGCGTCACCTCGAAGCCCTCTACCTGGCAAGGCCCGAAGTTGGTCCACACGACATTGGCGAGGTGGCCGAAGATGCCGTCGAGGTTGATGCTGTTCGGCTGGACCAGACGGTGCGAGAGCAGGTGCAGGCGCAGCCACACATCGGCGGTGTCAGCTGGTGCTACATCAAGATTAATGGTCAGTGAAACGACCTTCTGGGTGGTGCCGCGGGCTGCATCGTCCTGCGCGGCGGCAGCGAGTTCACCGGAGAGCCCTTCAGCCTTGGCGAGTTCGCCCAAGACTGGAGCCGGGTACCAAACATCAAGGATCGTTCCATCGGATGCGACCGTTGCCAGGCCATGGGCTGAGGCTAAACGGACAGATGATTCGCTGGATGTCACAGATTCTGAAGTCATACACTGATCGTATCTTTGTTGCCCGGAGTAACGTTGATAAATGACAAAAAAGTGAAGCTAGAGACTCAGGACGTAGCCAGCCGTGAACGAATTGGACCTGCAGCAAGACGTTGCCCTGCTTACCGAGCAGATCATGAACATTGAATCCGTTTCCGGCAACGAGCAAGAGCTGGCCGACAAGGTGCACCAGGCGCTGCGGAAGCAGGCGCACCTTGATGTGCACCGGGACCAGGACGCCATCGTAGCGCGCACCAACTTCGGCCGCGAACGCCGCGTCGTGCTGGCCGGGCACCTCGATACCGTGCCTTTGCCGCGCACCGAGGGCGCCAAGGGCACCGTGCCCGCAGAAGTCATCGACGGGGTGCTCTATGGCCGTGGTGCCACGGACATGAAAGGCGGGGTCGCCGTGCAGCTTGCGCTGGCTGCAGAACTGACCGAGGCCAAATACGATATCACCTACGTCTTCTACGACCACGAGGAAGTAGAAGCAGCCAAATCCGGTCTGGGCCGCCTGGCCAAGAACAGCCCGGAACTCTTGGAGGCCGACTTCGCGATCCTGCTGGAACCGACCGACGGCACCGTCGAAGGCGGCTGCAACGGAACCAGCCGCTTCGTCATCCGCACCCGCGGCAAGGCAGCCCACTCGGGACGTGCATGGATGGGGCATAACGCGATCCACGATGCGGGGGAGATCCTGCAGCGCTTGGCTGCCTACCAGCCCCGGACCATCACCGTTGAGGGCTTGGACTACCGTGAAGGCATGAACGCGGTCCGTGTTGCCGGCGGCATTGCCGGCAACGTGATTCCCGATTACTGCGAGGTGGAAGTGAACTACCGCTTCGCTCCGGACAAGACACTGGCCCAAGCTGAAGCCGTGGTCCTTGAGCTTTTCGACGGCTTCGACATTGAACGCACCGATGGCGCTGATGGCGCCAAACCCGGTTTGGACCAGGAGATCGCCGCAGACCTGATCAAGGTACTGGGCCAGGAACCGAAGCCGAAGTACGGATGGACCGATGTTTCCCGCTTCTCCGCCCTGGGCATCTCTGCCGTGAACTTCGGCCCGGGCGATGCGCTGCTGGCGCACAGCGATGATGAGCATGTGCCGCAGCAGGCCATCCGCGATTGCCTGCAGACCCTGCGTACTTGGTTGGGCTAGCGAGGCTGGGATGATCAGCCTTTGAAGAGACAAAAAATCTCCGTACCGCGCGAATCATGCGGTACGGAGATTTTTTTGTTTCAGCTGCTAGGCCTTGGGATCGGAAGGATCCTGTGGCGCTGGCACGTCGAGGCCGGCTGGGGCGCCGACTATGGCTGCGGCCGGGCCGGCCGGGGCATTCTTCTCCTTCTTCACCCGGCTGCTCAGCCGGCGCGAGACAATCACGGCAATCTTGCTCAAGGTGAAGTTGATGATGATGAAGATGGCTGCCGCCACAATCAGCGCCTGCAGGACGTTGCCGTTAGGCGAGGAGTAGGTGCGGGCGAAGAACAGCAACTCGTTGAAGCTGATGATGTAGCCCAAAGCCGAGTCCTTCAAGATCACAACGAACTGGCCGATCAACGCCGGCAGCATGGCGACCAGCGCCTGCGGAATCTCGATGTGGCGCAGCGACATGCCACGGGTCAGGCCGATCGCTATGCCTGCCTCGCGCTGTCCCTTGGGCAGATTGTGAACGCCGGAACGGACCAGCTCCGCAACGACCGAGCCGTTGTAGAAGATCAGCGCCGCGACCACGGCCCACATCGCCGTATCACCTGACAGCTGCAGGGAACGGGAGAAGAAGACGTTGAAGAACACGATCATCAGCAGCACTGGTACCGCGCGGAAGAATTCGACAATCACGGTGGAGATTCCGTTGATCAGCTTATTCTGCGCCAAGCGGCCGACACCGAAGATCAGGCCGAAGATCACCGAGCCGATGATGCCCAGGACTGCTGCCTTGGTGGTGTTCCACAAGCCCGGAAGCAGGTAGTTCTTCCAGGTGCTGCCTTCGATGAAGTCATCCCATTGCGAAGGCTGCATCTGGTCCTTGGCGGCCAGGCCGAGGACGATCCACGCCACGATGCCCAAGGCAATCAAGGCGCCGACTATGTTTACCGCCAAGATGCGGCGGCGGGCCTTTGGCCCGGGAGTATCAAAAAGAATCGACGCGCTCATCGTGCCACCGCCAGTTTCTTAGAAGCCCAAGTAGTCAACAGGCCCACCGGAATGACGATGATCACGAAGCCCACTGCGAAGGTCAAGAAGATCGGGATCACGATATCTGCGCGGAACTCAATCATGGTCTTCATGACCGAGGAGGATTCCGTGGCAACCGAACCGACCGCTGCGACGGTGGAGTTCTTGATCAAGGCGATCAAGGTGTTGCCCAAGGGGACAATCGCGCCGCGGAAGGCCTGCGGCAGAATCACCAAGCGCGCTGCGGGCAAGAAGCTCAGGCCGATGGCACGAGCAGCTTCTGCCTGTCCCAGGGGAACCGTGTTCACGCCCGAGCGGATCGCTTCGCACACGAACGCCGCGTGGTAAACCGCAAGGCCAAGGACGGCGAGGCGGAAGAAGTTTCCCTGGAAATCGCTGCTGAGCAGGAATCCGAGCTGGCCGTAGAGGGCCAGCACGCAGAACAGGATGATGATGGTCAGCGGGGTATTGCGAATCAGGTTAACGTAGCTGGTGCCCAGGGCCTGGAAGCTCCCCACGGGGGAGATGCGCAGCAAGGCCAAGATGGTGCCCAGCACGAGGGCGCCAATGGCAGCCCAGAAAGTTAGTTGGATATTGACCCAGAAAGCTCCGGGAATGTCGTACTCAGTGAATATGGATAAGTAATTCTCCACTGCAAGCCTCTGTCTCGATGGCCGGAAAACCGGCCAAGCGGCTATGGGTCCGGTACCTGCATTAGCTGGTACCTGGGAAACGCAGATTGCAGATGGGGGCCAAACACGCTGCGTTTGGCCCCCATCGCATCAGATGCTGCTAGGCGCAGGAATCCGAAAGGGTTGGCGGGTTGGTTTCAGCGTTCGGCTTGTAACCGGTGCCTTCGGTGTTCTTGTCCAGGGCCTTCTGCCACTCGCCGGACTCGATCATCTTGGTGATTGCCGCATTGATGTCGCCGCACTTGTCGGTGCCATCAGGCAGGCCCACGCCGTAGTTCTCTTCGGTGAATGGCGCGCCGACAACCTTGAACTTGCCCTTGTAGGCAGGCTGCGCAGCCAGGCCGGCAAGGATGATGTCATCGGTGGTAACCGCGTCAATGGTGCCGCCACTCATCTGGGTGGTGCACTCTGCATAGCCCGGAAGTTCCTGCAGGTTGGTGTTCTGGGCGTAGTTGTCCTTGACCTTCTGGGCCGAGGTGGAACCGGTGACCGAGCACAGGTTCTTGCCATCGAGGTCTTCTGGGCCGGCGATATCCGAGTCGGATGGAACCAGCAGGTCCTGGCCGGCGACAAAGTATGGACCAGCGAAGTCGACAACCTTGTTGCGCTCATCGGTGATCGAGTAGGTTGCGAAGATCATGTCAACCTGGTTGTTCTGCAGCATGGTCTCGCGGTTGGCCGACGGTGCCGAAATGAATTCGATCTTGTCCTCGGTGTAGCCCAGTTCGCTGGCTACGTACTTGGCGACGTCAACGTCGAAACCGGTGTAGTTATCGCCGTCCTTGAAGCCGAGTCCCGGCTGGTCGTACTTGATGCCGATGCGGATCTTGTCGCCGTCGGCTTCGCTGTCGCCGGAGCCGCCACATGAAGTCAGGGCCAGGGCTGCGACGGCGGCCATTGCGGCTACAGTGCCGAAACGAGTCTTGCGCATTGTTCCTCCTATTGGATGCGTGATGATGAAATTAGTGGTTGGTGATCAACTTGCCAAGGAAATCCTTGGCACGGTCGGATTTGGGATTGGTGAAGAATTCCTCAGGAGTGGCCTGCTCGACGATCTGGCCGTCGGCCATGAAGATCACGCGGTCCGCCGCCTTGCGGGCGAAGCCCATCTCGTGGGTGACCACGAGCATGGTCATGCCTTCCTTGGCAAGACCCACCATGGTGTCCAGGACCTCGTTGATCATTTCCGGGTCCAGGGCACTGGTTGGCTCGTCGAAAAGCATCACCTTCGGCTTCATGGCCAGTGCGCGGGCGATCGCCACACGCTGCTGCTGGCCGCCAGAAAGCTGTGCGGGCAGTTTGCCGGCCTGATTGGCCACGCCCACACGCTCCAGCAGCTGCATCGCCAATTTCTTGGCCTCATCCTTCTTCATGCCCTTGACCTTCATCGGACCGAGGGTCACGTTCTCCAAGATCGACTTGTGGGCAAAGAGGTTGAAGGACTGGAAGACCATGCCGACATCGGCCCGGAGATTGGCCAGTGCCTTGCCCTCTTCGGGAAGGGTCTTGCCATCAATCTTGATGGTGCCTTCGTCGATGGTTTCCAGTCGGTTGATGGCGCGGCACAGCGTGGACTTGCCCGAGCCCGACGGGCCGAGGATCACAACGACCTCGCCCTTGGTCACTTCGAGATTGATGCCGTTGAGCACATGCAGCGCACCGTAGTGCTTATTGACCCCAGTCAGCTGGACGATAGGGCCTTCAGAAGAAGCTTGAGCCTGATGATCGCTTTTCATGTTGTAGACATTACTTGATGTGACGGCGACTACGCGACCCGTCGACCATGTCACACCTAGTTGTTATCAAACTGTTCTCCAATCCGCGGTAGGTCACATCCGAAGATGCGCAGGAGTAACCGATAGAGTGAAGCTATGGTTCATCAGCGTAAGAGTGAAGAAAATGCCCGGGTCGGGCAAAAGCGCCACATCGAAGCGAGCTGGCCAGGAAAGCAACCGGAAGATCAGCTTGACCACCATCTTCTGGAAAGCCCGCAGGTCGATGTCACGCATAGCGACGTGTGGCGCGTGTTGCGAATCCAATCGGAATTCGTCTCCGGCTTTGGAAATATGGCCGGCACCGGTCCTGCCATCGCGGTTTTCGGTTCCGCGCGCACGGATCCAGGCAGCCCGTACTATGCGATGGCCCAGCGTGTCGGCAGCCGCTTGGCCGAGGAAGGCATCACTACCATCACCGGTGGCGGCCCCGGCGCCATGGAAGCGGCCAACAAGGGAGCTGCTGACAAGGACGGCGTTTCCGTAGGCCTGGGCATTGAGCTGCCTTTTGAAACCGGACTGAATGCCTGGGTCAACAAGGGCCTGAACTTCCGCTACTTCTTCGTGCGCAAGACGATGTTCGTGAAGTACTCGCAGGGCTTCATCGTGCTCCCCGGGGGTTTTGGCACCCTGGACGAACTGTTCGAAGCATTGACCTTGGTCCAGACCAAGAAGATCACCAGCTTCCCGATTGTGCTTGTGGGCACCGAATACTGGGGCGGCCTGGTGGACTGGATGACCAAGACGCTCGTTGCTGAAGGCACCATTTCGCCCGGTGATCTGGACTTGTTCACTATCACCGATGATCCTGATGAAGCGGTGGATCTGGTGCTGCGTGCGCATAAAGAAAACCTGAAGGTCGGCGACCTGGCGAAGGGGCAGTAGGCGATGCCGTTCCTCCTTGTTGCCATCGCAGTATTGCTGGTGGGTGCTGTTGCGCTGCTGCTGTCCAGCCAGCGGAAGAATGTACCGGCAGGTCGCCACTTCGAATCCACTGGGGAGCCCATCACGGGATTGGTAGAGCACCAGGCTTCGTTGCCGCCGGTGCTGCTGGCCAAGAATCCGCGCGCTGAAGATGTGGAGAAAGTTCGCTTCTCCTTGGGCTTGCGCGGTTACCGCTGCGACCAGGTGGATGAGGTGCTCGATGTCCTCGCGGCAGAAATTACCGAGCTGGAGAATACGGTTCGTGACCTTGAGTCACGGCGTGTGATTAGCGACACGGGCGAAAATTAGTAATAATAAAAGATAAGTGTCCCAACTCAGCAGGGAATCCTTGCTGAGGATGGACTAGGCATTCGGTTGTATGCACGGCAAGCGCCAGTGCATGCGTTAGCCACAGACGAAGGGAACAGCTTAATGGCTGCTATGAAGCCACGCACCGGTGATGGACCAATGGAAGTCGCTAAGGAAGGCCGCAGCCTCATCTTGCGCCTGCCAATCGACGGAGGCGGACGACTGGTAGTCGAGTTGAACAACGACGAGGCAACCGAATTGCGTGAGTGCCTGCTCAAGGTAACTGAGTAAGCTTGCCCAAGTTCTAGCTTTGGCCGCACGGGTTGCTGGTGCGGCAATCGAGGACCGACAGAAATGTCGGTCCTTTGTCTTTCCTGAAATCAGCGGCTAGAGGCGGGTCGCGGCCTTGGCAGGAAGGACAGTGGCCACAAACAGGCCCTGCTCGGTAGGGAACAGGTGGGTCTGCAAGCGCGGGTCCTCGCGCAGCATGCGCAGCGCATCTCGGGTCGTGACGGTGGAGGGGCGGCGAACCGCGGGCTTGGCCAGGCGGTGCTCGTCGTAGGCGTTGTTCACTATGATCACTCCGCCGGTTCCGACCAGCCGCTTGGCCTCGGCCACGTACTCGAGCAGCAGCTCAGCGCCGGCGTCGATGAGTACCAGGTCGTAGGCGTGGTCGGCCAAGCGCGAGAGCACGTTCTCTGCGCGCTCATTGATAATGCGGGCGCGGGCCGTGGGGATGCCTGAATCGCGCAGGCCCTGGCGCATCGCGTTGGCGTGCTCCAGATCCGATTCAATCGCGGTCAACGTCATGGCGTTGCCCATGACCTCGAGCATCGCCAGCGATGCGACACCCACACCGGATCCGATCTCCACGATATTGCGCGGCTGGCGCAGGGTGCAGAGCATCTGCAGCATCGAGCGGCCGGCCTGATCGATGCAGCGCACGCCCAGGTCTTCCGCACGTTCGCGAACCGGGGCGACATGCTCTGGTTCGTTGACGTGGTTCTGGGTGTAGGTCCAGCTCGCGAAGAGTTCTGGATTCATCGATGGCATCGGCGGAGGTCCTCAAGGGTTGAATTGGCGGGGCCAGTTCCCATCGTACCTACGTCGTTACCTGAAGTTGTTGAACTTGGAGGTTCTCGCGCAGGGTATTCTTAGCTTCAGCTCAGCTTCCCATTTCATACTTGGAGTGTGAACAATGCACGAAGTGAAACAGTTTCTTCTACGGTGACTGCCGAAACCACGACTCCGACATGGGATCAGATGGTCCAAGAACATGGGCAACGGGTCTTCCGTTTGTCCTACCGTTTGACTGGTAACCGCCAAGATGCCGAGGACCTCTCGCAGGAGGCATTCGTTCGCGCATTCAAAGCCTTGGAAAATTACACCCCCGGAACCATGGGCGGATGGCTGCACCGCATTACCACCAACCTGTTCCTGGACCAGGCTCGGCGCAAGAGCAAGATCCGCTTCGACCGTTTCGCCGAGGGATCCGAAGACCGGATGCCCGGTACCGCGGTAACCCCGGAACGCTATTTCGAATTCAACAACTTGGATGTCGACGTGCAAGAAGCCCTGCGTGCGTTGTCGCCGGAGTTCCGTGCCGCTATTGTCCTGTGCGATATGGAAGGCTTCTCCTACGAGGAAGTCTCACGCATCCTGGATGTCAAGCTCGGGACCGTGCGTTCTCGCATCCACCGTGGCCGCGCCATGCTTCGTGATGCGCTCGCTCACCGCAATCCAGCCAACCGCCCTGCAAAGACCATGTCGTTGCCGCGCATCCCGCGAGGCTTGCGCGCCGCCAGCTAACCCCGTTCATCGCGTGTTCACCGTTGGCGTGGCGCGGTGACTTCGTTAGTGGCACTGGAACAAGGTAATCTTCTTACGTGGATCTTTTTGGTATTAATGGTGGCGAGTTTATCGTTCTCGCCGTGCTGGCGGTCGTTATTCTGGGCCCCGAAAAGCTTCCTGAGTACGCCAAAAAGCTAGCGAACCTGGTCAAGGAAGTGCGGCGCATGGCCAATGGCGCCAAGGAGCAGCTGCGCGAGGAAGTAGGCGACGAGGTTGCCGACATCGACTGGAAGAAGCTGGACCCGCGCCAGTATGATCCACGTCGAATCATCAAGGAGGCGCTTGTCGATGAATTCGACGACGCCGTGAATGCCGCAAAGGGTTCTCCAGCCAAGACCGTGGCCCCAGCACCGGTGCGCACCGCGGTCCCTTCGGCTACCGCGCAGCAGCTGCAGCTGGGCGCCAACGAACCGGCACCCTTCGACTCAGAAGCCACCTAGGCCCAGAAGTCCTCAGAAAGACATCGGCAGCGATCGCCCGGCAAGCCCGCGCGGTCGCTGTTCCAATTTCCCGGCCAATTCACGCATCGCTGCCGCGGCCGGTGCCCCCGGGGTGCTGAGCACTACCGGCTGGCCATGATCCGAACCCACGCGTACGGACTCTTCCAGCGGAATCTGGGCCAGCATCCCAACAGGGTAGCCCAGCTGCTGGCTCAGCGATTCGCTGAGCTTGGCACCGCCACCGGAACCGAAGACCTCCATGCGCGACCCGTCGGGCAGCTGCAGGAAGCTCATGTTCTCAACCACCCCGATCACCTTCTGATGGGTCTGCAAGGCGATGGTGCCGGCGCGTTCGGCAACCTCGGTAGCCGTGGACTGCGGAGTCGTGACCACCAGCAGCTCGCTATTGGGCAGCAGCTGGGACACGGAGATGGCCATGTCCCCGGTGCCTGGCGGCAGGTCCAGCAACAAGTAGTCCAGGTCCCCGAAGTAGACATCCGAGAGGAACTGCTCCAGGGCCCGGTGCAGCATTGGGCCGCGCCAGATCACCGGCTGGTTGGAATCCAGGAACATGCCAATGGAAATGACCTTCACTCCGTGCGCCACCGGCGGCAGGATCATGTCATCAACCCGGGTGGGGTTCTGCGAAATACCCATCAGCGAGGGAATGGAGAAACCATGGACATCGGCGTCGATCAGGCCGACCTTCAAACCCTGGGAGGCTAGCTGGCAGGCCAGATTCGCGGTAATCGACGACTTGCCCACGCCGCCCTTGCCGCTGGCCACAGCGATCACCCGGGTCAGGGAAGCAGGATCGGAGAACGGGGTGCGGCGGCTGGCCAGTGACTCGCGCAGCTCCGCGCGCTGCTGCGGATCCATGACGCCCAGGCTCACCTCAACGCGCTGCACCGCTGCTACGGTCAGCAGGGCCGCGGTGGCCTCTTCCTCGATGGTGGAGCGCATAGGGCAACCGGCGATGGTCAGCAAGATCTTGACCTTGGCGGTGCCATCGGCCAGGACAGCTGATTCCACCATGCCCAATTCGGTGATCGGCCGGCGAAGCTCCGGGTCGTTGACCTTTGCGAGGGCGGCTAGGAGTTCTGGCGTGGTGCTCAATGCTTATTTGCTCTTCCGGTGCTGGCCCTGCTGGGGCTTGACGGTTTCGATCATCCCGGTTTGCGGGTGCGAATTCTTATTGCCGCCCTTTTTCTTCGCGCGCAGGTGCAGCTCTTCGCCATCAGAGGTTTCCAGCAGCTCTTCAAGCACATTGCGCAGTTCGGAACGCACGTAGTCGCGGGTGGCAACATCGCGCAGTGCCAAGCGCAGGGAAGCCAGCTCGCGGGTCAGGTACTCGGTGTCGTACAGATTGCGTTCAGCACGGGCGCGGTCCTCGGTCAGCGAGACGCGGTCGCGGTCATCCTGGCGGTTCTGCGCCAGCAGGAGCAGCGGAGCCGCGTAGGAGGCCTGCAAGGAGAGCATCAAGGTCAGCGCGGTGAAGCCGATGGTGGCATCGTCAAAACGCCAATTGATCGGGGCGACCGAGTTCCAGATCAGCCAGAAGGCGCAGAACACCGTCATGTACAGCAGGAAGGTAGGGGTGCCCATGAAGCGGGCGAACTTCTCCGTGGCCGAACCAAAGAGGTCGGGGTTCGGGGAGAACCGGGGCCAGAAGCGTTGTCGTGCTGCAAGCGGGGTATCCAGGCCGTTACTCTTGCGCTGCTCAGCCATAGCTGGAACTCCTTTGCTGCTGATGGGTGGGTGGGGCGTTGGCTAGTCTTGGGAACGCCAGTCATCCGGGAGGATGTGGTCCAGCACGTCATCCACGGTGATGGCCCCTACAAGCCGGCCTTCCTTGTTGGTCACGCCTACGCTGGTGAGGTTGTAGGTGGCCAAATGGCGAACCACTTCGGTGATGTTGGCCAGATCCGACATGGGCTCCAGCTCCGTATCAAGGATATCGCCCAGCGGCTCCGGGGGAGCGGCACGCAGCAGCGCCTGGATGTGGACTTGGCCCAGGTAGCGTCCCGTGGGCGTCTCCAGCGGCGGGCGCACCACATATACGGTCGAAGCAAGCGCCGGGCTCAATTCCTCCAGGCGCACCGAGGCCAGGGCTTCAGCGACCGTGGATTCAGGGGTGAGAATCACCGGAACCGGGGTCATGATCGACCCGGCGGTACCTTCCGGGTAGGCGAGCAAGCGGCGGACATCCTTGGCCTCTTCCTCGTTCATCAGATCCAGCAGCTGGTGCTTGGTCTCTTCGCTGACTTCAGCCAGAAGGTCGGCCGCGTCATCCGGGTCCATTTCCTCAAGCACGTCCGCGGCACGTTCCAGGCCCAGGGCGGAGAGGATCTCCACCTGCTCGCGGTCCGGAAGTTCCTGGAGCACGTCGGCCAGGCGCTCATCTTGCAGATGGGCCGCGATTTCCAGGCGGCGCTTCTCATTCATTTCATGCAGGGCGTCAGCAAAGTCGGCAGGCTTCATCTCATCGTGGGCGGCCACGAAGGTGTCAGCGGACTGCGGTTCATTCTTCGAACCGTGGCTGACCTCGTCCCAGGAGACCAGCACCTTGTTGCGGCGGCGCGAACGCAGTCCCAGCAAATTGGCCGTCGGTTCTCCACGCTGGACATAGTATTCGTTGATTTCCCAGTCCCCGCGACGGGTCTGCGCCAAACCGATGTCCTCGATGACACCGCGACCGGAACCATCAACGAAGGTGATGGTGCGGTCGAACATTTCGGCGACAACCAGAATTTCCTGGCCGCGCTGCTGGAAGCGGCGCATGTTCACCAGGCCGTTGCAGATCACCTGGTTGGCTTCCATGGACTGGATGCGGGTCATCGGAACGAACACCCGCCGTTTGCCGGGGACCTCGACGACCAAGCCCACGCAGGCGGCGGGTTTCTTGGGGCCGCGGGAGACCACCACGACATCGCGCAAGCGGCCTAAGCGGTCGCCCAAGGGGTCAAAGACATCAAGCCCGAGCAGCCGGGCGACGAAGATTTTAGACACTTGTGCGCTCACCCTCCTAGACTATCGCGTTTCAGCCCCGTTCCCGGTGTGCAAAGCCACAGGGCCAGTGCTGTTTCTTTCACCCTCAGCGATAGTTGCTTCACAACTAGGCAGGCTCACAGTAAACCTGTGCACAATATAGTTATGACCTCGCCTCATGGAGTAAATTCGATTAGCACCAGCGGCCTGCCGCGCGGAGAACTGCTTGGACGTTACACCAGCTATCTCGACGCGCAGAAGCTCGTGGATTACCTGGCCGATAATGATTTCCCGGTCGCCGCGGTAAGCATCGTCGGCAATGACGTACGCACCGTGGAGCGAGTCACCGCGAAACTTTCCTACCCGCGCGTGGCGCTGGCTGGCGCGGCCCAGGGCGGCATGATGGGCCTGTTTGTCGGCCTGCTCCTGACCCTCTTCGGCGGTGGCGGCAACGGGCTGTACCAGATTCTCTCCGCCATCGGCCTGGGCATGGCTATTTGGATGATCGCCGGCGTGATCAGCTATTCGACCCGTCGCGGCAAGCGCGATTTCGCGTCCTCCAGCCAGTTCGTGGCCACCAGCTTTGACGTGGTGGTGGATTTCGAGCATGCGCAGTCGGCCCGCATCCTGGCCTCCAAGCTGCCCATGCGTCCGCAGCAGGCACCTGCGCAACCAGTTGCCCAAGCCCCGCAGCAGCAGCCTGCCGCAGCTGCCGCACCGTCGGCCCAGGCAGCCGCCGCAGTGCCGGCCACGCCTGCGCAGCCGGCCGCCGAGGAAGAGCGCAGCTCGCAGTTCCCCGACCTGCCCGATGGGCGTCCCCGCTATGGCGTGCGCGTCAACGAAGCCAAGCCAGCTGCGCCAGTTGAGCCGGTCGAGCAGCCAGCCAAGGACGAAGCGCAAGCACCGGCCGCCGAGGCCAAGGACACGCAGGACCTGTCGCAGGTAGAGCCGCGAGTGGATACTTCGCAGCAGCCTCAGGCCCCGGTCCAGGAACCAGCGCCTCGCAAGGATCCTGAAGCATAGGGACCAGCTAGGCCAAAGAAAGGCATGGGCGCAGTTACCTCGGTAACTGCGCCCATGCCTTTCGCTGGTTAACGCTGCGGGACGAATTAGCCGCGCAACCTAGCCATCCACGCTTCAACTTCCTCAGGCTTGCGTGGCAGGGCAACGCTCAAGTTCTCGGCGCCATCGGCGGTGACCAGGATGTCATCCTCGATGCGCACGCCCAGGCCGCGGTACTCCTCGGGGATCGCCAGATCCTCGTCCTTGAAGTAGAGTCCGGGCTCGATGGTGAAGACCATGCCCTCCTCCAGCTCGGCATCCAGGTACAGCTCGGCGCGTGCCTGGGCGCAGTCGTGCACGTCCAGACCGAGATGGTGGCTGGTGCCATGCGGCATCCAGCGGCGGTGATGCTGCCCCTCTGGATCCATGGCTTCTTCCACAGATACCGGCAAGATGCCCCACTCGGAGAGCCGCTCAGCCAAAACGCGGGTAGCCACCAGATGCAGGTCGCGGAACTTCAGGCCCGGCTTGGCCGCAGCGAAGGCGGCATCGGCGGCATCCAGCACGGCCTGGTAGACCTTGCGCTGCACCTCGGTGTACTTGCCGGACACCGGCAGCGAGCGGGTGATGTCTGCGGTGTACAGGGATTCGGCCTCGACACCTGCATCCAGCAGCAGCACCTCGCCCTGCTTGACGGTTCCGGTGTTGCGGATCCAGTGCAAGATGGTGGCGTTGTTGCCCGAGGCGGCGATGGTGTCGTAGCCCAGCTCGTTGCCTTCAAGCCGGGCGCGGGCGAAGAACGCGCCTTCGACAACGCGTTCGCCGCGTTCGTGCGCGACGGCCTTGTCCAGGTTGCGCACCACGTCTTCGAAGCCGTTGATGGTCGCGGCAACCGACTTGCGCAGTTCGGCGATTTCGTACGCGTCCTTGACCAGACGAAGCTCGGAAACGAACTCGGCCAGCTCGGTATCCAGGGCATCGCTGGCTTCCAGGTCCTGGCCGGTGTTGATGCGCGAGGTATCCACCAGCGCCTCGATGTTCAGATCCACCTCGCGCACCAGACGGATGCGGATGCCGCCCAGGGCCTGCGGGCCGGAATTCTTGGTGATCGCGATTTCCAGCTGTTCCAACGAATCGGTGGGCATCCCGGTGCGCGCCGACAGCGAGGACAGGGTTGGGCGCGGGCCCACCCAGAATTCGCCGGAACGCGAATTCAAATAGAAATCGGTGGTGTCGCGGCCGGCCATCGGCGCGAAATACAGGGTGGAAACGTGGTTGGAGCCGTGCTCGCCCACGCCGTCATCGGTCGGTTCCATGACCAGTACGGCATCGGGCTCGTGGTCGACGCCCAGGCCGGTCAGGTGGGCGAACGCAGAATGAGGGCGGAAACGGTAGTCCGTGTCGTTGGAGCGGACCTTGAGCGGGCCTGCCGGAATGACGATGCGCTCACCGGGGAAATTCTCCGAGAGCTTGGCACGGCGAGCGGCTGCGTAGCTGGCAGCGGCATCTTGTTCTGGCAGATCAGAAGTGTCTTGCGCCCACGAGGAGGCCATGAAGTCCTGGAATGCCTTGGACGTTGGACGCTGGGAACGGTTGTTCACGCGGTCTTCCAACGGCTGATCAGTGCTTGGTGCAGATGAATCTTGATTGGTCATGTTCCAAGTGTGTCACCATCAGCTGTATCCCAGCAAAGAATCAGCGCAGGGGATAACCTAGGCATATGCGAATCGACCTGCACACCCACTCCAATGTGTCCGACGGAACTGAAACTCCGGCCGAGCTCATGCGCGCCGCTTCGGTTGCGGGCCTGGATGTCGTGGCGTTGACAGATCATGACCAGACCACCGGTTGGGCCGAAGCCGCGGCGCAAGCCGGGAAGCTGGGACTGGGATTCATACCGGGCATGGAAATCACCTGCCAGGATACCCACGGCATCAGCGTGCATCTGCTCAGCTACCTGCATGACCCCACCTACCAGCCGCTGCTCGATGAGCTGGATATTGCGCTGAACTCGCGGATCGTTCGTGCCCGCCGCATTGTCGACCTGCTGGCCGAGGACTATCCGATCAGCTGGGATCTGGTGGGGGAGCATTGCCTGCCGGGTTCAACCGTGGGCCGCCCGCATATTGCCGATGCGCTGGTGACTGCGGGGGTGGTGGATAACCGCAATGAAGCGTTCGCCAACATCCTCTCCTCGCGTTCGCGCTACTACGTTTCGCATCCAGCGGTGAATCCTGCCACTGCGGTGCAATTGGTGCGGGAAGCCGGTGGCGTTCCGGTGTTCGCGCATCCCAAGGCCTCTGCACGCGGACGGGTAGTTCCCGATTCCACCTTCTACGAGATGATCGATGCCGGGCTAGCGGGGGTCGAAGCGCACCACCGGGACAATACCGCCGAGGGAAAGGCCTGGTTGCTCAAGCTGGCCGCCGATCGCGATCTGATTGTCACCGGATCTTCCGACTACCACGGCACCGGAAAGCTGAACCGGCTCGGCGAGAATCTCACCGAGCCGGAAATGCTGCATAGGATTATTGCCCAGGGGACCGGAACTCAAGCCTCGATATAGCTGGTGCTTCCAGGCAAACGAGCCTTCATCACCTCGATGGCCTCGGGGTTCTGGTCAATCAGCACATACTGGCGTCCCAGCTTCGCGGACACCGCACCGGTGGTGCCTGAGCCGGCAAAGAAGTCCAGCACCCAATCGCCGGGGCGCGACGACGCGGCCACAATCCGGCGCAGCACGCCTTCGGGCTTCTGCGTCGGGTAGCCGGTCTTTTCCTTGCCGGTCGGCGAGACGATGGTGTGCCACCAGACATCGGTCGGCAACTTGCCCAGGGCGCGCTTCTCCGGGGTGACCAGGCCGGGAGCCATATACGGCTCGCGGTCCACCTCAGCCGAATCGAAGTGGTACTTCTTCGGATCCTTCACGTAGACCAGGATGGTGTCGTGCTTGGCCGGCCAGCGGCTCTTGGCGCGGGCACCATAGTCGTAGGCCCAGATCAGTTCGTTCAGGAAGCAGTCCCGGCCGAAAATCCCATCGAGCAGCACCTTCACGTAGTGCACCTCGCGGTAGTCGAGGTGCACATAGAGCGTGCCGTCCTCGGCCAGCAGGCGGTGGGCCTCGCGTAGCCGCGGCTCGATGAAGCTGAGGTAGTCGTCGAAGGTATCGTGATACGAACGGGCGATCCCCAGCTCGGTGTTGTACTCGCGTCCCTTGAATCCGGTGCGGTCGCCTTCGCCTTCGGCAGCGCGAACCATGGTGCGCTGGGCACGGGTCTGCTTGCGCCCGGTGTTGAACGGCGGGTCCACATAGATCAAGGTGAAGCTTTGATCGGGCAGGGTGCCAAGGATGGAGAGGTTATCACCGTGATACACGGTATTACCCGAAGCTGGAACGACGGATGCCGGAGCATCCTGCGTTCCAGCGTCGGGCAAAGCTGGTTCTTCGGGTAGAGCGAGCACCGCTGGTGTAGGTTCCTTTCGGAAAAGTTGGCTGACCGGTTGGACTGGGGATTAGTCCTGGCCGCCTGCTTCGGTGCTGCGGGTGCGGCGGCGCGGACGGCGTCGGCGGGCAGCGGATGCGCCCTCGGTCGCCTCCTGCTCCCCGCCGGAAGCATGGGTTTCGCGGTGGCGCTCGTTTTCGCGTGCCGGACGGTCCTGCTTGCCCTTGGAGTGGCCGTGGCGTGCGCCCTCCTGCTCGGCGCCGGAGTCCTGCGCACCGCGCTGCTGGGTCTGCTCGCCGTTCACGGTGCGGGTGCGGGTACGCGAATTGCTGCGGCGGCGCGGGGTGCGCGCCGAATCCTCGCGGCGTGGCGAGCCATCGCCCTCAGCTGCCGCGGTCTTCTTGGCACGCTGCAAGCGGCCCTTGGTGCCCTTGGGGATTCCCAAGTCGGCGAAGAAATGCGGCGAGGACGAGTAGGTCTCTACCGGCTCGGGAACGTTCAGGCCCAGCGCCTTGTTGATCAGCGACCAGCGGGGCACCGAATCCCAATCCACGAAGGTGACCGCAATACCGGTGTTGCCGGCACGACCGGTACGGCCTACGCGGTGCAGATAGGTGTTCTCATCATCCGGGCACTGCAGGTTGACCACGTGGGTGACGTCATCCACGTCGATGCCGCGGGCCGCGACATCGGTAGCTACCAGGATGTCGACCTTGCCGGCGCGGAAGGCCTTCAAGGCCTGCTCGCGGGCGCCCTGGCCCAGATCGCCGTGCAGCGAACCGGCGTTGAAGCCGCGGTCCACCAGCTCATCGGACAGCTTGGCAGCCGAGCGCTTGGTCTGGGTGAAGATGATGGTCTTGCCGCGGCCCTCGGCCTGCAGCAGGCGGGCCACCATCTCGTCCTTGTCCATGTTGTGCGCGCGGTAGACCAGCTGGCGGATGTTGCGCTTGGTCAGCGAGTCATCATCGCCGGGATCCTGGGCGCGGATGTGGGTGGGACGGGTCATGTAGCGG
Source organism: Glutamicibacter sp. 2E12 (assembly GCF_050030965.1). NCBI lineage: Bacteria > Bacillati > Actinomycetota > Actinomycetes > Micrococcales > Micrococcaceae > Glutamicibacter > Glutamicibacter sp. 2E12. The sequence continues at coordinate 2,962,888 of NZ_CP188297.1, forward strand.
CGGGCCATGGTGATCACGGCGCCGGGCATGGTGGCGGAGAACAGCATCGCCTGGCGTACCGGCGGCAAGGCGGCCAGAATGCGCTCGACATCGGGCAGGAAGCCCAGGTCCAGCATCTCGTCGGCCTCATCCAGTACCACGGTGCGAACCTGCTTGAGGTTCAGCACGCGCTGGCGGTTCAGGTCGATCAAGCGGCCCGGGGTGCCGACAATCACGTCGGTGCCGGCCTTCAGGGCATTGATCTGCTCTTCGTAGGGGCGGCCACCGTAGATGGTGGTGATCGAGATGTTCGAGTGCTTCGACGCCTGGGCCAGGTCGGCGCCGACCTGGATGGCCAGCTCGCGGGTCGGGGCCACGATCAGTGCCTGCGGGGCACCGGGGAATTCAAGATCCCCGTAGCCCTTGTCGCCTTCGCGGATCACGCGCTGCAGGGCAGGGATGCCAAAGCCCAGGGTCTTGCCGGTGCCGGTCTTGGCCTGGCCGATGATGTCGTTGCCGCCCAGGGCAACTGGCAGGGTCAGGGCCTGGATGGGGAACGGGTACTCGATCCCGGCTTCCGAAAGCGAAGCAACGATGTCTTCGCGAACCTTCAAATCGGCAAAGCTCTGCTTGATCGGCTCTGCGATGGTTGGCTCATTGTCTTGTGGTTCGGCCACTGGGGCCGAAAGCGTCGTGTCAGTCACGATGTCTTTGTTCTCGTTTCATGTGGGCACGGTACCTGCTCCATTCCGGCTTGCAACAAGCCAGGAGCATGCGGATACCGCACGAATCCAGCGGAGCCGATCGCTACTTTCACGTTAGGTGGCTTGGTCAAGCACCTGCGGGATGGCGGCCGCTGGGAAGTCGCCATAAAACTGTTTCATCTATCAGCCCATTGCGATCGGGCATCCTATTTACTAATAGGCCAAGCATAGCCGGTTTTGCCCGGAAACCCGGGTTTAGGAGTCTCAGGCCACGATTTCGAAGCTGATCTTGCGGGCCACGGGATCAGCTTGGACCAGCTTTACGCGCACCAAGGTGCCCGGCTGGGCGGAACCGGAAAACTCTCCGGTGACCGGTTCATCGGCCAGCTGCAGCACTCCGGGACGAATCTTTCCATCTTCCTTTTGCTCGGCTGACTTCAGCACGATGGCTTGGAATTCTTCCCCGACACGTGTTTTGAGCACATAGGCTTCGAGCAGGTCGACGGCCGCATTGTTCACCCGGTTGGCGGCAATGCTGCTGGTACGCATCAGCCCGGGCAGCTCTTCCAGGGCCGAGGCGAGCTGCTCGGGGATCGGTTGGCCGGTGGAAAGCAGGTGGCAGGTGAGCAGCACGAAGCGGTCCACGAGCCGGCGCAGCGGCGCGGTGGTGTGCGCGTAGGGTGCCGCCAGTGCCGCTTGGATCAGTTCCTCTTCGGGCTGCCCGGCTATGACCCGGTAGTCCGCACCGCGGAACAGCGCGGCGGCACGATGCATGATCACCAGTTGCTTCGGGTCGCTGACATCCAATGCATGCAGGTACTGCCCATAGCTTTGCGTTGCGTCCCACGGCGTGCCCAGCAACTGGGTCTGGGTGCGGAATTCCTGCTGGTCCGCTTCATCCGGTGCGGGCATGGTGCGCAGGATGCCCACACCGGCCTCGAGCATGATGCGGGCCGCGGCTATGCCGGTGAGCAGGGAAATCTGCGCGTTGTGCCCTTCCAGGGGCAGCGGGGTGCGGCTGACCAGCTTGTAGCCGTCGCCTGCTTCTTCAATTTCCTGGTCCGGCAGGTTCAATGAGGCGCCGCCGCGCAGTTGCTCCTGCAGCAGGCGCGCAGCACCGATTTCGGCGAGCAATTCCAGCTGCTCATCGGGTTCCCCCGAATCCAGCCGGGCCTGGGCGGAGGCGTAGTCGAGCTGGGCGCGGGAACGGATGCGCGCGCGGTTCAGCTGGACCTCGCCCAGGGCGCCATCGGCATCCAGGGAAATTTTCCAGTGGAAGGCCGGCCGGTCCTGGTCTGGCAGCAGCGAGCCCTGGTCTTCGGAAATCAGGGGCGGGTGCAAGGTGATCTTGCGGTGCGGCAGGTAATAGGTCTGACCGCGTTGGCGGGCCACCTGGTCCAGCTGGCTGCCCAAGGTCACGAACGCGGGAACGTCCGCGATCGCATAGTGCACGGTATAGCCCTGGCCGTTTCGTTCAAGGAACATCGCCTGGTCGAGATCGGTGGCGCCGAGCGGGTCAATGGTGAAGAACGGGATGCCGGTGGCGTCTTCTTCGGGGTGCTGGACCTGGGCTACCGCCAGTTCCGCGGCTTTCAGGGTTTGCTCGTCGAAGGGTGCCGGTACCTCGAACTCTGCTTCAAGGCCGAGCAGTAGCTGGGCCAGCGAGTTGGCGGGAACCGGGCGGGGGCTGCGGATTCTTCGTTCAGTCACCCCTTAGCAATACCATGACTCGGTGAGTCAAATCACCATTTGGGCGAAGAAATAGCCGGTTTCGCTTCTAAGCGAAACCGGCCACCAGCTGCCGAAGCGATGCCTCGGCGCGCAACAAGCTCTACTGTGCGAAGCCGACGCGGCGGACTTCTTCCGGGCCAACCTCAACGTAAGCGATGCCAGCAGCAGGCACCAGGACCTCGCGGCCCTTTGGATCCTTCAGTGCCAGAACGGTGCCGTCGGCGATCGCCTTCGAGACCAGCTCATTGACTTCGGCGTTGCTGAGCTCGGATTCAAGTACAACTTCGCGGGCTACATTCTGAATGCCAATGCGGATTTCCATGATTGTCGCAGATCCTCTCGAACGAAATAGGTGTCCCGTATGGGGCCTCTGAACACTAATTTAGCTAGTTTTCTTTCGGGAACTGCGAAATTCCGCGCCAAGCTAAACGGGAGATGAGATCCACGGCGGCATTCTGGTCCACCGAGGAGCTGCTGGTGGCCCAGTAACGCGCCGAAACCTGGGAGAGGCCTGCCAGGGCACGGCCTGCCAGCAGGCCTTCCTCCTCGCTCATGTCGGTATCTTCGACCACGACGCGGGCGATGGAGGAAGCCAGCGAACTGTTGAACTGCTCGATGCGATGGGCGATCAGCGGGTCCGAGAGCACATCGGATTCGAAGATCAGGCGGTACGCCTGGGATTCGCCCTTGATGTAGCTGTAGTAGGTGTTGATGGTGGCGAAGACGCGCTCGCGATTGTCGCTGGTGGAGCGGATCGCTTCATCCAGCTGACGGCTGAAGTCGGCCAGGTGCGAATCCAGCAAGGCGAGGTAGAGTTCGCGTTTGCCGGGGAAATGCTGGTAGAGCACCGGTTTGGAAACCAGGGCGACTTCAGCGATTTCGTCCATGGACGCACCATGGTACCCATGGGCCACGAAAACCTGGTGCGCTGCCTGCAGCAGCTGGCGACGACGCGCTTCACGGGGCATCCGTTGCGGGCGGGTGCCTTTGATATTTTCGAGTTCCGTCATGTCGAATGGGGCCTTTCCAGCTGCAGAGTGATCAGCTCCCAAGTCATCAAAGGAATTCTCGGGTGGGATAATCTACTTGGAAGTAGTATTCCATGCTTCTGTGCGGAAAGTGGAAATATGCTGGGGGAAATCAGGTTTTCTACGCTGATTTGGCTTCCGGGGCGGCCGGGCAGTTGCCCAGGGCCTGCGTAGTCTCCGATTTCCCGGGCTCCGGCTGCGAGAGCTCCAAGCCGTAGAGGGTTTCCAGGGCCGAGACATATTCGCCGGTGCGGCCTTCGCCTGCCAGTTCGCGGGCACGCACGGTAGGCACATGCAAAAGCTGGCGCACCATGCGGCGCATGGCCAGCTCGACTTCTTCGGCCGCGGCGCTGCAGCCGTGCTGGGCACGGACCTTCGCGATCTCGGCATCCAGAACGGCTTTGGTGTGCTGGCGCAGCGCGACAATCGCGAAGTCGGCCTCGCGTTCACGCTGAGCGGCGGCAAATTCTGCGGTGGCGTTCTTGACGATGCGGCTAGCCGCGTGAACGGCCATGGCCTGCTCGGTCGGGGCGGCCATGCGCACCGATTCCAAGGTAATCAGTTCAACATCGGGCAGTTCGACCATGGTCGGATCGAAGTCGTGGGTGAGCGCCATGTCGATGGCGATCAGCGGGTGCTTCTTCACGCGCAGCGCTTCGAGCTCTGCACGGGCCAACTGGTGACCGCCGCCGGAGCAGCCGACGATGATGTCAGCTTCGCGCAGGGCCTGCGGCAGCAATTCGTCGCTGAGCGGGAAGCCGCCGCGCTTCGCGGTGAAATCTGCGGCGCGCCCGGAATGGGAGTAAACCGAAATGCGCTGGACGCCGCGTTCCTTGAGCAATGCCATGGTGGCGCCAGCGTAGGAACCGGTGCCAAAGAGCACAACATCCTGCTCGGACCAGTCGCGGCCTTCAGTGGCCAGTTCTTCGGCCAGATCGAGGGCCACCGAAACCACGGACTTGCCCTGGGTGCCAAGGTCGGTATTCGAACCGACATCCTTGGCCGCGCGGGTGGCGTTCTGGAACAGGCGGGTGAGGTTGCTGGTTGTGGTCTTCTCTTGCTGCGCCTGGGTCAGTGCTCGACGCACCTGGCCAGCGATTTCGCGTTCGCCGACAACGGCCGAGTCCAGTCCGGCGCCTACGGAGAAGAGGTGCTCAACTACCGGGTCGCCTTCCAGCGTGGTGAGGCGGCGGGCCAGGAATTCGGGGGAGAGGTCGGTGCTTGCTGCCAGCTCGTTGACCAGATGTTCTGCTGCGTCCTCCACGTGGTCCACGTCTGCGTAGACTTCGAAGCGGTTGCAGGTGGCCAGCACGACGGCGCCATTGATAGCCGCCGAACCGTTAACGGAGGCAGCTGCCAGCCCGTCGGCCGAAGCACTGATTTGTGCGACGGTCTCCAGATCGAGCTGGGAATGCGATGCGACAAGAGATAAGAAAACCACAGTGACCCCAGAATAGGCCGGAAAATACCGGCAGACAACGCAGGTGTGCCTAAATCCGCATGGTTCCAAGGGGTTAGTTTGCTCACCTTCCCCTGCGGGCGAACGCAGTAAATGGGCTTTTAATCTGAAGAGTTGGCAGAATTGGGGCATGACCCTGTCGCAGAACCATCCGTTGATTGATGGACGTACCCAAGATTCCGCTTTGATCCACGCTTTGACCGGCAAGAAGCCGTCGCATCACCCGGTGTGGTTCATGCGCCAGGCTGGCCGCTCGCTGCCTGAATACCTGAAGCTGCGTGAAGGGGTGAGCATGCTCGAATCCTGCCTTGACCCTGCCATGGCCAGCGAGATCACCTTGCAGCCGGTGCGCCGCCACAAGGTGGACGCCGGCATCTTCTTCTCGGACATCGTCATCCCGCTGCGCCTTGCAGGCATTGGCGTGGACATCGTGCCAGGCGTTGGCCCGGTGCTGGACACCCCGATTCGCACCAGGGAGCAGGTAGCTGCCCTTCCGGAGCTGACGGACGAGTCGCTGGAACCCATCCGCGAAGCCGTGCGCTTGACCGTGGCCGAGCTGGGCAAGACCCCGCTGATCGGTTTCGCCGGCGCGCCATTCACCGTGGCCGCCTACATGGTCGAGGGCAAGCCAAGCCGAGACCACCTGGGCCCGCGCACCATGATGCACACCGACCCGGATGTCTGGGACGGACTGATGACCTGGGCTGCCGACGCCTCGGGCAAGTTCCTGCGGGCGCAGGTTGAAGCCGGCGCCTCGGCCGCGCAGCTCTTCGACTCCTGGGCTGGTTCGCTCTCGCTTCCGGACTACCAGAAGCACGTCGCCCCGTACTCGGTGAAGTCCCTGGACTACGTCCGCGACCTGGGCGTGCCGTTGATCCACTTCGGCACCGGCACCGGCGAACTGCTCACCGCCATGCGCGATGCTGGCGTGGATACCGTGGGCGTGGATTACCGCATCCCGCTGGAAACCGCGATTGAACGCTTGGGCCAGGACGTTTCGGTCCAGGGCAACATCGACCCGGCGTTGCTCGATGCCCCGTGGGAAGTTCTCGAGGCGCACGTGCGCGAAGTGGTTGCAGCAGGCAAGAAGGCCCGCGGACATGTGGTGAACCTGGGCCATGGCGTTCCGCCAACCACCGACCCAACCGTGTTGACCCGTGTGGTGGAGCTCATTCACTCGCTGTAATTCAACAGGTCTAAGCTAGGTTTAACGCTGTGTTCCAACTGGCCCTCGAGGCCATGGGCAGGGAACAGGGCATCGGCATATTGTGAAGGTAGAAGGTGCTAGGCACGTGAGCAAGGAACAGCGCAATCTGCGCGCAGGGGATTCAGCTGAAGCCACCGGCGCGTCCAAACCGCGACGCGATATTGCCAACGATGCCGCAGCGCATGCCTTGCGCCTGCTGGAAAAGGTGCGCAGCGCCAGCGAAGCACGCCTAGCGAAGAGCGAATCGGCCGATCAGGCCCAGAAGCCATTGGCCCCGCATGCGGTGGTGATCGGCGGCGGCATCGCCGGCCTGGTCGCTGCCCGTGAACTTCGCCAGACCGGACACGAAGTGACCGTGCTGGAAGCAACCGCGAACTTCGGTGGCTGCGTGCGTACCACCGAAGTTGCCGGCATGGAGATTGATGCTGGCGCGGAATCCTTCGCCCTGCGTGGCGGCATTGTTTCCTCCTACCTCGACGAGCTGGATCTGGGCGGGCAGATCGCCAGGACCTCCGGAGAGCGGGCCTGGCTGATCCAGGGGGAAGAGCAGGAAATTCATGCTCACCAGATGCCTGCCACCGCAATGCTGGGCATCCCGGGCAATGTGCGCACCGACGAGGTGCGCGGCATCATTGGCCGACCGGCCACCGTGCGTGCCGCAGCGGATCTGATCACGCCAATGAACAAGAAGTGGGCCACGGAGAACCTGACCATCGCTGAAGTGGTCCGTTCCCGCATGGGACAGACGGTACTGGACCAGCTGGTGGCCCCGGTCATCAACGGCGTCTATTCCACCGACCCTGCCAAGATTTCCATTGACGCCGCCGCGCCTGGCCTGCGCCAAGCCATGCAGGAGACCGGTTCGCTGGCCCGCGCCGTCACCCGGCTGCAGGCTTCGGCTCCGGCTGGTTCCCGTGTGGCTGGCCTCAACGGCGGCATGTACACCATGGTCGAAGCCCTGGTGTCCCAGCTGGAGCAGGCTGGCGTTGCGCTGGTGCGCAATTCGCCGGTGACCTCCTTGCGCCACGATGCGCAGTCGCCAACTCCGTATGCAGTCACGACCTTGGGCCATGAACTGCTCGCTGACCGGGTAGTTCTCGCGACGCCGGCCGAGCCGGCACTGGACCTGCTGAACCCCCTGCTGGCACCAGAAGAGCGGATCGCCGGCGAAAGCGGTGCCAATGCCATTGCCTTGGCGATCTTGGTGGTCGATAAGCCGGAACTCGATGATGCCCCGCGCGGATCGGGTGTGCTGGTCTCCAGGAACGCCCCGCTGACGGCCAAGGCGCTGACCCATTCCACGGCCAAGTGGCCCTGGCTCGCCGCAGAGGCCGGCCCTGGCACCCACGTACTGCGCCTGTCCTTTGGACGAATCGGCGAACATGAGCAACTTGTCGAATCCGGAGATGATTCAGCTCTCATCGACCAGGCAATCAAAGATGCTTCAAAGATTCTCGGTGTTCAATTGCATCTTGATGATGTCTTGGGCAGCACCGTTTCACGCTTCAGCGACATGGTTCCGCTGCAGGGCCAGGCCGCTACCGCGCGCCGCGCGCAACTGCAGCGCAGCCTGTCGGGCTTCGAAGGGCTCGATGTGGTTGGCGCATGGATTGCCGGCACCGGACTGGCGCGAGTTATCGCCCAAGCCCGCAGTGCCGTCGCGATCAGCGCCCGCTAACCGCACCCGGGCCAACTATCCTGGACTTTTGTCCGAAACCAGATCAAGGAGAATATCAAGTGAGCAACGCACCGGAGCATAATTCCCCAGTAATTCGTGAACGCGAAAATGCAGGAGAAAACCCGACGTTCTTCTACACTCTCTGGACCATTTTCAAGCGTTCGGAAATTGTCGAGCGTTCCGAGGCTGCTGCCGCTGAATTCGATGCGCTGGTCGCCGAGCTGGCCGCCGAAGGCGCCACCGTGCGCGGCATCTACGACGTTTCGGCCATGCGCGAGGACGCTGACGTGATGTTCTGGGTGCACGGGCCATCGGCCCAGCTGCTGCAGGCATCGATGCGCAAGATCCGCCGTTCGGCCCTGCTGGCCGGCACCGAAATCGTTTACTCCACCATGGCCGTGCACCGTGAAGCGGAATTCGCCAAGGACCACTCGCCAGCGTTCGCGCGCGGCCTGGATCCGAAGGAATGGATGACCGTTTACCCATTCGTCCGCTCCACCGAGTGGTACACCCTGGATCCAGCGGCCCGCGGCAAGATGCTGCGCGACCACGGCATCCTGGGCCGCGAATTCCCGAACGTGCTGGCCAACACCGTAGCGGCCTTCTCCTTCGGCGACTACGAATGGCAGATCTGCCTCGAAGCCGACGACATGATCGATCTCGTCGACATGATGCGCCACCTGCGCTACACCGAAGCCCGCCACCATGTGCGTGAGGAGACTCCGTTCTACACCGGCCGCCGCATCTCGGCAGCCGAAGCGCTAGAGGTACTGAAGTGAGCCAAGCCTTTGACCCCCGCGAGGGATATGACCGCAACGGCCAGATGATTCCCAAGTCCTACGATGCCATCTTGCTGGCATCCTTCGGCGGACCGGAAGGGCAGGATGATGTCATCCCGTTCCTGCGCAAGGTCACCGAGGGCCGCGGCATCCCTGACGAGCGCCTGGAAGAAGTTGCGGTGCACTACCGCAAGAACGGCGGCGTCTCGCCAATCAACGCGCAGAACCGTGCACTGAAGGCCGCGCTGGAGGCCGAACTGGCTACCCGCGGCATCGACCTGCCCATTTACTGGGGCAACCGCAACTGGCACCCGTTTATCGACGACACCCTCAAGCAGCTGGCTGCCGACGGCCACCGCAAGGTGCTGCTTATGGGCACCGGCGCCTACTCCGGCTACTCGGCCTGCCGCCAGTACCGCGAGGATGCGGGCATGGGCCTAGTCAACACCGGGCTGGACGGTGTGGTGGAAGTGGACAAGCTGCGCCAGTTCTTCGACACTCCTGCCTTCGTGACGCCCTTTGCGCAGTCCTTGCGTTCCTCGCTGGCCAATGTGCGTGCGCAGCTGGCCGAAGCGGGCAAGGAAGACGGGGCGATCAAGATCGTCTTCGTCACCCACTCCATTCCGATGGCCGACGCCGAGGCCGCAGGACCCGAAGGTATCCGGGCCGCAGGCTACGGGAATCTCTACACCAGCCAGCACCAGGCGGTGGCCAACTACATCCTGTCCCAGGTGGAGGAGGCCAAGGGCCTGGAGCACAGCCTGGTCTACCAGTCCCGCTCCGGGGCACCGCATGTGCCATGGCTGGAACCGGATATCAACGACGCGCTGGAAGAGGATGCCGCAGCCGGTGTCGCCGGCGTCGTGGTCGTGCCCATCGGCTTCATCTCGGACCACATGGAAGTCACGTGGGATCTGGATACCGAAGCCAAGGACAGCTGCGCCCAACTGGGCCTGGCCTTTGACCGCGTCGCCACCCCGGGCACCCACCAGGCGTTCATCTCCGGACTGGTGGACTTGGTCGAAGAACGCCTGGCCGGCCCCGATGGCAAGGCCCTGCGCGCCGGCCGCACCTCGGTTCTCGAATGCGGCCCATGGTTTGATGTCTGCCGTCCGGGCTGCTGCGAGAAGCGCGCCCTGGACGGAACCTTGCGCCCGACCATCGGCGCAGTCGATTCAGAAGTTGGTGTACCCCAGCCATGACCGAAGCATTTCGCGTAGGAACGCGCGGCAGCGCGCTGGCGACCACCCAGACCGGATGGGCCGCGCAGAAGCTGGCCGGGATTTCCGGGTTGGCCGCGCAGACCGTGCTGGTCAAGACCGAAGGCGATGTGGTGACCGGCTCGCTGGCCACCCTCGGAGGCACCGGCGTCTTCGCCGCCGCGCTGCGCCAGCACCTGCTCGATTCCGGCTGCGACCTGGCCGTGCACTCGCTCAAGGACCTGCCCACTGCGCAGCCCGAGGGCCTGGTCCTGGCCTCGATCCCGCCGCGCGAGGATGTCCGCGATGCCCTGTGCTCGCGCGACTCGCTGGGCTTGGACCAGCTGCCCCAGGGTGCGAAGATCGGTACCGGTTCGCCGCGCCGTGCAGCCCAGCTGCTGGCCTACCGCAGCGACTTCGAGATTGTCGATATCCGCGGCAACGTCCCCACCCGCTTAGGCCGGGTCAAGGGTGTCGGGAAGACGCTGGATGATGGCAGCGTGGGCCGCGGCACCCAGGGTGACCTGGACGCGGTGATCCTGGCAGCTGCCGGGATGCGCCGCCTGGGCTTGGACAAGCACATCACCGAGTACCTGGATCCCTCCATCATGCTGCCCGCCCCGGGCCAGGGCGCCTTGGCGCTGGAAACCCGTACCGCGGGCACCGGCCACGGCGCATTGGATGCGGCTCTGGCGCAGTTCGATGATGCCGCTACCCGCATGCAGGTGGAGGCCGAACGTGCGCTGCTCTCCGAATTGGAAGCAGGCTGTGCTGCCCCGATTGGCGCCTTGGCCCATATCGAGGGCGATGAGCTGGTCCTCGAAGCGGTGGCCTGCAACCCCGATGGCTCGCAGACCATGCGCCGCAGTGCGCGAATCTCCTGCAGCACGGCGGATGCAGCACAGCAGCTGGGCCGTTCGCTGGCGCAGTCGATGATCGCTGATGGCGCTGCCGTAGTTGCCGGGCTGGCCTAGTTCCGGACCATGGCTTATCAAGCACTGATCCTGCGCAACCCGGCACGTGCCGCGGCCACCGTGCAGGAATTCGATCGGCTGGGCGTCACCTCGTGGTGCGCCCAGCTGATCGAAACTGTTTGGCCCGCCGACCGCAGCGCATTGCAGCGCATGGCCAGCGATCTGGTCGCCGGAGACTACTCCTGGCTGGTCTTCACCTCGGTGAATACCGTCAAGGTGGTGCAGCAGGTGCTGGCTGGAGCGCTCCTGCCGGAGCAGCTGCGTCTGGCCTCGGTTGGAGAGAAGACCACCGAGGCCATCAAGCGGCACTTGGGCCGCAGCGTGGACTTCGAAGCTGAAGAGCAATCGGCTGCCGGCATGCTTGCGGCATGGATCCCTGAGCCGGGTGCCAGGATCTGCTATCCGCACGGCGATCTGGCCAGCTCCACGCTGGCTGATGGGCTGAGCAAATACCCGGTGCAGGTCAACGAATTCATTGCCTATGAAACCGTGGATGCCCCGGCGCCCGGCACCCCGGTCTCTGAGCCGGAAGCGGCAGCCGGACTCAACGTCCTACCGGCGAACCGGATCGGTGACAGACTGGAAGAACAGGATTTGGTGGTCTTCTCGGCGCCCAGCGTGGTCCGCCGCTTCGTGCAGCTGGCAGGGACGCAGCTGCCCGGGAAGCTGCAGACCATCGCGATTGGCCATCCAACGGCCCGGGCTATGGAGCGTGCCGGGCTGCCGGTGCATGCCGTGGCCTCCGCTCCCACCCCGCAGGGCTTGGCCCGTGCGGCCCAAGATTTGCTCCGGCACCGGTAACTCCGGGACCGGAAGTGTGCACAACGGAATAAGAAGTTATGAGAACTGGAGAAAGAGGAGCCATGGGTTTCCCTCAGCATCGCCCGCGCCGGTTGCGGCAGAATCCTGCCATCCGCCGCCTGGTGGCAGAAAATGAGCTTTCGGCACGCCAACTGATCTTGCCTGCCTTCGTGCGCGAGGGACTGGTCGAACCCAACGAGATCACCTCCATGCCGGGGGTCTACCAGCACACCATGGACTCGCTGAAGGCTGCCGCGGCGTACGCGGCCGAGCTGGGGCTGGGTGGCATCATGCTCTTTGGCATCCCGGAAGTACGCGACGAGAACGGCTCGGCCGGTCTGGACCCGCAGGGCATCTTGAACCGCGGCATTGCCGCGGTGCGCGCCGAGGTAGGCGATGAACTGGTGGTCATGTCCGATGTCTGCCTGGATGAATTCACCTCGCACGGCCATTGCGGCGTGCTCGATGCCCAGGGCAACGTGGATAACGATGCCACCTTGGAAATCTACGGCCAGATGGCAGTGGCCCAGGCCGAGGCCGGCGCCCACATGCTGGGCCCGTCGGGCATGATGGACGGCCAGATCGGCGTCATCCGCCAGGCACTGGATGCTGCCGGGCGCCAGGATGTCTCCATCCTCGCCTACAGCGCCAAGTACGCCAGCGCCTTCTACGGCCCGTTCCGCGAGGCAGTGGACTCCCAGCTGGTGGGGGACCGCCGCACCTACCAGATGGATTCGGCCAACCGCAGCGAAGCGGTGCTGGAAGCTGAACTGGATATTGCCGAAGGCGCGGACATGATCATGGTCAAGCCGGCCATGAGCTACCTGGATATCGTGCGCGATATTGCCGATATTTCCCCAGTTCCAGTCTCCGCCTACCAGATTTCCGGCGAGTACTCGATGATCGAGGCCGCCGCCGCCAACGGCTGGATTGACCGCAAGGCGTCCGTGCTTGAATCGCTGCTGTCGATCAAGCGCTCCGGTGCCCAGCAGATCCTCACCTACTATGCAGCCGAAGTTGCCGGCTGGCTCAAGGAAGGCAAGTAATAACATGTCGAACTCTGAAAAGCTTTTCGCCGAAGCCCGCGAAGTCATGCCAGGTGGCGTGAACTCCCCGGTGCGCGCCTTCGGTTCGGTCGGCGGTGTTCCTCCATTCATGGTCGGCGCCAAGGGCGCATACCTGACCGACGCCGACGGCAAGGAGTATGTCGACCTGGTGTGCTCATGGGGTCCGGCACTGCTGGGCCACGCCCACCCGGAGATCCAGGCTGCCGTGCACGCGGCCGTGGACCGCGGTTTGTCCTTCGGCGCATCCACTCCGGATGAGGCCAAGCTCGGCGCGCTGATCAAGTCCCGCATGGGCGGGGTGGAACGCGTGCGCATGGTCTCCACCGGCACCGAAGCCACCATGACCGCCGTCCGCCTGGCCCGCGGCTACACCGGCCGTGACCTTGTCATCAAGTTCTCCGGCTGCTACCACGGCCACCTCGATGGCCTGCTGGCCGACGCCGGCTCGGGTGTTGCCACCCTGGCCTTGCCAGGTTCCGCCGGCGTGACCGCTGCCACGGCAGCAGAGACCTTGGTGCTGCCCTATAACGACCGCGCCGCCATCGAGGCGGCCTTCGCCGAGCACGGTGCGAATATCGCTGCGGTGATTACCGAATCTGCTCCGTGCAACATGGGTGTCGTAGTTCCAGAGGACGGATTCAACAAGTTCCTGAAGGAAACTACCGCCAAGCACGGCGCGCTGCTGATCCTCGACGAGGTCCTCACCGGCTTCCGCGCTTCCTCATCGGGCTACTGGGGCCTGACCGGCAAGGAAGAGGGCTGGAACGCAGACCTCTACACCTTCGGCAAGGTCATCGGCGGCGGTTTGCCCACCGCGGCCCTGGGCGGACGCGCTGAGGTCATGGACTACCTGGCACCATTGGGTCCGGTCTACCAGGCAGGCACGCTGTCGGGCAACCCGGTAGCGATGGCTGCCGGCATCGCCCAGCTGACCCACGCGACCGAGGACGTCTACGCGCACCTGGCCAAGCAGTCCGAGGCGCTGCAGGGTGCCATCACCGAATCCTTCAATGCTGCTGGCCTGGACCACTCGATCCAGCGCGCCGGTACCTTGTTCTCGGTAGCTTTCGGCACCTCCGAAAGGGGAGTGCGCAACTACGCTGACGCGCAGGGGCAGGAAGCCTTCCGCTATGCACCGTTCTTCCACTCGATGCTGGACTCCGGGGTGTACCTGCCGCCAAGCGTCTTCGAAGCATGGTTCGTCTCGGCGGCCCATGATGATGCCGCAATGGAGAAGATCTTCGCGGCCCTCCCAGCAGCTGCCCGGGCCGCTGCGGCCGCCACGGCCTAATTGCAGGCTCCCGAGGGCAACAGCCAGGGCCAGGCAGGCACCGTGAGGTGCTTGCCTGGCCCTGGCTCATTTAAGCCTGGAAAGACGGTGGGAAACGGAACTGCCCGAGTTCCGTATACGGAACTCGGGCAGTCAAGGTTCAAGCGTTCGGGAATGCCCCGTGGCTGGAAACCGGATTAGAAAGCGGCGATAACGCTGCCGTCGGTCCAGGTCTTCTCGATGTAATCGCGGACCTCATCGGAGTGCAACAGCTCTTCAAGCTTCGCAACAGCCGGGGTCTCTTCGCCGTCGCGCCAGGTCAGGAAGTTGGCGTTGGGGTTGTTCGCGCCCGACTCCTGGGCAAGCATCTCTGCTTTGTCCAGCTTGGCCTGGACGATGTAGTTGCCGTTGATGACCGCCAAGCCGATGGAATCATCGGACTTGTAGTACTGGACGACCTGCTCGGCGTTGGCGTCAGTGATTTCGAGGTTCAGCGGGTTCTTGTCCGCGTTGCCGTTGACGGTCAGCAGGGAATCATCATCGCTGAGGTTCTGCAGCAGCCCTGCTTCTTCCAGGACGCGCATGCCGCGGATCTGATTCACCGGGTCGTTGTTCAGCAGTACCTTGGTGCCTTCTGCGACGTCCTTGGCGTCCTTGAACTTCTTCGAGAAGACGGTCATTGGCTCCACATGAACGCCAGCGCCGTGCGCGAACTCGTAGCCCTTTTCCTTCATCTCGGTAGCCAGGTAGGCCTCGGTCTGGAAGTAGTTGGCATCCAGCGAGCCGTCGGCAAGTCCGGTGTTCGGGGTGACGTAGTCATCGATCTCCATGACTTCCAAGTCGATGCCGGCTTCCTTCGCCAAGTTCTCATCGATGAAGTTCAGGATGTCTGCCTGTGGGACCGGGCTGGCGCCTACCTTGATAACCGTAGGGTTTGCCGGATCCAGGGTCGCTGCAGCATCAGCAGTTGGTTCGCTGCTGCCGCAAGCAGTCAGGGCGAATGCGGTGGCAACACCGGTGATGGCGAGTGCGAGTTTCTTGCGCATAACTTGTCTTTCCTTAGGTAGAGCCGTGAGGCACGATGCGAGTGGATTTGCCGTGTCCTCAGCGGTTCCACGGCTCCGCCGGATAGACCGGCGGAAGTTTTGACTAGCGGTGATCGACCTTGCGGGCGATCGCATCACCGATGACCTGCACCAGCTGGACCATGATCACGATAATCACGATGGTCGCAAGCATGATGGGCATGTTGTAGCGGACGTAGCCGTAGTTGTAGGCCAGACGACCCAAACCGCCACCGCCTACCAAGCCAGCCATCGCGGAGTAGCCGATCAAGGTCACCAGAGTTGTGGTGACGGCCGAAATGATGCCGGGCATGGCTTCAGGCACCAGGACCTTGCGAATGGTTTGCAGCTTGGTGGAACCCATCACCAGCGCGGCATCGACCTTGCCAGCGGAAACATCGCGCAAGGCGGTTTCCACCAGGCGGGCGAAAAATGGGACCGTGCCGATGGTCAAAGAGACCGAGGCAGCGATCGGGCCCAGCGCGGTGCCGATGAGCATCGCGGCGAACGGAATCAGGGCGACCATTAAGATGGCGAACGGGACGGAACGGGTGATGTTCACGATCACCGTGGAGAGAATCGCGTTTAGCCAGCGGACCGGCGCCAGTCCGCCTTTGCCAGTGACATGCAGCAAGATACCCAGCAGCAGTCCGATGATCACGGTGATCACACCTGAGATCAAGACCATCTGCAGGGTTTCGACGGTCGCTTGGCCTACGGCCTTGAGTACGGTGGGGGTGAAGAAATCCATTGCTTACTTGGCTCCCTTCACGGTTACGGCGATGCCGGTGGACTTCAGGTGGTTCACGATTGCATCCAGATCCGCGTCGGGAGCCAGCTGCAGGCGCAAGTGCGCGTACTGCTGGTTGCCAAGCTGCTCGACCGAACCAGCCAAGACATTGACATCGGTATTGAACAAGCGGGCAATGGAAGAGATGACAGGCTGGGTCGCCTGGCCGCCGGTGTAGAGCAGGTCCAGGATCGGTCCTTCGCCCTCGATGCGTGGTGCGTCGCCCGGAAGCGGGAGCAACGTGGAAGCCAAAGTGCCTTCGGCGTTGGTGATGACCTGTTCGATATTGCCGTGCTCCACGATCTTGCCGTTTTCCAGCAGCGAAACGGAATCGCAGGCTTGCTTCACGACGTGCATTTCGTGGGTAATGATCAGCACGGTGATGTTCAACCGATCGCGCAGCTTCTTGACCAAATCGAGGATTTCATCGGTGGTCTTCGGATCCAAGGCACTGGTCGGCTCATCACAGAGCAGGACATCCGGATCGGTGGCCAGCGCCCGGGCGATACCAACGCGCTGGCGCTGGCCACCGGAAAGCTGGGATGGGTACCCTTTGGCGAACCTGGTCAGGCCCACGAGCTCCAGGAGTTCAGCGACCTTGGCATCAATTTCGGCTTTGGGCATGCCACCAAGCTCCAGCGGGTATGCCACATTCTGCTCGGTGGTGCGCGAGTCGAAGAGGTTCGCGTGCTGGAAAACCATGCCAATTCGACGTCGCGCATTCCGTAACTCGTCGGTGCTGACGTTGGTCAGCTCCTTGCCGTTAACGGCAACGGTTCCGGATGTGGGCTGGTCGAGCAAGGTCAAGCAACGGACGAGAGTGGATTTACCCGCTCCGGAATGTCCGACGATGCCATGAATTTTCCCGGTAGGGACTTCAAGGCTGACACCATCAAGGGCAACAACATCCTTGCCGTCTTGCTGGTAGACCTTGCGCAGGTCACTGACTGTGATCACTAGGCGTGTTCCTTCAGATTCTCAAAGGGTGTAGAGAGTACCCTCCATTGAATCATCATCGAACAAAATCGCCCGAATCAAGGGGAAATTACAGTCAAGATTCTTAGTATGAGGCCTTAATGGGGGAGCCTTCGAATATAATTTGTTGATTTGTGACAGAAAATGAACGATTGGCTTCCGCATGGTGGTCGCGAGGCCTGTTGACCCCATGTGAAACGGGGCACAAGAAGCTGATTATTTCAATCTTTACGACTC
The DNA here is from genome assembly GCF_050030965.1 of Glutamicibacter sp. 2E12. Taxonomy (NCBI): domain Bacteria; kingdom Bacillati; phylum Actinomycetota; class Actinomycetes; order Micrococcales; family Micrococcaceae; genus Glutamicibacter; species Glutamicibacter sp. 2E12. The sequence continues at coordinate 2,979,830 of NZ_CP188297.1, forward strand.
GGTGATAGGCCAAGCGCCGTCGACAACAGCTTCAGGCTTCGTCTTGCGCAAGTATTTCTGGAAACTTTCTGCCTGTTCTTTCGCCCAACCGATCTGCCAGCCGTGCAGCACCATCGGATCTACTTGCAACTGCGGATAGCGTTCGCCCAGCTGGCGAGCGACCTCGACGCAGGCAACTGCATCGGCCAACGAGGTGTGCGCATTTTCGAGGACTACACCGTAGAACTCGCAAGCCGCCGCAAGGGTGCGCTTCCCCTTGCGGAACTTGTCAACCTGCTTGTCGATGATGAACGGATCGATCACATTGCCCGGGAAAAACGGCTCAAGGTCGTAGCGAACGGCTTCGCTGTAGAGCACTGAGAAATCGTACGAAGCATTAAAAGCAACGATTGGCGCTTGCTCCGAGGCGAACTTCAGCAAATTCAAGATCTCCTGAACGGACTGTTTCGCCGGGGCACCGTCGGCGCGGGCTTTCTCGGTGGAGATTCCGTGAACTGCGGCCGCGGCCTCTGGAATCTCGACCCCGGGGTTTACCAGCCACTCGCGGTTGTTCACCACTTTGCCATCGGCATCCAGCAAGACAACCGATGCCGTAACGATGCGTGCAGTATTGGTATCAACACCAGTGGTTTCCAAATCAAAGCCAATTGCCAGGCCCTTGTGCCATTCAGTCATGGATATAACGCTACAGCCAAGGCGGGACAGGACGGCCCTGCGAATTGCGTGTTGTGGAGTCCTGCAAGCTAATTGGCAGAATAGGGCTATGACATCTGACGCAGCCGAAAAGCCCCTGGACTATTCAGAGGCGGTGCATCGCCTCGCAGCACTCGTCCCGGCAGGGGCGGTGCTCAGCTACAAGGACGTGGCAGAACTTCTCGGAAGCGGGGGAGCACGCCAAACGGGCAAGGCGATGGCAAGCGCGCCGGAAGGGACACCATGGTGGCGGATTATCCGCTCCAACGGTTCCATGGCCGATGCGCTTGCCGAAGCAGCAGAACGGCACTGGATCGCAGAAGAACTGGCAGCACCTGGCCGTCACGTGAACATGAATAGATACCGCTGGAACCCCAACGACTGGGCGTGGGAAAAAATTGACGCGCTGCGTACGGCGCTGGGCAACCCCAAAATGTCCGAGATGGATGATCAACTATGAGTATGGAAGAGACCCGAAGCCAGCCCCGCGAAGAAGCCACCTCGGTCCTTGGCCACTTGCATTCGGTGGAAAGCCCGGTCCTGGTCACTGGGGCTCCGGGTACCGGCAAGACCCATCTGCTCATCGACACCGCGGTGGCGCACCTTGACGCCGGGCTCGATCCGCAGGCCCTCTTGATCATCGGGCCAACTCGACTGACCGCTGCCTCGATCCGTGATGAGCTCAGCCGCCGAGCAGAACGGACTTTCACCGAACCGGTGGTTCGCACCTGGTCGGCTTATGCCTTTGACTTGATCCGCCGTGCCCGCGTTGAAGGACTCTTGCCCCAGCTCGAACGCATTCCCCGCTTGCTCTCCGGTCCGGAACAGGACACCCTCATCGGCCACCTGCTGGAAGGCCATGCCGAAGGCCTCACCGAAGGACCGCAGTGGCCAAGCGAACTGGCGCTGGCAGTAGGGACTCGCGGCTTCCGCAAGGAAATCCGCGAGTTCTTCGACCGTGTTTCAGAGCTGGGATTGGAACCTGCAGACATCGCTGACCTCGGCCAGCAAGCCAACCGCCCCGAATGGCACGCTGCTGCGCTGTTCTACCAGGAATACCGCGACCTGCTGGACTTGGGCAGCGCCGAAGCCTTCGACCCGGCAGGGCTGATTACCCGGGCGGCACAAATTCTGGAAGACAATGAAGCGTTCCTGCACGCAGAACAGGACCGGTTGGCCCTGATCCTCGTGGATGACCTGCAAGAAGCCACCCTGTCGCAGCACCGCCTCCTGGCTCTGCTCGGCAAGGACCGCGCCATGGTCGCTTTCGCTGCACCCGACAGCGTAGTTCAGGGATTCCGCGGTGCCCGCACCGATGAATTGCATCGTTTCGCACAGAATTACGCGAGTGCTGGCGAAGCGACCTGCCTCGAACTGACCCACGGCTATCGAATGTCTGGACAGATCACCGAGGCATGGAAACGGATCGTCAGCCGCGTGCCGCTGGCTGCAGGCTTGCGCGGACGAGCTATTGAGCCGTTGAACGTGCCGGAACACGAACTATGCCAGGCACTGGTATTCGAGAATTCCACCTTGGAAGAACGTTTCATTGCCCAGCGGATAGTGCATCTGAACCTCTACGAGAACCGCAGCCTCGCTGAAATTGCGATTGTGGTGCGCAACGGTTCACAGGTGCGCTCCTTCAGCCGTTTTCTTGAAGGCCAGGGAATCGGCGTGCAGGTGCCGCCGGCCGAAATTCCATTGAAGGATGAAGGTGCGGTCCGTCCGCTGCTTGACCTGTTGAATTTGGCGTTCAGCGATTCTGTCACCGATGACCCGCTCCTGATGCAGAACCTGCTGCTGTCGCGTTATGGGATGAGCACTGCCTTGGAAATCCGCCGGATCCGCCAGCTCTTGCGCCAGCAGGAAGCCGCAGCCGGCGGACGCCGCTCCAGCCAGGAGTTGCTTGAATCCTGCCTGCGTGAACCGGCAATGGCCGAGAAATTGGGCAAGCCGGGTTACGGATTGAACCGGCTGCTGAAGATGTACTCCGCGCTGCAAGACGAACTGGCCAGCGGAACCGCTACACCGGAAACAGCGCTCTGGGTGATGTGGGAGGCCTCGGGCCGGGCAAAGGCCTGGCGCGAAGAGGCCCTGGGCACCGGCACTGCCGCCCGCCGCGCAGATCATGACCTGGATGCTGTCCTGTCGCTTTTCCAAGCCGCAGAACGTTTTGTGGATCAGCTTCCCGGCGCCAGCGTCCAGCAGTTCATCGAGCACATCTTGCAGCAGGAATTGCCCATGGACTCCTTGGCAACCCGTGCTGCCGGTGGGCAAACCGTCACGGTTCTCACTACCGCTGCCGCTGCCGGAAAGCAATGGCCAGTGGTCTTTATCCCCGGGCTGCAAGAAGGCTCCTGGCCCAACCTCCGGCTCCGTGGCGAGCTGCTCGGTTCCAATGCGCTCGCCGACGCCGCGGAGCATGGCATTGAATTCCTGGCCACCCGAACGCCAACGCATCTGGTACGCCAAATCCGCAACGACGAATTGCGCAGCTTCAGCAATGCCGTCTCCCGTGCTGGAGACCAGCTGATTTGCACGGCGGTCGATAACGAAGACAGCCAGCCTTCCTCTTTCCTGGATCTGGTCGAGCCACCGGGGCCAGAAGGCAGGGAACCAACCGCGGTTCCGCGCATCCGTTCGCTTCCAACCTTGGTGGCAGAGCTGCGCAGCACCGCCGAGAGAGCCAGGGCCGCCGGCCTTGGGGCAGCGCCAGCGCCGGACGATGTGGAAGCAGCTAACCTGTACCAGGACGCCACCCACGTGCTTGGACGCCTGGCTCAGGCAGAGCGCCCGGTGCGAGGAGCGCATCCAAGTTCCTGGTGGGGGTTGCGCGAACTGACTACCCATGAACCGGTTATCCCGGAAGACCAGCCTCGGCGGGTGTCACCGTCGAAGGTGGAAACCCTGGTGAAATCGCCGCTGAACTGGTTTGTGCAAAGCGCTGGTGGAACCGCTGCCCGCGATTTCGCGGCCTCCTTGGGTACGCTGATCCACTCCATCGCCGAAGAGCATCCCGATGCAAGCGGAAGCGAATACCAGCAGATCCTGGAGCAACGCTGGCCAGAGCTGGAAAAACTGGAGAACTGGGAAGGTCAAAGGGACTTCGACCGTGCCAATAGCATGCTCAAGAAGTTCGCCGCCTACTGCGTCACCATGCGCCAAGAAGGACGCGAACTGGTGGCTCGCGAGATGCCGTTCCAGATCGAGGTCCCGGCCCCTGACGGCACGCATATCCAGCTTCGCGGAATTATCGACCGCGTCGAAGCTGACGCCAACGGCAAGGTGAGGGTCGTTGACCTGAAAACCGGTTCCACTGCGCCATCCAAGGACGCAACCTTGGAACACCCGCAGCTAGGCGTCTACCAAACCGCAATCCAGCTCGGCGCGTTGCAAGATCACGAGGAAACTGCAGGACTCCCGGATGAGCCAGCCGGCGCATCCTTGGTCTACGTCGGTACCAGCACCAAGGGCGCCTCGGTCCGTGAACAACCATCAATTGGTGAAGGGGACTGGGCCCGCGCGCTCATCTTCGAAGCTGCCTCGCTGATGGGAAACAGTGAATTCATCACCCGGCACGTTTCGGGAGCCGCAGGGATCCTCGGCAACTGCACGCTGCCTGAAATCTGCCCTTTGTGCGCCCAAGGACGACAGGTCACCGAACCATGAGCAATATCAGATTCACTCCAGAAGAACTCTCCGCAGCCCTGGGCGAGCAGTTTCCGCCCACCGCGCAGCAGGCTGAGATAGTCGCTGCGCCATTGGAACCGATGCTGGTCATCGCCGGCGCCGGCTCGGGCAAGACCAAAACCATGGCGGATAAAGTCGTCTGGCTGGTAGCCAACCAGCTGGTCCGGCCGGAAGAGATTCTCGGGGTGACCTTTACCCGCAAGGCAGCGGGAGAGCTTTCCGTGCGTATCCGTGCCAAGATCGCGCAGCTTGTGGCCACCGGTCTGCTCAGCCCAGAAGAAACCCGGGACTTCCTTGACCCTGCGGTATCCACCTACCACTCCTACGCCAACACCCTGGTCCAAGACCATGGGCTGCGGCTTGGCCTTGAAGAAGACAGTGCCTTGTTGGGCGCGGCCCAATCATGGCAGGTGGCCCACTCGGTGCTGGAAAGATACACCGGCAACTACGAGCACCTGAACAGTGCCACCAGCACACTGATTGATGCCATCGTTTCCTTCAGTTCGGAAGCATCCGAGCACTTGGTCACCGCACCTGAGGCCCATCAGTGGATTGATGACCTGGTGGCACGCCTGCGCACCTTGCCGATGGACGCAGAGAAGCCCAAGAAAACTACCCAAGCAGCCCTCAAGCTCATCGACAAGCTGGCTTCACGTGCCACCATCGCTGAGTTGGCTGAAGAGTACGCCCGGGAAAAGAAGCGCCTCGGGGTGATGGACTACGGCGACTTGGTGGCCCACGCAGCGCGTATCGCCCAGGAGGTGCCGGCAGCTGCGCTCGCCGAACGGGCTAGCCACAAGGTGGTGCTGCTGGATGAATTCCAGGACACCTCGCACGCGCAGATGGTGCTCTTCTCTCAACTCTATGGCGAAGGCCATCCGGTCACCGCGGTGGGTGACCCTAACCAATCCATCTACGGATTCCGCGGGGCTAGTGCCGGTCAGCTGTTCCGATTCCCAGAAGTCTTCCCGATTGTTCGGGACACAGGCCGGGACGTCGCCCACGTGAAGCACCTGACCATCGCATGGCGCAATACCGTCAACGTGCTCGCGGCAGCGAATAGCATCACTGCCGGCGGGCCGCAGCATCAAGGCCCGGTCTCGGTCAAGCCCTTGGATTCCTCGGCGCATGCCAAGCCAGGTCGTGTGGTGCTCAACCGTTGCGCAACGGTTCGCGACGAGGCAGACGCCATAGCCGACATGATTGTTGCCGAGAATAGGGCATCTTCCGAGCCGAAGACCAGTGCGGTGCTCTCGCGAAATCGTACCCAGTTGAGCATCATGGGCGAGGTGCTCGCTGAGCGGGGCATCAAATACCAGCTCGTGGGACTATCCGGATTGCTGAGCACCCCTGAGCTCACCGACCTGGTCTCGTACCTGCACGTGCTGGTTGACCCGCTGCGCTCCGACAAGCTCATGCGCTTATTGGCTGGAGCGCGCTGGCGGCTGGGTGCCGCAGACCTGATGGCCTTCGCCGATTGGTCCCGCCAGCTGGAACGGCGGCGAGCCCGCGGGCTGCAGCCAGACCCGGCAGAAAGCGAAGAGGCGCAGAGCCCCGAAGAAGCAGTGACCGAGGCGGCCCGCGCCGAACTCAATGATGCGGCCAGCCTCGTCGAAGCACTGGACTTCCTGCCCAGGGAAGGGTGGACCAGCAATGACGGCAGGACCATTAGCGCAGCGGGCTACGAGCGCTTGGCGGCCCTGCGCGATGAACTCGCCGGCCTGCGGCTGCTGGCCAATGACGACCTTGAAACGCTGATTCGCGAGACCGAACGCGCCATGAACCTGGACATCGAGGTGGCTGCCCGTCCGTGGATATCTCGAGACAAGGCGCGAGCCAACCTCGATGCCTTCGCCGATGTGGTACGCGAATACTGCCGCAATGCGCCACGCGTTGAACTGTCCGGCTTCTTGATGTGGCTGGAACAGGCCGCCGAAAAGGAAAAGGGACTACCGCTGCCAAGCGAAGATGCTGACCCCGCGGCAGTCCAATTGCTGACGGTTCACGCGTCCAAGGGATTGGAATGGGACATCGTGGCGGTGATGACCTTGAACGACGGGGTGTTCCCGGGTTCCAAATCCGACCGGTGGACCAGCGGTGACAAAGCGCTGCCCTGGGAAATCCGTGGCGACGCCCGCGACCTGCCCCAATGGGACACCGAACAGCCGGCCTTGAAGGAACTGCTGGAAGCCGAATCGGTCTTCAAGGACCAGGTAGAGGACCACCACATTGCCGAAGAGCGTCGCCTGGCCTATGTTGCGGTGACCCGCGCCAAGTCATTGCTGATTTGCAGTAGCAGCGTCTGGACGAGCACCCGTACCAAGCCAACCGAGCCATCAGAATTCTTCACCTGTTTGCTTCCGCTGGCCGAAGGCGAGGAACCCCAGGCGGAGATCGGGGTCTGGGTGAAGGACGAAGAAGCGCCGGAACAAAACCCGAGCACTTTGACGCCCCTTGAAGCGCTGTGGCCGTACGATCCATTGGAAGGCCCCGTCGTCACGGGGGGAGTGCAAAAGACTCCATACCCGTATTCACGGCGCAATGTCATTGCGGAAGTGGCGAAGGATCTCGAATCCGTTCCAACAGATCATGAGCCGCTGACCAGCTTCGGGAGGCAGTGGGCTGAAGAAGCCGAGAAACTTCTAGGCCAGCGCGAGTTCTTGGCTGGCCGTGAGCGCAGCATCGAGGCACCAGAGCATGTGCGTGCTTCATTGTTTGTCGAGCTGGCCGAGGACCCGGTTGGGGTACTGGAAAACCTTCGACGCCCGGTGCCGCGTCGACCGGGGCTCGCTGCACGGCGCGGTACCGCGTTCCATGCCTGGATTGAAGAGTTCTACGAGAAGACGTCAATGCTTGATCTGGGAGACCTGCAGGATCCGGCAGATGGCTATCTTGATGAGGCGCTGGACCTTGAATCCATGAAGGAAGCGTTCCTATGCAGCGAATGGTCCAAGCTGCAGCCGGCCTATGTCGAGGTTCCATTGGAGACCCGTGTGGGTCCGGTGGCTGTGCGTGGCCGCATTGATGCCGTCTTCCGGATGGACGACGGTACGTGGCTGATGCTGGACTGGAAAACCGGTCGAGTTCCTAGCGGCAAGGATCTGAAGAGCAAGCTGGTCCAGCTCGCGGTGTATCGTCTGGGCTGGTCACGCCTGCACGGAATCCCGCTAGAGGAGATCAAGGCCGCCTTCTACTATGTGGCGGCGGGCATTACGATCCACGCGGAGTATCTCTCCGATGAGCAAGAACTGGAACAGATGATCAGCAGCGCGTTTGAACAGCTCGAAGGCTAGCCGCTCAGGACGCTGGGAAGTCTTTACTTCTCGGCGTCCTCAACAGGCTTGTTGTTCTTTTCAGCAGGCTCAGCCGTGCTCATTGGCCGTGCGGCAGCTGACTCGGCCTCCGCTGCATCACTATCGTGTTCGGCGGCCTTGGAGGCGGGTTCATCCTTCGCAGGCGAACTGTTCTTGGCATCAGCCTGAACAGCATCAGATTTTGGCTGGTCACCAGACTCCTCTGGCGCGGCCTGGACATTGGACGCTGTGCTTCGGGGTGTTGCGGAGTTCGGCGATTCCGCTGCCAGGGGAGTGACCTTGTCGGTGTTAATGCTTGGCGCGGCGACGGCGGCCGGCTTTTCCGGAGCCTTCTGGGCCGGTGCTTCTGGCTGGGGAGCCAAAGGGCGCGGAGCTTCCACGACCGACAATGGCTGGCCACCGTACTCCGCGATGTTCTGGTCCAATTCGCGTAGCATCTCTTCGGCCTCGGCGATGCGCTCGTAGTCCTTGGAATCCAAAGACTTCACCAGCCACTGCGCCAGCGCGAATTCGGCGGCCAGCGCGGCGCGACGCATGATGTGCGGATCCGCAGCCTTGCCGCGGGCTTCGACATAGGCGGTGAAAACGCGCTCGCTGAAGCTCTGGTCTTCTATGGCCGAAAGCCAAGCGAAGTCATCAGCGGGATCACCGACGTGCAAATCTGTCCAGCCCTTGACTGCAGTGATGCTGGAATGGGAAATCTGCAGCTGCTCTTCATCGAAGTCGCCGTGAACTACGGCAGCGTTGAAACGCCACAGCGCCACGTCCTCCATGGCGTGTTCCCAACGGCGCAGTAAACCGCTTGGCACCTTGCCCGTAGCCGCGGCCGTATCCAGTTCGTTGAGTTTGCGCTGTCGAATCTCGTCGGCAGTGTAGGTCGGCAGGCCTGCCACTTCAACAGCTTCATCTGGGATCTGGTGGATGGCAGCCATGCATTGGCCCAGCGACTTGGCCAGGTTGCTGCCGACATCAACCAATTCATCGAGGGTCGGAACGTGTCCGGGCATATCCTTGTAGACAAAGGTGCGCAGTGGGCCCTGGCGCACGGTGCCGGCTACGGCAGGCAAGGAAAACGGCAGTGAAGCGCGGACCTTGGCGGAGAAAGCGCGCAAGGCCGAAAGCTCTGCTTCCAGACGCATGCTTGCCTCGTCATGCCGAGGTGAACGAACGCGCCAGCGATGCTTGAGTGCGTCGACGATCAATGCTGAGTCAAAATCTTCTGCATCGTCGGACAGCGCCGCGAAGCCTACCGGAGTCAATCCGGGGACGGCGGCGGTGGCAATTGCGGCGAGTTCCATGGCAGTGCGTTTCACAAGTTCCACCGTATGCGAGATTCCCTTTTCTATCGTTGAATGACGCACGGAATATGGCGGGATTCACCGGCAACATTCAGAGTTGCGACGAATCTCATTGATCAACAGCTATCCACATTGAGCAAGCATCAAGATTCTGGAGCGCTATGTGCATTAGGTTAGAGGTATGGCTCTGGCAGAAACTTATCGAACCCCACTTACCGGACTTCACTTCGGACAGTCTCTGATTGAGCGCCCCTTCGGACAGTCTCTGATTGAGCGCCCACTGACCGAAAAGCAAGACCCGATGCTTTTGCCTGGCCTATTTAAGCAGCGCAGCACCAAGGTGCTGCTGATCAGTGGTGGTGGCGCGGCAACTATCGGCTCTGATCTCTTCTTTCTCAACGGCACGGACTACCTCGCAAAAGACTCCGAGCGCCAGGTGTACCTGGGGCGTGCATCAGGCACGGAATACGTTCTGGCTCTCGTTGATGCCGAGGACTATGCCTCCAGCGGCATCGAGCGCTGGACGACGCTACGTGAAGGCTTCAACCTGCTCAATGAACTGCATGCAGAACTCTTCGTTGAAGCGCAGGCGATCGCCAATTGGATCCGTTCAGAGAAATTCTGCCCACGCTGCGGTTCACCCGTTAGGGCTGCCACCTTCGGGTGGGGCCAGCGTTGCGTGAACAATGACCACGAGCTTTTTCCACGTACCGACCCGGCAATCATTGCCTCGGTGATCGACAGCCAAGATCGATTGCTGCTCGGATACAACGCCACCTTCAAGCACCGGATGTACTCGGTGCTTGCAGGATTCGTCGAAGCAGGGGAGTCCCTAGAGTCTGCTGTGCGCCGCGAGATCTTTGAAGAATCCGGTGTGCGTATTGGAGAGGTCGCCTACCGCGGTTCCCAGCCCTGGCCAATGCCGCGATCGCTGATGCTCGGTTTCGCTGCTGAAGCCTTGAGCGAAGAGCTGGTTCCGGATGGTGCAGAAATCATGGACCTTCGCTGGTTCACACGAGCCGAACTGCGTGAAGCTCTGGAATCAGGAACAATAGATATACCGCGCGGAGTCTCGATAGCCCACGCATTGATCCGTACCTGGTACGGCGAACCCCTTCCGGAGGCCCTGAGCAAGTGACCGAATACGACAATCCGCCAGCAGACAATTTGCTGGCGGGACTGGATGCTGAACAGCGGCAAGCAGCTGAAACCCTCAGCGGTCCACTGTGTATTCTGGCGGGCGCAGGAACCGGCAAGACCAGAGCAATTACCCACCGGATCGCCCACGGCGTGCATACTGGCATCTACAACCCGACCAGTGTTCTCGCGCTGACTTTCACCACGCGTGCAGCTGCGGAGATGCGTACCCGCTTGCGTCAGCTCGGCGCACCCGGCGTGCAGACGCGTACCTTCCACGCAGCTGCCTTGCGCCAGCTGCAGTACTTCTGGCCGCAGGCCGTTGGCGGTACCCTGCCGAACTTGGTAGAACACAAGGCCCCGCTCATTGCGGAGGCGGCGCGTCGCCTGCGCATTTCCAGCGACCGCGCCATGGTCCGTGATCTGGCTGCGGAAATCGAATGGGCCAAGGTCTCCATGCATACCCCGGAAAGCTACGCCAAGATTGCGTCTTCCCGAGAACTGCCCAACGGTCTCGAAGCAGTGAGCATGGCCCGCATCTTCCAAACCTACGAAGAGCTCAAAGATGACCGCGGAGTTATCGACTTTGAAGACGTACTGCTGCTGACCATTGCAATTCTTGAAGACAATGAAAAAGTCGCAGCCAGTGTACGCCAGCAGTACCGCCACTTCGTCGTCGACGAGTACCAGGACGTTTCGCCGTTGCAGCAACGGCTCCTGGATCTCTGGCTTGGCCAGCGCAACGAACTGTGCGTGGTGGGCGATGCCTCCCAGACCATCTATTCTTTCACCGGTGCACGCCCAGACTTCTTGCTGAACTTCGGCACACGGTTTCCGGAAGCAAAGGTCGTGAAGCTGGTACGCGATTACCGCTCCACTCCTGAAGTCGTGAACCTGGCGAATAAGGTGCTTGCTAATCGGCGCATTGAATCCCAAGTCCCTGACCGTAACGTGACCTGGCCCGAACCACTGGAACTCATCGCGCAACGCGATCACGGTCCGGCCCCTGAATTCTTTGAAGCGACGGATGACGAAAATGAAGCCGAGGAAGTCGCCCAGCGCATCAAGCAGCTGCTCAAAAACGGCCAGGACATCTCCGAGATTGCCATCTTGTACCGCACTAACGGGCAGTCCCAGGCTTTTGAGCAAGCACTGACGGCGTATTCCATCCCCTACGTAATGCGTGGTGCCGAGCGGTTCTTCTCCCGTCGCGAAGTCAAGGAAGGGATGCTGGCCTTGCGGGCCGGCTTGAGCGTCGCCGCAGATACTCCGGTTGCGCAGATGGTGCGCGATGTGCTCTCCTCGCACGGCTACTCGGCGAATGCCCCAAGCGGCGGCACTGGTGCGGTGCGCCAGCGTTGGGAATCGATGTCGGCACTGGTTCGCCTGGCCGACGAAGTCGTTGCGCTTAAAAAAGAACAAGACATTGATGCCACATTGCACGATGTGGTCAAGGAATTGGAAGACCGCGCAGCGATCCAGCACGCGCCAACTCTGGATGGCGTCACCTTGGCATCATTCCACGCAGCCAAGGGGCTGGAATGGGATGCTGTATTCCTGGTTGGATTGAACGAAGGCCTGGTCCCGATCTCCTATGCCAAGGACCAAGCGGGCTTCGATGAAGAACGGCGGCTGCTGTACGTGGGTATTACCCGCGCACGGAAGCACCTGTACCTGTCCTGGTCGCTGGCAAGGACCCCGGGCGGACGCGCGCACCGATACCCATCACGATTCCTCGATGGAATTAAATCGGTACGCCAAGCCAGCAGCAGGCAGCAGACCACCTACCGCAAACGCGAACAGAAAATCACGCCCGCAGTCTGCATGACCTGTGGATCCTTCTTGACCAGTGCAAAAGAGCGAAAGCTCAAACGTTGCGCCTCGTGCCCTGCTGCCTATGATGAAGCGTTGTTTGAGACTTTGCGTGAATGGCGATCGGAGGTTGCCCAATCCAACGCAGTCCCGGCATTCGTCATATTCACCGATGCAACCCTCATGTCCATCGCGGAGCACCAGCCGGATTCAATCCAGGGATTGTCGAAGATTCCCGGGGTGGGACGTAGCAAGCTTGAACGATATGGCGAGGCGGTGCTTGCGGTCGTTGGCGAGCGCCGCGCATAGGGTTCTCCACAAGTTGGCGAATTGGTCCGAAGCTGTTCAGGCTAGGACGTAGCTTAGAGATCACGTAGTGAGCGGACAGGAAGGTCCCCGGCCGCTGCCATAGATGAGGAAAGAGGCGCAATGCAATGCCAGCTTTTCCAAACTCCGTCGACTTCGTAGCGCCGGATGAGATTCCAGTGCGGGTTCTCCGCTCGGCCAAGCGCAAGAAGACCATTTCCTCCCAGTGGCGCGATAACCGGCTGATTATCCAAGTCCCTGCAGCGCTGGACGAAAAAACGGAACGCGCTTTCGTTGATGAGATGATCTCGAAGTATCGCAAGGGACGCCAAGCGCGTACCGCGGGTCATACCGATGATGCGCTGGAGCGCCGAGCGGCATCTCTTGACCAGCAGTACTTCGCCGGCGAAGCCGCGCCGCAATCCGTGCGTTGGGTAGCCAACCAAAATAAGCGTTGGGGTTCGGCTTCATATCGGCAGCGCAGCATCCGCTTATCGGTCACGTTGCAGCATATGCCCAGCTGGGTGCAGGACTATGTTCTAGTCCACGAGCTTGCGCATCTGGTGGTCCCGCGGGCCGGCCACGGACCTAGGTTCCAGGCTTTGCTGAACCGGTTCGAACGCCGAGCGCAGGCGGATATTTTCTTGGAGGCATTCCACGCAGGCTACAACGCTCACGCCAAGGAATTGGGCCGGGCCCAGGATGAACTTTCGGGTTTCGGCCATGACGAGGAACAGTAGCTCAATGCACGAAGGAGGGATGTGCACTCGTGCACATCCCTCCTTCGAGGTTTCGATCTAATCAGTTCTTCGGATCCTCTGGATTCCCTGAACCGTCTTCGCCTTCGGCTTCGGGTTCAGCGTTGTCGAAGCCGCCGTCCAGAAGTTTACCCAGTGCTGCGTCAAAGTCGTCGAACTCGGTCGCGGCAACTTCACGGCGATGCGTGAAGCCCTTGGGATCGGTGAGGTCTTCCGCGGTAGGCATCAGATCTGGGTGATCCCATACGGCATCACGGCCCTCGATTCCACGTTCGTCGTACAAGTGCTCCCACAGGGCAGCCGCTTCGCGCAGCTTGCGTGGGCGCAATTCAAGGCCAACCAGAGATGCGAAGGCAGTCTCAGCTGGGCCACCCGAAGCACGGCGGCGACGCATCGTCTCGCGCAGGTGACCAGCAAATGGAAGGTTCTGGGCGGCCAAGGAGACCACATGATCAACCCAGCCCTCGATCAATGCCAACGTCAGTTCTAGGTTTTCTAGAGCCTTCTCCTGAGCGGGGGTGCGCTGCGGGGTGAACAATCCTTCACCCAGCATCGACTGCAGCGCTTCAGGGTTGGACGGATCGATACCGCGTACTGCTTCTTCAATGCGCGACATGTCGATATGGATGCCCCGAGCATAGGATTCCACGGCACCAATCAACTTGGAGCTTAGCCAAGGGACCCGGTTGAACAATCGTGCGTGTGCGTTCTCCCGCAGAATCACATACAGCAGGACTTCCTGCTCTGGGATTTCAAGGCCATCGCCGAACTTGCTGACGTTGGCCGCGATAATGCCTGGAGTGGTTCCTGCCAAAGGCAGGCCGATATCGGTGCCGCCAAGCACATCGGTTGCCAAGCCGCCCAGTGCAGTGCCCAGCTGCATGCCGAACATGCTGGCTCCGAGATTGCGGAACATGCCATCGGAATTGCCGAGCATGCCCTTCATCTCTTCGGGGATCTGATCCTTCATCGCGGTGGTGATTGCGTTAGCTACCGACTCGGCAACAGGCTCGGTGACCTGCTTCCAGGTGGCCAGGGTCTTGTCATACCATCGTTTACGAGTCCATGCCTCGGTCGAGCGGCCGTTCGACTCGAACACCGTAGCGTTGTTCAGCCACAGTTCAGAAAGGTTTGACGCATCGCTGATGGCGTTGTTGCGCGCGTCCGATACCGCCGGATCATCGCTGGCATATGCCTGCAAAGCGGTGTCGGATGCAAGCTTCCAGTTCACCGGACCGGAAGACGCGTTATTGCTCATCATCGCGGACATCATGGCCTGGGCCTGCTGCATCATTTTCTGCATCGCAGCCGGATCGCCTTGAGCACCAAGGGCATCACGAAGCTGCGGCGGGAGGTCATTCGGGTCGAATCCGCCACCGAAGAGCTGACCAAACATTGCAGAAAATGGGTCCTGCGGATTGTTTTCGTCGTCATCGCCGTTAGGGCGGTTATTCGGGGGGTTCTGTGCCATGCCTTTAAAACTACCGCGAGTAGCTGATAGTTCCCATGAATCTGGGCTTCAGTTCGCTTTCGGCACATCGAATACGCCTTGATGCTGATGCTTTTAAACCCAGGGCTTCAGTAGGCTAAGGGTGGGGATGTCTGCAAGGACGGATCCGCGTATTTTTTGACAGTTGGCGGGAGCAGGATCAGTGCACGTACAGGAACCACAAGACTCGACTTTGGAGCCAGGCGATTCCAGCCGCACTCCGCGAGGTTCCAAAACCATGAAACGCACCAGCTCCGGCGTCGTTGCGCTCCTCCTGATCGGCGTCATGATGTTTCTCCCGACGAATTTCATGATCCGGTCTCCTGGCCCAGTGTTTAACACTCTTGGCGAGGACAACGGGCACGATGTGGTCTCCATCAAGGGAGCCCAGTCATACCCTTCGGAGAGCGTCTTGGATCTGTTGACCATTTACGTCCAGGGTGGCGGGCAGAACCGAATCACCATACCTGTCGTACTTGAAGCATTGGTCAATCCGGCCAAGGATCTAGTTCCTGAAGAAACCATCATTTCTCGTGGTGTCTCTTCAGAAGAGAAGAATGAACAAAATGATTTCATGATGACTTCATCGCAGGACTCGGCTGTGGCAGCGGCTTTGGCCGAGCTGGATCAGGGCTTTACCGAGTGGCTTACGGTCGCTGAGTTCTCCACCGGCACGAATGAAAAAGTGCTTGAGCCCAAGGATCGCCTTCTGAAATTCGAAGGAGAGAAGATCACTTCGTTGGAACAGCTGAAGGAAGAACTGAATTCCCGCGGTGCAGAACCAGCAATCTTGACCGTTGGCAGACCGGATAAGCATGGCGTCTACAGCGACGTAGATGTCACTGTGAACACCAAGGAAGCCGAGAATGGCGAACGCCAGTTGGGTGTCTTCCTGGGCAACGAATACGAGTTCCCTATCGATGTGAGCTTCGGGTTGGAAAATGTTGGCGGTCCCAGCGCCGGCATGATGTTTGCCTTGGCGATCATTGACCGCCTGACGGAAGGCTCATTGGCGGGAGACCACCACATCGCAGGTACCGGTGAGATTTCAGCCGATGGCAAGGTCGGTCCAATCGGTGGAATCGCCCAGAAGATGGTGGCGGCGAAGAATGCCGGAGCAACCGTCTTCTTGGCCCCATCAGACAACTGCGCTGAAGCCATAGGGCGTATTCCTGCCGGACTGGATGTCATCAAGGTTGCAACCCTGTCAGAAGCTCGCCAGGCATTGGAGAAGATCGCCGCAGGTGAAGACCCGGCGACTTTCACGACATGCGAATAGATTTAGCCGGGCATCAAGGGAAGAATGTGATGCAAGGAAACCAGTCTCGTACACAACGCCCGTACAAGAATTAGGTACACGAGTTCTCTTGTTGGGAACAACGGGAAGAACCCAAAGTAAGGAATAGATAGTGTCTTTCGGATCGGATAGTCCGTTCGGGGGTCCGCCGCGGCCCCAAGAACCACAACGACCTTCCAACCCTTCGGGCAAGAAAGCCTCGCCGCTGACCCTGACCATCTTCGCGGTGGTCATTCTCGTCGCAGTCTTCGTTTTCTTGTCGAATTTCTACGCTGATATCCTCTGGTTCAACCAGCTGGGTTTCTCCGAGGTCTACTGGACTGAGCGGATCTCCAAATTAGTGATCTTCCTGATCGCTTTGGTGCTGATGGCGGTTCCAATGTGGTTCTCGATGCGCAGTGCCTACAAGCACCGCCCTGTCTATGCGCCAAACTCGACCCGACCTGATTCCATGTCGCGCTACCAGGCCCAGCTGGAACCAGTCCGCCGATTCCTGATGGTTGGCATTCCATTGGTGATCGGCATTTTCGCTGCCGTTGCCGTGGCCGGACAGTGGCAGACCATCTTGCTGTTCTTCAACCAGGTCGGTTTCGGTAGCACTGACCCCCAGTTCAACATGGATCTGGGCTTCTTCGTTTTCTCCCTTCCATTCATCGCACTGGTCAACGGCTTCCTGATCTCGGTCGTGCTGCTCAGCGGCGTGGCTGGTCTGCTGACCCACTACCTCTACGGCGGAATCCGCGTTGAAGAGCGTGGCGGCATAACCGTTGGCAAGGCCGCTCGGGTGCACACCGCAGTTGTTGTCGGAGTCTTCTTGATCTTCCAGGCTGTGAACTTCTGGATCGGCCAGTACGAGACCCTCACCGACCAGTCCGGCCGTGTCGCCGGTGCACTGTACAAGGATGTCCACGCTGTCATCCCTGCACAGATGATTCTGGCCATTGTGGCAGTCCTTATCGCCATCACCTTCGTGATTGCGGCAATCAACGGTCGCTGGCGTTTGCCATTGATCGGCACCGCCATGCTGGTAGCAACGATGATCGTTGCCAGCGGCGTCTACCCGTTCCTGATCCAGCAGTACAAGGTGGTCCCTTCCCAAAGGGCGTTGGAGAGCGACTATATTGAGCGCAACATCGAAATGACGCGCTTGGCTTTCGGTCTCGACGATGTCGAAGTTACTGACTACGATGCGAAGATCTCGACTGAGAAGAATGCGCTGGCCGAGGAAACCTCAACCACCGCGAATATCCGCCTGCTGGATCCAAACCTGGTTTCGGCTGCTTTCGCGCAGCTGCAGCAGTTCCGCGGCTACTACACCTTCGCCGAGACCCTTAACGTCGACCGTTACGAGATCGACGGCAAGGTGGAAGATACCGTTATTGCCGCCCGTGAAGTGAACGTGGACCCAACCGACACGTGGGTGAACCAGCACATCAACTACACCCATGGCTACGGCCTGGTGGCTGCCTATGGTAACCGCGTGGCTGCCGGTGGTCGTCCGGACTTCATGCTCGGTGGCATCCCGACCTCCGGTGATTTGATTACCGACGAGGATTACGAGCCGCGGATCTACTTCGGTGAGAATTCTCCGTCCTACTCCATTGTCGGCGGGCCGGATGAGGGATGGACCGACCAGGAACTTGACCGTCCAGGTACCGGTGGCGAGAACCAAGACACCCGCTATACCTTCCAGGGCGATGGCGGTCCGAACGTTGGCAACATGTTCAACCGCTTGGTCTACGCACTGAAGTTCGCCTCCACTGACCTCTTGCTCTCACAGAACGTCAATAGCGAATCGCAGATCCTCTACGATCGTGATCCTCGCGATCGCGTGAGCAAGGTTGCTCCGTACCTGACGCTGGATTCCCAGGCGTACCCTGCCATCATTGATGGCCGCGTGCAGTGGATCATCGATGGCTACACCACCTCCAACGACTTCCCGTATTCGCAGCAGCAGCAATTGGACTCGGCAGTGACCGACTCGCTGACTAATGCGCAGGACCTGTCTTTGACCGGCCGCGTGAACTACCTGCGCAACTCGGTGAAGGCCACCGTCGACGCCTATGACGGAACGGTCAAGCTTTACGCCTGGGACACCGAAGACCCGATCCTGCAGTCCTGGCAGAAGGTCTTCCCTACGGCATTGAACCCGTTGGATGACATGTCGGCTGAGTTGATGGAGCACGTACGTTACCCTGAGGACATGTTCAAGGTGCAGCGCGAAGTGCTAACCACCTACCACGTGGACAACCCGGACGCGTTCTACGAGTCCAACGACGCGTGGGCTGTGCCGGATGATCCGACCTCATCCGCCGCTGGCGTGAAGCAGCCGCCATACTTCATGTCCTTGAAGATGCCGACCCAGGATGAAGCGTCGTTCTCGCTGACCTCGACGTTTATCCCTGCTGCCGCGGCCAACGGCCAGCAGCGCAACGTGCTCTTCGGCTTCCTTTCGGCCAACGCCGATGCCGGCTCCGAACCTGGGGCGAAGGCCGAAGACTACGGCAAGCTGCGCCTGCTCGAGCTGCCACGAGATACTGCGGTTCCTGGCCCAGGCCAAGCACAGCAGAACTTCGATACCAACACACGCGTGACCACTGAATTGAACCTGCTGCGTCAGGGTGCTTCGGAGGTCAAGAACGGCAACCTGCTGTCGCTGCCAGTTGGCGGCGGTATCCTCTACGTTCAGCCGGTCTACGTTCAGTCCTCGGGACAGACCAGCTACCCGACCTTGCGTAAGGTCCTGGTTTCCTTCGGCGACAAGGTTGGCTTCGCCGATACCTTGGCTGAAGCACTGGATGAGGTCTTCGGCGGTGAGTCCGGTGCAGTGACTGGTGAGACCGAAGGCGTTACGCCAGAGGATGATCCAAAGGGCGAGAAGGAACCAACCAAGACTGATACCCAGAAGCTCTCCGAAGCTCTGGCTGATGCGAATGAAGCCATCAAGAATGGCCAGGAAGCGCTGGCCAAGAGTGACTTCGGAGCCTACGGCGAATCGCAGAAGCAGTTGGAGGATGCCTTGACCCGCGCGATGGACGCAGATGCGGCCATCAACGGCACCGAGGTTGACGGGGATGTGAAACTGGACGACGGACAAAATCAGGACGCAGCCCAATCGCCAGCACCCCAGGACGGTGCTGAAGGCTAAGCACTAGCATCAGCTGACCGATTTGCTTTCACTCCGCGATGATGCAAGAATTGTCTAGTCATCGCGGGGTGGAGCAGTTCGGTAGCTCGCCGGGCTCATAACCCGGAGGTCGCAAGTTCAAATCTTGCCCCCGCCACGAATGGCAAAATGGAGATCCTAACGGATCTCCATTTTGCGTTAATCTGCAAGTTGCCCGTTGCCGGATCAGTACCCGTGAATTGATGCGGGAACTGCCGTCAACCCATGTACGGGAAGGGGGCGGTCGCCGGCATATGTGTAAGTTGGGGCCGAAGGCTGACGCAGTTCCAGGCCTACCGCAGGGCCCCGGGCGCTGGAAGGCCCGAGAATCTTCCCCTGAGCGGGCTAGGGTGATCGCAGCAGACTCTCAGGCACCTTGTGGCGACGGGCTACCCGCCGGAGTGTGCAATCATGCGGCGGAAGACCCCTGGGGTCTTTGAAACCCGGGTAACGCCGGGCCGAGGCATCTGGATATAACCAAAGGATAATTCGGATCAGGTCGGACATTTAGGCGTAGTGCGATTAAGGACACTCTTTTCGATTCGCTATTGAGTTCACCAGTTGGTAATGTTGTATTTACCGACGCGGGGTGGAGCAGTTCGGTAGCTCGCCGGGCTCATAACCCGGAGGTCAGAGGTTCAAATCCTCTCCCCGCCACGAAAGTGGAAACGGAGATCCGGAAGGGTCTCCGTTTTTGGTTTAACCGGACTTCTCAGGCCTGCGCCAATGGGCGACCGTGGCGTTTATTTTGGGCTATAGGCAATAAAGTGTGTCTGACCCGGGCGTGTTCCCGGGCCAGACAACCTTAAAACCCTGCTCTAGTAGATATTCCTCATCCACTCACTGCGAATGAATTGCCCATCCTCAGTGCTGGCGCCAGTGCCATAAAGCTCCGGGCCGATTGGTGCTTCATCAACTATGTGCTGCGCCTTCTTCTTCGCTTCGGGAGTGTAATGCTCCGGGCGCAACAGTGTCCGCAAGGCCGGGTGGTTCCCGTCATCCGCATGCGTCCAGCAGAACCACTCGCACGCCCGCCGGCGATGCTCAATGGGCATCCCTCGGTGATAGAAAATCATGGCCCGGATGCCGGAGTTCACCGCACCTTCAATCATGTTCGTCGTCGCGTTGATCCCCAAGCCGTTCAGATCTGTATCCAGGTAGGTGAACAGGTGCCCGCGTCGCAGGGCGTTATTCATGGACTCGTAGGCGCTGCGTAGCCGATCGTGGGTGTACCACCACTTGCGGTTGCGTCGCAGGCCCCGCGGCCAGGCACCGGACCAGTCAGCAGCGTAGGTGCGTTCATTGATCAGCTCGTGGTTTTCGGCATGCCACGCAGCGAAGGCGGCAATCCATTCTGCTGCGGCTTCCTGCGTCCGGATTTTCGTGAGTTTCAGGCTCAATCGACTTAATGACTTCCCTGCAGGCAAACGCGGATTCAGGGTCAGGTAGGTGCGCACGTTGCGCTGGATATGCACCAAGCAGCGTTGAATTTTCACGTTCGGCCAGAACTCTTTGAGCGCTTTCATCAGGCCTGATCCGCCGTCGGTCACCACGACTTTCGGTCCGGGGAAATGCTGCAGCAACACGGTCCAGGCCTCGGCTTTTTCGCGGTCGCACCACTGCCATCCGATGACACGTCCGTGAGCGATGGCGATCAGCAGGCACCAGCCTTGGCGCAGATAGATGCCGTCGACTTGGATCTCGTCGAAGACTTCGCCGGTGTGATGCAGGTAGGGGTGCACGTTCCAGCACCAAGCGGTCTGATGCCGGAAGGTGCGGCCGGTTCCGCCGCCGAATTCGGCTTGGGAATGTTTGCTCATCAGCCAGGTGACGAAGCCGGTGAGTTGGTTGCGGGCGGTGGTGTCTTCGCGTTTGAAAACGGTGCTGGCATTGCAGGTGATGCAGCGCCAGCGCTGGGTTCCTTTGGAGGTGGTTCCGTTTTTCTTCAGTCGGGAATGACAGATAATACAAGTATGGGATTGTCCAGTAAGCTTCACACTTATGGATTCAATACCCATGTGAACCTTGATCCTGCCCCGGCTGTCCGGGGCAGGATCAGGTTTTCAGACACACTTTATTGCCTATAGCCCTTTATTTTTATTCAAGCTCGCCGGATGGGTCTGAAAAGCTTTCCCTTCATCCGGGGGAGAGCCTGTGCAGAGTTGGGCGGTTGCCCCCGCTTCGCGAGCCGGGGGTGTCCTGGTGATGCAATGCACTATCCCAGGATTGGCCAAGTCATTCACTGATTGGTAATGTTGTATTTACCGACGCGGGGTGGAGCAGTTCGGTAGCTCGCCGGGCTCATAACCCGGAGGTCAGAGGTTCAAATCCTCTCCCCGCCACGAAAGTGGAAACGGAGATCCGGAAGGGTCTCCGTTTTTGGTTTAATTGGATTTCTCAGGACGGCGCCAACGGGTGAGCGTGGCCAAGCGCCAGTAGGCACATGATCGACTTCCCGATGGGGGAGCAACTAATATGTCCGCATTCACTGGGCCGAGGCGGACAGGCAGCGGACCCATGGCGTTGATTTTGTTTCGAGCCCGCCGGATGGTCCTGAAAAGCTTTCGCTTGACCCTGTGGAGATGCCGTGGGGAGTGGGGCGATTTCCCCGCTTCATGAGCCAGGGGTCTCTTGGTGACGCAATGCACTATCCCAGGATTGGCCAAGTCATTCACTGATTGGTAATGTTGTATTTACCGACGCGGGGTGGAGCAGTTCGGTAGCTCGCCGGGCTCATAACCCGGAGGTCAGAGGTTCAAATCCTCTCCCCGCCACGAAAGTGGAAGCGGAGATCCGGAAGGGTCTCCGCTTTTGGTTTAAGCATTAAAGAAGTTGGCTGGCAATGCTTTCGCACTGCCAGCCAATTGACACAGTTCAGAGAGCAGAAAGTTTAGCTCTCCAAAGCATCGGTTTGTTTGGCCTTCAGAGCGGCCAGACGGGCTTCCACCTCGGTCTGCTCACCCAGATCTTCCAGAGACTCGAACTGGGAGTCCAGGCTTGATGCCTGCAATTCTGCAGCACCGCGAACGCGGGCTTCTTCGCGACGAACCTTTTCTTCGAAGCGACCAATTTCGCTGGACGGATCCATGATGTTCACGGACTTGATGGCTTCATTGACCTGGTTTTGAGCGTGTGCCGACTTGGAACGGGCGACCAGCTCGTCGCGCTTGCTTGCCAGTTCGGTACGCTTTTCCTTCATCATGTTCAAGCCGCTTTTGAGCTTGTCCACGATCTCGCGTTGCGAAGCGATCGTCGGCTCGGCGGTCTTCATCTCGGACTCGGCCTGCATCTGGCGCTGGATGGCGACCTTAGCCAAGTTGTCGAACTTCGAGGCATCATCGGCATTGCCTGCAACACGGAACTCTTCTGCCTTGTTGGATGCTGCCAGAGCCTTGTTGCCCCACTCGGAAGCTGCCTGCTCGTCTTCGCGGAAGTCGTCTTCCAGCATGCGCAAGTTGCCGATGGTCTGGGCAATCGCCTGCTCTGCTTCAGCAATATTGTCGTTGTAGTCGCGCACCATCTGATCCATCATTTTCTGGGGATCTTCAGCTGAGTCGAGCATTGCATTGATATTGGCCTTGGCCAACTGGGAAATGCGTCCGAAGATTGACTGCTTGATCATGGTTGGACCTTTCTGTCCGTCAAGAAAACACTATGAACTTGAAACCTTCTGGTGAAACTGGTCCGGCAAGCTAGAAGTTGCCGCCTCCTCCGCCTCCGAGGTCACCTCCTCCAAAGCCGCCTCCGCCGCCGCCGAAGCCACCGAAGCCGCCCCCGCCAAAGAAACCTCCACCGTCGCCGCCATCGGAATGACCGCCATGGCCTCCGCCGCCGAGGATGGTATTGATCAGGATGCCTCCGAGCATCGCGCCACCGATGCCATCAAACATCCCGCCCCCGCGGCCACGGCCGTAGTTCCCGTAACCGCGCGAGTCGCCGAAGCCGTCGAATCCGCTGACGTCGCTTTCGGCCATCTGCGCAGCTTGGTCAGCTAGCTGAATGGCACGCTGTGCGGAACCTACAGCACGCAGCGGATCGCTGCCAGAAAGCGAGCGCGCCTCATCGAAGGTGCGCTGCGCCTCAGCAAGGCGGGTTCGAGCTGAAGAGCGGACGCCGCCGCGACGGGCACGGATGTAATCGTCGGTACCGCTGATGCGCGACGCTGCGGTGTGCAGCAACGAATCCAGTTGTGCACGGGCTGATTGTTCCTGCTGAGCCTGGTTACGCGTACTTGAAAGAGCTTCTGAAAGCGGGCGAACGGACTCATCGAGCTGGGTGATCAAAGCCAGCGGGTTGTATTTGCCGCTGCTCAGTGCTTGCTTGGTATTCGCCAGAGTGCTTTCGACACCGGCCGCGGCGCTGGAAAGGCGGGGATTTGCTCCGTTGCCAACGAAGGCGTTCGCTTGAGCCAGGTCGCGTTCGGCCAGCGCGATTGCGGACTTCAAGTCTTGCTGGGCCTGCCCCAAGGCTTCGCCAGCCTTGTTGATGGCCTTGAGCAGCACATCGGCCTGGTCGTGGGCTTCTTCCGCATTCTGGATCAAGATCGCGGCATTGGATCGGTCAGTGGCCAGTTTCTCTGATGCCTGCTTCAAGGCGGAAGAAGCAAAGGTCAGGCGCTCGGCGGCCTGGTCGGCGTTGTCCTTGATCTGCGATACTGCGCTGGCGTCATATTGGCCGGCAAGGCGTTCCAAGTCTGCCACGCGGGCCGACAGCCTCTGGTTGAGCGGTTCCTGGTTCGCCGATACCTCAGTAATGCGATCCTCGGCATTCTGCTCCAGCTGGCGCAATTGCTTGAACTCGTCAGCATGGGCCTGCAGGGAACTGTTGACCTTCTTGCAACGGTCGATGATTTCATTCAACCATGAACGCTGATCTTGCTCGGTATCGGGGATATCGTCATCCAACTGCTGCTGCAGGCGGAAAGATTCAGTCAGGTGGTTCTTGGCTTGTTCAATATCCTCCACATAGACCTGGACAGCCTGCTTGCCGTATTGTGCTTCGGCGAAGCCCAATTCTTGCTGCGAAGAACGGATCGAGTCATCTGCAGCCACCAGCAATTGGTCTGCCTGCAAACGGAGCTTGTCCAGGGGGACCAGTTGCTGCTGCGGAGCAGGGGCGCCGTACTGTCCTGGGTGTTGGCCTTGGCTCTGGCCGAGTTGCGCGGTCTTCTTCTTGCTGCGCCGTGAAAGGAAAAGGAACCCAACCACAGCAACGGCACCAATGGCCAGTACGACGGTTAGGAAACCACCGCCAGAGGATGAACCATCTGGGCTGCCTCCACCTTCAACGCTGCGCATGCCAGCGATGGCCCCCTCGACTGCACCGGCCCAGTTTTTCTCACTGAGTGCCGGGCTGATTTGGCTGCTGTAGATTTCAGTATCGGCTTTGGCAATCGGACCGCCTTCGGCGCCAGCAAAATATGCTTGGCGGGTCTCGGTTGCCACCACCAGGATGGAGTCAGCGCTGCCCAAACCCTTTTGGTTGGCAACTTCGGCGGCCCATTGATCTGCCTGGTCTGGGTTGGAGAACTCGTCGACGAATATCGCAAACAGGTTTAGTCCGGTATTGCTGCGAAGTTCCTTAATTTCGGATTCCAAACGCGTTTCGTCGGAGCCGAGCACGCCTGAAGAATCGACGACGAAGTCGCCAGGTGGAATCGTTACAGGCGATTCAGCCATCGCAGGTGCCGATAAGCCGAAAGAGGCTACCGTTGCCAATATTGCTCCAGCAATCAGCCGTCGAGCTTTCATACGCATGTCTTGTTCCCCACCTGAAATGCATCAGTCAATCTAAAATCGGGAGAATCCCGATCTGGTGATCCCCGAGATTGGGTTCACACTTATGATTGATTCTATTTGCCCTAATGAACAACGTCTACGACATTCAGCTGGCAGAATAGTTAACTCACAGCCGGTGCTCAGACACCACAATTCGATGCCACAGACCAGAGTTGGATAATAGAACTCAAGAGATTCGACAGTTCGAAAGAGGCAAGCCATGAGCCAGACACCGAATGAGCCACGTGGGAACGATGCGGGCGATTCAGCAGAGCCAATTAACGACACCAATAACGACCCAATTGCTTCGGCCGAACCTACGGTGCGCTACCCGCGAGTGAATCAGGCTCCAAGCGCCAGCGAGAATCCAACCAGCGTTTACCCCGCGCCGTCCGTTGACAGAACGCAGAACGCGGCCCACTCCCACGGACAGCATTCCGACGCCCAGCAAGTCCAGAACGGCTCTCCCTACGGTTCCCCTTACGGCCCTCCGTCCAACGAGCCTGCGAATTACCCGATCCCGCCCGAGAAGCCTTCCAAGGACAAGAAGTCCTTCTCTGGCAGCACGCTCATCGCCGGAATGATTGCCGCGGCCTTGGTAGGTGGCGTCACTGCCGCTGGCACGACCTACCTGATGAATGACGACGCGGGGTCTTCCTCGGTGAGCAGTTCGCCGCGTGAGGGCGTGGTGATCAACAACCCGGACAAGGTCACCGAAGTCACCGCCGCTGCCGCCAAGGCAAGCCCAAGCGTGGTGACCATCGAGGTTTCCGGCAACGGTTCGGGCGGTTCCGGATCGGGCATCGTCATGGACGACAAGGGCAATATTCTGACCAACACCCACGTGGTTACCCTGGGTGGCGAAGTTGCCAATCCCAAAATTTCGGTCCAGATGAACGACGGTTCGGTGCATAGTGCCACCGTGGTAGGCACAGATCCTCTATCGGACCTGGCAGTCATTAATATCCAGGCCGACGGCCTAGTACCTGCCACCGTGGGTTCCTCGGCCGAGCTGAATGTCGGGGATACCGCTGTCGCCATCGGCGCACCGCTGGGTCTAAGCGGCACCGTCACCGACGGCATCATTTCCACCTTGAACCGCACCATCTCCATCGCTTCTTCGGCCGTTCCGAAGGAAAGCGACCAGAGCGAGGGCGGGGATGGCAACCAATTCAACTTCCAGTTCCCGGGACAGGAACAAGAGCAGCAGCGTTCAAGCGGTTCGATCTACGTAAACGTCATCCAGACTGACGCGGCGATCAACCACGGCAATTCCGGCGGCGCATTGGTCAACGCCAATGGTGAAATCATCGGTGTCAACGTTGCTATTGCCTCGGCAGGCAACAGCGAAGAAGGCGGATCGATTGGCGTGGGCTTCGCGATCCCTATCGACTATGCAAAGCGTGTTGCCCAGGAACTGATCGATAACGGCGTGGCTACCCACGGCCTGCTCGGAGCCACGGTGACCCCGCAGGGAGCAGCTGGATCCAACCAGCAGAACGCTTCGGCGTTCTCGGTGGGTGCCCGCGTTGTTGAAATTAGCCCTGACTCGGCAGCTGATAAGGCCGGACTGAAGTCCGGTGACGTGATCACCGGCGTCAACGGCCGTGCAGTCCAGGACTCGCAGACCGTGACCGCGGCCATCCGCGAGATTCCAGCCGGGGGAGAAGTGGAAATCAGCTACCTTCGCAATGGCAAGGAACAGACCGCAACAGCAACTGTCGGAGCGCTGTCAAATAACTAAACAAATCGTCATGATGACGCTGTGAAACAAGTGACGCGGGCTGGTGATCGACTAGCCCGCGTCACTTGTTGATCTGAGAGCGATAAACACCCAGTGAACTGCATTGTGTCGATACGATAGACACTGAAGGAATTAGCCTGCCCCGGTGCCCCGCACCGGTGCGGGCATCGAAGCTCGTAGGAAGGCGCGAATGAGCGAGGAAAGCACCACTCCACTGAAAATAGTGGTCCTGGTCAAACACGTCCCAGATGTTCAATTTGACCGTCATATCGATTCGGGAACGCTGCGCCTTGACCGTGCAGAATCAGTACTCTCCGAACTTGACGAATACGCCGTGGAAGCTGCTGTTTCCATCGTGGAAGCCAACGGCGGATTCGCCGCCGGGCATGAAGTCATCGCCGCGACCATGGGCGGCAAGGGATCGGGCAACTCCGTCAAGAAGGCCCTGCAGATGGGTGCCAGCTCAGGGCTGCATCTGAACGATGACGCCTTGGCCGGTTCCGACACCATCGCCACGTCGAAAGCGCTTGCGGCGCTGGTTGAGCATGCCGGCAACGTGGACCTGGTTATTACCGGGATGTCCTCGACCGACGCTGAAACCTCGGTTGTTCCAGCCCAGCTCGCAGAACGGCTGGGCTTTGCGCAGCTGACTCACGCGCTGGCCGTTGAGTTCGATGCCGCACAGCGTGAACTGGCCATTAAGCGCGATCACCTGGACCGCACTTTGACCCTGAAGGCGAACCTGCCGGCAGTGCTCTCGGTCACCGACCAGGCCAACGAGCCGCGCTACCCGAATTTCAAGGCCATCATGGCTGCCAAGAAGAAGACTGTCACCGAGCTGGACCTGGCCGCTATCGGCCTGGATGCAGCCGCGGTCGGCGCCCTCGGCTCGAACACCGAAGTTATCGCAGCTGAAGCCCGCCCTGCGCGCGAAGCCGGAACGGTCATCAACGACAGCGGCCAGGCAGGTATCGCCTTGGTTGATTTCTTGGCCGAACAGAAGCTGATCTAAGGAATATTGAACATGCCTTCAGCACTAGTATTTTTCACTGAGCTTTCCGCGGCTCCCTCCAAAGGCCAGCGCGAACTGCTGACCCTGGTCTCTGGTTTCGAGAACCCGGCCGTGGCCGTTGCCAACCAAGTCAGCGACGAAGCCCAGCAGGTTCTCGCTTCCTATGGCGTGGTGAAGCTATTCACCGCTTCCGGCGATGCCCCAGTTTTCGGCCAGCACGAAATTTCCGTGCTTGACGCAGCCGTGCAGGCTACTGCCGCCGAACTGGTCTTGCTTGCTAATGACAATTTCAGCCGTGAGCTCGGTGCCCGTTTGGCTGTGCGCCGCAACGGTGCGATTATCACCGACATCATTGGCATCAGCGGGGATCTTGTAGCTACCAAGGATGAACTGGCAGGAAGCTACAGCGTTCAGGCCAGGGCAACCAACGGCACCCTGTTTGCCACCTTGAAGCCGAACAGCATCGAAGACACGCCAGCGGCCTCCAGCACCGCCTTGGCAGTTGAGGAATTGGCTTTGGAGAACTCCAACGATGCCAAGGTCCGGATTGCTGCGGCGGAGGCGAAAGTCGCAAGTGATCGACCTGCCCTGACCGAAGCGCGCGTCGTGGTTGCTGGTGGTCGTGGTGTCAACGGAGACTTTGGCCCGGTTGAAGACCTTGCCGATGCCCTGGGAGCTGCCGTGGGCGCTTCTCGTGCAGCTACCGATGCCGGCTGGATCTCGCACGATGCGCAGATCGGCCAGACCGGTGCCACCGTCGCACCGCAGCTGTACATCTCTGCCGGCATCTCGGGAGCCATACAGCAGAAGGCCGGAATGCAGACCAGCAAGTTCATCATCGCGATCAACAAGGATGTCGACGCCCCGGTGTTCGAGATCGCAGACCTGGGTATCGTTGGTGACCTGGCCAAGGTCCTGCCGCAGGCCGCCGAAGAGATTCGACGTCGCAAGGCATGATCGATACAGCGCAATTCATTGATGCAGGCGCCCAACGGGTCCTGGCCTTCGGCGCCCATCCCGATGATCTGGACTTTGGGGCAGCCGGGACGGTAGCGGCCCTGACCGCGGCGGGGGCAGAGGTTCAGTATTGCATCATGACTGACGGCGACGCCGGCGGTTTTGATGACCGGGATCCTGAGGAAACGGCTAAGCTGCGCCACGAAGAGCAGAAACAGGCCGCCGCCAAGGTGGGTGTGAAAACGGTCCACTTCCTTGGCGAACGCGATGGCTTCCTGGAAGCCAACCACGATGTCATGCGCAAGGTGGTCCGGCTGATGCGCCAGGTGAAGCCAACCATCGTGATTGCAATGCACCCGGAGCGCAAGTGGGATCGGATACAGGCCTCGCACCCAGACCATCTGGCCTGCGGTGAAGCGGTCACCCGTGCGATCTACCCGGCGGTGGAGAATCCGTTCTCCTACCCGGAGCTGCTGCATGGCGAAGGACTGGAAGCCTACAAGGTGCCTTGGCTCTGGTTGTGCGGGGCTCCGCAGGAACGCGAGAACGCCTATGTGGACATCACCGAATTCTTCGAGAAGAAGATGGACGCCTTGCGTTCGCACTTCACCCAGCACCCGGATGTTGCCGCCATGGAAAACTACGTTTTGCAGCAGTGCGAGGAAAACGCCGAGCGTGGCCAGCTGGGAAAGGGCAAGCTTGCCGAAGCATTCCACGCAGTTGCCGTGAACGCCCGCGACACGATAGCCGGGTTCTGAGTATCCAGGCAAAGCAGACCGGAAAAAGTTCGGGGCGAAGATCAAGAATTGATCTTCGCCCCGAACTTTTTGGCTGGCCAGAGGTGAGCTGCTAGCTCTCGTCTTCCGTTGCCTTGTCTTGAGCCAGTGGCAGGTCGACCGATGCTTCAGCATCTTCAGATGGAGCGTCAGGGATCTTGGATCCCTCAATGGTGATGTGGAGGGCAATCACGTCTTCAGCTGGAGACAGCCCAGCCGCGGCATCTTCACCGGTGCTGGAAACGATCACGGAGACGCTGCCGGACTCATGCACGGCCCATGCAACGTACTGTTCCGAACCGTCCAGGGCAGGCAGCTCGGAGAGCTCGACACCCACAGCGCTTTCGGACTTCGACGAGCTGAGCACCGCTTGGCCGCCGCTCTTCAATTCGACGGTCTCGGTGACTGCATCATCGGCCTTGGATGCTTTGGACGCCTTGGTGCCTCCATTGAGCAGGGAGAAAATGACCACCGCTAGGACAACGATGATGGCAAGTCCCGTGACAACGAAGATCCAGCGCTTAGGCTTTTTCTTGGCTGCACGTGAACTGCTGGCCACTTGGCTCACCAGATCTAGACCCAGGTTCTCGTCCTGGGGCTCGTCGCGGTGCTGAGAATGGCTACCGTTCATTGTCTTGGATTCTCCCGAAATGTAGTCGGCACAGTTCAATACCCGAAAACTGCGGGTACAGACTCGAGCCTACTTTATAAAGATTAGGTAAAGCTGTATGCGTGGCGCGGGCTGGCTGGTACTTTATGCGCCAGCGAAGCCGTGCTGGCGCCAAGCTTCGAAGGCTACCACCGAAGCGGTATTGGCCAGATTCATCGATCGGCGGCCTGGAAGCATCGGCAAGCGGACCAGGTCGTTGATGCGCGGATGCTTCTTGTCTTCTGCGCTCAAGCCAACCGATTCACGGCCGAAGAGCAGGATGTCGCTGGCCTCGTAGCTGATATCCGAATAGACAGTAGTTCCTTCGGATGTGAAGGCAAAGACCCGGCCTTCTCCCAGTGCTTCAAAGGCTGCGTCAAGATTTTCATGCACCGTGACGTAAGCCAGATCGTGGTAGTCCAATCCTGCGCGACGCAGGTTGGCATCCTCGAAGTTGAAGCCTAATGGCTTGACCAAATGCAGTTCTGCGCCGGTGATGGCGGCTAGTCGGATAGCGTTGCCGGAATTACCCGGGATCTCTGGGGCATTGAAAACGATACGAAACACTCAACCAGTTTAAGCTCTCACCAACAAGAAATAGGCCATTGACCTTAGTACATCGCTTCACGTAACTGCGCCAGGGCTAGGCGATCGACGACATTCGGCGATGGGCCAGAGCCCAAGAAGAGTTTCAACTCGCGAATCAATCCCGCTGCATTGAGCACATTCGGAGTCGATGCAAGTGTTGGATCGGCATTGCGCCGGTACTCAATGACCGGTTCGTGGTGATTGCCGTTGGCAGAAAGCACCAAGGTGAACGCAACTACGTTCATCTGCATGAATTGCCGTTGCAAACCGGAGATGGAGAACTGCGGAGGCTGCGTCAGCTTATTGCCGTGGCGCAAGACATTGCCATCAAATGAATAGTAGCCATCGGGCAGAGTCATCGTATTGATCACCGCCATGCGGTAACCGGCAATCAGCACATGATCGTAGTGCCCCGACGCGGGCGAACGCAGGCCGTTGACCAAACGGGCAGCTGGCAAGATATTCAGGACGTTCTTGGAAAGCAGGTTAATGGTCTGCGCCTCGCGGATCAGCCGTGCACGGTTGGAGAACAGACCGCGTTTTCGGGGTTCTCCATGAACGCGCTGCTCACAGACTTTTCTGTCCAGCAATGTAGGAGACGTATCCGAGAACGGTGGAACATATTCGGTGGGCAACTGCGCCTTGGGCTGCTGAGGGCTCTTGCGCAGGCGCTCGTCAAAAGGACGGGCGCTGAACCCGGCGCGTGGAGCGTTGCCCGGAGACTGGAAGGTCTGCTCATAACCCAGCGGAGACGCCATCTCGCTGAGCTGCTGGAAAGCGCGCTGTACTTCTTTGAACTTTTCTTCGCTGCCACCGAGATCGGGATGGGTCGCGCGAGCGGCCCTTCGGTAAGCGACCTTGATATCTTCCATGCTCGCAGTAGGCGCGACACCAAGAATTTCGTATGGGCTTGGTGTACTCATTGAACGGAGGAATCCTCTCGGTGAAAAAGACCGGATGGCCAGTGTTCCCCAGTTTAGCGAATCCAACCCAGCAAATTCTTTGTAGAAGCGTCAAGTTGCTGGGTAATCTCTATGGTCATGAGCTCGTTTGGTCGCACCGCAGAAATCCGCATCATCTTCCACCCCGCCTCAGGCCGAGGCCGGGGGATGCGCCTTGCCCAGCAGCTTGCACACGCGCTTGGCAAGCTCGGGCTGGAACATGGGTTAGTTGATACTTCAAGGACGAGCGTGGAACTGGTGGGGGACCAGCTCAGAGCTTCGCGGGCGATCGTCATCATTGGCGGTGATGGGCTCATCCACCACTGCATCCAGCACGTTGCGGGAACTTCGATTCCCATCGGTGTCATCCCCGCAGGCAGCGGCAACGACTTCTGGCGCATGACAGGGGACGCGAATGCAGAAGAATCCTTGGCCAAGGTGATTGCGTTTTGCAAGCAGCCGGGAGCAACTATGCCCATTGACGTGCTGGAGCTGCGGTTTGACCAGGCCGGCAGAACACCGCGCTATGCACTGGGTGCCGTGTCCTGGGGATTTGAAGCCACCGTCAACGCGAAAGCCAACGCGTTGCCGCGGCAGCTGGGAGCACTGCGGTATATCGCCGGTTTGATCCTGTGCCTTCCCCAGCTGCGCGGATGCCCCAGTGGGGTGAGGGCCGACGGGCTGCGATTCAGCGGAAGCGTCCTGGCCGCCAGCGTCGCGAATATCAAGTCCCTTGGTGGCGGCATCAAGCTCTTCCCGCATGCTGATTTCACCGACGGTACCGCGGAATTGGCTATCGTACGCGGACCAAATATTCTGCGGGTCCTTCCGTATCTGGCAAGGATCCTCACCGGAGCGCCGCATCCATGGAAGGTCAGCGCAAACCTCACGCGGGCCCGCATCGAGACATCCCGGGACAGCTATGCTGACGGGGAATGCATGGGGGCCGGGTCCTTTGAGCTAGCTGTTATTCCCGCGGGGATCCAGCTGATTTCCTAAGTCGATAGTCGCAGAAGAGCATGCTGTCCTCTTCAAACAAGGAATGCAGCTCGAAGGCGTGGAACCCCTGCCGATCGTGAACCGCTATTCTCATGCCATCACCTGCCACAAGGACAGGGGAGTAGCTGATGCAAACCGAATCCACCGCGCCAGCCGAGGCGAACTGCCCAAAAACGTGAGGACCGCCTTCAGCGTGGATGAAGCCGTATCCCTTGGAATGCAGATATGCGATGATTTCGGTCGGATCACACCCGCCCTCGGTTTCGGAAACCTGCACGAGAGTGGCATTGGGTCCAAAGGACCGACGCTGTTCGTCGGTGACCTGGACGCTGGTGAAAAGCAGAACCGGAACCGGGGATTGGGCAAACACCGGGGCCGTTGGCTCCAGATGCAATCCTCGTGAAATGAGCGCCAGCACGGGTTGTGGCGGCAGGCCATGCTCGATACGCCACGCCATGTCCTCCGCGGACAGGAGCTGGCCTTCGTAGCCCTCGGCACGAACCGTTCCAGCACCCACCATGATCACGTCGGCAAGCCGGCGCAAGAGTGCGAAAACCCTCTGATCGCCAGGAGAGCCCAATGCTTTGGAGAGCCCATCAACCTGGGCACTTCCGTCGATGCTGCTGACGAAGTTGAAACGAACGAATGGGCGATGCTCGCTGGAATAGCGCTCAAGCAGGAACTGGTCATCAACCTGATCTGCTGGTTGGGGAAGCAGGGCACGCACCTGGGAAACTCCTTACTTGCTGACTTCGGGTTCTGGGTGAGCAGGAGGATTGACATCCCCCATGTTATGTATCTGGTAGGCAGGCTCCCGCCACCCTTGGGCTGCTTCGAGCAGGCGTACTGTCTGCACCGATTCAGGAATATTGTGCATCCGCAATATGCGGGCACCGTTCATGGCACAGATCGTTGCTGCCACCATAGAACCAACCATGCGCTCAGCCTTCGGCAAGTTCAAGGTTTCACCGATAAAGTCCTTGTTCGAGACCGCTGCCAAGGCCGGATAGCCCAAATCGGCAAAGGCCTGGAACCCAGCGGTCAAATCCAGAGTGTGGCGGGTGTTCTTGTTCAGGTCGTGCCCTGGATCAACAATGATCTTTGCCGCAGAAACACCAGCGTCCAACGCAATCTGGATTTTCTCCAGCAGATACTGGCGGATCTCGGCCACCACATCGTCGTAGCTAGGGCGCGGGTAAACGGTGCGGGGCTTGGCTAGCGAATGGGTGATCACCACATGCACGTTGTTCTTGGCTACCACCCGAGCCAAACCGGGATAGGAAAAGCCTGTGGTGTCATTGATGACATCAGCGCCGGCATCAATGGCAGCCTGCGCCACCTGTGGATGGAAAGTGTCTGCAGAAATAATCACCGAACTGCGGCTACGCACTTGATGGATAACCGGCACAATTCGCTCTGCTTCCTCCTGCCACGGGAGCTCCGGGCCAGGAGAGAAGGGGACTCCGCCGATATCCACCCAGTCAGCACCTGCCTCGACCGCACGCATGGCAGCGGCCACAGCATCATCCAAGCCAAAGGTCGACCCGGCATCGTAGAAAGAATCCGGAGTGCGGTTGATCACTGCCATCACCGCGATCCGCTGTGAGAAATCCAGGGAGCGCTGGGAGAAATCATGGACTGGAACCAAGAAATCAGGCTTGAACATGCAGGAAGGCTCCCTTAGCTGGAATCGACACGTCATCAGTTGTTCCTCTATTCATACCACCGACCACGGTTCGGAGGAGGAATCCGCCCGCTGCTCTCGCTAGGCTTGGACCATGCAGTTTTCACACCTCTCCGCAGCCCACGGGCAATGGATCGCCGCAGCTTGTGCATCAGCCGACCCCAGCACGGTAGTAGCCCAGATCCCGCATGGCTACGAACGCTACGTCCGCATCCTTCACCCAGCACTGGATGAAGATGACCAGTTGGTGCGCTGGGAGACGGTGGCACAGAGCCGCAAGCACATCATCACCGCCGCGGATCTTTTTGAAACCGTGGCCGGACTGGACGCGCAAGGCAATCCTGCGACCGAAGACGCCTGGGTAGATACCGACCTGCCGCTGGACCAGCTCCCGGAATCGCAATGGCAAGCACTAGCCGCCGAAATGGTCCGGGTTTCTGCCAAAGACCAGAAGTTCGTGGTGGGCTTGTGGGCCGGTTACGCATTTATCGCGGGCGGGGAACGCATACAGATTGAGCGCGAGCCGGATCCTGCATTGAGCGATGACGAGAACCAGCGGGTGTACGAGTTGGCGCTCGCCGAGGCGCAGAAACCTGCCTTTGGTCCCGAGATCATCCAGGCAGATCCGTTCGACCTGGGTGGCGGATACCGGAACTACCACCTGTTCGAAGCGGACGCGGAGTTCCTGGCGCAGCCCGAATGGGCCAGAACTGCCGACGGCGCCCAACGCCAGCGCCCGGCGCTGGCGTTTGCGGCGGACCATTCCTGGATGCTGTCGACAGAACCGTTTGATGATTGCACCATCCTGGGTGGTCCTGCTTCATTGATTGAGGCGGTCTTGAACAATCCGGCGCTGGAGGCCATTGAGGTTGGCCAATTCACACGGATCGGCCATTCAAACTAGGGCGCCCCACCCCGTACCATTGAAGTGTTATGAAAACTTCCGCCGTATACCTGGATCACGCGGCAACCACCGATCTGAATCCAGCAGCTCTGGCTGCCATCACCGAACAGTATTCCCGCACCGGAAACCCGTCTTCTTTGCATGGGGCCGGACGTCGCGCCAACCGTGCGGTGGATGATGCCCGCCAAGCTATCGCCATGGCCGCCGGGGCGCACTCCAGCGAATTGATCTTCACATCTGGTGGGACCGAATCGGATAACTTGGCGCTGAAGGGACTGTTCTGGAACCGCGTGGCGGCCAATGAGCAGGCGCGTGCCATCGTGCTCACCGGCATTGAGCACCACGCGGTCCTGGATACGGCTACCTGGCTGCAGGACCATGAGAATGCCACCTTGCTGTGGCTCGCCGTGGATGAAGACGGTGTCGTTGATCTGCAGGCGGCCGAAAAGCTATTTGAAGAGCAGCACGAGCAGATCGCTTTGGCCACCTTGATGTGGGCCAACAATGAAGTCGGCACCGTTCAGCCGATCCGTGAATTTGCTGCCCTAGCTGGCAAGTACGGGGTCCCGGTGCATTCGGATGCGGTGCAGGCCTTTGGTGCGCTCGCGGTCGACTTCGGCTCCTCGAATCTGGCCACCATGGCGATTAGCGCGCATAAGATCGGTGGCCCGGTAGGCATCGGCGGGCTACTGGTTCGCCGCGATATTGTGCTCACCCCGGTCCAGCACGGCGGTGGACACGAACGCAAGCTGCGATCGGGAACTTTGAATGCTGCCCACGCGGCCGGCTTTGCCGCCGCGGCTACCGCGGTGCGTTCTGGATTGCGGCAGGAAGCTGCGCGGCTGAGCGAACTGCGTGAATATGCGATTGAGAAGATCACCGGCTTGATTCCGGAAGCGGTGCTGAACGGACCACGGGATCAGGGCAATGAGGGCCAGCGCCTCCCGGGCAATCTGCACTTCACCTTCCCGGAATGCGAGGGGGACTCCTTGCTATTCGGCTTGGACATGGTTGGCATCGCATCATCCACCGGTTCGGCGTGCACCGCTGGTGTTCCGCAGCCTTCGCATGTTTTGCTGGCTATGGGACGCGATGCGCGCACCTCGCGCAGTGTGCAACGCTTCACATTGGGGCATACATCCACACGCGCCGACGTTGACGCATTATTAGAGGCTTTGCCCCAAGCGTATGCTCAGGCAAAGAAGGCTGGCATGGCAGCCGATGAAAGCAGCATCCACACGGCAGGAACAGGTTTTACACGATGAAAGTACTAGCAGCGATGTCCGGAGGCGTGGACTCGGCGGTAGCCGCGGCCCGCGCAGTTGAAGCCGGCCATGATGTGGTCGGCGTGCACCTGGCCCTGTCTCGCATGCCGGGGACCCTTCGCACCGGTTCGCGCGGTTGCTGCACCTTGGAAGACTCCAATGATGCATGGCGTGCCTGCGACAAGCTGGGCATCCCATACTACGTCTGGGACTTCTCGGACCGCTTCGCAGAAGACGTGGTGCAGGACTTCGTGGATGAATACGAAGCTGGCCGCACCCCGAATCCCTGCATGCGATGCAATGAGAAGATCAAGTTCGCTGCCTTGCTGGAAAAGGCATTGGCCCTGGGCTTCGACGCGGTATGCACCGGGCACTACGCCAAGGTGCTGCGCGATTCCGAGGGCAACCCGGAGCTGCACCGAGCCGCAGACTGGGCCAAGGACCAGTCCTACGTTTTGGGCGTGCTGACCCACGAACAGCTGGAACACTGCATGTTCCCGCTAGCCGAGACTCCCTCCAAGGCGGAAGTTCGCGCCGAAGCCGCAGCGCGCGGACTGACCGTGGCGAACAAGCCAGATAGCTATGACATCTGCTTCATTCCCGATGGCGATACCCGCGGTTGGCTGGCTGAACGCATCGAGATGAAACCAGGCGAGATCGTTGACCACGAGGGCAACCAGCTCGGTGAGCACGAAGGCGCCCAAGCCTTCACGGTTGGCCAGCGCAAGGGTCTTCGACTGGGTCGTCCGGCCGCCGACGGCAAACCGCGCTTCGTCTTGGAAATCCGTCCGAAGGACAACAAGGTCATCGTCGGTCCAGAGGCCCTGCTGGCTGTGGACCAGCTGCGCGGCATCCGCATTTCCTGGGCTGGCCTGCCGATCGCTGAAGTTTTCAGCGGAGACAAGTTCGACTGCATGGTGCAGGTGCGCGCGCACGGCGATCCGGTCGCCGCGGTAGCCCACATGGAGCGCTCGGAAGAAGGCCGCGACGAGTTGGTTGTCAACCTTCCCGAAGGCATGCGTGGAGTCGCGCCGGGCCAGACCATGGTCGTCTACCAGGACAGCCGCGTGCTGGGCCAAGCGACCATCGATTCTGCTCGTTCCAGCGAATGGGACTCCAGCATGGTCAATTAATTAGCCATCCAAAGAAACCCTTGGTCAAGTTCAAGATAATGAACTGGACCAAGGGTTTCTTCGCGTCGTGATTCAAGTTAGACGAACGGCTGGTTGCAACGGAGCTCGGCGGCCATCCGCTTCGGCCGTGGGCGTCCGGCACGTATTCGCCCGGCATTGCCGGCGATTACCGGTGGTGTGTGGGATTCGGCCTGTCTTCAAGGGCCGCTTGGGGCTTGCTGGCTCACTGCATTGGTTCGACCCTCTAGGTCTCGCTATTGAATTGGGCTGCCGACCCTGTTGCGCCACCGGATGCCCTGGCTTCCAATGCGCTCGCTGCGATGTTCTCGAGAATGCTCACCAGCGGTAGCTGGGCGGATAGGGGCGCATCGTCCAGAACAACGGGTCATTCCAGTCGGCAGAACCAATTCGTACCAATCCGGAAGGCCTCCACGAGCTAGATGCCCGAGGGGCTCGGGTAGCAGTACTCAAGGCCTGCGCAAGATCCAGCCGACGGCCGGTGCGTGGACCCTGCACTGGACGATGCTGGACTCTGTCTGGTTGCCCGCTGCATGCATTCCCGTGGCGGAAAGGACGCACAGGGGGATGAACCGAGTGAAGAGCACGCGCTAGCGCGACGGCGAAGGGTGCCGGACCAATATCGGTCCGGCACCCTTCGCCGTTGTGTTGTCGTCAGCTTCTAGCCTTCGTCGACAATGCCGAACATATGAGCGGAAATATCTTGGTACTCCACGCGGGTCTTGCCCTTTTCCAGCTTCGGAAGCTGTGCAGGGGAGTGGGTGTGGCAGTGCACGAAATCGAAGGCAGGCCACCACTTCTTGGGACGTTCGTACTCGCTGAAGCCGCAGACTTCGCAGACCAGATGAATCCACACAGGGCGTTTGCCGGTACGGTTGGCGCGCGACTGCTCCAACCAAGCTGGTGGATTGGTGTTCAGCTCACGGAATTCAGCCTCGCTCATTATGGAAGGAATGCCGTGGCGCTTGGCCATTTCTACTGGGATATCCAACGCGATTGCCGCGTCTCTACGAGTCATCATTGACATCTAGCTTATGCCATCTAGCCAAAAGGCCGGAAGGAATCCCCGCGCATCTCACCGTTGAGCAAGGAGCGGTGTGGGCTGAAGCACAAAAAGCGGGCGTCGAGACCGCGCTTTTGCCAGTTTCCGCCGGCCCCATTCGTATTTTGTGCCTTGCATCACTTAGGATATGTGAAGCATGTGCTAATCATCACAGCCCATGCATGTACCTAGACGAAGGATGACTCATGGCTCGCAAGAAGAACGGGCTGCGACTCGCAGCAGCCGTTGTGGGTATCTCTGCCCTGGCACTGACCGGCTGCACCCAAGCCGCAGACAGCGGCAATGAAGAGGGCGGCAATGGCGAAGCCAGCGCCCCAATCACCCTGGGCACCACCGACAAAGTGACCTCCCTGGACCCTGCCGGATCTTACGACAACGGTTCGTTCATGGTCATGAACCAGATTTACCCGTTCCTGCTCAACTCCGAGCCGGGCAGCCCGGACCCATCGATGAGCCTTGCCGAGTCCGCGGAGTTCACTACCCCGACTGAATACACGGTCAAGCTGAAGCCGGGCTTGAAGTGGGCCAACGGCCACGACCTTGACTCCAAGGACGTCAAGTTCACCTTCGACCGCCAGCTGAAGATCGCGGACCCTAACGGTCCATCCTCGCTGCTGGGCAACGTTGAATCCATCGAGGCTCCTGACGCCACCACAGTGGTCTTCAAGCTGAAGGTCGGCAATGACCAGACCTTCCCGCAGGTGCTGACCTCCCCGGTCGGCCCGATCGTCGATGATGAAGTGTTCTCTGCAGACGCAGTCATGGACGACCAGAAGATCGTTGAGGCCAAGGCCTTCGGCGGCCAGTACGTCATTGATTCGTACAACAAGAACAACCTGATCTCCTTCAGTGCCAACGAGTCCTACCAGGGCGTTCTGGGCCCTGCAGCCAACGACAAGGCAGCGATCAAGTACTACGCGGACGCCAATAACCTGAAGCTCGAAGTCCAAGAAGGCAAGATCGACGTCGCATGGCGTTCGCTGACCCCAACCGACATCGAAGACCTGGGCAAGGATGAGAATCTGGCGGTCCACAAGGGACCGGGTGGCGAGCTGCGCTACATCGTCTTCAACTTCGATTCCATGCCATACGGTGCCAAGACCGATGATGCTGATGAAGCGAAGTCACTGGCCGTACGCCAGGCAGCGGCGCACCTTGTGGACCGCGAAGCCATCGCGAAGAACGTCTACAAGGACACCTACACCCCGGCTTACTCGTACGTGCCGCAAGGCTTCACCGGCGCCACCGAGCCGCTGAAGGACATGTACGGCACCGACGGGAAGCCGGATGCAGCCAAGGCCAAGAAGGTTCTGGAAGATGCCGGAGTGAAGACCCCGGTCAAGCTCGCGCTGCAGTACAACCCGGATCACTATGGCCCGAACTCCGGTGACGAATACGCACTGGTTGAAAAGCAGCTGGAGGCCGATGGCCTGTTCGAAGTGGATTTGAAGTCCACCGAATGGGTGACCTACCAGAAGCAGCGCGTCACGGATTACCCGGCCTACCAGCTGGGCTGGTTCCCGGACTACTCGGATGCCGACAACTACCTGTCGCCGTTCTTTGCCAAGGAGAACTTCCTTTCGAACAACTACGACAACCCCGAGGTTGACAAGCTGATCTCCGATCAGCGAGGAATGGTCGACGCTGCGGAGCGCACCAAGGCCATCGAAGAACTGCAGACGATGGTGGCTGAGGACTTGTCCACGCTTCCACTGCTGCAGGGTGCCCAGGTGGCCATTGCAGGCAAGGACGTCAAGGACGTTGACAAGACCTTGGACGCATCGTTCAAGTTCCGTCTCGGTGTGCTGAGCAAGTAATTCGGCTCTCGCCTCGCAGACACCAAACCTGAGGGGATCTGCCACGCGCCAACCCTTGGCGCGCGCGGTGGATCCCCTTGGCATGCGCCGTCATTGACCGCTCAAGGCGGCGCATTGCCACGCATCCTGAACCATAAGGACAGACGATGACTATCACGTCGCCACCGGGCCAAGAAGCAAGCCCGCTAGCAACACCCAAACCAGCAAAGCAAAAAGGCGGAGGATTCCTCCGTTACTTGATTACCCGATTCTTGCTGATCATTCCCACTGTCTTCATCCTCATCACAGTGGTGTTCTTCCTGATGCGCGTGACCGGAGACCCGATCACCGCAGCCTTGGGCGGACGGCTCACCCCGGACCAGCTGGCCCAGCGCATCCATGAAGCCGGATACGACCGGCCGATCCTGATCCAGTACTTCGAGTACCTGGGCCAGATCTTCACCGGCGACCTGGGCCGCACCATGAGCGATAACCGGGCGGTCACCGAGGTGCTGGCCACCTACGGCGCAGCAACTTTGGAACTGGCCATCAACGCGGTCCTCGTCGCACTGCTGGTCGGCATCCCGCTGGGCCTGGTTGCCGCGAAGTTCCGCGACCGCTACCCGGATGCCGTGTTGCGCATCCTTGCAATCCTCTCCTACGCCACCCCGGTGTTCTTCGCCGGCTTGCTGCTCAAGCTGGTCTTCGGCGTATGGCTAGGCTGGTTGCCGATCAGCGGCCGTGCCGACTGGCAGACCGAGCTTGAACTGACCGGCCTGCAGAGCCCATCGGGCATCTACTGGCTCGATGCGCTGCGCAGCGGCAATAGCGCTGCCTTCTGGAATGTCACCGAGCATGCGATCCTGCCAGCCCTGGCACTGGGCCTGCTCACCGGCGGCGTGTTCCTGCGCCTGGTGCGCACCAACGCAATTGGCACGCTGGGCCGCGAATACGTGGAAGCCGGCCGTTCGCGCGGTGTCAGCGAATTCCGCCTCACCACCAAGCACGCCTACCGTCCGGCGCTGATTCCGATTATCACTGTCATGGGCCTGCAGATTGCCATGCTGCTCGGTGGAGCAGTGCTGACCGAGACCACCTTCGAATGGTCGGGATTGGGCTTCAAGCTCGCCGAATACCTCACCGCCCGCGACTTCGTGGCTGTGCAGGGCATCGTGGTGCTGCTGGCCATTATCGTCGCCGTCACCAACTTCATCGTTGACGTGCTGGCCGCCTTGATCGACCCGAGAGTCAGGTACTAATCATGAGTACAGCTACCTTGCCGGCTTCGAACAAGTCCTGGCTGGACCGGCTCCCGGTCATCTCCCACCTGCGCATGTCCTCGGGCCTGCAGCGGGGCATGCTGGTTGCCGGTCTGGCGCTCTCCGGCCTGTTCATCGTTACCGCCCTGTTCGCGCCGCTGATTGCGCCTTTCGATTTCGCGCAGTCCTCGGATGCATCCGGGGACTTCCCGCGCCAGGCGGCTCCGGACAGCAAATTCATCTGGGGCACCACCGCCACCGGCTATGACGTGTTCTCGCGGACCCTCTTCGGTGCGCAGACGGCCATCTGGGTGATCCTGGCGGCCGTGGTCATGTCCCTGTTCCTGGGCGTATTGCTGGGCTTGATCTCCGGCTACCTCGGCGGCTGGTTCGACCGCATCGCCGTGGTGTTGGCCGATGCAATCTACGCGTTCCCATCCTTGCTGCTGGCCATCGTGATGTCCATCGTGATTTCCCAGGGCCAGTCTTCGCTCTTCGGCGGCGTGATGGCAGCGGCCATCTCCATCACCGTGGTGTTCATCCCGCAGTACTTCCGCGTGGTCCGCGCCGAAGTGATGCGGCTGAAGGCGGAACCCTTCGTGGAATCCGCACAGGTGATCGGCGCCAGTCTATGGCGAGTGATGTTCGCGCACCTGCTGCGCAACGCCACCCGCACCTTGCCGCTGATCTTCACGCTGAATGCCACCGAGGCATTGCTGACCCTGGCGGGCCTGGGCTTCCTGGGCTTCGGCATCGAACCGACCAGTGCTTCGGAATGGGGCTACGACCTGAACCGCGCGATGTCAGATGCCACTAGCGGAATCTGGTGGACCGGCCTGTTCCCGGGCTTGGCCATCGTGCTCACCGTGATGGGCTTGACCCTGGTTGGCGAGTCCATGAATGACCTCAATGACCCGCGCCTGCGCCGCTTCAGCCGCAAGAAGGCCAAGCGCATCACCCAGTCCGGACAGGTAGGAGCAAGCAAATGACCAACAGTCCTCTCCTCGACTCCGAGGCCAACATCGGCACACCCGCTGTCTTGCGCATCGAAGACCTGAACATTGATTTCGTCACGGACGCCGGCGCAGTGCCGGCAGTGCGCGGCGTTGATTTGCAAGTCAAGGCCGGCGAGATCCTGGCCATCGTGGGCGAATCCGGATCCGGCAAGTCCGTCACCGCACGCACCGCCCTGGGCATCCTGGCCGAG
Source organism: Glutamicibacter sp. 2E12 (assembly GCF_050030965.1). NCBI lineage: Bacteria > Bacillati > Actinomycetota > Actinomycetes > Micrococcales > Micrococcaceae > Glutamicibacter > Glutamicibacter sp. 2E12. The sequence continues at coordinate 3,022,562 of NZ_CP188297.1, forward strand.
AACGGTGCCTCGCACGGCGGGGTCTACCTCAAAGGCAAGAACATGCTCACCCTGCGCGGCCGCGAGCTGCGCGCGGCTCGCGGCCGGGATGTGGCCATGGTCTTCCAGGAACCATCCACGGCACTGAACCCGGTGTACACCGTGGGGTGGCAGATCATGGAGGGCATCCGCGCGCACAACAGGATTTCCAAGAAGGAGGCCAGGACGCGCGCCATCGAGGCGATGCGCCAGGTCGGCATCCCGGATCCAGAGCAGCGCGTGGACTACTACCCGCACCAGTTCTCCGGTGGCCAGAAGCAGCGCGTGGTCATCGCCGCGGCGCTGGCCCTGAAGCCGGAACTGATTGTGGCAGATGAGCCAACCACCGCATTGGATGTCACGGTGCAGGCTGAAATTCTCCAGCTGCTGCGCGACCTGCGTGATCAGCTGGGTACCGCCATCGTCATCATCACCCACAATATGGGGGTGGTGGCCGATATCGCCGACCGCGTGATCGTGATGAACCAGGGGCAGATCGTTGAGCAAGCACCATCGATCCAGCTCTTCGAAGCACCGCAAGAGGACTACACCAAGTCCCTGCTGGCTGCCGTGCCGCACCTGGGGCGCGAAAGCGCCTCGGAGGGACTAGTCGAACGTCCGAACCAGGATGCTGAATTGCTGGTGGAAGCCAAAGGCCTGAAGGTGCATTTCCCGGGACGCCTCGGGGCCCCGGGCTTCACCGCGGTCGATGAGGTGGATCTGAAGATCCACGCCGGCGAGGTCTACGGACTGGTGGGCGAGTCCGGTTCGGGCAAAACCACCATCGGCCGCAGCATCGCGGGATTGAACCGCATCACCGGTGGCTCGCTGAAGGTGCTGGGCTACGAGATGGCCCACTTCAAGGAACGCACCTTCAAGCCGCTGCGTGAGCAGATCGGCTTCGTGTTCCAGGATCCGGCGGCAAGCTTCAATCCGCACTTGACCGTAGGCGAATGCGTGGCCGAGCCACTGGCCGTGCACCGTGATCTGAACCCGCTGCAGACCCGCAACAAGGTGGCCGAACTGCTTGAGGCCGTGCAGCTTCCAGCCGGTTTTGCCAACCGCTACCCGCACGAACTCTCCGGCGGCCAGCGCCAGCGCGCGTCGCTGGCCCGAGCACTGGCCTTGGAGCCGAAGCTGCTGATTGCCGATGAGCCAACCAGCGCACTGGACGTTTCGGTGCAGGCCAAGGTGCTGGAGCTGTTCCGCGAATTGCAGACCGAACTGGGCTTCGCAGCCCTGTTCGTCTCGCATGATCTGGCAGTGGTGGACCAGCTGGCTACCTGGGTGGGCGTCCTGTTCCGGGGCACCTTGCTGGAAGAAGGCTTGGGCTCCAAGGTCCTGGCCAACCCGCAGCATGAATACACCCAGCGCCTGATCGCCTCGCTTCCGGTTCCGGACCCGCGCGAACAGGCGCAGCGACGCAAACTGATTGAACAGCTGAACGCCTCCTGAGCAGCTGGCAATCAAGGAACAACGGGCATGCCCCGGGCACGGTCAGGCACCGTGTCCGGGGCATGTCACCTTGTGGGTAATCCGTCATGCGAACCCGTAAACTGGTGATCATGAACGAGCCGAAGAACACTGAGACCACCCAGTCATTCGACCCGCACGCCAGCTCGTTGCAGGGCGAGGTCCAGAATGAAGTCCTCGAAGAGCTGTACGCCATCCGCGGCAGCATCGACAACTTCGATGCGCAGCTGGTTTTCCTGTTGGCTGAACGCTTCAAGGCGACCCAGCGCGTAGGGGTCCTGAAGGCCGAGCACCAGTTGCCGCCGAGCGACCCTAGCCGCGAGAAGGCGCAGATCGAGCGCCTGCGCGCCCTGGCCCACGAAGCGCATCTTGATCCAGAATTCGCCGAAAAATTCCTGAATTTCGTGATCTCTGAAGTCATCCGCCACCACCAGAACATTTCTGACTCGCACAACAATGACTGAGCAGGAACACGAGGCCGCTGAACGCCGCGATGTTCACGCCACCGCTTTCTGCCAGTTCCCGGGCAGCGACCCGTCGGCCATCCACGAAGTGGTGCGCGGGGAATTGGGAGAACCCAACCTCGCGGTCTTCCCGCAGCTGCCGGATCGTGGCGTCGGCGCCGATGCGGTAGGGCGCAGCGCCACCTTGCTGGCAGACCTCGGCTTCGATCTGCAGCCGCACGGCTGGAGGATCGGTGCCAAGGACGGTATCGATGCCCGTCGTGCCCGCAGCATCCTGCGCAGTGACGAGAATCTGCTAGCTGATGTACTCGGCGCGGAAGCGAAACCTGCCCAGCGCCTCAAGCTCACCTTGCTCGGTCCGTGGACCTTGGCCGCCAGCCTGTACCTGTCGAACGGGGAGCGGGTGATCAGCGATCATGGGGCGCGCCGCGACATCATCGAGTCCTACGCCCACGGAGCACGCGAGCATCTGGACCGACTGGCCCGCATTACCTCGCTGGCGGACTTCACTATCCAGATTGATGAGCCGCTGCTGGGCGACGTGCTCGACGGCACAATCAGTACCGCCAGCGGATACCGGACCCTGCGCTCGATCCCACGCGCCGAAGTGCGAAGCGCCTATGCGCAGTTCTTCAAGGTGCTCGCTGGCGAGGCCGAAGGCCAACGGGTCACCTCGCTGCTGAATCTGCCTACCCAGGATGAACACTGGATTGAACGGGTGGATCTGCTGCACCAAGCCGGTGCCGGCGCGCTGGTCATCGACCCTGGAGGCTTGACGCACCGCAAGTGGGAGCGGGTAGCGGGACTTGTCGAAGGCGGGGGCCGCGTCTTCTTGCAGGTGCTCGCCCCCGGAACCCGGGCACCAGGTGTTGTAGAAGGGGTGAACTCCATTCTTCGTCCTTGGCGTCAGCTGGGCTTGGGCTTGGGGCAGCTAGGTGCACTAACCCTGATGCCGCGTGGAGACTTCTCGCGCAGCAGCTCGGCGCAGGCCATCGAGAACCTGCGACGGCTGGCCAGTTATGCCCAAGCGTTGGAGCAGACACGCGTCGATGCGTAGCTAACTGCCTGATTCCTGCCGGTCACAGCCCGAAAAGGGCGGTTGATCATGTATCTTAGGAATAGTGGGGTAGCGGATCTACCCGGTTTGGCCAGTTGGCTGAAACCTCAAACCTACGGTTTCAGGGGGACATGGGATGAAGGCACGGATTTTAGTCGTTGACGATGACGAAGCGTTGTCGGAAATGATTGGCATTGTCCTGCAAAATGACGGCTTCGATGCCTCATTCTGCTACGACGGTTCCGGTGCTCTGGAAGCATTCCGTGAAGCGAACCCCGACCTGGTGCTCCTTGACCTGATGCTGCCTGGCATTGACGGCATCGAGGTATGCAAGCAGATCCGCGCGGAATCCGACGTTCCCGTCGTGATGCTCACCGCCAAGTCGGACACTGCCGACGTTGTCCGCGGGCTGGAATCCGGTGCCGATGACTACGTGCCCAAGCCTTTCAAGCCAGCCGAGCTGGTGGCCCGCGTGCGAGCCCGTTTGCGTCCAAGCGAAACCCACGCCGCGGAGACTTTGCAAGTTGGCGAAGTGACCATCGACGTGGCCGGGCACCGAGTGACCCGCGGAACCGATGTCGTGTCGCTGACCCCGCTGGAATTCGACCTCCTGGTCACCATGGCCCGCAAGCCATGGCAGGTCTTCAGCCGCGAGCAGCTGCTGGAAGCCGTCTGGGGCTACCGGCACGCTGCAGATACCCGCTTGGTCAACGTGCACGTGCAGCGCCTGCGCTCGAAGATTGAAATTGACCCGGAGAAGCCGCAGATTATCGAGACCGTTCGCGGTGTCGGATACAAGGCTGGTTCGGCAAGTTGAGTTCGCACACGTCGACCGGTGCAGAGTTGGTTCCGGTCGATGTGCATGCCCAGTCGCAGTCCAAACCCGCCCGGTGGAGCAAAATCGAGCAGTGGATCAAGCGTCCCTGGCACACCGCCAAGCTGCGTTGGCAACGCCACCTGCTGTTCCGCACCGTCATTTCGACGCTGCTTTTCACCGCGCTGGCTTTGGTTGCCGCCGGCGCCTTCCTTTCCAACCAGATCGCCTCCACGCTTTTCGAAGAGCGCGTGAACCAGATATCCAAGGAATCGGAACGCGGCCTGGTCCAGGCCCGCTCCATTCTCGAATCGGCTTCCACCACCGATCGCGCCTCCACCCAGGCCCTGGTGAATTCGACCTTGGCTTCCCTGGAAGGCGATGGCGCAACCGTAGTCCGCGATTTCGTGCTGATGCCCATTGCCGGTGACCAAAGCCTTTATGTTGGGCCAATGGCTTCCGGTTCCCTGACCACCCGCGTGATCCCTGGCGATCTCGCGGAGCGGGTTGCAGGGGAGCAAGGCATCTATTGGCGTTCCATCGAGCTGGGTGCCGATACCGCAACCAAGCCCGGTCTCATTGTCGGCACCAAGGTACTGATTCCGCCTGGACGCGAGTACGGACTGTATCTGGTCTACGACCTGTCCAGCGTGCAGGATACCCTCGAATTCATCAATCGTGCGATGGCTTTCACCGGGCTGATTCTGCTGGCAGTGGTTGGCTTCGTTGCGTGGTCGGTCGCCCGTACCGTGGTCCGCCCGGTGGCCGATGCCGCGTATGTTTCGGAGAGGATTGCTTCCGGTGACCTCGACCGCAGAATGAAGGTCGCCGGCAAGGACGAGGTGGCCCGATTGGGGACGGCCTTCAACCACATGGCCCACTCATTGCAAGAGCAGATCACCGCATTGAATAATCTCTCGGCCATGCAGCAACGCTTCGTTTCCGATGTCTCGCACGAATTGCGCACCCCGCTGACCACCGTGCGCATGGCTGCCGAAGTGATCCACGATGCCCGCGAGGACTTCGATCCGCTTACCGCGCGGTCCGCCGAACTGATGTACAACCAGATCGAGCGTTTCCAGCACCTGCTCAATGACCTGCTGGAAGTGTCCCGCTTCGATGCCGGCGTCGCGGTGCTTGACCGTGAGTCAACGGACTTGAACGTCATAGCCCGCAAGGTTATCGATATCGCCACCCCGGTGGCTGATGAATACGGTTCGCTCATCCGCCTGAACGCGCCCAGCGACGGTTGCGTCGCAGAAGTGGATCCGCGCCGCGTCGAGCGTGTGATCCGCAATCTGGTGCTCAACGCGGTGGAGCACGGTGAAAGCAAGCCAATCGATATCACCATCGGCGCTAACCAGAGCGCGGTGGCGATCACCGTGCGCGACTACGGCATCGGCATGTCCGAAGAGGCGTGCAACCACGTCTTCGACCGATTCTGGCGCGCTGATCCGGCCCGTGCACGGACCACCGGAGGTTCCGGCCTGGGCTTGTCGATCTCGATGGAGGACACCAGGTTGCACGATGGCCGATTGGAAGCGTGGGGCAAGCCGGGGGTCGGCTCGGTCTTCCGACTGACCTTGCCACGCAGCGAGGACCTGGAGATCGCTTCGTCGCCGCTTCCACTGGAACCGCCAGTTCCTGAAAGCCTGGCTACGGTGATTTTGGGAGACAGCTTCCCGCTGACCGGTGAAGTGCCAAAGATCGGATACACGCCGCTGGTTCTTGATCCGGATTTGGATGCGGATTCGCCAGCTGACGATGTCACCAATCCGAACCTCGGCAGCAACGAGCAGAAGAAGGAAGGGGAGAGCTGATGCGGAAGAAATTCTTTTCCAGCCTCGCAATCATCCTTGCTGCTGCGCTTGGGATCTCTGGCTGCGCCTCGATTCCCAGAACTTCCACCGTCCAGCAGATTGAAGCCGGAACCGACACCAGCGGGGCTGAAAGCTACAGCTATGCGGCCGATGGACCGGCAGCAGGTGCTGATGCCAGGGCCATCGTCGAGGGGTTCGTCGAGGCTGGGCGTTCGGTATCCGAAGATTATGCTGTCTCCCGCGAATTCATGGACGCGCAGCTGAGCAACACCTGGCGCGGTGATACGCAGACGCTGATCTACGATGCCTTCAATGTGGTCAACGGGGCCGATGCGAACAAGTACACCATCCAGCTCGAAATCACCGGTGAAGTCGACGCGCATGGCGTGCGCACCGACTACCCGGATCACTCGACCCGTGCAGTGGATATCGAAGTCGCCAAGGTAGACGACGAATGGCGCATTACCAAAGCCCCGGACGGCACGATGCTCGAAGCCTCGACGTTCACCAAGATCTTTGCCGCGCAGACCCTGTACTTCTACGATGCGAGCTTCGCCTATTTGGTTCCCGACATACGGTGGTTCACCTCGGGTTCGGGCACCACCACGTCGATGGTGGAAGCCTTGTTGGCAGGACCAGCCCCGTACCTGCAAAATGCTGTCGTCTCCGCTTTCTCGACGGCCAGCGGACTGGTGCGTTCAGCGGTGCCGGTGCGCGATGGCGAAGCGACCATTGATTTGAACTCCAATACCTTCGCAGATGCTACCGACCGGAGCATCTTGCTGATGAAGCAGCAGATGGAAGCCACGCTGACCAGCCTAGCTCCGGTGGACTCGGTAAAGCTGCTGCGGGAGGAAAACGAAGTCAACCTTTCGACCGAAGACACTAACTTCGAGCCGGCTACGTCCAACCCCAGCACGCAGGATACGCTGATCGGCATTTCGGACCAGTACTTGGTCTACGTCAAGGGACTCTCGATCATTCCGGTGGGCGGCGTCCCGGATATTTCCGGATACAACCCACGGGACCCGGCCATGTCTCCGGTCGGCAATCGCTATGCCTTCCTCAACGGCCGCCGCACCCAGCTGTGGGGGATTGACGACAAGGGCAGCCTGCGCCTTTCGCTGGAGGGCGAGGAGCTCATCCAGCCGTCCATGGATCTGGCCGGCTGGACCTGGACCGCGGATAACGGGGCAGCTACCCCGATCAGGGCGGTCCCTGCCGACACCGAAATGAAGGGTGAAGCCCGTCCAATCGATGTGGCCTGGCTGGAAGATGCCCAGATCGATTCCTTGCGGATTTCCCGTGACGGCGCGCGGGCGCTGATCGTGGCAACCATCGGCAAGACCACGTCGGTTTACGTCGCCGGCGTGATCCGCGATGCTGAAGGTGTGCCCCGCGGACTCACGGATTCGCCAATGAAGATCTATCCAGAAGTTCCGGTGAATACCGCGCTATGGGATTCGGACAGATCCATTATTGTTGCCGAGCTCGGTGATGACCAAGCTGTTGAAGCGGCCCAGATCACCTTCGAAGGCGGCAGCGAGCACCTGCAGCTGCTGTTGGGCATGGTCGGCATCGCTACCGGTGTCGGCAGCCGCCGCGAAGTGTATGCCGAGACCAACGAGAAGCTGTATACCCGCGTGGGCAATTCCTGGCACGAGCTTGAGGATTTTGCCCAGGACGTCGCCTATCCCGGCTAAGCAGGACCTTGCTCCACAACTCGTTGGCGACCAGACCGATCGACGCGGTTCATCGGCCAGTCTGGCCGTATGGAAATTCCCGAGGAGTGGCTGCGGTGCGTCGATGAGCTGTCCCGCAGCAGGCCCATGCGCTGGCTGGGATTCGGCACCAGGGAAATCGCGAACTTCCTGCTTCCGGCCTGTTGCGCGGTCTGCGCCCGGGCAGATTTTCGGCTTTGCCCCGAATGCCGCAGTGAAATCCAACGCCAACTGAGCCTGCCGCCCCTGCCGGACACGCATCATCTCTATGTCGAGCTTCCCGCGCTCGGCCAGCAGCTTGCCGTTAGTTCCTGCGGCGCTTACGGCAAGGAGCTGGCTCGGGCTTTGCTGGCATTCAAGAACAAGCAGCGCTACTTCCTCGTCTCGCTCTTCGCCCCTTATCTTGCTGCCGCGCTGAACGCCGGATGCATCCCGCAGCGCGCGAATCTTCCTACCCTGGTGGTGCCGGTGCCCAGTTCGCTCAAGGCAACAGCGCAGCGTGGCTACTCTCCGGTGAAGACGATGCTCGACCACGGCTTCGCTCGCGGGCTGCTGTCGGCAGATCTAGAGTGCCGCACGCTGCTGCACTACCGCCTCGGTTCTGCCTTGGGCGGGGCGCAGAAAACCAAGAGCGGTTCAGACCGGCGCGGCGGCCGGACCCATTTCGTAGCCGAGCGTGCCAGCGCTAATGGCCAGCCGGTCATCCTGGTCGACGACGTCCTCACCACCGGTTCTACGTTGCGGCACGCGGCCATGGCCTGCCATGAGGCAGGATATGACGTCACCAGCGCTGTGGTACTGGCTTTGACGAGACCGCCAAATAATGCACCTGAACAGTAATTACGCTTACCGCGATCGGAAATTGTGAGCCCGGATACTTGAATCTTGGCCACGGTGGCATAAGGTGAAGTATGGGATGCATCACAGATGCAGCTAAAAGCCCATCTTCAGTCCGAAAGGATGGAACTTTCGGACTGTTGTGTCACCCGACTCCCTATTGGAGGACACCATGGAGCTGAACTACAGCGGACGCAACATCACCATTTCGGATCGTTTCCGTGAGTATGTTGACGAGAAAATCACCAAGGTTGACCAGCTGGCCACCAAAATACAGCGCATCGACGTCAAGGTCCTCAAAGAAGCACACGCTCGTGATCAGAGCACTGCACTGTCCGTTGAATTGACCGTTGTTGGCCGTGGCCCAGCAATTCGAGCCGAGGCTCGCGGCGCTGACAAGTTCGCGGCTTTCGACATCGCGTTCGCAAAACTGCTTGAACGCCTGCGCAAGGCCCGCGACAAGCGCAAGGTGCATCGCGGCAACCACACCCCGCTGGCTGTCCACCAGGCAACTGGCGGCCTGCCTACCGCATCGAGCGGCAAGTCTTTGGTTGAAGAAACCATCGAAGCCCAGAAAGCCGCGGAAGCTGCCGAAGTCGAGGCCAACGCCGAGTACTCGCCAGTGGTCATCCGCCGCAAGTCCTTCCCTGCAGAAGTGATGAGCGTTGATGACGCAGTGGACCGCATGGAACTGGTCGGCCATCCGTTCTACCTATTCATCGATGAAGCCACCGGCGAGCACGCTGTGGTCTATGGCCGCACCCAGTACCAGTTCGGTGTCATCTCCTTGGATCCATCACTGAACTCCAATGAAGAAGCCACCAGGGAAACTCGCGGCTACCGTGACAAAGCCTTGGCAACAGAAGGCTAGTCATCGGAGCCACAACTAGCGTGGGCGGCCAACGCATTCTCAGTCTCAAGCAGGCACGAAGAATCGCGTTGGCCGCCCAAGGCCTGTCCAAGGGCAGGAAAGTACAACCCGTCACCGCGCGGAAAATCGTCAGCGCTATCGGCAGTATCGCGCAATTGCAGATTGACTCGGTGAACGTCGTTCGCAGGGCCCATTACATGCCGATGTTCGCCCGGCTCGGCGCCTATGACACCAAGGTGCTGGACCAGCTTCTGGCCAAACCGCTCAGCCCTATCACCGAATATTGGGCCCATGAGGCCTCGGTGGTCAGCTCGGAACTCATTCAAGACCTGCGGGTATGGCAGCGCCGAACCTGGATCGATAAATCAGATGGGTTCTCCGCCGAACAGCATGACCTCTCGGATCGCGTCCTTGAATACCTGTCCAATAATCCAGGCTCCAGCGCCCGGCAAATCAGCCAGGCTTTGGACGTCGCCCCGGTCGGGGAGAAAAAGCATTGGGGGTGGAATTGGAATGACACCAAGTTCGTCACCGAGTCCCTTTTCGCCCAAGCCAAGATCTTGACGCTGGGACGCAACTCCCAGTTTGAACGCCGTTACGCACTAGCCGCGGATGTGGTGGGCAGGCAACAGGAACTCGATGCGGCGCAGCGGCACGAGGCCCTCGCCCGGCTGGTTGTCCGGGCCATGGATGCCCTTGGCATCGCCACCGCTCACTGCGTCGCAGAGTATTTCCGTCTTCCGGTGCGCGCGGCCAAAGAAGAGCTCGCCCAGCAGACACGTGCTGGTCTCATCGAAGAAGTACAGGTTGCCGGCATTGCCGAGCCTTGCTATTTGCAGGCCGGCACCAAGATTCCGCGCAGGATCGATCCTGACCTGCGTTTGCTGTCACCTTTTGATTCGATGGTTTTCAATCGCCGCCGGCTGGAGAAGTTCTTCGGGTTCGAATACCGCATCGAAATCTACGTGCCGGAAAATCAGCGCCGCTACGGCTACTACGTTTTCCCGATGCTTTTCGGCGAAGAGTTCGTGGGCCGAGTGGATCTGAAAGCTGACCGGGCCAGGTCGGTGCTGCACGCAAAGCAGGTGCATTACGAGCCGGGTGTCGACGCCAGTGTCGAGGCTGGATTGCGAGCCGAGCTGGATCGCATGGCGCGCTGGCTGGAACTTGAACGAGTGGAAATCGGGCTGTGAAGGGCCTGTTGATCAAATCGCTGTTCGCTATAAGAACAGCGCAAATGGGATTGAAATAGCCAGATGTGCTGTTTTCCTCACGTAGACTGAAGACGCCAGAAATTACTGTGCTTGAGATATTGGGAGCTACCACGTGGCATCATTGCTAGAACGTATTTTGCGTACCGGCGACAAGAAGATTCTGAAGACTCTTCGTAAGTACGCCGACACGATCAATACGTTGGAAGTCGAAATTCGCGAACTTTCGGACGAAGAGCTCAAGGGTGAAACCGACAAGTTCCGCGAACGTTTGGCTAACGGTGAGACGTTGGATGACTTGCTCCCAGAAGCTTTTGCGGTGGTCCGCGAAGCCTCGGACCGGGTCCTTGGCATGCGCCACTTCGATGTCCAGCTCATGGGCGGTGCTGCCCTGCATCTGGGAAACATCGCTGAAATGCGTACCGGTGAAGGCAAGACCCTGGTCGCTACCGCACCGGCTTACCTGAACGCGTTGACCGGTGACGGCGTGCACGTGGTGACAACCAACGACTTCCTCGCCCAGTACCAGTCGGATCTGATGGGTCGCGTCTTCCGCTTCCTCGGTCTGACCTGCGGCTGCATTCTCTCCAGTCAGAAGCCTGCCGAGCGGCGCAAGCAGTATGAAGCCGATATCACCTACGGCACGAACAACGAGTTCGGATTCGACTACCTGCGCGACAACATGGCGTGGAGCAAGGACGAGCTGGTCCAGCGCGGACACAACTTCGTCATCGTCGATGAGGTCGACTCGATCCTGATCGATGAGGCGCGTACCCCGCTGATCATTTCCGGACAGGCTTCGGGAGATGTGAACCGCTGGTACACCGAATTCTCCAAGATCGTCTCGCGACTGAAGCGTGAAGACGATTACGAGGTCGACGAAAAGAAGCGCACCATCGGCGTGCTGGAGTCGGGCATCGAAAAGGTCGAGGACTACCTGGGCATCGATAACCTCTACGAAGCGAACAACACCCCGCTGATCGGCTTCCTGAACAGCGCCATCAAGGCCAAGGAACTGTTCAAGAAGGACAAGGACTACGTCGTTGTCAACGGCGAAGTCATGATCGTTGACGAGCATACCGGCCGTGCACTGGCTGGCCGCCGCTACTCCGAGGGCATGCACCAGGCCATCGAGGCCAAGGAAAACGTTGAGATCAAGGCCGAGAACCAGACTCTGGCCACCGTGACCTTGCAGAACTACTTCCGCATGTACGCCAAGATCTCGGGCATGACCGGTACGGCGCAGACCGAGGCCGCGGAATTCATGGGTACCTACAAGCTGGGCGTGGTGGAGATTCCTACCAATAAGCCAGCAATCCGCATGGACCAGTCGGACTACATCTACAAGAATGAAGTCGCCAAGTTCAATGCTGTGGTTGAGGACATTGCCGAGCGCCATGCGACGGGACAGCCGATCCTGGTGGGCACCACCAGCGTGGAAAAGAGCGAATACCTCTCCCGGCTGCTCTCCAAGAAGGGCATCCGCCACGAGGTGCTCAACGCCAAGCAGCACGCTCGCGAAGCTGCCGTGGTCGCGATGGCCGGCCGCAAGAACGCGGTGACCGTTTCTACCAACATGGCCGGCCGCGGTACCGACATCATGCTCGGCGGCAACGCTGAGTTCCTGGCCGTGGCCGAGATGGAGCGCCGTGGCCTGGATGCGGAGAACAACCCGGAAGAGTACAACACGGTCTGGGATGAAGTCTTTGACAAGGCGAAGGAAACCGTCGCCAACGAATCGAAGGAAGTTGCGGCGCTCGGCGGCCTGTACGTGCTGGGCACCGAACGGCACGAATCACGCCGCATCGATAACCAGCTGCGTGGTCGCTCCGGCCGCCAGGGCGACCCGGGCGAATCGCGTTTCTACCTGTCGATGACCGATGACCTGATGCGCCGGTTCAACTCCGGGATGGCCGAGCGCATCATGAACAACCCGTCGATGCCAGATGACGTGGCGCTGGAATCCAAGATGGTTTCGCGCGCCATTGAGTCCGCCCAGGCACAGGTGGAAGGCGTCAACGCCGAGCAGCGCAAGAATGTGCTGAAATACGATGACGTGATGAACCGCCAGCGTGAAGCGATCTACGCTGACCGCCGTTCCATCCTGGAAGGCGACGACCTCGAAGAGAAGGTCGGCCACTTCCTGGAAGATGTCGTCAAGGCAATGGTCCTGGAAGCGACCCAGGTCGGCGATCCGGACGATTGGGAGCTCAAGTCGTTGTGGACCAACCTCAAGCAGCTGTACCCGATCGGCATCACCATCGATGAAGTTCTCGAAGAGGCCGGCGGAGTGGGGCACCTCTCCGCGCAGTTCCTGGAACGCGAAATCCTCTCGGATGCCCAGTACCAGTACGAAGAGCGGGAAAAGCTTGTTGGTTCTTCCACCATGCGCGATCTGGAGCGCCGTGTAGTGCTCTCGACCATCGGTCGCAAGTGGCAGGAGCACCTGTACGAGATGGATTACCTCAAGGAAGGAATCGGACTGCGTGCCATGGCCCAGCGCGACCCGCTAGTGGAATACCAGCGTGAAGGCTACACCATGTTCCAGACCATGATGGAGGGCATCCGCGAGGAAAGCATCGGAACCCTCTTCAACTTGGAGATCCCCACCGGAGCTGAAGCAGTTGCCGCGCCAGCGGTCGACGAATCGGCGAAGCCGAAGAACCTGCAGTTCACCGGCCCGGATGAAGATGGCGAAGCCAGCACCACTCGCGCCCAGGCAACGTCGAGCAAGAAGAAGAACAAGAAGGCCAAGCGCAGCTAGATTAGCTCCACATCGGTCACCTGCCACCGTCCGTGCCAGGGCTGAATTTTCAGAGCCACGGCACGGACGCGGTATTTAAAGCCCAAGATGACGGTGCATTCCCAAGAACCTGATATGCACCGGTCCAGGTGCAATGAGATGATCTGCCCGTGTGCCGTGCCCGGCAGCGGCTCGAGCGTGTAGCACTGGGTCTCCAGGAGGGCCCGGCGCCGGAGCTTGGCAATGCAAGAGGGCTCCATCACGAATGCCAGCTGATTCACGGTGCGGTACCCAGCCACGATTTCGAAGACCGCGCGGGCTACTGCATGCGAAATCTCAACGATGGCCCGGTGCTCGCTGCGGTAGACAGCAGAGCGATGGAAGATATTGTCCATTGCCCGACGCAGGTGAGCCGGAGCCTGGCATGGATCGGCAGCCGAGGTGGCGCCAGCCGGGTTCGGGTCTGGGAGGTTGGCTGCGTAGATGTCCGGTTGATAGTAGCCGGTGTTGGCGCTACGGGGGCTGATGGCGATGGTGCTCATGATGACTCCTAGTTGGGCGTGGGGAAGTTCTTGAATGCGCTTAGCTGGCTGGTGGTAGTTCAAGTACCGTTCCAACTCGCAGCAGGTCCGGGTCGGTGCCGATGGACTTCTTGTTGCGTTGATAGATCTTTGGCCAATAGGCAGAAATTTCTTCCACGGTGGCCTGGGCACCTAGATGATCTGCCGCTATGGTCCACAGATTCTGCCCTTCAGCGACGACAACTTCTGTGCGTTGCACCGAACGTTGGCCTGGATTCCTGGCCCCGGGGGATACCAGTGGGCTCAGGGGAACGCTCATGGATTCGGGGAACCATTGCGGGCTCGGTACGGAGTTTTGCTGCGGGCCTGCATGGCTGGCTAGTTCTTGGCTGGCGTTTTCCGCCGGGACCTGTGCCAGGGAAACTGCCAGTGGTTCACCCGCGTAGGCTGCAGCGACTGAAGAGAGGGCAATCGAGGTTCCAAGCATTGAGCCTAGAATTCTCCTGCTCAGTGCGGGGGCGATTCGTTCGAAGAACCGCGCTAGCTTCGGCTTGCGGTGGGTGAACGCCCAGCGGATCATCTGGGCCAAGGCCACGCGCAGCAAGTACAGCGTAAGTAACGCCAGGAACGAAAGGCTGACGAGAAGCCTTATGTGGTCCGCTGTGGCGCGCCCATCGACTGGGGACCGGAAGTAATCAGATATCCACTGGATTCCCACATAGATAATGACCAATGACGCTGCCGAAAAGAGCAGCAGCACGAATATTTGCCGTTGGCGAGACACCCGAATCACTTCCTTGAATGAATTTTGATGTCATTTGATGTTGTTTGATGTTCATAGTGACACTTAGAGTTCGTTTTGTGAATAGGGTTACGCAAAAAATGTTTATTCTCGTACAGTGGGCGCATGCGGTGGGATTCACTCTTCGACGACTTGGAGGCTCAGCTAGCAGAACAGAGCCGGGCGCAGCTGCGTGAAGAAATTGCCGAAAACATCAGGGTTGAACGGGCAACTGCCGAACTGCTGCCTACTCTGATGCGGTTCTACGGACACGAATTGAGCCTCCGGCTGGCCGGGGGAACCGAACTCCGCGCCAAGCTCGGCCCTTGCGCGACCGATTACATCTGCCTGGAAACAGAGCAGGCCCAATGGGTGATCCGCAGTGGAGCGATTGAATCCTTTGCCCTTCCGCCGAGGCGCGCACCTGCGGTGGAACGGCGGGCGCCGGGCCGCTCGGTGAAGTTTTCCTCGGTTCTGCGGGGATTGCTCCGGGACCGAGCACGATGCCATGTTTTTGGCCGTGCGGGCAGCTCCATGGCTGAAGGAACTCTGACTCAGGTAGCCAAGGATTTTTTGATTATTCTGGTGCATCCTCGCGATGAATTCGCCAGAGCCCAGCAGGCCTCAACGCAACTGCTGATTCCACTGGATGCTATCGGATGGGTCGAAGCGATCACTCTTTCGTGATCCACAAGTGCACGCAAGGTCTTTCCAGCAGGACCAAGTTGTCGTAGGCTCACCATCCATAAGCACCTATGCTGGCGGAAGGTCAAAGCCGTGATCACAGAACAGATCGCCCAGGACGCGCGGACAACCTCGGCCTCGCGTGTGCGACGGCCTAGTTGGAAGGACCCACGCCTGGCTCTCGGCGCGGTGCTCGTAGTCGCTTCGGTCGCGGGAACCGTGTACCTGGTCGGCGAATTGCATCAGACGTCCACGGTGTATGTCGCCAGCACCAATATCACCCTCGGAGAAAAGCTGACCAGCGAGAACATGAAAACTCAAGAAGTCCAGCTTGGCGAAACTCTCGAGAACTACCTGCACACAGATGCGCAGCTCGGCCAGGACGCCCGAGCGAACACCTTTATCAGCGAAGGGCAGCTGATTCCAGTCACCTCGATAATGCACAGTGAAGTGGGATCGCGCAGGCCGGTCAATGTCGATCTTCCGGCAGACCTTTCTTCGTCGATTACCCCCGGTAGCTTCGTTGACGTATGGATTGCCAAACGCGAAACCAGCGGCAGCACCTACGGAGTCCCGGAAAAGCTCTCCTCCATGGTCGAAGTCGCCGCACGCGTTGAAAGCGGCGGGGGACTGGTGGGAACCCAAGGCACCAACCTGGAACTGCTGTTGGAACCGAATCAGCTTGAACCGCTGCTTCAAGCGCTGGCCAACGAATCGAGAATTATCGTCGTCTACAACCCGGCCGGGACCGAACAATGAGTATTTCGGTCGTAGTGCTCGGAGACCAGGAGAAAATCGTCCGGCAAATCGAAGGGTACCGCGGGGAACTGATGGTCACCCGCGTCTGCTCCGGCATAGCCGAAGCCATTGCCGCTTGCGATACCGGAATGGCTGATGTGCTGATCGTTGCCGACGCCCAGCTGGTGCCGCCCATGGAACAACTTGATGCGTTGCTGATGCGCCAGACAGCGGTTGTCCTGTTCTTTGACCGGCCCGAAGACTGGAAGCCATTGCCTGATGTGCTTCATCTGCCTGCGGATTCCGGCATGGCCGAGCTGGAAGGACGCATCAGGGGCGTAGTTCAGTCATTGAATCATTCTGGAACCGACGGAACGCTCGCGGTTCCCGAACCGGAGGACGACTCTACGGGCCGGAACGGAAGGATCGTCAGCTTCTGGAGCGCCCCTGGATCTCCCGGGCGCAGTACCGTCGCGCTGAATTATGCGGTGGAAACGGCGGCAGCAGGAAAAACCGTGGTGCTTCTGGACGCAGATACCTACGCCGCCAGCATCGCCATTCAATTGGGGCTCATGGACGAATCGGCATCCATCGCGCAGTTGTGCCGTGCCATCGACGCCGGCTCGTTGGATGTTGCCCGACTCAACGCTGCATGTTCCTTGGTCCAGGTCGGGGAGGCGACCATGCGCGTGGCGACCGGAATCCCGCGTGCTAGCCGGTGGCCCGAGGTCCGGGCCTCGGCGCTGCGGCGAGCGGCCATGCTGCTCAAAGTTCACTACGACCTGGTCGTATTGGATTTGGCTCCGTACATTGAATTGGACGAACAGCTCAGTTTCGATACCCAAGCACCACAGCGAAACGCTGTCACCGTCGAGATGCTCCAGTGCTCCGATGAGCTTTTCATGATCGTGCGTGCCGACAGCTTGGGAATTCCGCGTGCACTTCGCGCCATCGACGAATTGGAGGATGCACTGCCCGGGCTGAATCCGAAAATCGTCTTCAACCGCGTGGGAGCCAGCAGTACCGGGCGCAGCCCGAAGCGCAGGTTGATTGAAGCGTGGGACCGGTTTGGGCCGACGCACCAAATCGCAGGGTATCTGCCCGAGGACAACGCCGCGTGCAACGCGGCAGTGCTGGGAGGAAGCCCATTGCTCGAAATCGCACCTCGGTGCCTATTGCGTATGGAAATACGGTCTTTGGCCGGCATAAATTCCACGGATTCACCCAAGAAATGGAATAGTCGTCGATTTCGCTCCGAAGCTTGAACCCCAGAGGTGAAAACCGAGTAATGTGGGTAAAACTAGAGATCCGCAAAGGCGCGGGTTGATCGAACTTTGTTCTTGGAGGCGTTCTTTTGAACTCGTCGGAATCCAGCATGTCAGAATCATTCATGGATGAGACACTCACCTCGAAATTGGTGAGCGAGTACTATGGCCAAATTGCGACCGAAGACGTGGCGGCCTACCGGCCAGACGAACTCGAAGCTCGCGTGGCAGCACATCTGGAAATCGGGTATCAGCGTGATGCTGAAAACGCTAATGTCGCCATTACCCGCAACAACGGAATTTCAGTGGTCCACATCGTCACCGATGACATGCCATTCCTTGTTGATTCGGTAACTGCCGCACTAGTGCAGCTGAATTCACCAATTCAGCTGGTAGTGCATCCGACGTTCGTTGTCTCCCGCAAGACCGAGACCGGCGAAATTTCAAAGATCAGCCATGCTGGTCTGCAGCATGTTGCCAGCGGTGACACCGCTGCGCTCTCGGATTTGAGCACCCTGATTTCGGCCGGTGCAGAAACCCGCATCGAATCGTGGATTTCAGTCGAGCTCGCTCGCGAGCTCAGCGATGAGCAGGCCAAGGAATTTGTTGAGCGCCTCTATAGCGTTCTGGCAGATGTGCGTGTTGCAGTGAAGGACTGGCCGGCCATGCTGGACCGGGCCAAGGATATTGCGCAGAGCCTTCCGCAGACTCCGAAGGCTGAGGAAATCGCCGAGGTGCAGCAGGCATCGGAGCTGCTGGACTGGTTAGCTGACGGAAAGTTCACGTTCCTGGGCTACCGCGACTACTCGCTGGAAACCATCAACGGCGAAGACGTCCTGGTCGCCCGCCCAGGCAGCGGCTTGGGACTGATGCGCGATCTGGCGGACCAAGGTCCACAGCACCTGACCAAGCGCGGCCGCATCACCGCTCGCGACAAGCGAGCGCTGATCGTGACCAAGGCGAACTCCCGTTCCACCGTTCACCGTGGCGTGTACCTGGACTATGTCGGAGTCAAGAGCTTCGATGCCAATGGCGAAGTCAACGGCGAACGCCGTTTCATCGGCCTCTTCTCCTCCAGTGTTTACACCTCGAGCGTGAAGACCGTCCCGCTGGTACGCGAAAAGGTTGAAGCGGTGCTGAAGCGCACCGGCTTCGCGCCTGATTCCCACTCGGGCAAGGACATCACCACTATTCTGGAAAGCTACCCACGCGATGAGATGTTCCAGATCTCCGTCGATGAGTTGACCAAGATTGCCCTCGGTATCCTGCGCCTGCAGGAACGCCGCCGCACCTCGGTCTTCCTTCGCAAGGACGACTACGGCCGCTTCGTCACTGCCATGGTGTTCCTGCCACGTGATCGTTTCTCCACCGCAGTGCGCCTGCGGGTGGAGCAGGAGCTGCAGCGCAGCTTCAACGCAGAATCCGTTGAATATGAAGCGCAGCTGGGTGCGGGCGCGCTCGTTCGCTTGTTCTACCGGCTGCGCCTGCAACGCCACGGACTGGCCCCCGTGGTTGACCGCAAGGCACTGGAGAATCGTATTGCCAAGGCCGTGCGCTCCTGGTCTGACGCCATCGTTGACACCGCCCGCGCGCGCCTGGAACTGGGCGATGCCAACACGCTGTCCAATGCTTGGGCCGAAGCTTTCCCGGCTTCCTACAAGGTGCAGTTCGAAATCGAAGATGCGCTGAAGGATATTGACCTGCTCACCGAGTTGAGCAGTCCAGAAGTCGATGGCCCGGTTGTCTCCTTCTACGATGACGAGAAGCAGGATGAGGATTCTGCTGTTTCCAAGCGCATGAAGATCTATGTGACCAAGCCGCTGCTGCTCTCGCGCATACTGCCAGTTCTGCAGCATCTGGGTCTGGAAGTCGTCGATGAACGCCCCTACGAGCTGAATCCAGAAGGAATCGGCGAACGCTACATCTACGACATGGGCCTGAAGATCGATGAGGAGATCAACTTCCAGGCCGTGGAAGCCAAGCTGGCTGAGGCCTACTGCGCAGTGGTCCGCAACCTCGCCGAATCCGACAGCCTTAACGCACTGGTGCTGCACGAGGGACTCACGTGGGAGGAAGTCTCGATGCTTCGTGCCTACGCCCACTACCTGCTGCAGCTCGGGGTTCCGAACTCCACTGGCTTCATCGCCAGCACCCTGGTTGGCAACCCGTCAGTCACCCACGCCATTGTGGAGCTGTTCCAGGCCACCTTCGACCCGCAGCTGAGCTCCGTGGATTCGGAAGCTGCTCGGCAGAAGGCGCACGCAAAGGTCGCCGAAGCGCTGGAATCCGTGCCAACGTTGGATGCCGACACCTTGCTGCGCCGTTTCGTGAAGGTGATCGAAGCGACCAAACGCACCAACTACTTCACCACCCACCAGGCACTGGCATTCAAGCTGGCCCCGGAAGAGATCGATTTCGCGCCATTCCCGCGTCCGAAGCACGAACTGTGGGTCTACTCGCCGCGTGTTGAGGGTACCCACTTCCGCTTCGGCGCCGTGGCCCGCGGTGGCCTGCGCTGGTCCGATCGCCGAGAAGATTTCCGTACGGAAGTGCTGGGTCTGGTCAAGGCCCAGATGGTCAAGAACTCCGTCATCGTGCCAACTGGTGCCAAGGGCGGTTTCTACGCCAAGCAGCTTCCCAATCCAGCTCTCGACCGCGGTGCATGGATGGAAGAAGGCAAGGGCGCGTACAAGGTCTTCATCCGCACCCTGCTGGAGCTGACCGACAACATGGTTACCGACGAAAACGGTGAGCACATCGAAGCCCCTGCCAACGTGGTTCGTCGCGATGGCGATGATTCCTACCTGGTGGTCGCTGCCGACAAGGGCACCGCGAGCTTCTCCGATATCGCCAACTCGATCTCGGCCGACAAGGGCCACTGGCTGGGCGATGCCTTTGCTTCGGGCGGCTCGGTGGGCTACGACCACAAGGGCATGGGCATCACCGCACGCGGCGCCTGGGAATCGGTGAAGCGCCACTTCTTCGAGTTGGGCATCGACACCCAGAAGGACGAATTCACCGCCGTCGGCGTGGGCGATATGTCCGGAGACGTGTTCGGCAACGGTTTGCGCCGTACCCCCACCGTGAAGCTGGTGGCGGCCTTCGACCACCGTGATATCTTCCTGGATCCGAACCCGGATCCCCAGGTCGCCTTTGACGAGCGCCAGCGCCTGTATGATCTGCCACGCTCCAGCTGGGCAGACTACAACAAGGAGCTGCTCTCGGCCGGAGGCGGCGTGTACTCGCGCAGCCTCAAGTCCGTGCCGGTTAGCGCCGAGGTCCGCGAGGTCCTGGGCTTGGACGCCGGCACCACCAAGTTGAGCCCTAACGAACTGCTCAAGGCCATCCTCTCAGCGCCAGTGGACCTGCTCTACAACGGCGGTATTGGTACCTACGTGAAGTCAGCGGCTGAAACCCACGGCCAGGTCGGCGACCGAGCCAACGACGCCATCCGCGTCGACGGTGCAGATCTGCGCGTGAAAGTTGTTGGCGAAGGCGGCAACTTGGGCATGACCCAGCTGGGCCGTATTGAGGCAGCCCGCAAGGGCGTCCTGCTGAACACCGATGCCATTGACAACTCTGCTGGCGTGGACACTTCTGACCGCGAAGTGAACATCAAGATTTTCGTGGACCGCCAGATCAAGGCGGGCAATCTCACCGAGGCTGAACGCACGGAGTTCCTGCTCTCGATGACCGATAACATCGGTGATCTGGTGCTGACGACCAACTTCGAACAGAACGTGTTGCTGCTCAATGAGAAGCATGCGGCACTGACCTGGACACCAGCGTACGAGCGCCTGATGCAGTGGCTGGAAGCCCATGCTGACTTGAACCGTGGCTTGGAGTTCTTGCCAAACGCGGATCAGCTGGAAGAGCGCCGCGCCGCTGGCGAGGCGATGACCACCCCAGAGCTCTCGGTGCTGGCCGCATACGCGAAGATCCAGCTGGCGAACGCGCTGACCGAATCCGATCTCGCCGATGATCCGTACTTCACCCGGACCCTGCGCCGCTACTTCCCAACCAAGTTGGTAGAGCGTTTCGGGGATCAGCTCGAAAGCCATCCGTTGCGCCGCGAAATCATCGCGACCGTGATCGCCAACGACATCGTGAACATGGGCGGCATCACCTACGTCTTCCGTGCCATGGAAGAGACCAGTGCCAGCGAAGTCCAGATTGCCAAGGTCTTCTGCGCGCTGCGTGAGATCTACGGGTTCGACCGCCAGTTCGATGCGATCAATGCACAGCCTGCCGGAACCGATCTGGAACACTGGGGCCGCCAGCACCACGACATGCGCCGCCTGCTGGACCGTGCCACCCGCTGGTTCATCAACCGCGTCGATCAGGAACTGCTGGTCACCGAAGCGGTCAAACGCTACGAAGCGACGGTTACCGAACTGCGTGAGGCCCTGCCAACCTTGGTTCGGGGCACTGACCTCCAGAGATTCCAGGAGTGGCGTGAAGAGGCCATGGACCAGGGGATCCCGGAGCGTCGTGCCAGCATGTGGGCGACTCAGTTCGAATCCTACGCGCTGCTGGACGTGGCAGAATATGTGCACCGCACCGGGACCGCTCCGGTCAAGGTCGCAGAAACCTACTACGTGCTCTACGACTTGTTCGATGTGGACAGCCTGCTGAATCGCATCACCAACCTTCCTCGCTCGGATCGTTGGCAGGCGCTGGCTCGTGCCGCAATGCGCGATGACCTGTACACCACGATCATCGACCTGACCGGCAACATCCTGGATGCCCACGGCGATATTGCTGACCCGGCAGAGCGTGTTGCTGCATGGGAAGAGGCAAACGCGGCTAACCTTGATCGTGCGAAGACTATGTTCGCGGAAGTGAACAGCCTGGAACGAGACGACATGGCTTCACTTTCCGTGGCACTTCGCCTCTTGCGTTCCATCGTCCGAAGGTAAATACCGCCAATGGCCCTCATCACCGAAGAATTACGTCAACGTGCTGCACTAGCGCCCGGTGATGAGGATTGGCTCCACCTCCTGGTGGGGGACTGGCAACTGGTCTCGGATCTAGCATTCGCAGACCTGGTGCTCTGGTTCCCCACCGGGGACGGTTCCTATACGGCTTTGGCACACGTGCGCCCTTCCACCTCGCATACCGCCTTCCATAGCGACTTCGTGGGAGAACGGATCCGCAAGGATCTGCGCATCATGGTGGACCGCGCTTGGGAAACCAAGCAAGTACAACGCTCGGCCGAACAAGCCGGCAAAGATATCATCATGGGGTTGACCACGGTGCAGGCGATTCCGCTAGTGCGCCAGAACCAACCGGTTGCGGTCATCACTTCCCACTTCGATCCGAACCAGTCCCGCACACCCAGCAATCTGGAATTGGTCTACCGGCAAAGCGCTGATGACCTGTTGCAGATGGGTACCCAAGGGCTGTGGCCGGACTTCGCCAGCCCTACCGGCTCCCGCCGTGGCGCGCCGCGCGTCGGTGATGGTTTCATCCGGCTCAACGTTGATGGAGCCGTCGAATTCGCCAGCCCGAACGCTGTTTCAGCTTTCCGCCGATTAGGCGCAGCTGATGTCCTCCAGGGCCAGCCACTGGCTGATCTGACGATGGCACTGGTCAGCGACCGTCGTGTAGTCGACGAAACTCTTCCGCTGGTGCTCCAGGGCAAGATGCCATGGCGTACCGAGGTGGAACATCGCGGAGTCACCCTCTCCCTGCGTGCCATTCCGCTGCGCAACGAATCAAAGCGCTGGGGCGCACTGGTGCTGTGCCGCGATGTGTCCGAACTGCGCCGTCGCGAAAAAGAACTGGTCACCAAGGACGCTACGATCCGTGAAATCCATCATCGCGTGAAGAACAACTTGCAGACTGTCGCGGCGCTGTTGCGCATGCAATCGCGCAGGATGAGCTCAGAGGACGGCAAGCAGGGCCTGGAGCAGGCAATGCGACGAGTCTCCACTATCGCTTCGGTCCACGACTTCCTGTCCAAGGGCCTGAACGAAACCGTCAAATTTGATGATCTGATGGATCGCCAGTTCCGTCTGATCGTGGAAATCGCTTCTCCGGAGCAAAGGGTATCCACGCGTCGTGAAGGCGAATTCGGCATGCTTGACGCTGATTTGGCGACACCGTTGTCACTGGTGATCAATGAGCTGGTGACTAATGCCGTGGAACATGGACTAGCGCATCGCAACGGTGAAGTCGCGCTGGTTGCCGAACGCTACAAGGGTGCCGATAGCAAGGATTGGCTACGGGTTGTCATTGAAGATGACGGCCACGGGTTGCCAGAAGAGCCACGCCGCGAGGGACTTGGGCTGCAAATCGTCCGCACTCTGGTTACCAGCGAACTATCGGGTGAAATCCGTTGGGTACAGAGCGAGAAGGGCGGGACCAAGGTGGTAATCGACATGCCATTGGATCTTGACCACCGTACAGGCTAGAAGCAGCCTGATCAGCTGCAACAAAAAAGAGGCGCTTCCAACACACCGTGTTGGAAGCGCCTCTCCTTTTGGCTATTTAGCGGTAATTCTTCATGTGAGCCTTGATGCTGGCTACATAATGCTTGGTGTCTTCGTACATGCCGTTGTTACGAACACCGGCCAGACCCTGGTAGTACGATGCGATTGCGTTGTCCAGGTTGTCGGTGTTGTCCAAATTGTAGGCAATTACTGCGACACCAGCGACAACGTTATCCCGTGGGTTCAGGACGTTCAGGTCCTGGCCAATGACCGATGCGATCCAGTCACCGGTGCTTGGCAGTACCTGCATGGCGCCAACGGCGTTAGCAGGGGAGACCGCACGCATGTTGAAGCCAGACTCCTGGTACGCGTGAGCCAACGCCAGAGCCGGGTCGACGCCCATGCTCTTTGCAGTGGAACGGATGAGGTCCTGCATCTCGCCGCGGCTCGGGACGCTGATCGAGTCAAGGTAGTCCTTGTTCGAGTTAGCATCTCGCACAACGTGATCTGCGTAGGTACGACCAGCGAAGCTATTGCCGATCTTCTGCTTCTTGACCTGACCCGACGGTGCAACCGAGGAGCCCGAAACCTTCAGCTTGGCGCCGATCTTCAATGGCGTGCTCGAGCTGTACTCGGGGTTCAAGTCCAGCAAGGTGGCCAGCTTCATGTCGTGGCTGGTCGCGATGCCACTGAGAGTATCGCCGGACTTCACGGAGTAGGTCGACGTCTTGGCCTTGGCCTTGGGCGCAGCAGTGCTCTTCGGCGAGGAACTCGAAGACGACGTGCCACCCGAGACCTTGATCTTGCTGCCTGGGAAGATCGGCTTGCTGGCAGAGATGTCATTGGTCTTCAACAGATCGGACAAGCTCATGCCGTGCTTGGCCGCAATGCCGCTGAGCGTGTCACCGGACTTGACGGTGTAGCTTGAAGAACCGGAGGAGGAGGAGGAGGACTTCTTCTGGGAGGACTTCGACGAAGAGCCAGAGGACGAAGAACCCTTGACCTTGATCTTGTCGCCAGGGAAGATCACCTTGCTGGCCGAGATATCGTTCTTGCTAAGGAGCGAAGACAAGCTCATATTGTGCTTGATGGCGATGCTTCCGAGGGTGTCACCGTTCTTCACAGTGTAGGTTGAAGAACCCGACGAAGAAGAAGTTTTCTTCGTCTGCGTCGTATTGCTGGAGCTCGACGCCGAACCCTTGACCTTCAGCTTATTGCCGGGGAAGATTACCTTGCTTGCAGAGATGTCATTCTTCTTCAACAGATCAGACAAGCTCATGTCGTGCTTGCTCGCAATGCCGCTGAGGGTGTCACCGTTCTTGACGGTGTAAGTGGCGGTACTTGAAGATGACGAGCTCGAAGACTTGCCCTTGGAGCTGTTCTTCAAAGCATGACCGGAGACCTTGAGTGTCTTGCCGGCGACGATTGAATCATTCTTAAGATTATTGAGCTTCTTCAGCTCTGACACGGTTGTGTCATATTCCCGAGCGATGCTCCATAGGGACGCACCTGCCGGGATCTTGATTTCGGAAACATCTCGTTTAGCTGGCAATCCCAGCGTAGATACTCGCGAAGCGATCAGGTGGGCCTTGATCTGGTCTTCAGCGACCTTGAGGGTCTCCGGAGTTACCGACTTGGCAAAGCTTCCTGAGGTGTTGGGAACAGTCATCGGTGCTGCCTGCGCTGCGGGAGCTAAGGCGAGGCTGCCAATGACCGCAGCGGGAATGGCCGCGCCTGCTACAACGCCTAACGCATGCTTGGAAGCATGTTTGGATTCGTGGGGCATGGAGTCAATCCTCATTTATACGGTGAAAATAACGGGCTTTGCTCCGCAGGTAACAGAGGGGAAGTGGTTCCCCATGTTGACTGTGATGCAATTGTTATCAAAGTGATACAAGAAAATTTACACTACTCCTGTGACTCATGGGAACTGCTGAGGTGAGTTTCATCCAAATTTCTGCGCGGATCAGGAATTTGTGGGAACCTTAAGGAGTGAAGGAAACCGTAGATCTCGTCGGCCAGTGGCTGACCCTGCCCGATGTGGCTGAAGAATTAGATGTAGATATTCGCCGCGTGCACCGACTGCTGGATGAGCGTGCCATTGTTTCGTTGAGAATTGGCGCTCGCAATGTCCGTTCGATCCCTGCAGATTTTCTCCAAGACGGAGTAGTGGTGGAAAGCCTGAAGGGCACTCTTTCGGTACTCTTGGATGCCGGCTTCTCCGATGAGGAATCGGTTATTTGGCTGTTCACCGAGGATGAATCGCTGCCCGGCACTCCAATGAATGCTCTGCGCACCGGACGTAAAACTGAAATCCGTCGGCGGGCGCAGGCCATGGGCTGGTAATGGCCCGGACGAACTAGCCTTAGTAATAACAAAAGGTCTCAACCGTATTCCATATCGCATGGATGGTTGAGACCTTTCGTTATGTCTTAGTAACGAATCGCTATTTACTTCTCTTTGTCACTGCATCACTGAGCTGCTGCATTCCCGCTAAGGCGAGGGGCGTGACGTGCAATGCGTTCAGGGCGAGATCTGATTGGGTGGTCAACTCACTAATGCTCTGCTCGGTGGCCGCCAGGGCGCCGCTATCGCGCAGAATACCGCTTAGTCTCAACACTTCTTCTTCGCTGAGATCCACTGCGCCGAGGCGACTCTGAATGAAGTCCTGTTCGTCAGAAGTTGATAGCAAGAGGGCGTGGGCAATCAATTCCGTGCGCTTGCCTTCTTGCAAATCGCCGCCGGTCGGCTTCCCTGTGACTGCTGGATCGCCAAACACGCCCAGAACATCGTCACGTAGCTGGAATGCCTCACCCAGCGGAAGCGCGAATGCGGAGTAGCGCTCCATAAGAGCCTCGCTGGCGCCGGCCAACGCGCCGCCAAGCAAGAAAGGGTTTTCAGTGGAGTATTTGGCTGACTTGAAGCGCACGATAGTGCGAGCTCGCTTGACCGCTTCCTTCGGATCGTAGGCGGGGCCCGCAGACTCTTCTAGAACATCAAGATACTGCCCGGCCATCACCTGGGTGCGCATCTGATTGAAGATGGTACGCGCCCGAGCGTTGAGGGAAGCAATACCTGAGAAAACTTCCTCGCTCAACGACAGGCATAGGTCGCCGGTAAGGATTGCGCTGGCCATGCCGTAGCTCGCTGCGCTCCCCGCAAGCCCAAGTTCTCGGTGCTGGGCCTCGAAGCGCTTGTGAACGCTCGGCTGACCGCGTCGTGTATCGGAATTGTCGATGATGTCGTCATGAATCAGCGCGGCTCCTTGGAAGAGTTCCAAGGCCACCCCGAGTTGGACGATGTCGCGTTCGTCGGGCCGACCACCTGCACCGAGGTAACCCCAGAAAGCGAACAGGGCGCGAAGCCGCTTGCCGCCACGAGTCAGTGACGTGATCGCATTGACGATTTCGACGGCGCTGCTAGTAATCTGACCAACTTCAACGCTTTTCGCAGCCAGGAATTCTTCCAATAACTGAGCAACGTCAGAAGTGTAGGTACGGCTCAAGCTCTGGGCTTCAGTGTTGAGGTCCGGCACAGAATCAGGCATCGACATGCAAAATCATTTCTACGGGTAAACAACTAGTGGTTAGCAACAACTCTACCGGTGATTCCCGCCCGGCGAAGAAGGCACCCAAAGTACACGGGGTGCAAACGGAATCCGAATATACATTCGAGTAAGCTGGTGGTGCAGCCGAACGAGGGGAGAGGAATTGAAATGGTGGATCGTGCAATCCTCCATGTCGATATGGACGCCTTCTTTGTTTCAGTGGAACTCCGGGACCGCCCCGACCTAGTAGGCAAGCCAGTTATTGTAGGCCACCGTTCAGGCCGGAGCGTGGTGCTCTCTGCGTCTTATGACTGCCGAGCTCGCGGGATCCATTCGGCGATGCCGATGAGCCAAGCCATCCCGCTGCTACCACAAGCTACCGTGATCGAGCCGAGCCATCACAAGTACTCGCAAGCCTCGGCCCAGATCATGGCGTACTTCCGCACATTGACGCCTCTGGTTGAGCAAGTCAGTGTCGACGAAGCGTTCCTAGACGTTACTGGAAGCATGCGCATGCTTGGCGGGCCAGTGCAGATCGCTCAGCAGATCCGCGAATATATACGCAAAGAAATGGGACTGCCGGCCAGCGTGGGCATTGCAAGGAATAAATTCGTTGCGAAACTCGCTTCGACGTACGCCAAGCCTGACGGCATGGCGGTAGTTGCACCCGAGCGAACCGAAGAATTCCTGCACGAATTACCCGTGTCGAAAATGTGGGGCGTGGGAAAACGAACCGCTAGTCAGCTTCACTCCTTGGGGATTGAGACCGTGGGGCAACTCGCTGGCGAGCCAGAAGCAAGATTGATTAGCCGGTTGGGGGAACACGGCCGCGCCCTTTATTTGCTCTCGCGGGGGATCGATAACCGTCCGGTGGAGGTTAACCGGGATGAGAAGAGCATTTCATCGGAACATACCTTTGCGGTGGATATCACCGATCCCCAGGTGCTTGAGGGCGAACTTTTGCGGCTGAGCCATAAGGTCGGTCAACGGCTGCGGCGGCACGGCAAATCAGCCAACGGTGTTGGGCTCAAGATCAAGTACAAGGACTTTTCTGGAATTACGCGTTCGAAGGCGCTCGCAGCTGCGACAGATTCTTCAACGAAAATTAGCGAGTCCGCGCTGGCCCTTCTGCGAAAATTGACCCCTATGCCGCAACCGGTCCGGCTGATCGGGGTGAAAGCTGAACGGTTGCAAGATTACGAGTTGGGTCTGCAATTTAGCTTGGACCCCCGCGAAGAGAAAGCCCGAGAAGCGGAACGCATCGCTGACCAGATCGGACAGAGATTCCCGCAGTCCATCGTGACCCCAGCACGTTTTCTGCGCCCCAAGGAATAAACACATTCTGTGTAGAACGTATGGATATCTGGACAGTGGGGAAGATCAACTAGCAGGGCGGGTGCAAAAGAGACTATCCTTGAATTAAGTTCGATCGAATCCAGGGAACTTTTCCCTTCGACCCGACGTTGAACTTGAAGACGGTGGACGACCGTCGAGATTGCCTTTGGAAGGAGAAGACGATGCCGCTATCGGAACACGAGCAGCGTTTGTTGGAGCAGTTGGAAAAGCAGCTGCATGAAGACCGTCGCTTCGCTTCGAGCATGAAAGGCCCATCGGGCACGGGACGTTTGTCGACCCGAAATATTGCTCTGGGTATCTTGCTGGTAATCGTCGGCCTAGCGGGACTCATCTTTGGAATCTCGCAGCACATCATCATCGTAGGCGTTCTCGGATTTGCGGTGATGTTCGCGGGTGTACTGCTTGCCCTGACTAAATCGGCTACTGGAAAAATTGGTCCGTCCAACGGAACGGGATCAAAATCTGCAGCCAAGAACAATTCGCAGTTCC
This sequence comes from Glutamicibacter sp. 2E12, assembly GCF_050030965.1. Classification (NCBI taxonomy): domain Bacteria; kingdom Bacillati; phylum Actinomycetota; class Actinomycetes; order Micrococcales; family Micrococcaceae; genus Glutamicibacter; species Glutamicibacter sp. 2E12. The sequence goes on from NZ_CP188297.1 coordinate 3,051,406, forward strand.
TTTCCGGCCTGGAAGAAAAATGGAACCAGCGAAAGCGTGATCAGTCCGATAGCTGATCTGCATTGATATTGAGGTGTGACCCCTAGGGTTGCACCTCTTTTCTTGTTTAAGCCCCGCTTCTCACGTCCCTACGGTCACCGTGCACCTCATGCCGGGGCGCATGGGTTTCGTTCAATTCGGGAAGTTGGATGTCCTGGATATTCGGTGCGCCTATCTGAGGGCCGCGCGACTTTGCAAGTGATCTTGAATTCTCTGCAGATTCCAAGGTTCACGTCCACCTCGCCGGTCAGGCAGGCCCCCACTTCCCTCCCCAGGTTCCTCCACTTCCCACCACCGCGCCTAAAAATAGCTATATTCCGCGGATTTTGCGTGTGGAATCTCTGAAAAATACTGGATCATGCAGCGGGACGATTCCCATCCCTCCACCTGAACATAGGCTGAGCATCCGCTAGATTCAGGTGTTTTTTAAGTCCAGACCCTCGCGAAACCACTGAAATTGCATTGACAGTGGAGGGTAGTGGAGTAAAGTGGAGGCAAGTAGAGGAGAATGGGGCTTCTGGCCACTTCACGGGAAAGGTGGTGTGCATGTTCCTTGGAACTTACACACCGCGTCTTGATGAAAAAGGTCGGTTGATTCTTCCAGCTAAATATCGAGATGAGCTGTCCTATGGGCTGGTTCTCACTCGCGGCCAAGAGCGTTGCATATACGTTTTCAGCCAGCGGGAATTTGAGAAGCAGCACGAGCAGCTGGCGCAGGCATCCTTGACCTCCCGACGAGCACGCGACTATGCGCGTGTGTTCCTCTCAGGGGCCTCGGATGAAGTTCCAGATAAGCAGGGGCGCGTAACGATTCCGCAAGTGCTGCGCACTTATGGAGGCCTTGATCGGGAGGTCACAGTTATCGGTGCGGGTAACCGTATTGAAATCTGGGATTCGACCGCATGGCAGCAGTACTTGGATGAACAAGAAGACGTGTTCTCCGATACTGACGAAGATTAGGGCCTTGTGCCCTACACCGACAAAACACCACGTTTGTTGAGATGAGATCTCCAGCCACCTTGGGGTAGAAAATCGTCTGGCTTCACTTCCCCGGAGCCAGAAGGTTGGATCGCCACTTGGTTGGAGGGGGATCTGATCTCAACAGCAGATCGAAAGCGAAAGGGGGCGCAGTGCCAAATCAGGATTCCCAGCGACCAGCATCCGAACGCCACGTTCCAGTACTTCTGGACCGATGCGTTAATTTGCTAGCTCCAGGTATTGAGCGAGCCAATGCTGAAGGCCGTCGGGCAATTGTGGTTGACTGCACCCTCGGGATGGGTGGGCACTCCGAAGCCATCCTCAAGCGGTTCGACAATTTGCACCTGATCGGTCTAGACCGTGACGAGCAGGCTCACGAACTTGCCGGTGCACGGCTCGCCCCGTTCCAGGACCGCATCGACCTCGTGCACGCGGTGTATGACGAAATTGCGGATGTCGTAGAAGATCTGGGGTTCCCGGGGGTCGACGGCGTTCTGTTCGACCTTGGCGTTTCCTCGCTGCAGCTCGATGAGCGTGAACGGGGTTTCGCCTATTCGTATGATGCACCGCTGGACATGCGCATGGACACCTCTGTTGGCCCAACTGCCGAGGACCTGGTCAACGACTTGGAACGCGACGAACTGCTTCGAATTATTCGACAGTGGGGCGAAGAGAAGTTTGCTGGACGCATCTCGACGGCAATCGTCGAGGCACGCGCCAAGAGCCGCATCACTACCACTGCTGAACTAGTTGAAGTGATCCGCAGCGTTGTGCCCGCGGCGGCAGCTCGAAACCACGGACACCCGGCCAAGAGGACCTTCCAAGCATTGCGTATTGCAGTGAATGAGGAACTTGACGTCTTGGAACGTGCGATCCCGGCGGCAATGGGAGCTTTGAACGTCGGCGGAAGAGTCGTCGTGATGAGTTACCACTCCTTGGAAGACAAAATCACCAAGCGGCACTTCGTCCATGGATCTACCTCGTCGGCCCCTCCGGGATTCCCGGTGGAGCTGGACGAACACAAAGCTGAATACAAGGTGCTCACCAAGGGCACCGAGAAGCCAAGCGACCACGAAATAGCAGAAAATTCACGTGCAGCCTCAGCCCGCTTGCGAGCTGTGGAACGAGTGTTGAAGAGGAGCTAGCATGAGCCAACGAGCCCAGCGCCGCGTGCAGAAGACCGCAGCCGTGAACAACCAGCCTGTTGTCGACGGTAATACTGCGCGTGCAATGCGACCCGAGCCCGTCCCAGCTAGCAACCTGCCTAAAGGCGATTCGCGTCAGCGCGTAACTCTTTCGTTGGTTCCTAAGATGAACGAAACCAGCAAGCGCTCCATGTTCACCATGTCTGCGGTGCTCGTTGTCTTGGCATTCAGCGTGATCGTTACGCTGGTGCTGCTCAATACTTCTGTAGCTCAGCGGCAGTACGACATCGTGAACTTGCGTTCGCAAGAGCGTGCGCTTTCCCAAGAGAATCAGGCACTGCTGAAGGAGGCCCAGTCGTTGGCGGCGCCACAGGCACTGGCCGCCAAGGCAAAGGACCTCGGTTTGGTTTCGCCAGGTGCTCCAGGGCTGATCAGCCTGTCTGAGGGCAAGGTTGCCCAAGACGCTGAGAAGGCGGTCAAGGCAAAGAACAGCAAGCAGGAATACGGAACTATTCCGCTGCCGGGCGACAGCATCCGCAAGGGTGAAAGCAAAACTGAAGCCAACGCATCAAACACGCCGAAGACCACTGTGGGTAAAGCCTCAGCAGATTCACAGAAGGAGTCCGGTGCCACTGAAGGTTCCAAGGAACCAGAGGTGAAGCCGGAGAAAGCTGAACGTGAAGTTGCCAGTGATGGCCGCCCAGTGTTCAATGACGCTGAGCTTAACGGGGGCACGATCCCTGCACCAAGCATCAAATCCCCAGCAGAGTAGTTAGCCCTTTCTAAGCTAGATACAGGTGGCCTACGCTGCTGGAAAACCACGCTGAGGGAAAGTTAGGTTCTTTTGTGAGCTCGACGGCAATCGACACTGCGAAAAAGCGAATGCGCTTTGTGCTGCTCCTCTCCGTGGTTTTGCTGCTGGTGATCCTGGGCCGGCTGGTCTGGGTCCAGGGCATCAACTCGGCAACCATTGCCAATGCTGCACAGGAAAACCGCGAACGCGTTGAAAACATTGCGCCAAATCGAGGATCCATCGAAGACCGCAATGGCACCACCCTCGCCGTCTCAGTAGACCGCTATGATCTGGTCATCGACCAGCGCGAGCAGGGTGAGAACATTCGCCGTGCGAAGCGGGATGGAACCAATGGCCAGGAACGCATCACGTGGGACCAAGCCATTGACGAACTAGCCGATTCCCTTGACCAGGACCGTGAGGAACTTGCCACGAAGGTTCGCCCGCAGGGCGATGCCAAGCCCAAAGGGTACGTCATGCTCGCCAAGAGCGTGACCCCGGAAGTACGCAACGAAGTCCTCGAAATCGGTATTCCGCGACTTGCCTCATTGCTGCGCAGCGAACGCCAGTACCCGCAAGGCGTAATTGCAGGACCACTGCTGGGGTTCGTGCGCAACTCCGAAGACCAAACAGCCGTGGTGGGAGCCGAAGGCCTGGAACTGAGCCAGGAGGAACACCTGGCCGGTACGGCCGGCAGCCGCAAGTTCGAGATCAGCGCCGATGGCGTGCGCATTCCCGTCACCGAGGTCGAAGAAACCCCTGCAGTCGATGGCCAGGACGTCATCCTGACCATCGACTCGGACATCAACTACGTTGCCCAGCGTGCAGCAGAAAAGAAGCAAGCTCAGTTCAACGCTGAGTGGGTTTCCGTGGTCGTCATGAAAGCGGATACCGGCAAGATCCTCGCCATCGGCGACTCCGCTGAATTGGACCCGAATGATCCAGGCGCTACCAAGCCGGAGTTCCGCCGCTCCACCTCCATCACCCGTGCTTTCGAGCCAGGTTCCACCGGCAAGGCCGCGATCTTCGCGGCGGCCATCGACCAGGGCGGAGTGGATCCGCTGACCGAGATGCGTGTGCCGAATAAGAAGACGTTCACCAAGGAAACCATCAATGACTCGTTGGAACACCCAACGTACGACATGACGGTCTCGGGCATCTTCGCTCGTTCCTACAACACCGGCACCGTGATGGTCGGAAATACCATGAGCAAGCAGACCCGTTACGACTACATGCGTGCCTTCGGATTGGGTTCGCCCATCCGCGTCGGCTTGAATGGCGCTAGCGCTGGCCAATTGGCGCATCCCGATAATTGGGACCGCCGCCAGCAGTACACCACCATGTTCGGCCAGGGCTATTCGCAGACCGTGCTGCACACCGCTTCAATTTTCCAGTCCTTGGCCAACGGCGGCGTTCGCCTTTCGCCAAGCCTGATTGAGGGCTACCGCAACGAAGACGGTACCATCACCAAGATCCCCGCACCGGAAAAGAAGCGCGTGGTCAAGAAAAGCACCGCTGACGAAATGCTCAAGCTCATGGAATCGGTCGTTGACGACGGTACCGGCTACAAGGAGCGCATTCCCGGGTACCGCGTGGGCGGCAAGACCGGTACAGGCCAGGCGGCAAGCGCCAAGGGCTATGACGGATATACTTATTCCTTTGCAGGTGTCGCTCCCTTGGAAGATCCGCAGTTCGTCGTCGTGGCAACCATGTACAGGCCAAAGGGCAACTGGAAAGACTTCTCGGTAGCTGACACGTTTACCGATGTTATGAGCCATACTCTCAACACATTCAATGTGCCACCGAGCACGACAAAGTCAGAGGCGTATGACGTCTTTGTAGGTGAGGATCAGAAGAAATCTTGGTAGTCCAGAACCCCGACACTCCGCGTGAGCTAGAACGGTACCTACGCCCAGAGAGCATCGCCGGTCTTGGCTTCGACCAGCTCTGCGGCACAGCTGGCGCGGTGCGAACTGGAGCGCTGCTCAATGCCGCTCCGCAAATCCTCGGCGTCAGCCTCAACCCGCAGATCGTACAGAGCGGTGACGTCTTCCTGGGTATTTCCGGCGCCAAGCGCCACGGTGCCGAATTCGTGGAAACCGCCATCGGCAACGGTGCTGTCGCACTGATCACCGATACTGCAGGACTCGAATTCCTCAACGATGACCTCTCGATCCCGGTGGCCGTCGTTGCAGATGTACGCAAATCCGCAGCCGTGATCGCGCAGAGCGTCTACGGAACCGACCAGCGCAGCCCGAAGCTGTTCGCTGTCACCGGCACCAACGGCAAGACCACCACAACCTTCATGATCCGCGCGATCCTGGATGCGCTGGGTGAAGAAACCGGCCTGATCGGCACGATTGAGATGTCCGCCCGCGGGCAGATCATCCCCAGCGTGCTGACCACCCCGGAGTCCACCCAGCTGCACGGCGTGCTCTCGCGAATGGCGCAGCAGGAAGTCACGTCGGTGGCCATGGAGGTATCCAGCCACTCGCTGAGCTATGGCCGCGTTGATGCCCTGCGCTTTGCCGTTTCCGGTTACACCAACCTGACCCAGGACCACTTGGACCTGCACGGCACGATGGACGAGTACTTCGAAACCAAGGCCGAACTATTCACCGCGGAACGCTCCGAGCGCGCAGTGGTCATGGTAGACGATGAATACGGCCAGCGCCTGGCCGAGCGCGCCCTGGTGCCTACCGAGACCCTGAGCCTCGACGGCGAACACCCTTCGGCGCACTGGAGGGTTGCCGAACTGGCGCACTGCGGATTGGGCCACAGTTTCACCCTGGTGCACCGGGATGGACGCCAGCTGCGGACCCGGACCCTGCTTCCAGGCATGTTCAACGTCGCCAACGGAGCACTGGCGGCCTTGATGGTGCTGGCCGGCGGTGCGGACCTCGAAGCCCTGCAGCAGGCCTTGGACTCCAAGGATCCGCTGTCGGTCGCCGTTCCAGGGCGGATGCAGGTCGTAGCCGAATCTCCGGTAGCCGTAGTCGATTTCGCCCATAATTCGGATGCGCTGGCAAAGGCTTTGGATTCCGTCCGTCCGGGGGAGCAGGGACGCCGGATCGTCGTCTTCGGCGCCACCGGAGAGCGCGATAAGACCAAGCGCCCGGATATGGGAGCGGTGGCAGCCCGCCACGCGGATATCGTCATTGTGACCGACGACGACCCGCACAGCGAAGACCCGGCTCCGATCCGCGCCCAGGTTGCCGCCGGAGCACAGCAAGTTCTCGATTCCGAGCGTCCGCAGGTGCAGCTTCACAACATCGCGCCACGCGCCAAAGCCGTAGAGTTCGCTGTGAGTTTGGCCGAAGCCAACGACGCGATTCTCGTGGCCGGGCGGGGACATGAAGTCAGCCAAGACGTCGCGGGAATTGACGTGGAACTGGATGATCGAGTGGAACTAGCGAAAGCACTGAATCTTCATGGATTTGTGACCAATTCCTAGAACGTACAAGTCCACTATCGCCACCGCTCAAGTGTAAAGTCCTTATTGCCATGATTGAACTGTCTCTGACCGACCTGCTGGAAATCACCGGCGGAAAAGCGACTGCTACAGCCGCCTCCGACACGGTGATCACTTCCGTGACCACTGACTCCCGCGAAGTCGTCCCGGGTGCCTTATTCGTCGCCAAGCCCGGAGAATTCTCCGACGGGCACGCCTTTATCGACCGTGCACGCGCCGCCGGCGCAGTGCTGGCCCTAGCCGAACGCATTACCCACGATGAAGACCGCAGGGAACACCCGGCGATCATCATTGAAGACGCGGTAGAAGCGATGGGCAAAATTGCCGCGCACATCGTTGCCCTTCTCAAGGAAAAGAACGACGCCAAGGTCGTGGGAATCACCGGTTCGGCCGGCAAGACCACCACCAAGGACCTGCTCGCCGGTATTCTGTCGCAAGTGGCGCCGACCGTGTCGCCAATCGGCTCATACAATGGCGAAGTCGGCGTCCCGCTGACGGTATTCAGCGCCACCGAAGAGACCAAGTACTTTGTCATCGAGATGGGGGCCACCGGCATTGGCCACCTGACGTACCTGACAGATTTGGTGCACCCGCAGGTCGGTGTCGTGTTGTGCGTCGGTACCGCCCATGCCGGCGAATTCGGCGGGGTGGAGAACATCGAGAAGGCCAAGGGCGAACTCGTTGAAGCCCTGCCAGCCGATGGCACGGCCATCTTGAATGCTGAAGACCCCCGCGTGGCACGCATGGACTTGCGTTCCGGGGGAGCCGTGCGCTTCTTCGGCACCGGAAAGAACAAGCCGGAAAACGCTGGGGTCTGGGCCACCGACGTTGTTGTGAATTCCCACGGGCAGCCAGAACTGACTCTTGAATTCCCTGGCGGCTACAGCAAGCGCATCACCTCGGGCCTTCTGGGACGCCATCACGTCTCGAATATCCTCGCCGCGGCCAACGCTGCACTGGCCCTGGATATCGCCCCGGAAGTGATCGCCGCAGGCCTGGAAGGCCGCGCTGCCGGCAGCCGCTGGCGCATGGAGCGCATCGAGCGCGCTGACGGCGTGAGCATCATCAACGACGCGTACAACGCGAACCCTGAATCAATGCGCGCTGCGCTGGTGACCCTGGCCGAATTGGGCCTGGGCGCCGACGGCGCACCGGGCCGACGCACCTGGGCAGTCCTGGGCGAAATGCTGGAACTGGGCGATGACAGCATCCACCAGCACGACCTGCTGGGCCGCATGGCAGTTCGCATGAACATCAAGAAACTTGTAGTGGTAGGCCGTGGCGCAAAGCCCGCCTACAACTCCGCTGTGCTCGAAGGCAGCTGGGGCGACGAGGCCTTCTACGTTGAAGACGTAGATGAGGCTCGCGCGCTGCTGCAAGAGCAGCTTCAGCCAGGCGACATCGCCTTGTTCAAGTCCTCTAACGGGGCCGGTCTACGCTTCCTCGGCGACGACATTGCAGCATTCGCGAAGGAAGGCGACAACGCATGATCGCATTGATTCTGGGGGCCGGCATTGCCCTCGTGCTGACCATGGTGGCCATGCCGCTGTACATCCGCCTGCTCACCAAGAAGCAATACGGCCAGGTCGTGCGCGACGATGGGCCGAACTCGCACGCCATCAAGTCCGGCACCCCGACCATGGGCGGAGTGGTCTTCGTCCTGGCCGTGTTCGTGGCGTACTTCGCCACCCATGGCATCCTTTCGCTCATGGGACGCACTTCTTCGGGAATTACCGCCAGCGGAATGCTGGTCCTGATGCTCTTCGGCGGCATGGGGCTGGTCGGATTCCTCGATGACTTCATCAAGATCTTCAAGAAGCGCTCATTGGGCTTGCGCGCCTGGCAGAAGATTGTCCTGCAGGCATTCTTCGGCATCAGCTTCGCCGTGCTGGCCTTGCAGTTCCCCAATGACCAGGGCCTGACTCCGGGCTCTACCGCGATCTCCTTCTTGCGCGACACCAACATCGACCTGGCCTTCGCAGGCCCGATGCTGGGCATGATCCTGTTCGTGCTCTGGGCGAACTTCATCGTTACCGGTGCTACCAACGGCGTGAACTTGACCGATGGCCTGGACGGACTGGCTACCGGTGCCTCGATCATGGTCTTCGGCGCCTACACCCTGATGGGCATCTGGCAGCAGAACCAGGCCTGCAGCAACATGGACTCGCTGGACGTCTGCTACTCGGTACGCGACCCGCAGGACCTGGCCCTGCTGGGGGCCACCCTCTCCGGTGCGCTGATCGCCTTCCTCTGGTTCAACGCCAAGCCGGCGAAGATCTTCATGGGCGACACCGGATCGCTGGCCATCGGCGGCGCCGTGGCTGCCTTCGCGATCCTCTCGCGCACCCAGCTGCTGCTGGTGGTAATTGCCGGCCTGTTCGTGATCATCTCCCTGTCGGTGATCATCCAGGTGGGCTACTTCAAGCTCTCGGGCGGCAAGCGCGTGTTCAAGATGGCGCCGCTGCAGCACCACTTCGAGCTTTCGGGCTGGTCCGAAGAAAACGTTGTTATCCGATTCTGGATCCTTGCCGGCCTGTTCGTGGCCGCGGGCCTGGGTCTCTTCTACTCTGAATGGGTTGTCGCACTGTGAGCGTAGACGCTGGCAAATCTCTTGACTCGCTAACCAGCTGGGATGCTGATTGGAAAGGCCTGCGCGTAGTCGTCGCCGGACTGGGACTCTCCGGATTCTCTGCGGCCGACACCCTCATCGAGCTGGGTGCCATCGTCACCGTCATCGACGGCCGCGATGACCAGCTGAACCAGCAACGTGCCGAGACGCTGAAGATCGTCGGGGCCCATGAGGTGCTGCTGGGCGACGGGAACGTACAAGCCCTGCCGTTGGTCGATGGCAAGCCGGCCCAGCTGGTCATGGTTTCCCCAGGCTGGAATCCCCGTAATCCGGTCATCGCAGAGGCCGAGTCCGAGGGCATCGAGATCTGGAGCGATATCGAGCTGGCTTGGCGCGTGCAGAACCGTGCCGGCCACACAGCACCACAGTGGCTGGCGATTACCGGCACCAACGGCAAGACCACCACTGTGGGCATGACCGAGGCGATCCTGCGCGCCGATGGGCTGAAGGCCATCGCCGTCGGCAACGTCGGCACCCCGATCCTGGATGCCGTACGCGAACCGGTGGACTATGACGTATTCGCCGTCGAGCTCTCCAGCTTCCAGCTGCACTACACGCATAGCATTTCTCCGCTTGCCTCGGTGGTCTTGAACCTGGCCGAAGACCACGTGGACTGGCATGGCGGCTTCGGCAACTACAAGGCCGCCAAGGCCAAGATCTACGAACGCACCCAGGTAGCAGCGATCTTCAACGCCGCCGATGAGCGCACCATCACCATGGTGGAAAACGCTGAAGTCATCGAAGGCTGCCGTGCTATCGGCTTCACCACCGATACCCCAGCAGTATCGATGGTGGGTGTTGTCGAAGGCCTGCTGGTGGACCGCGCCTTCATCGAAGAGCGCAAGACCAGTGCCGTGGAACTGATCGCCCTGAAGGACATCGGCGAGATTGTTCCGCGCCACACCGCCGCGAACGCGGCTGCCGCGGCGGCGCTGACCCGCGCGTACGGAGTGAATGCAGAAGCTGTCGCTGCGGGTTTGGCGAACTTCGACTCCGGCGATCACCGGATCCAGGCCGTCGCCCGCAAGAACGACATCCTGTGGATCAATGATTCCAAGGCCACTAATCCGCATGCGGCCGATGCTTCGTTGGCTGCATTCACCCGTGTGGTCTGGATTGCCGGTGGCTTGTCCAAGGGCGTGGAATACGGCGACTTGATCGCCAAGCACGCGCAGCGCCTGGCCAAGGTCTTGCTCATCGGCACCGACACCGCCGGTTTGCGCCAAGCACTCGCTGCCCACGCGCCAGAGGTTGAAGTCATCGACATCACTGGGGCAGCGCAGGGCGGTGACGGTTCGGTTCCAAGCGGCGCCCAGGTCATGACGCGTGCGGTCTCCAAGGCTGCCGAAGTAGCCGAAGCAGGGGATACCGTGCTCATGGCTCCCGCCGCGGCCTCGATGGACCAATTCAGTTCCTACGCCCAGCGTGGCAACGCATTTATCGCTGCCGTCAGTGATCTGATGGATAAAACTGGCGAAGACCAGTAATCGAAAGCTGACCGAATAAACGACACCGAGGCAGGAGGCACCGATGGCGATGAAAATGAACAAGAAGCCAGCAGGTTCCAAAGCCGAACTCCCTTGGTACGTGAGATTCGGCAGGATGCTCGGAACCGTCGAGAACTCCAGCGGCCGCATGGCCTCCACGGACTACTGGCTGGTGCTCGTGGGCTCCATCGTGCTGGCCGTTTTCGGTGTGGTCATGGTCCAGTCATCGGCGTCGGTTGAAGCGATCGCGAAGGGCAGGGACGGTTTCACCGTGGCGCTGTCCCAGGGTGGCTTTGCCGCCTTGGGTATTCTCTGCATGCTGGTCATGCAGCGGATCAAGCCGGAAACGCTGAAGCGGCTGGCCTGGCCTTCCGTTATTGCGGCAGTGGTCCTGTTGTTCCTCGTGGCGTTCACGCCATTGGGCCATACGGTGCTCGGCAACCGAAACTGGATCCGCATCGGCGGCTTCGGCCTGCAGCCCAGCGAGTTCGCCAAACTGGCGTTGTCTGTTTTTGCCGCGTTCATGCTGGAAAAGAAGCAGCATCTGCTGCACGACATCAAGCATTTGGTCGTCCCAGTGGTTGCCCCGGTGGGGGTCTTCATTGTTGGCCTCATCGTGGTCGGCAAGGACGTAGGTACAGCGCTGGTCTTGTTGATGATCATTGCCTCGGCGATGTTCTTGGGCGGCATCCGGATGAAGTGGCTGGCGGCGTTTTCGGTGGTCGGTGTCCTGGGCCTGTCCGTGGCGATCTTCGCTTCCTCCAACCGCCGCCAGCGCATCCTCGCTTGGCTTGATACCGATTGCGGCCCGAGCAGCGACCTTTGCTACCAGGCCAGCATGGGCCTTCACGCCTTCGCCTCCGGCGGCTGGTTCGGTGTGGGCGCAGGCCAGTCCCGCATGAAGTGGTCCTATGTGCCTGAGGCGCAGAACGACTTCATCTTCTCCATCCTGGGTGAAGAGTTCGGCCTGATCGGCGTGCTGTTCGTCCTGGTCATGTTCATGCTGCTGGCCTTGGCGATGTATCGCATTGCAGCACGCGCCAAGGACTTGTACACCAAGGTGCTCATGGGTTGCCTGATGTCCTGGGTCATCGGCCAGACCTTCGTGAATCTGGGTACCGTCACCGGCGTACTTCCCGTGATCGGTGTTCCGCTGCCGTTCATTTCCTCCGGCGGCTCGGCGATGCTCGCCATCATGCTGGCAATGGGCTATGTCCTCTCCTCGGCCCGGGCGCAAAAACTTGAATTCGAAGCAACGCTGGAAAAGAAACCGGCAAAGAGCAAGAAAACCAAATAGTGCGCCGCAAGCGGCCGCTATCAGAAGCAGAGGCCCATCGCTGAATCTGCGGTGGACGTTGATCCTGCCCATTGGCAGGACGAAGGAGTACAGCAACAGATGAGCGAAGCACTTCGTCTAGTCGTCGCCGGCGGCGGAACTGCCGGCCATATCTCGCCCATGCTGGCCATAGCTGATGCCGTGAAGGCCGAGCATCCCGAAGCAATGGTCACAGCACTGGGTTCTCCCGGTGGCCTGGAAACCAAGCTGGTGCCGGAAGCTGGCTACCCGCTCGAACTCATCCCCAAGGCCCCGATGCCACGCAGCATCAACATGGATCTGCTCAAGTTCCCTTTCCGTTTCATCAAGGCCATTAACAACGCCAAGAACGTTCTGCGCACCACCAAGGCCGAGGCCGTCCTGGGCGTCGGCGGTTATGTCTGCACCCCGGCATATCTTGCCGCGAAGCAGCTGAAGCTGCCGATCTTCGTGCATGAGGCCAACTCCGTTGCCGGCATGGCAAACAAGCTCGGGGCAAAGAACGCGGCATTCGTCGGAACTACTTTCGCCAACACCGGGCTGCCCGGTGAGATGCAGGTGGGCATGCCGATGCGCTCCAACGTTGCCACCATGGACAAAGCCGCGCTGCGAGGCGAAGCACGCGGGTACTTCGGTATCACCGGGCAGAAGCCGGTACTTCTGGTCACCGGTGGATCCTCCGGAGCGCAGAGCATCAATACCGCCATCGAGCAGTCCCTGGACGAGCTGAACGCAGCTGGCATCCACACTATCCACATCACCGGACGCGGAAAGCAGATTCTGGACGCCTCGGGCAATCTGCTGTCCCATGAAGGATACAGCCAGACCGAATACGTGGACCGCATGGACTACGCCTACGCCGTCGCGGATTTGATGATCTGCCGCTCCGGCGCGGGCACCGTCTGCGAACTGGCCGTAGCTGGCACGGCCTCGGTACTGGTTCCGCTGCCCATCGGCAACGGCGAGCAAAAGCTCAACGCCCGTGAACTGGTCGCTGCCGGGGGAGCCGTCCTGGTTTCCGACGCGGAGTTCACAAAGTCCTATATCAGCGAAAATGTCATCAATATGCTGACCGATCAGCATAAAATTGAAAAGATGTCTCAAGCCGCTGCCTCATTGGGGCAGCGCGACGCCGCGCAGATCATGGCGCGACGGATTATTGATGAAGTTTCAACCCGCCGCCGTGCGGGTCAGGAAGGCTAGAACCATGGCACTGCGAGCCGACGAACTGAACGCCGATCTGGGCAAGGTACACCTGATGGGTGTAGGCGGGGTTGGCGTATCAGCGGTTGCACGGCTGCTGCTCGACTACGGCCTGGCTGTCTCCGGCACCGATGCCAAGGATCTCCCGGTGCTCGATGGCTTGCGTGAGCGCGGCGCGCGAATCCACGTAGGCTACGACCCAGCGAACCTCGGCGACGCCGACACCGTGGTGATCTCCTCGATCATCAAGGCCGGAAACCCGGAATACGACGAAGCCCTGCGCCGCGGACTGCGAATCTTGCACCGCTCCGAAGGCCTGGAAGCTACCATGCGCGGCCACGAGAAGATCGTGGCCATCGCCGGTACTCACGGCAAGACCACCACCACTTCGCTGACCGCCCATATGCTCAAGACCATTGGCGCGCGTCCGAGCTTCGCCGTGGGAGCGAATATTCCAAGCCTGGGCACCAACGCCGAGCTCGGGGCCGGATCCTACTTCGTGGCCGAAGCGGACGAATCCGACGCTTCCTTCCTCAACTACCGGCCGGATGCCATCATCGTGACCAACGTCGAAGCCGACCACCTGGATCACTACGGTACCGCTGAAGCAGTGCACCAGGCCTTCGTGGACTTCGCCAGGCTATTGCCGGCAGACGGCTTGCTGATCTGCTGTGCAGATGATGAGGGTTCCAACGATCTGGCGCACAAGATGCGCGCAGAGCGTCCGGAAATCCGCGTGCAGACCTACGGCTTCAGCGATCACGCCGACCGCCGCCTTTCCGATGCCCGCGCCACCGAAGACGGCCGCTTCACCGCAACCATCGAATGGGGCAGCGGACAAAGCCGCATCCTGGATCTGGCAGTGCCCGGCCAGCACAACCTGCTTAATGCTGCCGCCGCATTGTCTGTCGGCATTGATGCAGGTGTGGACGTTGACGAAGCGCTGCAGGCGCTCTCCAGTTTCTCCGGGGCAGCTCGCCGATTCGAATTCAAGGGTGAAGCCGCAGAGGTCCGTGTCTACGACGACTACGCGCACCACCCGACCGAGGTGCAGGCAGCGCTGACCGCCGGCCGTACGGTGGCCGGCAACGGCCGGCTGCACATTGTCTTCCAGCCGCACCTGTTCAGCCGTACCCAAGAGTTCTTCCGCCAATTCGCCCAGGCCTTGTCCCTGGCCGATTCGGTGGCCGTGCTGGATATCTACCCGGCACGTGAAGAACCTATCGATGGCGTGGACAGCGAACTGATCGCATCGCGCATCGAGGTTCCTGCCCAGGTACTTTCGCCGGCAGCCGCTGTAGCGCACGTGGTTGAGCAGTCCGAGCCGGGCGATGTCATCATGACCATTGGCGCCGGCGATGTCACAGCGCTAGGCCCAGACATCGTCAAGTCGCTGAGCTGACGAATTCCGTCCCGAGTCCGAGGCCATCGCAGTTGGTCCACTTCCGTCTACCAAGGTGATCCATGGGTGAAGCAGCAAAAGTCGTAGAACTTCCGGAGAGCCCGGAGAAAAAACGGCGCAAGATCCTGATTATTCTCACGGCATGCATCGTCGTGCTCAGCCTCGCTGCGGTTTTGATCTTGAGCTTCTCACCGGTGATCGCTGCCAAGAAGATCGAAGTAACCGGCACCAAGCTGGTCAATTCCGAGAAGCTGGGGAAGTCCCTGGAACCATTGAAGGGCGTTCCGCTGCCGCGGATCTCTGAATCGAGGGTCCAGGAGCTGATCGGCGAGCAGCCGGCCATCGACGAAATCGTGGTCAAGGCCCAGATGCCCAACACCTTGGTCGTTGAGGTAATCGAAGCTGTGCCGGTGGCCATCTTGCTGGAGGGCAAGAAGCAGTACCTGGTCTCCGAGACCGGCAAGAAGCTTCGCACCGTCGGCAAGAATGACAAGGACCAGTTGCCCAAGATCAAGGCCACCGACGTCACTGCTGATCCGGAGCAGTTCAAGCTGCTGACCGGAATCTTGAGCACCGTTGACAAGAAAGTGCTCAAGGAAGTCTCAACGGCATCCTTGTCCAAGGCAGGGTTCGCCGAACTGGCGTTGCCGAAGAACCGCACTTTGATTTGGGGAGACGCCAAGAAAGCGGCCCTGAAAAATGAAGTGGCGACGATCTTCTTGAAAGAGCTTGAGAAAAAGCACGCGGCCAAGACGACCATCGACGTCACCAACCCAGAAAATCCCGTGGTCTATTAAGTCGCGGTGCTCTGGGCGCGGGAAGACCAATAAGCCAAGAAATTCTGGAAAGATAGTTTTGAATAAGCGACACGCCTAGGCGGTCGTTGCAGAAAGACCACACGACTCATAGCGTTTCTAATAACGACAGCTTGACAGAATCTTAACCTTAAGGCTAAAGGTGAAGGTCTTTAGCTGGAGTCGTGAAATATGTAGCACATCTAACAAGGGAAGCGGGACGTGGCAGCTCCACAGAATTACCTCGCGGTCATTAAAGTCGTCGGAATCGGCGGTGGCGGTGTAAACGCAGTCAATCGAATGATCGAAGTCGGTCTCAAGGGCGTAGAGTTCATCGCCATTAACACCGATGCCCAGGCTCTGCTTATGAGTGATGCCGACGTCAAACTCGACGTAGGACGCGAACTGACTCGTGGCCTGGGCGCTGGCGCCAACCCTGATGTGGGACGCCAGGCAGCGGAAGATCATGTAGAAGAAATCGAAGACGTCCTGCGCGGCGCGGACATGGTCTTCGTGACCGCTGGCGAAGGCGGCGGTACTGGTACTGGTGGCGCGCCGGTCGTGGCCCGCATTGCCCGCTCGCTTGGCGCGCTGACCATCGGCGTGGTCACCCGTCCATTCACCTTCGAGGGTCGCCGCCGCGCTAACTCCGCCGAGTCGGGCATCGAAGCCCTGCGCGACGAAGTGGATACCCTCATTGTGATCCCGAACGATCGACTGCTGTCGATCTCGGATCGCAACGTATCGGTGCTCGATGCATTCCGCCAGGCAGACCAGGTTCTGCTCTCCGGCGTGCAGGGCATTACCGACCTGATCACCACCTCGGGCCTGATCAACCTCGACTTCGCCGACGTGAAGTCCGTTATGCAGGGCGCAGGCTCGGCATTGATGGGCATCGGTTCGGCGCGGGGCGAAGACCGTGCAGTGAAGGCAGCGGAGCTGGCTATTGCCTCGCCACTGCTCGAAGCTTCTATCGATGGCGCCCACGGCGTCCTGCTCTCCATCCAGGGCGGCTCCGACCTCGGCTTGTTCGAAATCAACGAAGCTGCACGCCTCGTGCAGGAAGTTGCCCACCCGGAAGCCAACATCATCTTCGGCGCCGTCATTGACGACGCCTTGGGCGACGAAGCACGTGTCACCGTGATTGCAGCCGGCTTCGACGAGCCAGATGTCACCAGCAAGCCAATGGCACCGGTCGCAGCAAAGCCAGCTGTCTCCGCGCGCCCGGCTGAGCAAGTGCCAGCGAGCATTCCAGAAACACCAGCACCTGCTGCAACCGAAGCTGCGAAGCCAGCCCAGGTTGCTCATGAGAAGCCAGCTGCCGCAGAGCAGGCCAGCTCCTTCCAGGACCTTCCAGATGTTGTCGACTCGGACCTGAACGGTTCGAACGACGACCTGGATGTCCCGGACTTCCTGAAGTAAAAACAGCAAGAAGCTGAGCAGTGCTACATTTCGCGTCGAACCTCGATCCGAGCATCCAACTGGCATTCACATCGCAGGCTGAGGGAAACCTCGCCCTGCACGTGAATGACGATCCCCGCCTTGTGGCGGAGAATCGAGCCAAATTGGAGGACTTGATCGGGGTTCGACGCTTCTCGCTTAACTTCATGAACCAGGTGCACTCCGCCGATGTATATGAGGTCACGCCGGTGCGGCGCACCTCGTGGCTAGAGCCGGCAGCGCCAACCTGCGATGGATTGCTGGACCCAACTGGCACCCAGCCCCTGGCAGTGATGGTCGCCGACTGCCTTCCGGTGCTCTTTGTCGGAAGAAACACGCGCAATGGGCAAACCCTGAGTGCCGCAACCCACGCCGGCCGGCGCGGGCTGCTCGACGGGATCCTGGCAAAAACGGTCGAGGGCCTGAAGGCTCATGGTGCCGACACAGTGGAAGCCGTGATCGGCCCTTCGATCTGCGGCCGATGCTATGAAGTTCCAGAAAGCATGGCCCAGGAATCCGAAGAGTTGCGCACCGGGATTCGCACCACGACTCGCTGGGGGACCCATGGGCTGGACCTTCCGGCCTCAGCCGAACAAGAACTGCGCGGCCTCGGGGTGGACGTGCGGCAATCCGGTGTCTGCACCTTGGAAGACGAAAGCTACTATTCCTACCGGCGTTCAAGCCGTGCAGGACGACTTGCCGGACTCATCTGGACCGCCGCGTAGGCGTGCGCGACACACCGCCAAGAATTGATCGAATGAACGATGCCTGCATTATTTTGTGCGGTAGCGTCGAAGTAGCGGAAGCGTGCAATGGGGTTGCATGCATGGGATAAACGAGGAGAAACATCGTGGCTGACGGACTGCGTAAGGCAATGGTATATCTCGGCTTGGCGGACGCCGTCGAGCAGGAAGAGACCCAGACACAACACGCTGAGCCCAAAACCCAGGTTCGGGTAGTTGAGGACACAGCTCCAAAGCGACCTGCCGAAGCCCCACGCCCACAGCCTGTTGCAAGGCAGGCTGCGCCGCAAACACAAGCTAGAGAACCAGAGACGGAATACCGTGCTCCGGTCACCCCTATTAAGCGTGCCCCTTCAGTACGGGATGAGGATTCCGAATTGCGTCAGATTACTACCGTCCACCCTCGTTCTTATAACGATGCCAAGATCATCGGTGAGAACTTCCGTGACGGCATCCCGGTGATTATGAATGTCACCGACATGGGTGAAACCGATGCCAAGCGCCTCGTCGACTTCTCGGCCGGTCTTGTTTTCGCCCTGCACGGCTCCATTGAGCGAGTCACGAACAAGGTCTTCTTGCTCTCACCAGCGACCGTTGAGGTCCTCGGTGAAGATCGCAAGCAGTCCGAAGCGCAAGCAACCTTCTTTAATCAGAGCTAAGACACCAGGAGCACAAGCACAAAATGGTGTTCGGGATCATCTATCTCGCCTTAGCCATCCTCCAGATTCTGCTCTTAATGAGAATTGTGTTGGATGTAACGGAAAGCTTTGCTCGCCACTGGCGACCCAAAGGCATCGCATTGATTGTCGCAAGTGCAATCGTGTCGATTACCGATCCTCCGCTGCGCTGGTTGCGCCGGAAGATCAAACCCCTGGATCTCGGCGGAATCCGTCTTGACCTGTCCTTTCTTGTGTTGTTCATCGTCGTAATCATTCTTAAAGCGGTGGTAGCCAACCTGGGTCTCAGGACAGGGATCTGATTAGGGCATTTCCGTGCTTCACGGGGATTGTCCTGAGCAGTCAAAAGCTGTAGATTCAAAGAATAAGAGACTCGCGCGTAAGCTCGATTTCGTAATAATTGTCCAAATCGTTATATCCTTTAGGAAATGGTGCTCCGACTTCACCGGTCGCGACACTGACAAAAACGGTAAGTGTTTCGCAAGGCAAGACAATGGTCGTGCGGAAATGATCCCAGTATTGAGGTGACCCAATGGCTCTGACGCCAGAAGACGTAGTCAATAAGCGGTTTCAGCCGACCAAGTTCCGTGAAGGCTACGACCAAGACGAGGTAGATGACTTCCTCGACGAAATCGTTGTGGAGCTGCGTCGCCTAACCGGTGAGAACGAGGCTCTGCGCAGCCGCCTTGCCGAACTTGGCGAAGATGCGGGTTCGGTATCGAAGGAGCAGGCTGTTCCTGCACCCGTTTCGGCCGCTCCAGTTACTCCTGCTGCTCCAGCTGCTAAGCCAGCTGAAGAGAAGAAGGCAGAAGCTAAGCCTGCAGAGCCAGCGAAGGCAGAAACCCCAGCTGCCAAGCCAGCTGAGGAAAAGAAGGCAGAAGCTAAGCCAGCTGCCGCTGAGAAGGCACCTGCAGCTCCGGCCGCAGCAGCAGCGCCAGCTGCAACTCCTCGCTCCGAATCCGCAGAGTCGGCAGCCAACGTGCTGTCCATGGCTCAGCGTCTGCACGACGAGTACGTCGCTGCCGGTGTCGAGCAGCGCGACAAGATCATCTCCGAAGCGAAGACCGAAGCTAACACCTTGGTCACCACCGCTGAAGAGAAGAGCCGCAAGACCTTGTCGGCCTTGGAGCAGCAGAAGTCGGTTCTGGAGCGCAAGCTCGAGCAGTTGCGTGGCTTCGAACGCGATTACCGTGCTCGCCTGAAGACCTACATCGAAGGACAGCTGCGTGACCTTGAGTCCCAGGGTTCGATCGATGCTGGTGCGGCAGGCAAGACCAGCTAGTCGCTGACAGTTCATAACTTGATCTAGCTATCAAGTAAGATCAACGGTGGTGAACGGATACATTCCGATCACCACCGTTGACGTTTAAGGGAAATAATGGGTACCACTGTGGACGCAGTTCAATCCGGAAACGCGGGCGCGAAGGCGAAGAAATACGTTGGCCTTGGCCTCGTGATCGCTCTGATCGCGCTGGTACTGGACCAAACCGTCAAAATTGCCGTTGAACAGAACATGCGGCTTGGCCAATCGATTGAAGTGATTCCCGGATTCTTCAACATCCACTACATCCTGAACCCTGGTGCCGCCTTCTCCATCGGCGAAGACTTCACCATAGTCTTCGCGATCCTGCAATCGGCAGTCGCGGTCTACGTCATTTACCTGTTTTTCCGCAAGGTGCTGTCCAGAAGCTGGGCCATAGCCCTGGGCTGCCTGCTCGGCGGTGTCCTGGGCAATGTCGTGGACCGGCTGTTCCGTGAACCGGGCTTCGGATTCGGCCATGTGGTAGACATGTTTTCCGTCACCCACTTCGCTATCTTCAACGTCGCCGACTCCTTCATCGTCTGTTCCATGATCGCGGTGGCGTACATGCTCATCCGCGGGCGCAACCTCGATGGCAGCATTGGCGATCCTCCAAAGAAAGACAAGTCCAACAAGGAGGAAGCAGAACCAAACGCATGATCTCGAACGAAACCACCATTCACGAACTGCTGGTTGACCCAGCCGATGCCGGCGCACGCCTTGACGCCTATATCTCCCGGTCCCTGCAGATCCCGCGCACCTTGGCTTCGAGCCTTTGCAAGGATTCGCAGATC
Source organism: Glutamicibacter sp. 2E12 (assembly GCF_050030965.1). Classification (NCBI taxonomy): domain Bacteria; kingdom Bacillati; phylum Actinomycetota; class Actinomycetes; order Micrococcales; family Micrococcaceae; genus Glutamicibacter; species Glutamicibacter sp. 2E12. The sequence goes on from NZ_CP188297.1 coordinate 3,071,617, forward strand.
CAGGTCAACGGACGAACCATTGCCAAATCTCTGAAGATCAAGGCGGGGGACCAGCTGGTAGTCACCATCCCGCCGCAGGCAGACCCATTAGAAATTAAGGTTGAGAAAGTGGAAGAGCTGAAGATTATCGCGGACGACGATGACTATGTGGTCATCGACAAGCCCGTGGGTGTCGCAGCCCATCCATCCCCGGGGTGGGTGGGCCCGACAGTTGTCGGCGCACTCATGGCCGAGGGCTACAACATCACCACTTCCGGTGCCGCCGAACGCCAAGGCATAGTGCACCGCTTGGACGTGGGCACCAGCGGCCTGATGGTCGTGGCGAAAACCGAACGCGCCTACACCGAACTGAAGCGCGCCTTCAAGGAACGCACCCCCAAGAAGATCTACCATGCGGTGGTGCAGGGCCTGCCTGACCCGCTGGAAGGCACCATCGACGCGCCGATCGGGCGCCACCCGGGCCACGACTGGAAGTTCGCTGTCCTGGATGGCGGGCGGGACTCGGTCACCCACTACAAGGTGATCGAGGCCTTCGGCCGCGCCTCGCTGGTCGAGGTGCAACTGGAAACCGGGCGCACCCACCAGATCCGCGTCCACTTCTCAGCCTTCGGGCACCCTTGTGCCGGAGACCAGACCTACGGAGCGGATCCCAAGCTGGGTGCCGCTCTGGGCCTGACCCGGCAGTGGCTGCATGCAAAACGTCTTGGATTCTCCCATCCGGTCTCCGGCCAGTGGATGGAATACGAAAGCGAATATCCTGCGGATCTGGCAGGCGCCGTCGAGCTGCTGCGCGAAGGCGGATACTGAGTTCCAAGGTGCTGTTGGCCACTGGCCGGCAGCACCTTGTGTCGTGCTAGCCACAGCACCGCGCCGGGGTGGGCCCAAGTCCGGGTTTGATCGCTAGACTGGTTGGGTGAGTGCTACACGTGACGGATTTGTCCATCTTCATACCCACACCGAATACTCCATGCTGGACGGTGCGGCGCGCCTAGGCGAACTCTTCGCCGAAGCTAACCGGCAGGGCATGGAAGCCATGGCGATTACCGACCATGGCTACCTGTTCGGTGCCTTCGATTTCTGGCGCCAAGCCACCGGAGCTGGCGTTAAGCCGATCATCGGCGTAGAAGCCTATGTCACCCCGGGCACCGCGCGCGACGACAAGACCCGCGTGAAATGGCGTACCGACGAATCGCAAAAGGGCGATGACGTTTCCGGTGGCGGCCTGTACAACCACATGACCCTGCTCTCGTACAACAACAAGGGCATGGACAACCTTTTCAAGGGTTCGTCCCGCGCCTCGCTGGACTCCGTGTTCGGCAAATACCCGCGCTGGGACCGCGAGCTGCTCAACGAGCACCACGAAGGCCTCATTGCCACGACCGGCTGCCCTTCGGGTGAAGTCCAGACCAAGCTTCGCCTGGGCCAGTACGATGCGGCGAAGGCGGCCGCGGCTGAACTGCAGGATTTATTCGGCAAGGAAAACTACTTCTGCGAGATCATGGACCACGGTCTGGAGATCGAACGCCGCATCACCAAGGACCTGCTGCGCCTGGCCAAGGAACTGGGCATTCCGCTGGTGGCTACCAACGACCTGCACTACACCCATGAATCCGATGCCAAGGCCCACGAGGCGCTGCTGGCCATCAACTCCGGCTCCACGCTCGACGAGCCCACCTATGACCAGGGCGGCAGCCGCTTCGCTTTTTCCGGCACCGGCTACTACCTGAAATCGGCGCGCGAAATGCGCGATTTGTTCAAGGAATTTCCTGAAGCCTGCGACAACACCCTGGCGATCGCCGACCGGGTCGAGGTCTCCTTCGACACGAACGCCAACTACATGCCGAAATTCCCTTGCCCGCCGGGGGAGGACGAAACCAGCTGGCTGATCAAGGAAGTCGACAAGGGACTGCACTACCGCTACCCGAACGGCATCCCAGAAGCTTCGCGCAAGCAGGCAGACTACGAGCTGGACGTCATCATCAAGATGGGCTTCCCGGGATACTTCCTGGTCGTGGCCGACTTCATCAACTGGTCCAAGGACCACGGCATCCGTGTTGGCCCGGGGCGTGGTTCGGGTGCAGGCTCCATGGTCGCCTACGCCATGCGGATCACGGACCTCGATCCGCTGGTGCACGGCCTGATCTTCGAGCGTTTCCTGAACCCGGAACGTGTTTCCATGCCCGACTTCGATGTCGACTTCGATGATCGCCGCCGTTCCGAGGTCATCAAGTACGTGACCGAGAAGTACGGTGATGAGCGCGTATCGATGATCGTGACCTACGGTTCAATCAAGACCAAGCAGGCGCTGAAGGACTCATCGCGCGTGCTCGGCTACCCGTTCAGCATGGGCGAGACCCTGACCAAGGCGCTGCCGCCGGCGGTGATGGCCAAGGACATCCCGCTGAACGACATCGAGAACCCGCAATCCAAGCGCTATTCGGAGGCGGGGGACTTCCGCAACCTGGTGGCCAATGACCCGGAGGCGGCCCGCGTCTTCGAGACGGCCAAGGGCCTGGAAGGCCTGAAGCGCCAGTGGGGCGTGCACGCCGCCGGCGTGATCATGAGCTCGGACCCGATCATCGACGTCATCCCCATCATGCGGCGCATCCAGGATGGACAGGTCATTACCCAGTTCGACTACCCGACCTGTGAAGGCCTGGGGCTGATCAAGATGGACTTCCTGGGGTTGCGCAACCTCACCATCATTTCCGATGCCCTGGAGAACATCGAGTACAACACCGGCACCAAAATCGACCTCGAGACCCTGAGTATCGAGGACCCCGAGGCCTACAACCTGCTGGCCCGCGGCGACACCCTGGGCGTGTTCCAACTCGATGGCGGTCCCATGCGCTCGCTGCTGAAGATGATGCGCCCCGATAACTTCGAAGACATCTCCGCAGTGATCGCGCTGTACCGTCCGGGCCCGATGGGCGCCAACTCCCACACCAACTACGCCCTGCGCAAGACCGGGTTGCAGGAAGTCACCCCAATCCACCCGGAGCTCGCTGAACCGCTGGCAGAGATCCTCGGCGGCACCTACGGCCTGATCGTGTATCAGGAGCAGGTTATGGCTATTGCGCAGAAGCTGGCCGGCTACTCGCTGGGCCAGGCCGATATCTTGCGCCGTGCCATGGGCAAGAAGAAGAAGTCGGAACTGGATAAGCAGTTCGCCGGCTTCAAGCAGGGCATGAACGACAACGGCTACTCGGACGCCGCCGTGCAGACCCTGTGGGACATCTTGCTGCCATTCTCCGACTACGCGTTCAACAAGGCCCACTCGGCCGCGTACGGCGTGGTCTCCTACTGGACCGCCTACCTCAAGGCGCACTACCCGGCCGAATACATGGCCGCGCTGCTGACCTCGGTGGGCGATGACAAGGACAAGCTGGCACTGTACCTGAACGAATGCCGCCACATCGGCATCACCGTGCTGCCGCCGGATGTCAACGAATCGGCGTTGAACTTCACCCCAGTGGGCAAGGATATCCGCTTCGGCATGGGCGCCATCCGCAACGTCGGCACCAATGCGGTGGCCGGCATGGTCGAGGCCCGCACGGAGAAGGGCAACTACAACGACTTCAACGATTTCCTGGGCAAGGTCCCGGCCGTGGTCTGCAACAAGCGAACCATTGAATCGCTGATCAAGGCCGGTGCCTTCGACTCCATGAAGCATCCACGCCGGGCGCTGGTGGCCATCCACGAAGAAGCCGTGGATTCGGTGATCCAGGTCAAGCGCAACGAGGCGGCCAACCAGTTCGACCTGTTCAGCGCCCTGGGCGCGGATGAGTCCTCGGAGTCGATGCACGTGGCGATCCCCGACATGCCCGATTGGGACAAGAAGGAAAAACTGGCCTACGAGCGCGACATGCTCGGCCTGTACGTTTCCGACCACCCGCTGCAGGGACTGGGCTCGGCCCTGGACCAGTACGCTGACATGCCGGTCACGCACGTGCTCTCGGATGACGGCCCGCAGGATGGCCACATCATTTCCATCGCCGGCATGATTTCCGGTCTGCAGCGGCGCATCGCCAAGAAGAGCGGCAACCCGTATGCGCGCTGCGAGATCGAAGACCTCTCCGGTTCGATGGAGGTCATGTTCTTCGGCCAGGCCTACCAGCCGATCGCCGAGATCCTGGCCGATGACCTGATCGTGGTCATCAAGGGGCGCGTGCAGCGCCGCGATGACGGCTCCATCACCCTGAACGCGCAGGAAATGATGATCCCGGAAATTTCCGAGGATGCCAACGGGGGACCGGTAGTCATCGGCATTCCGACACACAAGGCCACCGAGACCCTGGTGCAGAAGCTGGGCGATGTGCTGCGCACCCACAGCGGCAACACCGAGGTGCGGGTGAAGCTCACCGGCAGCCGCGGCACCTCGCTGCTGCGCCTGGGCATGAACTTCAGGGTGAACCCCAATCCTGCCCTGTTCGGCGATTTGAAGGTGCTGCTGGGCCCGCACTGCCTGGACGTATAGGGAAACGGATCACGGCTTGGATGACCGGGGAAGGTAACTAATGAACCTTCCCCGGTCATCGGCGTTAAACTAGGTAGGTGAGCACTATTCCAGAAACCGAATTCTCAGCACTCGCCACCCTTGATTGGCGCAACGAATCCCTGGGCTACGCACAGCTGAAAGCCAAGCTGCCGCGCCCGGAGATGAACTCCCAGACCGCAGCCGAAACCGTGCAGCAGATCATCGATGATGTCCGCGCCCATGGCATGGAAACACTCAAGGACCTGGCCCAGCGCTTTGACCACGTTGAGCTGGAGCATACCCGTGTGCCGCAGCATGAGCTGGACCGCGCCCTGGAAGAACTGGACCCGCAGGTCCGCCTGGCGCTGGAAGAATCCATTGACCGCGCCCGCGTATTCGCCAAGGCCCAGCGCCCGGACGACGCCGAAGTCCGCTACGCTACCGGGGCAACTGTCACCCAGCGCTGGGTCCCGGTGCGCCGCGTCGGCCTGTACGTGCCAGGTGGCCTGGCCGTCTACCCGTCCTCGGTCATCATGAACGCCGTACCTGCCCAGGCAGCCGGCGTCAGCTCGCTAGCCCTGGCCAGCCCGCCGCAGAAGGAATTCGCCGGACTGCCGCACCCCACCATCTTGGCTGCCGCCAAGCTGCTGGGCATCGACGAGGTGCACGCCATGGGCGGTGCCCAGGCTGTTGCCGCGTTCGCCTACGGGGTGGACATGCCGAACGATGAGCGTGGCGGGATCGAACCGGTTGACGTGATCTCCGGTCCAGGCAACGTGTTCGTGGCAACCGCCAAGCGCTTGGTCAAGGGCGTGGTAGGCATTGACGCTGAAGCTGGTCCTACGGAAATCGCGATTCTTGCCGACAAGGGAGCTAACCCGGGCTTCGTCGCTGCCGATATGATTTCGCAGGCAGAACACGATGCCAACGCCGCGGCCGTGCTGATTACCGATTCACCTGAACTAGCTGCTGGCGTGCGCAAGGAACTCATGGTGCAGGTTGCCGCCACCAAGCACTCCGCCCGTGTGACAGAGGCACTGTCAGGATCCCAATCGGCCGTCATCTTGGTCAAGGACCTGGAGCAGGGGATCGAGGTGTGCAACGCCTACGCCGCCGAGCACCTGGAAATCATGGTGGCCGAGGCGGAATCCACCGCGGCCCGCATCACCGCTGCTGGCGCCGTGTTTGTCGGCGCCTATGCCCCGGTTTCGCTGGGCGACTACTGCGCAGGATCCAACCACGTGCTGCCGACCAGTGGCACCGCGCTGCACGCCTCGGGGCTGAACGTGAATACCTTCTTGAAAGCCATCCAGGTGATCAACTACGACAAGGCCGCGCTGGGCGAAGTGGCCGCTCACGTGATTAATCTTGCCAATGCCGAGGACCTGCCAGCCCATGGAGACGCGGTCGCGGTGCGAAACGCGCAATAGACGCTAAACTGTTAGGTGACATGAGTTGATTCTTGCCACCATGGGTGAACCGAGAATGCTTCTTAGGCTACAGATGGAGGTGCCGTGAACTGCCCGTATTGCCGCAATGCGGATTCCCGAGTGGTCGATAGTCGAGTTGCCGACGACGGCGTCTCGATCCGCCGCCGACGCCAGTGCACGGCTTGTTCGCGCCGTTTCACCACCACCGAAACTGCCAGCCTCAACGTGCTCAAGCAGTCCGGTGCCGTAGAACCGTTCTCGCGCAACAAGGTCATTAACGGTGTTCGCAAGGCCTGCCAGGGCCGCCCGGTCACCGATCACGACCTTGCCGTCCTGGCCCAGGAAGTCGAAGAGGCAGTCCGGACCTCCGGGGCTGCTGAAATCCCGGCCCACCAGGTGGGCTTGGCCATCTTGGAGCCATTGTCGCGCCTCGACGAGGTCGCTTACTTGCGCTTTGCCAGTGTCTACCACAACTTCCAGTCGCTGACTGATTTCGAGACCGCCATTGCCCGGCTGCGCGATCGCCGTGGCAAGGTTCCGCAGGGAAACCAGCGTCCGCTCTCGGCCGACTAGCAGTTTTCGCATAGAGCAAACGCCAGTGCCCCAGACCTTTCGAGGTCGCGGGCACTGGCGTTTGGCGTAGGCGTCGCAGCGGCTATGGCAGGGTGAGAATTTCCGCGCCATCGTCGGTGACCAGCAGGGTGTGCTCGAACTGCGCGGTGCGCTTCTTGTCCTTGGTGGTCACGGTCCAGTCGTCTTCCCACATGTCCCATTCGACGGTGCCCAAGGTGAGCATCGGCTCGATGGTGAAAACCATGCCCGGCTCGATGGGAGTGTTGTAGGCCGGCGCCGCATCGTAATGCGGGATGATCAAGCCGGAATGGAAGGCCTCGCCGACGCCGTGGCCGGTGAAGTCGCGGACCACGCCGTAGCCGAACCGCTTGGCGTAGGTTTCAATGCTTCGGCCGATCACATTGATCTCACGCCCTGGCATCACGGCCTTGATGGCGCGCTTCAGCGAGTTTTCGGTGCGCTCGACCAGCAGGCGCGATTCTTCATCCACGTCACCGACCAGGAAGGTGGCGTTGTTATCTCCGTGAACGCCACCGATGAAGGCGGTGATATCGATATTGATGATGTCGCCATCTTGCAACACGGTGGTGTCCGGGATGCCGTGGCAGATGACCTCGTTCAACGAGGAGCACAGCGACTTGGGGAATCCGCGGTAGCCCAAGGTTGACGGGTAGGCGTTGTGATCCATGAGGAATTCGTGGCCAAGCCGATCGAGCTGGTCGGTGGTGGCTCCCGGCTGGCAAGCCTTGCCAACTTCCTGCAGTGCCTGAGCGGCAATCCTTGAAGCTATGCGAATGCGTTCGATGACTTCTGGGCTTTTGATTTCCGAAGCCGTGTTGCTGGCAGGTTCCTTCTTGCCAACGTATTCGGGGCGTTCAATGTGTTTCGGTACCGGAAGTTCCGGGGAGACCGTGCCGGCGGTGAGATTTCCAAGGGGTGCAGTTGAAGCAATAGCCATGCTTTTATTCTAGCTTCACGTATCTGCCGCTTCGCTAGGAGATAGCCGATAGAACAGGTGGTGTTGCACCTATTTTCCGCCGGTTGGGATACCGTGGAAGAAGCAGCAAGAATCGAGAATAGAGGAGTTTTCCATGAGCTCAGTTGGCACCCCGGGCGAGGGGCAGTACTGGTACAACGTCTCGACCAAGACCGTGGAGAATGGCCCGCAGTCTGATTGGTCGCAGTTGCTTGGCCCATATGACACGGTTGCTGAAGCCGAAGCGGCAATGGCGAAGGTCCAGGCACGCAATGAGGCGTGGGACGACGCAGAGGAAGACGACGAGTAGAAGTCAAGGGCACCGAGCCAGGCCGGTGCGGCGAATGGCAAAGCGGTGCGCTGCCACGATGGATGACATCGAGGCAGCGCACCGCTTTGCGATATGGCGTGAGCCGGCTTCTATTCCTTGAACTCGTACTCTGCCGAGGGGAAGGTGCCGGAAACCACGTCCTGGTGGTACTCGCGCACCGCGTTGCCGACAACCTCACGCAGATCAGCGTACTTCTTCACGAAGCGCGGGGTGCGGCCCCCGCCAAGACCCAGCATGTCCTGCCAAACCAGGACCTGTCCGGTGGTGGAATTGCCAGCGCCGATGCCGATGGTCGGTACCTTCAGCGCGGCATCGATTTTGGCAGCGACCGGGCTTGGCACCATTTCCATCAGGATGCAGAAGGCGCCTGCATCCTGCAATTGCACAGCGTCGTGCTTCATCTGCTCTACTGCGTCGCCACGGCCCTGCACACGGTACCCGCCCAATGCATGCTCGGACTGCGGAGTGAATCCGATGTGCCCGATAACGGGAACTCCGGCAAGGACCATGGCGCGGACATGCTCGGCGTATTGCGCGGTGCCCTCCATCTTGACCGCGTGGGCATGGCCCTCCTTCATCAGGCGCACCGCAGTGGCAACGGCCTGGGCAGGGGACTGCTCGTAGCTGCCAAACGGGAGGTCGGCAACGACCATGGCGCGTTTGGCCCCGTTGGCGACAGCTTTGGTGAACATGATCATTTCGTCGAGGGTAATCGGCAGCGTGGACTCGTAGCCGAGTACGGTATTGGCAGCGGAGTCGCCAACCAGCAGCATCTCGATCCCGGCCGAATCGAAAATCTCTGCCATCATTACGTCATAAGCAGTTAACATCGCGAATTTTTCGCCATTGTCCTTGGCCTGCTGCAAATGATGAAGTCGGATACGGGACGGGCCTTTTTCAGGGTTCCCTAGGTATGGTTGTGGCATGAATCGACTTTATCGCACTTGGACAGGGCGATGCTGATCGTTGGGACGGTTCTGAACCGATATAGTGTTGCCACAGGTCAATTTTCTTACCGGTTGTGATCAGCGCCGGATATCAGAATCCCAAAGGTGGTGGAAAATGGATCGTCAGCAGGAATTTGTACTGCGCACCATTGAAGAACGCGACGTTCGATTTGTGCGAATGTGGTTTACTGACGTCGTTGGTTCGCTCAAGTCGGTGGCGTTGGCTCCTGCTGAAGTTGAAGATGCTTTCGAAGAAGGTCTGGGATTCGATGGTTCCTCCATTGATGGACTGTCCCGGATCTCCGAGTCTGACATGTTGCTTCAGCCCGATCCTGCCACCTTCCAGATCCTGCCGTGGCGCGGCGAAGTCGAACCGACCTCCCGCATGTTCTGCGACATCCTGACCCCTGAGGGCCAGCCGTCCAATGCAGATCCGCGCCAGGTGCTCAAGCGCCAGCTGGCCGAAGCATCGAATATGGGTTTCACTTGCTACACCCACCCGGAGATCGAATTCTATTTGCTGGAGAACGATCAGCTGGATGCCAATGGCCGTCCCCAGCCGATCGACAACGGTGGCTACTTCGACCACGTGCCAGATGGCGTTGGGCAGGACTTCCGCCGTGCTTCCGTGACCACGCTGGAAGCGCTGGGCATTTCGGTGGAGTTCTCCCACCACGAAACAGGTCCAGGCCAGAACGAAATCGATCTGCGCTACGCAGATGCCTTGCAGACCGCCGACAACATCATGACCTTCCGTACCGTCATCAAGGAGATGGCGATGCAAAAGGGCATCCACGCAACCTTCATGCCCAAGCCATTTGCCGACCATCCGGGCAGCGGCATGCATACCCACTTCTCCTTGTTCGAAGGTGACGCTAACGCGTTCTTCGAAGCTGGCCGCGAATACCAGCTCTCCGATGTGGCCCGGTCCTTCATCGCCGGCATCTTGCACCATGCGCCGGAAATGACCGCCATCACCAACCAGTACGTGAACTCGTACAAGCGGTTGTGGGGTGGAGGGGAGGCGCCGAGCCACCGTTCGTGGGGGCACAACAACCGCTCGGCACTGGTCCGCGTGCCGCTGTACAAGCCAGGCAAGGGACAGTCCGCCCGCGTGGAATACCGCGGTATCGACTCGGCAGCCAATCCGTACCTGGCCTACGCAGTATTGCTGGGCGCTGGGCTGAAGGGCATCCGCGAAGGCTACGAGCTGGAAGAGCCAACCGAGGATGATGTCTGGAGCCTGTCCACGGCAGAACGCCGCGCCTCGGGCCACGTTCCGCTGCCTGGCAGCCTGCACGACGCATTGCGCGCCATGGAAGAGTCGGAACTGATGGCCGAGATCCTCGGCGAGCAGGTATTCAACTCGTTCCTGTCGAACAAGCGCACCGAATGGGAAGAGTACCGCCAGGTCATTACCCCCTACGAACTGAACAAGTATTTGGGAATCCTCTAGAGACTTCGCCGCGTGAAGCTGCGCGGCGAAATGCGGGAGAACACGAGACACCATGCCGGAAGTACCCTCGCGAGCATTGCTCAACGCTGGCTTCAGCGACATCGAAAGGGCCAAGAAATTCCTTCAGGCCGAGGAACTGTCCCGGATTGATCCCAGCCTGATCGTGAGCAAGATGGCGCATGCGCCAGATCCGGACCAGGCACTGCTGCTGGCCCTGCGGTTGGTAGATCGGCACCCGGAAGTCATCGATATCTTCCTGGAGCCCGATAGCTGCCAAGGGCTCGTCAGGCTTCTGGGCAGCTCTTCTGCGCTCGGGGAGTTCCTTATGCGTTGTCCCGAGGCGCTGGAGATCGTCCGCCACGCCCCACCCGGTGAATTCGTCCCCGTGCCCGCGGAACAGCTGGTCGAGGACTTGCTGGCATCGATCGAGGCCAAGCAATCAGACGGCGGGCACTGGGTCTCTTCCCATACCGGTGCTGAAGCGCGTCAGCGCTTGCGCACCGCCTACCGCAAGGCCTTGCTCTCGCTGGCCCACCGGGACTTGGGTTCCACCCAGCCGCAGCGCATTCTGCCCCTGGTCGCCGCCGAACTGGCCGACATGGCTGGTGCCGCGTTGGAGGGGGCATTGGCCATTGCCCGGGCCGAAGCCGCCGAACAATATGATGCTGGCGACGTTGATCGGGTTAAGATCACCATCATTGGCATGGGCAAGTGCGGTGCACGTGAACTGAACTATATTTCGGACGTCGATGTCATTTACGTCCACGATTCCACGCCGGGAATCGATGACGACCTGGCCGCCGCGATCGCGACGGTGATCTGCGGGAACACGGCACGTGCCCTGATGGTCCCTGGCCCTGAGCCGATGCTCTGGGAAGTGGATGCGAATCTTCGCCCCGAGGGCAAGGACGGGGCCTTGACCCGTACGCTCTCATCCCATGAAGCGTATTACCGCCGGTGGGCTCATTCATGGGAATTCCAAGCCCTGCTCAAGGCCCGCGCGATTGCCGGCGACAAGGAACTGGGACGCTCTTATGAGCGGATGGTTTCGCCAATGGTTTGGTCCAGTTCCGAGCGTGAGGGCTTCGTTGAATCCGTCCAGGCCATGCGCCGACGCGTCAGCGACAACATCGACAAGCAAGATGTTGCGTGGCAAATCAAGCTGGGCCCCGGTGGGCTGCGCGATGTCGAATTCACCGTCCAGCTGCTCCAACTCGTCCATGGTCGAGTCGACCCCGCCATCCAGGTGCCAACCACCACCCTGGCCATCCAAGCGATGAGCGATATCGGCTACATCGGCCGTGATGATGCGACGAATTTCGATGACTCATACCGTTTCCTGCGCTTGCTGGAGCACCGGATACAGCTCAGCCAATTGCGCCGTACCCACTTGATGCCCCGGGCAGAAAGCGCCCAGCGCGTGCTTGCACGATCGATCCGTGGTGCCGGAGACCTGCAGCTCAGCAGCCCGGAGAAGCTGATGCGCCGCTGGAATGAAACCAAGCGCATGGTGCGTTCGCTGCACGAGCGTATTTTCTACCGTCCGCTCCTGGTCAGTAGTTCCAACCTCTCGGCCGATGATGTCAAGCTCACCGCCGAATCGGCGCAAGCCCGCCTGCGCGCCCTGGGCTATCTCGACCCGAAGGCGGCGATGCGGCACATTGAAGCCCTGACCGGTGGGGTCTCGCGCAGTGCGTCATTGCAACGGCAATTGCTGCCGGTACTCCTGGACTGGTTTGCCCGCGGGGTGGACCCGGATGCTGGATTGCTGGGCTTCCGCCGGCTCAGCGAAGCGCTGGGCAAGTCCCATTGGTTCCTCGGCATGCTGCGCGATACCAACGCTGCCGCCGAACGGCTGAGCCACTTGCTCTCCAATACGCGCTTCTTGACCGACCTGCTGGCCAATGAGCCGGCGGCGGCCGCTTGGCTGGGCTCCGACGCGTCCTTGACGCCGCAGACATTCGAGAACCTGCTGCAGCAGAACACCTCGATCATCCATCGCACGAAGCAGCCAGAAGCTGCCATCCGCATGATCCGCATGGTGCGCCGCCGCGAATTCTTGCGTGTCGCGCTTGCCGACGGCGCTGGCCTGCTGACCGTTGACGAAGTTGGCGTAGCACTCTCGAACATCGACGCCGCCATGGTTGACGGGGTGCTGAAGGTCCTCTTGGCTGCTGACCAGGCCAAGCACGGGGAACATGCTGTCGTCTCGGTCATTGCCATGGGCCGCCAAGGCGGTCGGGAAATCGGTTACGGCTCTGATGCGGACGTCCTGTTCGTGCAGCGCCCGGTTCCTGGCGCCACGGCCCAAGCTGCTCAAGAACAAGCGCTTCGGGTAGTTACCGACCTGGTGTCGTGGACCGCCAAACCGTTGAAACCGGCCATTCCAGCTGAAGTGAAATTGAAAGTGGATTCGGATCTGCGCCCCGAGGGCCGCCAGGGAATGCTGGTCCGTTCTCTCGACGCCTACGCCACCTATTACCAGCGATGGGTGGAAATCTGGGAACGCCAGGCGTTGCAGCGTGCACGCCCGTTTGCCGGCGATGACCAGTTGGCTGAAGATTTCATGGAATTGATTAGGCCGGTGCGCTACGGCAAGGGACTGGACGAGTCGGAGATCCGGGATATCCGCAAGATCAAGGCCCGCGTTGAATCCGAACGGCTCCCGCGAGGTGCCGACCCCAACCGCCACCTGAAACTGGGACGAGGCTCGCTCTCGGACATTGAATGGCTGGTGCAGTTCTACCAGTTGCAATACGCCTGGAAGCACGAATCCCTTCGCACCACCTCGACGCTCCAGGCGTTGGAAGAGCTGGCGAAATTGGAGCTCATTGCCCAAGACGATAGCGAAATGCTGGCGATTGCTTGGCGGCTGGCTACGCAGATTCGCAGTGCTGAAATCATCACGTCCGGACGTTCCAGCGATGTCTTGCCGAGTTCGGCGCGCGATATGGAAGCCGTGGCTCGGTGGTGCGGCTATGAGCCGCACTTTGGCGTGGAACTCGAAGAAGACTACTTGCGTGCAACCCGGCACGCGCGTGGCATCTTTGAACTGCTGTTCTACGGCTTTGAGGACTAGGAACCGCGGTGGCCGTTGAAACGCTGCTGGAACGTTCCTGGAGCCCGCTGGCTGCTTCATCCAGGCCATGGCAACGCCGCGTGCTGCTGGGCGGGGGAGCAGCCCTGTGGAACGATGCGTGCGTTGCTTTGCTCCGTTGGGAAGTCAAGACACGCAGCGGGTTCAGGCTCCAGCCGCAGTTGCCGGTCGCCGTGGGCCAGCAACCCTTGATCACCATCGGTGTCGGACCGTTGCGCATCCATGAACCTGTGGAGGTCGTTGACGTCATTGCGGAAAGTGATTGGGTAGGGTTTTCCTACCGGACGCTGCCGGGGCATCCGGTTCAGGGTGTGGAAGCTTTCATTCTTGAACGCGCGGACGAGCAAGTTTTCCTGCTGATCAGGTCGGTCACGGAACCTTCTGATGTGCCTGCTTGGCGTCGAGTCTTCAAGGTGCTGCTCCTGGCGCAGTGGGTGACACGTCAGCGTTACCTTCGTGCGCTGAAACCTTAGTCCGCAACCGGCAATTTCCTGCGCTTCCCGCCGGAACAGGACGCGGGGGACTAGGGTGGGGATTGTAATCTCTACGCGAATAATGAGTGCAGGGGAGCTTCGAAAATGCTGGACCCAAAGATGCTGCAGGCTGCCATTGATCAGTCCTTGCTGGCCCTGGAATCCAATGACAGCGGACCATTTGGCGCGGTGGTAGTCCTTGACGGAAAAGTCGTTTCCGCTGGCTACAACTCGGTGGTGGGTAGCCAGGATCCAACGGCGCACGCCGAAATCAATGCCATCCGCGCAGCGGGACAAGCACTGGGAACCTTCGATCTGTCGCAATGCGAGCTCTACACCAGCTGCGAGCCATGTCCCATGTGCCTGGGTGCCATCTATTGGTCCCGCTTCAAGCATGTCTACTATGCGAATACGCGCGAGGAAGCCGCGAAGATCGGCTTCGATGATGATTTCATTTACAACGAGCTTGAGCTTCCCATGAGCGAGCGGAAAATTCCGTTTACCAAGGTTGAAGATTCCGGTGCGCTCAGGGCATTTGAGCTTTGGGAAGCAAAGAGCGACAAGCAGGAATACTAGTACTTGTTATCGGGGCGGCACTTGCCCTGAGCGCGATGGCCGCCCATGTGCGGGCCCGCACTGATGCTTAAACAGAGGAGTCCGCACAAGTGCTAGAACATAGTTCTTGCGCTTTGTGCGGACTCCTCTGCAAACTACAAGGGGCGATGCCCCGTCAGCTGATTAGCAACCGTAGTAGAGCTCGAACTCGTATGGGTTCGGGCGCAGGCTCAATGGCTTGATTTCGTTTTCACGCTTGTACTCAACCCAAGTCTGGATCAGGTCCTCGGTGAAGACGCCGCCTTCGAGCAGGAACTCGTGATCAGCTTCCAGGGCCTTGAGCGCCTCTTCGAGGCTTTCAGGTGCGCGCTGGATTTCCTTGGCCTCTTCGGCAGGAAGCTCGTAGAGGTCCTTGTCGATTGGCTCTGCAGGTTCAATGCGGTTCTTGATGCCGTCCAGGCCAGCCATCAGCTGGGCTGCGAACGCCAGGTATGGGTTCGAGGAAGCATCCGGAGCGCGGAACTCGATGCGCTTCGCCTTAGGGTTCGAACCGGTGATCGGGATACGGATACCGGCAGAGCGGTTGCCCTGCGAGTAAACCATGTTCACTGGAGCTTCGTAGCCCTTGACCAGGCGGCGGTAGGAGTTCACGGTTGGGTTGGTGAACGCGAGCACGGCGTCTGCGTGCTTCAGCAGGCCGCCGATGTACCAGCGTGCGGTATCGGACAGGCCAGCGTAGCCCTTTTCGTCGTAGAACAGCGGTTCGCCGTTGGCCCACAGCGACTGGTGCACGTGCATGCCCGAGCCGTTGTCGCCGAAGACTGGCTTTGGCATGAAGGTTGCGGACTTGCCCCACGCGTCAGCGACGTTCTTCACGATGTACTTGAAGAGCATCAGTTCATCAGCGGAGTGAACCATGGTGTTGAACTTGTAGTTGATTTCTGCCTGGCCGGCAGCGCCCACCTCGTGGTGGCTGCGCTCAACCTCAAGGCCAGCCTTGTCCAGCTCGACGCAGATCGCGTCGCGCAGGTCAGCCTGCTTGTCAGTCGGTGCAACTGGGAAGTAGCCACCCTTGTACGGGGTCTTGTAACCCTGGTTGCCGCCTTCTTCCTTGCGGCCGGTGTTCCAAGGTGCCTCGTCGGAATCGATCGAGTAGAACGCGCCCTGTGGCTTGGATTCGTAGCGAACGTCTTCGAAGATGAAGAATTCTGCTTCTGGGGCGAAGAACGCGGTGTCAGCGATACCGGTCGATTCCAGGTATGCCTCGGCGCGTTCGGCAACGCCACGTGGGTCGCGGTGGTAAGGCTCACCGGTGCGTGGGTTGATGATCGAGAAGTTGAAGGCCAGGGTCTTTTCCAGGCGGAAGGGATCGATGAAGCCGGTGGTGACGTCCGGGATCAGCTGCATGTCGGAATCAGAGATGCCGGCGAAGCCGCGGATGGAAGAACCATCGAAGAGCTGGCCGTTGACGAAGAAGTCGGCATCCACGGACTTGGCAGGCACGTTGAAGTGCTGCTGTACACCTGGTAGGTCGGTGAAACGGATATCGACGAACTTGATGTCCTCTTCGGCAATATATGCCAAGACTTCTTCTGGACTGGTAAACATGTGCAGGTGACTCCCTGGTGAGATATAAGGTTTGGTAAACGGAACCGGTAGCCGGAATGATCCGGCTGGTCCTCTTGCTTACGTATCAAGCTTACCTATAATCCATTTCTGAATGGTGTCTCTATTGTTTCCAACCTGTTACAAGCGGAGAATCCGGGCGTGTCGTATCGCGCTGATCTGCGCTGATTGCCTGCTGTAACAATCTGACTTGGATACTTGCTACCTGGTTATCGCGTTCTAACTGGCGCACAGAATCGCTGGATAGACTGTATTGGTGGAAAGAAAAGACTTCAGCTCGTGGCTTGAAGGGCCGCCGCAGCATAATACGCAACAATGGCCCGGGCAGGATATGGGGCGCCCCGAGAAGGGCCCCGGCTCCATTGCCAGATTCCCGCGACGGGTCGGTGCACTGCTCTTGGACTGGGGGCTCTCGATGCTGCTGAGCTGGTGGCTGTTTGACAGCCACGATCTGGCAACATTGAGCCTGTTCTGCGCCGGGCAGATCATCGGTGTCGGATTCACCGGGCACACGATCGGGCACCGTACCTTTGGAATGCAGGTGCAGTCGCTGGATGGAACCGCAATCAAGCCGTTGCAAGGCCTGATTCGTTCCTTGCTGCTTTGCCTGGCTATTCCGGCCTTCGTCACCGACAAGGACCAGCGTGGACTGCATGATCGTTTGCCCAAGACCATCCTGGTGAATATCTCCTAGCAATAGATCCGGACAGCAAGAAAGAAGCCGCAACTCGAAATTCCAGTTGCGGCTTCTTTAGTAGTTGTCTTTAGCGTCCGCGCGTAGCGCGGCGGTTTGGACGGACGCGGTTCGGGTCTACGCCCTTGGGGATAGGCAGACGATTCGCGGTCAACGTGCTCAAGCGCTTGTCGATTGCGCTGACTTCCAGCTTCGTAATCGACTTTGGAAGCTTCTTCATTGCCTTGCCGACTTCAGCCAACGGAGTCTGGCCTTCTTCGGAACCAGCGTTGATGATGTGCACGGGAACGTTCGGCAGAACGCGGGCGATGCGCTTGCGCTCGGAAGAGGCAAGCTCACGAACCCGGCTCTTTGGTCCCTCAGTGACCAGGACGATGCCCGGGCGACCGATACCGAGGAACACCAGATCCTGGTGGCGGTTGTAGGCAACTGGTTCCTGCTTCAGGATCCAGCCGCGACGCAGCACGCTCATGGCGGCGCCGGCAGCGCCGGGGCGGCCCTCAAGCTGCGAGAACGCAGCTTTCTCTGCGCGGCGGGACATCACGAACATTGCAGCAAGGAGCGCCAGCGGGATTGCGATGATCAACATCGTGATCCAGTTTTTGATCAAGAAGCCGATGACCAAGCAGACAGCAATGACGGCCAAGGCTGCCAATGCCATCCACCACACGACCATCGGGTCATTGCGGCGAGTCATCTGGAAGACCTGGCCAATTTGCTTCAGGCGGCCCGGTTCTTTGTTCTTCTTCTCAGCTTTTGGTTTACGCGAAAACAAGCCACGCTTAGGCGCGGCTGCGTCGTTGTCGGAGTTTTTGGCCATAGTGCCTTAATTCTACGCGATGAAGTTGATAGTTCTAAGCCGAGCCGGATCGAACACGGCATTTTCAGCTGAATTGCCCATGGACGGGCAGTGGGAAAGCCCCGGAACCCTCGATGGATTCCATCAGGAGTTCCGGGGCCTTAGCCGTGGGGTCCACTGGACCGAGCTACTTGATCAGCGAAGCTGCTTCCTGGCGCGTGTTGCCCGAGGACTCGATATGTGCCAATGCCTCAGGGATTTCGCGGCCCTTCTTGCGCATGGCGCCGGCCCACAGGCGGCCAGCGCGGTAGGAAGAACGGACCAGCGGCCCAGCCATGACTCCGGCAAAGCCGAGTTCTTCGGCTTCTTGCTGAAGCTCCAGGAACTCCTGCGGGGTGACCCAGCGGTCGACTGGCAGATGCAGGTCGGTTGGGCGCAGGTACTGGGTCAAAGTCAGCAGATCGCAGCCTGCCTCATGGAGATCACGCATGGCCTCGGAAATTTCTTCTTGAGTTTCGCCCATACCCAGAATCAGGTTGGACTTGGTGATCAAGCCACGCTTGCGGCCATGGGTGATCACATCCATGGAACGCTCGTAACGGAAAGCCGGGCGGATGCGCTTGAACAGGCGAGGCACAGTCTCTACGTTGTGGGCGTAGACTTCTGGCTCCGAATCGCAGATGGTATCCAGGTTCTCCGGCTTGCCGCTGAAATCGGGGATCAGCAGCTCTACGCCGGTGCTTGGATTCATCTTGTGGATCTGCCGCACAGTCTCGGCATACAGCCAGGTGCCCTCGTCTTCGAGGTCATCACGGGCGACGCCAGTTACGGTGGCGTAGCGCAGATCCATCTTCTTCACGCTCATGGCGACCTTGAATGGCTCTGAGCGGTCAATTGCCAAGGGCTTGCCGGTGGCGATCTGGCAGAAGTCGCAACGGCGGGTGCACTCTGAACCGCCGATCAGGAAGGAAGCCTCGCGGTCTTCCCAGCACTCGAAGATGTTCGGGCAGCCTGCTTCTTCGCAGACCGTATGCAAGCCTTCGCTCTGTACGAGATTTTTCAGGCCAACGTATTCAGGGCCAATGCTCAACTTGGCCTTGATCCATTCTGGCTTACGCTCCACAGGTACGGCAGCGTTGCGCTTTTCTACGCGCAGCATACGGCGGCCTTCTGGTTCGACGCTCATTAAACAGCTCTTTCTTTGGTGAGGGCGTGACTGTCTAGACGACTTGAGGGGTGAGCAGACGCTCTATTTCGGTTTGTACGCGGTCAACGACGTCTTCGGGGGTGACGGTACGGCCGAGTTCTTCGGAAATGGTGGTGACACCTGCATCGGAGATGCCGCAGGGGATGATCTGTTCGTAGGCGGAAAGCGCGTTCGAGCAGTTCAATGCGAAACCGTGCATGGTGACACCGTGGTTGATGCGGATTCCAATGGCTGCGATTTTGCGGTCCTGAGCGCCATCTTTGCCCGGTACCCAGACCCCGGAGCGGCCCTTGATCTGGGCCGTCGGAATGCCTAGCTCGCTGACCACGTTAATCAGGGCTTCTTCCAAGGTCTCCACGTAAAGTCGGATTGCGCTGATCTTGCGTAGCTTGACGATGGGGTAGCCAATGAGCTGTCCCGGGCCATGCCAGGTCAACTTTCCACCGCGGTCCACATCCACCACGGGGGTCCCGTCCATCGGGAGATCTTCAGGTTCAGTTCGCTTGCCTGCGGTGTAAACCGCTTCGTGCTCCAGGAACAGGACTTTTGGGGTTTGCGTGTCCGCGGCTACCGCATCATGCAGTTGGATTTGGTAATCCCAAGCTTCCATGTAGGGCACAAATTTTGAGCCTAGTCCGACTCGTTCGAATTCGATCGCCATGACGGCTAGCCTACGCTCTTGAACGATCGGTCGCTAATTCAGAGCCGTCGAACCCATCTGTGGATATCCAGCTTGCAATTTACGATTCTGGGTTACAACGGAGTCATGGATGATTCTACGAATGTTCTAGCGTGGCCGACAAGCCCCGGGCATGTCACGGTAAGGCCGCTAAGTTCCAAGTCACCGTGTAAAGTTTGGCTGATCCGGAGGGAAAGCGACCATTTGTACCTCACGCTAAAACTTAGCCTGACTATGGAAAACATCACTTCGCTTCGCCAAGAGCAGGTAACGCAGTCAAGGAAATATGTCGTTGATTTCTACGGAACCCTGTCGACACAATTGGGCGAGGGGCTGGTTATGGAATATTGCCCCGGTGGCAGCGTGGCTGATCTTGTGGCAAGTCGAAGCGCCTTTGGCCTGGGGGAGTGCGTGACCGCGCTGGCACCCATCGCCCAGACGCTTTCGGTGATGCATGCGCAGGGCCAACGCCATGGAGACTTATCGCCGGCCAATATATTGCTCACTGCCAAGGGAATGCCGAAGATCATTGACTTCCAGGAATCAGCTTCAGCACGGCAGGCGCTCACCGGCTCCGGTACGCCAGGATTCATGGCCCCTGAAATGCAGGCCGGGGTACGGGAAAGCCAAGTTGGAGAGCAGGACTTGTTTTCGCTGGGCGCCTGCTTGTGGTTTCTCCTATCCGGACGGATTCCCGAAGAGGAACTGATGCGTCCACCGGCAAGCGTGATGTTCCCCGGAATCCCTTCGATCATTCATGAACTGTTGATCGATTCGCTGAATCCAGATCCGCAAGCACGACCGACCGCAGATCAGTTTGCTCGAACGTTGTTCGCAAGCTGTCCGGCAGAGCCCATCAGCTGGGAAGGGCATGTAGCTCCAGAAGCTACTCATCTGATGGAGACCATCCATCCATCCGCGGAACAGAATGCTGCGCACAAGCGCTTCAAGCGCCAGGCCGATACCGCAAGCAGGCAGCGAAGCCCCAGCCGCGATGACTCCTGGCATAGCCATCGATTGCGCCGGACCCCCGGGGCCGTGAAATTGGCCGGTGCCGCAGCACTGGGCTCGTTGGTTATTATCGGGAGCCTCGTGGGCGTCAATCATTTCCGTGCGGCTGTGGCCACCGAAACTACTGCGGCTACGGCAGTACCGTCAGCAGAGCAAAGCTGCAGAATTGAAGACGGGGCGCACGTTCCAGCTTGTGCCTTGAATCGGGACACCGTGATCTCTGCATTCCTCGCGCTTTCAAGAGAGCGCGATGAAGCGATGGGGCAGCTGGCGGGGGAGAAGCTCAAGGGGCTCTACACTTCAGGAGCGGAGCAGCTGCAACGAGATCTCGAAACAATCGATCAGCTTCGGAAATTGGGTTTGGAATTTGCGGGATTGCGCACGAGACTCACGGACGTCACGGTATCGGCGCGTGGGCAGGGGGACTCTGTCATTCTTGCTGCCACTTCTACCCAAGAGGAATACCGCTACGTGGATGCCCGCGGAGCCACGGTTCACGCCGTCCAGGCCGCGCAGCCGCAACGCATCGAAGTGGAACTAGTGCTGGAAGACGAGCGCTGGAAAATTGGCAAGGTATTGCGCCGTTAAAAGCGAAATGGCGGGAGGTGCAACCACAGCTTGCTCCAAGCTGATGGTTGCGGCTCCCGCCGTCAATGCTAATGCTGATTAGTTCCAGAGTACCGCGATGGCGATGTTGATCAAGGCCATGCCACCCACGGCGTGAGCGATCCCCGTAGGAACTTCCTCGCCGTTCTTCATCTTCTTCCGGCCAAGGAACGCTGCCACCAAGATAATGATTGCAATCAGCGACTTGATTCCAATCTTCATGTGGTTTGGCGAACCGTCGCCAGCCTCGAGAATACCGACCATGGCCAGACCCGTAACGACCTGAACGATAGCGCCATACCACTGCCATACGGAGACGGTTGGAGTCTTGAAATTAGCAAGCCAGCCGCCGAAGATAGCTGCTGCACCCAAGATATGCACGAAAATCAGGATTGAAAGAAGAATAGTCATGATACTAGCCTAATCTATTTTCGACTGATCGTAGAAAACGCAGAATCGCCCCTGTCGAATCAACGACAGGGGCGATTATCTACCTAGGCTGCGAAAGCGAAAGCTGGATCTTTACAGTCCCAGTTCGCCTTCGAAAGCGCCGCCTTCAAGGCGAGCCTTGACGGTCTGCAGGAAGCGGCCTGCATCGGCACCGTCTACCAGACGGTGATCGTAGGTCAGGCACAGGTACATCATGTGGCGGATGGCAATCGAATCGTTGCCCTCTGCGTCGGTAACGACCATTGGACGCTTCACGATCGCACCGGTGCCCAGGATGGCTACCTGTGGCTGGTTGATGATCGGGGTGTCGAACAGTGCGCCAACCGAACCGATGTTGGTGATCGAGAAGGTGCCACCGGAGAGCTCATCCGGACCGATCTTGTTGCTGCGGGTGCGTGCAGCAACATCAGCGATACGCGAAGCCATGCCAGCCAGGTTCAGATCGCCAGCGTTCGATACAACAGGAACCAGCAGGCCCTTGTCGGTGTCGACTGCGAATGCCAAGTGCTCGGCATTGTGGTAGGTGATCTTCTGGGTCTCTTCGTTGTACTCGGCGTTCAACTTAGGGTGTGCCTTCAGGCCCTCGGCAACAGCCTTGGCGATGAATGGCAAGTAAGTGAGGTTCACGCCGTTGGTGGCCTTGAAGTTGGCCTTTGCCGAAGCACGCAGCTTCACGATGCGGGTCATATCGATCTCGTGGACCTGGGTCAGCTGAGTCGATACGTCCAGGGATTCGCGCATGCGGCGAGCGATGACCTGGCGGATACGTGGAGCCTTCTCCTCGGTGCCGCGCAGCGAGGAAACCTCAACTGCAGGAGCAGCTGGCTTCGCGGCGGCAGGAGCAGGGGCGGCAGCTGGTGCAGCAGCTTCCTGGGCGGCAACAGCGTCCAAGACATCCTGCTTGCGGATGCGACCGCCAACGCCGGTACCCTTCACCGAAGCAATGTCGATGCTGTGCTGGTTAGCCAAGCGGCGGACCAGTGGGGTGACGTAGCCGGACTCATTGGTTGCCTCAGCAGCCGGTGCCTCTTCCTTTGCAGGAGCGGGAGCGGCCGGAGCGGCAGGTGCCTCTTCCTTAGCGGCAGCCGGAGCGGCCGGAGCCTCTTCCTTTGCAGGAGCCGGAGCAGCAGCTGGTGCTTCTTCCTTGGCTGGGGCGGCAGCTGGAGCAGCGCCAGCTGCACCGATAACAGCCAGAACAGCGCCAACTTCAGCGGTCTCATCTTCTGGAACGCGAATTTCCAGCAGGGTACCTGCAACGGGGGAAGGAACTTCGGTGTCAACCTTGTCGGTGGAAACCTCAAGCAGTGGCTCGTCGACGGAGACTTCCTCGCCAACTTCCTTCAGCCAGCGGGTGACGGTACCTTCGGTAACCGACTCGCCCAGAGCTGGAAGGGTCACGTCGGTGCCTGAAGCAGCGCCGGCGGCTGGTGCAGCTGCTGGAGCTTCTTCGGCTGCAGGTGCTGCTGGTGCTTCTTCAGCGGCTGGTTCGGCAGGTGCTTCTTCAGCGGCTGGTTCGGCAGGTGCTTCTTCAGCGGCCGGAGCTGCTGGTGCAGCTTCGCCAGCGCCGGAGCCATCGCCAATGCGAACCAGTGGGGCGCCAACTTCAGCGTCCTCGTCTTCGGCTACGAAGATTTCCTCGATGATGCCGGCAACCGGCGAAGGAACTTCAGTGTCAACCTTGTCGGTGGAAACTTCCACCAACGGCTCGTCTACCTCTACACGGTCGCCGACCTGCTTCAGCCAGCGGGTTACCGTACCTTCGGTAACGCTTTCACCCAGTGCGGGTAGGTTTACGGTTTCAGACATCGTCCCGTATCTCCTTGTTTTATAAAGCTTGAAAAGTGGTGGGAGGCGTTGCCTCCGAGCCTAGTGCATACAGGCAGCGCGTTGAACTAACGCGCTGCCTGTATGACCAAAGCGTGATTAACCGTGCAGCGGGGCGCCGGCCAAAGCCATTGCGGCTTCGCCCAGGGACTCGTTCTGGGTTGGGTGTGCGTGGATCAGCTGCGATACGTCCTCTGGGTAAGCTTCCCAGTTCACGATCAGCTGGGCTTCACCGATCTGCTCGCCAATGCGGCCGCCGATGCCGTGAACGCCAACGATTGGGCCGTTCTTGACGCGAACCATCTTGATGATGCCGCTGGTGCCCAGGATCGAGGACTTGCCATTGCCAGCCAAGTTGTACTCGGTGGTTTCAATCTGGTCGGCACCGAACTTCTCCTTGGCCTTCGGCTCGGAGTAGCCCACGGAAGCGATCTCTGGCTCGCAGAAGGTCACCTTCGGGATGTTGATGTCCTCGACGATGGTTGGCTTCATGCCGTGGATTTCCTCGGCTACGAAGCGGCCATGCTGGTAACCGCGGTGTGCAAGCTGTACGCCTGGAACGATGTCGCCGATTGCGTAGATGTTGCCAACGCCGGTGTGCAGGCGCTCATCGGTGATCACGAAGCCGCGGTCAATGGTGATGCCCTGCTCTTCGAAGCCGAGGCCCTCGGTGACCGGACCGCGACCCACTGCAACCAGAACGATCTCTGCTTCCAGGACCTTGCCGTCAGCCAGGGAGACCTTGGCGCCATTAGCATCCTGCTCGACCTTCTCGAAGAAGACGCCGGTGTTGAACTTGATGCCGCGCTTCTTGAAAGCGCGCTCCAGGTTCTTGATGATGGCTGGGTCCTCGTTCGGAACCAGCGAAGGCAGGCCCTCGACGATGGTGACGTCGACGCCGAAAGACTTCCATACGGAAGCGAACTCGACACCGATGACGCCGCCGCCGAGCACGATGGCGCTCTTTGGCAGGTCTTCCATGTTCAGTGCTTCGGTGCTGGTCAGTACGCGGCCGCCGATTTCCAGACCCATGGTCTTGGAGGTGGAGCCGGTAGCCAGGATGATGTACTTGCCCTTGTAGACGGTGCCATCAACATCGATGGAATCCTGGGAGACCAGTCGGCCGTTACCGGTGATAACGTTGACCTTCTTCATCTTCAGCAAGCCCTGGAGACCCTTGTGCTTTCCAGCAACAATGTCTTCCTTGTACTTGCGCACGCCAGCCAGGTCGATCGACTCCAGCGAGGAGTTGATGCCGAACTTGGCACCCTCGCGAGCGTTCTCGGCCAGCTCTGCTGCGTGCAGGTAAGCCTTGGTTGGGATGCAGCCGGTGTGCAGGCAGGTGCCGCCCAGCTTTTCCTTCTCGATCAATCCAACGGTGTAGCCCAGCTGGATGGCGCGCAATGCTGCCGAGTATCCAGCGGATCCGCCGCCGAGGATGAGGACATCAAATTCTTGCGTTGCTGCCGAATCGGCCACGTGAACGCTCCCTCGTATTCGCTTAGTGAGGCCGGCTTAGGCCGACCAGGGGATCGGGTGTGGACTTCCTGGAGCGTGACACATGCGGGCGCGCACCATTAATCCACGGTGATGTTTCAAAACTTACCTTAGTACCGTCCAATGGTTGCAGTCACCTTCGGGGCATTAAAAGTCAGGTATGTCTCTTATTTTTAAACTCATCCCGGCATCGTGCAGATAGTTCTGGCGATACCGGGATGAGTTCCAGGACACAGGAACTGCCATTAGTCCTGCGTTGCTGCGGCTAGTTTGCTGCAGCGAGCTGCTCTGCGTAGGCAACCAGGGTGCGTACCTGGGAGCCGGTGCCGTTCTTCGGAGTGTAGCCCCAGGCGCTGCCTTCGTTGAACGCAGGACCAGCGAAGTCGATGTGGGCCCAAGGGATCTTCTTGCCGTCCACTTCACCGACAAACTCTTCGAGGAACACGGCGGCAGTCATCATGCCGCCCATGCGCTCACCGATGTTCGCCAGATCGGCAACCTGCGACTCGATGGACGGGCGCAGCTCCTCCGGAAGCGGCATGGCCCAAGCCAATTCGCCCACCTTGTCCGAGACGGCAACCAAGTCGCTGGCGACCTGCTTGTCGCCCATGACACCTGCGGTGCGCAGGCCCAGGGCCAGCATCTGGGCGCCGGTCAGCGTAGCGATGTCGATCATGACATCCGGCTTCTCCAAGCTGGCAGCTGCCAGGCCATCGGCCATGACCAAGCGGCCTTCGGCGTCGGTATTGAGCACTTCAACGGTCTTGCCGCCGAACATGGTCAGCACATCGCCCGGACGGGTCGAGGCGCCGCCAGGCATGTTTTCTGCCAGGCACAGCCAGGCAGTGACCTTGACATTCAGGCCAAGCTCGGCGACTGCGGCAACGGTCTGGAAAACCGCGGCGGCACCGGACATGTCGGACTTCATGGCGTGCATGCCGGCAGCAGGCTTCAGCGAGGTGCCACCGGTGTCGAAGGTAATGCCCTTGCCGATCAAGGCGATGTGCTTGGCGGCCTTCGACGGCGCGTATTCGATCTTGACCATGCGCGGCTGGCGAACCGAACCGCCGCCAACACCGATCAGGCCGCCGAAGCCGTCCTTGGCAAGGCGCTTCTCGTCGAAAATGGTGACCTTCAGCGGCAGGGACTTGGAGTGGTCCTTCACTGCTGCGGCGAAGGACTCCGGGTACAGCACGTTGGCTGGGGCGTTGATCAGATCGCGGGTGCCGCGTACTGCGCGGCCCAGGATGGCAGCGCGCTTGAGTACTGCTGGCAGGTCCTTGGACGTCGCTACCGAGGTGACGATCTGGGCTTCGGCCAGTACCGGCTTCTCGCTCTTCTTCGAACGGTGGTTCTCGTAGCGGTAGCTGCCCAGCGCGATGCCTTCTGCGATGGCGGCCACGCGCTCCACGCTGTCAGCAGGCAGGGCGAAAATGGCGCTCTTGGCGTTGCTCAGCTGGCGGGCAGCCGAACCGGCGGCACGGCGCAGCTTCTCCTCGGTCAGATCAGCTAGCTCGTCAACGCCCAGGCCGATGAACTGCAAGGTCTTGGTCTTGGCACCGTCTACGCCTGGCAGCGCGGTGATTTCGTCGGCCTTCCCGGCAACGCCCAAAGCTGAAAGCGACTGCTCCAGGGAAGTGGTGGTTTCGGCGGTGAATGGGGATGCCGCGATGGACACCTTTTCGCCGTTCTTGAGTACACCCAGGATGAGGGTGTCAGCGCTCTTGCGCTTGATGTCGGCGCCAATGGCGCTCAAAGTGAGATCACTGGAGTTGATCACAAAATCATTCCTTCTATGCCTTTGTAGGGTCTAAGGTCGCGACAGCCCCTGTGGTTTTCCGGAACAGGTCATGCCGGCGGGCTGTGCGTCTCCTACCCCAAGGTTATCCGAGGTTCCGCGTCATCGTGCGTTACTTCACAGCGAGCGAAAGCCAAGTAGCGATAAGATGGACCATTGATCTGTACTTGAAGTGCAGTCCCAGCCGATGGTTGCCGCTCCCGCTTTGCCGGATGCCGACCCTGAATGAGGAGAAAATGTCCAAGGAATCGTTGATGACGCTGGTCGCAGACGACTTGGATGACTCGCGCCTTCAAGGTCTTGGCATGTTCGTCTCGCTGAAGAGCATCAGCGATGCCGGGCATAACCATTCGCAGGTCTCCAACGAGCTTTTCGGACGCCTCGACTCGGAGCTCTTCGCCACTTTCGACGCCGATGAGCTGATCGCCTACACCTCCCAGCGCCCGCGGGTCTCTTTCCTGGGTGACCACTTCGCTGGATACCAGGCTCCACGCATGGAGATCTACCTGATGACCGATGAGATGGACCGCAAGTTCTGGTTCCTCACCGGTGTAGAACCCGACTTGAAGTGGGAACGCGTGATCGCGGAACTGCATTCCTTCATTGAAGCCTTCAACGTATCGCTGGTTGTGGGGACCGCATCGTTGCCGATGCCGGTGCCGCATACCCGCCCGGTAGGCGTTACCGCACATGGAAACCGCAAGGATCTGATCGAGAACATCTCGACGTGGAGCCCTACGGTGGAATCGCCAGCAGGTCTGGCCTCGCTGCTCGAAATTCGCCTGAGCGAAGCTGGCCGTGATGTCGTGGGATACTCCCTGCACACCCCGCACTACCTCGCCGAATCCGAGTACCCGGCCGTTGCCGTTGCGACGCTGGAATACGTAGGAGCGGCACTGAAGCTGGCTTTGCCAACGGACAAGCTGCGTGAGGCAGGTCGACTGGTCGACCAGCAGCTAGCCGAACAGCTTGAAACCAATAGCGATGTTCGCCAAATGGTCGACGGATTCGAAGAACGGTTCGATGCGCATGCCAAAGAGCATGAACCGCGCTCGCTGTTGCTGGATGAAGACGAGCAGATGGCGGATGCCGAGGAATTGGGCGCCAGCGCCGAGCATTTCCTTGCGGCCATTGAGAGCACTGAAGATTGGTTGAAAAACGGTCACATCGAACCGTTGCCAGGTGATCACGACCAGTGAGCCAGGCCCATCTGAATTCACCAAAGTCGTGGGTTGTCTTCGGCTTCGCAATTCTTGCCTACATTTCTGCAATTTCGCAGCGCACCAGCTTCGGCGTCGCTGGCATCCAAGCCACCGAACGATTTGATGCCAGCGCGCAGATTTTGGCGACCTTCTCCGTCGTGCAGCTGGTTGTCTATGCCGGCGCGCAGGTGCCCGTAGGGCTGCTGCTGGATAAATTCGGTCCGCGCATCCTGATTACCTGCGGCGCCCTGCTGATGGCCGCAGGTCAAGCGTTCCTTGCGATTTCAGTCAACGTCCCCATGGGGTTGGCCGGGCGCGTCATGGTTGGCATGGGCGATGCGATGGTCTTCGTATCGGTGCTCAAGCTGTTGCCCCTATGGTTCTCCGGCTCGCGAATCCCGGTGCTGACCCAGCTCACCGGTACCTTCGGCCAGCTCGGCCAGCTCATCAGCCTCTTTCCTTTCCATATGATCTTGCTGGGCGTCGGCTGGTCCGCGGCGTTCTCGGTCATGTCCGGTTTCGCTTTTGCCACCTTCATCACCACGATCGCTTTCGTGCGCAATGGCAGGACCTGGGAAGGGTCCGGCCAGGGGGAGCAGGAGACCGGCTCGCGGATCGCCCGGGCCTGGAAACAGCCAGGAACCCGTTTGGGGTTCTGGACCCACTTCTCCACGGCATTCATGATCAACACCTTCATGATGACCTGGGGCTATCCTTTCCTTGTCGAAGGCCAAGGCATAGACGGTGCGCTGGCATCGGGCTTGATGGCGGTGTTCGTTGTCGTTTCCATCGTGGTGGGACCGATCCTCGGCGCCCTGACCTCGCGCCATGCCAGCCAGCGTTCCAACTTTGCCCTGGGCATTGTCGGCTCAATCCTGGTGATGTGGGCAGTCGTCCTATTCTGGCCAGGGCAGGCCCCGCTATGGATTCTGGTGCTATTGATGATCGCCATTGCCGCCGGTGGCCCGGCCTCCGTAATCGGCTTCGACTTCGCCCGAACGTTCAACCCGCCGCAGGTGCTGGGAACGGCCACCGGCCTGGTGAACACCGGCGGGTTCATAGGTGCCTTTGTCACGATCTACGTCATCGGATTCATCATGGACATGCTGTATAAGGCCAACGGCTCGGTGGGCGAGCTCTACAATCTTCAGGCCTTCCGCGTGGCCCTGTCAGTCCAGTTCGCCATGGCATTGCTCGGTATGGTGTTCATGGTCGTTGAACGCCGCAAGGCACGCCGCTTCCTCGCCGAGCAGTAAGCCCGCACCGGGGCGATCCGAAAGGTTCTCCACAGCTCGCAGCCTCTGACCTCATGCGCCAAGCGCAGCGTTGCACCGTGGAGCCATGACAACTACACCGGAACGCCACCCTCTCTCGCTGTCCAGTTGCGAGGACATCTTGGCGTATGTGCCCCATGCCCTAGGTTTCTATCCTCAGAATTCGGCCGTGCTGATGCTGATAGACGAGGACCATCTGGAAGCGACCTTGCGAGTTGATCTGCCCGAGGAAAACACGGCTGCAGAGCTTGGGACGTGGACCGCGCAGCTGCTGAGCCTGCTAGAACGAATGCCCCATATCCAAGGGGTGGTTCTGGTGGTCTATGCGCCCGAAGGAACGTCGGCCGGCTCCGGTATTCCCTACGCGGATCTGGTCGCGCAGCTAGAGCAGGGGCTGACAAGCAAAAAGGTCTTGCTGCGTCACAGCTGGTGCCGGCAGGATCGTGTGGTCTGGAACTACGCGACCGATGATTACGCAGAGCCGACGCCCGTGCGCCCGGTGGAAACGAACGAAACGCATTTGTCGTTGGTCTTCGCCGGGTCGGCTCCGTTGGATATTCCATGGGACGGTAGCGGAATCCCGCAATGGCCGCAGGCTGCTGAGATCCTGAAGATCATCTCGAATCAGCAGCACAACGTCGTCAACTGCTTGGAAGCGTGGCTGCAGACCATGGACCTAGCTGAGCCAGAAGCCCGGGCCTGGATTCACGATGAGCATGAGCATGCCGCATTGCTACTGGGTTCCTTGGAAGTGAAAATCGTGCGTGACCTTCTTCCGTACCTGGCTGGTCAAGGACTTGAAGCATCACTGGATGTGCTGTTCGGCGTGATGCGCGGGGATCGCGAAGCTGCCGCCGCGCCGTTGACCAACTATTTGCTGGGACGTGGTTGGCATGCTCCGGACTGGCAGAGGATTGACCGGTTGTGGCTGGTCGCCAGAGACCTGCTCGGCGTTGCTGAAGGCAACGCGCGGCAGGCCCTGCTGTGCATTCTTGCGTGGATCGAGTGGGCGCGAGGCAGGGGATCCATGGCGTTGTGCCTGTTGGGGCGAGCGGTCGAGGAAAACCCGAATTACGAGCTGGCCAGGCTGCTGCAAAAGCTGATGTCCCATGGAATCATGCCAGAATGGGCGACCGACCAATTGCGGGCATGGCGTGCTAGTTTCAGTTGAGCAGCAACAGCCGGAGTGTCTCAAGTGGTGTCCTGGTGGCAATTCATGGATAATGGGACAACAGACCCGGTTAGGTTCGAATTGCCTATGTCTTGAAATCTCCGGATTTCGGGAACATTAGGCGGGCTTGATGCGTTGATATCAATGTGCCAGCCCTCGGTGTTTAGTCAATGATTAAACGCCATCGGACTTGACAGGGTCATAGTGGTGTTACCGGCAGGTGCATCCGGAACGCATCGTTAGAAAGGTTATTCGTGTCATCTTCTGAGACGAACGCTAATCGCAAAGCAACTGAGGCCGAGGTTGAAGCGGCCGAGGTCGAGGCAGCCGCCCCTGCAGCGAAGAAGCGCGCTACCAAGGCCAAGCCTCGGACTAAAAAGGTCGCTGCTGAAACTGCAGTGCAAGACGAATCAACCGGAGCGTCGGCTGACGCCGATGACGATGTTGAGCAAGGCACCGATTCGAAGGACTCGAAGTCTGACGATGATTCGAAGGGCTTCACCCTTTCAACCGGTGACGATGATGCTCCACAGCAGCAGGTCATGGTCGCTGGAGCGACCGCTGACCCAGTCAAGGATTACCTGAAGCAGATCGGCAAGGTCGCGCTGCTGAACGCTGAGCAGGAAGTTGACTTGGCTCTGCGCATCGAAGCGGGCCTGTTCGCAACTGACAAGTTGGAAAAGGACGACGGCTCGATGGACCAGCGCTTGCGCTGGGACTATGAGCAGATCATCCACGACGGCAAGATCGCCAAGAACCACTTGCTGGAAGCCAACCTTCGCCTCGTAGTTTCGCTGGCCAAGCGCTACACCGGCCGCGGCATGCTGTTCCTGGACCTGATCCAGGAAGGCAACCTTGGCCTGATCCGTGCAGTGGAGAAATTCGACTACACCAAGGGCTTCAAGTTCTCGACCTACGCCACCTGGTGGATCCGCCAGGCAATTACCCGTGCCATGGCTGACCAGGCACGTACCATTCGTATTCCAGTGCACATGGTTGAAGTCATCAACAAGCTGGCACGTGTCCAGCGCCAGATGCTCCAGGACCTGGGCCGCGAACCAACCCCAGAAGAGCTGGCCAAGGAATTGGACATGACCCCTGAAAAGGTTGTCGAAGTCCAGAAGTATGGTCGCGAACCAATTTCCTTGCACACCCCATTGGGTGAAGACGGCGACTCCGAATTCGGTGACCTCATTGAAGACTCGGAAGCAGTAGTCCCAGCCGATGCAGTTTCGTTCACCTTGTTGCAGGAGCAGCTCCACTCGGTGCTCGACACGCTCTCAGAGCGTGAAGCAGGCGTGGTGGCCATGCGCTTCGGCCTGACCGATGGCCAGCCTAAGACCTTGGATGAAATCGGCAAGGTCTACGGTGTGACTCGTGAACGCATTCGCCAGATCGAGTCCAAGACGATGTCCAAGCTTCGTCACCCATCGCGTTCCCAGGTACTGCGCGATTACCTAGACTAAGAATCTGAGGATGTGGCCAGTAGTTCATTCATTGAACTGCTGGCCACATTTTTATTTGCCGTTAATGCAAGAAGAAGGTGACCCAGAATTGGGTCACCTTCTCGAATTAGTGGCTGGCAACGAGTTTAGTCGTTGGCGTCCACCTTGGGCTTTTCATAGAGTCGCGAGGACTCATCCTGCCAGACCGAAGTCTGCGGACGCAGTTTCGGTTCTACATCGCGGGCATGGTGAGCGCAGAAGAGCAACTCACCGCCTGTCGAAGCCAGCACGGCTCGCACGTAGGCCTGTGCGCCGCAGCGGTCGCACCGGTCGAGGGCGTTCAGTTCACGACTAGCGGTCGTAGTAGTCATTGCCAGCCTCCTAAAGTTGATGGTTACTCTATACAACCAGCTTGGGCTCCGACTTTATCCCGATTTGCCTGTTCTTTCGCTCACCGCGTAGCGCATGTGGATAAGGTCATAGGAGACCGGCGTGCTGGGCAGCACCGGAAAATAGCGGGTATTCGAACACATTAACGATTAGAATATGGAATAAGACGTACTTTCTCATGCAAGTAGGAGACAACAGCTCAGTGGCTTCATCCGACAATTACAGCGCCCGGCACCTTTCGGTCTTGGAAGGCCTGGAAGCGGTTCGTAAGCGCCCAGGCATGTACATCGGCTCCACCGACTCCCGTGGCTTGATGCATTGCCTCTGGGAGATCATCGATAACTCAGTTGACGAAGCGCTGGGCGGTTTCGGCCAGGCAATTGACGTCATCTTGCACTCTGACGGCTCCGTTGAAGTCCAGGATGACGGCCGCGGCATTCCTGTCGATGTTGAACCCAAGACAGGCTTGAGCGGTTTGGAAGTTGTCTTCACCAAGCTGCACGCCGGCGGCAAGTTCGGTGGCGGCTCCTACAGTGCTTCGGGCGGTTTGCACGGCGTGGGCGCCTCGGTCGTCAACGCCTTGTCGGCCCGTTTGGACGTCGAAGTTGACCGCGGCGGCAAGACCTACGGCCTGCAGTTCCGTCGTGGAGAGCCAGGCAAATTTACCGATAAGGGCCGCAAGAAAGCGGACGCTTCTTTCAAGGCTCATGAGACGGCGACGGCTCCGGGCGTTATCGGCAAAGCCAAGCGGGGCGTGACTGGAACGCGCATTCGCTACTGGGCGGATAACCATATCTTCACCCCGGATGCGAAGTTCTCCTATAAGGATTTGCAGGATCGAGCGCGCCAGACCTCCTTCTTGGTTCCTGGGTTGCGCATCACCCTGCGCGATGAACGTGGATTACCGGATACCCCGGGTGCGGACGGGCCTCATGAGGAAGTGTTCCAGCATGATGGCGGCATCAGCGAGTTCGTCGACTATCTGAGCAGCGACTCGCCGGTCACGGACATCTGGCGTTTCCATGGCAGCGGATCGTTCCATGAAAAGGTTCCGGTCATCGATGGCAGTGGTCGCAGCCATATTGAAGATGTGCAGCGTGTCTGCGAAGTTGACGTCGCGGTGCGTTGGGGAATCGGCTACGAAACCTCGCTGCGCAGCTTCGTGAATATCATTGCGACCCCCAAGGGCGGTACGCATACTGCCGGCTTCGAACAGGCCATGCTCAAGTCCTTCCGCAAGAATGTGGAGGCCAATGCGCGGAAGCTCAAGTTCGGCCAGAAGGATAAGCTGGAGAAGGACGACGTGCTGGCGGGCATGACTGCCGTGCTGACCGTCCGACTGGCAGAGCCGCAGTTCGAAGGGCAGACCAAGGAAATTTTGGGTACACCGCAGGTGCGCCAGATTGTTTCCAAGGTGCTGGAGAAGGCACTCAACGACCGACTGGGATCCAATAAGCGCAACGAGAAGGCTGAAGCGTCCACGCTGCTGGAGAAGGTCGTCAACGAGATGAAATCTCGCGTGTCGGCACGTATGCACAAGGAAACCCAGCGTCGCAAGACCGCTTTGGAGTCTTCTTCGCTGCCAACCAAACTGCTCGATTGCCGCAGCAAGGAAGTTGGAAAGTCTGAACTGTTCATCGTCGAGGGCGACAGCGCATTGGGCACTGCCCGTCTCGCGCGCTCCAGCGAGTACCAGGCGCTGCTGCCAATTCGAGGCAAGATCCTCAACGTGCAAAAAGCCTCGATTTCGGACATGCTCTCGAACGCGGAGTGCGCAGCGATGATCCAGGTGATTGGGGCCGGTTCGGGGCGCAGCTTCGACATTGAGCAAGCCCGATACGGCAAGATCATCTTGATGACTGATGCTGATGTTG
Organism: Glutamicibacter sp. 2E12; assembly: GCF_050030965.1. Lineage (NCBI taxonomy): Bacteria > Bacillati > Actinomycetota > Actinomycetes > Micrococcales > Micrococcaceae > Glutamicibacter > Glutamicibacter sp. 2E12. The sequence continues at coordinate 3,105,479 of NZ_CP188297.1, forward strand.
ACGGTGCGCACATTCGGACATTGCTGTTGACGTTGTTCTATCGCTACATGCGTCCCATGATCGAGCACGGTCGCGTCTATGCAGCGGTTCCGCCGCTGCACCGCATTGAGGTGATCAATCCGGGGTCGAAGCAGAATGAGGTTATCTACACCTACTCTGAGGCGGAAATGACCAAGCTGCTGGCCAACTTGGAGAAGGAAGGCCGACGCTACAAGGAGCCGATCCAGCGCTATAAGGGCCTAGGCGAAATGGACGCGGACCAGCTGGCTGAAACCACCATGGACCTGCGTCATCGTATGCTGCGCCGTGTCGGCATCGAGCATGCGCAGGCAGCCGAGGAGGTCTTTGATCTGCTGATGGGCTCCGACGTAGCGCCTCGCAAGAAGTTCATTATCGACGGCGCCGACGATCTTGAACGAGATCGTATCGACGTCTAGAGCAATGCAAACGGCGAAGTCCCTGGCCCTAACGGGGTCCAGGGACTTCGCTGTTTGCGCCAAGAGAGTGCTACCAGTCCAGCAACCGCGGTGCGATGAGCAGGACTGTCGGGCAGATCAGCAACATGATGGTGCTCAGGAGCACTAGTGCGCGCTGGGGGCGGCCCAGCGGATCCTGCGGGGAGAGCAAGCGTTGCAGCCGGCGGGAGGAGACTTCACCATCTGGCATGCCAACTAGGCCGGCACTGGACGAATGATTCTTTGACGACGAATCATCCATTGCTGCGGCGGTGGCGACAGTGACAATGGCTTTGAGCAAAGTGTGCCTATTGACCTTTTCCAGTGCTTTGTCGTCGGCGAGCATTTCTATCAGTTGGCGCACTGCGTCGAGGGCAAGGCGTGAAGTCGGTAGCCAAGGCAACGCTTCGTGCCACGCCGTGAATGCCAGGATCAGCAGATCATGCCGTTGATCCAAATGGGAGCGTTCATGGGCAATAACCGCCTGTTGCTCTTCGGCAGAGAGCTGGGTGAGCAATCCGCGCGATAGCACGGTCACCGATTGCGAAATCCCCGGCACGCAATATGCAACAGGCATGTCGTGATCAATCACTAGGGTATTTGGCCGCGTCTGGGACGGGTTGCTCAAGAGGCGCAGCAGATGCCGGTGCTTGGCTCGTTGGCGAGAGATGCGCCAAGCCGCTCGTATGAGGGTTAATACCAGGTGAAATCCGAAGAGCAGTGCTGCGCTCAAGGCGAACAGGTGCACTTCGCCGGGGTCGGGCACACTGGGATCTCCCATTATCAGGAGCCAGCCGCCATGAAGCGCGGAGATGAGGTCATCGCCCAATGGGGCCAAGCCCCAAACAAGCATCGAGCCGATCATGGAAAGTCCACCGCCTAATGCGATGGCTTGCCAAAGGAGTACCGCTTGCACTGGTGAGCGGGCGGTCCATTTAGCCTTGGATAAAGCCAACGGCGTCGGCCACGCCAATGCGATAGCCAACGCCGCTAGGAAATATGAGGTGAGAAGCACTCAGTCCCCGAAGTTCTTCTAAATTATGCGGACTTTACTGAGTCCAAGATAGCACGCAGGGATGCTGCCTCGTCGGGGGAGATGCCTCCGATGAATCGTGCCAGGACTGCTTCACGGTCCTGGGCGGTGCCCAGGGCGTCGTTGAGCAGTCCAACGGTGTGATCCTCACGGGAGGATGAAGCTGCGTACCGGTGAGGGCGGGTAGTGCGCTCGCGCTCTACCAAACCCTTCTTTTCGAGACGGGCTAGCACAGTCAGCACCGTAGTGACTGCGAGTTCTTTCGCGTCGGTGCCAAGCGCCGCCAAATCATCACGAAGGTCATTCGCGGTGAGTGGTTCTGCAGAATCCCACAGAAGATCCATGACGGAGCGTTCCAGATCGCCAAGGCTGGCCACTAGGTCGTACCTCACTTGCATTAGTTTTGACGCGGTTGCTTGACTCATGGAGTGCAAGCACACTGCTTGGGTTCTTAATTGTAGCCATCTTTCCACAATATTTCTACGGCATGTAAAAGAGAGGGGTGAGTACATGCTTTACCCGTTTCGCAATGAGGTGCGAGAATGTCGCGGGTGAAACTTGTTGACTTGGGTTTTTTAAGAACCGTAGACACAACCCTGTCAATAGGCTTAGTATTTGCGCCCACGTGCGCACTGGCGAAGTTTCCAGTTTCTGAAATTGCTTATCGTCTCGATTTCTACACGCTGTCGAAATCGTCTATGGTGGCCTTGGAGAACTTTTCTACGGAACGTAGAAAAGTGATTGAACTTCGATCCCACGATAGTTGAGGAATCCATGGATGCTCTAGAGATTGCCCGCTGGCAATTCGGCATTACGACGGTCTACCACTTCCTGATGGTGCCCCTGACCATTGGACTAGGCCTGACCGTGGCCACGCTGCAAACCATGTGGCATCGCACCGGCAACGAGCACTGGCTGCGAATGACAAAATTCTGGGGCAAGCTTTTCCTGATCAACTTCATCATGGGCATCGCCACGGGCATTGTCCAAGAGTTCCAGTTCGGCATGGCTTGGAGCGAATACAGCCGCTATGTAGGGGACGTATTCGGAGCGCCGTTGGCCATGGAAGCACTGCTGGCCTTTTTCGTAGAATCTACATTCCTGGGGCTCTGGATCTTCGGCTGGAAGAAGCTTCCCAAACGCGTGCACCTGGCAACCATCTGGTGCGCATCCCTGGCAACGATCTTTTCCGCCTACTTCATCCTTGTTGCGAACTCATGGATGCAGCACCCGGTTGGAACGAAAATAGTTGACGGCCGAGCCGTGATGACCGACGCATGGGCGGTGTTCACCAACAACACGGCGCTAGTGACGTTCCCGCACACTATTTTCGGTGCCTTCGCCGTTGCCGGCGGCTTCCTGCTGGGCATCTCATGGTTCCATCTCTACCGCCGACGCAAAGAAGGCATCGACTCGGTGGATGCCAACGGATATGTTGTCGTGGGCGAAGATCCCAGCCGCGGTAAAAGCCGTGACAAGGTGGACTACCAAGTCTGGATCAAGTCCCTGCGCATCGGCGCCGCGGTAGCAATGGTCGCGTTCCTCGGTGTGGCACTGAGCGGGCACGAACAAGCAAAGCTCATGTTCGAGCAGCAGCCGATGAAAATGGCTGCTGCGGAGGCAGCTTGCCACGATGGAACAGGCTTCTCGGTGCTGTCCTTGGGAGATATCACCGCCAAGGGTTCAACCAACTGCGACAACGTCGTAGCGGTCTTCGAAATCCCGGGCATTCTCTCGTATCTGGCCAATGGGGATTTCACCACCGAAATCAAGGGCGTGAACACGCTGATTCCGGAATACCAGGAAAAATACGGCAAGTACTATCCGAACGATGAATCCTTCGGCAAGTACGCAGGCCAGGAAATCAACTACTTGCCAGTGATGGAAGTGACCTACTGGGGCTTCCGCTTGATGATCACCCTCGGCGGGCTCTCGGCATTGGCTGCTGGCGTTGCGCTATGGATCACTCGCAAGGGCACCGTCCCAGAAAACAAATGGCTCTCGCGCCTTGCCCTGCTAGGCATTGCCGCACCCTTCGGCGCAAACGCCACTGGCTGGATTTTCACCGAAATGGGCCGGCAGCCATTCACTGTAGTCCCCAACCCGCAGATGGGTGGCGTGGACCAGGTGTTCATGTACACCGCAGCATCGGTCTCTCCGACAGTGAGCGCAGGAGAACTGCTCTTCTCGCTGATCGCGCTCACGACAATCTACGGTGTGCTGCTGGTCGTGGAACTGGTGCTGCTCAGCCGCTACATTCGTGGCGGCGTGGCATCGGCAATGCCGGAGCTTGAACCGTCAGATCATTCACCAGCGGACGGCCCCTCGGACCCGGACAACGATGACGACGACGTACTGGCCTTCGCCTACTAGCGGCACGGACTAAGGAGAACATCAATGGATTGGCTTCCAACACTTTGGTTCATTGTGATCGCGCTGCTCTGGTGCGGCTATCTCTTCCTCGAAGGCTTTGACCTCGGGGTGGGCATGCTCATCGGTCTCGGCCGTTCCACCGAGAAGCGCAAACGGCTCTTGCTCAATACCATCGGCCCGGTCTGGGATGGCAATGAGGTATGGCTGCTGACCGCCGGCGGTGCGACCTTCGCAGCGTTTCCGCACTGGTACGCCTCGCTGTTCTCGGCCCTCTACATTCCGCTGACCTTTGTCCTGCTGGCGTTGATTTTCCGTGCCGTTGCCATTGAGTACCGAGGCAAGGCGATCACCGCAGCAACCCGGAAAGCTTGGGACCTGGCCTTGGGAATCGGATCGCTGGTGGCCGCCTTCGGTGTCGGTGCCATGCTGGCATTGACCACCTTGGGCCTGCCTTTGAACGAGAACGGCGACCGAATCGGAGGGGCCTTCGCGTGGCTGAACTGGCATGCCGTCCTCGGCGGCGCAGCAGTGGTGGCGTTCTGCTGGATCCATGCGTTGGCATTCCTGCGGTTGAAAACCGACGGAAAAGTCCGCCATGAAGCAGGAAAGCTCGTAGGCCGCTGGCTGCCGCTAGCAATCCTGCCCTTAGTTGCGTGGGTCCTGCTGGTGCTGCTGGACAACGATTCCACCATCGCCTGGGCGGTGTTGGGCCTGGCAGCGGTCTGCCTGGCCATTTCGATAGCCAGCGGCCGCGCTGGGCGCGAGGGACTCTCCTTCATCGCCCTGGGCGCCACCTTGCTCGCCGGGGTCGCAGCGATCTTCACCGCCGCTTACCCGGTAGTGCTGCCATCGACCATCGACCCGGCCTTCGACCTGACCGTGGCTAACGCGTCCAGCACTGCCTACACCCTGAAGCTCATGAGCGTCGTGGCCGCCTTCGGCGTGCCAATGGTCCTGGCGTACCAGGCCTGGAGCTACTGGGTCTTCCGCAAGCGCTTGCGCGAAGAGCACATTCCAGAAACTCATCGAGTCGTCTCCATCATCAAGTAACCGCATTTCCGAGGGAAAGAAGTAGTAATGCCAGCCCCGCGATTCCTGCCGCGTGAACTGATCACGCCACGACAATTCCTGGTTTTGGCGCTGTTCTCCGCGCTCAAAGTCGTCGGGCTGGTATTCGTCGCCTACGCGCTGGGCCAATGGATCGCCACCATGGCCGATGGAGGGGCCAATGAATCGCACCTGCTGATCCTGGCGCTGGCCGGCGCCGCGCTTCGAGCGCTCAGCGCATGGGGATTGAACGCCGGCGCCCGCCGCATGGGCCTGGGCGCGAAGGAACGGCTACGGCTGAACCTGGTGCGCAGGCAAGCCGCGCAACCGGCCATCGTCCCCGCGGCGGAACAGCATTCCATACCGGTCACCGCCACCTTGGCCAGCCATGGCCTTGAGAAGCTCGATGACTACTTCACCAAATTCATTCCTGCGCTCATCGGCGCCCTGGCCGTCCCGCTACTGCTTGGCCTCTACATTCTGCAGCTGGACTGGATCAGCGCAGTGGTGCTGCTCCTGACGATCCCGCTGGTGCCGGTGTTCATGGCATTGATCGGCATGCACACCCAGGACACCCTCAACGAATCCCAAGCCACCTTGGATCGGCTTGCCCACCAGCTCTACGAACTCGCCCAGGGCTTGCCCGCACTGCTGGGCTTGGGCCGGGCACGGGCGCACGGCAGCGCCATCGCCGCCGTCAGCAGCAAATACCGGGCGGCCACCATGGCCAACCTGAAAACCGTATTCATGTCCAGCTTCTGGCTGGAACTGATCGCAACCCTTTCGGTGGCGGTACTCGCGGTGATGATCGGCGTGAGACTGGTCAGCGGGAATATGGATCTCGCCGCCGGGCTGATAATCCTCATTCTGGCACCCGAGCTGTTCTCGGCACTGCGCGAAGTGGGCTCTGCCTACCATGCGGCCGATGACGGGCTGGCTGCCTACCAGAAGTACACAGCCATCACCGCTGCCACCCCGGTCCATCAGCTTCGTGCCAGCACGGCCAGGAACGCAGATAGCGTCCTGGACGTCGCGGACCTGCGGATCAGCTACGATGGCATGCATCCAATCCACCAAGCCGTGAATATTCAGTTGCGCGCGGGGGAGCGCCTGGTATTGTCCACTGCCAGCGGTTCGGGCAAGAGCACGCTGCTCAAGCTGATCGCCGAGGCGCACAGCAGCGACAACACCTTCGATCCGGCCTTGGCCACCGGGCGGGTCTTCATAGCCGGCCAGCTTGCAGTGATTAGCCAGCATCCGCAATTCAACGCAGCAACCGGCAACGGGCAACTGGACCAGGACGCCCCCGCGGCATCGGCTGAACTGCGCCGAGAGCTCAGCTCCCGGCTATCGATGGAGTCCATGCTCGAGCGCCCGATCGGTGAATATTCACCCGGCGAGCTGCGCCGCCTGGAAGTGCTGCGCGCGTTGCTGCGGGTTCACAGCGACGACCACTGCACCGTGCTGCTGGCCGATGAGCCTACCGCGCACCTCGATGAGCGCAACGCCCAGCAAGTACGCGAACTGCTGAGTGAACTTCCAGCCCGCTGCGCGATGCTGGTCGCCAGCCACGACCCCGCCTTCGGGCAGGACGAACGTGCGGGCAGCATAGCGCATGGTGCTGGCCCTGCCCACCGTGAAGAATCCGCAGGCAACCGGTCGCGAGCCACCGCGGCAACGCAGCCTGGCGCCACTGGCCAACGGCCGGTGAAGTCCAAGTTCACCCCGATGCGCGACTTGCTTGCCGGGTACAAAGCTGCCCCCAAGGGCGTGCTCTGGGGGACAGTCAGCGTGCTATGCGCCGTGGCGCTCGCGGCCCTGAGCGGTTGGCTGATCGTTGAAGCCAGCTACCAGCCTCCCATCTTGCACCTGACCGTAGCCTTCGCGATGGTCCGAGGCCTGGGAATCGGACGAGCTGCCTTCCGCTACCTGGAACAGCTCGCGATTCACGACGCGGTGCTGGCCTATGCCTCGGATTTGCGCGAGAAGATGTGGAACGCGATGGTGGCCAACCCCGCACAGTGGGGCTTGCTGACCCGTTCCTCGGTCATCCTGCGATTCTTGCTGGCCGAGGTCGATGAACTGCGCGACCTATTGGCCCGGGTGCTGTTCCCGCCGCTGCAGGCAATCGTAGTGTGGGTTGCAGCAGCAACGGCCTTGTACTTCATCCAGCCCGAATTCGGATATCTGGCCCTCGGTGCGCTGCTGGTGCTGGTCTTCCCGGTGCGTTGGCTTGTGCAGCGCATTGAAGGCGAACACCTCGTGCATCAGCTCAGCCACCGGATGCAGATGAACCAGAGCGTGCTGGGCATCTTGCGGCACAAGTCCGCACTGCGCAGCAATCAGGCCATGGAACGGACCATTGGCCGGTTCCAGGACGCCGAAGCACGCAATACGCAGCGCGCTCGCCGGCATGCCCTGGGCCAAGGCAGCGCCACGGCCCTGGCCACGTTGACCAGCGTATTGCTTGCCATTGCCATCACCGCGCTATCGCACAGCAGCGCATCGTTTACGGCACTGGCCGTGCTCCTGGGCCTGGCCTTGGGGGAGAGCGCTGGCAATGCCCTGCTGGCGGTGCAGCAGGGGCGGGCGCTGAAGGTACTGTCATCGAAGCTGGAAGAACGCGGCATGCAAAGCCACGGCGCACGAGCAGCGCAGCACAACCCGCCGGTGAAGCAAAGCAGGATCGCCGGCTTCGATGCGCAAGCGCTGAGCCTCGGGTACGAGCAGGGAACGCCAGTTCTGGAGAATCTGAACGCCCGCATCCCGGCAGGGCAATGGACGGCCATTACCGGTCCATCGGGTTCTGGCAAATCGACGTTGCTCACCGCGTTGCTGGGCGCGTTGCCAGCGCAATCGGGCAAGTTGAAGGGCATCGATGCCCGCGGGAACCTGCTGGATCTAGAGCAGGCAGACCTGTCATCGGTTGCCTGGTGCCCGCAAGAGGCGCACCTCTTCGACTCTTCGATTCGCCGGAACCTGATGCTGGGCGTCACTGAAGGCCAGCTGCGCAGCGATGCGCAGCTGGAAGAAGTGCTGGAGCAAGTCGGGCTGTCGGACTGGTTGGCAACACAGCCAGAAGGCCTCGAGGCACGCATCGGTTCCGGCGGGCACCAGCTCTCCGGCGGTCAGCGGTGCAAGCTCGCCGTGGCCCGTGCCATGGTGGGCGGCCACCAGATCATCTTGCTTGATGAACCGACTGCCCATCTGGGGGTGGATGAAGCCCAGGAGCTGCTTTCCACCTTGCATCTCGCCCTTGCCGGACGAACCGTCGTCTTGATCACCCATGACCAGATGCTTGCCGGGCAGTGCACCCACCGCATTGAACTGGGAAGCCAGAAGCCCAGGGTCAGCGCATAGGACTGCGGCGTCGCTTCCACCCACGGATAGGAGGTGGAAACGACGCCGCGTTCAGTTCTGGCGCTGCTGGATTAGAGGATTACTCCGCCGTCGTCGAAAGGCAGCGCGTCTTCGCCCGGCGTGATGGCCGGGGCCGCTTTTGCCTTGGTTGGCTCGGGAATCAACGCTTCTTGCCGCGCGGTTGCCTGGAGGTCCTGGGCAGCAGGTGCTGCAGAAGCATCGTGCCCGCCGGCAATGGTTCCGCCAATGATGTTCACTGACTGGGCCAAAGGCGCGCCCGAACCATCGCGCTTGCCATATTCGGTAGGCAAAGCACGCACTACGCCTGCCGTGGAGCTGGCACGCGCAGGACCCTGGCCGGCATAGCCTAGCTGCAGGTAGTCCTCACCCTTGACGAAACGGTGAGCGCGCACGCCCGCGGTGGCGCGGCCCTTCGCCGGGAACTCGGAGAAGTCGGTGAGCTTCACCGACTGGCCCGAGGTGCCAGGAAGGGTCTGCGAACCGGTAGCGATCGTGGCTACCACCGCGTCGCCAGCACCGGCAGGAACCACACCGAAGAAGATCACCTGGTCATCGGCGGCGAGCTTGATGCCGGCCATGCCTTGTCCGGTGCGGCCCTGGGCACGCACCGCCGAAGCGCTGAAACGCAGCAGCTGAGCCTGCCTGGTCATGAACACCAGCTCATCGGCATCCTCGGCCGGCGCCGCGGCAATCACGACGTCGGTGTCCTTGAGCGTGATCGCCTCGAACTCGTCACGGTTCAGCGGGTAGTCCGGGGTGACCCGCTTGACCACACCGTTCTTGGTGCCCACGGCAATCACCTGGTTCAGCGGAACCAGGGCCACCGCGCTTTCGCCCTTGCCCAGCTTGAGGAATTCGGAGATCGGCACGCCATGGGCCAGCTGCGGGAAGCCATGGGATTCCGGGAGCACCGGAACATCGATCAGCGAGATGCGAATAATCCGTCCGGTACTCGTCAGTGCTCCGATCTCACCACGGGCGCTGGAAGCAACCTGCGAGGTGAGCACGTCGTGCTTGATGCGCGCCGCGGAGTAGTCCACGACGTCCCGATCAGGAGTCCGGGCGAGCTGCCCCGTGGCCGAGAGCAATACCCAGCACGGGCTGTCGGAGACTTCCATGGCCAACTTGGCCTTCTTGCCTGTCCCGACTTCTTCAGGCAACGCGGTGCCCTTCAGCGGTGCCAGCTGAGCAGACTTCAGCAGCTTGGTCCGGCGCGGGGTGCCGAAAGTGTCGGCCATTTCCCCGAGCTCATCGGAAACCAGGGTGCGCAGCAGCTCATCGGACTCCAAAATGGCGCGCAGTTCCTCGATTTCGTTGCGCAGCTGCTCGGCTTCGGTTTCCAGCTCCAGCGTGGAGTACTTGGTCAGCTGGCGCAACCGCAGTTCCAGGATGTGGCTGGCCTGCGGCTCGCTCAGGTCGAAGACCGTCATCAGGCGTTCGCGTGCTTCTGCGGTCTGCTCGGAGGATCGGATAATGGCAATGACATCGTCAATATCAACGATGGCAATCAGCAGGCCCTCCACCAGATGCAAACGGTCTTCACGCTTGGCCAGGCGATGCGCGGTGCGACGGCGTACAACATCCAGCCGGTGGTCCACATACACGGTGAGCAGCTCGCCCAGCCCCATGGTGCGTGGCTGGCCGTCGACCAGGGCAACGTTGTTGATGCCGAAGGAGTCTTCCATCGGGGTGTACTTGTACAGGCTGGCCAGGACAGCGTTCGGGTTGAAACCGTTCTTCAGCTCGATAACCAGCTTCAGGCCGTGATGCCGGTCGGTCAGGTCGACAACATCGGAGATGCCGGAGATCTTCTTGCTGTTGACGCCATCCTTGATCTTCTCGATGACCTTTTCAGGGCCCACGCCATAAGGCAGTTCGGTGACTACCAGGCCCGACTTGCGTGCGGAGACCTTCTCCAGGGCCACGGTAGCTCGGGTGCGGAACAGGCCACGACCGGTGCGGTAGGCATCCTTGATGCCGTCTAAACCGGTAATGCTGCCGCCCGAGGGCAAATCCGGGCCCGGAATGAAGTTCATGAGTTCTTCGACGGTGGCGTCCGGTTCCTTGAGCAGGTGTTGCGCAGCAGCGACAACTTCGCCCAGATTGTGGGGAGCCATGTTGGTGGCCATGCCCACGGCAATGCCGGTGGTGCCATTCACCAGCAGATTGGGGAATGCTGCTGGCAGCACTTCGGGCTGCATGAACTGGTTGTCGTAGTTCGGGACGAAGTTCACGACGTCTTCGTCCAGATTAGCGGTCATGGCAACAGCGGAGGCTGCCAGACGGGCCTCGGTGTAACGCGGGGCTGCCGGGCCGTCATCGAGCGATCCGAAGTTTCCGTGGCCATCGATCAATGGCAGCCGAAGGGAGAAGTCTTGGGCCAGGCGGACCATGGCGTCGTAGATCGCGGTGTCGCCATGGGGGTGCAGCTTGCCCATCACTTCGCCGACCACGCGGGCGGACTTGACATGGCCCTTCTCCGGGCGCAAGCCCATTTGCGCCATCTGGAAGAGGATGCGGCGCTGAACTGGCTTCAGCCCATCACGGGCATCGGGAAGCGCGCGGGAGTAGATCACCGAGTAGGCATACTCCAAGAAGGATGATTCCATTTCATTGGTGACGTCTATATCGACGATATTTTCAACGAAATCCGCTGGAATCTCTTCAGACTTCTTACGAGCCATTACTCTGTTCGTCCTTCATCTACTGTCTTAGGGCCGGAACTGCCGAATCTTCGTGTTGCATCTGGGCGCAACGCCGAACTGCCGACTATCCTAAGCCTATGGTGGATCGTAAACTTTCGGCGGCATATCCGGCGCATTGGGAAGCAGATGTTGTGCTTCGCGATGGGACAACTGCACACCTGCGGCCGATTACTCCGCAGGATGCCCAAGCGCTCCAGGAGATGCACAAGCAGCAGTCTGAGACGTCAGTCTACTTACGCTATTTTACGTATAAGTCGTCACTGACCCCTAAAGAGCTCGAACGGTTCACCAATGTCGACCATGTGAATCGCGTCGCCTTCACAGTGGTTCGTGGCGCAAGGATCATCGGCGTCGGCCGCTACGACCGCTTGGATGACCCGAGGGAGGCGGAAGTCGCCTTCAACGTCTCGGACGAATACCAGGGCACTGGTATCGGCTCGATCCTCTTGGAGCATCTGGCCGCGGCGGCCCGTGAAAACGACATCGAGAAGTTCTCGGCCGAGGTTCTTCCAGAGAACCGGAAGATGCTCACCGTCTTCTCCGATGCCGGGTACGCGGTCGCACGGCATTTTGAAGACGGCGTAGTCATGCTCGAATTTTCCATCAGTCCCACCGAGAAATCCCGCGAAGTGACCGAGGCGCGAGAACACCGCGCCGAGGCGAGCAGTGTTGCTGCTCTCCTGGCGCCTAGGTCCGTTGCCGTCATCGGAGCCAGCCGCACCTGGGGCAAGCTGGGGCACGACGTGCTGGAACAAATTGTGGAATCCGGGTACACCGGTGCCGTGTATGCGGTGAACGATGCGGCCTTGGAAGTGGGCGGCATGGTGGCCTATGGGAAGATCACCGAAATCCCGGGACCGGTGGATGTCGCCTTCCTGTGCATTCCGCGCGAAGGGGTCATGGAAGCCATCGGGGACTGCGCCACCCACGGGGTCAAATCCCTGGTCATCATGACCACCGGCTACGAAACTCCGGAAGGGTTGAGTGCCCAGCGTGAACTTGTGTCGCTGGCTCGTGCCAACGGCATGCGGGTGGTAGGGCCGGGTTCCGCCGGGCTGATGAATACTGACCCGCAGGTGAAGCTGTATGCCACCGGAAGCCACCACGTTCCGCCATCCGGAAACGTCGGATTCTTCACCCAGTCGGCCGCCATGGGCACAATCATCCAGGGTGTGGCCTTGCAGCAAGGTGTTGGCCCCAGCAGCGCCATTTCCGCAGGCCTGCGCGCTGACGTATCCGGCAACGATGCGATGCAGTTCTTTGAAGACGACCCGCGTACCCATGTCGTCGCGTTGTACCTGGAATCCTTTGGCAACCCACGCAAGTTCGCACGCATCGCCCGGCGTCTGGCCCGCAGCAAGCCTGTGATCGTGGCTAAATCTGATGTGATGGGCCGCCGGCTTCCACCGGGCCACTCGGTGCGCGTAGGCCAAGCGCCACCAGGTGCAATGAACGCAATTCTTCGCCAGTCTGGCGTGATTCGCGTGCGTTCATCAGAAGAGCTGCTGGATGTCACGGCCCTGCTTTCGGTCTTCCCTGCGCCGAAGGGCCCGAACGTTGCGATCCTGTCCAACTCCTCGACCATCGCAGAGGTGGTGTGCGACGTCGCCGAGGACAGGAACCTGAACACCGTCGTGCAGAGCGAAGAGCTGGACTACAGCATTGGCCAGTCCAAGGCCATTCCGGTGCTGCGCGCCCGGATCAAGGAACTGGTGGAAGACCCGCAGGTCCACACCATCTTGCTGGCGCACCTGCCCTACTCGGAGCTGGATACCAGCGCAGTTCTGAAGGTCGCCAAGGAGTTCATTGGCCAGCCAAAACCAGTGGTGGCATTGGTTCCGGGCCTGGCGGATACGAAAATTACTGGCGGCCTGAAGCAGGGGATTCCGGTATACACCTCGCCAACCACCGTCATCGGCGCCCTGGCCAAGGCCTATGGATACCAGCAGTGGGTTGACGTTCCCTACGAGCCGATGAAGGATCCAGCTGGAATCGACGTGGACGGTGCCGCGGAGTACCTTGATGAATTGGTGCAGACCATCTCGGGGACCAACCTGCTGGAATTGGACGACGCGCAGGTGCAGAAGCTGCTGGACTTCTACGGGATCAAGTTCCTGTCCCATCGGGTGGTGCACACCGCAGAAGAAGCTGTTGCGGCGGCCGAAGAATTCGGCTGGCCGGTGGCACTGAAAGCCAACGACCCTGATCTGCGCCAACGCCTGGACTTGGGCGGCGTGCGCTTGAGCATCCCGGACAAGCAGAGCCTGGAAGCGAACTTCACGCATATGAAGTCGCTGATGGCGGTTTACGGCGTGGACTCCCTGGAAGTGCAGAGCATGGCTCCTGCTGGCCAGGCTTGCGTGGTCAAGGCCGTGGAAGACCCGTTGCTTGGTCCAGTCATTTCCTTCGGGCTCAGCGGCGATCCGGTAAACCTGCTCGATGATTGGGCCCACGGCGTGGCGCCGTTCTCCACCCATGACCTGGAACAGCTCATCCGCCGTCCGCGCAGCAGCGTGCGGCTCTTCGGCTACCAGGGATTGCCGGCGGTGGATCTTGATGCCCTGAAGGACTTCATCACCCGCGTTTCGCTGTTCAAGGACAACCATCCTGAAGTGACCGTTGCCAAATTCGCGCCGATCACCGTTGCCACCGATTCGTTGAGCGTGCTGGCGGTGAACATCCAGATCAGCAACGCTGAGCAACGCACCGATAGCGTCCGCCGGGCATTGCGTAACTGAGTGCAATCGCCGAAACGTGAATTGCCTGTGGCGACTGAGTAGAATTGGGGCATGAGTTCTCCAACGTATTCGACCACTCCTGGCGCTGAGCTTCAGCATGATCTGGTCCGTGCGGGTTTTTATCCGCAGATGGTCCAGGATGTACTGGCTGAAGCCATGATGGGCCAACCAGTGCTTGACCACTATGTACATCTGGAAACTCACTTCGACCATACCGAAGTGCACCGCCATATCACCGTTATGGTGATGAGTGAAAAGGTGCTTTTCATCGTGCACGTCGATGACCAGCAGCTTGACGACCACGGCAAGGACGTCATGGCGCAGGTCTCCGTCGAAATGATTTCCCTGGCCCGCATCGCCTCGGTTGCCACCAGTTACGTCTACCACCAGCCGCAGCATTACTCGGCCGCTGATCCAGTCAAGGAATTGACCTTTGGACTGTCCTGGAACGGAACCAAGCGGATTGATCTGGCCCCTGCCGCCTGCGCCGATCCGCAGTGCGATGCCGACCATGGGCTGAATGGCACCTCGCAGCCTGAGGACTTGGTCATCCGCGTCAGCGCCGAGGCCGACGGCCAGCAGGCCGTGAACAAGGCCCGGGAATTCGCTGTCCGCCTGCGCCTGGCCACGATCGCCTGAGCATGATCGAGGAACAGAAACGCAGCAACCTGCCTGTCCCGGCACAGAAAATCCCGGACGCGCCGAAATACGGCCAAGCTACGCTGTCGGAGATCCTTCCGTCGGCAGCCGCTGCAATGGGCGTTCCGGGCTACGAGAACGCTTTGGGCTTTGCCCCGACAAAACGTGTGGCACTGATTATGGTTGACGGACTGGGCTGGAACCAGCTCAAAAGCCATCTCGGGCATGCACCCTTTCTGCGCGGCTTGTTCGAAAAGGGGCAGAAGCTGGGAACGGGATTCCCCTCGACCACCGCGACTTCCCTGAGCAGCCTGGCCACGGGCCTGGCTCCCGGTGAACATGGAATGGTTGGCTATGACGTCATCGATCCGGCCAAGCGCCGTGTAGTTAACCAGCTCGGAGGATGGCCAGGGGACTTGGACCCCGAAGCGTGGCAGACTCGCCCGACCGTTTTCCAGAAAGTCGCCGAGCACGGCATCCACGTGGCCACCGTGTCTATTCCGATGTTCGCCAAGTCGGCCCTGACTCGCGCGTCGTTGCGCGGCCCCAAATTCGTGCCGGCGAACCAGCCTGCGGCCCGTGCGCGTGCTACCCGAACCATCTTCGAGTCGAATCGCAATTCGCTGGTCTACACGTACTTCAATGAATTGGACAAGGTCGGACACAAATTCGGCGTGGACTCCAGCCAATGGCGGGACACGCTCGAAGAACTGGATTACGTCATTAAAAACCTGGTGTCCAAGCTGCCAGAAGAAACCACGGTGCTGATTACCGGTGACCATGGAATGGTGGACATCCCCGCATCCCAACGCATCGACTACAGCCAGCAGCCGGAGCTTATCGAAGGCGTGGAGCTGACCAGCGGCGAACCTCGTGGAGTCCAATTGACCTTCGACACGCAGACCGACGCGGCTAGCCGGTTACGCGTACGCGAGGCCTGGCAGCAGGCCTACGGCACCAAAGCCTGGGTGATGACGCGCGAGGAAGCCATTGAACTGGGCTACTTCGGCGCCATTAACGAAGAGCATGCAGCCCGGCTGGGTGATCTGATGATTCTGGCAGCGGAAGCTATCGCTTTCTACGACGGCCGACGCGTTACGCCGATGGCGTTTGACATGGTAGGGCAGCACGGATCGCTCACTGCGGGGGAGCGCTTCATCCCGCTGCTGGTGCACCGCACCACCTAGTTCTCAACGGAACGAGCGCATACGGGTGCGGGAGCAGCATTGAATCAATGCTGCTCCCGCACCCGTATGCGCTCTAGCTCGGCGGCGCGTCAGGAATCGGTGTCCTTCTTGCGTTTGCCGAACATGATGTCATCCCAGCTGGGAACCGAAGACCGCTTGGCCTTGCGCGGAGCGGACTCCTCGGCATTCTGCTCGGACGGCTTGTCCTCAGCGCTGCTCGCACCGCCGGCATCCTGATCGGTGACGACCACCAGCTGCGAAGTGCGTGCCGAAATTCCTTGCGGAAGGTGCGGCAGCGAGTCCTCATCGTCGGCGTCGTACTTGCTCATGCTGCGTTCGATGATCTCGTTGTAGCGTGACTCGCGCTCCGGATCCTGGTCCTTCGTGCGCTGCCCACGACGAGCGTTCAGCAACGTGACCAGTTCTTCGGTCTCATCCGGTTCCGGGGTGCTGGCTGCAGGAGCCGGCTCAGGCTCTGGCTGGTTCAGCGCAGAGACCGGGCGAAAGTATTCAGGGGCCACCTGTTCGCTCAAGGTTTGTGCCCAGCGGTTCAGATTTTTCAACGACTTGCGTGCCGGGGTGAATGCCCACCGCGCACTGTTCGAGGAAGCTTCAGTGGAATCCGAGCCCAGGGACTCGACATTCTCGGTCGGCAGCGGGGAATCGAACTGCACGGTAACGATCCATTGGCCTTCTGGATCTTTCCATGCGTTCCATCGAGCCGAGTCGGCGTCGATGTGCAGCTGGTGCAGGCGGTGGACCACCATGGAACCAAGATCCGCAGGCTCTTCGCCGAATACTTCGCGGTATTCGGCATCGGTTTGTGGTCCTGAAACCTCGACACGACGTGCTAGCTCGGCGATGTGCTCGCGCTCAGCCAGTACCGGACCTTCGTACTTGACGATGTCCTCGACTGGGATATCCCACTCGAGAGACAGGTCGTAGGCGGAAGCACCAGCGCGCACTCGCGCTTGAATTTCGCGCGGCGAATGGACCGAGGACTCCTCACGGTTCCTTGGAGCCCGCGAACGGGCAATTTCGGCCATTGCACTGCGCAGTGCATCGTCAACAGGTAGCTCGAAGCTCATCCCGTCGTCGCTGCTGACCTGCAGGCTGGAACCATTTTCATGAATTCCTACCAGTCTCAGCTGACGCATTCCTACCCTCCACACGCTCTATTTCCTGTGTAAAACTCTGCCACCTCGAGGCCTGAATTCCTACCACCGCGCAGGGTGTGGCGCAAGATTAGTCATCAACCTCACGCAGTAATTCCTTGAACCTTCCGCCCATGGCATAGCGTGGCAAGAACGGGAATGGATGACCCGGAATAACGCTATACTTCTATGCCGGTATAAGTTTTCACCTTGTGAAGCAGCCGGCTAGGACGAAGACCTGCAGGAAAGAGCGAAAAACGATTATGGCAAATGAATCTGCTGCACCCGTGGCAATGTCAGAAGCGGAACGAGCCAAGGAAATCGCTCAGCTCAAGGCAGGCAAGACCGCAGCCATGGCCAACCTGGTCGATGAGGCCGAAACACCCTTGGCTGAGGAATATGTTTTGCCCGGCGGCGAAGCATCGCAGGAAGAAGCGAGCATCGAGATCCTGCCGGAGCAGGCAGACGAGTTCACCTGCGCATCTTGCTTCATGGTGCGTCACCGCACGCAGCTGGCCCGTGAAGACAACGGGCAGAAATTCTGCAGCGAGTGCGAAGGGTAGGAAGCTTACGCAACAGTTCTGACAGCGATGGCGTCCTGGACCGGAAGGTCCAGGACGCCATCGCTTTATTCCATGGAGCCGTGAATGCTATTCGCCTGAAGCGTCTTCTGCCTGTTCCTGCTTGGCTGCTTCGGCCTTGCCTTCCTCGGTGAATTCGTACATCACGCCCGAGAGTGCGGCAGCCAGCTCTTCGGGACGGCGGGTGGAAGTCAGCCAGTACGGCGTGGTGTCTCGCTCGTCGGTCACTTCCATGCGCACGGCACCGTCGATCCAGCCACGCAACAGCATGTAGGCCAAGCCGTGAAGCTTCTGTCCACGCTGCTTGAAAGCTTCGTCGCCACGGTAGCCGACGACGTTGCCGATGTACTTGCGTTCAATGCTGGCCCGGCCAACGGTGACCAGATCATCGGTGACTTCGATGGCTGGCACGCGCAGCAGGAACACCGCGACCAGTGAAATCAAAACTACGCCACCGGCAACCCATCCAAGGATGCTGTTAATCGGTGCTACTGCGATACCTGCGGTGATGGAAATGATGATCGGCCAAATCCAGGTGCTGGCCGATGGCCAGAGCTTTTCGCTGTACAGGACGTTCGAACCCTCGGGGCTGGAATTACTCATGGTTCCAAGTTTAGGCAATATTTCCTGGTTCCATGACCTCGGGGCTGGCGGCAGGGGATTGCCCTGCGCGCGCGATAGAGTTAGCCACGAGAAACTATCGAGTGACTATTTCACATAACTCCGGGGGAAGACCTACACCGATGAGTGAGCCATCAATTTCCATTGCCATCAAGATGCTTGACACCGACCTGCCGGTTCCCAGCTACGCGCATCCGTCAGATGCCGGTGCTGACTTGCATGCTCGCGAGTCGCTGGTGCTGGAGCCTGGCGCCCGCGCGCTCATTCCAACAGGCATTGCGCTGGCCATCCCGCATGGCTATGTCGGTCTCGTGCATCCGCGCAGCGGCTTGGCTGCTAAGCACGGCATTACCGTTGTGAATGCACCGGGTACTGTTGACGCGGGGTACCGTGGTGAGATCATGGTCACCTTGCTGAATACCGACACGTCTGAGTCTTTCGAAGTCAGCCGAGGCGACCGAATCGCCCAGCTGGTAATCCAGAAAGTCGAGCAGGCAGCGTTCATCCAAGTCGATTCGCTGGACGGCAGTGCTCGCGGCGCTGGCGGGTTCGGTTCGACCGGCGGATTCAGCTCCAAGTAAGTACCCTTGAGTGCAAGACGAGATTTTCTAAGGACACCATGATTTTCAAGCGCAAGAAAGCCCAAGACCAGCCAGTCGACGCACCAGCTGCTGAGGCAGGCCAGGGCGAGGCCGAGCCGAAGGACGGCCCGTTCGACTACAGCGAGGTCGAGAATACGCAGGAATACCTTGACTTCGGCTCGATCCTGATCAAGCCAGTAGCAGGCTTGAAGGTCCGCATGGACGTTGAAGAGTCCAACAAGCGTGTCATCGCGGTGTCGCTGGAGATCGCCGAGTCGCGTATCCAGCTGATGGCTTTCTCTTCCTCGAAGTCCGAATCGCTGTGGCCTGGCATCAGCGACAAGATCAAGAGCGATATCAGTGCCCAGAACGGCGAAATTTTCACCCGCGACGGCGATTACGGCCAGGAGCTGCTCGCCAAGGTGCCGCAGCAGCTGCCTGATGGTCGCGCCGGGCATGTCGCCCTGCGCTTTGTCGGCATCGACGGCCACCGCTGGTTCCTGCGCGCGGTCATTGGCGGCGCTGCCATTGGAGACGAAGAAGCGGCTGGCATCGTTGACGGGATCCTGCGCACTGTCGTGGTCAACCGCGGCGACAAGCCACTGCCACCGGCCGAACTCCTGCCCCTGAGTGTTCCGGCCAATGCGCAGGCCCGCCCGGCAGGCACTGAGCAGAACCCTGAGCAGAACTCTGAGCTGAAGCGTCCAGAACGCGGACCAGAGATCACCCAGATCGGCTAATGCATGTCGCTGAAGGACAAACCCGTCACTGCGCTGCTTGGCCCCTCGGGCCAAAAGCTCAGCTACCAGCGGCTGGACAGCTTGGAACAGCTGCCTGTCAAGGGCAGGGTGGAGCACACGGGCTACATCCAATCGGTTAGCTATTCCGCGCCACACGTCGCACCCACGCTGACCGCGGTGGTGGTCGACCGGCTCGGTGCGGTGTCTGCTCGTCGCGGGACTGTACCGCATGTGCGTTTGGCGTTCATGGGCCAGAAATCCGTTCCGGGAATCAAGCCGGGCGTGAAGGTGGAATACTCGGGAATGGTCGCTCCCGTGGATCAAGTTCCGACGATCTTTAATCCGCGCTACGTAATCGTGCCGGAGGCCCGCGGGTGATCCGCGCGTTCCCTCAAGGTCTTGGGAACGAGAGCATGCTGGCGTCTAACTGGAAGAAAACATGATGAACAACGACGAATCGCGTCCGGAAGATGGATCCACGCCGGAAGTAAAGCATCCAAGCTTCGCGGAAATGATTGGCTCGAACGCCAACATCGCGCAAAATGCCGACGGCGGGATAGATCTGCTCTCCACCGTCGGTGGCGTGCGCGGAATCCTGGAAACGGTGCTTCCCGGTTTCGTGTTCATCATGGTCTTCGCGCTGACCTCCAATCTGGGCTGGGGGCTGATCGCTTCGATCAGTCTTGGCGTGGTGTTCATGATCATCCGCCTAGCCAAGCGCTCGACGCTGATCCAGGCCGGCTCCGGGCTGATCGGCATCCTGATCTGCGCCTTCGCCGCACGCAATTCAGGCAATGCCAAGGACTACTACATTCCAGGGTTCTACGTATCGGCCGCCTACTTGGCGGGATTGCTGATTTCGGTGATGGCCCGCTGGCCGCTGATCGGCCTGCTCTTCGGGTTCATCCGCAATGAAGGCACCGAGTGGCGCAAGAAACCCGCGCGCTTGCGCCGCTACCAGGTGGCCACCTGGATCATCATTGCTGTTTTCGCGCTGCGCCTTGCAGTGCAGATCCCGATGTACATCGCAGATGACGTCGTGGCCTTGGGCTTGGCCCGCGCCTTGATGGGGGTGCCGCTGTATGCAGCGGGGCTCTGGTTTGCCTGGCTGGTCTCGAAGCCTGCAGCAGAAGCCAGCAACGGGACCAGCCCTCCAGCACAAGCCGTCTAGCGGGTGGCGTCGCGCAGCGTGCGGCGCAACAAGGCTTCGGCTTGCGGGGTGGTGATGAAGAAGATTTCATCGCCACCCTCAATCACATCATCGGCACTGGGCGGGAACGGCGTTTTATCGCGAACCACTGCCATCATGGTGGTGTCTTCGGGCCAGGAGATGCGCCCGATGCTGCGGCCAATCAACGCCGAATCGTGCGGGACGGTGAACTCGACCATGTAGACCTCGCCGGTCTTCAGCGTCAGCAGCCGCACCAGGTCGCCCACCTCCACGGCTTCTTCCACCAGCGCGGTCATCAGCCGCGGGGTGCTGACCGCTACATCTACGCCCCAGGCGTCATCGAACATCCACTCATTCTTCGGATTGTTCACGCGGCCTACGGTACGACGGATCCCGAATTCGCTCTTGGCCAGCAACGAGACCACAAGGTTCACCTTGTCATCGCCGGTTGCCGAAACGACCACGTCGTACTCTTCAAGCTGTGCCTGCTGCAAGACAGCTAATTCGCAGGCATCGCCAATCAGCCACTTCACCGCTTCCAGGTCGGCGCGCTCGGCCATTTCCGGCTGCAGGTCGATAAGCAGGACTTCGTGATGGTTGATCACAAGTTCGCGGGCAATGGAGGAACCGACCGAGCCGGCCCCGGCAATCATGACCTTCATGGGGGTGCCTCTCAGATTATTCGTTGGCCTGCGCAGCCGGCGGGCTGGCAAGGATCTTTTCGATGTCCTTGGACTCATCGAGCCGCATCATCACGTGCACCAGGTCGCCGCCCTGCAATCGGGTGCGGCCCTCGGGGATGGTGCCTTCGCCGAAGCGGGTCAGATAGGCCACTCGTACCCCGGCGGCCGCTTCCAGCTCCTTGACCAGCCGTCCATACCAGTCGCGGTGCAGGGCAACTTCGGAAAGCACCAGGCGCCCCGATGGCTCCCGGAAGTCACCGCGCATCGAATAGTCGGGCAGGATCCGGCGCAGCACCTGATCGGTGCTCCAACGGACCGCGGCCACGGTGGGGATACCCAGGCGCTGGTAGATCTCGGCGCGCCCTGGATCATAGATGCGGGCCACGACATGGGGGACGTTATAGGTTTCGCGCGATACGCGAGTGGCGAGAATGTTGGAATTATCACCGCTGGATACGGCGGCGAAGGCATAGGCCTCATCGATTTTGGCAGCTTCCAGGGTATCCTTGTCGAACCCCATGCCGGTCACCGTGGAACCTGAGAAGCCTTTGCTCAGCCGGCGGAAGGCATGCGGGTCCTGGTCAATGACTGCCACGGAATGCCCCGCTGAATCCAGCGTGTGGGCGAGCGAGACACCGACGCGTCCGCACCCCATGATCACGAAATGTGCCACCGAGAACTCCTTGGGTCTACTGCTTGCTGCATGTCCAGTGGCGCACACAAGCTGTGTGCTCCGAATGCAACAATAGCGCTGATCGCACCCAGTTTATCGGTGGTGCAGCACCCATGTGCCTTGCACCCTGCGATAACGTTGTGTCGTGCCTGCATTATTTGACGGTCTGAAGCGGATCTTGGTGGGCCGGCCTTTCAGAACTGAACAGCTGAAAAAGAAGCCGTTGCCACCTAACGTCGCGTTGCCGATTTTCTCGTCCAGCGCCCTGTCGTCCTTGGCGTACGCGCCAGACGAAATCTTGCTGACGCTGGCCATTGCGGGCATCGCGGCCACCGCGCTTTCGCCGATGGTCGGACTTGCTGTCCTTGCCGTGCTGGTGGTGCTGGTGCTGTCCTACCGGCAATCGGTCATGGAGTACCCCTCTGGCGGTGGCGACTACGAGATCGTGAAGAAGAACCTGGGTGCGCGCCCGGGAACAGCGGTCGCCGCTGCGCTGCTGGTCGACTTCGTGCTCACCGTTGCTGTGTCCAGCTCATCAGCTGCCCTGTACCTCGCCGCCATTTTCCCTGCAGTGGCCGAGTACAAGGCTTGGGTGGCTGCTGGACTTGTCGCATTCCTCGTGGTCGGTAATCTGCGCGGCAGGGGACAAGGGCGCTGGACCCTGGCCATTCCGGTCTACCTCTTCGTGATCGGCATGCTGCTGCTGGTCGCTATCGGCGGGGTGATGGCGCTGACCGGTACCCTCGGGCTTGCCCCGAGCGCGGATTTCACGATTGTGCCGGAAGAAGAGTTTGCCAATGGGCTGCACGGTGTCGTCGGTGCACTTCTGATCCTGCGTGCTTTCAGTACGGGTTCGGCGGCGCTGACCGGTATCGAGGTCCCGATCTCGAACGTGCAGACCCTGGCTAAGCCGCGGGCCAAGAACGCGGCGCGGATCCTGCTGGTGCTGGGCCTGCTCTCCGGGGTGCTGACACTTGGCACGCTGATGCTTGCCCGTGCCACCGGCATCAAGGTCGTCGCCGACCCGCAGGCCTCATTCTTGCTCGACGGTGCGCCGATCCCTGAAGGGTTTGTGCAGGTCCCGGTCCTTGGCCAGCTGGCGCAAGCCGTGTTCGGCGATTTCACCTTCGGCCTGGTCATTGTTTCGGTGCTGACCATTGCCGTGCTGCTGCTGGCCGGAAACCAGGCCTTCAACTCCTTCCCCCTGCTGGCCAGCCATCTGGCTACCGACGGCTTCCTGCCACGCCAGCTGCGTACCCGCGGTGATCGGCTGGGCTTCTCCAACGGCATATTGTCCCTGGGCGTTGCCGCGATTGCACTGGTGCTGCTGTTCCAAGGCGATGTCACCTTGCTGGTCCAGCTGTACGTGGTGGGCGTGTTCGTTTCCTTTACGCTGAGCCAGCTGGCCATGCTCAAGCACTGGAAACGCGTGCTGGTTCCCATTGCCGACCGCAGGATCCGTGCGGCCAAGCAGCGCAAGCGCCTGCTGAACCTGGTGGGCCTGGTCCTATCGGCGCTGGTGCTCGTGGTCGTCTTGGCCACCCGCTTGGTCCACGGCGCGTGGTTGGCCGTGCTGGGCATTGCGGTATTGATGGTGATCATGGATTCGCTGCAGCGCCACTACCAGAAGGTTGACGACGAACTGGCGGTGGATGAGGACGTTGCCGCCACGGCGCTGCCCTCCCGGGTGCATGCACTGGTGCTGGTCTCCACCGTGCGCAAGCCGGTGCTGCGGGCCTTGGCCTTCGCCCGGGCTTCGCGTCCCTCGAAGCTCGAAGCAATCATCGTGGATGTGGAACGAAGCAAAACCGAAAAGACCCTCCGGGACTGGGAACGCCTGCAGATTCCGGTGCCGATCACCGCCCTGGCTTCTCCGTACCGCGATATCCCCGGGGCGCTGATTGAGCATATTCGTTCCATCAAGCGTGAATCCCCGCGGGAACTGATCGTCGTGTACATCCCTGAATACGTAGTGGGCCACTGGTGGGAACAGCTGGTGCACAACCAAACCGCTTTACGAGTGAAAAACCGGCTGCACTATGAACCGGGCGTCTTGATCGCCTCGGTTCCATGGCGCTTGCTCAGTGCTTCGCATGCCCTGGGCGGCGGGCCGACCGAAGAATCTTCGGCACACCGCTGAATTCAATGCTTCTGATGAAAGACAAGATCGATGACTGAAACACCAATGCTCACCGTCCGCCTGGGCAAGATTGCCCATGGCGGCCACACCGTCGCCCGCCATGAGGGCCGCGTGATCTTCGTGCGCCACGGCATTCCCGGAGAGCTGGTGAATGTGTGCCTGACGGACAGTGCGCCGGAGGCCAAATTCTGGCGTGCCGACGTCGCCGAGGTGCTCGAAGCCAGCGAGCACCGCGTGCCCCACTTCTGGGATGCCGCTGATGCCCTGAAGCATCGTGACCCGGTGGGTGGCGCAGAGTTCGGCCACATCACCCTTGAGCACCAGCGTGAGCTCAAGTCGCAGGTTGCTGCCGAGCAGATGACCCGTCTAGGCGGCCTGAAGGCGGAGGACTACAACTTCCCTGCGGTGCAAGCGGTCAAGGGCGCGGCCGACGGCCTGGGCTGGCGTACCCGGATGTCCTATTCGGTGGACGCACAGGGCAAGCTCGCGATGAGCGCATTCCGCAGTAACCAGTTGACCGGCATCGCGCAGATGCCATTGGCCCATCCGGCTATCGAGGCCAGTGGCTTGTACTCTGTGGACTACAGCGGAATCGAGCGTGTCGAGGCTGCGGTATCCAGCCAGGATGACCAGACCGTGCTGATCCTGCTGGCTGAAGCAAGTACCGGCGCCGCGGCAAAGGTGGCAAAGCAGTTCCCGGAGGGTGTCAATGTCGCCGCTTTCAGCCAGCGGGGCGGCTCGGCGGCTGACGGCAAAGGCAGCTTGCAGACCTTGGCTGGTTCGGCGTTCCTGACCGAAAAGGTACTGGGGGAGAAGTTCCGGATTACCGGTGAAGGATTCTGGCAGGTGCATCGAGAGGCGGCCAGCCTGCTTTCCCAGCGCGTAGTTGAACTGACCGAGCCAGCCGCTGGCGAGCAAATCGCCGACCTCTATGCGGGTGCTGGCTTGTTCTCCGTCCCGTTGGCTAAGGCAGTTGGCTCCCAGGGCCGGGTCTTCTCAATTGAAGGCGCTCCGGGCACGCATGCCGATGCGAAGAAGAATCTGCGCTCCTATTCGCAGGCCACGGTGATCCGAGGCCGTGTTGAGCGAGTGTTACGGCAGGTCGCCGGGGATGCCTCCCTGGACGCCGTGGTACTTGACCCGCCCCGCACCGGGATCGATAAGCAGGTGGCTGGGGAGCTGGCTTCCATTGCTGCATCCCGGATTTGTTACGTGTCCTGCGACCCTGCGGCTTTCGCCCGTGATACCGCGCGTTTGATGGGACGCGGCTACGAATTAGAGCATATGGAGATTCACGATTTGTACCCGCATACCCACCATATGGAGTCCATCGGGCTCTTCGTGCGCCGTTAAACACCTGAAATTGTCCGATTAGACACGAATTCGGATGAAAATTTATTCCGAGGAGTCTTTTTATGAGCTTAGGCGATAGACTGTTTTTAGCTCTGCCACGCTAGGAGCCTGACTATCTCAGTTAGGAACTCCTAACTGGAATTACAGTGTGCGTGTGCAACAGAATGAGTGTCTGGCGAGAGGAGTCCCACGTGAGCAATGTGGACAGCTTCGGTGCCAAGGGCGTACTTGACGTCAATGGAACCGAATACGAAATTTACCGACTAAATACGGTTGAAGGCTCGGACAGCCTTCCTTACAGCCTTAAGGTTCTTCTTGAGAACCTGCTTCGCACCGAAGACGGCGCGAACGTAACCAACGAGCACATCAATGCACTGGGTCAGTGGGATGCTTCGGCTCAGCCGAACACCGAAATCCAGTTCACCCCTGCACGTGTGCTGATGCAGGACTTCACCGGCGTGCCTTGTGTCGTTGACTTGGCAACCATGCGCGAGGCCGTCAAGGACCTCGGCGGTGACCCAACCCGCGTTAACCCGCTGGCACCAGCCGAAATGGTCATCGACCACTCCGTGCAGATCGACACCTTCGGTTTCGAAGGCGCTGTCGAGCGCAACATGGAGATCGAGTACCAGCGCAACGGCGAGCGTTACCAGTTCCTGCGCTGGGGCCAGACTGCATTCGATGACTTCAAGGTCGTCCCACCAGGCACCGGTATCGTGCACCAGGTCAACATCGAGTACCTGGCACGCACCGTCATGACCCGCGAGGTCAACGGCGTACTGCGCGCTTACCCGGATAGCTGCGTAGGCACCGACTCCCACACCACCATGGTCAACGGCCTGGGCGTGCTGGGTTGGGGCGTTGGCGGCATCGAAGCCGAGGCAGCAATGCTCGGCCAGCCTGTCTCCATGCTGATCCCACGCGTTGTCGGCTTCAAGCTGGCTGGCTCGATCCCAGCTGGCGCCACCGCAACCGACGTGGTGCTGACCATCACCGAAATGCTGCGCAAGCACGGCGTTGTTGGCAAGTTCGTTGAGTTCTACGGCGAAGGCGTTGCAGCAGTGCCACTGGCCAACCGTGCAACCATCGGCAACATGTCCCCAGAATTCGGCTCCACTGCCGCGATGTTCCCGATCGACGATGTCACCCTCGACTACCTGCGCCTGACCGGCCGCAGCGACGAGAACGTGGCACTGGTCGAGGCTTACGCCAAGGAACAGGGCATGTGGCACGATCCAAGCCGCGAGATCCGTTTCTCGGAATACCTCGAGCTGGATCTGTCGACCGTGGTTCCATCGATCGCCGGCCCGAAGCGTCCACAGGACCGCATCGAGCTGTCTTCCTCGAAGGAACAGTTCCGCAAGGACCTGCACAACTACGTATCGAACGCCGACGACACCCAGGGCGCTGGCCGCCCGTCGGTAGCCGTCGATGTCACCAAGGAAGATGGCACCCAGTTCACCCTGGACCACGGCCTGGTTTCGATCGCTTCGATCACCTCGTGCACCAATACCTCCAACCCTTCGGTCATGCTGGCCGCAGCCGTACTGGCTCGCAACGCAGCTGACAAGGGCCTGACCTCCAAGCCATGGGTCAAGACTTCGGTCGCGCCAGGCTCGAAGGTCGTTACCGAGTACTACGAGAAGTCCGGCCTGCTGCCATACCTGGAGAAGCTCGGCTTCTTCGTTGTGGGCTACGGTTGCGCAACGTGCATCGGCAACTCCGGTCCACTGGATGCCGAGATCTCCGAGGCCATCAACGCCAACGACCTCGCAGCTACCGCAGTTCTTTCGGGTAACCGCAACTTCGAAGGCCGCATCAACCCAGACGTGAAGATGAACTACCTGGCTTCCCCGCCACTGGTCATCGCCTACGCACTGGCTGGCACCATGGACTTCGACTTCGAGACCGACGCACTGGGCCAGGACGCCGAGGGCAACGATGTCTTCCTGAAGGACATCTGGCCATCGCCTGTCGAGGTCCAGGAAATCATTGACTCGTCGATCGACAAGGAAATGTTCGCCAAGGGCTACGACGGAGTCTTCGAAGGGGACGCTCGCTGGAAGGCACTGGACACCCCGGAGGGTTCGACCTTCGCATGGGACGAGAAGTCGACCTACGCACGCAAGGCACCGTACTTCGACGGCATGACCGCCGAGCCGCAGCCAGTCCAGGACATCAGCGGCGCTCGCGTGCTGCTGAAGCTGGGCGACTCGGTGACCACCGACCACATCTCGCCTGCAGGTTCGTTCAAGTCGGAAACCCCGGCTGGCCGCTACCTGATCGAGAACGGCGTGGATCGCAAGGACTTCAACTCCTACGGCTCGCGCCGTGGCAACCACGAAGTCATGATCCGCGGTACCTTCGCCAACATCCGCATCAAGAACCAGCTGCTGGACGGCGTCGAGGGTGGCTTCACCCGCGACTTCACCCAGGCTGATGCTCCGCAGGCTTACGTCTACGACGCTGCAGAGAACTACAAGGCTGCCGGCACCCCGCTGGTCGTTCTTGGCGGCAAGGAATACGGCTCGGGCTCCTCGCGTGACTGGGCTGCCAAGGGCACCGCATTGCTGGGCGTCAAGGCCGTCATCACCGAATCATTCGAGCGTATCCACCGCTCGAACCTGATCGGCATGGGCGTTCTGCCGCTGCAGTTCCCAGACGGCGAATCCGCTGATTCGCTGGGTCTGACCGGAACCGAGACCTTCGCTGTCTCCGGCGTGACCGAGCTGAACAACGGCACCACCCCGAAGACCCTGAAGGTTACCGCAACCGCACAAGACGGCAAGGTTACCGAGTTCGACGCAGTTCTGCGCATCGACACCCCAGGTGAAGCTGACTACTACCGCAACGGTGGCATCCTGCAGTACGTACTGCGCCAGATCGCCGCTGCCAACTAGCAGATCCACCTCGGCTCCGGTCGAAGCGAATCTCTAAGTAGTTCCGCATCGCGGGAAAACCTGAGACCCAAGGCAATTGCCTTGGGTCTCAGGTTTTAACCAGCCTTTTGCGCACTCAGCTGACCATGGGTGCGGGCCGTGGACCGGGTGCGGGTGCCAACTTCCAGCACGCTGAAGCCTGACGTTTCCAACAACAGCTCCAATTCCCCGGGCGGCCAATACCAGGCCGGGGCGACCTGGTGGCCAAAGGCTTCTAGCTGATCCCCGGCAAAGAATCCGAGCAGCAGCTTGCCGCGTGGCTTGAGCACCCGGGCAAACTCGCCCAACAGCTGCGGAAGCTCGGCTGGAGGAGCATGGATTACCGAGTACCAGGCGAGCACCCCGGAAAAATGGTGGTCTTCGAACGGCAACTGTGCCAAGTCCGCACGCAGGAAATCGGGCTTCTGGAAGTTGCGCCGTGCGAAGTCCAGAAACTCCGGAACGAGGTCAACGCCTGTAGCCGGCCGATGGGCATCGGCGATGAACTGTGTCCAATGCCCAGGCCCGCAGCCAGCGTCCAGGACCGGCCCCTCCAGCTGCCCCGCCCACGCCGCAATCAGCTCCCGGTCTTCAAGCTCCGCCTGCTCGGGCGAAGCGAACAGATCGATATAGGCGCTGGCGAGACTCGAATAACTCGCTGAGACGTGATGAGGATCGAAGGAAGGTGGCATACGCTCAGCTTAGCGCCGCCCGCAGGGAGCCTGGAGATCAATTGCTAGACTCGGGAATCACTTCCAGAAAACTGTTGGCGGAGAGGAACTTCCGATGACGTCACCTGCCCTTGAAGATCTGCTGAATGCGGGCCAAGTGCACCAAGTGCGTTCCTGGCTCGGAGAGGCAACAGTCGTTTCGGACATGTCTTGGGGGCTGACAGACATTAAAGTCCTCCATTTGGACGCAGCCGGAAAGCACTTCGTGCTCAAGACCGCGGGCGAAAGAAACCATCACATCATCCGGGAGCTGGAAGCACATCGCCGGTACACGCGTGTACTTGCCGAAGCCGGGCTGGCCGCGCGGCTGCGTTTTTCAAGCGACGTGCACCGCCTGGCAGTGCTGGACTACCAACCCGGAGAACTGTGCGTAGGGACAGAAAATGAATACGCGCCGGATTCGCATCGACAGGCGGGACACGCGCTCAGGTTGCTGCACGATCAAGAACAGCGTGTTGCTCATGGCTACGAAGCCCGGCTGACGGCAAAATTCCTTCAGCTGCTTGAACGCAAGCACCGCATCGGTGCTTCACGGTGCCGGCAGATCAGGGACCTGTTCACCAGCTACGAGCCTAAATCCGTGGCCGTCGTCCCAACGCACGGAGACTGGCAGCCTCGTAATTGGCTCGTAGACCAAGGAAAACTGAAAGTCATTGATTTTGGACGTTTTGAATTCCGTCCAGCTTCCAGCGACTTCGCGCGACTCTCACTACAGCAGTGGGTGGGGCATCCGGAGCTGGAACAAGCCTTCCTTCAGGGCTACGGCTATGATCCGCGCGAAGAATTATCATGGAAAATGATGCAACTACGTGAAGGCCTGGGCACGGCCGTCTGGTCTTATGAAGTTGGAGATGAATCCTTCGAAGCGCAAGGGCTGCAAATGCTGGCCGATACGCTGGACCGCAACTAGGCTCGCACGCGAACGGGCACATGCGTTCGGGGTAGTGAACGTCATTGCTAGGAAATTAGCACCAGCACGGACGTTGACGGATAATGAAAGAAGCCTTGAACGCGGTAAACTAGGTATTTCGCATGGGCTTTCCAGCCTATTGTCGGCGAATTTGTGAAGGGGATGAACGTGTCTTTATTGAAGACCATCAAGAAACCAAGTGACCTGCGGGCGCTTACCCTCGAGCAGCTCGACGACTTGGCGGAGGAAATCCGCGGCTTCCTCATCGACAATGTTGCTCGTACTGGCGGCCATTTGGGTCCCAATCTCGGTGTTATCGAGCTGACCTTGGGCATCCATCGTGTCTTCGATTCCCCAACTGACTCCATCGTCTTCGATACGGGACACCAGTCGTATGTGCACAAGCTGGTTACCGGACGCCAGAATTTCGAGACCTTGCGCCAGCAAGGAGGCCTGTCGGGCTACCCTGACCGCGGTGAATCAGAACACGATGTGGTTGAGTCCTCCCATGCTTCCTCCTCGCTGTCGTGGGTTGATGGAATTTCCCGCGCCAACAAGCTGATGAATAACAATGACCGCTACGCCGTAGCCCTGGTGGGCGATGGCGCCTTGACCGGCGGCATGGCCTGGGAAGCAGTCAACAACATCGCTGCCGACAAGGACCGCAAAGCAGTCATCGTGGTCAACGACAACGGCCGCTCCTACGCCCCGACCATCGGCGGCCTGGCCAACCAGCTTTCGGGACTGCGCCAGCAGCTGGACAAGTTCCGTACCCACCCGGCCTACGAGAACGCCATGGACAAGCTCAAGGTCAAGCTCAAGGGATCCGGGCCAGTAGGCGATTTCACTTACAAGTCCCTTCACGCCACCAAGAAGGGCATCAAGGACTGGTGGGCACCGCAAGGCCTGTTCGAGGACCTGGGCCTGAAGTACATCGGCCCGATCGATGGCCACAACCAGCGCGCAGTAGAAGAAGCGCTGCAGCAGGCCAAGCAGTACGCGGGCCCAGTGCTCGTGCATGCCCTGACTGAGAAGGGCCACGGCTACGCTCCGGCCCGCGCCGATGAAGCTGACCAGTTCCACGCCGTTGGCGTTATCGACCCAATCACCGGTCTGCCGGTTTCCAAGTCCAGCGCGCAGAGCTGGACCAGCGTCTTCGGCGAAGAGATCGCGGCGGTGGCCAACGAGCGCGAGGACATTGTGGCGATCACCGGTGCCATGCTGCAGCCAGTGGGCCTGAAGAAAATGTCCCAGGAACACCCTGAACGCGTCATTGACGTGGGCATCGCCGAACAGCACGCCATGACTACTGCCGCCGGCCTTGCCTTTGGCGGACTGCACCCGGTGGTCTGCGTCTACGCGACCTTCCTCAACCGTGCCTTTGACCAATTGCTGATGGACGTGGCCCTGCATAAGGCAGGTGTCACCATCGTGCTGGACCGCGCTGGAGTCACCGGCCCGGACGGCGCCAGCCACCACGGCATGTGGGATATGGCGCTGACCCAGATCGTGCCTAACCTGCATCTGGCTGCGCCGCGCGATGCCGACCGCCTGCGGGAGGAACTGCGTGAAGCCCTTGACATCAATGATGCGCCAAGTGTCGTGCGATTCTCCAAGGGCTCGGTGGGTGAACCCATCGAAGCTGTGGACCGCCTGCCAGATGGCGTGGATGTTCTGGCACGCTTGGGGGACCGTTCCGCACCGGATGTTCTCATCGTTTCCGTGGGCGCCATGAGCGAGCTTTCGCTGGATGTCGCAGAACGACTGAACAGCCAGGGCGTATCGGTGACCGTGGTGGATCCTCGTTGGGTTCTACCAATGCCAACCTCGGTGATTTCACTGGCAGCCCGTCACCGCATTGTGGTCTGCATCGAAGATGGCGTCCGAGCCGGCGGTGTGGGTTCGCGCTTGCGCACCGAAATGCGTGCAGCGGGTGTCGATACGGCTCTGAACGAAGTAGGTTTGCCTACCGAATTCTTGGCGCACGGAACTCGTGCTGAGGTCTTGGACCGCGTTGGACTGACTGCACAGCAGGTAGCCCGCGATACCCTGGCGCAGGTTCTGGGAACCAAGGTTCCATTCGCCCGGCCCCTCCCTGGACAAGACCTGCCTACCGGTCAGATTCCGAAGCTGTGAGCTCACCGTCCGGCTGCCCGGTAGACCTGCCCCGTAGCCCAGAAACTATCGCCGAGGGTTCCTTGGTGGTAGCGCGCGCCTGGAAGTATGATTCCAGCCCGCACTGGGTGGTGCCCGGATTTTATCTCGGACAGGACAAATACGGACATTGGCTTCACCAGCCGGCCGGCGCACTGGTAGCCCGTCCGGGCACCGCACACTTGGCAGCGAGTAATGCGCTCTGCCTGATTCCACACTCGGGCCAGTGGATTGCCACCCTCTATGCGGATGCACTGGAAGATTTTGATGTCTACATCGACCTGTCCAGCAACATCGGATGGCGACGGATGAAGCGTGGCGCTTGGGAAGTCAACTCCATTGACATGGATTTGGACGTGATTCGTTCACGTAGCCAAGGCGTGTTCCTTGATGATGAAGATGAATTCGCCGAACATGAAATATGCATGAACTATCCAGCTTCCCTAGTTCGTAGTATTGGAAGAGAAGCTGGACTGTTGCTCGGCACCGTGATCAACAACGATGCACCGTTCAATGCCGAACACCGCGCCACCTGGCAATCCAAGGCTGAGCGCCTAGCCGCACAGCTTGCCGAAGCCTCCAAAAATTTAGATAACTAAGCACACCGTAGACCCAAGGGGTAATCACATGGCGATCATTCGCACCTACCGGATGAACGAAAAGAACGAACTGGAATTCCGCGAGGCATGGTTCCAGCAGTTCGAGGACGATGAATTGGGTCAGTTCGTGATCAATCACGGCACCGTGGGACATATGTCCAAGACCAATGAAGTCCAGGACGTAAACACCGACCGCGCCGACGAATTGTTCGCTGGTTTCGCTGAAGCCTGTGCTGCCGAAGGCTATGCAGAGATCAAGGAAGAAGATCAGTCGTGGGTTATCGTGCAGTACGCGCTGAAATCCGCAAATGGCACCGAGCGCGACCAGTACCTGGACAAGAAGGCCAAGGAAGCGCTGACCGGCCACTTGGCATGGCGCGGACTTGGCACGGTGGAGTCCAGCGATTTCGGTAACCGAAAGCTGAACATCCGAGTCCTATCACCAGCTCCAAAGCTTGCAGTCGCTGCGATCAAGACGTGCATCCGCGAAGCCAAGCTGGACTTCACCAAGATGAGTATCGGTGTTGCGCCCTATGCGGAATTGAACAAGCTGAAGATGGCGCACCCGATGCCACCAAAGCCGATGTCCATCGACTGATCACGAATGATAAGCCCCATAGTTGCGACGCAGCCAATGCAGGCAGCGGACCACCCGGCCATCCGTCGGCTGTCGGAGAGTTTGGGGCGTCAGGCTGAACCTGGAAATTGGGGCGCTGGTGAATGCCAGGTAGTCGTCAAGAACCCGGCCGGCGAGCTGCTTGGCTGGGCTCGAGCCCATTGGTGGGAGCCTGCTGATCCGTTGGCGCCAGCTGGCTATTACCTTGCCGGGATCGAGGTTGCCTGCGGATACCGGCAACGGGGCGTGGCACGAAGCCTAACCGAGGCCAGGCTGTCATGGATTGCGCAGCGCGCTTCGACCGCATGGTGCGTGGTCAACGCGCAGAATACTGCGTCTTTGGCGCTTCATCGTGCCCTGGGATTCGAAGAAGTAGCCCGGGCTCCACGGTTCGGTACTGTGGTTTTTAACGGCGGCAGTGGCCTGCTGTTGTCCAAGGAAGTGGTGTCTTCGCGCGGCCCCGCGAAAGCACGGGTTTAAACGAGCAGGAAACAAGGAGAAATGATTCCACAAGAAGACCGGGACGAGACCCCCGGTGCCCAGCGTAAAGTCCCGCGGATGGGAGCAACCCGCACGCCGTTGCACCTGGTTTTCCAGGCTTGCGTCGGTGTCATCATCGGCATTGGAGTGGTGTCCCTGCTTTCTGGCCTCGCCCCAGCGCAGGTTGCCTTGACCGGAGTTGTCATTGCCATATTGGTGTGGATCGTTGAACAGGGCTTCCGCCTGCCAGAACCGAATACCAAGCAGGGAGCACGTGTCCGCATGGTACTTCGACTGATTTCCTTGATTAGTTTCACCATCGCGGTGAGCCCGCTGCTGTCCTTGATCGAGGGCTGACAGCCTGCAACCCAGGCTAGTCCCGGACGTTCACACGTCTGGGACTATTTTTTTGCGCTGACCGGTTTCCGGGCAGAATAAAAGATCGGCCAGGTTCTCCCCGTGAAGGGAGAACCTGGCCGATCCTCTAGCTGTGCCTTGGCGTCTAGTCGGTGCCTGCGTCGAATGCAGCAGACTCGATAGCGCGGTCGGTCGCCAGGTCATCGCTATCAACCTGGGTTGCGTTCACGATGTCATCAGCTCCGCCAGCTTCCAGCGAGCCGACGAGTTCAGCGGTGGTGCCGCCGACCAGGCCCATGTTGGCGTACTGCTCCAGGCGGCCGCGGGAGTCCGCGATATCCAGGTTGCGCATGGTCAGCTGGCCGATGCGGTCCACTGGGCCGAAAGCGGCGTCGCCTACGCGCTCCATCGAAAGCTTGTCCGGGTGGTAGCTCAGGTTCTCGCCCTCGGTGTTCACGATCGTGTAGTCGTCGCCACGGCGCAAGCGGATGGTGACGGTACCGGTGATGGCCGAGCCGACCCAGCGCTGCAGCGATTCGCGCAGCATCAGGGCCTGCGGGTCCAGCCAGCGGCCTTCGTACATCAGACGGCCCAAGCGGCGGCCTTCGTTGTGGTAGCTGGCCACGGTGTCTTCGTTGTGGATCGCGTTCACGAGGCGTTCGTAGGCGATGTACAGCAGCGCCATTGCTGGTGCTTCGTAGATGCCACGGGACTTGGCCTCGATGATGCGGTTCTCGATCTGGTCGCTCATGCCCAGACCATGGCGTCCGCCGATGATATTAGCTTCGTTGACCAGAGCCACCGGATCGGTGAACTCCTTGCCATTGATGGCTATCGGGCGGCCAGCGACGAAGGAAACCGAGACATCTTCGGTCTTGATCTCTACGTTCTCGTCCCAGTACTTCACGCCCATGATCGGCTCAACAGACTCGATGGAGCTGTTCAGCAGTTCCAGGGTCTTCGCCTCGTGGGTTGCGCCCCAGATGTTGGCATCGGTTGAGTAGGCCTTTTCGGCCGAATCGCGGTAAGGGAAACCGTGCTCCTGCAGCCATTCGGACATTTCCTGGCGGCCACCAAGCTCTGCAACGAAGTTGGGGTCGAGCCATGGCTTGTAGATGCGCAGCTTAGGGTTGGCCATCAAGCCGTAGCGGTAGAAGCGCTCGATGTCGTTGCCCTTGTAGGTCGAACCGTCGCCCCAGACATCCACGCCATCTTCGCGCATTGCGCGGACCAGCAGGGTGCCGGTGACGGCGCGGCCCAGCGGGGTGGTGTTGAAGTAGGTCTTGCCGC
This sequence comes from Glutamicibacter sp. 2E12, assembly GCF_050030965.1. Lineage (NCBI taxonomy): Bacteria > Bacillati > Actinomycetota > Actinomycetes > Micrococcales > Micrococcaceae > Glutamicibacter > Glutamicibacter sp. 2E12. Next base: position 3,140,789 of record NZ_CP188297.1, read on the forward strand.
CGGTGCGGATGTGGAAAGCGCCGCAGGCGAGTGCTGCTAGGCCTTCTTCAACCAGAGCGGGCTTGCAATCAACCAGGCGGGAGTTCTCTGCACCGTACTCCAGTGCACGGCCAGGTACGGCGTCGATATCTGGCTCGTCGTACTGGCCGAGGTCGCCAGTGTAGGTGTAAGGGATGGCGCCCTTGTCGCGCATCCAGGCTACTGCCACCGAAGTGTCGAGGCCACCGGAGAACGCGATACCTACGCGCTCGCCTACAGGAAGATTGGTAAGAACTTTAGACATGTTTCCATCCTAATGGATAAATATGCAATGCAGTGAATTGTGCTGTGAAATGTTGAGCACAACTACCTACCAGATAGCCTATGGGTATAACCTCGCTCAGTGAAGCGGATGAACAAACCAACAGATGAGGTGTCCATGGAATTCCGTCAGCTAGGCCGCAGCGGCCTGAGTGTTTCCGTCGTCGGGCTAGGGTGCAACAATCTTGGCCGCGCAGGAACTGCGACCGAAACCCAAGAAGGAACCGACGCGGTTATCCATGCGGCGCTTGACGCGGGTATTACGCTCTTCGATGTCGCGGATGTCTATGGCAAGGAACCAGGGCTTTCCGAAATCCGTCTGGGCAAAGCGCTTGGGCAAGCACGCAATGACATCGTTCTGGCCACCAAATTCGGCATGGATATGCAGGGCGCAAATGGCCCGGACTTCAATGCGCGTGGTTCGCGCCGTTATATCGTCAAAGCAGTCGAAGCATCGCTCAAGCGGCTCGGTACGGACTACATCGACCTGTATCAGTTCCACACTCCAGATGCGAACACTCCCATCGAAGAAACCTTGCGGGCCATGGATGACCTGGTCACCAGCGGCAAAGTTCGCTACATCGGCCATTCCAACCGGACCGGCTGGCAAATAGCCCAGGCGGAGTACGTGGCCCGTGAATTGGGAACCGAGCGATTCGTCTCGGCACAGAATCATTACAACCTGATTGACCGCCGTGCAGAACTGGAAGTGCTTCCAGCGGCTCGTGAATTCGATCTGGGAGTCTTGCCCTACTTCCCGCTGGCAAACGGCCTGCTGACCGGCAAGTACTCCAAGGGGCATGCCCCTGAGGGCAGCCGGCTGACACACGCGCGTCAGCATCTCGTGGAAACCAGCGATTTTGAGCAGTTGGATCAATTCGACGCCTTTGCTGCCGAACGGGATCTGACACCGATCGAATTGGCATTTTCCTGGCTGGCAGCGCAGTCGCCGGTGGCCTCTGTGATTGCCGGTGCCACCCGTCCTGAGCAGATTCGAGCCAACGCTGCAGCGGTGCGTTGGGTTCCGAGCGCCGCAGAACGGGCCCAGATGGATGAGCTCTTCCCGGCCCCAGAGAAAGTTGCGCTGTTCTAGGAGTGCCTCTAGCAAGCACTGAAGGGTGAACCCCATCCGGGTTCAGCCTTCAGTGCTTAAAAAGTGCTGGGAAACTACTGTGCGGCGGTAACGTAGGCGACGATGTCGTCACCTTCAATTGCCGCAGCGTAGCGTGGCAGCGCTGCGATAGCTGGACCTGCGTCCACGGTACCGTCAGCGGGTGCGAATCGTGAGCCATGGCAGGCGCAGTAGAAATCTTCCTTGCTGGACTTCGGGCTCACAGCGCAGCCCTGGTGGGTACAGACGTTCGAGTAGGCCAAAACGGTCTTCTCATCCTTGCGGAAGAGCAAAACGCCTACTTCTTTTCCGGAAGGATCCTTGGCTGGAGCGAGTGCACGCGATCCGATGGCAAGGTCCGTGGCCTTCATGAGGGCCTGTCCTTCGCCTGATGGTTCAGGAATCGGCAATGCCTCGGGGGTGTCGGCTTCAGAATGTCCATCGCCGCAGGCAGTGAGCAGTGCGGCGGAACCAAGTGCTGCCGAGGCGCAAATGAACGTACGACGGGCTGGTCGGGCAATGTCAGTCATGCACCTATTCTGGCAGAGATCTCTGTGCCGGCGCTAAGAGCGAAGCGCCCGTGTCAGGAGGGTGCGGCAAGTGATGAGCTTGATCGGCGGGGGAGCGGTCTGCATGCGTTCGCCAGGCGGTATCGAATACCGTGTATATTTATGCAGTGTTTTCGAAGTCCTGAGAGTATCCACAGTGCCCTGAACTCGCTCGGCATGGCACTGAATCCGGCACTCGGGAAAGTTTAGTAATCCGGGTAGGGCATTTCGGGTGGTGTAATTGGATCATGCCTGTCCGCTGCGCAGTGGGGAACAGAACGGCCAGAACTAGATATTTTTTATCCCGGCTTTCCGCACTTATGTGCGCACCGTTACACGCATCCGCAAGGTCGTCCCGTAATTGATACAGACGATGGGCTGATTCAACATCGCGCCCCTGCCGGCTGGTCGGTGAGTGGGGTGCCCCGCTGCCTTGCGGCGGAAGATTCGAATATCTTTGCATTCATGCTAATATTTGTATGTAGTTAGTTGAAGCTACTAATTTCGGAGAGAGCTTTCGCTGTTTTCCTGTCCGGCGTTTTATCGCCGACTGAGTAACTCCGCGCAGTAATCGCGTGTTGAGTTCCGGGTAGCAGCCCTCCGATGGAAAACCGGCGGTATTCGCCAACGCGAGTACCGCGCCTGAACTGACCCGAAGCGCCATTGCGCGCCAATATGGATAGCCGCAAGTGCGATGCAGGCAAACCATGGGTCCGGATTCACTTTGTGAAGCCAAAAGCGCCAGGTTCTGGAACGAATCCACGAGCTGGTGCTCCCCGTGACTAGGGATGAACGATACGAATGAGAAACGAACGAAACTTGAGTGTAGGGAAGTGGTTCATGGGCCCAGGGGCTTGTGCGCGTCAGCTGAAATTTACCCCTTGCGATGAAATCTCGCAGGAAGACGTGCAGGATAAGTCGCCGGTTGAGCATTTAGCTCCTGGCGCGAATCTCATCACTGTCTATTAGAGGGAGGTGGCGCGTGAATAACGAAATAGTGCAGTTCAGCGCCCTAACTGTTGTCTTGCTATTGGTGCTCTTCTACGGAGGCACCTTCTTTATTTCCACCCGAATCGGAAAGAAAAAAGAGAACGCCGACGACTACATGACGGCGGGAAATAAAATTGGATTCGGCATTTCCGCTGCAAGCATGACCGCTACCTGGATCTGGGCTTCGTCGATGTACGCCTCAGCCACCTCCGGGTACACCTATGGAATCTCCGGTCCGATCCACTATGGGCTCTGGGGCGCGTTGATGATTCTGTTCATCTACCCATTCGGCAAGCGGATTCGCAAGGTCGCGCCACGCGCGCACACCCTCGCCGAGGTCATGCATGCACGCCACGGCCGCTCCAGCCAGCTGATGCTGGCCGGGTCGAATATTGTCGGTTCGGTCATCTCCTTGATGTCCAACTTCATCGCCGGTGGCGTATTGATCTCGATGCTCTCGCCGTTCAACTTCATCCAGGGCGTGCTGGCCGTTGCCGGTGGCGTTCTGCTCTACACCCTGTGGTCCGGGTTCCGTGCTTCGGTACTGACCGACTTTGTCCAGGTCGTAGGCATGCTGGGCGCTGTAGCAATCATTGTCCCGGCGATCTTCTTTGCCGCAGGGTTCCCGGCCGCATTCGAAACCGGTGCGAGCAACTTGACCCCGCAACAGTCCAATTTCTTCTCCTCTGAAGCATTCCTGGGCCAAGGGGCACCCTACATTGCAGCCGTTCTGGCCTACGCAATTGGCAACCAGACTATTGCCCAGCGGCTCTTCGCAGTACGCGAGGACTTGATCAAGCCAACCTTCATCACTGCAACCATCGGCTACGGAGCGATGGTCATCGGCGTGGGCATGCTCGGCGTGCTCGCCCTGTACCTTGGGTTCGAGCCGTCGGGTGGAGACATGAACAACCTCATCCCCGAGATGGCTGCCAGCTACCTGCCAGGTGTTCTGCTGGCATTGTTCTTCATCATGATCATTGGTGCGCTGTCGTCAACTGCTGACTCGGACTTGGCGGCCCTGTCCTCGATTGTGATGGCTGACGTGTACGGCCAGAACGTTGCCGGCAAGGACAAGGCCGATCCGAAGAAAATGCTGCTCATTGGCCGTGCGACCATGGTCGTTGCCACCGCATTGGCAGTCGCTTTCGCGAGCATGCAGCTGAACATCCTGGACCTGCTGGTCTTCGTCGGAGCTCTTTGGGGTGCTCTGGTCTTCCCGGTTCTGGCCAGCTTCTACTGGAAAAAGGTCACCAACAAGGCCTTCACCGTTTCGGTACTCGTTGCACTGGCGATCTTCATCCCTGTTCGCTTCGAACTGATCCCAGTCAATGGCGTCACCGGCTTGCTGATCGAGCTGCTGTCGGTGATTGGCATCGGCGTGGTCGTGGCGTTGATGAGCTTCGGGTTCTTCGGCCTGCGCGTTGCCAAGATTGTCGGTGTCGTCGCGATGCTGGCCAGCGCACCGTTCGTCTTCGGTTTCCTGCGCGACTACACGACCTTGAGCGCCTCGCTGGTTGCCTACTCGGTCAGTACCATCGTCTGCTACCTGCTGTCGTTCAGATCCAAGATGGAATTCGACTTCGATGTCATCGCGGTACGCACCGGCGACTTCGACGCAGTACCTGGAAAGCCTGACGCTGCAGATGCCGGACACGATGCCAAGAGCCTGGGAGGCAAATAATGACGACGTTTTTCTTGAGCCTGTACGTGCTGGCATGGCCAGTCATTGTGGCCGGAGTGCTGTTCTTCATCAGCAAGGGGTTCATCCAGGAATGGCTGGAAGCCCGCCGCAATGGTGAAGACATCATCTAGTAACCGGGCAGGCGAAGCGGCGCGCCATGGAGCGCAGGAACCCCGTACAGCAGCATTTACCAGCTGTACGGGGTTCCTGCATCCTGACGGGGCAGCAAGAAGCCGGGACCAGCTTTCCTCATGAGGGAAGCTGGTCCCGGCTTTTCGCATGGTTCCAGCACTCAGGGAGAAGCACCGGAACCAAGAGCGGCCCGGAAGGTACTAGCCGTTGAACTTCTTACCGTTGACACGTTCGGAGGCGCCAACCTGGTCCAAATACGGGGTGATGCCACCGAGGTGCATTGGCCAGCCGGCGCCGGTGATCATGCATAGATCAACGTCGGCGGCTTCGGCAACGACGCCCTCATCCAGCAGCAGCCCGATTTCCTCGGCCAGCGCATCTTGAACACGAACCAGGATCTGTTCCTTGCTCGAGTGCTGATCGCCGAAGGCCATCAGCTTTTCAGCCTCGGGGTTCAGCACCTGGTTGCCTGCCTCATCCTTGACCCAGAGGGCAGTGATCTTGGCATCGATCAGTTTCTGCAGATTCTCCGAGACGGCAAATCGTTCGCCGAAAGCGGCGTTCAGCGACTCGTTGACATGCTGCGCGACCGGCAGACCTACCATCGCCAACAAGGTCAACGGGCTCATTGGCAGGCCCATGGGGGTCAGTGCCGAGTCAGCTGTCTTCGCGTCGGTGCCCTCGTCGAAAGCCGCCTGGACTTCACTCATCAGGCGAAGCAGTACGCGGTTGACCACGAATGCGGCAGAATCCTTGGTTTTCACCGTGGTCTTCTTCAGCTTCTTGCCCAGCACGAATGCAGTGGACAGCGAGGAATCGTTGGTCCACTCCGTAGCAGCAATTTCCAGCAGCGGCATCACGGCTACCGGGTTGAAGAAGTGGAAGCCGACCAGGCGCTCTGGATGCGACAAGTCGCGGCCCATCTCCGTGACAGAGAGCGAGGAAGTGTTGGTGGCCAGGATGCACTCGGGGGAGACCACGGCTTCAACCTCTGCGAAAACCTGCTTCTTCACATTCAGTTCTTCGAACACGGCCTCGATGACGAAGTCGGCATCAGCGAACGCCTTTTTGGTGACCGAGCCGGTGACCAGAGCCTTGGTGCGGTTGACCGCATCCTGGCTCATGCGGCCCTTGCCGTGCAGCTTGTCGATCTCGCCATGGATGTAGGCAAGGCCCTTGTCCACGCGCGATTGATCCAGATCGGTGATAACCACCGGAACGTTCAGGCGGCGGGCGAACAGCAGGGCCAGCTGGCCAGCCATCAGCCCTGCGCCAACGACACCCACTTTGGTGACGGGGCGCGCGAGCTTTGGATCCGGTGCGCCGGCGGGGCGCTTGCCGCGCTTCTGGACCAGGTCCAGGAAGGCGTACACGGTGTTCTGGAACTGCGGGGTGCTCATCAGGCCAGTCAGCGCTTCGACTTCAAGGACTGCTGATTCCTGCTGCGAGATGGCCAGGCCCTTGCGGAAGACCTCAAGCACCTTGTACGGTGCCGGGGCCGCGCCGGACAGCTTCGCATCGACGAACTTTTCGGCAGCGTCGGCCGCATCCAGCCAGCGGCGAGCAACCTCGGGATCGGTTGGATCGACCGCATTGGGGCGCTTGACCTCTGTGGTTCCGGAGATGACACCGTCAGCGAAGGCAATGGAGTGCTCGATGAAGTCAGCTGGTTCGAACAGGGCGTCGGCCACCCCCATCTTGGCAGCTGCCGGGCCGGAGAGGGTGCGGTTGCTGTTCAGCGGGTTCTCGATCATGACCTTCAGCGCGTTCTCGGGGCCGACTAGGCGGGGCAGGCGGTATACGCCGGCCCAACCCGGAATCAGGCCGAGGAAACCTTCTGACAGGCCCAAAGCGCCCGCGGCGGTGCTGACCGTGCGGTAGTTGCAAGCCAGCGCGATTTCCAAGCCGCCGCCGAGCGCCAGGCCGTTGATGAAAGCGAAGGTCGGAACGCCCAAATCGGCAAGCAGCTCATAGGTGTAGTGGCCCAGCGAAGCCATGGCGGTTGCTTGATCCGGTGCGCTCAGGCGGGTGACGGCCGACAGGTCGGCACCGGCAATCAGGAAGTACGGCTTGCCGGTGATCGCCAGGGCATCGATCTCGCCATTCTTGGCGCGTTCTGCTTGGACTTCCAGCGCGGCGCGCAGCTCCAGCAGGCCATTGGGCCCGAGGGTGGTCGGCTTCTTGTGGTCCAGGCCGTTATCCAGGGTCAGCAGTGCCATTGTCTTGCCGCTTGGCAAGGCCACATCCTTCACGAAGGTGTGGGTGACAGTCTCATCGTGCATCAGCTGCGCGACAGCCTGGAAATCTTTGCTCATTGCAGTCATTGTCTCTTCCTTATGCCTTGCTGCCGAAGTCCGCGTGGTTTGGGTTCTCCCAGATCACTGTGCCGCCCATGCCCAAGCCGATGCACATGGTGGTGATGCCATAGCGCACCGAATGGTCCTCGGAGAACTGGCGGGCCAGCTGGGACATCAGGCGCACGCCGGAAGAGGCCAGCGGGTGCCCCACCGCGATGGCACCGCCGTACCGGTTCACGCGCTCATCGTCCTGGTCGATTCCGTAGTAGTCGAGGAAGGACAGCACTTGCACGGCGAAAGCCTCGTTGATTTCGAACAGGCCGATGTCGTTGATGCCAAGGCCGGCCTTGGCCAGGGCCTTTTCGGTGGCCGGAACCGGCCCGTAGCCCATGACGTCGGGGTCCACGCCGGCGAAGGCGAAGGAGACCATGCGCATCTTCGGATCCAGTCCCAGCGCGCGCACTGCCGCGCCGCTGGCCAGCAGGGCGGCGGTGGCTCCGTCGTTCAAGCCCGCTGCGTTGCCTGCGGTCACGCGTCCGTGGGCGCGGAAGGGGGTGCGCAGTTCGGCCAGCGATTCCATGGTGGTGCCTGGCCGTGGCGGTTCGTCAGCCGAGTTCACGGCCCAGCCTTCGCCCGGCCGCTTGGCTGCCACGGGGATCAGATCGGCCTGGATCTGCTGGTTCTCGTAGGCCTTGGCCAGCTTGGCCTGCGATGCGACAGCATAGCGGTCGGCGCGTTCCTTGGTGATCGCAGGGAAGCGGTCGTGCAGGTTCTCCGCGGTATTGCCCATGTTCAATGCTTGCGGGTCGACGATGCGCTCGGAGAGGAAGCGCGGGTTCGGGTCCGCTCCGGCGCCCATTGGGTGGTTGCCCATGTGCTCCACGCCGCCGGCGACCACTACGTCGTAGGCGCCGAAAGCGATGCCGCCGGCGGTCGCGGTGACGGCGGTCATCGCTCCGGCGCACATGCGGTCGATGGCGAAGCCCGGAACGGACTTGGGGATACCGGAGAGCAGGCCCACGGTGCGGCCCAAGGTCAAGCCCTGGTCGCCGGACTGCGTAGTTGCGGCAATGGAGATCTCGTCGATCTTCTCGGCAGGAACTTCCGGGTTGCGTTCCAGCAGGCCGCGTACGGCTTTGACGGCAAGGTCATCGGCGCGGGTACCGTGGTAGATCCCCTTCTCGCCCGCTTTGCCAAATGGGGTGCGTACCCCGTCGATGAAGACGACATCGCGGTCGTCGAGCGAAGGGCGCGCATTGTTGCGCACGGTCGAAGCGTTGGCACTCACCGTCGGGCTCCTTGGGGTTGGTTCATGCTGCCCTGAAGACCGGGCAGTGGCCAGCATCACTGTGACCTGAACCATACGTTACTCAGTAGTAACTTGAAGTGCAAGTGCAGCACCTCGCAAATCCGGGAACCCGCGGTGAATCCTTCCTGGAAACCGCCTAGGCCTGCTTCAACGCGATGGCCAGCTTGTCCGCAAGAAGTCCACGCTGCCACTGGCGGGCACCGAGATTTTCCAGCATGTCCGCTACGCTTGCCTCGCTGATGCGAGCCGGCGCATTCCAGCACAATTCACGCAGGTACTTCGGGGTCAAGAGATTCTCGCCCGGAATATTCCAGTGCTCGCTCACCTCATTGACGACCAGCTTGGCCGCGTCCAGCCGGTTCGCCGCGGCCGGGTTCTTTTCGGCCCATGAGCGGGGGTGCGGCAAGTCCGGCTTGGGGGCGCGCAGGTCCGGCAGGTCCCTGGTGCTATTGCCGCGCTTGATCGCGTCGACCCAGCGTGCGGCATCGCGTTTGGCATTGCGCGTGTGGAACCCGGGGATCTGCAAGAGCGCTGGAACGCTGGTGGCGCGCTGATCCACGGCGGCCATGATGGCGCGGTCGGGAATGAGCCGACCCGGGGCAACGTCGCGGCTCTGCGCCAGGGCTTCGCGGGAAAGCCACAGTTCGCGAGCTACCGCCAGGTTGCGTCGGCTCTTGAGCTTATGGATGCCGGACAATTTGCGCCACGGCACCTGTGCCGGGGAAGGGTCAGGCAGATTGCGTTCGTACTCGAATTCCTGGAAGGCGAAATCCAGCTTGCCCTGCTCTTCCAGCACCGCGGTGATGGCCTGGCGCAGCTCTTCGAGAACTTCCACATCCAGTGCGGCGTAGTTCAGCCACGATTCAGGCAACGGGCGGGTGGACCAGTCCACTGCCGAATGTTCTTTGGCCAACTGCAGCTCGAGCAATTCGCCCACCATGGTGCCCAGCGAGACGCGGGGGAATCCCGCAAGACGGCCAGCCATCTCGGTGTCGAACAGCGAGGTAGGGGACATGCCCAATTCGTGCAGGCACGGCAAATCCTGGGTGGCCGCATGCAGGATCCAGGGCTGCTCGTTGACGAACTCGCGCAACGGGGACAGATCGTCCAGGGTCTCCGGGTCGATCAGCCAAGTACCCGCACCTTCTCGGCGAATCTGCAGCAAGAAGGCGCGCTGGCCGTAGCGGAACCCGCTGGCTCGTTCGGTGTCCACGGCCAGATCGCCGGTGCCGGCTTCCAGCGCCCGCACTGCACGGCGCAAGGCAGGTGCGGTGTCGATGACTTCGGGGATACCGTCGCGCGGCGCACTTAGTGGCGTCAGAACGGGTGCGGCGGCCTCGTTGGCAGTGGTGGATGATGCGGGAGCGGAAGAGTCAGAATTCGGCATGGTGCTTCCATTCTAGGACTATTCGGCTCCATCGCATTGATAATCGCTAGCTCAGGCGGCGATGAGGCAGCTGCTGCACGCCTTCGGGCAGGGGAGGCAGGCCGGCGAATGTGCAAACCATATCGGCCCACGCGCTCAGGTGCGTTCCCAGACGGTCAGAGTCCGGGGACCAGGAAGCACGCAGTTCGATATCGATATGGTCTTGTTCCCCGGCGAGATTGCCGAAGGACTCGGAAATTACCCGCGTCGCAGTACCGCCAGCGGAATGGTATGCGGCGTCGCGATCGCGCAGCGCTTCTTCGAGCCATGACCACGCGACGGAAGCCAGCATGGAATCCTGGCCCATTTCATGATCCAGGCGGGCCCGAATGTAGGTGACGATGCGGAACTGGCCATTCCACAGTTCTTGGCCTGCGGGGTCGAAGAGGAGGATGAAGCGTCCGGTGGCCAGCTGCTCGGCTGGTTGGAGGAACGGGGTGCGGCCAATCTCCTGGCCCTGGGGGCCGTGTCCGGGAGCAACCACATCCATCACGTCGCCGCTGAGTGCCAGCGCGAACGGCGCCAGCCTGCCAGGGGCCGGAATTTCGGTGAATTTCAGTTCCTTGCGCACCTTGGCATGCGACAACTCTTCAAGGGCCGTGGCAAAGGCCTTCGGAATGGCGGAAGCAGGGCGATCATTGGTCACAATTTGAGTCTAAGCGCGCCGTACCCGAGCATGGGTACGGCGCGCCGACCGCGGGTTCATGCTAAGCGGCGGCGTAGGCGCCGAGCAGCTCGTGCAGCTTGGCAATGAACGCTGCAACATCTTCCTCGGTGGTGTCGAACGAGCACATCCAGCGCACTTGGCCGGCCGCGCGATCCCAGTCGTAGAAGCGGAAGTGCTCGCGCAGCTGGTCGCTGACCTCGGTAGGCAGCTGGGCGAAGACGCCGTTGGCCTGAGTCGGGTAGACCAGCTGGACTCCGTCAATTTCCTCAACTGCCTGCGAGAGCTTGGCGGCCATGGCGTTGGAGTGGCTTGCCAATTCGCGCCACAGATCGGTGCCGTAGAGCTCGATCAGCTGTGCGGAGATGAAGCGCATTTTCGAACCCAGCTGCATGTTCATCTTGCGCAGGTACTTCAGGTCCTGGGCCAGTTCGCTGCGCAGAGTCAGAATGCCCTCGCCGAGCAGGATGCCGTTCTTGGTGCCGCCGAGGGAAACAATGTCCACGCCGACGTCAGTGGTCAGCGCGCGCAACGGCACGCCCAGGGAGGCCGCGGCGTTGGACAGGCGCGAGCCATCCAGATGCACTTTCATGCCCAGCTTGTGCGCGTGGTCGGTGATGGCCTTAATTTCCCCAGGGGTGTACAGGGTGCCCAGCTCGGTGGCCTGGGTGATCGACACAGCCAGCGGCTGCGCGCGGTGCTCGTCGCCCCAGCCCCATGCCTCCTGGTCGATCAGCTCTGGAGTCAGTTTGCCGTCGGGAGTGTCAACCTGCAGCAGCTTGAAGCCGCCGATACGCTCCGGGGCACCGTTCTCATCCACGTTGATATGTGCAGAAGATGCGCAGATGACAGCGCCCCAGCGTGGAAGCAAGGACTGCAAGGCGATGACGTTGGCGCCGGTGCCGTTGAAAACCGGGAAGATCTGGGCTTCCGGGCCAAAGGCATTGCGGGCGACGTTGCCTAGTTCCTCGGTGTACTGGTCCTCACCGTAGGAGATCTGGTGGCCGCCGTTGGCGCGGGCAATCGCATCCATGATGCGCGGGTGCACGCCAGAATAGTTATCCGAAGCGAATCCGCGAATCGAAGCGTCGTGGGTAAAAGTCATGCTGTGGAGGTCCTTAGTAGTTCAAGGGGTGAAGTCGAAAGCTATGCCAGTGCAGCGCCCAGAGGTGTGCACCGGCCAGTAATCAGGCCTTGGGCAATGCAACCCGGGTGCCGTTGAGCTCGCGGGCATCCTGGCCAAGCAAAGCCACTGCGGCCTGGGCAAGGAACTGCACCGGGGTCTGCCCGGAAGGCGTTTCTTCGGGAGACTTGTCGCTCAATGCCTTGACGACCCAACTCACCGCTGCGGCATTTTCTGCCTGCTTGGCGAACAGGCGGGCGATGGCATTGACCCAGTGTTCTGCTGCGGCCTTGACCGCACCGTAGTTGGCATTGGACGGGGTCGGATTCAGCACTGCCTCCGCACTGACTATCGCCAAGCGGCCTGCGGGGGAGGCGACCAGATCGTCGACGAAGGCGCGGGAGGTGTTGCGCAGGGTGGTCAGCACGCTGCTGTGCAAGAAATCCCAGTCCTCGTCGGTTTGGCCTGTGATCGACTTACCGCCACGCCAGCCACCTACCAGGTGGATCAGCGCATCGATGCTGCCGTGCTCTTCATGAATCCGCAGCGCCAATTGCTTGACCGCTGCGAAGTCGCTCAGATCGCATTCATAGCGGGCATGAACGAACGGGAGGCGTTCGTCGAGGCGCTCTTGGTTGCTTCCCACTGCAAGCACACGCGCTCCGGCATCAACCAGCGCGGTGGCGCTGGCAATGCCGGAGGCGGAAGTAGCACCGGCAAGGAGCACTAGTCTGGATGTCTCGTTCAAGGAGATTCTTTCTTTGCTCACATTTTCTAGCCTAGAGGAAAGGTTAGATTTTCGTTGCCCCGGTCATGCCCTTGGTCGATTCGATGACGGTGGCCATTTTCTTATTCAGAGCTTCGTAGAACATCGACAGCGGGAATTCATCGTCCATGACCTGGTCGGTGATTTCACGTAGCGGCGCGGTCAGCGGCAGGGCATCCGGACCCTTGGCCCAGACCGACGCGGGGTTCGGGGTGACGGTGGCCGAAACCAGTTCGTAGGCGGCAAGCCAGTGAGCCAGCTTCGGACGGTCGATGGACTTCCAATACAGCTCGTCGATCGCATCCCCCAAGGCTGCAACCACCTCGGGTACCTGATCCCAATCGATGCTCAGCTTGGTGTCGGTCCAGTGCAGTACATGGTGCTGGTGCATCCATGCGAACAGCAACTGGCCACCGAGACCGTCGTAGTTGCGTACGCGCGAGCCGGTGATGGCGAAGCGGAAGATGCGGTCGAAGATCACCGCGTATTGCACCAGCTTGGCCATCTTGGCGCTCTTCTGATCCGAAGCCGGGTTGGCGGCGATCTTCATGCATTCGCGGAACGCGGTCAAATCGCAACGCAGTTCTTCGAGCGAGTAAAGGAAGAACGGCATGCGCTGCTTGATCATGAACGGGTCGAATGGCAGATCGCCACGCATGTGGGTGCGGTCGTGAATCAGGTCCCACATGATGAAGGTTTCTTCGGTCAGGTGCTGGTCCTTGAGCAGCTCTGCGGCGTCATCGGGCAGTTCGAGGTTGGTGATGCGTGTAGCTTCCTGCAGTACCTTGCGGAAGCGTACAGCCTCACGATCCTGGAATATCGCGCCCCAAGTGAATGACGGCGTCTGCCGAATGGCGACCGACTCCGGGAAGAGCACCGCGGAATTGGTGTTGTAGCCTTCGGTGAAGTCGATGAAGCGCAGCGGCACGAACAGGGCGTTGGCGTAGTCCTTGCTCTCCAGGTCGGCAATGAACTCAGGCCACATGACCTGCACCAGCACGGCTTCGAGGTGGCGGTTGGTTGAACCGTTCTGGGTGTACATCGGGAAAAGCACCAGATGCAGCAGGCCGTCAATGCGCTGGGCCTGCGGCTGGAACTGCATCAGCGAATCGAGGAAGTCGGGAACGCCGAAGCCTGCATCTGCCCACTGGCGCAGGTCCGTGACCAGCTGTTCGAGGTACTCTGCGTCGTGCTCGAAGTGCACGCGCAAGGACTGCACCGACTCGATGATGGAATCAACGAGCTTGGCAGCCTGTGGTGCAGATGCGCTGTCGGCCAAGGAACCGTCCTGTGCCTGGAGGCCCTGGAACTCGGTGGCGGCAGACTTCAGCGTCAGCCAAGCTTCCGAGTTTGCGATCTGCAGTACTTCTGCGTCGGTGGCCGGTACTGGCTTGGAGGAAATCTGAGTCATTTCATACACCTTCTTTTCATGTTTGGGGCAGCGCTCAAGTGCTTACCTTGAACGCTACGCTCAAACAACAGAAAAGGTGATGCTGAGTCATCAGTGAATAAGCAACTCTTGCTCTAAATGTGATCCATGCCTTGCCACCGACAAAGGCATTAGCCCTGAGCCGGACGCAGGGTCAAGCTCAAAGAGTTCATGCAGTAACGCAGATCGGTTGGGGTTTGGAAACCTTCGCCCTCGAAAACGTGGCCCATATGCGAATCGCAATTGGCGCAACGCACCTCAACACGCTTCATGCCCATGGACTCATCGCTGATATAGCGCACCCGATCTTCGGCCAACGGCGCGAAGAAGGAAGGCCAGCCGCAACCGGCATCGAACTTCGTGGTGCTGGCGAACAGTTCCGAACCACAGGCTCGGCAGGAATACACGCCCTCGGTAGTGGTATCCCAGTATTCGCCGGTAAATGGACGCTCGGTCCCTGCTTGGCGCAATACGCGGAATTCCTCGGAAGAGAGGATCTGCTGCCACTGCACATCGCTGCGCGCGGCTGCTTCGTCTGCTGGCTGTGCTGATTGGTTTACCGATTCATCATTCATGCAATATAAAACGCTTGAGCAGGCTAGATGATTCCCGGGCCAGGTCATGGAAAGATGAAAACATGGCTCGGAACATCGTAGATACCATGCAACCCCGCAGCGCAGTGCCTGCAACCCTGATTGGGGTTGGACTGGGACTGGGCGCCGGTTCCCTGGTGGCCGCCAGCGTATCAGCGCTCGCCGGTTACTTCGCCCGACGTGTAGTGACCCCGGAAGAACGCCGCACCGGCAACAGCATCATCCGGGAGGTCGTCACCGATGCCGAGGGCAAACTCTGGTTGCATTTCAACAAGGACGCCGATACCAGCGAACCTGGTCCGTGCAGCTTCCTGACCGAATTCGACTCCTGCGCGCTGCGGCTTTCCGCACCGGAAGCCGTTCCGGGCAAATCCCGCCTGGTTGCGCGCAAAATCGAGAAGATCTATCACGGCACCCTCCATGGAGTACGCCGCGGCAACTTATCCGGGGCAATCTACGAGCACCCCGCGGACCTGGGCTTTGACGCAGAAGACGTAGTCGTGCCCCTGGATGGCGGCGACGGCCCAGCCTGGCTGGTGCGTGGCTCCACGAACGAAGATGTCTGGGTGATTGGCGTGCACGGCCGAGGCGCCCGACGCAACGAGACCATTCGGGCGCTGCCTGCCTTGAGCGAACTCGGGGTGACGACCTTGCTGATGAGCTACCGCAATGACGGGTTGGCTCCGAGCGCCCCGGATGGCCGCTACGGTCTGGGCGATACCGAATGGCATGACGTGGAATCGGGTATCCAATTCGCACTGGACCGCGGAGCAAAGCAGATCATCTTGCTGGGCTGGTCCATGGGAGGTGCCATCAGCCTGCAGGCCGCCGATCGGAGCAAGCTGGCCCACCATATTGACTCGCTCATGCTGGTCGGCCCGGTAATCAATTGGGTAGATGTGCTTTCGCACCAGGCCCGGGCCAATAAGATCCCGCAATCGGTGGGACTGTTCGGCCAGTGGCTGCTGTCCAATAAGGCAGGGCGCTGGGTCACCGGCCAAGCGGCTCCGGTCAATCTGCGCCGGTTGAATTGGGTGGATCGCGCGGACGAATTGAAATTCCCGACGCTGATAATGCACAGCCGTGATGACGAGTTCGTCCCTAATGTCCCGAGCTTGAAACTGGCGGCGCTCCGCCCGGATTTGGTCACGCTCAAGACCTTTGCCAAGGCAGGGCACACGCGTGAGCCGAATGTGGATCCACAGGGTTTTGCCCGGGCGATCACCGACTTCTTGAGCAAGCGCATGTCGCTGCTTCAAGTCCAGTAGCCCAAGGCGGCAAAGGGCCCTGCCCGCGAGAACGATCAACAGATTTCGATCCCGCAGGCAGGGCCCTTTTTTGGCCAAGCGCTGTCTAGCCGGAGGCGATCGGCGCCCAAATGGCTCCGGTCGCCTTCGCGGCATCTCGCGGAGCGATCTCCAGGCTGAAACCGCGGCGCCCGCCAGAAATGAATACCGTCTCGAACTGCTGCGCACTGGAGTCAATGACGGTAGCGGTTTTCTGGCGCTGCCCGAACGGGGAAATCCCGCCCAGGACATAGCCGCTGCGTCGCTGGGCGGCAGCCCTGTCAGCCATCTGCGCCTTCTTCTTGCCCAACGCGGTGCCAATCGCCTTCAGATCCAGCTTCGCATTCACTGGCACCACTGCGACGGCCAGATCCTGGGCGGCGTTGGCCCCGGTGGAGACCATCAGGGTCTTGAAGACCCGGTCGCCACTGGCACCCAATTGCTCGGCTGCTTCGGCGCCGTAGCTTTCGGCCAAGTCGCTATGCGCATAGCTGTGCGCTACATAGTTGATACCTGCCGCATCCAGCGCGGCGGTCGCCGGGGTGGAGGCGGCCTGCTTCTTCTTGCCCACGTGCTTGGGGATCCTTAACTACTGCTTATTGGCTTCTAGCTGCGTTCGATGCAAAACCTACGCAGGCAGCTGCTCTGAGATCTGGCGCTTAATGCGGCCGAGCATGGCGGTCATGCCGCGCATGCGCAACGGCGACAGCGCACGGGTCAGACCCAGCTGCTGGGGCATGTCATCGGGAACGGCGAGAATCGCTGCGGCCTCCGCGCCGTCCAGGCCGGCAGCCAGCACCGAGGCGAAGCCGCGGGTGGTTGGAGCCTCCGGGGGAGCGGAGAAGAACAGTCCCACCGGGTTATTCGCTTCGGCCGAGACCTCGACGGCCAAGAACAGCGGCGACTGGCATTCGACAACCTGCTCGAATAGTTCAGGATGATCAGCCAGGCGTGCTGGAAGCTCGGGCAGCTCGCGCGAGTACTCCAGCAGCAGTTCCAAGCGGTCGGCCTCGGGCACCTCGGTGAACTCCTCGACGATTTCGTTCAGTGCATCGGGGAGCTGGCTCATGCGCGGGCTCCGCGCTGTGCAGGCATCTCGCCGGCGGCTTCGCCGCGAACGATGGGCACGCCAACCGCGTTGCCCCACTCGGTCCATGAACCGTCGTAGTTGCGCACGGTTTCGAAGCCCAGCAGGTGCTTGAGCACGAACCAGGTGTGGCTCGAACGTTCACCGATGCGGCAGTAGGCCACCACATCGTCGCCCGGCTTCAGGCCGGCGCCGTCGAGGTAGATGGCTTCCAATTCTCCGCGCGAGCGGAAGGTGCCGTCCTCGGCCGCAGCCTTGGCCCATGGCACCGATGCGGCGGTTGGGATGTGCCCGCCGCGCAGGGCGCCTTCTTCCGGGTAATTCGGCATGTGGGTACGTTCGCCGGTGTATTCCTCGGCCGAACGCACGTCGATCAGCGGGTTGCCCAGGTGCTTCAGGACCTCCGGAAGGAAAGCGCGGATCTCGGAGTCGACGCGCTCGACCACCGGGTATTCGGTGGCGGTCACGGCCGGCTTCTCGGTGCTCAGCTCGCGGCCTTCAGCGATCCACTTGTCGCGGCCGCCGTCCATCAGGCGGACATTTTCGTGGCCGAAAAGTGTGAAGACCCACAGCGCATAGGCGGCCCACCAGTTGGACTTGTCGCCGTAGATGACCACGGTGGACTCGCGGGTGATGCCCTTGGCGGCCATCAGCTGTGCGAAGCCTTCGCCGTCGACGTAGTCGCGCGTGACTTCGTCGTTCAGCTCCGTGTGCCAGTCAATCTTCAGCGCGCCTGGCACGTGGCCAGTGGAATACAGCAAGATGTCCTCATCCGATTCCAGTACTACGAGATTCTCGGCTCCGAGGTTGTCTGCCACCCACTGGGTGGAAACCAGTCGTTCTGGGTGAGCGTAGGCTGCATATTTCTCGTTGGACTCGACGGGCAACGACATTCCTAATCACGATCCTTGCGGGTGTCAGTTTTTGCCACGCTGGAAACAGCGGGCACGGGCATTACTTCTAGCCTAGTCCTCATCCATTGCGAACCCAGTGTGCTCTACGACATTTTCGGCAATGATTCGCCGCGTTCAAGGTAAACTGGCCGATGGGAAAGCCACGGCTTCCCGACCATTTCCTGAGCAATCAACTGAAGGACTCCCACAGCCAATGGCGACGATCACCCACCTGAGCGAGACCAAGCCGAATCTTTCAATCGAAGAACTGCTGGCCGGATTCCACCCGTCCTACCGCTTTGGTGAAGTGTCCTTCAATACTTATCGCCCGGATCCTAACCAGCCTTCGCAGACCGAAGCCGTCAATAAGCTCAAGGCTTTCGCAGAAACCGTGGGCAAGAACAGCTCCGGTTCGTTCCTCTCCAGGCTTTTCGGCAAGAAGAAGGAAACCAAGAACGGCATCTACCTCGATGGCGGCTTCGGCGTGGGCAAGACCCACCTGCTCGCCTCCCTGTGGCATGCAGCCCCGGGCCGCAAGGCCTTCGGCACCTTCGTTGAGTACACCAACCTGGTTGGCGCGCTGTCCTTCCGCCAGACCGTTGAAGTGCTCAGCCAATACTCTCTGGTCTGCATCGACGAGTTCGAACTGGATGATCCGGGGGACACCGTGCTGATGTCCCGGTTGATGCGCGAGCTGTCCGATGCTGGCGTGAAGCTGGCGGCAACCTCCAACACCCTGCCTGGTGCGCTGGGCGAGGGGCGCTTCGCGGCAGTGGATTTCCAGCGTGAAATCAAGACCCTGTCAGAGCAGTTCGACGTGCACCGCGTCGAAGGCGAAGACTTCCGCCACCGTGGCCTGCCCGATGCCCCCGAGCCCTTGGACGATGCGAGCATCGAGGCATTCGCCCTGGATCGCTACCCGGACAAGACCTTGGCCGATGACAACTTCGACGATCTGGTGGCTCACCTTTCGAAGGTTCACCCGTCGCGTTACCGCCAGTTGCTTTCCGAGACTGATGTGCTGGTTCTGCACAACGTGGATACCATCACCGATCAGGCCATCGCCCTGCGTTTCGTGGTTCTTGCTGACCGCCTGTACGACAAGGACGTGCCAATCGTTGCCTCAGGCAAGCCATTCAGCGAACTGTTCACCCCGGAAATGATGTCCGGCGGCTACCAGAAAAAGTACTTCCGCGCCGTCTCGCGCCTGACCGCTTTGGCTCGTGAAGGCCAAGTTGGAGAACCAGCGCTCTAAGCCGGAAACACCGGTCCCGCCACTTCATCGTCGAGCCCTGCGCTCGACGATGAAGTGCGTTAAGAGCCCTGCCACCAAGGCCCAGAAGGCTCCGCCGATCCCGAAGAGCGTGAGATTGCCGGCAGCGACCAGGACCGTGGCCAATGCGCTCAACCGCCAGGAGGAATCGGCCATCGCTCCGAGCAGCGCATTGGCGAGTGTTGCCAGCAACGCCAAGCCCGCCGCCGCCTGGAACAGCCCCTCGGGCGACGCGCTGGCCACCGATACGATCAGCGCGCTCAAGGCACCGAAGACCAAGTAGAACACGCCTGAACTCGCCGCCGCCCGCCAACGCAGCCGGGGGTCCGGGCCGGCCTGCTCTCCGGCAGCCAGCGCCGCGGTGATTGCCGCCAGGTTGATGGCATGCCCGCCGAAGAACGCGCCGCTAGCCGACCCCACTCCGGTCGCCAGCATGGTGGGGCGCCACGGCGCTGTGTACCCGAAGGAGCTGAGCACGGCCACGCCCGGAATATTCTGCGATGCCATCGTCACCACGAACAACGGAACGCTGATGCTGGCAATGGCCTGCCAGGAGAATTCAGGACTGACCCATTGCAGCTGCGGAAGAACTTCGAGTGAATCCCACGTCGCGGTGCGTCCAATATGCCATAGGCCGAACCCCACCGCCGCCAGCATGCTCAGCGCTACAGCGAATTTCGGAAGGATCCTGAGCCCGACGAAGAACACCAGGAGGATACCCAACGCGGGCAACGGGATGCTGGCCACGGCTGTAAATGGTTTCAGGCACAGCGGGATCAAGACACCGGCGAGCATGCCTTGGGCAATTGGGACCGGAATACGAGTGAGCAGCCGGTGCAAGGACGGTACCAGACCGGTCAACATGATCAGTGCGCCGCTGACGATGAATGCCCCCACTGCCTGATTGAACCCGAACACTCCGGGAGCCAGTGAGGCGAGCATCGCGGCACCGGGAGTGGACCATGCAATGCTGATCGGCTGGCGGTATCGCAGCGAAAGCGCAATGGTGCTCAGGCCTATGCAGAGGGACAGGACGAATAAGCCTGAGGCGGCCTGTTCGCTAGAAGCTCCGACCTGGAATAATCCGGCCAGTACGACGGCGAAGGATGCTACAAACCCCACCATGGTGGTGATCAATCCCGCAAGCACGGAATGGAAAAGGCCAGCTCCATCTGGGGGCGTGTGACGAGTCATACTCTTTTTCTACAGGGTGGCGCCGGTTGGCCGAAAATCGGCATGAATTAATTCCCCTGATATGACGTTAAAGCAGGGAAGGTACCGACCTCGGTCGGTACCTTCCCAGGATGCTCGGGCAAGCCGAGGGGAGTGCGTCGAGGAATTAGGCCTCGTTATTCTCGCCTTCGCCTCCGCCAAGGCCATTGAGGTAGTCGCCAGCGCCCTGCTGGACACCGTCTACCTGCTCGGCGAACTTGCCGCCGGTCTTGTCATCGACAAAATCACCAGCCTGTTCGATACCCTGGGATACCTGCTCCGGGTTCTCCTTGGCGAATTCCTCTGCCTTGCCACGCAGATCATCAAATCCTGCCATGCTGCACCTCCATTCGTCTGTGGGAACCCCTGTAGCTCCACAACTACTACCCACCCTAAAGGCTCAGGCCAACGCATGGAAGTGCATTAGGAACATTTCCCGAGTTGCCTCGGTGTTTTGCTGGTGGCTGTCAGATTGCACACAGGTTAGCTATTTACTAGTCAGGGAAGTGGTAGCCGCCTGGAATGATGGTTAAAGCAAAGATGGGAATCACGAAAAGTGATTCCCATCTTTATTTGGAGCGGTCAACGAGGTTCGAACTCGCGACCTCAACCTTGGCAAGGTTGCGCTCTACCAGCTGAGCTATGACCGCAAAACTATATTCAATTATTTGGAGCGGTCAACGAGGTTCGAACTCGCGACCTCAACCTTGGCAAGGTTGCGCTCTACCAGCTGAGCTATGACCGCATATATTTAATTAGTAGATCCATGGTCTGGTGAACCATGATTCCGTGCGCGATACTGGGATCGAACCAGTGACCTCTTCCGTGTCAGGGAAGCGCGCTACCGCTGCGCCAATCGCGCCGAAGATTCGCAAGGAATCTCGACAGAATTCAAAATTGCCTTATGAATTCACAGAGCGGTCAACGAGGTTCGAACTCGCGACCTCAACCTTGGCAAGGTTGCGCTCTACCAGCTGAGCTATGACCGCATATATTTAGTTATTAGATCCATGGTCTGGTGAACCATGATTCCGTGCGCGATACTGGGATCGAACCAGTGACCTCTTCCGTGTCAGGGAAGCGCGCTACCGCTGCGCCAATCGCGCAAAAAAGATCAAGCAATCTTCATTGCGAGGTGGGGACGGGATTCGAACCCGCGTATACGGCTTTGCAGGCCGCTGCCTCGCCTCTCGGCCACCCCACCATACTGACCGAAGTCAGAGTGACTAGTTTTACCTAGTCGGTGAATCTTTTTGCGAGCGGACAACGAGGTTCGAACTCGCGACCTCAACCTTGGCAAGGTTGCGCTCTACCAGCTGAGCTATGTCCGCAAAATGTGTTGTTTTCTGAACGTTTACGTTCGCTCCAACGAGTAAAAACTCTATACGAGTTTTCGCATCCCCACAAATCGAAACGCTGAGATCTGGTTCACATGGCCTAAAAACCGCGGAACTACGCGGAAAATTGATTTTTCCGTCTCGACTAGGAGCGAAGCAAGCCGAGCGCATGCCATGATCGTGTGCATGACGTCACCAAAACTGGCTATTCAAACAGACCTGGGCCGCATGTACAGCCGAAAAGTCGGCGGGGAAGCGATTGTCCCATCCATCACCACAGTCATTGGCATGGACAAGCTCGACCTCTCCGGCTGGGCCGGGTACATGGCGGCCAAGTCGCTTTCCGATGATCATCGGCTGGTGCAAGCGGTGGGAGACCCGCGCCAATTGCGCTCACTCGTGCGAGATGCAGCCGGTGCGGCCGAAGCTTATCGGGATTCCGCGGCCATGCGCGGGGACCGGGTGCATAACTACGCGGAGCAGCGCGCCCTGCAAGCGCTGGATCTGGAACATGACCTGGGCTCAGCCCAAGCCGCGCTCGAAGCGAATAAGGAGCTGGGCTTCGCACGCCACTTCGACCAATGGTGGGAAGACTACGATGTCCGGCCCCTTGCCGCCGAGGTGACGGTTTGGAATCACAGCGTCGGCTACGCCGGCACCATCGACCTGGTCGCCAAGATCGGCGGTCGAACCTGTCTCGTTGACTACAAGACCAAAAACACCGACCGCGACGGCTTCGTCAAGCGTCCTGACGACAAGGTGATCATGCAGCTCGCGGCCGCATGCAAAGCCGAAGAGCAAGTAGTCGATGCCGAACAAGGCACGTGGGAAGAGTGGGAGCACGGGACCGATGTCATGCTGCTCGCCGTAGCCCTGGGCGAGACCGGTGCGCGCACCTTCATGGCCCCGCCTCCAGCTTTGCCCGACTACTGGTCCAAGTTCTATGCCTTGCGCCGGAATTGGGAAGCCTCATTCAGGATCGCGCAGTCGCGTGCCTCACTGGCCGAAATCACGCCGCCAGCTCAATAAAGTCGCACGCCCACCGCGTAGACTGGAACGGTTAGCTTTCGGCATTGCGAAACCTAATACCAATGTCCACGGCAGGGAAGGTACCAGCGGATTATGGCGATTTTGGGAATTCGGATCATCGGAGACCCCGTTCTACGCACCCCGGCGCAGGAGGTGACCGACTTTGGCCCGGAGCTCCAGAAGCTCGTCGAAGACATGGACCAGACGATGGAAAACGTCACAGGTGCAGGACTTGCCGCACCGCAGGTCGGTGTTTCCCTGCGCGTCTTCACCTACCAAATTGGCGAAAAACGCGGACATATCGTGAATCCGGTGCTGGAGCTCAGCGAGGATTACCAGGAAGACCAGGTGGAGGGCTGCCTGTCCATCCCGGGCATTGCAGCACCAGTTCGGCGCCGGCGCTACGTCAGGGCCACCGGCTTCGATAAGCTCGGCAACCCGGTAGAACTCGAAGGCGCCGACATGCTCGCCCGCTGCTTCCAGCACGAAACCGATCACCTGGACGGCATCCTGTTCCTGGACCGGCTGGCACCAGAAGAAAAGAAAGCGGCGTGGCGCACCTTGCGGGCCAACAACTACTCGCAGACCGCTAACGCCACCGTAAAGAAACGTTCCGGAGCCCTCGGCTCCAGCTTTGGCGCAGGATTGGGGTTCTAAATCATGCGTATTTTATTCGCCGGCACACCACAGGTCGCCGTCACTTCCCTGGATTACCTGCACGAGGCCGGTTTTGAAATTGCCGCAGTGCTCACCCGTCCCGATGCCCCGTTGGGACGCAAACGCGTGCTGACCCCATCGCCGGTTGCCGCTCGCGCCGCAGAGCTTGGCCTGCCGATCATCAAGGCTGCCAAGATCACCGAAGAAACTACCGCCGAACTTGCGGCCTTGGACCTTGAAGCCGCGGCCATCGTCGCCTATGGAGGGCTAGTGCCGGAGGCGGCATTGGCAGTTCCCACCTATGGCTGGATCAACCTGCACTTCTCCTTGCTGCCGCACTGGCGGGGTGCCGCTCCGGTGCAGCATTCCATTATCAACGGCGATGACATCACCGGTGCAGTCACCTTCCAGCTGGAAACCGGACTGGACACAGGTCCGGTATTCGGACAGGTCACCGAGAGAATTGCTGAACTTGACACCGCAGGCATCATGCTCGAACGGCTCAGCCGGTCCGGCTCGAACCTGCTGGTGCAGACCTTGCAAGCTCTGGATTCCGGGCAGGCCATTGCCATTCCGCAGTCCGGATCGCACACCTACGCACCGAAGATTACCGACGTGGATGCGGAGCTGGACTTCACCCGGACCGCCACGGAGATCCGTCGGCGCGCCCACGGAACCACCCCGTCCCCGGGCGCCTGGGTCAAGGCCGAAGACAAGCGCTTCAAATTCGGTCCACTGCGTGAGCACCGCGAGATCGCCGACCTTGCGCCAGGCGAAGTGCGCATCGAGCCAGGCAAGCAGCCGAAGGTATACATCGGCACCGCCACCTGGGCCCTGCAGCCCACCGAAATCCAGCCTCCGGGCAAGAAAATGATGAACGCCAGCGACTGGGCACGTGGAGTGCTCACCCAGGGAACGAAAGTGAGCTTCGCATGAGCGGACAGGAACCACGCGGCGGATACCGCGACAATGAACGCCGCAATGAGCAGGGCCGTACCCGCAACCGCGGCCAGGCCGGCCCGCGCAAGTATTCGGCATCCGCACCCGGCCAGCGAAAGCGCGCGGCCGACCCGGCACGCCTGGTAGCTTTCAAGACCCTGCGTGAGGTATCCGGCGCGGATGCCTACGCCAACCTGGTGCTGCCGAAGGTGATCCGCGAATACCAGCTTGACCGCCGCGACGCGGGCTTCGCCACCGAACTGGCCTACGGGGCACTGCGCGGACAGGGGTTCTACGACGCGATCCTGACCACCCTGGTTGACCGTCCGCTGGCCGAGCTGGATCCGGCCATCCTCGATGCGCTGCGCCTGGGCGCCCACCAGCTGCTGGCCATGCGTGTGCCCAAGCACGCCGCCCTGGATGAAACCGTGTCGCTGGCTCGTGCGCAGATCGGCGCCGGCCCGTCCGGCCTGATCAACGCCGTACTGCGGCGCGTTTCTGCCAAGGAAGCCGATGAGTGGACTGAGCTGCTGGGCAATGCTGCCGCTTCGGAGTCCGAGCGGCTGGCCATCGAGCACTCGCACCCGGATTGGATTGTCCGTGCCTTGCGCGGCGCGCTGATTTCCCATGGCCGCGACGCCAGCGAACTCGAAGCCCTGCTGGAGGCGGATAACCTGGCGCCGCTGGTGAACCTGGTGTCCCTGCCAGGGCTGGGCGATCTGTCCGGCGCCCTGGAATCCGGGGCGGAACCGGGCACCTTGCTGGCTGATTCGGCCACCTACAAGCACGGCGACGTCTCGCGTGTGCCAGGTGTCAAGGAAGGCACCGTGCGTGTCCAGGATGCCGGCAGCCAGGTCATGGCCCGCGCCCTGGCTACTATCGAATTGCCCGAAGCCGGCGAGGACCGCTACTGGCTGGATCTTTGCGCAGGTCCAGGCGGAAAGGCGGCGCTGCTCGCAGCGATCGCCGTGCAGCGCGACGCCCGCCTGACTGCCAACGAGCCAACACCGCACCGCGCTCGCCTGGTCGAGAACTCGTTGGCTGCGGTGCCGCATGACTACTGGATGGTCACCGGTGACGACGGACGCAGCTTCGGCGGTCTGGACTATGCAGGGGACTACGACCGCATCATGGTCGATGCCCCTTGCTCCGGCTTGGGCGCATTGCGCCGCCGCCCGGAATCGCGTTGGCGCAAAGCCCCGCGCGACATTCCGGAACTGACCAAGTTGCAAGGCGAGCTGCTCGCTGCAGCCTTCAACGCGGTCCGCGTCGGCGGCGTCATCGGCTTCGTCACCTGTTCGCCGCATCAGGCCGAAACCCGCCTGGTTGTGGAAGACTTCTTGAAGCACCACGAAAACGCGGCACTGCTGGATACCAGCGCCGCGGTTTCCTCGGTGATGTATCAGGACGCGCCATCGGCAGGCCATGCACTGGGCGATGGGAGCACCGTGCAGCTGTGGCCGCACGTGCACGGCACCGACGCCATGTTCATGGCAATCCTGACCAAAAAAGCCTAGCCAAGCCCGAGTATTCCAAGGAGCATCCATGCGTAATGCGCGGATCAACCCGTCGATCCTGTCCGCCGATTTTGCGAACCTCGCTAGCGAGCTGGACCGCATCCACACTGCCGACGCGGTCCACGTGGATGTCATGGACAACCATTTCGTTCCCAATCTGACCTTGGGCTTGCCCGTGGTTGATGCGCTGCACAAGGTCAGCAAGCTGCCGATCGATGTGCACCTGATGATTGAGAACGCGGATCGCTGGGCCCCGGAATACGCGCAGCTCGGCGTGGATTCGGTAACTTTCCACGCCGAGGCTTCGGCAGCTCCTGTCCGCTTGGCTCGTGAATTGCGTTCCGCCGGGTCCAGGGCCGCCATGGCCTTGCGCCCGGCCACGCCGATCGAACCCTACCTGGACATGCTCGGCGAGCTGGACATGGTTCTGCTGATGACCGTGGAACCAGGTTTCGGCGGCCAGAAGTTCCTGGATCTGGTCCTTCCCAAGATCAAGCGTGCCCGGGCTGCCATTGACGGCAGCGGCAAGCCGATTGCGCTGCAGGTTGACGGCGGCATTTCACGCGACACGATCCTGCGCGCCGCCGACGCCGGTGCGGATGTCTTCGTCGCCGGTTCCGCGGTGTACTCGGCCCAGGAGCCATCGGTGGAAATCGATGTATTACGCAATCTTGCGCTGGGCGGTCACTAGCGGCGCACAAAGTGTGTCAGAATAAACTCAGTAAACACGAATACGTGCTCCGGGGTCGGTGAAAGTCCGAACCGGCGGTGATAGTCCGCGACCCGCAACCAAAGCCACAAGCTGAGGGAACGGTTGAACTGGTGAAATTCCGGTACCGACAGTTAAAGTCTGGATGGGAGAAGCACGAATTTGATATGCCTACTGGTACTGCCGATAGCCCGCACCGGGTCTATCTCCTAAAGCAGAGCCACAGGCCCATCAAATGCACACCCCCGGAGCCGCCGCTTCGAGAAGGGTGGAATGATGGATTTCCTGCGGTGGCTCATTGAAGCTTTCAACTCACAAATTGCGATCGGCTCGTCGGCACTTTTGGTGCGCGAAGTCGTAGGCAATATCTTCGGCCTGGCCAGCGCCGTGGGCGGCATGCGCCGCAAAGTCTGGGCCTGGCCTATCGGAATCGTCGGCAACCTGTTGCTGCTGACGGTGTTCCTGGGCAGCATTTTCGATACCGGATACACTGCCAACCTCTGGGGCCAAGCCGGCCGGCAGATCATGTTCATCGCCGTCTCGGTCTTCGGCTGGTACCGCTGGAAGCAGGCCAAGAACGGCACCGGTAGCGCCGTCACCCCTGAATGGGCTTCCAACAAGGCTCGCCTGGGCCTGATCGCCGTGCTGATCCTCGGCACTCTCGCAGTGACACCGATCTTCCGCCTCCTCGGCTCCTATGAACCTGTCTGGGCTGATGCATGGACCTTCGTTGGCTCGATGCTCGCCACGTACGGCATGGCCAAGGGCTGGGTCGAATTCTGGCTGATCTGGGTCGCCGTCGACGCCGTAGGCGTGCCGCTGCTGTTCTCCGCCGGCTACTACGCCAGCGCGTTCATGTACCTGTTCTACGGGGCATTCACCCTGGTCGGCTTCTTCGTCTGGGCCAAGTCCAAGCGCGACGCGAAACCCCAGATTGAAACCGAAATGCTCGATCCAACCATCTCGCGCCAACGCTGAAAGGGGAGCAGCACCATGATTACGACCCAGCAGCTCGACGCCGCATTGCGCACCGCGCTGGAAACCGCCGGACGCGGCCACCGCGGGGCCAACCCGCTGGTCGGCGCCTGCGTCCTGGATGCCGAGGGAAATATCATCGCCACCGGTTTTCATATCGGGGCGGGGCATCCGCACGCCGAGGTCGACGCACTGCGGCGCCTGGGCAAGATGCCTCCTGCCAAGGCCCGCGAACTGACGATGGTAGTGACCCTCGAACCGTGCAACCACACCGGTCGCACAGGTCCCTGTGCCCGAGCCATCGTGGAAGCCGGCATCGGGCAGGTGTACTACGCAGTCTCGGATAACACCGCCGCCAGCGGAGGTGCCGACTACCTGCGCAGCCACGGAACCCAAGCCACCCAGCTGGAGGATTTCTCCGCGGCGAAGCAGCTGAACCACCGCTGGTTCATCGCCAAGGCCGAAGGCCGACCGTTCATCACGGTGAAAATTGCCCAGTCGCTCGACGGCCGGATCAACGCACCGGATGGCACGAGCCAATGGATCACCTCCGAGGCCTCGCGCAACCACGCGCACACCCTGCGCTCCCGCGTGGATGGCATCCTGGTCGGCACGAACACGGCGATCATCGACAATCCGCGGCTGACCGCCCGCACTCCCGAGGGGCAGCTGCATGAACGCCAGCCCTTCCGCCTGGTCATGGGCGAACGCGATTTGCCAGCAGATCTGGCACTCGCCCAGGGAAGCGATTGGTCGCAGATCCGCAGCCACGACGTGCAAGAGGCCATCGCCCGGGCTAACGAGTTGGGCCTGGCCCACCTGCTGATTGAAGGTGGCGCCACGGTCGCCTCGGCCTTCATCGCAGCAGATCTGGCCGACGAAATCTACTGCTACCAAGCACCAGTGCTGATCGGCGCAGGCAGCTCATCGGTCAACATGCCAAGCACCACCACACTCAGTGACGCGCAGCGTTTCCGGCTGGATTCGGCCAGCAACGAATCGTTGACCCGGCTGGGCGATGATATTGCCCTGCATCTAGAACCGTTGCCCCGCGCCTAAGCGCCAGCAACCCCAAACTTTTCAAGGAGTAATCATGTTCACCGGAATTGTCACCGGCCAGGGAGTCATAGAAGGCATCGAGACCTTCAGCGGCAAGGATCTGGCAGTACTGACCCTGCGTGCCCCGGGCCACACCGAAAACCTGGGCCTTGGCGGTTCTCTTGCCGTCAACGGGGTCTGCCTGACCGCCACCGAGCTGGAAGGCGACACGCTCAGCGTCGACGTCATGGGCGAAACCCTGCGCCGCACCACCATCGGCGCCTTGAAAACCGGCGACCAGGTCAACCTCGAACGCTGCACCCCCGCCGGAGGCCGGCTCGATGGGCATGTGGTGCAGGGCCACGTAGACACCGTCGGCGAGGTGCTGGCCCGCGAAGACCACGGCCAGTGGACCACCTTCCGCATTGGAATCGACGCTGCTTACGCGCCGCTGACCGCGGAAAAGGGTTCCATTGCGCTGGACGGCATCTCGCTGACCATTACCGCAGTCTCCCCGGCAACGAATTCCGGTGGGCACTGGGTCGAGGTCGGCATCATTCCGATCACCCTCGCCGAGACCACCATGGGCACCCGCCAAGTGGGCGAGAAGATCAATATCGAGGTCGACGTGCTCGCCAAGTACGTGGCACGCCTGAATGAATTCGGTGGCCAGCAGTAATGGGCACCTCGACTTTGGATTCCATCCCTACCGCGCTGGCAGCCCTGGCCGCCGGCCGAGCCGTAGTGGTCGTCGACGACGAGGACCGGGAAAACGAGGGCGACATCATCTTCGCCGCCCAGCACGCTACGGCCGAGCTGATGGCCTTCACCATCCGCTACACCTCAGGGGTGATTTGCGTGCCCTTGGGCGCCAAGCGGGCCGACGCGCTGCGCCTGGCCCCGATGGTCGGCATCAACCAGGATGCCAAGGGCACTGCCTTCACCGTCACCTGCGACGCCGCCGAAGGGATCACCACCGGTATTTCCGCTGCCGATCGTGCGCTGACCAGCCGACTGCTGGCCGACCCGGCCACCGAACCGGCCCAGCTCTCCCGCCCGGGCCATATCTTCCCGCTGCGAGCTGCGGCCGGGGGAGTGCTGGAACGTCGCGGGCACACCGAAGCGGCGGTCGACCTGTGCCAGGCCGCCGGCTTGGAACCGGTTGGGGTGATCGGCGAAATCACCAAGGACGACGGTGAAATGATGCGCCTGGATGACCTGCGCGTCTTCGCAGCTGAACACAACTTGCCGCTGATCTCCATCGACGACCTGGCCCGCTGGCGCCGAGTCAACGACGAGATCGAGCTGACCGATCCGATCAAGCTGCCCACCGCCTTCGGGGACTTCACCGCCCGCGCTGCTACCGCAGAAGGCCACGAGCACGTCGTGCTCAGCCACGCCGGCCCCGACGGCGCTAAGCCCGGCAACCTGGTGCGCATCCATTCGGAGTGCCTCACCGGGGACATTTTCGGTTCCTACCGGTGCGACTGCGGCGAACAGCTGCATGCTTCAATGGAAACCATCGCCCGCGAAGGCGGTCACGTCATCTACATCCGCGGGCACGAAGGCCGCGGCATCGGCCTGGCCAACAAGCTGCGCGCCTACGCCCTGCAGGAAGGCGGCATGGATACCCTGGACGCCAACCTGCATCTGGGCTTCCCTGCCGACGCACGCGAGTACTTCGCCGTCGCTGCCATCCTCAAGGCCATGGGCATGGACGAAATCCGATTGCTGAGCAACAACCCGGACAAGCAGGAACAGCTGAATGACGCGGGAATCAAGGTAGCAGAGCTGATCGGCCTGCAGATTGCACCGCGTGAGCAGAACTCGGCCTACCTGCGCACCAAGCAGACGCGCTTCGGCCACCACCTGGATCTGCCCGATGCCGACGATGACCAGCAGGCCGACGCCTACCACGGCGCCTGAACCCCACGAATCCAGAAGAATAGAAGGAGCATCAAGATGAGCAAGCATGGCGCACCTGCCGATGTCAGCGAACAGCTGAAGGCCCTGGCCGTTCAGGAGAAGTTCTCACAGCTCAAGGTGGCCATCGTGGCCGCGAGCTGGCACGAGGTGATCATGAACGGACTGATTGACGGCGCCGAGCGCGCCGCCAAGGATGCCGGTCTGGAATCGAGCACCACCCTGGTCCGTGTACCGGGCACCTTCGAATTGCCGGTCGCTGCCTCCACCCTTGCCGGCGACTACGACGCGGTCATCGCGCTCGGCGTGGTCATCCGTGGCGGTACCCCGCACTTTGACTACGTCTGCTTGGCCGCGACCAATGGCTTAACCAATGTGAGCGTGGACACCAAAACACCAATCGGTTTTGGCGTGCTCACCTGCGATAACGAAGAGCAGGCCCTTGACCGCGCTGGCTTGGAAAACTCCAGCGAGGACAAAGGCTATGAAGCCTACTCGGCTGCCGTCATGACGGTAGCCGCACTGCCATAGCATTCGGGTGGCCCTGTCACAAAGGGCCACCAGAATGCAGCCCCTGCAGAGAAAACAGCTAGGATAAGTTCCGTGAAAACTTTTGACGAGCTCTTCAGCGAACTATCGCTCAAGGCACAATCCCGCCCGGAAGGCTCACGTACCGTCACCGAACTCGACTCTGGTGTCCATGGCATCGGCAAGAAGATCGTCGAGGAAGCCGCTGAAGTTTGGATGGCTGCGGAGTACGAAACCGATGAGGCCGCGGCGGAGGAGATCTCCCAGCTGCTGTACCACCTTCAGGTCCTCATGATCGCCAAGGGAATGACCTTGGCCGACGTTTACAAGCATCTATAGCCGTCGCGCGATTGCGGCCTGATCCACTGCCGATCAGGGCGCAGTCAACGCACGGCGGCAGAAACAACGGCCAACGAATTAATCCTTGGCGCTTGTTTATGGCTAATCGCCGCAGCGCCATTCATGACGAAATGAGTCAATAATGCTCCGCGTAGCCCTACCCAATAAGGGTGCCCTATCCGAAATCGCTTCCACCATGTTCAAGGAAGCCGGCTACCTCCAGCGCCGCGATTCCCGCGAACTGGTCCTGGTCGATGAGGAAAACCAAGTTGAATTCTTCTACCTGCGTCCGCGCGACATCGCAGTCTATGTCGGCCGGGGAATCCTGGACGTAGGCATCACCGGTCGCGATCTGTACCTTGACGCAGATGTCGACGACGCTGTCGAAGAGCAGCTCTCGCTAGGCATCGGGAAATCGGCTTTCCGCTTCGCTGCCCCGGTTGGCGCCTTCAACGATGCACAGCAGCTCAATGGCAAGCGCATTGCCACCAGCTATGACGTGCTGCTGCGCCACTACCTCGAAAAGTCCGGCATCCAGGCTTCGATCGTGCGCCTTGACGGTGCCATCGAATCCTCGGTCCGGCTGGGCGTGGCCGATGCCATCGCTGACGTTGTAGAAACCGGCAATACCATCAAGGCCGCTGGCATGGAGATCTTCGGCGATCCGCTGCTGAACTCCGAAGCAGTCATGATCGGCCGTGTCGGCCACAAGCCATCCGGCTTGGACGTACTGATCCGCCGCCTGAACGGTGTGCTCGTTGCCCGCCAGTACGTCATGCTCGACTACGACGTCCGCCGCGAGCTTGCCGACCAGGCTTGCGAGCTGACCCCTGGCCTGGAATCGCCAACCGTGTCGGACCTTGCAAACTCCGATTGGGTGGCCGTGCGCGCCATGGTCAAGAAGTCGCAGACCAATAACATCATGGACGAGCTGTACGAAGTTGGCGCCCGCGCCATCTTGGTCAGCCAGATCCACGCCTGCCGCATCTAAGTAGACAAGGAAAATTCGCTGATGAGCGTTGCAATTCGTGTTATTCCTTGCCTCGACGTTGACGCCGGACGTGTTGTGAAGGGCGTGAACTTTGCGGGGCTTCGCGATGCTGGCGATCCCGTTGAGCTTGCCCGTCGCTACAATGATGCAGGTGCCGACGAGTTGACCTTCTTGGATGTCACCGCATCCAGCGCGGATCGTGAAACTACTTATGAGGTCGTTCGCCATACCGCAGAAGAAGTTTTCATCCCGCTGACCGTAGGCGGAGGCGTCCGCGCTGCCGAAGACGTCGATCGCCTGCTGCGCAACGGCGCCGACAAGGCCTCGATCAATACCGCGGCGGTGAACCGTCCTGAGGTCATCAACGAGATTACCCAGCGCTTCGGCTCCCAGGTACTCGTGCTGTCGCTCGACGCCCGACGCACAGATGATCCGACGATTGCATCGGGCTACGAGGTTACTACTCATGGTGGTCGGACCGGCACGGGCATGTGCGCCGTAGCTTGGGCCAAGGAAGCGGCTGAACGAGGCGTGGGGGAGATCCTGCTGAACTCGATCGATGCTGATGGCACCAAGGATGGTTTCGATCTGGAAATGATCCGTGCAGTTCGCGCCGAGGTCTCGGTCCCGCTGATCGCATCGGGTGGTGCAGGAAAGCCTGAGGACTTCCCTCCAGCAATCGAAGCAGGCGCCGACGCTGTTTTGGCCGCCTCGATTTTCCACTTCGGTCCGAAGGACATGATCGCCAAGGTCAAACAGGCCATCCGCGAAGCTGGCTACCCAGTTCGCTAGGCACGTAAGCCGAAGGCCCAGCACCAAATGGAGCTGGGCCTTAGCTGTACCCGGCTAATCGTTGGCAATCAGTTCCTTCTCGGTCCGCCAGACGTCAATTTCAATAGGAACGCTGGCGACGGCAGCCTGGCCGGGTATAGCTTGCCACGCGCCACCATCGACGCTGAATTCTCCGCGGTAGAGAGTGGTCACCCCTACTTTGAATGTGCCAGTCTCGCTGTACGAATGACTCGTGGGGGTTTTATCTCTCAGCGTATGGTGAGGCATCGGATCTCCAGGGAAATCAAGATTTCGAGTAGTCCCATCGCCATAGTTCCAGTTCCACTGAATCGGTATTGCCCTGATACTTATATTTGAGCCAGAGAGGTTAGATGAGAAAGATTGGACTTCTTCGGTAGCCAAGAAATGCGTATTCCCGTTTCTTAGAGAAAATTTCTTTGGGTAACTCATTATTTTCGAAGGGAGTATTGGATATTCTTTGAATGTGTTTATATCTATCAATATTTCCTGGGTAATCGAGTCTTCAGGTAGGTCGATTTTTGGTGGGTTTCCGGCGCAGTAACGGTACTGCCGAACGACGTAACCTTGACTATCGATCACTTGGCGATATACCGGGGCCGCCCCATCTGGGCAATTTCCTTCCTCAGGAATGCTGATACAGAATCGCGCCTTCGAGCTTCTGGGGTCACAACTTTCGTAATCGCGTATGGAGAATTGCTCTTTAGGAGAAGGCTTCGAATGGGGTTGTTTTTTGGGTTGCGAATTTCGAGATTCCTCCTGATAGTTGAAATCTTTCTTTTCGTCGTGACTTTCGTGAATTGATTCGGGGCGCATGCGAATCCCGCGCTCATCTTGGTCTGCTAAACCGAGGGGTGCTTGTATGCCAAGAAGAGCTGGTAAGCCAACGGAAAATGTGAGAACTAACGACACTCTCATTGATACTTTCAACTTCATTATTCCGCACCGATAATTTCGTAAACTTTCCAGTCACGATCGAATTTCACGCCCACAGCTACAGTAGTTGGTTCTAGCTTGTCTAATTTAGAAGCAAGTTCATGTGGGGCGAGATAAATTTCTGCATTATCAGCTGTGTACTCGACAGTGACCGCCGCTAAGTTTTCCCCAGTTATATAGGCATCAAGAATCTTGGGGTGATGTTTTCCACCGACCTGCCATTTACCTAATTCCTCCGCTTCTGTCGCTTCATCGATTATTGAAACGCCACACACAATACATTCTTTGGTGGTTACCTTTTTTAGAGGCGCCGCATCGTTAGTTTCGATGGAATAGTTCACTAGATCAAAATAGAACTTGGTGAAGGCGGCTGCTCCGTCCTCGCTGTACTCGCCCGCAAGTGCTGGCCGTTCCGGGACAGGAACATTTTCTGCGGGTCCATCGGCTGAGGCAGGCTTGTACTTGAGGCTTTCGGCCGGCGACGGCTTCTCTGCTGTCGAAACCGGATTCGGTGACGTCTCGATAGCGGCGGACGGTGAGGTCTTTGGCCCTTCAGCGTTCCCGGCGTTGCAGCCTGATAGTGCGAGCGCAACAGCTGCAACGGACGCGACAACTGCAATTTTCCGAGTGTCCATTCGAACTCTCCATGATCATTGGGAATGCCAGGTTGTGCGCCATCCTATGCCCGTGTTTCAAGAAAGTGGAGAGTTTTCGAGGAATCTGTGGAAAACTCAGGGCAGCTAAATCCCGAATCCCAACTACCTGTAACCACGTTTGATGACGGACTGGAGTGAAACGATGCGGCTGGCGACGTTTGATTTCAGGACTCATGGAATCGCCTAGCCTGAAATCAGGCACGTTCAATTAGCTGAGCGGTGCTTTACTCGGGGGACTCTCAAGCGCGATGGCAGAAACTTTCCATCCGTTGTCGGTGTATTCAAGTCCCATGGTGATTTCACCCAGATTTTGTTCTTCGACAATGATGTTTTCCTGATCGGGACGAAGGCGCGAACGTTCAGACAAGGTCAGCTCGCCCATCAGATAAGCAGAATTACCGTCAAACCGGACGATATAGTCCGTGTGCAGGAAGTAGTAGCCGCCGGTTTGCATGTATTCCGGACCTGTTCGGAGGTCTTCTTGCTCGCGGAAGGTCTTCCAGCACTGTTCCGCTTTGCATGTTCCGGTAACTATCGGGGTGAAATCGGCGGAGTCTTGGTAGATGATTTCATAATTGAGCAAGTCGAAGAAGTACGTTGCGGCGTCCTGGACTCCGTAATCCGATTTTTCATACGTGATATCTGCCGACTCCGGAAGCTCCAGTTCGCTTGATGGAGGTGCCTGCGTGGTACTTGAAGCAGTCGGCAATGAAGCCGAGGACGCCGGATCGGCGGGAGCGACTGAAACGAAGAGTGCTGAAACCAGGGCAACCAAGACGAACGCGGGCACGATGGCGATAGCGACACTGGGGTAATGCTCAAGGACTCTGCGCGTGTTCATGGCCAAGCTCCAGACCTGTTGGATATCGATTGCTCGAAATCCTAGGCCGGTGCGACGCGAACTTGGACGGCACACCCACGAATGTGGATAACCAAGGGAGCTTTATAGCCCTGGCTTGAAGCCCTTGACGATTTCCAATGCGGTTTCCCCGCCTTCGAACAAGACCAGGCTCTGGTCGATGCGGCCGAACGAGTACATCATCAGCTCGGTGACCGGGCCGGTAATCGAAACAGCGTTCGGAGCCTTCTTGGCGACATGACGCTGGCCATCGGGACGCGTCAGGATGATGCCAATTGGCGCATGGCGGAACAGCAGGCGAGACATGCGGGTCAGCGACTGCCAGAGCAGTTCGGTGTACTCGGTGTCCAGGACCCGCGGAGCCCACTGGCCGCGGGCACGCCGCACATCTTCGGTGTGGATGAAGAACTCGGAGAGGTTCGCCGACTGGTTGACCTTGTCGATGGCGAAGGGCGAGAAAGCGGGCGGACCCGATCGGAAGCTGCGGACCAACCCGGCATAGCCTTCGGGAGTCTGCGCCGCGATCACCATTTGGTTCTGCTTCGCCTCGAGCTTCTTGGACAGCGGTTTGAAGAACATGCCGGCAGAAAGCAGTGAGCTTTCGCGCAACACAAGGTGAGCGGCGAGATGGCGGGTCTGCCAACCGTCGCAAAGGGTGTCGGCGGTAGGTCCTGCCGCAAGCAGGGTCTCGGCCAACGCAAGTCTGGAAGCCTGAACTAAGTGCATCACTTCTGAAACTAGCACGCTCCAAGTGACTAATTGTGCAAGGTGAAAGTGGTGTCGCCAAGACGGCGTGGCGCGTCGACGAGCGGTACGTCACAGGTCTCTGGATTCCGCGGAAAACCAGTATGCTAATGGTGATGTCTACTTCTAACGACGGCTCGAATCCGAGCCCTGAATCCCATAGCCTCGACCCGGCTATTGCCAGGCGTCTCAAGCGAGATGCCAATGGCCTGTTTGCTGCCATCGCGCAGCAGTACGACTCCGGGAAAGTGCTGATGCTCGGCTGGATGGACGATGAAGCGTTGCACCGCACGTTGACCACTGGCCGGGTCACCTTCTACTCCCGTTCCCGCCAGGAGTACTGGCGCAAGGGCGACACCTCCGGCCACTTCCAGTTCGTGAAGTCCGTTGCCCTGGATTGCGACGGGGACGCGCTGCTGGTGCAGGTCGACCAGGTAGGCGCCGCCTGCCACACCGGCACCGAATCCTGCTTCACCGATCGTGAATTGCCGGCCGTCGTGGACCACCGCCCCGAGTAGGACTTTCGAAGCACCGGCACACGCGGTTGGCTAGCGCCGGGAATGCCGCGCCCAGCTGCGCATCGCAGCACGCGCTCGAAGAATACGTAGAAGAAGAACACAGATGAAAACCCTTGGCAAGATTTCCCCGTCCCGCGAGTCCTTCCGCGCCATGGCCGCGAACCGTCGTGTCATCCCCGTGACCATCACCGTGCTGGCTGACTCGCTCACGCCCATCGGCCTCTACCGCACCCTGGCGCAGGGCCGCCCGGGCACTTTCCTGATGGAATCGGCTGCCCCGGGCGGTGTCTGGAGCCGCTATTCCTTCATTGGAGTGAACTCCCCGGCAACGCTGAGCACCCGTGGTTCAGAAGCCTACTGGCAGGGCCATGCGCCAGCTGGCCTGCCTGCCGGCGGTGCGGGCGTGGAGGTCTTGCGCGACACCGTGCGCGCGCTGAAGACCGAACCCGTTCCCGGCATGCCTCCCTTGACCGGCGGCATGGTCGGCTTCATCGGCTGGGAATGCGTGCGCCACTGGGAGAAGCTGCCCAACCCGCCGGCCGATGATCTGAACCTGCCTGAGCTGAGCATGAACCTGGTAGCAGACATGGCTGCCCATGATGCGGCCGAAGGCACCGTCACGCTGATCGCCAACGCGATCAATTTCGATGGCAGCGACGAGAATGTCGACGACGCCTACGACCGTGCCGTCACCCGCCTGCAGGCGATGCTCGACCAGCTCGCGGTGCCGGTGGATTCGGCCGCGGCGGTGCTCACCGGTACCGATGTGCCGCGCGAAACCCTGATGGAAGCTGTCACCCACTCCTGGGATGAGAACGAGTACCTCAAGGCGCTGGCCAAGTCCAAGACCGCGATCGTGGACGGAGAGGTCTTCCAGATCGTCGTCTCGCGCCGCTTCGAGCTGGAAACGCAGGCCGACGCGCTGGATGTCTACCGCGTGCTGCGCGCGACTAACCCGAGCCCGTACATGTACCTGTTCAACTTCGTCAACGAGCACGGCGAACGGTTCGAGATCGTCGGATCCTCGCCCGAAGCGCTGGTCACCGTCAACGATTCGCACGTGGTCACCCACCCGATCGCCGGTTCCCGCCCGCGCGGGGCGAACTACGAGGACGACCAGTTGCACGAGAAGTCGCTGCTCAACGACGAGAAGGAGCGCGCCGAGCACCTGATGCTGGTTGACCTTTCGCGCAACGACCTCTCGCGGGTCTGCAAGGCCGGCACCGTGGAAGTCACCCAGTTCATGGAGGTCGAGCGCTTCAGCCACATCATGCACCTGGTCTCCAATGTGGTGGGCAAGACCCGCGACGACGTGGACGCCTACGACGTGCTGGCCGCGACCTTCCCGGCCGGCACGCTCTCCGGCGCACCGAAGCCCCGCGCCCTGCAGCTGCTGGACGAGTACGAACCGTACCGCCGCGGCATCTACGGCGGCGTGGTCGGCTACCTGGACTTCGCCGGCGACATGGACATGGCCATCGCCATCCGCTCCGCCCTGCTCAAGGGGGAACGCGCCTATGTGCAAGCCGGCGGCGGCATCGTCAACGACTCGAAGTTCGCCGACGAAGCCCTGGAAACCGTGAACAAGGCAGCCGCTCCGCTGCGCGCCGTCTGGGCTGCGCAGTCGATGCGTGCGGCCCACAACATCAACACCGAATCAGGTGAAACGAAGTGAAGAAATTGACCAGCGCCCGCACCCTCGCCCTCTTCGGCATGGCCGGCGCACTGATCGGCCTCTGGTCGGCCACCCGCACATGGATCACCGTCGATGTGGCCTCCAGCTCCGTGCAGATCCCGCAGATCGCCATCGACGGCGCCACCGCGGCCGCCTCGGTCACCGCGGTCTCCGTGGTGGTGCTGGCCGGTTCGCTGGCGCTGCTGATCGCCGGGAAGATCGCCCGCTACATCATTGCGGCGATCTGCCTGCTCGCCGGTGCCACCGTGGTTGCCGCCGGCCTCGGGGCGCTGCGCGATCCGCAGGCCGTCGCCTCCACTACCGTGGCCGAAGCTACCGGATTGGCCCAGAACGTCGGCGAGTACACGCTCAGCGCGTGGCCAGCGGTGGCGGTGTTCGCCGGAGCGCTGATGGTGCTGCAGGCCGTGCTGGTGTTCGTCTTCGCCGGCCGCTGGCCCGCCAAGGCCAGCAAGTACGATCGGCAGGCGGCAAGGTCCAGCGCGGAGCCCAAGGACCAGTCCTCGCGCAACATCGCCAGCTGGGAGCAGCTCTCGGACGGCGAAGACCCGACTGCTGGCCGGAAATAACCCGGGCGGATCGTGATTCGCACCACCGGCGCGAAACGAAGGCTTCCGGAATAGGAGGTTCCCGCGCGCAGGTGGCAGAATGGAACCTGAAGACCAACGTCCCGGGCAGCAACGCCCTGCCGGGACGCAGCATCACAACATGAGGAGACATCGAACATGTCGCAGAACACCGAGCTCGATCCGGTATACACCGAAGAGATTGGCCACGGTAACTCCATCGCAGCGTGGGCCTGCGTACTGACCATGATTGCCGGTTCAATCGTGGCCGGCATCGCCTTCGCCTACTTCGCCTGGTCCATCGTCTGGGTCGGTTGCGGCATCATGGTGGTTGGCCTGCTCCTGGGCTGGATCCTGAAGGCAGCCGGTTTCGGCGTGGGCGGCGCTCGCAGCGGAGCATCGCACTAAATTGACTGTTCTTGATGAGATCATCGCGGGCGTCCGGGAAGACCTGGGCGCCCGTCGCGCAATCACCAGCCTGGAAGCGATCAAGCAGGCCGCGGCAGCGGCAGCTCCTGCGCGCGATGCTTTCGCCGCGCTCGGTGGCCACGCCGACCAGGCCGCCCGCGACACCACGCTGCGTGTCATCTCCGAGGTCAAGCGCAAGTCCCCGTCCAAGGGCGCGCTGGCAGATATCCCGGAGCCTGCCGTACTGGCCGCTGAATACGAGGCCGGTGGCGCCTCGGTGATTTCCGTGCTCACCGAAGCCCGCCGTTTCGGCGGTTCGCTGCAGGATCTCGATGCGGTACGCG
This sequence comes from Glutamicibacter sp. 2E12, assembly GCF_050030965.1. Lineage (NCBI taxonomy): Bacteria > Bacillati > Actinomycetota > Actinomycetes > Micrococcales > Micrococcaceae > Glutamicibacter > Glutamicibacter sp. 2E12. The sequence goes on from NZ_CP188297.1 coordinate 3,180,428, forward strand.
CTGCCGTGCAGATTCCGGTGCTGCGCAAGGATTTCACGGTCGACGAGTACCAGATCTACGAAGCCCGCGCCCACGGCGCTGACCTCGTGTTGCTCATTGTTGCGGCGCTGAATGATGAATTGCTGGCATCTTTCCTAGAATTGACTCACCAGCTGGGAATGAACGCCCTGGTGGAGACCCACACCGAGGAGGAAATCGCCCGCGCCAGCAAGGCCGGAGCGAAGATCATCGGTGTGAACGTGCGCAACCTGAAGACGCTGGACGTCGATCCAGCCACCTTCGGCAAGCTCGCTCCGCTGCTGCCGGCCCAGGCGGTGATCGTCGCCGAGTCCGGTGTGGAATCCACCGAACAGGTCGTCCAATACGGTGCGGCCGGCGCCGACGCGGTCTTGGTGGGCGAAGCGCTGGTGAAGCATGCCGATCCGCGCGCTTCGGTCGCCGCGTTCATCAAGGCCGGTACCGGCGCCAAGCCGCAGCGCTAGCCGCGCACGGCGGCGAAGGACCCAGAACTGCTTTTCGTGCCCCGCAGGAGTTTCCGGCGGGGCACGAGACTTACCACGAATCAAGCTCCGTACGAGGAAAGAGGGAATCGATGAGCACTCCGGAAAACTCCGAGCACCGCCAGTCGATCGATGCACAGTCGCTAAGGCACGCAAGCGGCCCGTACTTTGGTGCCTACGGCGGGCGATGGATGCCCGAGTCCCTCATGGCCGCCATGGACGAGCTGAACGAGACCTTCGAAGCGGCCAAGAACGACCCCGAGTTCATCGCCCAGGTCAAGGACCTGAACAAGAACTACTCGGGGCGCCCCTCCCTGCTCACCGAAGCCAAGCGCTTTTCCGAGCAGTACTGCGGCGGGGTGCGGATCTTCCTCAAGCGCGAGGACTTGAACCACACCGGCAGCCACAAGATCAACAACGTGCTCGGCCAGGCGCTGCTGGCCAAGCGCATGGGCAAGACCCGCATCATCGCCGAGACCGGCGCCGGCCAGCACGGCGTCGCCTCGGCCACCGCCGCGGCCCTGATGGGCCTTGAATGCGTGGTCTACATGGGCGCGGAAGACACCCGCCGGCAGGCGCTGAATGTCGCGCGCATGCGCCTGCTCGGCGCCACCGTCATCCCGGTCACCGTCGGCTCCCAGACGCTGAAGGACGCGATCAACGAGGCGCTGCGCGACTGGGTGGCCAACGTGGATAACACCCACTACCTGCTGGGCACCGCCGCCGGCGGCGCACCGTTCCCGGCCATGGTCCGCTACTTCCACGAGGTCATCGGCGACGAGGCCCGCGAGCAGATCCTGGCCCAGGCCGGCCGCCTGCCCGACGCGGTCACCGCCTGCATCGGCGGCGGATCGAACGCGATCGGCATCTTCCACGGCTTCCTCGACGATCCCGAGGTGGAGATCTACGGCTACGAGGCCGGCGGCGACGGCGTAGACACCGACCGCCACGCCGCGACCATCACCCTGGGCCGCCCGGGCGTGCTGCATGGCGCGAAGTCCTACCTGATGCAGGACGAGGACGGGCAGACCGTCGAATCGCACTCCATCTCCGCGGGCCTGGACTACCCGGGCGTCGGCCCGGAGCACGCCTACCTGGCCGACATCGGCCGCGTGAAGTACGAGCCGGTCACCGACACCGAGGCGATGGACGCGTTCAAGGCGCTGTGCCGCACCGAGGGCATCCTGCCGGCGATCGAGTCCGCGCACGCCCTGGCCGGCACCATCCGCCTGGCGGCGCGCAAGATCGCCGAAGGCGCGGTCCCCGAAGAGACCATCATCATCGCGAACCTCTCGGGCCGCGGGGACAAGGACGTGGGCACCGCTGCCGCCTGGTTCAACATGATCGACGAAAAAGACGCCGAGGCCGAAATCAACGCGGCCACTGCGCAGAACTCCGGCTCGCAGAAATCCGAGGAGAAGTAGATGACCCGCGTGACCAGCGCCCAGAAGATCGCCGTAGCCCGCGCCGAGGGCCGCCCGGCCCTCATCGGCTACCTGCCTGCCGGCTTCCCCGACGTCGCCACCAGCATCGAGGCCGCCGTGGCGCTGGCCGAGAACGGCGTGGATGTCATCGAGATCGGCATCCCGTACTCCGACCCGGTGATGGACGGTTCGGTGATCCAGGAAGCGACCGTGCAGGCGCTGGCCAACGGCTTCAAGGTCCCGCAGATCTTCGACATCGTGCGCGGAATCACCGAACGCACCGACGTGGCCGTAATGGTCATGACCTACTGGAACCCGGTGCTGCGCCTGGGCGTGGACGAGTTCTCCCGGCGCTTCGCCGAAGCCGGCGGCGCCGGCCTGATCACCCCGGATCTGGTGCCCGACGAGGCCGCCGAATGGATCCAGGCCAGCGAGAAGCACGGCCTGGAGCGCGTGTTCCTCATTGCCCCTTCGTCCACCGAAGCGAGGGTGCAGCGCACCGTGGATGCGTCCTCCGGCTTCGTCTACTGCGTGTCGCTGATGGGCGTCACCGGCGCCCGTACCGAGGTTTCCTCCGCCGCGCAGGCAGTGGTCGCCGCCGCCCACAACGCCGGCGCCGAGAATGCCTGCGTGGGCCTGGGCGTCTCGCGCCGCGAGCACGTGGAAGAAATCGGCGCCTACGCCGACGGCGTGATCGTCGGCACCGCGCTGGTCGCCGCCCTGCGTGACGGGGGAGTGCCGGCCGTGGGCGCCCTGGCCGCCGAACTGAGCGGACGGGCCTGATGGCTTTTGCCGCGCAGCTGGCGCTTGCCTTGCCCGCCTCCATCCCTTCGCCGCCGCCGGAATTCGCCAGGATCTCGATCGGCCCGCTGACCATCCACGCCTACGCGCTGTGCATCCTCGCGGGCATCCTGATCGCGCTGTGGCTGACCAACAAGCGCCTCGGTGCCCGCGGCGGCAACTCCGACATGCTCTGGGACATCGCCATCTGGACGATCCCCTTCGGCATCATCGGCGGACGCCTCTACCATGTGCTGATCACCGACCCGATGTACTACTTCGGGCTCGGCGGGCAAACCGCCCACCTGGCCGAGATCCCGCAGATCTGGCTTGGCGGGCTGGGCATCATGGGCGCGGTGTCGCTCGGTGCACTCGGAGCGTGGATCGGTTGCCGGAAAGCCGGCATCCGGCTCTCGGCCTTCGTCGACGCGGCCGTGCCCGGCCTGCTGCTGGCGCAGGCGGCCGGGCGCTGGGGCAACTGGTTCAACCAGGAGCTGTTCGGCGCGCCGACCGACTTGCCGTGGGGCCTGGAGATCGATGCGGACAGCTACAACTTCCCGGCCGGGCTGCCCGCGGACACGCTCTTCCACCCGACCTTCCTGTACGAGTCGCTGTGGAATGTGCTGGGCGCCTTCGTGCTGATCGCGCTGGACCGGAAGTTCAAGCTGCGCCGCGGCTCACTGTTCTGCTGCTACATGATCTGGTACGGCATCGGCCGCACCTTCACCGAATCGCTGCGCCTGGACCCGGCCGAAATCATCGCCATCGGGCCGCTGGCCCTGCGCGTGCACCAGTGGCTGGCGATCGGCATCGCCATCGCCGGCATCCTCGCGCTGATCGTGGTCCTGGGCAAGCTGCGCAGGCAGCAGGTCGATCCGTTCTACCTGCCAGGCAGGGCCCCGGCGCAGCCGGTCGAAGCAGATCGCGCCAAGCCCGCCGCGCACTCACCGGCGGAGTCCAGCTCCGATCCGGGCAGCGACGCCACAGAGCGGCAGCAATAATTCCATAGCCCCATTCCGGTGGCCGGCAAGCATCCACGCTTGCCGGCCACCGGTGGTTTAAGCCGCGCCAGCAGCTGCCCGGATCCGCTTTCATGACGCGCCCTGGCCCCAATATGGCGAAATGTCCGGAAAATCTGGGCAGTTTTCCGTCCCTCGGGCGCAACATGCCCGAAACATTGGGCGGCTATCAAAACCGGCTGGCAAAACCGGTTTTCGCGATCCCCGCCCGCAAAAAACTGCTTTTTCCGCGCCGGTAGCGGCAGAAGTTTTTAACATTCCTGAAACACAAGCACGCGCATGCGAGAAACAAAACCTGCGTAACGTGTGATCCACGCGCCACGCTGGTCGATCGACCCCTGGAAAGGCCAGCTGGTGCAGCACCACAACGAGGTGGGAAATGTTCGTCCCCGAAACCTCGATGCGCAAGCAGACCCCGCTTAGCACTGTCGAAAAGTTTCAGCTAGATGAAACATCCAGGCGGCCGGAAGCCCTTGCCAAGAATAAGCCCTTTACCGGGGGCTGCCGCGCGCCTATCCTGCATGAACCACAGAAAGGCACGCTCATGAGCATGACCGGAGTCCAGATGAACGCCTCGCCAGGTTTTGGCGAGGAGGTCCCCTCGCCCTACACCCGTTTTTCCGCGCTGCCTGGCGCGCAGGGTCTGTATGACCCAGCGGCCGAAAAGGATGCCTGCGGCCTGGCGATGATCGCGTCCCTGAAGAACGATGCCAGCCACGAGATCGTCGCCCACGCGCTGACCGCCCTGCGCCGGCTTGAGCACCGCGGCGCCATCGGGGCCGATGAAGGCACCGGCGACGGCGCCGGCATCCTGCTGCATCTGCCCGACGCCTTCCTGCGCAGCGTCACCGCATTCGATCTTCCCGCCGCCGGCTCCTACGCCGTGGGCATGGGCTTCCTCCCGGCCGACGCCGGCGAACGTGCCTTCGCCCAGGAAGAACTGGAAACCATGGCCGCCGAGGAGAACCTGGCGGTGCTCGGCTGGCGCGAGGTACCGGTTGATTCCGACGTGCTCGGCGCCTCGGCCCGCAAGGTGATGCCGTACATCGCCCAGATCTTCATCGGCGCCCACGCTGGCGCCCCGGCCGCCACCCGCCGCGAGCTGGACGCCGCCGCCTGGCGCATCCGCCGCCGCGCGCACAACAAGATGGGCGTGTACTTCGCCTCGTTCTCCTCGCAGTCCATCGTCTACAAGGGCATGGTCTCCACCGCGCAGCTCGAGCCGTTCTACCCGGACCTGTCCGACGCCCGCTTCACCAGCCGCTGCGCGATCGTGCACTCGCGCTTCTCCACCAACACCTTCCCGTCGTGGCCGCTGGCCCAGCCTTTCCGCACCATCGCGCACAACGGCGAGATCAACACCGTCAAGGGCAACCGCAACTGGATGCGCGCCCGCCAGTCGACCCTGGAATCCGAGCTGCTCGGCGAGGTGCCCGAAGAACTGTTCCCGATCTGCACCGCCGGCGCCTCGGACTCGGCCTCCTTCGACGAGGTCGCCGAAATGCTCATGCTCTCGGGCCGCAACGTGACCGAGACCATCATGATGATGATCCCGCAGCCGTGGGAAAACGACGATCAGATGGACGCGGACCTGCGCGCCTTCTACCAGTACCAGTCCATGCTCATCGAGCCGTGGGATGGCCCCGCCGCCGTCTGCTTCACCGATGGCGCGATGGCCGGCGCGGTGCTGGACCGCAATGGCCTGCGCCCAGCCCGCTGGTGGGTCACCGACGACGGCCTGGTGGTCCTGGCCAGCGAGGTCGGCGTGATCGACGTCGACGAAGAGCACATCGTGAAGAAGGGCCGTGTCGCCCCGGGCAAGATGTTCGCCGTGGACCTGGACGCCCAGCGTATTGTCGAGGACGCCGAGATCAAGGCCGAAGTGGCCGCCGCCAAGCCATGGCGCGAATGGGTTTCGCAGAACCTGAAGACGCTGGCCGACTTCCCGGACCTGGAGCACGTGCGCCACAACTCCGCCTCCGTGGCCCTGCGCCAGCTGACCTTCGGCTACACCACCGAGGAGCTGCGCGTGCTGCTCGCTCCCATGGCCGCCACCGGTGCCGAACCGCTGGCCGCCATGGGCACCGACACCCCGATTGCCGCCCTGGCTGACCGGGCGCGCCTGCTGTTCGACTACTTCACCCAGTCCTTCGCCCAGGTCACCAACCCGCCGCTGGATGCAATCCGCGAAGAGCTGGTCACCTCGATGGGCACCGCGATCGGCCCCGACGGCAACCTGCTGTCCCTGGACCGTGTCCCGCAAACCCAGATCGCGCTGGACTACCCGGTGCTGACCAACGACCAGCTGGCCAAGATCGTGCACCTGCGCGACGAATCCGGGTCCAAGTACTCGCTGAAGGTGCGCGGCCTGTACCGCCCGGCCGGCGGCGAATCCGAGCTGCGCGCCCGCCTGCAGGAAATCTGCGAGAAGGTTTCCGCCGCGGTGAACCGCGGGGTGCGCTACATCGTGCTCTCGGACCGCGATTCCTCCGCGGCCTGGGCGCCGATCCCGTCGCTGCTGCTGACTTCCGCGGTGCACCACCACCTGCTCAAGAGCTCCAACCGCACCCGCGTTTCGCTGATCATCGAGTCCGGCGACGCCCGCGAAGTGCACCACATCGCCCTGCTCATCGGCTACGGCGCCAGCGCCATCAACCCCTACCTCGCCCTGGAATCGGTCGAGCAGATGGCCGAGAACGGCGAGCTGCCCGGAGTTGACGGGCACCAGGCCAGCAGCAACCTGATCAAGGCGCTGGGCAAGGGAGTGCTGAAGATCATGTCCAAGATGGGCATCTCCACGGTCTCCAGCTACTGCGGCGCGCAGACCTTCGAGGCCGTGGGCCTGTCCCAGCGCGTGGTCGACCAGTACTTCACCGGCACCGCCACCAAGCTCTCGGGCATCGAGCTGGATGTGGTGGCCGCCGAGGCCGCCGCCCGCCATGCCCGCGCCTACCCGGAGATCGACGGCGGCGCCCAGCCGCTGGAACTGGAAACCGGGGGAGAGTACCAGTGGCGCCGCGAAGGCCCGCCGCACCTGTTCAACCCGGAAACCGTCTTCCGCCTGCAGCACTCCACCCGCACCCGCCGCTACGACGTGTTCAAGGAGTACACCAAGGCCGTCGACGACCAGGCCGCACAGCTCAAGACCCTGCGCGGGCTGCTGAAGTTCAAGACCGAGGGGATCACCCCGATCGCCATCGACGAGGTGGAGCCGGTCAGCTCCATCGTGAAGCGCTTCGCCACCGGCGCGATGAGCTACGGCTCGATTTCGGCCGAGGCCCACGAAACCCTGGCCATCGCGATGAACCAGCTGGGCGCGAAGTCCAACACCGGCGAAGGCGGCGAGGATCCGGAGCGGCTGCTCGATCCGGTGCGCCGCAGCGCGGTCAAGCAGATCGCCTCGGGCCGCTTCGGGGTGACCAGCTTGTACCTGGCCAACGCCGATGACATCCAGATCAAGATGGCCCAGGGCGCCAAGCCCGGCGAAGGCGGCCAGCTGATGAGCGCCAAGCTCTACCCCTGGATCGCCAAGACTCGCCACTCCACCCCGGGTGTCGGGCTGATCTCCCCGCCGCCGCACCACGACATCTACTCGATCGAGGACCTGGCCCAGCTGATCCACGACGCGAAGTGCGCCAACCCTTCCGCCCGCGTGCACGTGAAGCTGGTCTCCGAGTCCGGCATCGGCACCGTCGCGGCCGGCGTGGCCAAGGCCAAGGCCGACGTCGTGCTGATTTCCGGGCACGATGGCGGCACCGGCGCCTCGCCGATGAATTCGCTGAAGCATGCCGGCACCCCGTGGGAAATCGGCTTGGCCGAAGCGCAGCAGACGCTGATCCTCAACGGGTTGCGCGACCGCGTCACCGTGCAGGTCGATGGCCAGCTGAAAACCGGGCGCGACGTGCTGATCGGCGCCCTGCTGGGTGCCGAGGAATTCGGCTTCGCCACCGCCCCGCTGGTGGTCTCGGGCTGCATCATGATGCGCGTGTGCCACCTGGACACCTGCCCGGTGGGCGTGGCCACGCAGAATCCTGCGCTGCGCGAACGCTTCACCGGCAAGGCCGAGTTCGTGGTGAACTTCTTCGAGTTCATCGCCCAGGAGGTGCGCGAGCTGCTCGCCTCGCTGGGGGCGCGCACCCTGGACGAGGTGATCGGCAAGGTCGAACTGCTCCAGGCCGATCCCGCCCAGTTCGCCGCGCACGACAAGGTCTCCGGGCTGGCGCTGGATGCGATCACCCACGTGCCGGATACCGAGCTGGCGGCGCGCCGCCGCCGCATCGGCCAGGACCACGGGCTGGACACGCACCTGGACCAGCAGCTGCTCGCCGCGGCCGGACCGGCGCTGGCTGACCGCCTGCCGGTCAGCATCGACGCGGCGATCGTGAATACCGACCGCTCCACCGGCACGCTGCTGGGCCACCATGTGACCAAGACCTTCGGGCTGCAGACCCTGGAGCGGGACACCATCAAGGTGAACCTCTCGGGCCGCGCCGGCCAGTCGCTGGGCGCCTTCCTTCCCGAGGGCATTACGCTCAAGCTCTCGGGCGACGCGAATGACTACGTCGGCAAGGGATTGTCCGGCGGCCGGATCGCGATCCACCCGCCGCACACCACCCTGTCCAAACCCGAGGAGCAGGTCATCGCCGGCAACGTGGTCGGCTACGGCGCCACCAGCGGGGAGCTGTTCATCAACGGCATGGTCGGCGAACGCTTCGCGGTGCGCAACTCCGGGGCCACGATTGTCACCGAAGGCATCGGCGAGCACGGCTGCGAGTACATGACCGGGGGACAGGTGGTGATCCTGGGAGCCACCGGCCGCAACTTCGGCGCCGGGTTCTCTGGCGGCGTGGCCTGGGTGCTGGACTTCGATGCAGCCAAGCTGAACCCGCTGGCTGCCGGGCAGTCGGACCTGCTGGTAGCGCCGATTACCGATGCCGAAGCCGAACGCATCCACGAGCTGCTCACCGAGCACATCGCATTGACCGCATCCCCGCTGGCCTCCCGCCTGCTGCTGGACTGGGAACGAACCCGCAGCCGGCTGACCAGCATCACCCCGCGCGACTTCGCCGCCGTGCAGCAGCTGCGCAGCGACGCAGTAGCCAACGGGCAGAACCCGGATTCGCCGCAGGTATGGAACAAGATTTTGGAGGTGACCCGTGGCTGATCCACGTGGATTCCTGAAGGTGACCGAACGTGTCACCCAGCCCAAGCGCCCGGTGCCGGTGCGCCTGATGGACTACAAGGAGGTCGTCGAGCGCCAGAAGTCCGGCATCCTGGAGGAGCAGGCCGGCCGTTGCATGGACTGCGGCGTCCCGTTCTGCCATTCGGGATGCCCGCTGGGCAACCTGATCCCGGAGTTCAACGACCTGGCCTACAGGGGCCGGATGGATGATGCGGCCGCCCGGCTGCTGAGCACCAACAATTTCCCGGAGCTCACCGGCAAGCTGTGCCCGGCCCCGTGCGAGTCCTCCTGCGTGCTGGGCATCAACCAGCCCGCGGTGACCATCAAGCAGGTCGAAGCCGAACTCGCTGGCCACCTGATGGACGCCGGCGACTTCGTGCCGCAGCCGCCTGCCCGCCACACCGAGCACCGCGTGGCGATCGTCGGTTCGGGGCCGGCCGGATTGGCAGCCGCCCAGCAGCTGACCCGTGCCGGGCACACCGTGGCCGTCTACGAGCGCGACGAAGCCATCGGCGGCCTGCTGCGCTTCGGCATCCCGGACTTCAAGCTGGAGAAGCAGGTCATCGACCTGCGCCTGGCCCAGATGGAAGCCGAAGGAACGATCTTCCGCACCGGCATCGAGATCGGCAAGGACATCTCCTGGAAGCAGCTGCGCCGCGACTACGACGCGGTCATCGTAGCCACCGGTGCCACGGTGCCGCGCGAGCTGCCGGTGCCGGGCAACAAGCTCGAGGGCGTGCACCATGCCATGGAGTTCCTCACCGAGAGCAACCGCGTGGTCGCCGGCCAGCTCGATGCCCCGCGCATCGATGCGGCGGGCAAGCACGTGATCGTGCTGGGCGGCGGAGACACCGGATCGGACTGCATCGGCACCGCCCTGCGCCAGGGAGCGGCGAGCGTCACGACGCTGGCCATCGGCCAGCAGCCGGGCACCGAGCGCCGCGAAGACCAGCCGTGGCCGATGATGCCGGTGCTTTTCGAGGTGCAGACCTCCCATGAGGAAGGCGGCGAGCGAACCTACCTGGCTTCGACCGTGAACTTCATCTCCGGCGAGGGAACTGAGCAAAACAAGGTGATCGGTGTTACAGTTGCAGAGACAGAATTTGTTGCTGGCAAGCGCCTCCCGAAGCCTGGAACCGAACGCGTAATCAAAGCGGATCTGGTTCTGCTTGCCCTCGGGTTCACCGGTCCGGAAGTTTCCGGATTGGACGAACAGGTCAGTATCGAATTCGACAACCGGGGCAACGTCGCCCGAGATGGCTACTACATGACGAACACCGAATCGGTATTCGTCGCCGGAGACGCCGGTCGGGGACAGTCGCTGATCGTGTGGGCTATCGCCGAAGGACGCGCTTGCGCGGCCGCGGTCGACAAGTTCCTCATGGGTTCGACTACCCTTCCTGCACCGGTTGCTCCAACCGATAGGGCCATCAGCATCATTTGAGTGACATAGGCTTGAATGCGGCGCACCCGGATGCCGGGTGGGCCGCATTTTGCCTATGTGAACATGAAAGGCATTTGGCTGACGGAATGAGACGCGCAAAGATTGTGGCAACCTGGGGCCCGGCCCTGGCAAGTTATGAAAATACTGTAGCGGTACTGAAGGCGGGCGTAGACGTAGCCCGCCTGAACATGAGCCATGGAGACCACTCCATGCACGCACAATCCCTGGCGAATGTGCGCAATGCGGCCGCGGAGATCGGCCGCGCGGTTGGCATCTTCGCCGACCTGCAGGGTCCGAAGATCCGCCTTGGCCGCTTCAAGGACAACGCCAAGTACATCCTCGAGGCTGGTGAGGAATTCACCATCACCATTGAGGACATCGAAGGTACCCGCAACCTGTGCTCCACCACCTTCAAGGGCCTTCCCACCGATGTCCAGCCGGGCGATTTCCTGCTGATCAACGATGGCAAGGTCAAGCTCAAGGCGCTGGCAGTTGACCAGACCTCGGTGCGTTCCGAGGTTGTCGTCGGAGGCGAGGTGTCCAATAACAAGGGCATCAACCTGCCAGGCGTCGCGGTGAACGTTCCCGCATTGAGCGAAAAGGACGAGGACGACCTGCGCTGGGCACTGCGTGCCGGCATCGACATGGTCGCACTGTCCTTCGTGCGCAATGCCGAGGACATCGAGCGCGTGCACGAGATCATGGACGAAGAAGGCCGACGCGTGCCGGTGATCGCCAAGATCGAGAAGCCGCAGGCCGTGGCCGCGCTGGAAGAAATCATCAATGCCTTCGACGCCATCATGGTCGCCCGCGGCGACTTGGGCGTGGAGCTGCCGCTGGAAGAAGTTCCGGTCGTGCAGAAGCGTGCCGTGGAGCTGGCACGCCGCTGGGCCAAGCCGGTCATCGTCGCCACCCAGGTGCTCGAATCGATGATCGAATCGCCGACCCCGACCCGCGCCGAGGCTTCGGACTGCGCCAATGCGGTGCTCGACGGCGCCGACGCGGTCATGCTCTCGGGGGAGACCTCCGTGGGCGCGTACCCGGTGGAAACCGTGGAGACCATGTCGCGCATCATCTCCTCGACCGAGCAGCACGGCCTGGATCGCATTCCCCGCTTGGGCTCCCAGCCGAAGACCCGCGGCGGCGCGATCACCCGTGCCGCGGTGGAGATCGCCGATCAGCTCGACGCGAAGTACATCGTCGCCTTCACCCAGTCCGGCGACTCGGCACGGCGCCTCTCGCGCCTGCGCCCGAAGAAGCCGGTCCTGGCTTTCACCCCGCTGCAGCAGACCTACAACATCATGACCCTGATGTGGGGTGTGCAGGCACGCCTGGTGGCCTACGCCGACCACACTGACAAGATGACCGCCCAGGTGGACGAGGCGCTGCTCTCCGAAGGCCTGGCGGAGCTCAACGACATCGTGTGCATCGCCGCCGGCTCCCCTCCGGGACAGGCGGGGTCCACCAACTCGCTGCGCGTGCACAAGGTCGGCGACCTCGCCGATGCCGGCCAGCTGGTCAATGGCAAGCCGATGCCTGCTCGCGAGAAGGTCGGTCCGTGGGCACCGGAAAACGTCTCCACGCCGAAAAACCTGTAGACGCTCTGTCGCGCACTAGCTGAGGCAAGAAAATCCGCCCTGCTCCAGAATTCTGGAGCAGGGCGGATTTTTTGCCTTGGCGCCCGCAAAGCACGATTGTGAACTCGAGCACGTGCCCTGTGGTTGCGCGCGCAAAAAAAGGCCGTTGAACCGGACAATTTCCGATCCAACGGCCTTCATGCTGGTGCCCAAGGTGGGACTCGAACCCACACATCTTTCGATACCGCATTTTGAGTGCGGCGCGTCTACCGATTCCGCCACTTGGGCTGGCACTTTGACTACTTTACTAGAGGTTTTCCAGATTTCCTAATCAGGAACCTCGCGTCTTCGCCTCAACAAGAGTACATGCCAGTAGGCTTAGATGTGAAACCGAGGCAACGTGGCTTCGCTGAACTGAAACCATCTAGATACTGCCCATTCAGCGGGCAGGATTTCTGACCATGGAGGAAGGCGCCAATGAGCGAACTACCTGAAATCACCCGCATCCCATCCGAGGTGCAATCCACTCCGCGTCGAGTGGTCGTTGCCGAGGATGAAACCCTGATCCGCTTGGATATCGTCGAAATTCTCCGTTCCGAAGGGTACGACGTCGTCGCCGAAGCCGACAACGGCCAGACCGCCCTGGAGAAGGCGCGCGAATTGAAGCCCGATCTGGTGCTCATGGACGTGAAGATGCCGGTCATGGATGGCATCACCGCCGCCGAAGCCATCGTCAAGGAACGCATCGCCCCGGTCGTCTTGCTGACCGCCTTCAGCCAGAAGGAACTGGTGGAGCGTGCCCGCGAAGCCGGTGCCATGGCCTACGTGGTCAAGCCGTTCACCCCGGCAGACCTCACTCCGGCCATCGAAATCGCGATTTCCCGCAATGACGAGCTGCGCGCGCTGGAGGAAGAAGTCAGCAACCTGGCCGAGCAGTTCGAAACCCGCAAGCTGGTTGATCGCGCCAAGTCGCTGCTCATCACCAAGATGGGCTTGACCGAGCCGGAAGCGTTCCGCTGGATCCAGAAGACCTCCATGGATCGCCGCCTGAGCATGCGCCAGGTTGCCGAGACGGTCGTCGACCAGGTCAAGTAGGGACCGCCAAGCACTGGATTGTGCGCCAAGCCACTTATGGTTTGGCGCACATTTTTTATGCCTGCGATGCGCCGATACCGCGCTTGGAGGCTAGTTAACCCTCTGGTAACCAGTTGTTCATCCGAGTTTTCCCCGGATGGGGTTGAAGTTCCGGATTGACGTACTGCGCCGTACGCCTAAGATGGAAATTGCGCTTAGAACGAAGTCCTGCACGCCAATGCCTTTCGCAGGATCCTATTTCTGGCCCGTTCTCTTTTTCCTTGCCGTTCGACCCCTCAGGCTGGTATTCAATGGATTTGACGCTTATCGTCGTCCTGGTCATTGCCTTGGCGTTGTTTTTCGACTTCACCAATGGTTTCCATGACACGGCCAATGCGATGGCCACCCCAATCGCAACCGGAGCAATTTCCCCTAAGAAGGCAGTTGCCCTCGCCGCAATTCTGAACCTGGTTGGCGCATTCCTCTCCACCGAGGTAGCGAAGACCATTTCAGGTGGCATCATCAACGAAGACCCGACCTCGGGCGTGGCTATTGGGCCGGCGATGATTTTCGCCGGCCTGATGGGCGCCGTGATCTGGAACCTGTTCACCTGGTTGCTGGGACTGCCTTCGAGCTCCTCCCACGCATTGTTCGGCGGCCTGGTAGGCGCCGCGATCGTCGGTGCAGGCTTCGCCTCGGTGAACTACAGCGTGCTGCTCTCCAAGGTGCTGCTTCCGGCCCTGTGCGCGCCGGTGATCGCCGGCATCTCCGCGTACCTGTGCACCAAGCTGGCCTACGCGATCACCAAGCGCGAGAATGGAGCGGCGCCCAAGCGCGGCGGCTTCCGCTACGGGCAGATCTTCTCTTCCTCGCTGGTCGCGCTGTCCCACGGCACTAACGATGCGCAGAAGACCATGGGCATCATCACCCTGACCCTGGTGGCTTCTGGCCTGCAGGATTCCGACTCCGGCGTGCAGTTCTGGGTTGTTGCCACCTGTGCCTTCGCCATCGCGCTGGGTACCTACACCGGCGGCTGGCGCATCATCGCCACCATGGGTTCGGGCCTGACCGACGTGAAGCCCGCGCAGGGCTTCGCAGCCGAGATGTCCACCGCTTCGGCGATCCTGACCTCCTCGCACCTGGGCTTCGCGCTGTCCACCACCCAGGTAGCCTCCGGCTCCGTGATCGGTTCGGGCATGGGCCGCAAGGGCGGCGAAGTCCGCTGGGGCACCGCAGGACGCATCGCGTTGGGCTGGCTGTTCACCCTGCCAGCAGCCGCGGCCGTTGGCGGCGTGGCCGCAGCGATCACCCACCTGGGCACCATCGGCATCGTGATCGTCGCGATCGCCGGCACCGGCGCCATGCTGACCATCTGGTTCCTCTCGCGCAAGCAGCCGCATGACCACGAGTCGAACATTTCCGACATCGATAACTCGGGCGCAGCGGTGAACATCCTGACCAAGAAGGAACGCCGTGCCAAGGCCAAGGCGGAAGCCAAGCTGGCCAAGGCTGCCGCAGCGCAGAAGGAAGCCGATAATTCATGATTGACTGGACAGCCTTTCTCATCGTCGCCGCCATCACCTGGTTTTCCGCGATGGCGATCGTGGCGGCCTACTCCTTCGGCGTCCGCCTGCTGGCAGTTGCCAAGGACGAGGGCCGCAACCAGAGCCTGAGCAATGCCGGAGCCTACGCTTGCTTCGCGATTTGCGGCCTGATCGTCCTCTTCGGCGTGGTGCTGATCGTGCCGCAGCTGAGCGAAGCGATCCTGGGCTTCTCCTCGAGCCACTAGGAACTGCTCGCGGCTGCGGGTGGATCCGACACGATTTTCGGGTCCCTCGACAACTTGATATTGCCTTCGATGGAGGCACCCCTAGACTGGAGCCATGACTAGCTTCAAGTACTACGTGGGTGCCTCCATCGATGGTTTTATCGCCGATCGCAGCGGAAGCGTCCAATGGTTCATCCCCTATGCCACGCAGCCGGGAGTGAAAAAGCATTTCGACGAGTTCTTCGGGAGCGTCGGCGCCGTAGTGATCGGTGGCAAGACCTACGAGAACATCGTCCGTGATGCTGCCGAGGGAACCGTGCCGTGGGTGTTCGGCGAGAAGCCGGTGTGGGTCTTCACACACCATGAACTGCCGACACTGCCCGGAGCGGACCTGACCTTCATCCGCGGCGAGGTGGGCTTCTGGAGCCGGGACATCGCCCAGAGCGCAGGGGCCGGGGACGTGTGGGTGGTTGGCGGTGCCGACCTGGCTGGAGCGTTCGTCGAAGCCGATGCGCTCGATGAGCTGCTTCTGGTCACCGTTCCGGAGGTGCTGGGCGACGGGGCCAATATCTTTGGCCGCGGGATCAGCACGCAGCTCTCGGCCCTGGGGATCACCGAGCTCGGCGCGGATATCTTCCTCTCGCGCTACGCGATCGGCTAAACGGCCAAGGGGACCAGCCGGCCAGGGCCAGCGCTCCGGAAAAGCCGGATCCGCCGCGCTTGGCGCGAACGGCGCCTGCGGGGATCAGTTTTCGACCGGCAGCAGCATATTGGTGATGCGAGCGGTCGCGACACGCTGGCCCTGCTCATTGCTGATCACGATCTCATGGCAGGTGCTGCTGCGGCCCAGATGCACCGGCGTGCATACCCCGGTGACCAGCCCGGTGCGCCCGGCCTTGTGGTGGGTGATGTTCAAATCCACGCCGACCGGGTTGGCCCGGCCGGCACCGTGCAGCGCAGCGGCCATCGAACCGAGGGTTTCGGCAAGTGCCGCCGAAGCGCCGCCATGCAGGATGCCGTAGACCTGGGTGTTGCCCGCCACCGGCATGGTGGCGGCAACGCGCTGGGGTTCGAACCCGGTGAAGATGATTTCCAGTTTCTCCACGAGTTCGCCCACGCCATTGTGCAGCAGGTAGGGCCACATGGATTCGGGAATGCCGTGGCGGGCCAGCTGCGCGGCAAACGGATGTGCCGAAGATTGCGTG
The DNA here is from genome assembly GCF_050030965.1 of Glutamicibacter sp. 2E12. Lineage (NCBI taxonomy): Bacteria > Bacillati > Actinomycetota > Actinomycetes > Micrococcales > Micrococcaceae > Glutamicibacter > Glutamicibacter sp. 2E12. The sequence goes on from NZ_CP188297.1 coordinate 3,196,401, forward strand.
GTTCGAGAAGTGAAATTGTCGCTCATGGCAACTAGGCTTTCAGGTGTGAGCGAAACTACCAAACCGACTGCCTCGTCGGACAAGAGACTGCTGATTATTGACGGACACTCCATGGCCTTCCGCGCGTTCTATGCGCTGCCTGCAGAGAACTTCGCAACAAGCACCGGCCAGCACACCAATGCCGTGCACGGATTCGTATCGATGCTGCTGACGATGATCCGCCAGCAAAAGCCCACCCACGTTGCGGTGGCCTTCGACTTGGACACCCCGACTTTCCGCTCGCTGGAGTACACCGAGTACAAGGGCGGACGCAATAAGACGCCCGAAGAGTTCTACGGGCAGATCGATCTGATCCAGGAAGTCATGAAGGCGATGAACATCCCTTCGATCACCCTGGAGAGTTTCGAGGCCGATGACATCCTGGCCACGCTGGCCACCCAGGGCGAAGAGGCCGGTTTCAACGTGCTGGTGGTGTCCGGCGACCGCGACGCCTTCCAGCTGATCACCGACAAGACCCTGGTGCTGTACCCGAAGAAGGGCATCAGCGATATCCCGCCGATGGATGCCGCAGCGGTGGAAGCCAAGTACTTCGTGCGTCCCGAGCGCTACTCGGATTTGGCGGCTCTGGTCGGCGAAACCGCGGATAACTTGCCCGGTGTGCCAGGTGTGGGGCCGAAGACCGCCGCCAAATGGATCAACCTCTACGGGGACCTGGCTGGCATCCTGGAGAATGTGGAGAACATCAAGGGCAAGGTCGGCGAGTCGCTGCGCGAGCACGTGGACAACGTGACCCGCAACCGCCGGTTGAACCAGCTCAAGCACGACCTGGAACTCCCGGTCACGCTCGATCAGATGGAACTCGAAGCCCCGAACCGCGAAGAGATCGAGAACCTGTTCGACGCGCTGGAATTCAACACCCTGCGCAAGCGCCTGTTCGACCTGTTTGCAGCCCAGGAAGAGGAAGCGGCACCCGAAGTTGCCGAATTCTCCCGGGTGCTCGGCGCCGATGCCGACGCACTGGACGGATTCATCGGGGCCGGGAAGGGCGCGCCGATCGCAATCCAGCCTGCTGCGGTTGACGGCGAAGCCGTGGGTCTGGCCCTTTTCCGCGGGTCGGAAGCCCTCTGGCTGGAACTGGCCGAACTCGATGAAGCCACCGAAGGCGTGCTTGCGCAGTTCCTGGCCGATGAGAACGCGCCGAAGCTCTTCCACGATGCCAAGGCCGCCATGCACCTGCTCATCGAGCGCGGGCTGCGGATCGCCGGCATCAAGGACGACACCTTGATCAGCGCCTACCTGATCCAGCCCGATCGCCGCAGCCACGACCTGGTGGACGTGGTGCAGTACCACCTGAAGTACGCCGTGCCGGTGCATCAGGCCAAGAAGGGCGAACTGGATCTGGGGCTCACTTCGGATCTTGCCGAGCCAACGTTGGCCCAGGCGCAGGCCATCCACGACCTCTCCGCCTACCTGGCTACCAAGCTGGCCGAGAAGCACGCGGACAAACTGGCTGCCGAGATGGAGCTGCCGCTGATTCCGGTGCTCTTCGAGATGGAACGCGCCGGCGTGGCAGTGGACGTGGATCGCCTGAACGAACTGCGTGCCCACTTCACCGAGCAGGTGGACCAGGCCACCAACGACGCGTTCGCCGCGATCGGCCACGAAGTCAACCTCTCCAGCCCGAAGCAGCTGCAGGTGGTGTTGTTCGAAGAGCTGGATCTGCCGCGCACCAAGAAGATCAAGACCGGTTTCACCACCGATGCCGAGTCGCTGCAGGATCTGCTGGTCAAGACCGGGCACCCGTTCCTGGTCGCGCTGATGGCCTACCGCGACGCGATCAAGCTGCGCCAGACCGTGGACGGCCTGCTCAAGGCCACCCACGATGATGGCCGGATCCACACCACCTATGCGCAGACCGTGGCCGCGACCGGGCGCCTCTCCAGCCTGAACCCGAACCTGCAGAACATCCCGGTGCGTTCGGAAGAGGGCCGTCGCATCCGCGACGTCTTCATGGTCGGGGCCGGCTACCAGAGCCTGCTGACAGTGGACTACTCGCAGATCGAAATGCGCATCATGGCGCACCTCTCCGAAGACGAGGGGCTGATCGAGGCCTACCAGAACGGCGAGGACCTGCACCGCTATGTCGGTTCGCGCGTGTTCAACGTCGAGCCGGACGAGGTCACCTCGGAGATGCGCTCGAAGGTCAAGGCGATGAGCTACGGCCTGGCCTATGGGCTGAGCAGCTTCGGGCTGTCCAAGCAGCTGAAGATCGGCGTGGACGAGGCCCGCAAGCTGATGAAGGACTACTTCGACCGCTTCGGTGCCGTGCGCACCTACCTGCGTTCGGTCGTCGACCAGGCCCGCAAGGATGGCTACACCGAAACCATTTTCGGACGCCGCCGCTACCTGCCGGAGCTGAACAGCTCGGATCGCCGGCTGCGCGACATCGCCGAGCGTGCCGCGTTGAACGCCCCGATCCAGGGTTCGGCCGCCGACCTGGTGAAGGTGGCCATGCTGCGCATCGATGAGGGACTGCGCGCTGGGCAGTACAAGTCCCGGATGCTGCTGCAGGTCCATGACGAACTCATCCTGGAGATCGCCGAGGGGGAGCTGGAAGCAGTGCAGGAGCTGGTGACCCGCGAAATGGGACAGGCCGCAGATCTGCTGGTGCCGCTGGATGTCCAGCCGGGCATCGGCCGGACCTGGCACGACGCCGCGCACTAGGGGCAGCAATCGAAAGGGGCAGGGGCACCGCGGGTGTTCCTGCCCCTTTCGGCAGGATCGAATGGGCTTGGGGAAAGAGACGAACTTGGAGCACTACTCGCGCCGTTGGGCGCTGAAAACCGGAAGCCTGGGGCTGGGGGCGCTGGCCGCCGCGCTGGTCTCCGGTTGCAGTACCGGCGGACCGGCGGAACGAGCCGGGTCCGCGGCGGCCTCGGCAACGGCGAGTCCTTCGCCCACCGCCACTGCTTCACCCCGGCCTACCGCCAGCCTCCAGACGGTGTATCCGAGCCGGAGCCAGGTCATGGAAAAGTTCAAGAATGTTCCTGCAGGGCAGTTCGGGCTGGAAGTCCCGGGCATCGAGCTGGGCCTGCCCAAGGGCAATGCCGCCGCGGCGTTGACCTTCGATGCCTGCGGGGGACCCCGGGGCTCGGGGGTGGATGGGGCCCTGCTGGACGCCTTGCGTGCCAAGCAGGTGCCCGCGACCCTCTTCGTGAACGAACGCTGGGCACGCGCCAACGCGCCGCTGATGGCCGAGCTGGCCAGCGACGAGCTGTTCGAGATCGCCAACCACGGAACCAGCCACGCCCCGCTGGCCACTTCCGGGCAGGCAGCCTACGGCATCGGGGGCACGGAGTCGATCGGCCAGGCCTACGACGAGGTGATGGGCAACCAGCGGTATCTTGCCGATCAATTCGGCATCACCGCGAAATTCTTCCGCTCCGGCACCGCCCATATGGACGAAGCCGGCGCGGCAATGTGCCGGGACCTGGGCGTGGTGCCGATGAACTTCACCGTCAACCTGGACGCCGGGGCGACCTTTGGCGCGCAAGCCGTGGCCGCCCAGGTCCGCCAGCTGGCCGCCGGGGACGTCGGCATCGGGCACTTCAACCAGCCCGCCTCGGGTACTGCCAAGGGCGTGGCGCTCGGGCTGGGGCAGGTGCTGGATTCCGGCCTGCGGTTCACCACGCTCTCCGCTGCCTGGTGAATGCACCCCTTGCGCCGGCCGGACAGGCGCATAGACTGTGATCAGCCGATTTCCTCGCCAAGGAGCACGATGAGACCAGAGACCCCGCCGCAGCTGGAAACCCGGACCTGCCAGGCTGCGATCCGCAGTCCGGAACTCGACGAATCGATCAAGCTGTTCCATCAGGCCACCGGGATCGGCTTCTACGAGCAGCTGCCCGAAGAGCCCAATTGGACGCACTACCTGGACCTGACTTATGCGCAGAAAATGCGCTTCTCCCTGGTGTTCGATCAGCAGGCCGAACCGCACTCGCGCCATGCAACCTACCCGGTGCACACCTATGGAGCATTCCCCGGGCTGCTCAATGCCGGCGGCGAGGCGCCGGTGGCAACGCACAAGATCTCCGCGGTCACCGTCGCGCCGAGCTATCGGCGCCGCGGCATCCTGTCCAGGCAAATCACCGCCGACCTGGCCTATGCCCAGCAGGCGGGTTTCCCTATTGCGGCTTTGACCGCGTCGGAAGCGACGATCTACGGGCGGTACGGCTTCGAGCCAGCTACCTACCAAAGCCGATTCACGCTCAAGTGCGCCCACGGGGTGAAGCTGCGCGTGCAGGTTCCCGGCCGGGTGGTGGATGCCGATCCGCAGCATTTCGGGCCCGGCTATGCCGCGCTGGCCGTGCGCGCGCTCGAGCAGACCTTCGGCTCCGTGGACAGCACCGAGTTCGACAATGGCTTTGCCCTGGGCCGCTGGGACACCTGGGAGACCCTGGAAAAGCCGAAGAACCTGCGTTTTGCCGCCTACTACGATGACGCTGGCCAGCTCGGCGGATTCGCCACCTACAAGTTCGGCGGCTGGGATGAGCCCAAGGCGAAGCTGGTGGTGCATAAGCTGGTGGCCACCAGCGACGCCGCGCGCATCAAGCTCTTCGAGTACCTGGGCAACCATGATCTGGTCGAAGAAGTGCATGGCCAAGGCCCGGTGGCCGATCCACTGCGCCAGGTGCTGGAGAACGTGCGGGACTACCACGTGCGTTCCATTGACGATGTGCTGTGGCTGCGCGTGCTCGATGTTGTTGCCGCCTTCCAAGCGCGCGGCTACCAGCGCGATGCCCGGCTGCTATTGAGCGTGAGCGACCGGCTGGAGCTGATCTCCGGAACCTACCTCTTCGAGGTGTCCGATTCCCGCGCCACGGTGAGCCGGATCGAGGACGTGCAGGCCGACTCCGGGCTGCCGCGCGTGGCGCTTTCGGAGCGGGAGCTGGCTGGACTGTACCTGGGCACCGTGCAGCTGGACCAATTGCTGGATTCGGGACGCGCCGAACTGGTCGGCGGGGGAGCTGCGGGGGACTGGGTTCACTTGTTCAGCGTGGCTCGCGAGGGTTTCACGCCGCACGGTTTCTAGTGGGACGGGTCGCATTATCCGGTTGATATGACGAAGTTCACAAAATGCTGGCGAGGATGTTAGCGGGTTACGCTTTGACCCGCGGTGTGCTAGGCGCGTAGACTTGAACAGCGTGCCATGGCTTCGTCATGTCCGCATTCATGTTCTACCCCCTTCGAAATTCCGGGACTTCCGGGGTTTCGACTGATCAAATCTATCCACATCGGAGTCCCTACTACATGACCATCACCTCGAACGAGAACAACAGCGCACCAGTCGTCGCGATCAACGACATTGGATCTGCTGAGGACTTCTTGGCCGCAGTCGACGCCACCATCAAGTACTTCAACGATGGTGACCTCGTCGAAGGCACCGTCGTCAAGGTTGACCACGACGAAGTTCTGCTCGACATCGGTTACAAGACCGAAGGTGTCATCCCTTCCCGCGAGCTTTCCATCAAGCACGACGTTGACCCAGGTGAAGTTGTCACCGTTGGCGACAGCGTCGAAGCCTTGGTCCTGACCAAGGAAGACAAGGAAGGCCGCCTGATCCTGTCCAAGAAGCGTGCGCAGTACGAGCGCGCTTGGGGCGACATCGAAAAGATCAAGGAAGAGGACGGCGTCGTTACCGGTACCGTCATCGAGGTTGTCAAGGGTGGCCTCATCCTGGACATCGGCCTGCGTGGCTTCCTGCCAGCATCGCTCGTCGAGATGCGCCGTGTGCGCGACCTGGCTCCATACATCGGCCAGGAAATCGAAGCCAAGATCATCGAGCTGGACAAGAACCGCAACAACGTTGTGCTTTCCCGCCGTGCATGGCTCGAGCAGACCCAGTCCGAGGTTCGCTCGACCTTCCTCAACAAGCTGGAAAAGGGCCAGGTTCGTCCGGGCGTTGTTTCCTCCATCGTCAACTTCGGTGCATTCGTGGACCTGGGCGGCGTAGACGGCCTGGTACACGTTTCCGAGCTGTCCTGGAAGCACATCGACCACCCATCCGAGGTTGTCGAGGTTGGCCAGGAAGTAACCGTAGAGGTTCTGGAAGTCGATCTGGACCGCGAGCGCGTTTCCCTGTCGCTGAAGGCTACCCAGGAAGATCCTTGGCAGACCTTCGCCCGCACCCACGCACTGGGTCAGGTTGTACCGGGCAAGGTTACCAAGCTGGTTCCATTCGGTGCGTTCGTACGCGTCGAAGACGGCATCGAAGGCCTGGTTCACATCTCCGAGCTTGCAGTTCGCCACGTTGAACTGGCTGAGCAGGTTGTCTCCGTTGGCGACGAACTGTTCGTCAAGGTCATCGACATCGACCTGGAGCGCCGCCGCATCTCGCTGTCGCTCAAGCAGGCTAACGAAGGTGTTGACCCAGAGGGCACCGAGTTCGACCCAGCACTCTACGGCATGGCTGCAGAGTACGATGAGGCCGGCAACTACAAGTACCCAGAGGGCTTCGACCCAGAGTCGAACGAATGGCTCGAGGGCTTCGACACCCAGCGCGCTGCATGGGAAGCACAGTACGCTGCTGCCCAGGAGCGTTGGGAAGCACACAAGAAGCAGGTTGTTGCCGCTATCGCTGCCGACGCAGAAGCAGAGCCTGCTGCTGCCGGTGGTTCCGAGCCAGCTCCAGCTTCGTACTCCTCGGAGGCACCAGCCACCGATGCAGGCACCCTGGCTTCGGACGAAGCACTGGCTGCACTGCGCGAGAAGCTGACCGGCAACTAATTCCGGCTTCTGCCTCGTGCAGAGATCGTGATTAGCTCTAGCTGATTCACGAAGGTCCAACCCTGCAAGGGTTGGGCCTTCGTTGTTTAACTGGTTTTTTGCTTGCCGGCATGGCTGGCACGTCATTATTTCTGCTGACATCCGCCGGACAGGAATAGCTCCGAAGAAGCACTGCTCTTAATACTTGCTGAGGTTAGACTAAAAGTGCACCGATCAGGTGGACTCACTAACGGCAGGTAGTAGCACATGGCAACGACAGGAAATTCGCCGGCAGACTATGCGGCAGGCCCAACTGCCGGACAGCAGATCCCGGTGCGCCAGGTCAGCCACGAGGAGTGGGAGACTGTACCGCGCACTATTCCCAATTTCTGGGTTGCCGCAGCGACCTGGCTTCCGCTGGTTGCACTGGTGGTCCTCGTCCGTTCGGATCTTCTGCATTCCCCGTACCTGGACAAGGGCATCATGGACATCCTCTCCTTCTCCATGGTCGCTACCGTCCTGGCCATGATCTTTGGCGGCGGACGGCAATCACCCTGGATGGGCTTGGGCGTAGCCGCCGGAATCTATTTCCTGCTGGCTCCGGCCGGGGACCTGCAAAGGATCCTGATGCTGGCGCTGGGCTATTTCCTGCTGCTCGCACTGTCCGTAGATCTCATGGACGCACGGTTTCGACGCCTGCTGAGAACCTGGAAGCGTGAAGCCTCAGGAGGCATCGCCTTGGCACCGGGGCAAGAGAGCGATTTTGGAATCACCAAGCAAATGTCGCCCATGGTATGGAAGCTTGCGGTAGGAGCACTGATCTACCCGCTGCTCCGGCTGGGCTGGGAACTGGTCAGCACGGAAGTTCATTCGCTGCATGACTTGGATGAAGGCTACCGCCTTGACGTGTACGCCGCGGCCGTCCTGCTGGGCATCAGCCTGCTGCTGAGCATGCTGCGCTGGATGCGCTTGAAATCGATGGGACTTTTCGCACTCGAAGTTCCAGCGGACCACCGAATTGGTCCAACGTCATTGCGGGCCTATGGCAACGCGATCCTCATCGAAACGGAAGAAACCGGGGCCTGCCTGTGCCGCAACGACGACAAGAACGGATCCAAGCAGAAATTTGAGGATCCGCGATTCATTTTCTGCTCAGAGGTGTGCCCGGTGCACGGGGTGCATGCGGTCAACCAGCGCTCGGCCGAAGAGTTCCTGGGCATCGCCTCCCAGCCCTGGGTCTATGGGGAGAACCTGAATGGGAAACTGCTAGAGGCAACCGGCCAGCGCTTGGTCATTGCAGGGCTCAGCGGCTGGGGCTCACGCCCGGTCGCGGTGCGCGTTTCATGGCTCTACGGTGGAGGGAAGCAGGCCAGCGCCTACTACGTCCCGGCATCGGCACGCGAGCCTCTGGCCAGAACCAAGCGCCGCCTGGCGGTTCTGACCCCTGCCGGTGATTCGGTTACGGCTGATACTTTCGAGAATAATGAGCGGGGCGAGATCGACCGGATCGACCTTCGTCCATTGGGGATCAACGCCCAAGCCGTCCGCGTGCACGGTGGACGCCCTTTCTTGATCTAGCCGGATGGCGCCGGCGCATTGCCGCGAACTAGGCGGCCTTGGCCATGTGGTAGCTGTTGCGCACCGGGGTCTGGGTGGGATCGACGAAGCTGGGCAGGATGACCTTGGGTACGCCATCGTCGGCAATGACCTTGATCAACCCGGCATGAACGTCATGATGATGCGTGTCGCAGAGCATCGCGCTCCAGTAGACCGCAGTGACACCGCCCTCGGACCAGAACCAGATGTGGTGGATGTTGCAGCGTTCGGGATCCATGGTGCACCCGGGAACTATGCAGCCGCGATCGCGCACCGCAACACCCAGACGCATGTAGTTCGGATGCTTGCGCTGGCTGCGCCCGATATCAAGCAGCTCGCCCCTGCCGCCGAGCACCATCGGGATGATGCGTGCCCTGGACAGGGTCTGGCGCAGGTCAGTTGCATCGAGCTTGAAACCGTGCTGGGTGATGCCATGGGTTCTCGCGCGGCCTTCCAACTCGTCCAAGGTCAGCATGACCACGACCTGCGGGGTGATGGTGGGGACATCCACGGTGCCTGCATCATTCCCATCGGCGCCCTTGGGGGTCCCGCCATTGCGCGCGGCATCCAGCAGCTCCTGGAGCCGCTTCGTGTTGATCTCCAGCAGATTCATCAGGCCGTTGAGGCGGCGTGCCGCGGGAGAAAGCGGTGGGGAAACAGGATCTTCGCTGGCGGCAGCTTCCTCATCGGTCAAGAAGTCCGGATGGCCTCCGGCGTCGGCCTGGTAGGAAGTGCCAGGGGCAGCATCCTGCTCTGTACGTTGTCCCGGAGACTGGGCAAAAGCCTCCCGTGCGGCTTGGCCGGAACCGGAGCGGGGATTGTCGCTTTGCGAAATGCCCGATTCGAAGAGTTCTGCGCGCGTAGGGCGCAGGGCGAGGTCGTAGTGGACCAGGCCGCCGCGTTCGCCCCGCCGGTACAGGCCTTCCTGGGCTTCGGGCCGCTTCTTGCCCAAGCGTTCCTTCTGGGATTTCAGGAAGCTGTTGACCAATTGCCTGCGGGTGCCGGGGTCGGGCTCGTCCAATTGCTGGTTGACGATGGATTCAAGCAGCTCGCCATCTTCGGTGAGCGCCGAGGCGGTGGCCGGTGCGGCGTATTCGTCGCGTTGGGGTTCCAGAGCGCCCAGGCGCCGGGCCGCGCTGAGCACTTCGGCTGGCGGCTGGCGCAGATCGGCGAAGCGCCGCGCCAGCAAAGGGAACTGTGCCTGGTGCCGCTGATGTTGGTAGTCGTATTGCGCGAAGACGTGGCTGGCGGACTGGATGCGGCGCTTGGCCTCGAAATGGTCGGTGCGCAGCCAGGATGCCAGCAGTGCCGCAGGGCCGGTGAAGCTGGGCCGCTTTCCGGTGCGCTGGGCAGGGACGGAGAAATCGGTGGTGCCCTGGCGGGCTGCGGCGAGTTCAACCTGGGCCAGGGTGTGCGCCGCGGTGTCATCGACCAGGTGGGCTGCGTAGATCTGGGTGCGAAGGGCCTGGTGGGCCGAAGCTTCAGCCGCGGTGGACAGGGCCAAGGCGTAGCGCGGATCGTGCAGGTAGTGGGACTCGGGGCCGGTGGCTGGATCGGCGCAGAGCAGGGTCTGGTGCAGGACGGGGATGAACGCGGCGACGGCCAGGGCGTCGTCCACCGCGAGGGCCGGCGCGTCCTTGATCGCTTGGGCAAGCCCGGCTAGCGCCTGGCTGACAGTTCTGTTCATGGCCCCAGCATGCGCCAGGCGGTGCGCGGCGTGCCGGCCGGCAATACGGCCTGTGGAAAAGCCTAGTGCGCGCGGGTTGATGCAGTCACGGTGAAGGTCCTGTCGCGGGCCAGCTGTTCGGTGGGGCCAACGCGGCGGGCCAATTCGCTGCGGTAGCGCAGGTGCGAGTTGAACACGCACAGCAGGGTGCCTCCGGGAGCGAGCACGCGGGCGGCGTCGTCGATCAGCTTGAACGCGATGTCGGCGGTGACGGTGTTGCCGATGTGGAAGGGCGGGTTCAGCGTGACCAGGGTGGCGCTGGCGTCGGGCAGGCGGCCCAGGGCGTCATCCTGCACGGCAGTGAGGCGACCGTCCAGGTTGTTGCGTTGAGCGGCGGCCAGGGTGGAGGCGACCGCGGAGGCCGAATGGTCCGAGGCGTCCACGCGCAGCTGCGGGTTTTCCAGTGCTGCGCAGATGCCGATCGCGCCGTTGCCGCAGGCCAGATCGACCAGCGTGGCGTGCCCGGAGAGGTCCGGAAGGTTTTCCAGCAGCAGCCGGGTGCCCGGATCCAGCCGGGCGGCACCGAAGGTCCCGGCACCGGCATGCAGCGTGAAGCTGGTGCCGCGCACCTGGTGGGTGGCAGTGGCCGGGAAGCTGCTGGCGGGCTGTTCGGCGCGCGGGGTGCTGGCGGTGAGCACCCGGGATTTCTGCCGGGCCAGCGAGACGTCGACGCGGGTGAAATGCTCCGCGAGCACCTCGTTCATGGAACGGCTCATGTGCTTGATGCGGCCCCCGGCGAAAAGCTTCGCGCCGGGATCGGCGACGGCTGCTGCCGCGGCGGCCTGTTCGCCCAGCACGTCCAGTCCGCGAGGCAGGGCCAGCAGGATCGAACTGGCGCCCTGGGCAACCTGTTCCAGGGTGCAGAATTCGAGGTGTCCGGCCCGCTCGGGCATGAGCCGGGCGAGGTTGGCCTCGATGGCCCGGCGCGCGGTGAGCGAATCGGTGTGCACGCGCACGCTCGTGCTGCCTAGTGCCAGTGCGCCCAGGGCCAGCGCGCCGTAGTGGTCGCCGATGACCGCGATGGCATCCGGCCAGCGGTCCGAGGGTCCGGCCGCGGCGGCGCAGGTGTCCAGGATGAGCCGGTCGCAGGCGTCGGCGGCGTAGAGGTTGGCGGCTTCGACATCGGGCCAGCGGCGCAGGGCGGGCAGCAGGGCCTGGAGGCTGCTGGCGGCAGCGGGCGTGCCTTCGGGATTGGCGGCGGAGTTCAAATCAGATCAACCCATTGCGTGTTGGCGGCGGCCAGTTCCCCGGCGCCGGAGGTGAGTGAGGCGATGCCGGTGCGCAGCTGCGCGGCGGCTTCGGGCGTGTCCGGGATGCCGATCTGCACGATTGCGGCATCGGCCTGCCAGAGGGTCGGTTCGACCTGGTAGCCGGCGGCGCGCAGCTCGTTCTCGTAGCGGGCCGCGTCGGCGTGGGCGGCGGCGAAGGTGAAGATCCGCATGCGCTGGCGCAGGTGCAGCTGCGCATTGTCCAGCCCGGAAGATACCGCCTCGGAATATGCGCGGACCAGTCCGCCGGCGCCAAGCTTGATCCCGCCGAAGTAGCGGACCACCACGGCCAGCACGTCCGAGAGCACGCTGCCGTCGGCGATTTCGCGCTTGGCCAGGGCATCGAGCATCGGGATGCCGGCGGTGCCCGAGGGCTCGCCGTCGTCGTTGGAGCGCTGGGCCATGCGATCGGGGCCCAGGATGAACGCGCTGCAGTGGTGGCGGGCATCGAAGTGGGTCTTGCGCAGGGCCGCGATCTGCGCGCGGGCGGCGGCCTCGGTTTCGACCCGGTAGAGGTAGGTGATGAATCGCGAACGCTTGATTTCCAGCTCGTGCACGCAATCGCTGGTCAAGGTCGTGTACCGTGTCGCGGCCGAGTCGTTGGTGTTCATCCCTCTTAGTTTATAGGGTGGGAACATGATGCATGTGGGACTGACCGGGGGAGTGGCCTCCGGAAAATCTGCGGTCGCGGCCAAATTGGCCGCCCTGGGAGCCGTAGTCATCGATGCCGACGCGTTGGCGCGCCAGGTGGTCGAACCCGGCACGCCCGGGCTGGCTGCGATCAAGGACACGTTTGGCGAAGCCGTTTTGCTGGCCGACGGGTCGCTGAACCGTCCCGCATTAGGCGCGATAGTCTTCGCCGACGAGGCGGCGCGGGCCAAGCTCAACGCGATCGTGCACCCGCTGGTGCGGGAGCAAGCGGCGAAGTTGCGCCAAGGAGCGCCAGCCGGCTCGCTGGTGGTCGAGGACATCCCGCTGCTGGTCGAGACCGGCCAGCTGGACAGCTTCGACGCGGTGGTCGTCGTGGCCGCCCCGCACGCCGAACGCATTCGCCGCATGGTCCAGGATCGCGGCTGGACCCGGGAAGACGCCGAGGCCCGGATGGCCGCGCAGGCCACGGATGACCAGCGGGCGGCCGTAGCCGACTACCTGCTGGATAATTCCGGTACCTTGGAAGAACTGGAGGGGCAGGTTTCTGCCCTCTACCGCCAATTGGCGCCAGCACAGGAGTAGGAATGTACAAGATCTGCAAGTGGAGCACCCTGATCGCTTTCGCCGTCGCCTTGGTGCTGTGGCTCGGTTTTGGCGGCCGCGCCGAATTCGTTGCCAGCGAATCCGGGCCGTATTCGCCGGTGGTCTACATTTCCGGCTGCCTGGCCTTGCTGGGGCTGATTGCCGCCACCATCATGACCGTGGGATTCTTCGGCAGCAGCATCCAGCGCACCGTCAAGCGCAATGCGATCCGCTACGGGATGCGCAAATAGCACCCCGGGTTTAAGCTGAAAGCTGGCTAGGGCGCGACCCCAACGGTCGGGGCAAGTGGATATGCTGGAAGCATGAGTCTTGCACAGCCGATCAAGCGCGTGGTCGCCCCCTTCGAAGTCATCAGCGAGTACCAGCCTGCCGGCGACCAGCCGCAGGCCATCAAGCAGCTGACCGAGCGGATCAACGCCGGCGAGAAGGACATCGTGCTGCTCGGTGCCACCGGTACCGGCAAGTCCGCGACCACCGCCTGGCTGGTGGAGCAGGTGCAGCGCCCCACCCTGGTGCTGGTGCAGAACAAGACCCTGGCCGCCCAGCTGGCCAACGAGTTCCGCGAGCTGATGCCCAATAACGCGGTGGAGTACTTCGTCTCCTACTACGACTACTACCAGCCCGAGGCCTACGTCCCGCAGACCGATACCTTCATCGAGAAGGACTCCTCGATCAACGAGGAAGTCGAGCGCCTGCGCCACTCGGCCACCAACTCCCTGCTCACCCGCCGCGACACCATTGTGGTCGCCACCGTCTCGTGCATCTACGGCCTGGGCACTCCCGAGGAATACGTGGCCGGGATGGTCACCGTGCGCACCGGCGAGGAACTGAACCGCGACGCGATGCTGCGCCAGTTCGTGGCCATGCAGTACACCCGCAACGACATGGATTTCCACCGCGGCACCTTCCGCGTGCGCGGGGACACGGTGGAGATCATCCCGATGTACGAAGAGCAGGCCGTGCGCATCGAGTTCTTCGGCGACGAGGTGGAAGCGATCCACACCCTGCACCCGGTCACCGGCGAGGTGATCCGCGAGGAGACCGAGATGTACATCTTCCCGGCCAGCCACTATGTGGCCGGTGCCGAGCGGATGCACAAGGCGATCAAGCGGATCGAGGACGAGCTGGCGGTGCGCCTGAAGGAGCTGGAATCGCAGAACAAGCTCGTCGAGGCCCAGCGGCTGCGCATGCGCACCACCTACGACCTGGAAATGATGGAGCAGATGGGTTTCTGCAACGGCATCGAGAACTACTCGCGCCATATCGACGGCCGCGATGCCGGCAGCGCCCCGCACTGCCTGATCGACTATTTCCCCGATGACTTCCTGCTGGTGATCGACGAGTCGCATGTCACCGTGCCGCAGATCGGCGCCATGTACGAGGGCGACATGTCCCGCAAGCGCACGCTGGTGGAACACGGCTTCCGCCTGCCAAGTGCCATGGACAACCGCCCGCTGAAATGGGATGAGTTCCTTGAGCGCATCGGGCAGACCGTGTACCTTTCGGCCACCCCGGGCAAGTACGAGCTGGGCAAGTCCGACGGGTTCGTGGAGCAGATCATCCGCCCCACCGGGCTGATCGACCCCGAGATCATCGTCAAGCCCACCAAGGGCCAGATCGATGACCTGCTCGATGAGATCCGTACCCGTGTGGATCGCGATGAGCGCGTGCTGGTCACCACGCTGACCAAGCGCATGGCCGAGGACCTGACAGACTACCTCACCGAGCACCAGGTGCGGGTACAGTACCTGCACTCCGATGTGGACACCATCCGCCGCGTGGAGCTGCTGCGCGAGCTGCGCATGGGTTCCTTCGACGTGCTGGTGGGCATTAACCTGCTGCGCGAGGGCCTGGATTTGCCCGAGGTTTCGCTGGTCGCGATCCTGGATGCCGACAAGCAGGGCTTCCTGCGTTCGGCCACCAGCCTGATCCAGACCATCGGCCGTGCCGCACGTAACGTCTCGGGCCAGGTGATCATGTATGCCGACAAGATCACCGATGCGATGGACCAGGCGATCGAGGAGACCAATCGCCGACGGGCAATCCAGGAAGCGCACAACAAGGAGCACGGGATCGACCCCACGCCGCTGCGCAAGAAGATCGCTGACATCACCGACCAGCTGGCGCGTGAGGATGCCGACACCCAGGAACTGCTGAACAACAACCGGTTGGCGAAGAATGCCAAGCGCACCAAGGCCTCGTCCGCGGTGCGCAAGGATGGGCTGGCCGCCGCCCCGGCCGAGGACCTGCTGGCCCAGATCGGGGAAATGACCGAGCAGATGCACGCCGCGGCCGCTGAGTTGCAGTTCGAACTGGCCGCCCGGATCCGCGATGAAGTTTCCGAGTTGAAGAAGGAATTGCGCCAGATGAAGGCTGCCGGGCACGCGTAGCCCTGCTGCTGTCCGGCGCAGTAATTGGGACATGCGCCAAGCCTGTGCAGTTCCTGTGCGCTACACTTGATCACTGGACGTAGGGGAGTATCCCAATGCTGTGGACGTCAACACGCGAACCAATGATGTTTCGCCGGGCACAGCAGCCGATCACTGAGCCAGCTATCGAAGTGTTTCGAATTCTGGTGTGGCGGCGGAGAGACTTGCGGCGATTTTCCATACCCTCCAACGAAAGGTCGCTCGTCCGTGGGCACTAATGGGTTAACTATTCAATTCGAGATCATCGCGCTGATTGTTCTGTGCGCGGTGCTCATCGCAGACCTGCTGTACGTCACCAAGCGTCCGCACATTCCTTCCATGAAGGAAGCAGGCATTTTTGTCGGCATCTACATCTCCTTGGCATTGATCTTCGGTGCCGTGATCTGGACGCAGGCTGGACCCCAGCTTGGCCAGGAATTCTACGCCGGCTGGGTCACCGAATACGCGTTGTCGGTGGACAACCTGTTCGTCTTCATCATCATCATGGCGCGCTTCTCGGTACCGCGTAAGTACCAGCAGGAAGTGCTGATGTTCGGCATCATCATCGCGTTGGTCCTGCGCGCAATCTTCATTGTGCTCGGCGCCGCGATCATCGAGCAGTGGTCGTGGGTCTTCTACATCTTCGGCGCCTTCTTGCTGTGGACCGCATGGAACCAGCTCAAGGACGAGGATGAGGACGAGGAAAGCGGCCTGGTCAAGAAGCTGACCTCCAAGCTGCCGATTTCCAAGGACTTCGATGGCGCCAAGCTGCGCACCGTGGTCGACGGCAAGAAGCTGTTCACCCCGATGGTGCTGGTCTTCGTGACCATCGGCATGACCGACCTGCTGTTCGCCTTCGACTCGATCCCGGCGATCTTCGGCCTGACCAAGTCCGCGTTCATTGTGTTCACCGCGAACATCTTCGCGCTGATGGGCTTGCGCCAGCTGTACTTCCTGCTCGGTGGCCTGATGAACCGCCTGGTCTTCCTGAAGCACGCACTGAGCTTCATCCTCGCTTTCATCGGCGTGAAGCTGGTCTTCCACGCCCTGCACGAGAACAGCCTGCCGTTCATCAACGGCGGCGAGCCTCTGCATTACGCGTGGCTGGACATTTCCGTGGGTGTTTCGCTGCTGGTCATCCTGGGCGCGATCGTTATCGCAACCGTGCTGTCGCTGTGGAGCCCATGGGGCAAGCGTGCTGCTGCTTCGGCTGAAGCCGCGGAGCTCGCCGGCGCAGCGGAAGCTGCAGAGCAGGACGCGGCCAAGTAATCCGCACAATTACCCGCCGTGACCAGTTGCTTCCAACTGGCCCCGGCGGGTTTTCCGTACCCGCATAGTGTGCCTATGCTGTTCTGCTAAGGTAATTTCCATGAGCGACCTATCGACAGAAGCCAGTGGCATTGCCACCGGCGTAGCACTAGCGTCGGGCACCATGTCCCGGCTGCTTGGACGCGCGGCCGGGCAAGGCCGATCGGTGACCGCTTGGCGGGTGCTTTCCACCCTGGACCGGTTGGGCCCCCAGCGCGTGGGCGACTTGGCGATCGAGCAGCGCGTGGCCCAGCCGACCATGACCGGTCTGGTCATCCGCATGGAAAACGACCAGTTGGTCCAGCGACAACCGGACCCTGGGGACGGCCGCGCCAGCTTGGTGAGCCTGACCGGCGACGGCAAGGAGGCCATCGAAGCCTACCGGCAGCGCGCGATTTCCTCGCTGGCCGGCGGCATCGATTCCTTCAGCGCCGAGGAACGGCGGATTCTGGCGCAGGCTGTGCCGCTGCTGCAACGGTTGAATGACCAGGTTGCCGCGAAGCTGGACCATTAGCAGCAGAAGGCTTAACGCGCAGGGCGCTTGAATCCCCGGGGGATTCAAGCGCCCTGCGCGTTAACCTAGCCGGTGCGCGGGCTAGCTGTCCTGGGCCGCGGCGTCCGGGTCTTCGCCGTTGGCCATGGCCAGCAGCCGGCGGAAGATCGCCGGGCCATCGTCGCCGATGCCGTCATGGTGGAATTGATCGGTCACCCAGGTCTGCAACCCGGCCACCTGCGAGGCGGTGCGCAGCGAGAGCTCGCGGTCCACATAGACGTCGTCATGGTAGACCGCGGCGGCCACAGGCACGGTGTTCTTGGCCAGGACGTCCAGATCGTAGAGCGGGCCGAAGCCTTCGTGCTCGGCCAGGATGCGGGCCACGTCCTCCAGGGGGCGCAGGGCTGGATCTTCGGCGAAGTGCCAGCTGTAGATCATCTCGCCGGTTAGCAGCGGGGTCGCCGCGTGGCGGGTGAAGTCGGCGAACTCCGGCAGGACTTGTTCGGCCGCGAAATTGGTCGGCTCGCCTTGGGCATAGATGGTTTCATGCATCAGCGCATAGAGCGGGTTCGAGGCGAAAGAGCTCTGGGCCAAGAGCGCTTCGAGGAAGCTATCCGAGAGGCGGTCGCCGCCCGGGGTGAAGCTGAAGGCCTCCTCGAAGATGTGATGCAGCAGGTGCACCCGGGTGTTTCCGCCCAGGTACATGCCCAGCATCTGCACCAGCGGCACGGTGACGCGCTGGCCGTTGGGCAGCAGCTCATCGTCATTGGTGCGCACATGCTCGTAGATCCTGTGCAGGGTCTGGAAGTCCTCGGGGTACCAGGAGAAGTACTCGCGGTTGCGTTCTGCCATCCGCTGGTAGGTGGCGCGGTAGACGGTCTTCGCATCGGCATCCAGCGAGGCCAGCCCGCCGGTGACCAGGCAGCGGGTGAGCGACTGCGGGAAGAGCGAGAGATAGGTCAGGGTGCAGAACCCGCCGTAGCTCTGCCCCAGGGTGCTCCACTGCTCGATGCCCAGGTGCTCGCGCAGGGCTTCGGCGTCGCGCACAATCGAGTCGGCGCGGAAATGCGAGAGGTAGCGGGCCTGGGCGGCCGAGTCCCCGCGCAGCGGCAAGGACTTGCGGTTAGCCGGGGTGGACAGTCCGGTGCCGCGCTGGTCCAGCAGCAGCACGCGGAAGTGCTTGGTGGCTTCGGCCAACCACCCCGACAAGGAACCGGGGCGCGGGGATTTGCCCCCTGGACCGCCCTGCAGGAACAGCAGCCAGGGCTTGGCCGTGCCGGTGCTGATCTCGCGGGCGAAGACCGAGATCTTTTCGCCCTGCGGATCGGCGTGATCCAGTGGAACCTCGATGCGATGGTCGGTGACATCCATACCGCGGTAGTGGCGCATTAGCTCGCTCCTTGCATGCCAAGTTGTTGCAGTGCTTCGCCGTCCAGGCGCCGGGTGCTCCAGCCGTCCATGGAGCTGGAACCGATGGCGTCGTAGAACCTGATGGCCGGCTCATTCCAATCCAGCACTGACCATTCCAGGCGCTTGTAGCCGCGTTCGACGCAGATCTGCGCCAGCGTGCGCAGCAACGCGGTGCCGGTGCCTGAACCGCGCTGGGATTCGCGCACATACAGATCCTCCAGATGGATGCCGTGCCGGCCTTCCCAAGTGGAGTAGGTCAGATACCACAGGGCCATGCCCCTGAGCGTCCCGGTTTCATCCTCGGCAACATGGGCGAAGACCTGGGGATTGGGGCCGAACAGATGGGATTGGAGGTCTGCTGCGGTGTTGAGCACCGCATCAGGTTCCCTTTCATAGTCGGCCAATTCCTGGATCATCGCCAAGATCTGCGGGCAGTCGCCCGGAACAGCTTCACGCACAATACTCATGTGTTCCAGCTTACCTCCGTCGCACCGCTAAAACGTCGGTGACCAGACCTAAGGTTGAATGCATGATGGGTGGACACCACGCGGTGAGCGGCGCAGCCGCATGGTTGGCAATTACAACTGACGTCACCGTGGGTTCGGTGAACCTGGGGCTGGGAACTTTCCAGATGGACCGCTGGGAAACCCTGGCCGGCGCGATCGTCTGCGCTGGCGCGGCCCTGCTGCCCGACGCGGATCACCATGGGGCCACGATCGCGCGCTCGCTGCCCCCGTTCTCCAGCATTTTCACGCGGATTGTCGGTTCGGTTTCGGGCGGGCACCGCAACGGCACCCATTCGCTGATCGGCATCGCCTTCTTCATCTTCCTGGCCTGGCTGGCCAACGGCTGGGATGTGCAGACCGCGGCGTTGGGCACGGTCTACCCGGCCGCGGCGCTGTTCGCGATCCTGCTGATTTCCTTCGCGGTGAAGACCATGAAATTCATGCCGCCGCTGCTGTGCTGGATTATCGCCTTGGCCGCCGGGACTTTCGTCGGGATGAATGCGCCGGAGCAGAACCTCTGGTTCCTGATGGCAGTCTCCCTGGGCGCGATCGTGCACGTGCTGGGCGACATGCTGACCATCGGCGGCTGCAACCTGCTGTGGCCGATCAAGATCGGCTCGCCGCGCTGGTTCCGCCGGCTGCCGCTGATTGGCGGCTGCTGGAAGTCCAATGGGCGGGTGGCATTGCCGATTCTGGCCGAGACGGGCTCCACCGCAGAATGGCTGCTCGCGACGCTGCTCACTACCTATGTGGGCATCGCGCTGATCGTCGCCTGAGGGCCCCCGGCCCGCTGCCGGCTCGCCGCAGTGCAACGCGCTGTGGCTGGCAGCCGGTGATCTGGCATGATTCGAACCATGCAGATTCAATTCACCCGGCGCATCACCTGGGATCAGCTTCCTGGCGAACTGCGCGCTCGGATCGAATCGCACCTTGGATCCCGGGTGATCCGGGCGCTAAGCCAAGCCTCGGGGTTTTCCCCGGGCAGCGCCGATCGGCTGCTCACCGCCGATGGCCAGCGGGTCTTCGCCAAGGCGGTGCATCCGGGCCTCAGTGCCCCGGCCACGGCATTGCACGCCCGCGAAGCGGCAATAGCGGCCAAGCTCCCGGCGGCCTTGCCGGTTCCGCAGTTCCTGGGGCGCATCAGCTGGCAAGGCTGGGAGGCCTTGGTCTTCGCTGAAGGCCCAGGGGCCAGCCCGCAGCTTCCCTGGCCGGTCGGACAGCTCGAACGGGTACTGGACACGCTGGCGCAGCTGGCTCATCAGGCCCCTTTTTCCTTGATCGAGCTGCTGCCGCCGCTGGAAGAGGAACTGCGCGAGGACGTAGCCGGTTTTGGGCGGATCATGCAGGACGGCTGGCTTCCAGCTGATCCCTGGGTGGCACAGAACCTGGAAGAACTCCATGGGCTGGCCATGGACGGTATCGGGGCGCTGGCCGGAGACCAGCTGGTGCATTCGGATCTGCGCTCGGACAACATCCTGCTGGGCGACGGCGGAGAAGTGCTGCTGGTGGATTGGCCGTGGGCTTCGCGGGGCGCCGCATGGTATGACGCGTTGACGGTGCTGGTTGAAGCGCGGATCTTCGACCCGGCGCTGGATGCGGATGCCATTGCCGCCTCCCACCCGATCTTCGAATCGGTGGGCGCGGACGCGGTCAGCGCGGTCTTAGCTGGACTGGCCGCCTACTATGTGGACGCGGCGCGCAGGCCCGAGGTTCCCGGGCTGCCCACGCTGCGCAGCTATCACGCGAAGCAGGCGGCAGCCACCGTTGGATGGCTCAAGGCGCGGCTAGCCTAGCTGGCTGTTGCAGGGGCTAACTGAACCGGGCCGGCGTGGCATTTTCCCCGCGGTAGACCAGGGCCAGGCCCAGGACCAGCGAACCGAGCTGGACCAAGGTCGCCAGCCACGCGCCGGAAGCAAAGAGCTCGGACCAGCCGCTGAGCAGCCCGACCAGGACCAGCAGCAGGAGGACTGCCCCGAGCAGGCGAAGCTTGTACCCGTTCATGGCCATACCCTACGGCACTGTCCGCGGCATTGCCACCGGACTCCGGGAAGATGCCTCGGGCATCGAGTGCGCGACTAGCCCAGATGCCGGGGCTGGTCCAGCGCCGTGCCGGATCCCATGCAGATAATTGGCGGCAAGCCGGAATCCAGCCGGGAAAGTACCAGCTGTTCCTGCGCAACGAGGTTCTGCGGCAGGGCATCGAGCGGGAACCAGCGAAGCTCGCAGGCTTTCTCCGGTTCCATGAGGCGCGGAGTACCGTCCCACTGGCGCGCCAGGAAGAAGAAATCCACAGGGGATTGGGCGCCGCTGCCCGCTTGCAGGTAGCGGTGCACCGTGCACAGCGGCTGGAGCTGGTCTGCCGCGATCCGGATGCCCAGTTCCTCACGGGCTTCGCGAACGGCGGCGGCAACGGCAGCCTCGCCGGGCTCAACGTGCCCGGCGGCCGCCGTGCTCCAGAACCCGTCCATGTAGCCGGTTCCCGACCTCAGTTGAAGCAGGACTTCGTCGGCGCGCCGCAAGATGGCGTAGCTGATGGCGGGCATCAGGAGTCCAGGCGGCCCACCGAAGTCACCTTGACCACAGGTTCGCCGGCCTCGTCCGAGTCATCCAGCGAGATGGTGGCGGTGATGCCCCAGTCGTGGTGCTCGGATGGGTCGGCGAAGATCTGGCGCACCTCCCAGGTGCGCTGGGGCATGTCCTTGATGATGAACAGCTTCGAGCCGCGTCCGGCGGGACCGTCGTCGATGTCCTCGTGCTCGTCGAAGTAGTCGTCCATGGCATCGGCCCAGGTGTCCGCGTCGAAGCCGCTATGCCCGTCGAGCTCGCCTAGGGCCTTGTCCTGCTCGTCGGCGAACAGCTTCACGCGTCGGAACATCTCGTTGCGGACCATTACGCGGAAGGCGCGCACATTGCTGGTCAGCTTTTCCGGTGCCGGAGGCGGTGCGGTTTCGGTTGCCTCGCTCAGCTCGCCGCGGGAGAGCTCTTCCCATTCGTCCAGCAGCGAGGAGTCGATCTGGCGGATCATCTCGCCGAGCCATTCGATCAGGTCTTCGAGGTCCTCGCGCAGCGCGTCCTGGGGAACGGTCTGTCGCAGGGCCTTGTAGGCATCGGTGAGGTAGCGCAGCAGCACGCCCTCGGAGCGGGCCAGCTGGTAGTACTGGACGAAATCGGAGAAGCCCATGGCGCGTTCGTACATGTCGCGCACGATCGACTTCGGCGCCAGTTCGAAGTCCGAGAGCCACGGCGCGCCGGAGCGGTACTGCTCGAAGGCGCTTTCCAGCTTCTCGGCCAGCGGCATCGCATAGGTGATTTCATCCAGTGCGTTCATGCGGTCGTTGTAGTCCATGCCTTCGGCCTTCATCGCGGCGATGGCCTCGCCGCGGGCCTTCTTCTCCTGTCCGGAGAGCACCTGGCGCGGCTTTTCCAAGGTCGCCTCGATCACCGAAACGACATCCAGCGCATAGCTGGCCGAATCCGGATCCAGCAGGTCCAGGGCGGCCAGCGCGAAGGGCGAGAGCGGCTGGTTCAGCGCGAAGTTCTGCTGCAGGTGCACGGTCAGCTCATAGTAGTTGCCGTATTCGTCTGGCTCATTGCGGCGCACGACCACCTCGGTGGCGATCAGTTCGCGCAGGATTCCCAGGGCGCGCAGCTTCAGCTTGCGCTGGGACGCCGGGGTCTCGTGGTTTTCGCTGAGCAGGCGCTGGGCGGCCTCGAACGAATTGTCCTCGCGCTCCAGCAGGTTCAGCAGCATCGAGTGCGAGACCTGGAATGAGGACTTCAGCGTCTCGGGGGCGGCCTCGACGATCTTCTCGAAGGTCTTCTCGCCCCAGGTCACGAAGTTCTGCGGCGGCTTCTTCTTCGGGATCTGCTTGAGCTTGGACGAGCCCTCGCCGTGCTTCTTCAGCGCCTTTTCCATGGCCTTGTGGTTCTCGATCGCATGCTCCGGAGCCTGCACCAGCACGGTGCCTGCGGTATCGAAACCTGCGCGGCCCGCGCGCCCGGCAATCTGGTGGAATTCGCGGGCGTTCACGATGCGCGTACGGGTGCCGTCGAACTTGGACAGCGCGGTGATCACCACGGTGCGGATCGGCACGTTGATTCCCACCCCCAGGGTGTCGGTGCCGCAGATGACCTTGAGCAGGCCGGCCTGTGCCAGCTGCTCGACCAGGCGGCGGTACTTGGGCAGCATGCCGGCGTGGTGGATGCCGATGCCGTGGCGCACCAGGCGGTTCAGCGTCTTGCCGAACCCGGCGGCAAAGCGGAATCCGCCGATCATCTCGGAGATCTTTTCCTTCTCCTCGCGCGTGGCCACATTCACGCTCATCAGCCCGGTGGCGCGGTCGATGACATCGAGCTGCGAGAAGTGCACGATGTAGATCGGCACCTGCTTGGTCTTGATCAGTTCCTCCACGGCCTCCTGCACCGGCTCCATGGAGTAGTAGAAGTGCAGCGGGATTGGGCGCTCGGTGTGCGCGACGGTCACCGTCGGGGTGCCGGTGCGCTCTTCGAGTTCCTGCTCGAAGCGGGTGACATCGCCCAGGGTGGCGCTCATCAGCAGGAACTGCGCCTGCGGCAGTTCGATCAGCGGCACCTGCCAGGCCCAGCCGCGCTGCGGATCGGCGTAGAAGTGGAACTCGTCCATGATCACGCAGCCCACGTCCGCCTTGGAGCCTTCGCGCAGGGCGATGTTCGCCAGGATCTCAGCGGTGCAGCAGATGATCGGGGCGTCGGCGTTCACCGAGGAATCGCCGGTGACCATGCCGACGTTCTCTGCGCCGAAGATCTTGCACAGGTCGAAGAACTTCTCGGAGACCAGCGCCTTGATCGGCGCGGTGTAGAAGCTGATCTGGTCGCGGGCCATGGCGTAGAAGTGGGCTGCGATGGCAACCATGGACTTGCCCGAGCCGGTGGGCGTGGCCAGGATGACGTTGTTGCCGCCGGCCAGCGCCATCGACGCTTCGTCCTGTGCGGGGTAGAGGTTGATGCCACGGGTTGCGACCCATTGGCCGAAAGCCTCGTAGATTTCGTCGTCGGATACGTTCTTGGCGTCTGCTGGCAGATAATCGGTGAGCAACATGATGTTCCTAGCCTATCGGTTGAGAACTGTGACTGGGGGCTAGTTGTTGCGTGCGCCTCTCGTTTAGGCTCGGGAATATGAAATGGGATCCGACGAAATACACCGAATTCTCCGATTACCGGGGCCGCCCGTACCTGGATTTGCTGGGGCAGCTGGTCTCGGTTGACGCGTCGAAGGTCATCGATCTGGGGTGCGGGCCGGGAAATATGACCCGGCTGCTGGCCCAGCGCTGGCCGCAAGCGCAGGTCACCGGACTTGATTCCTCACCGGAGATGATCGCCAGGGCCACGCAGAGCGAGCACGAGGAAAACCTGGGCTTCGCGCTGGCCGATGCCACGGCGTGGACCCCTGACTCCGACACGGACCTGCTGTTCTCCAACGCGATGCTGCAATGGCTTCCGGGGCACCGCGAGTTGCTGGCCGGTTGGCTGGAGCACCTGAAGCCCGGAGCGAACGTGGCCATCCAGGTCCCGGGCAATTTCGGCTCTCCGTCGCATGCGGTGATGCGCGCAGTTGCCGACAGCCCGAAGTGGTCCGGCCAGCTGGCAGGGGTGCTGCGCCATGACGACGTGGTGGGCGAGCCCGGCGAATACCAGCGGATCTTCCTGGACGCGGGGTTCCAGGCTAATGTCTGGGAAACCACCTACCATCAGCTGCTCGCGGGGGAGGACCCGATCCTGAACTGGGTTCGCGGGACGGCGCTGCTGCCCATTCGCCACACGCTCAGCGACGAAGACTATCGGGAGTTCGAAAACGACTACCGGGCCGAAGTCTCCACGCACTACCCGTCATTTGCTTCGCAGGACGGTACCGTCCTGACGAACTTCCCGTTCCGCAGGATTTTCATGATCGGGCACAAGCTCGGCTGATTTGCTCCAGGCTCGGCATCGTCAGAGCGCTTCGAGGGTGAGCTGGCTCAGCGATTGCTTCCCGCCAGGCACCTTTGCACGATGCCGGGCAGCACGCGGACGCAGACCAGGACAACCAGGATGCCCAACGCCACCCCGGAGAAGACATCGTGGACGAAGTGGGCGCCTACGCCCACGCGGGACAGGGCAATGAGCAAGACGGCCGGTATCGCGTACTTGGCCAGCTTCGGAAGGGCCAGCGTGCAGGCTGCGGCGACGCCGGCGGCGACGACCGAATGGTTGGAGGGCCAGGACCAGTCGCCTGCTTCCGGGCATGCCACTGCGGTGAGAGCATCCAGGGCGCGGCAGGGGCGTTCCTCGGCGACCAGGATCTTGGCCAGCTCGCTCAGGCCATAGGCCGCTACCGCACCAATCGCGCCTGAAACCAGGCGCCAAAACGCAACTCGATTACGGAACCAGCACAGGACGGCGAGCGTGCAGGCCCCGGCCATCAGCATCAAGAGCAAGATCTCGGAAAAGAACACAGCCGCTGCGGAGAGCAGCGCCGACTGGGCAACAGTTCCTGAAATCCCCAGGTACAAGGCATCACGCAACGGATAGGAGGCCATCGCCAGCACGGCGAGAACCGCGACGATGATGGCTGTCCGCGAAGGGAAGACGGAAATTGGTGCGGAGGACCGTGAATTCACAAGTGGTGATTATACGGATCTGTTCCGGCTGCAAGCATCAGCTGGAAGAGGTCCCGCACCATTAAACGCTGCTGCCAGCGGCACGGATGCCGCTGGCAATGCAGTCAAAGGGCTACCACCCGCGTTCGCGCCACTGCTCCAAATTCGGGCGTTCTGTCCCCAGTGTCGTCGAATCTCCGTGCCCCGGCAGAACCTTGGTTTCGTCCGGGAAGCGGTCGAAGATGCGTTCGGTGACGTCGGTGAGCAAAGAGAGGAACCGCTGCGGGTCCTTCCATGTGTTGCCCACGCCTCCGGGGAACAAGCTGTCGCCGCTGAGCACTACCGGCTGGCCGGAGGAATCAACCAGCGCATAGCCGAGCGAACCCGGTGTATGCCCTCGCAGGTGGATCGCCTCGATGATCACATCGCCCAGCTTCAGCTGGTCGCCGTGGTTCAGCGCATGCTCGATCTTGACCCCGCATTCTTCAGCGATGCCGGCGACATCGTCTGCACCGGCGTAGGTTGGCACCGGGTACTTCTCCACGGCTTCGGCCAACGCGCGCACGTGGTCCCAGTGCTGATGCGTCGTGGCGATGCCGATAAGGCGCGGATCGCTCGCGTCTTCACTGGCCGCCTGGATGAGCCGCTCGATGGCCGGCATGTCATCCGCCGCATCCACCAGCAGCTGTTCGCCGGTCTTCCGATTAGTTACCAGGTACACGTTGTTTGCCATGTCGGATACTGAGACCCAACGGACGGTCACATCGTTCAGCAATAGTTCGTTCATGCAACCAGACTACGGTGCAGATCCCGGCTGACGCGATAGGCTCGGATAAATGCCAAACACAGTCCAAAGGATGGAGTGCAGGATGACCGAACTGGAATTCATCAAGATCGAGCCGAACTCGGGCGTGGCGCCGTATCAGCAGGTCCGCGAGCAGATCCTCTCAGCTATCGCCAAGGGCAAACTAGCTCCGGGCACCAAATTGCCGTCGGTTCGTGCGCTCTCGGGCACCTTGAACCTCGCGGTGAATACCGTCGCCAAGGTCTACAAGGAACTTGAGCTGCAGGGTGCAGTGGTCACCCGCGGCCGCCATGGAACCGTGGTCCAAGCCGCGGAGAATCGTGCAGAGCAGGAAGTCAGCGATGCGGCCGCCGATCTGGCCCGCATCGCCCAACTGTGGTCGGTCGACGAAGCGACCGCGGTGAAGTACTTGCGCGCGGCATTTAGTTCCCTGCCAAGGTAGACCCAAGGCGCCTCTGGAAGTGAATCCGGGAACCAGCCGCAGGTGGAACCTGATGAATGCGAAATGGCACAGAGGTATGTTTGGCTGTTGGCAGCTCCAATATTTCCCGGGGTTGATTAGCTGCCAGCAAGGTAACGGGCGACTAGTAATAGTTGTGCCGAAGCTGCGGAAAATCCGAATGAAACAGGAAGGGCAGGCATGTCGGTTAGACATGAATCGGCTTCGGGGCTGATTTGGAACAACAAAGTGGAAAAAGTCCGGATGTCCCAGGATTCCTATGCACGGCTTCGTTTCGCCAACATCCGCCAACTACCCGAAACTGGATTGTTCGCGGACGAGGTCGGTGCCATAGCGCCGGATGTCCAAGCTGTTTCAATCGACTTGGATGATGGTGGCAACCTTGACTTGACGGGGATTGAGAACCTGCCGTTGCTCTCATCACTAATCATTCATCAATGCGACGGCATACTGCCCTATGGCGGTTCGGGAAATGGAGTCATGGCCTTGACCCGATTGCTCATGCCGTACGCGCAAGGGGCCACCGAGCAACTCATTGCTTCCCCTCACCTGCAAGATATGGAGATCGAAGGCGGAACTCTCGATCTGCTCAGGCACATGGCGGAAACAGTGCGCAAGGTCCTATTGCAACGCGTGAAGGGTGCCGCAGACCCTAGGGCCTGGGACAGGCTGACCCAGCTGGACCAGATCGAAATCAATCAATCGGGGAGCATAGAGGTCGTTGCACCTGCTGGCGCTTGGCCCGAGGTCGTGAGTTTTACCATTATTGGGTCTCTCAAGGGGATAGTGCTGGCGTCAAAGGTCCGCCCCTTTCAATACCTGTATTTAGAAGGGGTTCGCCGGTTTGACCCGGGCTCGTCGTTCTGGGACCTGCAAGCTAAAAGGGTCACTGTTGGATACTCGACCAATCCGCCAAAATGGCTGGTCGAGGCGTGGCCCCACAGGCCGGATGATTGGGACGAGAGTTTCAGCATTGCGTCGCATCCGCTGCTTCCCGGATCAGAGGAGCCCTACTTCGACGAACTCTGATCTCCCGCTCTCGGTGACTTCGTGACAGCGAATACCCGCTATCGATCTCGAATTCACAGGCTGTCTGCACAACAGCTCAGTGTTCGTTAAGTCGAACCCTCTGTGGGAACGTTGCTAGTCCTCAGGTGACCCGGCCAGCTGGTCGTCGAAGCCAGACTGTAGCCAGCCCCTCCGCCATTTTTTCTTCGAAATCGAATCTGAAGCCACGCCGTTCATAGAATGCCTGGGCCGACGGGTTGCCTCTCACGAACTCGATCCTCAGATCTTGAGTGCGGCCGAAGGCATCAAGTGCTGTGTTCATTAGTTCGGTGCCGATGCCGTGGCCATGGGATTCCGGCAACACATAAATTTTCCATATGACAGGTTCGCCCTCAAACTGCCCGACCGTTAGAGTTCCAACGGCTTCGCCATTCTGCAGAGCAACGTACGTCGTATCATCGGTGATTGAAGCACTGACAGAGTCGTGTGACCACCAGGTATTGAGATTATCCATGACGAAATCCGGGCTCGTGAAACCAAGGTATGTTGCTGGCCATGTAAGAATCCCGATAGACCGGATAGCCTGAACATCATCAAGGGTGGCTTTGCGAATCGAAAGGTTATTCATGCCACAAACCTATCGGAGCTTCGGATGTTGAGGGAGAGTATCCCCAAGAATAAGCGCTTCTATTTGTCCTCTCGGCCCTGGGGCATGCCGAGATCGCGCACTCTGAACCGACCGTTCCGGGACCTCCTCCGGGAACGGATGCGATCGTTCCTGTATTGCTCAGACACTTGAACGCATTTCAAACGAGAGGGATATAGTGTTCGATCCATGAGAGATGACCCAAAGGTTCTGAATTACCTCGCCCTGCTGAGGGCTCGGGTTGAGGAGGTCATCATGACCTTACCGGAGGATATCAGTGGTCGAGCCTACGATCGTAAACACTCTATCCACTTAGATCTTCAGGGCCCTAGACTTGGCGTCTTCACTCTAGTGTTGGGAAGCGAGTCACCGGAACTCGTCTACGATGAGCGATATATCGGATACCAAACGATTCCTGAAGGGTTGGACGAGGTCATTGAATTCGCGGAAGAAACGATTGACGATGTAGCGTCTTTTGTCCTCAGCTCGGAACCGCTGGTGGTTCGTGAAAGCTCCATTTTTCGACGGTCTTATCTCTGCATGCCGAGTAATCACGGACGGCAGTGGAAGCTCAAGAGGTTCAGCTAACGTATCGACGGCTGGTGTGAGTGTTCAAAGCTGACAACGCCTCATGTCTTTGCTCCTTAGTGCTGTGCCGCCCGTGAACGGAACCTTGAACGGGACAGAGTGTGATGTCAGGCGCTGAATGGAAGCTCAGGTCGCAAGTGGTGCCCGTCTTTGACGTGTGAGTAGTCTCGCGCTGTTGTTACTAAGCCTGAATCGTCGAATGAAAGCACAGTGCATCCCGAGACGGTCATTGGCTGGTCCTTGATGAACATCACGACCCAGTACTCGACGGAAGCTGAACTTCCGTTGACGATTGGTTCGCTGAACCATGTTTCTGCCGGTTGGGTTTCCTCCGCGAAGCATTCCTCTAGATAAGTGCGCAGCCCGTTAGGCCCACGTAATCGTCTGAACATCGAGGCCCAGTGGTCGCCGTCATCAGCTTGCAACTGGACAATTGCATTCACGTCCTTGAGTGGCCAAGCGTTGGCCCATGTTGTCGCCCAGCGTTGCGCGGCTTCGGTAGTTTGCATGTTGATTTCCTGTTGACGTAGATGATTGGTGACTGCAGGTTGTTCGGGCTGTGCGAGTAACCCTGCATCCATAAGTATTGCAACGCTACTATCGGTCGAGCAGATTCACGTTGTAGGTTCGTTCAGTGTTGCTTAGTGCTCACTTTTCTCAAAGTGTCCCGAAAGCCGGTCACAAATAGGATCGCGCCACGTGCTGACTCGCATCGCAGAAGTTTCATGGATTTACAGGAACACCGGCCGTTCCGTATGCCCCGTCCGTGTAGTGACCGGTGAGGGGGGCGCGAAACGGAACGGTGTGGCGCTGCCTCATGATGTCGAATGCTTGCACAGAAAACAATTGCTGTCGGATGACATGCACCGCGGACGATGCCATTGCGCGGAACATTTGGCCAGGTTCGCTATGTTGTTGCATTGCGGATCAGCGGTTGCGGTGCCCCTGGTTGGCGGCGTGAACCGAACGTCGAATTTTATCCGTTTTCCCGCTCGTGCAACACAGAGCATGCGCTCGCCGCTCATTGGCATCTACGAGATAGCTGCGAACTTGGGGAGGGGACGCACACGTGACAGGCACAAGCGGGAATCCAAGGGCAACCGGTACCTCCATAGGGAGGTCGTGGTCCGATCTGGATTCATGGGGACGCTGGCTCACCGGTCGACATTCCGGGTGGGTGGACGAGCACGCATAGCGCTCGCCGTGCGCCGGATCAGGGGTTTGGAGAATTAACTGTGAGTTGCGTCCATTCGTACACGTATTCGAAGTAGTTTTCGATTAGTATTGCCTCGTGGCTATTTCATCGCAGAGTAAAAGAACTGATCTGACTCGCCTGGTCGTCAAGGGTGCACGCGAGCATAACCTGAAAAACGTGGACATTGATCTCCCGCGTGACGCAATGATTGTCTTTACCGGCCTGTCCGGCTCGGGCAAGTCCTCCTTGGCCTTCGACACCATCTTTGCCGAAGGCCAGCGCCGCTACGTCGAATCGCTCTCTGCCTACGCCCGCATGTTCCTCGGCCAGGTGGACAAGCCCGATGTGGATTTCATCGAGGGACTGTCGCCAGCGGTGTCCATCGACCAGAAGTCGACCAGCCGCAACCCGCGTTCCACCGTGGGCACGATTACCGAAGTGTACGACTACATGCGTCTGTTGTGGGCACGCGTGGGCCGTCCGCATTGCCCGATCTGCCACGAACCGATCTCCAAGCAGACTCCGCAGCAGATCGTCGACCAGCTGATGGAGCTACCGGAGAAAACCCGCTTCCAGATCCTCGCCCCGGTAGTGCGTTCGCGCAAGGGCGAATTCGTCGACCTGTTCGCGGAGCTCTCTTCCAAGGGCTTCGCCCGTGCCCGCGTTGACGGCACCACCATCCAGCTGAACGATCCGCCGAAGCTGGCCAAGCAGGTCAAGCACACCATTGAGGTGGTCGTCGACCGCCTGGCCATCAAGGAAGATGCCCGCCAGCGCTTGACTGACTCCATCGAAACGGCCCTGGGCATCGCCGAAGGACGCGTGCTGGCCGACTTCGTGGACCTGGACGAGGATGATCCCCAGCGCGTGCGCGCGTTCTCCGAGAACCTGGCCTGCCCCAATGAGCATCCGCTGGCCATCGATGAGATCGAGCCGCGCACTTTCTCCTTCAACAACCCGTTCGGTGCTTGTTCGGCCTGTTCCGGCATCGGCACCAAGCTGGAGGTCGATGAGCACCTGATCGTTCCGGACGGCGAGGTCACCTTGGCCGAGGGAGCGATCGCCCCATGGTCGCTAGGCAAGGCAACCACCGAATACTGGAACCGCTTGATCGAAGGCCTGGGCCATGAGCTGGGCTTCACCATGGACACCCAGTGGCAGGAGCTGCCGGCTGCCGCCCGCGAAGCGATCCTGAATGGCAAGGACCACAAGGTAGTCGTGCAGTACAAGAACCGCTTCGGCCGCGAGCGCAAGTACTCCACCGGCTTCGAGGGCGTCATCTCCTACGTGCACCGCAAGCACCAGGAAACCGAATCGGATCACGCCCGCGACCGCTACGAGCAGTACATGCGCCAGATCCCGTGCCCTACCTGCGGCGGCGCGCGCCTGAACCCGGCATCGCTCTCGGTCTTGGTGGGCGGGCGTTCCATCGCTGAAGTTGCCGCCATGGACCTGCGCAGCGCCGCGGAATTCCTCTCCACGATCGTGCTCACCGCACGCGAGGCGCAGATCGCCGCGCAGGTGCTCAAGGAAATCGACGCGCGCATGAAGTTCCTGCTGGACGTCGGACTGGAGTACCTGACCCTGGAACGCGCTGCTGGCACCCTGTCCGGCGGCGAGGCGCAGCGCATTCGCCTGGCTACGCAGATTGGTTCGGGCCTGGTCGGCGTGCTCTACGTTCTGGACGAGCCTTCCATCGGCCTGCACCAGCGCGATAACCGCCGCCTGATCGACACCCTGCTGCACCTGCGATCGCTGGGCAACACCCTGATCGTGGTGGAGCACGACGAAGACACCATTGCCGAAGCCGACTGGATCGTGGACATCGGCCCGGGCGCCGGCGAGCACGGCGGCGAAGTGGTGCACTCCGGATCCCTGGAGGGCCTGAAGCAGAACACCAAGTCGCTGACCGGAGACTACCTTTCGGGCCGCAAGCAGATCGACATCCCGTCCAAGCGCCGCAAGATCGACAAGGAGCGCAAGCTCAAGGTGGTCGGTGCCAACGAGAACAACCTGCAGAATGTGTCGGTGGAGTTCCCGCTGGGCGTGCTGACCGCTGTGACCGGCGTGTCCGGCTCGGGCAAGTCCACCCTGGTCAATGACATCCTGTACAAGGTGCTGGCCAACAAGCTCAACGGCGCCAAGCAGGTGCCCGGCCGCCACACCCGCGTGCAGGGCCTGGAGCACCTGGACAAGGTGGTCCACGTTGACCAGTCGCCGATCGGCCGGACCCCGCGTTCGAACCCTGCGACCTATACCGGCGTGTTCGACCACATCCGCAAGCTGTTTGCGGAGACCAATGAGGCGAAGCTGCGCGGCTACCAGCCGGGCCGTTTCTCCTTCAACGTCAAGGGCGGACGCTGCGAATCCTGCTCGGGTGACGGCACGCTGAAGATCGAGATGAACTTCCTGCCGGACGTCTACGTGCCCTGCGAGGTCTGCCAGGGTGCCCGCTACAACCGCGAAACCCTGCAGGTGCTGTACAAGGGCAAGAACATTGCCGATGTGCTGGATATGCCGATTGCCGAAGGCGCCGAGTTCTTCAGTGCCTTCACCCCGATCGCCCGCCACCTGCGCACGCTGGTGGACGTGGGGTTGGGCTACGTGCGCCTGGGTCAGCCGGCAACCACCCTCTCCGGTGGCGAGGCCCAGCGCGTGAAGCTGGCTGCGGAACTGCAGAAGCGTTCCAATGGCCGCTCCATCTACGTCCTGGACGAGCCGACCACCGGTCTGCACTTCGAAGATATCCGCAAGCTGCTCAAGGTGCTGCAGGGATTGGTCGACAAGGGCAACACCGTGTTGACCATCGAGCACAACCTGGATGTCATCAAGTCGGCTGACTGGGTCATCGACCTCGGCCCGGAAGGCGGCTCAGGCGGCGGCACGATCCTGGCTGCTGGCACCCCGGAAAAGGTGGCCAAGGTGAGCGAATCGCACACCGGGAAGTTCCTCTCCGAGATCCTGTAATGCCTGGCGGAGAATGTTCGACATATGCGATTTCAGTTATGGATTGCTAACCCGCGTCCGCTTCATGGGAAGATGGCTAGGTGAATATGTCGGTAACAAGTGTGCTCTTCGATCTGGATGGGACCCTCGTGGACCCTGCCGGTGCCATAACTTCGGGTATCCGCCACGCGGTCACCTCCCATGGTTTGGCCGATCCGGGCGAAGCACGAGTTGAAGCGCTGGTAGGCCCGCCCCTCCAAATCGGGCTGCGTACGCTTGACGGCGTCACCGACGAGAACATCGACTCCATCATCGCGGCCTACCGCGCCCGCTATGCCGAGGTGGGCATGGCCGAATCCGTGATCTACCCGGGCATTGTGGCGCTCCTGGACGCGTTGCGCGCGGCCGGGATCTACGTCGCAGTGACCACGGCCAAGCCCATCAACATTGCGCGCCAGCTCATTGCACGCAAGGGGCTGGATGAGCATCTCGATGCGATTCACGGCAACGCGGATGAGCACGGGAGCATGGGTTCGAGCAAGACGCACATTGTCGCTGAGGCTTTGGAGCACGGGCAGCTGGACCCGGCGAGCAGCGTCGTTGTGGGGGACCGGTACTACGATTGGGATGCCGCCCGCGAGAATTCGGTGGCTTCGGTCGGCGTCGCGTGGGGCTTTGCCCAGGACGATGAACTGCAGCAGGCAGGCGCCACTGTGGCGACAACCCGGGACCTTGCTGAGCTCCTGCTCGGAGCACAGCTGGCAAACACGCTGAACCTCGACGATGACCTCATGCAGGAAGGTGCAAAGTAGATGAGCATCTACACCATGACCCGTTCGTCGATTCGGGGCGTCATCCACGGTGTCTGCCGTGCGGAAGTGACCGGGCTTGAGAACGTTCCCAAGGAAGGCGGCTTCATTGTCGCCTCCAACCACCTGTCATTCTTCGACTCCTTGATCATTCAGGCGCTGACCCCGCGCGACGTGGCGTTCTTCGCCAAGGCGGAATACTTCACCACCCCGGGACTGAAGGGCAAGGTGATGAAGACCTTCTTCGAATCCGTGGGATCCATTCCGGTGCAGCGTGGCGAACAGGCAGCTTCGGTTGCCGCCCTCGATTCCCTGGTGGAAATCGTCGAAGGCGGCAAGGGCATCGGCATCTACCCCGAGGGCACTCGCTCGCGCGATGGCAAGTTGTACCGCGGACGCACCGGCGTGGGCTGGCTGGCGCTGACCACCGGTGTACCAGTGGTACCGGTGGGCTTGATCGGCACGGAGAAGCTGCAGCCTGCTGGTTCAAAGGGTTTCCGTCCTGCCAAATTCCATATCCACTATGGCGAGCCGCTGTACTTCGACCAGCTCGGACGCAAGCACCCGTTGCCGCAGCGCCGCCAGGCCACGGACCGGATCGTTGATGCGATTGCCGAGCTTTCCGGCCAGGAACGCGTCGATTCCTACAACCAGCTGCCACCGGACGCGAAATAGACCATGGCTGATCCGGCAAGTTACCGTCCGAGAACTTCGGACATTCCCACGAAACCGGGCGTGTACCGTTTCCGCGATGAACACGGCCGTGTCATCTACGTTGGCAAGGCCAAGGTCCTGCGCAACCGCTTGACCTCCTACTTCGCCAATCCTGACCGGCTCACGCCCAAAACCCGGGCCATGG
This sequence comes from Glutamicibacter sp. 2E12, assembly GCF_050030965.1. NCBI lineage: Bacteria > Bacillati > Actinomycetota > Actinomycetes > Micrococcales > Micrococcaceae > Glutamicibacter > Glutamicibacter sp. 2E12. Next base: position 3,231,065 of record NZ_CP188297.1, read on the forward strand.
TATTCACCGCCGGCAGCGTGGAGTGGACCGTGGTGGGTTCCGAATTGGAAGCGCTGCAGCTGGAGTACTCCTGGATCAAGGAATACAATCCCCGGTTCAATATTGTTTTCCGTGATGACAAGACCTACCCGTACCTTGCTGTCACCTTGAACGAAAAGTACCCGCGCGCCCTGGTCATGCGCGGGGACAAGCGCAAGGGCGTGAAGTATTTCGGGCCGTTCTATCCGGCCAAGGCCATCCGGGAAACCCTCGATACGCTGTTGCGGGTCTTTCCTGTGCGCAGCTGTGCGCCGGGCGTGTTCAAGCGTGCCGAAGCATCGGGTCGCCCTTGCCTCTTGGGGTACATAGACAAATGCTCGGCGCCTTGCGTGGGGCGCATCAGCGAAGAAAACCACCGTCAACTGGCTGATGACCTATGCACCTTCATGAGCGGTGAGGCTACTAAGTTCACCAAGGCCCTGACAGCCAAGATGCAAGAGGCGGTGGCAGAACTCGAATACGAGAAGGCCGCCCGCTACCGCGATGACATTGCGGCACTGAACAGAGTTTTTGAACGCAACGCCGTGGTCCTTGATGACCGTACCGAAGCTGATATCTTCGGCATTCATGGCGATGAATTGGAAGCCGCCGTGCAGGTATTCCATGTCCGCGACGGCCGTATCCGTTCGCAACGAGGCTGGGTCGTCGAAAAGGTTGCGGATACCACCGGCGCTGAATTCGTCGAGCAGCTTCTCACCCAGGTCTACGCAGATCACGCGGACCGGATTCCCAAGGAAATCCTGGTTCCGACTCTGCCCGAAGACATTGAGGATGTCACGACCTGGCTCACTGAGCTGCGCGGTTCCAAAGTCTCCTTGCGCGTCGCCCAACGCGGCGACAAGGCGGCACTGGCATCCACCGTCGTGGAGAACGCCGAACAAGCGCTGCGCCTGCACAAATCGAAGCGAGCAGGTGATATCACCACGCGTTCGCTGGCGATGCAGGAACTGCAGGATGCACTGGGAGCCGAACAAGCACTGCTTCGCATCGAATGCTATGACGCGTCGCATACCCAAGGCACCAACGTGGTTGCTTCCATGGTGGTCTTTGAAGATGGATTGCCCAAGAAGAGCGAATATCGAAAGTTCTCCATCACCGGTGATGCAGCACGCGATGATACCGCCAGCATGTACGACGTGATCTACCGTCGCTTCAGCCGCTATCTGAAGGAGAAGATCGACCCCAAGAGCTTTGCAACCGGGGAAATGAATGAAGAAACCGGTGAGCAGGAAAAGAAGCGATTCTCCTACCCGCCATCTCTGGTGATCGTTGACGGCGGACCGCCCCAGGTGGCCGCGGCGCAGAAGGCCATGGACGACCTGGGAATCGATGACATTCCAGTGGTCGGCCTGGCTAAGCGCTTGGAAGAACTGTGGCTGCCCGACGATCCGTTCCCGGTGATCCTGCCGCGTGCCTCAGCTGCCCTGTATTTGGTGCAGCGGCTTCGCGACGAGGCGCACCGTTTTGCGATCAACTTCCACCGCGCCAAGCGTGCTAAATCCATGATCGCCTCGGATTTGGACGCGATCCCGGGGCTGGGCAAGTCCAAGCAGGCTGCCCTGCGCAAGCACTTCGGGTCGATGAAGAAGATCCGTGCGGCGAGCATCGAGGAGCTGATGGACGTGCCAGGAGTCGGTGAAAAACTTGCGGCTTCCATCAAAGAGTCCCTAGAAGACGCTTCATTAACCGGTGTGAATATGACTACAGGCGAAATTGTCGACTAGCCTTGTGATATGACCGCTGAGTATGAAGCAGTAAAACCCCCTGAGTCCGAACTCGTGATCGTAACCGGCATGTCAGGTGCCGGTCGCACCACAGTCGCGCATGCTCTGGAAGACCAGGGCTGGTACGTAGTGGAGAACCTTCCACCGGCCATGCTTGGACCCTTGACGGAGATGATGAGCCGTTCGCAGGGCTCCATCCCGAAGATGGCTGTCGTGATGGACGTGCGCTCCAAGGAAATGTTCCCGGAAATCCGCGATGCCTTGGCGAACCTGACAGCCAGCGGGGTGAAGTTCCGCCTGGTCTACCTCGACGCCAGCGACGAGGTGCTGATCCGCCGCTTTGAGCAGGGTCGCCGGCCGCATCCGCTGCAGGATGACGGCCGCATTGTCGACGGCATCAAGCGCGAACGCGGGATCACCGATCAATTGCGTGAAGCTGCCGAAATCATCTTGGATTCCACGACCATGTCGGTGCACGACCTGGCACGTGCAGTCAACGAACTGTTCAGCGAATCCGGGCCGATCATCCTGCGCATCAACGTGATGAGCTTCGGGTTCAAGTACGGCCTGCCCGCTGATGCCAACTACGTGGCAGATGTCCGTTTCATCCCCAACCCCCATTGGGTACCTGAACTGCGCCCGCAGACAGGCAAGGACAAAGAAGTGTCGGACTATGTGCTGAGCCAGGAAGGCACGAGCGAGTTCATCGAGAACTACCTCAAGGCATTGGAACCGGTCTTTGAAGGTTACCGCCGCGAGAATAAGCACTACGCGACTATTGCCGTGGGCTGCACCGGCGGCAAGCACCGCTCGGTAGCAACCACCATTGAGCTGGGCCGGCGCCTGGCGCAGTTCCCGAACGTCAGGGTGAATATCAGCCACCGTGATCTGGGGCGTGAGTAGCCGCCATGGCCTTTGCTACAGGTCCGATCCCGATCCAGGGACTGACTCGAAGTGATGATTACCGCAACCCATCGGTGGTGGCCTTGGGCGGGGGACACGGGCTGTCCTCGTCGCTCTCTGCCCTGCGCCGTCTGACTACCGACCTCACCGCCGTAGTAACGGTGGCCGATGACGGCGGCAGTTCCGGGCGGCTTCGGGGATCCTTCGATGTGCTGCCCCCGGGAGACTTGCGCATGGCGCTGGCTGCGCTGTGCGACGACAATGACTGGGGCCGTACCTGGCGCGATGTCATGCAGTACCGCTTTGAATCGACCGAAAACGCCGACGAGCCATTGAACGGCCATGCCGTTGGCAATTTGCTGATCCTGGCGCTGTGGGAGTTGCTCGATAACCCGGTAGCTGGCCTGCGTTGGGCAGGTGCCCTGCTTGGCGCGCGCGGGCAGGTCCTGCCAATGAGCACGGTTCCGCTGTCCATCCATGGCGAGGTTCTTGAATCCGACCCGGTGAACGACACCTTGGTGCGTCGCCGAATCGATGGGCAGGCCAAGCTGGCTCGCGCCGGTTCCGGCGGCCTGGTTACCCACGTGTACCTGGAACCGTCCGATGCGCCGGCCTGCTCCGAAGCGCTGGAATCCATCGATCTGGCGGACTGGGTGATTCTCGGTCCCGGTTCCTGGTACACCTCGGTGCTCCCGCATCTGCTGCTGCCGGATATGCGCCAGGCCCTGGCATCGACCACGGCCAAGAAGCTGCTGACCATGAACCTGGCCTTTGATACGGCAGAGACTTCCGGGATGGACGCCGCGGCGCACTTGGAGGTGCTGGGACGTTACGCACCCGAGGTCAAATTCGATGCAATTATTGCCGACGAATCAAAGATTCTTAACAGGGATCGATTTGAGCTGGCAGCGCAAAAACTCGGTGCGCGTGTCTTTTTTAGTACAGTAGGAGTATCTGACGGTCGTGCTGTGCACGACCCGTTGCGACTAGCGGCGGCCTATCACGAGGTGTTTACCGCGATCGGGTCTTAGGAAGATCCAAGTAAGGGAGTTTGATTCATGGCATTGACGGCTTCCGTCAAAGACGAGCTGTCGCGGGTAGAGATTCGCAAGCCATCGGTCCGCAAGGCCGAGGTTTCGACCATGCTCCGCTTCAGCGGCGGGCTGCACATCGTCTCCGGACGAATTGTCATCGAAGCAGAAGTGGACCTCGCGGCGACGGCCCGGCGGTTGAAGATTGCTATCGGCGAGCTGTACGGCCACGATGCCGAAATCGTCATGGTTTCCGGATCGGGCATCCGCAAGGGGAGCCGCTACATTGTGCGTGTTTCCAAGGACGGCGAAGTGCTTGCACGCCAAACTGGCCTGCTTGACCAGCGCGGCCGGCCGGTACGCGGCCTGCCCTCGGTGATCGTCAACGGTTCCACCGCCGACGCTGAAGCTGTATGGCGCGGCGCATTCCTGTCCCACGGATCGTTGACCGAACCCGGACGCAGCTCCGCTTTGGAAATCACCTGCCCTGGGCCAGAAGCCGCTTTGGCGCTGGTCGGTGCAGCTCGCCGCCTGGGACTGACGGTCAAGGCGCGTGAAGTGCGCGGTGTGGACCGCGTTGTGATCCGTGATGGCGATGCCATCGCCCAACTGCTGACCCGCATGGGCGCTCACGATGCGCTCATGGTCTGGGAAGAACGGCGCATGCGCAAGGAAGTGCGCGCGACGGCGAACCGCTTGGCGAACTTCGACGACGCCAACCTGCGGCGCAGTGCCCAGGCAGCGGTAGCTGCCGGTGCCCGCGTTGAGCGTGCACTGGGCATCTTGGGCGACGAGGTTCCCGAGCACTTGCGCTATGCGGGACTGCTGCGCCTTGAGCACAAGCAAGCCTCCTTGGATGAGCTCGGCCGCATGGCCGAACCGCCAATGACCAAGGACGCCATCGCTGGCCGAATCCGCCGCCTTTTGGCTATGGCGGATAAAAAGGCGAGCGATCTGGGAATACCAGGTACGGAGTCCAGCGTTCCAGGAGATGAACTGGAACATTAAAATGTCCCCGCGGGAGCCCTCCCGCGGAGATTCAACCAATTGAGAAGATTGAGGAGAATCATGGCTGTTTATTCACTGCCAGAACTGCAGTACGACTACGCCGCACTGGAGCCGAACATCTCGGCTCGCATCATGGAACTGCACCACTCCAAGCACCATGCAACTTACGTTGCTGGCGCAAACTCGGCACTGGAGCAGTTGGCTGAAGCTCGCGAAAAGGGCGAATTCGGCAATATCCCTAAGCTGTCCAAGGACCTGGCGTTCCACCTGGGTGGCCACACCAACCACTCGATCTTCTGGAACAACCTGTCCCCAGAGGGTGGCGACAAGCCTGAGGGCGAGCTGGCAGCGGCCATCGACGACTTCTTCGGTTCGTTCGACGCTTTCCGTGGCCACTTCACCGCTTCGGCCATGAGCCTGCAGGGCTCGGGCTGGGCAGTGCTGGCTTACGACGCACTGGGCGGCCAGCTGGTCATCGAGCAGCTGTACGACCAGCAGGGCAACATCCCAGTGGCAACCACCCCGCTGCTGATGCTGGACATGTGGGAGCACGCCTTCTACCTGGACTACGTCAACGTCAAGGCTGACTACGTCAAGGCATTCTGGAACATCGTGAACTGGGCAGATGTCCAGGCTCGTTTCGAAGCTGCCCGCAACGGCGCAGCAGCGCTGATCCTTCCAGGTAAGTAAGACTTATCTGGTAAGTTAGCTCACATTCTGCGCTAATGTAGCGTAGTATGTTTCAAGTGTGTTGCGGATCCCGGCAATTCGTTGGGATCCGCAAGCACGGCACAACGGAGTGTCCTCTTAAAGAAGGCCACCTCCGCTCGCGTGCGGTCGTGGCATCATCATCCCATTTAGAGGAGATAGTCACGTGACAACCCGTGTTGGAATCAATGGTTTCGGTCGTATCGGACGCAACTTCCTGCGTGCAGTTCTGGCCCATAAGGCAGACATTGAAATCGTCGCCGTCAATGACCTTGGTTCAATCGATTCGCTTGCTCACCTGGTGAAGTTCGATTCCGTGCTCGGCCCAGTGGGCGAGCTGGTATCCGTGGACGGCGATACCATCGTCGTCGGAGAACGCCGTATCAAGGTTCTGTCTGAGCGCGAGCCAGCCAACCTTCCATGGGGCGAATTGAACGTCGATGTCGTCATTGAATCGACCGGATTCTTCACCAACGCAGAAGACGCCAAGAAGCACGTAGCTGCTGGCGCAAAGAAGGTCATCATCTCGGCTCCTGCCAAGAATGAAGACATCACCATCGTGATGGGCGTCAACCAGGACAAGTACGATCCTGCAAACCACGCCATCATTTCGAACGCGTCATGCACCACCAACTGCCTGGCTCCAGTAGCCAAGGTGCTGAACGAAGAGTTCGGCATTGTTGATGGCCTGATGACCACCATCCACGCTTACACCGCAGACCAGCGCCTGCAGGATGCACCGCACAGCGACCCACGCCGTGCCCGCGCCGCGGCGCTGAACGTCATCCCGACCTCGACCGGTGCCGCAAAGGCCATCGGCGTGGTGCTCCCAGAGCTGAAGGGCAAGCTGCACGGTTACGCTATGCGCGTACCAGTTCCAACCGGTTCGGCCACCGACCTGACCGTGAACCTGGCCCGCACCGCAACTGTGGAAGAAATCAACGCAGCATTCGAGAAGGCAGCTGCCGAGGGTGCATTGAGCGGATACCTTGAGTACTCCACCGATCCACTGGTTTCTTCGGACATCGTGACCAACCCCCACTCGGCAGTTTTCGACTCCGGTCTGACCACCGTGATGGGCAACAGCGTGAAGGTCGTCGCGTGGTACGACAACGAGTGGGGCTACTCCTCGCGACTTGTTGACCTCGTTGAATTCGTGGGATCCAGCCTCTAGTCGATAACCTAGAGACATGTCTTCTCACACCATTGACGAATTGATCGCTGACAACGGCGTCCGCGGACGGTACGTTCTGGTCCGCAGTGACCTGAACGTACCGCTCGACGGTGCAACTGTGACCGATGATGGCCGCGTCCGCGCGTCGCTGCCAGTCATCGGCAAGCTGGCTGAAGCTGGCGCAAAGGTCATCGTAATGGCCCACTTGGGACGCCCCAAGGGCCAGGTCGATGCCAAGTACTCCATCGCTCCTGCGGCTAACCGCCTGGACGAACTGGCTGACTTCGACGTAGCTGTTGCCGAAGACGTGGTGGGCGACTCCGCTCGCCAGTTGGCGGCAAACCTCGAAGAGGGCTCCGTGCTGGTTCTGGAGAACGTCCGCTTCGATGCTCGCGAAACCTCCAAGGATGATGCGCAGCGCGAAGAGTTCGCCAAGGAATTGGCTGCGCTGACCGGTCAGAACGGCGCTTACGTGAACGACGCTTTCGGTGCTGTGCACCGGAAGCACGCTTCGGTCTACGACATCGCCAGTCTGCTCCCTAGCTACCAGGGCGACCTGGTTGCTACCGAGGTCAAGGTCCTCAAGACCCTGACCGAGGCCCCGAAGCGCCCATACGTTGTGGTGCTCGGAGGGTCCAAGGTATCGGACAAGCTCGCTGTCATCGACAACCTACTGGGCAAGGCCGATCAGCTGCTGATCGGTGGCGGCATGGCCTTCACTTTCCTCAAGGCGCAGGGCTTCGCCATTGGCAGCTCGCTGCTTGAAGAAGACCAGATCGCGACCTGCCAGGAATACCTGCAGCGGGCCGAGAAGCTCGGCTGCGACATCATCGTGCCTAGCGACGTCGTAGTGGCAAGCAAGTTCGGTGCCGACGCAGAGCACGAGGTGCTGGCCGCAGACATGATCGAAGAAGCCAGCTTCGGCTCCAACGGCCTTGGCCTGGACATCGGACCAAAGTCCGCTGAACTGTTCGCAAGCTACATCACCAGCGCAAATACCGTGTTCTGGAATGGCCCGATGGGCGTCTTCGAGATCCCTGCTTTCGCCGAAGGTACCCGTACCGTCGCGCAGGCTCTGGCGGACTCGGAAGCGTTCAGCGTCGTAGGCGGCGGCGATTCCGCTGCAGCCGTGCGCGCACTGGGCTTCTCGGAGGATGACTTCGGCCATATCTCCACCGGTGGCGGCGCTTCGCTGGAGTACCTCGAAGGCAAGACCCTGCCGGGTGTTGCCGCATTGGAAGGCTAATAATGACCATTTCGCAGAACGGCGCCTTTGTGCGCCAGCCGCTGATTGCCGGCAACTGGAAGATGAACATGGACCACGTCCAGGGCATCACCCTGGTGCAGAAGCTGGCGTGGACCCTGAAGGACCATGAGCACGATTACGATCGTGCCGAGGTCGCAGTGTTCCCTCCCTTCACCGACATCCGCGGCGTGCAGACACTGACCCTGGGCGACAAACTGGATATCGTTTACGGTGCCCAGGATCTGTCCGCACAGGACTCAGGTGCGTACACTGGTGAAATTTCGGGCCAGTTCCTCAAGAAGCTCGGCTGCACCTACGTTTTGGTAGGCCACTCCGAGCGTCGCGAGTACCACAATGAAACCAACCAGGTGATTGCCGCCAAGCTGGCTGCTGCCTACCGCCACGACCTGACCCCGATGCTCTGCGTCGGCGAAGGCCTGGAAGTACGCAAGGCCGGCGAGCATGTGGCATTCACCCTGGACCAGTTGGCTCAGTCGCTGGAAGGCGTAACCGCTGAGCAGGCCGCAAGCCTGGTCATCGCCTACGAACCAGTCTGGGCCATCGGTACGGGCGAAGTTGCCGGACCAGCTGACGCGCAGGAAATGTGCGCCGCAATTCGCGGTGCGCTGGCTGAACGCTTCGGTGCAGAGATTGCCGAGAAGACTCAACTGCTCTATGGCGGTAGTGTTAAGGCAGCAAATGCCGCATCGATCATGCGCGAACGCGATGTTGATGGCGTGTTGGTTGGCGGTGCCAGCCTGGATGCCGAGGAATTTGCTAATATTGTCAGGTTCGAGCATCATCTCGTCACCGACTGAATCTAACTAAGGAACCGTCGACTTGGATATTATCAAGATCATTTTGCAGGTATTGCTGGGCATTACAAGCGTCCTGCTGACCCTGCTGATCCTTTTGCACAAGGGCCGTGGTGGCGGTATGTCCGACATGTTCGGCGGCGGCATGACCAGCTCAATGGGATCTTCGGGTGTAGCCGAGCGCAACCTGAACCGCATCACCATTATTCTTGGTCTGATCTGGGGTGCCGTGATTATCGGCCTCGCTCTGGTCCTGCGATTCAGCATCGAAGCCTAGGCAGTACCCTTCCGTAGCAGTCAATAGGCGCCTTCCACATCATGTGGAAGGCGCCTATTGCGCGTCTCAGGCCATTTGCCCGAACTTCTCGGTATCGGCAATCGATCCCAGCACGAGGATCTTGTCTCCGGTCTGCAGGACGGTGTTTCCGTCCGTGTTCTTCCATTCGCCGGCCGCATTGGTCGTGGCAGCGATGGTCACCCGGTATTTATTGCGTACCCCGGCATCACTGAGTTTCACACCGTGCAATGTGGCTGGTGCGCTCATTTTCACCATGGCATAGCCTGGATCGACTTCCAGGTAGTCCATCATGGATCCGCGCACCAGGTGGGCGACTCGCTTGCCCATGTCCTTCTCCGGGTAGACGATGTGGTGGATTCCGAGCTGCTCCAGGATCAGACCGTGCCGATCGTCCTGCGCCTTGGCCCAGATCTGCGGGATCCCCATGCTGACCAAGAGCGAGCAGCACAGGATGGATGACTGCAGGTGGCTGCCTACGGCAACCACCACGCGGTCGAACTCGTGGATCGAGAGCTGTTCAAGGATTTCCCGGCTTGAGGCGTCGGCGCGAACCACCTGAGTCAATTCCCCATTCAGGGACTGGACGATGTTCTCGTGCACGTCAATGCCCAGGACATGGGTACCGGACTTCATCAGTTCCAGGGCCAGGGATTCGCCAAATCGCCCGAGCCCGATCACTGCAACGGAGTCCGCCTTAGACAGGCCCTTGGCGTCATTTCGAAAATTCAGTAGCTTAGCCAATTGAAGGCCTTTCCTTGGGGAGTTCGTAGAGCGCTTTTCGATCGCGCAGGGCCAGCGCGGAGCCCAGCGAGAGGACCCCGACGCGGCCCAGGTACATCAATGCAATGAGGATGCCCTTGGCAGGGTCCGGCAAATCCGGGGTAATGCCGGTGGACAGCCCGACGGTGCCGAATGCGGAGGTGGCTTCAAAGAGGCAGCGGTCCAGGGAATAGCCGGTCAGCAGCAGCAGGCCCATGGTGCCGACGAATACCGCCGCTACGCCCATCAGCGCCACCGTGATGGCCTGCCGGTGCACCGAGCGGGACAGGCGCTTGCCTAGGACATTGACGGCGGTCTCGCCGCGAAGTTCGGTCATGATGATGAACAGCAGGATCGCAGCCGTGGTGATCTTAATGCCGCCGGCGGTGCCGGCAGGCCCTCCGCCGATGAACATCAGCACATCCATGCCCAGCCAGGAGGCTGGATGCATCGCGCCGATATCGATGGAATTGAAGCCAGCGGTACGTGTCTGCACCGATTGGAAGAATCCAGCCAGGATCCGCTGGGCAGGTTCAAGCTCGCCCAGCGTCTTCGGATTGGACCATTCCATGGCGGTGATGAAGATGGTGCCGCCAAGCAGCAGCAATGCGGTCATGAGCAGGACCAGGCGAGTGTTCATCGTCCACTTCAGCGAATTCCGCCAGTGATGCCTGAGCTGGACCAGAACCGGGAAGCCCAAGCCGCCGAGGATGATGGCGATGCTGATGGGGATGCATAGCCACGGGTCCGCGACGAAATCCATCAGGTTATTCGAGTAGAGGGCGAATCCCGCGTTATTGAAGGAAGAGACCGCATGGAACAGGCCATGCCAGATCGCCCTGGCGGGTTCGTAGTCGTAGGCCAGCCAGAAGCGGAGGGCCAAGACGAAGGCCACTGCGGATTCGATGGCCAGTGACAGCTTGATGATCATCAATGCCGAGGTGCGCACGTCGGCGCCGGAAACGGCGGAGCTTTCGCGCTGGGTGGAGAGCCGGGTGAGGTAGCCGATTCGGCCCATGACCAGCATGCTCAGCAATGATGCGACGAGCATCAGACCCAGGCCGCCGACCTGAATCAGGACCAGGATGACGATCTTGCCGAAGAGGGTGTAGTGGGTTGCCGTATCCAAGACAGTCAGGCCGGTGACGCACACCGCTGACGTCGCGGTGAAGATCCCGTCCACCAAGGATGTGAAGGTGCCTTGCGTGTTGGCCGCCGGTGAAGACAGGAGCAATCCGCCAATGAGGATTGCGCCGGCAAAGGCGAAGGCTACTGCGCGTGCGGGTTTGGCCAGCACGCTGTGCTGCGCGGCGGACCGCGCATTGGGAAGATTCATGGAGATCGCAATGGTCGAAATAACGTCTCGCGAAACCGTGGGACGAGTAGTACGAATGAAATAATACGCTCGGAAAAGCCGGTGTCAATGGTGATTCCCGTCACCTGGCCCGTAGTTGATAGCGGACCTGCGGGAGCGCCTGGTCCGTTCTGCCACAGTCCCGCCGCCGGTTAAAGCAGACCGGCAGCCACGCGGAAAACGCGTGGCTGCCGGTTTGCCGCTGGTACTGCTAAGTTTCGAGCAATTCCACGACCCGCTGTGCGGTACCCCAGGAAAGGGTGACCCCAGCCCCGCCGTGGCCGTAGGCCGCAATGACAGGCACCGCGTGCCCGTCGACGCGCTCCAAGCGGATCGTCTCGCGTGCCGGGCGCAGCCCCACCTTGTGCTCCAGGATCTCGCAGCCGGCCAGCTGGGGGACCAGGCCGATGGCACGGCGCAGCATGTCGGTGGCGGTCTGCGGGTCGACCTCGGCGTTGAAGTCGTTGGCCACGTCGGTACCGCCAACAATGATGTCATCGCGGCGCGGAATGATGTAGGTGACGCCCTGGGGATGCTCGTCATAGCAGAGCCAGTGGACCAACCCTGCGGTGTTTGCCAGGCGAATCACCTGGCCTCGGATGGGGTAGACAGTGCCGTCATCCCCGGTGAGTTCGCCGCCGCGCAGGCCCGTGGCCAATACGACGGCGTCGGCCTCTTCCTGCAACTCGTCGATGGATCCGATGGTGCGCTGGATGAACTTGACGCCCTTGGCCAAGGCTTGTTCATGCAGCCAGGAGAGGTAGAGAGGCATAGTGATCACCGGGACGGTGGCACGCATGCCGGCGGCGGCAATGCGCGGGATGTCTTCTGCTGGGGCTTCGGCGGCGTTGGCGACGATCTGTGCCCAAGAGCGGTCTTCCTCCGGGGACGCTTCCAGATTCAGGCCGCGGCGCAGGTCGATGCCGGTTTCCTTGATGCCGGAGAGCTCCTCGAAGCGTGCCAGCGAACGGGCGAGCAGCAGATCGGCGGCTGCGGAGTTCTGCGAGTGGTACGGGAACCAGATGGCTGCGGCCACCGCGGAGACGGTCTGCAGCGGCAGCTGGTCGGCGATGACGGTGACCTGGTGGCCGGCGGCAGCCAGCTCATGGGCGGTGGAGAGCCCGATGACGCCGGCGCCGATCACCGTGACCTTGCGGGATGGCTGCGCGGCATCGGGCAGCGGGGCGGAATGCATGGGAACCTTTCGGGCAGGTGGCGAGGGGAAAGCAAAGGCCGGTGCCGTGATCCTGGAGTGCAGGATCGCGGCACCGGCGATGCGGTGCAGGCTAGAGCAAGGTGGCCGCGGCGCGGTCGATGATCCAGCGGGTCGCTTGGGTGCCGTGCACGGCGGAGGCCGGGACAGCGGTCTCGTTGACCTCGTGCTGGGCCTTGGCCAGCGCCGGCGCCTTGTCGGCACCGGCCACGATCAGCCAGACCTCCTTGGCGGTGTTGATGGTGCCCATGGTGAGCGTGACGCGGTGCGCAGGCGGCTTGGGGGAGTCGTGGACCGCGATGACTCCTGGCTCATCGGACCGGGTGTGGTTCGGGAAGAGCGAGGCGACATGCGAGTCCGGGCCCATGCCCAGCATCAGCACATCGAACGCGGGGTTCAAGGCGCTGTCTTCGGCTTCCCCGGCCAGTTCCTCGGCGTAGGCCGCGGCGGCCTGCTCGGCGGACTCGTACTTGTCGCTGGCGCCCATGGCGTGCACGGTGGCGCGGTCCAGGCCCAATTCATCCAGCGCGTCGAACAGGGCTGCGGCCTGCAGCACGTTGCGATCTGCTGAATCGGTGGCGACAAAGCGCTCGTCGCCCCACCAGAAGTGCACCTGCGACCAGTTGACCGAGGCCTTGGCGGGGTTGGCCGCGACGGCTTCCAGGGCGGCGATGCCCAGCGAACCGCCGGTCACCACCACGTGGGCAACTCCGCGGGCGGCCAGTGCATCGGCGATCGCGGTGATCAGCCGGGCCGCAATGGCGTGGGCGGTAGCTTCCGGGTTCTCATGGATCAGTATTTGCCTAGCGATCACTGGATCTGATGCTCCTCAGGTTGGTCAGGTTCAGGCCCTTGGTGATGACCTCGCCGAAGACGTCATCGGCGTCCAGGCGGCGCATCTCTTCGGCCAGGCATTCGGCCACCGAACGCCGTGGCAGGGAGATGCGTTGCGGGGCCGATCCGGGCAGGTAAAGGTGGGCTACCGCGCCGGAAGGGCGCGAAAGCTCCACGTCGCCGGCTTCGCGTGCCAGCCGGACGCTGGAGAGCCCGCCATTGGACTTGTCCGCGGCGATGGTCACCGGGACGTCCAGGCACAGGGTCAGCCAGGCGGCCAGCAAGGTGGTGGACGGGGAATTATCCGAGCCCTTCACGGTGATGCCCGAGAGCCCCTCGGTGCCGATCAGGTCGATGATGCTCGCCAGCTGGGCACGCCACAGGGTCAGCCGCGTCCAGGCGAGGTCGGTGTCGCCGGCCTGGTAGGTCTCGATGCGGCTGAACAGCGCGGCGGTGGGGTCTTCGGTTTCCGCCGAATCGGTGATGCGGCGGTGCGCCAGCTTGCCCAGCGCGGTGCCGGCCGGATCCTGCGGCACGCCATGCGGCCACCAGGCTACGATCGGCGCATCGGGCAGCAGCAGTGCGGAGATCAGCGCCTCGTCGGCCACGACATCCGGGCCGTAGGTGCGCATCACGATCACCTCGGAGGCGCCGGCGTCCCCGCCCACGCGGATTTGCACGTCCAGCCGGTTGGCCTCGGACTTGTTGCCGCGGACCACCACGATGATCCGGCAGGGGTGCTCGCGGCTGGCCAGGTTGGCCGCCTCGATCGCGTTCTCGGCGAACCCCTCGCGGGTGATGACCACCAGGGTCATCACGCGGGAGAGCGCTACCACGCCGTGGGTGCGGCGCGAGGAGATCAGCTTCTTGGCCACCTTGGAGGTGGTGGTGTTGGGAAGATCGATCATCATGGTCGTCTCCAGGTCCTTCCATCCTTGGCCATCAGCTCATCGCTGCTTTCGGGTCCCCAGGAGCCCGGAGCGTAGGGATCGGGCTGGGTGGGCTGCGAGGCCCAGAACTCCTCAAAAGGATCCAGGATGCGCCAGGACTGCTCGACTTCCTCATGGCGCGGGAACAGCGGCGGCTCACCGAGCAGCACATCGAGGATCAGCCGCTCGTAGGCCTCGGGCGAGGATTCGGTGAAGGCGTTGCCGTAGCCGAAGTCCATGGTCACATCGCGGATCTCCATCTGGGTGCCGGGCACCTTGGAGGAGAAGCGGATGGTCGCGCCTTCATCGGGCTGCACGCGGATCACGAACGCGTTCTGGCCGAATTCGTCGTCCTTGTGGTCGGTGAACAGCAGGTTCGGCGCCTTCTTGAAGACCACCGCGATTTCGGTGACGCGGCGGCCCAGGCGCTTGCCGGCACGCAGGTAGAACGGCACCCCGGACCAGCGGCGGGTATTGATGTTCAGGCGCACCGCCGCGTAGGTCTCGGTTTTGGACTTCGGGTTGAAGCCCTCCTCGTCGAGGAAGCCGACGACCTCCTCGGCGCCCTGCCAGCCAGAGGTGTACTGGCCGCGGGCACTGGCCGCGCCCAGGTCCTCGGGCAGCTGGACGGCGGTGAGCACCTTCTCCTTTTCGCTGCGCAGGTGGTCCGCGTCGAAGGAAATGGGTTCCTCCATGGCGGTCAGCGCCAGCAGCTGGAGCAGGTGGTTCTGGATGACGTCGCGGGCGGCGCCCACACCGTCGTAGTAGCTGGCGCGGCCGCCAATGCCGATGTCCTCGGCCATGGTGATCTGCACGTGGTCCACGTACTTGTTGTTCCACAGCGGCTCGAACATCTGGTTGCCGAAACGCAGAGCCAGCAGGTTCTGCACGGTTTCCTTGCCCAGATAGTGGTCGATGCGGAACACCGCGTCCGGCGGGAACACGGACTCCACGATCTCGTTCAGTTCGCGGGCGCTTTGCAGGTCGTGGCCGAAGGGCTTCTCGATGACCACGCGTTCCCAGCCCGGGTTCTTGTCCTTGGCCAGCTTGTGCTCGGAGAGCTTCTGGCAGACAACCTCGAACCAGCTCGGCGGGATCGAGAGGTAGAAGGCGTGGTTGCGCCCGGTGGACCGGGATTCGGCCAGTTCGTCCAGGGTCGCGGCCAGCTTCTCGTAGGCGCCATCATCGTCGAAGGCGCCGGAGATGAAGCGCATGCCGGCGGCCAGCTGGGCGAACACGGTTTCGTTGAAGGGGGTGCGGGCGCTGGCGAGGATCCATTCGCGGGCCTGGTCGGCGAAGTCCTGTGCCGTCCAGTCGCGGCGGCCGAAGCCGACAATCGCAAAATTCGGGGGAAGCAGTCCGCGGTTAGCCAGGTCGTAGACCGCTGGCATGAGTTTCTTGCGGGCAAGGTCGCCGGTGATTCCGAAGAACACCAGCGCGCCCGGACCGGCAATGCGGTTAAGCCGCCGGTCGCGGGCGTCGCGTAGTGGGTTGCTCATAGTGCCTTACTTCGCTGCCTCTAGCAGGGCAGCGATTCCGGCGGCGCGGTCCGTGAGGTTCACGCGCAGCACTGGGCGGTTATGTTCGGCGTCAGCCAGTACTGCGCCATCGCCGATCGCCTGGGCGGTGATCAGGCCGCCGAAGGTGTACGGACGCTCCGGGATCCCAAGGTCTTCCTTGTGATCCGCGGTGACCTGCAAGAACACGCCCTGTGCCGGGCCGCCCTTGTGGTACTGGCCGGTGGAGTGCAAGAAGCGCGGACCCCAGCCGAAGGTGACTGGACGGCCGGTCTTCTTGGCGAGCAGATCGCGCAGCGCGGCAAGCTCCTGGTCCGCATTGCGGTTCAGGTATGCCTGGATGGCGAGGTAGCCGTCTGCCGGAAGCTGCGCGGCGAGCTGCTCCACAGCCGCCTCCAAGGTCTTGGCCCCGGTGCCGTAGAGCTCAACTGGTCCGTCCACTGCATCCGGTGCGCTCTGCGCCGGAGCATCGAGCATGGAACGGGCGGCGATCTTCGCGGCCTCGACATCAGGCTGGTCGAAGGGGCTGATGCCCAGCAGGTAGCCGGCCACGGCGGTGGCGTACTCGAAGATCATGAAGGCGGTGCCCAGCGGTGCACTGAAGTGCACGGCGGTGGCGTCCTCGTCGAAATCCTCAGGCAGCGCGTCGTAGACGAACAGCGGCAGCACGTCCTGAGCCGGGTTCGCCAGCTCCGGTGCATCCACATGCGCGGCAACAGGCAGCACGCCCTTGCCTTCCTTGCCGGTGGACTCGGCGATCAGCTGCTCGGCCCAATCGCCGAAGCCCGGCAGGGCATCGCCCACACAGGCAATCAGCAGCTTGTCGCGGCCCGCGGTAGCCATGGCGGCACCCAGGTGCAGCGCGAGGTTGTCCTCGTCGTCCAGAGCCAGCACATCGTTGATCAGCCCGGATTCTTCAACCAGGGCTTCGATGTCCGCGCCGGCCAGGCCCGAAGGGACCAGGCCGAAAGCGGTCAGCGCCGAGTAGCGCCCGCCGACATTCGGATCCGCAGTGAATACCGCGCGCACGCCATCAGGATTATCCATGGGCGAGCCCGGATCGGTGACCAGCACCAAGCGGGTCGCCGGATCAATGCCGGCAGCCTGGAAAGCTGCGGTGAACGCACGGCGCTGCGAATCGGTTTCCACGGTGGAACCCGACTTGGAAGCAACCACCACGACGGTGCGCTGCAGGTCGGTTTCCACGATCTGCTTGACCATCGACGGATCGGTGGTGTCGCAGATGACCAGTTCCACCTCGTCATGGGCGGTGATGACCTCAGGAGCCAGCGAGGAGCCGCCCATGCCGCACAGCACGATGCGGGTCAGGCCCTCTTCTTGCAGCTCATCGCGCAGATCCAGGATCTGCGGGATCAGTTTGCCAGCTGCCTCGAAGGGGTTGACCCAACCGAGGCGGATGGCCGATTCAGCTTCTGCCTCAGGACCCCAAATGGTCGGGTCCTGGGCGGCGATGCGGCTGCCGATCTTCGCTTCGATCAGCTTCGGGAGCAACGCATCGACGGAGGCCAGGGCCTCGCCGGAGGTTACCAGACCAAGCTCCATCTACTTGGCTCCCTTCAATGCCACAGCCATGTCCTCAAGCAGCTCGTTCCATGCGACGTCGAACTTCTGAACGCCTTCGACCTCGAGCAGGTCCACGACCTCGTTGTAGTCGATGCCCAGTGCAGCGAGCTTGTCCAGCACGCGGTTGGCCGCATCGTAGCCGCCGGCGATCGCGTTGCCGCGCACCTCGGCTTCAGCCGCGGTGGCGTCCAGGGTCTTCTCCGGCATGGTGTTCACGGTCTGCGGCGCGACCAGTTCGGTCACGTACAGGGTCGATGGGTAGGCAGGATCCTTCACGCCGGTCGAAGCCCACAGCGGACGCTGGACGTTGGCGCCGGCAGCTGCCAGCACCTCGTAGCGTGCCGAAGCGAAGGACTCTTCGAAGACCTGGTAAGCCAGGCGGGCATTGGCCACGCCGGCCTGGCCGCGCACGGCGGCCGCGGCATCGGTGCCGATGGCGTCCAGGCGCTTGTCGATTTCCGAATCCACGCGGGAAACGAAGAAGGAAGCGACCGAGTGGATCTTGGACAGGTCCACGCCGGCAGCGTGGGCCTTCTCCAGGCCCAGCAGGTAGGCGTTGATGACCTCGCGGTAGCGTTCCAGCGAGAAGATCAGGGTGACGTTCACCGAAATGCCGGCGGCAATGGTTTCGGTGATGGCTTCCAGGCCCTCGACGGTTGCCGGGATCTTGATCAGCACATTCTCGCGGTTCACGCGTTCGTACAGGGCCTTGGCCTGGGCGATGGTTGGTGCGGTCTCGTGAGCCAGGCGGGGATCGACCTCGATGGACACGCGGCCGTCGAAGCCCTGGGAGGACTCGTAGACGCCCTTGAACAGGTCGCAGGCAGCTGCCACGTCGTCGCTGGTGATTTCGGTGATCGCGTCTTCCACCGAGCGGTGCTTCTGCTCGGCGATGGCCTCGCCGTACACCTCTGCCTTGGACAGCGATGCCGCGAAGATTGCCGGGTTGGTTGTCACGCCGACCACGTTCTTCTCTTCGATCAGCTTGGCCAGCGAGCCGCTGGTCAGCCGTTCACGCGAAAGGTCGTCCAGCCAGATGGAGACGCCGGCATCGGACAGGGCCTGGGTATTCGGGTTGCTCATAATCTTTACTTCGGTTCCTTACTTGGCAGCGTTCTGCATGGAGGTTTCGGCAGCGGCTACAACAGCCTCGGTGGTGATGCCGAACTCGGAGTACAGCTTCTTGTAATCGGCGGAAGCGCCGAAGTGATCCAGCGAAATGATTTCGCCGTGCGCGCCGACCAGCTCGCGCCAGCCCTGGGCCACGCCGGCTTCAACCGAAACGCGGGCGGTGATGGCTGCCGGCAGGACCTCTTCGCGGTAGGCCGCGTCCTGCTTGGCGAACCATTCCAGCGACGGCAGCGAAACGACGCGGGCCGCGACGTTCTTGGCAGCCAGGGCTTCGCGGGCTTCGATAGCCAGCTCGACCTCGGAGCCGGTGGCCAGCAAGATGACATCCGGAGTGGTCTCCGCGCCATCGCGCACAGCCTCGGCGAGGATGTAGCCGCCCTTCAGCGTGCCTTCGGCGCCGCGGAAGCCGGTGGCCGCGCGGTCGTAGATTGGCAGGTTCTGACGGGAGAGGACGATGCCCGACGGGGTGTCGGTCAGCTCGAGGATGCCGCGCCATGCGTAGGCGACTTCGTTGGCATCCGCTGGGCGGACGACGTCGAAGTTGGGGATGATGCGCAGCGAAGCGAGCTGCTCCACTGGCTGGTGGGTCGGGCCGTCTTCGCCCAGGCCGATGGAGTCGTGGGTCCACACGAAGATCGAGGGGACACCCATCAGCGCGGCCAAGCGGATCGCCGGACGCTGGTAGTCCGAGAAGATCAGGAAGGTTCCGGAGAATGCACGGGTCGGGCTGGAGAGCACGATGCCGTTCACGATCGAGGCGGCGGCGTGCTCGCGGATGCCGAAGTGCAGCACGCGGCCGAACGGGCTGGCGGACCAGGAATCGGTGGAGCGGCGCTCGGGAGCGAAGGACTTCGCGGTCTCGATGGTGGTGTTGTTCGAACCGGCGAGGTCGGCAGAGCCGCCCCAGAGTTCTGGCAATTCATCGGCGATCGCGTTGATGACCTTGCCCGACGCGGCGCGGGTAGCCATGGTGGAGCCTGGCTCGAAGGCCGGGATCTTCTCGGTCCAGCCCTCTGGCAATTCGCCAGCCTGCAGGCGCTCAAGCAGGGCGGCTTCTTCCGGATTGGCTGACTTCCAGGCCTCGAAGGTCTCGTTCCACGAGGCGTGCAGCTGCGCACCGCGGGTTACGACCTCGCGGGCGTGAGCCAGTACATCGTCCTCGATCTGGAAGTTCTTCTCGGGGTCGAAGCCCAGGATCGTCTTCAGGCCGGAAACTTCCTCGGTACCCAGCTTCGAGCCGTGGATGCCGCCGGTGTTCTGCTTGGTCGGCGATGGCCATCCGATGATGGTGCGCAGGCTGATGATCGATGGGCGGGAGGTCTCGGCCTTCGCGGCGCGCACAGCAGCATCGAGTGCGGCCATGTCCTCGACGTATTCTCCGGTGACGGTCCAGTCCACGCGCTGGGTGTGCCAGCCGTAGGACTCGTAGCGGCCCAGCACGTCTTCGGTGAAGGCGATGTCGGTGTCGTTCTCGATGGAGATCTTGTTGTCATCGTAGATCACAACGAGGTTGCCCAGTTCCTGGTGGCCGGCCAGCGAGGAGGCCTCGGAGGTGACGCCTTCCTGCAGGTCGCCATCGGAAGCGATGACGTAGACAGTGTGGTCGAACGGGCTGGTCCCTGCCTCGGCAGCTGGATCCAGCAGGCCGCGCATGCGGCGCTGGGAGTAGGCGAAACCAACGGCGGAAGCCAGGCCCTGGCCCAGCGGACCGGTGGTGATCTCAACGCCGGCGGTGTGGCCGAACTCCGGGTGGCCCGGGGTCTTGGCGCCCCAGGTGCGCAGCGCTTCGATGTCTTCCATCTCCAGACCGTAGCCCGAGAGGAACAGCTGCAGGTACAGGGTCAGCGAGGTGTGGCCCGGGGAAAGCACGAAACGGTCGCGGCCGATCCAGTTCGGATCCTTCGGATCGTGGCGCAGGTGCTTCTGGAAAATCAAGTAGGCGGCCGGAGCCAAGCTCATTGCGGTACCGGGGTGGCCATTGCCAACCTTTTCGACGGCGTCGGCTGCCAGGACACGGGTGGTGTCGATGGCCTTACGGTCCAACTCGGTCAGTGAGAATTCTTCTACTAAGGATTCAGTCGCCACAGCGGCGTTCCTTCCATTCAGGCTTGGACGGGAGATATCTCCCGCTGACACGCAATACGCCGTCGCCTCCTGCTTCCTCCGGCTGTGCTTTATTCAGAGGGATGCAGGTCGCGACGGCGCAATCTGAGTCAACTCTATCGCGAAAAGGCGTATTGGGGCGTTGGATTTAGCAAGATGACACAGAATTATTCGGTTTGCGCAGAAGGTGGACTTGATACGGCTATTCATGCCACGGCGTGAGCGAATTGCTCAGGCATTCTGCGCATTCGTGCGCAGGTGGCAGCCGGGGGATATGGGTGGCCGGGCACTTCTGCCAGCCGGTGCACGGCAACCAGCCAACGCTACAAAGAACAAGATTTGTTCCACTAGCGGCCATCAGTTGCCATCTTTGTTCATTTGGGAGCAGGGTCCGGGGGACCGCGCGCAATCTGCCGAAATGCTGTTGGGCATTTGGAACTGGATGAGTTCTCCCGCCGCGCGGGGTTATTCCATCGAAGGCTCCCGGCTTGTCGACTTTGGCGTGCTGCAACGGTACGCGGGAAACGCTGGTTGGGGCGGGGGCTGCCTGCGGAAGATCGGTTCGAGGAGCAGAATCCGATGGGAGCGTGAAGCCGCAAAGGTGCATGGCTAGCCGCCGGGCAGGCGATTGCAGCGTCTTGAATTGAGCCAAATCACCATTTTTCAACTGTGATCCTCTCCTGGGGAGTTTCAATCAATTTCTATCCAGCGTAGAATGACAGTGTCTGTCTTGTACCCGTGAAGAACTGAGTGCGTTTAATTGAAGACTCAAAGTGTCGCCGCAGCATCAGTGCCCCGCGCATCGCGTCAGCCTGATGAAAATGCCGGCGATTTTCTGAAGCGCAAGGCCAATGCCTACGTGGCGTTGACGAAGCCTCGCGTAATCGAGTTGCTGCTAGTGAGCACCCTTCCGACCATGATCTTTGCCGAACGGGGTTTCCCCTCCGTCTGGCTCATGATCTCCACCCTTGTTGGTGGAGCTATGGCCGCAGGTGCTTCTGGTGCATTCAACTGCTATATCGATCGCGATATGGATAAGTTGATGAAGCGTACCAAGGGGCGCCCTTTAGTCACTGGGGACCTCACCCCGAGGGAAGCACTGGTCTTCTCTTGGGTATTGGCCATAGCCTCCCTGGTGGTTCTCTGGGTTGGCACCAATCCGCTGACGACCGCCTTGGGCCTGGCTGCAATCCTCCTCTACGTCGTGTTCTACACTTTGATCCTCAAGCGCCGTACCGCTCAGAACATTGTCTGGGGTGGCATCGCCGGCTGCATGCCTGTGCTGATCGCTTGGGCCGCAGTGACCAACACAATTGAATGGCCAGCGATCATCCTGTTCCTGGTGATCTTCCTCTGGACCCCGCCGCATTACTGGCCGCTGTCCATGAAGTATGCGGATGACTACAACGCGGCTTCAGTGCCTATGCTGGGCGCGATCGCCAACGCTCGCCGCGTTTCGGTACAGGTTGTGCTCTACGCTTGGGCCACTGTCGTTTGCTCGATGCTGCTGGTCCCACTGGGTAGCGCAGGAATCGTTTACACCGCAATCGCTGGTGGCGCGGGCATCTGGTTCGTCTACGAATCGCACGTGCTCTACCGCGAAGCGCAGAGCGACCATAAGCCGGCTGAGATCAACCGCAAGGCCATGAAGGTCTTCCATATCTCCATTACCTACTTGTCGATCGTATTCCTGGCCTTGGCCATTGACCCGTTCGTGGGTAGCCCGCTGTTCGGCTAGGTTCAACGCCGCAGCTGAGCGTCGGTTAGCGCCCTTCCTGGAATCCAAATGAAAATGGATTCCAGGAAGGGCGCTTTTCTGCGTTCGAGCGTAGTTGCCCTTCGCATCGGCCAATGCATGCGCACTATGCGTTTAGGCAGAAATTACTCTCATCGAGGGAAATAAGACTAGATCTTGCTATGCAAGTCTTGCTACGCAAGGTATGGTTATCGCATGTCCGATCAACGCGAGAAAATCGCCACGAATATACGCAAGGGCGTCCTTGAGTACTGTGTGCTGGCTTCGTTAGCCAGCGGAGATAAATACGGGTTGGAGCTGGCAGAAGAGCTCACCGCGCGGAAGCTTACCGCCGGCGAGGGGAGCCTGTATCCGTTGCTGGCGCGCATGAAAGCCACTGGGCTGGTAGAAACCTACTGGGAAGAAGGCGCGTCGGGACGCAAACGGAAGTACTACACCATTACCGAGCACGGGCATCTGATGGTTGGCGAGTTCCGCGGGGTATGGGAAGCAATTTCAATGCAAGTCACCGATCTACTTGGAGAGCAACATGGCATCGACAGCTGAGCAGTACAGTGCGGAAGCGTATTTGCGGGAATTGGGGAAGCTCCTGCGCGGTGCTCCAAGGGATATGGGCTTAGAGCTTCTGGAGGATGTGGCGCAGCATATCGAGGATGGCCGAGCCCTAGGCAGGGATGATGACCAAATCCTCGCCGCGCTAGGCAGTCCTGAAACTGTTGCAGCCCCTCTGATGGCCGAGTACGCGGCTCCGCAGGAGCGGGCCATTCTACGCAGGAATAGCTTGGTGCTCGGTGCGGTGGCACTGGTCCTCGGTGTCCTTGTCTCCATCATCGATACGACTCTGGCAGATACCCTGGGTGACCTGATTTTTGGCGCTTCTGTGCCAGAAGGTGAGGGCAGTAGCTACGACTCGATATATGAGCAAGGCGCATTGCAACTGCTGATCTTCGCAATATTCGGACTTGGCGTAGCGGCCACCGCGGTCATGAAGGGAAAAACGGCACGAATCTACGGCTACGCGGCGGCCTTGTGCATGACAGCGCTCGTTGCCGGATTAATTACCAGCAGTGGAATCTTCTATATCCCGTCAATGGTCGCAGCATGGATGCTAGTCGGAATCAATGGGCGTTCGTCCAAATCGGTGAATCGAGAACCGCGTTCAAAGTTGATCCGCATCATTGGTGGCACTGCTCTGCTATTGCCAGTCGTGCTCCTGGGAGCCGCATCGTTCACGAGTATCGAGCCGAACGTCGCCGTATACGCATACCTTGCCCTGGGCTTGGCCTGCGGCATCGGGTTCTTGTCCAATTCCCGGATTGCTCTATGGGCTACCTGCGCTAACGGCGCCGCCCTTCTTGCGGTTTCCACCGTGGATCAAGGCCTGCTGCTTGCGGCATTCTGGCTAGCCGGAACAGTCTATTTCTTCTTTGGACTTTATGGTTTGATGTGGTTCACGCGCCGTGGAACGGCCGGGGGACAGCGTTAAGCAACTGGGGGTTGCCTTGCACATCGAGTGCAGGGCAACCCCCAGTCATTTACTCAGGATTCTAGGAATCGTTGCGCTGGTATTCCGGAAGGATGGCAGCCCGATCCCAGACGTTTGCGGAGGCGGCAAGCAGCAAGCTCGCGCCGAGCATGTGGGAGAGTACCAGGGCGACTGGCAGCCCATTGAAATGCTGGATGTAGCCAATTGCTGCCTGGACCGCAATTGCCGCGACAAGCCACCAGATGGCGATGCGAAGCTGGATGTTTCCGCCCTGCTTGTAGGCCAGAATCAGCACCACGATGGTTGCGGCAACGAGCAAGTACACCGGAGCAGTATGCATGCGGGTTACCAGCAGCGGATCGAACAAGTGGCGCGGGGCATCGGCATCGCCTGCATGCGGTCCGGTGCCGGTCACGATAGTTCCGAATGCCACTGCGAGCAGGGAGAAGATCCATGCGGCGAAGGAGAGCTGGCGGATCGACTTGCTGCTCTGATCGAACTTGCGGTTCTTCAGTTCCTTGGCGGTGCGGTTCACCTGGAATGTTGCCATGATGACCAGTGCGCCGGAAATCAGGAAGTGCACCGAAACGACCCAAGCGTTCAGTCCGGTCCACACGGTGATGGCTCCGATGAGTGCCTGCAACGCGATGCCGGCGAGCAAGCCGATGGACAGCTTGAACAGGGTGCGGTGGGTAGGGCGCATCTTCCAGATGGAGATCAGGAACGCGACAGCGATGACCAGCAGGACAAAGGTCAGCAGGCGGTTGCCGAACTCGATGATTCCATGGATGCCCATTTCCGGGACAGGGGTCATCGAACCGGGAACGCAATTGGGCCAGTGGGAGCAGCCGAGGCCCGAATTCGTCAAGCGTACGGCTCCACCGGTGACGATAATGCCAATCTGCGAGATCAGGGATGCGATCGCGAGACCATGCACGAGGCGAGTGACCTTCGTGGGCAGTTTATCGGCCCAGCTCTGGGTGGCTTGGGCTGAAGACATTGAAATCTCCCTTTTCGGAATTTGGGTGGTGGTCAGCTCCATTTGAACAGCTTGATGGCTGCAAAGGAGCCAACTGCTGACCAAAGGATCAAGAAGATAAGGCCAGCAATGCTGAACTGGCCGTGGATCAGGGCATCGCGCATGGCATCGCCCAGCGCTGCCGATGGCAGCGCATTCAGGGTTGGCTGGGCCCAATCAGGGGCCATGCTCAAGGGGTAGAGGACACCGCCGGCACCGGCCAGCAGGATCCAGGCAAGGTTGGTGATCGCCAACGTCGCTTCAGGGCGGACGGTGCCGGCAATCAGCAGGCCTAGCGCGGTAAACGCGGCTGCGCCCAAGAGCAGGAAGAGTATAGCCGGAGCAATGCCCCAAGGGTTCGGATGCCAGTCCAGGAACAACAAGGAGACAGAGCAGATTAAGACGACCTGGATCAGCAGGACCGACAGCACGGCAATGACCTTGCCGAAAATCAGTCCGGTTTTCCCCAGCGGCGTAGTGGAGAACATGGTCAGCACGCCATAGCGGCGGTCAAATCCGGTGCCAATTCCCTGCCCGGTGAAAGCCGTCGAAATGACGCACAAGGCCAAGACGCCAGGAACGGCGGCATCAATGCTGCGGTCTGCGACATCCTTGACCAGATCGGTCAGGGTGAGCACGAAGAGCGCAATGAGCGGCATGACAACAGCGAGAATGAGCTGTTCGCCATTGCTGAGCATCTGGATGGATTCGTATTTACCCTGGTTCAGGATTCGGCGCAGTGGCGAGACAGCATTGGAGCGTGCCTGTGTTTGGCTCATGCCCTTCCCTCCTTCTGTGCGATTTCAAGGAAAACGTCTTCGAGGCTTCGTGACTGCAAGTTGAGCTCGGTTGGCAAAATGCCCTCCTGGAGCCACCAATGGGTTAGCCAGTTCAAGTGTTCGGGGGAGTTGACCCCGTCGAGCCGGTATTGGCCGGCTCCGGTCTCCTCCAGGTGCAATCCTGCCGGTGGTTCAGGTAGGCGCAGCCCTGCTGGGGCGGAGAAGGACACCGGGCGGGTGTCCTGGTCTTCGGCAGCGCGGGCCGTCAGCTCGGCCACGGTGCCTTGCGCCACGGTGCAGCCCTTGTCGATGATGTAGACGTAGTCGCTGAGGCGTTGCGCGTCATCCATGAGGTGGGTGGTGAGGATGATGGCCTTTCCTGCATCGCGAAGTTCGGCAATGAGGTCGAAGACTACCTGGCGGGACTGCGGATCCAGCCCAGCACTTGGTTCATCGAGGAAGAGCACTTCCGGATCTCCGGCCAGCGCCAGGGCCAAGGCGACGCGCTGCTTCTGGCCACCAGAGAGACGGCGGATCGTGCGGGTGCCAAATGATTCGAGATCCAACCGTGTGATCAACGCATCAATATCAATGGGCTTCTGATAGAGGGAAGCGACGTGCCTCAAGAGCGGAACCGGTCGCATTGAGGGTGGCAACCCTCCGTCTTGGAGCATGACTCCGACGCGGGAACGCAATTCGGGATTGTCGCCGAAGGGGTTCTGGCCCAGGAGTTCGACGGTTCCGCCTTCGGGCTGAAGCAGCCCCTGGGCACAAGCGAGGGTCGTGGATTTGCCGGCTCCGTTAGCTCCTAAAAGCGTGGTGACCTGACCCGGATAAGCTTTTAGGGACACCGACTCCAGGACTCGCAACATGCGATTGTCCAAGGCGGGGACTGGACCTAAATCTTTAGCCAGCTCGTTGATGACAAGGCTGGGAGTTACAGAAGACACTGAAACATTCTACGACATGTCGAACTGGCTGAGCTGAGTGTTTTGTCACCAACCCTCGAGTTCCGTTGAGGTGGGCGGGACAATGGGAGTGTCAGAGGTTCGATTCAAGTAACGCACTAGTCGGGCAAGCATGTCCTTAGTAAGTCCTTCCTTACTAGACCTAGAGCAAAAATTTACGCATGATTGTGTTGTGTATTCATCAAATTCAGAATCAGCTAGTGGCTCCACTGCCGCGACAGTTGGCGCAGTTGGGGATACCGAGGAGCGTACGCGCGACCGCGTCCTGTACGCAGTACTCGAGGACGGGCCGGTCAGTGCTGCCGAGCTTGGAAGCAAGCTGGGCTTCACGCCTGCTGCGGTCCGCCGTCACCTCGACGCGCTCTCAAAATCGGGACTCGTAGAGGTGAAACTGGTAGCCAACCAGAAAACCGGTGCTGGACGTCCGTCGCGTCGCTACGTGCTTTCGCACCGCGGGCAGACGAAGTTGGGCAACGATTACCTGGAGATTGCTTCCGACGCATTGAAGATGCTCGGCGATGCGGCCGGAGAGGACGCGATTCGCAAGTTTGCGCGTAACCGCTTCGCATCAATGGAAGACCGATACGCCAAGGCGCTGGTCGGCGTTGAAGGGCTGGAAGCACGAGCCGAGGTGCTGGGCAATTTGCTCAGTGCAGATGGATTCGTGGGATACACCCGAAAAGTGGATACCAAAGTGGCAACTGCCCTGATGCATAGCGTGCAGCTATGCCAGGGACACTGCCCGATACAAGACTTGGCACGAGAGTTTCCAGTGTTTTGCGACATGGAAACGGAAATGTTCGCCCGCTTGCTAGGCGTCGACGTCCGACGACTGTCGACCTTGGCCGGTGGAGGACACGTGTGCACGACCCACATCCCTGTGGGGCGTGAAAAGGCGCCAATGCGCGCTGAGAAAAGAACTCGAATTCAGTTCACGAAGCAGGAGAGGCCGCGATGACGGATCAGATTGCACAGGAGTCTGCCGACCCGGGTGTAATTTCCGAAATTCTGGAGAAGAACCCCGAACTCCACGGAATCGGCAATTACGAATACGGCTGGTCAGACAAGAACGACGCGGGTGCAAATGCGCGCCGTGGCGTCGACAAGGACGTAGTGGCGAATATTTCCGCCCTGAAGTCCGAGCCAGAATGGATGCTGGAGCGTCGCCAGAAGGCGCTGAAGTACTTCGATCGCAAGCCAATGCCTACCTGGGGTCCAGACCTCTCGGGTATTGATTTCGACAACATCAAGTACTTCGTGCGTTCCACCGAGAAGCAGGCGACCTCCTGGGAAGAACTTCCAGAAGACATCAAGAACACCTACGACAAGTTGGGTATTCCAGAGGCTGAAAAGCAGCGTCTGGTGTCTGGCGTTGCCGCCCAGTACGAGTCCGAGGTTGTTTACCACCAGCTGCGTGAAGACCTTGAAGCCCAGGGCGTCATCTTCCTTGACACCGACACTGGACTGAAGGAACACCCGGAGATCTTCCAGGAGTACTTCGGCTCGGTCATTCCAGCGGGCGACAACAAGTTCGCTTCGCTGAACACTGCCGTGTGGTCCGGCGGCTCGTTCGTGTACGTCCCGAAGGGCGTACATGTGGAGATCCCGCTGCAGGCTTACTTCCGCATCAACACGGAAAACATGGGCCAGTTCGAACGCACCCTGATCATCGCTGATGAGGGCTCCTACGTTCACTACATCGAGGGTTGCACCGCACCGATCTACCAGTCGGATTCGCTGCACTCTGCCGTTGTGGAAATCATCGTGAAGAAGGACGCCCGCGTTCGCTACACCACGATCCAGAACTGGTCGAACAACGTCTACAACCTGGTGACCAAGCGTGCCGTCTGCGAAGAAGGCGCCACCATGGAATGGGTCGATGGCAACATCGGCTCGAAGGTCACCATGAAGTACCCAGCCGTTTACCTCGTTGGCGAACGCGCCAAGGGTGAGACCCTGTCCATCGCCTTCGCCGGCGAGGGCCAGCACCAGGACACCGGATCCAAGATGGTCCACATCGCTCCGAACACCTCTTCGGCCATTGTGGCCAAGTCGGTGGCTCGTAACGGTGGCCGCTCGGCTTACCGCGGCCTGGTCCAGGTCCAGGAAGGCGCCAAGGGCACCAAGAACTCGGTGGTCTGCGACGCGTTGCTGGTCGACCAGATCTCGCGTTCGGATACCTACCCGTACATCGACGTCCGCGAGGACGACGTAACCATGGGCCACGAGGCGACCGTCTCGCGCGTTTCCGAAGAGCAGCTGTTCTACCTGATGTCCCGCGGCATGGCCGAGGACGAGGCCATGGCAATGATCGTGCGCGGCTTCGTTGAGCCAATCGCACGCGAGCTGCCTATGGAGTACGCGCTGGAACTGAACCGCCTTATTGAACTTCAGATGGAAGGATCGGTCGGCTAAGAATGTCGGAGACCACCACCCATATCCCAGCAGAGAAGGCGCGCATCGGCGCACCATCGATTCCTGGTTTCACCGAAGAGGGCGAAGACCTTTCGCCGATCAACGACAACGACAGCTCGCCGCTGGCCGGTGCCTCCACCAAGGCGCACAGCCACGGCGGCGGAGTTGGAGTTCCCGATTCATCGCGTGCCGGTCGACTGACCAGCACCAATGTAGATGACTTCGCCAAGCTGACCGGTCGTGAAGAGGACTGGCGCTTCACCCCGCTCAAGCGCCTGAAGGGCCTGCACAGCGATGACCTCACCGGCGCGGCTCCGAAGATAGAGCTCGCCGGCAACGGAATCGCCAAGCTGTCGGTTGTTCCGGCTGGCGACGCGCTGAACGGTGTTGCGCATACCCCGGATGACCGCGTGTCGGCCAACGCTTGGAAGTTCGCTTCCGAGACCCACGTTGTGACGATCCCGAAGAACGCCGAAGGTGCCAACGCAACCCTGCGCATCACCGGCGAGTCGCTGGCAGCGGCGGCTCAGCACCTCATCGTTGTTGCCGAGGAAAATTCCGAGGCTACTGTTGTGCTGGACCACGTCGGTTCGGCAGTGCTGGCACAGAACGTCGAGTTCGACGTCCAGGCCAACGCCCGCTTGACCGTGATCTCCCTGCAGGCTTGGGAAGATGACGCCGTTCACGCTTCCTCGCAGCAGGCGCTGGTAGCTGCTGGCGCTTCGTTCAAGCACATTGTTGTTTCCTTCGGTGGCGACCTGGTTCGCGTGAACCCGTCGGCTCGCTTCACCGGCGAACGCGCTGAGATCGAGCTCTACGGCTTGTACTTCGCAGATGCCGGCCAGCACCTGGAGCACCGCTTGTTCGTTGACCACGCTGTGGCCAACTGCAAGTCGAACGTGCTGTACAAGGGTGCGCTGCAGGGCAAGGACGCACACACCGTGTGGGTTGGCGATGTGCTGATCCAGAAGGCTGCTGTTGGTACCGACTCCTACGAAGCCAACCGCAACCTGGTTCTGACCGATGGCGCCCGCGCTGATTCGGTTCCGAACCTTGAAATCGAAACCGGTCTGATCGATGGTGCTGGCCACGCATCGACCACCGGCCGCTTCGACGATGAGCACCTCTTCTACCTGATGGCTCGCGGCATCGATGAAAAGACCGCACGCCGCTTGGTAGTTCGCGGATTCCTGAACGAAATCGTTCAGCAGATCGGCGATGAGGCTCTGCAGGAGCGACTGACCGACACCATCGAAGAAGAATTGGCTGCTACCGAGAACTAGGTAGTGCTCGCTTCACCAGCTTTTTAGCCTTAGCGCTTTTTAGAAAGAAACGGAACGACGTATGTCTACTCTGGAAATCAAGGACCTGCACGTCTCGATTGACACCGAGCAGGGCGAGAAGGAAATTCTCAAGGGTGTAACCCTGACCATCAAGACCGGCGAAACCCACGCAATCATGGGCCCTAACGGCTCGGGCAAGTCGACCTTGGCTTCGACCATCGCTGGCCACCCGCGCTACAACGTCACCTCCGGCTCCATCACCCTCGATGGTGAAGATGTCCTGGAGATGAGCGTCGACGAGCGCGCCAAGGCTGGCCTGTTCCTGGCTATGCAGTACCCGGTAGAGGTACCAGGCGTAACCATGACCAACTTCCTGCGTACCGCCAAGACCGCCATCGACGGCGAAGCTCCAAAGCTTCGTACTTGGACCAAGGACGTCAAGGAAGCTATGAGCAAGCTGAAGATCGATGCCGACTTCGCTGGCCGTAACGTCAACGAAGGCTTCTCCGGTGGCGAGAAGAAGCGCGTCGAGATCCTGCAGCTGGAACTGTTCAAGCCCAAGTTCGCAGTGCTGGACGAGACCGACTCCGGCCTGGACGTCGACGCTCTGAAGGTTGTCTCCGAGGGCGTTAACCGCGCACAGGACGAGAACGAAATGGGCACCCTGCTCATCACCCACTACACCCGCATCCTGCGCTACATCAAGCCAGAATTCGTGCACGTGTTCGTGGATGGCCGAGTTGCAGAACAGGGCGGCCCGGAACTGGCTGACCGTCTGGAAGAAGAAGGCTACGACCGTTACCTGAACGTCAAGGCCTAAGGTTACAATCATGAGCGAATCGACCGAACAGAGCACGGGAGCCGCTACGACTCCTCTGGAAGACGTTGAGGAAGCGCTCAAGGACGTCATTGACCCTGAACTGGGTGTCAATATTGTCGACCTGGGTTTGCTGTATGGCCTGAAGTACGCAGAAGACGGCGTACTTTTGCTGGACCTCACACTGACAACCGCCGCTTGCCCGCTCACCGATATTATCGAAGAGCAGGTCGGCCAGGCGCTGGAGAGCGTTGTGGACGACCACCGTTTGAACTGGGTCTGGATGCCGCCTTGGGGTCCAGAACGAATCACCGATGACGGTCGCGATCAGATGCGAGCCCTGGGCTTCAACATCTAATTTAGGCTGTTTCAAGCAGAACCGCTTGCTCCCTACGGGGGTGAGCGGTTCTGTTCGTTAACGCCCGAGGGGCCTGCATTCCTTCTGGTATCTCGTGGAAGAGCCGAAAGGGAAAGGGGTACCCGGGGCAGAATCGGGGAGCAGCGCATGTCCGAAGCCGCAAATGGTGCACATGAGAGCGCAACGTGGCCGATCGCAGAAATCGACGAAGCACCCAAGGACGTGAATGACCTCGAGCTGGGAGTCAACATTGTTGGCCTGGGCCTGCTTTACGGACGGTGTTTCGACGGCGATTCAGTCCTGGAAATCGACTTGACGTTGACGACGCCTGCCTGCCCGCTGACCGATCTACTCGAAGCGCAGATTGATGAAGTGCTGAAGAACCTTGTCGACGGCCGGAATCAGATGCAGGCCTTGGGGTTCAACATCTAGGCCAATGCCCCAAGGGCTCAATGCGGTACTGACTCGAAAGCAAACGCGCTTCCGGTGCCACCCGCGGCGGCCATGAGCGCGATCGCCCTTTGCCCAGGTATCCGAGCCTGGTTGGCCTGCCAGAACAGCCGAGTCGCAAGAATCGCGCCGCTAGCACCGTAGGGGTGTCCCAACGCCAAGGCCCCGCCACCTTGGTTCACCGTCACCTCGGTGATCCCTAGCTCATCGAGGCATGCCAGGGCCTGGACCGCAAAGGCTTCGTTGAACTCGATCAGTGGAGTGCTGGAAGCAGCAGCGGATGGCAGCAGGCCGATGAGCTTGCGGTACGCCGGTACCGCCGCCATGCCGAGAATGCTGGGATCGCAAGCACCTGAAGCAGAAGCAAGGTAGCGCATTGCGAAGGTTGGGTTCAGTCTCTGGCGCATTTGTTCGCTCACCAAGATTACCGCAGCTGCACCATCGTTAATCGGGCAGGAGTTTCCCGCAGTCACGGTGCCACCGGGTACGAATGCCGGCTTGAGCGCAGCGAGCTTGCGAAGTGTCAGTCCGGGCCTGGGGCAGGTGTCGGCCGCTACTTGCCCGTTGCTTGTATCCACGGTGACAAGCTCGCGATCAAAGAGTCCAGCCGCTTGAGCGCGCAGCGCACGCTGGTGGCTCTGCAATGCGAAAGAATCTTGCCGCTCTTGTGCAATGCCGTAGGACTGGGCAATATTCTCCGCAGCTTCGCCCATTTCGGGGTCCGGGTCTCGCTTTGGAGTGAATCGGGCACGCGAGTAGAGGCGCGGAGGCTGGATTACGGAGGTTTGCTTTTCAACCCGCCATGGCGCGGTACTCACCGACTCCACGCCACCGGCCACCACGACATGCGCTTCACCGCAACGTATCATCCGCGCAGCGGCGGCAATTGCGTCCAGTCCACTGGCACATTGGGCATCGATGCTGGTCGCGCTGACGGTCTTGGGCAGCACCGACGCCAAAGCAGACACTCGCGCTATATTTCCGCCCGGTCCCGCCGCATTGCCGGCAAATACGTGGTCTACATCCGCAGGGGAGATGCCGCTTCGATCTATTAGCGCGTTGATCACCCGAGCCAGCAGTTGGTCTGCGGTAATGCGGGAATACTCCTTGCCTGCTCTGACGATGGGCGTGCGTGCTGCATTGATAATGAAGGCGTCATTCATCTGAGCCAGTCGCTCCGTTCAATGTTCAGATCCTGGAAGTCCAAAGCCGAGGCATTCAATTTTCCGCTGAAGGTCTCGGGCCACGATCGCAAGTAGATGATTTGGTGCGGGATCTTGTACTGGGGCAAATGCTTCTGCAGGCCTGTGAGAAGAGCGGACGGATTGCGGGGTGGCGAAACCGTGTAGGCCAGCAACCTGGCTGGTGCGCTCGATGCATCGATCCGCACTAAGGCATTGGCCAGCCCCTCGGCATTAAGCGCTGCGCCCACTTCGCCCGGGTGGATATTGTTTCCGTTGAGATTCATCATCCCGTCGTTGCGACGGGACAGGACGATGCGATTTGAACCCAGGAGCTTCGCCTGATCACCAATGCCGATTGCTGTGCCGCACCGAGCGATGACAGAGTCCGAGCTAAGGTCGTACCCCTTGGCGTTGAACGGGCTATCGATATAGAGCGAGCCAAAGCCTGAACCCGGCGTTGCCTCATGGGTGTGAGCCTGCACCCCGGGAAACAGCTGACCGTCGAAATAGGGAGTTCGCGGATGGTTGGCCAGTCGCTCGCGATACGCGATGAGGCTGTGCTCGCTGCTCCCGAAATATTCAACGCAGCGCGCCGACGGAGCCATCTGGTGAAGCGCTTGAACGGTCGCCTGGTCCAGGGATTCCCCGCCGCTGATGACCAATCGCAGGCTGGAGAACAGTGCCGGGTCATCCAGGGCCAGCACCTTGCCAAGAATTGTCGGTACGCTGACGATACGGGTGCAGCTGACGCGCGCCAGCAAAGACGCAACGCCCTTTTGATCCCATTTTCCGGAAGCCATGAAGGTGCCGCCAGCATGCAGGGACTCGACCATCGCGTAGAGGCCCAGACCGTGGGAAATGGGACTCGGGCAAAGAGTGGAATCCTCTGGCGAAGCGCCCAAAATCGTGGCGCCGGCACTCAGGGACGCTTCCCACGATGCAGCACTCCGGAGCACAGGCTTGGGACGCGATGAGCTTCCAGAAGTGCAAATGATCAGCAGGACTTCAGCGCAATGAGTCTTGGTCGCGGGCACAATGTATTCACCGGGCTCGGGTGGCTCGGGCGGCAAGGCGAATCTTGGGACGCCGGGCAAAGGCCGCGGAACCGTCGATTCAAGCACAAAATCGCATAGAAGAACTGCTGCCATGGAAGTGGCCAGATTTCCGGGCCAAGCAGGGTCAATCACCACCAATGTCTTGCCACTGCGCGCGATCGCATAAAAAGCGATGGCCATCTCAATCGGATCGCTGGTGTGCACAGCGATCCGATTGCCTGGAACGGATTCTAGCCGCTTGGCCAGAGCACCGCTTCTGCTGGCCAACTGCGCATAAGTCAGCCGGCTTTCAACCGTGAGCAGGGCAAGATGATCCGGTCGTTGATTGGCCCACCTTGCCAGTGCCTGCCACAGTTCCATCGAGCTACTTCATCAACCCGCGGTAGCTACGGTGCACGGTCAGGGCCACCAGGGTGGCGACTACGGCTTTGAGGACGTCCCCGGGCAGGAATCCGAGAGACCCCAGCAAGGATGTGCCCAGAGCAAGCCCGGTAACAGCAGCGGTCCACGGAACGCCAAACAGATAGATGACGACGATTCCGCCAAGGAGAGCCGAGGCCAGTCCGGACATGAATCGGGCGACCTTGTTTTCGTAGCGCAGAACCCAGTATTTGAAGAGGGCTCCAATAACGAGTGACCCGAAAATCCATCCAATGAGATATCCGCCGGTCGGCCCGAACAGGACTCCAAGCCCACCACGCCCACCAGCCAACAAGGGCAGCCCTGCCAAAGACAGGACTACGACAACCAGTGAGGCCAATGAACCTCGCCAAGGTCCCAATAAGGCGCCGGCCAGCATGACACCCAGGGTTTGCAGGGTAATGGGTACCGGGATGATCCCCAATGTAATAGGGGGAAGGAGCCCCATGGCCGCGATCATGGCGGCAAAGACTGCGACGTATACCGTATTGCGAGTTTGCGAAGTTGAGTCGGTGCGAGTTGGCATTGTGTTTCCTTGGAAGTGCGAGCGAGATGGAAGTAGCTGACGCGCTTAGCGTCGGTAAGGTGCTGAATCGTAGCCGCGGGCGTCTAACGCTTCGGCTGTCTCGTCAGCGATTTTTAGTGATCTGATAACTAATGGGACACTCACGGCCAACGGATTGTTGCCCAGACCCCGAGCATGCTGGGCTTCGCGGACTTCGAGGTATACCTTTTTCAATTCCGGAATGAACCGTATTGTCATGGACAATCCCAATGCGATTTGCGCTGGATTAGCTCCAAGGAATCGTAATGGAGAGGCAACCTGTTGGAAGAGCTCGAGCATCGCGTCAAAGCTTGTGGTGAGGCTGACGGCGTAGGCCATCAGGCACATGGTCAGCAGCCGCAGGACCGAGACCACGGCGTTGGCCCAATCGGTTTGCAGGGCGAGAAGAATGAAGACGATGCCGAGAATCATGGCCAATGAGAACAGTGGCATGCGCAGTTGCTTGAGGTCGACCCTAGCCGAAAGCAGCAGTATCGCACTGAGAATGAACAGGGGCAGCAAGACCTGCCACGAGCTAATCAAGTAAAGCCCGATGCTCAGAACCAGCAATGTTCCGAATTTCCATCCCGGCTTAACACGCGCTAGATACGAAGTATTCTTGGCCGCGATCATGCGTGGCTCCATTGGCGGTAATGGGCGATTGCTTCTTCCGGTCGGCCATCGAATGCGATAGCTCCGTCGGTGACCACGAGAACGCGGTCGAAATCTTCAAGTATTTCCAAATCGTGCGTCACCACAATTGCACGTTGCGCCAGCTTGGCTATTTCGCGTTGGAACGCGAGTCGATTGCGCAGATCCAGCATCGTAGTGGGTTCATCGAAAACAATGGTTCGTGGCCGCATGGCAAGGACGGAAGCGAGTGCGACCATTTGCTGCTCGCCGCCGGAAAGAGTGTGGCTTTCGCGATCTGCCAGATGCGAGATGTTGAGCTCTGCCAGTGTCTCATGCACGCGCAATTGGCGCTCTGCTTTGGGAATTTGCAAATTCTTCAGTCCGAACGCAATGTCTTCAGAGACCAGCGGCATGATGATTTGATTTGCTGGATTCTGGAAGACAAAACCAACATCGCGGCGGATCTGCTTTGCATGATTCCGAGTGTTCAGGTCGCCAACGTGCACGGATCCTTCAGTAGGCAAAACGAGGCCATTGATGAGCCGGGAGAGCGTACTCTTCCCAGCACCGTTTGCCCCGATAATGCCGATGCGCTGTTCGTTGAGAGTCAATCGCACATCCTTGAGGACATCGCGCTCTTCAAAGCGGACAGTGACATTCTCAAATCGAATTGGGGGTAGTTCCACGAGTGCTCCAGCGCAAGGTTCGTAGCTTGAACGGCGGGCTCCATGATCGGACAGCCATTCATGCTTGCGTTACAGATGACCGAAGAGCCATCGATTAAGAGCATACTTGATCACCGTTCAATTGTCTTGATCAGTGTTCAATAAATTCTTATGCAACGAAGAATTGTTCGTAGACCAAGCCCAGGGCCAAGAGGATCATTATGGTTCCGGAGCACATGGTTACGATGCGTGCCGCCATGGGCCGGGAGCGAAGCAGCACCCTGGCAGCCAATGCAACGGAGAAGTACACGAGGATCGATACCGCGAAATGAGTAAGCCCAAGAGCGCCGGTTTGCAGGGAGAGCGGAAGATCCAGGGATGAATCCAGGTACTGCGGGATGAGGGCCACATACAGCAGTAGTGCCTTGGGGTTAGTGCCGCTGGTGAGCAGGCCCTTGAGGAATTGGCCGCGTAGCGATCGATGACGGACCTTGTCCAACAGCGCGACGGTGCTATCGGTAGGTTCGGGATTGCTCCGAGGGTAATCGCCATCGAGTGCTTCAATTTCGGAGGTAGATGGAGCATTGGCATCAAAGAACCTGGCGTTCCTGCAGGAACGCAGGGTCGCAATGCCTAGCCACAGCAGATAGACCGATCCGGCTGCCGTGAGCCAGAGGAGAAGTGACGGGGAACTCGCGACCAGGGCCGCAATTCCGCACACCAGCAATGCAGTATGAACCAGGTATCCCGAGAGCAATCCCCATACGGCTGGGCGATAGCTGGTTTTGCCCAGTGCAGAGGAAATGATGTACGCCCAGTCGGCGCCGGGCGTGCACGCCAACGTCACCGATACCAAGAGGAACCCGGTGAACTGCGATAGATCCATTGCTTCTCCAAATCTAGAAACCTGTGCTCTGATAACAGTAAGGAAAAAATCGTGAAATGTGCTTGCCGATTCTTTGGGGATACCCGGCCCTTCGGCAAGAAAAAATTGCTCTGGCGTTAAATGGCGCAAATTATTTGTGCTGTAGTCTGATTTCATGGATGAACTAGACCGTGCGATCTTGGCCGAGTTGCAGAATGACGGACGGATGAGCGCTACCGCGGTAGCTGCAAAAGTTGGGCTATCGGTGGCTCCCTGCCATCGCCGGATCAAAGATCTTGAGCGCAGGGGAGTCATCAGCGGCTACCAAGCGGTGATTGACCCGGAGAAGGTTGGACTGGGATTCGAGGCCCTGGTTTTCGTCACGTTGAAAGACAGAGCGCAGCTTAAGCATTTTGAATTAGCAGTAGAGAGGGAAGAGCTAATAGTTGATGCGCAGCGCCTTTTCGGCGAGCCAGACTTCCTATTGCGAGTCTTTGCCAAGGATCTGCCGCATTACCAGCGTGTATACGACGAGGTCCTAGTTGATCTACCGGGCGTGGAAAAATTGACGAGCACCATAGTCATGCGAAACATCAAGGAGCGTGCGGTTCTGCCCGTCTAGGACGTCTTGTCGGACGGCTTCCGGTTGCGGGTTACCGCCGGCGTCAAGGACAACGAAATAATCAGAACTACCGCGCAAATCCATAAGGCCTGAGGCAACTTCAAGGTATCGACGACGAAACCAATAAATGGTGGACCGCCAAGCATTGCTCCATATCCAAACGCACTGACGATGCTCACCGCTTTTGGACCCAGGCGTTCTCCGCGGGAAGCAGCGATGCTCATGCCCAAGGGGAAGCCGAGCGAGCTACCGAGGCCCCACAATGCTGCACCGAGGCCTACTAGGGAGGGACTTGTGCCGGTGATGAACAAGCCGACGCCGAGAAGGCCGATAATTCCCATGATCAGGAGTGTATTTTTCGTGCCGAAGCGGTCCACAAGGCGACCGCCGACAAAGCGTCCCAGCGTCATTGCTGCGACGAACAAGGTGAACATGAGCGCGCCAATTTGATGCTTGAAACCGTGCCCGTCAACCGAAGTAACGGCAATCCAATCATTGGCCGCACCCTCGCTGAAACTTAAACCGGCGACCATTATGCCAAGCAGCAGCAAGAGTCCCATTTTGTGCGTTGATTGAATTCGGTTCTGGGGGACATCCTTGTTGATTGGAACCAAATTTTCGTTTTCCCAGCAGGTAATACCTCGATGGGCAACGTAAGCGAGAAGAAGAATGATGACCGCGACAAACGAGAAGTGCCAAAGGCTCGAGATATTCAAGGAAATGGTTGCTGTTGCCACCCCGGCGCCAATTAGGGTTCCCAGGCTGAAGAACCCATGAAGGGAAGGCATGATGCTGCGGCCGACACGACGTTCAACCTGTGCGCCGCTGACGTTCATCATGATGTCCAAACAGCCAAAAGTAAGCCCGTAAAAGAACAGGGCTACGTAGGCAAGAGTGGCTTCCTCGGTTATCGAAATGGCTATGCCCAGTACGACCAAACATGCTGCTAATCCGATGGGCAAACAGCACAACAGGCGGCGTGTTGGAACGAATTTGCTCACCGACGGAATAAGGGAGATTCCGAGCAAAGTTCCGATGGTGCTGCAAATCAAGAACGATCCGAGGTTCAAGCCAGAGAAATCGAAAACAGCGTCGATAATGGAGAGGCGGCCTGCCCAAGTCGCAAAAGATAATCCTGCAAGAAGGAATATTAGATTGATGCTGGTGCGTTCCGTGATTCTCTGTCGCGCGAGGTGGGCGACCAGTTGGGTCATCGGGCACTGTCCCTTTCGATTTCTACAATTCCTAGAGTTTATCTCAAATTAGGGGGATAAGTTACTGTTCAGTCGGGATTCTGAGTGATTATGCGCCGCTGCACGGCTCACGATCATGACATTCACAGATTCGACGGCCGGACCAGGAAGAGAAACGGTGGTGAAGAACGAAAGTTCTCGCTAGTCAGCAAATTTCTTTGCGGAAAATACGGGTATGGTGGCATTGCCCACCGGGAAGTACGCTTGAGATGAAAACTCGTAAATTTCTTGCGTGCAGAGGTGGGATCGTGAAGTTGAGTTCCGAACAATGCGGAGTGATCATCGTGGGTGCTGGATTGGCCGGGCTGGTTGCAGCGTCCGAGGCACTTGATGCAGGACTGAGAGTCCGAATCCTGGATCAGGAAAACAGGGGTAATCTCGGCGGCCAGGCTTACTGGTCTTTTGGGGGACTGTTTCTCGTTGATACTCCTGAACAGCGCCGCTTGGGAGTTCGTGATTCTTTTGACCTTGCCTGGTCGGATTGGCAGCATAGTGCACAATTTGACCGGTTGGACGATGAGGACCTGTGGGCGCAACGTTGGGCCAAAGCCTACGTGGAGTTCGCAGCTACTGAAAAACGGTCCTGGATCAAGCAAAAAGGCATAGATCTGACTCCAGTTGTGGGCTGGGCAGAGCGCGGCGATGGTCGCGCCGAAGGGCATGGGAATTCTGTACCCAGATTTCACATCGCCTGGGGAACTGGCACCGGGGTATCGATGCCATTTGTGAATAGGGTGCTCGACGGACTGCAAACGGGACATGCCGAGTTGCTCAACCGCCACAGGGTTACTGGATTGGTGACCACTGACGGTTCAGTTACCGGCGTTCGCGGTGAGGTCTTGTCGCCTGATGACGCTCCACGCGGGCAACAGTCGTCAAGAAACGTGGTTTCGGAGTTCGAGTTTTCGGCTGAAGCAGTGGTGATTGCAACCGGGGGAATAGGCGGAAATCAGGACCTGGTTCGGAAACTCTGGCCCGACAGGCTCGGCATCGCGCCGGGGCGCATGATTACCGGCGTTCCGAATTATGTTGACGGCAGCGGCATTGAACTCTCGCAGGAGGTGGGGGCGCGTCTTGTTAACCGCGATCGAATGTGGCATTACACAGAGGGAATCCAGAATTGGAACCCAATTTGGCCCGCTCATGGAATTAGAATTTTGCCCGGTCCAAGCCCGATGTGGTTCGATGCCGAAGGGAACCGCCTTCGTCCTCCTTGCCTTCCGGGGCACGACACTTTGGGCACGTTGAAATACCTGCGCACCGATCCCACTGCGCGAAAGTACGACTATTCATGGTTCGTGCTAAATCAGCGAATTATCGAGAAGGAGTTTGCGCTGTCAGGGTCGGAGCAAAATCCAGATCTGACTAATCGGGATAAAGCCGGAGTTATCAAGGACCGGTTCTTTGGCAAGGGTGCTCCGGGGCCGGTCACGGATTTCTTGAACAAAGGTGCGGATTTCGTTTCAGCGACTACCGTCGAGGAGCTCGTGACGAAGATGAATGCAATCGCGCCGGAAGCACATATTGATCCGATGCGGCTTCACCAGCAACTAATGGTTCGTGATTCGCAAACTGAAAATCCATTTAGCAAAGATCGCCAAATTCAATCTATCCGCAATGCCCGAAAGTACATCGGAGACCGTTTGACCCGAGCAGTTGCTCCGCACAGGATACTCGATCCTGCGGCGGGGCCATTGATAGCTGTGAAGCTGCACATTCTGACGCGAAAGTCATTAGGCGGACTGCAGACAGACCTATCTGGGCAAGTCCTCAAATACGACGGAACAGTTCTTGACGGGCTTTATGCGGCCGGTGAAGCTTCTGGATTCGGGGGCGGCGGGATGCATGGGTACAACGCGCTGGAAGGAACTTTCTTGGGCGGGTGCTTATTTAGTGGCCGGCAAATAGGACGAGGGCTGGCTGACAGGCTCGGCCGGAAAGGGCCTCAAGCTAGAAATGAGGCCTAACACTGGTCAAATTCCTAGATCTGGATAGATGCGAAAACCGCCGTTCACTTGTATTACCAAGTGAACGGCGGTTTATTTCGTACCCCCGGCCGGATTCGAACCGGCGACCTAGAGATTAGAAGGCTCTTGCTCTATCCAGCTGAGCTACGGAGGCATAACCGAAAATAGTTTAGCTCATTGATCACCAAAAATACGACTTGAGGCCGATAGGCTGGAGAAACGAATGTAGATCATCATCTGATTAGGAGTAGTTAAGTTGCCGAAATTGAGAATCGGTAGCGTGTTGAGCATCGTGTGCTTCTGTGTGCTAAGCGTGGTTTTAGCTTGGGCCGTAGCGTTGCCGCTTTGGATGGGAGAAGGCATAAATGATGCCAAGCTTCCAGGAATCGCCATGGCAATGATGTTTACCCCGACCATCGCTGCTCTAGTGATTGCCATTGTCGAACGCCGGCTAACGAGCTTCACCTCCGAGGTTGGGCTCTGGCCAATCAAGCGTCCGGGGAAGTTTGCCATCGCACTGGTGCTGTCCTATGTGATTCCGCTCGGGCTCATACTTCAAGCGCCCTTCATCGGAACATGGCTAGGGGTCTTCCCTGGTGATCTGCAGAATTTCACCGTACTGCGCGTTGTCTCCGGCCAGGAAGGCCCGACAATCTACCTTCTCGGACAGGCGGGGTTGATAGTTGTCGCTGGCCTCATGAATTCCTTGTTTGCTTTAGGAGAGGAGATTGGTTGGCGGGGATGGCTTTGGATTCGCCTGCAGCCTTATGGGCAACTTGTATCAATTCTTGTATCCGGCGTCGTCTGGGGGATCTGGCATGCACCATTGGTGCTTCTGGGCTACAACTATCCGATGGCTGCGGGCGCGTGGGGAGTCATGGCTATGTGCGGCATGTGTACCGTATTTGGCGCCTTCCTTGGCTGGTTGCGTACCTACAGTGATTCCGTATGGCCAGCGGCTTTGGCGCATGGAGCCTTCAACGCCAGCGTGGGATTGGTTTCACTGTTTATGGTGATGGGAGTTCCTTTGGACGCAACAAAAGCATCAATCATGGGTTGGTCCGGCTGGATCTTGCCAGGAATCGTCATAGCCGCCATGCTATTGAAAGGCGCATTCAAACCTCAATGGGCTAAAGATTTATCCACAGGCCGTTGACTTTGCGTCCGACCGGATCTTGCGGTGCGCCATCATCGGATTCAATGGCAGAAAAGGCTTCTGCCATTTGTATCCAATAGGAGGCAGTCCAATGAGCGATCTTGTGACAATCCGCGGAATTGTCGGAACGGAACCTCAACTCAGCATTACGCCCAAGGGCGTTTCTATCTTGAAATTCCGAGTAGCGACGCATGAGCGAAAACGCGATCTTGAAACAGGGCAGTGGGTCGACGGGCCGACCAATTGGTATGCGGTTTCGGCGTTCCGTACCCTGGGAGAGAATTCCATGGAATCCCTGGGGCAAGGCGACCATGTAATGATTTTCGGAAAGTTGCAGATCCGAGAATTCGAACGAGCAGATGGCTCGCGAGGGAATAGCGCAGATATCGAGGCTTATTCAATTGGTCACGATCTGCGTTTTGGAACGAGTTCCTTCAACCGTGTACGGACAGATACCGGCGAAATGGAGCGTGTGCAGCACCCGTCACGTTCGTCCGACACTGAAGCGAGCTGGCAAAGCGAGGATGGGGAAGCGGCCTGAAGACGCGTGTTCTGGTGGTGTTTGAGGGTTTCGTGTGAATCCGGGCACCACCAACCCAAAATAGTGGTGTGTGGATTCGGAAATGACCCCCGCAACAGACTAGCCTTAAGAACATGGCGGAATTCATTTACACGATGACCAAGGCTCGCAAGGCCGTTGGCGACAAAGTCATCCTTGACAATGTCAGCATGTCGTTCTTCCCCGGTGCCAAAATTGGCGTCGTGGGACCCAACGGTGCTGGTAAGTCAACGATCCTAAAGATCATGGCGGGGATCGATACTCCCTCCAACGGTGAAGCGCGTCTTTCACCGGGCTACTCGGTAGGCATCCTGCTGCAGGAACCCCCACTGAATGAAGAAAAGACCGTCCTGGGCAACGTCCAGGAAGGTGTTGGCGAGATCTATGAAAAGATCACTCGCTTCAACGAAATCTCGGAAGAGATGGCACAGGACGGTGCCGACTTCGACACGCTCCTGGAAGAAATGGGCAAGCTGCAGGAAGCGATTGACGCTGCCGACGCTTGGGACATTGACAATCAGCTCGAACAGGCAATGGACGCGCTGCGCTGCCCACCAGGCGACGAGAAAGTTACCCACCTCTCCGGTGGTGAACGTCGACGTGTAGCACTGTGCAAGCTTCTCCTGCAGAAGCCGGACTTGCTGCTGCTCGATGAGCCTACTAACCACTTGGACGCAGAGTCCGTACTGTGGCTGGAACAGCACCTGGCATCTTACCCGGGCGCCGTGCTGGCCGTAACCCACGACCGCTACTTCCTGGACCATGTCGCCGAATGGATCTGTGAAGTTGACCGCGGTCGCCTGCACCCATACGAGGGCAACTACTCCACTTACCTGGAGAAGAAGCGCGAGCGCATGGAAGTTCAGGGCAAGAAAGACCAGAAGCTTGCTAAGCGTCTGGCAGAAGAACTCGAGTGGGTTCGTTCGAACGCCAAGGGCCGTCAGACTAAGTCGAAGGCTCGTCTGGCGCGCTACGAGGAAATGGCTGCGGAAGCCGAGCGCACCCGCAAGCTGGACTTCGAAGAAATCCAGATTCCGCCAGGCCCGCGCCTGGGCCAGCTGGTAATCGAAGCCGAAAACTTGAAGAAGGGATTCGGCGATCGTGTATTGATCGATGGTCTGTCCTTCTCGCTACCGCGCAACGGCATCGTGGGTGTCATTGGTCCCAACGGCGTCGGCAAGTCGACCCTGTTCAAGACCATCGTTGGCATGGAAGAGCTTGACGGTGGCACCCTGAAGGTCGGCGACACGGTCAAGATTTCCTATGTCGACCAGAATCGCGAAAATATCGACCCAGAGAAGTCGTTGTGGGAGGTCGTTTCTGACGGCCTCGATTACATCAACGTCGGTCAAGTTGAGATGCCATCGCGTGCCTACGTTTCGGCGTTCGGGTTCAAGGGCCCAGACCAGCAGAAGAAGGCAGGTGTTCTCTCCGGTGGTGAGCGCAACCGTCTGAACCTGGCACTGACCCTCAAGCAGGGTGGCAACCTGTTGCTGCTCGATGAGCCTACTAACGACTTGGACGTTGAAACCCTGTCGTCGTTGGAAAACGCGCTGCTTGAGTTCCCGGGTTGCGCTGTAGTGGTCTCCCACGACCGTTGGTTCCTGGACCGAGTCGCGACCCACATCTTGTCGTACGAGGGCACTGAGGAGAACCCATCGAACTGGTACTGGTTCGAAGGCAACTTCGACTCTTACGAGAGCAACAAGGTTGAACGATTGGGTGCCGACGCGGCTAAGCCGCACCGTGTTACCCACCGTCGCCTGACCCGCGACTAATCCACGGGCATGAAAATAGCCGCCACATTTGTGGCGGCTATTTTTATGCCGCAGGAGGCATCGTTCAATTAGCTCGTCGTCGAATCGGCACGCAATCCGGACAATTTCAGATACTCGCGATCCTGGTAAAGCAGGTGTTGCTGTTGCGCATGCCCGAAGAGTACCGCATGGACTTCAGCAGCAATCAGGCGGGAGCCTCCAACGCTGATGGAGGAGTGGATACTGGCGCGGA
The DNA here is from genome assembly GCF_050030965.1 of Glutamicibacter sp. 2E12. Lineage (NCBI taxonomy): Bacteria > Bacillati > Actinomycetota > Actinomycetes > Micrococcales > Micrococcaceae > Glutamicibacter > Glutamicibacter sp. 2E12. Next base: position 3,275,698 of record NZ_CP188297.1, read on the forward strand.
AAGCAACGGGAGCCTCGATGAAATGTGGCTCGCCGGTGGGCAAGACCCGGAAATGTTGATCGCTGGTAAATCGTGGGGCACCCGGGCGCGCGAAATTATTTGCCAGCTCGTGCTGGTCTTCGCCGAGCATATGGATCACGAAACTCGGTGCTGCTAGCACAGCGCCGGCAGCGCCGGATTCTTTGGCCAGCGAGAACGAAACGGCAACGGGATCAATGGAAAGTGAAGCGAGGGAAGAGATAGTTAAACCGTAGAATGCCCCGTCGACCGCTGCAGTAATCACTGCTACTCCAGCAGGATGGTGACGGAAGGCTGTACGGAATCCATCTGATAATTCGCTCACTGAGCCGCTCCTTTGCCTGGAGTTGGAATAAAACTCCAGTAACTGATGCAAAAGCCCGAGCTTTTGCCAACAACTTTGAATACTTCCACCCTAAGACCTCAAGTAAACTTGAGGTCAAGGAAAGGGGTGGTGATGCTTCACACAGCGGAATCTGGGGATTGCGAAAAAGATTTTCCCGGGCGTGAGCTGCTAAGCATCGGGCAGGTTAGCGAACGCACTGGTGTGGCCAGATCTGCACTGCATTATTACGAAGATATTGGGCTGATCGTTTCCATGCGGACAGCGGGGAATCAGCGACGCTATCCTCGCCACTTGCTGCGTCGTATCTCGTTGATCAGTGTCGGCCGGAAGTTGGGCATCCCACTCAGCGACATCAAGCGTGCTTTGGCACCAGTGCCGATGGGAAAAATCCCCGAGGAAAGAGACTGGCTTCGCGCGACAGAGGAATGGAAGAAAGTACTCGAAGCGAGGCGGCGTGCCATCGAGGAATTAGAAGATCGGCTTATGGGATGCATTGGATGCGGCTGCCTGTCGATGCAGGCCTGCAGCCTCCTGAATCCGGAAGACCAATTGGCGCGTGAAGGTGTGGGCGCGCGGCGATTGGAAGCACCCGCAGATGCCGGGGAGCAGTCCATGTAGCCGGAGGGGCAGAACATTACCTGTTTTGAAATTCCGATATCCTCTGGCGCCTTCGATTGGCGCCGCCTGGAACTCCCGTACTGAACTCGGCACTTACTAGAATGTAATCATGAAAATTGCTCAAATATATCGCTTTCCTGTTAAAGGGCTACCAGGCGAAGCAGTCAGTTCGGTCGCAGCCAAAAAGGGAAGCGGGCTAGAGGGCGATCGCTGTGTCGCCTTCGGAAACGGCACAATTGAGCACCAAGACGGGCAGTGGCAGAGCTGCCTAAGCTTCACTATTCTCAAGAACAACAAGAGCCTGCAAAAGTGGCAAGTTGAATCCAGTTTTCCACTTATCACCATGACCGCGCCAGCATCTACAGGTGCGGCACCATTGACCTTTGATGCCAGTAGCCAGCATGGCAGGGATGCCGCCAGCGCCTATCTGTCGAATCACTTGCCGGCGCAGGGGCCAAAACCGCGAAGATTGGTGTCTGCACCGCAAGGAATGTTCGATTCGCGACTGTCGGGCATTTCGATTATTAACCCCAATACGGTTGCGGAGCTGTCGCGAGTATCCGGGGTGCACTTGGATCCCCGGCGGTATCGAGGCAACCTTGTGGTGGAAGGCCTGCCCGCATACTCGGAATATGGGCTTATTGGCAAAGTGCTGCGCATAGGCGAAACCCGTATTGCCATTACCAAATCAATCGCCCGTTGCTCAGCAACCTCGGTAAATCCGGATACTACCGAAGTCGATACCAACGGACCCCGTTTGCTGGCAACGCACTTTGGCCACGTTCACTGTGGCATTTATGGAACCGTTCTGGAATCCGGGGTCTTGGAGACTGGCGCCTCAATTGAAATAGAAAACGAAGCAACAGAAGCCGAAGAACTGGTTCCAGTGAAGATCTCTCCACGGTTCATGACCATACTTCGAAACGAGGACTTGGGCTCAGGAGTAGTCGAACTGCTGCTTCACGATCCTTACGGATGGATTAAGTCTGAGTATGAACCGGGCATGCATCTAAGGGTTCACTTGCCAGATCCGCTGTGGAGAAATTACACCATCACCTCGGTGAGCGACCGGGGCATTAGTATCGCCGTTCGCATCCAAGGTGAAGCTTCAGCGAAAATAGCACAGCTGCAGGAGGACGAGCAACTTCTTGTCTCAGGGCCGTACGGTGTGCTGACCTCGGCTAATGTACTAGGCTCCAGCACTGCCATCGTCAGCGCTGGAATTGGCATCACTCCTGCTTTGGGGCTGCTCGGGGATGCTGCAGCGGTGAATGGCAGCCAAGATCTGAGGTTCATCCATGTCGAACGTGGCGGAGCCAGTGCCTTGTACTGCCGGCTGGAACAGATGGCTGCCGGGCTGAAGGCGCCAATCAGCTTGGATCGCATCGACACCTCCGAGGGGCGGCCAGCGGCTGCTGCGATCGCAGCACGACTACGCGGTTGCAGCAGGGTGGTGGTGTGCGGGCCTGAAGAGTTCACCAAGATGGTATTCGAGGCGTGCGAGCAAGCGGGAATTTCTGCTTCGCAGATTTACAGCGAAACCTTCGCATCACCAGCGACCGATCTGGAACGCCTTTTTGAGAACTATCCGCCCGCAGAAGTCTCTTGTCGTGGGAGCGAAAAGAATTTCACCTGGAGTGCGGAGAATGGAGTGTTGCTTGATGCGCTGGAAGAGCAAGGGCTTGAACCGGCTAGTCTTTGCCGCTCGGGTTCTTGCGGCGAATGCGCCGTTAGCCTGCTCAGGGGCAGGATTTCCTACCCGTTGGAGCCGAGCGCCCGCGTAGCACCGGGCCAGATCCTCGCCTGTATGGCCGTACCAGCAGGCGATATTGAACTGGACGCATGAACCACGCGGGCGGTGCGCTATCGATTGAGGGCTAGTGCCCCTCTGCGAACTCAGGCAGGCGGATCATGCCTTCCTGGGCGACGGTCGCGACGAGCTCGCCTGCCTTGTTGTAGAACTTTCCCGCACCAAGTCCGCGGGCCGACGAGGCCGATGGCGAATGAAGTACGTAGAGCAGCCATTCATCGACTCGGAAATCCCGGTGCCACCACATTGCGTGATCGAGGCTGGCGATGCTCAAGCCGCGATGTACCCATGGCACTCCATGGGCTCGCAGGGCAGGCTCAAGTAGCATGTAGTCGCTCGCGTAAGCCAAGGCAGCTCGGTGCAGGGCGGGCTCATTGGGCATTGCCGAGGTGGTGCGCAGCCAAACCGCACTATCGGCAAGCTTGGCCGAATTTCCTGGAAGGTAGATCGGTTCCGAAACATGCCGGACGTCGAAAGGCCGTTCGAAAGCCCATTCCTTTGCCACTGGATGGTCCAGGTGCCCCACGAGATCTGCGGTAGTCGGAAGCGACTCGGGATCCGGGATTCCGGCAGGCATTGGATCATGGTGTTCGAGGCCGTTTGCCGGTTCCTGGAATGAGGTGATCATTGACAGGATCGGTTCGCCATTTTGGTAGGCGTGCACTCGACGTGCGGAAAATGAGCGGCCATCGCGCAGGCGCTGTACGCCGAAAGTGATGTTCTGGTTCGGGTCTCCCGGACGCAGGAAGTAACCGTGCAGGGAATGGATCGCACGGGTCGCTTCAACTGTACGCGTGGCGGCCATGATCGATTGGGCCAGAACCTGCCCGCCAAAGACGCGAGGTCGAGTCTGCCCAGGGGTATGGCCGATGAAGATATCCTCATCCGTGCGCGCCTGGTCTTCTCCATCCAGATTCAACAGATCCAGCAGGATCTGGGTGGTGCCTAGGTCTTCGGTCACTGTGCGGGCTCCTTGGAATGCGATAGCGGAACAAAACCAAATTTAATGCTACTCGAAAGTAATATTTTCAGTTGAGATTCGGGCTCATAGGAAAACTATACGTTTCACGGAGCAGCATCACGCCATGAGCAAAGTCGCCACGCGTAGTTGCCGCTCCGTGAGACGATAAATATATGGCTAGTGATGCGGTGATTTTCGACGACAGTAATTCAGTAAGCGACTTAGCGAACTTTATTAGCCGGGCGAAAACAATTGAAGATGATGCGGCCCAATTCGTCGCTCGAAATACGGCCTTGGCTGTCTATGTACCTGTTTTGGTCCCTTCCGACCTCGGTCAAGGCGGCTATACCATCCTCGGAATGCGAGTTCATCGCTTGGCGCAGCCTGCAGATCTCAAGGCCAGCTATTCCTTGGCATCGATCCAGGATCGCCTTGCTCGCATGGGGGAGTCAACCGTCGACTTCGCGCTCCCACCGGTTGAAGAGAATCCTAAATGGGCTGGGATCTCCGTGCCGGTCTCAGGCTGGGAAGATGCAGGAGCCGTAGCGAACGACATGCTAACTTCCTCAGCTCAAAACGGCATCGACGCCGTCGCCCAAGCATTGCCGGAAAACCCGGGATTGCCTGTGCTTGTGCAGATACGGCAGCGAATTTGGGCTGCGGATGTGCAAGGAGAAGATTTGAAGATTCCTATGGGCTCCGCATTTGCCATGCATGCCTTGGGTTTCCTGGCGCCTGGCGGGCAAAGCCGAGTATTCCGCAATGGCAGTTGGACTCGACTGAGTAACGAGCGAGGGCATGTCCTTGTCCGCAAAGCCTCTTTGCTCGGCTAAGCAGTAATAAGGATATGGACTAGAACTCGCCCGTGGCGGTTCTAGTCCATAAATTCTTAGAGCAGATTCCGGTGTTCATCCGGAGTGTTCAGCAACGAGTGAGCCGCACGCTCAAAGTAGTCCCGAAGGGTTTCGGCCTGCAGCATTGGCAGCTCTAGCTGGTCGATAGCCTTGTTCATATGGCCCAGCCAGACATCACGGTAGTGGCCGTTCACCGGGTAATTTGCATGACGCATGCGGAGCCGAGGGTGGCCACGATGCTCGGAGAACGTTGTCGGACCACCCCAGTATTGTTCCAGGAACAGCTGGAGGCGAACTTGGGCAGCCCGAAGCTCCTTCTCTGGATACATCCGACGGAAATCCTCGTCTTCGGCAACGGAACTGTAGAAATTCTTGGTCAGCTGAGCGAAAATCTCGCGACCGCCAACCTCTGCGTAGAAGGTACCGGGATAGTTGGCAACGTCGATCGGCGTTTCGGCGGCATCCAAGAATTCTTGGCTGGATCGGCCTAGAACCAGGGGATTGCTGAAGGGATCCTTTTTCGGGTCATGTGCAAGTGGCAGGTTTTCAGTCATTCGTAAAAATCCTCAGGAGGAGCTAGGGGATACCGGCTCGTGGAGAACCGGGAAGTTGACGGACCGGGCGATGAAGCAAACCTTGTTCGCCTGGGAGTGGAGCGAATCGGCAAGTTCTCGTTGGGATTCATCGGCAAGGTAAACGACGGGCCGCAAGATGGCTTGGGTGAATTCACCGCTGTTATCCCGATTGAGACGCAGTGTTCCAGAAGCATCGTCCGTATAACCCGTGATATTCACGCCGTGGGTAACTGCTACATGCAGATACGAGAGCATGTGGCATTGGCTCAGGGCAGCAAGCAGGAGTTGTTCTGGATTCCAGCGATCGCGATCCCCATGGAATGTTGGATCCGCGGTGCCCGGCAAATCTGGCAAGCCCGATGCGCGCAATACATGGTCCCGGCCGTAGCTGCGGTAGCTTTCCGTTCCGGTTCCACGATTGCCTGTCCATTCGAGCCCTACCCGATATTCATGTTGCGAGAGGTCCATAGGTCTATTCTCCCACTTTTAACCGAAAGGTGGCGGCGGCTTCCGCATTGAGCAGAAGCCGCCGCCACCATCCGAGCGACCCTAGATTTCTAGTGCCTCGGCGTCCGCCCGACGCGCAGCGAGAGCCCGGACCACGTCGGCACGCGATTCCACCAGCAGACGGCGCATCGCCGCGTGCTTGGATCCCAGGGATTCCAGGAATGCATCCGTCTGGTCCAAAGTTTCCTGCGAGACGTTGGAGCTGGGGTAGAAGCCGATCACAATCTGCTTGGCCATCTCATGCGAGTAGGATTCCCACGCGTTGACGAGCAGCCCGAAGTAGTCCTCGGCGTATCCGGAGATCAACGCGTTCTGGTGCACGTTGTTGAAACCGGAAATGACGGCGCTTTGCTGATCGTTGGACAAGGTAGCAGCGGTTGCCGCCCCGAATGCCTCTGCCTTTGCTTCTGCAGTTGGGCGGGAAGCTCGCGCGGTGTACCACGACGCCTTGCCCTTGGCCGTGTCGTCGCTGGCCAGAACTGCGTCGAGATCAGCATCGCTCAGGTAGCCGCCGGCACTCAGCGCGATTGCGAAGGACCAGCGCAAATCGGTGTCAACGGCCAGGCCTGGCAAGCTTGCCGAGCCGTCGAACAAGTTCCTGACGCGATCCAACTGGGCGGCGGCGCGCGAGCGGTGCGCGAAGGCCTTGACGAACTGCAGCTGCGCGTCGGAGCCTGCTTCAGCATTGGAAGCCAGCTGCCACAGCTGGTCGGCAGCCTGCACCGAAAGTTCTTCGCTGCGTTCTGCAGCAACAAAAAGATCCAGCGAGGTGTTCAGCTGGCGCAACAGCACCATGATCACCGTGGAATCCACCTCGTGGCCAATATTGTTCAGCAGCAACTGGACGTAGGTGCTTGCAGGGGCTTCGGCATCACGTACAGAGTCCCACGCGGCTGACCAAACAAGAGTGCGCGGCAGCGACTCCTGGAAGTCCTTCAGATGCTCGGTGGCAGTCGCCAAGGAAACTTCATCCAGGCGGATCTTCGCGTAGGTCAGGTCATCGTCATTGAGCAGAACCAAATCCGGGCGCTTCATGCCGGCCAGCGCGGGAACGAAGGTGAGCTCGCCATCGATATCAAGTTCTTCGCGGTGCACGCGCTGCAGCGTTCCGGCCTCATCGAGCGAGTAGAAGCCAACAGCAAGTCGGTGCTGGCGCAAAGTCGGGAACTGGGCAACGGCGGACTGGCGAATGGCAAAGGACGTAATAGCACCGTCATTGCCGGTTTCAATTTCGGCTTTGAGGGTGTTCACACCAGCGGTTTCCAGCCAGGATGCGCCCCAGCCGCTGAGATCGCGGCCGCTGGCGGCTTCCAGTTCCTTGAGCAGGTCTGGCAGCTCGGTGTTCTTCCAGGCATGCTTGGCGAAGTACTCGCGTACGCCAGCCATGAATTCTTCCTGGCCTACGAAAGCTACCAGCTGGCGCAGAACGCTGGCCCCCTTGGCATAGGTGATTCCATCGAAGTTGACCTCTACGTCTTCAAGGTCATTGATCTCCGCGACAATGGGGTGGGTGGAAGGCAACTGGTCCTGGCGGTAGGCCCAGTTCTTCTCCAACGTATTGAAGGTGGTCCAAGCGCTGGTGAACTCGGTGTTCTGCGCGGCCGCCAGAGTGGACATGAATTCTGCGAAGGACTCATTGAGCCACAGATCGTTCCACCACTTCATGGTGACCAGGTCACCGAACCACATGTGTGCCAGCTCATGCAGGATGGTGATCGCGCGGCGCTCAATCATGGCACCGGTTGGACGGGAACGGAAGATGTATTCCTCGAGGAAGGTCACCGCTCCAGCGTTTTCCATGGCGCCTGCGTTGAATTCGGGAACGAACAACTGATCGTACTTCTCGAATGGGTATGGGGTGCCGAAGTTCTTCTCGTAGAATTCGAAACCCTGACGGGTCACGGTGACGATGTTCTCGACGTCCAGGTACTGCATCATGGATGCGCGGGCGAAGACACCCAGCTCGATGGTGCGGCCGCTGGAGGAAACCAGCGAATCGCGGGCGACCTGGTAGGGGCCTGCGATCAGGGCAGTGATGTAGCACGAGATCCGCTGGGTTGGGGCAAAGGCCCAAGTTGCTGAATTCCCGTTTTCCTCTGGCGCAGGAGTCGGGGCGTTGGAAACAACGTTCCAGTATTTTGGCGCGGTGACCGAGAACTGGAAGGTGGCCTTCAAATCAGGCTGCTCGAAGACGGCGAACATGCGCCGGCAGTCCGCGACCTCGAACTGGGTGTACAAGTAGACTTCCTGGTCCACTGGGTCTACGAATCGATGCAGGCCTTCGCCGGTGTTCATGTACAGCGCGTCCGCGTCGATCACGAGTAGGTTTTCTGCGGCGAGGTTCGGCAACTGGATACGGATGCCATCTGAATGCTGCGCTGGGTCCAGCTCGACGCCATTGAGATTGATGGAGCGTACCGAGTCGGTGACTGCATCAATGAATGTCGAAGCGCCGGCGGTGGCGGAGAACCGCACCGTAGTCTTGGAAGTGAAGACGCGCTCACCGCGAGTAAGATCCAGGCTTACCTCATAGCTGTCAACGTTGAGCAGATTTGCGCGTTCGCTGGCCTCGGCGCGAGTGAGGTTCATTCCTGGCATGGGTTCTCCAATTCTTGGCGATGGCTATCCACCGGTGGAAGTTGTGAAATGAATATTGAATATCTGTCTATTGTGTCACCTTTGACCGGGCATTGCGCAAGTCATCGGGCCGAACAATTTACTCAATTTTCCAATAGCGTCCCGAAATTGCACGCTTTGGGACGCCTCGGAGACTTATTCGGTTCATACTCCGTGATGCGCAGCTGAGAAGTAGCCGGAGCGCGTGCCGCGGTCGCTATCCTAGATAGGAAAGTAAAAGAACCCTCCCTAGTAAATGAGGCAATCGACTATGCGCGTGCATATCGCTACTGACCATGCAGGACTTGAGCTCAGCGACTACCTGGTAAAGCACCTGACCGCCAAGGGCTACGAAATGGTCAACCACGGCCCGAAGTCCTATGACCCGGAGGATGATTACCCGGCATTCTGCATCAACGCGGCACAAGCTGTTGTTGATGACCAGCGCGCGGGCGTGGACGCACTGGGTATCGTCTTGGGCGGCTCCGGCAACGGCGAACAAATTGCTGCCAACAAGGTCGAAGGGATTCGCGCCGCACTGGCGTGGAACATGGATACCGCGAAATTGGCCCGTGAGCACAACAACGCCAACGTCATAGCCGTTGGCGGGCGCCAGCACTCAGTAGAAGAAGCTGCGGAACTTATCGAGGCCTTCCTCGCTGAACCATTTAGCGAAGCGGAGCGCCACGTACGCCGCATCGGCAAGATCGCCACGTATGAAACGACCGGCGAGGTCATCGACTAGTCGTGCCTGAAGGTCATTCCCTTCACCGACTTGCCCGCCAGTTCGACGATGTCTTTGGCGGGCAAACGGTCCTGGTTACTTCTCCGCAGGGCCGTTTCAGCTCCGATGCCGCGCGCATCGACGGCCATCAGCTGGAACAGGCCTTTGCCAAGGGCAAGCAGCTCTTCTGCCGCTTTTCCAACGATCTCTATCTGCGAGTGCATCTGGGGCTCTATGGCGCGTTCAATTTCGGGGGAGACAGCTACTTTACGGGTGCTTCCTCGATTGGCGCCCCTCGGAAGATTGGTGAAATCGAAGCCAGTGCCAGTACGGATGCTGAGAAGTACACCGGCCCGCCCGCACCGGTAGGAGCAGTTAGAGCGCGGATCGTTTCCGAACACGGCTGGGCTGATTTGCGCGGGCCAACTGCATGCGAGGTTCTGGAATACGAACAGGTCCAGATTCATCTGGATAAGCTCGGCCCGGATCCATTGATTGGGTCCGCAGTGCGTTTCAGGGCAGCCAAAGGCCAGGCTGATTTAGCGGACGCAGATATTCGGCTTGAAGCGGGCTTCAAGGAATTCCGGGCGAACCTGATGAAGACCAAGACAGCCATTGGCATCGTGCTCATGAACCAGGCGCTCATTTCTGGTGTCGGCAATATCTACCGAGCGGAAGCCCTATTCCGGAATCGAATCGCTCCGGAATTGCCGGCGAATGAACTCAGTGCTCAAAAGGCCAAATCACTTTGGTGGGACATCGTATCGGTAATGGAAGACGGCGTTCGCGATGGCAAGATCATCACTACCTTGCCCGAAGACCGCGACCCACAGGGCGTGGTTTGGCCCGATAACGCGTACTACGTTTATCAGCGGCAGGGAATGGGGTGCCGGAAATGTTCGGCGCAGATTTCCCTGGCCGAAATCGCGGCTCGCAAGCTGTACTGGTGCCCTCGTTGCCAGAAGCTTCCGCGCAAACATGTGAAGGCATAAGCTGCAGATTCGTCGATGGGACGAGCGGAGTTCTTTTCGTTCAGGCTCGTCGGCGTGTTTTGCTAACCATCACCGTACGGCAGTGATAAGGGAGAGGTGCCAAGTGAGACATGGAATCCCCGATTTGCAAAGCAAGAGTTTTATGGTCTAGACTGAATCTTGTTCGAAGCGCAGAAGCTTCGAAATGGGGATGTAGCTTAGTGGTAAAGCCTTAGTCTTCCAAACTAATGATGCGGGTTCGATTCCCGTCATCCCCTCCAAATGAAAAGGTCTCGCCGTGCGGGGCCTTTTCGCGTATCTGGACGAAGGCCGCTCTTTTCCTGGCCTCCTCTGCGTAGTGCAGCCATTTCGGGTCACTGCAGAAATGAGGCTCCGATAATGTTTGCGGCTTCCATTTTTTTCTGCTCCTGGACGTCAAATCGCATTCTTATGCATCGGCGGGGAGCGTTTTTCCCAGGCCCCTTCACTTCGTCAGCGGCGGAGAAGAGTCGTCGCCGAACGTCGCTAATTGATTCGATGAGCCTCGCGTTCCGGGGTGCAGCTTCGGGAATTGGCGATTTCCCGCTTTCAAATATGCCAAACTCGCACCCTCCTCACGCCTGCCTGGGAGCTGTTGGCATGGCGTCAGGTTTGCAAGCGTGACGCTTGGTTTCGACCGGGGTTTAGTCCAGCAGCCACGGATTATGTGCCGGGTCGCCGAGCAAAGCAACAGTCGCTGCTTGAACACCTGGAAAAAATAATCGGCCGCATCTGGGTCCCAGTCAATGCTTCAAAGGAGAATGGGTGGTTCTTGTCTTCCAGTCGGCCGGCGGCACTGGTGTTGCGGTCGTTCGAAAATCCACCTGTAATTCAACTCACGAAAAAGCGAGTTTTGGCTAAATTCTGGCTTGTGAAACGAGGAAAACCGCTAAATCATGCGGATGTCTTTCTGCAACATGCAAAATCCTCGATTTTGCTTTTGGTCCGAACCCGTGTAACTTAGTTTCTTGTGATCAGCACGGGAAACAAAACATTCCCGGACCGATTGCAAAACGGTTAGTCCAGATGAAACAAGCTTTCTTCTGAACTTTACCGGGGTGTAGCTCAGCTTGGCTAGAGCGCGCGCTTTGGGAGCGTGAGGTCGCAGGTTCGAATCCTGTCACCCCGACTTTATGGCTGAAGCTATTCAGCCGTAGAATTGAGAACTGAGAGATCAGTCCTCGTGAGTGGCGGAAATTGAAAAATTCTCGGTATTCAAGCAAAACGGTTAGTTGGAGCAAAGCATCGCTTGATGCGGCTTCCTGGCTAATCGGGGTGTAGCTCAGCTTGGCTAGAGCGCGCGCTTTGGGAGCGTGAGGTCGCAGGTTCGAATCCTGTCACCCCGACTTTACGAGTGAAAAATCTTCGGATTCAGCTCGTGAAATTTGAGAGCTAAATATAATTTAGATCTTGTGATCACTAAGAACCGTAAAAAGTAACTAGTAAGCATCACAAACGATTAGTGGATACAGGATAACTCGGGTTAGACTGTTCACTGCTAATCGGGGTGTAGCTCAGCTTGGCTAGAGCGCGCGCTTTGGGAGCGTGAGGTCGCAGGTTCGAATCCTGTCACCCCGACTCTGTCGAACAACCCCGCAACGCCACCATGTTGCGGGGTTTTTTGCAGATTAGACCTAATATTAGACAACTCAGGAGTACAACGCTGTGAAGAGCGCCGTCGAAAACGTCAACCCGACCCGGGTTAAGCTGACCGTTGAAGTTCCTTACGAGGAACTGAAGCCCCGCGTCGATGAGGCGTACAAGACCATCGCTCAGCAGATTCAGATCCCAGGCTTCCGCAAGGGCAAAGTTCCTGCAAAGATGATCGACCAGCGCGTCGGTCGCGGCCATGTCATCGAGACTGCCGTCAACGAAGGTCTGAACGAGTACTACCAGAAGGCAATGGTTGAGAACGAACTCACCCCGCTGTCCCGCCCAGAGGTAGACATCACCGAATTGCCATCCCTCGAAAAGGAAGGCGAAGGCCAGCTGGTCTTCACCCTCGAGGTAGACGTACGTCCGAAGGTTGAACTTCCGGACTACAAGGGCATCGAAGTTTCTGTTGAGGCCAAGGAAGTTGCTGACGAGGACATCGAGAAGGCTCTCGACGATCTGCGCGGCCGCTTCGGCACCCTGAAGGAAGTTGAAGCTCCAGCAGCTGCAGACTCCTTCGTGACCATCGACCTGACCGCTGCTGTAGAAGGCGAAGAAGTCGACTCCGCACAGGGCCTGTCCTACCAGATCGGTTCCGGCAACATGCTTGAGGGCATGGACGAGGCTGTTACCGGCCTGTCTGCCGGCGAAGACGCAACCTTCGAGACCACCCTGGCTGGCGGCGAGCACGCCGGCAAGACCGCAACCGTCAAGGTTGTCGTCAACGCTGTGAAGCAGCGCGAACTGCCAGAAGCTAACGATGACTTCGCTCAGCTGGCTTCGGAATTCGACACCATCGCCGAGCTGCGCGAGAACCTGTCGAAGGACGCTGCAGAGGGCAAGGTTGTCGAGCAGGGCGTAGAGGCTCGCGAGCTGGTTCTGGACAAGCTGGTTGAACTGGTTGAGGTTCCTGTTCCTGTATCGGTTATCGATGAGCAGATCGAGCAGCACTTCAACGCACCAGACGCTGAAGCAGACCACGACACCGAAGAGCACCGCGCAGAGGTTCGCGAGAACACCGAGCGTGCTTTCAAGAACGAGATCATCCTCGACGCTGTTGCAGATGCTGAAGAAGTTGGCGTCGAGCAGTCCGAGCTGATCGACTACATCGTTCAGACCGCAGGCCAGTACGGCATGGAGCCAAACCAGTTTGCACAGATGCTGGACGGCGCAGGCCAGGTTCCAATGCTCATGGGCGAAGTTCGCCGCCGCAAGGCACTTGCAAAGGTTCTCGAGTTCGCTAAGGTTACCGATTCCAACGGTGCCGCAGTTGACCTGACCTCCTTCGTCAAGCCAGCCGGTGAAGAAGAAGCTGCTGAGGTTGAGGCCGAAGAGGCCAAGTAGTCTTCACTAAACTCTGATGGCCATCGGCCGCTTGTTCAAAACAAGCCGCCGATGGCCATTTTTGTTCGCTGCGGGCGTGCATCATGCGCCGTGAGCGAAACAGGGGCATGAAACGGCCCAAGAATGGCTTGAAGTAAGTAATCTCAAAGTAACCAGTTGTAGCTATGGGATTAGAAACAGAGATTCCAGAAACTGATCTACACGTTTGGAAGAGGTAGAGAACATGTCAAATGATTCGCGCACTCCCACTATGGCAGCCGCAGAGCCGGCCGGCCGTGATGACTACATCTACAACCGCCTGCTCAAGGAGCGCATCATCTGGCTGGGCTCCGACGTCCGCGACGACAATGCGAATGCCATTTGCTCGCAGTTGCTGCTGCTCTCGGCAGAGGATCCTGAGAAGGACATCTACCTGTACATCAACTCGCCAGGTGGATCGATCACCGCTGGCATGGCCATCTACGACACCATGAACTTCATCCCGAATGACGTCGTGACCGTAGCAACCGGTCTGGCCGCATCGATGGGCCAGTTCCTGCTGTCCTCGGGCACCCCGGGCAAGCGTTTCGCTACGCCGAACGCCCGCATCCTGATGCACCAGCCATCGGGCGGCATCGGCGGTACCGCCTCGGATATCAAGATCCAGGCTGAACTGATCATGCACATGAAGAAGGTCATGAGCGAGTTGACTGCAGAACAGACCGGTCAGACCGTGGAGCAGATCCTCATCGACAACCAGCGTGATAAGTGGTTCACCGCAGAAGATGGCTTGAAGTACGGCTTCTTCGATCAGATCGCAACCCACGCAGGCTCGGTCAACGGTTTCGTAGGCGACGACAACAAATAGTCGCACGCATCGCTTGATACCCAAAGATTTGTCCTAGGAGAAAACCATGAACTTCAATCCGGAAGCCGTTAGCGGTCAAATGCCGTCGGCCCGCTACATCCTGCCACAGTTCGAAGAGCGCACCCCATACGGCTTCAAGCGCCAGGACCCATACGCAAAGCTATTCGAAGATCGCATCATCTTCCTCGGCGCCCAGGTTGATGACGCATCGGCCGATGACGTGATGGCCCAGCTGCTGGTCCTGGAATCCATGGACCCCGAGCGCGACGTTACCCTGTACATCAATTCGCCAGGTGGTTCCTTCACCGCGATGACTGCAATCTACGACACGATTCAGTTCATCCGCCCAGAGGTCCAGACCGTGTGCCTTGGCCAGGCGGCGTCCGCAGCAGCAGTACTGCTCGCAGCTGGTACCCCGGGCAAGCGTTTGGCCCTGCCTAACGCGCGCGTATTGATCCACCAGCCAGCAATGGGTGGCGGCGAACGCGGCACCGCGACTGACCTGCAGATCCAGGCCGAGGAAGTTATGCGCATGCGCAGCTGGCTGGAAGAGACCATTGCCTCCCACTCCGGCCAGGACGTTGAGAAGGTGCGCGGCGACGTGGAGCGTGACTTGTTCATGACTGCTAGCGAAGCCAAGGTGTACGGCATCGTAGACGAGGTATTGACTCCTCGTAAGCTGAACCGTGCTCAGCTGGGAAGCTAGCGCATACTTGGAATAATCCATGATGAATGGCGGTTTACCTAGTTGCTGGTCTGTCCAAAGGCAGACGGCACAACACAGGTAAACCGCCATATTCATCTAATTTGGGGGACTACTAGCCTAGAATTGAGTAAGTCCACAGCTACTCAAGTAAACGGGAGAATGGTGCGATGGGACGCATGGGTGAAGGCTCGGATCTGTTGAAATGCTCTTTCTGCGGGAAGAGCCAGAAGCAGGTTAAGAAGCTAATTGCAGGCCATGGTGTCTACATTTGTACTGAATGCATCGAACTCTGCAACGAAATCATCGCTGAAGAGTTCGCCGAAGAGCAGGTGCACGAAGAGTTCTCCTTGGCTAAGCCACGCGAGATCTTCAACTCGCTGCAGGAATACGTCATCGGCCAGGAGAACGCCAAGCGTGCTCTCTCGGTCGCTGTCTATAACCACTACAAGCGTATCCACGGCAACCAGGACCACGGTCCTGTTGCGGCGCTGACTAACGATGACCCGCTGGATGATGTGGAAGTCTCGAAGTCCAACATCATGCTTATTGGTCCTACCGGATGCGGTAAGACGTACCTGGCGCAGTCGCTGGCGAAGAAGCTGAATGTTCCTTTCGCTGTCGCCGACGCTACAAGCCTGACTGAAGCAGGCTACGTGGGTGAAGATGTGGAAAATATTCTTCTCAAGCTGCTTCAAGCTGCCGACTATGACGTCAAGAAGGCCGAGACCGGCATCATCTATATTGACGAGATCGACAAGATTTCCCGCAAGAGCGAGAACCCTTCGATCACCCGGGACGTTTCCGGTGAAGGCGTCCAGCAGGCGCTTCTGAAGATCCTTGAAGGCACTGTCGCTGCGGTGCCGCCCCAGGGTGGCCGCAAGCACCCTCACCAGGATTTCATTCAGCTCGACACCACCAATATCCTGTTCATCGTTGCCGGCGCCTTTGCCGGACTGGAAGAAATTATTTCTTCACGGGCAGGGCAGAAAGGCATCGGTTTCGGTGCTCCGCTGAAAGCGCTGAAGTCGGAGACCGCTTCCTACTCGGATGTTCGGCCGGAAGACTTGCTCAAGTTCGGCCTGATTCCAGAATTCATTGGTCGCCTGCCGGTGATCACCACGGTGGAGCATCTGGATAAGGACGCGCTAGTGCGCGTACTGACCGAACCAAAGAACGCACTTCTCAAGCAGTACCAGAAGATGTTCCAGATGGATGGCGTAGCTTTGAGCTTCGACCAGTCGGCACTGGAAGCAATCGCAGAACAGGCTATTGCGCGCGAGACCGGCGCGCGTGGTTTGCGGTCGATTCTTGAGGAAACCCTTGGCGGCGTAATGTTCGACCTTCCAAGCCGCGACGATGTTGCCGAGGTGGTCATTACTCGGGCAACCGTCATTGACCGTGAAGATCCCACGTTGCTCTCTCACGCGATGGTGGCCAAGCGCGATATGAAGTCCGCCTAGCCGTATTCAAAAATTCTCTTCGGAAGAAAGTTGGTAGTTCATGGCTGAACGTCAGCAAGTAGATTTTTGGTTCGATCCAATCTGCCCGTTCGCTTGGGCGACGAGCCGCTGGATCAAGGAAGTGGAGAAGGTCCGCGACATCGACGTGAACTGGAACGTCATGAGCCTCTCGATGCTTAACGAAGGCCGCGACCTTCCAGCTGACTACCGCGCCAAGATGGACATCTCATGGGGTCCGGTGCGGGTGGTCACGCGTGCTGCCCAGGAACACGGCGAGGGAGTCAAGGACAGCTTGTACACCGCCATGGGTGAACTATTCCATTACGAGAAGATCGAAGATCGTGATGAAGTCATCGCCAAGGCGCTGAAGAAGGCGGGATTGCCGGCGGAACTCGCTGAAGCTGCGAATACCGATGCCAACGATGACGTGCTGCGCTCGAGCCACGAGGCAGGCATCAACTTGGTGGGGCAGGATGTAGGCACGCCAATCGTCGCCGTTGATGGCGTTGCTTTCTTCGGTCCGGTCATTACCCGTATTCCAACTGGGGAAGATGCAGGAAAGATGTTTGACGCTGCGGCGCAGCTCGCATCCTTCCCGTACTTCTTCGAAATGAAGCGCACTCGTACCGAAAGCCCGGTTTTCGACTAAGCGGGAATTTTCTGTTCCAAGGACGTTGTCTCATTGCGAGGCAGCGTCCTTGGTTTTTAATCAGTGAAGGCGCTTGGCATGGAGGGCCGGGTGTTCGCCCTCCGATGCCACTAATCCACGGGACGATTGGCTATCCGCCGACGGAGGAAGGTGCGCCATCAAGGCGCCGATCCGCATGGGCCGGACCAGTATTCTGTGCATCCGCCATTCGTTGCACCGGTGCTTCACCTTCTCGTCGGATCGCGGAGCACGCGGTTCATATTGGCCAGGGACGGTTCCGCAGTCCAATTGGTGCGTCGTTCGAACCTCCGTTTCTTAGGCTCGGATGATGACTCATCAATCCAGGGCAACGGCGCGCGGCGGGCGGACAGTTCAAGCTGCCTTTGCAGAGTGCGCAGGCGTCATCGGATTGCAAGGCAAGTCGTGGAGGTAGGCCGTCGGCATCGGCAACCGGCTCTATTGGGTGTCGAATAAGTCCAATTTTAAAGCCTAATTAATGCATATTTTTTCCTACAGGGCAGACATCGCGGAGCCGGGAAAGTATCTGTTACCGAAGCTTCTATTTCATATATTCAGACACGCTTCTCCGGTCTCGCGCGGCAAGGCCGGACTCTGGGCGTGTGATTCGGCTCACTGGTATTCAGGGGCTGGTTTGAAATCACCAGAAATGCACGGGCTCGTTCGAAGGGGAGTCGTGGCGCCGGGGAATCGATTGAAAGTATCTGTTTCAAAACTATTTCGCTTCACAACTTGGTGGCCGTTGCAGGTCGGTGACGCGGCGGGCGGAGGAAAATATTCCTGTAGAAAATGCTTGAAGTGTGTGTTTGACTGTTTCCCACGAGTGCAACAGCACCCCCATCGATAGTGGCAAAGAAGCCACTGGACAAGGAGTTAAATCGTGCAGATTCGTTCTCTAATTACGGATTCATCCAAGGGCAAGGGGCGCCGCAAGCTGGCAAGCGCCGCGGTTCTTGCAGGCGCGCTGATGCTCGGCGTGGCACCGATGGCCTCGGCAGCGCCGACGACCACTGGTGGCGACGTCGAGTCAATCACGATCTCGGAACAGAAGGCTGACGCAGCGGTATCCTACTGGACCGCGGATCGGATGAAAGCCGCAAAGAACGCAGATTCACTCGTAGCTGGCAAGTCGGGTTCGGCTGCCAAGGTTGAAGCCGGCAAGCCGGCCAAGGTCGCCGGTCATGGCGCGCAGGCGGCAGCCGGAAAGCAGGCCCAAACGAAGGGTGGCAAGACTCGCGCTACCCAGGAAACACCGGTTTCGCACATCGGCAAGGTGTTCTTCACTCTCGGCGGATCAGACTACGTGTGCTCTGGCAACGCTGTCGTCTCCGCCAACGAGTCGACGGTCTCCACCGCTGGCCACTGCCTGAATGAAGGACCCGGTTCATTCGCAACCCGTTGGGTCTTCGTTCCAGCCTATGAAAACGGCAAAGCACCCTACGGTTCCTTCGCAGCGACCGAGCTGGTGGCACCAACTGAATGGTCAAATGGCGGGGACATCACCTATGACACAGGCTTCGCCGTGGTCAGCTCCAGCGGTGGTGCGTCCTTGACTGATGCTGTTGGCGCTTCGGGGGTCGCCTTCAACCAGGCGCGCGGAGAGTACTACACTGCTTACGGCTACCCAGCTGCTTCGCCATTCAACGGCGAGACCTTGCAATCGTGCAGCGGATACTCCAGCGACGATCCGTTTGGCCAGTCCCAGTCCCAAGGCATTCCATGCAACATGACCGGCGGCTCGTCCGGTGGCCCATGGTTCCTGGGGAGTGGATCTAACGGCTACCAGAACTCTGTGAACAGCTTCGGCTACAGCTCGGTGCGCGACACCATGTTCGGACCGTACTGGGGCTCGGTGATCCAGCAGGCATACCAGAGCGCGCAGAACTAAGCACTAATAACCCAGCAGCTGGACATCGATGGGGATCCAGCTGCTGGCTGCAAGTAGATGGGAAGAGAAGATGACCGACGGAAATTCGCCAGCTGCCGGGTCAGAAGACTCGGTCCAGAAGCATCGTCTTGAGTCCAGCGCGGAAGACCAACTGGAACACTTCACCGGCGAACGTCGACGCGCGGCTCGGCCCATGGAGAAAACCGTCCAGTCTCCACCCGAGACGGATGACCCTGATGCGGGGGAGGAGCAAGGGCAGAAATAGCAAAACCGGTTGCCATCCCGATGACGGGATGGCAACCGGTTTTTCTGGTTCAACTGCTATTCGGTTTCTTCAGCCGGAGCCAATTCAACGTTGGTGACAGTCATTTCACCGTCGGCTTCAACCAGGGTCAGCTCACGGGCGTTCGCCGCGGACTTCAAGTCCTCGAATCCTGCCTTGAGCTGCGCAACCTGAGACGCTGGAGCGTGGATCTCGCCCGAGAGCACTTCGGTACGCTGCTTGACCTTCGCATCGGACTTGGCCTTGCGGATGCCCGAGAGAGCGACGCCAACCAGTGGCAGTACCGCCGGGTCGGAGCCCTCCACTGCAGCGGACAAGTGCCCGGTGCTTGGCCACTGGGTCAGGTGCACCGACCCGGTGCGCCACCAACCCCAAACCTCTTCGGTAGCGAATGGCAGGAATGGCGCGAACAGCCGCAGCACGGAATCAAGGGTGGTGGCCAGGGTAGCCAGAACCGACGCCTGCTCGGCTTCGCCGTGGCCGCCGTAGGCGCGGTCCTTGACCAATTCGACGTAGTCGTCGGTGAACGACCAGAAGAACGACTCGGTGATATCCAGCGCGCGAGCATAGTCGTAGTTGTCGAAAGCGCGCTGGGCGTCTTCGATAACGGTCGACAGGCGAGCGAGCAGCGAACGATCCAGCCCGTTGGTGACTACCGAAGCGTCATCGGTCAAGACGTTGGCGTCGGTCGCGCCCAAGTTCAGCACGAACTTCGAGGCGTTGAGGATCTTGATGGCCAGGCGGCGGCCGATCTTCATCTGGTTGATTTCATACGCGGTATCGGCACCCAGCTTGGCACTGGCCGCCCAGTAGCGTACGGCGTCCGCGCCGAACTTATCCAGGACTTCGTTAGGTACAACCACGTTGCCCTTGGACTTGGACATCTTCTTGCGGTCCGGATCCAGGATCCAGCCCGAAATCGCAGCGTGCTTCCACGGAGCGTTGCCGTGCAGGGAATCTGCGCGAACCGCGGTGGAGAACAGCCAAGTACGGATGATGTCGTGGCCCTGCGGGCGCAGGTCGAAGGGGTAGACCTTCGAGAAGAACTCGTCGTCACGGCCCCAACGGCCAGCGATTTGCGGGGTCAGCGAGCTGGTTGCCCAGGTGTCCAGGACATCGGCATCGCCAATGAAGCCGTTAGCGGAGCCGCGCTGGTCCTCGGTGTAGCCGGTCGGCGCGTCTGCTGCCGGGTCAACCGGAAGCTGGTCGATGGTCGGCAACAGCGGCGCATCGTAGTTCGGTTCGCCGTGCTCGTTGACCTGGTACCACACTGGCACTGGTACGCCGAAGAAGCGCTGGCGGGAAACGAGCCAGTCGCCGTTCAGGCCCGAAACCCAGTTTTCGTAGCGCGAGCGCATGAACGACGGGTGGAAATCAATTTCCTGGCCGCGTGCGATCATCTGGTTGCGGCGTTCTTCATCACGGCCGCCGTTGCGGATGTACCACTGGCGCGAGGTCACGATTTCCAGCGGCTTGTCGCCCTTTTCGAAGAAGTTCACCGGACGGGAAATCTTCTTCGGCTCGCCATCAAGCAGGCCCGCGTCGGAAAGCATCTCGACGACGGTTTCCTTGGCGGAGAACACGGTCTTTGCCGAAATCTGGGCGTACGCTTCCTTGCCGGCCTCGGTGGTGATCCACTCGGGGGTGTCTGCAAGGATGCGGCCGTCGCGTCCAATGATCGGACGGGTTGGCAGCTGCAGTTCGCGCCACCAGGTCACGTCGGTCAAGTCGCCAAACGTGCACACCATGGCAATGCCAGAACCCTTGTCGGCCTGGGCCAATGGGTGCGGGTGGACGGTGACGGGAACTCCGAAGATCGGCGAGGTCACGGTCTTGCCGAACAAGTGCTGGTAGCGCTCGTCATCCGGGTGGGCCACTAGCGCGGCGCAAGCAGCGAGCAGTTCCGGGCGGGTGGTCTCGATGAAGACCTGCTCGCCGTTTTCAGCGTCGAATGCATAACGGTAGTAGGCGCCGGGCATTTCCCGGTCTTCGAGTTCGGCCTGGGCCACTGCGGTACGGAAGGTCACGTCCCACAGGGTTGGAGCTTCAGCCATGTAGGCGTCGCCCTTTGCCAGGTTGTCCAGGAAGGCGCGCTGCGAAGTTGCACGCGAATTGTCGTCGATCGTGCGGTAGGTCATGCGCCAGTCCACCGAAAGGCCCAGGGTGGTGAACAGCTGCTCGAAGACCTTTTCGTCTTCGACCGCCAGCTCTTCACAGATCTCGATGAAGTTCTTGCGGCTGATGACATCCCAGTCGCGCTGGTTCTTCGCAGGCTTTTCCGGTGGACGGTAGCCCTCGATGTACGGCTTGGTCGGGTCGCAACGGACGCCGAAGTAGTTCTGCACGCGGCGCTCGGTAGGCAAGCCGTTGTCATCCCAACCAAGTGGGTAGAACACGTTCTTGCCGATCATGCGCTGGTAGCGAGCCAACACGTCGGTCTGCGTGTACGAGAACATGTGTCCTACGTGCAGCGAACCCGAAGCGGTTGGCGGGGGAGTGTCGATGGAGTACACGGCTTCGCGAGTCGTGTCCTCATTGAAGTGATAGGTGCCCTCGGTGCGCCACCGGGACGAAAGACGTTCTTCCAAGCCTTCCAAAGCGGGCTTGTCAGGAACGGAAACCGTTGCGGGCGTGTCTGTGCCCAAGTTTTCTTCTGCCATACGTCTATTCTTCCATGTTTTGCCCGGCGCACAGTCATTGTTGCCCATGGCTTGCACCACGCCGCTGTCCAGCCGGGACCAGCTGGATCAAAAGCCTGTGCCGGACCGGCGGCCCTTGGCTCAGCCGTCCTGCCGCGAACGCCGAATCGCCTTGTCGCCCGCACCAGCGGCACGGTGCACCCGGGCATAGCAGCGCCGTCTGGCGTTGGCGCATTCCTGCATGGCTCCGCTTACGCAAGATATTCCCTCCGATTGCATTCCTCCGGCAGCCGCGCCAGCTGCACGTTGCCGCCGCGCAGTAGGCGCAGGCGGGACAGCATCGGCCATGGCCCTGGCGGCACCGCCGACGCTCGCCGCCCTGGATTCCAGGCCCTGGCCCGGAAGAAAATCTTGCCGCATGAAATGTAAGAGAAATTCATGCCTTACCAACTGGTAATGATCTGGTTCTACAGTTGACGTATGACAATTACAGATAAGACTTCTTCCCGTTCGGCCGTTGTTACCGGAGCTTCCAGCGGAATCGGCCAGGCAACAGTCCATGCGTTGCGCGCACAAGGATGGACCGTCTTCGCAGTAGCCCGCCGGGCCGACCGCTTGGAAAAGCTCGCCGCTGAATGCGGTGCGATCGCGGTGCCAGCAGATGTCAGCGTGCAGGCAGATGTCGACGCACTGGTAGAAACGGTCACCGCGCAAGGCGGCGCAGATACGCTGGTCAATTGCGCCGGCGGTGCGCGTGGAACCGAAACCTGGGCCGACGCGGTCGATGAAAACTGGGACTTCATGTGGCAAGCCAATGTCATGGGAACCATGCGCTTGACCCGTGCACTGCTGCCCCAGCTTCGCGAGGCGCGAGGCACCGTCTTGAACGTTACCTCCACCGCCGCACTGGCCAGCTACGAAGGCGGCAGCGGCTACAACGCGGCAAAGGCCGCTGAACGTGCCATGACCCAGGCGCTTCGTCTTGAAGAAGTCGAGAACGGGCTGCGGGTAATCGAGATCCTGCCCGGCCTGGTGCAGACAGAAGAGTTCGCGCTCCGTCGCCTGGGAAGCCAGAGCGCCGCCGACAACGTCTACGCCGGTGTGGAGAATCCCTTGACCGGTGAAGACGTTGCCGAAGTCATCCGCTATGCGGTCAGCGCCCCGGCCCACGTGAATCTGGATGAAATTGTCATCCGCCCGCAGGCGCAGGCCGCCAACCACAAGCTAGTGCGCAGCGCCAAATAGGCGCCCAACAACATCGGTGAGGATCAATTCATGAGTCAAGCGACCCAGCAGAAGATACATGTTGTCGCAACATCCCACGGCACGGACAACGCCAACGGGCAGCAACTAATCCATGATCTGCGTGCCGACCTGGAACGGCGGAGCGAAGAGCGATTCCCGGTGCAGCTTGTCTGGCACGAAGCCTATGTGGATGTCCAAGAGCCCCGGCTTGAAACGGTTATCGCCGGTTTGCCTGAAGGCGAGCCGGCAGTGGTCTTGCCGCTGCTGGTCTCCGACGGCGTTCATACGACGCACGACATCGCGCAGGCGGTCGCCTCGCGCGCGGGAACCTCCGCCGCCCTGCCATTGGGTCCGCTGCCGGAGCTGGCCCAAGTCCTGGCGCAACGCGCCGCAGGGCACCTGGCCAACGACCCGCTCGTTGTCTTGGCGGCGGCGGGCACGAGATTGGAAGTCGGCCAAAACCAGGTCAAGAATCTCGCCGAGCAGCTCGCTGTCCTATTGGAGCGCGAAGTGCAGGTGGGCTACTGCGCAGGGGCCCAGCCGCGGATCGCTGACGTCGTGGGAAATGCTGCCGCGCGTCCAGTGCTCGTGCTCAGCTCGCTGCTCGCCGACGGATTCTTCCAGCAGAAGCTGGCTAGCACGGGGGCAGGCGTGGTGACAAGCCCCCTGCTTCCTGACGTAATGATTGCTCAATGTTTCCTTGTGCGACTGCAAAAGGCGCTCGAAGAGGAGCTTTTCATGTCTCCAGATGACGAAGTCCTAACTCGTTAGGCAACGCGTAGCCATGTGACACCGGCAGGTTGCCGACCCCCTGGGGGCAGTTCCTACGCTGGTGGACATGACGCAGACAACCACACCAGTTCGCTCCACAAGAGCGGCAAAACCCAACGGCCAATGGAAAATCGACGGCCCTGTCCCGTTGAATGCCAACGAAGAGATGAAGGCCGCCGACAACGGCCTGAACGTGCGCCAGCGCATCGAGGAAATCTACTCGAAGCAGGGCTTCGATTCCATTGAACCCGAGGATCTGCACGGCCGCTTCCGCTGGTGGGGCCTCTACACCCAGCGTGCCCAGGGGATCCCCGGCGGCAAGACGGCGACGCTGAGCCCAGAAGAACTTGAAGACCGCTACTTCATGCTGCGCGTGCGCATCGACGGCGGCGCCCTGACCACCGAGCAGCTGCGCGTCATCGGCCAGATCTCCACCGACTTCGCCCGCGACACCGCCGACCTGACAGATCGCCAGAACGTCCAGCTGCACTGGATCGACGTCGTCGATGTCCCGGAGATCTGGCAGCGGCTGGAAGCCGTCGGCCTGCACACCACCGAGGCCTGCGGCGACGTGCCCCGTGTCATCCTCGGCTCTCCGGTGGCAGGCATCAGCAAGGACGAGATCATCGATCCCAGCCCGGTGATCGCCGAAATTTCCCGCCGCTACATCGGCAAGCCGGAATTCGCGAACCTCCCGCGCAAGTTCAAGACCGCCATCACCGGCCACCCAAGCCAGGATGTCGTCCACGAAATCAACGACATCGCCTTGATCGGCACCGTCCACCCGGAACTCGGCCCCGGATACGACCTGTGGGTCGGCGGCGGGCTGTCGGCAAACCCCCGCCTGGGCGAACGCCTCGGCGCCTTCGTGACCGAAGAGCAGGCACCGGATGTCTGGGAGGGCGTTGTTTCCATCTTTCGGGACTACGGATACCGCCGCTTGCGCAACCGCGCACGCCTGAAGTTCCTGCTGGCCGAATGGGGCACGGAAAAAATGCGCCAGGTGCTGCAAGATGAGTACCTGGGCTATGAGCTGCCCGACGGCCCGTTGCCGGAGCAGCCCACCGAAGCAGGAGACCACAGCGGGGTCAACGAGCAGAAGGACGGCAAGTTCTATATCGGGTTGACCGCTCCGGCTGGCCGCGTATCCGGTACTGCGCTGACCGGCCTTGCCGATTTGGCCGAAGCCCATGGATCCACCCGGCTGCGCACCACCCCGCACCAGAAGATCATCGCCCTGGACATCGCCGAAGAGCAGGTGCAGGACTTCGTCGCTTCGGCTCGCGCCCTGGGCCTGGAGGCATTCCCCAGCTTGTTCAAGCGTTCGGCCATTGCCTGCACCGGTATCGAATTCTGCAAGCTGGCCATTGTGGACACCAAAGACACCATGATTGACGCGGTAGCAAAAATCGAGGATCGCCTGGCCGACCACGAGGGCAAGCTGCCTCGCCAGCTGTCTCTGCACGTCAACGGCTGCCCGAACTCCTGCGCCCGCATCCAAACCGCGGACCTCGGATTCAAGGGGCAGCTGATTACCAACGACCAGGGTGAACAGGTCTCCGGATTCCAGGTTCACCTCGGTGGCACCCTGGCCGGTTTCGAAAATGGCGAAGCCGCCCTGGGGCGCACGGTGCGCGGGCTCAAGGTCGCGGCTGATGAATTGCCCGAATACGTGGAGCGGGTAGTGAAGAACTACTCGGCCTCGGCTGCCGAAGGGGAATCCTTCGCTGCCTGGGCCCACCGAGCTGAAGAGGATGAGCTGAAATGAGCAAGCCGACCCCAGTACGTACCCGCAGCGAGGCTGAACTGCGGCGCATCGCCAAGCTGGGCGCCGCCGAGCTGGGCTGGGATGCCACAGCGGACCAGGTCGTCGCTTTCGCTGCTGAGCACCTCGAAGCCGAGGAGGTAGCGGTGGCCTGCTCGATGGCCGATGCCGTGCTGCCGCACCTGGTCTGCGCGCAGCTGCCCAAGGTCGATGTGCTGTTCCTGGAAACCGGATACCACTTTGCCGAAACCCATGGAACCCGCGACGAGGTGGCCCGCACGCTGGACGTGAACATCGTCGACGTGCTGCCTGCCTTGACCGTGGCCGAACAGGATCAGAAGTTCGGCAAGGACCTGTTCTCCCGGGATCCGGCCGCCTGCTGCCAGCTGCGCAAGATGGACCCGCTGGCCAGATCCCTGTCCGGATACAGCGCGTGGTTCACCGGGGTACGCCGTGACGAAGCTGAGACCCGCATCAACACGCCCCTGGTCGCTTTCGACGAGAAGCACGGACTGGTCAAATTCAATCCCGTGGCCCCCTGGAGCTTCGATCAGCTGATCGACTACGCCACCGGGCACCAAGTACCCGTGAACCTGCTGCTGTCCAACGGCTACCCGTCCATCGGATGCCAGCCTTGCACCCGGCCGGTAGCCGAGGGCGAGGACCCGCGGGCTGGCCGCTGGGCCGGGCTGAATAAAACCGAATGCGGAATCCACGTCTAAGGAGCGAATCATGACCATCACCGCTAACGCGCCCGCAGGCACCCAGCGCAGCGTCCTGGACGCCTTGGAAGCCGAATCGATCCACATCATCCGCGAAGTGCTCGCCGAATTCGACAAGCCCGGACTGCTGTTCTCCGGCGGCAAGGACTCCGTAGTCGTCCTGCACCTGCTGGCCAAGGCCGTCTCCCCGGGCCGCGTGCCCATCCCCGTCGTGCACATCGATACCGGCCACAACTTCGCCGAGGTGCTCAACTTCCGCGACGCGGTCGTGGAAAAGTACGGGCTGAACCTCGTCGTCGGCTCCGTGCAGGAGTACATCGACCGCGGAGAGCTGGCCGAGCTGCCCGACGGCACCCGCAACCGCCTGCAGACCCGGGTCCTGCTGGACACCATCGAATCCAACGGCTTCGACGTGGTCTTCGGCGGGGCGCGCCGCGATGAGGACAAGGCCCGCGCCAAGGAGCGCATCCTGTCCCTGCGCGACGAGTTCGGCGTCTGGGATCCGCGCAACCAGCGCCCGGAAATCTGGAGCCTGTACAACGGGCGGCACGAGCCGGATTGGCATGTGCGCGCCTTCCCGATCTCCAACTGGACCGAACGCGATATCTGGGCCTACATCCAGCGCGAGAACATCGAGCTGCCGCCGATCTACTTCGCGCACTGCCGCCAGGTCTTCGAACGCGACGGCATGTGGCGGGCACTGACCAGCGTCAGCCAGCCCAACGCCGATGAGCCGGTCGTCGTCAAGCAGGTGCGCTACCGCACCGTGGGCGACGCCAGCTGCACCGGGGCGGTGCTCTCCGCCGCCGACACCGTGGCGAAGGTGCTCGATGAATTGGCCGTCGCCACCATCACCGAACGCGGAGCCACCCGCGCCGACGACCGTATTTCCGCCGCGGGAATGGAAGACCGCAAGACCGAAGGGTACTTCTAAGATGACCACCACACTATTGCGCATCGCTACCGCCGGTTCGGTCGACGACGGCAAGTCCACTCTCGTGGGCCGCCTGCTCCATGACGCCAAGGCCATCCTCGCCGACTCGCTCGATGACCTGGCCCGTACCAGCGCCGAACGCGGCTTCGGCGGCAGCGCCGGAACCCTGGACCTCGCGCTGGTCACCGACGGGCTGCGCGCCGAACGCGAGCAGGGCATCACCATCGACGTGGCCTACCGCTACTTCTCCACCGACAAGCGGTCCTTCATCTTGGCCGATTGCCCCGGACACGTGCAGTACACCCGCAACACCGTCACCGGCGCGTCGACCGCAGACGCGGCGATCGTGCTGGTTGACGCGAGGCACGGCGTGCTGGAGCAGACCCGGCGCCACCTTGGCGTGCTCGCCTTGCTGCGGGTTCCGCAACTGGTCATCGCCGTGAACAAGATGGACCTGATCGACTGGGACGAAGCGGCCTTCAGCCAGATCGAGGCCGAAGTACTCGCGCTCGCCGGAGAACTCGGCCTGAAGTCAACCACCGTCATCCCGGTCTCCGCGCTTCAGGGAGATAACATCGTCGATCCTTCGGCTTCCGCGCACTGGTATGCCGGCCCGACCTTGCTCGGGCTGCTCGAGGACATCGAGCCACGGCTCGGCGGGGGCACTGCCCGTCTGGATGTCCAGTACGTGATCCGCCCGCAGGGCGCCTTGGCTCCAGGCCTGGACCCGGACGCGTACCGCGACTACCGCGGATATGCCGGAACCCTGGTTGACGGCAGCTTGGCCGTGGGGGAGTCCGTGCAGGTGCTCTCCAACGGCCAGCCGGTGAGCAGCCGGATCAAGGCCATCAGCACCCCTGCTGGTACCG
Source organism: Glutamicibacter sp. 2E12 (assembly GCF_050030965.1). Lineage (NCBI taxonomy): Bacteria > Bacillati > Actinomycetota > Actinomycetes > Micrococcales > Micrococcaceae > Glutamicibacter > Glutamicibacter sp. 2E12. The sequence goes on from NZ_CP188297.1 coordinate 3,303,530, forward strand.
CGCACCGCGCCCAGGCCGGCGAAGCCATCGTTGTCGAGCTGGAGACCGACTTGGATATTGCCCGCGGCGACACCATCGTCGCCGGCGAACTGCCAACCGCGCACAGGGAGTTCCAGGCGAACATCTGCGTATTGGATCCAGTGAAGCTCACTAGCGGCCAACGGCTGTTGATCAAGCACGGTACCAAGGTCGCCGCAGCCAAGCTGTCAACCATCGACTACGTCATCAACGTGGCCGACTATTCGCAGCAGCCCGCCCACTCCTTGGAGCTCAACGACCTGGGCCGGATCACCTTGCGCAGCCAGGCAGCGTTGGCCATCGAGCAGTACGCCACCTCGCGCACTGGCGGAAGCTTCCTGCTAATCGATCCAGCTACGGGGCGCACCCTTGCGGCGGGGATCATCGAGGAAAATAATGAAGCAGCCTGATGTTGGCCAGCCAACAGGAAACCAAGGGCGGGTCCGGCTGACGGCTCATGGGCAGAAGACCGGCTTCCGAGGACGCTTCCTCGGGCTGGCGGCGGTCGGAGCATTGAGCGCAGTTGCTGTGGCGACGACGTTTCTTCCGGGACCAAATGAAGTACCAGCGCAGGCGGCACATCACGGCCCGGCAGATGAGCTGAAGATTGGCTATTTCGCCAACCTCACCCATGCTCCGGCCTTGATCGCCCAGTCCGAAGGTCTTCTCCAAGATCACCTTGAAGAAGACGGTACCAGTGTCCAAAGCCAGATATTCAACGCGGGACCGGCAGCTGTAGAAGCCTTGAACTCGGGGGCCATCGACGCCGCATATCTGGGGCCAAACCCGGCGTTGAACAGCTACCTGTCCAGCGATGGCGAGTCGTTGAACGTGGTGTCCGGCGTCGCCTACGGCGGAGCCAGCCTGGTTGTCGACAAGAAGATCACTAAGCCCGAGGAACTGGCCGGCAGCAATCTGGCCAGCCCGCAATTCGGCGGAACCCAGGATGTTGCCTTGCGCAGCTACCTGAAGGGCCTGGGCTTGAAACAGGACGCCACAGTGACCCCGAGCTCCAATGGAACCGTCGCACAGCTTTTCGGCCGCGGTGAAATTGACGGTGCTTGGCTCCCGGAGCCCTACGCTTCATTGCTAGTCGAGAAGAACGGGGGACACCGCTTGGTGAATGAAGCCGAGCTCTGGCCCGACGGCAAGTTCCCGACAACGGTTCTGGTGGTCTCCAAGGAATTCATGGCTAGCCATCCGCAAACCGTGCAGAAGCTGGTCGATGCAAATACCCAAGCCATCGATTGGCTCAATCATGCGGACGAAAAACAGAAGTTGGCGGCAGTGCAGAAAGCTTTGGTCGAAGCCAACGGAAGTTCCTTTGACGAATCAGTGATCGCTGAAGCCTTGAAGCAGGTGCACTTCAGCGAGGACCCCCTGCCTGAAACCTACCAGTCACTCGTGGACCACGCATTAGCCGTAGGAGTGGGGTCTGGCGGTAACGCAGACGGACTCGTGGATACGCGTTTTCTTGAACAGCAGGAGAAGTAATGGGAGTACGGCTGAATGAAGTTTCCCTGAGCTATCCAGGCACTGGCTTGGTCATAGATCGCCTCAGTGCAGAAATTGAAGACGGAGAGTTTATCGCTGTCTTGGGGGCCTCAGGCTGCGGCAAGTCGTCCTTGCTCAACATGATCGCTGGGCTACTGGCGCCAAGCTCCGGCTGGCTTGAAGTACCTGAAGACGGCGCGGCATTCATGTTCCAGGATGCCAACCTCCTGCCGTGGCTGACTGCCAGCGAGAACGTTGACCTGGCGCTCAAGCTCGCGGGGAAGCCAGCTCCGGAACGCCAGCAACGCGTGGAGAAACTGCTCAACCTCGTTCAGCTGGGGCATGCAAGCGGCAAGAAGCCGCATGAACTTTCTGGCGGCATGCGCCAACGCGTCGCTTTGGCCAGGGCTTTGGCTCAGGACCGCCAGGTTCTGTTGATGGATGAGCCATTTGCCGCCCTGGACGCCATCACGCGTGACATGCTCCATGAGCAGTTGCGGGCCTTGTGGAGGCAAACGGGCAAGACCATCATCTTCGTCACCCACAATGTGCGTGAGGCGATTCGCCTCTCCGGCCGCATTCTGGTGCTTTCTTCGCACCCCGGGCGCATCCTGGAGACTCGCCGGATCACCGGCGAACTCCGCAATAACCCGGCCGAGGCCGCCGCATTGGCCGATGAACTAACCACGATTCTCAGAAAGGAGCAGCGGAAACATGAGCTCACTGACAGAATCTCGAACTAGGTTCAAACCCGTGCGCGTTATCAAGCTACGCCCGAACAACCAGCTCGATTCATGGGTTGCCCCCTTGCTCACTGTGGTTGTGCTTCTGAGCCTGTGGCAAATTATTTCCTGGGCAAGCCCACTGCGCGAAGACCTTTTTCCCGGTCCACTGGCTGTCGCGGCTAAGCTTCCGCAACTGCTGGCAGATGGATCATTGGTTGCGGCCGTGGGCAATTCGTTGTTCCGCGCCGTGAGCGGATTTGCGATTGCCGTGATTATTTCCACCCCGCTGGCGTTGCTGCTGGCGCATCAGCCGCTGTTGCGCAAGGGGGTGGGGCCACTGGTATCGGCCATGCAGGTATTGCCCTCTATTGCGTGGGTTCCCGCAGCCATCATTCTTTTTGGCCTGAGCGATGCGACCATCTACACGGTTCTGCTGCTCGGCGCGATTCCATCCATCATCAATGGCCTGCTCGCCGGGATCGACATGATTCCAGCGCAGTACAAGTCCTTGTCCAAGGTGCTCGGTGCCTCCAAATGGGAGCATGTGCTGCACGTTGAGCTGCCAGCTGCCATGCCAGGGTATGTAGCCGGACTGCGTCAGGGCTGGGCTTTCGCTTGGCGTTCGTTGATGGCTGCCGAATTGATTGCCGTGGGCGGTTCGCTGGCCCTAGGCGTCGGTTCACTGCTGCAACGGGGCCGCGATCTGGCAGACCTGCCATTGGTCATGCTGGTGATCTTGACCATCCTGCTGGTGGGTGTGCTGATCGAATTGGTATTTTTCGCTCCGATTGAACGCAAGCTGTTGCGCGATCGAGGAATGACCCGAACGGGAGAAAACAATGGCTAAAGGGCATATCACCCTGATTGGCGGTGGACCGGGGGATCCCGAGCTGATTACCATCGCCGGCTATAAGGCCCTGCTTGCCGCGGAAGTGGTTTTGGCCGACAAGCTGGGACCTACCGCGTTGCTGGCAGAACTTTCCGATGATGTGGTTGTCATCGATGTGGGCAAGTCACCAGGCTGCCACGTCAAAACCCAGGATGAAACCAATGAATTACTGGTCAAGTACGCTTCAGAAGGTAAGCGGGTAGTTCGCCTCAAAGGTGGCGACCCGTTTGTACTTGGACGCGGCGGCGAAGAACTGCTCCACGCCGCGAAATACGGGATCCCTACGCGTGTGATTCCCGGCATTACCAGTGCAGTCTCCGTGCCCATGGCCGCTGGCATTCCCGTCACGCACCGGGGAATTGCGGCCGGTTTTACCGTAGTCAGTGGACACAGCGAACTCGCGGACGTGCCGATCCGCTCCGATCACACCCTTGCGGTGCTGATGGGAGTATCGAATTTGCCACAAATTGTTGAGACATTGCTTACCCGTGGTTTACCGTCAAGTACACCGATTGCGATAGTTGAGCGAGGTTACTCACAGACGCAGCGCACAACTATCGGTACGCTAGAAGGGATAGTAAAGCGCGCCCGCAAGGCCGCAGTGGCGAATCCGGCCGTTATCGTTATTGGTGACGTCGTTCGGCTAGCCCCGGAAGCCTCCGACCAACTGGTAGACCTCCTGCCGCTAGAGAATGCCGATGCCACCGCGCCGGCCTCATTCGTTGACTAAGAAAGAGAAGTTGTTTGATGAGTGAAATTATCGTCCCTGAGCACCTCCATTCCCGGGCGCTGCGTGTTGCCATCGTTGGTGCCGGTCCGGCCGGCATCTACGCCGCTGACCTGCTCAACAAGAGCCAGCCGGTCGCATCGGGAGAACTGAAGCTGCACGTTGATCTCTTTGACGAGCTTCCTACGCCATTCGGTCTGATCCGTTACGGAGTTTCCCCGGATCACCCGCGTATCAAGGGCATCATCAACGCCCTGCACAAGGTGCTGGACAACGACTGGATCGACTTCTACGGCAACGTCGGCTTGGGCCGCGACATCTCGCTGGAAGACCTGCATACCCGTTACGACGCAGTGATCATCTCCACCGGCGCCCAGAAGGACGCTGACCTGAACATCCCAGGTGTCGATCTTGAAGGGTCCTTCGGCGGCGCCGACTTCGTGTCCTGGTATGACGCACACCCAGATGTTGACAAGAATTGGGACCTGTCCGCCAAGGAAGTTGCTGTCATCGGCAACGGCAACGTTGCCCTGGACGTGGCCCGCATCCTTTCCAAGCATGCTGACCAGCTGCTGGAAACCGAAATCCCTGAGCACATCTACGAGCAGCTGAATGACTCGGCCGTCACCGACGTGCATGTCTTCGGCCGCCGTGGCCCGGCCCAGGTGAAGTTCACCCCGCTGGAACTGCGCGAACTCTCGCACTCCAAGGACGTTGACATCGTCCTGTATCCAGAGGACTTCGAGTTCGACAAGGCTTCGGATGAAGCCATGAAGACCAATAACCAGACCAAGACCATGGTCTCCACCCTGACCAACTGGCTGATCGAGCAGGAAGAGCGCGAAGAAGCTCCAAGCGCCTCGCGCCGCCTGCACCTGCACTTCCTGCAGTCGCCAGTCGAGGTATTGGGCGAAGATGGCAAGGTCACCGGCTTGAAGGTGGAGCGCAACGAGCTCGACGGAAATGGCGGCGCACGCGGCACCGGCGAATTCGTCGAGTACCCGCTGCAGGCCATCTACCGTGCCGTCGGCTACTTCGGTTCGGCAGTCGACGACATTGAATACGACGGGGCCAAGGGCGTTTTGCCCAACGTGGAAGGCCGCGTGCTGAACGCGTCCGGCGCTCACGTTCCCGGCCTGTATGCCACTGGCTGGATCAAGCGTGGCCCGATTGGGCTGATTGGCCACACTAAGGGCGACGCCCTGGAGACCATTACCCACTTGCTTGAAGACCTCACTAAGCTGGCGCAGCCGGATTCTTCCCAGAAGATCTCGGAACTGCTCGAAAGCCGCGGCGTGAACTTCTCCAACTGGGATGGCTGGAAGAACTTGGACGCGCACGAGAAGGAACTGGGCGCCACAGCCGGCACCGTTTCGACTCGCTTCGGCGAGATCACTCGCGACCGCGTCAAGGTCGTAGAGCGCGAAGCGATGATGGAATTCTCTTCGGCAAAAAAATTGGTTGAGAGCCTGTAAGTTTCACCCCGGGCTCTAGCACTGAATGGGCGGTGTCCCTCGGCAAATTTGCCGAGGGACACCGCCCATTAGTGTTATCAGAAGTGCATTCAGGAACTCTATCGATCAGTGGATAAGCTGGGCTTCATCACGGATCTGGAGGGACATGCCATCTTGGGCAGAAATTTAATTTTCAACTAAATATGCTCATTTTGTCTCTCGCTTGATGCAGAATGGCCTTAACGGAGCAAAGATTATTTGAGTGTATGGAGCATTCGATGTTGAACTTCACTGCCATTGATTTCGAAACTGCGAATTCCTTTCGAGGGTCACCATGTTCAGTGGGACTTGTACGCGTCCGCGATGGACGGACCGTGGAGGAACGTCATTGGTTAATTAAGCCACCAAAAGGTGCCGATCACTTCGACCCGTGGAATGTCTCAATCCACGGAATCACCTCTGACATGGTTCAAGACGCGCCTCGCTGGAACGAAGTTCTACCACGCATCGTAGATTTTGTTAGAGGCGATATTCTCGTCTCGCACAATGCTGCATTCGATACGGGCGTTATCCGTTATGCCTGTGCAGCTGACACCATTGAATGCCCGGAATTCAACTTCTTGTGCACATTGGTGACTGCCCGAAGGGCCTTGCAACTTCCTTCATATCGGCTTCCTTACGTCGTCGAAGCGCTGGGATTGTCGATGAAGAATCATCACGACGCGTTGGCTGATGCCAGAGCAGTGGTAAATATTATCGACAGGCTTTCAGAGCAGCATGCGGCCGCTGACCTTCAAGAATTAGCCGACACTGTTGGCGTCCGACTAGGGTACATGGCTCCCGGGATTTACCGGGGAGGGCAAGCTCGTGCCAAATCAACATCTAAGCCATTGACCGATGTCGAGATTAATACCGAAGCGGATCCGGACGGATATCTATACGGACGTGTCGTGGTCTTTACTGGGGGACTGAAATCGATGCCGCGTGAAGTAGCCAGGCAAGAATGCGCCCGTCTTGGTGCGATTCCCGAAGCAAACACAACTAAACGAACCAACGTTTTAGTCATCGGCGATATTGATCCGACAGTTCTCCGTCCTGGATCCGAACTGACAGGAAAAGCTCGCAAGGCGTTCGAACTTCAAGATAGAGGGCAATCGATAGAAGTCATGACAGAAGATGATTTCTTACGGTGTCTCGATGGAACTCAACTTGATGGTGTCGAAGTCCTGCTTCCTAATTCCTCAACGGGGTCGTAGAAATAAAATATCGTAGCGTTGCAATGAATGGATACCGTGGATCGCACGGGTAACGAGGCATCTGCGAATAGTTGTAGAGATGGCCCAGCGCATTACGCTCTGGGCCGCCTCTATACGTTCTACGCGCGATGGGCTAGCCGGCCAGCTCAACCTTTTGGGTTGGCTTCTGGGCGCCGACACTGCGGCGCAGCATGATGAACAGCAAGATCATGCCTGCGGTGATCGACATGTGGCCAAGACCCGCGATGCCCGAGATCATCTTGGATGACTCAACGCCTAGTACGGTCATGATGCCGTGGGTGAGCTGCATGCCCGCGGTTAGGATCACGCCCGCGTTGTAGGTGCCCATGAACCACGCGAAGAGCTTGCGGTGCTGGCTCAGGCCGAAGGCCTTTTCCAGAAGGAGCACCAGCAGCAAGATGATGAAGCCCAGCACCAGCAGGTGGGTGTGGACTACGGAGAGCTGGGTCCACTGGCCTTCAGCGAAGCCGTTCATCTTGGTGAATTCACGGTAGAAAAGACCGGAAGCTACACCGAGGACCATGTAGGCGAAGGAGAAATTCACGAGCTTACGCATTGATTTTGTTTTCTTTCTGAACGGTTGGTTCTGCAGTTGCTTCTGCAGCGGAGGAAGTTGTGCCGAAGAGTGGATGCTTGCCTGAGTCCAGGACTGCGAACAGCGCCGGGAGCAGCAGGGTGCGAACGACGAAGGTGTCCAGCAGGACGCCGAGTCCGACGATCAGGCCGAGCTGGCCTAATACCGTGAGCGGCAGTGTTGCCAGTGCCGCGAAGACACCTGCCAGCACGAGCCCGGCACTGGTGATCACCGAACCGGTGCGGCTTGCGGCCAGTACCACTGCGTCGCCCAGCGCCAGCACCTGCGAGTCTTGGCGAACTCGCTGGGTCAAGAAGATGGTGTAGTCCACGCCCAAGGCGACCAAGAAGACGAAGGCCAGCAGCGGCACCTGGACATCCAAGGCGTTGGCCTCGAAGACCACCGAGGAAACCAGGGAACCCAAGCCGACGGCGGCGGCCGCGCTGAGCAAATTCACCAGACCCAAGGCAAGTGCGGTTCGCCAGGAACGGGTCAGCCAGCCGAGCATCACGAAGCAGATGACCATGATCAGCGGGGCAATCACGAACAGGTCGCGCAGGTGCATCTGGTGCGAATCAAGCTGTTCGGCGCTCTGCCCGCCAATGAGCACCTGCCCGGTGCTGCCGGTTGCCGCAGCACCGCGCAGGTCCGCTACCAGGTCCTGTGCCATGGCCGAGCTGGGATCGACAGCCGAGATGACAGAGAACTGCTGCCATGGCGTGGTGCCGAGCTGGAAGGATTCGCCAACACGCTTGACGTTTTCGACTCCGGAGAATTCATCTCGCAGGACCTGGACATCGGTTCCCTGCGCCAACACGGTGATCGGCTGGGTTTCACCTGCGGGGAAGTGCTCAGCCAGGGTCTGCATGGCACTGGAAGACTCGGTGGCGGTACGGAACTGCTGGGTCTGGTCCAGGCCGATACGCGTACCGGTCAACGCTCCAGCCAGCACCATGAGCAAGACCGCCAATGCTGCCAAGTTCAGGCCCGGACGGGTCATCACAGCACGAGCAGCACGTCCGAAGAAGTTTTCTTTCTTGCTTTCCTGTCCCGGACGGGGGACCAGCGGCCAGAACGCCTTGCGCCCGGCAAAGGCCAGGATCGGTGGCAGCGCAAAGAGCACGAAGAACGCAGCGATCAGCAAGCCAGCGGCGCAGACGATGCCCAGCCCGCGGGTATCTTCCATGACGGCCAGTCCCAAGGTCAGCAGGGCCAGCACTACGGTGAGGTTGGAGGTCAGAATCGCTTCGAAGCTGGCCGCCCACGCCTTGGACAGCGCCTGGCGGTGATCAGCATTCTTCTGCAGTTCATCGCGGTAACGGAAGATCAGCAGCAAGGCGTAGTTGGTACCGGCGCCGAAGACCAGCACGCTGAGCACGCCGGAGTCGAAGTGCAGATTGAAGGCGTTGCCCAGCAGGTTCGCCACCAGGGAGGCGCTGCGATCGGCGAGGGCAACAACGACCAGCGGGATCAGCCAGAGTACCGGCGAACGGTAGGTGAGGATCAGCAAGACTGCCACGATGCCCACCGTGACGGCCATCAGGGTGAAGTCCGCCCCGGCGAAGGCATTGGTGATATCTACTGCGAAGGCGGTAGAACCAGTGACCTGCACGGCCAGCCTCTGAATGGGATGGGCCTGGATCCAGTTGCGGACCTCATCCAGCTTCTGGCGGTCGGCCGTATCGGAGACCGTATCCCAGGTGAGCGGAACCATGGCTGCCTGCTGGTCTTCGCTGGCCATGGTGCGGCCGGCGGACACCTCCGCGTCGTGGGCTAGCGCCGCGGTCTGCTCATCAAGGGCAGCGGTGTCGGCATTGCTCAACGCATGGCCATCGGTGCGGTTGGCCACCAGCAAAGCCGAGCTCTGGGAATCGCTGGTGTTGGCATCCAGGATTTCGGCGACCTGTGCCGATTCGGAGCCTTCGACCAGGGAGCTGGCCGCACGGGTTGGGGCTTGGATGCTGCTCAGCGCACCAAAGAGAACGAGAACTACTGCAAAGATGCCGGCGGCCCAAATGCGGGCTCCGCGGCGGTTGGTCAGCGAATCGCCGATCCGGGGGATAACTGGAACTTTCATAGTTCCAGTTAACGAGATTTCGCAGGTCAGGCCATCGTGGAAAGGGGTGAATAAAACTTCAACCGAAAGGTTGAGATGCACCCCGGCGTGTCACCGGGATTCTGTTGATCAGCTACAGCAGTCCGTGGTCTTTGGCCTTGTTGATCGCGTCGGTACGCGTGGTTGCTTGGAGCTTGTCGAAAATGTGGACCAGGTGGGTTTTGACCGTCGCCTCCGAGACGAACAGGGCCTTGGCGATCTGCTTGTTGCCGGCACCGGTAGACAGTTGGGCCAATACGTCCTTTTCGCGCTTGGTGAGCTCGATTTTGGGACGGCGCATGCCCTCGACAACGCGCTGGGTCATCTCCGGGGCCAGGACCATGTGCCCGGCGGAGGCTTGGCGGATGGACTCGACGATGGTCTGGGCACTGACATCCTTGAGCAGGTAGCCGGCAGCTCCAGCTTCGATGCAAGCGAGCAGCTCTGAGTCCTTGTCGAAGGTGGTCAGGATCAGCACATAAGGCGGTTTGGCCAGTTGGCGGATCGCCGCGGTGGTTTGTGCACCGTTCATCCCGGCACCCAAGCGCAAGTCGCAGAGCACCACATCGACGGTGTTGGCCTTGACGAATTCCACCGCTTCCTCGCCGCTGGAAACCTCGCCAATGACAACGATGTCGTCGTAGTTCTCGAACAGCGCGCGCAGGCCGGTCCGCACGATGGGGTGGTCGTCGACCAGCAGGATCCGGATCATGAGTTGTCCTTTGCTAAGCGAAGCGGAAGGTGGGCGCACAGGGCGGTGCCTTCACCGGGTGAGCTCTCGACATCCAAACCGCCGCCGAGTTCGCGCAGGCGCTGGTTCATTGCGGTCAGGCCGAAGCCTCCGGTGTGCGTACTGGTTTGCACGCGACCAGTATTGGGAACGAAGCCGATGCCGTCATCGACAATATCCAAACGTACCTCGTCGCCGCTGGACCCCAGGCTGAGCGCCACCGTGGAGGCCTGGGCATGGCGCAGCACGTTGGACAGGGCGGATTGGGTGGTGCGCAGCAGCGCGATCTGCACATTCGGATCCAAAGTGGGCAGCCCCGGTTCGATATCCAATCGGGTCTCCAACTTCGAATCGGCCTTGAAATTCTCCAAGACGCGGCCCAAGGCTCCGGCGAGCGCCTGGGAATCGAGTTCTGCCGGAGCCAGGGCGGCGATGATGCGACGCAAATCGGTCAGCGCCTGCCCGGAAAGCTCATCGATGCGGCTCAGGGCCGCCGAGGCAGACTCTGGGTCTTTGGAGGCTTCTGCCGCCTTGGCATGCAATCCGATGGAGGAGAGCTGCTGGGCCACGGTGTCGTGGATTTCGCGGGCCAGACGGGTGCGTTCGGTGGCAATGCCAGCCTCATGCTGGGAACGGGCCAATTCTCCTTGCAGGTCTGCCATTTCCTGCTGGGCTCGCACCAGGGAATTCACCAAGGATGTGCGCACTTCGGCATCGCGTTCCATCTGCAGGTATCCGCGGGAGATGCCCCAGGCGAATAGCCCGCCAACCAAGGGGCCGGCAATGGCGGCAATGCTGAGCTCGGCATTGTGCAGGTAAGGAGCGAGCAAAGTAAAGGCGTAGACGACCACTGACCACAATATTGAGGGAAGAAATGGCAGCTGGTGGCCCAGGAGAAGCCAAAGGCTGAAGGCCAACCACATGAATTCAGCGGAAACGAAGAGGCTTGCAATCCAGATCCCTAGCAGCAGCGCCAACCACCACGCGGGCTTGGCGAAGACTCCTTTCTTGGCACGGGAAACGAAGCCGAGGCTGTACCAAGTGGCGAAGAGTACCGAGACGAGGATCGCGGGCAGGACATTTCCTTGCGCTGAAATCTGTCGCAGCAACGCGATGGCAAGCAGGATTGCCGTCACCAGGTGCTGCCCCCAGCGCAGCACCACTGGCGAGGCCAACGAGTGCTGCTGATTCTGGGTGTCCAACCACTGCGGCTCGGAAGTACTCATGAATGCCAGCCTACTAAAGGCTGCTGCCGGTTATTGATCGGCAAGTATTACCAGTTGAGCTGTCGCTCTGGTCATGGCCACGTATCTGCGCACGGCTCCGCTTAATCCGGTGCCGAAGGAGCGTGGCTGGCAGACGAGCACCAGATCGAATTCCAGGCCCTTGGCGTTCTCTGGCGAAAGAAAGCGGACCCTGCCAGAGTTGTGGAAGCCAGAGGCCCCGATAACTGCCGCCGTGCCCTCGGCATTTTCGCCTAGCCAATCATCGAGTATTAATTCCAGTTCGGTCAGGCGGGCATAACGCACCGGTGCACCATCCGTGCGCAATGATCGCGGCACGTTCGCCTCGGGCATCTGTGCCTGGATCTGTTCTGCGGCTGCTTCCATGATCTGTGCCGTGCTGCGGTAGTTGACCCGCAAGCGGGATACGGAGATGCCGCGAATGCCAATCCTGGCCAAACGCTGTTCCCATGTCGTGTTGAAGCCGTGAACGGCCTGGGCCCTATCGCCCACAATCGTCAGGCTCCCTGATGGGCAACGGCGTTGGATCATTGCCCATTGCGCATCGGTCAGGTCCTGGGCTTCATCGATGATGACATGCGAAAAGGGTCCGTCGTAATTGAGCGAGGCCAAATTGTTCTCCGGAGCTCCGGCGAGAAGCTGCTCCTGGAGATCGTGGTGGATGAGCTGGGATGCCAGATCCTCGCTGTCGTCAACCGAGTCCATCAGATCATCAACGACGTTTTTCCATCGAGTACGCTCGGCGTGCACTCTGAACTGTTCATCACGACGTTTCGCTTCGCTGTGCGGGTCGCCAATGAGAAAGCGCGCAAGGTCAATCAGCGGAATATCCGACGTGGTCCATCGGCCAGAAGCCGAACTTGCCAGTAGCTTTTCGATCTCTTCGTTGCCAAGGTCTCTGCCGCTGTAGCGGAGCAGCTCCGGGGTTGAATAGAGCGCCCGCAGCAGCTTGCATGGATCCAGGACAGGCCAGTGCTCATCGAGCAACCCATTCAGTGCTGGATTTCTCTCCCACTCCGAGCGCGGCAGTGGTTTCGTGTCTTCGCCTCTGAGGGCTTGGGGGAGCAATTGATCAATGAGGGCATCACGCAATTCGATGCGTGCTTCATTGTGCGGCGTTGCTTCGCCAATCATGGTGACCGCAGTGCGCCACAGCTGCGTTGTCAGAGTGGCTTGAGCTTCCCCAAAGTCGATTTGAACGTCAACGGAGGGAGACTCTTCAAAGACCTGCACGGCCCTCTTGACTGCATCCAGCATTGCCAGGCTGGATTTAATGCGGTGGACTCCGTGATCCGGTTCCGAGGGCAAATCATCGCCAATCGAAACTATGCTTGAAAGTGTTGAAATGAGCACCTCGTCCTCGCCGAGATTCGGAAGAATGTCAGCGACATAGGAGCTATAGGCCTCGTGCGGGCTTACCACCAAAACCTTGCCACCCTGGCGTTGAAGCCGTGGGTCCGCATGCAGCAAATAGGCGGCTCGATGCAGGGCGACCACCGTCTTGCCGGTACCCGGCCCGCCATCAACCACCAGCGCGCCTTGCGAGCTTCTCCGGATGATCGCGTCCTGGTCCGACTGGATGGTTGCGAGCACGTCCTGCATTTTTGGTGAACGCTTGCTGCCAAGTGAAGCGAGAAATGAAGAGTGGTCATCCAGGCGGGCGTGGGAAGCCAGCTGGGAGGAATCAAACACTTCATCCCAATAGTCGCAGATGCGTTGCCGGCGCCAACGGTAGCGGCGTCTCATGGCCAACCCATGGTCCTTCTCATGGGTGGCGGCGAAGAATGGTTCTGCTGCCGGGGCTCGCCAATCAAGCAGCAGCTGCTTGCCCTGGTCGTCGCTCAAGCCACTGCGGCCAATGTATAGGCGCTCGCCGGTCCCGGCTATTTCCATGAAGCCTAAGCAGGCGTAGGGACCCATGCGGTCCAGCTGGCGCAGCCGCTGTGCTAATTCGCTGAGTTCAACATCGCGTTCAAGGGATTGCTGCAGCACGCCGGCCTGGTCTTGTCCTCGTCGGGCAATGCGCTCCATGATTTCGGATCGAAGCTGCCCAACCCGTTTGGCAATTTCGCAGAGCCGTTGCTGGTCCTCGCCAATCTCGGCCGAGTTCTCCGGTGCTGGACTGTGCTCGATGGCATCGAAATAGCTGGTGTTTGCGATTTTGGTAGGCACGCGGGCTCCCTGGTCTGGCTAGTTCTCGTGGGGAAGATATTGATTATGGACCCTATGCGGGGCCTTGCGGCAAGGCCCCCTGGGCGCGCTATCCTGAAAATGCAGGGAATGGCGTTTTCGGTTTTCCAGCTGCGCACTGTGAGCCTGCGCTCACTTGCATTTCGAAGGCTGCCGGGAATTTTCAGCTGGGGCATCACGCGGTAGGATATAAGGACTGCGACTTTGATCCGGCTATCACCGGTGAGTCTTCGGAAGAACCGCGAGCATCATGAACGCCAAGTAGAACCGAACGGGACCAGCCCGTCACAGCTGAAGATAAGCGATTCCCCATCATTGCGGCGGGGGATAAGCGGGGTGGTACCGCGGCATTCGTGCCGTCCTCGTAGGCAAGGATTTATCGACCCTACGCTTGAAGGACGGCCCATTCGATGAGCTTTTATCCGAAGGTCACTACAGACCCAACCGGTTCGACCCCGGCTTCACCGCGATTCCCAGATCTTGAGAAGCGCGTCCTCGAATACTGGAAGAACGACGACACTTTCCAGGCCTCCATTGACCAGCGCGAGGGCGAAGAATTCGTCTTCTACGATGGCCCTCCCTTCGCCAACGGCCTGCCACACTACGGCCACCTGCTCACCGGCTACGTCAAGGACCTGGTAGCGCGCTACCAGACCCAGCGCGGCAAGCGCGTGGAGCGCCGCTTCGGCTGGGACACCCACGGCCTGCCAGCCGAGCTGGAAGCTATGAAGCAGCTGGGCATGACCGACAAGAAGCAGATCGAAGCCATGGGCATCGACAAGTTCAACGACGCCTGCCGCACCTCGGTGATGAAGTATGCCGATGAGTGGAAGCAGTACGTGAACCGCCAGGCTCGCTGGGTCGACTTCGAAAACGACTACAAGACCCTGAACGTCGAGTTCATGGAATCGGTCATCTGGGCTTTCAAGCAGCTTTCGGACAAGGATCTGACCTACAAGGGCTTCCGCGTGCTTCCGTACTGCTGGAAGGACGAGACCCCGCTGTCCAACCACGAGCTGCGCATGGACGACGACGTCTACAAGAACCGCCAGGACCAGACCGTCACCGTGGGCTTCACCATCCTTGCCGGTGAAACCGAAGCCTCCAAGGCACTTGCCGGCGTGCAGGCCCTGGCGTGGACCACCACCCCGTGGACCCTGCCAACCAACGCCGCACTGGCCGTGCACCCGGCGATCGACTACGTCGTGGTTCCTGCAGGCGAGGCCGGCGTGAAGGCTTCGGCCGCCGCCGGGCCATTCCTGCTGGCCCGCGACCTGCTGGGCTCCTACGCCAAGGACCTGGGCTACAAGGATGCCAAGGAAGCCGCTGCGGCCATCACCGCCAGCTACACCGGTGAGCAGCTTGCCGGCGTGCGCTACCAGCCGCTGTGGGACACGTACACCGACACCGAGAAGTACGGCACCGAAAACGCCTGGCAGATTCTCACCGCCGACTACGTCACCGTGGCCGACGGCACCGGCATCGTGCACCAGGCTCCGGCCTACGGCGAGGATGACCAGAAGGTCTGCGAAGAGCACGGCATCCCGGTGATCCTCTCGGTAGACGAGGGCGCCAAGTTCCTTCCTGTCTTCGGCAACGGCCCGCTGGCCGAGATCGCCGGTGTGCAGGTCTTCGACGCCAACAAGACCATCACCAATGTGCTCAAGGACGAGGCCAAGCTGGTCAAGCAGGCCTCCTACGAGCACTCCTACCCGCATTGCTGGCGCTGCCGCACCCCGCTGATCTACCGCGCGATCTCCTCGTGGTACGTCGAGGTCTCCAAGTTCAAGGACCGCATGGTCGAGCTGAACGAGCAGATCAACTGGATCCCGGGCAATGTCAAGCACGGCCAGTTCGGCAAGTGGCTGGAAAACGCCCGCGACTGGTCCATCTCGCGCAACCGCTACTGGGGTTCGCCGATCCCGGTGTGGGAATGCACCGGTGCCGAATGCGAGCACCGCGAAGTCTTCGGCTCGCTGCAGGAAATGCAGGACTTCTTCGGCCGCATGCCGGTCAACCACGAAGGCCAGCCTGACCTGCACCGCCCATTCATCGACGAGCTGACCAAGGCCCATGAGGGCTGCGCCGAATCCGGCACCCTCAAGCGCGTGGAAGACGTGCTCGATGTCTGGTTCGACTCCGGCTCGATGCCGTACGCCCAGGTGCACTACCCGTTCAACAACCAGGAATGGTTCGATTCCGGCCACCACCCGGCGGACTTCATCGTTGAGTACATCGGACAGACCCGCGGCTGGTTCTACACCATGCACGTGCTCTCCACCGCGCTCTTCGACCGCCCGGCCTACACCAACGTGATCTCCCACGGCATCGTGCTGGGCTCGGACGGGCAGAAGATGTCCAAGTCCCTGCGTAACTACCCGGATGTCACCGAGGTCCTGGACCGCGACGGCTCCGATGCCATGCGCTGGTTCCTGATGGCCTCGCCGATCCTGCGCGGCGGCAACCTGGTCGTGACCGAACAGGGCATCCGCGATGGCGTGCGCCAGGTGCTGCTGCCGCTGTGGAACGTCTGGCACTTCTTCAACCTCTACACCAACTCCGCCAACAACGGGGCCGGCTACGAGGCCAAGCGCTCGATGGACTCCACCGACCCGCTGGATCAGTACATGCTGGCCGCCACGGGCCAGCTGGTGCGCGAAGTCACCGAGGCACTGGATTCCTACGAGGTCTCCGATGCTACGGAGGCCGTGCGCCAGTACATGGACACCCTGACCAATTGGTACGTGCGCCGTAGCCGCCAGCGTTTCTTCGATGAAGACACCCAGGCCTTCGACACCCTGTACACCGCACTGGAAACCCTGGTGAAGGTCACCGCTTCGCTGCTGCCGCTGGCCAGCGAAGAGATCTTCCGCGGGCTGACCGGCGAGCGTTCGGTGCACCTGGCCGACTGGCCAGAAGCCAGCGAGTTCCCAACCGACGCCGCGTTGCTGGAAACCATGGAAACCACCCGCAAGATCTGCTCCGTGGGCTCCTCGCTGCGCAAGGCCAAGAACCTGCGCGTGCGCCTGCCGCTGGCCGAGCTGAAGGTCGTGCTCACCGGCGCTGCCCGCCTGGAGGGCACCTACGCGTCGATCATCAAGGACGAGCTGAACCTGAAGGCCGTGACCTTGATCGATGCCGAAGGCATCGACGCGGCCAGCTACGGCATCAGCCAGCAGCTGGTAGTGAACGCCCGCGCCGCCGGTCCGCGACTGGGCAAGAACGTGCAGCAGGCGATCAAGGGCGCCAAGTCCGGGGACTGGTCCGTCACCAACGGTGTCGTCACCGCAGGCGGCCTGGAACTGGCCGAGGGCGAATACACCCTGGACACCGTGGTTGATGCGGCAGGCGAAATTGCCGCGGCAGTCATCGACGGCGGCTTCCTGGTGCTGGATACCGAGGTCACCGAGGCACTGGCTGCCGAAGGCACCGCACGCGACATGATCCGCTCCATCCAGTCCGCCCGCAAGGACGCGGACCTGCAGGTATCGGATCGCATCCACACCGTGGTCACCGCCAACACGGCCGCCATCGCGGCACTGGAAGCGAACCGCGAGCTGGTGGCAGGTGAAACCCTGACCGCGCAGCTGGAACTTGTCGCCGATGATTCGGTAGATGGCGAGCAGGTCACCGTGGCCAAGCTGGATTCTGGCAAAGTCGAGGCCAACTAGTGAGCGAATTGGACCGCGTCTACGCGCAACTTCTCTCTCGCGCGCCGGAAAACAAGATGGAACCGCGCATGGAACCGATGTTCCGTGCGATGGAGGTCCTGGGCGAGCCGAACAAGGCCTGCCCGGTCATCCACATCACCGGCACCAACGGCAAGACCTCGACCGCACGCATGATCGAGTCGCTCTTGATGGCGCACGACTTGCGCACCGGCCGCTACTCCTCGCCGCACCTGATCTCGGTCACCGAGCGCATCGCCATTGACGGTGCCCCGGTAGACGACGGGACCTTCGTGCGCGTGTGGGATGAAATCAGCCCGTTCCTTCAGATCGTGGACACCGAGCTCGTCGAGCGCGGCGAAAACAAGCTGACCTACTTCGAAGCTGTCACCATCCTGGCCTTCGCGGTTTTCGCCGAGGTTCCGGTGGATGTCGTGGTGCTCGAAGTCGGCCTGGGCGGGATCACCGACGCCACCAACGTGGCAGAAGCCGACGTTTCGGTGATCACCCCGATCTCCTTGGACCACACCGATCTGCTGGGGGATACCCCGGGCGAGATTGCCGAAGAAAAGGTCGGCATCCTCAAGCCCGGCGGCTACCTGGTCTCTTCGGTGCAACCGGTGGATGCCGCCGACGTGCTGCTGGCTCGCGCCCGCGAGCTTGAGGTGCCGGCAGCTTTCGACAGCCTGGACTTCAAGCTCCTGGAACGCCAGCATGGCGTGGGCGGGCAGCTGCTGTCCATCCAGGGCCAAGCGGCGCGCTACGACGAGATCTTCTTGCCGTTGTTCGGTGCCCACCAGGCGCAGAACGCCACCGTGGCCTTGGCTGCGGTGGAGGCCTTCCTGGGCGGCGGCCAGCGCGAGCTGAATGCCGATCTGGTCCGCGACGGCTTCGCGGCCGCCACCAGCCCGGGCCGCCTGGAACTGGTCCGCGCGGCACCGAGCATCCTGGTGGATGCCGGCCACAACCCGGATGGCATACGCGTCACCGCAGAGGCGATCAAGGAATCCTTCGGCTTCACCCGCCTGGTGCTGATGGTTGGCATCTTGCAGGAGAAGGACGCCGAAGCAATGCTTTACACCATGCGCGAGCAGTACGGTGACATGGTTGAGGACATTTGCATCACCCAGTCGTCCTCGCCGCGGGCCATCCCGGCCGGCGAACTGTCCACCATGGCGATCGACGCTGGCTGGCCGGAAGAGGACATCCACGTCACCGAGGACCTGGAAGATGCCATCGAATGGTCGGTGGGCCGCGCCGAGGCAGGCAACGACTTGTCCGGCGGCGTGCTGGTGACCGGTTCGATTACACTGGTGGGCGAGATTTCACTGTTGCTCAAGGGAGGCGAATCCTGATGGCTAAACTCACCCGTGCCCAGCGCGAGTGGCGTCCTGGGATGAAGAAGAAGCAGCGCTCCACGAAAATGATGTTCGCATCAACAGTGCTGGTCTGCGAGGCGCTGCTGGCGGTGTTCGTCACCCTCGCGGCCTTCGGGCTCAAGCGTGGCGGAGAACCGGTGGTCGTGCTCAGCCTCGGCGCTGCCGTGGCGCTGCTGTGCATCTTCAACTGCGCCCTGCTGGGCAAGAAGATCGGCTACATCATCGGCTGGATCCTGCAGGTAGTGTTCTTCCTGTGCGGCTTCATCCTGCCGGACATGTTCTACCTCGCAGCGGCCTTCGCCCTGTGCTGGTGGTATGCGCTGAACAAGGGCGGCGAAATCGACGCAGTGAACAAGCGCCGCGCCGCCGCCCAAGAAGCCTGGGAAAAGGCGAACCCCGAGCAAGCCTGAGAACCTAAGAAGTACATCAACGATACGAAGAGGTAGTCACATGACTGAACGTACCCTGATCCTGGTCAAGCCAGATGGCGTCAAGCGCGGTCTGACCGGACAGATCCTTGGCCGCATTGAAGCCAAGGGCTACACCATTGCCAAGCTGCAGCAGCTGGAAGCTACTCGCGAGCTGCTCGCCGAGCACTATGCAGAGCACGAAGGCAAGCCATTCTACGAGCCGCTGGTTGAGTTCATGCTCTCCGGTCCGGTGGTGGCGATCGTGGCTGAAGGCCAGGGCGTTATCCCCGGCTTCCGTTCGCTGGCTGGCACCACCGACCCGACCACCGCGGCTCCAGGCACCATCCGTGGCGACTTCGGCCGGGACTGGGGCCTGAAGGTCCAGCAGAACCTGGTCCACGGTTCGGACTCCGTCGAGTCCGCCGAGCGCGAGATCGGCATCTGGTTCGGCAAGTAGATCGAAACGCGAAAATCCCGGCAGTTGGAAACTGCCGGGATTTTTCATGCCTGGAAGCGGGTCCTAGAACCAGTCATCCAAACTGTCCTGGGCGAGCATAGCTCCTTGCGGGCTAGCTGCCTGCTGCACCGAACTTCCGAGCGCCTGTGCGGTCGAGTCCAGCGGCAGATGCTCTGCAGCGCCGATCCTGACCACCTGGTGGTGGTCGGTGATAGGGCCGACTATGTGCGAAAGATACTTATCTGCTCCGTCATTGCTGAATTCCAGCACGTGGATACCTCCCAGTCTTCAGTGCGCGTTAGCACATTGATTGCGGGCGAAGCGTGGCGCGGGTTTTCCCTGTTGGGGAAAACGAAGACATGCAGCAAAACTTCTCAAGGCGATTGCGCATCCCGCGTCGCTCCACTTCCATCACTTCAGTCACATTAAACACACAAACCACATCCACGGCAACGCGGGATCGGGTCCACCGGTCTTGTCCCCAGCGCGAAAACCCCGGGAAGCCGGGGCTGGATGAGGGTGTGAACTCTTTGAGAATTAATCGGAAATAATTCGATCAAGAGCATTTAAGTGGCAAAAGGAAGGACGCCCCTGACGTGCAGGAGCGCCCCAGCCGCAACAGCTACTCGGAATCCTTCAGGGATTCCTGGTGCTGTTCCTTCGCTTCGAGTTTGTCGAAAGCCGCTTGCTCTTCGCTGATCTCGACTTCAGACTTGATGTCCTCGCTGGCTTCAGCCACCGCATCGGATTTGTCGCGCCCGGTCCATACCTTGATCACCGCCCATGAAGCGGCCACCAGTGGCACCGCCAGGACGGCGCCAACGATGCCTGCCAGGACGGTGCCTGCGGTCAGTGCCATCAGCACGACCAGTGCATGCAGGCTCAGGGCGTTGGCCATGACGACCGGCTGCAGGAAGTTGCCCTCCAGCTGGTTCACCAGGATCACCGCAGCCAGCACGATCAGCGCCACCACAGGTCCGTTGGTAACCAATGCAATCAGCGTGGCCAGGATGCCGGCAACGGTGGCACCTACCATCGGCACGAAGGAACCGAGGAAAACAATGACGCCTAGCGGGATGGCCAATGGAACCTGCACGATCAGCAGCGTCGCGGTGATGCCCAAAGCATCCACCGCGGCCACGGTGGCAGTACCGCGGATGTAGCCGCCGAAGGTGCGCAGCGCGCGGTCGCCGGAAAGAATCCACTTGTTGCGGTAGTGGCGTGGAGTCCACGACACGGCAAAGGCCCAGATCTTGTCGCCGTCCTTCAGGAAGAAGAACAGGATCACCAGCAGCAGGACCAGGCCGGTCACGAAGCTGCCTGCTGCGCTCAGCGTGTTCAAAGCGCCGGTGCCGAACTGGGAACTGGTCAAGAAGCCGGTTACCGTTTCGACAACATTATCGATCTGGCTCTGGTCGACGCTGAAAGGCATCGTGCCGATGAAGCCCTGAACCATGTCATTGAGCTGGTTGAAGCCCTCAACAGCTTGGTCAACGAGCTTTGGCCATTCCTTGATGACCGAGAAGACCAGGCCGGTGCCAATGCCTCCGAGGACCAATAGGGATCCGAGAAAAACGATCCATGCTGCCAGCATCGGGGAAACAAACTTGCGCAGCTTGACCACCAGGGGCCACAACGCACAGGAAATGATGACGGCCAGCAACGTCGGGATCACGATCATGGTCAAGCGGAGCATGCCGATGATGAGGAATGTTGCCAGCGCGCCAACTACCAGCAGCTGGGCGCTTCGAATGCCTAGGCGTCCTAGCAAGTCGGTCCACAGGCTGGTGACCGTGAAATCTGGTTTGGCGTCCCTGGCCGGAACACGGTGGTGCTCGGCAGGTGTCGGCTTGTCGTCCTGAGGTTGCTTTTTCAACAACGCGGCGGGCCTGACCTTACGGAAAAAAGCCATAGTCGCTCCTTGTAGCTGGTTCTGATAGCTCTAACAATAGGCTAACGACTTGACAAGGTCCCAAGGCAACACCGAAATGCTGATTTTTTGGCGTTCACACTGGCCACTAACCCGTTTTCGTGCCCGAATGCATCGATTCGTGCACCCACGGGCTGATTTCCCCGGCATTCCTGCGGCGTCGTCTCTGCAATGATGCTGGGCTTGAACTAGCGGGGGATCAATGCCGACGGGCATCGAAACCCGGTGGTCTTCTTTGAAACCAGTGGAAATAGCAGTGACGGAAGCCTCGGGCAGAAGTCCCGCGGCAAGTTGATTCGCCAAAATGTTCTTGCGCTCAAGGAATTGCTGCTCGGAATGGCATCGGGCGAAGTCCAACAAGAAGATCCAGAACGCTGGGAGGAAATCCCTCACCAGCCGGTGACGGGCTATCAGACCGATTATGCGGGTCTGGTCCAGAAGTGAACTGACGCAGCAGAGCTGGGGCCGCGCAATGCGCGGCCCCAGCTCTGTTAAGGTCTCGTTCTCTGCCTGTGCGGACTACTTGGCGTTGAAGTACTCCTTGGCCAGCAGGCCCATGATGATCTTGTCGTGGAACGACCCATCGTGGAATCCAGCCTGGCGCACTCGGCCCTCTTCGCGGAACCCTGCGCGGTTGAAGGTGCGCAGTGCGCGCTCGTTGTACGCCCAGGCGTTCAAGCCGATGCGGTTCAAGCCCATCTCGCGGAAGCCGTAGTCGATGATCATCTTGGTGGCCATGGTGCCATAGCCTTGGCCCACATTTGAACCACCGATCATGATCATCAATTCGGCGGAACGGGCCGGCGCGTTGTAGTCGTACAAAGCGGTGTGCCCGATCAGCGTGTCGTCGGGAAGCGTGATGGAAAGTCCCACGCCGTCGGTAGTGCCACGGTTGACGCTGCGCGACTTGAAGAGTTCTGCGGCTTCGGTGATCGGGTGGGGAAGTACCAGGTTGCCCTGCAGGGCCATGAATTCTGGGCTATTCCACCATTGGGTGAGGAACGCAAGATCTTCCTCTTGTAGTTCACGGAGCCGAAGGTGTTCGGAAATCAGCAGGTTGATTCCGTAGTCCTGGGCATTTTCTGTGTTCCATATGTCACTTGCCATGCTTCTAATCTACCGGGTCTAGCTGGACAGTATCCGGAAGATCGTTGACGGCGAACCCTTTCCGGCCTTGCCGATGGACGTTTTGACGCGGATCGGAGGCCGAAGCGGGATGTCTTGGCGCCGGTGGCGCGCCGGGGTGCAACAAGCAGTGGCACAAGGCCGGCCGACCTGGTTGGCGGCGGGGTGGGGGAGCGCCAGGAACAGCACTGCGGGGCCGCTACCGAAGTAGCGGCCCCACAGGTGGGCATGGAAGCCGGGCTCTAGCCGAAGAAGGCGAGCGGGAAACGCAGGACGACCGATGCGGCAACGAGCGCCCAGATGACGGCGGTAATGATCCAGCTCCACTCGGCGAAGAACTTTTTCACGCCGGCTCCAGCAGGAATCACGCCGGTAAGCACATTGCGTGCGGTCGTGAACACGAACAAGGGAATCGTCATGGCCCACACGACCATGCAGTAAGGGCACAGGGCGTTGATTTCATACAGGGCCTGGGACCAGAACCAGATCACCACGCCCATAGCGGCGGTGATGCCCAGCTGGAAGCACAGCCAGAACCAGCGCTTCAGGTTTGTTGCGCCGGCCAGCAGGGCGAAGCCGATGGCGATAACAACAGCGAAGCAAACGATCCCGAAGAAGGGATTGGGGAATCCGAAGATTCCTGCCTGCTCGGATTTCATCACGGTGCCACAGGAGATCCAGGGATTGACGTCGCAACTGGTGATGTAGTCGGGGTTCTTGTACAACTCCAAGCGTTCCAGGACCAGGATTCCGGCGGCGAGCCAAGAGATCAATCCCGTAACGATGATGAACAGCCCGAAGCCGCGTTCCTTAGCCCACCAGGGCAACACGCCCGAGCCGTGGCTATTTTCTTGTGATGAAACCATGTTTTGACTATTCCATAAGTTCATAGGAAAGCGGGTTATTCCGCCAAGGCCTTTTTCATCCTAGGAAGCATTTCTGTGCATCTGGTGAGAAGCAATGAACAAGGCGTGAACGAAATATGAGAGAATGGGAGTGGTTGTTCGCGGATCCACAGTCTGCTTTCAACCCGACGATAGACTTTTGAAACAACAGATCGACAGGCGATGCATCGCTTCGGTTGAGTGCCCAATATGTGCGCCTCCCGGGGGAATACCGCGGATCGTAGGGCTGCAAAGGAAAGCAGCCGGTTTTCTTAGGCCACGTTGATCCGCAGGATTTGCGCCTGGTTCAGAAATTTGGACCAGCGTCGAACCCGCGGAAAATAGCGAGCTTTTGTGTCCGGACTACTGGAAGATAAGTAGGCCAAGCGACACGTGATGATTGTAGTTTCAGCAACGGCGCCGTCTGTGGAGGATGCCCGAGCGGGACATAGTAGGAGTACGCGAATTTAAATGAGCGCAGCAAATCAACGAAAGGGCGGAACGCAAGGTAATAAGCGGGGCAACCGTTCAACACGAGCCCGCCGTACCAGTGTTTCAACCACACCCGCGCGACCACTGCGTCGCGCCATGACCTTGGCCGAACTCAATGCCGCTGCCGGCGTCGAGGAAAGCCCATACCGCTGGCGGGCCACCCGCCGCACCCAGATTTCCACCCCTGATTCCACCAAGCGGGCCAGCCGCCAGGCCGAACGCCGGGCGCAGGCAGTGCGCAATACCGCGAATGACGAGGCCGTAGAGGTCGCCGCGGCCAAGCAGGAAGACGTCCAGGACAAGCAGGAAGACGTCCAGGAGCAGAGCGCTGAAATCGCTGCCCCGGCCGAGCAGGAAGTTGCACCGGTTGAGGAAGCGAACGACGTTGACCAGACCGGCATGCTGCTGGCCGAACACGGCAGCACCATGATCTTGAATCCTTTCGCCGTGCCGGAAACAGCTCAGGCTGTTCTGGCCCAGGCTGTTGCGAAGAAGCAGGAACCTGCTCGCCGCGCAGCTGCCGCAGATCCCGAGGCAGACGCCGATGCCGACGACGTGACTTCGCGCCGCCGCCGCCGCCGTCGCCGCGGGGAAGTGGATCTGGAACTTGAGGGCGGCTCGCAGGATGATCCGCCCAACACCGTTACCCGTGTGCGCGCCCCGCGTGGCAGTATCGAAAGCCACAGCTCGGTCAACGACAAGGTCGCTTCGGTGCGCGGTTCCACCCGATTGGAAGCCAAGCGCCAGCGCCGCCGCGAATCACGCGAAACCGGTCGCCGCCGCCAGGTGATCACCGAGGCCGAGTTCCTGGCCCGCCGCGAATCCGTCGAGCGCAAGATGATCGTGCGCCAGCGCGAGGACCGCATCCAGATCGGCGTACTGGAAGATGGAGTGCTTGCAGAGCACTTCGTCTCCAAGACCCAGCAGGATTCGCTGATCGGCAACGTGTACGTCGGCAAGGTGCAGAATGTGCTGCCATCCATGGAAGCTGCTTTCGTGGATATCGGTCGCGGCCGCAACGCCGTGCTGTACGCAGGCGAAGTGAACTGGGACGTAGCGGCTCTCGAAGGCGCGCCGCGCCGTATCGAGAACGCCCTGAAGGCTGGCGACTCGGTCCTGGTGCAGGTCACCAAGGACCCGGTAGGCCATAAGGGCGCCCGGCTGACCAGCCAGATCTCCCTGCCTGGCCGCTACCT
Source organism: Glutamicibacter sp. 2E12 (assembly GCF_050030965.1). Lineage (NCBI taxonomy): Bacteria > Bacillati > Actinomycetota > Actinomycetes > Micrococcales > Micrococcaceae > Glutamicibacter > Glutamicibacter sp. 2E12. Next base: position 3,328,488 of record NZ_CP188297.1, read on the forward strand.
GGTCTACGTGCCAGGTGGTTCGATGACCGGCATCTCGCGCAAGCTCCCTGATGTCGAACGCCAGCGCCTGAAGAAGATCCTGAAGGACCACCTGCCGGAAAACGCGGGCGTCATCGTGCGCACCGCCGCCGAAGGCGCTTCCGAGGAAGAACTGACCAACGATATCAACCGGCTGCGTGCGCAGTGGGAAGGCATCGAAGAGCAGGCCAACTCCACCAAGACCCTGGCTCCGGAACTGCTGTACTCGGAACCCGATCTGACCATCAAGGTGGTCCGCGACGTCTTCAACGAGGACTTCACCAAGCTGATCGTCTCCGGTGACCACGCCTGGGACACCATCGAGGCCTACGTCATGTACGTGGCGCCGGATCTGATGGGCCGCCTGGAGAAGTGGGAAGCCGAAGAGGACATCTTCGCCAACTTCCGTGTGGACGAGCAGATCGCCAAGGCGCTGGACCGCAAGGTCTTCCTGCCTTCGGGTGGTTCGCTGGTCATCGACCGCACCGAAGCGATGACCGTCATCGACGTGAACACCGGTAAATTCACCGGTTCGGGCGGCAACCTCGAAGAGACCGTGACCAAGAACAACCTGGAAGCGGCCGAAGAAGTGGTCCGCCAGCTGCGCCTGCGTGACATCGGCGGCATCATCGTCATCGACTTCATCGACATGGTCCTGGAATCCAACCGCGATCTGGTGCTGCGCCGCCTGGTGGAGTGCCTGGGCCGCGACCGGACCAAGCACCAGGTTGCTGAAGTGACCTCGCTGGGTCTGGTCCAGATGACGCGCAAGCGCATGGGCACCGGCCTGCTCGAAGTCTTCGGTGAAGAGTGCGAGCACTGTGCAGGTGCTGGCTTCATCACCCACGAAGAGCCAGTTGAATCGCGCAAGACCTTCAACTCGCAGGGCGAAGCGCACAGCAAGAAGTTCAACGACAAGCCAAGCCGCAACTCCCGCCGCCGTCGTGGCGGCGAGAAGGACGAGCAGAAGCCAGTTGAGAAGCAGGAGCCGGCAGCAGGGGAGAAGGACGAAGCCACGCGCAACGCCCTGGCCAGCATTGCCGCCGCTTCGCACCTGGATGCCGCTGCTGAAAACGCAGTGAGCATCGAGGGCGAACAGATTCCTGTGGCCAAGTCCGCGGCGTCTGCGCAGGGCACCGAGGCCTCGGTTACCCTGGAAGCGCTGGAAGCAGCGTTGCCGGGCCAGGATGAGTCCAGCGACGAGCAGGACGGCAGCCGCAAGCCGCGCCGCCGTTCACGCTCCCGTGGACGCGGACGCAACCAGTCCGAGGAAAACGCTTCGGGCAACGAGGAAGCTCAGGCCAACCAGGAACAGCAGGCTGCTCCTGAACCTGTTGCCGCCTCGACGTCCCAGGAGCAGCCGCGCAAGCGCTCACGCCGTGCTTCGCGTCCGCAGGAAGCGGCACAGCAGGACCAGCCGGTGCTCACCGGCCTGGCCATGCCTGCTGCCAGCGCGCCTGCTGAGTCCAGCAGTCCCGCGGCTTCCGTCCCAGCTGCCGCCACCGCGGCAGCCCCACAGAATTCCACGAAGCCAAAGCGTCGCAGTCGTCGGGCCACCTCGGTCCAGGGCGATGCGACTGCAGAGGTTCTCGTGGCAGAGGTATCCGCCGCTACCGGTTCGGTAGTTCAGATGGATGCCTCCGGTTCGCAGAAAGATAAGCCAGCTGAGCCTGCCGGGCAACCGGTAATGCTCGGTGTGGGTGTTCCAGTACGCGAACTGAAATAGATGAACTTGATCACGCTTCCCTCGCTGGGGCAGTTTGTATTTGCTCCAGCGGTGTGGACTAGCGTAATCTAGTTGATCGGTGCTAAACGCCAAGATCACGGACTTTTGGTCCGCTCGGCGTCAAGGCACAAGCGCATGAGATCCCCGGGATCGCATCCACTTTGTGGGTGTTCGGGTCGATATCTGCGCCGGTAAGACAATAAACGTCGAGTAGAAGTGAGTACCCACGTGGTGTACGCAATTGTCCGCGCAGGCGGCCACCAGGAGAAGGTTTCCGTTGGAGACCTCATCACCGTTGACCGTCTTCAGGCTGCCCCAGGCAGCTCCATCGAGCTTCCAGCTTTGCTGTTGGTAGATGGCGAGAAGGTAACTTCCGCAGCTGCCGATCTGGCTAAGGTCACGGTCACCGCTGAGGTTGTAGAAAACCTTCGCGGCGAGAAGATCGTAATCCAGAAGTACAAGAACAAGACCGGTTACAAGAAGCGCCAGGGCTTCCGTGCCGCTCTGACCAAGGTCAAGGTCACCTCGATCGCCTAATTCAGGCAATCGTAGAATCCATTTTTGTAGCGAAAGAGGCTAAAAGGCATGGCACATAAGAAAGGTGCGAGTTCCACTCGCAACGGTCGCGATTCCAACGCACAGTACCTAGGCGTAAAGCGCTATGGTGGACAGGAAGTCAAGGCAGGCGAAATCATCGTTCGCCAGCGTGGCACCCACTTCCACCCAGGCGCCGGCGTAGGCCGTGGCAAGGATGACACCCTGTTCGCATTGGCTGCTGGCGCAGTCGAGTTCGGCACCCGTCGTGGTCGCCGCGTGGTGAACATTGTGGCTGCTGCCTAATTCAGGCAACAGGCAAATTTTTTAGTACACAAGGGGTGGGCCGATTTCGGTCCGCCCCTTGCGTGCATAGTTAGACTTTTAAGCGAGTAACCCTCGCAACCCCGTACTAGGAGAAGATGGCCCCGTGGCTGCATTCGTTGATCGCGTAACCCTTCATGTCACCGCAGGTAATGGTGGCCACGGTTGTGTGTCCATCAAGCGTGAGAAGTTCAAGCCGCTTGGCGGTCCCGACGGCGGTAACGGCGGCAAGGGCGGAGACATCATCCTGCGCGTCGACCCCCAGGTCACCACGCTGCTGGACTTCCACCACCTGCCGCACCGCAAGGCCGGCAACGGCGAGCCGGGCAAGGGCGGTCTGCACCCGGGCAAGAGCGGCGAGGACCTGGTCCTGGGCGTACCTGCCGGCACCGTCATCAAGACCAAGGACGGCGACATCCTCGGCGACCTGGTCAAGCCGGGCGATGAATACATCGCCGCAATAGGCGGCATGGGCGGCCTGGGCAATGCGTCCATCGCCTCGGACAAGCGCAAGGCCCCGGGCTTCGCGTTGCTGGGCATTCCCGGAACCGGCCAGGATATTGTCCTGGAACTGAAGTCCATGGCGGATATCGCGCTGGTGGGCTACCCATCGGCCGGCAAATCCTCGCTGATCGCCGCCGTGTCCGCGGCACGCCCGAAGATCGCCGACTACCCGTTCACCACCCTGGTGCCTAACCTGGGTGTCGTCGAAGCAGGCGAAACCCGCTTCACTGTCGCCGACGTGCCTGGCCTGATCCCTGGAGCCTCCGAAGGCAAGGGGCTGGGCCACGAGTTCCTGCGCCACGTTGAGCGCTGTGCCGCCATCGTGCACGTGCTGGACTGCGCCTCGCTGGAAGCGGACCGCGACCCAATCAGCGACCTGGACATCATCGAAGCAGAGCTGGCCAACTACGAAGCCGACTCCACCTTCGCCGGTACCGACGGCACCATCGTGCCGCTGATCGAGCGCCCGAAGCTGATCGCACTTAATAAGGTTGACATGCCAGACGGTGCCGACATGGCTGAATTCGTGCGCCCTGAGTTGGAAAAACGCGGTTACCGCGTCTTCGAGATCTCCGCGCTCTCGCGTAACGGATTGCGTGATCTGTCCTTCGCTATGGCTGAATTGGTAGAGCAGGCACGCGCTGAACAGGTTGTTGAAGCCCCAGTAGTCGAGGTGCCTGTGATTCGTCCACGTACCACCAAGCGTGCCGAGTTCACCATCCGCCGCGAGGAGCAGAACTTTGAGCCAATGTGGCGAGTTATCGGTGAAAAGCCGGAACGCTGGATTATGCAGACCGATTTCCGCAACGATGAAGCTGTCGGCTACCTGGCTGACCGCCTGGCCAAGCTGGGTGTCGAAAACCAGCTGTTCAAGGCCGGCGCCAAGCCAGGGGACGCGGTAATCATCGGCGCCGAGGACAACGCAGTGGTCTTCGATTGGGAGCCAACTATGGCAGCCGGCGCCGAACTGCTCGGCGGCAGCCGACGCGGCGAGGACATCCGCCTCGAGGATCGCGGCGATCGCAAGACCCGCGAGGAAAAGCGTGCCGAGCACGAAGAGCGCCGGGCGGCCAAGGCATCGGCTCGCGCCGAACTGGAAGCCGAACGCAAGGCCGGCGTCTGGACCGAATCGGTTGACTCCAAGTACGGACGAAAGACTGCGGAACCAAAGGCAACCCAGGAGGAAAATTAAAGTATGAGTGAAAGTGCCACCAAAACAATTTCAGCCATTACCTCGCCCCACCAACTGCCTCAAGCCAAGCGCTTAGTGGTCAAAGTTGGATCCAGCTCGCTGACCACGGTCAGCGGCGGGATATCCCACGAGCGGTTGAAGTTCCTGGTGGACACTCTCGCTGAAACTGTCAACAACGGTACCGAGGTCATTCTTGTATCCTCAGGTGCCATTGCCGCCGGTCTGGCCCCGCTCGGGTTGGCCAAGCGTCCCAAGGACCTTGCCACCCAGCAGGCCGCGGCGGCCGTTGGCCAGGGTCTGCTGCTGGCGCAGTACACCCAGCTTTTCGATGAGTACGACCAGCGCGTAGGCCAGGTGCTGCTCACCGCCGACGACCTGATGCGCCGCTCTTCCTACACCAACGCGCTGCGCTCCCTGGTTCGCTTGCTGAACCTGGGCGTGCTGCCCATCGTGAACGAAAATGACGCGGTCGCCACCCGCGAAATCCGCTTCGGCGACAACGACCGCCTCGCCTCGCTGGTGGCCCACCTGGTCAAGGCCGACGCGCTGCTGCTCTTCTCCGACGTGGACTCGGTCTACGACGCGCACCCTGATGACGGTGGCAGCCGCATCACCACCATCGAGCACCCCGACGAACTCGAAGCGGTGGACCTGGGCACCCCGGGGGCAGCCGGAGTCGGCACCGGCGGCATGATCACCAAGGTCGATGCCGCGACCCTGAGCTCCTCGGCGGGCATTCCCACCCTGGTGACCAGCACCGACAATGCCGCCAAGGCGCTGCGCGGACAGGATGTAGGCACCTGGTTCGCCGCCCGCAACTCCCGCCGTTCGGCCCGCGACGTCTGGCTGGCCTATCTGGCTTCCATCGAAGGCAAGCTGATCCTGGATGCCGGCGCAGTCAAGGCCATCGAAAAGGGAACCAACTCGCTGCTGGCAGCCGGCATTACCGCCGTCCGCGGGGAATTCGAGGCTGGTGACGCCGTAGAGATCTGCGACGCGGAAGGAACCCCCTTCGCTCGCGGGCTGGTGAACTTCAGCTCCCATGAACTGCCCGAGATGCTCGGACACAACACCACGGATCTGGTTGAGGAGCTGGGCGAAGGTTACGACAGATCAGTAGTGCATGTTGACGACCTAGCTTTGATCGAACCCATTTTCTAGAATGAGGAGCATGAGTATGGATGCCGTAAACACCGAAGAAACGACCACCGACGTCACCACCTCGGTCCACCAGCTGGCCGACCGTGCACGCCGCGCCGCACGGATCCTCAAGCGCGCCAACCGCGACTGGAAGGACCGCGCCCTCGCGGCCATGGCTTCGCGCATCGACCAGAATCGTGCGATGATCCTGCGCGCCAACGAGAAGGACCTGGCTGCCGGCCGCGCCAATGGCACCTCCGAGGCCCTGCTGGACCGGTTGAAGCTCGATGGCAAGCGCATCGACGGCTTGATTTCCGCGCTGCATGAACTCGCTGGCCTGCCCGACCCGGTCGGTCGCGTGGTGCGCGGGGAAACCCTGCCCAACGGCCTGCGCATGCGCCAGGTCAACGTCCCGCTGGGCGTCATCGGCACCATCTACGAAGCGCGTCCGAACGTCACCGTGGACATCGCTGGCCTGGCGCTCAAGAGCGGCAACTCGGTGCTGCTGCGTGGCGGTTCGGCGGCGCTGAACTCCAACCAGGCGCTGGTCGCGGTGATCCGCGACGCGCTGGAGTCCGTCTCCCTGCCCCGCGACATCGTGATCTCGGTCGACGAATTCGGCCGCGCCGGTGCCGACGCCATGATGGGCGCGCGCGGAAAGATCGACGTGCTCATCCCGCGTGGCGGCCGCGAGCTGATCCAGCGCGTGGTCACCACCGCCAAGGTCCCGGTAATTGAAACCGGCGAAGGCAATGTGCACATCTTCCTCGACGCGAGCGCCGACGAGGAAATGGCCGTCGATATCCTGCTCAACGCGAAAACCCACCGCCCCAGCGTCTGCAACACCGTGGAGACCCTGCTGGTCCACAAGGATGCCGCTGTGGCCCCGGCAGTGCTGCAGGCCCTGGCCGCAGCCGGCGTGAGATTGCACACGGACGACCGAGCCGCCGCGCTGGTTCCGCAGCTGCCGACCATCCCGGCGGGGGAGGATGACTGGCGCAACGAGTACCTGGACTTGGATATCGCGGTGAAGGTCGTCGATGGCATGGACCAGGCCCTGGAGCACATCCGCGCCTACTCCACCGGCCATACCGAGGCGATCATCACCTCCACGCTGGCTGCTTCCGAGCAGTTCGTGGCGGAGATCGACTCGGCTGCGGTGATTGTCAACGCCTCGACCCGGTTCACCGACGGCGGGCAGCTGGGCCTGGGCGCAGAAGTAGGCATCTCGACCCAGAAGATGCACGCTCGCGGCCCGATGGGCCTGGCCGAACTGACCACGACCAAGTGGATCGTCCAGGGCGACGGGCACATTCGCAAATAGTTTCTGACCGCCCTTTTCGGTACGATGTAGAAGAAACGTACCGTTACTTTTCGAGCTACTGATCCAGCCGCCCAGGTTGCTGGCTTAGCGAACTCGTGAAAACGACTGGAGAATTATCTTGAACGCGCTGATTTTGGCTTCGGAAGCCGCTTCCACCGGCATGGATCCTCACACTTTCGCTGTGATCGTCGGTGGGGGCATCTTCGCAGCACTGATGGTCCTGCTGCTGATTACCGTTTCCTACACCAACGTAGGCAACCGCCACGAGGCAAAGCCTGAACCAGAGGACACCCACCGCCAGTTCAAGACTCACGTACCACATAGCCACTAGTCTTGGCAGAGCAAAAGCCTCAAGACCGCCCATTGCGCCTCGGCGTGATGGGCGGTACTTTTGACCCCATCCACAATGGCCACTTGGTCGCTGCCAGCGAGGTAGCCGCCGAGTACGGCCTGGATGAGGTCGTTTTCGTGCCCACCGGCCAGCCTTGGCAGAAGGCCGATCGCCAGGTCACCAGCGCTGAGCACCGCTACCTGATGACCGTGATCGCCACCGCGTCGAACCCGCGCTTCACCGTAAGCCGGGTCGACGTCGACCGCGAAGGCGCCACCTACACGCGTGACACCTTGCTCGATCTGCGCGCCTTGCGCCCGGATGCGGAGCTCTTCTTCATTACCGGTGCCGACGCGATGAGCCAGATCATGAGCTGGCGCGACATCGACCAGGTCTTCGACCTCGCCCACTTCGTTGGCGTGAGCCGCCCTGGCTATGTCATCGCGGATGTGGGTCGCGACAATGTCTCGCAATTGGAAATTCCGGCACTGGCAATTTCCTCTACCGATTGCCGGGAGCGTGTCGCCGCCGACAAGCCGGTTTGGTATCTTGTGCCGGACGGTGTGGTGCAGTACATTGCAAAATATGGGCTGTATACCGAGTCGTAACCTCACATAAGGTGGGGTAGCACGGCATAATCTCTAGGTAAGGGTGACGGTATTTGTCTATGCGGTCGGGAGAAGTATCAGGATGAGCGATAACTCGCAGCCGGTTTCAAGCAGGCGAGCTCTGCGCGAAAAACGACGTGCTGAGATGGAAGCTTTGCTGGCCAACAGCAAGGCCGAGCAGGCAGCCAAGGAGCACGCGTCGAAAAGCGCGGAAAAGGCCGAGGATTCGGCGAAGCCAGCGAAATCTGACGCGACCCCAAAGGCCAAGCCGGCACCCAAGGCAGAGCCAGCAAAACCAGCTCCAGCCAAGCCGCAGCCGGCCAAGCCTGCACCCAAGCCAGAGCCGGCAAAACCAGCTCCAGCCAAGCCGCAGCCGGCCAAGCCAGCCGCCAAGACCGCAGGTGCCAAGCCAGAAGCGGCCAAGCCGGCTGGAGCCCCAGCCAAGGCTCCCAGCGCAAAGCCTGCAGCTGAGCCAGCTAGCGCACCACAGTCCGAAGAGTCCCTGGGTGAACGGGCGTCGTTGCGCCGTGCCCGTGACCGCGAGGCCTTGCGCGAGCGTCGTCGACTGGAAGAAGAGGTCGGCGCGCTGACCACTAATATTCCAACGGTCGCCCCCGCGGAGGAACCTAAGCCGCTGACCCGCCGTCAACTGCGCCTCCAGGCGCTGGCAGACCAGGGCAAGGCCGAGCCGAAGGCCCCGGCCGCCAAGAAGCCTGCGCCCAAGGAAGACGACCCGGAGACTACGGTCATGAGCGTCGAGCAGGCGCTAGCCGCCCGCCGTGCCCACGCGCCGAAGACCCCGGTCGATCCAAACCTGCTGGGGGAGGACGATTCCGAGATCGATCTCGAAGTGCTCGCCCACCAGCGTGAAATGGCAGCCCGCGCGGCCATCATTTCCCGCCGTGCCGCGGAACGTGAACGCCTGCGCATCCAGAATGCCAACCAGGGCAAGGACGACAAGGCCTCCGATCCTTTCACCGGCGCCATGGGCAACATTCGCGAGGTCGAGGACCGCATCGCCAAAACCGGCGTGCAAGGGCCCAAGACCCAGAGTGTTTCGCTGGACTTCAACGCCGGCGGCAAGCTCAGCTCCAAGAAGGACGAAGCGGCACCAGCAGCCAAGAAGCCTATGGCCAAGCCGGCGCCCAAACCCGCAGCGAAGGCCCCCGCCAAGCCTGCGGCCAAGGCACCGGCCAAGCCTGCAGCCAAGCCAGTTGCAAAACCAGCCGCTAAGCCTGCGCCAAAGGCGCCGGCGGATCAGAAGGCTGAAACCCATACGGCCCAACCGGCCCCGGACGTTGACATGCCACGCATCGATGCGGTCAATGCACAGGGATTGCAGCCACTTGACGTGCAGGCGCACGGCCTCCGCCGCGCCAATAACATGCTGATCGCGATGATCGTCGCCCTCAGCGTGGGCGGTGCAGCATTGATTGCTGGCTTGATCATGTTGCTTGGCAACTAGTTTTCGTAGGACAATTAGGTTCTCGATCTACACCTCTATAAGGAGACACTCCACTCTATGGGAGCACACGCCGAATCAATTGCCCTCGTGAAAGTTGCCGCGCACGCGGCTTCCGAGAAGATGGCAGAAAACATGGTCGCGCTGGACGTTGCCGACCGCTTGGGCGTCACCGACGCTTTCTTGATTGTCTCTGGTGGATCAGAACCTCAGGTGAACGCAATCGTCGATGAAATCGTCGCTGAGGTGCTCGACGAGTACAGCATGCGTCCGATTCGCCGTGAAGGCTTCGGCCAGGGACGCTGGGTCCTGCTGGACTACGGCGACGTAGTCGTCCACGTTCAGCACCAGGAAGACCGCATCTTCTACGCGCTCGAACGCCTGTGGGCCGACTGCCCAGTCATCGAGCTGCCTGAGGAACTTTCTGAAAACCAGAAGTAACCCTCAATTTGCATCCTGATCAGGTAGTCATCTATGATTATGGAGTTGCCTGATCAGGGTAGCAATCCTTTTGGGGGTATGGCGCAGTTGGTAGCGCGTCTGCATGGCATGCAGAAGGTCAGGGGTTCGAATCCCCTTACCTCCACAAATTAAAATCCTGAAATTTCGGTTTGTCCGAGATTTCAGGATTTTTTGTTTTCCACAAACCGTGTTGCCCACCGCCGGTGCCCGCGATGCCCACGGCATGCTGTATCCCATGAGCACAGTGACGGCACAAGCACTATCGAATCTGGTCGAGGCGGGCAAGCTAATCGCCTTGGCTACTTCGATCCTGTCCGGCGACGTACCGGCCGGCCACGCTGCGATATTCGCGCTGTATGTCGAGGAAATCAACCAAAAGCTCAGTCGGGCACAGATCCACGCAGCTCATGCCCTACGCCGCACCGGTGCACACAAACTTGATCAGGCCTCCTTCCAAGCGGTCAGCGATGCTGGTGTCGATCCCACGCTGGAACAACTTGAAGCCGCCGAAGGACATGCCACTACCGGGCGCACCCATTTCAAAGACGCCAAAGGCATGATGACCGACTGGCTGAATATTCCGCGCGGCACTGCAGGAACTCGGCTAGTCCAAGCCGACTGCCTGCTAGGTGGTGTCGATCAAGCAGGGCAACCGGTAGAGCCGTGGCTCCCGGAGCTAGCCGCGCAATTCGAAGCCCCGAATGTGGACCCGCGATTGGTAGCTTCTACGGCCTTGAAGCTGCATTCGGCACGTAATGATTTCGGCGACGATGAAACCGGCCAGGCGGAGAAAGCGCGATTGGAAGCAGAATCAGTCGCTTTCCTGCGCTCAGAACCCAAATCGGCTCGTAAGCACATCAATGACTTGGTGGCTCAGGTGAAAGCCGGCAAACGCCCGCTGAAAGCTCTGCTGGAGCGCATTGGCATCTTCAAGAAGGGCATGCGCCAGGGCCTGATCGAGTATACGCTTCGTGTGTTGCCCTCCCAGGCGGCGTATATCGAGGCCTACTTCGCGCAACTGGACAATCCTGCCACCGTGGCCGGGAACAGGGACGGCTTGAAAGACGCCGAGGCTCAATTCACGGGTCAGCAGGACTCCGGTTGGGACGATGCGGAGTCCAAACCGGACTGGGCAAAAGACGATCCGGTGGCGGACGAAGAAACCGAAGACGATAGTCCGCCGGCAGACAACAACGAACAAGTTTCGGAGACCTCGGATGACGAGGAAGAATGTTGCCGGCCGGGGGATCCTGAAGAACGTAATACTGAATCAGCTACCAATGGTGCAGTCACTCCATGGGAGGATTTGAAGCCCGAGCGACGCCGTTTAGTTGGATTCATGGCAATGCTGATGAGTGACAGGACGAGCACCAGTGACCCGCCGGGTCAACGTGCTGGGTTGGTCGCACCGCAGGTGAGCATCATTCTGAATTGGGACAAGATGCAAGAGCAAGCACAAGACTTCGCGGTCACCAGCAGTGGGATGTCCTTGTCTGCTGGTGAAGTCAGAACTGCGCTGTGCAATGCCGGAGTGTATCCGGTAGTGCTCAATGGCCAGAGCCTGCCCCTCGATTTAGGCCGGACGCAACGACTGTATTCGAAGTCCCAGCGCCGTGCGATCCGAGCCGCCTACCGGGGCTGTTCCTATCCTGGATGCAGCATGCCCGTAGAACGGTGCGAAATTGATCATCTGGACGCGTGGGAAAAGGGTGGACGAACGGATATCAAGTCTGCCGGGTTGAATTGCCTGATACACCACACTGCCCGGCATTGCGGGTTGTTCCACGCGGTGAAGATTCCGGAGAGCAGGCCGATGGTATTGCTTTCACCAGAATTGGATCCGGAACAGAAATTGCGGATCAATACGTATTTCATGACTCCCGCAGAGGCATTGGAAGCTGAAGCGTTGGCGGATGAAACGACAGCGAAGTGGCGCGCGGGGGAGCTGGACGTAGAAATCGTCGAACCTTGAGATCCCCCTAGCAAGATTCAGCCGCCGACGAGCGGAGGACCGTTTCAGCGCCGATATTCTCGCCGGAGTTGCGATACTTGAATGAACGAAGATCATTCAGGAGCAATATGTCACGTGTTCAACGCCGGGCTGCGAATTCCCGACCATTTTTCGGTACCCAGAATTCGTCGCATACCTCGATGGCTGTTCGCTATATTGATGATGGCAACGTGGAATCCGCTCCGGAAGGCACGAGCGCGGCCGATGCGCTGGCGTTCGGCCAGACTGGTGATCAGCGCATTGCTTTGTCCTTGTATCCCACACCAGATGAAGCTGACATCCACGATCTCACCGAGGCGTGGGAACTGCATCCAGTGCTAGCCGAAGACCTCGTGCACGCCCGCCAGCGGCCTAAACTCGAACGCTACGGCGAGGTGCTCCTGCTGGTAGTTCGCTCAGCGTTGTACCTCGATGAATCCGAAGAAGTCGAGCTGTCCGAGTTCCACATCCTGATGCGCAAAGGCGCTGTGGCGGTGCTCTGCCAGGACCACCGGTGGATCGACGGCACAGACGGCGAGGAATTCGTCGAGTCAATCAGGAACGGCAAGCTTCGCAAGGACCAGGTGCTGCTCAAAGACCCGGAGCTGCTCCGGTTGGGCGCCGAAGCAGTGCTGTACCGGATACTTGATGCGATTGTTGATGGATACGCCCCCGTGCTCCACGGCCTGGGGATCGACAAGGAGCAGATCGAACGGCAAGTCTTCAGTGGCGATGCCGCAGTCACCGAACGCATTTATCGCCTCAGCCAAGAAGTGATCGACATGCAGCATGCGACCGCGTCATTGCTGGAGGTCGTGCAATCGCTCGACGACGGGTTCAAGAAGTACCCGGTGCCCGCTGAGCTGGAAACCTACCTGCAGGATGTCACTGACCACCTCACCCGCGCGCATACCCAAGCCGTGGAATACCGGGATGCGCTATCGCAGATCTTGAGCGTCAATTCCACCCTCGTAGCCCAGCGCCAAAACGAGGACATGAAGAAGATTTCCGGTTGGGCAGCGATCCTCTTCGCCCCGACCTTGATTGCAGCGATTTACGGGATGAACTTCGAGAACATGCCAGAACTGCATTGGACCTTCGGCTACCCGATTGCGGCCGGCCTCATGCTGGGATTTGCTGCCGCACTATATGGTGTATTCAAATGGCGCAAGTGGTTCTGAGCGGAAAGATTCCAGGGGAGACATTGACGGCGAAAATCGACTTCAAGAAGTCGCTGGACAGCTATCGGTCCGTGGCCGGGCAGTTCCGTGTCCTGCAGCTGCCAGCGATGCACTACCTGATGTTCGATGGATCAGGTGACCCGAATACCAGCAACTTGTACCAGCAAGCCCTGCAAACCTTGTATCCGGTGGCCTACAAACTCAAATTCGCGAGCAAGGCGCAGGGCAAGGACTATGTCGTCCCGCCGCTGGAAGGCTTGTGGTGGGCCGAGGACATGGCGGTCTTTACCGAACGGAGAGACAAGGAACAGTGGAGCTGGACCATGATGCTGATGGTCCCGGCGTGGATCAACGAGGACGACTACGCGACGGCTCTGGAAACCGCCCAGGCGAAGAAGCCGTTGCCTTGCCCTGGGCGCATCCGGTTCCAGTCGCTTGCTGAAGGCCAATGCGTGCAGACGCTGCACATTGGCCCCTACGATGCAGAAGCCGAAATCCTGGCCGCGATGCACCACGAATTCATACCCGGCCAGGGACTGCGCATGACTGGCAAGCACCACGAGATCTACCTCGGCGACCCTCGTAAGGTGGCACCGGAAAAGCTTCGCACGATCCTGCGCCAACCCGTTGAGCCCAACTAGCGAGAGGAAAATAGATGGAACTGGCACCCCAGAGCACAGTTGCCCAAGTGCAACAGGCACTGGCCGAGCTCGAAGACCCCAAGTACCGCGCGGTCAATGAGAAGCACGGCGATGATTTCGGCGTGAATCTAGGCAAGCTCCGCGCCTTGGCCAAGTCGTTGAAGAGCAACCAGGAGCTTGCCGAGGAACTCTGGGCCACCGGCGAAACCGCAACCCGGCTGGTCGCGCTGCTGATCGCCAAACCACGGAGCTTTACCTTGGAGCAGCTGCAGGTGTGGAGCCAAGGCGCCAGCACTCCCAAGGTCCAAGCATGGTTCCTGAGCTACATCGTCAAGAAATCCAAGCTGCTCGAGGAGCTCCGCCTGCTGCTCATGAGCCAGAGCGACCCGGTACAGCTGGCTGCCGGCTGGGAGCTGACTGCCCACCAGGTAGTCAAGGCCCCGGAACTGCTGGACCTGGAACAGCTGCTTGACACGATCGAAGCCCGAATGAGCGCCGCACCGGATCGCCTGCAGTGGGCGATGAATACGACCCTGGCGCACATCGGCATCGAGCATGAGCATTTGCGCCGACGTGCCCTGGCCATCGGCGAGACCTTGCAGGTGCTGGCGGACTACCCGACCTCCGCCGGGTGCATTTCACCATTCGCTCCCATCTGGATCACCGAAATGGCCAAAAGAAAAGCCTAGGTCCAGCAATCGCTGGACCTAGGCTTCCGGGAGCTAGGCGTCCGCCGGTTCCTCGCGCTTATCGCGCAGCGCGATCTTGGAGATCACCCAGATCACGGCGGTCAGCCCGCCGGTGAGCAGCAGCTGGGTGCGCGCCGCGGGATCAGTCATCGCGATGGCGACAATCGCCGCAAGGACGATGATCGTAGTGATCGACAGGCCCGGGAAACCCCACAGCCGCAACGGCAGATGCCCGCCATCGCGGTCCGCGCGGCGACGCAGGATCAGCTGCGTCACGGCAATGAACGCCCAGATGAAGATGATGGTCGAACCCACCACGTTCAGCAAGATCGGCATCACAGCCTCGGGCCAGATCCAGTTCAGGCCCACGGCCAGGAAGGAGAAGGCCACGGAGGCGATCACGGCCTTCGACGGCACGCCCTTGCCGGTCACGTGGGTGACGGCGCTCGGGGCGAGCTTGCGCTGGCCCAGCGAGTACAGCATGCGCGAGGAACCGTAGATATTCGCGTTCATCGCCGAAAGCAAGGCGACCACGACCACGGCGTTCATCAAGAAGCCCACGCCTGGAATGTGCATGACATCCAGTGCAGCCGCAAATGGGCCGTCCACGATCGCCGGATCATTCCAGGGCACCAGGGCGACAATGACCAGGATCGAGCCGAGGTAGAAGAACAGGATACGCATCATCACGGACTTGACCACGCGCTTGATGTTGCCGGCCGGGTCCTTGGACTCGGCGGCCGCGATGGACACCACTTCGGTACCGCCGAAGGAGAAGATGACGATCAGGACTGCGGCGGCGATGCCGGCCATGCCACCGGGGGCGAAGCCGCCATGGGCGGCCAGATTGGCGAAGCCAACTGGTTCCGGCGTCGGGATCACCCGGGTCAGCACCAAGGCGCCGAAGACCAGGAACGCGATGATCGCAGCCACCTTGATCACGGCAAACCAGTATTCGAAACGGCCGTAATTCCTTACGCCGAGCAGATTCGCTCCGGTCAGGACCACCACGAAGCCGAGCACCCATGCCCACTGCGGGAAGGCCGGAACCCAGCCGGCGGTAATAGCCGCGGCCCCGGTAGCCTCGGCAGCGATCACCACGACCAGCTGGATCCAGTAGAGCCAGCCCAGGGTGGACCCTGCGCTGCGCCCCATGGCCTGGCCAGCGAAGGTGGAGAACGCGCCGGAGGACGGATTGGCGGCTACCATCTCCGCGAGCATGGCCATGATCACGATGATCACGGTTCCAGCGATCAGGTAGGAGACCAGCACGGCCGGACCGGCGATGGAAATGGCCTGGCCGGAGCCGACGAACAGGCCAGCGCCGATCGCGCCGCCCAGGCCCATCATGGAGATCTGGCGCCGGGTCAGCCCGGTATGCAGCTGCTCGGGGGCTTTGACTGCGCTCACGCGGTGGCCTCCTGGACGGGCAGGGCCGCGAGCACGCGATCCACGTCGTGTGCGGTACCGGAGGAAATCCTCAACCCGTCACCGGGGAAGGCGCGAACCACTACACCGCCGGCGGCGAGCTTGGCTTCAAGCTCTTCGGTCGCCTCGCCGGCATCCACCCAGACGAAGTTCGCCTGCGACTTCACGACCGGGTATCCGGCAGCAGCCAGGCCCTCGTACATCCGCTCGCGCTGGGTGACGACTTCCTCGATGCGCAGCGACAGCTCGCCGATGGCGGCCAGCGAGGCCACCGCCGCGCGCTGTGCCAAGTCGGAGACGCCAAATGGCACGGCCACCTTGCGCAGGTTCCCGGCAACTTCCAGCGGGCTGATGGCGTATCCGACGCGCAGGCCAGCCAGGCCGTAGGCCTTGGAGAAGGTGTGCAGCACGGCCACATGCGGGTACTTGCGGAACAGCTCGATGCCATCGGCCCGCACGGCCGAGCGGTCGAAGTGCACGTAGGCTTCGTCGACGACGACCAGCACGTTGCGCGGCACGGCATTGATGAACTCATCCAGCGCGCGGGCCTCCACCACCGTGCCGGTCGGGTTGTTCGGGTTGCAGATGAAGACCAATCGGGTCTTATCGGTGATCGCGGCCAGCATGGCGGGCAGATCATGGCGGCTATCGGCATCCAGGGGCACCTCGACCGGGGTGGCGCCGGCGATCCGCACCAGCGAAGGATACGCCTCGAAGGAGCGCCACGCGTAGATGACTTCGTCGCCCTCGGCGGCAACCGCATGGATGATCTGGGCCGCGACCTCGACCGAGCCCGCGCCCAGGGTGATGTGCTCCGCCGGGACGCCGAACTGCGAGCTGAGGGCGCCGGTCAATTCGGGCGCCGCGATGCTCGGGTAGCGGTGGATCGTGGCCAGGCCCTCCTGGATGCTGGACAGCACCGAGGGCAGCGGGCTATGCGGGGATTCGTTGGATGAGAGCTTGGAGGCTCCAGCGGCTGCGGGCTTGCCCTGCTTGTAAGCGGGCACTTCCTGCAAGGAGGGGCGCTGGTGAAGGGTCATGAGTTTCCTCTCTGACTGCCAGAGCTGCACGAGGTTGGCAATCGTTCGTATGACAAAGCCGTGGTGCGTGGTCAGCGGTGGCCCTGCTCATATCCTCGCGTGTCGCGATTCACAAGCATCGACTGTAGGTTGAATGAATCTGCCGGCGCAATCGCAAACCCTGTTTCTATGCAGGCTGCATAGCAATCGCCGCCAATCAACCCATTTTACTAGTCAATCTGCCCAGTGTTTTCCACTTCTGCCTCGGCCCTAGCGCACGCTGCGACCAGTGGCAGTGTCCTTCCCTGGAAATGCTCGTGCAGGGCGAAGGAGGATGAGGTCCTTGCCACACCCGGCACCTTGTTGATGCGGTTGAAAATCGCCTGCAGGTCCTCGGGGGTCCGGGCCACAACGCGCAGCTGCAAGTCCGAACTGCCGGTCACGGTGTACATGTCGAGGATTTCCGGGATGGATTCCTCCAATGCGCTCGCGACCGGATCGTGCCCATAGCGCTGGATGATCTCCACCTGGCAGAACGCGACCAGCGTGTACCCGAACCCCGCAGGCTTGACCCGCGGGACGATGCCCTGGATCACGCCGGCCTCGTGGAGCCGGGCCAGCCGGCTGCTGATCGTGCCGCGGGCAACACCCAAGCGCCGGGCGCACTCCATCACCGGAAGCATCGGTGATTCGGTGAGCAGTTCGATCAAATCCGCGTCCAGGCGGTCAATGCGCACGGTCGTCCTTTCGACGAGTCGGTCCAATGATCCAAGGCTAGCGGTGTTTGCTGGGCGCGCTCGATGAAAATGAGCCAAGTGTAATCCGCGCCACAGGCGAGGCTGTTGCCATACTGATCCTCAAGGAGTTCACTGATGGGCAAGACACCTCTCCAGTCGGTAGCCGGTTTGCACGTCCTTGTCACCGGGGCCGCGCAGGGCATGGGTTTGCTTTTCGCCAGGCAGGCTTGCCTCGAGGGCGCGGCACGGGTGGTCATCTGGGACATCGACGCGGCCAAGCTCGACGCGGCTGCCGAGGAGCTGCGCCAGCTCGGCGGCACTGTCGAGACCCATGTGGTGGACCTTGCCGACCAGAGCCAAATCCAGCGCTACGCCGCCACGGCGGTGGAGGGCGGGGGAATCGACGTGCTGGTCAACAACGCCGGGGTGGTCACCGGCACCTCCTTCGCGAAGCACAGCACCGCGCAGATCACCGCGGCCATGCAGGTGAACGCGCTCGCCCCGATGTACTTGACCCACGCCCTGCTTCCGCAGCTGGGCCGACGGGGCAAGGGCCGGGTGCTGACCATCGCCTCGGCGGCCGCGCTGGTGTCCAACCCGAATATGAGCGTCTACGCGGCCTCCAAGGCTGCGGCCCTGTCCTTCAGCGATTCGCTGCGGCTGGAGCTGGAAGGCAACGACCAGATCGCCGTGAGCACCATTTGCCCGACCTATATCAGCACCGGCATGTTCGCGGGCGCCAAGCCGATGCTGCTGACCCCGATCCTGGAGCCGGAAGTCGTGGTGGACCGGGCGTGGCGGGCGATGCTTGCCGGCACGCCGCTGGTGCTGATGCCGTGGACCAGCAAGCTGGGCCAGCTGCTGCGCGGCGTGCTGCCGCGACCGGCCTGGGATTTCGTGGCCGGCAAGGTTATCGGCGTATACCGCTCGATGGACGAGTTCACCGGGCGAACAACGCGGGACGAGCAGATGAATCGGGGCTGAAAGTTCGCTGGCCCATCTGTTGCTGGAGGGCCCTGCGGGGTAGCTTTGGAGCATCGCCCAGCTAGGAGGACCGTCATGCAAAAGCTCACCGTCAATTTATGGATGCAAGGCACTGCAGAGGAAGCGGGGGAATTCTATGCCCGCGCCCTGCCGGAGGCAAAAACCGAAGTCGAATCGCGCTATCCCACCGAGGGCCTGCTGGAATTCCAGGAACCCTTCGCCGGCAAGGCGCTGACCGTTTCGCTGTGGGTGCGGGGAACCAAGATCACGCTGATCAACGCGGGCCAGGAATTCATGCCCAATCCGGCGATCTCGATCATCGTGGTCTTCAACGCCGGCCAGCGCGAGTCCCTCGATGCCACCTGGGCCGCGCTGCTGGAGAGCGGCACGGCGCTGATGCCGCTGGACACCTACCCGTTCAGCGCGCGCTACGGATGGGTGAACGACAAGTACGGTGTCTCCTGGCAGCTGATGGAGTCCGATGAGCCCGTTGAGCCGCGCGCCTCGGTCTTTCCTGCGCTGATGTTCGGCGGTGCGGCCCAGAACCGCGCGGTCGAGGCCATCGAGTACTACAGCCAGGTGCTCGGCGCGAAACTGGACAGCGCTTTCCCGTACGGGGAGCCGACCGAAGCCGCTACCGCCGAAGCGCTGATGTACGCCCAATTCACGCTCGGCGAGGATTGCGTTGCCGCCATGGATTCGGCCGTGCCGCAGGACTTCACCTTCACTCCCGGCGTCTCGCTGGAATGGCCATGCGATGGCCAGGCGGAGATCGACCGCGTCTGGGAGGCGCTGTCCGCGGTGCCTGAAGCCGAGGCCTGCGGCTGGCTGACCGACAAATTCGGGGTGAGCTGGCAGATCGTGCCCTCGAACATGGGCGAGCTGATGGAGCGACCCGGCGCATTCGAGCATATGCTGAAGATGAAGAAACTGGTGATCAACGACTTCTGAGCGGGGAACGATGCAGAGCGCTGCACGGCGGGCGGTAGTGGCAGGAGCCAGCGGGTTCATTGGCGAACGGCTGATCGCGCAGCTGCGCGGGGCTGGATACCAGGTGGCGGTCATCGGCCGCGGCCGTACAGCGGATGCGCAGTGGGGCGATGGCCCGGCGCTGGCGGCACTCATCGATGGTGCAGAACTGCTGGTCAATCTGGCCGGGAAGAATGTCGGCTGCCGCTATCACGAGGCGGCGCGCAACGAGATCCTCGCCTCGCGCGTGGACACGACCCGCGCGCTGCACGAGGCAGTGTCCCAGGCCGCTGATCCGCCGGCGCTGTGGCTGAACGCGTCCACCGCGACCATCTACCGGCACAGCATGGACGCGCCGAACACCGAGGACGGCCGGATCGGCGAAGGGTTCTCGGTGGATGTGGCGCGCAACTGGGAACGCGAGTTCTTCCGCGGCGAGCTGCCCACGCGCCGGGTCGCCCTGCGCATGGCCATCGTGCTCGGCGACGGCCCGGCCACGCGCAAGCTGCTTGCCGTCGCGCGGCTGGGGCTGGGCGGGGCGCAGCACGATAGCTGGTGGCCAGCGCATCGGCGCTACCGCGGCATCGGCCCGGATCCGAGCGGAGCCGAACGCAGCGGCTGGCACCGCACGCGCGGGAACCAGCGCTTCAGCTGGATCCATGTCGATGATGCGATCGGCGCGATCGGGCATATCATCGACCACCGCGAAATCACCGGCCCGGTCAACCTCAGCTCGCCGAACCCGGTTGCCAACCGGGCGCTGATGGCCTCGCTGCGCCGCGCCACCGGCGCGAAATTCGGGCTGCCCGCGTATCGTTGGATGCTGGAGCCGGCCATGTTCGTGCTGCGCGTGGAACCGGAAATGCTGCTCAAGTCCCGCTGGGCGCTGCCCGGGGTGCTGCAGGGGACCGGGTACGAGTTCCGCTGGCCGCACCTGGATGCGGCGCTGGATGACGTGGCCGGGAACCTGGCTGCGAAGCAAGCACTTTAAGGACGCGCATTGGCACCGAGAATCCGACGCTTCACCCTGCCCGAACTGGCCCCTGGCTACCGCGGGGATCTGGGCGATGACTACGTTGAACTGCTGCACTTCAGGGATTTCGATGAGCCGCTGGCGGCCGATGGCGCGCGGCTGGAGGAATGCCGTTTCAGCTCCGTGCAGATCGAGGCCTTGCGCAATGCCCGGCTGATCCAGTGCGAACTGGACCAATCCGGGGCTCCCGCCCTGCAAGCCGCTGGTGCGTTCCTCAACGATGTGCGGGTGACCCACAGCCGCTTCGGGTCTGCGGATTTCGCCGAGGCCCAGCTCGATGGCGTGGTATTCGAGAACTGCAAATTCGGCTGGCTGAATTTGCGCGGTGCAACGGTGCGCGATGTGCTCTTCGTCAATTGCCAATTCGAGGAGATCGACCTGGGCGGGCAGATCCAGCGCCTGGGCTTCGTCGATTCGCGGGCCGGGCAAATTACCGCTGCCGGGGCGCAATTGCGCGAGGTCGACCTGCAGGGGCTGGACTTCGCCCAGGTTGAGGGGGTCGACGGGTTGCGCGGGGCACGGATCAGTGCGCTGCAGCTGGGCCTGCTCGCGGAGGCGATGGCCAGCCACCTGGGGATCAAGCTAGGGAGTTGATTTGCCCGTGGCCGGCGGCCAGCTGCTGCGCGGTTTCGGCCAGCAGCTGCGCCATGGCCGCAGCGGCGCGGGTCAAGGAGACATCGCGCCGGTGCGCCAGCCCGATGGTGCGGGCCAGCGGTTCGCGCAAGGCAATGGAGCGCACTCCCGGAGCGTCCAGCGCCACCGTCGCCGGAACCACGGCGACTCCGAGCCCGCGCTGCACGAAGCGCAGCACCGCGTCCATCTCCCCGCCTTCCACGACGATATTGGGCACCAGGCCGGCGTTCTTGTAGGCCAGGGCGGTGCTGGCGCGCAGATCGTAGCTGTGCGAGAAGGCCAGCTGGGGCACCGGAGCCAACGCGCGCAAATCAAGCTCCTGGCCAGCCAGGTGCGGGTGCTCCAGTGCGTCGATGACCACCAATTCCTCTTCGAGCAGCGGCAGGTTCTCCAGATGGTTGTCGTTCACCGCATGCTCCGAGGTCACGATGAGCGCCAGATCCAGTGCGCCACCGTCCAGCTGCTCCAGCAGCTTGTGCGAGCCCGCTTCGAAAATCTGCAGTTGCACCCCGGGGTAGCGGGTGCGGAAGATGGACAGCGCCTCGGCGACCAGCGACACGCACAGGGTAGGCGGGGCGCCCAGGCGCACCCGCCCGCGATGCAGCCCGGCCAGGTCGGCCATTTCGGTGCGGATGGACTCCTCGTCGGCCAGCATCCGGCGCGCACGGGGCAGCAATGCCTGTCCGGCGGCGGTGAGCGTGATGTTGCCGCGGGCCCGGTGGAACAGCTCGGAGCCCAGTTCCTGTTCCAGCGTGGCGATCTGCCGGCTGAGCGATGGCTGGGCCAGGTGCAGCTGCTCGGCGGCCCGGGTGAAGTGCCCCACTTCGGCGATGGCGGTGAAGCCGCGCAATTGCTCTAGGTTCATGGTGCATAGCCTACTGCTATCAACATCATGCCAATAATTCATTGGACGTATTCTGGGTGCGGGGCGATGCTGGAAACCATGAGAAACGAACAGCAGATATCCACCTCCGTACTGGTCATCGGCACCGGCGGTTCAGGCCTTCGCGCGGCCATCGAGCTGGCAGAATCGGGCACCGACGTGCTGGCCGTGGGCAAGCGCCCGCGCCACGACGCGCACACCGCGCTGGCCGCCGGCGGCATCAACGCCGCACTGGGCACGATGGATGCCGAGGACAGCTGGCAGCAGCACGCGGCGGACACCATCAAGGAAAGCTACTACCTGGCCGATCCGCGCACCGTGCAGGTGGTCGCCCAAGGCGCGGCCCGCGGCATCGAGGACCTGGAACGCTACGGCATGAACTTCGCCCGCGAAACCGACGGCCGGATCTCCCAGCGCTTCTTCGGCGCCCACAAATTCCGGCGCACCGCCTTCGCCGGGGACTACACCGGGCTGGAAATCCAGCGCACCCTGGTCCGCCGTGCGCAGCAGCTGCAGGTCCCGATCCTGGACTCGGTCTATATCACCGAGCTGCTGGTCGCCGAGGGGCGGATCTTCGGCGCCTACGGCTTCGACGTCAACGACGGCACCGGGTACCTGATCCATGCCGACGCGGTCATCCTGGCCGCCGGCGGCCACACCCGCATCTGGCGGCGCAGCAGCTCGCGGCGCGACGAGAACACCGGCGACGCCTTCCGCCTGGCCGTGGAGGCCGGTGCCCGGCTGCGCGATGCCGAGCTCGTCCAATTCCACCCCTCGGGCATCATCGAACCCGAATCGGTGGCCGGGACCCTGGTCTCCGAGGCCGCCCGCGGCGAAGGCGGGATCCTGACCAACGCCCTGGGCGAACGCTTCATGGAGCGCTACGATCCGCAGCGCATGGAACTGTCCACCCGCGACCGGGTCGCCCTGGCCGCCTACACCGAGATCGCCGCCGGGCGCGGCACCGCCAAGGGCGGGGTCTGGCTGGATGTCTCGCACCTGCCCCGGGCCACCATCATGGAACGGCTGCCCCGGGTCTACCAGACGCTGCTCGAGGAGCAGATGCTGGACATCACCGAGCAGAAGATCGAGATCGCCCCGACGGCGCACTATTCCATGGGCGGGGTGCAGGTGGACCCGCTCACCCACGAAACCGAAGTCCCCGGCCTCTACGCGATCGGCGAAGCCTCCTCGGGCCTGCACGGGGCCAACCGGCTGGGCGGCAACTCGCTGATCGAGCTGCTGGTCTTCGGCCGGATCGTCGGGCAGGGAGCTGCCCGGTATTCGCGTGCGCTCACGTCCCAGCCGCGTTCGCAGGCGGCCATCGAGAAGGCGCGCGGGGAAGTGGACCGGCTGCTGGCCGCCGATGGGCAGGAAAATGTCCGGTCCCTGCAGCGGGCGATCCGCGACATCATGACCCAGCACGCCGGAGTCGTGCGCGATGAGGCGGGGCTGAAGCTGGGGCTGGAAAAGCTGGCAGAGGTCGAAGTGCGGATGGCACGGGTGGGCATCCACCCGGACATCGCCGGCTACCAGGATCTGTGCCACGCCTTCGACCTGAAGTCCTCGGCTCTGGCCGCGCGCGCCACCTTGGAGTCGGCGCTGGAGCGCCGGGAAACCCGCGGCTGCCATAACCGCAGCGACTATCCGCTCACCGATCCGCAGTTGCAGGTGAACCTCATCTGGTCGCCCGAGGGCATCACCCGTGAGCCGATCCCCGAAGTGCCTGCGGAAGTGGCCGCGCTGATCACCGAGGTATCGCAGGCAGGCAAGCTCGTGGAGTAATGAACCGGTGCGAACTTGCCAAGGCCCGGCGGCTGCGCTGAAACTGAGCTCAGTGGGCGACCGGCCAGGCGTGGGTGCCCTTCGCGAGTGGAGGATGAGATGGCCCATGTGGGGCTCGTATTCGTAGGACTGATTCTGAGTGTGAATGCGCTGGTGGGGCTGGCCCGGATTCCGGCCCGCTCGGCGGCGGTGCTCAACCTGATGGTCGGCGCGCTGCAGATCATGTTGCCGACCTTGATACTCAGCCAGGCAGGCAGCGACATCGCACTGGTCAATGCCACCTGGCCCAGCTACCTGTTCGGGATGACCTATCTGCTGGTCGGGTTCAACACCCTGTCCGGTTTCGACCCGGCCACGCTGGGCTGGTTCAGCGCGTTCGTGGCCGCGATCGCGCTCTACAAGAGCGTGCTGTCCATCGGCCCGGACCCGCTGTTCGCGGTCATCTGGCTGGCCTGGGCGCTGATGTGGCTGGGCCTGTTCCTCTCCGACGGGCTGGGGCTGCGCCGGCTCGGCCCGGTCCAGGTGCCTGTGGCCACCGCATGGTTGATGCTCAGCGCCGGCATCCCGAGCAGCACTATCCCGGCGCTGTTCGCGCAGAACGAGCGGTGGTCCACGTCGCCGGCTGCGGGTTGGGCCGCCCTCTGCGTGCTGGCCGCGGCCGCCGGATTCAGCTGCTGGAAAGCCCGCAGCACCTGGCGCTCCATGCAGGAGGCAGCCTAGCGCTTGCGCTGCACCCGGGCCTCGTCCCAGACCGGCTCGTCGGACTCGTAGACGGTGCCGTCGGAGCCGAAGACCAGGAAGCGGTCGAAGCCGCGGGCGAACCAGCGGTCGTGGGTCACCGCCAGCACCGTGCCCTCGAACGCGTCGATGGCACGCTCCAGGGCTTCGCCCGAGTGCAGGTCCAGGTTGTCGGTGGGCTCATCGAGCAGCAGCAGGGTTGCCCCCGAGAGCTGCAGCAGCAGGATCTGGAAGCGCGCCTGCTGGCCTCCGGAGAGCGATTCGAACTTCTGCTCGGACTGCGCTGCCAGCCCGTAGCCATCCAGCGCTCCGGCCGCCGCCTCGCGCGGCATTCCGGAGCGGTGCTCGTCGCCGCGGTGCAGGATTTCGAGCAGGGTGCGGCCAAACAGGTCCGGGCGGCTGTGGGTCTGGGCGAAGTAGCCCGGGCGGATGCGCGCTCCCAGCTTCACCGTGCCGGCATGCGCCACCGGGGCGATCACCACATCGGAGACCGGCAGGTGCTCGCGCTCCGGATCGGATCCGCCGGAGGCCAGCAGGCGCAGGAAGTGCGACTTGCCCGAGCCGTTCGAACCCAGCACGCCCACCCGGTCGCCGAACCAGATTTCGGTATTGAAGGGCTTCATCAGCCCGGTCAGCTCGAGCTTTTCGGCCACGACCGCGCGCTTGGCGGTGCGCCCGCCCTTCAGCCGCATCTGCACGTTCTGCTCCAGCGGGATCGCCTGCGGCGGGCCGGCCTCCAGGAACTTCTCCAGCCGGGTGGTGGCCGCCTGGTAGCGGTTGGCCATGTCGGAGCGGAACGCGGCCTTGGTCTTGTACATGTTGACCAGTTCCTTGAGCTTGGCGTGCTCCTCGTCCCAGCGCTTGCGCAGCTCCTCGAAGCGCTCGTTGCGCTCCTTGCGGGCTTCCACATAGGAGCCGAACGCGCCGCCGTGCACCCAGGCGGTGGCCCCGCCGTGGCCCGGTTCCAGGGTCACGATGCGGGTGGCGGCGTTGTCCAGCAGCTCGCGGTCGTGGCTGATGAACAGCACGGTCTTGTTGGAGCGGGACATGATCTCTTCCAGCCAGCGCTTGCCGGGCACGTCAAGGTAGTTATCCGGCTCGTCGAGCAGCAGCAGTTCGTCGTTGCCTTCGAAGAGCGCTTCGAGGACCAGGCGCTTCTGCTCGCCGCCGGACAGGGTGCGCGCCAGCCGGTCCCCGGCCTTGTCGAACCCGATGCCCAAGGCGGCCATGCAGACCTTGTCCCAGGTGGTTTCCAGCTCGTAGCCGCCGGCGTCGCCCCACTCGATGATCGCCTCGGCGTAGCGCATGTGGACTTTCTCGTCCTCGCTGGTGAGCATCTTGGCTTCGTACTCGGCGACCTTGGCGGCGGCCTGGGCCAAAGCCGGTGCGGCGGTGGACAGCAGCAGGTCCTTCACCGTGGAGTCGTCGCGCACCTGCCCGACGAACTGGCGCATGATGCCCAGGGTGCCGGTGCGGTTGATGGAGCCTTCGTCGGCCTTCAGGTCTCCTGCGATGATCTTGAACAGGGTTGTCTTGCCGGTGCCGTTGGGTCCGATCAGCGCGGTCTTGGAGCCGGCGGTGACCTTGAAGGCCGCGCCGCCCAGAAGCTGGGTGCCGTCGGAAAGGAAATACTGGATGTCTGTCACGTCTATATGGGCCACCTGGCAATCCTATCGGGTAGATTGCCGAACATGCAGATCACAGTAGAAATTTACGGAGCGCTCCATGCCTGCTGCCATTCAGCGTTTTCGGTAGGCGATCACGTGCGCTGGCAGCTGGCCCAGGTGCGCAATGGGCGCGGGGAAATTTCCTTCGAGCTCGATGACCACGGCACCTTCGATGGCACGGGGGTGCCCGTGGCAGCAGTCGCCGCCCGGGTGGTGCGCATCCAGTACCGGGATCCTGAACGTGCGGCGAAGGCCGGGGGACTGGCAGGTGGCCCTGTCCCGGTGGTCGATACCCTGCATGTTCCCGAAGGCACGGATTTCGACCACGACTGGATCGTGGTGGGACTGGAAGTAGCGGATCCGAAGAGCCTTCCGCCGCTGGCCGACTGGGATGAGGGCGCGCCCCTGCCTGGTGGCGCGCCCCGCGGCGGCTAGTTGTACTTGTAGAACCCTTCGCCGGCCGCCGCGCCGAGCTTGCCCTGGTCGATGTACTGGGTCTTGAGCAGCTCGGCGAACTTCTGGCTGGTTGCATCGCCTGCACGGGAAATGTTGTAGGCGGTGTTCAGCCCCACGATGTCGTAGATCTCGAACGGCCCATGCGGTGCCCCGGTGCCCAGCTTCCAGGTCTTGTCGATGGTCTGCGCATCGGCGACCCCGTTGACCAGCAGGTGGCTGGCGGACTGCAGGAAGGGGACCAGCAGCGAGTTCAGCACGTAGCCCGGCTGCTCCTTGAGCACCCGGATCGCGACCAGCCCGGTACGCTCGGCGAAATCGACCACTGCTTCGTAGGCTTCGGGGGAGGTTGCTGGTGTGCCCATGACTTCGCCGGTGTTGTTGGACCAGATGCGGTTGGCGTAGTGCAGGGCGAGGAATTGTCCGGGGCGGCCAGTGAATTCGGCGATATCCGAGGGCAGCAGGGTCGATGAATTGGTGGCGAATATGGCCTGTTCGGGGGCCAGCACGGCCAGCTTCCGGTAGGTCTGCGCCTTGATCTCCAGATTCTCGGGCACCGCCTCGATGACCAGGTCGGCCTCCCGCACCGCGTCGGCCAGATCGCTGGTCAGTTCGATGGACTCGCGGGCGGATTGGGCCTTCTGCGGGTTCCCGAAGTACTGGGCGTACTGCGCAACCAGGGCATCCAGCCGCTGGTTTGCGGCGGCCAGCGCTTGCTCGCTGATGTCGTAGCCGATGACGGGCAAGCCGTGGTAGGCGGTTTGGAAGATGATTTGTGCGCCGAGCACGCCAGTGCCCAGAACGGTGATGCGTTGCAGTTCCATGATTCTCCTTGGGGTACAGCTTCACTCTCCGCTTTTAGTTGCGCAATTTCAACTAAATGTGAGCGGGAGAACGCCCGACACCTGCTGGTTGGCTGCCAGTTGCCGAAGATTCACTTTCTGGCTAGGTGGTGCTGGAACTCTTGGGGAGTCATCCGCAACCAGCATGGGGGAGAATTACGTGCACCGCATATCCAAGAAGGCCCCGGGAGTCCTGGCCGCCGCCGTCATCGCCGCGAGCCTGTCGCCGCTAGCCGCCGCCGCGGACCCGGGGGAGTACTTCGAACGCGAGGCCACCTACCCGGTCTACCAGAACCATCCCGAGGGCGCCGCGGCCCAGACCGCCGCAGAAATCCCCACCGTATCGGCGGACGGCAACACGCTGATCTACTCCGATGCGCTCTCGCGCAGCGTCGGCTTCCTGGACATTTCCAACCCTGCCGCACCGAAGGGCCTGGGCCTGCTGGGCCTGCACCAGCTGGGCAGCGCCGAGGACGAGCCCACCAGCGTGGCCGCCTACGGCGACTACGTGTTCGTGGTGGTGAACACCTCGGCCAGCTACAGCGACCCCTCGGGGCGGGTGGATGTGGTGCGGATTGCCGACCGCACGCTGGTGCACAGTTTTGCGCTGCCAGGCCAGCCCGATTCCATCGCGCTGTCTGCCGACGGCGCCTACGCGGGCATCGCCATCGAGAATGAACGCGACGAGGACGCTGGCGAAGGCGCGCTGCCGCAAGCCCCGGCCGGATCGATCGCCATCATGGACCTGCAAGGCGCGGACCCGGCCGGCTGGAAGCTGCGCGAAGTCCCGCTCACCTCCGGTTCCCGCACCGAACCGATTGCGCTGCCGCTGCTGGCCGCGGCCGGTCTCGACACCCCGCAAGACCCCGAGCCCGAGTACGTCACGATCAACGAGAAGAACCAGCTGGCGGCAACCCTCCAGGAAAACAACGGCGTGGTGCTGGTGGACCTGGGCTCGGGCGGGATTACCGGCGCCTTCAGCACCGGGACCGTGGACCTGGCCGGGATCGACACCGAAAAGGACGGCGTGCTCGATCCCAGCGGGGAGCTGAAGGGCGTGCCGCGCGAGCCCGATGCCATCGGCTGGATCCAGGACCGCTACCTGGCCACGGCCAATGAGGGCGACTGGAAGGGCGGCAGCCGCGGATTCACGATCTTCGACTCCGCCACCGGCGACGTGGTGTGGGATGCCGGCAATAGCTTCGAGCGCCTCGCGCTGTCCCAGGCCTTGTTCCCGGAGCAGCGCGCAGGCAAGAAGGGGGTTGAGCCCGAGGGCCTGGCCATCGCCGAATTCGGCGGCGTGGACTACGGCTTCATCGCCGCCGAGCGCGGGAACTTCGTGGCCGTGTACGACCTGTCCGACCCGGTGCGCCCGCGCTATGTGCAGTCGCTGCCGACTACCAACGGCCCGGAAGGGATCCTGCCGATCCCCGGGCGCAACCTGCTGGCCATCGCCTCGGAAACCGATGAGGGCCAGGTGCGCTCGGCGGTGTCCCTGTACTCCTTCGGTGCCGCCGAAGCGCAGTTCCCGCAGCTGTCCTCGGATGCCGCCGATCCGGTGCCATTCGGTGCGCTCAGCGGCCTGTCGGCCAACCCGGCCGATGCTTCGCAGCTCTTCGCGGTCAGCGACAACGCGTACCAGCCGCGCATCTACACCCTGGGCGCCGGTACCCCGGCCACCGTGGAATCGTCGATGGCGGTGACCTCGGCCAGTACCGAACTGGACCTGGAAGGCATTGCCGCCCGCGCGGAGGGCGGTTTCTGGGCCGCCCATGAAGGGGCCACCGGGGCGGACAACCTGCTGGTGCGCATCGACGCGGCCGGTGCGGTGCAAGAAGAAGTCGCGTTGCCTGCACTGGCGGGGCTGGGCAAGCACGGGCTGGAAGGCATTGCCGCGACCGGCTCCGGGAAACAGGAAGAAGTAGTGTTCGCCGTGCAGCGCGAACTGCCCGGCGAGGACTTCGTCCGCCTGGGCAAGTACCTGCCGTCCACCGGGGAATTCAGCTGGTACGGCTACCGGCTGGACGCGGCTGCCGAAGGCGCATGGCATGGCCTGTCGGAAATCACCGCCCTGCCCGATGGCTCCTATGCGGTGATCGAACGCGATAACCAGGTGGGTCCGAACGCCAAGCACAAGGCGATCTACCAGTTCCGGCTTCCGCAATCCGTAGCCGGAGAGGTGCCGCTGGTCGAGAAGAAGCTGGCGGCCGATGCGTTGCCTGCCCTGCAGGAAACCAACGGATGGACCCAGGAAAAGCTGGAGGGGCTGGCCGTAGCCGATGGCCACCTCTACATGGTGACCGATAACGATGCGGTGGATGAGGCCACCGGCGAGACCGTCTTCGCGAACCTCGGTGCGGTGGAAGAGGTCTTCGAGCTGGCCGGCCAGGCACCCAGCGAGGAGCCCGGCGAAGAAGAGGGCAAGGACCAGGACGAAGAGCTAGCCGCGGAACCAACCCGGAACCCCTCGCCGCAGCCGAGCGGGGAATCGCACGATCCTTCGCGGGTCCCGGATCCGACCCGGGAAGCTGGCCAGTCCCAGGCGCCGCAGGCCGCGGATCCAGCCCAGCCGGAAGCCAGCGAACACCTCGCCGATACCGGTGCGAACAGCTTCTGGCTGATTCCGGTGGGTGCGGTGATCGCGCTGCTCGGCGCCGCGGCGGCCCTCAAGACCGCACGGGCCCGCGCGAAGTAGGCCGCACGGAAGGTACCGGGAAAACAGCGAAGGCGTGGCACCTATGCAGGTGCCACGCCTTCGGGATTGACAGCTAGTTCTTCTTCTGCGAAATCACGACCGCGGCCACGACGGCGATGATCAGCGAGATGACCAGGAACTTGCCGCCATTGCCGGACTTCTTGTCCTGGGCGGCGAGGTTCTTCTGGGCGGCCTGCACAGCGCTCTCCACCGAGGCGCGGGCACGCTTGGCGGCCTTGGAATTCCCGCCGACATTCTCGATCAGGTTGGCGCCGGCCTTGCTGATGGCTTCGGTGTTGACACCGGAGACGGCCTCGTTCCAGCCGCCACGGATTTCCTTCGGCAGCTCTTCCTTGGCAGCCTTGGCGAGTTTCGCCAGCGACTTTTCAACTTGCTTCAAGCTCTTGGCAGTCTTCGACATGTTGTTCCTCTCTGATGGACCTTGAGTCTGGTGGACCTTGAGGTCTCAGCTCCCAGCCTAGCCAGCCGGGGGTGGGCACTCAAGGCCGCGCCGTTGCGCTGACTGCGAACTGGGAATTTACTGGGAGGCTGCGGGCGGGCGCAGCTTGCGAATGCGGGTCCGCAGCGCGCTGAGCAGGCACAGCAGCATCAGTATCGCCGCGATCGAAAGCACCGTGGCAAACCCGGGAGAGGTGGCGTGGCCGGTGTAGCGATCCACGATGATCCAGCCGATCACCCACAGCGCGCCGGCGTTCAGGTAGATCCCCATGGGATTCTTGAAGCTCACCGCGCTGAGGAACAGCGCCAGGAGCAGCACCGACAGGGCGCAGGCGCCCTTGAACATCAGGGAGCTGGCGTCGGCCCCGGACAGGGCGGCGAAGGCGACAGTTTCGGCCAGCACGATCACCGAAAGCCACCCGGTGAACAGCCCGAAACTGGCGCGGGTAATCCACCGGTCCACTTGCTGCAGGGCAGGGGTCTTGCCGATCATCACCACGATGCGGATCAGCAATGCCAGCAGGAGCAGGCCGAACACCAGCGAGGTGCCGATGCGGTCGCGCTCCAAGAACGCCACCCACAGCGCATTGCACAGCACCGCGCCGAGCACCCAGGGGCGCAGCCGGCGATGGAACCCGGTGCGTTCTTGCGGCAGGCATTGCCAGATCGCGTAGAACGCCACTGCGGCCATCAGCCCGAACCAGGGCAGCTGCCCGATGCGCGGCACCGAGGTGACGGTGGCGTCCTGCCCCATCCACCCGCCGGCGAGTGTTTCCAGCCCGGCGGCGGAAAGCACCGCCCACGCCGCCCAGCCCAAGCCGAGCAGGATGATGGCGGCATAACCGCCGGTAACCAGCCTTCTTTTCACGATTCCGAAGGTACCACGCCGCCAGGGTTAAAACCGTTCGCCACGGTTAGAGTGGAGCCATGACAGATCTTTGGGTACGCCGTGCCATTTCCCTGCTCGACGCTGACGCGAACCGCAGCGCCGACACCCACCTGCATCGCTTCGAACTTCCCGCCCACTGGGGGATCGAGCTCTATTTGAAGGACGAGTCGGTGCACCCCACCGGTTCGCTCAAGCACCGGCTGGCGCGCTCGCTGATCCTCTACGGGCTGGTCAACGGGAAGATCGGCGAAGGCACCACGCTGGTGGAGGCCTCCAGCGGATCCACGGCCGTTTCCGAAGCGTACTTCGCGCGGATGCTGGGGCTGGACTTCATCGCGGTGGTGCCCAAATCCACCAGCGGCGAGAAGATCGAGCTGATCGAGTTCTACGGCGGGCGCTGCCACCTGGTGGACGCGGCCGGCCAGGTCGATGAGGCGGCCCGCGCGCTGGCGGCCGAAACCGGCGGCTACTATCTGGACCAGTTCACCTATGCCGAGCGGGCGACGGATTGGCGCGGGAACAATAACATTGCCGAGTCGGTGTACGCGCAGATGGCCGCCGAAGCCCACCCGATCCCCAGCTGGATCGTGGTCGGAGCCGGGACCGGCGGCACCAGTGCCACCTTCGGGCGCTATGCGCGCTACAAGCGGCACGAAACCAGGATCTGCGTGGGCGATCCGGAAGGCTCCTCCTTCTACGGGGGATGGCGCACCGGGGACATGGGCTACGCGACGGGGCAGGGATCGCGCATCGAGGGGATCGGCCGGCCCAGCGTGGAACCGAGCTTCGTGCCAGGGGTAATCGACCAGATGGTGCAGGTGCCCGATGCCGCCTCGCTGGCAGCCATGCATTTCCTGCGCGCCAAGACCCGCTACTTTGCCGGCGGCTCCACCGGGACCAACCTCTACGCGGCGTTCGGAATCATCGCCCAGATGCTCGAACGCGGTGAGCAGGGCTCGGTGGTGACGCTGATCTGCGACTCCGGCGAGCGCTACGCGAACACCTACTACAACGAGCAGTGGGTGGCCGAGCAGGGCTTGGACCTGGAGCCCTACGCCGCGCAGCTGGAGCGCTTCATCCAGACCGGGGCCTGGAGCTAGCTGCCACGCAGGGCGGGCATGAGCCCGGCCCGCTTCTTGCGCTGGTGCACCGAGAAGTAGCCCAGGCCCGCTTCGCCGGCCACGAAGCGCCGTTGGGAGCGGGCGGGCAGGTAGATGATGTCGCCGATGGCCAGCTCGATGGATCCGCTGGCGGTATGCAGCACCCCGGAGCCGGCGAAGACGTGCAGCACCACGTCCAGCTCCGGGCCCTGGTGCTCCCCGATCTCTCCGGACGGGGCCAGCGAGATCACGTTGGCGTCGAGGTCGCGCTGCCCGGGTTCCAGCTTCCAGATCGCTCCGTTGGTTTTTCCGGCGGCCAGCTCGGTGGTATTGGCCATGCGGCGCGGTTCGGGCATCGTCTCTCCTTGAAGTTCTCTGCTGCAGCTTCCAGCCTATCCAATGGCGGGCAACGCCCCGGTCCACCGGGCGGTGACGCGGTGCGTGCCGAACTGAGCCAGTTGGCCACGCGGCCGCTCATCCTGGCCATGGCACTGGGAGCGCTGGTCAACGGGGGCACCTTCGCGGCGTTCACCTTCATTGCGCCGGTTGCGGCTATCACCGCCGGCGTGGCCGAGGGATGGGTTTGGGCCGCGCTGGTCCTGTTCGGGCTCGGATCCTTCCTCGGCGTAACCAGCGCAGGGCGGCTATCGGATCGGCGACCGGGCCTGGTGCTCTTCTCCGGAGGACCGCTGCTGCTGGCCAGCTGGGTCGTGTTGGCTTGGACCGCGTCGCATCCCATGGCGCTGCTCTGCCTTGTCTTCATCCAGGGTGTCCTGATTTTCGGCGTCGGCAGCCCCTTGATTGCGCGGGTGCTCTACGCGGCCTCGGCATTGGCGACGGCCGCGCCCTTGGCCATGCTGCTGAGCCGGCGCACGCTGTTGGATACCACGGCTGGCTCCCATCGATGACCCGCCGCGGCGCGCTTCGCCCACAGGCCCCGGGACGCCGGGAAAGAAAGCGCGGTGGACCTGGGTGCACCGGTGCGGGGTAGCCGGCGTTGCCCCGTAATCTGCGCTCGTTGCGTGCGCCACCTGCCGGTGTGTTGGGAGGAACCTTCGGCAGCGTCAAAAACCCATGACACAAGGTGGCTGGCGCAGTAGGGTGAAGAATAGACCCACTGGAAAATTGTGTGCAGGAGGAATGTTTTGCCTACCGTAGCCGACCACCTGATTGAACAGCTCGATACCCAGGGAGTGCGCCGGATTTACGGCCTTCCGGGGGATTCCCTGAACGGCTTGACCGATTCATTGCGGGAGAACGGGCGGATCGAATGGGTCCACCACCGCCATGAGGAAGCCGCTGCCTTCGCCGCGGCGGCCGAAGCCGGAATCACCGGAGAGCTGACGGTATGCGTCGGCTCTTGCGGACCGGGGAACCTGCACCTGATCAACGGGCTGTACGACGCGAACCGCTCGCGCGTGCCGGTGCTGGCGATTGCAGCGCACATCCCTACCGAGGAGATCGGTTCCAACTACTTCCAGGAGACCCACCCGGTGGAAGTCTTCCGTGGCTGCTCGGTCTATGCCGAACAGGTTTCCGACCCCAAGCAGATGCCGCGCATGCTGCGCATTGCGATGCGCGAGGCCATCGAGAAGCGCGGCGTGGCAGTACTAGTGATTTCCGGCGATGTCGCGTTGGCGGAGATGGAACGCACGCCCACCCAGGAAATCACCAAGACCAACCCGCGGGTGCTGCCCAATGAAGACGAGCTCGAGCGCACCGCGGAGATCCTCGAAGGCTCGCGCAAGGTCACCATTCTGGCTGGTGCGGGCGTGGCAGGAGCCCATGACGAGGTGATCGCGCTGGCTGGCAAGCTCGGCGCGCCGATCGTGCATGCGATGCGAGGCAAGGAGCATATCGAGTACGAGAACCCCTTCGATGTGGGCATGACGGGCCTGCTGGGTTTCGCTTCGGGCGCCAAGGCGATTGCCGAATGCGATGTGCTCCTGATGCTGGGCACCGACTTCCCCTACCAGCAGTTCTACCCGCAGGACGCGACCATCATCCAGGTGGATATCCGCGGCGAGCAGATCGGCAAGCGCACCCGGGTGGACATCCCGCTGGTGGGCACCGTGAAGGACACCGCGGCGGCTCTGGATGCGCTGCTGCCGGTGCAGACCCACCGCAAGCACCTGGAGACAGCGGTGGAGCATTACCGCAAGACCCGTACGAAGCTCGACGAGCTCGCCACGCCCTCCAAGCCGGGTGCTGCAATCCATCCGCAGTATCTGGCCCGGCTGATCGACCAGCACGCAGATGAGGATGCGATTTTCACCGCCGATGTGGGATCCCCGGTGATTTGGGCAGCCCGCTACCTGACCATGACCGGCAAGCGACGGGTGCTCGGCTCCTTCAACCACGGTTCCATGGCCAACGCACTGTGCCATGCCCTGGGCGCCCAGGCAATTGACCGGCAGCGCCAGGTTATCGCGTTCGCCGGGGACGGCGGATTGGCCATGATGCTCGGTGAGCTGCTGACCGCCACGCAGAACAAGCTGCCGATCAAGATCGTGGTGTTCAACAACTCCTCGCTGAATTTCGTGGAACTGGAAATGAAGGCCGCCGGGTTCGTCACCTACGCCACCGATCTGCACAACCCCGACTTCGGGGCCGTGGCTACCGCCTCGGGGCTCAAGGGCTACCGGGTAGATGATTCGGCGCAGCTTGAAGCCACGGTGCAAGAATTCCTGGCCCATGACGGTCCTGCGCTGCTGGATGTGGTGACCGACCGCCAGGAGATGTCGATGCCACCGGAAATCAAGTTGGAACAAGCCAAGGGATTTGCCTTGTATGCCATACGCACCGTGCTCTCCGGGCGTGGCGACGAGCTGCTGAATCTGGCTAAAACCAATTGGCGGCAATTGTTCTAGTCCTTTTATGCCTATGCTTGTTGCTGGTGCCCTTGGCACCAGCAACACGTTTGTGACATCAAGAAAGTTGGCGCTTTGGCTTCGCAACCTGCCGCTACCCACGCGGCCACCATCGAGGATTTCACCCGCAACCTGGCTGCTGTCAACCAGAAGATCGCCGCGGCGGCGCTGGCCGCCGGCCGCGACGCTGGCTCGGTTCGGCTGCTGCCGGTCACCAAAACCATCGATTTCGAGCGCTTGGCATTGGCCATTGCTGCCGGTGTGGACACGCTGGGGGAAAATAAGGTCCAAGAGGCCCAAGGCAAGTACGAGCACTTCTGCGAGGATTTCCCGCACCTGCGTTATGCGATTATCGGTCCCTTGCAGACCAACAAGGCGAAGTTCGTGGCGAAGTTCGCTGATGAGTTCCATGCCTTGGACTCGCTGAAGCTGGCACAGACCCTGCAACGCCGGTTGGAGGCAGAGGATCGGACGCTTGAAGTCTTCATCCAGGTCAATACCTCCGGCGAGGAAAGCAAATCAGGCATCGAAGCTGCTGGGGCAGCGGACTTGCTTGGCGGGTTGGCGCCGCTGGATCGGTTGACGCCAGTGGGCTTGATGACCATGGCCGCAAATACCAAGGACGAAGCATCCATCCGTGGCAGCTTTGCGTTGCTGCGCGAAACCCGTGACCAATTGCAGCAGGATGCTCCTGAAAGCTTCCAGCACCTGTCCATGGGCATGAGCGGAGACTACGAGCTGGCCATCGCCGAGGGGGCCACCGTCGTGCGTGTAGGCCAGGGAATCTTCGGTGCCCGCACCTACCCGGCCTAAGACGCTTCTGCGTCGCCACTGAGCTTCGTTGCAAGGGCAGCTGGCAAATCGCCAGCTGCCCTTGCTGCGCGTTCTCCACAGCCGGTCGTGCGTCGGCCAAACTGTGGGTGCCAGGGGCGACACTACATGTAGTGGTGCACACCGTGTACCCCGAACTACATGGAGGGTGCAGAACACGCCGACGAACATCTCACAAGAAGAATTTTTAACCCACGGCGGACTTCTGCCAACCTGTGGACAAAGGTCTCGAGTCCGCGAGAAATCGCGGTTTAAACGGGGGTTAATATCCACAGTTCCTGTGGACGTTGCCGTGGATGAATGACATACTTGTAATACATCATGTTGTGGCCGCTTGACCCGCCAAACACAAGATGTAGTATTGAACCCGTCGGTGCGGCTCGCACCAGAAGCACCTCGAAACAGTGGTTTTGAGGCATCCGAGAGGATGGCTAGGACTTTTCCGAAAATCCGGGATCCTAGCCGAAACAAAGACTTTTTAAAGGGGATCAGGGACATGGCCATCACGGTTTACACGAAGCCTTCCTGCGTTCAGTGCAACGCTACGTACCGCGCGCTGGATAAGAAGGGTGTCGAGTACAACAAGGTAGACATCTCTCAGGATGCGGCAGCCTTGGAGCACGTTCGTGGCTTGGGCTACATGCAGGCACCTGTCGTAATCACCGATGACGATCACTGGTCGGGCTTCCGCCCAGACAAGATCGAGCTGCTGGCTCCAGCCAACTAATCAAGAATTCCATCCGCTAGCTTGTAGTGGAGGCGAAAAGCAATGTCACCTGCAGCGCTTGCCGATAGGCAAAATGCTGAGGCCCAGGAACCGCTGGAACTCACCGATTCGAAACTGATCTATTTTTCATCTGTTTCGGAGAACACCAAGCGTTTCGTGGACAAACTTGAGATGGATGCCGCACGGATTCCGGTCTATGCGACCGAACCGCAGCTGATCTCAACTGCACCATACGTGCTGCTCATACCCACTTATGGCGGAGAGCGTGGCAAGCGCTCGATCATGCCGCAGATCATGAAGTTCCTGCGGCATGAAGCGAACCGCGTGAATCTTCGCGGCGTGATCGGTGCAGGGAACACAAACTTTGGCGAGTACTACTGCATTGCGGCAAAACGCATTGCCGAGAAATGCAACGTACCCGTGCTTTACACATTCGAAATTATGGGAACCTCAGAAGACGTTCTCAACGTCAAAGAAGGGCTTGAAACCTTTTGGACACCAGCGTCGCAGAACCGGCAGCAACGATGAATAGCTCAAAGGAGCTCCCAGCCCAGTTCCGGGGCTTGAGCTACAACGACCTCAACGCCATGCTGAACCTTTACGGACCAGATGGAAAGATCCAGTTTGAGGTGGACCGCTACGCGGCTCGCCAGTACTTCTTGGACCACGTGAACAACAACACCGTGTTCTTCCATGATCTCGATGAGAAGCTTGAATATCTGGTCAAGCACGAGTACTACGAGCGTGAAACCCTCGATCAGTACTCGATGAACTTCATCCGGGATCTGTTCAAGCACGCCTTCGGCAAGAAGTTCCGTTTCGAAACCTTCTTGGGCGCCTTCAAGTTCTACACCTCGTACACGCTGAAGACCTTCGATGGCAAGCGCTACCTGGAACGCTACGAAGACCGCGTATGCATGGTTGCCCTGCACCTGGCACGTGGCGATGAAAAGCTGGCCATGCACCTGGTCGATGAAATCATCGAAGGCCGCTTCCAGCCGGCCACCCCAACCTTCCTGAACGCCGGCAAGGCACAGCGTGGCGAACTCGTCTCCTGCTTCCTGCTGCGCATCGAAGACAACATGGAATCGATTGCCCGCGCAGTCAACTCGTCGCTTCAGCTGTCCAAGCGCGGAGGTGGCGTTGCCCTGTCGCTGACCAACCTGCGTGAGCACGGTGCGCCGATCAAGCAGATCGAGAACCAGTCTTCCGGCGTCATCCCGGTGATGAAGCTTCTTGAAGATTCCTTCTCCTATGCAAACCAGCTCGGTGCACGCCAGGGTGCAGGTGCCGTTTACCTGAACGCACACCACCCGGACATCTACCGCTTCTTGGACACCAAGCGCGAAAACGCTGATGAGAAGATCCGTATCAAGACCCTGTCCTTGGGTGTTGTTATTCCGGATGTCACCTTCGAACTGGCTCGCAAGAACGAAGACATGTACCTGTTCAGCCCGTACGACGTCGAGCGCGTCTATGGCGTACCGTTCAGCGAAATCTCCGTCACCGAGAAGTACTACGAGATGGTAGACGACGCTCGGATCAAGAAGACGAAGATCAGCGCCCGCGAGTTCTTCCAGACCCTGGCCGAGATCCAGTTCGAGTCCGGTTACCCGTACATCATGTTCGAAGACACCGTGAACAAGGCCAACCCGATTGCCGGCCGCATCACCATGTCGAACCTGTGCTCGGAAATCCTCCAGGTTTCCTCCGCTTCGGAGTTCTCTGACGACCTGAGCTACAAGACCGTCGGCAAGGACATCTCCTGCAACCTCGGTTCGATGAACATCGCCAAGGCCATGGACGGCAAGGATCTGGCTACCTCGGTAGACATCGCCATCCGTGCCCTGAGCGCAGTTTCGGACATGTCCTACATCGCCTCGGTTCCTTCGATTGCTGACGGCAACAGCAAGTCGCACGCCATCGGCCTGGGCCAGATGAACCTGCACGGCTTCCTGGCCCGCGAGCACATCTACTACGGCTCCGAAGAAGGCATCGACTTCACCAATATCTACTTCTACACGATCCTGTTCCATGCACTGACTGCATCGAACAAGATCGCCATGGAGCGCGGCGAGACCTTCGATAACTTCGAGAACTCGAAGTACGCCTCGGGTGAATTCTTCGACAAGTACACCGAGCAGGAATGGGTTCCAGCTACCGAGCGCGTCCGCGAACTGTTCGACGGCATGCAGATTCCTACCCAGGAAGACTGGAAGGCGCTGAAGGCTTCTGTCATGGAGCACGGCATCTACAACCAGAACTTGCAGGCAGTTCCTCCCACCGGTTCGATCTCGTACATCAACAACTCGACTTCCTCGATCCACCCGGTCGCAGCGAAGATCGAGATCCGCAAGGAAGGTAAGATCGGCCGCGTTTACTACCCGGCTCCTTACATGAACAACGAGAACATCGACTTCTACGAAGACGCTTACGAAATCGGCTACGAGAAGATCATTGACACCTACGCTGCCGCAACCCAGCACGTAGACCAGGGCCTGTCGCTGACCTTGTTCTTCAAGGACACTGTCACCACCCGTGACATCAACAAGGCCCAGATCTACGCATGGCGCAAGGGCATCAAGAGCCTGTACTACATCCGCCTTCGCCAGCTTGCGCTGGAAGGCACCGAGGTTGAAGGCTGCGTTTCCTGCGCACTGTAAGACCTTGATCCATTGACCGGTTAGCCGGGCAATGGCATCACGCAACAGCTGCCGCATGGTTTCGCCCAACGGCAGCTGTTGCATATCAAAACGACCTCAGATCGTGTCAGCGATCTGACAATAACTTGGGGCCTTGCTGTACAGGTGGCGTTCGAAAGAACGGTAGAGTTGTAAGCAAAGTTCTTAATACGATTTAGCTTTTCGATGAGGGGCAATGACCGAGAAGATTCAGCTCACCAACAAGGTTGAGGCAATCAACTGGAACCGTATCCAGGACGACAAGGACGTAGAGGTCTGGAACCGTCTCGTCAATAACTTCTGGCTGCCGGAGAAGGTGCCGCTGTCCAACGACATCCAGTCGTGGGGAACCCTGACCGAAGACGAGAAGCTGCTGACCATGCGCGTCTTCACCGGTCTGACCCTGCTTGATACCTTGCAGGGCACCGTTGGCGCTGTTTCGCTGATTCCAGATGCGATCACCCCACACGAAGAAGCCGTGTACACCAACATTGCCTTCATGGAATCGGTACACGCAAAGAGCTACTCCTCGATCTTCTCGACCTTGGCATCGACCAAGGAAATCGACGAAGCCTTCCGCTGGTCCACTGAAAATGTGAATCTGCAGAAGAAGGCTCAGATCATTGAGAGCTACTACCACGGCGAAGATCCACTGAAGCGCAAGATTGCTTCGACGCTGCTCGAATCGTTCTTGTTCTACTCGGGCTTCTACCTGCCAATGCACTGGTCCTCGCATGCGAAGCTGACCAACACTGCAGACCTGATCCGCTTGATCATCCGCGACGAAGCTGTTCACGGTTACTACATCGGATACAAGTTCCAGAAGGGTCTGGAAAACGAGACCGAGGAGCGCAAGCAGGAGCTGAAGGACTACACCTTCGAGCTGATGTATGAACTGTACGAAAATGAAGTCCAGTACACCCACGATCTCTATGATCCGGTAGGCCTGTCCGAGGACGTCAAGAAGTTCTTGCACTACAACGCCAACAAGGCGCTGATGAACTTGGGCTATGAGGCGATGTTCCCGTCGACCGTGACCGATGTGTCGCCAGCGATTTTGGCTGCGTTGAGCCCGAACGCTGATGAGAATCACGACTTCTTCTCCGGTTCCGGTTCGTCGTACGTGATCGGCAAGGCAGTGAACACCGAAGACGAAGACTGGGATTTCTAATCTAGAAAATCTTCAGCTTAATTGGTGATGGCCAGCAGGCCCGGACTCATGCAGAGTCCGGGCCTGCTGGCATTTAAGCTGTTCCGAAGTTGACGTATCCGGCTGGGCTAACGGTACGTCAGCGGTGGACCGAGCAAGATCTTGGGGCGCCTGTGGTGTTGGAACGGCCATTGGTAACTACGTGCGAACCCGGTGCGTGGACAAATGTCCCGTTTGCGCGGTGAGCAGCGGTTATGAAATCTGGAGTTCGTTCTCGCAGTATCCCCATCGAGACAAGGACAACCGCCAGATCGCGGGGAATTATGGCTTGGGCGGAAGCAACCTGGCCCGCAACCGCAGATGAACGCGAAATGGCGAGATTTCGCAGGTATCGTGAGCAACGCGGTTTGACTAGCATCCACGCGAGTTCAGCCTCTTACAGCAAAAACTCCTTCGGCCACAAAAGCAGAAGAGAGCGACCTCAGCACGGCGGTCGAATAATCAGATCGCTGCATCATTATGGTTCTCTGCCAAAGCAAGAATGGGGGTCCAGATGCCTAGCTTGCCAGGCAAACTGGAGCGATTGAAACACCAATTATCGGGGCTTGGCGAGGTCTTTATTGTGCCTCCTGCTGAAGATGGATACGTATTCTTGCGGTATGCCGACTCCCAAGAGCTATACGCATTCGACTGCACTTTCGAAGAAGTGCTCAATCACGCGGTTCAATCTGGTGGCGAAGAGTTCTGGCCTCAAATGGAACCATTTGAAGCTCAAGTGGCGCTCTTCGCGGTGCACGTTATGGAAACGATCGAGACTGCGCCGGACAAGGCACGTATTTTGAGCTTTGGAGGCAGTGGTCTTGAGACAGTGAAGGGTAAGCTGCCTGCGGCAGCGATTCGCGAAAACGAGTAACTTGAGTAGGCGTAATAGCAATCTCGGTATGCTTCCACAGAAGCATGCGCCGCCGTTGCCCTATTCGAAAGGACCGATCTCACATACGGGTCCGAAATTTTGCGCCTTCGCCGACGGCTCAGCCAAGCTGGGGTCTGAAGACTGCGAGATGGACTCCAATCCGGAGCCGCAGAGGTGTTCGCTGTTGATGTGAACCGTGAACTTAAAGTGGGACTGCCTGCTGACCCGGCAGAGCGATACGCCAGTATTATTCGAGCGTCGAAAGATGCGGATCCGCAACCAAGGTGAGTTACCTAGCCCATTGAATTGGAAATTCATGGGGATGCGACCACTCCGGCTATAGCCCAGCTTCGGTGGGTCCATAGTCATGCACAGCGGCGCACTCAACGCTCGGAGATAAATAGTAGATACTTAGACAGTACAGGTAGCTATAAATGCGGGGGAGTCAATGTGCAGATCGAATCCACTTCGGATGAACAGCGTTCATTGGATGACCAGCAGATTCAGCGGATTCGACGCAAGTCGATTTCCGTCCTCGCTGCGGGACAAATTCTTGGAGGTCTAGGCGGTGGCGCAACCCTGACTTTGGGGTCGCTGCTGATCGTAAGCATTTCCGGACTCGATGCATTGGCTGGCATGGCCGCGACCATGAATACTTTAGGTGCTGCCATCATGGCGTTGCCTTTGGCATTGCTTGCCCAGAAGTTCGGCCGGCGTATTTCGCTGTCGACCGGCGCATTGCTGGCAGCCAGCGGTGTTGTCGTCATCATTGCCGCAGCTTTTCTGAGATACTGGCCGTTGCTGCTGCTTGGAATGCTGGTTCTGGGAACAGGTTCGGCAATGAACCTC
Source organism: Glutamicibacter sp. 2E12 (assembly GCF_050030965.1). Lineage (NCBI taxonomy): Bacteria > Bacillati > Actinomycetota > Actinomycetes > Micrococcales > Micrococcaceae > Glutamicibacter > Glutamicibacter sp. 2E12. Next base: position 3,370,949 of record NZ_CP188297.1, read on the forward strand.
CAATCTCGATTCGCTGCCACCGACTTGTCCACCACGGCTACACGAGGCCGTGACCTTTCCCTGGTTGTGTGGTCAACAACTGCGGGTGCAGTCATCGGCCCGAATTTATTTGAACCTGGAGAAGAGCTAGCGCAGTTCATCAGCCTTCCACCGTTTACCGGCGGCTTTCTTATTGCGATGTGCGCCCAGCTGGTAGGGGTTCTTGTCTACTGGCTGGGCTTGCGTCCCGATCCGTTGCAGATCGCACAGCGTCAGGCGGCTGCCCAAGCGAGCGAGGTTCAGCTTCGCCGCCGCGGCTGGAGCATCCTAAGAAACACTCCTGCTGCCAGGCATGCCGTGCTTACCGTCGCCTTGACTCATCTTTATATGGTGTCCATGATGTCGATGACTCCAATTCACATGCAGCATCAAGGGGCAAGCCTCACGCTCATCGGGATCACCATTTCGGTCCATGTTGCGGGGATGTATGCGCTCTCACCAGTCTTTGGCTGGCTCACAGATATGCGAGGTCCACGAACGGTCATCTTTACCGGACAGGCGTTGCTAGTTACCGCAAGCATCTTGGTATGGAGCAATGCAGAGAACCATACCGTGACAACTTTGGCGTTGCTTAGTCTAGGCCTCGGTTGGTCGGCGTCGACGGTTGCAGGCGCAACGATGATTACTGGATCAGTTGGCCTTGCTGAACGTCCGAAGTTGCAGGGCACGTCGGACCTCTGCATGAATCTGGCTGGTGTGCTTGGCGGTCTCACCGCTGGCCCAATTTTGGCAGCTGTAGGGTTCCGCGGACTGGCCGTGGTGCTGTTGATTTTCGCGATGTTCATGATCGCTGTGAATATGAAGTCTAATAGCGCTGGAACTGTTCACGAGTAGGCTGCAAATCCAATTCGGTAATAGTCACTTCAAATGAAGGAGAGCATATTCATGGCAGGCAGAAGGCAGTGAATCAAAGTTGGGGGAGGGCCGGCTGGAATGGCCGCCGGTTCAATGCTTGCTCGCAGCGGTGTGCCAGTAGCGGTTCATGAAAAGCACGGTGAGTTCCTCAGGGACTTTCGCGGTGGCACCATCTGTCCGTCAACTTTGCACGTGCTCTATGAACTGGGACTGGTGGGCGAATTCGAAGAATCGGGTTCAGCAAAGTTACCCAGGCAAGTAGTCCGGTCTCCAACGGATCGCCGGCAACCGTTCCTAACCTGTCGCGAATGCAGCTCCCTTTTCAATTCATTGCCGTGGCGCCACAGTGGAATTTCCGCAATCTACTAGCCGTGCAGTCGATAGTCGAATTCCGAGCCGAATTCCAGCTGCCGATGCCGATAGCTGCAGCTTTCCGCTTGCCCCGAAGCAAACGGCACTGCCAGGTAGATTGCTTGGCGTTGGGGTTCTTCGGGAACGTCCTCCGGTCGAAGCCTGCAGCTAAGAACCGGTTAAAAGCAACAAAGGTGCAGTTCCAACCTTGCGGGGAACTACACCTTTGAAGAAAGTCTCTTAGCGAGCCTGGATGTTGGTTGCCTGTGGGCCCTTTGGACCAGCTTCCAGGGTGTACTCAACAGTCTGGCCCTCTTCGAGGCTACGGAAACCGAAGCTCTGGATTGCGCTGTAGTGTGCGAAGACGTCAGCCGATCCATCCGAAGGAGCGATGAAGCCGAAGCCCTTTTCAGCGTTGAACCATTTCACGGTGCCAGTGGCCATAGTGTTATATCCTTATTTATTGATTGGCCACGATGTGGCCTGGTTGCCGATCCGAAGTTCCGAATCGGAAAATTTAGGGGTTACCTCGCGCAGAGCTGCCGAGAACGATTCGCCTGCCGTCGATACGGAGAATCGAATACTGATTTTGCCGGTATCGGCCAAAACGGGGGTCGCTGCACTTGCTTAAACATCGTCGGATTCCAGGCTGCTAACGGGTAATGACCCCACGCTAGCGGAGTAGAACAAGGAATCCACAGAAAAGTGACGTACGGAGTCGTCGAGATGTTTTATCTGCAGTGAAGAAGAGAAGATGAAGAATTCGTTTCGATAGGAGCTCATTCGATCTGAAGATCGATGAACCGATTTGTAAAGCACAGACGATTTGTTGGCTGTGCTACAAATCCTACTGCTAACAATTACTGGCGGGGACTCACACCTGCAACCGTTGAGGTAACAAATCAAGCGTACCATTGATCGCTGGTCCGTGGGGCGTGATGCGTGATACTTGGGCGTTTTGGCAATGCAAATCGTTGCATCGACATTCGTTATTTCCCTGTTGACTAGTGTTTTAGTAAATATTATTTTTCCGGAAAATTGATGCGGGCTATTTTCATGCTCACCCTGCGGCCCTGGCTCTACCCCGTTTGGGCCGGTGCCCGAAGGGGTAGAGCCAGCAGTTACGGATTCGCTTGCGCCTGGACCTTAGCTAGCTGATTTCCGAGCAGATCCGCATTTATGGCTGCTCCGGCGATCGTTCCGGCTGCGGCTGCTGCCATGACCATCGCACCTAGGTTGCTGGCATTCCCTGCCGCATAAACCCCTGGCAGGGCTGTGGCACCCATTTCATTGACCTGGATGAAGGTGCCAAGCGGGTGCTCGGCAAGCTGTCCGCCGAGCTTGAGATAGAGCGAGGCTTGTGCGTTCATTCGGCTTGCAACGACCAGAGCTTGAGCGCTGATCTTCTGGCCGTCTGCCAGTGTGACTGAATCCAGAGTCCCTTGGGTATCGAAATCGATTGCTTTCACTGGCTGCTCAACCACCGGTATTCCCAATGCGGCAAGTGTCGCGCGATTTTCATCGTTCAATGCATCCGGGGTGTGGTTGACGAAGGTGATCTTCGAGCTGAGCTGGCTGAACATCATTGCTTGGTGCGTGCTCATGGGGCCGATTCCGAGTACCAGGATCTCCTGGTCACGCACTTCCCAGCCGTGGCAGTATGCGCAATGGATCGCGGTATCACCCCATGCTTGGGCCAGCCCCGGAATCGACGGCAAATCATCAATGAGGCCCGTTGCCAGCACGATTCTTTCGGCACTAAAGGTATTCCCTGCAGCAGAGACGCTGAATCCGGTGTCCAGCGAACCGGTGAGGTTCTCCACCCCGCCTTCGATGATCCGCGCACCATAGCCAATCGCTTCCTGCCGTCCGCGGGCCAGGAGGTCCAGCGGGTTGATGCCCTCGTTTCCCAGAACGTTGTGGGCATGCTGCGCTGCCGCGTTTCGCGGATTTCCCTCGTCGATGACCAGGACGGTACGCCGTGAGCGGCCCAATGCGACTGCGGCCGCGAGCCCGGCACTGCCGCCGCCGATAATGATCGCTTCGAAATGTTCCATGATTCCTCTCCCTGCTATTTGTGATGTTGTGTCCACGGTATCGACGTTTTGCGCTGTGGGGTGTACCGTTTTGCGCATGACGCAAGAATTTGAAGTTGACCAAGTCATCCGCCAGCGCATAAGAACGTTGCGGCAGAACCTAGGCTGGTCGTTGGAATCGTTGGCGAGCAAGGCTTCCCTGAGCGTTTCCACGCTCAGCAGGATTGAAACGGGAGGCCGGCGTATTGCCCTTGACCAGCTGGTTCCAATAGCCAAGGCACTGAATACCAGCTTGGATGAGCTCGTATCGACCTCTGAAGCCGAGATTATTATCCGCCCGGAGCCGATTTCGATGACCGGGATAACCATGTGGAAGCTGTCCGCCGATGACGCAGTTAACGGGGTGAATGTGTCGAAAATGCGTTTCGACCCTTCGCAGGCGCCTGCTCCCACCGAGCTGCGTATTCATCCGGGCAAGGAATGGTTCACAGTGCTCCTCGGAGAAATCCAGCTAAAGCTAGGAGATCGCACCTATCACGTGAAGGCGGGGCAATCTGCGCAGTTCGACACAATGACTCCTCATGCCCTGTGGGCGGTCAATGGCATTGCCGAGGTGCTCGGAATCATGGATCATGCAGGCCAACGAGCCCATGAGCACGACACAGCCAGCTAGTTTAGTGATTCCAATTACTCCTGGATAACCTGAGGGCAGAGTATTGAACACTGCGATGCCAGGAGGGCAACGATGACGCACCAGCTCAACGAGGAGCTTGAACAGGTCCTAGCTGATGGCGATTTCTATTTCGAAGCACTCGGTGAAGGCCGCTATCGCTCGTCGTGGCATTCCCAGGGTGCGTGGAATCCCCATGAGCAGCACATGGGTCCCGCCTCTGGAATCTTGGCCTACGCCTTGGAAAATTTCCAGCCTCGTGAAGACATGCGCATCGCACGGATCAGCTATGAGATCCATGGCCTTATTCACGCCGGAGAATTCGAGATCTCAACGCGAATGGTCCGTCCCGGCCGGACGATCGAATTGATCGAGGCCGAAATGACGGCCAAGGGCCGCACCAGCATCGTTGCGCGCGCGTGGCGGGTGATTACGGGTGACACCAGTGCTGTTGCAGGGGTTGAAGACAAGGAAATCCCAGGCCCAGAGGCCTGCGCGGTGCGCGAAATCAGTGAGCAGTGGCCCGGCGGCTACATCAAATCCATCGAGATGCGCGCCAATGATGAGCTGCGGCCGGGTCGAGGTTTTGCGTGGCTGCGTACTCCTTATGACCTCGTCGACACAGGAGACGCCACAGCGTTGTCCAGCTTGGTGGGAATGATCGACACGGCAAACGGTGTGGTGCCGCGCGTGGATCCGGGTGAAGGAACCTGGATCTACCCGAACGTGGATCTGCAGATCCACATGTACCGCAAGCCCGAGGGCAAGTGGCTGGGCCTGGATGTCCAGCAGAGCTTCGGCACAGACGGCATCGGCCTGACCTCAACGGTATTGCACGATGAAGCAGGCCCTTTCGGCCGTGCTGAACAGATCCTGACGGTCCGTTCGCGCTAGCTCGATGCGCCGGTTGAAAGCTTGGCCAGCAGCTTCTTGAGCTCTGGCTTGGACTTCAGCGTGAACTGGCGCTGGCGGTACTTTTCCCGGTCTGCACCGTGGGCCCGGAAAAGTGCATAGCCGCGCTTGACCAAGAACAGGACCGGTTTCCGGCGCTGTGCTACATCGCGCACGAACCGTCGAAGAGCAGTTACCAATGCAGGTTCGTCGACGTAATACGCTTGGACGTTAATGCCCTTGGCGCGCAGCGGCTCAAGGATTTCGTAGAGGAAGATGCCTTCGGCGACAATCGGCCCGTCTGCGCAAGCGATTTCACGATGCCCGTTGTAGCTCGAGGTCGTGATCGAGTAGTTGGGGACCAGAGTGGTACCGTGGTGGAGCAAATCATCGATAGCCTGCAGTGCGGCTTCCTGATTCCAGGTAGCCGAATTGTCCCAATCGATTTCGCCGTAACCGGTACGGGGGAAATCAACGGGATTCCCGTCTTCGCTGATCTGGCGGTAGAACTCGTCCAGTGGCAGGTGGGGTCGGCCGAATTTCGACGCGAGATAGGACTTGCCGGAGCCGGACGGTCCGCCGATCAGGATGACAGGGGTAGAAGAATTTGGCACGCCTTTTATTATGGCCCAGAAACCTCGGCCATCGGCAATCGGATGCTGTGACATCTACTCCGCCTGGAGCGAATTGCTGAATTAGACTCAGATTTATGAGTTTGTGGAACCCCCAGTCAGATGCGCCGTTATCTGTGGAAATCGAAAATCCTACCGGAGACCCGGCTGCTGACCTAGAACGTGGAGTGCAACTGCTGCGCAGCGTCCAATCTGGCGAAAGCGGCGCGCTGCTACGGCTCTATCGTCCGGACCCGACCCTGGCCTTCGGCCAGCGCGATGTGCGGCTAGAGGGCTATGAGGCGGCTCGTGACGTAGCGCAGCAGCAAGGCTTTGCTCCTTTGGTGCGCAAAGCTGGAGGCCGGGCCGCCGCGTATCACCGGGGTACATTGATCGTTGATCATATTGAGCCCGAAGCCGAGGCGGTGATGCGCCAGCAGAATCGCTTCGAGGTCTTCGCGCGGGTGTATGCCAACGCTTTCCAGCGCCTTGGCGTGAATGCGCAAGTCGGGCCAATCCCGGGGGAGTATTGCCCGGGAGATCATTCGGTGCATGGCCTCCCTGATGGGAAATCGCCGCGCAACTATCCAGTGAAGCTGGTAGGCACAGCTCAGCGTGTGGTTTCCGGGGCATGGCTGTTCTCTTCGGTCTTTGTTGTCGAGGATTCCGCGCCATTGCGGCAAGTCCTCGATGGGGTCTACCAAGCAATGGGCATTCCAATGGATCCCACGACAGTAGGCGCGGCTAATGATCTGCTCGCCGCTGTCACCACCGAAGCATTTATTTCAGCGCTGCTCGAGGAATATAGCGAGCACGCCGCGCTGCAAGGCATCTAGCACAGCTTAAAAAAGAATCGGCACCCGATGCGGGTGCCGATTTTGGTTCGCGGCCGGATCTAAGCGCCGACTCGCTCAACAACCTCGTCAATGCGCGGGTTGGTGGCTGCGGTGCCGTCCGGGAAGATCAGGGTTGGCACGGTTTGGTTGCCGTTGTTGAACGCCTCGACGATCTCTGCGGTGCCTTCGACTTCTTCGATATTCACCTCGGTGTATGCGACACCCTTCTGGTCCATCAGGCGCTTGAGGTTGCGGCAGTAGCCGCACCAGCTGGTGGTGAACATGGTGACTCCGCCGGCAGCGGGAACGTACTGGTCAAGGTTCAATTCGTTGCTCATACATGGTGTAACGGCAATGATGTTTACTTTGTTCCCGGAGGGGTAGAAAAAGTTCGCTGGATTCTTTTGCTCCGCTCGCTAGACTGGGGAGCAGATTTTCCTTGATGCCGGTTCGAAGGGGTAGGCGATGTGCGGACGATATGTGATGGCCAAAGCCATCGGCGATCTGGTGGCAGAGGCCGAGGCGGAAGCGGACGCCAATCTGGAACTGCGCCAGTCCTGGAACGTTGCTCCGACTACCGACGTGCCAGTTGTGCTCGAGCGGCTGATCGACGATGAGCTGCACCGCCAGATCCATGTAGCACGGTGGGGGCTGGTGCCAGGATGGGCCAAGGAGCTCGCGGTCGGGGTGCGCGCCTTCAATGCGCGCAGCGAGACGGCCAGCACCAAGCCGACCTTCCGTTCGGCGGTGAAGAAGCGCCGTGCCGTCGTCCCGGTGGAAGGGTATTACGAATGGAAAAAGGAAGGCAGCAAAAAGCGCCCCTTCTACGTGCATCGCGAGGATGGAAAGCTGATCTTCTTCGCCGGCCTCTACGAATGGTGGAAGGACCAGGACGGGTCCTGGATTCTTTCCACCTCGATCATGACCATGGATTCGCCTTCAGCGGAGGAGCCCGGGGTGCTCGGCGAACTTGCGGGCCTGCATGATCGCCTGCCCATTCCGTTGGGCAAGGAGATGATGGGCCGGTGGATGAACCCTGCCGAGGAAGACGGTGAAGGGCTGATCGAGCAGATTCGCGCCGAAGCTTTCGATGTGGCTTCCCAATGGACCATGCATGAGGTCGATACCGCTGTTGGCAATGTGCGCAATAATTCGCCGGAGCTGATTGCGGCGCACAACAACTCGCTGTTTTAGCCGCGGATGGCTGATCCGCTGGGCTTGGACCCGAGCCGGAACCCCAGGTAGCTGCTGGCCAGCAGGGTTCCTGCCACAAGTCCCAGCTCGCCCATGACGTGGGCTGCGCTGTCAGGAACGAATGCTGCTTCGCTCAGCGGGGCATAGGCGAACCAGCCGAAGGTTCGAACCTGGTTGTAGTCCCATAGCAGTGCTCCGATGCCACCTGCTGCCAACAGCAGCCCGGCGATCAGGAACCAGGTCTTGAACCGAGCGAGCTGGCGAAGCGATAAGCCGCCGGCAACCCCCAGCGCGCCAACGCCGAGCAAAGCCAGCACCCAACCGAAAATTTCGGCGGGACCCGGGCCGAAGTAGATTTCAGAGTCTTCGACCAGCGGTACATAGGATCCAGAGTAGAAAACTACTTCTTGCTGACTGTCCCACCACAGCACGACGATGCCGACGATGATGAATACTGCTGCGCCCAGGAATAAGGCAGTGGCGGACTTGTAGCGTTTATCTGAAGGCATGTATTTAATCTTGCCATCACCAGATGTTTTGCGCATCAACTTTAAACACGAGCGGCAGCCGGCTCTAAAGGCCTGCTGCCGCTCGATGCGTGGTGCTTAGTGACCGCGCTTGATCCATTCATCCAGGTTCGGCGCTTCTGCACCGATGGAGGTGGCATCGCCGTGGCCGGTATTGACCACGGTTTCAGCTGGCAGGACCAGCAGCTTGGTGCGGATCGACTCGACGATCGTCTCGAAGCTGGAGTAGCTGCGACCGGTAGCCCCCGGGCCGCCGTTGAACAGGGTATCACCGCTGAACAGTACACCGAGGTCTTCGGCGTAGAAGCAGGTTGAGCCCGGAGAGTGCCCCGGGGTGTGCAGGGCGGTCAGCGTGGTGCCGGCGATGGTGAATGAATCGCCTTCGCTGATTTCTGCGTCCACATCGCGCTCGGGGTAGACAGCTTCCCAGAGCATGCGGTCTTCCGGGTTCAAGAACAGCGGTGCATCCACGGCGTCGGCGAATTCGCCAGCCGCGCGGATGTGGTCATCGTGCCCGTGGGTAAGCAGCACGGCCATGACTTCTCGATCGCCCACAGCTTCGCGGATCTTGGCTACATCATGTGCCGGGTCGATGACCATCACCTCGGAATCATCGCCGACGATCCAGACGTTGTTATCGACATCCCACGTCCCGCCATCCAGGGAGAAGGTGCCGGAAGTGACGACGTTCTCGATGCGGGCGGCCACTAGAGCTCCACCACCGAACGAAGCACGGTGCCTTCATGCATCTTAGTGAACGCTTCTTCGATTTCATCGATCGTGATGCGTTCGGTGACAAAGGCATCCAGATCCAGGCGGCCGAGCTTGTACTGCTCGACGAGCATCGGGAAGTCGTGGCTTGGCAGGCAGTCGCCGTACCACGAGCTCTTCAGCGAGCCGCCGCGGCCGAAGACATCGAGCAGCGGCAGCTCGAGCTTCATCTCCGGAGTTGGCACGCCTACCAATACGACGCGGCCAGCAAGATCGCGGGCGTAGAAGGCCTGCTTGTAGGTTTCCGGGCGGCCCACCGCGTCGATGACGACGTCGGCGCCGAAACCGCCGGTCAGCGCCTGGATGGCTTCCACGGCGTCGACCTTGGAAGAATCCACGGTGTGGGTGGCGCCGAACTTCTTGGCGCCTTCCAGCTTGTCCGGGTTCACGTCCACCGCGATGATGGTGGTTGCGCCGGCCAGCTGCGCGCCGGCGATGGCAGCAGCGCCGACGCCACCGCAACCGATCACTGCGACGGACTCGCCGCGCTTGATCTCGCCGGTATTGATCGCTGCCCCGATGCCGGCCATGACACCGCAACCGAGCAGGCCTACTGCGGCCGGGTCGGCTTCTTCATCCACGATGGTGCACTGGCCGGAGTGGACCAGGGTCTTTTCGGCGAAGGACCCGATGCCCAGCGCTGGGGAAAGCTCGGTGCCATCTTCCAGGGTCATCTTCTGGGTGGCATTGAAGGTGTTGAAGCAGTACTTCGGCTCGCCCTTGGCGCAAGCGCGGCACTGGCCGCAGACTGCACGCCAGTTCAGGATCACGCGGTCGCCGACCTTGACGTTGGTGACGTTCTCGCCGATCTGGCTGACTACTGCGGTGGACTCGTGGCCCAGCAGGTACGGGTACTCGTCGCCAATTCCGCCGAGCTTGTAGTGCAGGTCGGTGTGGCAGACACCGGTGGTGAGCACATCGACAACTACTTCTCCGGGACCCGGATCCGGAACGATGATGTCTACGACCTCTACGGGTGCGTCTTTGACGCGGGAAATAACGGCTTTGACCTTATGGGACATGGGATTTAGCTCCTGGAACGATTGGCTAGTGCTCTCTCGATGCTATCGGTGTCTCAGGTGCTAATCGAGCATTCGAGACACAATGACGCAGGCAGTTTCGCGCAGAGCCAATTTGTGCAGGTCGATCACGGGTTGCCCCCGGAATGGATGTGACGGGGCAGGAGTGCTGCATCCAGCTCAAACACCACTGAGCAGGAGGACAGCGCCTAGGCCGGAACCCAGTGCTCGCGCGGCATTGGCCCTGATCCACCGTGGCTCGTATTTCGCCCAAGCCAACGAATTCTGCTCCAGTCGCCGATTGAGCGGAACATTGACCCCGATAGTGAGCAGGGCACCGCTAAGCACCAGTGCCGCTCCGATCGATATGCGGATATTCTCGTGGACGATGGAGAGGGCAAGGCATCCGGTGCTGGCGAGCAAGCCGAGGAAGAACAAGCTCAGGAATGGGGGCCGTTGGGCGTATCTGTTCACGTGGACCATGAACGTGCTTGCGGAGCGATCATCCATTCGCGCTAGCGCAGGGAAGACCACGAGGGTGAAGGAAACGTAGAATCCGGCAATGATCAAGCCGGTGGCAATTGTCAGCAGCGGCAGGAAAATAGTAAGCAACGGCAGGTTCATGATTTCATTCAACAGATGTTGGGCAGGATTTTGAATGCTCAAGGCTCGACAATGCATACGCAATCGTCCAGAGTGGTGGCGTGAGACCCGATGCATTTTTCCCTTCTGGCCCACGGGCTCGTGAAGCCTTCATTCTCCGCATGTGCATGGATGGCCAGTGGAGTGTTGCTGTTCGCGATCTTTGCCCGCTGACGATTTTGGCGGTGCGCTCGGGATCCTGCAGGGTGCAACGAGGACAAAAGTCCGTGGTGGCGCGGCAAGGGGAATTGGTCGTCATTTGCGGATCAGCCTCCTATGAGGTTCGCTCGGCCAGCGCCCAGACTCTTCCGTCCGCGGCGCCTGGCAACTATGCCATTGCCCCGGGCCAGCAATGCCTGGGGCCATCGGGCCGAGCCATGGTCCAGGAGTTGCGCCATGGGGTGCGTGCATGGGGCAATTCGCCTAATGGCCCCGACCAGCTACTGGTTGGCACCTTCACTACGACCAGCGCTCTCGCTGATCTTGTCTGCGAGGGTACCGATCTGGCAGTTATCGATGACGATGCGGCGTGGCGATGGGCTGAACTGCTGGCGACCGAAGCCGAAAGTGCGGGTCCCGCCCAGCAAGTGGTATTGGACCGGCTGCTGGACATTCTGGCGATCTGCGCCTTGCAGCACTTGCCGGGAACCAGGGTGCTTCGCTCGGCGGCGCCAGGCATTGGGTTGGCGGTGGGGGCGATGTGGGCGCAACCAGCTCGAGCGTGGAGCGTGGAGGGGCTGGCCAGAACAGCTGCGATGTCCCGTTCGGCTTTTTCGCCAGCCTTCCGCCAGGCCATGGGCACCGCGCCCATGGGGTACCTCACCAAATTGCGTCTGGCGTTGGCTCATGATGCGCTGCTCGCCAGCGATGCACCGCTGTCGCAGATTGCCCGTGATGTCGGATATTCTTCACCCTTTGCGCTCAGCGCTGCCTTTCGCAGGGCTTATTCAACCAGTCCGTCGGCGCTGAGATCCGCTGCATCTGGCTAACCCAAACTGTCGGTCGCACTGACTAGTGTAACTGTCATTCGAACACGTGTTCGAATAGAATGGTTCTACTAAGTAAGGAGTGCACACGTGGGGATGTTCACCGAGTCGATCGAGGTTACTCGTGCAGCTGATGGAATGCCGTTGCGCGTGAGCTGGCAAGGGCAGGACTATCGCTTGGTGGCCGAGCCTCAGCGCTGGTTCGAACGCCGCAAATGGTGGGATGAAAACCTGCGGATTCCTCGCGGAGCCGGTGCGGGGATTGCCGACTATGAGATGTGGCGCCTGCAACTGGTCGCGGTGCGCGGATCCCGGCAAGTGCACAGCGTTGATGTGAGTTTTGATGCGCAAACCGAACGGTGGCGTCTGGTGCGTGTGCATGAGTCGCTGGCCCGCAGCGCCTAATTCCCCTGCAGGGGAACATATATTCGAAGGACCTCCATGAGCTTCACCCACCTGAACGTCAGTTCTTCCTATAGCGCCCACTACGGAGTCTCGCACCCAAAGCGGCTGGCCCAAGCGGCCAAAGCGCAGGGTGCCCAGATGCTCGCGCTGACTGACCGGGATGGGCTCTATGGAACGGTCAAGCATGTGGCGGCCTGCATGGCAGAAGGGCTGCACCCGATTCTCGGGGTGAACCTTGCCGTGCTCGATAACCACGGAGAAACCCAAGGGCGGATTGTCCTGCTGGCCCGTGGGCGCTGCAATGGCGCAGGGTATGCGGCGCTGTGCCGAGCCATCACCCTCGCGCACAGCACTGCGCACGGGGTTCCGGGGCTGAAAACCGAGCAGCTGGCACACCTGGGTGCTGCCGGAAACCTGATGATCCTGCTCGGCGGCGAATCAGACGTGGCCCGCGCAATCCTCAAGGGAAGCTACGCCCAAGCCCGGGCACTGCTTGCCAGCTGGAAGAAGCGGCTGGGAAAGATGCTGCGAGTGGAAATCACCACGCACCTCTCCAGCCCTGGATCGCGCTACAGCCTCGGTGAAGCAGCCCGCTTGCTGCGCTACGCCCAGGAGCGGGGGATCAGGGCCGTGCTCACCAACGCCGTGCGCTACGTGGACCCCGATGGAGCGGTTACCGCAGACATCCTGGACTCGGCGCGCGCCCTGCATAGCCTGAAGAACCTGGACTCCTGCCAACCCAATGGCCAAGGGTGGCTGAAAACCCCGCCCCAGATGCGCCAGCTGGCCAAGGAGATCGGCCAAGCCACAGAAAGGAGCTGGGCGCAGCAGCTTTTGCGGGAAACTGAAGCGCTCGCCGAATGGGCAGCGGCGGACCCGGTAGCCGATCTTGGATGGAAGCAGCCGGTGATCCCCGAAGCGAAGATCATCGGCCTGCACCGTCCGGCCATGCAAGAACTCACCGAGCGAGTCCATGCAGCGGTGCCTGGGCTCTTGCCGCACGCCAATCCCAGCCTCATTGAAAGACAGCTGGCTCTGGAACTTGGGGTGATCGACCGGCTGGACTTCGCCGGGTATTTCCTGACCGTCGCCGAAACCGTCAAGCTGATCACCGGCATGGGAATCCGCGTGGCCGCCCGCGGCTCCGGTGCTTCCTCGCTGGTGAACTACCTGCTGGGCATCAGCCAGGTGAACCCGCTGGCCCACGACCTGGTGTTCGAACGCTTCCTCTCCGATACCCGCACCACCCTGCCGGATATCGACATCGACGTGGAATCCGCACGCCGCCACGAGATCTACCGCGAGATCTTCTCCAGCTTCGGGGAAGAGCGCGTCAGCCTGATGAGCATGCAGAACGCCTACCGTGCGCGCGGCGCGGTCCGTGATGCAGGAGCCGCCCTCGGGGTAGAGCAGGAGCAGGTGGATGAGATCGCGAAGCAGCTCTGGCGCTTCTCCGCATCCTCTTTCCGCGAAGCGCTCACCGAGAAGCCGGAGCTGGCCGCATTGGCAGAACGCATTACCGATGACACCCAGCTCGATATCCTCATCGACGCTACCGAGCGCCTGGACCGGCTGCCCCGGCATATCTCCATGCACCCCTGCGGGGTGATCCTCTCCGACGCGAGCCTGCTGGACCGCACCCCGGTCCAGCCCTCGGGCATCGGACTGCAGATGAGCCAGTTCGACAAGCATGACATGGACCTGATGGGCTTGATCAAGCTCGACGTGCTCGGTGTGCGCATGCAATCAGCCATCGCCTACACGCTCGAGGAGATCGCCCGCATGCACCCGGATAAGCAAGCGGCCGCCCGCGCCGGAGGGCACGCCGACGACAGCTATATCTCCGCTACCGGAGCGATAGACCTGTCCAGGGTGCCACTGGATGACGAACCCACTTTCGAATTGATCCGCTCCACCCATACGCTGGGCTGCTTCCAGATCGAATCCCCGGGGCAGCGCGAACTGATCGGCAAGCTCGCGCCCCGCGAATTCAACGACCTGATCATCGATATTTCCCTGTTCCGCCCGGGTCCCATGCAGTCGAATATGGTCAAGCCCTACCTGGAGCACCGCCACGGATTCGCCCCTGCCCAATACCTGCACGAGGATCTGATTCCGGCGCTCGCCGAAACCCACGGGGTGACCGTCTTCCATGAACAGGTGCTGCGCATGCTTGATGTGCTCACCGGATGCGGATTGGGCATGGCCGATGTCTACCGGCGCCTGCTGGGCAACCCGGAGAAGGAACCAGCCGTAGAGAAATATGTGCGCGCCGAAGCGGCCAAGCGCGGTTATAGCCAGGAAACCATTGACCAAGTCTGGGAGGTGCTCTCCGGCTTCGGCTCCTTCGGCTTCTGCAAGGCCCACGGGGCTGCCTTTGCCGTACCCACCTACCACTCGGCCTGGCTCAAGGCGCACCACCCCGAAGCTTTCCTTGCCGGGATCTGGGAGCACGACCCGGGCATGTATCCCAAGCGGCTGCTGGTCTCCGAAGCGCGCAGAATGGGCGTTCCCATCCTTCCGCTGGATATCAACCGATCCACCGGGCACTACCGAGTCGAACGAATATTCGAATCCGCTCCAGCGAAGGTTCCTGTGGTGCCCCGCGCACCCAGCTCGCTGCGCCCTGGGCGCTATGGAATCCGTCTGGCCTTCCGCGATATCCACCAGATGAGCGAACGCGAAGTACAACGCCTGGTCGCAGGCCAGCCCTATGAGTACCTCGCCGATGTCCGCGCCCGCGCAGGACTCTCGCGACGCACCTACCAGAACCTTGCAGCGCTCGGAGTGTTCGATTCCCTATTGTCCGGGACCTCCCGTGCCGACATGATCGCCCACACGCAATCCATGGCGCACAGCTCCCTTCCGGCCAAATACCGGCCGGGACCCGGACAACTTGCCCTGGATCTGGGGCAGATCGAATATATCGACCAGACCGGCAAAGCACTGGATCCCGCGGAAGTAGTACGTACCGAATTGGACCTCATGCATCTGGACGCCAGCGAGCATCTGATCACCTCGTACCGCCAACGGCTGGCGCACCTGCCCATTACGCAGGCAGCCGAGCTGCTGCACCTGCGCAACGGAACCGAAGTTCTGGTCGCCGGGGTACGGGTGGCCACTCAGACTCCTCCCATGCGCGGAGGCAAGCGTGTGGTCTTCATTTCCGTGGATGATGGGACTGGCTGCATCGACGCCACCTTCTTCGATGACACGCAGCAGCGCACAGCGCCCTTGCTCTTCTCCACACGCATGCTGCTCATCCACGGGGTCACACGCCGTACCGGACCGCGCGGCATCTCCCTCCAAGCGCTGAACGCCTGGGACCTGCATCAGCCGGAGACCCTGCCTGCTGCAGGCTACCTCGCGGAGCTCACCCGGCCGCAACCAAGCTATCGGCCAAACCTCGGCGAGGGAGCACGCAAGATCGAAAGTGTCGGGGAACTTGCCAAACGGATGGAAGCTGAAGGCCTGGACCAGAGAGGGGCCTGATGAGCTAGTTCGCTGACAGGGTTTACCTAACAGATACATCGGGTCCAATAGGAGAGATACCTGATGTGAGGGGAGAACGGGCGTAAGCACAGATGATTGGTGGCTCACTGCAGGTGCACTATCCCAAACAGTTTGGAACGTGCTCGAAGGCAAAGATCCGCAAAGAGGAATTCGTGACTACGACTTCATCTACTTCGATGAAGATACGTCCTGGGAGGCCGAAGATGCGCTCATTCGTGGAGCCAAAGTCCTCTTCAAGGGCATGGACGCAGAAATCGAAGTACGCAACGGAGCATGCGTCCAACTTTGGTACGAAGAGCCCTTTGGGGCGCTGGCTATTCCCTTCCTCAGCGTCACGGACGCCATCGACCACTTCGCAGCGAAGGCCTGCTGCTTTGCAGGCACTAGTGATGAACCCTCGCAACGGGAGGCATCAAGGAAGATCACTGAAAACTGATAATTCTCAAACCGAGGAAACATGCCCATCGGCGTCGACGACAAATGACGGGTTGTGCACAAAATCCCAGCGGAAGCCATCCGGATCAGCCACACAGGCACTCTTGCCACCCCACGGCTGCACCGTCGGTTCGGTGACAGAAGTCGCTCCCGCATCCAGCGCTCGCCGGTAGTGTCGGTCCACTTCTGCGTCAGAGTGCACGTTGTGTCCCAGTGAGATCGGTGGCGCCAGCTGGCTGTGCCCGACGTCGCCGTACTCGCTGGGCATCTGCTTCACATCCCAGAGGGCGAGCATCAAGCCATAGCCGGCACGGACAAAAGCGATTTCCGGGTGGGCTGGCTGGACCAGCTCAAACCCCAGGCCCTCGGTGTAGAACTTCGTGGAAGCACCGACATCGCGCACTCCGAGGGTAATGGCACTGATGACAGGTGGGGCCGGTTTGTTCATATTCCTAGGGTAGGAGGGGTTGAAAATGAAAGCCATGGGTTTGCGGATCTTCCAAGACTTTTCCTGCCTCCTTATAAATAGATCCATTGTTCGTTGCGCAGCGCTTGATACCTCGCCTGGGCAACTGCATCGTCGGCTTGGTGCGTCAACGCAGAAGCATGGCGGTATCTTTTTTCGCTGCTGAAGATTCGCTTCCGGGCTGATCGCTTGAGCCGGTAATCGCTGGGCGATGTGGGATCGGAATTCGCTTTGGATACTCCTATTCGGTGGAGGCCGCTGGGGCGGGGGATTGCTGAGGGGCGGATGCGACGGTGAGTTCGGGCGATGTCGCCACCCAATGCTCAGGACGGGGTATGCGCCGTACCTGCGGTGAGAGCCAGGCCATGACTGCTGCTAAGGAAACGAATGCCCCGAAAAATATCAGCGTCGGTCCCATGCCGACCGATTCCAGACCAAAGCCGGTAACCAGCGGAGATAAGGGCAAAGCGGCCAAAGCCATAAAGGTGATTAGGGAATTAGCGCGCCCAGACATTTGCTTCGGAATGGATGCCATGAAGTATCCACCCACCGCAGCGTTGAGAGCTGGAACGCTGAGGAAGCTGATCATCAGCATGGTCCCCATCCAGAGCAGGTTCGTATTAAACCCGATGAGCAGCATGGCTACACCCAAAATGGTGAGACAGGCGCAGGCAAGTAAACCACTGCGGAATTTATCGATGAGCTTCGTTGCGACCAACGATCCGAGCAGCATTCCAACGCCCATGAAGGTAGAAGTTAACCCGATAACCCAAGGTTCTTCGGAACGCTGTTGAAGTCCGTAGATCAGCGTTGTCATCAGCCCGTTGACGCCGATGTTGACGACAGTAATCAAAATCAGCAGAGCGCGCAGCTGTGGCCGGGAAAAGCACCAGTGCATGCCTGCCAGAATTCCGTGGGCCACTTCCTCCTCGGAATCATTGCTGGTGCCATTGGAATCTTGCCCAGATCGATTGGCTGCCCGCAATGGACGACGCAGCACAAATCCACTGGCCGCAGCGATCAGATTCAGGACACTGACGATGAGCAGGGCAATGCCACCGCCTAAGCCCAGAAGCACGCCGCCCAGGGGAGCGGAGCCGAGCATCAGCACCGAGTCGCGGCCTTGATTCGCGGCCATCGCGCGGCCGAGCTGTTTGGGGTGTACGAGATCCTTTAGGGCGGCATTGGTTGTCGACCCAAAGTACCCGCCGCGCAGTTCCATAAGGATGTGGGCAAGGCATAAGGAGGCAACCGGCAGTGGACCGACGCTGCTGCCCAGGGCCATGGCTGCTGTGATTGCAGCACCGGCGAAACTTCCTATGAGAATCATCCGAGCCTTGTCGGTACGATCCGCCATGGCTCCGCCGGCCAAGATTACGCTCGCCCGTGCTGCCATTCCCACTGCGGCCAGGGTTCCGGCCAAAACCGGGGACCCCGTAGCGGACAGCAAGATCAAAGGAAAGATGAACCCGTAAATACTGCCCGACAGCAAAGCCGTTGAGTCCGCCAGCAGCCACATCCGGTAGTTGCGCTGCACGCGCAAAGGCGGCAAAGGCTCCGTGATAATCGCTGTGGTGCCTGATGGATCGTTGGCCTGGATGCTGGTCATGGCACCAACTATAGATTCGCAAATAAAGTTGCGCAATAGAATTTGCGCAACTTTATTTGTGGGATTGCTATGCTGTGCTTATGAGCAACCATGAGCCACCGGTCACATTCACCACCCCCATGCTCAAGGCCATCGCAAACCCCTTGCGTCGGCAAATCCTTGACGCGCTTTCGGCAATGGAAACCGCACGCGCGGCAGACCTCGCGCAGGCTCTTGGTGTACCCGCGAACAAGATCAGTTTCCATCTGCGTGAGCTGGCCAAAGCCGACATGATCGTTGAAGTTCCGGAACTGGCGCGCGATAGGCGTGACCGCGTATGGAAACCTGCGGCTCGCGGCTATACGACCGGCAAAGCGGGAGAGCGCCCGGAGGACCAGACCGGGACGGCTATGGATGCCTACCTCAGCCAAGTGGTCCATGACGAGCAACGCCGCCTGCAAGCGACGCTTCGGCATGCAGAAAGGCACTATCGCGGCGAAGAGCCCGGGGAGATTAAAGCGCAGATGCAAACGAGCAACCTGATGCTTACCCAAGATGAATGCGACGAACTCATGCGCCGCATGGAAGAAGTGATTCCGGCTTTCCGCGAGGATCTGAAAAACGGCAAAGTCACCAGTTCGCAGCCCGCGGGCGATCGTGAAATCTGGCATGTCATGAGCCTGTTCAACGCAGATTCGCTGTTGAACGAGTCACAAGAGGGCGATCAATCTTCGTAAAACCCGAGGTAAACGCACGCTGAGGTGGGGTCCTGAACTAAACTGGATTCTGGCTGGCTGTGGCCAAGGTATGCCACAAGCTATGAAGCCATCACAGATTGAAAGGTAGAACCCGATCTCATGAGCGAGCAGCTGACTCTCACCATTGACGGCGAGCAGGTACAGGTGGACGCGGGAACGACCGGTCTGCAGCATTTTGCCAACGATAAAGACGTGGTTGTCATGCACGTCGATGGCGTATTGCGCGACCTGGCCCGCGAACTGGAAGCCGGAACCACTGTCACCCGCGTAACCATCAATGATCCAGAAGGATTGGAGGTGCTGCGCCACTCGACCGCCCACGTGATGGCCCAGGCTGTGCAGCAGCTGCGCCCGGACTCCAAGCTGGGAATCGGCCCCTACATCACCGACGGTTTCTACTTCGACTTCGATGTCGAGGACCCATTCACCCCAGAAGACTTGAAGCAGCTGGAAAAGATGATGCAGAAGATCATCAACCAGAACCAGCTCTTTGTCCGCCGCGAAGTTTCCCCGGAGGAAGCCAAGGCTGAAATGGCCAACGAGCCATACAAGTGCGAGCTGTTGGCCAAGGCCGACTCCGCCGACACTTCCGGCGAAGGCGTCACCGTTGAGGTGGCCGCTGGCGAAACCACCATCTACGACAACGTGGACCGCAAGTCCGGCGACACTGTCTGGAAGGACCTGTGCCGCGGACCGCACCTGCCGAACACCAAGCTGATCAAGAACGCCTACGCGCTGACCCGCTCGGCTGCCGCCTACTGGCTGGGCAGCGAGAAGAACAAGCAGCTGCAGCGCATCTACGGCACCGCATGGCCAACCAAGGACGACCTGAAGGCCTACCAGGAGCGCCTGGCCGAAGCCGAGCGCCGCGACCACCGCAAGCTCGGTGCCGAACTGGACCTGTTCTCGTTCCCCGATGAGCTGGGCTCGGGCCTGCCGGTGTTCCACCCCAAGGGCGGCATCATCAAGCGCGAGATGGAAGACTACGTGCGCGACCGCCACGTCGAAGAAGGCTTCCAGTACGTGGGCACCCCGCACATCTCCAAGGATGGGCTGTTCCACACCTCGGGCCACCTGCCGTACTACGCGGACACCATGTTCCCTGCGCTGCACATCGATGAAGAGCGCGATGAAGATGGCAACATCACCAAGCAGGGCCAGGAATACCGCCTGAAGGCCATGAACTGCCCGATGCACAACCTGATCTTCCGCGGCCGCGGACGTTCATACCGTGAATTGCCGCTGCGCCTATTCGAATTCGGCCACGTCTACCGCTACGAGAAGTCCGGCGTGGTCCACGGCCTGACCCGCGTGCGCGGTTTCTCCCAGGATGACAGCCACTCCTACGTCACCAAGGAGCAGGCACCGGCCGAGGTTGAGCACCTGCTGAACTTCATGCTCTCGCTGTTGCGCGACTTCGGCATGGACGACTTCTACCTGGAGCTGTCCACCCGTGATCCGGAGTCGGACAAGTTCATCGGCTCGGATGAGCAGTGGGATGAAGCTACCGCCGTGCTGGAGCGCGTCGCCACCGAATCCGGCGTCGAACTGGTTGCCGACCCAGGCGGAGCCGCATTCTACGGTCCGAAGATCTCGGTCCAGGCCAAGGATGCCATCGGCCGTACCTGGCAGATGGGCACCGTGCAGTACGACTTCAACCAGCCAGCGCGCTTCGGTTTGGAGTACCAGGCTGCCGACGGTTCCCGCCAGGAACCAGTGATGATCCACGCTGCGAAGTTCGGTTCCATCGAGCGCTTCCTGGGCGTGCTCACCGAGCACTACGCAGGTGCCTTCCCCGCATGGCTCTCGCCGGTACAGGTTCGCGCGATCCCAGTGGCCGAGGCTTTCAACGACTACCTCGGTGAAGTTGTTGCCAAGCTCAAGGCGCAGGGTGTCCGCGTGGAACTGGATGACTCGACGGATCGCTTCCCGAAGAAGATCCGCAACGCGTCCAAGGACAAGGTTCCATTCGTGCTCATCGCCGGTGGCGAAGATGCCGATGCAAACGCCGTGTCCTTCCGCTTCCGCGATGGCAGCCAGGAGAACCAGGTTCCAGTCGACGATGCGGTAGCCCGCATCGTTGAAGCCATCAAGAGCCGCGACAACAACAACTAGTTCGGATAGGGAGTCCACCAAGCATGCAGGAACAAGCAGACCGGTCCGTCACCGACGACTTTGAACTCGCCGGAGTGCCGGATTCGTTCCAGCGCCTGTGGACTCCCTACCGGATGGCTTATATCAAGGGCGGACAGGACCAGGTCAAGGATGAGGCCAGTTGCCCATTCTGCGCCGGTCCTGGGCGTACCGACGAAGAAGCGCTGATCGTGCACCGTGGCAAAACCTGCTACTTGATCCTGAATCTGTTCCCGTACAACCCGGGCCACCTGCTCGTGTGCCCGTACCGCCATGTGCCCAACTACACCGATATCACGGTGGAGGAAACGGCCGAAATGGCAGCGTTGGCGCAGCAGTCAATGCGCGTGCTGCGCAAGGTCTCCAACCCCGCCGGTTTCAACCTGGGCATGAACCAGGGCGAAGCCGGGGGGGCAGGCATCGCCGCGCACCTGCATCAGCACATCGTGCCGCGCTGGAACGGGGATGGGAATTTCTTCCCGATCATCGCGCAGACAAAAGCCATCCCGCAGACCTTGTCCGAGGTTCGCAGTGCCATTGCTGATGCATGGGACAGCGAAACACCGAACTAGGCACTAACCGGCACACGGGCCTGATAGGACATGGAAATGTCCTGTCGGGCCCAATGTCATTTAACGCCAAAACAACCGTCTTGACCTGTGAAAATAAGAATGCGGCGGATTATGGTGGCATAGTGGAACAACTTCCCCATGAAATGAGCATCGTTGAAAATTCCCAGGTCTCCCGAACCAATCGGCACCATTGACGACATCCGCGACTGGATTATCAGCGGCTCCGAGCATGAAATGCGTTTCGCTATCCAAGGAGCGGCCCGCTACTCGATCGGCATGATTGATCAGCTGCTTGAAGAACTGGGCTACGAGCACGATGCAAACTGCGATACGTTCCTGCGCGGTTGGTTGGATACCCTGGATCCGCTGGAACGGCTCGCAGCGGCCGTGGCCACCGAATCCCACTACCGCCTCGGGCTCTTAGGCACAGCACGGGCAGATGACCGCGCACTGCTCCAAGTAATGGAAGCTGCGAAGCCTGGGATTGATGAGCTGGCCGAATGCTTCAGCGGCATCCACGAACGCGCCGACGATCCTGATCCATCTTTCACCCGGGCCTGCACCACGCAGCTATTGGACTACGCCGAACAGTTGCAGGCAGTGGCAGGCAAGATTGATGGGGACGTGCACTTGGTGAAGTACATGTCAGATGAAGTGGCGCGCATGGAAACTGGCGAATATGACGCGAATGAAAAACCAGCAAAAAACATTGTCGCTGAGCTATTGGAGGGAAACCCTCGACTGCGCGCAAAAATCATCTCTGACTAGCAGTTTTAGCTTGAATGACTATGTTACGCACTAACCCCTGATCAGTGGACAAGTCTCCCGGTGTAACATTGTGACGCAACACGCGAGGTAATAAAGCAAAGCGATCCTACGATTACTGGCGTACCACCTCGCTTATATCCCCGAAATTCTGGGGCAAAAACGAGTCACCGCAGTGTCGAAAGGAACCCCTCCACACCATGTCTACGAACAACCAGAACTCCGTCGTTGGCTCGGACCGCGTCAAGCGCGGCATGGCCGAAATGCTCAAGGGCGGCGTCATCATGGACGTAGTCACCCCAGAGCAGGCACGCATCGCCGAAGATGCAGGTGCCGTGGCCGTCATGGCTCTGGAACGCGTTCCTGCGGATATCCGTGCCCAGGGTGGCGTCTCGCGCATGAGCGACCCGGATATGATCGATGGCATCATCGCCGAGGTGTCCATCCCGGTGATGGCCAAGGCTCGTATTGGCCACTTTGTCGAGGCGCAGATCCTGCAGTCCCTCGGCGTCGACTACATTGATGAGTCCGAGGTCCTTTCGCCAGCAGACTACGAGAACCACATCGATAAGTGGCCTTTCACCGTTCCATTCGTTTGCGGCGCCACCAACCTCGGTGAGGCATTGCGTCGCATCAACGAAGGTGCCGCGATGATCCGCTCGAAGGGCGAAGCCGGCACCGGCGATGTTTCGAACGCCACCGGGCACATGCGCAAGATCCGTGCAGAGATCGCCAAGCTGGCCGCACTGCCGGAAGATGAGCTGTACGTGGCTGCCAAGGAGCTACAGGCACCGTATGAGCTGGTCAAGGAAATCGCGCAGACCGGCAAGCTGCCGGTAGTGCTGTTCACCGCGGGCGGCATTGCCACCCCGGCCGATGCAGCAATGATGATGCAGCTGGGCGCCGATGGCGTCTTCGTCGGCTCGGGCATCTTCAAGTCCGGCAATCCAGTGCAGCGCGCCGAGGCCATCGTGAAGGCGACGACCTTCTTCGACAACCCGGACGAGCTGGCCAAGATCTCCCGCGGTCTGGGCGAAGCCATGGTCGGCATCAACGTCGCCGACGTGCCGGTACCTCACCGCCTTTCGGAGCGCGGCTGGTAAAAACTGAAATACAAGACAAATCGGGCCCACGTCAGCGGGAATTCGGTGGCGTGGGTCCTTGTTTTTCATAGTTGTTCAGAGGCCGATGCTGTGGTCTAAGATAGGTATCCGTCGATGCTGCGGTTTGGTGATGGTATGTCTTTAAAGAAATTTATGCGTCGGTTGGTGAAACTCGTGTGCTACCTGTGAGCAAGGGGCAACTGCGGCCTCCTGCGAGACGTCGACGTGAATTGACCTTTTGAGCATTTTCACCGATCCAATACATGTCTGTATAACGTCAATCTCACGCAACGCTGATCAGATGCGTCACATCAGACTGGGAAGTCGTTTTGGTTCTCGACAGTTGCCAGTCGGACAAAGGCCGCTATTTTCTCCGATTCCGCGAGGGCAAGCCGGCGACTCGCAGGCCGAGACATACTTCTCGACATACTTCTTCACTATGGGGCGGTATATATACAGAAGTGGGACGAGTTTCGAAGGCCTGTACGTCAATGTGAACGTAAAATCGGGTTACTTTGATCGGAGTCTAAATGTCTATGGGCTTGCGGGAAGTCCCTGCAAGCGCTGTGGCACGCTAATCGTAAGGGAAAAGTTCATGAACCGCTCCAGCCATTTTTGCCCGGTCTGCCAGCGAAAACGGTAGTTGAGCGTAAACGCAGAGCTGAATCGGGAGTTTATTCGGGAAGCCGTTGTGCGGCCACTCCCTCGCCCTGCTGTATGTCAATGCGTATACCGTCGGTCTTTCATCGCAACTGCTGCCGGGAACTCATGCGATCGTTCGCTCGGCACCCTCTGGGGCTGATTGATCAGTTGCGGTCGTAGAGGTTGCTACTAGTCTGTAGTGTCTTCGTCCGGAAAGTGGAGTCGCTCCCGTTCCTGCGGTGAACTTCAGTTCGAAATCTTCATCGTGCGTCATGCCTATCAGATCAATTGGCGGCACGTACATTTCCCAGAGGTCAGCCTTCACGAGAGCGTTCAGCTTCGCAGGGTTGTCGTACAGGACAAGAACGTCGAGATCGCTGGGACTTATTGAGTATAGAGCTGAGCCGAACAGGCGCAGCTCAAGGCTTCCGATCTGCTCAGCCGCACGGCATAGCTCGCCGAGTACCGGCCAGCGCTCAGATGGTTGCATGTCTGATGCCTTCGATGAAGTCGGGGAGGAGGAGGAGTCGTACCCCCTCCTGCTGAGCGATTTCGGTGACAACAGTGCTGAAGCCGCTCGCATTGGGGTTCGTGATCACCACCGCGTCTGGCCGAAAAGTTGGATGCGTATTCAACACTTGACGTAGCTCAGACACCGGAAATTCATAGCGATCGTGCGTGATGATCTTTAGTAATGTCCGACCGTTATTTCGCTCGATGCCCCATGCCGAGAGCCCTATCCGATGGATCTTTCGCACCGCGGGTAGCCTGCTGATGCGGGACCGCAGATATCTCTCCTTCGGATGCTGGTAGCGACTCATTTCGCCTTGTTCTTCGAGCGCTCGGACCACGTTTCCAAAGGTGTCGATCTGAATGCTGCGCTCAGAAGCCGCGGTGAAAACAGCTTCATCTGCCGGCCGTCGTATGAGGAGAACTGCATCGACTGCCGGATAGTCGCCGGTGACCACGTTCAGTTGAGGAACACCGAATACTTCCTGCATAGGCTCGGGGACGACGATAACCGCCGGCCGGGGGCGTGAGCTCGTCGACACAGCGAGCGCGTCGCTTCCAACGGGCTCGGCAGTGAGCCCGTCATTCGCGAGCTTTTCCCGCACCCAGTCACGAATATTCAAGAAGCGTCCTCCATCATATTGTCGAACCCTTCAGGGAATCTGAGGGTGCCGGCCGCCCAATTATCATTGAGGTGCCGGTCCGCTAGTTGCTGCGCGTGCAGTTCGAACTGACTTGCCAAGGTAAGTTCGTCAGCCGTCAGGAGACGGCTGTTCGCTTGCAGAAAGGCGACGATCCTTGCGTTGTTCGGGACAATATTGCGCTTCACCAGCTCCTTCCACATCCACGCACGGTCTTCGTCGTGCAAGTCTTCGATAGGGCCGTACGCTTGGAATGCCTGATGGTTCGCGTCTAGAAGCCTTGCGAGGTACGCGCGAGCCTCGACGCGGTTCTCGAACGTGGGAATGCCGAACGCAGTCTCCCTCGCATTCTGGCTGGTGCGCTTCCAGCTTCGCAGCAGCGCCACGGGGAAATCGTCGGGGGCGCGGTCAATCATAGTGTGGCATGTCGGGCAGAGAAGCAGAATGTTGGCAGCGTTAGCTCGCGCAATTTCGTCCAGATATGGCTCATCGTCGCCGCGTGGTCCGTCAGCGCTCGCGGGGATGATGTGAGCCCTTTCAGCGACAACATCACCATTTACGATGGCGTGCAAGTCGCGTCGACATTGCGGGTTCTGACAGTGACCCCCGGACTCAGATAAGAGATATCTTCGCGTGGATTCGCTAATGTTTGCTCGTTTTAATGGTCGATTGGGTGCGCGCGCAGGCCGGATGCCCGGAGTAGCGTCATTTAGATGCGGTTTCATGGTTTCATTTTATAGGTCTGCTTTGTGCGGGTGAGCATCTTGTCTGAGCCAGCATTCATCAGCTCGACATCGCCGAAGCGGTAGGTCTCGTATCCGGCGAGCCAGAGATTGCGGTCCTCGGCGACCATCGCGCTGTAAAGTGCGGGACTCGCAGTGTCACCGTTCGCGTAGTGCTGCTTCCCGTCTACTTCCAGCACGACGCGATGCCTGTTGGAGAATAAGATGATGAAGTCCATCCGCTGCCGTGCTAGCGGAATCCCGCTCTGGCCGGCAGTAGTGTGTACTCTGATCGGCCTCTGAGCGTGTTCGGTCTCACGGAACAGCCGCGTCCGCGCTGTTTGACTCCGATCGTGCGCGAGGAGTTCATAAACCGTTCGAGCCACTTCTGCCCGAGTTGCCAGAAGAGATTCTAGCTGCGAGGGCATCGGTGTGCTTAGGGGCGCTAAGAGCCTCCGCCTCCCGCTGAGTCCCGCGGTGGAAGGATTGAGAATTACCGGGCGTCAAGTCACCGATCATGGTTCTGGCGGAATCGGATCCTGATTGCTGTCTCACAATCGGCGTAACCAGCCAGTGATCGCTTTCCACATCGATCGGCGTGGGACGTTCAGTGGATTCGTCGACGGCGGAGTCATAGGGTGAAGGTTCGTTGGGGGAGCAAGTTCGTGAGGAACTGACCCGGTGACTGGTTTGGTATCGGTGTTAGCTGTTGCTGCGGAAGAGCCGAGGGCAACGTCAGGAATCTCGCTCGGTGATTCAACCGATGGTGTTTCTGAGTCCGGAGATGTACCTTGCTCCTCCTTGCCTTTGACCTCCGCGGATGAGCCGGTCCCTTGCCGATGTTCAGTTTCGGCGACCCTTTCCGTGTTCGAAACTAGGGCCGAGTCCTTGCCGGTGGTCTGCGTCGCGTCGCGTCGGCGATCCGTTAGCATGGACTCGACACGTGCGAGGTCGTCACGCAGGACCCACACCTTCGCCGGCACTACGCGAGCATCCCTCTTGCGGAAAACGAATGTGTTCGTTAATATTCGGTCGCCGGCGATGATTTCGCCGAGTATGGTTGCCAGTGAACGCGACGTCCTGACCAGCGCGCCGCGGTCGGGGTCGAATACCGCGATCGAGCCACTGGCAAAGAGGCGAGCCGTGCGCTCCTGCGTGATGTCCTCCCAAGGACACTGGGATTCGTAGTGGTTGTCTATGTTTTTGACTGCTACGTAAATGCCGCCGTGCTTGAATACTTGGTTATCGAATGCACTGTGTTTTTTCGATTTTGGCGTCTTAGACGGCAGCCAGGGGAACAACCAGATTGTGGTAGTAGCTCCCGCCAAGGCGCGCTGCTCCGTTCGCTGCTGGAAGTCGGTATCCCAGCGTTGGTATTCAAGAGCGATGTTCACGTCCGGAAGGAAGACGTCCGCTCGTGTCGGCGCGTGTTCCAGGACAGCTTGGGCACCAAGGCTCTGCACGATCTTGAGCAGTCGCCCTTTATTCCATAAGTGCTCGTTACCTTCTGGCCCTCCGCCTCCTTCCAGAGTCGATGGATCCTGCTCCAGCTCGCCGGGCTCCACTGGCATGTCTACCAGGTTATGCGAGCAACCTCCGGAGCGGACTGCGAGGAAGCGCAGCCCCCTCTTGTTCATGCGCTTGGCCATAAGCAGGGTTTCGCAGGACTCCACGAGGCACTTTATCCGGATCTCAGGGTTCTTGTAGACGAGCTCCCAGTCGGCTTGAAAGTTGACGCAGATCTCGACTGGTCCGTCGCCGTCGGACGGGTTCATTAGAAGCCCTCGGACTTTCACCCGCTGCGTTCGGTGAGAGGCATGTTTCTCTTTTTGCTCCTGTTTGCCGGCCTTTCGAGAACTGACGTGCTGTTTCTCACGGGAAGTCGTGTGGAGCTGGTTACGTCCTGGCGCTTTTGAGTCCATATTTCACTTCTACCGTTCCCTTCCGACAATATGGACGCCAGCCCGACGGGGCCGTGTTCGCTGTCAGCGGTGCATCGGTCCGATTGCTCATGGGTGGAAGAGATTGCTTCGATCAGCCCTGAAACCGAGCAAGGACTGAGCGCGGTGCAGTAGACCAGCGCGGACACGTCCTGCATCTGCCCTCGATGCCGGAGGCTGTTGTATGGGCTCGTTCAGGCTTGGCCGGCACTTTTCGATGTTGAGCCGTTCTGGTATGACGTCCAGAGTGCTGTGGAAGAAAGTCAGCTTGCGAAAATCATCATTTAAGATATTGATCGCACGACACAAAGGCCTAGTTGAAGTCATAGTGCGTGAATCATGTGGCATACTAAAGTTATGATTGGGTCGACTGTCGGCTCATAACTGGGTTACAGGAGGCTCTGATGGTTCCAGATTCACCTGCCGACGCGCTCGGCCGGTACGCAGACACGGTCCGCGAAGTAGTGACCAATTTGGTGCGCAGAAGGCACGGCTATGCCGCTGATGCGCACCAGGCAGCGCACACGCGGAACACGCGTGGTTACTCGACTCTGTGGCAGGACCTCTTGATCGATGTTCAAGAGGCGTTTCAGAGCCGTGGGCACGATCTCCACCGGCTGGCCCCAGCCGGACATAAGGTGCCTATCGTCAACGATTGCATCCTCTATGTTTGGCGCGTGCCGGCCACGAGCGATCCGGCCCACTTCGCCACGAGCCCGACCAAGATGAGCTGCTTCGGCGCGCCGCTGCCAGATCCAGCACTGTTCGGGCCTGACTTCTCGGGAGTGGGGGATTCTTCGACCGATGATCTGACCGCACAGTCTGATTCGTTCGGCGATCTCGAAGCCGTACTGAGCTCGATGGAAGGCATGATGCCGGTTGTGCTCGTGATGGTAAACTCGTCGCCACGACAGCTTCAGTCCATCGAGTGGGCAGTCGCCGAGCTCGACCTCGAGTCAGAGGAAGTCCGTCTCCGCGGGGAGGCCACCATCTGGCAGCCTGAGCACGTGGCTGAGCCTGATTCGTCCGAGGTGGAATCCTTCGACAGCGGTGCTCCTGTGATTCCTGTCCTCGAGCCACGGGAGCAGGAGAGGCCGCAGTTCGATGCATGACGACACGCCGGGTCTGTTCGAGATGCCCGGCCATCGGCAGGTACTTGGCCGCTTCGAGCCGGCGCGGCTTACCCAGGCAAGGGTGAAGGCCGCGATGAGCAAGACACAGCTCGCGGGGCGGGCAGGCGTTTCAGCGGCGGCGATCGGTCAGTACGAGGCAGGAGTAAACGCACCTCGCGCTGATGTTCTCGAGCGCTTGGCCGACGCATTGGATGTCCGTCCGGAATTCTTCGGCGTGGGACGGCCAATGGCGCGATTCGAGACGGTCAACGCGCACTTCCGCAGTTTGCGCTCAGCACGTGTGAGTGATCGACAGAAGGCATTGGCGACGGCGACCATGGTCTGGGAGCTGACATTCGCCCTGGAGCGCTATGTGAGGCTTCCAGACGTCGACCTGCCCGAGATCAGGCCGGGGATGAGCCCGGCAGTGGCAGCCGCCCGGCTTCGGAGCCACTGGGGTCTGCCGGACGGGCCGATCAAGCATCTGGTCGCGACCGCCGAGTCGCACGGGATCGTGGTGTCGGTGCGCCCGGACGGAGAAATCGACGATGTCGACGCCTTCTCCGCGGTGATCGTGGACCGCCCCGTCCTCCTGACGACGCCCCGCCGGAGCGGGAAGGTGTTCCCGCACCGATTCTCCGTCGCCCACGAGATTGGCCACATCCTGCTGCATGGAGACACCGACGAGTACAGTGCCGGAATCGAAAAGGAGGCCGACGAGTTCGCCGCAGCTTTCCTCACGCCTGCGTCCGCGATGGATTCATTCCTTCCTCAGCGCCTTGACCTCGTGGCCCTCGACAGGCTGGGCCGGACGTGGGGAGTCTCCCCGCATTCTCTGGTGCGAAGGATGGTTGAGCGAGGTCGAACCACCGAGTCGTCGGCGCGCAGGGCCTACCAGCGCCTGGCGGTGACCGAGGACCCGAACACCGACCCGACGACCGCGTACCCCGGCGAGATGCCCACACTGTTGAAGAAGGCGGCGGAAATCGCAGCCGACCACGGAGGCAGTGTTGCGGTGTTGGCTGAGCATCTTAAGATCGGCCCTCGGCAGGTGCGTGAGTTGCTCGGTGAGCCCGACCAGCGTCCGATGCTCCGCCTCGTGGTTGGCGAATGAGCGATTCAACGGATAGTCTCGTCGCATTACCTAGTTGAGCCTGGGGTGAGCCACACGTGCAAGTGGGGAGGGAGCAGACCGGGCCTCACCTGAAGATGTCGACGGGCTACATGCCGGAGGTCGCTATGGTCGATGCCAGCCTCTACTGCGCTGATCGGGGTTCGACGTACCTGACAAACCTGTTCCTCGCATAAAGGAAGTCTGCGATTCACTCAACTTCGAACTGGTCACTGTATGATCGAGCCACCGATGGAGCTATGCCCGTTAACGTGAGAACAGCCCCTGGGTCAACGAGATCACGGGGTTGTTCTCATCCGTCCGTCTTTCGCTCGCATCAAAAACACGCTAAGCGATCCGGGAAATTAGTGGAGACTACGGACTTCTGCGTTTCAAGGACTCGTGACCAATGTGGCCAGGCGTCCCCGTCGCCACGGAACGAGGGATATCAGACGAGCGCGGCTGGCCGAACCCTAGCGACACCGCTGTCTTCAGCGGAACTTGAGCGCGCAGATCAATAGGATTTTCTGCGCGATCGGAACTGCTGCGATAACTACGGCGGCGAGCATGAGTTGAAGGCTGTTTGAAGCGGTCAGTACTCCGGAGCCGGTAATCGCTGTTGACCCAAGATTTAGTGTACGGGTGTTGATCGCCTGCGGTAGTACGTAAGCAATAGGTCGCAGAGCCGTCGAAGTCATGGCTGCCACGCCGATCACGCAGCCCTCCAGGTGCAGCGACTGAACAGCCTAACATCTACATCAGTGGCTGGGTGGCGATTAAAGGGAGTGTTGCGACGACTATGATCACGCCGGATGCGGCGAACTACCATGGAAACGCACCGTTCAATTGCAGGATCAGCACTCCGGCAGTGGCCCAGACGAGGAGCGCGATCTGTATGAGGAGCGCCGGCACCATGATGACGGTCAGTTTGGCGAGCACTAGTGCGTGGAACAAGGCCTATTGTGATCAACTTACCTGACCGCCGAGGTAACTAGTCATATGCATACGAGATGCTAAATCTGTAGACTTGCGTCGGAACAGGTTACTTAATTGTTGGAGGTGTGTATGCTCATCCGGTTCGAGGTCGAGAACTTCCGATCTATACGCGAGTCCGCGGAGCTCTCGATGGTGGCGGTCGACGAAGACCGAGCTGAGGCACGTCGCCATGAACGTATCCGAGCATCGCTTGTCCCTGCTGCCGGCATCTTTGGCCCGAATGCTTCGGGCAAGTCGAATATGCTCTCTGCACTCATGTGGTTACGTAATGCAGTTGCTGATTCTTTACGAGGCTGGGAAGAATCAATTCCTGTCGAACCATTCGCTTTTGGCGAGGCTGCATCAGAAGACATGTCCTTCATACTGGATATGGAGATCGACGGTGTTCGTTATGAGTACTTATTAGACATTGGTGCGCAGCGCGTCTCCTACGAGGCGTTGTTCCACTATCCGGAGGGACGCCAACGACGAGTCTTCGAACGTGATGGGGAGCAGCTCGAGATCCAGCGTGGCCTCGGACGACTTAGCGGAGCACGCGCACTTCTCACAGAACGGACGCTTGCTCTCTCTGCAATGCGCAAATTTGACGTGTATGAAGTCAGCGCATTCGTTGATGCTGTGGTCGGTATCCAAGTTCTTGGTAAGCCGCTCCGGGGCTCCACCAATTTCGGCTACCGCGCGACACTGAGATTGTTTGCTGCCGGCCAGCAAGAACAGCCTGCACTATTCGAAGTCGAATCTCACTCGACGCGTGAGGAAGCTCTTGCGATGTTGAAGCTAGCTGACCTCGGTATCACCGATGTCGAGATTGACGAAGTATCCAGAGGCACTCGAGACAGCACAAGTTCTAATTGGACGCGTAAGGAGCCGATGCTTGTGCACGAGTCCAAAGGCGAACGTAAGACTTTTGACTATCGCAATGAATCAATCGGTACTCGCGCGTGGTTTGAATTGATTGGTCCGGTATTAGCTGCGCTCAAGAATGGTCGTATTGCTTTATTCGACGAGATTGACGCAAGCTTGCACCCGGTCCTCACATCACAGCTGGTGCGTATGTTCGAGTCTACATCTTCGAACCCGCGTGGTGCTCAGTTGATCTTTACGACGCACGACACCAACCTGCTAAACGATTTGAATCGTGACGAGATTTGGTTGACGGAGAAGAATGCGGATGGTGAAACTAGTTTTGCAGCTCTAGCCGAATACTCTGGCGCTAGGGTCCGGCGGACTTCGAACGTTGAAGCGCAGTACCTCAGCGGGAGGTTCGGTGCCCTCCCCGACGTTAGCCAGCCCGCGGTGTTGCGCGCGCTGGGTTTGATCGCATGAGCGCGCGCAATCGCGGAAAGAAGACCAATAAGCCACTCACCCGTGTTCAGGGAACGCGTCAGGCGAATGCGACCTTTCGAATTTATGCGGAAGGCGAAGTGACGGAGGTTGACTATGTCCACGCGCTACTAAATCACCCCGATATTGCGAACGGCTCGGCTGTCGAAATTGTGATTGAGGAGTCGGGAGCCACGCCTTACACGCTGGTACAACGTGCTCGAGATGACAAGAAGCGTGGAATTGGAGACATCGACCATTTCTGGTGTGTGTTCGATGTCGAGAGTCCTCCGGAAAAACGTGACAAGCATTTAAGTGCCGCAATTGATACCGCGCGTGCAAACGACATAGGGCTTGCTGTAAGCAATCCATGCTTCGAGCTGTGGTTGATCCTGCACTTCGAAAGTGCGACTGCTCACCTTACTACTAATGAAGCGATCCGTCGACGCAGAGAATTGGACGCGTCAACGGGCAAAGAAGTCGATGAAGACCGATATATGGACCAACTTACTCAAGCGATGCGTCGTGCCGAGAAGCTCGACAGCAAACATAAAGACGACGACACTCAATTCCCCGAGAATAACCCATCATCAACGATGTATAAACTCGTCCACCAGTTAATGAAAGAGGCGAGTGACAGCAAATTGTCGGTATAAAAAGTATTAGGTTGGGCGTCGACGCCCCTTTTTGGAGCAATTGATCTAGTCCAGCGATTTTGATTTCCCGGAGTTTGCCGCTGTTCGACTATGGGGGTGCGTTATCGGATAGGCGGCTCTTCAGTTTGTCGTGCATCATTGGTCTTTGAACCTTATAGAGACGCGAACTTACTGTACAGCACCTGGATAGCATGTTTCCCTTTTGCATCAGTTGAGACGAAGGTGTGGCAGGGATCTAATCTGGATGAGAAAATAGTTTCGACGCAAAATCTGTCAGGCACGATTTCCTATACTCCGTCAGCTCGTTGTGCTCCCACGAGCGCCTAGATACGAAATTTCTTGGAAACGAGTGAAATCGCGCGACATCACCATCGCCGTTATCGCAACCGATGCCGGTACAGTTAGCTTGGATGACAGCGCGGCGCATGAGGTCTACGGCATAGTAGATCTCGTCTGAGCGGTGGAGACTGTCCCTCGGAAGTCTCCAGTTTTTCATTATTTCTTTTGTGTGAAGTCAGGCAACTTCCCGAATCGTCTCAACATTTTGGGCGCGATGGGTCCTGTAGACTCTGGCCCCTGCTGTGCACGAGAAGTTCATGAATTTTTCGAGCAACTTTTGTCTGGTCTGCTATTCAAAACGCTGTCTCAGGGAATGCATATGACATGCGGACGGCTGGGTACTCTTTAGCAGCAGTTCATACGGTGGTGTAGCCCTGCGAACACTTATCAGGTAAGCCTCTGGCCTTGACGCGGCCGAGTAGTTGCCCCTCAATCTTAGCGTTGCCGATGTGCCGGTGCCGCACCGCCTTTCGGAGCACGGATGGTAGGAACTGCGCTGAGTAGCTGATGACGAGGCCGAAGAAGTGGACAGATCAGTCCATTTCTCCGGCCTCGCTGCTTCTGTGCTGCCGGTAGTGCTGCCGGGGCCCGATACGGCAAGAGACTGCGATCTAGCCTTTGCCGCCAAGTGTTCTTTTCAACCAGCGTGAATCAACTAATTCCAGGTGGTGCGTTTACGAGCAGCAATCCGTCTCCGGCCCCGCCCAACCAGATTCGCTGCCTGGAATCGCGAGTACCATGGCGCAACCCGATCACTTACTGCTCGACCGGAGCCTGCACGCTATCCGCGGCCGGTCGGACTCCGGAGCCGGCGGGACTTCGGATGGCGACCTGCTAGTGGCGCAGCTCTGGAGCAGGCATGCCGGTAGCGAAGTGCACCCCGGAGCCACGAGCAATTTTCCTGTGGCAGACTATGTGCCATGAGCGAGATTATCTTCGATGCCGCGGTCACTCTCAATGGATACTTGGCCGACGAGAACCATAGCCTGCAATGGCTCTTTGACGTTCCGGGGTCCCATGAACCTGATAAGGAACTATTGCCCAAAAACGTTGGTGTGCATGTCGAAGGCGCGAACACCTATATGTGGATGATCGAGAATGAACAGCTCATGGAAAATCCGCAAAAGTGGCATGAGTACTATCCGGGGGTCAAGACCTATGTCTTCACTTCGAGAGAGTTGCCCATTCCAGAAGGGGCTGATGTGCAGCTGGTGAACGGGCCCGTTGCGCAGTTCTTGCCGGTAATTCGTGACAGCGCGGGGGAGAAGAATGTTTGGGTACTTGGCGGCGGTGAACTGCTGGGGCAATTCCTGGATGTCGATGCCCTAGATGTCTTGGCATTGACTGTGGCCCCGGCCGCACTATCGTCTGGTGCGCCCGTATTGCCACGAACTATTTCCAGCGAGCGCCTCGAACTGGTTGAAGCGCGACAAGCCGGACCGTTCGCCCGGCTTGTCTATCGAGTCGTCAAATCGCGGTAAGGCCATTCGAGAAAGCTCAGCCGGTCACGGAACGTCCGGTGACCGGCTGAGCTTTCTAGTTATCAGAGGTTGGCTACTGGTTCCATGAGCGCAAGATCATGTGGCGTCCACGCCCAAGGAGCTTGAGCCCATTGGCGCTGAAGAAGTCGGCGCTCGATGGCGTGGCCGCAGCGAGCAGTTCCTGCGGTACCTCATCGTCTGGCGGCGACAGCGGATTGATCATTGAACGCGACAGGCCATGAAGCAGGGCAGTGCCAACGCCATGGCGGCGATGTTCCTTGCCCACGGCCAAGGAATGCACCATGAGCTGGCCGTTCAGGCCCTGCTGGGCAAAGCCCCGGCCCACGATCTCTCCCTCGTCGGTACGGGCCAAGGCGTGCTCGACGCGACGCAATGCCGGATGCCCGCTGGAGAGCTGGGTGCTGGTCTCGCGCCATAGGTTCGTCACGTTCAGCTCGGCCGCATCAGCGCCGGTGGCCTCAGGCACGTTATTGCCCAATCGGATCTTGCCGGTCCAACGATCCATTGGAATGGCCAATGGGCCAGCATGCCAGGAAACCTGGGCATTATCGGAGAATCCGGTCGCCCTCAGCTCATCTGCGTGGGCTCCAGAGTTAACCCAAGCTTCCACGCGCCGGGCACCGAGCCGGTGGCCTTCGGCTAGCGCCGGACGCAGGCCCGCCTGTTCTGGTTGCTCGGGGAACAGCAGGATCAGCCGCTTGCGTACTGGCTGCCATGCCCATGAGCATCCGTGGGTGGTAAAGATCTTGCCGCCGGTGGCTACTGCAAGTGCCTGATGCCAGTGGCTTAGTGCTTCCTGTGCGGAGGCAATAGTGGTCATTATTCTGCGTTCACCAATCCTCGACGGCGCAACAACGGTTCAACCAATGCGGTGCGGCCGCGGAATAATTCGTAGGACTCAAGGGGATCGCGCGTATTGCCGCGCGAAAGCAGTTCCTCACGGAACCGATTACCATTTTCGCGCATTAAGCCCCCATTTTCCTCGAACCACTGCACAGTGTCGGCATCGAGCACCTCACTCCAGATGTAGGAGTAGTAGCCAGCGGAGTATCCATTGGCGAAAATGTGCTGGAAATAACCGGTGCGGTAGCGGGGCGGAATCATTGCGGAGTCGAAGCCGGCGCCCTGAAGTGCGTCCTGTTCGAACTGCAGCGGATCTTCGATGACAGTCCCGGCGCTGATGGTGTGCCATGCCCAGTCCAGGACGCTGGCAGCGAGGTACTCAGTCGTTGCAAAACCCTGGCCCCACAGCGAAGCTGCGCGGACCTTCTCGATCAGCGCGTCTTCCAGCACTTCGCCGCTCTGGTGGTGGACGGCATAACCGGATACGACATCCTCGTGTAGCATCCACATCTCGTTGACCTGCGATGGGAACTCCACGAAGTCCCGGGGGACCGAGGTGCCGGAAAGCGAAGCGTACTTTCCGCTGGAGAACATCCCGTGCAGCGCATGGCCGAACTCGTGGAACAGCGTATTTGCCTCATCCATGGACAGCAGAACCGGATCACCCGGCGCAGGCGGGGTGATGTTCAAGGTGTTGGTGACGATTGGCCGCTCGTCCAGGAACGAGGCGGCATCGCGCAGGCTGGTCATCCATGCACCGCCCTTCTTGGTATTCCTGGTCAGGTAGTCGCCGGTGTAGAGCGCCAGCGGCTCGCCGTCGGCGTCGAAAACTTCGAAGACGCGAACATCCTGGTGGTAGGTGGGAAGGTCGAACCGCTCGCTGAAGGTAATGCCAAACAGCTTGGTAGCGGTCGCGAAGACCCCATCGACCAGGACCCGGTCTAATTCGAAGTAGTTGCGCAGTGCCTCGGAATCCACCGAGTACTCCTCACGCAAGACCTGGTTGGAGAAGTATTTCCAATCCCACGCGTTGATTTCGGCACCGGCGATCTTGCCCAGCACCTCGGCTTCCTGGCGGGCATTAGCGGTGGCGGCCTTGGTTAGCTCGGCCAGTCGTTCTTCCACCGCAGCGGTGGAAGGTGCAGTGGCCTGGGCGAGCACGGTTTCTGCATGGTTGGCGAATCCGAGCAGAGCGGCGCGCTCGGCGCGAAGCTGTGCCATTTCGGCGGCCACATGGATGGTCGCGTTTTCTTCGGTGCCACGGCTGATCGAGGCATTGAACACCTTGCGGCGGGACTGGCTTGACGCGAGCGACTCCAGGACCGGTTGCTGGGTAGGCGAAACCAGCGTCAGCAAGTATCCCGATGCGTGGCCTGCTTGCTTGGCGGCTTGCGCAGCGGACTCGATCGCTTGGCTGGAAAGACCTGCGAGTTCCTCAGCGTCGTCGAAGTGCACAGCGTGGGCATTCTGATTTTCCAGGACGAGGTCAGCGAACTGCGTGGAAAGCTCAGCGAGTTTGGCGTTTAGTGCCTTCAACTGGTCCTTTTCGGCGTCGCCCAAGCCTGCGCCGGCCAATTGGAAATTCTTCAGCGTTTGCTCCACTAGGCGGGCATCTTCACCCTGGAGACCCTCATAATTCAAAGCTTGTAGACGCAAGTACAAGGTTTGGTTTAGGTAAATCTCATCCTCTTGCTTGGTCCAGATCGAAGAAATCTCCGACTGAATCGCCCGCAGATCTTCGGTGCCGTGGGCAGAAATCACCGAAAAATACGTCATGAGCGCACGGCGCAGGGTCTGCCCGCTGGCTTCCAGCGCCAAGAAAGTGTTCTCAAAAGTGGGAGCCTGGGCCTCGTCGATGATGCGCTGCAGCTCCTCACGCTGTTCGGCTGCGCCGAGCCGGACTGCCTCCAGATAATGCTCAGCGGTGAGCTGGTCGAAGGCTGGCCATTGGTAGGGCCTGGTACTGGGAGTCAGAAGCGGGTTTTGCATAGGCCTAGGTTTTCATGGAAAACGTGATTTAGCTTGCATTTACACCCCAGATGCCCAGCTGAGCTAGGCTCGATGCATGCCCCAACGTGCACTGCCTGCATTTCTTCCGCTGAGCTCAACGCTGCTGGCCGCATTGCTGATTGGCGGTTGCTCTGCAGTCCCGAGCGACAACGCAGAACCAGCAGCCCCGCAGCCTTCCGTCCAGGCCAGCGTTCCTGCCTCGCCGGAACCGGCTCCGAGTTCAGCCATAGCGGATGCCTCGGCCGCACCCTCGGCGCCCGAAGAGCTATCGCTGATGGTTACCGGCGATGTACTGCTGCATCCGCAGCTATTGGATGAAGCGAAGCAAGCGGCTGGAGCGGAAACGGGCAACGGCGGCGACTACGATTTCAGCCCCTTGCTTGCGGGCCTGGCACCCTATGTCCAGGACGCAGATGTGGCGTTATGCAATCTGGAAACACCGATTGGCGTCCCTCCGTATTCGGGGTATCCGCGGTTCACAGTCCCTGATCGAATCCTGGCCGACCTCGGCGCTATTGGCTACGACGGATGCACCACTGCCACCAATCACACGGTAGATGCCGGGACGGCCGGAGTAGAGCGAACGCTGGACGCCCTGGAAGCGAATGGGCTTTTCGCGACCGGCTCCTACCGCAGTGAAAAAGAATCCGAGAAGCCATCGATCCTGGACATGGAAGGTGTGAAGCTCGGTGTAGTAACCAGCACCTATTCGCTCAATGGCTTGCCGGAAGAAGCTGACTGGCAAGTCGATACCGGGGTGGATGCGCAGCAACTGATCGCCAGGGGCAAGGCAACGCGCAAGGCGGGAGCGGACATCGTCGTGGCTGCCGTGCACGATGGGGCTGAATACAGCACCGAACCGACAGCGTCCCAGAAAAGGCTCGGTCGAGCCTTGGCAGAGTCCGGTGTCTTCGATTTCATCTACATGCACCACACCCACTCGGTATTGCCCATTGAGAAGCACGACGGAACCTGGATCGTCTACGGTTTGGGCAATTCCGTGGCAAAACACGCCACACCAACCATTCTCAACCGCGAAGGCATCAGCGTGAAGGCAACGTTTACCCAGGAAGGGCCCGGCAAATGGGATGTCAGCGAATTGCGGTGGGTTCCGCACCAGCTCTCAAATGAACCTGTGGCCTGGTGCCAAGTTTTCGATGCTGCTGGATGCATTCGGGAAGATGAAGCGAAAGCCTCCTTGAAGCGCAGCGAGGCCACAGTGAATGCCTATGGCGCATTCGACGACGGACTTCGAAAGTGGACGCTGGACTGACCTAGCGCAATGGCCAAGGTGCCCACACGCGGCTTGAGGGAAGAATTGCGCGTGCTCTGGCTAGCCGTGCCGGCGATATGTCTTCGAGGCCGCGGGACTGCTCGCCGAATCCTGTCCCGTCAACGTCGAAACAGTGCACGAGGCAGTCCATGCCTCGATCCAGGAACTCGCCGAATCCTCCGGACACGGCGGCACCGACCTGGATCTCGAGGTCCTCAAGGATTTCGGGGACAACTTCGTCGCATCCATCGCAGCCGCACGGCGGAAATGTCGCGCGGTACAACGCACCGAGCTCCAGATGCGCCGCGGGAAACGTGGTGAAGACCATGCCCAGTGGCGCGCAGCGCGAATCCAACGGAAACACGCGAACAGAGCGCACCACATGGCCCGGTTGAATCCGCATTTGCCTGGCCAGCCCGGGATCTTCGAAGCAACGCACCTCGAACTGCTCGCGCAGCCAATCCAGCAACGCCTGGGCTACCTGCGGCACCGGGGCAAAGCGTTGCACATGGGAGGTCAGCGAATAGCTCTCCGCTGGAGGCCGCTCATCCCAGCGCTGGCCATAGGGGATCAGCGCACCGTGCTCGTCGAAGTAATCCGCCACTTCGATATCTGGGCGCTGGTAGCCGTGAATCATGTTTGGGTTCTCCGTTTCTGCCGCATGCAGGTATTGCGGGAATTCAGTGCCCGAACTCATCCGAATCGGTGAAGGGGCCAGCACCAGTATCCATGGCATTGATGGCGGCCATTTCCGACTGGGTGAGCTGGAAATCGAAAATGTCCAGGTTCTCGCTCTGCCGCCGCTGGTCTGCCGATTTCGGTGCCGCGGCCCGCCCGGACTGGACATGCCAGCGCAGGGTCACCTGCGCGCTGCTCTTCCCATGCGCTTGGGCGATCCGGACCAGGGCAGGATGTGAAAGGAATCCAGATTTCTTGCGTCCCAGCGGGGAATAGGCTTCGGTCCGAACGCCATGCTCGGTGTTGAAACCTTGCCATTCGACGCTTTGCCGTTCAGGATCAACCTGGATCTGGTTCAGCGCCGGCACGTGCCCCGAATCCAGGACGTTCTGCAGCTGGTAGGGCTTGAAGTTCGAGACTCCCGCAGCCCGGATCTTGCCCTCGTCTACTAGTTTGCCCAGCTCAGTGAAGGCTTCGACATAGGTGTTCTGCTGGGGGTTGGGCCAGTGGATCAAGAACAGATCCACATACCCAAGACCCAAGCGGTCCAGGGAGTTCTCCAATGCCTGGCGCACGCCTTGGGCCGAATGCCATTGCTTGTTGAACTTGGTGGTTACGAAAATTTCATCGCGATGAAGCCGGCTCTGTGCCAGGGCCTTGCCCACGGCGTCCTCATTCTCGTAGTTCTCCGCTGTATCAATGCGGCGGTAGCCCACGTCGAGGGCGGACAGCACCGCTGCGGCCGCCTCGTGTCCACGCATGGGCCACGTGCCCAAACCGATCGAGGGCATGCTCACGCCGCCGGCAAGTTCGAGGGAAGAAATATCAGCAATCATGTCCTTGAACCTACCAAGTTCCGCCACTTGCCGGGAGGCGGCGTCGAAGAATCCGCGACACACCGGGAAACAAAACAGGCGCACGGCGTCTCTGGGTTTAACGTTATTTCGGCGCATTTTTCGTGCTGCCAACCACTGAACACCATGAAGGTTAGAACCATGCCGAAAATAGGCGTCCTCGCTCTGCAAGGGGATTTCCGCGAACATCTGGCCTCTTTGGAACGGCTCGGGCAGCGCACGCACATGGTGCGCACCGTCGTCGATTTGGAGCAGGTTGACGCGCTGGTGATTCCCGGCGGCGAGTCCTCGGTGATTGACCGGCTGTCCCGCAACTA
This sequence comes from Glutamicibacter sp. 2E12, assembly GCF_050030965.1. NCBI lineage: Bacteria > Bacillati > Actinomycetota > Actinomycetes > Micrococcales > Micrococcaceae > Glutamicibacter > Glutamicibacter sp. 2E12. The sequence continues at coordinate 3,411,584 of NZ_CP188297.1, forward strand.
CGGGCTAGCTGGTCCCATCAAGGAGCGCATCGCAGCAGGCATGCCAGCCTACGGCTCCTGCGCCGGAATGATCATGCTGGCCGATCGCATCGAGAACCCTGCCATCTCGCGAGATGGCGCGGTACAGCAAAGCTTCGGCGGCATCGACATGACGGTCAAGCGCAACGCGTTCGGGCGCCAGATCGACTCATTCGAGCACCAGCTGGACTTCAACGGGCAAAATCTCGAAGCGGTGTTCATCCGAGCACCGGAAGCCGTGCAAATTGGCCCGGACGTGCAAGTGATCAGCACCGTTCAAGCGGGGACGGATCACGAACAGGGTAGAATTGTTGCAGTACGCCAGGGAAAATTGTTGGCAACCAGCTTTCACCCGGAAGTCACCGGCAGCACCGCTATCCACCAATTTTTCATCAATCTCACGCGAGGAGACGCTTAAAGCATGTCAGGCCACTCCAAATGGGCAACTACCAAGCACAAGAAGGCCGCGATCGACGCCAAGCGCGCCAAGGCCTTCGCAAAATTCATCAAGGGCATTGAAGTTGCCGCCCGTGCCGGCGGCGCCGACATGGCCGGCAACCCGGCACTGGAACTTGCTGTCAGCAAGGCCAAGAAGAACTCCGTGCCGATCAACAACATCGACCGCGCCGTCAAGCGCGGCGCAGGCCTGACCGGCGAGGTCGTCGACTACACCGAGATCATCTATGAAGCACGCGGCCCGCAGGGCTCGGCCCTGCTGATCGAGTGCCTGACCGACAACAAGAACCGTGCAGCCTCCGAGGTGCGCGTGGGCATCACCCGCAACGGCGGCACCATCGCCGACCCGGGTTCGGTCGCCTACCTGTTCAACCGCCAGGGCGTTGTCCGCCTGCCCAAGGGCGAGCTGACCGAAGACGACCTGCTGATGGTCGTGCTGGACGCCGGTGCCGACGAGATCATGGACGAGGACGAGAACTTCGCCATCGTCTGCGACCCTTCGGACCTGCGCGCTGTGGCCGCTGCGCTGGATGAAGCGGACATCGCCTACGAGTCCGACGAAATGGAATTCATTCCATCGATGAAGGTCGACCTGGACGTTGAAGGAGCTCGCAAGTTCCTCAAGCTCTACGACGCGCTGGAAGAACTGGATGATGTCCAGGGCATCTACACCAACGCTGATCTGTCCGACGAGGTTCGCGCCGCGCTGGACGAAGAGCAGTAAGGCTTGGCCTTACGTGTTGTTGGCGTCGATCCCGGCCTGACCCGTTGCGGTCTTGCCGTGGTCGACGTCGCTGCAAACAGGCAAGTTTCGCTGGTCGACGTCACCGTCGCCGGCACCCCTCCGGGCACTCCGCTCGATGCCCGGCTCTTGAAGATCGCCAACGCCATCGACGAATGGCTGGATCTGCATCAGCCCGATGTGCTCGCCTTGGAACGCGTGTTCGCATCGGCGAACGTCTCCACGGTCATCGGCACCGCGCAGGTCACCGGTGTTGTCATCACCGCGGCAGCGCGACGCGGAATACCCGTGGCCCTGCACACGCCGACCGAGGTCAAGGCGGCGGTTACCGGTTCGGGACAGGCCACCAAGGCGGCGATCGGCAAGATGGTTGCCAAGATCTGCCGGCTCGATGAACCGCCTAAGCCTGCCGACGCCGCTGATGCGGTGGCCTTGGCGATTACCCACGGCTGGCGCGGTGCGGCCACCGGCTCGAATGCCTCGGCCTCCGCGGCTAATGCCGGTGGTTCGTCGCAGCTGACCGGTGCGCAGCAGGCGTGGATTGCCGCCGAGGCGTCGGCCAAGCGCCGTGCAGTGCGCCGCTAGCCGGCCAGCACGGCAGCGGCCCCGACCCACCGGGGAACGCGGCGGATCGATATTCGTAGGTATCTTCGATAAACTGGGTTCGATCGAACATATATCCCAAGGAGTGGCATGATCAGCTCATTGACCGGCACCGTGCAGGCGGTAGCCCTGAACACCGCGGTAATTGACGTTAACGGCTTCGGGATGCTGGTCAATGCCACCCCCGGGACGCTGTCCACCCTGCAGGCAGGACGCGAGGCTACGGTATTCACCTCCATGGTGGTCCGCGAGGATTCGATGACCCTCTTCGGCTTCGCCACCGCTGAGGAACGCGATGTCTTCGAGGTCCTGGTTTCCGTATCGGGCATCGGGCCGCGCACAGGCTTGGCCATCTTGGCGGTGCACTCTCCGGAGGAAGTCCGCATCGCGGCGAACACCAAGGACACCGCCGCTTTCACCAAGGTATCGGGCATTGGCCCCAAGGGCGCGAGCCGCATCGTGCTGGAACTGAACGGCAAGCTGATCCCGACTGGCGCGCCAGTGGCCCCGGTTTCCGGCGGCGGCAACGCGAGCGTCTGGGAACCGCAGGTGATCGAGGCGCTGACCGGCCTGGGCTGGAGCGAAAAGGATGCAACCAGCACCCTGAAATCGCTGTCCAAGGCTGATCCAGATGTCGTTGCCACCGGCAACGTCGCAGAAATCTTGCGTGCTGCACTGCGCAGCATGTCCAGCGGAACCCGCGCCTAAGCGGTCTGCGAGAGGATCAACTGATCATGAATGACTCCACCGGGCTCACGAATGCCGGCAGCGAACCCGAGGAACGGGTAATCGAAGCGGCCCTGCGCCCGCGGAACCTCGACGACTTCGTGGGCCAGTCCCGAGTGCGCCAGCAGCTCTCGCTGGTGCTTGAAGCAGCGAAAATCCGCGAACGCACCGCGGACCACGTTCTGCTCTCTGGCCCGCCGGGCCTGGGCAAGACCACCTTGTCGATGATTATCGCCGCCGAGATGAACGCGCCATTGCGCATTTCCTCCGGCCCAGCCATCCAGCATGCCGGTGACTTGGCCGCGATCCTCTCGTCGTTGACCGAAGGCGAGGTGCTGTTCCTCGATGAAATCCACCGCATGTCCCGGCCGGCCGAGGAAATGCTCTACATGGCCATGGAAGACTTCCGCGTAGATATCATCGTCGGAAAGGGCGCCGGCGCCACGGCCATTCCGCTGGAGCTTCCGCCCTTCACCCTCGTTGGCGCAACCACGCGCGCCGGACTATTGCCCGGCCCGTTGCGTGACCGCTTCGGCTTCACCGGCCATCTGGAGTTCTACGCGGTCAAGGAGCTTGAACTGGTTTTGCGCCGTTCGGCCATGATGCTTGATCTGAGCGTCACTTCGGCCGCGTTCACCGAGATCGCCGGACGCTCCCGCGGTACGCCCCGTATCGCCAACCGCCTGCTGCGCCGCGTGCGTGACTGGGCGCTGGTGCATAAGCTCGAAGAGATCGATGCCCAAGCGGCCGAGGCCGCCTTGGACATGTACGAGGTCGATGCACGTGGCCTTGATCGCCTGGACCGGGGTGTGCTCGAAGCCTTATGCACCAAATTCGGCGGGGGACCGGTGGGGCTATCGACCCTGGCCATCGCCGTGGGTGAAGAAACCGAAACCGTCGAGACCGTCGCAGAGCCATACCTGGTGCGCGAAGGGCTGATGGGCCGGACCCCGCGCGGTCGTATTGCCATGCCCGGAGCCTGGGCGCATTTGGGCTTGGCGATGCCAAAGGATGCGATCTTCGCCAGTGCGCAAAGCTATGAAAACGATGAGGATTAGGCAAGCATTACTTCACTGCCCGCGTAAATGGTCTGCCGGTTCACCGTGACGCATTAGACTAAAGACGCCCGACCTATGCCCGTTTCGGGGCGAGGTGGGGCGTCTTTGCTGTATTACGCCAGAAATAGCCGCAACAGCATCCCAGAACTTCAGATCAAATCGCAACAATTCGTTAGCAGGTAAATACGTGAATCCCCTCGTAATCGCTCAGGCCGCTGGTGGCGGCTTCAACCCTTCGCTGATCCTGATGGTCGCGCTGTTCGCAGTGCTGATCTTCATGATGTTCCGTGGCCGCAAGAAGCAGTCCGCCCAGCAGGAGAAGCTGAAGAACAACACCGTGCCAGGCGCCAAAGTGATGACCAACTCGGGTATCTTCGGCACCGTCGTCGGCGTTGACGCAGAGGATCGCGTCCAGGTCGAGGTCGCACCGGGCGTAGTGCTGAACCTGCACCGTCAGGCCATTGCCACCTTCCTGGACAAGGATGCAGCAACCCCGGCCGTGGCCGACGGCGCAGCAGAATCCACCAGCACCACCGAAACCCCGGAAGAGTCCCTGCGTCGCCTGAACGATGAGGGCAAGGACGAGCGCAACGCCTAAGTCCCGGGCAGCATAGCGGTGGCCTGAAGGCCAAGCCACTCAAACGAGAAAGCACAATAGATGTCATCAATCAGACCTGTTAAGCAGGCGCGCAAAGCGTTGCTGTGGTTGCTGATCGTCTTCATCATCGCAGCCGGCGTGTTGGTGGGTGGTGCGGCGAACGGTAAAACCGGATGGGGACCGAAGCTCGCCCTCGACCTCGAAGGCGGCACCGAGATGATCCTGGCCCCTCGGGTCCAGGGCGACGAAGCGATCAACCAAGAGCAGCTGGACCAAGCGGTGGAGATCATCCGCCAGCGTGTGGACGGTTCCGGTGTAACCGAATCGGAAATCACCACCCAGTCCGGTCGCAACGTTGTGGTCTCGATGCCGGGCACCCCGGACCAGACCACTCGCGATTTGATCCAGGCTTCGGCCAACATGGAGTTCCGCCCGGTGCTGATCACCGGCGGCTACGCAGCCACCCCTGAGGAAGATCGCACTCCCAAGGAAGACCTGCCAAAGCCTGAGGGCAAGCCAGAGAACCCATCGGACACCAACTGGATCACCGCAGAGCTCTTCCAGGAGTTTGAAGGCTACGACTGCGAAACCGAGCTCAAGGACCGCGGCGGGGACGCTGCGGACCCAGCCAAGCCAATGATCTCCTGCGATACGGACATGGGCGTCAAGTACATCCTTGGCCCACAGGAAATCTCCGGCGACAAGATCAAGGACGCATACGCGCAGCTCGCTCGCGGCGTCAATGGTTCGGTCACCGGCGAATGGGTTGTCGTGATCGAGTTCAATGCCGAAGGCACCAAGATCTTCGCCGACACCACGCAGCGTCTGATTGCCCTGCAGGGTTCGCAGAACCAGTTCGCGATCGTGCTTGATGGCGAAACCATCTCGGCGCCAACCACCAATGCCGTGATCTCCGATGGCCGTCCGCAGATTTCCGGTGGCTTCACCCAGGACACCTCGCAGGCGCTGGCCGAGCAGCTGAAGTACGGCGCACTGCCAATCAGCTTCGACATCCAGTCAGAGCGCCAGGTTTCTGCAACGCTGGGTGCTGACCAGCTGACCGCGGGCCTCATTGCCGGTGTTATCGGCCTGGTCCTGGTATTCATCTACTCGCTGTTCCAGTACCGCGCCCTGGGCTTGGTGACCATCGCTTCGCTGCTCGTCGCCGGTGTGCTGACCTACCTCTGCCTGGTCCTGCTTGGCTGGGGCATGAACTACCGCCTGTCGCTGGCGGGCGTGGCTGGCTTGATCGTGGCGATCGGCCTGATCGCGGACTCGTTCATCGTGTACTTCGAGCGTGTTCGAGATGAGCTGCGCGAAGGACGGCCATTGGCAAGCGCCGTGGATATCGGCTGGAAGCGTGCCAAGCGCACCATTCTGGCCTCCAAGGCCGTGAACGTGTTGGCTGCAGTAGTGCTCTACATCGTTGCCGTGGGCAACGTGCGAGGCTTCGCCTTCACCTTGGGCCTGACCGCAATCGTTGACCTCGTGGTCGTGTACGGACTGACCCATCCAACCTTGGTCCTGCTGGCACGCACCAAGTTCTTCGCCAACGGCCACCCGCTCTCGGGCATGGATCCATCGTTGCTTGGCGTCAAGCCGCTGTACCAAGGTGCAGGCAAGGTTCGCCGCTTCGATGAAAACGTTGTGGCAAACCGCGGCAAGAAGAATGCGAAGGCCTCGGCTGAGGCCGCCAAGCGCATGACCATTGCCGAGCGTCGCCGTGCACAGGCCGAACAGCCAGCCAGCACGCAGGCCAAGGCCCAGGAGGAGAACAATGAATAAGCTAGTCACTTGGGGCAACGAGCTCTACACCGGCAAGCGTTCCTACCCGTTCACCTCCAAGTACCGGTTGTGGTTCCTGATCGCCGGTATTCTGGTGATGCTGTCGATCCTGCTTCCAGTGGTCAAGGGCGGCTTCAACCTGGGCATCGACTTCCGCGGTGGTTCTGAATTCACCGTTTCGGATGTGCAGAACACTGATATCTCGATTGGTGAAAAAACTGTTAGCTCGGTGGCTTCGGGTTCCGAGGCAACGGTCACCAACATTGCTCCGGGCACCATGCGCGTGCAGACTGAGCGTTTGAGCGATGACCAGACCTTGGCCATCGCCGGCCAGCTCGCGGAGAACTACGGCGTCTCCAGCGATGAAGTTACCAGTAACTTCATCGGCCCAACCTGGGGTGAAGACGTTTCGCGCCAGGCACTGGTTGGCTTGGTAGTCTTCGTGGTCCTGGTGGGCTTGCTGATGGCTGCCTACTTCCGAACCTGGAAGATGTCGCTGGCAGCGATCGTCGGACTGATTACCGTGGTGATCGTGACTGCGGGCATCTACTCGCTGTCCGGTTTCGAAATCACGCCCAGCGCGATCATCGGCTTCCTGACCATTCTGAGCTACTCGCTGTATGACACCGTGGTGGTTTTCGACAAGGTCCGCGAAAACACCAAGGACTACACCCAGCAGTCCAAGCGCACCTTCGAGCAGCTGGTGAACCTCGCTGTGAACCAGACCCTGGTTCGCTCGATCAACACCTCGGTCGTTGCCGTGCTTCCAGTGGCCGCGATCCTATTCATCGGTTCCTACCTGCTGGGTGCCGGTACGCTCAAGGACCTGTCCTTGGCGCTGTTCGTCGGTATCATCGTCTCGGCCCTGTCGACCTTGTTCGTGCAGGCGCCAATGTTCCATTGGCTCCGCCACAAGGACGACGACGTGGTAGCGCACGATAAGAAGATGGCTGCTGCCTAAACCGATCCGAAGATCTGAATTTGGTGCTCCCAGCATTTGCTGGGGGCACCAATTCGCTTAAGCGGGAAGATGCGTAATTAGTTGTCACCGCCCGAACGTGCTATAACGTTTGAACTAAAGAAGGTGTTTTTTCAGTGCACGGCTACCAGTGATCTGGTGGCCCGGAACTACCGTTGGATTCCGTCGGGCTTCACGCAGGCTCGGGAAAGAATCCAACGGCAACGGGAAGGAGCGGGGCATGGCGAATACGCCTAACCTGAACAATTCGAAACGACGCTCTATCTCTCGTTTGGTGCGCTTTGCTGGCCGGGGGAGCACCCCGAGCACATCGCCGACCCTTGAACCGCTATTGCGCACGGTCAAGTCCAAGCATCCGAAGGCGGATCTGGACCTGCTGGTCCACGCCTACGAGGTCGCCGAAAAGTACCATGAAGGCCAGAAGCGCAAGAGCGGCGACCCGTACATAACGCACCCGGTCGCCGTCGCCACGATCCTGGCGGAGATGGGGATGACCGGCTCGATTCTTGCCGCCGCCTTGCTGCACGACACCGTTGAAGACACCGATTACTCCCTGGAGTCGGTTAAGAAGGAATTCTCCGAGGAAATCGCCATGCTGGTCGATGGCGTGACCAAGCTGGACAAGGTCACCTATGGCGATGCGGCCCCGGCAGAGACCGTGCGCAAAATGGTCGTGGCCATGTCCCGCGACATCCGCGTGCTGCTGATCAAGCTGGCCGACCGCCTGCACAATGCCCGTACCTGGCGCTACGTATCCCCGGAATCTTCCTCGCGCAAGGCGAAGGAAACCCTGGAGATCTTCGCACCGCTGGCACACCGTCTGGGCATGAACACCGTCAAGTGGGAGCTGGAGGACCTGTCCTTCGCTGCCTTGCACCCGAAGGTCTACCAGGAGATCGTCCGCATGGTGGGCGATCGCACTCCGGAACGTGAAAAGTACCTCTCCTCGATCCGCCAGACCCTTTCGGGCGATCTCGGCGATGTCGCCATCCATGCCTCGGTGTCCGGCCGGCCCAAGCACTACTACTCGATCTACCAGAAGATGATCGTGCGCGGCAAGGACTTCGACGATATCCATGACCTCATGGGCGTGCGCATCCTGGTGGATACCGTCAAGGACTGCTACGGCGCCCTGGGCGTCGTGCATGCGGAGTGGAATCCACTGCCTAACCGCTTCAAGGACTATATTGCGATCCCGAAGCTGAACCTCTACCAGTCGCTGCACACCACGGTGATGGGTCCTGAAGGCAAGCCGGTAGAGATCCAGATCCGCACCCACGATATGCACGTACGCGCCGAATACGGCGTAGCAGCGCACTTCCAGTACAAGCATGGGCAGACCGATAACTCCATGCTTTCGCCGGAACAGAATATGGATTGGCTGCGTTCCTTGATGGAGTGGCAGGCGGATACCGCCGACTCCGAGGAGTTCCTGGACGGCCTTCGCTACACGATCAGCTCCGCTGAAGTCTATGTGTTCACCCCCAAGGGCGACATCATGTCCTTGCCGGTTGGTGCCACACCGGTGGATTTCGCCTACTCGATCCACACCGACGTCGGCCACCGCACCATCGGCTCCCGCGTCAATGGCAAGCTCGTCCCACTGCATACCGAGCTCAAGCAGGGCGATGTGGTGGAGGTCTTCACCTCGAAGGCCGAAGGCGCTGGCCCATCCCAGGATTGGCAGAACTTTGTCCGCTCGCCTCGTGCCAAGGCAAAGATCCGCGGTTACTTCTCCAAGGAACGCCGCGAGGAGGCCATCGAAAAGGGCAAGGAGCTGCTGACCAAGGAACTGCGTCGCAACCAGCTGCCATTGCAGAAATTGATGACTCACGACCTGCTCACGGCGGTAGCCAACGAACTGCACCACACGGACATTTCGGCCCTGTACCAGTCCGTGGGCGACGGCCATACCAGTGCACAGAACGTCATTGAGCATTTAACGGCCCTGATTGGCCCTCCAGAAGCCGAACAGGTCGATGAGGAAGCGGTAGTCCGCCCAATGGCTCCCAGCCCGGCTACGGGCAACGACGCCGGCGTGATCGTCGAGGGCCTGGGGGATGTGCTGGTGAAGCTGGCGCGTTGCTGCACTCCGGTGCCGCCAGATGAAATCCAGGGTTTCGTAACCCGTGGCGCCGGAGTCTCGGTGCACCGCACCGACTGCCTGAATCTGACGCAGCTCGCCGAGCAGCCGGATCGACTGGTCAATGTCACGTGGGCCACCAAGCACCATGGCGTGTTCCTGGTGGAGATCCAGGTCGAAGCATTGGACCGCAAGTCGCTGCTCTCCGACGTCACCCGGATCCTTTCCGAAAGCCACTTGAACATCCTTTCGGCCAGTGTGCAGACAAGCAAGGACCGTGTGGCAATTTCCCGTTTCTCCTTCGAAATGGGCGATCCCAAGTTCCTGAGCCACGTGCTGAACCAAGTACGCCGCATCGATGGCGTCTACGATGTCTACCGCACCACCGCAGGGTCCCGCCGCTAATAGCGCGGTGCACCCCGCGGCGGCAGCCTAGGCCGCTTGCGCCGTATCGGAGAAGGACTGGACCAGGCGCAGGGCCCGGGAGCGCTCGGGTGAGGGAACCTCCGATGCCAGGGCTTGTTTGATGGCGTCCAAAGTCAGGTAGGGATCTGCCAGCGCCGCGACTGTGCCCAGAACGCGGCTGGCAATGGGCAATGGATCGTATTTCGCGCAGTCGCAGGCGCTGCGCAATGCGGTGGCCACCCTGATGCGGCTGCGGAACACCATGTCCGTATCCGGCACCTGCATTTGGGCGAATTCCGCCCTCAGCCCGTGCCCGGGGTAGAACGGCCGATGGTAGCTCTTGGTGTAGATGCACAATGTGGACACTGACGGCAAGAGCCCATGGATCCAGGCTGCAGTTTGGCGAGCTAGCACCGCATCGCGGGCCAGCTCGCGGCCACAGGCGAAACCTGCAATCCGTGCCCGCACCGACGCGTTGACTCGGATGCTGCTGGGCAAAAAATAATCACCGAGGACCTCGATCAGCAGGCCGTTGTGGGCCATGGCGTGCAGCTCGTTGCGGGTGAACATCTCACCAGCGATCCACAGGTCCCCGGGAATGCGCAACGCGGCGGCGCGAGGTCCGGTAGCTGGGGAATTTCTCGTTTCCATAGAGCTACTGAACCAGTTCGCGCCGCCGCGTTGGCGGTGTGCAAGCGATCTGTGGATTACTTACTGGAAGTCGGCAGCCGACTTCTCCAAGGTGCTCAGCCACATGCGGCGTGCATCCAGGGCTTCCTGGGCTGTCGCGATCTGCTTGGCGTTGCCCTTGGCCTGTGCTGCTGCCAGATCATCTTCCAAGGCGGAGATGGTGTCCTGCAGCTGCGAGAGCATCGAGTTGGAGCGGGCCTTGGTCTCCGGGTTGGATCGGCGCCACTGCTCGTCCTCGGCACCCTTGACCGCGTCCTCGACCTGGCGCAGGGCCGATTCAATGCGCTGCAGGTCGTTGCGCGGCACCTTGCCGGCAGCTTCCCAACGGGTGCGGATCGAATCCAGCTTGTTCTTGGCAACAGCCAGATCCTTGATGGGAAGCAGCGCGCGCGCTTCTTCCAGCAGGGCTTCCTTCACCACGAGGTTCTGGGAGTACTCTTCATCGATCTTGGCGTTGGCCGCGGCGCGGGCCTGGAAGAAGACATCCTGGGCGGCGCGGAAGCGGCTCCAGAGCTGGTCGTCGTCCTTGCGCGAGGCACGGCGCGACTTCTTCCACTCGTCCATGAGCTTGCGGTACTCGGCGGCGGTAGCGGTCCAGTCGGTGGACCCCTGCAGCACCTCGGCGCGAGCGATCAGCTCTTCCTTCACTTCCTTGGCGGCCGCGTTGGTCGAATCCAGCTGCGAGAAGTAGGCCCGGCGATGGCGGTCGAAGGTGGTGCGGGCGGAGCGGAATCGCTTCCACAGCGCATCTTCGGTGGACCGTGGCAGGCGCACCGAGGAACGCTGCGAACCCTTCCAGGCGTCGAACAGCTCGTTCATCGCCGCCGAAGCGGTCTTCCACTGGATCTGCTCCGGGCGCTTGCCGGCCAGCTCTTCAGCCTGTTCGACGATGGCTTCGCGGGCAGCGAGCTGTTCCGCGCGAGCTTCGTCGTTGGCCTTGCGCTGTTCGCTGGTCAATGCCTCGACGGCTACGCGGGCATTCTCGAGGCGCGTTTCCAGCGCCGGGATGTCGCCGACCATATGGCGTTCGGCAACGGTGGCCGAGAGCGCCTGCACAGCCTTGCTGAGCTCGCCGGCCGGGGCCTTGGCAACGACGCGCTGCTCCAGGAGCATCAGCTGCGAGAGCGCGTCGTCGTATTTGCGCACGAAGTAGCCCAGGGCTTCGTCCTGGGTTGCGTCGGGGTATTGGCCCACTGGGAATTCGGCGCCGTCAATGATCACGAAGACGTGGCCGTCCTCGGTCACACGGGCGAACTTTGCCGCTTCGTCGAGGGGAGTGGTATGTGCGACGCTTGGCGCTACAACCGGCTTTGCGGCAGGCTTCTGGGCCTGTGGCAATGGGGTCTTCTGGCTGTCGTCGGATTGCTGACTGGTGGTCACCGCTGAAACTCTTTCACTTTACGAGCACTTGCTTTAGCCAACTCTACCTGTGACCTCCGCTTCTTAGTAAGCCGACGTGCACAGGTTTCTCGGGTTTCGGGCTATAAGATGGGTAGGTAGCCCAATTTGCACTAAGGAGTTTCATGGCACGCAAGGCCTCACTATCAGGTTTCCCGGAATGGCTTCCCGCCGAACGGGCAGTTGAACAGCATGTGCTCGATACCTTGCGCCACGTCTTCGAACTGCATGGATTCGCCAACATCGAGACCCGTGCGGTGGAAACCCGAGCGCAACTTCTGCGCAAGGGCGAAATCGACAAGGAAGTCTACGGACTGTCACGGCTGGCCGCGGAGGATGAGAAGAACGATCCCAACGCGTTGGCCCTGCACTTCGACCTCACCGTGCCTTTCGCACGCTACGTGGTGGAGAATGCAGGCCACCTGGCCTTCCCCTTCCGCCGCTACCAGATGCAGAAGGTCTGGCGTGGCGAACGCCCGCAGGATGGCCGCTTCCGCGAATTCACCCAGGCCGACATCGATGTCGTGGGCGATGGCACGTTGCCCTTCAGCTACGACGTGGAGCTGGCGCTGACCATTGCCGACGCGCTCTCCGCCCTGCCGATCGGTGATTTCCGCCTGCGGGTGAATAACCGCAAGCTGGCCGAGGGCTTCTACCGCGGCCTGGGCCTGGAAGATCCGGATGCAGTCCTGCGCGCCATCGACAAGCTGGAAAAGATCGGCGATGATGCCGTCGCCAAGATCCTGGTCGAAGAAGTCGGCGCCACCGCGCAGCAGGCCTCCGCCGCCCTGGCCCTGGCCAAGATCCGCACCATGGACACGTCCTTCGTGGAGCAGGTCCGCGCACTGGGCGTCAGCCACGAACTGCTGGATACCGGCTTGGATGAGCTCTCGCAGGTCATCGATGCCGCATCCAAGCGCGCACCGGGCAAGGTCATGGCCGATTTGTCCATCGCCCGCGGGCTGGACTACTACACCGGCACCGTGTACGAAACCGTGCTGGTGGGCCACGAATCCCTGGGTTCGATCTGCTCGGGCGGGCGCTACGAATCGCTGGCTTCCAAGGGCAAGAAGAACTACCCGGGTGTGGGCTTGTCCATCGGCGTCACCCGCCTGGTCTCGCGCATCCTTGCAGAAGAGTCCGTGACCGCAAGCCGTTCGGTGCCTTCGGTGGTATATGTCACCTTGGCCAACGACGAGTCCTGGCACGAAGCGCAGGATGTAGCCTCGCAGCTGCGCGAGCGCGGCATCGCCTGCGAGGTAGCAGCCAGCGCGGAGAAGTTCGGCAAGCAGATCAAATTCGCTGATCGACGCGGGATTCCGTTCGTCTGGTTCACCCATGCCGATGGCGCCCACGAGGTCAAGGACATCCGTTCCGGCGAGCAGGTCGCCGCGGATCCGTCCACCTGGATGCCGGCCGAAGCGGACCTGAAGATCGCCATCAGCTAGTTCTCGGGCTCCATCGCCCGCCCGCGCACCAATCACGGTGCACTAAACTTCATGGGAAGAAACTTTCCCAACCGACCGAAAGGATCGTAGTGCTACGCACTCATCAGCTGGGCGTCTTGAACGCCGAGCACATTGGACAGCAGGTCACACTCACCGGTTGGGTCGCGCGTCGCCGCGACCACGGTGGTGTCGCCTTCCTGGATTTGCGTGATGCTTCGGGCGTGGCCCAGGTCGTCGTGCGCGATGAAGAGGACTTCCATCCGCTGCGCAATGAGTTCGTGCTGCAGATTCTCGGCACCGTCGAACGCCGCCCGGAGGGCAACGAGAACCCGAATCTGCCTACCGGGCAGATCGAGGTCATCGCTGAGACCGTGACCGTGCTGAACACCGCGGCCCCGCTGCCATTCCAGGTCGACGAGCACGTCGAGGTCGGCGAGGAAGCCCGCCTGCGCCACCGCTACCTGGACCTGCGCCGCCCGACCCCGGCCCGCAACATCCGCCTGCGCTCCGAGGCCAACCGCGTGGCACGCAACCTGCTGCACGACCAGGGCTACATCGAGATCGAAACCCCGACGCTGACCCGCTCCACCCCGGAAGGCGCCCGCGACTTCGTCGTGCCGGCCCGCCTGACCCCGGGCAGCTGGTACGCCTTGCCCCAGTCCCCGCAGCTGTTCAAGCAGCTGCTACAGGTCGGCGGCTTCGAGAAGTACTACCAGATCGCCCGCTGCTACCGCGATGAGGACTTCCGCGCGGACCGCCAGCCGGAGTTCACCCAGCTGGACATCGAAGCATCGTTCGTCGAGGAAGATGACATCATCGAGCTCGGCGAAAAGTTGGTCACCGAACTGTGGAACCTGATCGACGTGCAGGTCCCGACCCCGATCCGCCGCATGGCGTACTCGGAGGCCATGGCCAAGTACGGTTCGGACAAGCCGGATCTGCGCTTCGGCCTGGAACTGACCGAAATGACCGAGTACTTCGCGAACACCTCCTTCAAGGTCTTCCAGTCCGAGTACGTCGGCGCCGTGGTCATGCCTGGCGGCGCATCGCAACCGCGCCGCACCCTGGATGCCTGGCAGGAATTCGCCAAGCAGCGCGGTGCCAAGGGACTTGCCTACGTGCTGATCAAGGAAGATGGCGAGCTGGCTGGCCCAGTGGCCAAGAACCTGTCCGAGGAAGAGAAGGCCGGACTGGCCGCAGCTACCGGCGCAGCCGCCGGAGACTGCATCTTCTTCTCCGCCGGCAAGAAGAACGAATCCCGTGCACTGCTCGGTTCGGTCCGTGTCGAGATCGGCCACCGCACCGGCCTGATCAAGGAAGGCGACTGGGCCTTCGTCTGGATCGTCGACGCACCGATGTTCGAAGCTGCCTCCGACGCTGTCGCCTCGGGTGACGTGGCCGTGGGCGCTGGCGCTTGGACCGCTGTGCACCACGCGTTCACCAGCCCCAAGCCGGAGTTCATGGACACCTTCGACACTGATCCTGCATCGGCCCTGTCCTACGCCTACGACATTGTCTGCAACGGCAACGAAATCGGCGGCGGTTCGATCCGTATCCACCAGCGCGACGTCCAGGAACGCGTCTTCAAGCTCATGGGCGTAACCCAGGAGCAGGCTGACACCCAGTTCGGCTTCCTGCTCGAGGGCTTCAAGTACGGCGCCCCACCGCATGGCGGCATCGCCCTGGGTTGGGACCGCGTGCTGCAGCTGCTGACCAACTCGGAGTCCATCCGCGACGTGATCGCCTTCCCGAAGACCGGTGGCGGTTTCGATCCGCTGACCGCGGCTCCTGCGCCAATCACCCCGCAGCAGCGCAAGGAAGCCGGCATCGACTTCAAGCCTGAGAAGAAGAAGGCCGAAGAGACCGAAGCCAAGGCCGAAGCCAAGTAGGTTCACGCAGCTTCGTAACGCCGGATGGAACGCTTGAATGCGTTCCATCCGGCTTCTTTTTAACCTGGAATTAGCTCTTTTGGTGGACTATGAGTATTTTTAATACTAGGTTTGTTTTTGACTTAGTTTGCAGAACCAGTTCTCACGACCACTTTGGAGCGATACGTGCCAGCAGAAGAACCACACGATATCATCGAACGTTACCCAGAAGCGGACCAGGAATGGGCTAAAACCTTTTTCGCTTCAATGGTGTGGAACGACCTCACCAATGCGCAGGTGGCGCTCGAACTGGACCGCACCCTGAGCATGGTTCGCGATAGCGGGCAGCGGGCCGAGGAACTCTTTGGCCATTCGGGCGAATATGGTGCGACGCGGGCTCAATGTCTATTGACGCCAGAGCAGCGCGCGGACGCGGAACTTCCCGTCGAATCAAGTACTGCGCTATTGGCGGTTGTTGGGATGCTTGTTGGCCTGCTGTGCACTGGATTTGGAATCTGGATCGGGTTCCGCGATGGGTGGACCTCGAGTTCGTGGCACTACTGGCAGCTTTCTGCTCTAACTGCCGGGGCAGGGATCGCACTATCGGGATACCTGTGGTGGTTTAACCGATTGAAGGGGAAATTCGGCCTGTCCTGGATACTGGGACCGGTAGGTATCCTCGTGTCGGTTGGAGCTGCCGCTCTAATCGTGCAGATAGGAGGAAGCAATAATCTGCTGCCCCTGCCAAATTGGTTAGCTCCAATTCTTGGCGCAGGGCTGGTGGTTGCTTGCTTCTATCTGATGCCTGCCTATAAAGCGCAGAAAGCCGCTGGCGGGCAACAAATCCTTCTCGGCACCGACGAGTGGTTCGCGGAAACCACCAGACTGCTGCGCGGACGCTACGGCATGAGTCACAAGGAAGCCAACGAGTCGCTGAGTACTGCGCGAGAACATCTCGATGATGCGGCGACCCGAGGCGAAAAAGCTGACCCAAACCTTGAATTCGGAACGCCCAATGAATTCGTGATTGGGCTGGCAGTGAACACCGAAAAGGCGCTCAAGCGTCGTTGGCTTCTACGCCGCATGGCCACCTTGACCGTAGTCGCTTTATTCGCGGTCGGCGCGGTCGCTGGCCTGATGGATCCAGCGCGAAATGGCGGGGATATTTTCTTTGGGGTCGCAGTGCTGGTGTTTGCCGCGGTGAGCGTTTACGAGCTGCGTCCGGCTGACCGCAAGGCCTACGTCCAAGAGAAGCTCAAGGAACGAGCAGCCAATGCCCGGGCACTGCAGGAGCGCGACGATGACTAAGCCCGAAGGCTTTCCGGGTAGCTGGCAACGCGCCATGTTGCCGATGCTCTTACTCGCCGAACTCTCGGCTGGCCAGGCCCACGGTTATGCACTGGCGAAATCCCTGCAGGAACGCGGTTTCGGGCCGATCAAGGGAGCCACGCTCTACCCCGCATTGGCCAAACTCGAGGCCTCGGGTTTTGTTGAAACCCGCTGGGAAGAAGGCCAAGGTGGCCCGGGGCGAAAGGTCTACGAACTCTCCGCCACCGGACGGGTGGAACTAGCCGAGCAACGAGCCAGCTTCGACCAACTGACCCAACTGGTACAGAGCACCGGCCGCTAGGGGAGGTCTGCCGAGTCTACGATCATCGTGAACGGTCCGGTATTCGTTAGCGAGACATTCATCATCGCGCCAAATACACCGGTCTGAACGCTCGCACCCAATTCGCGCAGGTGCTCCACGAAGTAGTCGTACAACGGTTCGCTGATAGGACCGGGTGCCGCATTGGACCAGGATGGGCGGCGGCCCTTGCGCACCGAACCGTACAGGGTGAACTGGCTGATCACTAGCAGTGGTGCATTCACCCCGGCTGCGGAGGTTTCATCCTCCATGATCCGCAGCTGCCAGATCTTTTCGGCCACCTTGCGTGCGATCGCCTGATCATCCTCATGGGTCACCCCAAGTAGGATCACCAAACCGGGGGAGTCGAGCTGGCCGGTAATCTGCCCTTCAACCTCAACATGGGCGGTGGAAGCGACCTGGACGACAGCGCGCATATGGCGGACCTTTCAAAAGACGGTGGGGCTTCCAGAATATCGGTAGGCTTAGGGGGTGAGCGATTTGTTCGATTCCCTGTCCGATGAGCCACGCGATGCGCGTGAGCCCCAAGTCAACCGGCCCCGTCCGCCACTGGCGGTGCGCATGCGCCCGAAGACCTTGGATGAGCTCGTCGGCCAACAACACCTGCTAGGCCCGGGTTCACCCTTGCGGCAGCTGGCCGAAAACCCTGAAACCGGGTTGGCTGGACCTGCCAGTGTGATCCTCTATGGCCCTCCGGGAATTGGCAAAACCACCATCGCCCACGTGATCGCCCGCGCCACCGACCGCAAATTCGTGGAACTTTCGGCCATCACCGCCGGTGTCAAAGATGTCCGGCGAGTCATCGAACAGGCCAAGGATGACCGCGATCTGCGCGGGATTACCACCGTGCTCTTCCTCGACGAGATCCACCGCTTCAACAAAGCCCAGCAGGACGCACTGCTGCCCGGCGTGGAAAACCGTGTCGTCGTCCTGGTAGCTGCGACGACGGAAAATCCCTCCTTCTCGGTGATCTCGCCGCTGCTTTCGCGCTCGTTGCTGCTGACCTTGCGTCCGCTGACCGACGGCGACCTGTCCACCTTGCTCGAGCGCGCTGTGGCCGACGAGCGGGGTTTCGACGGCCAGGTGCTCCTCAAGGAGGAGCAGCGCGACGCCATTGTCCGCCTGGCCCAGGGCGATGCCCGACGCTCGCTGACCGTGCTGGAAGCAGCCGGAGCGGTGGCTTGGAACGCCGCGGGCGCCTGCATCGATCCACCGGTGCTGATTACGGACGACCATGTGCAGCTGGCCATGGACCAGGCGGTCCAGCGCTACGACAAGGATGGCGACCAGCACTACGACATCATCTCCGCGTTCATCAAGTCCATTCGTGGCTCTGATGTGGACGCGGCCCTGCATTACCTGGCGCGCATGCTCTCTGCGGGGGAGGACCCCCGCTTCATTGCCCGCCGCCTGATGATCTCGGCCTCGGAGGATATCGGCATGGCCGATCCCACCGCACTTCCCGTTGCCGTAGCAGCCGCTCAATCGGTGCAGCTCACCGGCATGCCGGAAGCACGGATCATGCTCGGGCAGGCAACGGTTCATCTGGCTACGGCCCCGAAGTCCAACGCTTCATACAATGCGATCAACGCCGCCCTGGCCGACGTATCCGAAGGCAAGGGTTCGCTGGTTCCCGACCACCTGCGTGACGCGCACTATCCCGGCGCCAAGCAGCTGGGCCATGGCGTGGGCTACATCTACGCCCATGATGCTCCGCACTCCATCGCAACCCAGCAGTACCTGCCCGATGATCTGGTGGGCACCGACTACTACACGCCGACCAATAACGGTGCGGAAAAAACCATAGGGTCCCGCCTGTCCCGTTTGCGTGAAATCATCCGGGGCAAGGATCCGCAGCGCTCCAAGGGCAAGCGCTGATTGTGCGCTAGGCCTCAGCGAAAGCTGCTGCCGTTTCGTGTAAACTTGATCTTTGGCTGGCAAGCCTTGTCCCGCATTCGAGTCATCGAGCGTGGAGGCAGGGTTGAAGTGAAGCAGGGACGCGACGCCCACACACTCTCCCACCTGGAGGCCAGTAGATACCGTCGCTAATCGAAAGGGACACATTATGGCTAACGCCCGTGCCCGCCGCACCGTACGCCTTTCGCGTGCGCTCGGCCTTGCATTGACTCCAAAAGCTGAAAAGTACATGGAGCGCCGTCCATACGGTCCAGGCCAGCACGGCCGCGCCCGTAAGAAGCAGGACAGCGACTACGCAGTACGTCTGCGCGAAAAGCAGCGTTTGCGTGCCCAGTACGGCATCCGCGAAGCTCAGATGCTGAGCGCCTTCAAGGAAGCTAAGCGCCTCGGCGGCGAAACCGGCGGTAACCTGCTGGCTCTGCTCGAGTCCCGTCTGGATGCCCTGGTTCTGCGTGCAGGCTTCGCCCGCACCATCCAGCAGGCCCGCCAGATGGTTGTTCACCGCCACATCCTGGTCAACGGCCAGCGTGTAGACCGTCCGTCCTTCAAGGTACAGCCGGGTCAGCTGATCCACGTACACGAGAAGAGCGAGAAGATGGTTCCATTCCAGATGGCTGCAGCAGGTGAGCACTCGAAGGTGCTGCCAGCCGCTCCTGCTTACCTGGACGTAAAGCTGGAAGCCCTCCAGGCTACCTTCGTGCGCACCCCAGAGCGCACCGAAATCCCAGTGACCTGCGAAGAGAACCTCGTGGTCGAGTACTACGCACGCTAAATCCGTGCGCTAGTTCCAAGCCCGCAACCGGAAACGGTTGCGGGCTTGTCGCTTAACTACCTATCTGGGCTCTGACTTCGATAAGGTGGACTGGCACCAAAAACCCAAAGCAGAAGAGGAAGCACATGTCGGGTTCGGATATTGCAGGGCTCATCGCCGCCGGCGCGTTTGTTGTACTAGTTGTGCTGCTGGCAGTGCCGATCATGAAGTTGGGCAAGGTGTTCGACGAGCTGCGCAAATCGATCAAGGACCTGGCCGACGGAACCACTCCGCTGATCGGCGAAGTCGCCAACACCGTGGCGACCACCAACGACCAGCTCAAGAAGGTCGATGCCATCACCAGCAACGTTTCTGACACCACCGCCAATGTGTCCGCGCTGTCCTCGCTGGTAGCAGCCACCGTTGGCAAACCGCTGATCAAGGTTGCCGCGTTCACCGAAGGCGTGAAGGTCGCGATGAACACCAAGCCAAGCGGCAAGGCTCGCCGCAGCCGCTAAGCAAGCAACGCTGTTTGATCGAACACGTATCGGCGCGCTGAATAGGATACGGCCAACTGGTGGCCGCCAAGGAGACTAGAATGAAAAAGCTCTTGTGGGTTTCGATTGGAGTGGGCGTTGGCGTGCTCGCGTCCAAGAAATACGCTGAAGTTTCATCCGGGGCGGCGCTAAACCGCCAGGTCGGCAAGTACACCGACCGCGCCTCGGAATATTGGGAAGCCTTCCGCCAAGGAATGAGCTCCCGCGAAGAAGAATTACGTTCCGCCTTGGGCGTGGACGCCGCTAAGTGAAGGGATCATCCGTAACACGATGAAAACGCAGGAAATTGCCCGTCGTTGGATCGACTTTTTCGTCTCGAAGGGCCATACGGCGGTACCTAGTGCCTCGCTGGTCTCGGCCGACCCTTCGCTGTTGTTCACGGTGGCCGGCATGGTCCCGTTCATCCCTTACCTCACCGCGCGCGAAGAACCCCCGTACTCCCGTGCGACCTCCGTGCAGAAGTGCATCCGCACCGGCGATATCGAAGAAGTGGGCAAGACCGCGCGTCACGGCACCTTCTTCCAGATGTGCGGCAACTTCTCCTTCGGCGACTACTTCAAGAACGAAGCCATCCACTTCGCCTGGGAGCTGCTGACCAGCTCCGTCGAAGACGGAGGCTACGGCCTGGACAAGGAACGCCTGTGGGTCACCGTCTACGAAGACGGAGACGAGAAGGATCTTGAAGCCCGCCGCATCTGGGAAGAAGAGATCGGCGTGCCTACCGAGCGCGTTGTAGGCACCGGCAAGGAAGACAACTACTGGAATACCGGCCAGCCCGGCCCCGGCGGTCCATGCTCCGAGATCTACTACGACCGCGGCCCCGCCTACGGTGTCGAGGGCGGCCCAGCGGTCGACGAGACCCGCTACGTGGAAATCTGGAACCTCGTGTTCATGCAGTACCGACTCTCCGCGGTACGTTCCAAGACCGACTTCGATGTGGCCGGCGAACTGCCCAAGCGCAACATCGATACCGGCCTGGGCCTGGAACGACTAGCCATGATCCTGCAGGGCGTCGAGAACATGTACGAGACCGACCAGGTCCGTCCGGTGCTCGACAAGGCCGCCGAGCTTGCCGGCGTCACCTACACCTCCACCGAGGATCCAGCCGACCCGAACCACGCCACCGACGTGCGCCTGCGCATGATCGCTGACCACATCCGCTCCTCGCTGATGCTGATCTCCGACCAGGTCACCCCGGGCAATGAAGGCCGCGGCTATGTGCTGCGCCGGCTGATCCGCCGCGCTGTGCGCGCAATGCGCCTGATGGGCGTGGACACCGAGGTGCTCCCCGAGCTGCTCCCGGTATCGCGCGACGCCATGAAGGGCGTCTACCCCGAGGTGGAGGCCGATTTCGAGCGCATTGCCCGCATCGCCTACGCCGAAGAGCGCGCTTTCCGCCGCACCATCGCTTCGGGCACCACCCGCCTGGACGAGGCACTGGGCCACGCCAAGGAGGAAGGCAAGAACCTCTCCGGCGATGACGCCTTCACCCTGCACGACACCTTCGGCTTCCCGATCGACCTCACCTTGGAGATCGCCGCCGAAGCAGGCCTGTCCGTAGACGAGTCGCGTTTCCGCGAACTGATGAACGAGCAGCGCACCCGCGCCCAGAAGGACGCCAAGGCCAAGAAGGCCGGCCACGCCGACCTGTCGGTGTACACCCAGCTGGCCGAGGCCGGCAACGTGCACTTCACCGGCTATGACACCCTCGAAGGCGAATCCTCCATCCGCGGCATCATCCGCGATGGCCAGGTTGTGCCATTCGCCGAGCAGGGCCAGGAAATCGACCTGGTGCTCAACGAAACCCCGTTCTATGCCGAGTCCGGCGGCCAGGCGGGCGACAGCGGCCTGATCACCGGCGACGGCTTCGTGCTGGAAGTCACCGACGTGCAGGCCCCGGTCAAGGGCCTGAACGTGCACAAGGTCATCGTGCGCGAAGGCGAATTGCCAGCCGAGGCACTGGTGCGCACCCAGGTCGACGCGGTGCGCCGCCGCTCCGGCGAGCAGGCGCACTCCGCCACCCACCTGGTGCACGCCGCGCTGCGCGAACTGCTTGGCCCAACGGCCACCCAGGCCGGTTCCTTCAACAAGGCCGGCTACCTGCGCTTCGACTTCTCCTGGGCCGAGGCGCTCTCCGCCGGGGCACGCAGCGAAGTCGAGGAGGTAGTGAACCTGGCCATCGCCTCGAACTACCAGGTCGTCACCAATGAGATGGCGCTGTCCGAGGCGAAGAAGCTGGGCGCCATGAGCCTGTTCGGGGAGAAGTACTCCAACGACGTGCGCGTGGTCGAGATGAACGGCGACTGGTCGCGCGAGCTGTGCGGCGGTACCCACGTGGACACCACCGCGCGCATCGGCCAGCTGACCTTGCTCTCGGAGGCTTCGGTCGGTTCGGGCAATCGCCGCGTCGAGGCCCTGGTCGGCATGGAAGCCTTCCGCCACGGAGCCGCCGAGCGCGCCCTGGTTTCCGAGCTCTCGGGCCTGTTCCGCGTTCCATCCAGCCAGGTGTCCGAGCGCGTCAACGACACCGTTGCCAAGCTGAAGGCCGCCGAGAAGCAGATCGCCGAGCTCAAGAGCCAGGCCATGCTGGCCCAGTCCGCAGCGCTGCTGCAGAAGGTCGCCACCATCGGCAGCACCCGACTGCTGGCCCACAACGCCGGGCAGATCGACTCGGCTGACGCCCTGCGCACCATGGCACTGGACCTGCGCGCCAAGCTGGGTTCCGAAGCCGCAGTCATCGTGCTGATCGGCGTGGCCAACGGCCGCCCGCTGGTGCTGGCTGTAACCAACGACGAGGCCCGCGCCAACGGCTTCAAGGCCGGCGCGCTGGTGCGCACCGCTACCGGCGTGCTCGGCGGCGGAGGCGGCGGCAAGGACGATATGGCACAGGGCGGTGGCCAGGACGCATCGAAGATCGATGACGCACTGGCTGCAATCCAGGCGGCACTGGCCAATGGCTAATGCCGCTCTCGGCGTCGACGTGGGCCTGGCCCGCGTCGGCGTCGCCGCATCTGATCCCTCCGGAATCCTCGCCACTCCGGTGATGACCCTGCGCCGGGATGCGAAGAAGAACTCGGATCTGCGGATGCTTCTGCGCATCATTGCCGATCGCGGCGTCACCGAGGTATTCATCGGGGAGCCGAAATCACTGGCTGGCAACGCGACCGAATCCACTAAAATGGCACGTGACTACGCGATTGCCTTGGCCCAGGAAGCTGCAAGCGCTAATATCGAGCTTGAGGTTTTCATGGTCGACGAACGCCTGAGCACCGTGAACGCGCATCGCTCGTTGCACGCCTCGGGCAAGAAGATGGAAGATCACCGCAAGGTGGTCGACCAGGTCGCGGCCACTGAGATCTTGCAGCAAGTGCTGGAAATGCGACGCAACAATGTGCGCGTACAAGCCAGCCGGATTGTGCTGCGCTAGCCCACAACCGCTAGGGCACCACAAAGACCCGAGAGATGAGAGTTGATGCGAGAAGAAGCCCGCCATGAACGGCAACGCGAAACGCATCGCGCGCTATACGAACGCTTTGCCGCCGGCACTGGCTTGCCGATCGAACAACCCTCAGAACCGGAACTGACCGGCACCGGGCATTACCGCCAATCGCTGGCGGCGGCCGAGGACAGCTGGCAGGAGCCCGCAGACCAGGAAGCTCCGGACGGGGGAGGAACCGACACCAGGTTCCTCCCCGCCCAGGCAGCCGCCGCCTCCGATGCGCCAGCATTTGCCGGGCACGAGGATGCCGCCCAGGAGCACTACCCGCACGAGGCCGACGCCGCGCAGCAGGCCGCGGTGCTCAGCAGCGATCCCCACGATGACCAAACTGCCCAGGCCGCCGCCGGCAAGGCCCAGCGGCGCAAGCGCACCAAGCGTAAGCGCAACCTGGTCATGCTGGCCACCGCGCTGATCTTCGCACTGGTGGTCGCCGGCTCGGTCTACTTCGTCAAGTCCGTGCTCAAGCAGTTCAACCCGGACGACTATCCAGGCCCAGGCGGCGCCGCGGTGGAATTCACCGTGGAAGATGGCTGGGGCTTGAAGATCATTTCGCGCAAGCTCGAGGAGCTCGATGTCGTCTCCAGCGACGGCCTGTTCACCGACGCCGTCGCGGACTCCGAAGCGCAGAGCAAGCTGATCCACCCCGGTACCTACCTGCTCAAGAAGCAGATGCCAGCGGCCGACGCGGCAGATATCCTCGTGAACCAGCGTCCGGACAAGGTCTTCTACATCGGGCTGAAGGCCAATATGCGCCTGGACGCGGCGATCAAGGAGATTGCCAAGGGCTCGGGCCTGGCGGAAAAGGATCTGCAGGAGCTGGCCAAGAAGCCGCAGCAATTCGGCCTGCCTGCCTCGGTGCCGAGCCTCGAAGGCTGGCTGCACCCGGGGGAGTACCGCTTCCCGCTGAACGCCGACGCCGAAGAAGTCCTGGGCGAACTGGTCAAGGCCACCAAGGCTTCCCTGGAGCAGGCCGGTATCACCGACCTCGAAGAGGGCTACCGCACCCTGAAGGTCGCCTCGATCCTGCAGGCCGAGGCACGCACCCCGGACTACGCCACGGTCGCCGGCGCGATCGAGAACCGCCTGGACCCGGGCAACCGCGAAACCCACGGGCTGCTGCAGGTCGACTCCTCGGTGATCTACGGGCTGGACCGCTACTCGCTGCAGTTCAGCGCCCAGGAGAAGCAGGACGCGTCGAACAAGTACAACACCTATGTGCACACCGGCCTGCCGCCAACCCCCTTGGGCTCGCCGGCGAATTCCGCGATCGAGGCTGCTGCCCATCCGGAAAGCAACGGCTACTACTACTGGGTGACGGTCAACATCGAAACCGGTGAAACCAAATTCGCCTCGACCTACGCTGAGCACCGGCAGAACCAGGCAGAATTCCGCGCCTGGTGCAACCAGAATCCAGGAGTCTGCTAGCGCGGATTCCCGTGCTTGCCAGCCGCACTGCTGCCGCTGTGCGGGCAGCCACAAGCAGAAAGTCCATGAAGCCATGAAGCAGGCAGCCGTTCTCGGCCACCCCATCAGCCACTCCAAGTCGCCGGTGCTGCACCGCGCCGCCTACCAGCTGCTCGGCGTGCCGATCAGCTACAGCGCGATCGATCTGGAACCGGGGGATGCTGCCGGGCACGCGGCCGAGCTGCGCGCAGGAAACTGGGCGGGCTGCTCGGTCACCATGCCGCTGAAGGATGCGTTCGTGCCGCAGATGGATGAGCTGTCCGCCCGCGTGCAACGCCTTGGTGCGCTGAACACCGTGGTGGTCCGCGAAGACGGCACCCTCTACGGGGAAAACACCGACATCGACGGCCTGGTCCAGGCCCTGGTGGATTTCGGGCTCGCCCGCAGCGCGCAAGCGATGGTCCTGGGTTCGGGCAACACCGCGCTGGCCGCCATCGAGGCCGCCGCAGAAGTCGGCGCCCGGCAGCTGACGCTGGTGGTGCGCGCAGCCTCCCGTGCCACCCGCGCCGTCGAATTGGCCCGCGAGCTCGGGATGGAAACGTCCGTCCACGAGATTTCGGGCATCGGCCAGGAGCTGGCCGCCACGCTCAACGAGATTCCGCTGGTCTTCTCCACCCTGCCGCCGCACGCGGCCGATGACTGGGTGCCGGCGATCGGCGCAGGCACCGGAATCCTGCTGGATGTCGCCTACGATCCGTGGCCTTCGGCCTTGGCCCAGGCCTGGCAGGGAACCGTGATCAGCGGGCTGCATATGCTGGTGCACCAGGCGGTGGAACAAGTGCGGCTCTTCAGCGCCGGTGCATGGGAGGAATCGCGTCGCATGGACGTCACAAATGCGATGTATGACTCTTTGGGTCTGGCCCGACACCAGTAATCAGTTCGTGCCATGGCAAAATAGATGACATGTTGCGTTGGTTGACCGCGGGCGAATCGCATGGCCCGGCACTTGTTGGAATTCTCGAAGGACTACCCGCCGGAGTATCGGTGGATAGCGAAGCAGTGCGAGAGGCACTGGCGCGCCGACGCCTCGGCTATGGCCGCGGCGCGCGCATGAAGTTTGAAAAGGACCAGGTCACCTTCCTTGGCGGTGTCCGCCATGGCAAGACCCAGGGCGGCCCGGTAGCCATTGAAATCGGCAATACCGAATGGCCCAAGTGGGAACGCGTGATGAACGCGGATCCGGTGGACCTGGATGAACTGGCTTCGATGGCGCGCAATGCGCCACTGACCCGGCCGCGTCCGGGGCACGCCGATTTCACCGGCATGCAGAAGTACGGCTTCGAGGACGCCCGCCCGATCCTGGAGCGCGCCAGCGCCCGCGAGACCGCGGCCCGTGTCGCCTTGGGCACCGTGGCTTCCCGTTTCCTGAACGACTTGGGCATCCAGCTCGTTTCGCACACCACCGCCGTCGGCTCCGTGGCTGCCCCAGCCGATGCGCCGCTTCCCACGGCCGCCGACGTTGCGGCGCTGGATAACGACCCGCTGCGCTGCTTCCACCAGGAAACCAGCGAGGCGATGGTCGCCGAAGTCGATGACGCGCACAAGGCAGGGGAGACCCTGGGCGGCGTCGTCGAGGTCCTGGCCTACAACCTGCCTCCGGGCATCGGCTCCTACGTGCACTGGGACCGCCGCCTGGACGCACGCCTGGCCGCGGCCCTGATGGGCATCCAGGCAATCAAGGGCGTGGAGGTCGGCGACGGCTTCGCCACGGCCGCCCGTCGCGGCTCGGCCGCCCACGACGAGATCGTGCACGCCGAAGACGGCAGCATCAAGCGCGACTCGAACCGCGCCGGCGGCATCGAGGGCGGCATGAGCATCGGCGAGGTGCTGCGCGTGCGCGCCGGCATGAAGCCGATCGCCACCGTGCCCCGCGCCCTGCGCACCGTGGACACCGCCACCGGCGAGGACACCACCGCGCACCACCAGCGTTCGGATGTCTGTGCGGTGCCGGCAGCCGGCGTCGTGGCAGAAGCAATGGTCGCCCTGGTGCTCGCCCAGTCCCTGCTGGAGAAGTTCGGCGGCGACTCGGTGGCCGAAACCAAGCGCAATATCGAGTCCTACTTGGCGAACATCCCGGGCAACCTGGGTTCGACCGGCGTCTAGGAAGCGCGCTTCAATGATCTACCTCATTGGTCCGATGGCCAGTGGCAAGTCCACCGTGGGCAAGTCACTGGCCACGGCCCTTTCTACGAGCTTTGCGGATTCGGACGCGGCCATCGTCGCCCACCATGGAACCATCGCGCAGATCTTCGCCGAGCACGGCGAAGCGCATTTCCGCGACCTGGAAGTCCAGGCGCTGTGCCGGCTGCGTACCGGCGTGGTCGCCACCGGGGGAGGCGCAGTGCTGCGCGAAGAGAACCAGCAGCTGCTTTCGCGCGGGACGGTGATCTACCTGGAGCTGGGTGAACAGGCCGCCGCCGAGCGCATCAAGGGCGACGGGCACCGCCCGCTGCTGGCTGGTGACCAAGCCCTCAACAGCTGGATCTCCGTTTACGAAAAACGCCGCCCCATCTACGAAATGCTCGCTGACGTGCACGTTCTGGTGGATGGAAAGTCCGTTCCGCAAATTATCGACGAGCTTTTGCCGCAGCTGGAAGCGCTGTGATTAGCCTCACGAGATGCAACTTCTGGCCGAACGCACGCGTACGCTAGAAAAATCACCACCATCAGGAGGAACTAGACTGATGCCTATCGCACCGACCACTCTGAAGGTCACCGGAAGCACCCCAGGGGAGTCATACCCTGTCATGGTCGGCAACGGCCTGCTGGGCCACTTGCCCGAACTGCTTGGCCCCGCGGTCAAGAAGGTCCTGGTCATCCACCCGCGGGCCCTGCGCGCCACCGGCGACGTCGTGCGCGACGAGCTGGCGAAGTCCGGCCTGGAAGCATTGACCGCAGAGATTCCGGACGCCGAAGAGGGCAAGCACATCCAAGTCGCCTCCTTCTGCTGGGAAGTGCTGGGCAAGAACGATTTCACCCGTTCCGATGCCGTGATCTCCGTGGGCGGCGGCGCCGTCACCGACGTCGCTGGTTTTGTCGCAGCCACCTGGCTGCGCGGCGTGAAGGTCATCCATATCCCTACCTCGCTGCTGGCCATGGTCGACGCTGCCGTAGGCGGCAAGACCGGGATCAACACCGCCGAAGGCAAGAACCTGGTTGGCGCCTTCCACCCGCCAGCAGGCGTGCTCGCCGATCTGGACGCGCTGGCCACCTTGCCGAAGAACGAGCTGGTGACCGGCATGGCCGAGATCGTCAAGTGCGGATTCATCGCCGACGAGCGCATCCTGGAACTGATCGAAGAAGATCCGGCCGATGCCATCGACCCGGCCAGCGACCGCTTGCGCGAACTGGTCGAGCGCACCATCGCGGTGAAGGTCGACGTGGTTTCCCGCGACCTGAAGGAAGCCGGCGACCGCGAATTCCTGAACTACGGCCACACCCTGGCCCACGCCATCGAGCTGTCCGAACGCTACCAGATGCGCCATGGTGCCGCCGTGTCCATCGGGCTGGCCTTCGCCGCCGAATTGGGCCGCTCGGTAGGGTACACCTCCGACGCGGTGGCCGATCGCCACGTCGCGATCCTCAAGTCCCTTGGCCTGCCGACCACCTACCGCAATGACCGCTGGGCTGCACTGCTCGATGGCATGAAGCGCGACAAGAAGGCCCGCGGCAGCCAGCTGCGCTTCGTCGTGCTGGAAGAAATCGGCAAGCCGCGCATCTACGAAGTCCCCGATAACTCGCTGCTCTTCGCCGCCTACCAGGAAATCGGGGAGTAACTACATGGTCGACTACACCGCATACGCCATTGACGTCGCATCGGTAAACCGCGAAGGTGTCGGCACCGCCGTAGAGGGCGTGCTGATCGACCCCCAAACGCTGAAGCCCTACATCGCCGACGAGGCCGCGGCCGAGCAGCAGCTGCTGGTCGGTTCCCCTACCGACCAGGTCATGGTGCTGCTGGCGCGTGGCGAGCTGGTGAAAGCCGGCGAGCTGATCGCTGAATCGCGTTTCGTGGATCCAACCAACGCCCACCTGCGCGTGCTGGACACCGAGCTGACCCGCATGCAGGGCGACTTCGATCGCGCGATCAACCGACTGCGCAAGCTGGCCGAGGAATTCGCCGGCACCGCATACGAGCCGCTGATCCACCACCACGCTGGCCTGTCCTTCTTCGCGAAGGGCGATTTCAAGGCGGCGGCAACCCGTTTCCGCAAGGCCCTGGATCTGCGCATCGCGCTGGACGACGACGCGTACCTGGTCAACGCCGCAAGCACCTGCATGCAAATTGCCGAGGAGCGCGCCGCGCAGTAATGCGCGCCACCGTGTGAAACCCTTTGTACCGCATGGTGCGTAGGGTAAACTTGGAGATGGATTTTTGATAATGCCGGCGCTAGCTGGCGAAAATAGAGGATTGAGGAACCGTGGCGGATACAACTGACATCAAGAATGGACAGGTCATCAAGATCGATGGCCAGCTTTGGACCATCATTGACTTCCAGCACGTCAAGCCAGGCAAGGGCGGCGCATTCGTTCGCACCAAGATGCGCAACGTCATGTCCGGGAAGGTCTTGGACAAGACCTACAACGCTGGCACCAAGATCGAGCTGGCCACCGTTGACCGCCGCGACTACCAGTACCTCTACCAGGATGGTGAAGACTACGTCTTCATGAACCTGGAAGATTACGACCAGATCACCGTGTCCGGCACCACCGTTGGCGATGCAGCAGGCTTCCTGCTGGAGAACCAGGAACTGACCATCGCCATGTACGATGGCAGCCCGCTGTACCTGGAACTGCCAGCTTCGGTCATCCTGGAAATCACCTACACCGAGCCAGGCCTGCAGGGCGACCGCTCGTCGGCTGGCACCAAGCCGGCAACCCTGGAAACCGGCAAGGAAATCCAGGTTCCGCTGTTCGTTGAGCAGAACACCAAGGTCAAGGTCGACACCCGCACCGGCGACTACCTGGGTCGTGTCAACTAGTGAGAGCCCGCGCCAAAGCCCGTCGCCGAGCTCTTGAGTTCCTGTTCGAAGCCGAAGCCCGCGATGTCAATCCGCTGGCCGTAGCCATCGCACGACGGGAAAACTCGGATATCGTACTCAACGAGTACTCGCTGACGATCATCGAAGGCGTTACCGCACACCTGGACCGCATTGACGAAGTTCTCGAGAGCTACGTCAAGGACTGGACCATCGAGCGCATGCCAGCGGTTGACCGCAGCGCACTGCGCATCGGCGTGTGGGAGCTGCTTTACAACGATGACGTTCCCGATGCAGTAGCCGTGGCTGAAGCCGTGGTGAACGTCCGGGAATTGTCCACCGATGAATCGCCGGAGTTCGTCAATGGCGTTTTGGGTCGCATCCAGAGCGTCAAGGACACCCTGGTCGACTAATTCGATCCTCATCATTCCGAGCCCGGGCCGGAACCCCTTTCATGGGGTTCCGGCCCGGGCTTTTTTTTTGCGTTAAGCCGTTGCCTGTCGCGGCTCGGCCCCGGGCAGGATCACGGCGAAGCAGGCGGAGCGGGCTACCTGCACGGCGACCTGCTGGCCACGGGCTCGAATGCCGGGGGCTGGATGCTTTGCTGCTGTCCAGGCGCTCGGTCCTGCCATCCACGCTCGGACTGCTTGTCCTGCCGCACCATCCGGGTGAAGGGAGCGGGTCTGGCGTACCTGGATCTCCCGGGCTGATCCGGCGGGCTGGAACTCGGGTCCGCCGGGATCCGAGTTCGACGGAGCGGCGCAAATCCTGCACGAGCAGTACGCGCGGCATAGCGGGCCTGCAGATCTGCTGCGCGAATGCCTTGCCCGGACGCGCGGGCCGATCATGCACGAGGAATCCCGGGCCCACGCCACTTCGCGGGTGTGTCGATCGCAACACATCTGCGCGCGGGGCCAAGGCCAAGCGCAGGGATCTGCGTGGTTCTGCCGGTCGCATGAAGCCGCCGGCCGATCGCTGTGACCGATCCCATGCCCTATTCAGTGT
Organism: Glutamicibacter sp. 2E12; assembly: GCF_050030965.1. Taxonomy (NCBI): domain Bacteria; kingdom Bacillati; phylum Actinomycetota; class Actinomycetes; order Micrococcales; family Micrococcaceae; genus Glutamicibacter; species Glutamicibacter sp. 2E12. The sequence continues at coordinate 3,442,261 of NZ_CP188297.1, forward strand.
CATGCATAGGTTTCCGCTAGGGAATCAGCTCCCGCTCGTGATAATTTGAGTTAGCAATATTCCTTTAAATCCCGTCCCGTGAGGCGGAGAAGGGAGAGGTGCACAGCATGAATGAAAATTCAGTGCCAGATGCTGCCCGCACGGTATTAACCGGCGACGACATCGAACGTGTACTCACTCGCGTAGCCTTCGAGATCATCGAGGCCAACAAGGGCACCGACGATCTGGTGCTCCTGGGCATTCCCAGCCGGGGTTTCCCGCTGGCACAGCGGCTGGCAGCCCGAATCGCGGCCACCGCCCCGGGCAACCTGGACCCGGCATCCCTGGTAGGCCAGCTCGACATCACCATGTACCGTGATGATCTGCGCCACTCCACCACCCGTACCCCGTCGCCGACGCGCCTGCCAGCAGGCGGCATCGAAGGCAAGGTCGTGGTCCTGGTTGACGACGTCCTGTACTCCGGACGCACCATCCGCGCCGCCCTGGATGCCCTGGCAGACTGGGGCCGCCCCCGCATCGTGCGGCTGGCCGTCCTGGTTGACCGCGGGCATCGGGAACTGCCGATCCGCGCCGATCATGTGGGCAAGAACCTGCCGACAGCCAAGAGCGAAAAGGTGCGCGTGCACTTGGCGGAAATCGATGGGAAAAACGAAGTCGTGATCGAGGGCGCCGCGTGAAACACCTGCTATCCACCGCGGACCTGACCCGCGAAGAAGCCATCGCCATCCTTGATATTGCCGAAGAGATGCGCGAGTCCTCGACCCGTGCCATCAAGAAGCTTCCGGCCCTGCGCGGTCGCACCGTGGTGAACCTCTTCTTCGAGGACTCCACCCGCACCCGGATTTCCTTCGAAGCCGCCGCCAAGCGATTGAGCGCCGACGTCATCAATTTCTCGGCCAAGGGCTCGAGCGTTTCCAAGGGCGAGTCCCTGAAGGATACCGCCCAGACCCTGCTGGCCATTGGTGCCGACGCAGTGGTCATCCGCCACCCGGATTCCGGCGCCCCGGCCCGGCTAGCGGCCACGGACTGGATTGGCCTGCCCATCGTCAATGCAGGCGACGGCACGCACGAGCATCCCACCCAGGCGCTGCTGGACGCATTCACCCTGCGCCGCCAGGTGGCATTGCGCGATGGCACCAGCCCGGCAGGCCGCGGCCTGGACGGACTGAAGGTCGCGATCGTCGGGGATATCCTGCATTCGCGCGTGGCCCGCTCCAACCTGTGGCTGCTGAACACCCTCGGTGCCGAAGTGACGATGGTGGCCCCTCCGACCCTGCTGCCTTTCGGCGCCGGCTCCTGGCCCTGCGCCATCAGCTACGACCTGGACGCAGTGATCGCCTCGGGCGTTGACGCGCTGATGATGCTGCGCGTGCAGGGCGAGCGGATGAACGCCGCCTACTTCCCGAACCCCCGCGAATACTCGCGCTACTGGGGACTGGACGATGCGCGCCTGGCGCAATTGGACGCCTCGGGCGCCGAAACCCTGATCATGCACCCGGGCCCGATGAACCGCGGCCTGGAAATCTCCTCGGCTGCCGCGGATTCGCCGCGCTCCACCGTGCTCGACCAGGTCACCAATGGCGTGGCCGTGCGCATGGCCAGCCTCTACATGCTCCTCTCCGGCGACCTGATCTGAAGGAAGAACCCATGAACTACTTGATCCAGCAGGCCTCCATCCTCGGCGGCGAACCGGTCGACGTGCTGATTGCCGACGGCAAGATCGCCCAGCTGGGCAGCATTGCTGCCGCCGGTGATGCCCAGGTCATCGACGCGCGGAATCTCGTGCTCCTGCCCGGGCTCGTCGACACCCACACGCACCTGCGCGAACCAGGCCGCGAAGACGCCGAAACCGTGGAAACCGGTTCGCAGGCAGCGGCCCGCGGCGGCTACACCGCCGTGCACGCCATGGCCAACTCCACCCCGGTAGCCGATACCGCCGGCGTCGTCGAGCAGGTCTACGAATTGGGCCGCAAGGCAGGCTGGGTGGATGTCCGCCCGGTCGGCGCGGTGACCGTCGGGTTGGCCGGCAAGCAGCTGAGCGAAATCGGCGCAATGGCCGACTCCCGTGCCCAGGTGAAGATGTTCTCCGATGACGGCATCTGCGTCTGGGACCCGCTGCTGATGCGCCGCGCCCTGGAATACGTGAAGGCCTTCGACGGGGTCATCGCCCAGCACGCCCAGGAACCGCGCCTGACCGAAGGCGCCCAGATGAACGAGGGCGAAGTCTCCGCCATCCTGGGCATGCCCGGCTGGCCAGCGGTCGCCGAGGAATCGATCATCGCCCGCGATGTGCTCTTGGCCGAGCACGTCGGCGCCCGCCTGCACGTGTGCCACGTGTCCACGGCCGGCTCGGTGGAGATCATCCGCTGGGCCAAGGCCCGCGGCATCCAGGTCACCGCGGAGGTCACCCCGCACCACCTGCTGCTCACCGATGAGAAGGTCCGCACCTACGACCCGGTCTTCAAGGTCAACCCGCCGTTGCGCCGCGAAGAAGACGTGATGGCGCTGCGCGCGGGCGTTGCCGACGGCACCATCGACGTGATCGGCACCGACCACGCCCCGCACCCCTCCGAGGCCAAGGACTGCGAGTGGGGAGCGGCCGCCATGGGCATGACCGGCCTGGAGACCGCTCTGTCCATCGTGCAGCACACGCTGGTGGACACCGGGCTGATGGGCTGGGAGGGCGTGGCCCGCATTACCTCGCAGGTGCCCGCGCAGATCGGCCGCGTTGCCGACCAGGGCCGACCGATCGCCATCGGCGAGCCTGCCAACCTGGTGCTGGTCGATCCGGCAGCCCGCTGGATCGTCGACCCGGCCGCCATGGCCACCAAGGGGCGCAACTCGCCGTTCGCCGGCATGGAGCTGCCAGGATCGGTGCGCGCCACCTTCTTCCACGGCCATGCCACCGTGCTCGATGGCCAGCTGGCTACCCCGAGGACGGCCAATGCCTGAGGGAGCCCTGACCCCGTTGATCTGGACGATTGTCGCGATCGTCGCAGGCGTGGGCCTGATCCTTTTCGGCTGGCGGAACCTCAAGGCCCGGCAGTCAGCGATTCCCGAGCCCTTCGAGGACTTCGCCGATGAGGTGGAGCACCATTTCGCAGGCATGTACGTGGTCACCACCCGGTTCGACGACTGGCTGGCGCGCATCGCGGTCCATGAGCTCGGGGTGCGCACCAACGCCACCTTGGAACTGGGACGCGAAGGGCTGCACCTGATCCGTTCCGGAGCGCGCGACGTGCACATCCCGTGGGAGCACTACGAGGACGTGAAGCGCAGCAACGGGATGATCGGCAAGGTCGTGGAGAAGAACGGCCTGATCGTCATCACCTGGAACAAGGACGGCTTCACCTTCGACACCGGATTCCGTCCCCGCTACCACGAGGACACCCCAAAGATCTATCAGTTGCTGGCGTCGCACAACGACGTAAGCCGAGCAGGAGACAAATAAGTGAATTCCCTGAGCAACCTACCAGCCGTGTTGGTACTTGAAGATGGCCGCATCTTCCGCGGGCGCAGCTATGGCGCCGTGGGCACCACCCTGGGTGAAGCAGTATTCACCACCGGCATGACCGGCTACCAGGAAACCCTGACTGACCCGTCCTACGCGCACCAGATCATCGTGCAGACCTTCCCGCACATCGGCAACACCGGCGTGAACTCGCAAGATCCGGAATCCACCCGCATGTGGGCTGCCGGCTACGTGGTGCGCGACGCCGCCCGCCGGCCAAGCAACTGGCGCAGCGAGCGCACCCTTGATGCAGATCTGGTCGAGTACGGCATCGTGGGCATCCAGGGCGTGGACACCCGCGCGCTGACCCGCCACCTGCGCGACGCCGGCGCGATGAAGTCCGGCATCTTCTCCGGCGATGACGCCGCGAAGACCGACGCCGAGCTGGTGGCCCTGGTCAAGGCGCAGCCGTCGATGGCCGGCCGCAACATCTCCGCCGAGGTTTCGGTGGACGCCGCCTACATCGTCGAGCCAGCGGACCACGGCTACGACGGCGAGGCCAAGCACACCGTGGCCGCGATCGACCTGGGCATGAAGTCGATGACCCCGCACCGCCTGGCCGAGCGCGGCCTGCGCGTGCACGTGCTGCCGTACAACGCCACCCTGGAAGATATCAAGGCCACCGGTGCTAACGGCGTGTTCTTCTCCAACGGCCCCGGTGACCCTGCCACCGCCACCGCCCAGGTGGAACTGGTCCGTTCGGTGCTCGATGCCGGCATCCCGTACTTCGGCATCTGCTTCGGCAACCAGATCCTGGGCCGCGCGCTGGGCTTCGACACCTACAAGCTGCGCTTCGGCCACCGCGGAATCAACCAGCCGGTGATGGACAAGGCCACCGGCCGCGTGGAAATCACCAGCCAGAACCACGGCTTCGCCGTCGACGCGCCCATCGAGGGCGCCGTCACCGCTCCGGTCGAACGCTTCGGCAAGGTCGAAGTCTCGCACTATTCACTGAACGACCACGTGGTCGAAGGCCTGAGCTGCCTGGACATCCCGGCCTTCTCCGTGCAGTACCACCCAGAGGCAGCATCCGGCCCCCACGATGCCGCCTACCTCTTTGACCGCTTCATGACCGCGTTGGATTCCGCCGCAGAAAAGGACAGCAAGTAATGCCTAAGCGCACCGATCTGAAATCAGTTCTCGTCATCGGTTCGGGTCCGATCGTCATCGGCCAGGCCGCTGAGTTCGACTACTCCGGCACCCAGGCACTGCGTGTGCTCAAGGAGGAAGGCCTGCGGGTCATCCTGGTCAACTCCAACCCGGCCACCATCATGACCGACCCGGAATTCGCCGACGCCACCTACGTGGAGCCGATCACCCCCGAGGTCGTCGAGAAGATCATTGCCAAGGAACGCCCGGATGCGATCCTGCCGACCCTGGGCGGGCAGACCGCGCTGAACACCGCCATCGCCCTGGACAAGTCCGGTGCCTTGGAGAAGTACGACGTCGAGCTGATCGGCGCGAACATCGAAGCCATCGAGCTGGGCGAGGACCGCGAGAAGTTCAAGGGCGTCGTGGAGCGCTGCGGCGCCGAATCGGCCCGCTCGGTCATCGTGCACACCCTGGACGAGGCCTTCGCCGCCGTCGAGGAACTGAACTACCCGGTGGTCGTCCGCCCGTCGTTCACCATGGGCGGCTTGGGTTCGGGCATGGCCTACAACCCGGAGGACCTGCGCCGCATCGCGGGCGCCGGCCTGCAGTACTCGCCAACCACCGAGGTGCTCCTGGAGGAGTCCATCCTGGGCTGGAAGGAATACGAGCTGGAGATGATGCGCGACAAGAACGACAACGTCGTGGTCGTCTGCTCCATCGAGAACTTCGATCCGGTCGGCGTGCACACCGGCGACTCGATCACCGTGGCCCCGGCCATGACCCTGACCGACCGCGAATACCAGAAGCTGCGCGACATCTCGATCGCGGTCATCCGCGAAGTCGGCGTGGACACTGGCGGCTGCAACATCCAGTTCGCCATCGAGCCTGACACCGGCCGCGTCGTGGTCATCGAGATGAACCCGCGCGTCTCGCGCTCCTCGGCACTGGCCTCCAAGGCCACCGGCTTCGCGATCGCGAAGATCGCCACCAAGCTGGCCGTGGGCTACACCCTGGATGAGATCCCGAACGACATCACCCAGAAGACCCCGGCTTCCTTCGAACCGGCCCTGGACTACGTGGTCGTGAAGGTCCCGCGCTTCGCCTTCGAGAAGTTCCCGGCAGCGGACAAGACCCTGACCACCACCATGAAGTCGGTCGGCGAAGCGATGGCCCTGGGCCGCAACTTCACCGAAGCGCTGCAAAAGGCGCTGCGCTCCCTGGAGCAGAAGGGCTCCGAGCTGTCCTTCGAGCCGATCCCGGAATCCGAGCACGAGGCCGTGCTGGCCTCGATCGTCAAGGGCTCGACCGAGCGCCTGTCGCTGGTCCAGCGCCTGCTGTTCTCCGGCGTGTCCATCGAGAAGCTGTTCGAGACCACTGCGATCGACCCTTGGTACCTGGACCAGCTGCAGCTGATCAACGAGGTCGCGCAGCTGGTGGCCGCGAACAAGCACCTGCCGGAGCACGTGCTGCGCGAGGCCAAGCGCCACGGCTTCTCCGATGTCCAGCTCGCCCAGCTCACCGGCAAGGCCGAATCGGTCATCCGCGGCATCCGCCATGCCCTGGGCGTGCGCCCGGTCTACAAGACCGTGGACACCTGCGCCGCCGAATTCGAGGCCTTCACCCCGTACATGTACTCCTCGTACGACGAAGAGACCGAGCTGGAGCGCCACGAGAAGAAGTCGGTCATCATCCTGGGCTCGGGCCCGAACCGCATCGGCCAGGGCATCGAGTTCGACTACTCCTGCGTCCACGCGGTGATGGCGCTGCGCGCCGAGGGCTACGAGACCGTCATGGTCAACTGCAACCCCGAGACCGTCTCCACCGACTACGACATCTCCGACCGCCTCTACTTCGAGCCGCTGACCTTGGAAGATGTCCTGGAGGTCATCCACGCTGAAGAGGAAACCGGCGGCGTGCTGGGCGTGTTCGTCCAGCTTGGCGGCCAGACTCCGCTGAAGCTCGCCGCCGAGCTGAAGGCTGCCGGCGTGCCGATCCTGGGCACCTCGCCCGAGGCCATCGACCTGGCCGAGCACCGCGGCGCCTTCCAGCAGGTACTGGATAACGCCGGGCTGGTAGCGCCGAAGAACGGCACCGCGGTGTCCTTCGCCGATGCCAAGACCATCGCCGACTCCATCGGCTACCCGGTACTGGTTCGCCCTTCCTACGTGCTGGGCGGGCGTGGCATGGAGATCGTGTACGACGAGGCCAACCTCGAGCGCTACATCACCAACGCGACCGAAATCACCGTGGACCACCCGGTACTGGTGGACCGCTTCCTGGAAGACGCCATCGAGATCGATGTCGACGCCCTGTTCGACGGCACCGACCTGTACGTCGGCGGCATCATGGAGCACATCGAGGAAGCCGGCATCCACTCCGGGGACTCGGCCTGCACCCTGCCTCCGATCACCCTGGGCGCCGACGTGCGCGACCGCGTTGCCGCGGCAACCCGTGCGATCGCCGAAGGCGTGGGCGTGCGTGGCCTGATCAACATCCAGTTCGCCCTGGCCAGCGACATCCTGTACGTGATCGAAGCGAATCCGCGTGCATCGCGCACCGTGCCATTCACCTCGAAGGCTACCGGCGTGCAGCTGTCCAAGGTCGCCGCGCTGATCGGCGTGGGCCGTACCCTGGCCGAAATGCGCGGCAGCTACCTGCCAGCATCCGGCGATGGCGCGCACCTGCCGGAATCGGCGGCGATCGCCGTCAAGGAAGCAGTTATGCCGTTCGCCCGCTTCCGCACCCCGGAGGGCAAGGTCGTCGACTCGCTGCTCGGCCCCGAAATGCGTTCCACCGGCGAAGTCATGGGCATCGACAAGTACTTCGACACCGCTTTCGCCAAGTCGCAGGCCGCAGCGAACAACCCGCTGCCAACCGGCGGCAAGGTCTTCGTCTCGGTCACCAACCGCGACAAGCGCTCGATCGTCCTGCCGGTCAAGCACCTTGCTGACCAGGGCTTCGAGATCATCTCCACCGGCGGCACCGCAGAAGTGCTGCGCCGCAACGGCATCCCGACCCAGGTGGTCGGCAAGCTGCACGAAGGCGGGGAGTCCATTGTCGATTTGATCGTAGCCGGCCAGATCGGCCTGATCCTGAACACCCCGTCGGGCTCGGATGCACGTGGCGATGGCTACGAGATCCGCGCCGCCGCGACGTCTGTCGGCACCCCGGTCATCACCACCGTGGCGGAGTTCAACGCTTCGGTCCAGGCGATCGATGCCCTGCGCGAGTACGAGTGGGATGTCACCAGCTTGCAGGTGCACGACGCCAACCTGAACGCAGCGCGCAATGCCTGAGCCGACCCCATTCGGTCAGCGGCTTCGTTCAGCCATGCAGGCTTCCGGCCCGCTGTGCGTGGGGATTGATCCCCACCCGGCGCTGCTGGAAGCCTGGGGGCTGGAAAATACGGCCGAGGGCGTGCGATCTTTCTCACTGACCGTCGTGGAAGCGATGGCCGGTGCGGCGGCAATCCTCAAGCCCCAGGTGGCTCTGTACGAGCGTTTCGGGTCCAAGGGATTTGCCGCATTGGAAGAAACCTTGAGTGCTGCGAAGTCCGCTGGACTGCTCACGCTGGCCGACGCCAAGCGCGGGGATATCGGTTCGACCATGGCAGCGTACGCGAGCGCATGGCTCGATGATGCTTCTCCGCTGGCCGCTGATGCCGTGACTCTGAGCCCGTACCTGGGTTATGAATCGCTGCGTCCGGCATTGGATTTGGCTGCTGGAACCGGCAGGGGAGTGTTCGTTCTCGGACTGACTTCCAACCCCGAGGGGCCATCGGTACAGCACGTAGGCGGGGAAAACTCGGTTGCTAAATCAATTATTGACCAAGTCACTGCGGATAATGCATACGCAGGAGATTTAGGACATGTCGGGCTGGTTGTTGGTGCGACCATCGGGGATGCACCGTCCAAGCTCGGAATCGATCTGGCAGCTTCCAAGGCTCCGCTGCTCACACCAGGGCTCGGCGCCCAGGGTGCAACGGCCGCGGATATTGCCAAGTCATTCGCCTCAAGCTACGGCCAGGTACTGGGCACGAGCAGCAGGGACATCCTCAAAGAGGGGCCGACTAAGGCCGCTCTCAGGGAAAAAGCCCTGCGGGTTAGGGACGAATTGCTGGCAGCTCGCTAGCAAAAAATTCGAATAAGTGACATAGGCGCGTTGTGGCTATTAGAGTTTCTAGTAGCCACAACGCGTTTAGTCTTGCAAAAGCAGCGTTAGCTCGCTATGTTTCTCAACATAAGCCTTAGTCCACTACAACTGAAGGATGGCTGAACGATGGTACTGCGAGAACTCTCTGACGAAGATCGTATCCGCGCCCGCGCCAAGGCACTCGCCGCACGCACTCGTCGTGCAGAAATCAAGGCCGAGTTCAGTGCCGGCAAAATTTCCATCACCGAGGTACTAGACTTGGTATACGAAGATGAAGCCGTGGGACGCATGCGTGTCATGGACCTTCTGGAATCGGTACCGGGCGTAGGTGAAGTACGCGCGGCAAATTTGCTGGAGCGACTTGGCATTTCCCCTTCCCGCCGTCTGCGCGGACTGGGACGCAAGCAGCGCACCGCAATCACCGAGCACTTCAAGCAAAGCCCGCCAAAAACGAAAGTGTAGTCAATGACCGCTGCGTCGGTAACTGTTCTAGCCGGCCCCACGGCAGTAGGCAAGGGCACCGTCTCTACCTACATCCGCGATAACTATCCAGATGTCTGGCTTTCGGTGTCCGCAACGACCCGCAACGCCCGGCCAGGGGAGCAGGATGGAGTCCACTACTTCTTCGTGGGCCCCGAACGCTTCCAATCCCTGGTCGAGGAAGGCCAGATGCTGGAATGGGCTGTTGTCCATGGCCAGAACAGCTACGGCACGATTCGATCGACGGTTGAAGATGCAGTGGCAGATGGCAAGAAGGTTCTGCTGGAAATCGATCTGCAAGGTGCGCGCCAGGTCAAGGAGTCGATGCCCGAGGCAAAATTCGTCTTCTTGGCACCGCCATCATGGGAGGAATTGGTGCGCCGCCTTGTGGGACGCGGCACTGAAACGGCCGAGGAACAGCAGCGCCGCCTAGAAACCGCTAAACTAGAACTTGCAGCGGAATCTGAATTCGACGTGACCATCGTCAACGACGATGTCGCACGTGCCGCCGAAGAGCTTGTAGCCCTCATGGGGCTAAAGAACGACAAATAGGGAGTCCTGTGTCCAACCCAGAGGGAATCATTAACCCATCGATCGACTCGTTGCTTGAGACCAACGACTCGAAGTACGCCATTGTGCTGAACTCGGCCAAGCGTGCACGCCAGATCAACGCCTACTACGCGCAGCTGAACGAAGGCCTGTTCGAGTACGTAGGCCCACTGGTGGAAACCAAGCTGAACGAGAAGCCGCTGACCATCGCTTTGCGCGAGCTGGACGATAACCTGCTGAAGGTAACCGCAGCCGAGGTCATCGAAGACTAATCGAAAAGTCGGCGCCCCTGAGCGGGCGCCTTCTTTTTCGTTAAGCTCCTTTTTCTCCCGCACCCACCTCATTGCCGCACCAAATCCTCGAGGAAGTACTTCGTGAAGCGAATTGTCCTAGGCGTTTCCGCTGGTATCGCCGCCTACAAGTCCGTACTCCTGCTGCGCTTGCTGCGCGAAGCCGGGCACCACGTCGACGTGATCCCTACCCGGAACGTCACCAACTTCGTGGGCAACGCCACCTGGGAGGCCCTGTCCGGAAATCCGGTCACCTCGAACGTGTTCGACGCGGTGGATTCGGTCAATCACGTGCGCCTGGGCCAGCAGGCCGATCTGGTGATGGTAGTCCCGGCCACCGCGGACGTCTTAGCCAAGGCCGCTGCGGGATTGGCTGACGACCTGCTCACCGGAACCCTGCTGGCCACGCGGGCGCCGGTAGTGATGGCCCCGGCCATGCACACCGAAATGTGGCAGCATCCGGCCACTGCCGCGAATGTGCAGACCCTGCGGGATCGCGGCGTGCGGGTGATCGAACCCGCTTCCGGGCGGCTGACCGGCAAGGACTCGGGACCGGGCCGGCTTCCAGAACCCGATGAAATTTTCGCCGCAATCCAGGACCTGCTCGCCGAACCGGTGCTGGCCGGAGCCAAGGTGCTGATCACCGCCGGCGGCACCCGTGAACCGCTGGACCCGGTGCGCTTCCTGGGTAACCGCTCCTCGGGCCGCCAGGGTGTCGCGCTGGCACAGGCCGCCAGAGATGCCGGTGCCGAGGTCACGCTGATCGCCACCCATCTGGAAGTGCCCGCGCCGCATGGCGTGCGGCTGGTGCACGCCTCCAGCGCACTGGAGCTGCGCGAGGCGGTCTTCGACTGCGCCGAGGGCCAAGACGTGCTGATCATGAATGCCGCGGTCGCCGATTTCCGCCCGGCAAGAATCGAGAACTCGAAGATCAAGAAGCGCGATGAGCATTCGGCTCCGGTCATCGAACTGGTGCGCAACCCGGACATCCTCGCCGAGCTGGTCGCCGCGCGCGGACAGAATCCGCAACTGCCGCCGTTCATTGTCGGTTTTGCCGCCGAGACCGGCGATGAGCAGGGGACCGTGCTGGAGTACGGCCAGGCCAAGCTGAACCGCAAGGGCTGCGAAATGCTCGTGGTCAACGAGGTGGGCGCATCCCTGACCTTCGGGCAGGAAACCAATAGCATCCAGGTTCTTTTCGCCGATGGCGCCGACTCGGTGCAGGCCTCGGGCAGCAAGCTCGAGGTGGCCCGCGTGGTCATCGAACAGATTTCGAATGCAACAAAAAGTCATGCAGATGTAACAAAGTGAGTGGCGCCATACGGTGCTTGTTCACGAAACGTACCAGATCTGCTTACCGGTCCCAGAGACCAGATAGAGTTATACGGTGACTTCAACAACCCCTGAACTTCGTCTTTTCACCTCGGAATCCGTGACCGAGGGCCACCCGGACAAGATTTGCGACCAGATTTCCGACGCGATCCTCGACGCCATGCTGGCGCAGGATCCGGACTCGAAGGTCGCCGTCGAGACCCTGACCACCACCGGGCTGGTGCACGTTGCCGGCGAGGTGACCACCAATGGCTACGTGGAGATCCCGGAGATCGTCCGCAAGACCATCCTGGATATCGGCTACGACTCCTCGGCCAACGGCTTCGACGGTGCGCGCTGCGGCGTGTCCGTGTCGATCGGCCAGCAGTCCCAGGAGATCCACGACGGCGTCTTCAACTCGCTGGAGTCGCGCGAAGGAACGGCCAAGGATCCCCGCGACATGCAGGGTGCCGGCGACCAGGGCCTGATGTTCGGCTATGCCTCGGATGAGACCGACTCGCTGATGCCGACCCCGATTTTCCTGGCGCACCGCCTGTCCGAGCGCCTGACCCAGGTCCGCAAGAACGGCCGCATGCCGCTGCTGCGCCCGGATGGCAAGACCCAGGTCACCATTGGCTACGACGGCGACAAGCCGGTCTCTGTGGACACCGTGGTTGTCTCCAGCCAGCACGCCGCCGAATACGAGCTGGCGACCCTGAAGGCCGACCTGCATGAAGAGGTTGTGACCCCGATCCTGGAGCGTTCGGGCCTGGACATCTCGAACACCAAGATCATCCTGAACCCATCGGGCCCGTTCATCATCGGCGGCCCGGTCGGCGATGCCGGGCTGACCGGCCGCAAGATCATCGTGGACACCTACGGCGGCTTCGCCCGCCACGGCGGAGGCGCCTTCTCGGGCAAGGACCCTTCGAAGGTCGACCGCTCGGCTGCCTACGCGATGCGCTGGGTGGCCAAGAACGTGGTCGCCGCCGGCCTGGCACGCCGTGCCGAGGTCCAGGTGGCCTACGCGATCGGCGTGGCCCGTCCGGTGGGCCTGTATGTGGAGACCTTCGGCACCGAAACCGTTGATCCGGCCAAGATCACCAAGGCCATCAACGAGGTATTCGACCTGCGCCCGCTGGGCATCATCGAAGACCTGGACTTGAAGCGCCCGATCTACCGCAAGACCGCTGCCCACGGCCACTTCGGCCGCGAGGACAATGACTTCACCTGGGAGAAGCTGGACCGCGTCGAGGCCCTGCGCAGCTGGTTCAACGCCTAGGACCTGAGCGTGCAGCAAGACGCCCTCATCTCAGCACCCGAGCCGGCCCGCCTCAAGCGGGTTGCCCGGGTGCTGATTGATTCTTCCGTCCCGCACCTGGACCGCTTCTTCGATTACGAGATTCCTCCCTCGATGGCCCAGGATGCCGTGGCGGGGGTGCGCGTGAAGGTGCCCTTCGGGCCGCAGCTGCTCTCCGGATTCATCGTCGCGGTGCTCGAGGACCACGCCCCAGAGATGAAACTGCGGCCGCTGGCCAAGCTGGTCAGCACCCAGGTGGCGCTGTACCCGGAAATTGTGGCCGCCGCGCAGGAGATCGCGACCCGCTATGCCGGAACCCTGTGGGATGTGGTGCGTCTTGCGGTGCCCGCCCGCGCGGCCAAGGTCGAAAAAGAGGAATTGGCCACCGTCGCGCCGTTGCTGCCCGACGCCCCGAACCAGCTCTCCCGCTACGAGCACGGCGCCCAAGCGCTTGACGCCTGGGGAAGCGGCGAAACCCTGCGCGCCGTTGCCACCTGGGTGCCGAATTTCCACGGTGCCTGGCCAGGTTTCTTGATGGATGCGGCCCGTCCGGTGCTTGAGCGCGGCAAGCGCGTGCTGCTGATCGTGCCCGACGCGCGCGACCTGCGGCTGCTGGGTGGCTATCTCGATGAGCACTTCGGCGCCGAATCCTATGCGCGGCTGCAGGCCGACGACGGGCCGACTCCGCGCTACCGCAACTTCCTGCGTGCCATCGGAGGGCATGTGCAGATCGTCATCGGCACCCGTTCGGCGGCGCTATGCCACGTGCCCGGGCTGGAACTGATGATCGTGTGGCAGGACGCGGACCAATCGCACCGCGAACAGCGCGCACCCTACCAGCACAGCCGCGAGGTGGCGTTGCTGCGCAGCCAGCAGGCAGGCATCTCCCTGCTGATCGCATCGCCATCGCGCTCGGTCGAAGCCCAGCGCCTGGTGGCGACCGGCTGGGCCACCGAACTGAAGGTTCCCCGCGACCTGTTGCGTGCGCAAACCGCCCGCATTGTGGCCACCACAAACGATTTCGAGCTCGAGCGCGACCCGGTGCTCGCCCGGGCGCGCATCCCTTCGCTGGCCTGGCGGGAAGCTACCAAGGCCCTGGAATCCGGCCCGGTGCTGGTGCAAGTGGCGCGCACCGGGTTCATGCCGGCGCTGGCCTGCCAGGACTGCCGGACCCCGGCGCGCTGCACTGCCTGCCAAGGCCCGCTGCACATCGCCGGCAAAGGCTCGCATGTGGCTTGCCGCTGGTGCGGCGAGCAGTACCACGACTACCGGTGCGTGCACTGCGCCTCACCGAGGATCCGGGCCGCCAGCATCGGCGCCGACCGCACCGCCGAAGAACTCGGGCTGGCCTTCCCCAAGGTCAGCGTTATTTCTTCCACCGGAGCAAAACCCGTGGACAAGATTCCCGGCAAACCGGCGCTGGTGGTCGCTACGCCAGGGGTCGAACCATTTGCCGAATCCGGCTACGCCGCGGTTCTGCTGCTCGATGCCGACAAGATGATGGCCCACGATTCGCTGCGCAACCCCGAAGAAGTCATCTCCCGCTGGTTCACCGCTGCTTCCATGGCGCGTGCCGACGGGGTAGTGGTGCTCACCGGCAATCCGAGCCCCGCCGGGGCCGCGCTGGTGCGCTATGACCCGGCGAGCTTTGCCGAACGCGAATTGGCCGAGCGCCGCGAGGTGGGGTTGCCTCCGGCAGTGCGCAGCGCAGTGATTTCGGGCCTGGGCGCCGAACGGCTGGTCGCGAACCTGGATCCGCAGACCCGGCAGTGCGTGCAAATCCACGGCCCGACGGTGATAGACGGGCCCCCGGCCCAGCACCGCTACGTGCTCTTCTTCTCCTACTCCGACGGGCCGGCGGTGACCATGGCCCTGCGCCAGCTGCGCGCGAGCATGTCCGCGGCCAAGGACCCGGTCGTGAATATCGCTATCGACCCGGACGACGCGCTCTAGGAGCCCGCCGCGGGATCCTCGGCCTGGCCGGTTGCCAGCAGCTGCAGGAAGCCATCGATGGCGGCGGCGGTTTCGGGAGCCTTCTCGTAGTGGATCAGATGCCCGACGTTCTCGAGCATGACCAGTTGGGCGTTGGCGAAGCTGGCCCGCAGCGCCTCCTGCGTCTGCGCGGTGCCCAGTTCGTCTTGCAGGCCGCCGACCATCAGCGTCGGCAAGCCGAGCGCAGGGGAGTAGTCCCCGACCGTTGCGCTGACCGAGGCGCGGTACGACTGGGCCAAGGTGGCCCGCGAGTGGAAGCCGCCGAAGTAGGCGCGGTGCTGCTCGCGCACGTAGCGGCGGATTTCCGGGTCCCTGCTCTTGGTCATCACCAGGCTCATGGCATCGCTGAACAGCTTGGAACGCAGCAGCGGTTCGCCGATGCGGGCCGGAAGCTTGGCGCACACCTCGTAGTAGCCGCTGGTGAGCTTGGCCAGCAGCGCCTGGTCGGACTCCAACGCCGGCTCGGAGATCGGGTTGAGCAATACCAGCGAGGCAAAGCCGCGGACGGTGGCCAGCTTGGCGGCCACGATCGAGCCGAAGGAATGCCCCAGCAGGTGCACGGAGGATTCCAGTTGCAGCTCTTCGGCCAGCTGATTGAGCACCGCAGCGTACCCCTCGACGTCATGGGGCAGATCCGCCATCGAGGTCGAAGTGCCAAAGCCGGGAAGATCGGGAACGATCACCGTGTAGTGCTCCAGGTGCGAGACGATGCGCGCCAGCCCGTGGTGGTCTCCGCGGAAACCATGCACGGCGTAGATCACCCCGCGGGAGGGCTGCTGGGCCGGGTGGGTGTAGACCCGGATTTCTGCACCGTTCAAATGATGGGTGGTCACTAGCTGCTGTCGTGGGGCCATGGCTTTAACCCTACCCGTCCAGCAGCGCCAGGGCGGTGCCCTCGTCGATCACCAGATCGGTGATCAGCCCGCCTTTGAGCGCACCACGCACGGCCTGGAGCTTGCCGCGGCCGGCGACCACGCAGAAACGGGTCGGCACCTTGCGAAGGGCATCGAGGTTCGGGCCGGTGGAGCGGGCATTAAGCGAAATGTTCGAGCTGTTCCCGTCCTTGTCGAAGAACACCGTGGCCACGTCGCCGACCACGCCGATCTCGTTGAGCTCTTGGGTTTCCGCCTTGGTCAGGTAGCCGCCGCGGTAGACCTGCGAAGCCACGGCGGAGCCGGCCGAGCCCAGGGAGAATACCGCGAGACTCATCTCCTTCTGCACCTGCAGTACCCGGCGGATCGATGTTTCCTCCCACATTGCGTCGCGGGTGGAGGCCCGGTCGAAGAAGGCCGGGACCGGGAACTGCTCGGTGCGGGCGGTGAAGGCTTGGCCGAAACGCGTGAGGATGTCGCTGGCATAGCGCACGCCGCTGGTCACCGGATTAGCCGCTCCATTGAGCTGCACGATCTTCGTGTCATGGGTCGGGTGGGAGCCCAGCGCCGTGGACACCGACTGCATGGTCGATCCCCAGGCAACACCCACCGTCATCGAGGAGGAAACCATGCCGCCGAGCAGGTAGGCCGCGTGCGCAGAGACCCGGGCCAGCAGCTCGGAGTCATCCATGTTGCCATCGGTGGGTACGACGTTGAAGCTGATCCCGTAGTGCTCGGAGAGCTGGTTTCCCAGCAGCGCCGACATGTTGGCGCTGGGGGAGATGCTGATCGAAACCATGCCGGTGCGCTTGGCGTGGGTGAGCAACCGGGAGACCGTGGACCGCGAGGTGCCCAGCTCCTTGGCGATCACTTCCATCTTCATATCCTGAAGGTAATACAGCTGGGCGGCGCGCAGCGCATCCTTCGCCTTGGGGGTGCTGTGCACAGATGTGCCAGTCGTTGCCCGCTTGTAGGTGCCCCCGGACGAGGATTTCATCATGATTCAGACCACTTCTGCACGTTTGTGCATTTTGTTTGACCGCTTTGCCGTTCAGTAACAAGACTAGCTTCAGACTCATTCAATATTTACATAAGGGGCACAAATCGTGATTCGGGAACAGCTAGCCAAACTGCGCGAACGTCCGCAGGCGCAGGTTCTGGTTGTTGGCGGTGGCATCAACGGCGTAGCGACCTTCCGCTACCTGGCCATGCAGGGGATTGATGTAGCCCTGATCGAGCGCGGCGATTACTGCCAGGGCGCTTCGGGTGCCAGCTCGCACATGATCCATGGCGGAATCCGCTATCTGGAGAACGGCGAGTTCCGCCTGGTTCACGAGTCGGTGCAGGAGCGCAACTCGCTGCTGGAGATCGCTCCGCACTACGTGAAGCCGCTGCAGACCACCATTCCCATCTTCTCCACCTTCTCCGGCATCCTCAGCGCACCGATGCGCTTCCTGTCCCACAAGTCGGGCAAGCCAACCGAACGCGGGGCGGCGTTGATCAAGGCCGGGTTGATCATGTACGACGTGTTCGCAGGGATCGGCGGACGCAACACCCCTTGGCATAACTTCAAGGCCGGCAAGGCTGCCCGCCAGGATCTGCCAGCACTGCGCGATGACGTCAAGTACACCGCCACCTATTTCGACGCCTCGGTGCACAACCCCGAGCGGCTGACCCTGGATGTGCTGCGTGAAGGCCTGAACGCCAACGACGAGGCCCGCGCCAGCAACTACGTTGAGCTGGCCGGCGTCGACGGCGGCACCGCGAAGCTGCGCGATATGCTCTCCGGCGAAGAATTCGACTTCGACGCCGATGTCATCATCAACGCCACCGGCGCGTGGGTGGATCTGACCAACAAGGACCTGGGCCGCGATACCAAGTGGACCGGCGGCACCAAGGGTTCGCACATCGTGCTGGATCACCCGGAACTGCTCGCCGCTACCGGAGGCCGCGAAATCTTCTTCGAGCATGAAGACGGCCGAATCGTGCTCATCTACCCGATGCTCGGCCGCGTGCTGGTCGGCACCACCGACCTCGAGCACGACATGAACGAGCCAGCGGTATGCACCGACCAGGAAGTCGACTACTTCTTCGAGCTGGTCCACCATGTCTTCCCGGGCATCAAGGCCACCAGGGAACAGATCGTCTACAAGTTCTCCGGCGTGCGCCCCCTGCCCAGCCATGACGACACCGCGCCAGGCTTCGTATCCCGCGATTACCAGATCAAGGAAACCCGCCTGACCGACGCGACCACCATGCTCTCGCTGATCGGCGGCAAGTGGACCACCTTCCGCGCACTGAGCGAGAACCTCGGCGGAAAGGCCCTGGAATTCCTCGGCGCCCGTGAAGTGAAGTCCACCGCCGGCGTAGCCATCGGTGGCGGAAAGAACTTCCCGGCCAACGAGGGCGAACTCGCCGCTTGGTATGCCGCGCGCGAGTCCAAGGCCGGCCGCGAACGCTTGCGCGTGCTGCTCGAACGCTACGGCACCGGAGCCGATGCCCTGCTGGAAATCATCGGCGGCAACGAAACCATGCTAGAGCACACCAACGAGCTGTCCTGCCAGGAGTTGGCCTACATGGCGAACCAAGAGCAGGTGGGCCGGTTGATCGATGTCTTCATCCGCCGCACCAACCTGGCCTTCCGCGGCCTGGTCACGAAGGATTTGGTAATCGAGGCAGCTAATTGCCTTGCAGAGCCGATGGGTTGGGACCAGTCCCAGACCCAAGCCGAGATCGACCATTCGCTCTCGGTACTCGCAGAAACCCACGGAGTCACCCTGGTCTAACCTGCATCCAGGCCGGCGGCAAGGCGCCGCTGGCACTCGAAACCACTAAGAGGTCAACGTTGTCCACTCACGTGTTTCTCGCCGAATTAGCCGGCACTTTCATTCTCCTGCTGATGGGCGGCGGCGTCTGCGCGAACGTCGCCCTGAAAGGCACTCTCGGCAGCGCCGCGGGCTGGGTAGCCATCAGCTTCGGCTGGGGCCTGGGCGTCTATTGCGGCGTCTGGATAGCTGGGATCTCCGGAGCCCACCTGAACCCGGCAGTCACCCTGGGCCTGCTGGTCAACCCGGACGTTGCCGAGTACGCCCCCGGCGTCGCCAAGACCATGGCCAATACGCTGCTCTACTTCGCGGCGCAGTTCATTGGCGCCTTCCTGGGTGCCGTGGGCACCTGGCTGTCGTACAAGAAGCACCTGGATGATCCGCAGAACGCGGGCACGCAGCTGGGCGTCTTCGCCACCGGACCGGCCATCCGCTCCTACGGCTGGAACCTGGTCTCGGAAATCTTCGGCACCTTCGTCCTGGTGTTCGTGATCGCCGGACTGGGGCACACTCCTCACGAGCTTGGCCCGCTGGCTGTCGGCCTGCTGGTTGTTGCCATCGGCCTGTCCCTGGGTGGAGCCACCGGCTACGCCATCAACCCGTTCCGCGACCTCGGTCCACGAATTGCCCACGCCATCCTGCCGATCAAGGGCAAGGGCTCCTCCGACTGGTCCTACTCGTGGGTTCCGTTGGCTGGTCCAGCCATCGGCGGTATCCTTGGCGGACTTGCCGCCGCGCCAATGTTCTAGAAAGAGAGCAGTGAATCATGAGTGAAAAATTCGTCATCGCCATTGACCAAGGCACGACCAGCTCCCGCGCAATTGTCTTCACGCACGCCGGTGAGGTGCATTCGGTAGGCCAGAAGGAACACGAGCAGATCTTCCCGGCTGCCGGATGGGTCGAGCACGATCCAGCCGAAATCTGGAGCAACGTGCGCGAAGTGATTGGCCAGGCCCTGTCCAAGGCCAACCTGACCCGCCACGACATCGAGGTCGTCGGCATCACCAACCAGCGTGAAACCGCGGTGGTGTGGGATAAGAACACCGGCGAAGCCGTCTACAACGCGATCGTCTGGCAGGACACCCGTACCCAGGACATCGTCGACGAACTGGCAGCCGATGGCGGCCTGGAACGCTACAAGCAGACCGTTGGCCTGCCCCTGGCGACCTACTTCTCCGGCACCAAGATCAAGTGGATCCTGGACAATGTCGAAGGTGCCCGGGAGCGTGCCGAAGCAGGCGACCTGCTCTTCGGCACCACCGACAGCTGGGTGCTGTGGAACCTGACCGGCGGCGTGGACGGCGGCGTGCACGTCACCGACGTGACCAACGCATCACGTACCCTGTTCATGGACCTCAAGACCCTGGACTGGGACGAGAAGATCCTGGCTGACTTCGGCGTGCCGCGCTCGATGATGCCGCAGATCCGCTCTTCTTCGGAGGTCTACGGCTCCGTGCACACCAACCAGCTGCTGCGCGAGGTGCCCGTTGCAGGCATCCTGGGCGACCAGCAGGCGGCGACCTTCGGCCAGGCGGCCTTCACCGCAGGTACCGCGAAGAACACCTACGGCACCGGTTGCTTCCTGATCTTCAACACCGGCACAGAGATCGTGAATTCGACCAACGGCCTGCTGACCACCATGGCCTACAAGCTGGGCGAGAACGCACCGGTGTACGCCTTGGAAGGTTCCATTGCCGTGGCCGGGTCGCTGATCCAGTGGCTGCGCGACAATATCGGCATGATCGCTACCGCTCCGGAGATCGAGGAACTGGCAGCCAAGGTGGAGGACAACGGCGGCGTGTACATCGTTCCGGCCTTCTCCGGGTTGTTCGCACCATATTGGCGCTCGGATGCCCGTGGCGCGATCGTGGGCTTGACCCGCTATGCGAACAAGAACCACATCGCCCGTGCGGCCCTGGAGTCCACCGCATTCCAGACTCGCGAAGTCCTGGATGCGGTCAACGCCGACGCAGAGGTTCCGCTCACCGAACTGAAGGTCGACGGCGGCATGGTGGCCAACGAAGCCCTGATGCAGTTCCAGGCTGACATCCTCGGCGTGCCAGTGGTTCGCCCGAAGGTCACCGAGACCACCGCACTGGGTGCAGCCTACGCTGCTGGCCTGGCCGTTGGCTTCTGGAAGGACCTGGGCGAACTGGAAGACAATTGGGCCGAGGACAAGCGCTGGGAGCCAACCATGGATGAGGCTACGCGTGAGCGCAGCTTGCGCCTGTGGAAAAAGGCTGTCACCCGCACCTTCGACTGGGTCGACGAAGATACCAAGGCCTAAGCGCAACCGTGGCTTGGCCGGTTCCGAGCCGGCCGCAACCGGCAACGCCCGAATCACCCGGATGGGTGGTTCGGGCGTTGCCGGTTTAACCCGCGGGGCAGCTCAATCGCCTCAATCGCCCGATGCGGCCTCAATGGTGTCCTCCTGGCCTGGACGCGCGGTTTCCTGCGCGGCGGGTCTGCGGCGCGCGGGGGACTCGCCGGCTTGCCGGGCGTCCCAATAGGTATTGCGGCGGGGCTTTTGCTCCGGATCGACATGTGCAGGCATGACCACGTGCGGCAGCCCATCGACATCGACGACCTCGAGCTGTCCGGCATGGCGCTTGTGGTGATCGGACGTGCACATTCCCGCCCCGGACCAGACACTGGTTTCGCCGCCTTCGGACCAGGGCTTCTGGTAGTGGTCGGTTTCGACATGATCCGGCGGCGCGGTGCAGTCGGGCACGATGCAGCCGCGATCCCGGGCCATGATCGCTTCGCGGATCCGGCCTTTGTGGTAGCGCATCTTGCGCCCCATATCCAGCACTTGGCTGTTGCCGCCGAGGACCATCGGGATGATGTTCGCCCTGGCGAGCAGCTGCCGGAGTTCTCCGGGCGGGATGTCGATGCCATTTGCGGTCATGCCGTGCGCGTCCGCCAGGTTCTGCAGATCCGCGAGCCACAGGTAGACCACGAACTTCGGGATGACGACTTTTCGATCGCCGCCAGCAAATGGTGCGCGCAACAGCGCCATGAACGCGTTGAGCCGGCGACGATGCACATCGGGCTGCCCGGCGGGGGAGTCCTGCAGGTGCGGCTCGTCTTGCGCCCCGTCTTGCGGTTCGCCTTGGGCCTCTGCCTGCTTTGCGGTGCGGCCGCCGTCCGGGTTCTGGCCATCGTGAGCTTCTGGTTCCTCTTCGGCCCACGGCGGCATGGGCTGATCGCTGCGCAGCCACGACGGCGGCTCGGGTGCGGCTCCACTTCCGTTGCCAGCGTTCTGGCCTGCCGTGGACTCCTGGTCCGCTTGGGAGTCCTGGCCCTCTCGCGGGCCGCCGCTGGCGCTGGATCCCGAACCCGCCGGGCGCTGCTGCTGGGGATCGCGATCGGCCCGGCCGGCCTTGGTTCGTGGGTTGCCGGCCTGCGTGAGCACCGAATGAACCAGCTGCGCATCGGTGGCATCGGTGCGCAGCGAGAAGAAATGCACGCCGTTTTTCACCGGGCCGATGAACATGCCGAGCTTGGGAGGCAGCTGCTTGCCGTGCAGTTCTTTGTAGGTCCTGATTGAGGTGCTGATCTGCTTCTGCGCGGCGGCGGGGCCCAGCTCCCGCAGGGAGTGGGCCGCGGCTTGGTCCAGGCTGCGGCCATCGGTGCCATGCGCCAGCAGCGGCACGGGCACGCCGTCAAAGATGGTGTCCTGCGGTTCGAGCCGTTCAAGGCGCCGCGCGGCGGAAGCGATGGCCCGGCGGTTGGCAGCGCCCTGCCCGTAGAGTTCGGCCAGATGCTTGAAACGCGGCGCGCAGATGCCGCCATCGGGGGTGCGCCGGCCAATGAGCAGGTGCGCGTCGGCAATGCGCCGTTGGGCTTCGAAGTAGCTGATGCCCAGCCATGCGGCCAGCAGCTGGGCGGTGTCCTTGTAGCAGCAGCGCCCCGGGGCAAGGTCCGGTTCCCCGGCAAAGAGCCCGTCGCTGATGGCGTCGGGGTCATCCGCAGGCAAACGCAGGGCCGCGTAGCTGTCCAGTGCCAGCGCCCGGGCGCCGGTGGCCTCGGCATGCAGTGCGCCGGCGTGTTGCTCGCAATGGACTTGCTGGGCGAACCTTTCGGTGAGCTGCAGATGCGCCAGGACCAGGCGCGGGTCGCCCGCATCGCGCACCAGCTTGCCCAGCGCGGCATACAGGGCCAGGCACAGGTAGCCAAGGCGCAGCACCATGGCACCGGACAAGGCCGGTCCGAGGTGCATCGGGGCCTGGCATGCGGTGCGCAATGCGGCGATCAGGGCTGGCGCGTTCATGGCTCCATGATCGGGCGCTGGAAGCTCCTGCCCCTGCGGGCAGCTGCGGGATGTGGATAACTGCGGTGGCGCCGCGTTTGCCGCTGTGTGCAATCTTGCGCTTCATCGATGCGCGCGTGGGCAGGGGATATGCGATAGAATCGCGATATGAATCCGAAGCGCAACCTAGCCTGAGCACGGCCCGTTGGCCGTACCCCCGAGTGGAAATTTGGGGGCTTTTGTTGTGTCTGGAACCAAGAACAAGTTTTTCCTATCGGAAATTTTCCGCAAAGCGTGTGAGAAGAGCAGCGTGACATCATCGACGAACGAATCCAGGACCTACGACTTCAAGGACATCGAGTCCAAGTGGCTTCCGGTGTGGGACGAACTACAGGTGTTCAAGCCCGCCGATGATGGCAGCCGCGAACGCCGCTATGTGCTGGACATGTTCCCCTACCCATCGGGCGATCTGCACATGGGCCACGCCGAGGCCTTCGCCATGGGCGATGTGGTCGCGCGCTACTGGCGCTTGCGCGGCTATGACGTGATGCACCCGATCGGCTGGGACTCCTTCGGCCTGCCCGCAGAGAATGCCGCGATCAAGCGCAATGCCCACCCTGCCGAGTGGACCTACAAGAACATCGATACCCAGGCCGCCAGCTTCAAGCGCTACGCGATCTCCGCCGATTGGGATCGCCGCTTGCACACCTCGGATCCGGAGTACTACCGCTGGACCCAGTGGCTGTTCAACAAGTTCTACGAGAAGGGCCTGGCCTACCGCAAGGACCACCCGGTGAACTGGTGCCCGAAGGACCAGACCGTGCTGGCCAACGAGCAGGTCGTCAATGGCGCTTGCGAGCGTTGCGGCACTGCGGTGACCAAGAAGTCGCTGAACCAGTGGTACTTCAAGATCACCGAATACGCTGACCGCCTGCTTGAGGACATGGAGCAGCTCAAGGGCCATTGGCCTGAGCGCGTGCTGCTGATGCAGAAGAACTGGATCGGCCGTTCCGAAGGCGCCGAGGTCACCTTCGGGATCGAAGCGCACGAGGACAAGCCTGCGCTGCAGATCCCGGTCTTCACCACCCGCCCGGACACCCTGTACGGTGCTACCTTCATGGTGGTCGCCGCCGACGCGCAGCTGGCTGGCGAACTGGTCACCGATGAGCACCGCGCCGCCTTGGAGGAATACCAGGAGCAGGTCAAGGCCCTGTCCGAGATCGAGCGCCAGTCCAGCGAACGCGAGAAGACCGGCGTATTCACCGGCCGCTACGCGATCAACCCGCTCTCCGGGGAGAAGCTGCCGGTCTGGGCGGCGGACTACGTGCTGGCCGACTACGGCACCGGAGCCATCATGGCCGTGCCTGCGCACGACCAGCGCGACCTGGACTTCGCCAAGGCCTTTGACCTGCCAGTACGCGTGGTCGTCGAAACCGGTCTGGAAGACCCGAACGAAACCGGCACCGCCACCGCGGGCGAAGGCCAGCTGGTCAATTCGGGGCAGCTGTCCGGTTTGGAGAAGACCGAGGCGATCGCCAAGGCCATTGAGATCGTGGAAGCTGCCGGCACCGGCAAGCACACCATCAACTTCCGCCTGCGCGACTGGTTGCTGTCCCGCCAGCGCTTCTGGGGCACCCCGATCCCGATCATCCACTGCGCCGATTGCGGCGAGGTCCCGGTTCCCGACGACCAGCTGCCGGTGCGCCTGCCCGATAACCTGCGCGGCGAGCAACTGGCCCCGAAGGGCACCTCCCCGCTGGCCGCCGCCGAGGAATGGGTCAACGTGGCCTGCCCGCAGTGCGGCGGCGCCGCCAAGCGCGACACCGACACCATGGACACCTTCGTGGATTCCTCCTGGTACTTCCTGCGCTTCGTCTCCCCGCAGTACACGCAGGGCCCTTTCGACCCGAAGGCCGTGCGCGACTGGATGCCGGTAGGCCAGTACGTCGGCGGGGTCGAGCACGCGATCCTGCACCTGCTGTACTCGCGCTTCTTCACCAAGGTCATCCACGACCTGGGCCTGATCGACGCGACCGAGCCGTTCTCCGCGCTGCTGAACCAGGGCCAGGTCCTGAACGGCGGCAAGGCGATGAGCAAGTCGCTGGGCAACGGCGTGGATTTGGGCGAGCAGCTGGACAAGTTCGGCGTCGACGCGGTACGCCTGACCATGGTCTTCGCCTCCCCGCCGGAGGACGACGTGGACTGGGCCGATGTCTCCCCATCGGGTTCGCAGAAGTTCCTGGCCCGCGCCTGGCGCATCGCCCAGGACACCACCAGCGAGGCCGGCGTGGACTACGCGGCAGGGGACAAGGCGCTGCGCCAGGTCACCCACCGCACCGTGCATGAATCCGCCGCGCTGCTGGATTCGGGCAAGTTCAACGTGGTCATCGCCAAGACCATGGAGCTGGTCAACGCGACCCGCAAGACCATCGACTCCGGTGCCGGGGCAGCGGACCCGGCAGTGCGCGAGGCCGCCACGGTGACCGCCCAGCTGCTGAGCATGTTCGCCCCGTACACCGCAGAGGACATGTGGGAAGCGCTGGGCTATGCGCCCTCCGTGGTCACCAGCGCCTGGCCTGAAGTGGACGAGTCGCTGCTGGTCGATGACACCATCACCGCGGTGGTGCAGATCAAGGGCAAGGTCCGTGCCCGCCTGGAGGTTCCGGTGGACATCACCGAGGAGCAGCTGCGCGCCCAGGCCCTGGCCCACGAGTCGGTGATCCGGATGCTCGATGGCAAGGAGCCGCTGAAGGTCATCGTGCGTGCGCCGAAGCTCGTGAACGTGGTTCCCGCCCCGTAAGCTCGGCTCATGACTGAACGCCAGAAAAGCTCGCGCGCGGGCTGGCTGCCCAAGTGGCTGGCCCCGCGCGGGCTTTCGCGTACCCGGATCGGGGTCGTCTCCGATTCGGCGTCCTGCCTGCCCGGGCATTTCGGGCCGCATCCGGACTTCATCGAAGTGCCGATCCCGATCATCGTGGACAACCATGTGCACGGCGAAGACCTGCAGGCGCTGATGATGGGCCTGGCCATGGGCAAGGCGGTGAAAACCTCGCGCCCGGCGCCAGGCGAGTTCGAACGCGCCTACCGGCAGCTGCTCGACGCCGGCTGCGAGTCGATCATCTCGATCCACATGTCCGGGGCGCTGTCGGGCACCGTGGAGGCGGCCCGCTTGGCGGCCCGCAGCTTTGACGCACCAATCACCGTGGTCGATTCGCGCACCGTGTGCCTGCCCCAGGGATTTGCCGTGGCCGATGTGCTGGCTGCCCGCGCCGCCGGCGCCCCGCTGGAAATGCTCGAGCAGATCGCCGGCACGGCCACCGCCAACACCGTGTACTTCGCGGTGCCAAGCCTTGAGCAGCTGCGCCGCGGCGGCCGGATCAGCGCGCTGTCCTCCGTGGTCGGCAGCTTGCTGAATTTCAAGCCGATCCTCGGGATTGCCGAGGGCTCGATCGTCGCCCTGGAAAAGCCCCGCTCCTTCGCGCGCGCCACCGCACGGCTGGTCGCCCTGGCCTTGCGCGACGCCCGCGACGCCAGTGGCGAGGTGCGGCTGGGGGTGATGCATTTCGGCGCCGAGGAACTGGCCGAGGAAATCGCCACCGAACTGGCACCGTTCAGCGCCATGCCGGTCGTGGTCGAGTCCCTTCCGGCGGTGCTGGCCGCGCATACCGGCCTGGGCGTGATCGCCGTGTGCGTCGCCCCCAGCTATCCACAGTCGGAGTCCATCCTGGATCGGCCGCCGGCGCCATAGCCCAGACTGTGGCCCATGGGCCGCCACGACTTTTTCAACAAATACGCGCCACGTCCCGGTCGCCTGAGATTCGCGATCTCGCGCGTGGCCGTGCTGGTGCTGGTCATCGTGGTGCTCGCCTGGATTGCGATCTCCATCCTGCTCGCGCCACCGCCGGTCGCCCAGGAGCTTGAAACAGTTCCGCTGGTATCGGACCCGTCCGCTTCGGCGCCGGCGGACCACCAGTCCCCGAGCCCGGCCGCACCCGAGGTCACGGTCCACGTGGTCGGCGCGGTGAAGAAGCCCGGCGTCTACCAGCTGCCCGTGGATTCGCGGATTGCCGACGCGGTGGACGCCGCCGGCGGGCTGGCCAAAGGCGCACGTGCGCAGATGGTGAACCTGGCGGCCAAACTGGTCGACGGCCAGCAGGTGGTCCTTCCGGGCGCCGAAACGGCCACGGAACTAGCCGCGGCACCGAGCGCGACGGCGGGCGGGAAGATTTCGCTCAACAGTGCCGATTCCCAGACCCTGCAGGAGCTTCCGGGGATCGGTCCGGCATTGGCAGCCCGGATCATCGACTTCCGCACCGAGAACGGCCCGTTCAGCTCCGTGGAAGAGCTGGATGCGGTACCGGGCATCGGTCCGGCGCTGCTGGGCCAGCTGAGCGAACTGGTGATCCCGTGAACACCGATTTCCGCGGCCTGTGGCTGCTGGGCGGCGCGTGGACCGCCGCCTACTTCACCCTCCCAGTCTGGTTGCTCTGGGTACTTTCCGCGCTGATGGCTATCCTGCTGTTCCTGCTATTGCGGCCCCGGCACGACCGCGCCTACGCGGCGCCATGGTTTACCGGTCCCATTATCCTGCTCCTGGGGGTGGTGGCCGTCAGCAGCCTGGCCTTCACCGACCCCCAGTGCCAGCTGCCGGGCGCCGGCGAGCAACAGCGCCGCGCCGTGGTCCGCTTCGAGGACCCGGCTACCGCCCAAGGCCAGGGGGCTGCCGCCGGCCGGGCGGAAATCCAGCGGTACTGGGCCAACGGCCAATGGGTGCCATGCCGGGTGCCGGTCTTCCTCACCATTGATTTCGGGGTGCCGGCCACTGCGGGCGAGTTCGAGACCATCCTCGACTTGGAAGCAGCAGCTGCCGGCGCCTTCGATTGGTGGGCGCATGCCGCCAGTGAACCGCAGGTGAGCTCCTGGGTTGAGCCTACCGCCGCGGATTACCTCAAGGAACGGTTCACCCAGGGCCTGCGCGGCCTGCCGGACAATGCCCAGGCACTGCTGCCTGGCATGCTCTATGGCGATCGTTCCGGACAGGACGAAGCGTTGAGCGAGGCGATGAGATCCAGCGGGTTGAGCCACCTGACAGCGGTGAGCGGATCGAACATTGCCCTGATCGGGGCCATTGTGCTGGTGCTGTTCCGGCTGTTTTCGGTGCCACGGGCACCCAGCGCGATCTTGATGATTGGCGTGGTCGGGCTCTTCGCCTGGTTTGCCGGGCCGGATCCCAGTGTCCTGCGCGCCAGCCTGATGGGCAGCATTGCGGTCATCTCGGTGCTGCTGGGCCGTGGCCAAGGCTCCCTGGGAATACTGTGCCTGAGCGGAACAGCCTTGCTGGCCATCGATCGCTCGCTGGGTGCCGAACCGGCCTTCGCCCTGTCGATGCTGGCGACCCTGGGAATCATCATGCTCGCCCCGGCCCTGACCGAAATCCTTCTCCACATATTCCCGGCCTGGTTCGCGCAGCTGACGGCCATTTGCTGCGCGGCGCAGTTCACCTGCCTGCCGGTGGTCATCGCGTTGAATTCGGATTTCAGCCTGTACTCGCTGCCCGCGAACCTCGTGGTCGCGCCGTTGCTGCCTTTGATTACTGCGCTCGGCATGGCCTGCCTGATGCTGTGCACGCCGTGGCCAGCGCTGGAATCGGTGCTGATCTGGGTTCCGGGGCTGCCGGCAGAAGCCATTGGCCAGGTGGCCCATTTCGTTTCCGGGCTCCCCGGTGCCGCCCGGCCGTGGCCCGAGGGCCTACCCGGAATCGTCTTGGCAGTGATGCTCTCCCTGGTGCTGTGCACCCTGCTGGTGCTGGGCCGGGAAACCGAGAGGCTCCGGGTCAGGCAGGTGTCCCTAAGCGTGCTGGGAGCGATCATGGTATTCGCCGTAGCGCTCGTTCTGCCTGCGACGCTGTTCTACCGGGAAGATCTTGCCCCGCAGTGGAGCATTGCCATGTGCGATGTGGGCCAGGGCGACGCCTTCGTCATCAATCTGGGGGATTCAGAGGGCTGGCTGATCGATACCGGACCACCGGAGAGCGGGTTGCTGCTGTGCCTGGAGCGGCTGGGCATCAGCAACTTGAGCAAGGTCTTCATCACGCACACCCACAGCGACCATTTCGGGGCCGTGGGCGAGCTGGAGAATTCGCACGTAAAGATTGGTGAACGCCTGGTCTCGACCGGGTTCGACCTTGAACTATGGCCAGGTGCGCGTGCCTTGGAGCCCGGTACGCGGCAGGCTGCAGGGGAGGTGGGCTTCGAAGTCGTGGGCCCCGAGGCGCGCTTCGCGAAATACGCCGAACCGAACGATACGTCGCTGGTCATCCGGTTCAGCTTTTCCACCGGGTCCGGGACCATCGATCTCTTCACGGCCGGGGACATGGAAACCGAAGCCATGGATCGCCTGCTGCGCCTGCATCCGCAAGGGCATGCAGCGATCCTGAAAGCCTCGCACCATGGGGCACGCAACGGCGGAACCGAAATCATCGAGCAGATCCGTCCGCAGATCCTGCTGGTCTCCGCCGGGAAGGATAATTCCTATGGCCATCCGCACCCCGAAACCCTGGAGATGGCGCAGCAGGTCGGCGCGACGGTGATTCGCACCGACCAATCGGGTACCGTACTGCTCACATTTACCAGCCAGGGCGTTCTGGGTACCGCCCTGGGTACGCCAGTTCGGTAGGATCGTTATATCGACCGATGCACTAAGGAGTTCGATGGCACGCGCCCAAGCAAATCCGGGTATCTCATGGCGGGAACTGCGCCCGCAACCACTGATCCTGTTGACCGGTTCAGAGGATTACCTCGCTTCGCGCGCCTTCGAATTGCTGCGTTCCCAGGCATCCCAGCGGGACGATATCCAGCACACGCGTCTTGACGCGGCAAAGTACGAGCCAGGAGAGCTGCTCATGGCCACCAGCTCTTCGCTGTTTTCCAGCGCCAATCTGGTCGAGGTCCACGAACTGGCCCACATGAACGAGTACTTCCTCAAGGACGCCCTGGCCTACCTGAAAGACCAGGCTCCCGAGAATGTGCTCATCATGCATTACTCGGGTGGTACGCGCGGCAAGAAGCTGATTGACGCAATCAAAGCTGCCGGTGCCCTGATCGTCAATTGCCAACCGGTGAAAAAGGACTCCGAGAAGATCGACTTCGTCCAGTCCGAATTCAAAGCCGCCAAGCGCCGGATTACCAATGACGCGGTCAAAGCCCTCGTAGCGGCGGTAGGCAACTCGCTGGCAGAGCTTGGATCGAGCTGCTCCCAGCTGATTGCCGACACCACGGGAACCATTGACCAGGATACGGTCGACAGGTACTACGGCGGCCGGGTTGAAGCAACTGCGTTCAAGGTGGCCGATGCCGCAATTTCCGGCAACGCCCAGATGGCGCTTCGCACTTTGCGCCATGCGCTGGGTACTGGAACCGACCCGATTCCCATTGTGGCCACCTTGGCGATGAAAGTCCGCCAGATCGCCAAGGTCGCCGGCGTGAATGAACCCGCAGCTTCATTGGCATCCGAGTTGGGGATGGCGCCGTGGCAAGTTCAGCAGGCGCAGCAGCAGGCTCGCGGCTGGAAACGCAGCGATCTTGCCCTGTGCGTCGAAGAAATAGCGAATACCGACCGCATGGTCAAGGGCGGCAGCCGTTCACCGGGCTACGCGCTGGAACACGCCATCATGTTCATTGCAGGCAAGGCTCCGGGACGCTAGCCGCTGAGGTTCCAGGTGGGGGCGGGCACGATGCACTCGTGCGCGCTCCCACTGCTCTTTAATTAAGGCTAGCCATCAGCGCGTGCCTGCCTGGAAGCTTCGATGAGCAGTTCCGGGCAAAACAAAACCCCCGCACTCGATGAGTGCGGGGGAGTTGATGAAGTCTAAGCTCGGCTTAGAGGGCGTTAACCTTCTTGGCGATAGCCGACTTGCGGTTAGCAGCGTTGTTCTTGTGCAGAACACCCTTGCTTACAGCCTTGTCGATCTTCTTGCCAGCCAGGCGCAGTGCCTCGGTTGCCTTTTCCTTGTCACCGGAGACTACTGCCTCGTTGACGTTACGGATCACGGTCTTGACCTCGGAACGGACAGCTACGTTACGCAGACGTGCCTTCTCGTTGGTCAGGATACGCTTCTTCTGGGACTTGATGTTAGCCACTTTAATAAACTCTCTCGTTTATCGTTTTATACGGTCGGTAGAGGGTTCATCCTTCAGGCCATCGACTGAGCGGTGTGGGGCACCTATGGCGACCCGAAGGGGGCGTGTTGCCCAACCTGCGCAACACACAAAGATTAACTTTATCAGATAGGGAGCCTGACAACGAGTGCTTATGCGCGTTCGTTTAGGGCGTTCACCACATTTGAGAAGCGTTCGCGATCCAGGATGGCGCCTTCGCGGCGGACGGCTTGCTCGCCGACTCGGATAATGCGATCGAGCTTGACCTCGCTCGGACGCCGCTCGCGGTCCCAGTCCCCGGTACCGATGTCCATGTAGTTGCGGTCGCGGTGATCCGTGTTGTTCTTGTCCCTGCTGGTGAGCATCAACCCCAGCAGCCAGCCACTATCACGGCCGACGATCAGCACCGGGCGATCCTTGCCCTGCGAATAATCCTCTTCATAGGGAACCCAAGTCCAGACAATTTCTCCCGGATCGGCGTTGCCGTCCTTCGCCGGGTTGTACTCGTAGTGAATCTTCCCACGGTAATCACCCGGGTAGCCGGCACCCGCTGGAGAATCCTGCATGGAGTTGGCACGAGAGCGGCTTCCGGCAGTGCTCGGGGACCCGCTGGCCCCGCGGTTGCTGGCCGGGCGCTTGCTTGCCGAATTTGCGCGGACCTTGCTGATTTCCTTCAGCGCGCGCATGACGATGCTAAATATCTTCTCTGGATTCAGTGCCATGGACGACAAACTATCAGTTTCAGGCTGTCGAAATATGAGAAGACGCGGAAATCATGACAGAATGGAAGCTAATCCAACTATGTCTTTTAGTCAGCTAGTGAGGTCTGTTTAGGTGTCTCCATTGGCCCGCACCGCTCCGGTGCCTGCCGCGACCGATCCGTCGCTCATCCGTAACTTCTGCATCATTGCCCATATCGACCACGGTAAGTCGACCCTGGCCGACCGGATGTTGCAACTGACCGGCGTTGTCGCTGCCCGCGACATGAAGGCACAGTACCTCGACCGCATGGACATCGAGCGCGAACGCGGCATCACCATCAAGTCCCAGGCTGTGCGCATGCCGTGGGGAGCCGAAGATGGCACCCCCTATGCACTGAACATGATCGATACCCCCGGGCACGTCGACTTCACCTACGAAGTCTCGCGTTCGCTGGCAGCCTGCGAAGGCGCGATCCTGCTAGTTGACGCCGCCCAGGGCATCGAGGCGCAGACCCTGGCCAACCTCTATTTGGCTATCGAGGGCGATCTGACGATCATCCCTGTGCTCAATAAGATCGACCTGCCCAACGCGCAGCCGGAAAAGTACGCTGCCGAGCTGGCCAACCTGATCGGTTGCGAGCCAGAAGACGTGCTGAAGGTTTCGGGCAAGACCGGTGAAGGCGTTGAAGCACTGCTCGATGAGGTCATCAAGCAGCTCCCGCCGCCTGTCGGCGATGCCAAGGCTCCGGCTCGCGCAATGATCTTCGACTCCGTATACGACACCTACCGTGGCGTGGTGACCTACGTTCGAGTTGTCGATGGCAATCTGTCTCCTCGCGAGAAGATCCAGATGATGTCCACCGGCACCACCCACGAACTGCTGGAAATCGGCGTATCCTCGCCGAACCCCGAGCCCACCAAGGGCCTGGGCGTTGGCGAAGTGGGCTACCTGATCACCGGTGTC
This sequence comes from Glutamicibacter sp. 2E12, assembly GCF_050030965.1. Classification (NCBI taxonomy): domain Bacteria; kingdom Bacillati; phylum Actinomycetota; class Actinomycetes; order Micrococcales; family Micrococcaceae; genus Glutamicibacter; species Glutamicibacter sp. 2E12. The sequence goes on from NZ_CP188297.1 coordinate 3,474,708, forward strand.
AAGGACGTGCGCCAGTCCAAGGTCGGCGATACCGTCACCAACTTCCACAAGCCGGCCACCGAGTCCCTGGGCGGGTACGAAGAGGCCAAGCCAATGGTCTTCTCCGGCCTGTACCCGATGGACGGCACCGACTACCCGGTACTGCGTGATGCGCTGGATAAGCTGCAGCTCAACGATGCTGCGCTGACCTACGAACCGGAAACCTCCGTGGCCCTGGGCTTCGGCTTCCGCGTGGGCTTCCTGGGCCTGCTGCACCTGGAAATCACCCGCCAGCGACTGGAATCCGAATTCAATCTGGACCTGATTTCCACGGCGCCGAACGTGGTGTACGAGGTCATGGGCGAAGACAAGCAGATGATTACGGTGACCAACCCCTCGGAATTCCCGGATGGCAAGATCCTGGAAGTCCACGAGCCAATGGTTGCCGCCACCATCCTGGCGCCAAGCGAATTCATCGGCTCGGTCATGGAACTGTGCCAGACCCGCCGCGGCACCATGCGCGGCATGGACTACCTCTCCGAGGACCGTGTCGAAATGCGCTACCACCTTCCGCTGGCTGAGATCGTGTTCGACTTCTTCGACCACCTCAAGTCCAAGACCCGCGGCTATGCTTCGCTGGACTGGAAGGCCGACGGCGAGCAGGTGGCAGATCTGGTCAAGGTCGACATCCTGCTCCAGGGCGAGCAGGTGGATGCTTTCAGCGCCATTACGCACCGCGACAAGGCCTACAACTACGGGACCATGATGACCTCGAAGCTGCGTGAGCTGATTCCTCGCCAGCAGTTCGAAGTTCCAATCCAGGCCGCGATCGGTTCGCGCATCATTGCCCGTGAGAACATCCGCGCAATCCGCAAGGACGTTCTTGCCAAGTGCTATGGCGGCGATATCAGCCGCAAGCGCAAGCTGCTGGAAAAGCAGAAGGAAGGCAAGAAGCGCATGAAGATGGTCGGCCGCGTGGAGGTTCCGCAGGAAGCCTTCATTGCCGCACTGTCCACCGACGAGCCGAAAAAGAAGTAGATGCCTTCAGTACTGCCTGACGGCGATCCGGCTCCGGCCGATGGTCTACTCCCTGCCTCATGCGCGCATGAGGCACAGGGGCGGACCATGTCCTTTTATGTGCATATTCCGTTCTGCACCGTCCGTTGCGGCTACTGCGATTTCAACACGTACACCGCCACGGAGCTGGGCTCCGGTTCCAGCCAAGCAACCTACGCTGCCACCGTCAGCAAGGAAATCAGCTTCGCCCGCGAGGTGATGGACCGTTCGGGCCAACCGCACCGCGAAATTGAAACCGTCTTCTTCGGCGGCGGAACTCCCACGCTGCTGCCCGCCGGAGACCTGGTCGCGGTGCTCGGCCGGATCCGCGACGACTTCGGCCTGAAGCCGGGCGCGGAAATCACCACGGAGGCCAACCCGGACTCGGTGACCCGCGAAAGCCTGCAGGAGCTGGCCGACGGCGGGTTCACCCGCGTGTCCTTCGGCATGCAGTCCGCGGTGCCCCACGTGCTCAAGGTGCTTGAGCGCACCCATGATCCGAAGCGCGTTCCGCAAGCCGTTGCGTGGGCGCGCGAGGCCGGCCTGGATGTCAGTGTCGATCTGATTTATGGCACTCCGGGGGAGAGCCTGGCAGACTGGCGCACCAGCATCGAAGCCGCGTTGAGCTACGAACCTGATCACATTTCGGCGTATGCGCTGATCATCGAGGAAGGCACCAAGCTGGCGGCCCAGATTCGCCGTGGCGAGGTACCGAACATCGATGATGACGACCATGCCGAAAAGTACCAGTTGGCCGACGACATGTTTGCCGCGGCCGGTTTCTCCTGGTACGAGGTCAGCAACTGGGCGAAGACCCCGGCGAATGCCTGCCAGCACAACATCGCTTACTGGCAGGGCGGCGACTGGTGGGGCGCAGGCCCCGGCGCGCATTCCCATGTTGGCGGGCTGCGCTGGTGGAATGTGAAGCATCCAGCCGCGTATCAGCAACGGATCGATGCTGGAATCTCCCCGGGCCACGGCCGCGAATACCCGGATGCCGAGGCCGTGCAGCTTGAGCGCACGATGCTGTTGACCCGGCTGGGTTCGGGCATGAAGATTAGCGAGCTCGATGAAACCGGACGCAAGAAAGTCGCCGGCTTGATCGCCGACGAGCTGATTGATGCCAAGGCCGCGTTCGCCGGCACATTGGTGTTAACGCAGCGAGGCCGGCTCCTGGCCGACCTCGTGGTGCGTGAACTGCTCGATTTCTAAGACTGGGAAACCGCTGCTACTTCATCAGCCGCAGATTGAATTGGTAGCGGTAAGGGCGTCCCTTGTTGGCCTGGATGGCAGCAAGGGCGCCCGAGACCGTCATGAAGACCCAGAGGGCCACGGCGAGTACTGCGAAAAGCCAACCGATCACCGGCAAGACCATGAGCACATTGAATACGATGGCGAGAATGGTCAGCGGGAACGTGAAATTGAACGCTTCCTTCGATTCCTGTGCAGTGAACGGGCCACGGTCCCGGAATACGGCAAAGACGATTGCCGAAGGAACGCAACCCAAGATGGCACCGAAGTGGGCCATCATTGCCCACTGGCGATCTTCTGAAGGAGTCAGCGGCAGCGCAGAGGTCCTGGAACCTTCGAAGCGGGAATTCTCCGATGGCTTCGTCTGGCGTGATGTCACTATTTTTCCTTGTCTTGCTAAGTGTGGTTCCTCTTATCATAGCGACCGCGGCTGGGCGCACGGGGAGATTCGCAGACTAATCTCCAACTATTAGTCAATCGTTAGGAAACCGTAATCTTCGGTCGTGAGAAAATCGATCAATTCTTCAATCCGGCCCAAGAGCTGTGGTTCAAGCTGCCCGTAATGCTGCACCGTGGACAAGAGCCGCTGCCATCCGATGCCGATGTCTTCCGCGGTGGAGTGCGGCCAGCCAAAGGCCCGGAGCACACCGGTTTTCCAATCGGTGCCCTTGGGGATCACCGGCCAAGCCTTGATGCCCAGTGTCGCAGGCTTGATCGCCTGCCATACATCCACGTACGGGTGGCCGAGGATCAGCACGTTTTGCGCTGCACCGGGGACCTTCATCGCCTCGGCAACGATGCGCGATTCCTTGCTTCCGGCAACCAGGTGGTCAACCAGGATTCCCAGGCGGCGCTGCGCGGAGGGGGCGAAGTCGCGGATAGCCCCGGCAAGATCGTCCACGCCATGCAGCGGTTCAACGACGATGCCTTCAACACGCAGGTCGTGGCCCCAAACTTTTTCAACCAGCTCAGCGTCGTGCTTGCCTTCTACCCAGATGCGGCTTGCCCTGGCTTCCCGGGCCTTCAGTCCGGCAACGGCACGCGAACCCGAAGCCGAGACCAGCTTCTGGGGCGGTGCGGCCTTGGCAACGGGATCAATGATCTCCACCGCTTCGCCTTCGAGGAAGAACCCGAAGCCCGCCTGGAAGGAGCGGGTCTTGCCGTGTCGGTCCTCGAGCACGATCACGCGCATGCCACCGGATTTCTCGGTACGGATGACTTCTCCTACCCATCCTGAGGTGGCATCTTCCAGAATCATGCCACGTTCAACAGGGACCTGGCGGAGTTTTTTCGGTGCCGGTGCACTCAGATCCCGTGGTCCCCAGGAGTAATTAGTCACGTACTGCCTTTCGCTGTGATCGAATACGCTCGAAATCCAATGCTAGCAACTGCTGAACGTATTAGACTTGGCACTTGACAGGTTAGAGTGCCAAAGCCGGGCACAGGGAATCCAAGGAGGTGCTGTTGTGACAGAGCCGCGACGCCTAGACGTTCTGCGTGCCATCGTGGAGGACTACGTCCAATCCCGTGAGCCAGTGGGTTCCAAAGCGCTCCTCGACCGGCACAACCTCGGTGTCAGCGCCGCGACGATCCGCAATGACATGGCTATGCTGGAAGAAGAGGGGCTCATAGTCGCTCCGCATACTTCCTCCGGACGGATCCCCACCGAAAAGGGATACCGCCGCTTCGTCGATGAGATCGGCGAGCTCAAGCCGCTGTCGCGGGCTGAACGCGACGCCATCAACAAGATCCTGGACAGCTCCACGGACCTGGACGAGATGCTCAAGAGCACCGTTCGCCTCCTGGCGCGGTTGACCAACCAGGTAGCAATGATCCAGGTGCCGCACTACGACACCGCTTCGTTGAAGAACCTCGATCTGGTCGGACTGGGCTCGGCCCAGGTGCTGATGGTGATGATCGCTTCCAATGGCACGGTGGATCAGCGCATGATGCCGGTCCAGCGTTCCTACAGCGATGATGAGCTGGACGACCTGAAGCTGTGGCTGCTCAACAATTTCGGGGGAGTGAAGCTTGCCGAACTTGCCGGACGGCTCACCCGCATCGAGCGCAGTTCGACGCAGCAGGCCGACCCCCTGGTGGACCAGGTGATCGGTGCGCTGGAAGAAATGGCCCAGGCGGCCAACGCGCAGCGCATCATCATGGCAGGCACCGCGAACCTCGCCCGCGTGGAAGGGGACTTCCCGCTGAGCATAACCCCGGTGCTCGAGGCGCTCGAGGAGCAGGTAGTGCTGCTCAAGCTCTTCTCCGAGCTGGAAGCCGATTCGCGCGGCGTGGCCGTGGCCATCGGCACCGAGCACCACTACGGGCAGCTGTCGGAAGCCGCCGTGGTCGCCACCACTTACGGCACCGATCTGCGCAACAAGCTCGGGGTCCTGGGCCCCACCCGGATGAACTATCCAACCTCCATGGCCTCGGTTCGTGCGGTGGCACGGTACCTGTCGAAGATTTTGGCTAACTAGCCTCGCTGGGCACCGCCCGGCACTACCGAATTTCAAGATTCTCAGGAAAGGACACGGCGAATAACGTGAGCTCGCATTACGAGACCCTAGGCGTCGCCAAGGACGCGACCCCGCAGGAAATCAAGAGTGCCTACCGCAAGTTGGCGCGTAAGCTGCACCCGGATGTAAACCCTAGCGATGACGCTGCAGAACAGTTCAAGCTGGTCACCCGAGCCTACGAAGTCCTTTCCGACCAGACCAAACGCTCCAACTACGACGCCACCGGCGATGAGAACGGCAACGGCCACCCGGGCTTCGGCGGTGGCGGCCAGGGCTTTGGCGGCTTCGGCGACATCTTCGAGCAGTTCTTCGGTGGCGGCCAGGCCCAGGGCCCGGCATCACGCACCCAGCCAGGGCGCGACGCGCTGATCACCATCACCATCGACCTGGAAGACGCGGTCAAGGGCACGGTCTACCCGCTGGAGATGGAAACAGCTGTCACCTGCAAAACGTGCAACGGTTCGTGCACGCGCGAAGGCACCAGCCCGGTCACCTGCGATATCTGCCATGGCGCAGGCCAGGTCCAGCGTCCAGTGCGTTCATTCCTGGGCCAGATGATGACCGTGGAAACCTGTGCGGCCTGCCGCGGTTTCGGCACCACCATCCCGGACCCCTGCCTGGAGTGCAACGGCGAAGGCCGGGTGCGCGAGCATGTGTCCAAGTCGCTGAACGTTCCTGCAGGTGTCGACTCCGGCACCCGCATCCAGCTGCGCGGACAGGGCGAAGCCGGCCCGGGCGGCGGGCCTAACGGCAACCTGTTCGTCGAGATCGACGTGCGCCGCCATAAGGTCTTCGAGCGCGCCGGCACCGACCTGCACGCCAAGATGAGCCTGCCAATGACCGCCGCCGCACTGGGTTGCGAGCTGAAGCTGGAAACCTTCGACGGCGGCCAGTCCATCAATGTGGAGCCAGGCGCCCAGGATGGCGACACCGTCACCCTGCCGGGCCTCGGTGTGCCGCGCCTGCGCGGAGGCAAGCGCGGGGACATCACCGTGCACCTGCAGGTGGAGACCCCGACCAAGCTCGACGCTGCCCAGCGCGATTTGCTCGAGCAGCTGGCCAAGCTGCGTGGCGAAGAACTCTCCGCCGGCCGCGTGGAGCACAGCGGCGGCATGTTCTCCCGCCTGCGCGACAAGCTGAACCAGCGCTAGGCATGAGCAACCACAGCTTCGTCATCGACGCCCAGCAGGGCCGGGACGCATCGGTCGGGGACATTCTTGAACTGGATGGCTCCGAAGCGCACCACGCGGTCACCGTTAAACGGGTCTCCGCGGGCGAGCACCTGGACCTGCTGGATGGCAAGGGGCTGCGCCTGACTGTGGAGGTCATCGGCACCGCCAAGGACCTGCTGAGCGTGAAGGTCCTGCGCCGTGCCGAGGAAGCTGTCAGCGATCACCCGGTCACCCTGGTCCAGGCGCTGTCCAAGGGGGATCGCGACCTGCAAGCTGTCGAGTCCGGCGTGGAACTGGGCGTGCTGTCGGTACGCCCCTGGCAGGCCGACCGCTCGATCGTGCGCTGGAACGCGGCCAAGGTCGACAAGGCCATGGCCAAGTGGCGCGCCCAGGTGCGCTCGGCGCAGAAGCAGTCGCGCCGCGCCTATGAGCCGGAGGTGCTGGACCCGCTGGGTTCCAAGGAACTGGCCAAGGCCATCGCGGCCGATTCCGCAAATGGCGCGCTGGTTCTGGTTCTGCACGAGCAGGCCGCGGACTCGGTGGCCCGGCATGTGCAGTCGTGGCTCGCCGATGCGCGGGCCGGCCAGGAGGTCATCATGATCGTCGGGCCAGAAGGAGGCATCTCCGAAACGGAGCTGCAGTCCTTCGTCGATGCCGGCGCCCAACCAGCCCTGCTGGGCCAGCATGTGCTGCGTGCCTCGACCGCAGGCCCCGCGGCCCTGGTCTTGATCCGCCATTTGATCGGCGAAATCTAGATTCCAGAATTCCGGTTAGCAGGTGAATTGCTCCGCAGATCCCGGCAGGCATATGCCTGCCGGGATCTGCGGAGCAATTTCGTCTCCGGCCGGCGCAACGGGTTCGAGCCGAGAAAAGGCCTCGGGACGGGGAACGCGAAGCCGCTGCGGGTCAGATCCGCGAATGCGGCAGCCGATCGGATAAGGACGCTGTCCTAGGCAACGGCACTGGAAATCCTGCCAGCAGGCCAAGAATGCTCAGCCGCCACCAGTTCAGGAGCTGGCCCGGACAACGGGCGCCCAGGTTCATGTCCAGGACTTCCGGCAGGGGGCTGCAGCGCTGGATGCTGCGTTACTCGACGCGGAAGTCGCTGGTGACCTTGCCGACCAGATGGTCCGATCCGGTCTCAACGCCCCAGAAAGTCAGCCGGTATGAGCCGGCACGCAGATCGGTGGTCAGGGTGAATGAACCGTCGGCATTGATCTGCCCGGGGTTGACCTGCTTCTGAGCGGTCATCACCGTGAGCTTGCCGTCGGCGTCCTTGCGCTGCAAGGAGTAGAAGGTGCCGATGTCGAACTGGGTGGTTCGGCCGTTAATCTTGATCGAGCCATCCGCCAAGGTCTTGTTGAACTGCGGATCGATGATCCAGATCGGTGCAATGAACGCCGCATCGCGCTCGTAGACATCCTTGAGCCGGAAACCGTCGAAGACTGTGGCATTTGCCTGGCCATCAACCAGGATGCGGACCGTTGCGGGAAGCTCGCCCACGACCAGTCCAGCGCTGGCGGCAGCTGCCGTAGCGGTGAAGACCAATTGCTGGATGGCGCGCTCCGACAGGCCCTGGTCGAGATTGGCGCTGAAGACCTTGGCCGGCAGATCCAAGGTGATGACATTCGCATTATTGATTGAAACCCCGATTTCATCGGTGGGCTTCAAATGGGTATAGCGTTTCGGCTTCATCGGGTCGGCTGAGAGCAGCGTCCAGATCGCGTCGCCGATGGGTTCCTGATGGCGGGTGTCCTCGATGTACTCGCGGTACAGGAACACGCCGGTATCGGTGTTTTCCAGCCAGTAGATGGGCAGGCTAGCCGCGATGCCGACATCCTCGCCAGCGTCGGTGGCGTTCGGCAGGTTCAGCGATTCAGCCACGGCGGTCGATGGCATCTCATAGGAGCTCTCGCGATTCGTCAGACCGCATCCTGCGGCGACGACGAGAGCGGCAGTGATTCCCAAAACGCCGAATCGGCGTGGAATCTTCCGCAAGATCCTTGATTGCACTGCGTACCAATCCGTGGTGATTTTAGCTGTTGCGGCTCCTGGCCGTATTGGAACCGCTCTCAAGCTTGCCATATCAGAAGCGGCTAACTGCAGAAAAATGGCCCAACCTACTAATCCGTAACCAAATCTATATGTTCGCCACTTGCCCCGATTAGCATCATTCAAGACTACTTTCAGGTTCTACTGCTTACGCTGAGACCTGAATTTTCTCCGGATTGGCCTGCGACTCGATAGAATGGCAAGCAGGACAAATCACGATCACCACCAAGCTCGCAAAGGGGCGCCGCGCACTGCATGCAGGTTGAACAGAATAAGGCGACAGCGGAGAACGGATCCGCATCGCTCACCATCAGTTTCGATACAGCTGAGCTCATGATTGCCACCCTCGGTCCCAATGACGAGCTCTTGCGTATTCTCTCCGGCGCCTACCCGCAGGTGAGCTTCCGCCCCAACGGCCAATCCCTGGCTCTGGTAGGTGAACCGCAGCAAGTTCGCAAGGCCCAGCGCGTCACCGAAGAAGCCCGTTCGCTGGCTACTCGCGGCTCGCGCATGAGCGCCGAAACGATCGAGCAGATCATCAAGATGCTCAGCACCGGCAATCCGGATGCACCCACCGACGTCCTGGGCCTGAAGATCCTCTCGGGGCGCGGACGTTCCATCCGCCCCAAGACCGTGAACCAGAAGAGCTATGTCGACGCCATAGAGGATTCGACAATTACTTTCGGCATTGGCCCAGCCGGTACCGGCAAGACCTTCCTGGCCATGGCCATGGCCGTCGCCGCCTTGCAGGACAAGCAGGTCAACCGCATCATCCTGACCCGGCCTGCCGTTGAGGCAGGGGAGAAGCTGGGCTTCCTGCCGGGCTCGTTGACCGAGAAGATCGACCCGTACCTGCGCCCGCTCTACGATGCCTTGCACGACATGATCAATCCGGAAACCATTCCGCAATTGCTCGAAGCCGGAACCATTGAGGTCGCTCCGCTGGCCTATATGCGTGGACGCACCCTCAATGACGCCTTCGTGATCCTGGACGAAGCGCAGAACACCACCAGTGAACAGATGAAGATGTTCCTGACCCGCCTGGGATTCGGTTCCAAGATGGTAGTGACGGGGGATGTCACCCAGGTGGATCTGCCCAACAATGCGACCTCCGGGTTGCGCATGGCCAGCGATGTCCTTGAAGGCATCGACGACATCAGCATCTGCCGACTCGACTCTTCGGATGTGGTTCGCCACCGCCTGATTGCCGACATCGTTACTGCTTACGACCGTTGGGATGACACCCGACGCAAAGACCACAACCGGGGACGCCGCAGCAAATGAGCATTGAAGTAAATAACGAAACCGAATACGACGTCGATCTCAAGGATGTCAACGCCTTGGCAGAATCGGTGTTGCGGGCAATGTTCCTGCACCCGGAAACCGAAGTATCGATCGTTTTCATCGACGAGGATGCCATGAGCGCCCTGCACGTCGAGTGGATGGACCTCGAAGGCCCCACCGATGTGATGAGCTTCCCGATGGATGAGCTGCGCCCCGGAACTGCCGGTGCGCCGGGGGAGAGCGGCATCCTTGGCGACATCGTCATCTGCCCTGCCGTCGCCGAAGCACAGGCCAAGGCCGGGGGCCACAGCACCCACGATGAAATCCTGTTGCTGACCACCCACGGCCTGCTGCACCTCATGGGTTTCGACCACATGGAGCCAGCAGAAAAGGAAGAGATGTTTGCGCTGCAGCGTCAGCTCCTAGAGAGCTACACCGGCCGCCCCGCGCCAAAGGAAACGGTGGAATAACCCCGTGGAAATAATTTTGCTGATTCTCGCCCTTGTTTTCATGGCCTTCTCGGCCGTGCTGACTGCCGCAGACTCAGCCTTCTACGCATTATCACGGCACGCTGCTGAACGCCTGCGCGCCGAGTCCAATTCCAAATCGCTGTCGGCAATTCTGGATGAAACAGAAACCCACGCCCAGGCAGTGAAGTTCTGGCGGATCTGGTTCGAGACCGCTTCCGCTGTCGCTGTAGCCCTGCTCGTTTCGCAGTGGATCGAGAATGTGTGGCTGATCGGCATGATCTCCACTATTGCGATGGCCGCCCTGGGATTCGTCCTGGTCAGCGTGTCGCCACGTCGCTACGGGCGTTCCAACGCCCAGAACGTCGTGCAGTCCACCGCCACCCTGGTCCGCTTCCTGCGCCTGGTTCTCGGACCCATCACCACGTGGTTGGCATCCATCGCCAAGGCGCTGAGCCCCGGCGGCGTGGATGGAGACGGCTACCTGGGCAAGGAACGACTGCGTGATCTGGTGGATCGCGCCTCCGAAGGCGAAGACCTGGATGAGGAATCGGCCGAACTGATCTCCTCGGTGATCGACTTGGAGGAGACCAGCGTTCGTTCGGTGATGGTGCCGCGCACCGACATGGTGGTGCTGGATGCGGATCATTCCTTCCACAGCGCCATGGACCTGTTCATCGCCTCGGGCTTCTCCCGCATCCCGCTGATCGGCGAGGACACCGATGATATCCAGGGCATCATCTACCTCAAGGACCTGATCCGCGAGATCCACGGCCTGCAGCAGGCCCGGACCCTGGCCGAATTGGCGCGCAAGGTCCGCTTTGTTCCCGAATCGAAGTCGGCAGCAGAGCTGATGCAGGAACTGCAGCAGGAATCCATCCACCTGGCCATCGTCATCGACGAGTACGGAGGCACCGCGGGCCTGGTGACCCTGGAAGACCTGCTTGAGGAAATCGTTGGCGAAATCGATGACGAGTATGATCGTTCGAGGGCCGAATTGATCCAGAACCCTGACGGGTCGATTTTCGCCGTGGCGGCGGCATCCATTGACGATATTGCCGACCACTTCGACATGCACATCGAGGAAGAGGACGTCGACACCGTCGGCGGCCTGCTCTCCAAGGCCTTGGAATCGGTGCCGGTACTCGGTTCCACCGCTGAAGTGCACGGCCTGCGCCTGACCGTGGTGGCCCTCGCGGGCCGCCGCAACCGTATCGGCAAAATCCATGTAGAGCGTCTGGAAATAGATGCATCCGACCATATTGAGAACGACGAGGATTCCTCACATGAGTGAAAACCACAACCTGCTTGCATCCAGCGGATGGCCTGAGGGCTTCCGCTCCGGCTTCACCTCTTTCGTAGGCCGCCCGAATGCCGGCAAGTCCACCCTGACCAATGCGCTGGTGGGCCAGAAGGTGGCCATCACCTCGGCCAAGCCGCAGACTACCCGCCACACCATCCGCGGTATCGTGCACCGCGAGGATGCGCAGTTGATCCTGGTCGATACCCCGGGCCTGCACCGTCCGCGCACCTTGCTCGGCCAGCGCCTGAATGACCTGGTCGCCGACACCCTCTCCGAGGTGGACGCGATCGGCTTCTGCATCCCGGCCAATGAGAAGATCGGCCCGGGCGACCGCTACATCGCCACGCAGCTGGCTCAGCTGCAGCGCAAGCCGATCATCGCCCTGGTCACCAAGGCTGACCTGGTGGACCGCGAACAGCTCGCGCAGCAGCTGGTTGCGGTGGCCGAGATGGGTACCCAGAACTTCGGCGAGAACGGCTTCGCCGCAATCGTTCCGGTCTCGGCTGTCAAGGAATTCCAGGTCGAAGAGGTGGCCAACGTGCTGGCAGAGCACCTGCCAGTGGGCCCGCCGCTGTACCCGGACGGCGAGCTGACCGACGAGCCGGAAGCCAAGATGGTTTCCGAGCTGATTCGCGAAGCCGCCCTTGAAGGCGTGCGCGACGAACTGCCGCACTCGCTGGCCGTCGTCGTCGAAGAGATGGTTCCCCGCGAAGGACGCAGCGAAAGCAATCCGCTGATCGACATCCACGTCTCGCTCTTCGTTGAGCGCTCCAGCCAGAAGGCCATCATCATTGGCCGTGGCGGTTCGCGCCTGCGCGAGGTCGGCACCAACGCCCGCCAGGGCATCGAGAAGCTGCTGGGCACCAAGGTCTACCTGGACCTGCACGTGAAGGTTGCCAAGGATTGGCAGCGCGACCCGAAGCAGCTTGGACGCCTCGGCTTCTAGGCTGCGCACCCCAGCGCTGGAAAATGCGTAGCTCGTCCCTCAAGACCAGACCGGTTTTGGGGGACGAGCTGGTTAACCGGCTGCTTGGCCCGCACTCTGGATCTCCCGGGCCAGCCTTTCCGCGGGAGAAACGCCAGTACGCAGCCCATGGGTTCCAGCGCCGATGCGGATCGTCTCCATCCATGGACCTCCCTGGCGCTTAGCTCCATGAGTCCCATTGTTCGCCTGCTTGGGCATCCTGTCCGCCGCCTTGCGCAAGGCGGACGTCCACTATGTGACACGCAAGTGACATAAGTTTCACTTGCCTCCAAAGCGCGGTGCTATGCTCATTTCGTGCATTTCGAGCTTCTACTACTACTTAGCCGCTGCGAGGATCCAAAGGACCGCTAGTGGTCTACAGGCCGACCCCTCGTCGCGGAGTAGCTCTTGTCTGGCCCCACAAACTAAGCACTAATTTTGTCTAGGGGACCCACAGAAATGCAGAACATGCAGAAATCTTCGAACATGCCAATCCACAAGTATGTTCCATTCCAGGATCAGATCGAGGTCAATCTGCCCGATCGCACCTGGCCCGACAAGTACATCACCAAGGCCCCGCGCTGGTGCGCGGTCGACCTGCGAGATGGCAACCAGGCGCTGATCGATCCGATGAGCCCGGAGCGCAAGCACAAGATGTTCGACCTGCTGGTCGAACTGGGCTTCAAGGAAATCGAGGTCGGCTTCCCGTCGGCTTCGCAGACCGACTTCGACTTTGTCCGCCAGCTGATCGAGCGCGGCATTCCCGATGACGTGACCATCCAGGTGCTCACCCAGTCCCGCGAGCACCTGATCGAGCGCACCTACGAAGCGCTGGAGGGCGCCAAGCAGGCCATTGTCCACCTGTACAACTCCACCTCGATCCTGCAGCGCGAAGTCGTCTTCCGCCAGGACGAAGACGGCATCGTGGACATCGCCGTCCAGGGCGCCCGGTTGTGCAAGAAGTACGAAGAGCAGCTGACCGGCACCAAGATCACCTACGAGTACTCGCCAGAGTCCTACACCGGGACCGAGCTGGCCTTCGCCAAGCGCATTTCCGAGGCCGTAGCCGAGGTCCTGGAAGCGACCCCGGAGAACAAGATGATCCTGAACCTGCCGGCCACGGTGGAAATGGCTACCCCGAATGTGTACGCCGACTCCATCGAGTGGATGCACCGCAACCTGGCCAACCGCGATTCGATCATTCTCTCGCTGCACCCGCACAACGACCGCGGCACCGGAGTGGCCGCGGCCGAACTGGGCTACCTGGCCGGCGCCGACCGCATCGAAGGCTGCCTGTTCGGCAACGGCGAACGCACCGGCAACGTCGACCTGGTGACCTTGGGCATGAACATGTTCGGCCAGGGCATCGACCCGCAGATCGATTTCTCGGACATGGACCACATCCGCCGCACCGTCGAGTACTGCAACCAGCTGCCAGTGGCTGAACGCAGCCCGTACGGTGGAGATCTGGTCTTCACCGCCTTCTCCGGTTCGCACCAGGACGCAATCAAGAAGGGCCTGGAAGCGATGGAAGCCAAGGCTTCGGCTGAAGGCAAGGACATCAACGACCTGGTCTGGGCTGTTCCGTACCTGCCGATCGACCCGAAGGACATCGGCCGTTCCTACGAGGCCGTGATCCGCGTGAACTCGCAGTCCGGCAAGGGCGGGGTTGCTTACCTGCTGAAGAACGACTACAACTTGGACCTGCCGCGCCGCGCGCAGATCGAGTTCTCCGGCGTCATCCAGCGCAAGACCGATACCGAGGGCGGCGAGATCTCCTCGCAGCGCATCTGGGACGTTTTCCAGGATGAGTACCTGCCGGTCAGCGAAGATTCGGGCATGAACCCCTGGGGCTACTACCAGATTGCTTCGGCGACCGCGGCTTCGGCGGAGGACGGAAGCTTCCGCCTGGATACCAAGCTGATCATCGACGGCGTGGCCCATGAGCGCAGTGCCCAGGGTAACGGTCCGGTCTCCGCGCTGGTCAAGCTGCTCAACGATGATGGCGTGGATCTGCGCGTGCTGGACTACTCCGAGCACGCCATGAGCGAAGGTGGCAACGCCCGTGCAGCCGCATTCGTCGAATGCGCCGTGGGCGATCGCATCCTGTGGGGCATTGGCCTGGACACCAACACCAACATTGCAGCACTGAAGGCCGTAGTTTCGGCCGTCAACCGCGCAATCCGCGACAGCAAGTAGGTCTGCGGCACCACCTCGTTGCCAGCTCGACGCCACGGCCAGCCTCACCACGCTGGCCGTGGCGTTTTGCCTTCTCGGTACTGCCAGGGCGGCTGGCAAGCAAGCGCCGACGAAGAAAAGGAACTGGCTACTGCGTGCTGTCGGCGTTCCCGCTGAATTCAAATCAAGAGAAGTCTTGAACCCCATTTCCTCGGGCCCGGTAGATGCCGGATTGCTCCTGCAGCTACCGCGCCCAGGGACGAATCGATACCCATAGGAATCGATGGATTCAGAGTTTTGGGAGTTGAAGTGGGAGAATATTGTCCGTGTCCAGATCAGGTTTCGCTTCCAAGAGCTACCACACCCGTGGTTTGGTCTTGCGTACCCACAAGCTGGGAGAAGCCGATCGCATCATCACCCTGCTGACACCCAATGGGATTGTCCGTGCGGTGGCGAAGGGCGTACGCCGCACGTCGTCGCGGATGGGCGCCACGCTGGAACCGTTCATGGAAGTCGACGCGCTTCTGGTGATGGGCCGCAATCTCGATATCGTCTCGCAGGCACAGCTTCGAAATCCATACGGCCAATTGCTGGTCATGGATTACCCGAGCTACACGGTGGCCAACGCCATGTCGGAGATCGCTGAAAAACTGCTGGAAACAGAAAGCGATTCAGCCCTCCAGCAATATCAGCTCTTTCACGGTGCGATCGCCCTGTTATCCAAGCAGCGAGTCGATTCCGGAGCCGTGCTGGACTCCTACATCTTGCGGGCCCTCTCGGTTGCTGGTTGGGCGCCGTCCTTTACCGACTGCGTGCGCTGCGGCAAGCCTGGCCCGCATCAAGCGCTCCACGTCCAGCTTGGCGGCGTCGTCTGCCCCGAATGCCGCCCCTCTGGATCGTTATCGCCGCACCCCGTCACCATTGAATATCTGCAGGCGCTGCTGGAAGGCGACTGGTCCACCGTGGCAGAAGCAGGACCTCGAGCGCGCAAGCAAGCAGCAGATATCGTGGCCAACTACTTGCAGTGGCACCTTGAGCGTGCCGTGAATTCCCTACGTCTTGTGGAGAGAAATTGAAGAAGCTTCCTAAGATCACCGGCCGCCAAGGCCCCGTTGCTCCTTATGCGCATCCGGATAATCCGCAGATGCCCGCCATTCCGCAGGAACTCATCCCTGAACACGTAGCTATCGTCATGGATGGCAATGGACGTTGGGCGAACCAGCGGGGATTGCCTCGTACCGAGGGGCACCGTGCAGGCGAAGCAGCTTTGCTTGATGTGGTGGCCGGAGCCGTGGAGCTGGGCGTCAAGTACGTCTCTGTCTACGCGTTCTCAACCGAGAACTGGAAGCGCAGCCCTGAGGAAGTGCGCTTCCTGATGGGCTTCTCACGTGATGTTCTGCGCCGCCAACGCGATACGTTGAACTCATGGGGCGTCCGCATACGCTGGTCGGGGCGAGAACCCAAGCTATGGAAATCGGTTATCAATGAACTCAAGGAAGCCGAAGAACTCACCAAAGACAACCTGGGTTGCCAGCTGACCATGTGCGTGAACTACGGCGGGCGCGCAGAACTAGGCGACGCTGTCAGCGCGATTGCCCAGGATGTTGCAGCCGGCAGGCTTCGCGCTAGCTCGGTTGGCGAAAAGACTATCGCCAAATACCTGCATGCTCCCGAACTGCCAGATGTGGATCTTTTCCTCCGAACCAGTGGCGAGCAACGCACAAGCAACTTCCTGCTCTGGCAGTCGGCATACGCAGAGATGGTCTTCCTCGACCAGCTTTGGCCGGATGTCGACCGGCGAACACTGTTTACCGCCGTAGAAGAATATGCCAAACGCGATCGCCGTTACGGCGGAGCTATCGACAAGCCACAGACCTAGGACGTTTTCAGCGCTGTTCCCACCAAGCGCAACCAGAGGCTTAGGTCTCGATATGCTGCGGATCTGGCGGGCTCAGCGGAGGTGAATACATCGTGCATTGCGCCCGGAATTTCGGACAAGGTAACGAAACTGCCTAGTTTCAACGCCCGCAAGCGCGTTTGCTGAACGTCGAGTACCGAATCGCAGTGCTGCATGTCAGGGGAGTAGCTCGTGCCGATATGGGTGCGATCCGAGGTGAGGACGAAGATCGGCTGTTGAAGTTTCAGCCCCTTCGCAACTAGGGCATGGCCATCAAATATCGTTTTCAGCCATCCCGCGGTGTTCGGAAAAGCGATCCGTGGTCGCCATAACCGATGAACGTCCCACTGGCCATGGCTACCAGTACTTAACGATTGCCAGTAATGATCGAATTCTGGTCCGTTGAGCTTCCTGCGCGGATTCGTGCGGGTGATCGCTTCCATAAGGCCGTGAAAAGGAATGCGCAGGAACGCCGTTCCCTGAAACTCAAGCCATGGAGCATTCAGGACCAGAGCTTTAATGCCCGGCGCTTGGCGCGCAAGCCACAAGCTCAGGATCAAGCCGCCCGTCGAGTGCCCTTGGGCAACCACCGGTAATTGAGGATGCTCATTACGTAGCAGTTCCAAGCTCGCATTGAGCTCCTCATCGAAGTCCGCCAA
This sequence comes from Glutamicibacter sp. 2E12, assembly GCF_050030965.1. Lineage (NCBI taxonomy): Bacteria > Bacillati > Actinomycetota > Actinomycetes > Micrococcales > Micrococcaceae > Glutamicibacter > Glutamicibacter sp. 2E12. The sequence goes on from NZ_CP188297.1 coordinate 3,491,489, forward strand.
GTCATCGACATAACCCGGCAAAGCATGTTCGGCTCTCAGACTGCGTCCATGCCTGCGCAGATCAAGTGCGTAGAAGTGATATCCATGGTGATGCCAGAAAGCTGCCAGTTCGCGGTTGTAAAAATAATCGCTCCAGCCATGCACGCTCAGCACAATTCCCTGGGCTCGTCGTCCGAGCCGATTCCTGAATCCAGCCGGGCAATAGCGGACCAAGGTCGCGACGGCCGGTCCTTCCGCATCGACGCCGAAATCCAAGGTTTGGTGCTCAAAATCAGGCCCGAGGGGATCTTCAACCCATTGCCCCGGCCTAGTTGAAGACATAAAGTCTGGCCAACTGCTGCTTTCTGGAACAACGAAGTGCTTCATATCTTGAATACTACCCATCTCAAGTTGTCTGTTTCGGGTTCTTCACGGGAAAATGGTTCCATGCGCATATACCCACTGGTCTTCAAGCACGTGTTCACCAAGATGGATCCTGAGCAGGCTCACCATTTTGCATTCAACGCGATCAAGATTGCGCAACGCGCAGGGCTCACTAAGGCAGCTCGCAAGTTCTTCGCTCCGGCACCCAAGCTGAAGCGCACCGTTATGGGCATCGACTTCCCGTCCCCATTCGGATTGGCTGCTGGCTTCGACAAGGGCGCCACCGGAATCCTGGCGTTGAGCGACATCGGTTTTGGCCATGTTGAAATCGGAACCGTCACCGGACAGGCCCAGTCCGGCAACCCGCAACCGCGGCTCTTCCGCTTGGTCGAGGACCGCGCGGTAATCAACCGGATGGGCTTCAACAACGAAGGCGCCGAAACTGTCGCTGCCCGTGTCGCCAGTTCTCGCCAAGAGCTCAAGGCTGGTTACGCTGGAACCCGCCCGGTCATCGGCGTGAATATCGGCAAGACCAAGGTCGTAGAGCTGGAAGACGCGGTAGGGGATTACCTCGCGTCCACCCGCCAGCTGGCGATCCACGCAGATTACCTGGTCGTCAATGTTTCGAGCCCCAACACCCCGGGTCTGCGCCTCCTCCAGAGCGTTGACTCTCTTCGTCCGCTGCTTTCGGAAGTCGGCCAGTTGGCTGACAAGGTTGCCGGCCGCCATATTCCGTTGCTGGTCAAGATTGCTCCCGATCTTAGCGATGAGGATGTCGCTGACGTTGCACGCTTGGCCATGGAACTTGAACTCGACGGCATTATTGCCACCAATACGACCATCGGTCGCGAGAACTTGACCAGCGATGCGTCCAAGGTTGAAGAGATTGGCGCCGGCGGGCTATCTGGCGCTCCGCTCAAGCAGCGATCACTTGAAGTTCTTCGCCAGTTGCGTTCACTCGTTCCGGCCGAAATGGCTCTGATCGCCGTCGGCGGCGTGGAAAATGCCGCGGATGTGAAGGAACGCCTGGACGCAGGCGCTGACCTGGTACAGGGTTACACCGCATTCCTCTACGAGGGTCCGTTCTGGGCACGTTCGATCAATAAGGACCTGGAGCGCATGCTCTAGTTCTTTGGAGTGGAATGTCCCAAATCCTCCGGAATGGCTCCGATTCGCGAAGAATCGGAGCCATTCCGCGTTAACTGGGCCCATCTTCTGCGTACGTTCTTCCTGCAACAGCTTTGAACGCAACTTGGATCAGGGGACTAGGCAAGGTCAGCCGCGCTAGGGGAGAAGGTGGCAATAACGGATGCCGTAAGGGACGAATCCTTGTATCGGAGCCAACAAGGCCGCATGCTGCGAGCACGGACAGTGATTGGCAGAAATGCGTCGCGGCAACGATATTCCTATCGCAGAATTTGCATCACCTTGTAGTTGGCTCCACAAATTTTGAACATTGTTATTCAACCAAGCAATTAACTAGAAAGGGGCAAGCTCAGCGAGCTTGCCCCTTTGCGGTCTAGCGGTATCGACTAGTCGATATTTGCGCCGCGCTTGACCTGTGGCTTTGGCAGGCGCAATTTGCGGAACTGCATTCCACGCATTGCCGCGTACATGCGTACGCCCTTTTCCATGTGGCCGAACTTGGCGACCAGGCGCTTCTTCAAGAGGATGGTCGTCACAATTGCTTCGATGATGATCAGTGCGATAACAACCCAGAGGGCTGCCTGCACAAACATCTGGATCTGCAGGTTGCGCTGGAACACCAGCGAGACAACCAAGAAGGCCAGGATGATGAACATCATGAACTCGCCGAACATCCAGCGAGAGTCAATGAAGTTACGGGTGTAGCGCTTCTGCTCACCCTTGTCGCGTGGCATCAGGTAGCGTTCATCGCCAGTTTCGTTGGCTAAGCGCAAACGATTCTGCGCTTCAACACGCTGTTGACGCTGGGCTTCCTTAGCGGCCTTGCGATCGGTAGGAACCAACGGGCGCTGACGGTTCGCCTGCTGCGCATTGCGCTTGGGCGTTGGACCAGTCTTGCGGCCGTCGGTTGTTTCCGGGGCCTGCTGGGCAGACTCCACATTTACGGGGGATTGAGGTTCATCCTTCTTACGTCCAAACACCCCTCTATTCTAGCCGGAAATAGTTAGCGGCGTGACATTCGATACGCGAGGAATTGCTAGGCTGAAGGCATGACCGAAAATACTACCTTCGACGCTGTTGCAAGCGGCGTCGATATTGCCGCGCTAAAAAGCCACATCGACACGAACTTCGAGAAGATCCTCGAAGAGCTCACTTCCCTGGTCGCGATCCCGAGCATCGCATGGGAATCCTTCGACCCGCAGAACCTGGAAAAATCGGCTGCGGCAGTGGCCGAATTGGCCAAGTCGGCCGGGATGGAGACCGTGGAAATCCTGCGCGAGCCTGCGCAGAACGGCGCTATGGGCGCGCCTGCCGTGGTAGCCCAGCGCAAGGCGGCACCCGGAAAGCCAACCGTGCTCCTGTACGCACACCACGACGTCCAGCCTCCTGGCAACGAGGCGGACTGGAACACCCCGGTATTCGAAGCCACGAAGGTAGGGGACCGGCTGTTCGGCCGCGGTGCCGCTGACGACAAGGCCGGCATCATGGTCCACATCGCGGCGATGCGCACCGTGCTGGACCTCATTGGCGATTTCGGCGTCGGCGTAACCTACTTCTTCGAGGGGGAGGAAGAAGCAGGATCCCCATCATTCCGCAACTTCCTCGAAGCCCATCAGGACAAGTTGGCAGCAGATGTGATCGTAGTTGCCGACTCGTCCAACTGGTCGGTTGGAACCCCAGCACTGACCAGCTCGCTGCGCGGCATGTGCGCAGCGGAGATCACCGTTCGCTCGTTGAACCATGCAGTTCACTCGGGCATGTTTGGCGGACCAGTTCTCGATGGCCCGATCCTCGCCGCCAAGTTGATCTCCAGCTTCCACAACGAAGACGGTTCTGTTGCCGTTGCCGGCCTGGTTGCCAACGACATCGCTGAAGTCGACTTCGACGAAGCCGAATTCCGCAGGGACTCCGGCGTTCTGGAATCCTTCCAGCTTGCCGGCACCGGCAAGATCACCGACCGCTTGTGGAATAAACCAGCACTGAGCGTGATTGGAATGGATATCCCGAGTGTCGACCACTCGTCGAATACCTTGTTGCCGGCAACGCGTTTCAAGGTTTCGATGCGTCTGGCCCCAGGGCAGAATCCTGCAGATGCGCTCAAGGCCCTTGAGGCACACGTCAAAAACGTTGACCTTCGCGGCGCCGAGGTTGAATTTGTCGCCACCGAAGCAGGCAACGCCTACAAGGCGAACCTGGACGCTTCGGCAAATGACACTGCGCGCTGGGCGCTTGAACAAGCTTGGGGCATTGTACCAGTGAATATGGGCCTGGGTGGATCAATTCCATTCATCGCAGATTTGCTGGAAGTTTTCCCGAAGGCGCAGATCCTGGTGACCGGTGTCGAGGATCCCGATTCGCGTGCGCACTCGGCCAACGAGTCGCTGCATCTAGGCGACTTCCAGCACGCAATTGAGGCTGAAGCCCTCATGCTGGCGAGGATCAACGCCAAGGGACTATGAACCGTGTCATACGGAGAGACGCAGGGGAAGAATTCTTCAGCGTAGCGACGTAGGATAGAAGCAAGAACAGAGGTGCCGGTTCCAGTAACAAATCTGGAGCTTGGTGCCGCATCGAGCAGTATGGGAGGAAAATCATGACTGCATCTGTTGACCAGACCAAGGGCGATCCAACTGAGGTGCCAACCCATGAGGTAGAGATTTCCGACGTGGCGGCGGACAAGGTTCGCTCGCTTCTGGAACAGGAAGGCCGGGATGATCTTCGTCTCCGCATCGCCGTGCAGCCAGGTGGCTGCTCGGGCCTTATCTACCAGCTTTACTTCGATGAGCGCATGCTCGACGGCGACGCGGTACGCAACTTCGATGGCGTTGAGGTCATCGTTGACAAGATGAGCGTCCCGTACCTCGCTGGCGCGTCCATTGATTTCGAGGACACCATCTCGAAGCAGGGCTTCACCATCGACAACCCGGCCGCATCGGGTTCCTGCGCCTGTGGAGATTCCTTCCACTAGGCCGTAGGGAACAAACGCCGCTGTTCAAACGTTGAAGAAATTTCTCGTTAGCACAGCGGCGTTTTTCGGCATTCTGACCCCAAAGAGGGTAAGCTCTACATTAAGTAGTAAAACTATGTTTCCCTTCGTGAGCCACCTCACCGTGCAACTCGTTTAAACCACGAGGTGACTTATGAAGACCACATTCTGCACCAACAAAGAGGAAGGGCCGTCTGTGAGTTCGCAAGACCGAACCGGCAGTCGCGGGTCCGCTAAAGCCAAAGTACTGGCTTTAGTCGGCACTGGCGCATTGCTGTTGACGGGATGTACAGCGGAGGCAAAACGCGGTTGGCTCCCAAACGTGGAGCGCGACACCACCAACCACACCGGGGCAATCCAGGATTTCTGGGTTAACTCGTGGATCGCTGTTATTGTCGTCGGCGTATTGACCTGGGGATTGATGCTCTGGTGCGTCATCGCCTACCGCCGCCGCAAGAACGATACGGGTTACCCGCGTCAGCTGAGCTACAACCTGCCATTGGAGATCTTCTACACGGCCATTCCTTTGGTCCTTGTTCTAGTCTTCTTTAGCTTCAACAACACCCTGGAAAAGCAGATCAACGCCCCTGTTGATTCTGAGGTCGTAGTCGACGTCCGAGCCAAGCAATGGTCGTGGGACTTCAACTACAGCTACCAGGGCACCGAGAAGTATTACGCCGGCGAACAGGCTCACCTGAACACCGATGGCTCGGAAGGCGTTCGCGAAGAACTGCCAACCTTGTACCTGCCAGCGGGCAAGTCGGTAACCCTTGAGCTGAATAGCCGCGATGTCATCCACTCCTTCTGGGTACCAGCCTTCTTGCAGAAGCTGGACATGATCCCAGGCAAGACCAACTACATCTACCTGACTCCACAGGTTGAAGGCAGCTACGACGGAAAGTGCGCCGAGCTTTGCGGCGAGTACCACTCCGAGATGCTCTTCAACGTCGAGGTTGTCAATGAGTCCGAGTTCAAGGCTCAGCTGGCAAAGATGGAAGATGGACACATTGGTGAAGAGTACGACCGTAAGCCAGATGTTGTTAACGGCGTCGTAGTAGAGCACGGGGAAGGAGAGTAATCATGACAACGTTTGAATATGCAACTGACGACGTGAAGTCGATTGCTCCAGCCGTAGTGCCGAAGTCCAAGGGTCGTCTGTTCGTCGACTACATTACTTCGACCGACCACAAGAAGATCGGGTACATGTACCTGATCAGCTCGTTCATCCTGTTCTGTGTCGGTGGCGTTATGGCGCTGCTGATTCGTGCAGAGCTGTTCGAACCAGGCATGCAGATCCTGCAGACCAAGGAACAGTACAACCAGCTGTTCACCATGCACGGCACTGTCATGCTCTTGATGTTCGCAACCCCGCTGTTCGCAGGTTTCGCCAACGTCATGATGCCCCTGCAGATCGGTTCCCCGGATGTGGCCTTCCCACGTCTGAATGCATTGGCTTTCTGGTTCTTCTCGCTGGGCTCGCTGATCGCTCTGGCCGGCTACCTCACCCCCCAGGGTGCAGCTAGCTTCGGTTGGTTCGCTTACGCTCCGCTGTCGAACACCACCTTCTCGCCAGGAATCGGCGGAGACCTCTGGGTCTTCGGCCTTGCACTGTCGGGCTTCGGTACCATCCTTGGCGCCGTCAACTTCATCACCACGATCATCTGCCTGCGTGCACCTGGCATGACCATGTGGCGCATGTCGATCTTCTCGTGGAACACCTTGATCACCTCGTTGCTGGTCCTGATGGCTTTCCCGCCACTGGCAGCTGCGCTGTTCGCACTGGGTGCAGACCGCCGCTTCGGTGCCCACATCTTCGACCCAGAGAATGGCGGTGCCGTACTATGGCAGCACCTGTTCTGGTTCTTCGGGCACCCTGAGGTCTACATCATTGCTTTGCCGTTCTTCGGCATCGTCTCCGAGATCTTCCCAGTGTTCTCCCGCAAGCCGATCTTCGGCTACAAGGGCCTGGTCTTCGCGACCATCTCGATTGCTGCACTGTCGGTTTCCGTGTGGGCACACCACATGTACGTCACTGGCTCGGTAATGCTGCCGTTCTTCGGCTTCATGACCATGCTGATCGCAGTTCCAACCGGTGTGAAGTTCTTCAACTGGATCGGAACCCTGTGGCGCGGCTCGATCACCTTCGAAACCCCAATGCTCTGGAGCATGGGCTTCATGATCACCTTCCTGTTCGGCGGTCTGACCGGTATTATCCTGTCGGCTCCGTCGCTGGACTTCCACGTATCGGATACCTACTTCGTTGTGGCTCACTTCCACTACGTAGTCTTCGGTACCGTTGTGTTCGCGATGTTCGCTGGCTTCTACTTCTGGTGGCCGAAGTGGACCGGCAAGATGCTCAACGAGCGTCTCGGCAAGATCCACTTCTGGTTGCTGTTCATCGGCTTCCACGGCACCTTCCTGATCCAGCACTGGCTGGGCGTTATGGGCATGCCACGTCGCTACGCCGACTACATGCCTGAAGATGGCTTCACCACCATGAACCAGGTTTCGACCGTCTTCGCATTCATTCTGGGTGCGTCGATGATTCCATTCTTCTGGAACGTGTGGGTAACCCACCGAAACGCCAAGAAGGTCGAAGTAGATGATCCATGGGGCTTCGGCGCATCGCTGGAATGGGCAACTTCTTGCCCTCCACCACGCCACAACTTCCACTCGATCCCTCGCATCCGTTCCGAGCGTCCGGCACTGGATCTGCACCACCCGGAACTGAGTGGACGGGTAACCCCCGAAACTCCGGTTGCGAAGATCTTCGGCTCGGCTGACCAGAAGGACGTGTAACGATGAAAGTTGAATCCTGGATTTTCCTGGGTGGCGTCTTCTTCTTCACCCCAGTAGCGATTGTCTACGGTTACATGACCAACTGGAGCGAATGGGTCGGATTCCTGGCATTGCTGATGCTGGTCGCATTGTCCGCGATGGTAGGTGGCTACTTGCTATTCACCGCTAAGCGCGTTGGCAACAGGCCCGAGGACCGCGTGGATGGCGAAATCCACGAGAACGCCGGCGATATCGGAATGTTCTCCCCATGGAGCTGGTGGCCACTGGTCCTGGCTTCGGCTGCAGCGATTGGCTTCCTTGGCCTCGCTGTGGGCTGGTGGGTCTTCTTCATCGGCGCCGGTTTGGCCGTCGTTGGCGTGACCGGCTGGGTTTACGAATACAGCCGTGGCGATCATGCTCACTAGGCAGTAACCCTAACGGGACGACAAGCAATTTTGCTTGTCGTCCCGTTAGTCTTTTAATAGGGGTTCCTCGATGGCGATAGGCCGTCAGGATATTTGGATCAAGGAGAAGCAGCATGCGCCACGCACCGCAGCCACATGTCCAGGCGCACCTTGATCCGGCCAGCCGGCAAAGCAAATACCGGCAAATCCGAGAGATTCTCAAGACCCATGCGCGCGAGGCCTGCAAACCCGGCTACAAGCTTCCGCCCGAACGCGTGCTGGCAGAGCACTTCGGCGTGGCCCGCAAGACCATCCGCCAAGCCATCGATGCCTTGGTGGATGAACAAGTGCTCAAACGCGTGGTGGGAATCGGCACGTTCGTCGTGCCCGAAAAATTGGACCTTCGTGTCCGCCTGCATTCCTACTCCGAAGATATGATGCGCCGCGGCATGGTTCCCGATGCCCATGTACTCGAATTCGCGGAGATCAAAGCCAGCGCCACCTTGGCTTCGCAGCTGATGGTGGAGGAGGGTACTGCCGTAGTCCAGTTCAAGCGCCTGCTGCTGGCCGATGGCACCCCCATGAGCCTGGACGAGAACTATATGCCTGCCGATCTCGTGCCTGGCTTTGTGGATGGCGAGCCGCCGTCAAAGCTCTATCAGGCATTGCACGAGCGCTATGGCATCTTGCTCGAATGGGGTGAGGACCAGGTGGAAAGCACTGCGGCGAGCAAGCGGCAAGCCGTGCTCCTGGGCGTAGAACCAGGCTTCCCGCTCCTGCAGATCACCCGGTATGCCTACATCGGCGATCGGCTAGCCGACTACTCGGTTTCGCTCTACCGCTCAGACCGCTACAAGCTCTTCGTGCCGTTGCAGCGAGTGGGCACACGCACGCCTCGCTACACCGATACTTTCTAGGCCTGGCCTGGCCAGGCGGCCGGCTACTTCGATTTCAACGGGCAAGTACCAGTCAAACCCGTCAACCATGCCCAAGGATGCCATATCTGCCGTTCAAAATGGTTCCGGGCATCAACTACTGAATAAGCACTCCCGCAGCCTGGTCCGCCGGTATGGAGCTATAGCAGGAGCAAGCAGGTCTCCCGCACACGGAAGAAGATCGCGGCGCAAGCTCAAAGCCGCTTCAAGGCAGCAGGACATGGAATGTCGACGGAAGTTGAAAAGTGGACACTCCAACCGCCCTGTCCAGTGGGAAACCAGCCACACTGGTGCGATAGGCCGTAGCGAAGATCCAATATATCCCTAGATCACACAGTCTTGTTTGCAGCGTGATTCTGCCATCCGGTCGATGCGTCCAGAGTTATTCCGTCATCCAATTCAAACGATTCTGAAGCAGGACTGGAGGTCATGGTGCCTGCCGGGCATTCTTTCTGGCAGGGGAGCAGCCTTGGAAGAGCGCTCTGGATATCGGCTCGGCCATGCCGAGCGCCAAAACGGGAGTCGAAACTGCTGCATCCGAAGTCTTGGCGAACGTGATTGCGGAACTGAGCTCGTCCCCAGTCTGGAGCGCCTTCGCTGGAAAGACGAATGCACTGAGCAGCTCTCCGCTCCGGTTCGGCCCGGGACGACACCGGGCAGCTGCGCCAGTCGCAACTGGCATTGGCGTGCAGCATTCGATTCCAGCCAATCCAGAATGGCTGCGCTGCAGGCCGGCAGTAGCATTCAGCCCCGAACGGCATTTCTGACTGAAGTGCCAAACAGGATGGCCAATTCTTCTCCGCACTGGGGAGCGCAGCTCGATACGCGGCTAGGGGAGCAGGAACGGGCTTTCCACCCTGAGCACCCGGCAGTGCCAGATGGCGTTCTAAGCCACTGGAATTTCGATGGGCGTCCACCCATGCGTCTTCGGAGCGCTCACCGGCGCTAGACTCACTGGGACCCCTGGGAATGCCGGGTTAACGAAAGGAGGGACACACCTTGCGGTGTGTCCCTCCTTTTGTGACTAACTCAGGTCGCTATTACTTGGCGATCGAGTCCTGCGTGTCACCCTCAACCTCATGGTGGCCGTGGGCTGCATGAGCAGCTTCCAGCTCCGATGGGGTTACCGGGGCGACGCGATCTTCGAAGAAGAACTTCGAGATTGCTGCACGACGCTTCTCCGAACCGGAGACGTGTCCTGCTGCGTCAGGCTGAGCCGGGATGTACTGGCGATCAACGTAGTTGGTCAGCAGGTAACGCTTGTAGACGTCGACTTCCTCGTGCTTCTCCGAGAAGCCGCCCTCAGGCGACATCTGGATGATGCCAGCTTCGCGGCCGTGCAGGACGATCTCGCGATCCTTGCGCTGCAGCGACAGGCAGATACGGCGGGTCAACCAGAAGGCGAAGATTGGGCCCAGGAAGAACAGCGTACGCAGCCAGTAGGTGACATCGTTCAGCGACACGTGGAAGTGGGTCGCGATCAAGTCCGAGGATGCAGCAGCCCACATGACGCAGTAGAAGACTACGCCGGCAGCGCCCACTGCGGTACGGAATGGAGCATTGCGTGGACGGTCGAGCAGGTGGTGCTCGCGGTTGTCCTTGGTGATCCAGCGTTCGATCCACGGCCATGCGAACATCACTGCGAACAGTGCGCCTGCAGGAACCAGTGCTGGCAGCAGTACCGACATCACCAGGGTGTTATCGCCCCATGGGAATGGAATGATCCATTCGAAGCTGAAGTTGCCCAGGTAACCTGGCATCAAGCGCAGCGCGCCATCGACGAAACCGATGTACCAGTCCGGCTGGGTACCAGCCGAAACAGGGGATGGGTCATATGGACCGTAGTTCCATACCGGGTTGATCTGGAACAGGCCAGCAATGAAAGCCACGATGCCGAAGACGATGAAGAAGAATCCACCGGCCTTGGCTGCGTATACCGGACCAACCGGGAAGCCAACAACGTTGTCGTTGGTGCGGCCTGGGCCAGGGTACTGGGTGTGCTTGTGGGTCACGACCATGAACAGGTGCACAACGATCAGCAAGATGATGACCGCAGGAACAATCATGATGTGCAACGAGTACAGTCGCGGAATCACGGTATCGCCAGGGAACTCGCCGCCGAAGAAGAACATCGACAGGTAGGTGCCGACGATCGGCAGTGCCTTCATGACGCCATCGATAATGCGCAGGCCGTTACCGGACAGCAGATCATCTGGCAGGGAGTAGCCGGTGAAGCCGGCAGCAAGACCCATGATCAGCAGCACGCCGCCGACAACCCAGTTCAGTTCACGTGGGCGACGGAATGCGCCGGTGAAGAATACGCGCAGCATGTGCACGGACAGGGAAGCGACGAACAGCAGCGCCGACCAGTGGTGTACCTGTCGCATGAACAGGCCGCCGCGCACGTCGAAGGAGATATCCATGGTCGAGGCCATAGCCGTCGACATGCCGATACCCTTCATCGGTACGTACGAGCCGTCGTAGACGACGTGAGCCATCGACGGATCGAAGAAGAAGGTCAGGAAGGTGCCCGAGAGCAGCAGCAGTACGAAGGTGTACATTGCCACTTCGCCGAACATGAACGACCAGTGGTCCGGGAAGATCTTGCGACCGAATTCCTTGACCATGCCCGAAGCGCCGACGCGGGAGTCCACGAAGTTGGCGATGCGGCCGGTAGCGGTCGATGCCTGGTATTCGTTAGTCGTCGTCATGATTAACCACGCTCCCAGTAGGACGGGCCAACTGGTTCGTGGAAGTCACTCTGAGCTACCAGGTAGCCCTCGGAGTCCACGGTAATTGGCAGCTGTGGCAGTGCGTGGCCAGCTGGGCCGAAGATGACCTTGCATTCCTGCGTCAGGTCGAAGGTCGACTGGTGGCAAGGGCACAGCAAGTGGTGGGTGTGCTGCTCGTACAGAGCAATCGGGCAACCCACGTGGGTGCAAATCTTGGAGTATGCGACGATGCCGTCGACGTTCCAGGTTTCGCGTCCCTCGGAGATCTGCATTTCTGCTGGATCCATGCGCATCAGCAGAACGACGGCCTTGGCCTTTTCGTTCAGCGGGTGCTCGGTCTCGTTGAGGCCTTCTGGGATCACGTGGAATGCGGAACCGATCTGCACATCCGAAGCCTTGATCGGGGTACCAGATGGGTCGCGGGTCAGACGGATGCCCTTGTCCCACATGGTGTGGCGCAGGGAATCGATCATCTCGTTCGCGGTGTTACCGGTGCGATCCAGGTCGCGGAACATGAAGATTGCTGGGATTGGCGCCAAGGCGATGGCACCGATCAGGGTATTGCGGATCAGCGGACGACGCTTGATGCCGGACTCTTCGAGCACGGTATCGATGATTTCGACGGCATCCTGGCGATCTTCTTCCGAGCGGATCTCGTGGCGCATTTCCATGAGCTCGTGATCCGGCATCAGGGTCTTGGCCCAGTGAACAATACCCACACCGATACCGAGCATCGCGAAAGCGGTGCCCAGTCCCAGTGCAGCGTTCTGCACACGCAGTTCAGCGAAGGTCATCTCGCCCAGGTGGCCCAGGACGAAGTAGGCCACGAAGAAGAAGAGCGTGCCGATGATGGAGATGGTAAATAGGAGCGCTACTTGACGCTCATGTCGCTTGGCTGCGCGCGGATCGCGGTCTGCGAGACGCGGACGATGGGGTGGTAAGCCCGGATCTGGGAATCGATCCTGAGCTACATCGTCAGCCTTAGCAACGGTGCCCGAGTTTTCGGGACTGCCGTGACTATGGTCGCCCATGTTTCTCTCTCATCCTTCTGTTAGGAATTTATGTACGTAGTGATGGTTACGGCCGAGGCCGCGGGTTTGCCTTAGGAAGGACGCGAGGTCAACCAAATGGTGAAGGCAATGATGATACCCAGACCTGCGGTCCAGGTGAACAGGCCTTCAGCAACTGGACCCAGGGAGCCCAGGGCTGCACCGCCAGCGGAACCATTTGCTTCAATGGTCTTCAGGAAGGTGATAACGTCACGCTTCTCTTCTGGGGTGATGTTCGAGTCGTTGAACACTGGCATGTTCTGTGGGCCGGTAGCCATCGCTTCGTAGATGTGCTTCTCGGATACACCGGTCAGGGTTGGTGCGAACTTGCCGCGGGTCAACGCGCCACCGGCAGCAGCCGCGTTGTGGCACATTGCGCAGTTCACACGGAAGACGGTGCCACCGTGGGCGGCGTCGCCCTGGGTGGTATCCAAGTATTCCTCATCAGGGATCGCTGGGCCTGCACCCAGGCTTGCAACATACGCTGCCAGCTGGGAGATCTGCTCGTCGTCGAACTGTACTGGCTTGACCTGGGCCTGCGGGCCCTGCATCTGCATCGGCATACGGCCGGTGCCGACCTGGAAGTCAACAGAAGCCGCGCCAACGCCGATCAGCGATGGACCGGAGTCAGAGCCTTCGGCATTCATGCCGTGGCAAGTAGCGCAGTTGGCGACGAAAAGCTTCTGACCTTCTTCTACATCGGCCTGCGATGCAGAAGTAGTCTCAGCTGCCTTCGCTTCGCTGATGTTACCGGCTGCAGTGTAAAGACTGCCGGTAATCAGCAATCCGAACAGAAGCAGGGCCACAGCGGCGAGCGGGTGGCGGCGCTTTTTCGAAAGAGCCTTCACTTGCTGGTTCCTCACTTAGTTTCTTTGGTGTGGTGTTGCCGTACTTCTTGTTGAGGCAACTAATGAATTTAAGTTGCTACTTCAAGAAGTAGATGATCGCGAACAGGGCGATCCAAACAACGTCAACGAAGTGCCAGTAGTAGGACACGACGATGGAGCCGGTTGCTTCGAAGTGACCAAACTTCTTAGCCAGCATCGCACGACCAATGATCAGCAAGAATGCAATCAGACCACCAGCGACGTGAATGCCGTGGAAGCCGGTCGTAATGTAGAAGGCCGAAGCGTAGGAGTTCGAGTCGAATGCCACGCCCTCGCTAACGAGGACAGCGTATTCGTAGGCCTGAACCGAAACGAAGATCGCGCCAAGGATGAAGGTAAGAATGAACCATTCAATCATTCCCCATTCCTTGAAGTTGAAAAGCCCACCGGAACGGCGAGGCTTGAATTCTTCGGCACGGAACACGCCTAGCTGGCACGAGAACGAGCTGGACACCAGGATGATGGTGTTAACCAGCGCGAACGGTACGTTGAGCTTGGCAGTTTCAGTCGCCCATAGTTCGGGCGCGGCAGCTCGGAGGCTGAAGTACATGGCGAAGAGGGCGGCGAAGAACATGAGCTCGCTGGAGAGCCACACCATCGTTCCCACCGACACCATGTTTGGGCGGTTCGGCGCATGTGGCGCCGTCGTATTTGGGGCATGAGTCGCAGTTGTCACACTGACATTATGTCTCTAAATGCCCCTCAGATACCAATGCAAAAGCGGGTTGGCAGAGGTTTGTTGCGCCACATCTTGGCAACATCCGCGGAAACATGCGGAAGTACAGAGAAAACTCTTTCTACAATTCGTAGAGCTTCATCCGGCGAGTCTCACGAAACAATCATTTATGCAACGAAAGTGTTTCGTATTTAACCCCAGAAACTAGGCATTTTTAGCGACCTGAGCCACATCATCTAACGACATGAATTGGGTAGCGCCCCGGTGTCTGGATAGGCTTTCCCATGTGTCAACGAGCCTTGTAAACGAAAAGTTCCCGACGTGGCCAGATCTATTGGCCACCCTGATCAACGGTGGCGATCTCAGCCGCGAACAGGCCGCTTGGGCAATGAATGAGATCATGTCCGGCGAGGCGAGCGACGTTCAGATTGCCGGGTTCCTGGTAGCACTGCGATCCAAGGGTGAAACCGTGGCCGAATTGACCGGCTTGGTGGACTCCATGGTCGCCAATGCGCGCCCCTTGACTATCGATGCACAAACTTTGGACATTGTTGGGACCGGTGGCGATCGCCAGAACACCGTCAACATCTCAACGATGGCCACACTGGTGTGCGCTGGCGCCGGCGTGAGCATAGTTAAACACGGCAACCGCGCATCCTCTTCGTCCTCGGGTTCCGCCGACGTGCTTGAAGCATTGGGCGTCCGCCTGGAGGTACCAATCGAGCGCCTTGTAGAGGTGTACGACAAGGTTGGGATTGCGTTCTGCTTCGCCAACGTCTTCCATCCCTCGATGCGCCACGTTGCCGGAGCACGCCGTCAATTGCGCATACCAACCGCTTTCAACTTCATGGGCCCCTTGACCAATCCCGCATTGCCCAGCGCATCCGCCATCGGCTGCTCCGACATGGTCATGGCACCAATCATGGCGGGCGTTCTTGCAAGCCGTGGCGTGCGTGGCCTGGTCTTCCGCGGGGATGACGGACTGGATGAACTAACCACCACTGCAGCTAACCGCGTCTGGGAAGTGCGCAACGGCACGGTCACCGAGTTCACGTTCGATGCCCAGGACGTGGGATTTGCCCGTGCGACGCTTAATGATCTGCGCGGTGGAGATGCACTACATAACGCAGGGGTTGTACGAGATGTCATCTCCGGGACTCCCGGACCCGTTCGAGATGCGGTCCTCCTGAACGCGGCTGCCGGAATGGTGGCTTACAGCGATACCGCTGAAGGCAGTTTCGAAGATCGCATGCGGGCGGCGATTGGGAAAGCGGCGCATTCCATCGATTCCGGTGCGGCGAAGGCGACCTTGGAAGCCTGGTCCTCAACGACCCAGGCGATCGTAGGCGCGTAGCACCGTCAGATGCCAACGAAGCCGGTCTTTGGTTCGCGATTTTACAATCGCTGAACCGAAGGCCGGCTTTGTTCTTGAAAAGTCCTTAGTCGCCTAGGCCAAGGGAAAAGGCTGCTTCAAGATCATGTTCCGAATATGCGCGGAATGCAATGTGGGTCTGGGTGCCGCGGATGCCTGGAATCTTGGAAAGCTTATTGGCAATGACTTCGGCGAGGTCCTCGTGCTTGTTGACTCGTGCAATTGCAATCAAGTCCCAGTCGCCTGCTACGGAATAGACTTCGCTGATGCCCGAGATTGCGGAGATCTGCTTAGCGCATTCAGGGATACTGTCCGTTGCAGTCTGGATCATGACGAATGCGGTGACCATCACTGTGCCTTTCGGTTCTAACTTATCGCCTGCCAGGAGGCGGCTGATCTGGAATCAACTCTAGTCGAAAAGCAGCGAATGAGAGGCATGGGCGCATCGCCCCGCTTCGCATAGTACAATGATTTTAATTTGTAGATTCAGATACAAAGTTTTACAATTGTTCCATGATTGTGTTGACCATTGACCAGCGGCGTTCACGTTCCACCGAAGATAAGGTGGAGGCTCTAGTCAAGCAAGCTAATGCTACCGTTCCAGTGGTTCGCCCCTTCCAGCGAACCGCCGGCGATGAAGTTCAAGCTGTCTTGGATAACGCCAACGAAGCTATTCGCTTGGCAGTGATGATGGCAGCTTCAGGGGACTGGAGTGTCGGCATTGGCTTTGGGCAAGTCGAAACGCCACTGCCCGAAGAAACCCGTGCCGGCAGGGGACCTGCCTTTGAATATGCTCGTGTCGCAGTTGAGCGGGCAAAGAACACCAATGCGCATCTAGCTGTTCATGGACCGTCGCATGAAGCCACCCGTCTGGAAGCCGAGCTCCAGCTGACTGCCTGCATAGTTTCAAAGCGACGGGCCACGGCATGGGAAGCGGGCACTCTGGCCGACGAAGGCCTGACCCAGCAGCAGATTGCCAAAGAATTAGGAATCACCCAGCAGGCTGTCTCTTCTCGTCTGTCGGCCGCGCTATGGTTTGAGGCGAACCGAATGATGGATGAAGCTGCCAAATCGCTGAACCGACAGCTGAAGATGCTAAAGGAGCAGTAAATGCTTTGGATCGCTTGGGGGAGTCTGAGCCTGGCGGCGTTTGTCTCTTGCATAGCTGCCTACCTTGGCTATGCCATGGGCAAACGAGCTCGTGTCCGCGACTGGCTAGTTGTGGGCTCTGCCCTGTTCGCCATTCTCTCGGCCCTGCTGGCAGTTGCTTCTCAAACTTCGTTGGAGCAGAACGGGCTTTCGCCGGTGTACGCGATCGTCCTGAGTTCCATCTTTGCCATTAGTTTCGGCGGTCCGTTTACGGAACTTGTTTTCCGGCTTGCTGCGAAGAATGATGTCGAGCTCCAAAAGGAGGAGTCCGACCCTTCACCGCTTCGAGGCGGGCTGTGGATCGGACTCCTGGAGCGCACGGCCATCGTTGGAAGCCTCTGGGCCGGTTGGCCAGAAGGCATTGCCGTCGTCTTGGCGGTCAAGGGTCTTGGTCGGTTCTCTGAACTGAAAAACCATCGCGCCGCCGAACAGTTTATTCTGGGGACTTTCGCCAGCGGTCTCGTCGCTGCCGGCTCCTACGGGCTCGGCCTGCTATTTACCTAGCCGCTTAGCCACCATTGAGGTAACCAGCCGACGCCCCATCAAGAATGCGCCCAGAACCAGTGTCGCGACGATGATGAAGGGGAGTGCCGCAGTGGAATCCATGCCAACGCGAAGCGCAAGGCCCGCTGCTACGGTCACCACCCAGACCAGTACGCCAACAGGAAAGAGCTTGTTGATCGTGGTCCAAGGCTTGGACAGCAAGGTCACGACGACGTAGGCAACCAAGAACGGCAGGGCGGTCATCAGGATGCCGCCAATGCTCAAGGCATGCTCGTGTTCACGTCGACCGAGCAGGGCGAATAGAACAATGAGAACAACGTCGACAGCCATCCACAGCGGCCACTTACGAATAGAATCCTTCATGTACTCATCATAGGTTTACCCCGGTGTCCGTGAGTAATTCGGCGTTGGCTGGATCGTTGTCGGTTCAGACACAGAAGGTCGCCATCGAGGCTCGCCCGAATGAGCTCACGGCCATGGTGGCCGCAGCTATTGTTCTAGCATTAGTCCTATGAAGATCTGGCCTGGCAATGCATGGATGCAAACGCACCAGATCGCCCTCTATTTATCCGCGATCACTGCCGGTTGCGTTCTCGGCCTGGCCTTGCCTGCCGCAAGCAAGGGTCTCGAGAACTCGGTTAACCCGTTCCTTGGGTTGCTGCTCTACGCTACTTTCCTGGGCATGCCGCTGACCCGTTTTCCGGAGGCCTTCCGGGACACTCGCTTCATGGGTGCACTGTGCGCGGTCAACTTTGCCGTGGTGCCGCTCGTGGCCTTCGGGCTATCGCGAATAGTGGCGGGGGACCAGGCACTGCTCTTCGGCGTGCTGCTGGTCTTGCTAGCGCCCTGCATCGACTACGTTATCGTCTTTACCGGCTTAGCCGGGGGAGACAGCCAACGGTTGCTGGCGGCCACACCGCTCTTGTTGATCTTGCAGATGCTGCTCGTGCCGGCATACCTCTATATATTTGCTGGACCCTCGGCGATCGACGTGATCGTGCCAGCTCCTTTCCTGGGGGCACTGCTGGGACTGATCGTGCTCCCACTGCTGGCAGCAGCACTCACCCAGGCACTCGCCAAACGATTTACCTGGGCAGAGCCCATCGGGGATTGGGCCGACTATCTAATGGTTCCGTTGATGATGGGAACGCTATTTAGCGTGGTGGGCTCGCAGATCTTCACGGTGAGAGCAAGCCTGGGTCAATTAGGGCTGGCCATTATGGTTTTCGCTCTGTTTATCTGCATCATGAATGTCCTTGGATACTCCGCGGGGAAACTCTTCAAGCTGCCCACCGCCTCGCGGCGGGCAGTTACTTTCAGTGGCGTCACACGCAATTCTCTGGTGGTGCTTCCCCTGGCCCTGGCTTTGCCCGCGGAGCTGGAATTAGCCTCTGCCGTGGTCGTTAGCCAGACCTTGGTAGAGCTAATTGGAATGTTGGTGATGGTTCACTACGCACCGAAGCAACGCACCACCAAGTAGTTCGAGCCTTACCCTGCTATGTCCGGATTAAACAGAATTTGCCTGGCCAAGAACACATGGAAGTGACCGGGCCAGGCAAATTGGATTGAGGAGTCAGGGCATTCAGTGATGCCCAGGCGAAAGCAGCCTGCTCCTCATAGAATCCATGATTAGTGCTCGCCACCTGGAGGGCCAATGAAAAGCATGGTCGAGAAGATACCGGCAATAACGACGAATAGCAGGACCGTGGTCAGCGCCGGGCGGGCAACAAGCCAACGCATCGTCGCGTCGGTCCACTTGCGATCATCTGGATGATCGGTTGCCTCGGTACGCCAGGTACCTTCCAGCTTTCCCTTGCGTTCCAGCCACTTGTCGTAAGGAATGGTCAGATATGGGACGACGGCGGTCGCGGCAGCTCCAATGATCAGCGACTTCCTCCAGCGCTGATTCATGCCAATGAGCACAGCCATCGTTGCATAAGTCAGGAAGACAAAGCCGTGGATGAAGCCGGCAATGGAAACAGGCCAATCACCAACCTTGACGACGTACTTCAAAATCAATGCAATGATCAGCATCGTCCATGTGACAGCTTCAGCGCGGGCAACTAGACGGTACAGGGCGCTTGGAGACATAGGGTGTTTTCTGTCCTTGAAGGTAGATAGGGGAGTAGTCCGGGAACTCGGTCAAGTACTAGCCTATCTGGCTCCAGGGATACCGCCGACATCCTGCCCTGGAGCATGGAGTTCCCGGTTGACGCAGCACCTACTTGATTTCTAGGCAGGCCCTTGCTGCAGGAAAAGCACCGGATGCACTTGGACCCAGATGCCCCAATGCGCCTGAATCTGGCAGGATGGCACCCATGATCCACGCAGTAGTTTTCGATTTGGACGGAGTGATCCGCAATTTTCCCGAGGCCGCCACTGCTGACGTTGAAATGGAATATGGGTTGCCATCAGGCACTTTGAACGCGGCGGCTTTCGACCCTGCTCGCCTGGAACGACTCACTACAGGTAAAATATCTCGTTTGACATGGATCAAGGAGATTGGGAAGAGCGTTGGATCCACGGAAGCCGCCAACGCATGGGGTCTCATAGAGCCCGTTGTAGATCGCGATGTGCTGCAGCTACTCGACGATCTACAACGTGCAGGTATCACCACCGCCATTCTCACGAACGGCAGCGACACCATTGACATCGAACTTAAGCGGCAAGGAATCGCCACCCACGTCGCCCGAGTATTCAATTCAGCAAAAATCGGTTATCCGAAGCCAGACCGACGAGCATTTCTGCACGTAATCAATGCTCTGCACCTGTGTGCAAACCAGATCCTCTTTACCGACGATTCCGCCGGGAAACTTGTCGGGGCGACCGATCTCGGGATCCACACACATCACTTTACTTCCGCTGCGGATTTGAGGTCGGCATTGACCGGGCGCGGTGTACTCTAGCCGGATCGATCATCGTTTGGAATAACATCAAGGGGAGTGGCAAGAGGAAAGCGCCCTAGTTCTCGAATACCTCCTGATAAACGTCCCAGAATTGGTCCATCGAGCGCGGAGCCCCAAGCAGGACGGCCTCCAGATACATGAGATGCGTTTCCCATACCGCCAGGTAATTCGAGACGCCAACGCTGAGTTTGGAGTGGCTCAGCGCAAGTTCAGCTCCGAAGAGGCTCGACTGCAGAGTCAAACTAACCTCCGACACAGATTCTTCCGGAAACTTCCAGGACATCACGAGGGCGGATGCTGGCTCGACCTGTTCAATCCGGCTTTCGCAGATGTAGTTTTCCGCATGCTCGATCTGCACAGTAGAACCCACGTCAAGGCTTCCAGCGACGTGAGTTCCCAGCCAGAGTGGCAATGCCTGACGATCAATCATTGCGTGCCAAAGCCTGTCGGTCGATACGCCGAAGGACCACCTGAGATCCACAGATCCCGCCGAAGCGTCCGCGAACTTTCGAATGATGGGCATGAAAAGAGTCTGCTTCGATATACGGGGCAGCCAGCACAAATGGCTGCAGTGAGACCCTGCGTGGGGAGTCGTGGATTTCCATTACTTTACATAATGTAGATTATCGGCTTATTCGCAATGTCGCTGGAAGTAGCCTTATTCGTCCATTTACGCCTCGGATTTCGAAGGCCGCTTACTGCTCAGCTTGTTGACGCTGATCCTGCAAATCCAGCCGATGCCTCGCGAAGTCCAGGGTCTGCCGAATGAACTCGCGCGATCGCTCATCATGCATCGAGTAGATGACATGGCGGCCGGACTTCCTCGTTTGCAATACACCGGCTGCTCGCAGCTTGGATAGCAATTGGCCGGCAACCGTTGGACTAACGCCGATCAACTGAGCCAAATCGGACAGGGAAAGATCGTCCATGGACAGCGCCCAGAGCATCTGGAGCCTTGCCGGATCCGACAAGGTTTTGAGTACCGTTGCCGACATGTCCAAAAGATCGCTGGAGACGATCTCGTCTTCAGCCGTTGGGACAATGAATTCGCTGGTCATCTCACGCGCTCCCTCTCCGCATTTCGCCCGCCCTGGTTCGATTCAACTGCTTCAACCCAGCTCTGTGGGTGTGTCCATTATGGCCACGGATCAAGATAAAGCGATAGGTATGCTCAAAATTCACAAGACTAAACAGGCTCGTAGCCATCTTTGGGAGCACTCCCCTATTTAAATCATCCGTTTCGAAATAAATCGAAGGCTTCTTGACTAGGCACTTTAACGTCGCCTCGGCACCGCAAGGCATCCCTGCAAGCTGGAATGGTGGCGATTGCATCACAGAAGATTGGCCGCGTCTGCGCTCAGTGGCAAAATTTAGATATGGCTAATCCGTTGCTGCGCATTCCCCACGGGAATAAGTACGCTCTTCAGATCCGCGAAGCTCTCAAGCTGCAAGGTATCGAAGTTGACCCGGTTCAGAGTGATCTGATCGACCTTCTAGGACGTACTTTGCGTACGACGATGACGGCAAAGCACCCTGGCGTCTACATTTATGGCCCTCCTGGTCGAGGCAAAACCCTCATCATCAATACCTTGGTCTCGGTGCTGCCTGAAACCACGACAGCGCGCTTCCATTTCCACGAGTTCTTCCAGCGCGTAAATTCCCCGGTCAACCGTGTCCCGGGCCAGCCGCTGGGCGCGATTTTCTCGCAAGGGCTTGAGCGCGAGCTCGCTGGACTGCAGTTGCTGGTCTTCGATGAGTTCCATTGCACCGAACCTGGCGACGCGATGTTCATGGCCAAGCTCATTCGGCATTGCACGGAACACGAGATCCAGCTGGTCACTACGTCGAACTACGGGCCGGAGAAGCTGCTTGACGATGACACTTTCCATCACCTGGTTCAGCCAATTATTGACCGGATCCAACGGGACTTCACTGTATTCTCACTGGATCATTCGGTGGACTACCGACAGCTCGCCGCCGATCCCGAGCAGGTCTTGGACGGGTATCGGAGAGGCACGCTAAATCTCTTCGAAGCACCAGGAGAACTGCCGGTCCACGATACGATGATCCAGATCGGCTACGACGAAATCGGGCCAGTCCACGTGAATGCGTATGAGATCTGGATCAGCTTCGATCAGATCTGCCGAACCCGCCGCAACACTGCCGACTATCTGGATTTGGCAAGCCGGTATTCGCGCTGGCATATAACCTGCATCCCAGCTAGTGCCACCATGCCAATGGATGAGGAACGCCGATTGGCGAATCTTATCGATATCTTCTACGACAAGAACGTGGAAGTCCATCTGTACGCCGCAGACAATCTGGGCAATCTTGGACACATGCTGCATGACACTGAAAAGGCCCGACTCACCTCGCGCCTGGCTCAACTTCAGCTCAACGAATACGAACGGACTAGCGCTTGCCGATGAACACCGAGTACACCGCACAGGACATCGAGAATATAGTTCGAGAAGTCCTGGAGACTGCAGATGAGAACCTCATACTGCCTATTGTCCAGCTGGGACATCCCGTTCTCCGCCAGCAGGCGGTGGCCTACGAGCAGCAGCTTCCGCAGGAACTGCTCGAAGAACTCCTTGAAGCAATGCGCCAGACCATGTACGACGCCCCTGGCGTAGGACTCGCCGCTCCTCAGGTGGGTATCCCCCTGCAGATTGCCGTGCTCGAAGATCTCTATCCCATTCCGGAGGAAGCTGCCTCGCACAGAGAGCGTGAGCCGCTGGAGTACTTCGAGATCTTCAACCCCGTATATACGGCATCAACAGAGCGCGCGGCAGTCTTCTACGAAGGTTGCCTGTCTTTCAAAGGATTCCAAGGCGTAGTGAGCCGGGCCGCCGATATCACCGCCACTTATAAAGATCGGGACGGCCAGGAAATAACTCGAAGCTTCTCCGGTTGGCAGGCCCGCATTGTCCAGCACGAAACTGATCATCTGTCGGGCACTGTCTATATCGACAAAGCACTTACCCGCTCCTTGATTAACGAATCCGAACTGTGGCGCCATGAAAGCATGGACGTTGCAACGGCACAAGAGGTTCTGAAATTCTAATGTTCTCCGGCACCACGAACGTTACTTGCCCGGTCTGCGAGCAACCCCTTGGCTTCGAGGAATCTCGGGATAGAACCCTGAGTTGCGAAGCCGGGCATCGTTTTGATGCTGCCAAACAGGGTTACTTCAACTTCCTTACTGGCAAAGGAACGAACTTCCTCGAAGACACCTCGGCCATGGTCCAAGCCCGCGATGCTTTCCAGTCAAAGGGACATTATGAGCCTCTGGCGCGCGCGCTGTCCGAGCTGATCAATGATCATCACGACGGACATTCGCTTGACGTGCTGGATGCGGGCGCGGGTACCGGCTACTACCTGGGGAAGATTCTAGAGAACTCTCCTGCTGCTGAACTTGATGCTTTGGCTCTGGACATCTCCCGCTTTGCCATGCGTCGTGCCGCGAAGGTTCCAAGCACGCTCGCTGTGGTCTGGGATGTCTGGCGCAAATTGCCTACTGCCGACCGATCACGCGATGTGGTGATCAATTGCTTCGCACCGCATAACCCGGCAGAGTTCCAACGTGTACTGCGTACTGGTGGATTATGCGTTGTCGTGACCGGCGAACCAGATCATCTCAACGAGGTCGTCGACCCGCTGGGCATGCTCACCGTAGGACAGGGCAAGCAAGCCGCCTTGGTGGAAAAATTTGCGGCTGAAGGCCTTAATCATCTCGGATCCAAGAATCTGACATATCGGATGAACCTGAATGCGGACGATCTCTATAACCTTGCATTCATGGGTCCGTCCGGGCACCACCTCTCCCCTGAGATCCTTCATCAGCAGACGCTGGCGTTGGGTTCCCAGCCTGTAACAGCTTCCTTTGGAGTACACGCATTCGTCACGCAGGGCTAGAAGATACCCCAAAATGACTACACCTTTTATCTGCCTTCTACGGCAGAATGTAGGAAAGACCAGTTACGACTGGTCAATGTCCTAACAGAATTTAGGTGAATGCCATGACAACAGCCGAATGGATCATCAGCAACGCTTGGGTGATCTGGCTGGCACTGTTCTTGCTGCTGGCGATCATCGAGATGCTTTCTCTTGATCTCTACTTCATCATGCTTGGCGTAGGTGCCCTTGGTGGTGTAGCGGTCGCACTGCTCAGTGGACCCATGTGGTTGCAGGTCCTTGTATTCTGCGTCATTTCATTGTTGATGATCTTCCTGGTTCGACCTATTGCGGTCAAACATTTACGGAAATCGCCCGAGGGCTTCCGCACCAATATCGAGCGATTAATCGGTGCGGATGCACTTATTCTCGAGCCGACCTCGCGCATGTCGGGTTCGGCCAAGATCCGTGGAGAGATCTGGACCGCCCGTGCTGAATCCAGCGTTCCGACCATGAATCCCGGCACCTATGCCGTGGTTTCACGTATCGACGGGGCGACTGCATACCTCACCGCGAAGTCCCCTGACCCTGCAAACGGCTAGCTAGCCTGACGCCCCCAAATTCATCACTACTGCACAAGGAAAGAGAGTACGAACCATGAATTCAGATGGTTTTGGCTTGACTATTGTGCTTGTCGTTCTGGCAATCTTCGTGATTGTCGTCCTGCTGCGCAGCGTGCGCATCGTGCCGCAGGCACGTGCTGGCATCGTTGAGCGCCTCGGCAAGTACAACCGAACCCTAAATCCCGGTCTGACGATTTTGATCCCCTTTGTGGATCGCTTGCTGCCGCTGCTGGACCTGCGTGAACAAGTTGTTTCCTTCCCGCCGCAGCCAGTTATTACCGAGGACAACTTGGTAGTTTCGATTGATACCGTGGTCTACTTCCAGATCACCGAGCCGCGTGCGGCGACGTATGAAATCGCTAACTACATCCAGGCCGTAGAACAGCTGACCACCACTACGCTTCGTAATGTCGTCGGTGGCCTGAATCTGGAAGAGGCCCTGACTAGCCGCGACCAGATCAACGGCCAGCTGCGTGGTGTCCTTGACGAGGCAACCGGCAAGTGGGGCATCCGTGTTTCCCGTGTCGAGCTGAAGGCTATCGATCCACCGCTGTCCATCCAGGACTCGATGGAGAAGCAGATGCGCGCCGAGCGTGACCGCCGTGCTGCCATCCTGACCGCTGAGGGCACCAAGCAGTCCTCCATCCTGACTGCCGAAGGCGCACGCCAGGCTTCCATCCTCGAAGCCGAGGGCGATGCCCAGGCCGCAATTCTGCGCGCTGACGGCGAGTCCCAGGCCATCCAGAAGGTCTTCGATGCAATTCACGCCGGCAAGCCGGACCATGAGTTGCTCGCCTACCAGTACCTGCAGACTCTGCCGAAGCTTGCCGAAGGCACTTCGAATACCCTGTGGGTGATTCCAAGCGAACTGACCGAAGCACTCAAGGGCATCGGCGGAGCGCTGGGCGGCAACGGATCGGGCAGCAAGCCTGCCACTCCGGAATCGCCATCGGCCCCAGGTAGCAACCTGTAGCAACAGCTGGTTTAGAACCGATTAGCCGTCTGCGGCGAGGTGCATACAATGCACCTCGCCGCAGACGCGTATAATGGATGTTTTGGCACCAAGAATTATCTTCACCTCTAGTCGGAGGGAATTATTTCCGAGTGCCAAACGTTGGTACGTGTAGCGAATTCTTCAATCATCGCGGAGGGAAAACATGAGCGATCGCAGCCTACGAGGCATGCGCCTGGGTGCACAGAGCATGGAATCTGAGGCAGGTGTGGAGCCGGCTGCCCGTCAGCGTGTGGAATACCGTACCGAAGAGGGCGAGACCGTCTTCGTCGTCTTTGCTGCCGAAGCTGAAATTCCAGCAACCTGGCACACCAAGACCGGTAAGGAAGCCAAGCTCGTCCACGGCGAAGCCAAGGCCGAAGAACCGGGCAATGAAAAGCCTGTCCGTACCCACTGGGACATGCTTCTTGAGCGCCGTTCCGAAGAAGAACTGGAAAAGACTCTGGCAGACCGCCTCCAGCAGCTGCGCGCTGCTCGCGGGGAAACTGCCTAATCTCCCCCACGCACGGTTCCATGCTGCCTTAGCATGGCCGTAGGGGCTTGGTTGAGGGCTGGGTTTGATAACCGTTGGTTATCAAACCCAGCTCTCACTCTTTTGCCTGGCTGCTATGGGGCTCAATGGCCACGCCCAGTATTTTCAACTGCGTCAAAGAGCCTGCATGAAATTGCGCGGCCAGCGCCGCCGGCCTAAGCAGCTTCGTAGAAGCTATCTTCATCCTGCACAGTCCGCCTTTGGGGCGGCGGGCTGGTTTGTATTTCACTGCCTGCCCGAGACCTGATGATGAATCCTGGTTAAACGAACTGGCGTGCAACGATCAATCGTTGCACGCCAGTTCGCTTAACCACGGGAATTACTTCTTGGAAGTCAGCTTCTTCCACCGGGCACCCAGGCCCCAGCGGGTGACATTCCACATTGCTTCGAACACAATGTTGCCGCTCATCTTCGACGCGCCCAGTTCGCGCTCTACGAAGGTCACGGGAACTTCAACGATCGTCTTGCGCAGCATGGCCACGCGGAAGGTCATGTCCACCTGGAAGCCGTAGCCGCGCGACTCAACGGCGTCAAAATCGATTGCTTCCAGGGTTTCGCGCTTGAAGGCGCGGTAGCCTGCGGTGATGTCGCGCAGAGGCAAGCCCAGCATGGTGCGCGAGTAGAAGCTGCCGCCGCGCGAGATGATCTTGCGCAGCATTGGCCAGTTCACGACTTCGCCGCCCTTGACCCAACGCGAACCGATTACGAGATCTGCGCCCGCGGCACTGGCTTCCAAAAGGCGGGGAAGCTGCTCTGGCATATGCGAGCCATCGGCATCCATCTCTACCAGTACGTCGTAGTCGCGAGCCAACGCCCATTCGAAACCTGCAATGTAGGCGGCTCCCAGGCCATCCTTGCCGGTACGGTGCAATACGTGGATATTCGAGTCCTCAGCAGCCATCTTGTCTGCTAGTTCTCCGGTGCCGTCAGGCGAGTTATCATCAACGATCAATACATCCGAGTCAGGAACTGCGGTACGCAAGCGTCCTACGGTCAGCGGGAGCGACTCCAGTTCGTTGTAAGTCGGAATGATTGTAATGACGCGCACGCGGCGGCACCTTTCTGGGTATACAACACAAAGCCTCTTGCCTGCTCGGCGTCGACTGCATCGCTTATGCAGGACACCGGGTCGAAAAGAGTTAATCCAAACTCAAAGTATAGTCATCATTTGCCAATCAGCGCGCTGGAGACACCGCATTAACGAACGATCCTCAGTGACTTCGGCCCTATTCTCCACGCCGAAAGGCACAGAGAATGTTATCTAAGGTCACTGAGGATCGTTGTTTAAATTGCGTAGTTTCCAACGCAATGCATGTGCATCTCGAAGAGGCGCTTAGACCAGCCTAGTGGGTACCCCACCTAGGCTGTCAACCATCAAATGACTTCACTCTTTACCTAGACACCACTAGTCAGGGCAAATTTTGCGAATTCATTCTGCTTATTGAGCATCTGTTTCGCTTTAAGCCGATTCGCTTGGCTCAAGGGTATTGAAAAGCGTGATTCCAGCGCGTACTGTACGCAGGCACTGCGGAATTTCCTCATCAACGACCGGAAGCATCGGAGTTCCAGCTCGTGCATCGGTACTCCAAGAACTGATTCGGACGTCCGGAGTTTGCACAGCAAGTTCAGAGGCAGTCCACACTGCAAAAGTCGCCGGCGCGCCGATCACGAGCTGCCCGGCGAACGGGTTCATCTCGCCCATGGCGCGGTAGGTGGATCGGGTTTGAGCCAAGAAGGCCGCACGAGCCGAAATGCGAGCCTCAGCATTCGTCATGTTCATGCCGGCGCGAACAACCTGCCAGCCATCAACCTCCGTTACCGGAGCATCAGAGCCAAGCACCATTGGCACACCAGCCGAAAGCATAGCGGAGAGGTTGTTCATCGATGCTGCGCGCTCCCCCAGGCGCTGCGCGTACATGCCGTTCGAGCCGCCCCACGCCTGGTCGAAGACCGGCTGCATCGAAACCATGATGGCGTACTGCAGCAAACGGGCCCGCGAGTCTTCATCAACCATCTCGACATGCTCCAGACGGTGCCGGCACATCTGCAGCTTAGCTGCCCCAATCTGCTCAGCAGCCAGGTCAAAACCTGCCAACACCTCGTCCAGGGCGCCGTCTCCGATCACATGGAACGAGGCCTGGATCCCCCGGGAACTGCAAGCGACCAGGTGGGCCGCAATTTCGTCACGCTTCAGGTACAGGGTGCCGCGTTCGCCCGGCTGATCGCTGTAGTCTTCGCGTAGGTACGCCGTGTGGCTGCCTAGCGAACCATCCACGCGAAGATCGCCACCCAAGCCCAGCACCTTTCCCGTTGGGAAGGATGCGACCAGCTCCTGGGCGATGTCTGCATCGCTAACCAGTTCGCCCCAGTAGGCATGGACTTGCGGCAGTTCAGGGTTGTCGATGGCCAGCAACTGCTCCAGCGCCTCTCGGCCCTCAATATGCGGGGCCGCCATCTCCACAACGCTGGCGAAACCACGCGAGGCGTAGTGCTCCAGTGCCAGGCGCTGGTATTCCTGTTCGGCCTTCTGCGTATTGGTGAGGGCTTCACGCACGGCGTCGTGATCCGCACCAGAAATGATGCCAGCGGCGAGGTGGCCCAGGTCCAGCAGATCCAGCAGTTCCCGATTGACCAGGGCACTGTGCACATCGCGACGCGCCAGGTAATAGCCGCGGCCTTCCGCGGCACTGGTCAGGTCGGTTTCCGCGGGCAGCTGCTGGTCAGCCCAGTTCGAGTTGTCCCACCCCTGAGCCAGGACCAGCTTGGTCGACTTCTGCGCCTGCTCGGCGACGAGGGAAAGCAGCGAAGAAGCCGAGGTTGCTGCACCCAAATCGGCTCCCGAAAGGGTGCGGCCCAAGGCGGCAAGGTGCGTGTGGGATTCGACGAACGCCGGGGTAATCAAACCACCATTGAGGTCGACCACTTCGTCGACGGCAGACGCATGGCGCTCGGCGGCGTCCTCGCCGCCCAACCATGAAATGGTGTCGCCGTCCACCACCATTGCGGTAGCAAATGGATCGGCCGCTGAGTAGATGGACCCGTTTCGGTAGAGTGTTTTTGCCATCAGCGTCTCCCTTTTCTCGTGCACTGGCTAATAAGATTTTCGGCTGGACCTGCTGGCTAGTCCAGCACGTTCGAGTAGGCCACTACACCGCGCTTGATCTGGTCTACTGCCTTGTAGGCATTGCGAACCAGCAATGGCGGAAGGTCGCTATTCTTTGCGAACTGGTCCAAGGTGTCGATGACCTGCTTGGCCCAGCGCACGAAGTCACCCGGTGCCAGATCGGTACCGCGCAGCGCGCTGTTCAGGCTCGAACCGCGGGCCCACTTGTACATTGGCCAGATCAAACCGGATTCCGGTGGAGCGGTCGGGTCAAGGCCCAAGGCCTCTTCAGCGTCCGATAGCTCGCCCCAAATCTTGATGGTGCTATTCCAGATGTCATCGATCTTGCCCGTTGGCATTTTCGGATCGGCACGGTCCCCGTCGCGGCGTGCCTGGTAGACCAGGCTGGCGACAACCGCGCAGAGTTCTTCCGCATTGAGCTGCGTGAGCTTGCCGGTCTCCAGGATTTGGCTGGTGAGCAGATCGCGGTCGCCATAGATGCGGCGCAGGCGGCGGCCCGAGTCGGTCAGCGCGAAATCTTCGCCGCCCTCGGAAGGCACGAGGTATTCGAACTGCTCGAGCACTTTGCAGACCTTGTCGAACTGCGTGGCAATGGTATTGGTTCGCCCGCGGATGGCGCGACGGGCCTTGTCCGTGTCCTTCTTCAGCTTCCAGTACCTGTCGGCCCAGCGCATGTGCTGGTCCTTTTCCGAGCAGGCGTGGCAAGGATGGTCCTTGAGCTCCAGGCGCAGCGCGTTGATTTCACGCTCGAAGGAATCCGAGCCTTCGAAATCGAAGCTCTGTGCGTCCTGGCGTGGAGGACGCGACTCGTAGATCGCGTTGCGCAAGGATGAAGCAAGGTCCCGGCGCTCCTTCGGTGTGCGCCCGTTGAACCCCTTGGGAATCTTGATCCGCGAAATGATCTGCACTGGACCGTTGAGGTCTTCCACCGAGAGCCGGCGAAGCTGCGCTTCTTCGGTCAGCACGGTGTGTCGCGGGTTGTACATGGCCTTATCAAGCTCGACGACCACGGCGCGGCCGAAGCGGCGGCCACCTGGCAGGTCCACCACGTCGCCGCGGATCACGGCCTGCAGGGACTGCTCAGCTGCCGAACGGCGCTCGTGGCGGCGGTCCTTCGCAGCGTTCTTCTCGACCTGGGCCAGATTTCGTTGGAGTTTCAGGTACTCGGTGAAATCTCCGAGATGGCATTCCATCGATTTGGCGTAGCCGGCCAGGGATTCTTCCTTGGAACGCACCTGGCGCGCCATGCCCACCACCGAACGGTCCGCCTGGTACTGGGCAAAGGAGGTTTCGAGGATTTGACGAGTCTGCTCACGGCCAAACTGCGCCAGCAAGTTGGTGGACATGTTGTAGGTCGGACGGAACGAGGAATTCAGCGGATAGGTACGCTTCGAAGCGAGTCCTGCCAAGGATTCCGGTTCCAGGTCGGGGTTCCAGACAACAATCGAATGGCCCTCGACATCAATGCCGCGGCGCCCGGCACGGCCGGTGAGCTGGGTGTATTCCCCCGAAGAGATCTGCACGTGGGATTCGCCGTTGAATTTGACCAGTTTTTCCAGCACGACCGAACGTGCTGGCATGTTCACTCCCAAGGCTAGGGTCTCGGTTGCGAACACCACCTTGATCAGGTTGCGCGCAAAGAGGTCTTCAACGATTTCCTTGAAGATCGGGAGCAGGCCGGCGTGGTGGGAAGCGAAGCCGCGAACCAGACCATCGCGCCAGGACCAGAATTCCAGAACGTCCAGGTCTTCGCTGGGGATCCGGTAGGCGACTTCGTCCAGCGCTTGCGCGATCTCGGCGGCTTCTTCATTGGTCGTCAGGCGCAGGTCAGCCATGGCGCACTGCTGCACGGCCATATCGCAGCCCTTGCGGGAGAAAATGAAGAAAATAGCTGGCAGCAGAGCAGCACGGTCAAGCTTCCCGATAACCGCCGGACGGTTGATGCGGTGCCCCATGCCGGAACTGCGCTGGGGGCCACGGCCGCCGCGACCCCGGCCGCGCTGCACTCGGCCGCCAGGGCTGTGGGAGCGTACTAGTTTTCGCAGTTCGGGGTTGACCGAGGCCTTTGAATCGTCTTCAGCCACCTTGTCGAAGGCTACGTCTTCGGCAAACAGGTCGACCACGTTAGGGCCGACCATGACGTGCTGGAAGAGCGGCACCGGGCGATGCTCGGAGACAATGACGTCGGTCTGGCCCCGGACGGTATCCAGCCAGCCACCGAATTCCTCGGCGTTGGACACGGTTGCCGAGAGTGAAATGATCTGCACGTTGGACGGCAGATGGATGATGACTTCTTCCCATACGGCACCACGGAATTTATCGGCGAGGTAGTGGACCTCATCCATGATCACGTAGCCCAAGCCGTCGAGGGTTTGGGAATCCGCGTACAGCATATTGCGCAGCACTTCGGTGGTCATGACGACGATCTGCGCTTCGGAATTGATGGAGGTGTCGCCGGTCAGCAACCCGACCTTCTGCGCTCCATAGCGGTTGACCAGTTCCGAATACTTCTGGTTGCTCAGCGCCTTGATGGGCGTGGTGTAGAAAGCCTTGCGGTTCTCGCCTAGAGCCTGGTAGATGGCGTATTCGCCAACAACAGTTTTTCCGGCGCCGGTGGGCGCAGCGACCAGTACGCTGTGCCCTTCTGCGACCTTCTGGCAAGCTTCGGCCTGGAATGGATCCAGGTCGAAGGAGATGCTTGCCCGGAATTCAGGAAGTGCAGTGCCGTTTTCGACCTGCCGTGCCTTGGAATTCGCGTAGCGTTCCGCGGGTGAAGTCACTTGTGGTCGTTCACTTTCTTGCCCTGGTTCAGAGCTGGGATTTAGGTTCGTCAATCGAGCTAGGGGTTTCAATGCCAGAAGTTTCACCAGCTGCTAGGCGTTCATTCTCGGCTTCCCGTGCCGCCAGCTTCTTTGCGCGCTTCTTGTCGTTGAAGTGGCAGATCAAGGTGGCAACGGCGAAGGTGAGGAACAACGGTCCAGCCAACGCGAACATGGTGATTGCATCGCCGCCTGGTGCTGCCATAGCGGCAACCAGGGCGATGAGGAAGACGGTGATACGCCAGTTCTTCAAGATGAGCTTGGCTGGCAGGACGCCAACCATGTTCAGGCCAACCATCAGTACAGGTACCAGCATGGCCAAGCCGAATGCCAGGAGCAGGCGGAAGATAAACGGCAGGTACTCGGAAATGTTCAGCAGGTTATCCGAGTTCTCCGGCGACAGGCTAATGAAGAATTCCAGCGCAAACGGAAGAACGAAGTAGGCCATCGCCACGCCGCCGAGGAACAGCGGAACCGCGGCTGCTACGAAGCTGTAGCTCAAACGGCGCTCGTTCTTTTTCAGTCCCGGCACGATGAATGCCCACAGCTGGTAGAGCCACACCGGCGAGGAAACGATCAGGCCGACGAACAGCGCCACCTTGATCATGATGTCGAAGGGTGACATCACCGCGGTGAACACTACCGAGCCGCCGGCAGCTTTCACGGGTGCGATCAGCAAGGCAAGTAGCCAGTCGTATACGAAGAAACCGGCTACCGTGCCCAAGGTCAGCGCGATGAGCGACTTGAATAACCGGTTCCGTGCTTCAATCAGATGCTCTTTGAGAGCCATCCGACCTTCTGCGTCCTTGGCCCGCTTCTTCTTGCTGCGCGGGTTCTTGTCTTTATTTGTTGCCACTGAAGAGGTCTACGAGTTGTTCTTTTCGTTGGGGTTCGGATCATTGATGGTGCCATCAACGGTTTCAGATTTAGGATCATCATCCTTCATCTGGCGAACCTCGGACTTGAAAATGCGCAGCGACTGGCCCATCGAGCGAGCCAAGCCTGGAAGCTTTGGAGCGCCGAAAAGCAGCAGTGCAAGCACGATAATGATGACCAAATGCCATCCCTGTAAGCCACCCATGTGGATTCCCTTCTCTCTATCTAAAGTCTACGTCAGAACAAGCCAAGATCGCGCATGTTCTGAGCTTGGCCGCGCTGTGCGCGACGTGCGACGCGGCGAACTCGACGCGCCTCGATTCTTTCAGCTTTGCCCTTATCGCGAAGCTTTTTGATCTTCTCCGGATCCGCGTGCGTGGCATCGGTTCCGTGCGGGTAGCGACGAGGGTTCGCAGCGTACTCGACGACGGTGCCCTCCTGGCTTAAACTGGTGCTGATGTGATCCGCAGCGTCGCCCAGGCCCTCGACGACAGCCATTCCCCGTTTGAACAAACGGAAGCCGGCAAGTGCCGCAACAAGTATTGTCGCCAAAACGAGCACAGTCCACAAAAGTACCCAAAACCACCAAGGAAGCATCTATTAATCCTCATACATTGCGATAGCCTCGTCCAACCAGTGCACTACCTGTTCGCGCGTAGCGTCAGGAGAGACCACAGTCAGTTTACCGCTATGGCGAGCCACGAGCGGCGCAGCTACCTGGTGATCCGAGAACCGGACATTGGCCAGATACCCGGTACCGACCTTTCCCGTGGACCAGGAAAGAGGATGGAAAGCTTCGATAACCGGCAAGATCTCGGCATCTACATAGACCATGACCTCTAAGTCATCGTCGCTGGAGGCATACCGGATCTGGACATCTTGCTGGTCTTCATGCCGAGCCGCCAGCTCGAATTGTTCACCGGCAGTTTCCACACTTAACATCCGGTCCACCCGGAAAGTTAATAGGCTCTGGCGCTTTCGGCACCAAGCCCGCAGGTACTGCACCGCTCCGTCTTCAATGAGCCGGATCGGTTCCACATCGCGAACCTGGTGAGTTCGCGAACGGG
The DNA here is from genome assembly GCF_050030965.1 of Glutamicibacter sp. 2E12. Taxonomy (NCBI): domain Bacteria; kingdom Bacillati; phylum Actinomycetota; class Actinomycetes; order Micrococcales; family Micrococcaceae; genus Glutamicibacter; species Glutamicibacter sp. 2E12. The sequence continues at coordinate 3,525,326 of NZ_CP188297.1, forward strand.
CCGAGTAGTAATCGATGCGCACGACGTCTTGGGAACGAATCGCCTGAATCAGCTGCTGCGGAATATCGTTCTCGCGCGCCTTGGACAGTGCGAAGCCCAGCGCCCCGCTCCAGCCGTCAAAACGGGCCACCGCGGAATTCACCTTGGCCAGTGCCGCGTCGAGCACCTGCTGGTGCTCGAACTCGGGAATGCTTGCCAGGGCGTTGAGCCCGCCGAGCACGGCTACTGCTTCCAGCGGCGCCAGCTTCTGCGGCTCGGCCAGCAGGGCTGCATTGGAGATCGTAACGGTATCGGATTCAACGTCGCCGTCATTGACGTTGATCAGTTCGTCATGCTGGCCGTACGGGACACCGCACATCATGATCATGGCCAGCTCTTCACGAACCTTGGCAACGCTCATGGAGTAGCGTTCTGCCAGCGCTTCGATTTCTACGGCACCATGGGCGTGCACATACTGGATCATGTCGATATTTCGCATGACCTGAGTCGTAGTGGTGCCACGGCCGGTGGCGCGATGCGGACGGAACTTCACCTCTGCGTAGGCATCCTGGTTGCCCTGGCTGGTCTGGGAGCTGCGCGCGTCGCGCAGGATCCGGCGCACCTGGGCCACCAGCTCGGAGGGTCCCAGGACTTTCACGGCCGGGCCATAAGCTGCCAGCTGCTGGGCAAATGAATGCGGATCCGCATAGCCGATCTGCAGCTCGTCCTGATCGCTGCGGCCATTTACTGCCTGGGCGCGCAGCGGGATTGCTTCATCGCCCAAGAGCCGCACCGTTGCCACCAGTCCCGGATTCTGCAGGTCGAAATCCTGCAAGACCTGGGTCATGTCGAAATCCTGGGGGCGGGCGTGGTACTGCCCGTCGGCGTTAGCGCCGCCATGCCGGTAATTCGTGAACTTGCCCTGAACCCGCGAGAGGCGGAAGACACGGGTATCTTTCCGCGTGTGGTCATAGCCGGTGAAGTACCAGTTGCCGTAGCGCTGCCCGATCCCCCACACATCAACAATCCGTTCGCTTTGCGCACCTCCAGAGGACGTATAGGCGAACTTGAGCGTGTTGCGGTTGAAGACTGCCAGGGCGCATTCGCGGAAGTTCGGTTCATCCATTGAAAGGCGTGGGACCAATGAGCCGGCCAACGGAGCAACCGGCGAGGCCACGCCATCATGGCCGGTGACTCGGGCCGCGGCATTGAGCCCCAATGACTGGAGCTTGGTGTCTTTCCAGAGGCTCGCGGCCAATGCGACCAGGCCGGCTTCTGCGGGGCTGAATTCCACCGGCGGCAAGAACCACTCGGTCGTGTCGATGCTGTAGTACGTAACATCGTCGATTACTTCTTTGTCCAGCTGCAGCCCGAAGTCATTGCGGATGTCGTCCTTGAGGCGATCCAGCGCCTTCTCTCGGGTCTCCTTGGTACCGCCTGGCACCAAATAGGATCCAATGCGGTCGGCGTTGAACTTCCGTGATTTAGTTGCCAGCGCATAGATGAGGCTGGTCAGGCGTTCTGCCTTGCTGGGTCCCGGGGATTGCTTTGTGCTCACGTGCCTAGACTAACCAACTTTCGCCGATAAGGATGACTTCTGGGACAGCAATGGCCCCGATTATTTAATCGGGGCCATTGCCAGCACTTGGAATTACTTGGTGCCCATCAGATCCACAACGAAAATCAGTGCTTCGTTAGGCGCAATGGCGCCTGGGGCGCCACGCTCGCCGTAGGCCAGGTGCGATGGGATATCCAGTCGGCGACGGCCGCCGACCTTCATGCCCAGCAGGCCCTGGTCCCAGCCCTGGATAACCATTCCGACACCCACTGGGAAGTCGAGGGTCTGCCCGCGGCCCCAGGAAGAGTCGAACTCTTCGCCGGTGGACCAGGCAACGCCTACATAGTGCGCTTCAACGGTGGTGCCTGGGGTGACCTCGGCGCCGGTTCCCTCGACCAGGTCGGTGACGACCAGTTCTTCAGGAGCGTCGGTGCCCGGGAAATCGATCTCCGGCTTGGTGCGGTCGTAGTTGCGTTCTCCGAACGACATAGTCACGGCCTTTCTGTTACTTGCTTTCGCTTACCTTGTCTAATTCTACGTAGAAGACCAGTGGTCCTGCAGGACGCCCCTGGGCTTCAGCAGTTTCACCGTAGGCCAAGTCCGTTGGGACAGTCAGCAAGACCTTGCTGCCTTCCTTCAGGCCCTGGAAGCCCTGCAGCCAACCCTGGATGACTCCGCCGGCCATATCGGCTTCGAAGCCTTCTTCGTTGCCGAAGTTGCCGTCGAACTTCTTGCCATCTTCCCAGCGCACGCCGTGGTAGTGGGCAGTGACCTTGGACGTTTGGCCAACGGCTGGGCCGTCGCCTTCTTCAAGGACGTCCACTGCCAGGCCTGCTGGGGCTTCGGTGTCCTTGGGGATGGTGATCTGCGGATCGCCCTTGCCGGTCTTCACGGTGGGGAGCTTGCCGTCGTCCTTGAGCTGCTGGACTTCTTCCTTGCCCATCGTCTGGCTAGGGCTCTTGGAGTCCGCAATCTTGATCACGATCAGCCGTTCGGCACGCGAGCCTTCGGCCGGTTCGGCAATGGACCCGTCCGGTTGCTGCACGCCTTCGATGGCTGCATAAGCGATCCAATCGCCAATCTGGGACTTCAGCAGGGTTTCGTAGAGCTCGGGCATCTGCTCCTTGAGCGTCTCGTCAACCTTCATGGGAGCCGGATCAGCAGTGAAGTTCTCATTGGTCAGCAGGCCGTCGATGGTCTTGTACAGGCCCGACTGGATCTGGATGGTGTCGCCTTCCTTGATGTCGGAACCCTCGCCCTCCACCACGGTGACTGCTTCTGACTTTTCGGTCAGGAGCGGCGCATCGAATTTGACCTCGGGTGCGGTCTTGCTATCTTCTGCTGGCTTGACGTCGATGCCGCTCAGGGATGACGAACCCGAACCGCAGGAGGCCAGGGCAAGGATGGACGCGGTGGCGCATACTGCCAAAACTTTTCGCACGAATCTTCTTTCCGGTTGGACTAGCTGGTCATGCATTGCGGGCTTGCACAGGGCAAGGCCCGTAATGATCTGCGTCCAGCTTAGAGGTTTTTGCTGTGTAAATACTTGTTTCCAGCTAGCTAAAGCTGCTGGCCCATCAGCTCAATGAGCTCGTCAATCTGTGAATTGGTGGTTGCAAACGGGTCCTTGCACAGCACAATTCCGCCCGGGCCATCCTCATACTTCATGTGGACCCAATCGGCGCTATAGCGTCGCCCATTGGCGCGGGCGGCGCGAATGAATTTGCTTCGCAGTGCCGCGCGTGTCGTGGCTGGCGGATTGCTCACAGCCTGATCGATTTCAGCGTCGGAGACGACTGCGCTGGCCAGGCCGCGGCGCTTGAGCAGGTGGAACAGGCCGCGCTGCGGGTCGATGTCATGGTAGGTCAGGTTCAGCTGCGCGATCCGTGGCGCCGAGAGCTCCAGGGAGTTCTTCTGGGCATAGCCCGTGAGCAGCTTGTGCTTGATCGCCCAGTCGATGTCCCGGTCGATCAGCGAGAAGTCCTGGCTTTCCACTGCGTTCAGCGTGCGTTCCCACAATTCCAGGACGGTATCCACCTGGTCGTGGTGCGCGCCGTGGCGGGCGATGAATTCCTTGACGGATTCGAAGAGGATCCACTGGATCTGCAGTGCGGTCGGCTCGTCGCCGCCCATGAGCCGCACCACGGTCTGGCCAGTGAAATCGTGGGAGATCTGGCGGATGGAGCGAATCGGGTTTTCCAGTCGCAGATCGTGGTAGATTTCCCCGGATTCGATCAGGCGCAGCACCAGGTCGGTGGCGCCGATCTTCAGCAGCTGGGTGGTTTCGCTCATCGTCGAGTCGCCCACTATGACATGCAGCCGGCGGTGGTACTCGGCATCGGCGTGCGGCTCGTCGCGGGTATTGATGATCGGACGCGAGCGCGTTGTGGCCGAGGAGACCCCCTCCCACATGTGATCGGCGCGCTGGGAGAAGACGTACTTGGTCTGCTCTTCATCGGTGATCAGATGCCCGGCACCGCACAATAGCTGGCGGGTGACGAGGAAAGGGATGAGCATGTCAGCGAGGCGCTTGAACTCGATTTTGCGTGGAATCAGGTAGTTCTCGTGGCAGCCATAGGAGTTCCCGGCGGAGTCCACATTGTTCTTGAACATGTAGATCCGGCCTTCGTGGCCTTCCTCGGCCAGCTGGTCCTCTGCCTGGTCAACGAGGTCCAGCATGAACGCCTCCCCTGCGCGGTCGTGGGCGATCAGCTGCTTGAGCTGGTCGCATTCCGCGGTGGCGTACTCCGGGTGCGAGCCCACATCCAGGTAGAGGCGCGAGCCGTTCTCCAGGAACACATTCGAGCTGCGCCCCCAGCTGACTACCGGCTTGAACAGGTGCCGTGCGGCATCCTCCGGGGTGAGCCGGCGCCCATCCGACGGGACATAATTCAGCCCGAACTCGGTTTCCAGACCAAAGATTCTGCGATCCACGCGAAGCTACTTCCCCTCAACTGCGGTTCCGCCACATTGGCCAGAACACGACTTCCAAAGCTGTGTGCCCGTTGGGGCTTACTGGCCGCCCTTTTGCACGAATCCGCGGACGAACTCTTCAGCGTTGGATTCCAGCACCGAGTCGATCTCGTCCAGCAGGTCATCCACGCCGGCGGACTGGCCGGTGGTGTTCACCTGGACCTGTTCCGTTTCGGCCTGCTGGTTCTGGGTGCTGCGGCGGGCCGAGAAGCTTTCCTGAGTCATCGTTTTCTCCTAAGTCGTCGTGAATCCCGGAATTACGCGCCGAGACTCATACCTATTCTGCGCCGATTAGCGACGCCTGGCCAATTCGTCGATAAATTCCGCAATCTCCAGCTGCGTGTCGAACAGCTCGCCAACCTGCGCACGGGTTCCGCCCAGCGGCTCGGGCATGTGGAAGCGGCTGATCTTGCGCGCCCCGGGGACGGCGAAGGACAACGCATCCCAGTTCGCTGCGACGACGAAGGGCGCATAGCGCTGCAGGGTCATGCCGCGCAGGTAGGCGCGGGTATCCTCCGGCGGGGCGCCCACGGCTTGGTTGATCTCCTGCTGGCTGAAGATCCTCTGGATGGCCCCGCGTTCGGCCATGCGGTAGTACAGGCCCTTGTCGGTCCGCAGATCAGCCCATTGCAGGTCCAGCATCGCCACGCGTGGATCGGACAGCTCAAGCTGGTGGCGCTGGGCGAAGCCGTTGACCAGCTGGTATTTGGCGATCCAGTCAATCTGATCTGCCGCGTCCATCGGGTCGCGCTCGAGCAAATCCAGGATCTGCGCCCAACGGCTGAGGATCTCGGTGGTGTCCGGATCATCAATCCCGCGTGCCGCACAGTAGTTTTCTGCCGCATGCAGGTAATGGCGCTGAATTTCAATGGCGGTGAGCTGGACCCCGCCGCGCAACCGCACCTTGGCCTTCAGCGTGGGGTCGTGGCTGATTTGCTGCAAGGCCAGGACCGGCTCGACCAGTTCCAGCTGCGGGGCCATCCCCGCTTCGATCAGCGAGAGCACCAAGTTGGTAGTGCCCACGCGCAGCAGGGTGGAAATCTGCCCGAGGTTCGCATCCCCGATGATCACGTGCAGGCGGCGGTACTTGTCCCAGTTCGCGTGCGGTTCATCGCGGGTATTGATGATCGGGCGGTTGATCGTGGTTTCCAGGCCCACTTCCGCCTCGAAGAAGTCGGCACGCTGGGAGACCTGGAAGGCGGCGCGCTCGTTGAGCATGCCCTGGCCCACCCGGCCGGCACCGCAGAAGATCTGCCGGCTGGCAAAGAACGGGGTGAGCCCGCGGACAATCGAGGAGAACTCGATGCCGCGCGGCATCAGGTAGTTCTCATGCGAGCCGTAGGAGACCGACTTGTTATCGGTGTTGTTCTTGTACAGCAGCAGTTCCCCGCTGCCCAGGCGCTGGGCGGCGGCCGCGGCGCGGCGCATCACTTCATCGCCGGCTTGGTCCCAGAGCACCGCATCACGCGGAGTCATCGATTCGGGGCTGGAGTATTCCGGGTGGGCGTGGTCGACGTACAGGCGTGCGCCATTGCCCAGGACCATATTCATCACGACATCCGTGGATTCCTTCTCCTGATAGAGCGTGGAACCCAGATGCACGTCATTGCCATCCAGCGCAATGGATTCGGCGGTCCAGATGCCCTCGTCGTCCAGCCCCGGCTCCAGGTCGGTCAGCTGGCTCGGATGCGCTTGGGCCCGGTCCATGGCGAATCCGCGCGCATCTTGCAGCGGAGATTCGTCGCTGTAGTCCCAGCGTGCTGCCTTGGCCGCCGAATCCTGCTCGGCGACCAATTGCGCGTAGGCGTCAACGATCTGCGCCGAAAGCACCGTGGCGTTGGCCTTGGGCATGTTCGGGCGGATAATTCCGTATTCGGTTTCCAGGCCGACCAGGCGACGGGCGCTCATTTGCCGGCCTGCTGTTGGACCAGGGAACGGATGTTGCTGATCCGCTCGCCCTTGCGGCCGGAAATCCGGGCCCAATCATCGGGGTTGGTGGTGTTGGGCATGTCTTCGTGCTCGGCGAACTCTTCGCGCACCGCACGCAGCAGGTACTCCATTTTCAGTCCGCGCTCGTTCTGCGTAATCAGCGCCTTGATGGCATGCTTCTTGGCGCGGTCCACGATGTTGTGGATGACCGCGCCCGAGGCGAAGTCCTTGAAATAGAGCACTTCGGTGGCACCGGTAACATAGGTGACTTCGAGGAATTCGTTGATCCGCTCGGTGGAGTACATTGCCTGGACGGCTCCGCGGATCATGCGCGCTATGGTGGCGCCGGCATCCCCGGCATCGGCATCGAGCTCATCGGCGTGCAGCGGCAGTTCGGTCGTCAGGTACTTGCTGAAGATTTCTGTGGCGCCCTCGGCATCGGGACGGCGGATCTTGATCTTGACGTCCAGGCGTCCCGGACGCAGGATCGCCGGGTCGATCATGTCCTCGCGGTTGGACGCGCCGATGACAATCACGTTATCCAGGCGCTCGACGCCGTCAATTTCGGCCAGCAGCTGCGGCACGATGGTGGTTTCCACATCCGAGGAGACACCGGTGCCGCGGGTACGGAACAGCGCTTCCATCTCGTCGAAGAACACCACCACCGGATCTCCATGCAGCGCCTTCTCCCGGGCGCGGGCGAAGATCAGGCGGATGTGCCGCTCGGTTTCGCCCACGTACTTGTCCAGCAGCTCCGGTCCCTTGATGTTCAGGAAGTAGCTGCGGTTGCTGGCCCCTTCCTTGCGCTCGACGACACGTTGGGCCAGGGAGTGCGCCACCGCCTTGGCGATCAGGGTCTTGCCGCAGCCCGGAGGGCCGTAGAGCAGGATCCCCTTTGGCGCGCTCAACCCGTGTTCGCGGTACAGCTCAGGGTGGGTGAAGGGCAGCTCCACCGAGTCCTTGATGGCTTCGATCTGCGAGTTCAGCCCGCCAATGTCCGAGTAGGCAATGTCCGGGACTTCCTCGAGCACCAGGGACTGCATGTCGGTGAGCTGGACGCGGGATACCGCCATGCCCGAACGTGAGTCGATGGCCAGCTGGTCGCCCACGCGCAGGTGCATCTCGCGCAGCGGGCCAGCGAGTTCAACGACGCGCTGGTCATCGGCACGGGCCATGACTACGGCGTGGTGATTTTCCAGCAGTTCCTTGACCGTGACCAGTTCACCGGTCTCCTCGAATCCCAGGGCCGCGACGATCACCAGTGCTTCATTGAGCAGCACCTGCTGGCCGATGACCAGCTTGTCGAAATCCAGCAGCGGGCTGACGGCCACGCGCATCTTGCGCCCGGAGTAGATGACATCTGCGGACTGGGCGCCGGTGGATTCGATGCCGAGCCCGGGTTCGGGGTGCTTGCGCGGGTGCTTGGCCACGATGGTGCCGTGGCTGAAGGGAGTGTCCCCGTCTTTTTCCAGCGCCGACTTCAGGTTGATGATCTGCTCGCGGGTGGTTTCCAGCAGGGCCACCAGGCGCTTGTTATTGCCGCTGATCCCGGCGAGTTGCTTGTCGAGGTTGCGATTCTTGTCGCGCAGCACGTTGACCTGGCGTTCGGTCATCTGCAGCCGCTCGGCCAATTGTTCTGCCTCGCGATTATCGTTCACGTTCCAACCTCCAACATCCAACGTCACCGGGGCGGTTCGTGCGCCCTGATGAGGTTTTTTCCGGTGCTTGGCGCACCGTCTTGCTTCCATCCTAGGAACTGAAGGCCCCGAGTGCAGAACACTCGGGGCCCAATGTCACATAATGAGACGCAATATCTCAATATATGGTTGCAGCTCAGGCTTCGCCGCCAGCGCCTTCGGCGTCTTCTTCAGCGGCACGCACGCGCACGGACTGGTTGGCATCGCGGGCGGCCCGGCGCAGCTTCTTATCCGACAAGCCGCGCTCGCCCAGTGCTTCAGGGGTCCACTCGCCGTCGGCGTGATCGCGCGTCCATGCGCTCAGGTCCTCATCGGAGTACGAATGCTCCTTGATGCGCTTGGCCTTCGGGATGCCATCGGCGGAATCGGCCAGACGGCGGCAGGTGATCAGGAATGCGGTGTGCGCGACCATGCGGTGATCCGGGCGGACGGCCAGGCCGTCGACGTGCCAGCCGCGCACCAGGGTTTCGAAGCACTCTGGCTCGGTGAACTGGCCCGAAGCACGGATGGCCTCGACCACGCGGGACATCTGGGTCACCGAGGACACGTAGTTGGTCCACACGCCGCCTGGCGCCAGCACGGTAGCTACCGCATCCAGGCACTCCCAGGGGCTGAGCATGTCCAGGACCACGCGGTCGATGCTGCCCGGTTCTTCCAGCTCGACGACCCTGTCCTGGAAGTCGCCGATGGAGATCTGCCACGACGGGTGCTCGCCACCGAAGACGGTGGAGATGTTGCCGCGGGCGATATCGGCGAATTCCTCGCGTCGCTCGAAGGAGTGCAGGAAGCCCTCATCGCCGACCGCGCGCAGCAGCGAGATGGACAGCGCGCCGGAACCGACACCGGCTTCGACGACGCGCGCGCCCGGGAAGATGTCGCCGAACTGCACGATCTGCGCGGCATCCTTCGGGTAGACCACGGTGGCGCCGCGCGGCATGGAGAGCACGAAATCCTTGGCCAGCGGGCGCAGGGCCTGGTAGCGGAAGCCGTCGATGTTCTCGATGACCGAGCCTTCGGGCAGGCCGATGATGGCCTCGTGCGGCAGCACGCCCTTGTGCGTGTGGAACTCTCCACCGTGCTGCAGGGTGATGGTGTTGATCCGGCGTTTCTCGTCGGTCAGCTGCACGCGGTCGCCGACACGGAAGGGGCCGCGACGGGCTGCCGCGCCGTGCGGCGCCTGGCTCTTAGCTTCGCTCACTGATGTGATCCTTTTCTTGGTGCTTTTCAGTCTGTATAGAGTTTACTTGCGGCGTCCGGTGACGGCGTTGACGATCTGCCGCTGGTGCAGCAGGCCCACCACCTGCCCGGTGGCGCTGATCACCGCGTATTCGGCGCTGTCCACGCTGGCCAGGTAGTCGATCAATGCGCGGCCATCGGAATCCTCGGCCACGATCGCGCCCTGGCCCAGGGCACGGGACACGGCCAGGGCCGGAACCTGGGCCGCCTGGTTCGGGTCCACCCGGGACAGCGCCTGCGCATCGATGACCCCGACCGGCATCCCCTTCGGGTCGACCAGGATGATCTCTCCCCCGCGCGCGTTCTGGCGGGAGAGCACGTCGGCAACGGTTGCGTGCGAAACCATGGCCGAAGCCGGGCGCATCAAGTCGGTGGCGATCACGGTGGGCAGGTTCAGCATCATCTTGGAGTGCGCAATCAGCTGCGTGGTGGCTTGCCACATGAACATCGCCACCATGATGCCGACCACCACCGTGATGATCTGGGGCTGCTCGCCGCGTACCAGAGGATAGATCACGAAGTAGAAGACCAGGCCCACGGCGATTGCCCGGCCCACCCAGCTCGAGGCGATGGTGCCCTTGAACTGGGATCCGGTGGCCTTCCAGACGATCGATTCGACCAGCCGCCCGCCATCGAGCGGAAGCCCGGGCAGCGCGTTGAAGGCGCCGAGCAGCAGGTTGGCATAGACGAAGAAGTCCAGCAGCAGGTTCGGGTACACGCCCATGGGCGCGTTCTCGATCACCAGCCAGCCGAGTCCGGCCAGCAGGAAGTTCGACAGCGGTCCGGAGAGTGCCACCCAGAGCGAGGCGCCGGGCTTGGCCTTGAAGGAACCGAACTGGGTGTGCCCGCCCATCAGCGTCAACACGATGTGCGCATCGGGCCACTTGAAGGCGCGCGCGGTCATCGCGTGCGCGACCTCATGGATCAGCACGGCCACGGCAATAGCCACCGCGCAGGCCAGGCCCATCAGGTAGGCGTTCAGCGGCGGGATGATTCCGCCGCGCGAAAGCTGGATGCCAACGCTGAAGGTGATGACCGCGGTGATGATGAACCACGAGCTGGAGAGGTAGACCGGGACGCCGCCGATACGCCCCAGCTTGATTCCAGGGGACTTTTCCTGAGTGTCGCTCACGCGCTAACCTGCACCAACCATCGAGTCATTTCATGTACATCCACGGATGCCAAGCTGTCGATCCGGCGCCAATTGCCTTCGCCCGGGTCGGTGGCGTTGGGGACCAGCACCGCATGCAGCCCGGCCGCGGACGCCGAGGCGATGCCCGGCACGGAATCCTCGAAACCAATGCACCTGGCTGCTTCCAGTTCTTTCCCGGTGCACTGGCCAAGCAGCTGCAGTCCAGCCAGATAAGGTTCCGGGTGCGGCTTGCCGTTGGCGACCTCTTCACCGGTAACGCTGGCCTGGAAGGTGCCTTCGGGGATGCTGAGCATCAGTTCATCGACGATGCTGCGCTCGGACATGGTCACCAGGGCCTGCGGGATGCCTGCCTGCTTGCACGCCGCGAGCAATTCGCGGGCTCCTGGCCGCCAGGGTATCTCGCGGCGGATGCCGGCAACCACCCGGGCAGAGAGCCAGTCGATGATCTCGCGGATCTCCAGCTTGACCCCGGCCTGCTGCAGGGCCCGGGCGCCATCTGGCAAGGCGTTGCCGACCAGGGCCAGGCCTTGTTCATGGCTCCACGAGCCGCCATGGGAAGCCACCAGCTCAGCTTCGGCAGCCAGCCAATAGGGTTCGGTGTCGATCAGCGTACCGTCCATATCCCACAGGACAGCTTGCGGGGTTGCGGGCTCGGTTCCGGCGGCAAAGTCAAAACTGGTGCTTGGCATGAGTCCATTCTAGATGGAAGAGTGGGGCTAAGCCGCTTCGGCGAGCCACGCCGAGAGCATCGAGTGCTGCCAAGGAGTCTTCAATGAACGAGGAATACCACGCCCCGACGCTGAATAGCTATATTGCCAAGACCCAGCATGAGATTCGCCCCACCATCGTCTTGGCTGCCTTCGAGGGGTGGAACGACGCCGGTTCGGCGGCCACGGACGCCGTCCGCCTGCTGCTCGAGTCCAACGCCCATGAGCATTTGGCCACCGTGGGCGAGGACGATTTCTACGACTACCAGTTCACCCGGCCCAAGACCCGGCGCACCGGGACCGGGCGCGTAGTGGACTGGCCGTGCACCGAGATCTTCAAGATCCATTTGCCCCAGGCGGCCGCCGACCTGCTGGTGGTGCTGGGTGTCGAGCCGACATTCAAATGGCAGACCTTCTGCTCGCGGATCATCAAGGTGGCCCAATCACACAATGCCCATGCCGTGCTCACCCTGGGCGCCTTGCTGGCCGATGTGCCGCATACCCGGCCGGTGCCGACCTCGCTGGCCAGCGACGATCCGCGATTCCAGGAGCACCTGAGGATCAGCGCCTCCACCTACGAGGGGCCCACCGGAATCCCCTCGGTGCTCGGCGTGGAGTTCGAACGGTACGGGATCCCGAGCCTGTCGCTGTGGGCGCAGCTCTCCCACTATGTTGCGCAGTCCCCCAGCCCGCGGGTGCAACTGGCCATCATCGAGCTGCTGGAGGAAGTCATCCCGGTCTCCGTGCCGGACCAGAAACTGCGCGAGGATGCGCTGGCCTGGAAGCATGGGGTCGATGAGCTCGCGGCAGCGGATCCGGATGTGGCCAAGTACGTTGAACAGCTGGAGCAGGCAACGGACACCAGCGAGCTTCCCGAGGCCAGCGGCGAGTCCATTGCCCGGGAATTCGAGCGCTATCTGCGCCGCCGGGGAAAGTACCGCAAAGACAGCCCGGGGTCCGACTTCGATATCTGAAGCCGGACCCCGGGATGCTTGGCGCGGTGCTGCCTAGAGCTTGAGCCCCAGCAGCGCGTCGATGCCGTGGCGCAACGCTTCGGCGCCGTCGCCATTCGAGCCGGCCGGCTGCGCCGCCCACCGGTCGAGTGCCTCCAGCGCGGAGGGCGCATCGATGTCATCGGCCATGTGCTTGCGGATGCTTTCCACTACCTTGGCTGCGTCCTCGGTGCTGGTGGTGGCCAAGGCCTGGCGCCAGGCAGCCACCCGCTGCTGGGCTGCGGCCAGCAATTGCTCGGTCCAGAACCAGTCGCTGCGGTAGTGCTGGGAGAGCAGTACGGCGCGGATCGCTACCGGCTCGACGCCGGCTTCGCGCAGTTTGGAAACCAGCACCAGGTTGCCCAGGGACTTGCTCATCTTTTCGCCGTCCAGGCCCACCATGCCGGTGTGCACGTAGGTCTGCGCGAGTTCCGCGTTATCGCCAGCAGCTGCGTGGGCCGCGGAGAATTCGTGGTGCGGGAAGATCAGGTCCGAGCCGCCACCCTGGACAGTGAAGGGGGCCGGCAGGGTCTTGCGGGCAATCACCGAGCATTCGATGTGCCAGCCCGGGCGGCCGGAACCGAGCTTGCCGCCATCCCATGACGGCTCGCCCTCGCGGGCGGCACGCCACAGCAGCGGGTCCAGCGCATCGCGCTTGCCGGCACGATCCGGATCCCCGCCGCGTTCGGCGAAGAAGCCGAGCATGGTCTCGCGGTCGTAGTTCGAAACGGCGCCCAGTTTCCAGGCATCGTTCTGGGCGGCCAGGGTGTCGAAGTACACGTCGCCTTCCACCCCATCGGCACCAGCCGGCACACGGTAGGCCAGATCCGCATCGAGCAGCTGCTCGACGACCGGGACCAGCCAGTGGATGGATTCCACCGCGCCGATGTAGTTCTGCGGCGGAATGACGTTCAGGGCTTCCATGTCGTCGCGGAAGAGCTGGATCTGCGACTCGGCCAGTTCGCGCCAGTCGACGTTGGTTGCTGCGGCGCGCTTGAGCAGCGGGTCGTCCACGTCGGTGATGTTCTGGGTGTAGGCCACGGTGCGACCGGCATCGCGCCAGGTGCGCTGCACCAGGTCGAAGGTGACATATGTGGCGGCGTGGCCCATATGGGTGGCGTCATAGGGGGTGATACCGCAAACGTACATGCTGGCCGGCGCAATAGCTTCATCCGCTGGCGCAGTGGCCTGTCGGGCTCCGGTGGCGGTATTGAAAAGTTCCAGTGTTGGTGCTGAACCAGCCACCTGAGGTACCTCAGGGTTATTCCACGCGTGCACTTATGGACATCCTTTCGCAGATGCGACGTATTTCTTCCTTTAACTCCAAGTGAAGCAAGGCGAGGTTTATTCCCGTTAACTGCAAGATGCCCGTGAAGCAGTCCACGGACATCTTGGAAAACCTGGATCAGGCGGCCATCCAGCCCAATCCCAGAGCGACGAACAGCGCCAGGCCCAGCAGGATGCGGTACCAGACGAAGAAGCGGTAGGAGTGGGTGGAAACGAACTTCAGGAACCAGCCCACAATCAGGAAGCCGACGACGAAGGCCACGACGGTAGCGACACCGGTCTGCGCCAGGGTGTAGACACCTGGTTCGTCGAAGGACTTGACCAGCTTGTACAGGCCCGAGGCGAACACCGCCGGGATCGCCAGCAGGAACGAGTAGCGGGCTGCGGCTTCACGGGTGTACCCCATGAGCAAACCCGCGGTGATGGTGCCGCCCGAACGCGAGACGCCCGGAATCAAGGCCATGGCCTGGGCGAAACCGTAGAAGATGCCGTGCTTGACGGTCAGCTTGTCCAAGGTGCGCTGCTGCTTGCCGTAGTGGTCGGCGATGGCCAGGATCAGGCCGAAGACCACCAGTGTGGTCGCAACAATCCACAGCGAACGGAAGTTCGTATCGATGTAGTCTTCCAGCAGCAGGCCCAGGATCGCGATCGGCAGGGAGCCGATAATGATCAGCCAGCCCATCTTGGCATCCGGATCCGAATGCGGGATCTTGCCGGCCAGTGCCTTGCACCAGGCGCCGATGATCCGCACGATGTCACGCCAGAAGAAGACGATCACTGCGGTTTCGGTACCCAGCTGGGTAATGGCGGTAAATGCCGCTCCGGGGTCTTGGGCGTTGGGCAGGAGTTCGCCAACGATACGCAAGTGGGCTGAGGACGAGATCGGGAGGAACTCGGTCAGGCCCTGGATCAATCCTAGGAAAGCTGCTTCAAACCAATTCACCCCTCGACATTACTTCACCGATTGCGACTATCCGGACTCAGAAACACGGAATAGGAAAAATTCACTCCGTGGTCGTACTCACGCATCATCCGAGGGTATGGTGAAGGGCAATAACTCGGAATACTGATCGTAGAGGGCGTCTTCATAGTCTTCGAAGGCATCGGCCAGCGCGCCAAAAGCCGCGTCGACGGATGCCTCGCCAGCACCGCGGCTCTGCGACACAATTGCCAGGTGCTGCTCCAGGCGTGCAATAAATGCTTGCAGTGCAAAACTCGGTTCAGTACTCATAGCATGAGGCTACAACGCACGGCGTTCTTTAGATAGGGGGCAGGATGCTCGAAGAAAGAATTAAGCCACCGCTGCATCATCCCGATGACCAGCGCTTTGAATACCTGGTCATAACTTCTTTCCCGGGCGAACCAAAACATGTCGCCCGCGCCGCCCTGCGGGAGCACGCCGATAACGGCAAATGGGAGCTCATGCGCACCTGCCGCTATGAAGGCGGCGCCCAAAAATACTGGCTGCGCCGCCGGGTGATGCGCATTCGCAGCACCCTGGCTCCCTGAACCGGCAACTGGGCACATGGCTCCATGCCCGCGATTGGCCCTCACGGCAATCGCGGGTCCTTGCCTCAGCTATCGAGCGGGCCTACCAGCCACGAGGCCACGGTATTGGCTGCCGAGGCGGCATTGGACGGGTGGTACCAGCTGGCCTGCACGTCGCGGTAGAGCCGTTCGAACTCCGATCCCCGGAAATATCCGCCACCGCCCAGCAGCTGTCCGGCCACCTGGATGTTCTCCCGTGCAGTGTCCCCGGCCAAGGTGCGCAGCGTCACCAGCTTGGGGAACCACGCGCCCTGGTGATCCGCCTTCGCCTCCAGGTCACCGGCCACCGAGCGTTGCAGGGCATCCAGGGCCAGCAGGCGCATCGCCGCTTCGGCCAAGAGCCCGCGGGCACGCACATCCTGCGCATACCGGGTCCCGTCCTGGTGCACCCGCTGGCCCAGGGCCTCCTGGGCCAGGGTCACCGCACGATCTGCGATGCCCACGTAGACGCTTGCGGTCAGGGGCAGGAAGGATGCGAAGATGCCGAAGACCAGCGGGTCCTGGTTAGGACCGGCCGGCAGCCGGCTATGCACCCATTCGCGCGGGGCCACCGCATTTTCCAGCTTCGTGGTGTGCGACTGGCTGGCCCGCATGCCCAGGGTGTTCCAGTCGTTCAGGGAATGCACGCCCTCGCCCCTGGCGACGAAGCCGTGAACCAGTTCCCCGGATTCCTCATCCTTGCCGAACACCCCCAATCGGGTGAACGCCGGTGCCAGCGAGGTGAAGATCTTCACGCCATTGAACTCCACCGAGCCATCGGCAGCGGTTCTCGCCCTGGTTTTCGAGTCGAAGAGCACTGCGTCGTTGCCGGGCTCCGAAATCCCGAACGCCATCACTTCGCCCTCGGCAATCCAATCGGCCACCATATCCAGGCGCCGGTCCCCGCGGGCCTGCAGCAAATACGAGACGCCTGCCCATACCTGGTGCATGTTGATCGCCAGGGCCGTGCCGGGTGCCGCGGTGGCCAGGCGGCGCTGGGCCAGGGCCAAGGTCTCGAAGTTCCACCCCAGTCCCCCGCGCTCTGCCGGCACCAGTGCCTTGAGGTAGCCCAGTTCAACCAGTTCGTTGAAGTCTTCGATGGCGAACGAGTTCGACTCGTCGTAGCCGGCGGCCCGGTCCCGGAAACGCTCAAGCAGCTCGTCGCTCAGTATGGATTCGATGGTCAAGGATTCTGCTCCTGGATTCTGTTGTGCTGGCTGGGCCAACGCTGGTTCTAGTATTCCTGCAAGAGGTTTTGCAGCACCCGCACGCCGAACTTGATGGAGTCCACCGGCACGCGTTCATCGACGCCATGGAACATTCCGGTGAAATCCAGCTCGGCAGGAAGTTGCAGCGGCGCGAATCCGTAGCCGGTGATCCCCAGTTTGGCCAGCCATTTGTTATCGGTTCCGCCAGAGAGCATATAGGGCAGAACCACGGCATCCGGGTCTTCAGCCAGCAACGACGCGATCATGGAATCCACCAGCGCACCGGCGAAGGGCACCTCCAGGGATTCCTGCTCATGCACCATGGACAGCTCGACGTGTTCCCCGGCCAGTTCACGCAGGGTCTGCAAGGTGGCTTCGTGCTGCTCGGGCAGGGTGCGGCAGTCGATCAGCGCTTGGGCCTGCCCGGGAATGACGTTGTGCTTGTAGCCTGCCTCCAGGGCGGAGGGATTCGCGGTGTTCTGCAAGGTAGCCCCGACGAAGCGCGAGACATTGCCCATGGCCGAGAGCAGCGGGGCGGGATCGGCTTCATCGAAGTCCAGTCCGGACAGCTCGGCCACCTGCTCAAGCAATGCGCGGGTGGTTTTGGTGTAGGACAGCGGCCATTGATGCTCCCCGATGCGATGGACGGCTCCTGCCAGATGGGTGACTGCATTATCGGTGTTGAGCTGCGAGCCATGGCCGGCCATGCCCTTGGATTCCAGCTTCAGCCAGGCGATGCCCTTTTCCGCAGTCTGCAGCATGTAGGCCCGGCGGCCGTTGATTTCGACCGAGAACCCGCCGACTTCGCTAATGGCCTCGGCCGCCCCGGCGAAGAGTTCGGGATGGTTCTGCACCATCCAGCCGGAGCCATAGTCCCCGCCAGCTTCCTCATCGGCGAAGAAGGCGATGACCAGATCGCGCCGCGGGGTGATGTTCTCGCGTTGCAGGTGCCGGATGGCGGCGATAATCATCGCGTCCATGTTCTTCATGTCCACCGCTCCGCGTCCCCAGATCATCCCATCGATGATCCGGGCCCCGAAAGGATCCACGCTCCAGTCTTCGGCGATGGCCGGCACGACATCCAGGTGGCCGTGCACGACCAGGGCCGGCAATGACGGATCGGCCCCCGGGATGCGGGTGACCACGTTGGCCCGCCCGGGAGCGGATTCATAGATCTTGGTATCCAGGCCGACGTCCTCGAGCAGCCCAGCGACATAGCGGGCGGCTTCAAGCTCCCCCGCGCCCTTGTTGCCTCCATAGTTCGTCGTGTCGATCTGAATCAGTTTCCTGCAGATCTCTACGGCTTCATTTTCCATGAGTGGAATGTCGCCAGCAGTGGACATCGCCAATGATCCTCTCGTAGCAGTGCTTTGCAATACACACTAGTGGGCAAAGCCCTCACCGTCGTGTGCGCACGTGCGCAATTTCTAGCCGTGAAGTTCCTGGTAGGCCTTCCTCGCGCCCGGGTGCAGGGGCTGGCCTCCGGTGCTGACCAAGGTTTCGGGGGTCAAGAACTGGATGCCGGCACTGGATTCTGGCACCAGCTGATCGGCATGGGCGACCAGGAGCTTGACGACGGCTCCGGCCAGCTCCTCGGGCATGTCCGCGCGCGCCATCAACAGGTTGCCAACCCCGATCGTCTCCACGGACTTGATTCCGCGGTAGGTTCCCTCCGGGATGACTACCCCGTCGTAGAGATCCGGGTACTGCTCGCGCAGCTGCGGCAGCACCGCTGAAACATCGAGCAGGCCCAAGTCCATGGTTGAAGCGAGCCGGCTCAGCGAAGCAACCGGCAGGCCGCCGAAAAGGAACAACGCGTCAATGCTTCCCTTGCCCAGCGCCTCCAGCCCTGCCACGTACCCGTACTGCAGCTCCTTGGGCGCGATCCCGCTATTCTTCAGCTTCGCTGCCCGCAATATGCGCTGGCCGGTCACCCACGTACCTGACCCTGGCGCGCCGGTGCCGATGGTGCGTCCTGCCAGATCCTGCAGCGAGCTAATCCCGGCTGCTGTGCGGATGATGCAATGGAAATAGTTCTGGTAGACGCGGCCCAGGGCCAGCGGCTGCGCTTGTGGAGCACTGTCCTTCCGGTACTGGTCCACCGTATCGGCCAGGGCAAGAGCCAGCCCGGCCTTGTTTTCTGCGAGCATCGCCAGATTCTGGGCGCTGGCCTGGGTATTGAGGGCTGCGGAATGCTCGGCGACGCCGTGGTCCACCAAGGCGTTGGAGAGCAAGGAGGCAAATTGGAAGTACATGCCCCCGTCTTCACCGGAGGCGATATCCAATCGATGCGCAGCGGGCAACGAGCTGCAGGAACTCAGCGCTGGCAGTCCGGCGGCGACTGGGGCTGCCAGGAGATATCGAAGCAAGTTCCGCCGCGACGGCATGGGCTCAGGATTCATCGGGCACCTCGGGCTTGCCGCCATGCAGGGGCAGGCTGATCGTTGCTTTGAGCCCTTCGCCCGGAGCCGATTCAAGCGTGAGCTCACCGGCATTCGCGCGCGCCAAGCGATCCACGATAGCCAGTCCCAAACCTGTTCCCGGACTGTGCCGCACACGTTCTGCACGCCAGAACCGCTCGCCTGCATTCGCGAGTTCAGCAGTGTTCATTCCGGCTCCGTGATCCTGTATTTGGATGCTGGCAGTTCCCGGATCGAGCCGCAGGCCCAGGACGATCTTGCTGCCAGGGGCGTACTTGAAGGCGTTTTCCAGTAGTTCTGCGAGCATCTGCTGCAAATCGAATCCGTTGCACCACACCATGGCGGTCGGCCCCGAGGTGGCACTGCCATCGAGCACCAGCTGGTTTCCCCGTTGCCGGGCAACCTCGGATTGGCGTTCGACTTC
This sequence comes from Glutamicibacter sp. 2E12, assembly GCF_050030965.1. Classification (NCBI taxonomy): domain Bacteria; kingdom Bacillati; phylum Actinomycetota; class Actinomycetes; order Micrococcales; family Micrococcaceae; genus Glutamicibacter; species Glutamicibacter sp. 2E12. The sequence continues at coordinate 3,544,416 of NZ_CP188297.1, forward strand.
CTCGGCGAGCATTTGCCCGACGTCGACTTGTTGGCCGTGCACGGCTGTCTCGGGCAAGGACTCCCCCGCATTTTGCTCGGCTAGCCGATGCTCGGCGCTGGCCAAGCGCATGACGCCGTCCAGCAAGGTTTCCACCCGATGCAGTTCGTTTTCCACCGCGTGCACTCCGACGGGATCCGCTTGGTCGCCCATGCGCATCTTCAAAAGATCCACGCGCAACCGCAAGGCGGCAACGGGGTTCCGGAGCTGATGGGAAGTTTCAGCAATGAACTCCTGCTGCTGCTTCAGGCTCTCGGCCATAGTTCGGGCCATGCTGCCCAGCGACCGCGATAGCCGGCGCAGTTCCGGTGGGCCTTGCTCTTCGAGGAGAACCGGTGCCTGATGCCGCGCAATGTCATTGACGGCATCATTGAGCTGGTGCACCGGACGGAGCACCCAGAAGGTCAGGCGGTCGGCCAAGAGCAGGAGTCCAGCGCCAATGGAAATGACGACAAGCCACAGCAGGCTGGACTTTTCCAGCACCTTGGCGCGTGCAGTTTCCAAGTTCACTTGCATCGTGACAGAGCCGAGCACTTGGGCGGAATTGCCGAACGGCTGCGAGAGCAAGGCGGTGGCATCCGAGAGAGGATCGATCGGCGGGATCTGGACCAGTCCCAGATTCAGCTCTGAATCGCGCACGGTGCCAGCGACCTCGGGATCCGCAGGATCGATACTGCCCGAGACCAGTTGCCGCTGGCCCAGATTGATCAGCAGCCCTTCGCCATAGAGGTCGCTATAGGTGTCCATCTCCAGCTGGAGCAGCGACATGTCATTTGCCAGATCAGCATGGGCGGCAAGCTGGACAAAGCGGTTCAATGCCGATAACCGGTTCAGCTGGACTTCAGCGGTGGCATCACGGCTGACGCTCTGCAACAGCATCGCGCTGACGATGGCGACGATTGCAAGCAGCGCCGTGCCCAAGATGCCCAGTACGCGCAGCCTCACGGGTTTGGCGTCTCTAGCCGGTAGCCGACTCCGCGGACGTTCACGATCATCCCGGGCGCAGCAAGCTTGGAGCGCAAACCGGTGAGGTGCACATCCAAGGAGCGCGACACCGCCACGAACGCGTCGCCCCACAAGCGGTCAAGAATCTGCTCCCTGGTAACCACCGCTCCGTCATGCTGGGCCAGCAATGCCAGCAGCTCGAATTCCTTGGCGGTCAGCTGGAGGTGCCGTCCATTCAGAATTGCTTCGTGCTTCCCGGTGTCCACACGCAATCCGCCGGCGATGAGCACACCGCCGTTGTCATTGGATTGGACCTTGGCGCGGCGGGCCACCGCATCGATGCGTGCGAGAAGAACCGCCAGCCCGATGGGCTTGACCAGGAAATCGTCGGCACCCTGGCGCAGTCCCCGGACAACGCTCCGCTCGTCATTGCGCGCCGAGAGGATGACCACGGGGACTTCACTGATTTGGCGCAGTTTGCGCAGGACTTCCAGTCCATCCATATCCGGCAGGCCCAGATCCAGCAGGATCATCTGTGCATTGTGGTGCTTCAAGAGCGCGTCAGCACCGCGGCTGACATGCTCGGCCTGATGGCCTGCGGCACTCACAGCATCGATCAGGGCGCGAGCGACGGCGTGGTCGTCTTCGACGATCAACAGCTGCACGGCATCATCCTCGACGTTCAGATCCGGGCTCGGCGCCCATGGGTAACTGCTCAATTCTACCAATCGGGGCACGCAGTGTTCTCCAGGTCACTGCATTCCTAAGAAAGTGTTAGTACTTGACTGTGAGTTTGCCAGTAAGAAAGATCACTACCAAGATTGAATACGATCTCACACCCCCGTGGTCCGCGTCACTGCCGATGCGACTCCGCGGCGGCATCGCACTGTGGCAAAAGGAAAATCAAATGAGCGAAAACATCCAGGCGCAACGCGCCGACCTAGACGGTGGCGGCCCGCCGCGCTGGAAAGTCATTGGCCCGGGACTGGTCGTTGCGGCGACCGGCGTTGGCGCCGCCGACATGGTTGCCACACTAGTAGCCGGCAGCCAGTACGGCTATGCGCTGCTCTGGGCAGTGATTGTCGGCGTGATCCTGAAGATTGTTCTGGTTGAAGGCGCCGGCCGCTACACCCTGGCAACTGGCAAAACCATTTTCGAGGGTTGGAAGACCCTGGGCAAGTGGACCACTTGGTATTTCGGTCCCTACATCATCATCTGGGGCTTCGTTTACGGCGCTACAGCGATGAGTTCCGCTGCATTGCCGCTGGCAGCCTTGATGCCGGCAGTGGATCTGAAAATCTGGGCAGTAATCATGGGCCTGCTGGGCTTCGTGATGGTCTGGTTCGGAAAGTACAGCTTCTTCGAGAAGATCACCGCTGTACTGGTGGGCATCATGTTCGTAACCGTGGTGGGCTTGGCTTTCATCGCTGTGCCCAATATTCCGGAAATGCTCAAGGGCCTGATCCCGATGATCCCAGAAGGCGGCGTGGTCTACACCCTGGCGTTGGCTGGCGGCGTCGGCGGTACCATCACCTTGGCCGCTTACGGCTACTGGCTGCGCGAAAAAGGCTGGTACACCCCTAAGTGGATGCGGGTCATGCGCATCGACAACTCCATGGCTTACGTCATGACCGGCATCTTCGTGCTGGCCATGCTGATCGTTGGCGCGGAAGTTGTTCGCGCCGCCGGCGTGAGCATCTCCGGTGGCGACAAGGGCCTGCTGGAACTGGGCGACGTGCTGAAGGCCGAATACGGCGATGTCGTAGGCAACGGCTTCCTCATTGGTTTCTGGGCCGCGTCCTTCTCGTCGATCATCGGCGTATGGAACGGCGTTTCCCTGATGTTCGCCGACTTCTGGGGCCATATGCGCAAGAAGCCGGCAAACCACCCGGATACCCTGACCGGCGGCAAGTACTTCAAGTTCTATGTCCTGTGGCTGACCTTCCCGCCAATGGTGCTGTTCCTGCTGGACAAGCCAATTGCCCTGATTCTGGCCTATGGCGTCCTCGGTGCGCTGTTCATGCCATTCCTGGCAGTCACCCTCCTGGGCCTGCTCAACGGCAAGCGCATCCCCAAGGCATGGGCCAACCGCTGGCATACCAACACCGCACTGGCGATTACCGCTGCGCTGTTCATCGTCTTGGGCGTACAGCAGCTGTACAAGTCACTGGCACCGCTCTGGAGCTGATGGCCTTTCGCTAGGCAAAAGCCATGGTGGCATGCAATGAATTGCATGCCACCATGGCTTTCGCGTTTAGGCTGGAGGCTATGAGCATCAAGCGGATTGGAATCCTTGGAGCGGGACGAGCCGGCACAGCCCTCGCCCGCGCAGCAGCATCGGCCAGAATCGACGTACGCATCGCAGGTTCCAGGCCTCCACGGATGATGAAGTACCACCTGGCGCAGTACGCATCGCATGCCACCGCCGTACTGGCCGAAGACATCGCCGAGGATGTCGATTTGGTGGTGCTCATGGTGCCGCAAGAGGAACTCGACGACATTGATGTCCCATCCCTGGCGGGCATCTTGCTGGTGGATGCAACCAATCGCTGGGAAGACGAGCCGCTTCCCGACTGGCTGGAAACATCACTTGAGGCCGGCATGTCCAGCTCCGAAGGCATTGCAACCCACTTCAAGAGCTCTCGCGTGGTCAAAGCGCTCAATCACATCAGCCACTGGGACATGGACGCGGATCGGGCAACCAAGCAATCCGCGCAACGCGCCCTGGGCGTCGCATCGGATAACAAGCAGGATGCCCAGACGGTTTCGGAACTTACCCTCGCCTTGGGCTTCTCTCCGGTCCTCCTGCCCAACTTGGCCGCGGGCCGCGGCTTGGAACCTGGTGGCGCGATCTTCAACGAAGTAATCGATGCGGCAACGCTGTCCGCCAGGCTCGGCCCACCTGCGCAGTAGAGCCGCTAAACCCGGATTTCACTAGGCAGATCGCATGACATTCCTGTGACGCTCGACACTGATTTTCTGAATTTTTACCTTAAACCTCTACTCAATCCCGGTTTTCCCGCGGAATTCCGGGGTTTTCACCCTCCAGTTGCGAGGAGTTTCCCGATTGGAAATCCCCTGCTGGGGGTGGTAAAGTTTTACTTCGTTGCCAGCGATAACAACGCGAACAACAGACAACCTGCGCGGGTGGCGGAATAGGTAGACGCGCTAGCTTGAGGTGCTAGTCCTCGCAAGAGGGTAGGGGTTCAAGTCCCCTTTCGCGCACAGGGTAACCCCCGATTGACCACGGTCGATCGGGGGTTTTTACTATCCCTGTTGACAGCAACCGCCAATCCGTTGACAAGCGTTGACACCACGACGGCCTCACCAGCCCGGATCACGACTCTGCATTCACCACGCAGGGATAACTAGATAAGGAAACTCCCATGGCCTCCATCCGCCTACTCAAGCGCGCCGACGGCACCATTGCCCACAAAATCATCTGGCGCGACGCGCAAACCAAAAAACAGAGCAGCTTCACCACGGATTCCGAAGATGAAGCAGAACTGATCAAACGGCTACTCAACGCCAACGGCCAGTCGTTCAAACTGGCAAATCAAGCCGTCCTCGAATCTCAATCCCAATCCCCCACCGTAAACACGGTCATCGAGGGATACTTAGGCGACCTGACAGGCATCGAATCAGCGACCAAACGCGACTACGAACGCATGTGGAAAAACCACATTCACAACTCAATTGGCGCCAAAAAGATTGAATTCGTCGACAAGGCCGCGGTAATCAAATGGTTCGAAGCCATCAACCGATCCCCCAAAACCAAGAAAAACGTTCACGCGGTACTATCCAGCGCATTCAAATGGGCCATCGAGGAAGGCCACATGAAAGAGAACCCAGCTGTCGGAGTCTCATCACCGCGAGGAAGCATGCGTCCACGTGAAGCTGTATTTCTCAGTCGTGAAGAAGTCGACCAGATCATCATCCAAATCGGAGAGTACGGACCGTTCGTCGAACTTCTCGCCGGCGCCGGGCTACGATACAACGAAGCGACCGCACTTCGCCGTCGCGATTTCATCCAAGCAGACGCGGATCACTTAGCTATCAGCGTCACCCGCGCCTGGAAGGATACGGCCCACGGCTTCCAGATCGGATCCCCTAAAACTCGCACTTCCCAACGCCAAGTAACTCTGAGCACCACGCTCAGCGCAAAAATCAAACCACTGCTGCGATCTTTGAAATACGAGGAACTAGTCTTCACCAAGCCGAATGGCGAGTACCTCCGCCCTGGTTACTTCTACACGTACCACTGGGAACCTGCACTAACCCACCTGCTCGACACTGGCGCGATCTTCGCCAGGCCGCGGATCCACGACCTTCGCCACACGCACGCTTCCTGGCTCATCGATGCCGGCGTACCGCTTCCAGTCATTCAGAAACGCCTCGGGCACTCCTCCATAGCGACAACTGTAGACGTGTACGGGCATTTGGCGACCGATGCCGACCAGCGCGCAGCAGATGCCCTGTAACCCATGGGCGAAACGTCCGAACCTGAACGTAGACTGTGAATATCCGCCTCACCAGCGGGTCATCACTCGCACACACTCCCGGAGGAAAATTGAAAAAGTCTATCTTCGCATTCGCAGTGGTCGTCGCGCTGCCTCTCGCGGGATGCTCGGCTCCAGCTACGGCGCCAACGGAAGCAACAGAACAAGCCCAGGCGTTGGAATCTACAAGCGCGAGCCCTACTCCCTCCCCAACGACCGTTGCGCCCGATGTGCTGGGCGAAACGGTCGCAGAAGGTCAAAACAAACTTCGCGACGCGGGATTCATGTCTAGCGTAAGTCTGACCGTGCCGACTGAACTAGAAGAATTCGAGCTCAGCGAAAAAATAACCAACAAGTTCGAGATCACTTCCCAGGAAAACTCGTCGACAGAAAAATTTTCCACGCTCGAAGCGGAAGCGTCGGAAGAGCTCCTAAACGACGAACTTGCCTGGATCATCACGTGCCACGACGGCACTTACTCCTCGGATGGCATAAAGGATTCTTTCCTGACATACAAGCAAGTGTGGAAGAGCAAAAACTATGAGGAATTCACCACCTGCGAACCAGAATTTATCGGGTCCGAATGGTCTCCAAATAAGCTCGAAAAATCTGTAGAAAAGATTGCTCAGACCCACTGGGAAGGCCGTGAAGAACCTGAAATCGCTTTCGGGACCGCAGTTGAGTACTGCAGCATTCCCCACAGCGAGGATGCTCTTGCCTCGTGGTCAAGCAACATGGGCCGGACCATGGCTAAGGCAGCACTGGAACTCTGCCCTGACGCTCCCTTCGCGAAAGAAATGGGCCAATGGGCCCGTGGCGAGAAATTCGATAACGGCACCTATGTAGTCGGCGATGAGATTCCTGCCGGAACTTACCGGAGCTCAAAGAAGGTTTCCGATTGCTATTGGGAACGCACTTCACCCAGCGGCAACACTATCGCCAATGACTTCATCACGCATGCATCAGCCGGCGCGCTTGTGACGGTCCGGTCCGGGGAAACTTTTGTCGCAGAGGAAGAGTGCGGAACTTGGACTAAGCAGTAATCTAAGCCAACCTAGAACGCCCCGAGCCTAATCGGCTCGGGGCGTCTTGCTATGCGTCGCGGTTGACGCGGATGCTCAGTTTCACCGCACCGTCGGGGATTAGGTTGGTGGCTTCGTCGCGGGCCGCGTAGTAGTCGGGCCCTTGGACGGAGACTTCCCCGATGGCGCCGTCCTGCTCGTAGGTGATGGTCACTTCCATAAGGCGAATTCTAGTCGCGCGCTGTGCGTGGCCGGTAATCGATCGTTTGGTCCTGGTCTTCGTGCCAGTCGTGGTCGTCTTCCGTGGTGACCCATGTGGAGTCTTCACGGCGGATGCGAGTAGAAGCTGAGGCGGGCACCCAGAGTGTTGTTCTGGTCCCGTTGTCTACTCGGCCGAGCTGATTGGTGATCCGGGCGATCATGACTTGGTTACCTCGCCATGCTTCAGCGCGAGCGTGGAACGTTTCGCCGTCCAAGGAGACCTCGACGTAAGGGTAACGGTTGGTCGCGTACCTAAACAGCCCCGGCGCGTAAGAATCTTCGTAGTAGTCCACCAAACGATTGTCTCTTAAAAATGGCCAGCCCCGCCGAGGTGCATTTCGGCAGGGCTGGTTGCGAGTTTTGCGCTGGGCCATGGATCCCCATCCATAGCCCCAAGGACTTTCGTTTCCCCAAAAAACTTAAGTCCAGCGTGAAACCTAAACACATGCTAGAACGTTATACCCGTTTATGCATAGGCTTTTCGTGATAATCCATGAATATGGATCATTTATTCAATCCGGATTCAATCCTCGAAAAGGGGTTGCATTTCGGCTGGTGCTGTAGATAGAGTCTGCACTGGTACGATTTCTACCTTCTAACGACTAGTCAGGCGATAAATCACTTTCCCCCAAGAATGGATTTATACTAGTCGAACCCGTCAGCATCCCCCAAGTGCTGGCGGGTTGCCTATTTAAGCCAGAAACGCCCTATCCTCAATTGATGGTAGGCGTACCCTGGCGCGCAACGAGTCAAGTTCTCGAATCGGGGATAAGAACTCGCCGGTCGGCACGGAATGATTGTGGCGTATAGCCCATGCTGGTCAAATTCCAAGGTTCGGTTGGTATGCTGAAGTTTCCAACTACACGTGGCAAGCGGAAGGAATGGCATGAAAAATCGTAGAAACGAATTCGGATTCACGACTTCGCTGTCCCGCCCTGCAATCGTCTCGAAGAATCGACGTCGCTCAACTGAAGCAGAGCAGGACAACAATGTCGACGGTGTTCCAGAGAATTTCAATGACTTCCTGAAAATCACCCACGCCAACACCTTGTCTTCCGAAACCCGTGAAAAGCTGGCCAGGCTCGAACCTAAGTTCAAGTTCTAACCGCTGCCTGAATGCTGACTTGGTATGACGCAGAATTCAAGCATCACGCTGATCTGCAAAAATTCACCTGTGCTCCTTTCACACTGCAAAAAGCAAAGAAGGAGCAAAAAAGGACTGGGAGTATCGACGCGGCTGGCATCAAGGTCTGGGCCTCCTTCGTCCAAGGATGTATCCGGAACCTCCGTCCGCCAGCCTCCGACTCAGACACCATCCTTCTGGGGCGCACAAAAGGCGATGGCGATCTAGCCGCGATTTACCATGCCACAGACTTATCGTGGGAAAACCAGACACTACTCGCAGCACTGAACCTCATAGGCGTTGGCTCTAAACACCAAGGACGACGTTTGGGACAACACACGCTTGAAAGGTTCTTCGAAGACCTCGGCAATCGGGCGCGGAACCTCGGCTGCACACGGATAGAAATCACGGCAACCGTCCATGACAGCAATGCCGAAAGCCATGGCCTGATCAAAAGAAACGGTTGGGTGAAGCTTCACCCTGCGCCTCGCCTGCGTGACTGCACTGTATGGGGCATTTCAGGCCAGCTGGATCCAGAACGCCCGCTGCCAAAGAGTGAGCTTCCATTGCCCCTCGTTGAAGCTGACGAAGCCGACCTCATCGCGCACATTTTCCCTGATGGCGGGCCAACACCTGAAACCCCTCTCGGCACAGCTCTGCTGTGGCAATCTGCGATTCTTAATCTAGAAAATGACGAAGAAGCTGAACGAGAAATTGCTCTTTCAAATTTCCAGTATCTGGCCTTCGACCCAGACGTGTGGGGCGAGATTAGCGAGCTGCCCCAACTCTTGAAGGGTTGGGCGCTGATGAGCAACATTATTGACAGTGAAACCCATCCTGGCGTAGTGGCCTATGCCAAAATGATCCCCGATACAGGCAAAAACATGAAGGCATTCAGCGATGCACCGCTTTATAACTTCCTAGTCATTACCCTCCTCTTCGATAATGAGCAAGGCTATTGGAAAGTCTGGTCGACAAGCGAAAATTGGGCTCCGACAGCAAGTAGGGTGCTTGGACTCGAAGAATAGAAAAACCATCCCACCCTATGCAAGGTGGGACGGTTGATCATTTTCCTGGCGTCACGAAAATGATGGTGACATGGGTTATTCCTGCTGGCCGTTCGGGTCGGGGTCTTGTTCGGTAACGACGTGGTAAATACCCGACTTGGACACCTGCAGGTCAGACGCGTTACCAGCGGAATACGAATCCGGGGACTTGGCCCAGCCGAGCAGCCAGCCGATCTTCGGGCTGACGTACGTCTCGAAGAGGCGCACGGCCACGTAATAGGCCGTGGTCAGCAGCAGGGTCAGCACGGTGTTGAGCAGACCCTCGAACTCCGGGTCCAGCGGGATGCTGGTGCTGGCGAAGAATCCGAGTACTGCGCCGACGATGATTGGCACGACGGTCCGGACGATGGAGGCCCACAGGGCCGCGAATGCTTGGGACATTACCATGCACCAACTTTCTTGAGGTTGCTAATGAGGTTCTTCTCGGTCCAGCGGTTGCGCTTGAGCACGTCCGCCTTGAGACGGTTGGTGGCTTTGCCAATCCAGCCGTCCGCCTTGACATCGGTGATGCCGGCGCTGTGCTTCATGCTGTTCAAAGCACGCTGCAGGCGCTTGTTGTACTCGTAGACGTCCTGGGTGAGCGGGCCCCAGTATCCGTCCTGGTCAAGTCCGTGGTGCTTCTGGAAAGCCTTGACGCCGGCTTCCTGCTTCGGTCCGTCCACGCCGTCTGCGTATCCCACGTCTAGGCCCATCGTGGTGAGCGCGAGCTGGATCGCCTCGTTGTCCGCTTTCGAATTTCCGCTCTTGGCCGGCTTCGGCTTGGGAGTGGATGCAACGGGGGTTACCGAGTCGCTGGTGAGCGGCTTGGTCTTGCCCACGATGACGCCTTTGCCCTTGAGCCATCCCTCCGGGTCGAAGTAGTTGCCGTACCCGGTGCCGTTCTCACGGACACCGAAGTGCAGGTGCACACCAGTCACGTTGCCGGTATCGCCAGTGCGCCCGATCAGCTGGCCGGCCTTGACCCGCTGGCCTTCCTTCACATAGATCTTCGACAGGTGCCCGTAGTTTGTGCGGATCCGGTCGGCGCCGTTCTTGTCCTTGAGGATGCCGTGGTCCAGGACGATGATCATCCCGGAGTGCCCAGCAAGGACCGCCCCGCGGCCTGGGCCGCCGGTCTCTTCGACGACACCGTCAGCGACGGCGTACACTTCGGTCTTGTCGCCTACGTTCGGGCCTGCCCAGTCGGTGCCCATGTGCTGCCGTCCGCGGCCTATGCCGTCGAATCCGTCAGTTCGGTAAACGCCCACCGGCAGGGGGCTGGAAAACTTGGTCACGGTACTCTTCTCCTTCTTCTTCGCTGTTGGCTTGCTGCTCGGTTCGGTGAGGTCGAGGAATTCTTCCCACCGACCTGCGAGACGCATCTCGGACGGGCAGTTCTTACCGGTCCATTCGAAGTGCTGTTTCACGTCCGAGCGTGAGAGTTTGTGCTTGATCCGCCAGTCACGGACAACGCCGGCAGCACGTTTGAACGCTGCGTCATAGTCGCCGTCCTCGTTCACGCAGATCTCAACGGCCAGCGAGGTCTCGTTGGGTTCGCGGGTTCCGCCGTGCCAGCACTGGGCAGTGTCCGGGTATGAGCGGATCGCCTCAGTGTCGTCTACTTGCACGTGCCAGGACGCTTGCCGTGCACCACCGTTGCTCTGCAGGTTGGCGTGGGCTTCAGCGTCAGCGCCCGGATCCGTATTGGCTGTTTCGTGGACGGTCACGCTCAAGCACGAGTTGATGCCGTCGTAAATCCTGTCGTCATGTTCGACCAATTGGCTCTTCAAAACGGAAGCACCCTCCTTCGTGGTTGGATTCCACTAGGAGGGTGCGCCATATCGGGGTTAGTTTGTGGGAAGGGTCAGCTGTGCGTGACGCCCAAGGTGTCTTGTTCGCCCCATCGTTTGGCCTTAGCTTCAAGTTCGCCCCATGTGCTGCCGGCGGCCGCTTCCCATTGGTCCCATGTAGCGACGAGCTCAACGATCTCGATGACGTGCCCGGCGGGAATCACTCGGGTTCGCCTGATGTTCGCTGCCAGCGCGGAGAGGTCATTGTTGGGAACCTCGGTGAAGTTCACACGGATTAGGATGGTATGTGGTTTGGCGGGGTGTGGGCTGACGAGCACGGTTTTGTCGCCGGAAAGCCAGGGGCGCACGATTCCGGCAATGGCTTTGCGAGACCCGAGTCCGGCAAGACCATTCTCCTGCGTGTTTTTGATGAGTTCACGCAGGTCGGCTGGCGGCAGGATTCGGTACACGTTTCGGTTGATGCCGGCCATTTGCGCTAGCCATGCCAGGGAATCGTCTGGGCAGATCTCGGGGTTCGTGTAATGCCCGTCCCAGAGGTCGTCGGAGAGTTGACGGTACTGACCGCCGATCTGCCCGATGCCGTCCATGAACCGCAGCAGCGGGTGGAACGTTCCGGTCAAGTTGGCGCCAGGGAGTTCCTCGTAGGTAATTTGACGGCGCGAGACGTTGATTGCCTTGATGATGGGCTTGCTGTCGGGCACCGGATCGCCTGCAAAGTGACCCTTCAGAACCGTCTGATTAACAACAATGAATTGCCCGGTTCGGGGCGGGTAGAACCAGCCTTCGACAAGTATCGGGCCATCTACCGTAGCTGCATCTTCACCGTTTAGCGGGATATACCCGCCGTAGCCATGCTCAGTAATCTCTTGCACGCCGATGCCGACTTCACCGCCGGGAACCGCGCCCGCCTCCAACCAAATCTGGTAGTGGACTTTCAGCCCTGGAGGGCTTTCGAATTGCTGGAAAACGGTTGTTATTGCTGGACCATCGTAGTTTTTTGTCCAGCCGCCGGCTTCGGTCATGTCAAAAGGTGACGCGTTGAGTCCGTCCCAAACCTTCAGTAGTGGGTTTTTCTGGGCGGCATCCAGGTTCTGGTACGCCTGCGGAAGAGTCTCAAACCAGTCGATGGTCCACGAGTGAATGTTATCTGGGTAGCTCATTGGAAGTTCACCGTCACAGTTCCAAGTCGCGGAAGGGGCGCATCGCCAGGCAAATTGATAGTCGGATTAGTGGAGATGACCGCCCTCACCGCTGGGAATTCGTAGAGTTTGCCGATGATCGCGTTGGCATCCACAGTGGGCGACCAGTCCCACCTCGTTGGATTCAGCCAATCTGCAAGGCCCGCCTGTATTTCAGCGGTCGCAGCGGCCGCAAGATACCCTGGCGCCCGCCGGACCGTGCACGTGATGTTCACCGTGGTGATCGTTGGAGGGATCACGTGGATGCTCAGCGACGCCAACGCTTGAGCTTCAAGATCCTCCCGGATGGATTCCATCACCTCCGCGGACAACGGATCACCAAGGTCGCCCACCACAGCTACCGTGACGTGCCCCGCAACTGGCGACTTCGGTGAGCCTGCTGGGTCGAACAAATCCAAGGTGATTGCTCGCTCCACACGCGGATCGGATAGGACCGAGTCAGTAAAGTTGTCCGGAATGACGAGTGTCGAATTCAGTCGCGACAAGACAGCTGCAGCACGGGCCTGGAAGTCTTCGTCCTCTTCCTCGCCTTCACCCCCACTAGTGGCCATCGACACGGTCACTTCATCAACGAACGCAAGCGGGTCAACCACTTCCAACACTGCGCCTTCGGGAATGCCGTTGCTTTCAATTCCGGACTCTTCCGCTTCGATCCTCGCAGTACCGAATAAGGATTCCTGGGTGACGATCTCCACCTGTTCGATGGTGAGGAAATCCACGGTCTCATCCGTGTCCTCCAACGTGTACCGGAGGCGAGTACCTGCGGGAATGGATTGCAACGGTGCCGACGAGGATACTTGGAACCGTACTTGCCCTTCGGCCAAGTAGCCGTTGTGCCGGGTGACACCGTATAGGCCCATGAGCTGTTCGACGATTTGCGACGGCAGGACCTGCAACGCAAGCGCTTCCACACCCAAGATCAACGCCAATGATTCGAGCAACACGAGCTCGGTGTTCGATTCGCGAGGCAGCCACTCCGGCAAAGCGACCTGCGCGTGAGCAACAGCCGTGTTCACCAGGTCCTGCTCTCCCCCGTATTCGAGCAGGGAAAGGTTCTCAAGTTCGGGGATGCTCGTATCTTCTGGGAATTCAATGCTCATTATTCGTCGTCCCCTTCCTCTTCCAGCGGGTCAGTGTCTGGTTCTTCGCGTTCCCATTCGACTTGGACTGCCGCGCGCCCGCCAGGTTCCGGCAGCACGGTCGTATCGGTAATCATGATGTCTTCGAACCCATAGGTGGTAAGTGCTGACTGGATATCAGCGTCTATGGCTACGTCACCGATTGCGAGGCCCACAGGGTCAGTGACACCGAACCCGGGCGATAGTGGCCGTTCCCCAATATCAGTGAGGACTATGGCGGCGATAGCATCATTGATTTCTTGGTCAGATCCATACGCTGCAGTGGCCACCTGTCCGGAAGGTGTGAGTCGGAATGGGAATCGGATTGTGCCGCTCATAGGTCCTCACGAATATCATCAGGGATTTCTTTGGGGTCGATGTGGTATCGGCTGACCCATGCTCGGACGACGTGGACGAGTCGCCAGTATTTGCGGGTGATCACTTCGAGTCGTGCTTCGAGGTCACTGACGCGGGTACGGAGAGATGCTAGGTCGGTGCGGAGCGTTTCGACAGTGGTTTTTAGTACTTCAAAGTCCAACTTCTTCTTCTCAATTTCACTATCGTTTTGCTCGGTAACTAGCTGGACTTTGTGCTGACCTTTGTCGCCTTTGCGCTTCACCCAGTGCCCGTAGATCACCCCTACGAGGGCGATAAGGCCACCGATGATGGTACCCAGTAATAGGTCACTCATCTTTTCGCGAACCGTATACCGTCAAGATGAACAATTTTGTTTACGGTTTGCAGGTTCCTGATCTTCGTTCCAGCGCTGTCCGCGCCAAGGGCTACGGAGCCGGCGCCACCCGGAGGAGCCTCCGCGAAGGTACTGGCGGTCACGGCGAGAGTTTTTGTGTATTGCCCGATGCTCATGCCGGACGGCAACGTGAAAACGGTCCCCATGTTTGTTGGGGCTTCGAAGATGCTGATGTAGCCTTTGAGCTCGATCATGCCGTTGTTGATGCGTGCTTGTGCCCGGCCAGTGCCGCTTATTGCGGTTGTCCAGCCGGTTCCAAGGATGAGGTCAGTCCAGGCGCCGGGGCTTACTGTAGCAATTTCCTCCATCATCGTTTCGTAGCGTACTGCGTGCCCGTTTTGCCTATAGATACCTTGGAGTCTGACGCTTTCGAAGTAGACGGAGCCGACGCTGTCTCGTTTGACGAGCCTGTTCGCGGAGTCACTTGTTGTTGTCCCGGCTGTTGCTTCGTCGAGAAATGTTTTGTCTGTGGAGGACATTGCGCCTGCAGCTGTTTTTGTGGCGACGGGAAGGTTGTGGGTGTGGTCGGCGCGTGCTGCACGCTGGCTAGTGCCTTCTGATGCTGTGCCCGCGGCTACTACGTTGGACGGTGTTACGGCGCCGACGCTACCAAGTTCGGCCCATTCGGTGCCGATGTTTACGGAAAGTCGCCGGGTGGATTCTTCGACCCAGAATCGTAGCCCGGCGGACGGTGCTGGACGCGATGATAGCGGCCCGATACCGAGTCCGGGGATTTGGTTGATCTTGTCGATCATTTGGTTGTGGCCGGTACGCCCCGGGATAGGGTCAGTACCCGCCGTGTACTTTTTCAGCCCGTGGGGCGTGGTCTCTTCAACAGCCATGCGCCTAGGGTGCAAGAAACCGGCGGCCGCGTGTGGGAGGAGTTAGACGGGGGTCCCTCTGGGTGTCATCCCGGTGACGATTAGTTCACCTTTGCGATCCCAAGAAGGCAGTCCGGCCATGGTGCTTGACGAATAGCTTATGAGCCGACTCGTGCGGTTCACATAGCAGTAAGATGCACCGACCGGCATGTAGATGGGCAACGGTAGATTTTGAGGTGGCAGCAATGCTAGAGGGATGTTGGCCAAGAATTGGTTGCTCGTTGCGTCGTCTCCGACTAGTCGCATGGACCAGAACAATAGGTTTGGCAACGCCGAGACTCCGCATGTTTGCGAACCGGCTGAACGCCACCCATTGACCAGGTACTCGCGCAGGTCGAACCACGGGTTAGTTTCCGGGTACGCCGTGTTCAGCGTTGCTAGCTCGGTCATGCTGCCCTCCGAACGTAGGTTGCTTGGCAGACAACGTTCTTGTTCGTGCCGTCTGCGATTCCGTTGCCCCAATATGGCAAGTGCAATGTTCCGTCCGAGTGGAGTTCTAGCACTACCGCGCCAACGTCCTTCTGGAATGCTGGGAGCGTCCAGTAGCGCACCGCTGAGCCGCCAACCTCGGGTAACAGCTCGGCAGGCAACGGCGAGGTGATTTGCCGTGCCGTGCCACCGCGAGTATGCAGCTGTATCGTGACTTCGTTGGCCGTGACCTTTGCCAGGAAATTGAAGGACGAATTAGCGCCGAGCATGTACCAGTTATTGATTGCGTACGCGTGCAGATCCAGCCATGGCTCACGGTCAGGATACGGCTGAGGGATGGTGGAAGGGCTCACGGCTTCCTCCTCGGCGCAGTCAGAGACAGTGAAGCCCCACTAAAATCGGCTAGCTTCACGCCAAGGCCAGGGAAACGAATTGCCCCAGCTACACCGTATGAGAACTCAACTTGATAGGCCGTTGAAACGCCAGACGGGCTAGTAAACCAACCATTCGCTACCGAGTTCACTGCCACACGGAAGACGTTCGGCAGATTACGAAGAACCCACATATCTTCCAGCCCGGGGTCATTCTTGTCGATAGAAAACATCAGCACGAAATGAATGAAGTTCCCGTCAGGACAAGCAAGGCAAGACTGGTCATAGCGTGGAGATAATCCAGCGGTTAGATACTGCGAAATATCGAACCATGGAGACTTGGACGGATACGGTTGAATCGTCGCGACCGGCGCAATATCAGCCACAATCACGCCGCCTTTCGCATGTAGGAGTAATGGAAAGACAGGTCCTCCAGTGAGCCGTCGGATAGCGTTCGCCCCGGCGTATAAAGCCGTAGCGTTCCATCCGTGCGCAGATGCATTCCAATACTGAAGTCATGCCACGGCGAAAACGCCAGAAGCATCTTGTTCCCCTCAGGTACGAACATCTCCGGAAGATTCAGCGCAACAATCGAGTTCGTTCCCCGGCGCGTGCGCAAATGCAGGTGCGCCGTGTTGCCCTCGATCAGCCCATTGAAATGAAACGAGGAAGTGTTCATGCCCAACAGCCAAGACGGTTCAACGAAAGCCATGAGATCAACCCACGGCTTGCTATCCGGGTACGGCTGCGCGAGACGCGGAAGCTCGGTCATGCCACTGCCTTTCGCGGGTAGCTGCCGGCAATGGAGAGATACTTTCCGCCATATGGTGCCATCATCTGAGCGTTGGTCAGCCCCAAGCTATAGGCCGACATGACCAGCTGCCACCCGCCGGATGCAGTGCCGCCCTGCAACTCGACCAGGCAAGACGGACCGCCCAAGATCAGAGCCTGAACCGACAGGTGCCGAATCGCACGAAAGTGTTGAGGCAGGTCGCCGATAACGTGGCTAGCGCCAATCTGCACACGCCCGAACACCGTCACCGAGTTCTTCTCCGCGTACCCCTGGAACGACTGTGCAGCACCAGGAACACCCCACCCATTCCTGAGAATGGATTCGAGATCTTCCCATGCAGGCAAGTCCGGGTAAGGCTGATTCGGAATAAGAGTCATGGCTTGCTCCTAGGCCCGGTCATCGTCAGCGAAACTAAATGGAAGTCAGCCATTTTGATTCCCATGCTTGGGAAGCGGATAGCGGCTACCCACCCCACACGCCCGAATTCAATACGGTGCGATTGATCGGTGCCGTCCGGTTTGCTAAACCATCCAGTCGTTGAACCATTTGCGGCCACCCGCAACGACGGATGAATCGCGTTCATCAGATAGTGAACCGACAGATCCGGGTCAACCCGATTTACAAGCACCATGAAACTGTAGTGAACAAAGTTGCCGTCTACCGAAGCAGCGACCGACCCCGGTGCGAAAGGCGAAAGTCCCTTGCGCAAGTACTGCGAAACGTCATACCAAGGGTACTTAGACGGATACGGCTGAGCGTCCAGAATCGGTAAATCAATCATTACTGGCTCCGTTCTGACTTGGCCGCGATCGCAGGGGCGGTCAAACCGATCCGGCCCACCGCTGATGCTGTCACCCCGAGCGCAACGAAAGTGGGACGCGCCGCACGGCCAGCCGGGAGAATGAAGTCATGCTCCACTTGGTAAGCCCAATCCGGCCAAACAGCCAACGACAGCATCGCATTGGAACCG
The DNA here is from genome assembly GCF_050030965.1 of Glutamicibacter sp. 2E12. Lineage (NCBI taxonomy): Bacteria > Bacillati > Actinomycetota > Actinomycetes > Micrococcales > Micrococcaceae > Glutamicibacter > Glutamicibacter sp. 2E12. Next base: position 3,561,674 of record NZ_CP188297.1, read on the forward strand.
TCCCGGGTTGCCCCGTTCATGTAATCTACCCGCGGCTGCAGACCCGTAACCCCAGAAACACCGGACAGCAATACTGTCATCTGCCAACCAGAAGGACGAGAAACAGCCGCCACACCCGCTGCGAAAGGATAAACGAACGCCAAATCACCAGTGCTTCCCAGCTTGGCCAGATCAATCCACGAAACCCACCCGCGATCGGGATCCCACTCATTCGATATGGCCTCGACGCCGGGATGCCCCGAAGGCCACCAAGATTTCGCCGGCGTACGAATCTTCGCCAACGTCGCCTCAACCTCGGCAAAACGCGCGTCCGGATCCGGGACCGCGACCATGTCCTGCCGCGAACCACCCAGCAACACCACCAGGACCGGAGAATCGACAGCAGTCAACCCGTGCGAGGGCATGGGGCCTAACGGCTCCGAGCCCATCAGCTGCGGAACAACCACCCACACCAAACCATCTTCAAGAACCCGAGTGACCGTGCCACGCCAAACCTGGCCAGCGGACTGCGAACCCATCACGCCCTCCAATACTTGAAACCAGGAAGCTGATACGCCGCAGCATAGTCAGACGGATCGGGGCGCCGCACCGTGACCAGATCCCCAGTCAACATCATCGCGAGTATCCCCCGGCCAACGGTGAAACCAAGCCCGCCGTCACCGTCCACCACCAGGAGGCCGGCATCGAGCAAACCATTCACCGGAACCTTCACACCGTCCCGGGCAGTCACCGCCAAAAGCAACCGATCAGTGTCCGGAGCATACTCGGCTAACCCGGCAGCAGCCGAAGAAATAATCTCAGCCAGCTCAGCCGTCCCCTCATCCTCCACGGCCCGTTCCAGAAGAACATCAGTACGAGAATCAACAGTCAGCTCGCACGTCGCGGTCACCCGGGCAACCAGCATCCAAATCCACGTCATTTCAGCTGGTTCCTCGCAGTCTGCCCCTTAGGCCGCAAATAACCCTGCAGGCCAACCTTGTTGAACGTCGCGTAGTGGGCACCCAATCCACGAGTACCCGACTGGGACAAGCAATAAACAGTGGAACCGTTATCCCGGATCACGACAGCGACGTGGCCGTAATACCGTCCGCCGATCTTTCCGTATGGTGCACCCCAGCACGCAATATCACCCGCGCGAGCAGTTGAATGCTTACTAATCGGGGTGAAGTACCGGCGCTGCACGCTGCCCCCGTACCACTGGTTTCCGTTTCCGCGAGGCCACACTCCGAAGAGGTCCCTGGCGTATTGCTTCGTCAAGCCGACGCATTGCACGCCGTACCCCTCGACGCCCCATTTGCCGCCGTGCTTATTCACTACCCACCGGCGGAACCAAAGGCTCCCTTCCAGGGATTGGCTGGTTTTCTGCTTGGTCGACGATGAAGAAGACGATGAGGACTTGGATTTCGTCGTCGTCTTTTTCTTCGTCGTGCCCTTCGCTTCCTTGCGCTTGGTCGAAGCTGTCTTCTTCGCGCCGGCCTTCGCCTGCTTCTCAGGGTTCACCGGACGCTCACAAACGACCTTGACCGTCTCTGAAACCGTCATCGGGTAAGAGCAAGACACGACAATCCACCGGCCGCCCATCTCGCCCACGTTGCCGCCCAGAGCTATCTCGTCACCCGGGCGCACGGTGTCACCATTCGCCGCGACCAACCCCACCTCTAGACGCTCATCCTTGCGGCCCTCCGAACCGCCATTATATTTAGGCAACCCGCTCATGGAAGCCGAGTAATCGCTCCACGAGTTCCAGGTGAGCTGCCATGTTGAACGACCGGACTGGCCCATCATCCATGTAGGCCGCGCGAACACCAGCCGCCCACCATACTCGAAAAGCCAGACACCGAGTTCCCGTGCGAGGACCGTCATCACGTCCCACGTCGACTCACGCCGGGAACCTTCCGGCTTCTCCCGCATAATCTTGCGCTTCCCCAGCCCCGGCTGAATCCAATACGACGTCATGCCGACCGCCTTGGCCTGGGAGCGAACCCACGCAGAAACGTCCTGATTGCCCCAGTTCTTTGCACCCGTTTGCTTCCGGAGCTTCGTGACGAACGACGACAGGGCTGTAACTGTCACCTGCGGCCCTGCTGGGTCCGCCTTGGTACCTACATCATCGATAGTCACAGACCAGGTGCCATACCGGATCGTGGTTCCCCGCTTCAATGAACCTGATCGGAATAACTGCATGCTTGGCGTGTCATTGAAAACGAACTTCATCTGGGACACCGACGATGTGGATACGTCCAGGCTGGCGCTCACGCACGTTTCAGAGACGTTGGAGAACGCTGCACCGCTGATGGTCAGCTTATTCAGCTTTGACCCATCCATGGTCGATGACATGCAGGATTCTCCTTACTTCTTCGGTAGCTTGATGGTTTTACCAACCGATATGCGGTTCGGGTTCGGGATGGCCTTCTTATTCAGCTTCCAAATCTCCGGCCAACGGGATCCCCGGCCCAGCTGCTTCGCGGCGATCTTGAACAGGCTGTCGCCCTTCTTGATCTTGTAGGTCCTCTGAACCTGCTTCTTGGCCTTCTTCTTCGTAGTTTTCCGCGGCTTCGGCTTAGGCTTCTTGGCCGACTTCTTCTTGATCAACGCAGGCGAATCCACAGCTTGCTTGATCTTCCAATGAAGCACCGCGTAGCTGATCTGGTTATGACCCGACAGCTGCTTGATCTCAATGCGGAAGCCCGTAACGTTGAACCACACCGTTGACGCGAACAAGTTCGGACCGTTGATGAAACGCACCTTCTGCCCGGTTCGAATCAGCTTCTGCAGCTTCCAGATCGGGGCGTTGATGTTCCGCTGAAAATTCAGGTTGGCCACGGGGTGCGAAAACGAAACTTCCCTCAGCCCTGGCGCCGTCATCCGCGTGAATGGCTGCTTCCCTTCACGAGTCACTTCACCGAACGACGGAACGTGCTCGAAACTGAACTGCTCAGGCGTGGTCCACAACGAGATCTTCTGACCCTTGGACCCGATGACCATCATCTGCTTGGCTGGACGCACCGTCGGGTTGTAGAGAATCCGGATTTTCACTGACATCAGTACGCTTGCTCCATCTGCTCCTGCTTGGCTTCCATCGCAGCAAGGACGGCTTCTTGTACGATGCGGCCCAGCTCGTCCGGGTCCATTCCGGTACCAGCAGGTACGGTCACCTGAACTGCGCCCTCGTTGAGGGTTATGTTCCCTCCAGAGCTGCCTTTAGAAGGGGACGGCGCCAACGAAGGTGGTGCAGAAGCAGGAGCCGTGTTCGGCTTGAACTCGTCGACCCACGCGCCAGGTACCGTGTCAGGGATGCCGCCGCCGGCAAACCGTGCCACCAAATCAGCCATGGACGCCCGTGCAGGTCCCCCACCGGCAGGCCGGCCGCCAGAATAGAGATGGTTGAGCGCCATGATGTTCGACGGGCCCATGGCACGCACGAGCTCAGGCACCAAGACCGCCTCACCGCGAGACAACACGGCAGGAATGTCATCGACACCCGGCGCGTAACCGGGCATGACGCCGCCGCCGGCAAGGTAGACCCCACCGCCAGCGTTCTGTCGTGGCCCACCGAACTGGGAAGTGATCGGCCCGTTATCGATCTGCGTGATGGACTCGGTGATCTGACGCTGGATCGAGACAGTCTGCGTATTGTGCGTGTTCACATGGTTGTTGACGTAGGTATTGACGGTTTTTCCATCGATCTTGTCCATCGCACCGCGGGTGTCCTCTGCGGTGCGCTTCGCCGTCTCGGACATCCACGAATCAATCGACACGCCATCAGGGATGCCGAGAATCTTCCGCGCAAGATCTTCACCAGCCTTGCCCGTAATACCGAATGCGTCAGCTGCGTTGACCAAGTCCGTGTAAGTCCCACTGAGCTTGGCTTGCAGTGCGTCCTGCCCAAGCCCCTCGTTGGCCATGGCTTTCACCTGGTCCATGCCGCCGCGCGCCAAGTCTTGGAAGGCACTATTCGCGGCGGCGCCAGCGACCGTGGTCAGATCGAAATCATTCTTGTTCTGGTTCAGCACCCCGGACAGGCTGCCGTTCTTCTCGATCAGCTCGTCTACGGTCTCATCGATTCCACGCAACGCTTCCTGGTAGCTGGCCTGAGCATCACGAGACGACATCGTCGCTAGACCGGTTGTGAACAGCAAGTCAAGGAATTGCTCCATCCCGACGATCACGCCGTCAAGGGTGAGACCCACTTCGGCTAGCTCTTCTTCCATGGCCGCGATCTGCTCAGCAGTTGGCCCGGCGGCTTCACCAAGTGCACCGGTACTATCGGCGGCATCTTGTGTTGCTCGCGCTGCAGTAACAGCCACAGGCTCGACACCGGACATAGCCCAGTTCAAAAGTTCCTGCTCAGTGACTGTCTCCCCCACGCCGTGAGCGACATTGCGCAGCGAGTCGAGGTAAGCGCCCATATATGGCGTCAGATCCGAAATGCTCTTGCCGCCGGCTTCGGCAGAATCAACCATCTGCCGGAATACGGAGGACGCACCCTCAAAGTCCCCGTCGCTCACAGCCGTAGCCATGACATCGGAGATACCTTCAAGTTCGCGTTTCAATGCTGGCAAACCGTTTTCAGCACCCAAGTGCGTGGCGCCGAACGAGGCCAGGTGACCGCGAATGTTGCCGAACTTGGGATCCAGCTTGGATAGCGCGTCGCCGACGTTATCAATCTGGCCGGTGAGATTGCTTTTATCGCCAAAATCCATGTTCTTGAACGAGTCACCGACGTTGGCAACCTTGTCACGTGCTTTCAAATACACATCTACGAAGTCCTCGACACCACGTGCATCCGGTGCTTGGGAATTGTTCGCAGATACCGCAGCCTGTAGGAGGATGAACGCAGCCGTAGCCAATCCAACGCCCTTCCCAATCTTTCCCATGACGCCTGGTACTCGGCTACCGCTGGCCTGCAGGTCTCGGAACCCGCCAATGGTGTCCATGATCTTTGGCATGAGCAGGACCAAGCCACCACCCAAGAGCAGTGCACCGCCGGTCACGCCGGTTAGCACACCGATGAAGGAGAGCACTGGGCCCGGGATGGTGCCGACCATATCTACGAAGTCTTCCGCGGTTTGGACTAGGCCACGCAGCGCGTCATTCGCCCCTGAACCGGACTGCAGGAAGACCGTATCGAAGGAACCGCCGAGCTTTTCGAGGTCGCCGGCCAAGTTGTTCTGCAAGTCTGCAGCGGTCTTAGCGGCGTACCCTGAGTCGTTGACTTCCTTCGTCCAGTTGCTGATGCCTTCTGCGCCCTGCTCGTAGAGGACGTTGGCTGCACGGATCGCGTCGGAGCCGAACATGATGCCCATGGACGCCATGCGTTGCTCAGCGGTGAGGTCTTTCATGCTGTTTTGGAGGATGCCCGCAAATTCGGACATGCCGATGAACTCGCCATTAGCGTCGTAAGCGCTAATACCGAGGGCTTCCATTTCCTTCTTGGCTTCCTTCGACTGCGGGGTGAGCCGTTGCAGCATGGTCTTGAATGAGGTGCCCGCGTCAGAGCCGAGCAGGCCGTTGGACGCGAAAGCCGCCAGAGTACCTGTGGTCTCCTCGATGTTCAGACCGGTGGCCGAGGCAACAAGTCCGGCTTGCCCCAGAGCCATGCCGAGGTCTTCTACTGAGCCCATGGCCTTACCGGCGCCGGCGGCCAACAAGTCAGCTAGGTGCGGGATCTGGTCCCCGGACAGCTTGAACTGCGTCATTGCGGTGGAAGCGATCTCCGCGGCCTTACTCACCTCTAGCTCGCCAGCAGCGGCCAGCGACATGGCACCGTTCAGGCCACCGTTGAGAATGTCCTGCGTGGACACGCCAGCCTTGCCGAGCTCGTTGATCGCCCCGGCAGCTTCCTCAGCGGAGTACGCGGTGTCCGCGCCTGCGCTGATAGCTGCTTCACGCAGCAACGCCATGTTGGCGTCGGATTCCTGGGTGAATGCCTTCACCTGAGACATGGCCTTGTCGAAGTCGGCGTAGGTGTTCAGCATCTTGCCGAAACCTAAGCTCATGGCACCGCCAACAGCCGTCACAGCGGGTGCCATGTTGTCTAGGCCCTCGTTGCGCTGCTTAGAGTTAACCGTGGGCCCCTTGGCGAGTTCCTCGTTCTGAGTGAGCAGGCCAGCTTGCGCCTCTTCAAGATCGCCGGTCGCCGTGGCCACCGCGTGCAGGGCTTTCTCTTGCCGGTACCGTGCCGCTTCCAAGTTCTTCTCAGCAGTCAGTACCGTTGCAGAACCACCATCGGCGCGGGCGCGGGCTTCTTCCAGTCGCTTCTCAGCAATCGTGGCCCGTGCCGAAGCTTGCTCGAAGTTATGCAGGGCATCCGAGCGCTTGCCAGTGGCGCGCTCAACAGCTTTCTCCATATCCGATTGAGCGCCAGTGGCCCGGGCCGTGGCTTTTTCAATGACAGCGGCAGCGGACTCGGCCGACTCGCCTTGACGCTTATTTGCGTCTTCGATTCGCTTGGAAGTCTGCTCGAAGTTCTTGTCGACCTTCGCCAAAGGGGCAGAGATTTCGTCTTTCAGTTCTGCGGTGAGTGTTACTTTGCTACTGACAGACAATGCTCTGCCCCCTTTCGGCGATTACTATTTCTGTGCCGCTTCCGCATCGTCAGAGATGACGTACGCGGCGGCTTCCCTTGCGGCGTTTACCCGCCAGTCGCGCTCTAACAGGAGTACGGCCGGATCAATGCGCAGATTCTTGGCTATCCGCACGTAGTGCTTGAACTGGGCGCTCTCCCGCAGGTACTCGACTAGCGGTCGGTAGGGTCCAGCGGAGTCAGATCCTCCGCCCAACCGGCCTCACGCAGGACGGCGCCGCCCATCGTTGAGGTGCCGGCGTCACCGAGGAACGCGCGAATGGAGGCCTGGACGTCGTCAGGGTGCCCGGTCGCTTCAAGCAATTCGTCGCTGTTCAGCAGCAGTGGTTCGCCGTCCTGGTCGAAGACTTGCTTGCGGTCCTTGCCGGTGCCCTTGTAGATCGCGGTGTTCTTTTCAGCGAGCAGTCGGGCGGACATCTTCGCGTTGGAGAACTCGCCGCCCTTTGCACCTGCACGGCGTGCGGAACGATTGCCGCGCGCGAACTTGTCGTAGGCCTTCACTTCGGCTTCGGTGACGAGCGCGTTGAATTCCAGCGACCAGTCGCCAGGGCGGTTTGTCACTGGGTAGGACACGATGTTGTCGGTAACTTCGGATGCGGCATCGAGGAACTTGCCCAGAAGGTCATCGGAGTGGTCGAAGGTTTCTTCCTGATCCTGGTAAGCCACCTCCTCAGCCGCGGCGCCGTTCTCCTCGTCAGCTTCGAAACCGTACTCTTCGTCAACCTGGTTGCTGGTCATGCTTTCCCCTATGAGAGTTGTGTGTGCATAAAAAATGGACACCCCCACCATGTGATTTGTGGGGGTGTCCGTGTGGGATGACTGGTCTAAGCGACTACCGTCCCAGGGCGCACCGTTTACGCCGGACCGGAAGTAGCGAAAGTCAGGGTGACTTCTGCACGGTCACCGGTCGCGTTGGAATCCACGTCCGGGAACGTGACACCGGTCAGCAGGCACATCTTGTAGATGATCGGCTTGCCCTTTTTCATCAGGTTTGTGTCAGTCGGCTGAATGGTGATCAGGTGGTACGACTTGTTGATGTTCTTCGACAGCTTCTTGTAATCCTCGAAGAACGCAGGATTGAAGCCACGCGTGAGGACCAGGTCCTCGAAGGTCGGCGGGGTACCGATGATCTCTTCGCGCAGCGACCCACCGTTGCGGTACTTCACCGGGGTGCCGGAGCCGTTACCACCAGTCTTGGTGTTCCAGTTCCCCTTGATGCCGCTGATAGTGACAATGAACTGGTTCTTTGTTGATGTAGTCACAGGTCAAATCTCCTTATCTCGTTAGAAGGCGCCCTGCAGCGGGACCTTGATGATTTCGACGCGGATCCAGTCCGCCGTCGGCGACAGGCGGATCATGACGGTCACGTTCAGGATGTTCGCGGCCAGGGACGACAGAGGGTTGTTCGACTGGTTCACGGTTACCTGGTAGCCCGGGTCGATTTCGTCGCCGTCCCGCACCAGGGCGAACAGGCCTCCAGCGTCGGCGATGTTCGCGACGTATCCTTCCACTTCGCCCTCAACGCGGCCCATCAGATGGCCAAGGCCGTCGATTGGTTCGCCGACGTAAGGTTCTAGGAGATTCTTCAGCTCGCGGCCGAGGTTGTTCAGCACGTCACGGTCCGAAATGGCGGACATCTCCGGGTTAGTCGCGAGCGATGCCCAACCGTACAAGCGGACCTTGGTGCCGGTAGTCACGATGCCGTTGACCTTCGCATCGTTCAGCCGGTTATTCAACGCAGTATTCACCGGTACGTTGGTGCCGATCGCCCACTGCAACTGGGCAATGTCACCGAACGGCTTACGCCAGTAGCCGACCTGGTCATGTGCTCGCGCACGAACCGCAGCCACGTATCCCTCAGGGCTGATGGTGCGGCTACCCGAGCCGTCAGGGATCACCAAGTGCGGGTAGAACAACCCTGCGCTGTCACCGGCGCCGCTCACATAGTTGTCCGCTTCAAGGATCAGGTCGTTGGCGGTAGTCTCGATAGCTGGCGCCAGGATAGCCACGCGCTTATTCGCGGACGCATAGCCGATCAGCTGCGCACCGATCACACTCGCGGGATAACCCGGCGCAGCTACCGATCCGCCTTCGCCCAGATCGCCGGCTAGCGCCAAGGCGCTGATCACGTGCTCGACAGTGACCGATGCGCGGTCATCCGATCCGCCAGCAAGCGGTGTCACAGCGATCACTGCCGGTATGTTGACTGGCGCTTCGGAAACGGAGCCCAGGTCGGTGATGTTGACCAGCGGGGATTTCGCCGATGCCGAAACCAGTTCTGCAGGCGTGGTGCCGGTAAGGATTTCCATCACTTCACCGTCCAGGCGGATTGTGATGTTCACGCCTGCGCCAGCAGTGGTAACTTCAGCAGTCAAGGCACCGTTGTAGGAACCTGGGCTAACAGCACTGATCTGCAACGTGTCCGCCGCCGCGCCATCGACAAGCTTCAGGACGTCCTTCATAGCGGCAGGGCCAACCACACGGGACACGATCAGCTCAGAGCCGCCCTCTTCGAAGAACAGGCGTGCAGTGTCGTAGCCGGTCGCGCTGTACGAGGTGCGTGCACCGTACAAGGCTTCGTAGTCCGCGATGGAGCGGACCAGTAGTGCTCGATCCGTGGGGCCGGTCGTGGTGATCGCTGCCATCTGGAATCGTCCAGAAATCGGGCCGTCATTGACAGGGCCTGAGCGGATGGTCGTGGAAATTTCGACACCGATCTTACTCATCGGTTGCCTCCTTCATCTTGGCTGGCTTGCTTGGCTTGGGTAGGATCGGGTCGCGCGGTTTCCCTACCGTTGGGATGATGATCCGCCCGGAATCAACTAATCCCTTCGTGACGGGGTCGGACAGGTTTCCCTGCGCGGATGCGTTGCCGTCTAGCTGGTGGCCTTCGCTGGTGAAAATCACCGGCCAAGGCTGAGGATTATGGACTCGAATCGTGTCACTCATGGGTTCAGGGTGCTTCCTCTCCGATTACCTGTGTGGGAGGGTCGCCTTCTTCGCTTCCCCGGTCCAGCAGCCCCACCCAGAGGTTCAGCTTGCCTGGCAAAGTATTCGGGTCCAGGGTGATCGGTAGTTTCTCGATGACGAGTACTTCAAATTCGGCGTAGCTGCCAGCAATGTATTTGGACCCGCCGTCGTTGCCGGTGATATCGCTGAATGACTCACGGAAAGTTGCCGGGTCAATAACCGCTGATTCGCCGTTCTTCCCATACAGGCCCCGGTGCATCAGCAATGCGCCTCGCAAAGCCGTTGCAGTTCGTTTCTGGGCCAAGGACGTGGCCGTGTAATTCGCGCCGGTCACGTACAGCCACACTCTGAATTGGTACCGAATTTCGTATTCGTCAAAGAACCCATCGGAGGAAATCTGCCGGGTAGAACTGCGCGGGCCGGTCTCAAGTTCCTCGATCATCGCTGCAGGGAATGCGTTCAAAGCGACCGCATCAACCACCGAAGGATAAATGTTGTCGACTGCCGGGATGCGCAGCTCACCGGCCGGAATTCCCCCTTCACGGATCATGTACTCCATGAATGGGCGCAAACGAGTGGCAACCGCCTGATGTAGCAGTGTGGTGATGGCTTCGTGGCCGAGCATTAAGTGTTCCCCTCAATTAGGTATCGCTGGAGGACTTTCGCCCACTCGCGCTGTTCATCAACAGGAATATCCCCGATGAGACGGCGGGCAGGCATGTGCCGTGTCCCGTTCTGATGGAATGCCGCATAAGCGACCTGCGTACCGACCGTCATGGACTTCCGGTTGAACTCCCGGATACCCAACTTCCCGGCGAGCGAATCTTTCAGCTCACCGGTGCGAACGAGGATTGGGCGGCCCGGATAGTGGGTTGCTTTCCATGCCCCGTATTTTGGAGACAGGGGTGACCAGCCGCCAGACATGGTGGAACCTTGCGAAGAGAAGTTCTTCTTCTGCAGTTCCACGAACCGGTCAGCCAGCCCGTCCCAGACGGGTGTGGGGTCTTCGATGCGTTGCGAGAATCGTTCGAGCACCATGCCGAACGCTTTGAACCCGTCGCCGGCGAAGATCAGCCCTGTCCCCATTGGTTACCACTCCAAATCGTCGGTTATCGATGCTTCGCGGAATGTGCCCCGGATGGATCCGCCTCGACCAGCACCGCCGGTGTTCGGGTCGGTTTCATCTTTGAGGAGCTTGTCGATCATCAAAGCGAGCGCTTCCAAATCACGATTGAATCGGTCCCAAAGCTCCGCGGAGTACGATGCTTGATCGTTTATCCCGGCTTTCGTGGGGAACACGGCGCTGATCAGTGTTGCGGCCGCGCCGACCGTGACGATGCCGTTGCATGTCGCCAGGACACTGGACAGCGAGTCCTCATTCTTCAGATAGTGACGGCGCAATAAGCGGCCGTCGACAATGCCGATCACGTCAGCGATGTAGTGCGTGACCATCGCCTCTGTGACCGTGGCATCCTCCGCACGGTTGGCCCACGTATCCACACCCGCAGGTGGCACAGGAACCTGCTCTGGTGTTTCAGTATTGAGACGGACGTGCGGGGCCAGCCCCAGCACACGGCTGACACTGACCCCTTCACCGATGGTTGCCATTAGGCTGGCTTCACCATGCCACGGCTGAGCAGCCATGACGCTTGCTTTTCATCCAAGGTGACGATGCTTCCGGCTGAGTGCATCCGGCCGTCGGCACCGCCCAGGGCTGTGGCCAGCACGATGTATTCAGCTCCGCTCGACTCAGCGCCGTCAACGGTTTCGCTTGCAGGTGCTGGTTCTTCCGCCTGTGGTTCGGATGCAGGATCGGTTTCAGCCTCCGGCACGACCTTTGGGTCGCTATCCGAAGTCCCCTTACCCTCATCTTCTCCGGTGCCCTCGGGAACCACTGGAAGATCTGCTTTCTTACCTTCCGCGTCAACGACCGCTTTGGCAGCCAAATCCGGATTGACGAACTGAAGCAAATCCGCGCTCACACCATCGGCAGGTTTTGCCTCGGTCGAATCAGCCTCAGCCTTCGTGTCCGCAGGCTTCGTAGTACTACGCTTCGTGGTGGCCACAATTCCTCCTAGGAGAAGACGAGCTTGGTGATCGCCTTCGGGTTGGTGATGACCGGTACGTTCTCGTACCAAGCCTGAACACGCTGAACGTTGCGCTCTTCCACGGCGTAGGACTTGACCTGTAGGCCGCCCATTTCGTCGCGTAGCGAGCCGATGATCTTCGACTGGAAGATGAACATTTCACCGCGCTTGACCTTGCTGTTCTTGATCCAGTGCAGGTTCGCAATGCCGTCCATGTCACCGGAGAGGACCGGGTTCAGTTCCTTGCTTTCGCGTGGGAACTGTTCACGGATTTCCTTGTCACGCAGGAAGTGCTCCAACGCGTCCAGGGGGTTGATCAGAACGGAGTCAGCGGCGTAGCCGTACTCTTCGAAGGTGTCGTTGACGAGGCTGACACCGGAGTACACGTCACCGATCTTGTCCGCACCAGCAGCCCAAGGGGAGGTAGGCGTGAACACGTTGATGTCCGGGTCAGTAACGATTGCATTCAACGCAACCGCAGTGTTCTTCCGGCGGCATGACGCTTCGAGGAACTGCTGCTTTTCCTTCCAAGTGGAAGTTTCGTTGCGGCGAATCGCGGCATCGGTCATTTCGATGGCCGCACCGCGCTGCTTGACCTTCTCCATCAGGTCGGCGCCTTCACCGAAGTCGAGGATCGGGAACGACGCACCGTAGGCAACTTCTGCCACGTCGCGACCGTCCAACGGCTCATGACGGCCGGTGACACGGTTGTAAATCACTGCGCCGCCGACTGCGTCTCCACTGCCTAGTGCGTAGTCGGCAAGGGTCTTACCGTCGATGTTCGGCGTGAAAGCGTTCTTCAAGCGAGTGACGTTGGTGATGAGGCCCTTAAGGTAATTAGGGCTGACCGGCTGATCTGGGTACATGGTGGGTTTGTCCCTCCTTCCTAGTAGAGAAAAATGCCAGCGTCGGCGCCGGTGGCGGCGGCGACGGCTACGATGCCGACTGGGCGGTCATCGACGAGAGCTTTGTCAGCTTTGCCTTCGGCACCGACCTTGACGAGGTCGCCTACGACCAGGTCAACGGCGGCGACCACTGGGATGTGGTCGTGGGTGATCAGGTGGATGACTTCTCCAACGGCGCCATCGTGTGCGGCAACACCGGCAGGAGTTTCACCTGCCCCGGCTGGGGCGATGCTCAGCTGCGACATGGTGCCGCCGGCGGCGTACTTGACGAAACGCTTGCCGAGTACCGGGCCACCGGTCACGGTGCCGGTGACATGGTCGGGATTAGTGAAGAGTGGGCGTGCGACTGGCATTACTTGGTCCCTCCGTTCAGGAATTCAGCGTCGACTTTCATCTGCGCTTCGAGTACTGCGTTCTCGGTGCCGGCCGCATAATCTGCGGTGGCGGAACCGTATTCGGTGGTGTGGATTACTGGCTGCAAAGTGGTCAGCAACGCGGTGGTCTGTTCCTCGTTGGACGCCAGCAGGGTGCGGTAGTTGGCTTCGTCCTTGGGGTGGATGCGACCTTCACGTTTCGCGGTGGCGATAATCGCGTCGTGGCGACGGCTGGTTTCAACCTTTGCGCCTGCCTGGATTGTCCGTTCTGCGGCGGTCAGGCGTGCCTGCATATCTGCGAACTGCGCGGCGCTCATCTGCACGGTTTCTGGTGCGGATGCTGCCGGGGTTGCCTTGGCTGCTGCGATCGGTTCTGCACCTGCCGGGGCTTCCTCTGTCGCCGCAGTTTCACCGTTGTCGGAGGTGTCGCCTGCTTCGACCTCAGCTTCGTCGGCTGGGGTTAGGGCTGCCAGGACGGCATCGTCGGTGACTTCTGCGGAAATCAGGCCCTGCTCGCGCAGCTTCTTGATCTGCTCTGGGGTCATGATGTCCTCCTTGCTTGGGGTGTCGGTAATGCGTTTGCCTGCCACCACGACGGCCGCTGGCTTCTGTACGCTCACAGATTGCTTTTTAGTGCGGGTGAAGTGTGGGAGGGTGCTGCTTTGCGCAACTGGCTCAAAACTGGTGCGCCGAACTACTTGCTCAGGCTGTCCGGAGAGCGTCACGGTGCCGTCGGTGTTGATCGTGAACGTCTCACGCAGGTATGCGGAACCCTCAGTGGTTTCGTTCTCGTAGATCACCATCGAGTCATCTAGGTCAGCGACCCACACGTACTCGTTGGCTCCTACCCGGCTGTCCAGCGCGGTGCGTAGCTGGTTGCGCAACGATTCGAATGTGTGGCCACCGGCTAGGGCGTAGTGTCCTGTTGCGTCCACTACGTGCCGGATGACTTTGTGTTTCCCGGAGAACGCTTGATGGATTGCTCCGAGTCCGGACACTGCCGGCGGCGACTCCCCCAGGAGGGCAACCGCGGTCAGCACGAACGGGAATTCCGCGATCACATCACCTTCTGCCTCCTGCAGGACCACAGCCGGAGTGATCTCCACCGAACGGAACGGATACGCGGATGCCATGACGGTGGCGAGCTCTTCGGGAACGTTGATGAAGTCACCTAGCAGGGTGCCGCCCTCGTCATCGGTGATGCGCAAGTTGTTGACCTGCCCGTAGGCTGGTTCACCATCGCCTGCGAAATAGTCGGGGTTGTCGAATCGGTTGTCAGCATGTCCGAGTTTGATCACTCCCGGATCCAGGCGCGCGTCTTGCGATGCGGCGTAGATCGCTTCCAGGAGTTCGAGCGTGACTGTTCCATCACCTTGGATGGGATGCCACTGACCGACACGGAACAAGGGCACGTCTGTGACCGTTGTGTAAGTTTTGGTGGTCTCTGTCTTAGCCATGGGACGAGCATGGGAAAACCCGGGCTCCCTGTGTGGGATGCGCGGGCTGGGTGGTTATTCGGTGGATACGTCGTAGATAAAGAGCAGGCTTCCGCGGCACCGTCCGCTGCCTTGGCAGGCACCGTAGTACCCGAACTGGTACTCGTTGGTGGCTTCTTCGAGCGACTCGTATTTCTTCCCATCGACTGCGGCGCAACGACGACATGTGGCGCCGTCTAGGAGTTCCGAGGCATAGCACTCTGACGCTTCCAGATCGGTGCCGGTTTCGTTCCGGGCTATGCCGGTGGCCGCGTGAACGGACTGGCGTGCTTGATCGACCGCACCCGCCGGTTTGATCTTCTCCACCAGTTCCTCGACCAGTCCTTCTTTGGTCAGTCGCCCACCGAGGGCGATGGCAGGTTGCGCGAGGTGTTCCTGAGTTTTCTGGGTGATCCACGTCCAAGACCGGTTGACAGGTGGGGCGGCGAGCAGGTCGGCGCGCGGTCCCAGCTCTAACACTGGTAGCCCTTTGCCACCGCCTTGTCGGACGTACTCTTGGTACGCGGTACCAGCGGATATAGCAAACACGGCCTGCAGCGCTTCGCGCAGTTCGGTGGCGGCGTCGTCAAGGAGCTTGCGGATCTGCTCTGGGGTTTCTGCGATCATGGCCGAGAGTTCTTCGAGTGCTTCGCCTGCGGTGACGGTAGACCGTGTTCCAAAGATGAGTGCCAAGAGATTGGTGAGCAGGTTGGTGTGCGTGGTTTCGACAATTCGAGTCACTTCACCGACAGCTTGATCGAGGTTGTCTTCCATTTCGCCGAAGTGAGCCTGCGCCCGGTATTCATGCTCGAACAATGCGCGCGTGGCTACGCGGGGTGAGAGGCCGGCGGCTTGTTCCTCCGCAATGAGCTGGTCAGTGAGCTGCTCAATAGCAAGTGTGGCCAACAGCTCGGTGCAGTTCTCACACACTCTCATCACCTGCCGCGGCGCGACGGGCACGGACGATAGCGACCCGATTCACCAACGCGTCAATGTTCTCTTCATGTTTCAGGCTCATGCCTAGATCCGAGAGTGGACTCTTGCTGGTCTCACGGCGGGTGGCCGGGTCTGAGACGGGTAGCCCGTTGTTGGCGCGAATGTAGTCTTCGAGCTTCTCATCGACACTGATGACCCCGGCATTGACAAAGGAGGCAAGGTCCTCAGCGGTGACTCCCTCGTTCGCGGCCAGATTGCCGGGAGTCAACACAGGGTATGGGGTGCCTTCGCCGAAGTTCAGTTCGACCAGGTCACGGATAATATGCTCGGTTGCTGTTTCTGCGAGCTTGTTGGCCAAATGCTGGATGGACCGGATGAACAGCTGCAGGTGTGTCTCACCGAGGGAGCGTGCGCCAGCATCATGTCCGAGGTCAAGGAACATGGCCAGCGCGGACTTGGCGATTTGCTGGTCATGGTAATTAATTTTTGGCAGCAGGTCGACGACGCTGCCTTTCATGGCGAGAATCTCCACGGAGTACTGCCCTCTCTTGTATGAGAGGCCTGCGGTTTCTCCTGCGCGCATGCTGCGGGCGATGCGGTCGGCTTCGTCTGCGTTGCCCTCTGAGTTGTCATCGTAGGTGACTACAGGGATGCCCATGCTGTTACGCTCGCCCGCTTGCGCGTCCAGTTTCACGAGTGTTTCTTTGATGAACCAAGGCCGGTACGCTGCACGAAGAATCGACCGGCCAGACCAGTCGGCGCCTTCCTTGCGGTGCGTGTACATGACCAGGTTCTCAGCCGGGATTTTGATGTCTTTCTCGTTCCCGTCACCTTGCTGCACTACAGCTTTCAAGCCACCATCTTTTTCAACCTGAATCTCGGCGATGGTGCGTGGCAAGCGCGGCGCGAGTTTCCGCAGGTGGATGATCTCCGCAAGGCCGATGTCTGTTTGGTCGGGTCGTGCTGGGGCGATTTCGTAGACCTGCTCGAAGCACATGAAACCGGCCCACACCATGGTGAGGACTTGTTCTAGGTGTTCGAGCCAGGAGATTCCTTGGCGGCGCTGCCGTCCGGCCATGGCTTTGCCGGGTTCTGGTAGCCCTATTTCGGTGCGTACCAGTGCGACAACGCTGTCGTCGACGCCTTCAACATTCAAGTCCCATTGGGCGGAGAGGATAGGCAGGCTGATTGCGTTGAGGACAGACTCCACCTGGGCATCAGTACGCACCCTGTCATACACGGCAATGCTGTTAGGGAACGCGAGTTCCCCGTTGCGTTCTAGCGGCTCAACCGTAGTGACGCTTGTGTTGCCACGCTTGACCGTGATTATTCCGCCCGGGTTGCCGGCCTCTTTTACATTCGCCACCGGAGCTGTCTCGTTGTTCGCCATACTCCACAGGGTGCGGGAAAGCCCGGCCCCCATGTGGGAACCGGGCTGAGCGGGTGCACTTACATATCAAAAACTAGAGTTCTCAACGCATCTTCACGATTTGCTGCTTCTTGAACTTCGTCACCGATCGCGATTTTAGAAGCTTTCGGACTATCCAAAAGATTCTCATCGTATTCCGGAACAATCCTTTCGAGTTCCTGAACATACTTTGGCGCCTTGGCGAATCCCATAAGGCTGGAAACATCTGGGCCAGTACCACCTACATTCACTGAAACCGTCTTGAAAGTCCGGGCTAGGGACATTTTGGGCGCGACTTCAACTACTTGGACTGCAACTTTCACATGCCTCACAGCGCCGGATTCTTCTTTACTCTCAGGATCGGTAATTGCCTTAACCTGATCGTCTAAAACCCTGAAGTACATGCCTTCTTCGACACCATGGTCAGAGCCTCGATTGATAATCAGCTCGGTGCTGCTGGCGATCTGTGCGACGCTGCCAGTTATCGGACTATTATTTTCCAAAATTCTTCTCCTTCATAAGTTCTTCGAGAGTGCTACGGCCCTTCTGCTGCATCTCGATCACTTTGTCCTTGGTTCCCGGCGTTATTTCTTCCCAATCGGCCATACTTCGCGCAAAATTCTCGCCTTGCTGGAGTAGCAGGTTCTGAGGTCCTATAAGCTGCCTCGAAATGTAATCATTTCCGGTATCACCCAACTCTTTTGAAGTCTCGGTCAACATCCTGCGAGCTTCTTCGACATGCGCGTAAGTGTCAAGCACTCTTTGCATCGCCACTTGTGCTTGAGCGGACAAATCTCTCTCGTTCGGGGCAGGAGAGATAAGCAATGCTGCACCTACGCCCAGGGCAGCTTGTACCCCAGCAGCGAGCAATGAATTTTCCCACCCTGCAGCTCTAGCGATTGGAACGATGACGATTATCCCTAGAATGAAAATCACGCCCCAAATCGTTTTGCGATCGAAAGGAATGCGGCTCAGGGTCAATTGAACGCCTGTCCAAGAACTTTTGAGTTTGCTCGCTTTATCCCCTTTTTTTGGCATGTACCAATTCTTCCATGGCAGTTGGGTGCCGACTAGTGCTGCTCCACCTTGTTCCATTCTCGGTGTTGTTGTCGGTCGTATCCGCCTTCGTGGCCGAGGTGGATGCCGTTGCAGTGTTGGCACCGGTACGGTCTGGATCCTGCGTCTTTGTAGAACTCTCTGTTTTGTTTGGCTGCACGCCGGCTGATGAAGATGACTTTGCCGGTGGTCATGCAGCGACCGGCGTAGGAGAACTTGTCTTCCCGGGCCGCGCGCTGCGTGGTGTGCCGGCGCCTACCCACCTTGGCCTCCATGGTCCTGTTGTGTGACAGGTTGGTGGAGGTTCAGCCCGGGTGGGGTGGGCGTGCCATCGATGGTGATCTGCGTGTTCGGCTTGACTGGGACGTTGATGCATCCGGTTTCGAGCAGGATGACCAGGGAAATGTCCGAGTGGCCGAGGATCGTGCTGGTTTCCGATGCACTCCTGCGCTCAATTGCGAAGTCGGCGAGGGCGTCGATTCCGACGAGCACGCCGGTGATGGCTGTTTCTTTCCCCTGGATCGTTATTGGTTTCCCGAAGTCGTTCACTGACAGGTATTTTGCTTGACGGTTGATTGGCATGGTGTGTCCTTAGATTTTGTTCCAGCCCATTTCGGCTGCGCGTATGTCCCATGGCGCTGGTAGGCCGGTGAGGTGAGAGTAGATGGCCATGAGGCTGGCTGCGCTCGCTTGGGCGTGCTCGATAATGTCTTGTGGCAGGTCGTGGTTGGTCTGGATTTCCTGATTCAGGTAAACCACTTGCCGCATCAGGTCGTTGACCCGGCGTTCCAGCTTCTTCGCCGGGTCTGCCTGCTTGGCCGGGTGGCCCTGGCTCTTGCTCACTGGGGCCCTTCGAATAGTGCTTTCACGTCCGGGTCCTCGTCGCAGGCCAGCCGGTGGTCGTCGGCCTGGCCGCATCGTTTGGAGCCGCACCTCGCGCAGACATACATCTGCAGAGCAGGTATCCAGGACTCCTCACCACGGGCCACCTCTTTCACCTTGTCCAGCTCGTAGGAGCAGCGTCGGCAGCTGCAATCCTTGCCCGGGGTGTAGAGCACGATGTGCTGGCCGTGTTGGGTCATGTGCAGATCAGCCCCGAACAGGGTTGTTAGCGCCTCCTGCTGCTTCGCCATCTCACTGATCGGCCACGGCAATGCTCTCGCCCACACGGGCCGCCTAACAGATGCCACGGTCACTCTCCTGTCCCCATTGGTTGGTCGTGCACTTCGCAAAACAATGGCCGTCCTGTTCCCGGAGTCGGGCAACAAACACACTGCGGCGTTTCTGGCTCCTTGTCGGGGACCTTCAGCCGTGCTGGCTCGGTTCCCCAGATATTGGCTTCACGTGGTGGTGGTTTCCGGTGCTTCGGTGCGTCCCACATGATCACCAGCCGTCCGATGGTCAGGTGGCGGCACCACCAGTCTGCCTTCCGCAGCACCTGGCTAATTTCCTGGGCGTGCACCCACGGTAACAACTGCAATCTCACGGCTGGTTCTCCCTAATCATCCGGGCCTGGCTACGCAGCCACTCAGCCGGGTCCTCTAGCGCTTCGTCGGCTTTCCCCTGCACTTGGGCCACGTTCACCAGGCCGTCCCACGCGATAAGCGGCGCGTCCTGCAGGTAGCTGAAAGCGTCCGCGGCGTCCTCCAACGCGCGCGCCCTCGTTTCGCTCGGCGGCTGTAGCTTAGGCATTAGTACCTGCCCCATTTCCGAATAAGGTAAGAGCACGTCATGACGAGGCCAGTCAGCCAAGTGAGAACAACCAGGGCAACCGCCCACCCCCACGCAGCGTCGATTACTTCTTGACTAGGCATCGTTCACCTCCGGGCGGCCCGTCCACGACCGATCCGCTTTCGGTTGCTGCATCATGTTGTTGTAGAAGTTTGCCAGGTCGTCGCAAGCTCCCCGGCAGTCCTCACAGGTGACGTAACTACCCGGCTCATGGATACCGTCACAAGTCCAGCCTGCAAGGTTGACCTGCTCACCAGTCACTACCGGTTGGGCGACGGCGAGGTAGGCGGTGACCATGGGCTTAGCTACAGCATCCGGATAATCAGCGGGGGCAATGGCCTCCCATGCGAGGGTTCGCGCTTCGTTACTGTCGAGTTCAAGGACTCGGCGCATCGCTTCTTTCGCGGCAATTACGCCGTCCGGGTTTAGCGGGGGCTGGTTAGGCATTGGCTTGGTTCCGTTCCTTGTGTGCGTAGGCTGATTGCTGGGCTGATCCGTCGGCAACGGGCCAACGGTCGATCCACCCGCAGGTGCAGGACGCTTTGACACCGTTGTCGAAGTTCTCAACCTTGGTGATGTGCCCACTCACTTCTCTGCCCTTTCGTAGAACCGCTCATGGTCGTCGAACTCGTAGCTCCATTCGAACGTGCTCCCGCAGGTGCACGCGGGGATGCCGGGGCCGATGGTCTTGTACCTGTGCTCCATCAGGGCTTTCGGATTCACCGTGCCGGGAGCGACTTGCAAATTCTCGATGCTCACTTGGTCTCCGAGTCGTGTCCGTGGTGGTTGTTTTCGGGGTGTGTGCAGCAGTAGGTTCCGGGGCCGCAGCACCCGCCGATGCAGCAAGGCGGCCCGTAGTCGGAGGCGTTCACTTCTCTGCCGCCTTGCTGATCTGGTGGCCGAAGCACATGACCGGCTTCATGCGAAGGTCAAAAGCGATAAGCCAGACACGTTCCGCTGTTCCTTTGGTGGGCCAGAACATGTACCCCTCGTCGTATTCACAGCGGCCTTCCTGCACAGTCCTGCTGCCAACCACAACGCCCTCGGTGTAGGTCTTTCGCTCCGGGTAGTTCTCCCGGTAAGGCAGACCCGATTCCTTGTAGAACACCTTCGGATAGTCCTTGACCTTCCGCACCGTGCCGGTCATGGATACCCGGTCGCCTAGCTGGTATTCGCTCACTTCTCGGCCCTCATTCCCAGTCCTTCAGAAAGCTGTCGGGCGGCTTCGGCGTAGTCCACGCCGGGAATCGCACTGTCATCGGGGAGGTTGAACAGCGTTGCCAAGGTAGCCAAGCGATGCTCGTATGCGAGGGCAAGGGTGGCTTCGATCTGCGCCCGGTGGTTCGCCGCGTTTTTGTATGCTTCCCGCACTGCCTCAGCGTGCGGGTTGCCGGGTAGGTTGCTCATTTGGCGCCGTCCAAGGCTTCCCACATGCGGCCTACGACGCTCGCGTTCATGCCTTCGGCGTCCAGCTGGTCACGCAGAATTTCGAGGCGGCGCACCTTGGCTGCGTTGGCTTCGGCAATGTCCTGCGCCACGGTTGACGGCACACCGTTCAGTGCGTGCCTGATACGCATGGCGAGGGTGTGAATGCCGTGTTCCACGCCTTCGGAGTACCCGGCTAGGCCCTCTTGGGTGGTGTGGCCACTGGCTTCCCGGTCAATCATGAACGGGTTCATGAGGGACTTGTGCAGATCGTGGATGCTGAAGTCACGAACTGCCTCCCGAATGGCATCGTTCACGGTGGGTGGAATCCAGCCCTGCTCGATCAGAACGGGAACGATCATGTTCAGCACGGCCAGGACGTTGGCGCGGTTCTGGTTCTTTTCATCAGCTGGTGCAACTTCCCAGGACGGCAGTGGCGCATTCGCGCGCTTGCGAATGTCCTCCCAGGAAACAATGGCCAGCTGCTCCACCAGGTCTTCAGTGACGTGCGTTTCCTTGCGGAAGTGATCTAGATTCATTGGGTTGTCCGTTTCTTGTTGGCGTCGAGGGACTTCCGACGCTTCTCGTTCGCGATGACTTTGGCGTCCGCTTTTGCCATGCCACGGTTGTAGGCTTGCTCGGTGACAAGGGCGGCTTGGCGTTCGGCTTGAAGGATGATCGCCTTGGCCTGAAGCTTCGCTTCTCTGGTCGCGTCCTCGATGATGTGCCGGGCCCGCACGTGCGCTTTGTCGAGGACGGTTCGTGCGTCGCGTGCTTCTTTCTCGCGGATCCGGTGCCGTCGTTCGGCACGGAACTGCTGAACATCGGCGACGCTCATACCTTGTTCTCGTATTCCCAGGGGTATTCGACCGGGTCGAGCGAGTACTTCAGCACGCCATGATCGAGTAGGTATGCGGATACCCATTCGTCGAACAGGCCGCCCCGGATACCCCAAGTGGTGCGTGAGTGGTCAATCTGCCAGCGCATGTGATCAGCCAATTGCATAACGGTGGGTTTCCGGACAGCTTTGCCATGCAGCCCGTGCTTGTCCCAGCAGCATTGATACGCTGGCTCACCAGCAAGCGCCTTGGCGATCTGGCCGACCGAGTACACGACGTGGTTCCTGGTCAGATTCATGCCTGTGCACATGCGCTGTCCGGCCATCCACCCCATCGGGCAATGATTGATCTTCACGTCCGCATAGTTAGTCTGCTCAGCACCGCACATCGCGCAGTGCGTCGGGTACTCCAGCGACGGCAGGAGACCGTTAAGCTGACGGGCCGCAGCACTTGACCTGCGCACCCCGTCCGCGCGGGATGCTGGACGGTTCACCTCCGCCAACAAGGCCAGCGCGTCGGTCTGCCCCTCGATGGTCAGGGTCATGACGCCCTCCTATGCTGCTTGGAGCTGGCTGGCGGCGGCCTGGGCTTGGCGCTCAGTGGGTTCGCACCAGCCAAGGCGTACTGCTTCTGGGCGGCAGGCGCTGCAGTAGTTGGCGCGTTCGCCTGTGATGGTGGAGCGGGGCTGGTGGTCGATGCCGCAGCGGTGGCAGACGTTGGCTGAGTTGCTGGTGGGGGTGCATTTGGTTGCACGGATGCTGATCATGTGGGAGTTTCCTTGGTGGGTGGTGACGGTGGTAAGTCGTCGTTGGGTTGGTGGCCCGTGGTTCAATCGTACAAGTGTTTTGTTCAGTTTGGTAAGAACTGAACGTGTAGTCTGATGTTATCAACTACCGTGTTTGGGCGCAACCCTCAGAACTCGTTCGACCGCAATCCACCAGTAATCGGAGACAACGGCTTGCGCCGGTGATCAGCCGTCTTCTGTCCCACCCGCTTGCCCGCCAAATACATCAGCCCATAACGGATCCCGTCGGCCAGGTGATCCTCCGCATGAGTATCCACATCTTCCGGGTTCCGCTTATCACGCGGCAACGCGGGCAAAGTACGGATCGTGTCCCGGCAAGTGTCATAGACCATGTACCGCGCAAACCCATCTTCACGAACAAGAAGCTTCTCATCGAGCTGAGCCCACCCATGAACACGATCGTTCACACCCTTATGTGGAACCCGCCCGAGTACTTTCATGTAGTCGTGTGCCGGCGACCCGACGGGCGGTAAATCCGAGTTCAGGTTCTTCTTCGTGGTCGCGTCGTTGCGTCGCCACATGGCCTTGTCCATCACAATGGGGATCTTCTCCCCCGTTATCGCTTCCTCCTCAGCTGACAGTTCAAGAATGCGCTTAGCCTGCTGCCGGGCAGTTAGCTCGGTGGCGTATTCTTCCCGGTACTGGACCACCAGCCCATCGTGCAGGAGGCACAGCCAGACCGCGGCGAACGGCGCAGAGAAACCATAATCGACCGCGATCACCTTGCGCCCAGTGAGCGCAGGGATAGGCAGTTGCGACGGGCTGATCACATGATGTTTCGTACGCCACTGGTTAAACCTGGTGCCGGAAATAATGTCCCAGTCACCATCAACCATGGCGCGTTTCAGGTCTGGGTCCATGGCGCCCAGTTTTTTCAAATATTCAGCGTGGTCAATGTAGGGGTTGTCGTAGAGGCTTGACGGGATGAAGATACGCCGCGCACCAGATTCTTCATCCGTGAACAGCGTGTTGTGTGGTGATGGGTCGATGAAGTGCGCTTTCACCCAACCGTGGCCTTTGGAGCCAGGGTTCGATGCGGAGAGGGTGCGTAACGGCAACCGGAGTTGCTTCATCCGCTCAGCTACACGACCTGTGGCGCGCAGTCGCGACATGAGCAGCACGTAGGACTCTTTGTCGTAGTGGGTGAGCTCGTCAAAGGCTACGAGAACAAATTCGTGCCCTTGGTAGCGGGTCGCGTGCTCGGGGCGTTCCAGATAGCCGAGGTGCAGTTCGGCACCGTTGGCGAAGTGGAACACGTGCTCAGACTTGTTGTACTTCGCAATTTCTGCGGGCAGGCGTTCGCGGAGACGTTTTACGAGCTCTGACAGCTCGCCGAAGCTTCGGCGTACAAGAAGAGCTTTGGCGCCGGGCACGAGGGTGCACACAGTCACGCAGGCAGCAAGGAGCACTTCTGATTTACCGCCGCCGAGGGAACCACCAAAGAGCACTTCATCCGCGGGTGACGTGAGTGCTTGGCGTTGCTTTGCATACGGTTTGAACGGGTACTGCCATACCTTGACGGCAGGGGCGGTCATTGGGTGACTTCTTCCCCCTCAGCAACTACTCCGCTGGCTTCTTGTGCGCTGAGGTCAGCGCCGGGCGGGAGCATGTCAGGGCTGACCATGACCGCAAATCCGCCGGTCCCGGTCTGCTCGACTTGCGTTGGTGCGTCCAGGCCAAGGTATTTGGCGCGGCGTTCCATGATGCGCAGGACGGCCATCACGGCTTTGTCGTCGCCGGTCTCTAACGCTTTTTTGATTTGTGGTCGTGCGAGCTCGTCGAGGAGGAGGACCTCCTGGGCGCGGACTTCGTTGACGGCTTCCGCTTCTTGGGCAGAGATTGCTTTTTGAATGTCCCGCCAGCAGTTGCCACGGTCGCCGTTGTAGAGCCGGTCGGCGATCTGCTGGTAGGTGAGGCGTGCGGCTCGGAGTTGGAGTGCCTTGATTCGGCGTGCGTGCGCTTTCACGTCGCTTGGGCTGGTTTTCTGCGCCACTGGTCCGCCTTTCTTCTGGAATCGTCAGCATGCGTGAGTTGGTGCTGGTTTTGTGGGATCAGGGGCGTTTCGTCGACTCATGTTGATAACATGGGATTACCTTGAACGGATTGGATCATGAGTAAAGACGAGTACATCGACAGTGCTGAAGTTGCGGAAACGATTGGCATCACCACGCGTGCGTTGAGTGTGAAGCGAGCCCGAACTAACAGCCGTGTTGCCGCTGAGCGTTTGGCCGGCAAGCCGGGCACACTCACTCCTAGTGATGTACCCGACCCCGACATTGACAAGGGGCGCAGCCCTTTGTGGTTGCGTTCAACTATTGAGCGATGGGTTGCTGCGCGCCCGGACCCTGGGCGGCGCAACACGCAGAATCGTTAGACGTTATGGTGGGCCACAAAATCTTGTGGCTCACCATTTCTTTGCGGCAGGTCGTCGGTGAGCATCTGGTAGCGCAGGCAGATGACGTCGACGTAGCGCGGATCGAGTTCGATCAGGCGCGCGCTTGACCCGTGCTGGTGCGCGGCGATCAGCGTCGATCCGGAACCGCCGAATGGGTCCAGCACGGTATCGCCTGGTTGCAGGCTGTTCTCGAGGTTTTTGAGGATCAGCTCTGTCGGTTTCATGGTCGGATGCATCCCGTTGCGCTGTGGCTTATCAACTTCGATGACGGTGGTCTGCTTGTCGTCGCCGTACCAGCGTTCTCCGCCGCGGCCCAGCCGCCCTTCACCGCCCGGGGTGAATCCGTAAAGGATCGGCTCGTGCTTGTAGTGGTAGTCGGAACGGCCCATGACGAGCGTGTTTTTCACCCACACGAGGTTCTGGCGCACCAGGTACCCGTTGCTGGTCATGGCTGTTTCGAAGCTGATGCGGCGGGTGTCGGAGTGGGCGACGTAGACAGGCGCTCCGGGTTTGAGTGCTGGGAGCGCTGCAGCGAACGCGGCGTGCAGGAGCTGGTCAAGGTCTTCCGCGCCGTCGTTCTGGATGGTCAGCTGGTCCGCGGTGCCACCGGTGTATTCGACGCCGTAGGGCGGGTCTGTCCACATGCATGCTGCGGTGGCGCCGTCCATGAGTTGGGTGAAGGTGTCGGGATCCGTGGAGTCGCCGCAGATGACCCGGTGCCGGCCGAGGGTGAACACGTCGCCGAGCTTGGATAGTGGCGTGATGGGTGGTTCTGGTGCGTCGTCGGGGTCTCCGAGGAGGTCGGTGTCTTGGGTGGCGAGGTCGGCGTCGTTGAGTGCGTCGAGCAGGTCGTCGTAGTCCTGGTCGATGAAGCCGGTGCCGGTCAGGTCGCCGTCAAGGGCTTCGAGCAGTTCGGCTAGGGCTTGGTCGTCGTAGGTTGCTTTGTCGTTGGTGCCGTTGTCGGCGAGGACAATTTTGAGGGCTGTGTGCTCGTCAACGTCGATAATTCCGACGCTGATGTGGCTGACGCCGAGTTCCTTGGCGGCTTGCCAGGTGTGGTTGCCGGCGAGGATTTCCATGGTGGTTTTGCGCACGACGATGGATCTGTAGAGTCCGTGGGTTTGGACTGATTCTCGGATGCTGTCCATGTCGCTTTGGCGCGCGTTGCCGGCGTAGGGTTTGAGGTCGTTGACGTGGACGGTGGTGTGGTTGATGTTGAGGGTGGGGATGGTCATGGTTGTTTTCCTTTGGTGGGTGAACGGAAAACATATTGTGGCTTTGAACCCCACCACCTTGTGGGAAGGCAAAAGGAAAGGCCACCACTGGTTGGGGTCCAGTGATGGCCTAGGGTTATGGTGGTTCCGCTGCATCTGCGTCAATGCGCCGGGTTCATTCTCGGCTCGGAACTCTTACCTGTCAGATGACCACATGCTTTACACTCGTGCCGCTCTGCGTAATTTCTTCTGCGCAGCTTTGATGGCGGCTTCTTCCAGGATAATCGCCCGGCGCTCGTTCAGCTTCCGCTCTCGAACCCATTCCGTGGTGTCCCGGCCCGGCTCCTGGGGATCCGTGACACGGGCGAGGTGCGATGGGTGCCCGTTGGCTGACAGTACCGGCAGGCCGCGCGCGTTAGGGCGTTCGCCTTCCTGGTATTCGTAGGGTGCAGCAGTCGCGAGAACGAAGTCCATCGGGATCAGCGCTTCTTGTACGGCTTGTTCGGCTAGCTCCCCCGCGTCGATGAATGACGCAAACTTGCCGTGCTCGTCACGGGGTTGCTTAGCCCTCGGCTTACTCCACCAGGCCTTGTTGATGTAAGGCGATTCTTCCGCACAGAGCAGGCCGGCAACTTGCATCTTCTCGATTGCTGAGCGGATGCAAGCTGCGCGGTCGTCTGACAGGGTGAGCGTCATATCAGCGATTCGTGCCACGGCTTCGAGGCCTAGTTCCACGGCTTGGGATACTGCTTCTGGCGTGCAAAGGCTGACTGCTCCTTCGCCGAGAACGATATATCCGTTCCCTTCACAGACAACGCAGTCCGGGTGGATGATGTGGTCTGTTCGGGTGTGGCAGGCTGGGCAGATTTTCCGCAACGGTCCCCCTGTGTGCGAGTGGTGGTGAGTCCACTACCTATTCTACCCATATTGAATTACTTTCAATCTGGTGAAACACACCTTTCTTCTTCGACTGCTGCCCGGTGTTCGTCGAGCTCGTGCTGGATGGCGGTGGGCGTTCGTCCTGCCCGTTGGGCTATCTCGTCAATAGTGAGTCCGAGGGTGAGGAGGTATTCAATGTCGCCGGCCATCAGACTGCCTCTTCCCATTGGGCCAGGGCATCGTGCGCGCCGTGGTCTGCCGCGTGCTGGAAGCAGTACTCGGCGGCAGGGAGGGCGACCAGGTCGCAGTACTCCCCCGGCTCGAACAACGTGTTCTTCGAGAGCTGGTGGTGGCAGGTGACGTCGAGTTCCGTCTGGATCGCTTCAAGGCAGGCGCGGCAGGTGACGTTCTCGATTTCCTGAGTGGTGGCGCCGGCGGCGAATGGCCAGTTCGGCTTGTAGTGCAACGGCTGAGGGCTGGGTGGCTCGGGCATACTCGCGTGGGCGATGGCCGAGACTGGTGCCGGCAGTGCTTGGGTGCGCGGGGTCGACAAATGCGACATGGGAGTTTCCTTCTAATGGGTAATCCTCGCTGGTAAGACGAGGGAAATGGTTTGCTACTCAGCAGGGTGGTAAGCCCTACATTGATAACTCTATATTATCAATCGGACGCTTTGAATGGGCGTGTCAACGCCGATCGACTATGGAAGCGATGATTCGATTTCGTCGGTCAATTTTTCGACCCGACCGATAAACGACGCGGCTCGCTCCCGAGATTCTTCCTCGCTCTTCGCCTGAGCCAAACCAAGAAGGGTCAGCTGCAGAACTCCCTTGATATTCATCAGCGTGAATCCAAGGCGAACTTCAAGATCAAATGGGCTTGGTTTCGGTAGGTCGCTGTCAATTTCATAGTGCTGTGTCAGATTGAAAATCTTCATGCCCAACATCTGCGCCAAGTCACCTAGAGATTCACCGAATTTACGCTCTGGCTCGCCGAAGTCTCCTGTACGGGTACGGTATCTCGTAACAGCATCGATGAACCCCTTGGCGTTGCTAAGTAATTCCTCCGGCGCTCCTACGTTTAGCTTGGTGAACGCTGCGCTGACCTTATCCCCTTCTTCGTGAAGAGTCATGCTTTTTTTAGTCCACTCGCGTTCCCTCTTATTGTCGAGGGTAGTTTGAGTGTCATGATGGAAGCGTCTGCGAGTGTCATAAACGGTCCAAGCAGCCAGGCCTACCGCAGCTACCGCGGAGCCGATGGTGCCCGCTGCAACCCAAAGATCCACAGCATTAGTCGCGTTTGTGGAGCAGTAAAGAACACCCTCTTTGATCGCGTCAGGTGAAGGTATTTCGCATCTAAATTGTTCCGCAAATTTCATGGCATGCTCGCTTCAATTCCGGCATGCATTTGTCGAGTTCGTTCGCGTTTTTGACTTGGGTATGCGTCATTGTTCCTACGCACGTTTCCCCAGACCAGGCGCACCAGCCGGCACGATCCATTCAACATTTGTTGTTCGATGACCGTACCTATTGCTGGGGTAGTATTCCGATTCTTCTTTGAAGATTTGTGAGGGTGCTACCCATCTCAGAATTCTGCGGAGGTCTCCGAGTTTTTTGATCGTTCGGGCATCCCCAGGGCCGGTCACTGACTGAAGTCGTTCCCAAAGCGCCCGCACGAGGTCCCAGAACTCTTTGCCCTTCGGACGCGCAAGTAGAATCAGCCACAGCTCCAATTCAAGCTGTTGAATGCATTCCGCTGCATTGGTCTCACTTTGGTAGCCACCGACTATTTTGCGGGTCTCCGCTGCAGTCGGCACCCTGAACAGGGTCGCCACGTCATTCAAGTAGGTGAGAGATTTACTGACGTTCACATGGCGCCCCTTCAGCTCATTGAAGTCCACCTCTCCGATGATCTTTGCCTTCCCTATTTCCTGATTCAGCCCCGTGCACTCGTAGATCGAGAACCTAACTTTATCCATAGGAATTCGACGTTGAGCTCGGATGTCCGTAAGGATACTCCGAAAATCGGCATAAATCCCTGAGAGCTTTTGGTCTAGAGGTTCCCAGATCTGATCGAACGCAGTCCAGTCATAATCGACTGCGGGCTCTTTATTGCCGTTCGGCATGATGAACGGACTAGATCCTTCAACCATTACCAGTTCCTTTTCATCGCTCCGAAACCATGGGCGGACCAGCGGAATCCATCGACCGCCATCGACTAGCTACATACCTTTCATCCGACACGTAGTAATCGCCTGCCGCCTGTATATAATTTTAGCCGAAATTTAACAGTAAACCTTTAAATTGCCTTTAATCACGGGGTTCGTCAAACTAAGTATCGGTATACACTCGCAACTTCTCTAGAAGGACCCATGACCGACTTTCCTAGCCCCATTGCGCCCGACCGACCTCCGACCCGGAAGCCAAAGAACCGTAAATTTCTTTGGGTGATACTTGCGATCCTGGCTGTGCTCGTTCTGCTGCTTTTCTTGATCCCAGAATTATTCGTCTTGATCGCACTCCTTGGCGTAATCCTTGCAATTATTGGCATGGTGAAAGGTAAAGTCCCTGGTCTCCCGATCAAGGGACGCAGCAAGTCCGGATGGTTCGGATTCGGCATGATCATCATGATGTTCATCAGCGGTTCCATCATGGGACCTACTGAGACCACTCCTCCGCCGGCAGCTTCCGCAAGCGGCGACCCGATTCTCACCAGTACCGAGTCGCCAACCCCGACACCCTCAGAATCGCCTTCGCCAACCGCTATTGCAGATTTCGTAGGCCAGGAATGTGAAGGTGACGAGCTGGTCATGGAACAAGGTGCGGAAAAGCTTTACTGCGATGAAAGCAGCGACGGAGTTCTCCTCTGGGCCAACCAGGAAGACCACGACAAGAATGTTCTGGCCGCCAAGAAAGCAGCCGAAGAAAAAGCGGCGAAAGAAAAAGCTGCTGCCGAAAAGAAAGAAGCAGAAGCGAAAGCACTGGCTGAAAAGAAAGCTGCCGAGAAAAAGGCTGCCCAAGAAAAGGCCGAACGTGAAGCTGCCGCAGCCAAGAAGGCTGAACAGCAGCGCATAGCGGAACAAGAAGAGGCTGCCAGGATCGCTGAGCAGGAAGCAATTGAAGAAGCCTACGAAGCTCCTGCGCCGGCCAGCGTCTCTTATGCGAACTGTACAGAGGCCCGCGCAGCAGGTGCGGCACCGATCAGCCGCGGCGAACCTGGTTACGCTTCGCATCTTGATCGCGATGGGGACGGGATCGGTTGCGACGCTTAGCCCCAAAGGTCTCTGGCGCCATCATGATGGTGCTGGTTCTGTGCGGGTGCGGAACTGCAAGCGGTGCCGCACCCGCACCGGCTGACTCGCTTGGCGCTGCTGCCGGCACACAGGTTACTTCGGAGACGCCGCCACCCATCGTGATTCGTTCAGAGGCTCCCCCGATTACGATCAGCACGGAGCCACCGTCAGAGCAACCCGATGTCAACGAGCCTCATCCAACGGTACCGCCGTCGCCGGAGGCCACGCTCGAATCGGCCGCCGGTACCAGCGCTAAAACCACGAAAGCATCCGAGCTCTTGAAGGAGATTCCCATCAAGGGCCGCGCACCAAAGACCGGCTACGACCGTGATCTGTTCGGCAATGGTTGGGGTGACCCGGACCGGAACGGATGCGATGCCCGCAACGACATCCTCGCCCGGGATCTTACCGTCCACTCGTACAAGCCAGGGACTCGTGAATGTGTTGTTCTCACGGGAACTCTACTCGACCCTTTCACTGGGAAAACTATTGAGTTCCAGCGCGGCCAGGGCACCAGCAACGCGGTGCAAATTGACCATGTCGTGGCGCTCTCGGATGCTTGGCAGAAGGGGGCGCAGCAGCTCACTCCTGAACGTCGTGTGGCTTTCTCGAACGATCCACTGAATCTCTTGGCAGTGGACGGCCCATCGAATGCGTCCAAGGGCGATAGTGACGCCGCAACCTGGCTTCCACCGAACCGCGGCTTCTGGTGCGAGTACGTCACGCGTCAGATCGAAGTGAAGCACAAGTACGACCTGTGGATGACCAAGGCCGAACATGACGCGACCGATCAGGTATTAGAGCGGCGCTGCTAATTGAGGGATTCGATATGTTGAAGAAAATCTATGCGACAGGTGTCGCACTTGCCGTTTCAATCGTTCTTGCGGGCTGTTCCACGCCCAGCAGCAGTTCAACTAACAGTCTAGAACCTGCCACTTCTGAGGCACCTGAAACGCAACTGGACGCATTGTTGACTGGGATCGATTCCGGAACGGATTGCCCTGGGCTTTTCCCATTGCTGAAGGCGATCCCCGCGGACACTCCGCAGTCGGAACAGGCTCAGGCCGAGATGCGCAACATCGGTTGCTTTTCACGGTCATCGGAGCGAACGGATGCCCAGCGCGGCGCCGTCGATCCTGATAGTGCCTGGATCGGAGTTCCGGGAGGTGAAAGCGTCGATTTATCGGAGGCATGTGAAACCCCGGCCGCCCGTGCGGCGCAGGTAATCGACGCGGATGCAGCTGAGGTCCTGATTGAGAAAACCTTGGAAAATTGCTCGACCGTGAACGAGTGGATGAGCGCCTTGCAGAAATATCCCGGTGTTATGGGAATGGTCGACGGTTATATACCTTCCGTGACCGATCTGCAGGTCGCCTGCATCAACTACCCGCAATCAGCCGTTTGCAAAGATGCAATGAAACTTGGGCTGTAAGTCGATCCACGGCTGATTTCAGGCAAGAATGTCGTCAAGTGAGTCGACATCCGGCCTAGCAGTTCGTGAAACTTTCCGTAAACAAGATTTTTCAACATGTATAGGACAGCTAGCCACGAAAATTCCTTCTAGCTTCCCGCTGACTTGATACCCATAACCTCAAGTAAGTACTTTTATTCGACTCACCGCTGGAACTTCAAATAATATTTGTTTCATCGGTATAGAATTTTGCAAAAACTGAAAAGTTAACTCCCATATCGTCGTTGTTTTATCGAGAATCTTCGTTAGGGGCAGTATGAATCGCACTCAACCAGGAGCCAGTTGTGGCAATTACCATTTCCCAAGCAATCGTTCACGAGATCCCCAAGGGGGCCCATTCGTCCAAAGACGACAGTGAGGTGACTCTCAGTACCCAGCTCACACCACTTCAGGCTGAGACAAGACGATTTATCGTCGACAACATTCTCAATGTCGCCCTAAAAGAACCGCGTGACATCAAGGAAGACCCTGACGCTACTTCACAGACTCCTGGTCTGGTTTCAGCGATCTTCAAGAACGCAGATAAAACATTCGTTGAGGCGTCGCAGGAAATTGCGCAAGTCCTCTATCGCAGTCAAACAGCTACAAGCCCGTCAGGCATTCTTGTAGTGGCAACAATCAAACAAGATGCCCAGGACAAAGTTCTGCTGATGAAGGCTGAACATCAAGAGGGTATGCGCTTGCGCCACGACGAAAGCACTGGCCGATTGGACCTCGAACACCTAAATGAGCTGATCGTTGGTCACAATTCAAAAATATACAAGGTTGCACTCCTCAATCTTTCCGATGAGGAGTCACTAGTTGGCGTCATGGTTGACCGACAGAACGGAGTCGCATATGCCGACTTCTTTCTTACTAAATTTCTAGGTTGCACACTCGCAGATCGTTCCGAAGTCCAAACTAAAATATTCATGGAATCTTCGATGAAGCATTTTAATGACATAGAAGATCCTGTAAAGGCTGCACGCTACGCGTCCGCGCTGACGAGTTACATGCAGACACCTAGCAAAGATTTTCAATCCAGCGTTTTTGCCGACACTTATCTCGATGTGGAGGACCGCGATCACTATCTAGATTCAATCCCGCATACCGTGGGCGATAGCGTTATCCGAAAAGACCTCAAGCTGATTTCCGGCGGAGGTCATGGAGTCAAATTCATCGGTCAAGGTTTCACTTTGGTTGCCAGTCAAGAGTCCCTTGCAGCAGGTAACATTCGTGTTACGAAATCTGAGGACGGTTCGACAGTAATCAAGTTGAACGGGCAATTGAAGCAAATTGGGTTCGGATCCGTACCAAAGAGTAGCCAGTAATGTCTGCGAATGAGCTGACAAGTCGTTACGAGGAAGAGATTGAGTATCTAAAATCTGGACTCGTTGTCTGGCAGAGTAACCTTGAGCAGCTGGCAAAATCCGTTGACCCCAACGTTCATGTTGATGGACGCTATAAAAAGCTACCGAGTTTGCTAGCCAAGGCTTACAAGAAGAATCCGACCAATCCAAGGCAGTGGGACACATTCCATGATTTGGTTGCACTGAAAGCAATTTTTCCAACCCAATCTGGTGCGAGAGAGTTTACCGATCTACTTGAATCACACGCCAAAGAGAATAATTTCTATTGTCATCTTGATCGCAGGAGACCAGAACCAGACAAATTAGAGTACAGTGCAGACCAGTTCGATCTGTCTGACCCGAAAATTCTGGATTCCCGGGGAGATGCCCTAAAGATCGAGGTTCAGGTAAGAACAGCCGTGAGTGATGCTTGGTACATCATTGATCACCGTCTCAATTACAAGAATCCGACTGATCTCCCTGACAATTTACAGAGGCGAGTGCTACGTTTAATTGCCCTTGCGGAGTTGTTTGATGAGGAGGTGAGCTCGTTGATTAGTGATGTATCCAACTATGAAGAGCGCGTCGAATCAGGCAAATTCAATAAAGTGAATGAACTGTTTCGCTCCCTGACCAAAAATTATTCAACGCCAGCTCGCCCTGAGGGTCTCTTCTTCACCCTTTTGCAGGGATATTCCGAGGACGATCGGGAGAATATCGAGAGCGCGTTGAAGAGTCATCTTGAAGAGTCCGGACTCGGTGACCACTATATGTCTGTTGTCGAGCTTCACAGCCCAGGAGCAGTCGACTTCGTCGAACAATATGATTGGTTATACATGCAGCCGGAATCGCTCTTGATAGCAGATTTAGCGCAGCAGCCCCGGCGCCTTGCGGCTCTCATCGAGAATTCAGATTTCGAACGTATTGTGACTTCCATGGCTAATGATTTGAAACTCCCGAAACAATCATTCTAACCAGAGGCCCGAGGACCACACATTGCCCGGGTAACTCTCAAAGCCCATCTATTGTTAGTGGGTATCTTGAAGAGCTAATTTCGGACCAGGTAGCTCTCGGTTCGTCTCCGGATATGGATGTAGATTAAGCACTGCTGTATTCCTCCCAACCGTCTGCGACGTCTACGAAAGCTGTTTTCATGGCGTTTTTGGCTTCTTCTTCGGTGAGGTGGCCCTGGGCGATCAGGCTGTCCATTTCGGAGTAGAAGCTGCTCATTGCTTCGTCCACGCTCCGCTGGACGTGGTTGCGGATCTGCTGCGCCCTGGGTGGGTTCATGACGCGCACGCGGTGGCCTTTGCCTTCGTTTGAGGCCCAGTGGTCGTGCATGTCCTTCTCGGTCGCCATTGGCTGGTTGCAGGTGGTGCATTCACCGAAGTTCTCTCCTGCGATTGGGTCGAATAGGTTGCTCATTCGTGGTCTCCGTAGTTTGTTTCGAGCCGGTCAATGGCTGCTCTGGTGGTGGTCGTGGAGGTGCCGGGCCTTGGTGTGGCGTCCTGCAGCAGCTGCTTGGCCAGCCGGTACGCCCGGCGGTCCCAGAACGGACTCAGGTCACGCCAAACGCGCACTCCTGGCATATGCCGCCAGGGCTGCTCCGCAACCTGGATTTTGCCGTGAGGGCACTCGCGCACGTCGCCTACCATTGGACGCGGTTGCGATAGGGGCGGCTCCCCCACGCAAGTCTCTGCATGGGTGCGAGGTGTAGCGTCCCGCAGGTTCGGGCGGCTCATGCCAGGGCCGCCGGGTCAATGACCAGCAGTTCGCCAGGGACCGCACCCGGTGCGAGGCGCAGCGTGCCGGGCCTGCCTTTCATTACTGACAGGCCGAACCCGCGCTCCATTGCTTCTTTGTGCAGCGCTTCGACCTGCGCCTTGGTGGGCATGAGGATGTCCTTCTGCTCGGTAAGAGCAGCCATCATTTTGCCAATAGGGTCGGCGGCCTTGTGTGCTTTGTAGGTGCGGATGCCGGTGACGATGGCAGCCAGGCACCACTCGAAGTGGATGGTGTACTGCTCCCAGCCCTCCGCCGCTTCCCAGACGTCCGCGTAGTGGGCGGCCATAGCCCCGTTGAGCGCGTCGCTCATGCTGCTCATGGCGGACAGCGCCGCGTTGGCGCTGCCAGTGTCCACCCAGTCGTCCAGCACGTAATCCTTGATAGCCTTCCACCAGATGGTGGTGGTTTTCTGGTCCAGGTTGCGGCTGGTTTCCCAGAAATCCTCTCCAAGCCACTTTATGAACAGGTCCTCGTCATATTCACGGGCGGTGGCCTGGCCGCCGGTGTCGCCGTTCTGCAGCTTCTCCGCCCAGTAACCGCTGTTGATATACCCGGTGAAGAAGGTGAACATGTCCTCCACCCGGCGGAACGTCCAGGTGCCCATGTCGCCGGTGATGGTGAGGTTGCCGGGCCAGGTGATCAGGTCGAACCAGTAGAAGCTAGAGCCTGGGGCGCGGAAGCTCAGGTGCCGGTATAGGCCGTCGTCGTGCAGGACGGTTAGCTGGTGATCCTCTGTGGCGCTATTGAAGCGGCGCAGCAGGGTGGCCCCGTGGTCGGTGTAGTCGACGTCGGCGGCGGTGAGCCGGTGCAGGTTAGTCATGGGATTCCTCCACAGGTTCGGTGCAGTCGGGGCATTCGGATTCTTTGCCATGCACAAACGCGACACTTTGCCAGCCACGCACGCCTGGTTCACTCAGGTGCTCGTGCTTGTCTGGTTCGGGGCCGCACGGGTACGGCTTGATCTTTGAGTTATCGACCCCGTAATGCTTGGCGCGTACATGTGCCCATTCGCCTGTCTCGTCGGATGCGCGGGTGTCGGCCCAGTCCCAGGCTTCCTGTCCGGTGAGTCCTTGCAGTAGAGCGTCGGCCATGAATGCGAGCTGGCGTGTCTCGACCAGCTGCTGGGTGCGTGCGCCGGACAGCCTGGGGTCTGCCTCCATCCAGCTAGTACCTAAGACGTCGAGGCCGATGGTGCGTGCATACAGGTATGGAACCTCTACCTCAAGTTCCCGTGGCGTGTTTTCGTCGGGGTTGTGTGGGTACAATTCGTGCGCGTACCGGCGCTTCGTGCGAAACTGTTCAGTCAATGGTGGTCCTTGGTTTGGCGTCGAAGGTGGCCCGGAAAACAGGCTGGCCGTCGAATGTGGTGGTTTCGAGGGTGAGGCTGGCGGGGTCGATGACGTGGGTTTGGTCGAGTTCGCGCAGCTGTCCAATGAGCCGGTCGTTGAACGCGGCGAGGCGGGCCAGTTCGAGTCCGAGGTCATCGGGCCGACGCTCCACCTGCACGGTTCGTTTGACGATTGGTTTCTCCCAGCGTGGTTGTCCGAACGCGTCCAGGTTCCACGGCTTCGGCCCCGGGGCGGGGAAAAGGTCACCCATCGAATGCCTCCCGGAGTGCGGTAACGAAATCGTCGTTGACGGACAAATCGAGTGGTACGACGCGGCCACTGCCGAGGAGGCCGGGAACGATGGCGACGAGGTCGTGGGGCTTGCCGCTGTCGTTCCAGATGCCTCGGCTGGCTAAGACGTAGGTGCCGCCGGCGGTGACGTAGACCTGGTTCAAGGTGTCGAGGTTGCCTGTCTGTCCTGCTTTGATCTTGGCCACGAGGGCGTCGATGACTTCGGCGCGGGTGTTCATGGTTTCTCCTGGTGGGTGGGGTGTGCGCTGCGGTTGCGAGAGTTACCGCAGCGCACACCCGGTCGTGGGGCTGCCCCGTGCCCCCAAGACGCGGGGCGGCCGGTGTGCGGCGGCTGGCTAGAACGGCGGGTTGAAGTAGAAGTCGCGGTCACGGGTTAGGGTGACGGCTTCCCAGGTGGACTCTTGCACTTCTGATTCTTCGATCTGGAAGTGTTCACCTTCCTCGGTGATCAAGTTGAAGGTGCCGAACCGGTCGGTGTAGTTCCGGCGCCCGATCGCACCCTTGTACCTGCCGCTGGCGATGTGGATTAGAACGGGGCCTACCGGCAGCGCAACTGGCGCTGGTGCGGGTTCTGGTTCGTCCTCGGCTGGCAGCACTTCAGCGTCCACTACGTCCATGTCCGGTCCCATGTTGGTGAACCAGACCTGTTCCCAGATGATGCCGCATTCCTTGAACACGTCATTGCCGATACCGAACCGCCGGTTCACGAAGTCCCCGTATTCGTTGCGGGTTAGCACGTCACCAGGCTTCAGGCTGCTGTATGCGCCGGGGCTGATGATGCGCACCATGTCGCCAACTGCGTTGGGCAGTGGCGTGGTTGGTCGGTGGATCAGGTGGAACCCACTGGCAGTGGGGCCAATGATGGACCCGTCACTGGTGTATTTCTGTCCACCAGGGCCGTAATGGTCGTACACGGCAACACAGAAACTGTTGGCTTGCCCTACTGGGGTGTAGGCGATGACGTCGCCCTCGCGCAGGTCCTTGGTCTCGATCAGGTGGGCGTCTGGGAAGTGGTCAATGACGTTCATGGCGGGTCTCCTTGATGCTTGCGTGCTGGGTGACGGGGATGGGGTGGGGCAAGGCCTGGTGTCGGCCGCCGGCCTGTTGGTTGGCGGTGATGCTTGCAGGCGAGCCGATGGTTTGGCTAGTCATGGTCGGCTGCTTAGATGTGGCAGTCGACGTTAGTCAGCCAGGTGTCATCCGGAAGGCCTTCGATCAGTTCACGGACCTGGGCCCGCCATTCGTCATCGCTGACCTTGTCGTTGCTTATCCCGAACCAGCCCATGTCGCCGCGTGCGAACCAGACGCCGTCTTTGACTACGCCGTAGAAGCCAGTCGCGGCGAAGTCCTCCTGGGCGGAGATGTATGCGGCGCGCGGGTTATCAGCGCGCATGTGGAAATCTTCGTAGGCATCCCAGAATCCGGCTTTGCGTGCTGCCATGTTCCAGGGGTGCGTGTTCCACTCTGTGCGGGCTGCGTCGATGTTCTCCTGGCCGTGCTTGTCCAGGCATTCCGCCCAGCCGAAGGTTGGCGGCACGATCCCGTTGGTGGCTTCGGTGAGCTTTGCCCATTCAGCTTCGGCGGCGGCTCGACGTGCGGTGACCATGGCTGGGAAATCGATGGCTCGCTTCATCGCCTGGTCGGAGGCGTTGGCATGGTTGGAGGCGTTACCGAATTTCTCTGACCAGTGGGGCTCGCTGGGGTGATAGTCCTCTGTGTTGGCGCCGGGCTTGATCTTGAACCATGCGTTGTAGCGGCCGCCAATCACGTAGTAATCCCACTTGGACTTGGGATTGTAGGTGGTGTATCGAACGTACTTGCCGTTTTCTTCTCGAATATCGTCGCCTTCGTTGTAGTCACGGAGGAGATCGAGGTCGTTGATCGTGAAGAGCGTGTGAGTATCGCCGTTGGGCTTCTTCGGCAGGTGTTCTGGGTGTTCAGCGTAGAAGTTACGCGCGTTTTTCAGGTTCGATAGGTAGTCCCAGCCGGCGTCTACCTGTGGTTCGATGGTGAGGTTTTCATCGTAGGGCGCGAGCTGTTCTTCAACGTTGTCGCCGATAACGAGGATCTTGAAATGACTCAATGTGGGAGTTTCCTTTGGTGGGAGCCGAACTGGTGAGGAACGGTGTGGGTTGTTGCCGGCTGGTTAGGCCGGATTGATTTGGGCTGGTGCCCAGTCGTGCACTTCTTCGGGGAGGAAGTAGCTTTCCCCGTGGATTGGTTCGTCATCGACGGACGCGTATCCGTTGCCGGTAGCTCGGAGCTGCCAGCCTTTCGCGTTCGTGTGGAATCCGCTGTCGATGCCGGCGGTGACCCGGTATGCGAGGATCAGCGGGTTCTCTTCCATGTCCGGCACCGGGTGGTTCCGGTTGATGCGGAACAACGCGCGGTGGCTGGGCGTGGCGACGAGTTCGCCTTTGTCGGTGACCCACTTCCGGACGCCTTTTTTGGTGGCGATTCCGACGGTGTAGGTGTCTTTGACGGGCCGGGCGACGGTGTCGCCTTCGGTGATTTCTGAGTATTTGATTGGGGTCGCGTCGTGGTGGTGCGACTTGATCAGGTAGGTCATTGCTGGTGCTCCATCTCGGGGTTGGTGAGGCCCTTTGTCCTTGTGGCTGGTACACCACAAGTTGATAACATCAGACTACACGTTATGGGCTGGTCGAGCAACAACCACACAAGAAAAATTCACATCAAACTAAAAAAATCACACAACCAAAGAATCAACCACCACCGGCACCGAAACCTCAGTCACACGCTGCTGCATCACCACCGCATGCAAACCAACGAACGACGCCTCAGGCAACCCCACCCCCTGAGCACGCCGGCACAACGCCGCCACCAACAGGCCACGCACCTCCGGATCATTCACCAACGAATACCGATGCAAAGCCGTCCCCACAGGCAACTCGATCACCTGATCACCATCAGCCCAAATCACCGAACCATCCGGCAGGCGCAAACCCACCCGAGTCACCTTCTGAACCTCTTGCACAACATTCTCCTCAACCACATAATCCGGCAGTTCCACAGTCATCACGACCCCTCCTTGAAGATCTTCACCCGCACCTCATGAGGACCATTCGGCCAAGTCCGACGATTATCCGGCCCAACCACCAACTCGTCCCGATCATCCTCAAAAACACCAGCATCAACCAGCCCATCCACAATCGCCTTCGACGTAGGCTGCAGGTTGGCCACCTCGCGTCGCTGCGCCACCGGAAACCGGAACCAAATCTCCACACGACCACGACCAGGCACCCGTAACACCCGCTGGCTCCTGGCCAAAGCACCCAGCAACTGCCGCCAATACTGGGTCCGGTCATTCTTCGGATGATGCGACAACCGCTGATTCATCGACAAGAAATTTGCATTCCACTGGGCCGGCGTCAACGGGATAACCAGTTCGTCATGCAGCTCACTCACTGAAGTACCGGCCCTTCGCAATGTTCCGAGCCCGCCGAATGGCGTCCTGGTTCTCAGAATCATTGGCCAGGACGCGCAGCAGGTTTCGCCACGCTCGCTGTTCGCCGGCAGACCTCCCCATGCCGTACACGATGAGGCCTATGCCGACGCTTGCCGCGATGAATACCGCCAGGTCTGGTGCGCCGAGCAGTCCGAGGATTTCAGCCGTAGCGAACGCTATCCAGCCGGTGCCGATGTACTGCTGGCGTTCGATGTAGTTGATGACAGCTAGGAGGAATGCGCCGGCCATGAACGCTAGGGAGCCTGCGAGGTTGGGCAAGAAGATCCCGAGGAGGATTAGGGCGAGGGCGATGAGAGTGGTTCGGGTTGGCATTTGGGTTCCTGGGTTGTTTGGTCTGTTGGGTTGATCGTTCTCGTTGTATGGGTGATGGTGTGGGATGCGCTTGTTTTGAGCCAAGGTGCTGTGAGCCGTTTTGCGGGGTTAGAAATGTTCCAGGTGATTGGTTGCTTATTCAGCATGGTTGAAATCGCCCTGCGGGACGTTCTGGGCTTGCTGTGGGGTGTTGGCGCTGGTTGGTCAGGTGCCGGCTTGGGTTAGTTCATTCCAGTTCGCTGGTCGGGGTGCTGGGGTTTTTGGCATTTTGTGGCCGCGGAATTGTTCGGGGCGGTTGCCTTCTCGGATGTCGGCGTCGCAGGCGTGGCAGGCGTGGGCGTCGTACCAGTCGTGGTCGGGGCACTTGGGGTTCACCGGGCGTTGCTTGGGTGGCTCGGGGAGGTTCCAGTGCTTGCCGTCGAGGAAGATGCTGCTGGGTGATTTGATGCTGGGATTGAGGGCGGCGTTGATTGCGACTTGCAGGAGGGTTTTGAAGTCGTAGGGCTGGTGGTGGACGCTGAGGACGTCGAGGGTTTGCTGGGCGCGCCAGTCTTTGGGGCGGAGTTCTTCGAGGGTGGCGGCGATGAGTTGCGCTTGGCGTTCGGTGAGCATGGTGGGAGTTTCTTTCCGCTGGTTGGTGGCCGTTGGTTTTTTGATGGGGATTATTTGATCGTCGATCGTTGTGGTGCTTCGCGTTTAAGTCCTAGACGATTCGACGATTTTTTTAGATGGATCTTTTAAAAGATGAGTACTACGAAACTGAGCGTGCCTACTTACGTAAGTAAGTAGTGGTTAAATGGTGCTTATTTTTTGCTTAGATTCACTTAGGTTTGCTTAGGTTTTTTCGTGATATTCGGGCTGTGACTTGGGTGTCTTGTTTTTGGTTTGCCGTGTTTTTGCTTAGCTTCTTACCTGTGGATAACCTGGTCATAGTTGGGTTGACCAGCAGTTTCATGTTTCTAAGCTTGCTAACCAATTTCTAAGTGTTTGCTTACAACTTGCTTACGGAATATCCGGGTTCAGACCGTGCTCCTGGCAGAGTTCGCATCGGTCGTTCAGCACGCCTTTATTCACGTGGTGCCGCAGATGCATGCCCTTTTTGCCTCCGCTGGAACCGTTCTTGGCGCGCTCGGCACTGAGCTCCTGGATCTGCGCTTTGGACTTTTGGTGCTCTAAATAGTCGTGCAGAATATACACGCCGTTTTTTTCGTGCACTAAGCCGGCTTCAATGAGCTCTTTTCCGACCTTGGTCCCGCGGGCGAACAGGTCCGATTTTGCTACGATCCCGTCGGTGGTTTCTTCGTTGGCGATCAGCAGCAGGGTCACGTGGATACGGAATGCGGCGTCTGAAAGGCCACGGATTTTACGGTGCCGGTGGTACTCGTTGGCCAAGGCGATATAGGGGCGTTGGTCAAGTTTCTTGTCCTTGGTCATCGCAGGATGCTACCTGTTCGGTGGCTCATGCTGGGGTCTCCATCTCGTGGTGCAGGTAGTGCAGGTGGTGCTGGTGTCTCCCGGCTTGCTGCTTCGACCTGGTAACCCGAAGCAGCTAACCGCAGAATGTCAGGGGCCGGGGACGCCCTGGACGATCTCAATGGCGCGCTTGTAGAGGTCACCGCGAGCCAAAGCCAGGCCTACATGTTCAAGCTTGTGCGTCGCTTCTGCAGGGCTTACGCCGGGGATCATTTGTGCAACTACGTCGGCTAGGTTCTCGATGAATTCCGAGTCGGCTGGCGTTGCTTCGGTGGCCTGGTTATCGTGGTTTTCCATTGCGAGTGGTGGCCTTTCAAAAAGTGGAGTGGATGGAAATAATTAGTGAGACCCACTTGGGCCTCACTAATCATCACTTGTTGATCCGACAACTAGTCGCTGCAGCCGCCGCATTCGCCGGTCTGTGACACGGGCCGGTCACACGAACCGCAGAGGTCGGTTCGCACCTTGGCCGGTGTCAGGCGTGGCTTTGGCGGCTTCAAGGCAATCACTGGGATGGGCAAGGTCACACAACCCCTTTCATCGTGGTCTTATCAATTCGTTGCTGCGCTTCCCGGGCGAGCCGCGATCGCATGCTTTTGCGCTTGCGGTTCTTGGCCCGGTGGCGTGGCCACTCCGCGTTCGGGCGGTTGTAGCGTGGGATCGCTAGCTCTTTCTGCAAAACTTCCTCCTGATGGGTGCGCGTAACCGTTGCATAGTCACACGCACCCGGTTCAGCAGGTGGGAAGGAGTTTAGAAAGGTGGCTCGCTGGCCGGCGGGTTGCCCCATCCCCCGCTGACTGGAGGGCTGTTCCAGCCGCCACCGGAGCTTCCGCCAGCCGTGGACCCGTTGTTCCAGCCACCGTTTCCGCTACCGGCGTTGCCGCGGCCTGCAGCGCCTTCACCGTTGCCCCGCTGAGTGCGGGTGACCTTGGCAGAGGCGAAGCGCAGTGACGGGCCAATCTCGTCGACTTCCAGTTCCATGACGGTGCGTCGTTCGCCTTCCTTGGTGTCGTAGGAACGTGAGCGCAGGCGCCCCTGGGCGATGACTCGCATGCCCTTGGTGAGTGTTTCGGCCACGTTCTCGGCGGCTTCGCGCCAGACGCTAGAGCGGAGGAACAGGGCTTCCCCGTCTTTCCACTCGTTCGACTGCCGGTCAAACTCTCGCGGGGTCGAAGCAATCGTGAAGTTCGCAACCGCGGCCCCCGCCGGGGTGAAGCGCAGTTCCGGATCCGCGGTCAGGTTTCCAATGACGGTGATTACGGTCTCGCCTGCCATGCTTAGTTCTCCTTCTGGATGAGGTGTGGGTAGTGCTCTTGAATTCCTGCTTGGTAGCCGGCAACAGCCTTATGGAATGCTTCGGTGTGAGCGTTGATCTTGTTCGCCAGGTCGACGCACTTGGCGCTGTTGGCGAAGAATCGTCCAGTGTCGGTGAGGCTTGCCCCGAGGGTACGGACTTTTCTTTGCCATTCGAGGACACTGGCCAGGGTGACTGGCAGCAGCCGGGGCTGCAGGTCGATCAGTTCCTCTACTCGGCTCCACTTGTTGACGTACCCGTCTCCGCCCAGCTTCGACAGCTGGACTGCCAGTGATTGTGCGTTGAAGTCGATGACTTCCCATTGGACGGCGGTCTTGGATTTGCCCAGGCGACAAGTCATTCCTGGTTCGATGGCGATCATTCGCTGCTTTCCTTTTCGTTGAGTAGGCGTGTGCGGATCCGGTCTAGCCCTTTACCGGTGACGCGGGTCTGCGGGTTGTTGGAGAGCTTCTTCTCGCCGGTTTGCTGGTCGGTGTAGGTTTTGGCTTTTTCGGTGAGCGTTTTCGCGTCAATCTGGGTTTGGTATGCACGGACCGAACGAACTTTGCCTTTGGATCTTTCTTCGACCGTGGCTGCGGGCCGGAAGCACCATCCCCAGTCCAGGAGCTTCTTGATCAGCCGGTCTCCCCCGATCGTCACGCCGCCTTCTTCGCTGATGACTTTGGCTGCGTCCCGGAAGGACAGTGAGCCGGTGGATGAGACGAGGTCAGTCCACGCGGATGCTTTTGGTTCCAGGACTGCGATCTTTTCGTCTTTGGCGGCGAGCTCAAGGTTTTTTCTGGCGATGATGCTTTGCGCTTTGACGACGGCCAGAGCCATGAACTCGTCTTCGTCGGCGGCTTGGGTGCTGTAGGTGCCGGTCTTGCGGATTGCGGGGAGAACCTCGTTGGTGATCCATCGGCGGAAGGTGCGTGCGATTTCGCCATTGGCCCGGATTACGACTTCGTACATGCCGGACTCGTTGACGATCGTTGTTTCGCGCAGCTGCCCTCGCGAATTCTCAGCGTAGGTTTTTCCGACGGTCACTGGATCGATGCGGGTTGCGACGTCGCGCGGGTTCGAAATTTCGAGCACTGCGCACAAATCGTTGAGCACGAACCAAGGTTCGCCGTCGACCATTACTGTGCGGACGTCGTGGCCTGAGTATTCGAAGAGGCGGATTCCCTTGCTGAGTGTCTCTTCGGGTGTGGGCGGCATTCCGTAGGTTTGGGTCGTCATGGGAGTTTCCTTTCCGGGGATGCGAACGCGTGGTTGGCGTGTTCGGTGAGTGCGAGCATGGTTTCGGCTTGG
Organism: Glutamicibacter sp. 2E12; assembly: GCF_050030965.1. NCBI lineage: Bacteria > Bacillati > Actinomycetota > Actinomycetes > Micrococcales > Micrococcaceae > Glutamicibacter > Glutamicibacter sp. 2E12. The sequence continues at coordinate 3,606,152 of NZ_CP188297.1, forward strand.
TACCGGCGGAGTCGGGGTTCGGTCTGCTTGGGGACCTTGGTGAGTCTGGTGAGCCAGATTAGGAACGTGCCGGGGGTGGCTGTCTGCATCCGGAATTTTCGTCCGTCGGCGCCGCGCGCTAGGTGCAGGTCGACTTCAGCCCAGGCATTGCTCTTCAGGTGCGCGAGTGCGCTGGAATAGTCCAGTCCGAGGTCGGTGAAGATGTGCTTCATGATGATGCGTGGTTTGCCGTGGTCGTAGATCACCGGAATGAGTGCGTCGGCGAAGCTGATGGTGGCGTTTTGTCCGCTTGGATCGATGACTCTATCCATGAGGGTTCTCCATCTCTGCCGGTAAATGTCTTTGGGTTGGTAGGTCCCACAGTTACGGGCTGAAAGTTTTTAGGGTGGTGGTGTTCGGCCGCGAGCTGGTTACTCGCATGAGGGGGCGGACGTACCAGGGAGTTGGTGCTGGAAGTGGCGGGGCGTTTGCCCCGCCACTTCTCTTTTGCCGTTTAGGCGATCTTTCCGTCTTCGATGGTCCAGCCGAATTCGCCGGATTCGTCGACGAATTCGACCCAGATCTGGAATCCGTTCTCGTCTCCGAGGTTTTGGAGTTCCTGGATGCCGTCGTTGTCCAGGTCGGATCCGTTGCGGATGATCATGACCTTCAGCTCGGGTTTCGAGGCGATGATCAGTCGGGCGGATGCGATGGTCTGTTCGCGGGTGGATGCCTTACGGAATGGGCGGCCGTGGAGCAGTACTCCTTCGTCGTCGAAGCTCATGCCGGGGACTGGGAAGTTTGCTGCGGCGAGGCCGTCGCTCTTCTTCTTGTCGATGTCGGCGATCTTCTGAGTGAGCGCTTTGGCTTGTTCCGCGGTCGCTTCGTATTGGAACTGCAGGGATCCGCGTTCTTGCTTCTTGCGTACGAGCCGGTTGGTTTCCTCTGCACCGTCGATCTTCAACTGAATCTCAGCGAGGTCCACTTCCTCGGGCAGCTTGGATGCATCTTCCGAAGCTTCGACCGCTTTCCTCTCGACATCTGCGAGTTCTCGTTTGAGACGTTCGGCTTCGCTCTCCCAATGCTGGACGCTGCGGACGGTGTTCGAGATCTTCGTGTTGACTTCCTGCCCTGCCCGGTATTGGTCGAGCAGTTCGGAAACGCTCACCTCGGCAGCTGGCAGGTCGTCCGGGAATTCCTCGTACTGCTTCAGCTGAGCTTCGAAGTCGCCAACTCGCGTGTTGACGCGAGTGCGTTCTTCGAAGATCTGCTTCCGATCTAGCGCAAGCTCAGCTGGGTCGAAGGGCAGGTCGACCAGATTCAGGACCGCGGCCAGCTGCTTCTTGTCATCGAGCAGCGGGAATGCGCCGGCATCCATGCCCAGGGCGCCAAGCATGCCGTTCAGGGTTGCTTGGGCAACTTTCGTTCCGTCAGCAGTTTTGCCGGTCAGGGTGGAGGATCCGTCTGCTTTGTATTTGCGGATCAGCTGCATCCCGTTGTCGAGGACGTGGATGTTCTCTGCAGCCTTCTTGCCTTCGTGGACTGGGCGTGGCACGTCGCGTTTGTTGTGGCCGATGATGGTTGCTTCCAGCCCGTCGAGGACGCTGGACTTGCCTTGGGCGTTTCGTCCGCTGATGGCGACGAGGGAGCCTTTCGGTGCAATCTGCACGTAGTCCAAGCGCTGGAATCCGTTGAGGGTGATTTCTTGGGTCTTAGCCATGATGGGAGTCTCCTAAATTGGGTGGTGTTGGTGGCCAGCTGGTGAGGCTGGCCACCGGGGTCGGGGGTTGGTTACGACTGGGAGGCTTTCTGCCCTGCGGTGACGATGCGATCGAGGGTTTCGCGGTCCGCGCCCCATGCCTGGGCTTCGTTGTAGAGGCTTCGGAGTGCTACTGCATCACCTTCACGCTGTTCGATCTTCTCGTCCCAGGACAGCTCCAAGGCAGCAGGTGTTCCTTCGTCCTGGACCTCGCCGGTCTGCGTATCAACGTTGGCGCCGACCTCTTCAGGCTCTGGCGGCAAGGTCGTTGGTGCGGCTTGTGCCGGTTCTACGGTTGCGGCCGGCGCCGCGGCAGCTGGTGCAGCGGACTTTGCTGGCGCTTTGCGTGACATCTTGCGGGTCTTCACTGGTGCTTCTGTCGCGCTGCCAGCCGTCGGCTGCTCACCCAGGTCCTCAAGTTCCGATTCTTCAACCGAGTACGGTGAAATGCCGGAGAGCACTTCTGGGAACATTCGGCGGCATGCTTCAGTTGCCGCCTTGGCGTACAGCATTTCCTGAGGGTTGGACTTGTACTTGGGGTTGCTGGTGTAACCGGCCGTCGCCGCACGCTGGATAGTCCAGGTGAACTCGTGCCATTCACTTTCGTCGCGGTGCCGGGCCCGGACAGTTACTGCTTCCGGTGTCGATGAAGCCTGGTCGAGCTTGTGGCCGTGGGATTTGACCAAGGCAACCATTGAGCGGGCGTACATTGCCGGAGAACCGTGGACGATGAACATCTGCTGGACGGACTGGAATGGGTCATAGCCGATCGATGCGCCGGCCATGATGATTGCGGTGACGTCCAGGGTCAGCTCGTCCAGGGATTTGAAGCTGCCCTTGCCTTTCGAACGCAGAGGCGTCGGGACAAAGTTGGACTGGGCCATGAAGCTGGCGATCTTGTTCGCGTGGCTGAGGGCGTTGACCCATGATTCGAGGCCTGCGATGCCGGCGGCGCCGGGCATCGTTGGCATGGCTAGTTCTGCGCTGGTCGGTGCAGGGTTTGCTGGCTGAATGCTCATGATTCTTCTCTTTCCTTTTAGTTAGGCAGCGTTGAGGGCGGGGACGGTGAGCGGTTCAAGCTTGATCTTTCCCCGCACTTTGGCGTCTTCATGGACGGCCTTGGCGTGGAGGAAGTGCTGGAAGTGCTCGTCAATTTTTTCTGGGCTATCCGACAGCAGGTACAAGCTGCTGCCCAACGGCTCGTCTCCGTACCTGGCGTTCTCCCCTTCGCGGTCCATGGGTGTCACGTGGGCTACGAATGCTTTGGAGACGGGCGGGATCGGCTTTTCGATTTCCCCGTCCATGTAGAACTCGGCTCTGGCGTAGGCCGCGGTCTGCAGGGCCGTGTCCATGTAGACGCCTTTGGACGTTTTCAGATCCACTTCGATGACCCAGCCAGCTGCGATTTCCTCAGCAGTTTGCAGTAGTGGCGACTGGGCGAAGAGGTCAACTTTGCCGGAGTACCAATGCTCGCGGCTTCCGACGATGACTTCAGCCAGTACTGGGGTGATCTGCCATTCTTCGAGGAATGCCAGGTATCCCTCGATGAACCCTTCGAGGTTCTCAGGCACGTCGGCTCCGCCGGTGAGGTTGATTTGTTCGGCGAGGTCGTGCACTGCCGTGCCGCGTTTCGCTGCTGCGTCGCGTTCACGGTTCGGGAGGAGCTGCAGGAATTTCAGTGACGGGTCATCCTTCTCGCCTGTGTAGCCGGATTGCAGCCCTGTCAGATGGGTGGAATTGTTCGGGTCAAGGACCCACTGCGCTACGACGGTGCCGGCCCACCAGACGAGGGCTGGCTTTGGCACGCCTCCGCCGATGATCGTCGTTACGCCGCTGACTGGCTGGCCGTCGAGTTTGTAGCGGTGGCTTGATTCTTTGAATGTCAGCCCGCGTTCGATGGTTGCTGGGGTGGCAGTCATTAGAGCGACGCCCCGTCGAGGAAGCCGGTGAGAATGATAGCGGCGAGGATGGTGAGACCTGCGAGAGTGTGGAGTACCCGTTCGCCACGTGAAGTGATAACGAGTTTTTGGGTGTGCTTGCCCATTTGTAGAGTCTCCTTTGAGGAATCCGGTTGGTGGCCGGTTGCGGTTGGTGGCCGCGGGTGGGACTTGGGAGTCACGGTGTTGTGGTTTTTAACCCCGTAATAATCAGCGTACACACATTCATTCAATCTGGCAAGAACTTTTACTATTTCATTAAACCTAAGTCCACTGACAGAATAGCTCACGCCCTGAATGATCAGATCAAACTGATAAGGTTATTGCCCGTGGGTGGATTGTAGAGTCTCCCCACACCGCAGGCGTTTTGATCTCCATCTCACGCCTGCAACAAGGCGCCACAGGCGCCACTGTGGCCGACTGGTAATCGACCACATCAGCCAGCACGGGGTGGTACCCAGCTGGCAGAAGTGCGGCGTTGTTGGGACTTGGGAGTTTCCGACGCCGCACTTCGCTTTTAACTAGACTGTTGCAGCGCCAGCGCGAGCCCTGCGTGATCTCGAAGTCCCCTGGAACGCCAAAGCTTCCGACTCTACCTCAGGCGCCGAATCCGCCAGCCGCACACAACTCTCCAAGAATGCCTTGACCTGCGCCTCGGTGAAAAGAATCTTTCCGTGCTCGACCCGGGTATGTTCAATCTTCTTCTCACGTGCCAATTTGCGGATCGTCCACGGCGAGACCTTGCGGCGCAGCTCGACACTTACTTCTTCGGGCGAATACAGGGCAACGTTCACTTGCTGTCGCTCTGCTCGAATAGTGCCGTCGAAAGCTCCTCGTTAATGGTCTCGCTGATGCATTGCGCAACTTCGGGAGCTACTTCCCTGCGCCCGGTCATCAAATGGTAGAGATGCCCTGGCGTGACCGCGCAGCGAGCCGCGAGGGTCGTAATGGAGATGAGCTGAGCTTCGCCGGGCTTGGTGATGGCCCGTAGAAGCATCGGATTGCGGAGTTTCATATTTCCGTCCTTGGGAGTTCCAGCATGCTTCCTCCGAGAGTATGCGAAATTCCCCCTCCCAAGCAATTCAATCCGTTAGCTGATTCGTTCAGTCTAATTGAAAACATGTATACGAAACAGTTTCAACCGTGTTGAACATTTCATCTCGCGCACTGTAGATTCAGCATTATCAGCAAAAAGTCTCAGTATAGAAAAGCACTTAGCTTGGCTGACATAACAAAAGTCACTTGACACACTACGAGCGGGGAAGAAATGCAAGGCGGAATCGAAGAACTCATCAACTCTATGCTTGGCGGACGAACCCTCAAACAGTTAAGCAAAGACTGTGGCGGCACGCCGACAATAGGACGCATCAGCGGAATGGCCCACAGCGGCATACGCGGATTCCCTAACCTGACCACCATCACCGGGCTAGCCAAGGGCCTTGGCGTAAGCCCACAGACCGTCGTCCAGGCCTGCGGAGTCAGCCTGGGGCTATGGACGGTTGAAACATTCTCGACTGGCGCCCTGCAGCTCCCGCTCGGAGCAGAGAAGATGACCAAGGGCCAGAAAACAGCCGTCGTTTCTGTTGTCCGTGAGTTCATCAGCGCGAATGCGGCTTGAATACACTCCACCGCCTCAGCCCGACCAGATCCAGCGCATCATTGATGCGATCAACATGGAACACCTCTGGAAACTGCGCAAGCTAGAGGGAAAAGACTTGGCTGACCACGTGCAGGATCTGGTCGAGATGGAAGCCGACAAGAAGTACGAGGAGATGGTGGTCTTGCTGGAAAGGATCATCGACGTCACGCACTCCCTTGTCCAATACGACTCCCGGGAGCCGCAACCGTATTACGCAGAAAAAGCAGCTTCGATTTACCGAAAGCTCGGACGACGCAAAGATGCGATCCGGGTACTGCGCCGATGGGTAGAAGCCTGGCCGCCAGAGCGGCCCAATGTTAAGCCCAAGGGAACAGAGGCGATCATCGCTCGCCTTTCGCATTTGGAAGCTTTGGAGTCCGGCATGTAATTACACCTTGTTTTCCGGTGTTGACCCTGTCAACGAGAAACGCAACAAAGAGCAACGCACACCAACACTTCCCGCGAGGAAGCAACAACTAAATAGAGTCGTAACCGGTCTGACAAGGCGAAATAGTGGTTCAAGTCCCCTTTCGCGCACAGGTAGAATCCCCGGTTGACTTCGGTCAACCGGGGATTTCTTTATTTAATCCGAACGACTCCCCGCCCTCGATTGAGGATGCGGCGCATGCCTCCCCCGCGCTTGCACGTGCGCTGTCGTAAAGTGCTTATATGACTGACTCTTCCCCGGGCAACGTCCCCGCCCAGCAGGGGCTCATGCCAACTGATGACGGCCACCAGCTGTACTGGGAAGAGTTCGGCAGTCCCGGGGGAATCCCGGCACTGCACCTGCACGGTGGACCAGGAGGAACACTCGGCGCGAGCGGCTACCGGAACCGCTGGGATCTGTCCCGTACTCGCCTCATTGGTTTTGAACAGCGCGGTTGCGGACGTTCTCTCCCCTCGGCAGCCGCTGCGGATACGGACATCGGAGAATTCACTACCCAGCGGCTGATAGCCGATATCGAAACGCTGCGTGTCGGGCTGGGTATCGAGAAATGGATTATCAATGGCGTGTCCTGGGGCGCGACCTTGGCTCTCGCCTACGCACAGGCCCATCCCGAACGCGTCGTCGGCATGGTGCTTTTCGCCGTCACGACAACGAGCCGTGAAGAAGTCCAATGGATCACCGAAACTGTTGGAGCACTCTTCCCGGAAGCATGGGACCGCTTCTCGCGATTCGCCAGCAGCCACATTCCGGCCTACGCGGCGGGTGAACTGCGACTGGTCGAGGCCTACGCACAACTGCTCGGCTCCACCGACCTGGAACTTCGCGATGCGGCGTCCCGCGAATGGGCGCTGTGGGAGGATACCCACATTTCCCTCGGATCGGAGCAGGTAATCCGCGATCCGCGCTGGCATGACCGCCGCTTCCGGCATTCAATGTCACTGCTGACCACTCATTTCTGGGCCCATGATGGTTTCTGCCGGCCGCCGATCATCGAGAATATGGCTGGGATCCGGCACCTGCCGGCCGTTTTGATCCACGGACGAGCCGATGTTTCCGGACCGTCAATGACGGCATGGAAACTACACCAGCTCTGGCCAGCTTCCTCACTGGTTATCTGCGAGACCGATGGCCACGGCGGAGCAGAAATGGTCGATCACTGGACGTCGGCGAACGCGAAGATGCTGGACCTGGCTTCTTGATAGCATCAGAGGCGGAGTTTTGAACGAAAAATTCCGTCACTAGCACAGCACTACTGGAGTACTGAACATGCGCATAGCCATGCTTTCCCTGCATACCTCACCGATGCAGCAGCCGGGCTCCGGCGATGCAGGTGGCATGAACGTGTACATCCAGAACCTTTCCTATGCGCTGGGCGCCCTGGGCCACGAAGTCCACATGCTCACGCGCACCGCCAACGAATCCGAGTCGCTCCAGGTCAGCGAGGGCGTGTGGATGCATCAGGTGCAGATCGCTGCCCATCGGAACCTTGCCAAGGAACAGCTCCCGGCGATCATCGACGAGGCCGCGGAGGAAATCGCAACGCACTTGCACGGCATGAAGTTCGATGTCGTCCACGGGCACTATTGGCTCTCCGGAATGGTGGGGCTGCAACTGGCGCAGCGCTGGTCCGCTCCCTTGCTGGTCTCGATGCACACCTCGGCCGCGGCCAAGGAACACGAATCAGGTCTCCCCGAGCCTGGGAAGCGAAAGGAAGCAGAGAAGCAGCTGCTCGCCGACTGCGCGCGCATCATCGCGAACACGCCTGTCGAGGCGAAACAGCTGCAGCGCTTCTACGCCGTGGACTCGAACAAGCTCGACATCGTCCTGCCCGGCGTCAACCACCGCATCTTCCACCCGGATCAGGACAAGCTGCGCCGGCCTCTGGGAGACGATGACCTGCACCTGGTCTACGCCGGGCGCATGCAACCGCTGAAGGGAGCCCATCTTCTGCTCGAAGCCATGGGCATCGCGCGTCACGAGGATCCAACCCTGCGCATTACCGCATCGCTGTTCGGTGCGCTGTCCGGGGCAACGGACTACGACCTGCCAGCGCAAGTCCAACGCCACGGCTTGGAGGACGTCGTCCGGTTCTTCGATCCGCTCTCCCCCGAGAAGCTGGCGCTCGTCTTCGCCAATGCCGATGTCGTTGCGGTACCGTCCCTTTCCGAGACTTTCGGGTTGGTGGCCGCCGAAGCGCAGGCCTGCGGCACGCCGGTGTTGGCCAATGCGGTGGGAGGGTTGGCCTACGCCGTCAATGACGGCGAATCCGGTTGGCTCATGACCGAGCCTGATGCCCAGCTTTGGGCCGCCAAGCTGCTTGAACTGGCCCGGGATCCTGAACAGATTACCGCTGCCGGACATGGGGCGCTGGAACATTCGGCCCTCTTCACCTGGGAACGCGCGGCCGTGGCCACCCTGGCCAGCTACCGTGTCGCCCAGTCCGAGCGCCAAGTACGTTGAACGCAATAGTGCCTTGGCCTTCAAGGCAATTCCATTGAAGGCCAAGGCACTAGCGGTGGAGCCTAGCTGCGCACCAGATCCAGCTCGAAGTGGGGCTTGGACTTGCGTGCATTCCACGCGTGGACCTTGTACCCATCGGCTTGCGGCTGGAAGGCCAGGTCAACCGATGCCGGAAGCACTACCGGGGTCTTGAACTCGATGCTCCAGTGGTACGTTCCGTTGGCTGGTTCGATCCCCGCCAATGCCCGGGCTGCCAGGTAGATGCCGTGGGCAATAGCCGCTGGCATGCCCAACGCCTTGGCGCTGAGCGCGGACAGGTGAATCGGGTTGTAGTCGCCGGCTACTGCGGCCCAACGACGTCCCGTTCCCTGATCCAGTTTCCAGCTCGCGGTACGTTGCGGTGCGGCAAAGGCCGGATGCGCGCTCTTCTCCGGTGTACGGCCCTCGAGCCGCACGCCTTTGGCCAAGAACGTGCTGCGCAGCAGCACCCGGTCCTGCCCGTCCACGACGAGGCGCATCACCAAGTCGGAGGTCGCCCCATGGGGATGGGCCGAAAGGTTCTCGCTGTGCACCTCGATATCGAATGCTTCGTGCTCCCCCAGCGGCTGGTCCACATCGACCTGGTTGGACAGGTGGATCATGCCCAGCAGCGGCAAGGGGAAATCATCTTGCACCATCAAGGACATCGCCAGCGGGAAAGCCAGCGAGTGCAGGTAGAGGCTGGGCAGCACGCCGTTCATCGGCGCACCTACGGCCTGGCGGAACTCGGCGAGTTTCACCGGATCGGCCTTGGCGCCCTGGAAGACCAGGACGGTTTCGGGCAGCACCGGGTTCTTCGGCTTCCGCTTCAGGGTCTTCACGGCCTTGGCATAGACAGAGGCCATCGAGGGAATCGAGGTGACGATCTGCGCACCCATCTAGGCACCTACCAGCGATTGGCCGCAGACCCGCAGCACCTGGCCGTTCAACCCGGCCGCGGCGTCCGACCCGAGGAAGCTAATCGCCTCGGCAACGTCTACCGGCAGACCGCCTTGCATCAGCGAAGGCAGAACCATGCGGGCAACGGTGCGGGTACCCAGCGGGATCTTCGCGGTCATCTCGGTCTCGATGAACCCCGGAGCCACAGCGGCGATGGAGCCACCATTTTCTGCAAACAGCTTGGCGCTGGCGTGCACCATGCCGATCACCCCGCCCTTGGAGGCTGCATAGTTGGTCTGGCCGCGGTTCCCGGCAATGCCGGAGGTGGAAGCCAGCGAAACGATGCGCAAACCGGGCAGCTTGGCTGCCAGGAAGGCTTCATTCATGCGCAGCTGCGAAGCGATGTTCACGGCAATCACCGAGTCCCAGCGGCCGGCATCCATATTGGCCAGCAGCTTGTCCCGGGTGATGCCGGCATTGTGGATCACCAGATCCAGCGAGCCATGGCGGCCGATCGCATGGTCCATGATCTGCTGGGCGGCATCCTGGGCGGTGACATCCAGCTGCAAGGCGGTGGCGCCGATGGAGTTGGCGACCTTGGCTAGCGATTCGCCGGCAGCAGGCATATCCACCACAACCACCTGCGCGCCGTCGCGGGACAGCGTCTTGGCGATGGCCGCGCCGATGCCGCGAGCGGCACCGGTCACCACCGCGACCTTGCCGGCCAGCGGCTTGGCGAAGTCGGCAGGCAGCACGCCATCATTGGTGCGCACGGAAAGGAACTGGCCGTCCACGTAGGCGCTGCGCCCGGAGAAGAAGAAGCGCAGCGCGGCCAGCGCACTAGGGCTGGCAACGCTGGTGCCTTGGGCAAGCACGATGCCGTTGGCGGTGGCTCCCCCGCGCATTTCGCGGCCCATCGAGCGCACGATGCCGTCGATGCCCTGGCGCACGGCGGAAAGCTCCGGCGCATCGTCATCGCTGGCGGGACGGGAGAAGGCCACCACGCGGCCGCCTGGCAGCAGCTTGCGCAATGCCTGGCCGGCCGCCAGCATCAGCGGCGACAGCTCGGTGGGGTGCTCGAGTTCATCGAGCAGCAGCACCAGCCCGCCGAGCTTGGCATCGCCGGCGTCGTGCCGGCGCACATCCAGCCCCCAGGCGACCAGGGTGTCGCTCAGGTCCTGGGCCTTGGACGAGGCACCGAGCACCAGCACCGGGCCGGGCAGCAGTGGCGCATCGGGGCTGTAGCGGCGCAAGCGCGGAGGACGCGGCAAGCCCAGCAGGGTGGCCAGCTTCTTGGTGATCCCGGAATTAACCAGTTCCATGTACTTGTCCGCCATTAGCTGCGAGCCTCCAGAATTGCGACGACGCCCTGGCCACCTGCGGCGCAGACCGAAATCAGCGCGCGGCCCGAGCCCTTTTCATGCAGCATTTTCGCGGTGCTGGCGATGATGCGCCCGCCGGTGGCGGCGAAGGGGTGCCCTGCGGCCAGCGAGGAGCCGTTCACGTTCAGCTTCGACCGGTCGATGGCGCCCAGCGGGGCATCCAGCCCCAGCTTCTCGCGGCAGAATTCCTCGTCCTCCCACGCCTTGAGCGTCGAGAGCACGGTGCCTGCGAAGGCCTCGTGGATCTCGTAGAAATCGAAGTCCTGCAAGGTGAGGTTGTTGCGCTCCAGCATCCGGGCGGTGGCGTAGGCCGGAGCCATCAGCAGGCCCTCGGCACCGTGCACGAAGTCCACTGCTGCCGCTTCGAAGTCCACGAAATTGGCCAGCATCGGCAGGTCGTTGGCTTGCGCGTAGTCTTCGCTGCCCAGCAGCACGGCCGAGGCGCCGTCGGTCAGCGGGGTGGAGTTTCCGGCGGTCATGGTCGCCGCATCGCCCAGGTTCTTGCCGAAGGCGGGCTTGAGCTTGCCCAGCTTTTCCATGGTGGAGTCGGCGCGCAGGTTGTTGTCCTTGGACAGGCCGTTGAACGGGGTGACCAGGTCGTTGAAGAAACCGCGGTCGTAGGCGGCGGCCAGGTTCTGGTGGCTGGCCAGGGCCAGTTCATCCTGGGCCTCGCGGGTGATGCCCCACTTCTTGGTGGTGATTGCCTGGTGGTCGCCCATGGACAGGCCGGTGCGCGGTTCGCCGGTGCCGGGGGCTGCGGGGGCCAGATGGCCTGGGCGCAGCTTGGCCAGCGCGGCGAGCTTGGCCTTGGTGCTGCGGGCGCGGGAAAGCTCCATCAGGATGCCGCGCAGCGCATCCGAGACGGCGATCGGCGCGTCGGAGGTGGTGTCCACGCCGCCGCCGATGGCGGAATCGAGCTGTCCCAGCTTGATCTTGTTGGCCAGCGAGCCGATGGCTTCCATGCCGGTGGCGCAAGCCATCTGCACGTCATAGGCAGGGGTGGCGTGATCCAGCGAGGAGCCGAGCACCGATTCGCGGATCAGGTTGAAGTTCTTGGAATGCTTGAGCACCGCGCCGCCGGCGACGGCGCCGATGCGCTGTCCCTGCAGGCCGAAGCGGGCGACCAGGCCCTCGAGTGCTGCAGTGAACATGTCCTGGTTGGACGCATTGACGTAGGCGGTATTGGAACGGGCGAAGGGAATGCGGTTGCCACCGATGATCACGGCATTGCGCACAGAGGGCTGGCTCATGTTCGTTGAACTCCTACAAATATTCTGGTGTGACAAGTATTACTGTAACCAAGAGTACATGATACTGTGAGTTACGTGAACAAGATCACTGGGGAAATCGACCGCGAGACCGACGGCCGGGCAGCTCGCTGGCAAGCGCATCGCACCGCGCGCCACGAAGAACTGCTCAAGCTGGCGCGCAAGGCCGTGCACAAACTCGGCCCGCAGGTCTCCATGGAAGACATCGCCAATCACGCGAAAACTTCCAAACCGGTGTACTACCGGTACTTCGGCGACAAGGAGGGCCTGCGCCAGGCACTGAGCGCCATGGTCATCAACGACTTCCGCGAACGCGTCATCGCCGCAGGCCTGGCCAAGGAAGACGAAATCAGCGCCCTGCACGCCATGGTTTCCTCCTACCTGGAGCTGGCAGCCAACAGCCCGAACCTGTACTTCTTCGTGACATCGGCCCCGCGCTGCGCCGACGATGAATCCGCTGGCGCCCTGAGCACCTTCTTCGAAGAGGCATCCAGCTTGATGAGCGAACGCCTGCTCAAGCTCTATGACCAGCGCGCCACTTCCGCGACCCTGGAGTTGTGGCCGCGCGCGGCGCTGGGCATGGTCCGCGCGGCCGGCGAACAGTGGCTGCGCCAACCGGATTCCGCCAACAAGCCGGCATTGCCGTCGCTGGCCGCGGAACTGACCAATTGGCTGGCCTATGGCATCGCCTCCACCCGGACCCCGAAAACCAACTGAAGCACCCAGGTGCACTCCCAACCCGACTCACCACCGAATAGAAAGACACGTCATGAGCGAGAACCGCATCAACGTCAACGCCCTGTCCGAACAGCTCTTCGGCCCCTATGCCGAAATCCGCAAGGCCTCTCGCGCCCGCGCCGCCGATCCGCAGCTGCAGCGCGACCCGCTGCTGGGCATGGACGAGCACCGCGAACGCGTTCTGGGCCAGCTGGGCATCCTGGTGCAGCAGGAAGCCGTCCAGCGCGCCTTCCCCACCGAATTCGGCGGCAAGAACGACCACGGCGGATCCATCGCCGCCTTCGAGGAACTGGTCGCCGCGGACCCGTCGCTGCAGATCAAGGCCGGCGTGCAGTGGGGCCTGTTTGCCGGGGCGATCCTGCACCTGGGCACCGAAGAGCACCACAAGGCATGGCTGCCCGGCGCGATGAACCTGGACACCCCCGGCGCCTTCGCCATGACCGAAATCGGCCACGGCTCCGACGTGGCCGCGGTGGGCACCACCGCCACCTACGACGAGGCCACCGATGAATTCGTCATCCACACCCCCTTCAAGGCGGCCTGGAAGGAATTCCTGGGCAACGCCGCCCTGCACGGCAAGGCCGCCACCGTCTTCGCGCAGCTGGTCACCAAGGGCGTCAACCACGGCGTGCACTGCTTCTACGTGCCGATCCGCGATGAGCAGGGCAACTTCCTGGAGGGCATCGGCGGAGAGGACGACGGGCTCAAGGGCGGGCTGAACGGCATCGACAACGGCCGGCTGCACTTCACCAACGTGCGCGTCCCCCGCACCAACCTGCTCAACCGCTACGGCAACGTGGATGAATCCGGCACCTACTCCTCGCCGATCGCCTCCCCGGGCCGCCGCTTCTTCACCATGCTCGGCACCCTGGTCCAGGGCCGCGTCTCGCTGGACGGCGCCGCCACCAACGCCTCGAAGATCGCCCTGCAGATCGCGGTGACCTACGGCAATCAGCGCCGCCAGTTCAACTCCGTCTCGGACACCGAGGAAACCACCTTGCTGGACTACCAGCGCCACCAGCGCCGGCTGCTCACCCGGCTGGCCCGCACCTATGCGTCCTCCTTCGCCCACGACGGGCTGCTGGAGAAGTTCGACGCGGTGTTCTCCGGGCGCGAGGACAGCGACACGGACCGCCAGGATCTGGAAACCCTCGCCGCGGCGCTCAAGCCGCTGAGCACCTGGGACGCGCTGGACACCCTGCAGGAATGCCGCGAAGCCTGCGGCGGAGCCGGGTTCATCGCCAAGAACCGCTTCACCCAGCTCTATGCAGACCTCGATGTCTACGTGACCTTCGAGGGAGACAACAATGTGCTGCTGCAGCTGGTGGGCAAGCGCCTGCTCACCGACTATGCCGCCGAATTCCGCAAGCTCGATACCGGGGCCATGGCCCTGTACGTGGCCAAGCAGGTGGGCACCACTGCCCTGCACCGCTCGGGCCTGCGCAGCGTCGGCCAGGCGTTCGCGGATATCTCCGATGAGCGCAAGAGCGCCAATTTCTTCAAGGACCCGGAGAACCAGCGCGCTCTGTTCACCGACCGCATCAACGCCAAGGTCGCCGAGGTGGCCAACGCCCTGCGCGGTGCCGGGAAGAACAAGGCCAAGGCTGCCGCCGCATTCAACGAGAACCAGGACCTGCTGATCTCCGCGGCACGCGACCACGGCCAGCTGCTGCGCTGGGAAGCATTCACCGCGGCATTGGAGAAGACCGGGGATCCGACCACCAAGGAGGTGCTGACCTGGTTGCGCGATGTCTTCGCGCTAACCCTGATCGAGGATGACCTGGGCTGGTACCTGGCCAACGGCCTGCTCTCGATGCAGCGTGCCCGCACCCTGTCCGGCTACATCAACCGCCTGCTTGCCCGCCTGCGCCCGCATGCCCAGGACTTGGTGGAAGCCTTCGGCTACACCCAGGACCACCTGCGTGCCGATATCTCCTCGGGCGGCGAAGCCGAGCGCCAGGATGAGGCCATGGAGTACTTCCGCAAGCTGCGCGCCAGCGACAATGCGCCAATCAGCGAGAAGTCCTTGCAGAAGGCCAAGCGCTAGAGCCAACGAGCAGGTGCCCGGACCAGGGGGATTTCCCCCGGGCCCGGGCACCTGCTGGTTAACGACTGCTTCGCCTAGTTTCCCAGCCGCTGGGCCAGGGCTACCGTCAGCCCTTCGGGGCCCCGCACATAAGCCATTTTCCAGGCGCCTTCGTATTCCCCGACGCCGCCGATCAGTCCATAGCCCCGGGTTTCAAGGCCGGCGACCATCCCCTGGAGGTCATCTACCTCGAAGGCGATCGAGCGCAGTCCCAGTTCGTTGGCCATGGCGTGCGGGTTGCCCGGTTCATGGGCAGGCTTCTCGAAGCTGGCCAGCTCGATGCCGACCTCCGAATCCGCGGACTTGAGCATGACGACATTCGTGCGCGAGTCCTTGACCCCGCACACGGTTTCCAGGAACTCCCCTTCCATCCCGTCGACCCTGCCCTCGACACTCAAGCCCAAGCCGATGAAGAAGCCAGTCACCAGCTCAAGGTCTGCAACGGTGACGCCGATATGGTCAAAACGGATGATTCGCGGCATGGTGGTAGGCACCCTTTCGCTCCTAGATGGCCAGGCAAAGATGGCCAAGTTCGCTGGTTAGCCACAGGGTACGCCCACCGCGCGCCCGGAACCAGCCCGCGAAGAAGACTCCATGGAACTTGGAATCCGGCCAGCAGTGCGATCCCTAGTGGTGCCAATGCCAGTACTTCAAGGATGAAGAATGGAACCGCGGGGCGGAATCCGCCTGGGTGCTGATTTGTCTCGTGATCCGCCCCGCATTCCGCGGGCGGATCATTTCAGGGCAGTTGCCTGCTGCCGCGGTCGAGCATGCCCGCCCCACCGATACCGGAATCACCTACAAGGGCAGAGAGGGCCTATTTTCCGGCATCTTGGCCAGTTTCGAATCTGCCGGCTTCACGATCATGAATCGAAATCGAAGCCTCGCACTGGCCGAACAGGGCCGCTGGCCACCCAGCTAGAGACTTGCCTGCCCCAGTCCATCGAGCACCAGCGCCACCCTTGCCCGCTGCTCCCGGTTAAGTCCCTGGACCGGCAAGGGCAGGCAATTGGGTGCTGCCAGGCCCAGGTGCTCGGCAATGGCGGCACTGACGCGCAAGCTGCCGCCGCATTGCGCCATCAGGTCCCACAACGGCCGCAGATCCTCGGAAACCGCTAGCGCCTTCTGATGGTCTCCGGCCTGCACCGCACGCGTAATTCCAAGCATCGGGGCCGGGATCGTTCCGCCCACCGCGGTAAACCACGCGTCGCATCCTGCGATGAGTCCGGCTGCCCCGAACGCATCGCCCGATACCCCGATGCCTACGTGATCGGGAAGCACCGCCCGAATCGCCGCGACATGCGCCAGCGCATCCACCGGATCGGCCGGAACCCCCGGAATCTTGATGGAAATGATCCCCGGCAACTGCGCGATGCGCGCATAAAGCCCGTTGCTGAAGGTGAAATGCGTTGTCCCAGGGTTGTCATAGACAACGACCGGTAAGTCGCTGCGTTCGGTCGCCGCCCTGAACAGTGCGAAGACTTCATCATCGTCCAGCCGCTGGTAGCCCACCGGGGCGAGCAGAACGCCGGCCGCACCGGCGGCCTTGGCGTCGTCAATATGCGCCAGGACGTGGGCCGTGCGCATGGCGCCGACTCCAGCCAGCACCGGGATCCCCGTTGCATGCTGCACCGCCAACCCGATGACGCGTTCGCGCTCCGCGCGGTCCAGGTACATGTACGAACCGGTCGAGCCCAGGACGGTAATTGAATCCACCCCGGCCGCAACCAGTCGCTGCACCAATCCGATGAATGCAGGTTCATCGAGTTGGTCATCATTCATTGGGGTCAGCGGGAAGGCGCTGAGCCCGGTCAAAGCGGTGACTGGCACTGCGCCAGTTTTCGTTGATGATTTCATGATGCGTCATCCTGTCTCATGTGCTGGTTCCTCGATCTTACGGCCAGCAGCGCGCAGGCGATGACCGCGCAGCCGCCAACCACGGTGGGCCAACCGATTTGTTCGTGCAGCAGCATCCCGGCCCAGCAGATCGTCATCACCGGCTGCGCCAGCTGCACCTGGCTCACTTGCGCCATCGGGCCGATGGCCAATCCGCGATACCACGCAATGAAGCCGAGGAACATGCTCACGACGCCAAGATAGGCGAATGCCGCCCACTCGCTGAATGTTGCCGTGGGCGGTTGCTGGAGCGCCGAGACGGTCGTGAGGGTGATCATTACCGGTGAGGCCAGGACCAGCGCCCATGAGATCGTTTGCCATGAACCGAGCTCCCGCGAGAGCAGTCCGCCTTCGGCGTAGCCGATAGCGCAAGCGAGCACCGCCCCGAAGAGCAACCAGTCGGCCCCGTGCAAGCTGCCCAGCCCGCCTCCTTGCAAAGCGGCAAACGCCAAGGCTGCCAATGCCCCAGAACCAGCCGCGATCCAGAATCTGGCACTGGGTCGTTCCCTGGTTCGCAGAACAGCGGCTGCGGCCGTCACTGCAGGCAGGATGGCGATCACTACCGCGCCATGGCTGGCCGGAGCCGTGGTCATCGCAAAGGATGTCAGCAGGGGGAAACCTGCGATGACTCCCCCGGCGACGACCAGCAGACGCCACCATTGCGACCGTGTCGGAAGTTTCTGGCCGGTGCTCCATAGCACGGCAACAGCCAGCATTGCGGCGATAACGGATCGCCCGGCGCCGACGAACAGCGGTTGCAGATGGCCGCTTTCCACGGCGATGCGGGTGAAGGGCACGGTGAAGGAGAAGGCGAGCACTCCCAGCAAGCCCCAGATCAGCCCGGTAACGCCCGAGGATAGCGGTTGCCGCGAAATGAGAGTAGCGGTACTATCTAGTTTCATGTTTAACAGTAGCAGTGAGCGCCTGGTTGCGGTACTGCGCGAATGGATTGCGACAGCCCCCGCCGGGAGCCAGCTGCCCTCCACCCGTACTCTGGTGGCGGATTATGAAGTCAGCCCGGTCACCGTGCAGAAAGCGCTGCGGATCCTCACCGGCCAGGGCATCATTGAATCGCGTCCGGGTATCGGCACCTTCGTTCGCAGCCACCCGGTGGCCAGGGCGCACGACCGTGCCTGGCAAACCGCGGCCTTGGGCGTTGTGCAACGGCCCCTGCCTGAACTCGCCTCCGCCCAGCGCGCTACGCCCAATGACGTCATATCCCTGCAGTCGGGCTATCCGGATCGAGACTTGCTGCCAGAACGACTGGTGCGCAGCGCCTTCTCGCGGGTCGCGCGCAGCGATGCGGTGCTCCAGCGCACCCCGGCCGCGGGGCTGCCTGATCTGCAGAGCTGGTTCGCATCCGAGCTCGGCGCCATCACCGCCCCTGGGCTGAGCGCGCCGGCGGCCAGCGACGTCGTCGTCCTGCCCGGCAGCCAAAGCGGGCTGGGCTCGATCTTCCGCTCACTGGTTGGGGCCGGCAAGCCGATGCTCATCGAATCGCCCACCTACTGGGGTGCTATCCTCGCGGCCGCGCAAGTCGGCGTGCAGCTCGTCCCCGTTCCCGCCGGTCCCCACGGCCCGGACACCGGGCAGTTGGATCGCGCTTTCGAGCAAACCGGGGCCCGCGCCTTCTACGCCCACCCGAATTTTGCCAACCCTTCCGGGGCCCAGTGGTCGCCCGAAGTTTCCCAGCGGGTGCTGGAAATCCTGAAGAATCGTGGCGCTTTCCTGGTGGAAGATGACTGGGCGAAGGATTTGGGGATCAATGCCGAGTCTTCACCGATGGCCGCCAGAGATGACAGCGGCCATGTGGTGTATCTGCGCTCCCTGACCAAAAGCGTGTCCCCGGCGGTCCGTGTTGCCGGCGTCATTGCCAGAGGGCCAGCACGGGAACGGATCTTGGCCGATAACCAGGCCCAATCCATGTATGTCAGTGGTGCGCTGCAATCCGTCGCGCTTGACGTGGTCACCCAGCCCGGGTGGCGCACCCACTTGCGCTCGGTGCGCCAGCAGCTGGCAACGCGCAGGGATCTGGTGCTCGACGCCCTGGCGCAGCATCTGCCCGAAGCACATGTCGAGCAGGTCCCGCTGGGCGGGCTGAACCTCTGGGCAAGGTTGCCGGATGCCACTAATCTGGTGCAGCTGGTCCGCGACTGCGAAATGCGCGGCGTGGCCATCTCGGCCGGAGACAGCTGGTTCCCCGCGGAACCGACCGGACGCTTTCTGCGGTTGAACTTTGCCGGCCCGAACCCTGGAGCCTTCAACCAGGGCGTCGAGATCATCGGCCAGGTGCTGCGCGCCTAGGTCCAATGCGAAGGGCTAACCAACATACCTGGTCTTCGTAGGGCTGTGCGAGGGCCGTGGGGTGCCTATAGGGCTCCAGCGATCATCAAAGCGACAAGTCCTGCAAGGCATTCGCCACCGTTGCAGCATTCAGATTGATACATAAGTGTTGCATTTCTGGTTATATATGAATATTCCAGCCGTCAATTAGCTTGAAAATAACACAATATGAACTGAAAGCATTTGTTTCGATGCAAGAAGATAAATTCTCTGACAAGAAATAAGCCCAGAGAAGAGACTCGACCGCGAGAAATCAGATACGGAAATCTCAAATAAACCAATCTAGTTTTATGCATCGGAATAATGCCGTGATGTTTTAGGAATTTTTTAATCAGAATAGTTCTTTAGCCTAGGATTATCGATTAGAATCGACACTAGACTTCAACTAATTTCTTACCTGTGATAACTACCTGCCTGGCGCAACGTTGAGCTACTCGTTCACTATGGGTTGCAATAACGAGCAAACTTCCACGAGCGCGAAGAATGTCGAATAGATCCAACACTTCATTTTCCGTCTGCTCGTCGAGCGCCCCGGTTGGCTCATCCGCAATTAGAATTGCTGGAGATTTAACGATTGCGCGGGCAATCGCCACACGCTGAGCTTCGCCACCTGAGAGTCTGCCGACTCTATGATTTTCGTACTTACTAAGACCTACATGACCGAGTGCGTCTGCTGCCGGGTCGCGGAAGGCGTTCTTATTCCCGCCTAGTCCCAACATGACATTTTGCAAGGCGGTCCGCTCAGGTAGCAGATCATAGCGTTGCGTAATTACGCCGACGTTCGCCTTGCGAAAGGCCGCCATCCTCGATTCCTTATGCTGGAGAATTTCTTCGTTAAAGCGAAATTCCCCCATATAATGAGTATCAAGACCGGCCAAAATTTTAAGTAAGGTACTTTTTCCCGAACCACTGCGTCCGAGGACGGCAATTGAAGCATCGTTCTCATCTGCTTCAAAGTTCGTGTTCTGGAACAGTGTATGGGGTGTGCCGTTAGCCTCACGAAACCCTTTGGATAGGCCTCGAAGTTCGATTCTTGTCATGTCTCTATGCAATCTTTCTTTGAAAGTACAGTTTGGTCGACCTGGTAGCAGCAGCAATATCAACACAAGCAGCAACGGCAAAAATTAGAATAATCCAGCCGACGGCTGATGAACCCTCATTGGGTAAAACTTGATAAACAGTGAGGAACAACAGTCCGATTGCGGCCCATTCGATGAGCACAATCATCCCCATCCACTTCTGCAACTCCAAACAAGAAGTTCCAATTATCCACCGTAAATTGAGGACAGTACGCCGACGACGGAAATTGAATGAACTCAGCGCGCAAACCACGAGTCCGCCAACTATTCCTAAAGCAACTTGAAGGAAGGCGACTAGCCATACATTATCAAATAGCATTGTTCGCATCAGGGAATATTGAGTTAAATATTGAGGCACACCTATAAGTGCATAGTTCGTGAATCCAGTTTCCCGCCCGATCTGGTCAAGATGCTTGAGGATATCGTTACTGGACATTTCTTTCGACGCAGTAAAATCGCTGTTGATCATTGCGAAGGACAATATCCCACCAAAATCTAGATTCGTCTTCGCTATCCCACGTAGTGTTTTTGGATACGGGATGACAATAGTGTCATCAAGGAAGTGGTCTATATCGTCTTGGTAGAACATCGAAGAGTGCGGCTCAAGGAATCCAACAACTTTGAGTGAGAACGGTTCCATGTAGAACATGCCGTCAAGTGTGTCATTGACACTGTAAATACCCCTGTAGTCCGCACCAAGCAACACTGGGATCTGGCCAGAACTGTAGTCAATATTCTCCCAATCAGGAAGTTGCCCCTCGTCGACCGTCAAATGCGAAAATTCAAACGCTTCCTTACTCATCTGCATTGACCGAACCTCCAGTGTCTCGCGCCCTGTCAGCTGATCGACGTAAACGCCGCCATTAACATAGTCTCCCCCAGCCCAAGCATCGAAAGACTCACTGCCTTTAAAATCAGCAATCGGTATAGGTTGATTAAAAGACGACAATAACTTCACGAGCTTGCTCTCATTGAGTTTCTCGTAAAACTCTCCAATTTGATCTAGTTTTTCTGGGCTTTGACGAATTTCTGTGAACTCATTGGCATCGGTAAAAGTATCTGTCACACGGTAGAGATCTTGATTGTTTCCATCACTAAAGCTTTTGATAATCGCGTTCTGCGTTGACGCTGAGAAACTGATAGTGCTGTATAAACCCGTTAAAAACAGCACTACGATAACAGCTTTTGTTGCAATAGCAAGCCAGTTTCGACGTAGATCAAAAATGAACTCGTTCATTTCATTCCTCCGTTCCTAACCACAAACGACGTCGTGAAAGAGAGAATGAACATAGATGTCAGAAGCACATGCGAGTAGAGAAAATCTTGAAACAATAAGCTAGCTCGACCCGCACTAAATAGAATTAGCGTCGGTACTATTGCCGCCGCGATCCAGACTGTCGTGTACGAGAGAATATGTCGTGACAACAAAAATGCGCGGGTGCGTCCCCACAACCGATCTACCGAATCACGCGCTGCACCCCAGGTATGCGTTAGATACCCTAAAATACCTGTCCCAGTGATTAGCAAAACCACAGTAAGCATATTCATGATGGGAGAAATGAAATCAATATTAGTTCGCCTGGAGAGACCTGATTCAATCGCACGCGTATTCTCGAAACGTTCAGTAATCCGATCGGCGTCTGGTCCGTCAACGACGAATCGACGCTCACCTGGCTCCTCAAACAACTGTGGATCGTAAATAACGATTTCGTCGGCTAACAGGCTCTTGTCCCGTGCCCCTAATAAACCAGCAACTTCATATTCTTTTCCCAGTATTACGATCTCGGCGCCCACAGCTTGGAGGTTGGCCCCTACTAATGCCCCCGGACGACTATCGGATACATTCCAACGGATATCGTGCAGTGGTAAAGATCCAGACACGTCCGTTGTCGAAAATACGGCACGAATATGATCATCGTCAGCGAGCGGTTGGAAGATGGTTACATCCAACCCATCGCCCCGAGCGTAATCGATTGCTGTCGATGGATCACCGCTCAACTCGATAGCTCTGTTCGTATATAGTGAGTTTGCCTCCTGTAGGGTGGCAGCCTGTATGGCGCGATAAGACAGCATCGCTAGATCCAACAACAGCAACAATCCGGCAAACGCGAGCACCAGAATTATGGATTTTGATCGCAAGGTACACTTTCACATTTGGCAGGTGGGGAGATGTACTCATATCTCAACCCACCTGTGTCGGTTATATCTTCCGGAAGATGTTATCTACCATAGTAAGTTCTAGCGGTGCCTGGGTCTATAAGAATCCCGCTTGAGACGGCATACCGCCGCCAAGGCAAATTGACCCCAGTACCATGGGAGCCACAGATACGACCTGAAACACCATCGATAGTGCTGCCCTTCTCCTAGTCGTGCACGCGTGGAGTGATAAATGCCGGACCAAGTCGTACAAGGCGGGTTCTGACGGTCGTTGCAACTCCTGTTTGATCAAGGTGTTGCAACGACCGTGAGAACCCGCCTCCTTTCCGGAAGTAGAAAGAAGGCCCCGGTGAATGAAAAATAATTTCATTCACCGGGGCCTGTTGAACTCTTTGCTGGCTACAGTCCGTCTACCTCGACCAGGCCGCGGCGCGTAGGCACCGGGGCCACGTGCGTGCCGTTGGCCGCCACGCGCTGAACCGACAGCAACCGCGGCGGCGCGCCGTCGGCGGTTTGCAGGATCCACGGACCGACCATCAGGTAGCCGCGATCATTTTCGGCCTCGGTGACCACGCCGGTAATCACGAAATCACCGTAGGGTTCCTGGCTGAAGGATGCGGCAACCAAATCGCCGTGGGACAGCTCGGAAACTTCAACGTCTTCCGGGGCGAACTCGCCTTCGAAGACTGCGGGGAATGAGCGCACGTCCTTATCAGGCTGGCGGGCCATGGTTTCGCCGCCGTCGGCGTCTTTGGCTTTCTTCTTGGCAGCGGCCGCGTTCAGCCCGCCGACCATGACGTCATCGAGCACGGTGGCGTGCGCGGCACCGGAGATCAGGAAGTTGCCGAAGCGGGCGGTCTTGTAGAGCACCGAGATCACGTCTCCGGCTTCCACCTCGCCGAAGGCCGCTTTCATGCCGGCTACATCGCGCTTGGAAGGGCCCTTGATAAAGACGTCCACGGGGTGATTCTCCGATTCTGCAGGAATTAGGTTCTGCGCTTAATCGTAGGCCAGTTGCCAGCCACGAAGAAAACGCCTAGCCTCGCAGGGCGGCGTCGAACCATCCGGTAATGCTCGCCGGATGGGTGATCGCGGTGCCCACCACCACGGCGAACGCGCCGGCATCCAGCGCGGCTTTGGCCTGCGCCGGGGTGTGGATCCGGCCCTCGGCAATCAGTGGCGGCTCCAGGCCCGCTGCTGCGATCTGCTCCAGCAGCTCAAGGTCCGGCCCCTCGGTCTTGTCCCGTTCCCCGGTGTAGCCGGCCAGCGTGGTGCCGATCAGATCGGCTCCGGCCTGCGCGGCAGCCAGCGCGTCGTCCAGCGACCCGCAGTCGGCCATTACCAAGGCGGCAGACCGTTCGTGGACCGCGCTAATGGTTTGTTCCAGGCTCTTGCCGTCGGGCCGTTCGCGGCGCGTGCCGTCCAGGGCCACGATGTGCGCCCCGGCGTTGGCCACCGCCAAGGCGTGGTGGATGGTGGGGGTGATGAACACGCCCTCATGGCCGTCCTTGAACAGCCCGATGACCGGCACCTCGACGACGGAACGGGTGAATTGGATATCCGCGATGCCCTGCACGCGCACCGCGCCGGCGCCGCCGATCACCGCCGAGGCCGCCACCTGCGCCATGGTCTGCGGGTGGCGCATCGGCTCCCCCGGATAGGCTTGCGCCGAAACGATCAGCCGCCCGCGCAGGGCTTGCAGTGCTGCTGCCGAAAGCAACATGTCTTTCTCCTCTAGTTTTGTGGCCAGAATAGGCTGGCCGCCCCGATCAGGGCGGCATCGGTTCCCAAACGGGCAGGTTCCAGCGCGGTGCCGCGCACCAGGTCGATGGCGCTGGAGGCGAAGCCCTCGCGCACACCCTCCCACCAGATCTTCCCCGCCCCGGCCATCCCGCCGGCAATGACGATTTTCTGCGGGTCCAGCACGTTGGCCAGCGATCCGGCGGCGGCGCCTGCGGCCAGGCCTCCGGTATGCACTGCCCGATAGGCCAAGGCGTCGCCGGCTTCGGCCAGCGCGGTGACCGCCTGGGTGTCGCGCACCTTCGGGTTGCCGGCCAATCGCTGGTAGTGCCGGTGGATCGCCGGCCCGGCGGCGATCGCCTCCACATGCCCGGTGCGTCCGCAGGAGCATTCCAGCCCGGTGGCGTAGGCCGAATCAATGTGCCCCATATGCCCGGCCACGTGGTGGAAGCCGGTGACCAGCTGACCGCCGTGCAGGTAGGCTCCGCCGATTCCGGTGCCGATGGCCAACAGCATCATCTGGCCGGTTCCCCGGCCTGCGCCGAAGCGGGCCTCGCCCAAACCGTGGGCGTGCACGTCATTGACCGCGCGCACCGCTAAACCGGTGAGCCGTCCCAGTTCGGCTGCCATGTCGGTGCCGGCCCAGCCCGCCAGGGTATCGGTGGCCGATACCACCTTCGCGGTTTCCGGGTCGATGACCCCGGCGGCGCCGATACCCAATCCGGCCGGCTGCGCCGAGCATGCACCGCGCAGCTGCTGCACCACGCCGGCCATGGCCGCGATGATTGCGGCGGCGCCTTCGCGGGCCGGTGTGGGTGCTTGGCTGCGCGCGGTGATGGTGCCATCGCGGCGCACTACGGCGCCGGCGATCTTGGTGCCGCCCAGATCCAGGGCGAGCACCTCGCCGGCGCCTGCTAGTTGTTCTTGCACTGGG
The DNA here is from genome assembly GCF_050030965.1 of Glutamicibacter sp. 2E12. Lineage (NCBI taxonomy): Bacteria > Bacillati > Actinomycetota > Actinomycetes > Micrococcales > Micrococcaceae > Glutamicibacter > Glutamicibacter sp. 2E12. Next base: position 3,630,915 of record NZ_CP188297.1, read on the forward strand.
CCAGGGCCTACTTGGCGGCCACCGGCAGCAGGCCGGTTTCGGCCAGGATCCCGCGGATCGCGGCGGCCTCGGAGGCATCCAGCGACGCCATCGGGGCGCTCATGGCGTTATTGGCGATGATGCCCAGTTCCACCAGGGCGGTCTTGAAGGCGCCCAGGCCTGCAGCCCCTGGCGACACCCGGGAAGCATCCGGGGTGTAGACGATGTCGAAGACGCGGGCCAGGCGGTCCTGCTCGGCCGCGGCGCCGGTCCAGTCGCCGGCCACGGCCAGGTCGAACAGGCGGCGGTAGCCCGCTGGGTCAACGTTGCCCAGGCCCGGGACCACGCCGTGGGCTCCGCCCAGCAGTGCCCCGTCGACGACGACCTCATGGCCGGTGAACACCGAGAAGCCCTCGATGTCCTTGGTGGCCAGCAGCAGCTGGCGGAAGGACACGTCGTCGCCCGAGGAGTCCTTCACGCCCACGATGGCGCCGGACTGCGCCAGCCGGATGGCCACATCCAGCGGCAGCTTGTGGTGGGTGCGCACCGGCACGTCGTAGGCGAAGATGTCGACCTGCAGGGCGTCGTGGATGGCGGTGAAGTGCGCTTCGATCTCCGGGCCGTTGGAGATGGCATAGAACGGGGTGGTGACCACCAGCGCGTCGGCGCCCAGGGCGATCAGGCGCTGGCCCTCGTCGATGACGCGGGCGGTGGTCTGCTCGCTGGCACCGACCAGCACCGGCACGCGGCCAGCGTTGGCGGCCACGATCCGGGCGAGTACCGCGTCGCGTTCGGCATTGGCCAGGTAGGGCACCTCGCCGGAGGAACCGAGCACGAACAGGCCGGCCACTCCCCCGTCGATCAGGTGTTCCACCACGGCGTCCAGGCCGGCGGTGTCAATGGCGCCATCGGCGGTGCGCGGGGTGATGACCGGCGGGATGACGCCGGAGTACTTCGGGTTGTTCGTGTAAGCCACGGGGATTCGGTCTTTCTCTAGGTGCCGCAAGTGCGGCGATTGGTTAGTGCTCCAGCAGTGCCGGGGCAGCACCCAACAGGGTGCGGGTGTAGTCATTGGTGGGCGCGTCGAATACCTGTGCGGCATCGCCTCGCTCGACGATTTGCCCGGAGTTCATCACGCAGATGGTGTCCGACACATAGCGCACGGTCTGGATATCGTGGGAGATGAACACCATGCCCAGGTTCAGCTCTGATTTCAGGTCGGTGAGCAGGTTCAGCACCTGCGCCCGCACCGAGACATCCAGCGCGCTGGTGGGCTCATCGGCCACGATCACCGCAGGTTCCAGGGCCAGCGCCCTGGCGATGGCCACGCGCTGGCGCTGGCCGCCGGAGACCTGGCTGGGCAGGGCCGAGGCCGCCGAAGCCGGCAGGCCCACCACCTCAAGCAGTTCCAGCGCCTTGGCCTTGCGCGAAGCATCGCTGCCGATGCCATGCACGCGCAGCGGGTCGGTGAGCGTGTCCATGATCGACATGCGCGGATTCAGCGCGGTGGCCGGGTCCTGGAAGACCACGCCCACGCTGCGCCCGAACTCCTTGCGGCCTGCGGCGTTGCGCTTGCCCACCGGCTTGCCGTTGAACAGCACCTGCCCGCTGGTGGGTTCCTGCAGTCCCACCAGCACCGAGGCCAGGGTGGACTTGCCGCAACCGGATTCGCCCACGATGCCCACGGTCTGCCCGCGGCGCACCGCGAAGTCCACCCCGTTGACGGCCTTGATCAGGCGCGGGGAGAACAGCTTGCCGCCGCGGATCTTGTGGTGCACATGGATATCCTGCAGCTCGATGATCGCGTTGCTCATTTGCTGGCTCCTTGAAGGTGGCTGCCATTGCCCTGGTGGCTGGCCCAGCGGTGCTCGCTGCCGGCGTCCACCGGGACGAAGGACAGGTGCTGGTCCGGGTCGGCGCCGGCACGCTGCGAACGCTCGGCGAAGCGGTCGCCGGCGGCGAAATCGTACGGGCTGGGGACGGTGCCCGGGATCTGGTGCAGGCGTTCGGCCTTCGACTCGATGGAGAGCACCGCGCCGAGCAGGCCCTGGGTGTATTCGTGATGCGGGTCCGAGAGCACCTCGCTGATCGGACCGGACTCCACCACCTGGCCGGCGTACATCACGGTGACCCGGTGGGCCAGCGAGGCCACCAGTGCCAGGTCGTGGGAGACGAAGACCATCGCGAAGCCCAGCTGCTCGCGCAGCTCGTTGAGCAGGTCGACCACCTGCTTCTGCACGGTGACATCCAGCGCGGTGGTCGGCTCGTCGCAGACCACCAGCTTGGGGCTGCGCGAGAGGGCCATGGCGATCAGCACGCGCTGGCGCTGGCCGCCGGAGAGCTCATGCGGGTAGGAGCGCAGGGTGCGCTTGGCGTCCAGCTTGACCAGGGCGAGCAATTCCTCGGGGGTCTTGCGTCCGCCGCGGCGGGTGAGCTGGCGCAACTGGTCGCCGATGAGCATCGAGGGGTTCAGGCTGGACAGCGCGTCCTGGTAGACCATCGCGATCTGCTGGCCGCGCAGGCCCTTGTAGACCTTGTCGTCCCCGGCCCGGGTGCCGCCATCGGAGGTGGCCGGCAGCAGTTCCCTGCCCTCGAAGGTGATGGAACCGGAGAGCTGGGCGCTGCCCGGCAGCAGCCCCATGATGGCCAGCGAGGTGATGGACTTGCCGCAGCCGGATTCGCCCACCAGCGCCATGGTTTCGCCCTCGCGTACCGCGAAGGAGACATCCTGCACGATCGGGGTGTCCCCGTAGCGCTCCGGGAAGCGGATGGACAGGTTCTTGACCTCCAGGATAGTGCGCGGCGCGCCCTGGGAGGTATCGAGCACCAGGCGGTCGGTGCGCTGGGCCTCGGCCGCTGCCAGCAGGTCCAGTTCCCCGCGCAGCCGCTCGGCGGCCTGCGGGTCCGCGGCCGCCTTGGCCTTGGCCAGCGCAGGTTCGCCGTTCTTCTTCGCCTGCTTCCTGGCCGAGCCCTTGGTGTTCACCAGCGCATCGGTCATGCCTTCGGCCAGCATGTTCAGCGCCAGCACGGTCAGCAGGATCACCAGGCCGGCGAAAGTGGTCGCCCACCACGCGCCGTTGAGCACCAGGGTGCGGCCGTAGGAGATCACGTTGCCCCAGCTCGGGGCCGGATCCTGGATGCCTGCACCGAGGAAGGAAAGGGATGCTTCGAGGATGATGGCGTCGGCCACCATCACGGTGGCGAAGACCATCACTGGGGCCGCGCAGTTGCGCAGCACGTGGGTGCCCAGGATGTAGAAGCGCCCGGCGCCGATCACGCGTTCGGCGCGCACATAGTCCTCGCCCCATTGGGCCAGCACGTTGGCACGGACCACCCGGGCGATCTGCGGGGTGTAGATGATCGCGATGGACAAGATGATCACCGGCAAGGTGTTGCCCAGCGAAGCCAGCAGCGCGGCGGCCAGGGCGATGCCCGGGAAGGCCATCACCATGTCCATGATGCGCATGATCGTCTCATTGGCCCATTTGGCGCTGGTGGCGGCCAACGCACCGAGCAGCCCGCCCATGACCAGTGCCAGCGCCACCGACCCCAGGCCGACCAGCAGCGAGGCTTGGGCGCCGAAGAGCAGGCGCGAGTAGATGTCGCGGCCCAGCCGGTCGGTGCCGAAGAAGTGCTCGGCGCTCGGCTTCTGCGCCGGGATTCCGGTGGCCAGCGGGTCGTGCGGGGCGATCAGCGGGGCGAAGAGGGCCACCGCGGCAATGGCCAGCAGGAAGGCCAAGGCGATTTTGGAGCCTGCCGGCAGCGCCTTGAAGCGGGCGCCGGACTCGGAAAGGCGGTTCACGAGGTTGTTGCGTGGGGCCATGATGCTCATCCCTACACCGTCCTAATTCGTGGGTTGATCAGCAGGTAGAGCAAGTCGACGATGATGTTCACGAGCACGAAGGTGATCGCGATGGTCAGCGTGACGCCCTGGACCAGGTTGGTGTCCTTGTTGGTAATGCCGTTCATGATCAGCTGTCCCATGCCGGGCAGGGAGAAGATCATCTCGATGACCACCGCACCGCCCAGCAGGTAGCCGATGCGCAGCCCGAGCACGGTCACCGGGGTGACCAGGGCGTTGCGCAGCACGTTCTTGGAGATCACTTCGCCGCGCGGCACGCCGTTGCCGATGGCGGTGCGCACGTAGTCGCGGTCCAGTTCCTCGACCATCGAGGTGCGCACCACGCGGGTGAGCGAGGCGGAGACCGGGATGGCCAGGGCCAGGGCCGGCAGCGCCATATGCAGCAGCCAGGTGCCCGGGCCCGATCCTTCGGGGGCCGCTCCCCCGGAGGGGAACAGCGGGCTGGAACCCAGGGCGAACCACTGGATGAGCAGGATGCCCAGCCAGAAGGACGGGGTGGCGATCGCCGCGATGGAGAAGATGCGGACCAGCTGGTCCGGCCAGCCATCGCGGTACAGCGCACCGAGCAGGCCGAAGGCCAGCGAGATGACCACGGCGATGACCACGCCCAGGAAGGTCAGCTGCAAGGTCAGCGGGAACGCGCCGGCGATCATCTGGGAGACCGATTGGGCCGGCGGGGTGGTCAGGCCGAAGTCCAGGCGGATGAGCCGGCCGATGAAGCTGATGTACTGGACCACCAGCGCGTCGTTCAGGCCGCGTTCCTCGCGGTAGGCCTCTTTGGCGGCCTCGGAGGCGCCCTCGCCCAGCGCGGAGGTGGCTTCATCGCCCGGGGCCAGCTTCATGATGATGAAGACCATGGCGGAGATGCCAAGGACCATCACCGGCAGCGCGGCCAGGCGGCGTAAGAGCAGGTTGAGGAAATTCCCCATGGAGTAGCTCCGTCGAGTATCGAAGTGTGCAGGTCATTGCGCTGTGCGGGCCGGGCGGCACGGCGTGGGTGCCGTGCCTCCCGGCCTGCTGCGCGGGGCCGGGGCCAGCTAGGCCTTGCGGTTCACGCCGACAAAGGAGATGCCGGTGGTTGGCAGCGGTGCGAAGCCTTCCAGCGCGTTTTCGTCCCAGGCCGATGGCAGCTGGCGGTGCAGCACCGGGTAGAGCGGGGCCTGGTCGGCGACGATGTTGATCGCCTTGCCCCACGCCGCCATGGCCTTGTTCGAATCATCGGTCTGGATGGCCGCGTCCAGCTGCTTCTGCAGCTCCTTGTATTCGGGTGCATCGTTCCAGCGGAAGCGGTTCTTCGGCCAGACATCGCCTCGGTAGAACCAGCTCATCAGCAGGTCCAGGTCGTTGCCGAAGACCGATGGGTCGCCCGGGGCGGCCACCACCGAGAAGGTGCCGCTGTCCACGTTGTCGGTGTACAGCGCGCCGGACTGCAGGTTCTTCATGGTGACCTTCACGCCCGGGATCTTGTTCCAGGATTCGAGGATCAGCGGGGCGATGTCCTTGACCCACGAGGTGTCGGTGGTCAGCAGCTCGAATTCCAGCTTGTCCACGCCGGCTTCGGCCAGCAGCGCCGCGGCCTTCGCCGCGTCGTAGCCGTAGACCGTATCCGCCTTGATGTACTGCGGGTGGCTTTCTTGCACATAGGAGCTGGCAGCCTTGGCGTTGCCCAGCAGCGCGGTGCTGATGATCGACTCGGTGTCCAGGCCGTAGTGCAGTGCCTGGCGGACCAGCGCGTTGTCGAATGGCTTCTTGGCGCAGTTGAACATCAGGAACAGCAGGCCGAAGGAATCGGCGCTCTTCACCGTGGCCTTCGAAGCCAGGCGGTTCATATCCAGGTACGGCACGTCCTCGATGGCCTGCACGCGGCCCGATTCCATGGCGGTCACGCGGGCGGCCGCGTCGGAGAGCAGGAACCAGGTCATGCCGCTGGCGGTCGCCGGGTACTTGCCGTTGTAGTCCTCGAACTTCTCGAAGACGATCTTGTCGTCCTTGGTGGCCGAGACCAGCTTGTACGGGCCGGTGCCGATCGGTGCGGCGTCGAAGGCGGCCTGGTCCTTGGAAGCCACGGCCTTCGGCACGATCTTGACCACCGAGATGCGGGTCGGGAACAGCGGGAAGGCGTAGTTCAGCGTGAACGCCACGGTCTTCTCGTCCTTGGCCTTCACCGACTTGATGAAGGGGATGAACTGGGCGAACAACGAGGCGTTGCCGGTGTCCAGCACCCGCTCGAAGGAGTAGACGACGTCCTGGATGGTGACCGCTTCCCCGTTGTGGAAGGTGGCCCCGTCGCGCAGGGTGATTTCCCAGCTGGTGTCGTCAATCTGCTTCGGCTCCGCCGCTGCCAGCGCCAGGTACGGTTCACGGGTGGCCGGGTGCAGGTCCACCAGGCCTTCGAAGATGTGCATGTTGGCGGCGAACGGGGTCGCGCCGGAGGAGGTCATCGGGTCGAAACCGGTGGACAGGGCGTAGGAAATGCCTGCCTCGATGGTGCCCGTGCCGGCAGCTGCGGTGCTGCCCGCGCCACCGCTGGCTCCTGGGGAGCAGGCGGCCAGGCTGGCCGAGAATGCCGCAGCAGCGCCAACCATGCCGGTGATTTTCAGGAAATCTCGTCGTGCAAAGGGCTTGTTGGCTACTTCGTTCAAAGCCATTCTTGCCACCTCCAGGAAAATGAGTGAGTGTTGTAGGACGTAGGATGTCCGATCTATGGTCTAGACTGTAGTGGACGTCACGCCGCATGGTCAACTGCGTCACATGAACTTCTCCGCCCGCCGAGGAAAGCAGGATCCGTTGAGCACGATGCCAGCCCGCCGATCAGATGCCCGTGCCCGCCTGCGCGCGCTGACCAATGACATCACCGCGCTGATCCTGGAACGCGGATTGCTGCCCGGGGACCCGCTGCCCACCGAGCAGGAACTCATGGCCGAGCTGGGTGTGGGGCGCAACTCCCTGCGCGAGGCGATCAAGGTGCTCCAGGCCCTGGGCATCATCGACACCCGCCACGGTTTCGGCATGTTCGTGGCCCAGGAAAACCTCAACGCCCTGCATGACTCCCTCGCCTTCCGCGGGCAGATGTCGCTGCGCCACCATGGCCATGAGGCCAGCGAGCTGGTCGATGTCCGCCAGGCACTGGAAACCGGCCTGATCGGCCTGGCCATCCGCGCGGTCACCGACGAGCACCTGGAGGCCTTGGAGCAGTGCGTAAGCCAGATGGAGCAGCACGCGGCGCGCGAGGAGACCTTCGTCGAGCAGGACAAGGCCTTCCACCGCATCCTCTTCGAGCCGCTGGGCAACCAGCTGCTGACCAACCTGCTCGGAGTGTTCTGGGATGTCTACCGCACCATCTACGATGCAATCGACTCCGATCTGGAAATCACCCAGCCGGCCAAGACCGCCCAGGACCACCGCGATATCCTCGACGCGGTACGCGCCAAGGACGTGGAAACCGCCCGGCAGCTGATCTCCGAGCACTTCCACGGCATTCGCGCCCTGCTGGCGAGCCGGGAAGTTTAGCAAAAAGAACCCTAAAGCATTCCTTTCACAGCTAAGCTGGGGTGGTGGACACACTTCAACGCTATGCACCCAATGAAAACCTCAGGCGCGACGAAGCGGCCTGGCGCGCACGGAATATCGAATGGCACTTCGCCGAGGTCCAGCTCGATCTTTCCAATGCCACCGATCGCACAGCCACCAGCTTCAGCTCGATCACCACGCTGAACTTCAGCTCCAAGGATCCGGCGGCCTTCATCGACTTCATCCACGAATCCGTGGACGAGGTACTGGTCAACGGCACCGCGATCGACCTGGAATCCGCAGTGCTCGATGCACGCATCTACCTCGACCAGCTGCGCACCGACGTGCCGAACACCGTGAAGATCACCGGGCGGGCGATCTACTCGCGCTCCGGCGAGGGGCTGCACCGCTTCGTGGATCCGCAGGATGGGCAAACCTACCTCTACACCCAGTTCGAGCCTTCCGAGGCGCGCCGGGTCTTCGCCTGCTTCGAGCAGCCCGACCTGAAGACCAGCTACCGCTTCACCCTCACCGGCCCGGCAGCCTGGCACCTGGCCAGCAACCAGCCGATCGTCGATGAGGTACTGCACGATGACGGCACCAAGACCGTGGCCTGCGCCCCGACTCCCCCGATCTCCAGCTACATCACCGCGGTGCTGGCCGGACCGTACCACGTGGTGCGCGGCGAGCACCTCCAGCGGCTGGATGACGGCGAAGAGCTGAGCATCGAGATGGCCGCCACCTGCCGTGCCTCGCTGGCCGGGCACTTCGACGGCGACGAGATCATCAAGCTGACCAGCCAGGGCCTGGACTACTACCACCAGCTGTTCGACTACCCCTACCCGTGGGGCAAGTACGACTCGGCGTTCGTGCCGGAGTACAACCTCGGCGCCATGGAAAACCCGGGCCTGGTTACCTTCACCGAACGCTACGTCTTCACCTCGCATGCCACCGAAGGCCAGTACGAGCAACGCGGCAACACCCTGATGCACGAAATGGCGCACATGTGGTTCGGCGACCTGGTCACCATGAAGTGGTGGGATGACCTGTGGCTCAAGGAATCCTTCGCCGACTACATCGGCACCCTGGCCAACGACGAAGCCAGCGATTTCACCACCGCGTGGACCACCTTCGCGGCGCGCCGCAAGGCCTGGGCCTACGTGGCCGACCAGATGCCCACCACCCACCCCATCGTGGCCGACATCCCGGACCTGCTGGCCGCGGACCAGAATTTCGATGGCATCACCTATGCCAAGGGCGCCAGCGTGCTCAAGCAGCTGGCCGCCTTTGTCGGCGCCGAGGCCTTCCGCGACGCCGCGCGCGCCTACTTCCGCAAGCACGCCTACGGCAATACCTCGCTGGATGACTTCCTCGAAGCGCTCGAAGCGGCCAGCGGCCGCGATATGGGCCAGTGGGCGGATGCCTGGCTGAAGACCAGCGGCGTGCCGAAGCTGCACGTCGAGTACACCACCGATGCCGGCGGCACCATCACCGCGGCATCGCTGATCCAGTCGGGCACCGATCCGGTCACCGGGCAGAAGATCGCCCGCCCGCATGTGCTTTCGGTCGGCGCCTACCAGCTGGACGGGAGCCAGCTGGTGCGCACCGACTCGGTGGACGTGGAGCTCTCCGGCGAATCGGCGGCCCTGGACTTCCTGGTCGGACGCCGGATCCCGGATCTGCTGCTGCCCAACGACGGCGATGAGACCTATGCGCTGATCGAATTCGACCCGGTTTCGCGTGCCACCTTGCTCGGCCACCTCTCGGGCCTGGCCGACTCGCTGCCCCGCGCCACCTGCTGGGCGTCGCTGTGGGATGCGGTGCGATCGGCTACCTTGGATGCGCAAAGCTACGTGCAGGCGATCCTCGATCACGCGCACGCCGTCACCGACGCGGGCGTCTTCGGGGTGCTTACCGACCAGCTGGCCACCTCGATTTCCAAGTACGTTGCCCCCGAGCTGCGCGCGGAGCTGCGCCAGAAGGCCGCCGCAACCCTCACCGGGTGGCTCACCCGGTTCGAGGCCGGCGGAGACCAGCAGACCACCACCGCGCGCACCTTGGTTCGCCTGGCCCGTGCCGGTGTGGCTCCGGAGGTGCTCGACGCCTTCCTGGGCGAGCAGCCCAATGCCTACCAGGTCACCGTCGATGAGCAGCTGCTGTGGGGTTCCTACATCGCGCTGGCCGCCTCCGGCCGGCTCGACGAGGCCGCCGAGGCATCCATGCACGAAGCGGCCAAGGCCAACCCCACCAGCGTGGCGCAGAATTCGGTTCGCACCGCGCTGGCGGCGCGCCCGGATCCGCAGGCCAAGGACACCGCTTTCGACACCGTGCTGATGGCGCGCGATGAACACGGAGAGCTGTCCAACGATGCACTCTCGGCCACCGCACTGGGCTTCACCATGGGTTCCTCCGCCCTGCTGGCACCGTTCGAGGAACGCTACTGGGCCGCGATCCTGCCGGTCTTCGAGACCATGGGCATGGAATTCGCCACGCGCGTGATCGAGGGGCTGTATCCAGGGCACCAGGATCTCCAGGGCGCCATCGAGCAGAACCATGCACTGGCTACCGCGACCAGCTGGCTGGAACGCCATGAGAGCGCACCGGCCGCCCTCAAGCGCATCCTGCTTGAGGAACGCGCAGAACTGGAACGCTCGCTGAAGGCCCAGGCCTACAGCCGCACCAGCCGCTAGCCGCTGGCCCTCCGAAGGCCGGCCCGCTGCTTATCCACGCAGCGGGCCGGCTTTTCCGTGCCGCTACACGCTGCCGGCGCAGCGGAGATGGCAGGGCCACAGCACCATGACTTTAAGCAAAACAAGGGTCTGGCCTCGAACTTGATCGAGAACAGGCCCTTGGATCTTGGCTCCCTACGGAACCCGCGCGGTCCATTGCGCGGTAGCGAATTTGGTCGCGGCCAATTCCTTCGCCGCCAGACGGGATTCGGCATCCAGCTGTGCCGGCTTGGCCCCGGTGCGCTTGGCGAAGGTGTCCATCATGACGTCGATGATCTCCATGCGATCCAGCTTTGTCTGCGACTTCAGCGGATCCACACGCTTGACCGCTGAGGTGATCCCCTTGTCGGAGATCTTCTCCCGGCCAATGCGCAGCACCTGGGTCATCTTCTCCGCGTCGATGTCGTAGCTCATCGTGACGTGGTGCAGCATCGCACCGTTGGCCAGGCGCTTTTGCGCTGCGCCGCCGATCTTGCCGGCAGGGGTCGCGATGTCGTTCAGCGGCTTGTAGTACGCTTCCAGGCCGATGCTTTCCAGCGCTTCCATCACCCAGGCGTCCAGGTACGGGTAGGAATCGGCAAAACTCATGCCATCCACCAGGGATTCAGGAGCGTAGAGCGAGTAGGTAATGCAGTTGCCAGCTTCCATGAACATCGCGCCGCCTCCGGAAATGCGGCGAACCACCTGGATGCCGTGCTTTTCGGCTTGCTCCATGTCCACTTCGTTCTTCAGCGACTGGAAGGAGCCGATCACGACGGCGCCTTCGCTCCAGTCCCAGAAGCGGATGGTCGGCTTGCGGGTCCCCTTGGCGATTTGCCGGGTCAGCACCTCATCCAGCGCCACTTGCTCGGTGATTGGAATGATCTCCGGGCCCAGGACTTCCCACTCGTGGTCTTCCCACTTGGTGGCGTGTCCCAGCGCGCGGCGGACGACGCGCGCGATGGCGTCTTCGTCAAAACCGAACATCACTGCGCCTTCACGCAGATTGTCGGTTACCGCATTGCGTATGGTGCTGTGGCTGGCGTTCGCTGGCAAACCGCGTAGCGCATCATTCAAGTCATCCAGTGCATCATCTGGTTCCAGGAAGAAGTCGCCATTCAATGACACTTCGGTGATCACGCCATCGGAAGTATCCAGATCTACAACGACTAATTTGCCACCGACTACCTTGTATTCACCATGATACTTCATGGTTTCATTCTATCCCCGGCTGCCCACTAGTCGAATCCACGCGCCCCCGGATTCGGTGGTTCGCAGTGGCAACATTCGACGCCGGATAACAATCGAATAAATATTCGAGAATACTTCCACATTCCGCGGTTTTCCGGGCCAAACTGTCTGTTGCCGGCAGGATGATTAACTATGGCTATACCCGATTTCATCCATGACGACGATGATGAACATCGTCTACCGTTGCCCCCAGCTGGCACTCGCACAGAATCCCACAAGGATTCGTTATTCAGCGACCATCTCGAACATCACCTGTTCCATGGTCCGCTGAAGCAATTGGCAGATGAGCTCTACGACGCGGGCCCGCTCAATGGCCCCGACGACGCCCTCGAACGGCTGAAGAAGATCCAACGCATTCAGAGCACCCTCGATGCAATGACATCTGTGCTGCTGGCCGATTCAGTAGAACAAGTCAGTGAATCATTTGCCGATATGATCGCCACCGCGGGGACCACTACCGAGGAGGAGGAACGCGAGGCTCGGAAAAGTGCTCAATACTATGGCGTTGACCGCGGAAGTGACCAGGTCATCAACTCCAACTTCATCGCAGAAGCGGCTGTCGCGCTGCGTGAGACCCCTCGCATGGTAGGCAAGCGGATGTTCTATGCCAAGGGTCTTCGCTACGCCTGCAAGGAAACCCTCACGGCTCTGGCTGCAGGAGAGATCACGCCCAAGGCAGCGCATGACATCGTGAAGTATTCGCAGGACTTGCTCCCCGAACAAATCATGCAGATGCAACGCGTGCTGTTGCCCATGGCGAAGACTGCGTCTGATGACGCGATATACCAACGCGCACGCCGGTTCCATGACAGGATGTGCCCGGAGGCCGCCGAACAAAGGCACAAGAAGTCTGAAAAGAATCGCAAGCTCACGCTATGGGATAACGAAAATGGCATGTCCACCCTCAAGTACTACAACAGTGCCGCAGTGATTCACTCCATCAAGAACTCCGTGAAGTGGCTAGCTGATCGGCATAACGATCCGCAGGATCCCCGCACCCGGGAGCAAATAGAAGCGGACGCCTTTGCAGACATCATCCTCAACGGCTGGCCGGACCGGGAAGGCACGCCCCTCAAGCCACGGGTATCCATCACGATTCCCGCGGTGGAAATGCTGGCGGATCCTACAAGGACCGTGGCTGACCTGGAAGGCTACGGCCCCATCCCACTGGGGGTCGCATTGGTGTTGGCAAAGGATGCGCCTTCGTTCCAGCGCGTGCTGACCGATCCATGGACTGGCGCCGCGATAGATGTCGAGCGCAGGCGCTACCGGCCTTCGCAGAGTCTCAAGGATCTGTTACGGCACCGCGATGAGCATTGCTGCTTCCCCGGCTGTCGCCGTCCAGCTGACCGCTCCGAGATTGACCATATAAATGGCTGGGCTCACGGAGGGCATACGACCAGGGACAATACGCATCTGCTGTGCAAGCAGCATCAAATGTTCAAGCATGCATTGGGTTGGAAAGTCGTTCCGCGTCCTGACGGATCCAAGATGTGGGTGACTCCACACGGGCTGAGCGCACTCGTTATTCCGGAAAGCGTCAAGCGTGTGGACCAATTCGATCATGTAAATGATCATTGCCCAGAGCGCCCTAAGGTCATTCCTTTGCCGCATATTCGACTCACGGCAGAAGTACGCAGGGTACTTGGGCTCAAGCCTCGCGTCGACATTCCAGACGAGGATCCCGGTCCTGAATCGCCGCCAGATGACGGCCAGAAGGAAACAGGCTGAGGACGCTATCCCGATTGACCGGTTTTTGGGTGACAGAATTTTTCAGTCACCAGCACCTCCACACCACCAATAACACCATTCACGCAACGGCGATGGAGCCAGTTGCTCGGAGCAGTGCGGCCAAGACGTCGGCTTCGACGAGTCAGCGAATCCTTATTAAGCCGCCACTGGAAACCCCGACGGCTATAGCACCGAAAAGCTCTGGGCAATCGCTCCTGACAATATTTTTCAGTCAATGGCGCCTCCAGGCAACTGCCAAAATGCCCGATGCGCACCGCTGTGCCAAAAACGGGACCTCTACGACAGTTCCGTGAAAACATTTTTCAGTCATCCCCGGCTGCCCCGACGGCTATTGCGCCGAACGACGCTGGGGCGAACGCTGCTGACAATATTTTTCAGTCACTGGCGCATCGAGACGACTACCAAAATGCCACTAGCGCATCGCGGCGCGAAAAAGGAATCCTCCTAGTCAGTTAAGTGAGAGCATTTTTCAGTCATCTCCTGCCGCCCCGACGGCTATTGAGCCGGAAGACGCTGGGGCGGACGCTGCTGACAATATTTTTCAGTCACTGGCGCATCCAGGAAACTGCCAAGATGCCGCGATGCGCATCGTGGCGCGAAAAACGAATCCTCTTAGACGGTTCCGTGAAAACATTTTTCAGTCACTGATGGACAGGTGTGCTGTTAAAGCAGCAGCGGCGTGTTTCCAAATACTGGAAACACGCCGCGAAAGCTTGCTAGGGGCGAAGTATTACTTCTTGCCGCCGAAGCCCTTGAAGCGGGCGTTGAAGCGCTCGACACGACCAGCGGTGTCCATGATGCGCTGCTTGCCGGTGTAGAACGGGTGCGAAGCTGCCGAGATTTCGACGTCGATTACTGGGTAGGTGTTGCCATCTTCCCATTCGATGGTCTTGTCCGACTTAGCGGTCGAACGGGTCAGGATCTTCTCGCCGGATGCCAGGTCGTTGAAGACAACTGGGCCGTACTGTGGATGGATATCAGCCTTCATAGCTATACACCTTTTTTGTTTATGGCCACTGGATTTTGCCAGTAGCTACTTACTCGGAAATTGTGTCCCGCATTCAGGGCTCCATGAAGAGACCTCAATGCACAGACAGTCCATCCTATCGCAAAAGCGGCGGCGGCAGAAACCTTCTTAGCGTGGCGCGGAGCACAAATGCCAGAATGCAATTGCGCTAGCGGCACCAACATTCAGGGAATCCACTTCGCGGTACATAGGGATGATCACGGTCCGGTCAACGGCGGCCAGAGCTTCATCGGTAACTCCCCTGCCTTCGTTGCCCAAGATCATGGCGACCTTCTGGCCAGACTTGATCTCTACTTCGTTTAGCGGGATCGCGTCCTCGGTCAGTTCCATGGCGAGCATCTCGTAGCCATGCCTCTTCAAGGTCTGGATGTCCTCTGGCCACGACAGCATGCGTACCCAAGGAAGGTCGAAGACCGTCCCCATTGAGACGCGGGCGCTGCGACGGTACCAGGGGTCCACGCATTTGGGGGTGAGCAGCACGGCGTCAACGCCGAGCCCTGAAGCCGAACGGATAATTGCGCCGAGGTTAGTATGGTCGGCGATGTCTTCCAAGATGGCAACGCGCGAACTGGCTTCAAGCACTTCGTCCAGATCCAGCGGTTCGGGACGATTCATCGCTGCCATGGCGCCGCGGTGCAAGTGGAAGCCGACCAGATCCTGGAGCTGCCGATCATCCCCAATGAAAATCGGCGCGTCCGGGAAACGGTTGAACTCCTCGGTTAGCTGGTCCAGATGCTTTTCGGCGAGCAAGAAGCTGCGCGGCACGTGTCCCGCGTTGATCGCACGCTGAACCACTTTGGTGCTCTCGGCAATGTAGAGGCCGTTTTCCACATCGCTACGCATACGCAGGTTCGCTTCGGAGAGCCGGAGGTACTCGTCGAGGCGGGAATCAGCCAGATCCGCGACCGGCAGGATCCGTTCAGGGTTGAGAATTTCAACCACGAGCTACACCAACTTGTAGAGCATGTTGCCCAGGGCAACCAGGCCCAGGATGACGATGACCAGGCGCAGCAGCCCAGGCGAGAGCTTGCGGCCAATCTTGGCGCCGGCAAATCCGCCGATCAGCGAGCCGACAGCGATAAGCAGGACGACGAGCCAATTGATGCGTTCCGGCGCAATGATCAGGTACATCGCGGCCGCCACGAGATTCACGATCAGGGAGAGGATGACCTTGATTGCATTGGACTGCTGCAGGGATGCTTGCAAGAACACGCCGAATACCGCCATCAGCAGGACTCCCTGCGCGGCGGTGAAGTAGCCGCCGTAGACACCGATGATGAACACCAGGATGTAGAGGACCATTGGAATCTGGGCGCGATCTGCATCATCCGGGTCGGTGCCGCCGGAAGCGGCCTGCCGGGTCTTCGCCCACTTCGCAAGACGGGGCTGGAAGATCACCAGCACCAGCGCGCAAACCAGCAGCACCGGCGCAACGATGCCGAAGACGGACTCCGGCAGGTTCAGGAGGAGCAAGGAACCGATCAACCCGCCGACCAGTGAAACCGGCACGAGTTTGAGCAGCGTCTTCTTGACGCTGGCAGCTTCTCGACGGTACCCCCAGGCACCGGAGAAGCCACCAGCAACCAGACCCATGGCGTTGGAGACGACGGCATTCACCGGAGCCATGCCCAACGCCACGAGAATGGGGAAAGTGACCAACGTGCCCGAACCGACGACGGTGTTGATAGTTCCGGCCCACAGTCCGCCAATGAAGACCAGGGCTTCGCGCCAAAATTCGATCACGTGGAATTTTCCCCTTTAGTTATTGCTGTTAGCTGCGTGCAAAAGCAGAGTAGCGTCCACCTTCACGGCGCAGGCTCAGCGGCATGCCGTAGGTTGCTTCCAGGTTCGCTTCGTTCAGCGTGGATTCGATCTCGCCGGCAGCGACAACTTCGCCGTTGCGCATCATCAAGATGTGGGTGAATCCCGCTGGCACCTCTTCAAGGTGGTGGGTTACCAGAACCAGGGCCGGGGCATCCTCGTCGGCTGCCAGTTCCGCCAGCTTGCCAACCAGGTCTTCGCGCCCGGCAAGGTCCAAGCCTGCTGCAGGCTCATCGAGGATCAGCAGTTCGGGATCGGTCATCAAGGCACGGGCGATCAGCACGCGCTTGCGCTCGCCTTCGGAAAGCTTGCCGAAAGGCTGGTTCATGAAGGTGGACATGCCCCAGTTGTGCAGCAGATGGAAAGCACGGCGCTCATCGAGCTTCTCGTACTTCTCGCGCCAGCGACCGGTCATGCCGTAAGCCGCGGTGAGTACTACGTTAAGCGCGGTTTCGTTGGCTGGAATGGAGTTGGCAACCAGGGCTGAGCTCAGGCCGATCAACGGACGCAGATCGAAGACCGACACCTTGCCCAAACGTTCGCCAAGGATATCCGCGGTACCGCGGGTTGGGTGCAGCCGGGTGGCCGCAATGTTCATCAAGGTCGACTTGCCGGCGCCATTGGGGCCGATCACAATCCACCGCTGTCCTTCTTTGACTTCCCAGGACACGTCCTTGAGTAGGTCTTTTCGCCCGCGTACAACGCTGACATCTTTGAAAGTTAGCACTTCGCTCATGGTATTCAAGATTAGACTTTTCGCCCCTGTTTCACTAATTGGAAATGCCGGACGGGGCCTGAGATCGCCGGATTGACCTGTATTGCGTCCAACGGCAATACTAGTTCGCTCCCCTGGGCCTGGTCAGCAGCTTCTGCGCCAACACGTCATGTTTGGTCGTAAACACCGAAGCAATGAAAAATGGTTGCATGGCTTCATCATTGGTTTTCGCATCCCGCCCCGCTTTCTCCCGCACAGACTTCAACGCTGTATTGCAGCAAGCGGCCGCCGCCGGGCTCATTCCCGCCGCGGACGAGAGTCAGATCAAAGCCAGCGAAGAGCGGCTGGTCGCCAAGTTTCGCCTTGAACAGGCCGATCAGGCGAAGCTGCAGCAGGCCGCTGCGGCATTCGTCGATGCGCAGGTCGCCGACGGCGCACTGGAATACGCGGACATGTGCGTAGCGGTGGTACCGGCCGAACTCGTCGATGCTCCGCAGCTGCTCTTGCTGATGGATGTCGATTCCACCTTGATCAAGCAGGAAGTCATCGAACTGCTCGCCGCTCACGCTGGACGGGAAGAAGAAGTGGCTGCGGTGACCGAAGCCGCGATGCGCGGTGAACTGGATTTCGCCCAGTCCTTGATCCAGCGCGTAGCTACCTTGAAGGATCTGCCAGATACTGTCCTTGCCGAGGTAGGCCAGCGCATTGTCCTCTCGGACGGCGCCGAAGCCCTGGTCAAGCGGTTCCACGCTGCTGGGCACAAGGTCGGGGTAGTTTCCGGCGGGTTCCAGCAGATCCTGGATCCGTTGGCTGCCCATCTGGGCCTGGACCATGCGCTGGCTAACACCTTGGGCATTTCCGAGGGAATTCTTGACGGAACCGTTCACGGCCAGATCGTCGATCGCGGCATAAAGGAAACGATGCTGCGCGCCTGGGCCGAGGAACATCACATCCCGATGACGGCAACCGTCGCCGCCGGTGATGGCGCCAATGATCTGGCCATGGTTGCTGCCGCGGGTTTGGGCGTGGCTTTCAATGCGAAGCCTGCCCTGCGCGATGAGGCGGACGTGCGCCTGGACTTCTCGCGCCTGGACGTCATCGCCGACCTAGTACTCAATGATTTGGCTTAGCGGAATCCAACAACTGCATAACAATTCTGCCGATAGCGGCTTTCGGTAACTTGATCGGTTGTTCCAGCGGTTAGTATTTCTATTGACGCGTTTAACGGCTGGCGGAATAAGTCCTAGCCGCGCGCGTAGCCCCTATCGCTTTCGAAAGAGCTACCAGACCAGTGCAGACCCCCTCCCCGGACAGTTCCTCAACTACGCCTACGCACTCCGCACAAGACAAGAAGAAGCCGAAGAGCAAGGCCAAGCCTTGGATCATTACCGGTTCTTGTGTTGCAGCCGTAGCCGCAGCATATTTCGGCGGAGCCGCCTATGTCAGTTCCCAGGTTCCAGCCAACGCGTCAATTGCGGGCGTGAACATCGGATCCATGAACAAGGACCAGGCTCGCGCCGAATTGGAACGCGAGGTACTCCCCTTGGCTGAAAAGCCAATGGATGTCACCGTCAACGGTGAAAAGTACACCCTGGATCCGGCCAAGGCCGGCCTGGAACTGAACGTTGATGAAACCATCAACGAACTGACTTCCTACGAAATCAACCCGGCCAAGCTCTACGAGCGGCTCACCGGCGAATTCCACGTCACCCCAGCGGTCGACGTAGATCAGGAAAAACTGGGCGCGCAGCTTGAAGCGCTGGCCAAGAAGGCCAATGCCGAGGTCGCCGAAGGAACTATCGACTTCAAGGATGGCACCTCGAAGCTGACCAAGCCCGTTGACGGCGTAGCGCTGAAGACCGAAGAAGCCGCCACACTGATCAGCGAGGAATGGGAAATTGCCGGCGCGGCGATCGACCTTCCTGCCGAAGTCAGCAAGCCGGCGATCTCTGCCGACGCCCTGCAGGCGTTCTACGACAAGGACGTCAAGGCGCTGCTGAAGGACGAGGTCATCCTGGCATCGGATGACAAGAAGGCGTCCATCTCGGCCGCGTCTATTGCCGCGGCGGCAAAGTACGCGCCCAAGGATGGCGCCCCAGCGATCGCATTGGATGACGAGAAGCTCTACAAGGCTGCGACGAAGAATTCAGATCTTTCCAGCACTGCCAAGGATGCGCAGATCGTCTTGAAGGACGGCAAGCCGTCCATCATCAAGTCCTCCAAGGGCATCTCGCTGGAGACCAAGGGCCTGGGCGCCAAGGTCCTGGCCGCCACCGCTGCCAAGAACCGCACTGCCGAAGTTGAGATGACCGAGAAGGAAGCCGACTTCACCACCGCAGATGCGAAGAAGCTCGGCATCAAGGAACCGATCGTCACCTTCTCCACTCCCTACCCGGCTTCCGATACCGTACGCACCAAGAACCTGCATGCCGGTTCGGCGCGCGTCAACGGCGATATCATCAAGCCCGGCGAACGCTTCTCGCTGCTGCAGGCCTTGGGCCCGATCACCGTGGCCAACGGCTACTACAGCTCCGGGGTCGTGGAAAGCGGCTTCAGCACCGAAGCCGTAGGCGGCGGACTCTCGCAGATCTCCACCCAGATGTACAACGTCGGCTTCCTGGCCGGATACGACGACATCACCCACAAGCCGCATTCTCGCTGGTTCGAGCGCTACCCCGCGGGACGCGAAGCCACCTTGTGGGAAGGCCAGATCGACATGATCTGGGAGAACAACACCCCCTACGGCGTGATGATCCAGGCCTGGGTTTCGGGCGACAAGGTCAATACCCGCCTGTGGTCCACCAAGTACTGGGATGTCTCGCAGAAGAGCTCGGGCAAGTACAACCAGACCAACCCCGAAACCAAGTACAACCCGGCCGAAAAGTGCGTCTCGGAATCTGGTGGCAAGAAGGGCTTCAGCATCGATATCACCCGCTACCGGGAAGCCTTCGATGGATCCAAGAAGCTGCCAGCTGAAACCAAGAGCTGGACCTACAGCCCATGGCACAAGATCGTCTGCGGCGACAAGCCCAAGGACTGATCCAAGCGAAATCGCCGGGCGCCTCCCTTTCGGAGGTGCCCGGCGATTTCGCTTAACCCTGCGCATTTTGCCCCAGGCACGGAAAAGCTGGCGGTCGGAACCCCTGCACGGGGTAACTGCCGCCAGCTGATGCGCGCTGCTGCGGGGGCTTACTTGCCCGACTGCTCCAGGAAGTCGCCTGCGCCGCCAACCAGCTCGGTGTGGCCGGTCTCGACGTCGGCGAAGACCATCTTGGCTACCTCGGCGCCGAACTCCTCGACGGAGTACAGCTTGCCGGCAGCTTCGCGGCGGGCGTCGATAGCACCTGGCTCCATGCGGTTGAGCAGGGTTGCGGTGATGGTGCCTTCGATCATGTCACCGGAGACCACCACGAAGGTGATGTTCTTCTCGGCCAGCTTCGGGATCATTTCACGCAGTGCATCTTCGCCGGCGCGCTTCGACTTGGCCACAGCGTCGTAGGCATCCATGGTGGTTACTTCGTTGATGAAGTGCGCCTGGTGGCTGGTAACGAAGACCACGCGGCCGCCCTCGCTCAGCTGGGGCAGCGCGGCTTCCAGCATGGCCACCTGCGCGTCGCGGTTCAGGCGCAGCGCATAGTTTTCGCCCATGGAGGTTTCCATGCCGCCCGAAGCGTTGAGCACGACGACATCCAGCGAGCCGAAGTTCTCAACAGCCGCGTCAACCAGAGCCTGCGGACCCTCAACGGTGGTCAGGTCGGCGCCCACGGCAACGGCCTTGCCGCCCTTTTCTTCAATAGCGGCAACAATCTTGTTGGCGCGCGGGGCCTTGGCGCGGTAGTTGACCACTACGCCAACGCCCTGCTCGGCCAGCAGCTGCGCGGTCACCGCACCGATGCCGCGCGAGGAACCGGTTACAACGGCACCTTTGAATTCACTCATGGTGGTACTCCTTTGGATTTCTTGCTTAAATCTTCTAGTGGCCCATGCCCAGGCCGCCATCAACCGGGATCACGGCACCGGAGATGTAGCCTGCTTCGTCGCTGGCGATCCAGCGGACCACGTTGGCAACCTCTTCAGGCTCAGCAAAGCGGTTGGCCGGGATGCTGGAGAGGTATTCCTTCTGGGTGTCCTCTGGCAGAACAGCGGTCATCTCGGTGTTGATGAAGCCCGGAGCCACAACGTTGGCGGTGATGCCGCGTGAGCCCAGTTCACGGGTCAGCGAGCGGGCGATGCCCACCAGGCCGGCCTTGGACGCCGCGTAGTTGATCTGCCCTGGCGAGCCGTAAAGGCCGACGACCGAGGAAATCAGCACGACACGGCCGCGCTTGAGCCGGATCATGCCCTTGGACGCGCGCTTGATCACGCGGAAGGCGCCGGTGAGGTTGGTGTCGATCACCGAGGTGAAGTCGTCTTCGCTCATGCGCAGCAGCAGGGTGTCCTTGGTGACCCCCGCATTGGCGACGAGGACTTCTACCGGACCGTGGGCCGCTTCAACTTCCTTGAAGGCCGCGTCGATCGATTCGCCGTCGGTGACATCGGCCTTGACGCCGAGCAGTCCGGCGGGAACCTCGCCGCTGCGGTAGGTAATGGCCACTTTGTCGCCGTTGGCTTCGAATGCGCGCGCAATAGCAAGTCCGATGCCGCGGTTGCCGCCGGTCACGAGGACACTGCGGCCAGTGGTTGGTTCCGTAGTCAATGTATTTCTCCGTTCATGCGCTCGCTGTCCTGGCATGGTAAATCTCTCCAAGGGCCAGCCGAAAAGCGCACTTTGCCTAGTTAAGTAGCTACTCCGTGAACAATCCTATTAGTTACTACCCAGTTTTACCGCTTCGACAGCGCGTAGAAATTACACTCTTCGTGCCGCAGGTGAGACAATGGGAGCAGATCCCGTACTGCGAAGCGAAGTCTTTTACATGTCCCCACAGCCCACGAATCACGGTTCCAGCCAACCGGAAGTTCACCGCATTACCGAAGCGCGCGAGTCCCATACCACCGAGCGCGATTCACGTGTGCGCAAATACACGATTTCCATGACCGTGCGCCTGATCTGCTTCGTTCTCGCTTTCTTCTTCGATGGCTGGCTGCGCTGGGTCTTGCTCGCGGGCGCAATTATCCTTCCCTATATCGCAGTGGTGATCGCCAACGGCGGTGCGGATCTGACCAAACGCGAACCGCCCGCCGAGTTCTACAAGGCTCCCGGCGCCGAGGCTATCGCCGCACCGGACGAAACCGCGCCGGCCGCGCAGCAGGCACCGGAACCAGAAGTGATCGACGGAAGCTTCGCCGAAGAAGCTGAACCGGTGCAACAGCCAACAACTGCTCCCAAGGAGGACTAGTGGATCTGCTAGGTTCGCTCGGCGGCTCCCCTGCCGCCGCCGAAATCCAGTGCTCGCGAAAGGGCTGCCGCAACGCCGCCAGCCACCAGCTGCTGTGGAATAATCCGAAGATCCACACCCCGGACCGGCGCAAAATCTGGCTGGCCTGCGAAGAGCACCGCGACTGGCTCGAAACGTATCTGAAGGAACGCCTGCTCTACAAGGAAACGCTGCCGATGCCGGGCAATGAAGGAGAAAGCAAGTAGATGTATCGTTTTCTGGCCAGTACCCGGTGGGTCGGCTGGCTCATTCTGGTGGCGATCTTCGCCGCCGCCTGCATTGGCTTGGGCAATTGGCAAGCCGACCGCCGTGCCGAAGTCCTCGAGGGCATCGAACGGGTCAACCGCAACTACTTCGCAGAGCCGGTCACCGGCACGCAGGCCCTGGAGAATTTCCAGGACCTGGACGAGGACAAGACCTGGATGACCGCGCAGCTCACCGGCCAATATCTGCCCGCGGATACCATAATCGTGCGCAACCGCATCAAGGCCGGCAGCCCCGGCTACGAGGTGCTGGTGCCGTTCAGGACCAACGAGGGCGGAACTGTCGTCGTGAACCGCGGCTACCTGCCGATCGGCAACCAGGAAGACGGCCACCCGGACGCGGTTCCAGCGCCGCCTGCCGGAGAAGTCACCGTGGATGTGCGCTTGAAACCATCGGAAATCCGCTTGGACCGCGGCGCCCCGGAGGGCCAATTGGCTTCGATCCAGCTCGAAGACTACGCCAAGCTCCTGGACTACGAGATCGCCCAGGGCGCCTACGGCCTGATGTATGAAGAGGATCCGGCCCCGGCCACTGCGCCACTGCAGCTGGACGCTCCGGATATGGATGAAGGTCCGCATCTTTCCTACGAGATCCAGTGGTACATCTTTGGCGTGCTGGCCTTCATCGGCTTCTGGTATGCCGCTCGCCAGCAGAAGAAGCTGAACGCCGAGGATGCCGCCGAGCAAGCCGAAGCCGAGGCGCTGGGCCTGGACGAGCCGCTGCACAAGGTGCGCAAGATTCGCGCCAAGCCGGATAAGAAGTTCCGCCGTGACGGCACGCCGACCGATGAAGCCATCGAGGATGCGTTGCTCGACCAGGCCGACCACACGCCAGGGGGCCTCCCGAAGTAGCTGCGGGAAACAAGGGAACCGCGCGGCAGCTGGAATATTCCAGTTGCCGCGCGGTTCTCTGCTTAATGCAGTTTTCTTTCAGCTGCCGTTGGCCGGCGGCGTCCAGCGGATCCCGCTGTCGCTGCACCCAGGAGTCTTGTGCCACTCGCCTTCGAGGCAGGAGGCATCGATGAGGGTGCGGTCCCCCACCGGCTCCTGCAGTTCCAGCGTGTAGGGCGCGGTCTCGTTGCCCTGGCAGGCATGCGCTTCGCCTTCCAGCGGTTCAACCACGATCCCGATGGCAATCTGGTCATTGGACAGCTCCACCTGGGTGGAGGTCACCTCGCCGGTCACCCCGGAGGAACAGGCAAGCCGCATGACCCCGAGGTCGAGGCTGGTGCTCGACGCATTCACCCCGGCAGGGTCCAGCAGCGTCCACTGGGCGTTGATCTCATCGGAAACCTGTGCGGCGCAGCCGGCCAGCGCGCTGGCAAGCAGCAGCCCAGCGCCTGCGATCCGCGGTAATTTGCGTCCAAAAACACTCATGGCTTGGCAGCTCCCTTTGAAGATGGTGATCTGCCAAGCCTACGAGAGCTATTGCGCGTTGTCAGGATTTAAGTCAGCGAAACCAATTCCAGGTAATCCTCGTTGAAGAGGTCCTCATCGCCATCAGGCAGAATGACCACGCGCTCAGGCTGCAACGACATCACTGCGCCCTCATCGTGGGACACCATGACCACGGCACCCGGGAAGGTGGACAGCGCGCCCAGCACCTCGGCGCGCGAGGCAGGGTCGAGGTTGTTGGTCGGCTCATCAAGCAGCAGCACATTGGCGCTGGAAGCCACGATGGTGGCCAGGGCCAGACGGGTCTTCTCGCCGCCGGAGAGCACGCCGGCCGGCTTGGTCACGTCGTCGCCGACGAACAGGAACGAGCCGAGGATCGAGCGGACGTCGGCATCGTTCAGGTGGTCAGGCGCGTTGCGGCGCATGTTCTCCAGCACGCTGGCTTCCGGATCCAAGGTGTCATGCTCCTGGGCGAAGTAGCCGATCTTCAGGCCGTGGCCCGGAATGATCTTTCCGGTATCGGGTTCGGAGACACCGGCGAGCATGCGCAGCAAGGTGGTCTTGCCGGCACCGTTCAGGCCCAGGATGACAACCTTCGAGCCGCGGTCGATGGCCAGCGAGACATCGTTGAAGATCTCCAGCGAGCCATAGGCCTTGGACAGGCCTTCGGCCATGAGCGGGGTCTTGCCGCAGGGAGCCGGATCCGGGAAGCGCAGGGCTGCAACCTTGTCGGAGGCACGCTCTTCCTGCAGCCCGGAAAGCATGCGATCCACGCGCTTGAGCATGGACTGCGCCGCCGAGGCGCCGGAGGCGCGGGCCTTCATCTTGTTCGCCTGGGTCAGCAGGACCGAAGCCTTCTTCTCGATGTTGGCGCGCTCGCGCTTGCGGGCACGCTCATCGGTTTCGCGCTGGATCTTGTAGCGCTTCCAGTTCATGTTGTAGACATCCACCACGCCGCGGTTCGCGTCAAGGTTCAGCACCTTGTTCACGGTGGATTCCATCAGGCCGGTATCGTGGCTGATCATCAGCACGCCGCCGGGGTAGTTCTTGATGAAGTCGCGCAGCCACATGATCGAGTCGACGTCCAGGTGGTTGGTCGGCTCATCGAGCAGCAAGGTCTCGGCGTCCGAGTAGAGGATGCGTGCCAGCTCGACGCGGCGGCGCTGTCCACCGGACAGGGTGCGCAGCGGCTGGTCCAGGATGCGGTCCGGCAAATCCAGGTTGGCGCAGATGGCGGCCGCTTCGGATTCGGCAGCGTAGCCACCGGCAGCGATGAATTCTGCTTCCAACCGGTCGTACTGGCGCATGGCCTTGGCGGAGACGGCAGCGTCCTCGCTGGCCATGTCCTCGCGGTTCTGGGCCAGCTTGGTGACCACCACGTCCAGGCCGCGGGCGCCAAGGATGCGATTGCGCGCCAGCTGCTCCATGTCAGGGGTCTTGGGGTCCTGCGGCAGGTAGCCGATGGAGCCCTTGAAGGTGACCTCACCCGAGGCTGGCTGGGTCTCGCCGGCGAGGACCTTGGTCATCGTCGTCTTGCCGGCACCGTTGCGTCCCACCAGTCCGATCTTGTCGCCCTTGTCGATGCGGAAGTTCACTTCGTCCATCAGCAAGCGGGCGCCGACGCGTAGCTCAAGGTTGGCTACGGAAATCATATGGTGTGGCCCTTTCATGCGGGTACAAGAATTGTGCGGCCCACAAATTGGGCAACTTGACTATTCTACCGGCCAACCACGCCGTGGCCTGCGGAACGTGCACAAACTAACAGTTTGGGGTTGAGCTGGCTAAAGAATCGAAGCCCGCACTTCCACCGCAGTGGAAATCCGGGCTTCGAATCGAAATTATTCCTTGTCGCTGGGTTGCGATCGGTAATCCATCATCTGGATCAGGCGGCGGCGCAAGGAGGCTTCGCGGCGCAGGTCCCCGCCGCTGGTCTTGTCGATGTGGTCCTTGCCGAAGCGCCAGAGCAGCACGTCGTCCAGCAAGCGGTCCGGGCCCGGCGAGTACCGGTGGTCCAGCGCCGCACGCACATCGGTGACCACATTCGCATCCAGCAGCTGCGCCAGCTGCCAGGTCTGGTCGATGCCGTGGGAGCCGAGCAGCTCGGCGGCCCAGGACCAATCGTCATCGCGCTTGCGGTCCACGTGCGGCAACAGCGTCTGCCATATTTCGCCGATCTTCTCGCCGGTCAACGGCTCGGATCCGGCGCCCTGCTGGTCGTGGTAGCCGTTCAGGCGGTGGTACAGCTCGTCGATGTCCGTGAAGTAGTCCTCCACGGTTTCCAGCATCGCCGCGGTGGCGGTGAAGTGGCGGTCGATCTGCGGATTCCAGGCGGCCTCGCCGGGATGCTTGAAGCGGATGTCGTGCTCCATTTCGGACCAGGCATGCTGCAGCACGGTGCGGATCTGCACTTCGAAGACGAAGTTGCCGCTGGCTACCACCGGCTTGCCCAAGGCCTCCTGGAATTTGCGCACGATCGGCTCGCTGCGGGTCTTGAGCAGCAGGTGGCGCGAGGAGTAGCCGTAGGTGCCGGACTCCACCGAGCCGATGTCCTTCTCCCGGTCGCTGCGGCAGTCGAAGGAGTCGCGGTGCGACTTGATCAGGCTGGCCACCTGCTGGATTTCATGGGGCAGCATCACGATGATGCGGATGCCCACCATGTCGTGGATTTCGCGCAGCGGGTTGGGGAATTCCAGCACCGGGGCGGTCTCGGAACTTTCCTGCAGCCGGCGCGAGGCCTTGGCCGCGAAGGACTGCGGCGATTTCACCCGGCCGGTAATGAACAGCGGTTGCACCTCGGAATTCGCGAACAACCGGCGGATCTTCGCCTTCATGGCCGACATGACGGTATTGAGTTCGCCGGTCACAGACTTGTACTGCTCAACGGCGGCCGCAATCTGTTCGGAGAACTCGTCGTTCGCCTGGCCCTGCGCCGGATCCATCATTGATGCCTCCTGGATGCTAAAGCGTTCCTGAAAATGCTGTCCTCATGCTCATGCCCTGGCGCCAGCCGGGTGCGGCGACGGCCCTTATGGGCGGGAAAGGCGCTTAGCCATGTCGTCGAACAATGGCGCCTTGTCCTCGGTCTTCTTCTGCGCTGCAGGCTTGGTTTCCTTGGCTGGCTGCGCGTTCTGCTTGATCGGGGTGACCTTCGAGTCCGATCGGCCTGCCGCGATGCCTTCGGCGCGGGCTCGGGCCAGCGCGTCCTGGTGATCCTGTTCCAGGACCGATAGGCGTTCTTCCTCGGCGGTCTTGGTGTCGGTCAGCGCAGCGTTGTAGCCATCATCATAAGCGACGCCGTACTTCTCGGCGTTTTCCTGCTCTTCGTTGTATTCCAGCTCAGCGCGCAGCTTCGCGGCTTCGGACTTCTTCTGGTACATGTGCACGGTCAGGTGGGTGATGGCCAGCAAGACGATTGGCGGCATGGCGGCAACCAGCGCGGAAACCAGCGGCGGCACTCCGTTTTCGATCGAGTCCACGGTCAAGATTGCGTGGGTGGAGTTCGCCGCGGTGGAAACGATCGCACCGAAGAACAGCAGCGACCACGGGTAGATCATGGCCTTGCGATGGAAGCCGTTCAGGGCCACGATGGCCACGGTGGCGGCCACGATCATGCCGTCGATGATGATTGGCCAGATCCAGGCCAGCCGCGGGCTGATGCCCGAGCGTTCGGCCAGGTCGGTCAATGCAGCGAACGAGAGCACGAATGCGCCGATGGCAATGAGGACCGTCGCGCCTACGGCCGTGCCTAGGACGGCGCGGTGCGGTTCGGCCGGGACCTCTGGTTTGTTATCTTCCATGCTGCTGAGCAGACCTAACTTTTTGGGAATTATCGGTATGTCTTCAAACGCGAGTTTGCTGGACCGCACCCGAGGCGCAGACCACCGCGTTCCATTTTAGCGTGCGCCTTGCGGTGCTGGGGTGCCTTGGCTCAAAGGGCGCGACGGTCGATGAAACCGGTACCGCTGATTTTTCCGGCCAGTCCCCGGTGATTCGCCTCGAAGATGAAGTAGAAGGCGCTGATCGCGATATAGATCACAACGAGCATGTTCAGCAGCGGGTAGGGCGTGAAGTCGACCATGCTGGTGGAAATCTGGAAGAGGAAGTTAATCCCGCCGAATCCGAGCAGGCTGCGCAGCAAGGCCCGGCCGGCCGGAGCCGGTTGCCCCTGCCCGTCGGTGAGCATCAGCCAGGCACAGCGCTGGCCGAGGGTAGCCCGTCCCGGCGCCAGGCTCGGCAGCCAGAAGACGCAGAAGACCACGATCAGCGGAAGCCAGAAGTTCATCCACTGTTGGCCGAACTCCGGGGCACCCAAGCGCTCCAGCAGTTCAAGGGCAGCACCGATGACAAGGAGCGCGCCGGCGGTGAAGCCTGCATCGAAGATGTTGGCCAGTGCACGGCGGGCGCGGGTCACCGGCCGCGCCGGCGCATTGGCCGCGTCCGCTTCCACCGGGCCGGACAGGAAGCGGAACATCGGCAGGTAGGCGATCATCGCGCCCAGCAGCGCGCCGGCAGTGTTAGTGATCAGGTCATCGACGTCGGCCACGCGGTAGGCGCAGGTGTACAACCCCCAAATAGCGGTGTACTGGGTCAGCTCGATGGCCAGCGAGGCCGCGAAGCCGAGCAGGACACCGGTGAAAATGTTGCCGCGCAGCCAGCGCACGGCCAAGATGCCCAGGGGCATGAACAAGATGATGTTGAACAGCACCTGCCACAGGGTGAAGCTGGTGGCGAATCCGCTCAGTCCGCGTTCCACGATGGCCAGCCTGAAGTCATCGACGAAACGGCCGGGCACCAGTTGCGGGATGGCCACCCCGGGACGGCAGAATTCGTCGCGCGTGGACGGCAGCGGAAGCATGGTGTAGCTGAACAGGCCGAATCCGTAGACGGCTGCGGTTGTGGTGGTGATGGTGCGGCGCCAGGACAACCGTCCATGCCGGCGGTATTGCACGGCCAGCAGGAAAACGCCGGCGGACGCCAAGAAGAGGGCGCCGCCGAGAATGGCGATTGCCGCTGGCCAGAACATTGTTTGCATATTTCTATCTAAGCGGAATTTTCCGGGAGAAAGCTGGGCTGCAGAATGTGACCTTGGCTATGCTTTCGGCCCGCGCAGCACTTGCCTGGTTCTGGCATCGGCAGTGAAGAGGCCGATGAACAAGCCCGCTACGAGCACGCCAGCCAGGGTCTTCATCACCCAGGCCGAGTGCCACTGCTCGATGGAGAGCTGGTCGACGAAAACCGCCACCAGGATCAGGCTGGATGCATAGATCATCAGCTTTTCAGATCCCCAGGACACCTTGTGCGAAATGGCGAACAGCGCCATCAGCCACAGGATGTACCACGGCTGGATAATCGGAGCCAGCAGCACCACCGCCGAGAGCGCCCACGCCGCTAGGCGCACCGGGCTGGAGATCTCCTTGGCCAGCGCCAGGCGCGCCACAATGGCCAGCGCGATGACCTGGAAGACGCCCACCACGATCGCATTCACCAAGGAGATATCGGCGCCGAATATGCCAGCGAGATTGCTCAGGGACCAGCCGATCAGTCCCACGGGAGCGTACGGGAACGCCGCATCGCCCGCGGTGAACATGGCAAGCAGCCAGCCGAACCAGAGGTTGGTGACCGCACCGATCAAAAGCAGCCAGGTCAGGGAGAGGGCCGCGACCTTGGCCCAGATTTTCCACCTCTCGCGCATCGACGGGCTCCTGCCCAGCAGGACCAAGCCGATAAAAGGCAGCGCCAGCAGCACGATCGGCTTGACCGACACGGCTATGGCCAGCGCCATCGTGGCGGCCATGGGACGGCGGTCGTAGGCATAGGCGAAGGCGCTGAAGACACCGGCGATCATCAACGCGTCGTTGTGGACGCCGCCGATCATGGTCAGCAGGAACAGCGGATTGCCCACGATGGCCCAGTTGGCCCAGTTGGCGCTCTGCCCCATTTTCTGCGCCAGCTTCGCAGTGAAGTGATAGCAGCCCCAAACACCGAGCACGGCAATGATGCGCAGCAGGCCCACGCCGATTTCGGGAATGCCGTTGGAGGCGAAGTAGATGATGCGGGCGAGCACGAGGAAGAACGGGCCATAGGGCGAGGGCGATTGCGCCCACAGGCTGTCGGATCCGCCATCGAACCAGCCCGGAAGCGCGGACACGCCTTCGGCATACGGGGATTTGCCGGCGTGCAGCATGCGGCCCTGGGCCAGGTAGGAGTAGACGTCGCGGCTGAGGATCGGGAAGCTGAGCATCAGCGGAGCAGACCACATGGCCAGCACGCGGGCCAGTCCCCGCCCGGTGATCTCACCGGCAGCCTGGACCCATGGCCGGGCCAGGATCCAGGTTCGGGTCAACCAGACAATTCCCACGGCCATCAGCACGATGCAGCTGATGACACCTGGCACTTCGGTTCGGAATTCTATGAAGAAGCCGCTGCGTGCCAGCGGGGACAGCTGGTTGCGCGGGAACCAGCCGATCCCCCAGGAGGCGACGGTGATCATGGCCGAGGCGGTGAACCCTTGCCATGATAGTGACCGCAGGCTTGCGCGCTGCGGTGCCAGCTTCGGCTGCTCCACTGCCACTAGGCTTTCTTGCTCTTCTTCAGCCAGTTGGTCGAGCTGAGCAGATCAGCGCAGATGTTCTTGGTCTTCGGATCGAAGAAGACAAGGTACAAGGCGCAGGCGATGGAGATGCCCCAGGAAATCAATTGGACGCGTGGCACCAGGGAGTCCTGCAGGAACTGCCAGACGAAGATCTGGTCAGCGGCCTGGTAGGCCAGGAAGAAGATGGTGGTCAGGTGCAGCCAGAGCATCTGCCAGTCATCGCGCAGGCCGGTCGCGGCGAAGAACGGCAGCAGCCACAGGAGGTACCACGGCTGGATCACCGGGGAGAGCACGACAATCGCCGCGAAGGCGATGGCCATGCGCTGCACCAGGTGCGAGTGCTTTCCGCGGAAGATCAAGACAAAGGCGATGGCTACGCCGACCAGGCGGCCGAAGAGCTTGGCCGCGGGCAGGATCCACTCGGTGGACAGCCCGATGGCGGAGACCAGCCCGCTCAGCGCGATGACCGCAATGCCTACCGGGGAGAAGATGGAGTATCCGGTACCGGTGAAGAGCATGACCTTCAGCCAACCGAACCAGTAGCCATTGAGCCACCCAACCACGGTCATCAGGGCCAGGAAGATCATGCCGGTGTAGAACCAGTAGAGGATGCGGCGCGGCCAGGCAGCATTAGGCCCTGCCCAGAGCAGGCCGATAAACGGCAGCAGTACCAGGGTAATCGGTTTGACCCCCACCGAGGCCGCCAGCACCACGATGGCCCAGAAGCCGTAGCGCTTGCATGCCAGGTAGACAGCCCAGACCGACAGGCCGGTCATCAGGGCATCGTTGTGCGCACTGGCCACGAAGTTCACCAGGAACAGCGGGTTCGCCACGGTCATCCAGGCGGCTTTGGCCCCGGAGACACCGTGCAGTTCGGCAAGCTTGGGCACGTAGCGCAGGCAGAGCAGCACGCCGATGAATGCAATGGCGCGGAAGGCCAGGACCGCCGCGTCGGTCGAAGGGCCAGTCAGCTTGACCACGAGGAATTCGATGCTCAGGTAGAGCGGGCCGTAGGGGGTGCCGTCCTGCGCCCACATGGTGTCGGCACCGAGCTGGAACCAGTTATTCAGCGAGGATATTCCGTCAACATAAGGATCCTGCCCGGCATCCACCAGCCGGCCTTGGCCGATGTAGGCGAACACGTCCCGGCTCATGATCGGCAACGTGACGAACATCGGGATGCTCCACAGCCAGACCGCACGGCGGACCACCTTCAGCGAACCCTCGCCCCAGCCCTTGAGCTTCTGGCCCAGGCGCCACCAGGAACGGAAGAGGACCCAGCAACCCAGGGCCAGCAGGATCACGCAGGCGATCACGCCAGCGGGTTCGGTGCGCAGCATGATGAAGAACGGGTCGCGGTTCAGCGGGGATACGCTGGCCAGCCACCCGGTACCGAAGGATCCGAAAAGGATCAGGGAGGAACCGATGACGCCGCTGAGAAGGGTCCTATTCACTCCAGCGTAGGGCGGGGAGCTCACTGCTGCTGGCTTGCTGGCTGACACACTGACACCTCGGGCTGTAACGGACATGAGTTCGAGAGTAATTAAGCCAGCGTCGCATGTGCCGCGCCCTTGCAAGCAGGCAATTCAACAGCCGGAAATCTCAGACGATTTTAGCATCGAGCACGCGTCCAGGCCGGTTGAAACACTGTCCTTCCGCCGTGCGACGAGGGTGCGCTCCCCCACAGCGCTGCTTGAAGTGTAGATTGGTTACGTGGCTAGTAACTCAGAAAAAATTGTATGGATCGATTGCGAAATGACCGGCTTGGATCTGGTTAACGACGCATTGATCGAAGTAGCAGTGCTCATTACCGACTCCGATCTGGAGATCGTCGACGAGGGCATCCAGGTAGTCATCAAGCCCGAGCCGGCAGCTCTGGCGCAGATGGATGATTTCGTTCGCAATATGCATGTGGTTAGCGGCCTGCTGCCCGAGCTGGAGAACGGCATTTCCATGGAGGAAGCCCAGCGCCTGGTGGTCGACTACATCAAGAAGCACGTTCCGGAGCCGAACAAGGCGTTGCTGGGCGGCAACTCGGTGGGCACCGACAAGAACTTCTTGGCACGCGATATGCCCGAGGTCATTGAGCACCTGCACTACCGCATTATCGACGTGTCGACCTTGAAGGAGCTGAGCCGCCGCTGGTTCCCGAAGGCGCACTACGGCGCTCCAGCCAAGACCGGCAACCATCGCGCACTGGGCGACATCCAGGATTCGATCAACGAGCTTCGCTACTACCGCGACGCCATCATGGTGCCGGCGCCGGGACCAACCTCCGATGAGGCCAGGAAGATCGCCGCCGGGATCACCGAAAGCGCCGGCTAACCGCTAAACGAAGGCCCCGGCGCATTGGTGATGCACTGCACAGTGCCCCAGGGGCCTTCCGATTGGCATCAAGCGCGGAATTGTGTGTATAGTATTTCTCGTTGCCAGATACGGAATTGGTTCGCAAAAGCGTTCTGACTAGTAACGAAGCAAACATGGTGGGTATAGCTCAGTCGGTAGAGCGTCTGGTTGTGGTCCAGAAGGTCGCGGGTTCAAACCCCGTTACTCACCCCAGAGACAAAGACTCGATCCAGAACGAACGTTCCGGATCGAGTCTTTTGCTTTACCCGCACGCCTGGCAACGCCGCCGCTCAGCTGACGAGCCGCAGAATTAGACCGTGCGCACCACCCTGGCTGGCGAGCCAACCACAACAGCGCCGGCAGGGACGTCTTTCGTTACGACCGCGGCGGCAGCGACAACTGCGTTCTCGCCGATCGTGACACCGGAAAGTATGGTCGCGTTCGCGCCAATCCAAACGTTGCGCCCAATGATCACTGGAGCCGGAATCATATCCGCCCGCCGAGCAGGATCAAGATCGTGATTGAGTGTCGCCACAACGACGTTGTGCCCGATCAAGCACTCATCCCCGATCCTGATCCCGCCCTGGTCCTGGAATTTGCAGCCAGCATTGATGAAGACGTTTTTCCCCAGATCGATATTGCGGCCAAACTCCGAGTTGAACGGCGGGAATAGCACCACCGAGTCGTCAACGTTCGTTCCGGTCAGCTGCCGCAGCAAATCCCGCACTTGCCCTGGGCTGCGGTAGCCGTCGTTCAGCTCCGCGCAAATGCGCAGCGCGTCCTGGCTTGTGCTATGCATGAGCGCATGCAGCGGCGAACCGGCGGTAATTCTCTGGCCAGCATTCAAGGCTTCCAGAAGATCGTCGATGCCCAAGAATTCCCCCATCATCAATTCTTCACGGTGGCTCGAACTATATCGGCTTCCACCGTCGATGCCTAGCATCGTCGGGCCCTGCACCTGCAGCAAAGCATTTCCCGCAAGTACTGCTGGCAAAGGCGTGATCACGGCACGGGGATCCATCTCATGAGGCAGTTCAGCGGCGAGCAACAGCCCCACGGCCATGAATAATGAGCATCCCGTCACAATCCCGGAAATGGCTCCATGCGAATTGGTATTTCCGGCCTGGATACGTGTATAGTATTTCTCGTTGCCCGGTACGAGATCATGAGCACTACAGCTTCTGACTAGTAACGAAGTAGACATGGTGGGTATAGCTCAGTCGGTAGAGCGTCTGGTTGTGGTCCAGAAGGTCGCGGGTTCAAACCCCGTTACTCACCCCAGATCGAAAGACCTGGTTCGGAATGGAAATTCCGAACCAGGTCTTTTCTCGTTTCCGACGCCTTGAAGCGCAATCAGCAAGGCACCGGGCCTCGTTGATTCCAGACCGAACATCTGGAATCCAGAGGCACTCGCCACCAGTCCCCGCCAGCGAATCCGACACGGCGTTCAGCATCGCGCCGCTAGCCGCCAACCCGCCTTCACCGCCGGCAATGGCCACCGCATGGAACCACCAGATGCCCAGGCACCCTGCCGACGCCGAAAAGATCGCTTCCATGGCACAGGTCGGGCGCCTCGACGCGATCGCACGCAACCCTGCCAGCAGTCTCGAAACAAACAGATTCCATCAAGCGACAACCGGGTCGATTTCGCGTGGAGTGATCCGCAACCCGCGGGACAGTCCAGGGCTGCACTATTGGCACTGCCCGCCCTGCACAACGAGCCACTCGTCTACCCGGGGCCCGATCTGAATTATCGTTGGCTCCGGTGAAGCCAACGCCATTACGCGCGGATGCGAGCTGCAGACTCGTCGCCGACAGGACCGATTGAACAGGCAGTTCGAACCTACCGGCGAGCGCAGTGCTGCCCGGATGCGGCGTTAAGTCATATTTCGGTGGCTAGGAACACGGATTCGAAACTATGTTCGAATGCGTTGTGTTTTGGGGTCTACCCCCGTGTTTTTCGAGACTTTTTGCGTTATCTAGTGACTTGAATCGTTGTTTGCCCTGGCGAATAGGCACGCATTGGCCTGAGCGACCATAATGGATGATGTACTTCGGCAAGCCAGTGAGCTTTATGCCTTCGTTCCATCCACCGAAAGGTACTCCCCCTGTGAAACGCGCGCTCTTTGAAGAGGACCACGAGCAGTTCCGTGAACTGGCTACGGAATTCAACGCCCGGGAGATTTCCGGTAAATACGCTCAGTGGGAAAAGGATCATCAGATCCCCCGCGAGGTGTGGCAGTCTGCCGGTGAAAACGGCCTGCTGGGTCTTGCAGTGCCTGAGCAGTTCGGTGGCATGGGCATCGATGATTACCGCTTCCGTGTAGTGCTTGATGAGCAGCTCGTGCGTTCGGGGCATCTGTCCGTAGCCTTGGCCTTCCACCTGCACGACGACCTGGTGCTGCCGTACCTGCTCTCCTACGGCTCTGCCGAGCTCAAGGCCAAGTGGCTTCCACGCATGGTCGATGGCTCCACCATTACCTCCTGCGCGTTTACCGAGCCTGGCGCTGGGTCTGACCTGCGCGCGGTGCGCACCAAGGCGGTCCGCGATGGCGATGACTGGCTGATTAGCGGCCAGAAGACTTTCATCGGCAATGCTGCGTTTGGCGATGCCGCTCTGGTGCTTGCGCGCACCGATGGCGAAAGCGGACGGGCGGGCGAGCAGTCATTCTCGCTGTTCATGGTCGAGCGTTCCGAGGGGTACACCAACGGCAGCCCCTTCGACAAGATTGGGCTGCGGGCTTCTGATACCGCTGAGCTGTTCTTCGACGATGTCCGCGTCTCAGCTGCAGATCTTGTTGGCGAGGCTGGACAGGGCCTGGCCCATGTCAAGGCGCAGCTTCCCCAGGCCCGTCTGGCTATTGCCGTGGCTGCCTCGGCGATCTGCACCGCGTCCTTCGAGCAGGCGCTGGAACATGCGAAGAACCGCTCGACCTTTGGCCAGGCGCTGACCGAGTACCAGAACACCCGTTTCGAACTGGCTAACCTGAAGACTGAGGCGCATGTCACCCAAAGCTTCGTGGACCGGGCCGTCCTGGCATTCAACGACGGCGAGCTGGATCCTTCCGAGGCTGCCGAGGTCAAGCTTTGGGCTAGTGAGAGCGCTAAAAAGCTTTCCGATCAGGCATTGCAGCTGCATGGCGGCTATGGCTACATCATGGAGTACCCGATTGCCCAGTTCTTCACTGCCTCCCGCTTGCTGACCATCTTCGGTGGCACAAGCGAGATCATGCGTGAAACTATTGGACGAGCACTCTAAGCACTTTTGAAAGGAACCGATCACGTGCCTATTCGGCAGATCACTGTTTACGGAGAACCTGTACTTCACAAGCGTGCGGTGGAGGTCACCGAGTTTGATGGCGCCTTGCGCGAGCTCGTTGCCGATATGCACCTCACCATGGATGAAGCGCATGGCGTGGGCCTGGCGGCTCCGCAGATCGGTTTGGGCCTGCGCATGTTCACCTACGTCTTCGCGGACCAGGACGATGCTCCCGAGCGGGGCGTAGTGATCAACCCCAAGCTGACGCTTTCAAAGGTGTCGCAGGCTCCTGCGGATGCTGATGACGACTCCGAGGGCTGCTTGTCCGTGCCCGGGTTGAACTACCCGCTGCAGCGTGCCGACTATGCGAAGGTGGAGGGTTTCGACGAGTTCGGCAATCCGATCTCTTTCGAAGCGCACGGCTGGTTCGCGCGCATCATGCAGCACGAGTACGACCACCTTGATGGCTACCTCTACGTGGACAAGTTGCAGCCACGCTGGGAGAAGAAGTGGAAGAAGGCCAAGAAGGCTCTGGGTTGGGGCGTGCCTGGCAACACCTGGTTGCCGGGTACCGATGAGGATCCATTCGGCCACTAGGCCTCCTGCCGCCTACCGGGCAGTCTTGAAGTCCAGATACCGCTGATGCAGCGCCGCACCGATTTTGCCGGTGGGCGCTGTTTCTGCGTTCCAGACCTTCGAAGCCCTGCCTTGTTCTAGCCAGAAGGGCAGGAACATGCCGTTCTTGCCGGGCAGGATCTGCGCAGCCATCTGCTCGTCGGCTACCAGCGTGCGATTCGCGTAGCCCAGGTAGTACTCGTCAAAGGGACCGAGCAGGCGCAGTGGCAGCCCGGCGGGCTCCATCGCTTCAAGCTCCCGGTGGGCGCGGCTGCCGGCGATGACCCAGTAGCACTCCCCGCGCTCATCGCTTCCTGCGCTGGACAGCAAGCCGCCGAGTGCTTCCGCGGCGGTTCTCGTGGTGGTCAGCGTCTGCCCCGTGTACCAGGCTGCGTCGCGAAGGGTAGCTGGCCCATGCGAGTGCAGGTAGCGGCGCAAGAGTTCCGCCAACGGATCTTCTGGTTCCCGGTGACGTGCAATCCATTCATCCACGAGCACGAAGTCCTGCGCGATGAGTTTCGCGTCTTGTGGAATGGGCCCCTGGCAGATCAACCCGTCCAGGACGAGGACCTGCAGGATAACCAGTCCTCGCTGCTGGCCGGTCTCCATTCCATTCTGGTTCAGTGCCTTGAAGAGCGCGGTGCGGCTGGCTTGCCCGTGCTCCTGCAGATGCGCGCTGATGATGCCAGCTGCCTGGTCAATGTCCTGGGTGCCGATCTGCAGTCCCCGCATCCGTGTGGCCGATGAGCGCAAGGTGCGTTCACGCGTTGCGCGAGTCATCCAGCGCGCATCTTCGGCCAAGCAGATATGCAGCGTGCCCCGCATGGTCCATGACCGCACGAGCCGTCCTTCGCTGAAGAGCGCATCGACTTGCTGTCGGGATTCTTGCGCTGCGGAGCGCTGAGCCAGCGCGTAGCGTCCTGCAGCGAAGTCCTGGGACTGGAACGCGAGCATTCGTTCTGCGGCCTGCAGTACGGATTCTGCCGGCTCCAGTAGCAGCTGGCTCGCCATGCGCGCCGCCAGCGTCCGGGTACTGTCCACTAACCAACCTCGATCCAATGCTTGATGGCCTAAAGCCTAGCAGTGCGGAGGTACAGAGATGCCCGCGAAGCGGCGCACCTGCAGCCGCCATTGATGCAGGGGCGTCGCAGGCTCAAGCGGACCTCCAAGCCCGGATGCGCGCAAAGGTCGAGACCTGCCTGGACTTTGCTGGAGAGGTGCTGGCCAGGTGCTGGTTCTCGTTGGCCCCCTGGACCCGGAAGGTCCTTTGGAGGGCTTCGTGCCGCCCGGATGGAATAGCAAAAGGGACCATCCCAGCGCGCAATGCGTTGGGATGGTCCCTTCAGCTGCAAGCAGCGAGGTCCTAGGCGGTGACGGCTTCAGCCTTCAGCGCTGGTACTGCTGCCGGGTGGGTGCCGGCCATCGATTCGATGACGCGGACAACCTGGCAGGAGTAGCCGAACTCGTTGTCGTACCAAACGTAGACGACAGCGTTCTTGCCGGACACGATGGTGGCCAGGCCGTCAACGATGCCGGCGCGGCGCGAGCCGACGAAGTCGGTGGAGACAACCTCAGGCGAATCGATGTAGTCGATCTGCTTGTGCAGGCTGGAGGTCAGCGAGGTTTCACGCAGGTAGGCGTTGAGCTCTTCCTTGGTGGTCCCGTTCTCCAGGTTCAGGTTCAAGATCGCCATGGAGACATCCGGGGTCGGTACGCGGATCGCGTTGCCGGTCAGCTTGCCTTCGAACTCCGGCAGGGCCTTGGCCACTGCCTTGGCGGCACCGGTTTCGGTGATCACCATGTTCAGCGCTGCCGAACGGCCGCGGCGCTCGCCCTTGTGGAAGTTGTCGATCAGGTTCTGGTCGTTGGTGAACGAGTGAACGGTCTCGACGTGCCCGTGGGTGACACCGAACTTGTCGTTCAGGGCCTTGAGCACTGGGGTGATGGCGTTGGTGGTGCACGAGGCAGCGGTGACGATCTTGTCTTCTGCGGTGATCCACGAATCGTTGATGCCGTGGACGATGTTCTTCAGATCGCCCTTGCCCGGTGCGGTCAGCAGCACGCGGGAAACGCCCTTGGCGGCCAGGTGCTGGGACAGTCCGGCCTCATCGCGCCAGCGGCCGGTGTTGTCCACCACGATGGCGTTGTCGATGCCGTGCTCGGTGTAGTCGACGGTGGTCGGGTCATTCGAGTAGATGACCTTGATCAGGGTGCCGTTGGCGAGGATCGTGCTGTTTTCCTCGTCGACCGTGATCGAGCCTTCGAAGCGGCCGTGCACCGAGTCGCGGCGCAGCAGCGAAGCGCGCTTGACGATGTCGTCATCCGAGCCCTTGCGGACCACGATGGCGCGCAGGCGCAGGCCGTAGCCGCCACGCTCGATCAGGATGCGGGCCAGCAGGCGTCCGATGCGGCCGAAGCCGTAGAGGACAACGTCCTGGGGTTCAGCGTCGGTTGCGCCGGCCTGGCCAACCTTCTCGCCCAATTCATCGGCCAGGAAAGCGTTCAGATCAGCGGAACCGGATTCCTTGAACTTCTTGTTCACGCGGCCGAGGTCAACTGCTACCGAACCGACGTTCAGGGCCTCGATGGCATCCAGGATGGCCTTGGTGTCGTTCAGGTCGAGCTCTTCGCCATCGATGCGGCGCACTACGCGGTGGGCCTTGATGATGTCGATGGCGGACTGGTTGATCAGCTTGCGGCCGTAGACGGAGGTCACCACATTGTTCTTGCGGTACAGACGTCCGATCAGTGGGATCATGGCCTCGGCGAGCTCTTCGCGCCCGCTCCATTCTTGCTGGGCAACGACAGACTGCTGGGTCACAGAAAATCCTTCCAATTCAGCCGACTCGCAGATCCATAAAGTCGGTTGGCACCGTGGGAAGCACCATTGCTTTTGCGGTGGCACGAGGTAACAGGATCATCCTCGTAAGTACATGATCCATTCTAGACCGTGCGCAGAAAAACTGAGGATCGGGGACTGTGAATCATCTCACCAGCGCACTAAGGGCTGATGCCGGCGCAATCGCAGGAAGGAAGAGTGTGAATGGGATGGTCGATACGCCGGGTTTTGTCGCGCCGAAGCGGGACGGTCATCTATCTACGACTGCCGTTGCCGGCAGCCTCTAGCGGTCCACCCGACTGCATGGGGCGAACAGCCCTCATAACGCAGTCTGTCTGACCTTGCTCCGAGTGGGGTTTACCTAGCCACCCCAATCACTTGGGGTGCTGGTGGTCTCTTACACCACCGTTTCACCCTTACCAGGAAATCCTGGCGGTCTATTTTCTGTGGCACTAGCCTGCGGGTTACCCCGAGTGGGCGTTACCCACCACCCTGTTCTGCGGAGCCCGGACGTTCCTCGGGGCAATTGCTTGCCACGCGACCGTCTGGCCATCCCATTCATTAACCATTCTAGCCCCGCGAGTTTCCCGACGCTGACCACCACCGTGAGCCACTGGCCACACTGGCGCTACCCGAAGCGCTCGGCTTCCAACAGCCGCAACCAGATTTCGCTGATCGTCGGATAGGCGGGGACCGCATGCCACAACCGGTCCAGGCTGACCTCGCCGACGATCGCAATGGTGGCCGCATGCAGCAGTTCCGCGGCATCCTGGCCGGCGAAAGTGGCGCCGACGATCACCGAACGCGCCTGGTCTATCACCAGCTTGGCCCGCCCGGAATACCCGTCGGCGTGCAGGCTCGCCCCGGCCACCGCACCCAGCTCGTGCTCGATAACCGAAATCTGCAGACCGGCGTCGCGGGCCTGGCGTTCGGTGAGTCCGACCGCGGCGATCTGCGGATCGCTGAAGACCACGCGCGGCACCGCATGGTGGTCCGCCGTGGCCGCATGCCTGCCCCAGGGCGCATCGAGAACCCCGGTTCCATTGATCCTCGCGGCAATGGCCTCGCCCGCGGCCCGGGCCTGGTACTTGCCCTGGTGGGTCAGCGGGCTGCGCCCGCTGGCATCTCCCACGGCGTAGAGCCAGTCGGTACCCGCCACGAGCATCGTGTCATCGACCTGCAGCCGCCGGGACGGGTCCACCCCGAGTGCTTCGAGTCCCATGTTCCCGATCTCCGGCCGCCGCCCGGTGGAGACGAGCACTTCCTCGGCTTCCACGAGGGATCCTCCGGGCAGCTGGAGGCCGGCTATCCCGTGCTCATCGCGGTGGACCTGCAACGGCGTGGTGTCCTGGTGCACTACTACCCCGGCCTCGGCCAGCGACTGGGCCACCAGCTCGCCGGCGAACGGCTCTTCGCGGCCCAGCAGCGACCCGCGGGCAAGGATGGTGACCTTGGACCCGAGGGTGGCGAAGGCGAAGGCCAGCTCCACCCCGGCAACTCCGCCACCGATGATGGCCAGCCTTGGCGGGATCGCCTTGGCCGCAGTGGCCTCCCGGGTGCCCCACGGCTTGGCTTCAGCCAATCCCTCGATCCCCGGCAGAACCGGAGTGGATCCGGTGGCCAGGACTACGGCCCGGGCCGAGTACTCGCGATCCGCCACCTGCACCAGGCCGCGCCCGGAAAGCTGCGCCCGGCCGCGGATCAACTCGATGCCGGCCGAACGCAGCCACCGTTCCTGCCCGGCATCATCCCAGTTGCTGGTGAAGGCGTCCCTCCGCGCGAGCACCGCCTCGGGATCCAGCGCACCAGTCACCGCTTCGCGGGCCCCGGGAACCCGGCGTGCCGCGCGCAGCGCATCGCCGCTGCGCAACAGGGCCTTGGAAGGCATGCATGCCCAGTACGAGCATTCCCCGCCCACCAGCTCGGATTCGACGATGGCCGCTTTCAGGCCCTGCCGGGTGGCATAGTCGGCGGCGTTCTCCCCGGCCGGCCCGGCGCCGATCACGATCACGTCGAAGTCGCAGTGCTGCCCGGAGGCAGTTTGGCTAGCTCTTGAGTTCTGCTGGGGCATGCTCTGTCCTTGCTCTGCGTGAAGCGCTGCTGGGTCGTGGGTTCAGCCTAGCCAGATCTGCGCTGCGGGTACATGCCCTGGGCAGAAGATCAGGTGAACTCCGATAAGCTGGAACGCGTGCTTATTTTGTTGCCGCCTTCCGAAGGCAAAACCGCCCACGCCGAAGGTTCTCCGTTCGAAATCGAGGATCTGTCTTTTCCGGAGCTTTCCGGGGAACGCCGGCTGGTGCTTGACGCCCTTGCTGAAGTCTCAGCCCGCGAAGATGCCATGGACCTGCTGGGAGTCGGAGCCTCGCTGGCCAAGGAAGTAGCGCGGAATATCAATCTGCACACCGAGCCCGCAGCCAAGGCGCACGATATCTACTCGGGGGTGCTCTTCGAGGCCCTGGACTACGCAAGCCTGGATGAAGCAGCGCAGCGTCGCGCCGATGAATCCATCATCGTGGTCTCCGCCCTGTGGGGTGCCGTGCGTTTTGGCGATCGCATTCCGCCCTACCGCTTGTCGATGTCGGTCAAGCTCGAGCCGCTGGGCAAGCTGGCCACCTGGTGGAAGAAGCGTCTGGCTCCGGTGCTGGATGCGGTCTCCGGCGACCAGCTGATCGTGGACGCGCGATCGAGCACCTATGCGGCCGCCTACAAGCCGGCCAATGGCAACACCGTTGCGGTCAACGTCTTCCAGATGCGCAATGGGGTCCCGAAGGTGGTCTCGCACTTTGCCAAGCATACCCGTGGCGAGGTCGCCGGTTTCCTGGTCCAGCAACCGGTCGCACCGAAAAACCCTGGAGAATTGCTCGAACTGGTCCAGACCAAGTGGGAAGCGTCCCTCGTCGAAGACAAGAAGGGCTTGGCGCTGAACATCCTGTTGCCGGAAGACCACCAGTTCACCACCGTGAATTAACGTCCTTGGGCAAGTCGCCAAGGCGGCTGGTGCTCTGCCGATGA
Source organism: Glutamicibacter sp. 2E12 (assembly GCF_050030965.1). Lineage (NCBI taxonomy): Bacteria > Bacillati > Actinomycetota > Actinomycetes > Micrococcales > Micrococcaceae > Glutamicibacter > Glutamicibacter sp. 2E12. Next base: position 3,673,236 of record NZ_CP188297.1, read on the forward strand.
AGGGTGCTGGCATGGCTAATGCGGCTTCGTCAAAGCGCTGCGACTAGTTCAATCTCGAATCCGGCAGCATCTTCCAAATACGCCGCGTAGTGCTTTGGTCCCCCGGCGTACGGGTGCAGCTCCGGGAACATCAGGGTGAATCCGTGATCCAGCGCCTGGGAAGCCAACGTTTCCACCGCCTGCCTGGTGCCAGCATGGAAAGCCAAATGATTCAGCCCGGGACCCAGGCGGTCATGCCGTTGCTTTTTGGCATCCGGTCCGGATTCCAGGACTATATAGAATCCGTCGCGGGCATAGCTGATGCCGTCAGCCCATTGGGAATCCACCACATAGCCAAGGCGAGTGAGCAGCCAGCCCAGGGAAGCTGTGCTGGCTGCCAAATCCTCAACCCATATTTCCAGATGATGCAGCATGGAATTCACTGACTAAGGAGTCAGCACGAAGTCCCATGGATCGGAATTCACTTGGGAAACCTCGATCTCCACGGTGTGCCCAAGATCGTTGAGCACGTTGCCCAAGGCGCGGGCACCAGCCGACAGCCAGACCCATTCCGAAGCGAAGTGGGAAACATCGATCAGGTAAGGGAACCCGCCGTTGGCAGCTTCGCGTGCTTCGCTTGCCGGGTGGTGGCGCAGATCAGCAGTCACGTAGACATCGGCCTGGTGCGAGCGCACCGCGTCAAACAGGGAATCGCCGGCACCGCCGCAGAGGGCGACCTTCCGGATGATGCCCGTTCGGTCTCCGGCGACACGTACACCGCCAGCCACCGCTGGGAGCACGGTGTAAACGCGTTCAGCGAAATCCTCGAGCTTCATCGGCTTCTCCAAGAAGCCAACTCGTCCCAAGCCTTCTTCTGGCAGTCCGTCCTTGGACTCGATCAACGGCACGCAGTCCTTCAGCCCGAAGGCATCGGCGAGAGCATCGTTGACTCCCCCGATGGCGCTGTCGGCATTGGTGTGCGCCGTAAGCAATGCGGTTCCGGATTCGATCAGGCGGTGAATGGCTTCGCCCTTGAAATTGGTGCCGGCAACCTGGGTGACTCCGCGCAGGAGCAACGGGTGGTGAGTGATCAGCAGATCGGCCCCACGCTCGATTGCATCCTCGATCACCTCCAGCGTTGGATCAACAGCCATCACGATCTTGGAAATCTGCTGGCTGGTACGTCCGGTCACCATGCCAACGGCATCCCAATCTTCGGCCAATGATTTTGGCCAAAGTTCCTCAGCTGCTTCAAGGACGTTACCCAAGGTGGTCTGCGGAACCGAGGTGTCTTCCACCGGTTGCTCTGGTGTTTCTCCGGTAACGGGCTTGAGCGTCGAGGCGTCCAGGGAATCACTGCTCTTCCCCAGGTCTTGCGAGTTATCTGCCTTGCTCTGCATACCCACCACCCTACGCGGTGAGTATGGGGATGGAACAGAATGCAACGCCGCAACGTTGTGAACTGTGTGAGTATTCCCAGCCTTCAGTCCCCTCATCAATTCAGCCCGTTCCTGGAAGTCCAGGACACCAAGCTGAGCACCTTCATACTAGCCGGCGGCTGCTTCTGGTGCTTGGATGCCGTGTACCAGCGAACCCGTGGCGTCCACGCCGTGATTTCCGGATACATCGGCGGCCACACCAAGGATCCGGCCTACCGCGAAGTCTGCAGCGGCACCACTGGCCATGCCGAAGGTGTCGCCGTGATCTTTGACCCGCAAGTGGTTCCGGCCGAAGTCATCTTGGACATGTTCTTTACCGTGCACGACCCCACCACGCTGAACCGCCAAGGCTACGATGTGGGCACGCAGTACCGCTCGGCGATGTTCCCGCTCGATGACCAGCAGCGCGGCCTCTTCCAGGACGCCATCGAGAAGTTCTCGCGCGTATACCCCAATCCGATCGTCACTACGCTGGAAGAGTCCAAAGATTTCTATCCTGCCGAGCAAATCCATCAGGATTATTACTCCGAAAACCAGGAAGTCGGCTATTGCCGCGTGATTATCGATCCAAAGATCGCGAAAGTCAGGAAATATTACGCTCAATGGCTAAACGAAGCCTAGTCGCGCTTTTGGCCTACTAGGGTTAGTTGTGAACCTCATAGGTCTCCGGCGGTTACGCCAGATTCCGGCAATTATTTCGCCGCAACTAAACTGCGGCCGCATAGAGTCACGTAAGGATTGCATACAAGATGGGCAAGATCTACAACAACGTCACCGAAGTCGTCGGCAACACCCCGCTGGTGAAGCTGAACCGCGTCGGCGAGGGCCTGCCAGGGAACATCGCTGTGAAGCTGGAATTCTACAACCCGGCGAACTCCGTCAAGGACCGCATCGGCGTGGCCATCGTTGATGCAGCCGAGGCCTCTGGTGCGTTGAAGCCAGGCGGCACCATCGTTGAGGGCACTTCGGGCAACACCGGCATCGCGCTGGCGATGGTCGGTGCAGCCCGCGGCTACAAGGTCATCTTGACCATGCCTGAAACCATGTCCACCGAGCGCCGTGTGATGCTGCGCGCTTTCGGCGCCGAGATCGTACTGACCCCGGGCGCCGACGGCATGCGCGGTGCTGTGGAGAAGGCCAAGGAAATTGTTGCGACTTCCGAGAACGCTATCTGGGCGCAGCAGTTCGCCAACACCGCCAACCCGCAGGTCCACGCAGAGACCACCGGTCCGGAGATCTGGTCTGATACCGAAGGCAAGATCGATATCCTGGTTGCCGGCATCGGTACCGGTGGCACTATCACCGGTGCAGGCCGCTACCTGAAGGAAAAGAATCCAAACCTGAAGATCGTGGCCGTTGAGCCCAAGGATTCCCCGATCCTCAATGGCGGAAAGCCCGGCCCGCACAAGATCCAGGGACTGGGAGCGAACTTCATCCCCGAGGTGCTCGACACCGAGCTGTACGACGAAGTCCTTGATGCCAGCATCGAGGATTCGGTATCGACCGCTCGCGCGCTGGGCGTCAAGGAAGGCATCCTCGGCGGCATCTCCGCTGGCGCAGCCGTTTGGGGTGCGGTACAGATCGCCGCGCGTGAAGAGAACGCCGGCAAGCAGATCGTTGCGATCATCCCGGACTTCGGTGAACGCTACATCTCCACCCTGCTCTTCGACGACATCCGCGGCTAAGTAAATTTGCAGAAACAGAATAAATCGGCGCGAGCCACTGTTGGGTCTATAGAGAGACCTGTATCGGTGCAGCTCGCGCCGATTTGCTGTGTGACATCTGCGGATTGTCCCCGAGCGAACCGCAACCCCTAAGGTAGTATTCATGAGTTTTTTCTCCCGCCTGCGTGAGGATTTGGCCAACGCACGCCAGCACGATCCGGCAGCGCGAAGCGATCCGGAAAACTTCTTCGTGTATTCCGGACTGCACGCGATCTGGCTGCACCGGTTGGCCCACAAGATGTGGCAGAACCCCTCGCTGAAGTGGCCAGCGCGTTTGCTATCCCAGGCGAACCGCGCCCTGACCGGGATCGAGATCCATCCCGGCGCCACCATTGGGCGCCGCTTCTTCATCGACCACGGCATGGGCATCGTCATTGGCGAGACTGCCGAAATCGGCGATGACGTCATGCTGTACCACGGGGTGACCCTCGGCGGCCGTTCACTGGCCAAGGTCAAGCGCCACCCGACCATCGGTGACCGCGTGGTCATCGGTGCCGGAGCCAAGGTGCTCGGCCCGATCGTGATCGGTGCCGATTCCGCCATCGGCGCGAACGCCGTGGTCGTCAAGGATGCTCCGGAAGGCTCGATTGTCACCGGAATCCCCGCACAGAACCGTCCGCGCAGGCCCGAAGAGCGCAAGCCTGCTGTAGACCCGGCCGAGTACATCGACCCGGCCATGTGGATCTAGTTCTATTCCTCCTGCCACTGCCGCGGAACAAACCCGCCCAGCACACGGACCGGCCACGGTCCGCCTGCTGGGCGGGTTTTCGCTTTGGCCCCGACCCTTGCCGGCAAAGCAAAACATCGATGCCCGGTACCATTGCGAGTCTGGTACCGGGCATCGATGCCTCTGCGAGTGATGGAAGCCGCTTAGGCCAGCTTGTGGTCCGCAGCTTCGGTGCCATCGGCCAGCTCTACGACCTCGTCCTCAGGATCCTGGGGCTGGGCGCCGAGCTTGCCACGGGTCAGCTTGTGCATGATCATGGCCAGCGCGCCGTCACCGGTCACATTGGTTGCGGTGCCGAAGCTATCCAGGGCAATGTAGGCTGCGAACATCAGGCCGACTTCGACCTCGCCGAAGCCCAGCATCTGTGCGAGCAGTCCGGCAGCGGCGGCGATAGCGCCACCTGGCACGCCTGGTGCCGCAATCATCATGACGCCGAGCATCAGGATGAATGGGAAGTAGGTGCCGAAGGAAACGTCGCCACCGGTCAGCAGGAGCACTGCGATGGAGAAGCAGGTGATCTTGACCATCGAGCCTGAGAGGTGGATGGTGGCGCACAGCGGGACGACGAAGCCGGCTACCGTGTCGGACACACCATTCTTCTTGGCTGATTCCAGCGTCACCGGAATGGTTGCAGCCGAGGATGAGGTACCCAAGGCGGTGAAGTAGGCATTGCGCATGCCCCACAGTGCAGCCAGCGGGTTGCGCTTGTTCATCGCCCCAGCGATGGAGTACTGCACCAGCAGGACGACCAGGGTCAGCGCGAAGGAGACCACGGCGACGAAGAGGAACTTCTGCACCACGGTGACGGCGTCCCCGGCGGCGGACAGATCCAGGAAGATTCCGAAGATGAACAGCGGCAACGCTGGAACAATCACACGGCGGATCACCATCTCGATAATGCTGCGGAACTCCACTGTCCCACGGAAGATCACGGTGGATCGGAAGGCCGTCAGGCCCAGGCCCAGCATGAATGCCAGAACCAGTGCAGTCATGACGCCCATCAGCGGTTCCAGCACGATTTCGGTTGCCGATTCGCCCGCACTGCCGACCAGGGAAATATACGGTTCGAAACCTGATCCTTCGCCTGCGCCAACTTCCTCGACGCCACCGCCGGAAAGCGACTTGGTGAATAGCCAACGGCTCACGAAGTACGCGAGCAGTCCCGCGCACAGGGTGGAGGTGTAGGCGATGACCGCGGTGATGCCCAACCACTTTCCTGCGCCCTTGCCGAGTTCGGCAATAGCCGGTGCCACCAAGCCGAAGATGATCAACGGCACGATGAACCCAAGGAATCCGGAGAAGATCGAGTTGTAGGTCAGGAATACGCTTCCTAGCCACACCGGCACAACCGGGCCAAGCAGAATACCCAGCAGGATGGCAACGAGCACCCAGCCAAGCAGTGGGATAGATTTCAGCAGCTTCATGAATGTCCTTTAAACGGTTAGGGATCGGAGCGCACTGTTGGACGGGCCACAAGTGTGTCGTGGCGCACGCCTCAATCATGATAGACGTAATTTTTGTTACACCGAAATCCTGTGAATGGATTGAGTGTTACGAGAATACGCCCTTCTGCCGAATATTCTCTACCGTAAATCGCAACACGCTCAATCAGGTTCGATCCCTGGTGCAACGGGAGTTCGGGAGTTGAATATTCGTCGATTTAACGGCGGCAAGGCGGATCTGCCCCATTAAGCAGTCCCGCCTTGGCTTGGATTCATTGATTATTCGAAGTTCGCTTCGACCACGCCTTGTTCCTGGCCCTGGCCCACTACCTGGCTTTGCACGCGGAGGTTGAGCACGGATCCGTCATCGGCATTTTCATAGCTCACGAAGACTGACCCGGCTCCGGCATCGCTGCCAGTTTGCGACCAGTTCGGTCCGCCCGCCGCCGAATGCCCAGTGAGCAAGTCGACCACCTGAACGGTGGCCAGCTGCTGCATCTGGGCTTCATTTCCGTTGCCCCAAGCAACGACCAGGGCATCTGCATACCCGGTGGCGCTCGAGGGGAGCTTGCCCAGCTCTTGGCCCCCGATAGTTTCGGATTGCTCCGACTCCCCGGCATCCCCGGGAGAGGATGCCGTTGGCGACGCGGACTGCGTCGGGCTGGCTTCAGGAGTTGACGGCTCCTGGCTTGCGGTGCCACCTGCAGTGCTGCCGCAACCGGCGAGCGCAAGGCAGCCGGCCAGTGCCGCCACCGAGCTGAACTTGAGTAGTTTCGTAGTTCTATCCGGCATGGCTTTCTCCGTTCTCGCAAGGGGTCGCTGATTCCTTATGGGTTCGATACTCCACGCGAATCGGCAGCGATTGCAAGTCCGCTGTCCTGTGGCAGGTGTCGGTTGGGGCATTTCTCAGTAGGCTTGGGGCATGAGCCAGCACCCTGCCGATAGCCATGACACCATTCGAGTACGCCAAGCCCGGGAAAACAACTTGCGAGGTGTTGACGTCGATATTCCAAAACGACGCATTACCGCGTTTACCGGTGTTTCCGGTTCGGGCAAGTCCTCCCTGGTGTTCGGCACGATTGCCGCAGAGTCCCAGCGCCTGATCAATGAAACGTATACGACCTTCATCCAGAGCTTCATGCCCTCGATGCCCCGGCCTGATGTAGAAGTGCTGGAGAATCTCTCCACGGCCATCGTGGTCGACCAGGAACGCATGGGTGCGAATTCGCGTTCTACCGTGGGCACGGCGACCGACGCCTACTCGCTCTTGCGCGTTCTGTATTCGCGTTATTCCACTCCGAGCGCCGGCGGTGCTGGCGCGTACTCGTTTAATCTCGGCCAGGGCGCGTGCCCGGTGTGCGAGGGTTTCGGCACCGAGGCGAGCATCGACCTTGATGAGCTGCTGGATTGGGACAAGACGCTGAACGAGGGAGCCATCAAGGCACCGAACTTTGCCCCGGATTCCTGGCTGTGGCAGACACTGACTGCCGGCACGCAAGCAGATCTGGACATGAAGCTCAGTGACATGCCCAGTGCCATGCTGGACCGCTTGCTCCACGAGGAAGCAGGCAAGGTCAAGCTCAATGGGGCCAACATGAGCTACTCCGGTTTGGTCACGCGCATCAAGTCCAATTACATCCATTCGGGCAGGGAGATCAAGCAAGCCCATATTCGTGCCTGGATCGAACGCATCTCCACGACCGCACCGTGCTCTGCCTGCACCGGATCACGACTCGGCCAGGCCGCTCGCGCTTCGAAGATCAATTCCTTGGGAATCGCGGACATGACTGCCCTGCAGGTTTCCGAGCTGCTCGAAACCCTGGAGAAGATCCAGATTCCGGATGCCGCGCCGCTGATAGCCAATTTGAAGGCAGTGCTCAAATCCATGGTGGATTTGGGGTTGGGCTACCTGTCCCTTGACCGTCCGGCGGGGACCCTTTCGGGCGGCGAAGCCCAGCGCGTGAAGATGATCCGGCATCTTGGATCAGCGCTCAGTGATGTCACGTATGTCTTCGACGAGCCCACCGTTGGATTGCATCCCCATGACATCCAGCGGATGAACGGGTTGTTGGCTGGCCTTCGGGACAAGGGCAATACCGTGCTGGTGGTGGAGCACAAGCCCGAGGTCATCGGCATCGCGGACCACGTGATCGACTTGGGCCCGGGCGCTGGTACCCATGGCGGCACCATTTGCTACAGCGGTCCAGTGGACGGCCTGCTGTCCAGCGATACGCTGACCGGAAAGCACTTCACCACGCGTGCTGCGCTCAATGCGAACCCGCGCGAGGCACAGGGGTCCATGCAAGTGCGCGGTGCTTCCTTGCACAACCTGAAGAATGTTTCCGTGGATATCCCTACCGGCGTGATGTGCGCAATCACCGGTGTCGCCGGTTCCGGCAAATCCACGCTGATCCATTCGACAATCGCCAAACGTGATGACGTGGCGGTGGTGGACCAAACCGCCATCCGGGGCTCCCGGCGTTCGAACCCGGCCACCTATACCGGGATCATGGATCCGATCCGTGCGGCATTTGCGAAAGCCAACGGCGTGAAGCCTGCCCTGTTCAGCGCCAATTCGGCCGGAGCGTGCCCGGGGTGCAACGGTGTCGGATACACCTATACGGATTTGGCTTCAATGGCCGGGGTGGCCTTGCCGTGCGAGCAGTGCGGCGGCAAGCGATTCACCGCTGATGTGCTGGAATACACCCTGGATGGGTTGAACATTGCCGAAGTCCTGGACTTGAGCATGGAAGAAGCGCTGGAGCAGCTCAAAGTGCCCAAGGCGAAGGCCGTGCTCGAACGCCTGAATCAGGTGGGGCTGGGATACCTGAAACTGGGACAGCGGCTGAACACGCTTTCTGGCGGCGAACGGCAGCGAATCAAGCTGGCTATCCATTTGGGCCAGGGCGCCGGTACCTACATCCTTGACGAGCCAACCACAGGATTGCACATGGCTGATGTGCAGAACTTGCTGCGCCTGCTCGACGAGATGGTCGATGAAGGCAATACCGTCGTGGTCATCGAGCATCATCTGGCGGTGGTTGCCCACTGCGACTGGGTCATTGACTTGGGTCCCGGGGCAGGGCACGAAGGAGGAAGCATTGTCTTCGAAGGGACCCCGGCTGACCTTGCCGCCTCCGGCACCCTGACCGGAGTTCATCTGTCCGACTACATCGAGGGATAGCCATGGCCCAGAACCTCAGGAATCCGCTGCCTGCCGACGCGCAGGAGCTTGCCAGGCTGCATGTCGAATGCTGGAAAGAAACCTACACGCAGCTGCTGCCGGATGGATTCTTCGACCCTGCCCACAGTGAGCAGCGGCTGGGCATGTGGACTCGGGTCCTGGATGACCCGAATCCGCTCTTCAGGATTTCGGTGGCGGAAAGTGAGGACGGGAAGCTTGTCGGGTTCGCCCTCAGCGCACCTCCCACCGGCAATACCGACGGGATACCGGAGCACGTCTCTCGCCAGCTGTACAACCTGTATGTGCTGGAAGACTTCCATGGCGACGGAACAGGGCAGGCGCTGCTGGATGCAGTCCTTGGCAATGAGCCGGCCGTGCTCTGGGTGGCGGCCCAGAATCCGCGTGCCATCCGATTCTACGAACGCAACGGATTCGCCTTCGACGGCGTGAGCGAGGACGACCCGGCTGCTCCGAAAATTACCGACGCACGAATGATCCGGTAGCTAGCAAGCGGAGAGATCCCGACGATCTTCGGGTCGCTCCCACGACCCAGTTTCGCGTCGATCTGCAGCACCAGCTGCGCCTGGCGAATCAGCGTGCCGTATTCGGGGCCAGGATCGGGGGTCGCACGGATTCCCGTGGAGCTGAGTTGGCGCAATTTGTCCCGGGCTTCGGGCAGCTCGCCGAGGCCTTGCAGCCAGTCGAGCATCGAGGTACCGACGTTCTGCTCGGTGATGCCAAGGGACATCCGCCGGGCAATGGGGTACTACACGCACAGCGACCATTGCCTGGCGGGTATCCAGCATCGAGCGAGAGCAGGATTCCCCGCCCCGCGCCCCAGCCACCACCTTAACCGGTCCTGCTCCGGTCCTAGCCCCTGAATCGGGGGTCGGGCCGGAGCAGTCTTCGGGTCGGCGGAATTAGATGCGCACCAGCATCTTGCCGGTGTTCGCACCACGCATCATGCCAAGGAAGGCGTCCACGGTATTCTCAATGCCGTCAACGATCGTCTCGTCGTAGGCGATCTTGCCTTCGGAGAACCACTTGCCCATGCGCTCGCCGAACTCCGGGGCGAGGTCAAGGTAGCTGGAGAGGGTGAATCCCTGCAGTTTCAGGCCGCGGGTGATCAAGTTGGCCATGTTCTTCGGGCCCGGAGTCGACTCGGTGGTGTTGTAGCTGGCGATAGCGCCGCACAGGGCAGCACGACCGGAATCGTTGAACGCTGCCAGGGCGGCTTCGAGGTGGTCCCCGCCCACGTTGTCGAAGAAGACATCGATGCCTTCCGGGGCTGCGGCGGCCAGTTGCCCGCGGACATCTCCATCCTTGTAGTTGAAGGCGGCATCGTAGCCGTACTTGCTGGTCAGCAGTTCAACCTTCTCTGCGCTGCCAGCCGAGCCGATGACGCGCTTGGCACCCATGAGCTTGGCGATCTGCCCGGCAGCCGTGCCCACGGCACCTGCAGCGCCGGAGACGAAGACGGTCTCGCCCTCGGCAAGATTGGCGACTGCGCTCAGGCCTACATAGGCGGTCAAGCCGGTCATGCCCAAGATGTGCAGGCGCAGCGACGAGGAAACGCCGGGCAGATCAGGTGCCGGCTTGAAGTTCGCAGAGTCATCCTGCACGGTGTCAGACCAGCCCAGCTGATGCTGGACCAAGGTGCCTGCCGGGAACGCTTGGTCCGCTGTCTCGATGACACGGCCAATTGCGCCGCCGAGGATCTGCTCGCCAATCTTGAATGGCGGGATGTAGGAACGGGTGTCATTCATGCGTCCGCGCATGTACGGGTCCACGGAAATGAACTCGTTGCGCACCCGGATTTCACCGGTCTTCAGCTCCGGCAACTCAACGGTCTGGACGGTGAAGTTCTCCTGCGTTGGCCAACCGGACGGACGGGAGGCGAGCAGGATCTGCGTGCTGGTTGCTTCAGTCATGGTTACCAGTTCTTTCAATTCTCGGTGATATTGGAAACTCTCGGTGTCGTTCTAGTTGCCCAGCGCCAGGCCAAGGGCCAGCAGCGCAACTGACAGCAGCGGGAAAATCCCCTGCTTGACGGCCAGCTTGGCTTTGCCCGGGCTCCCCAGTGCCAGCACCAATGCGGCGGCCAGCATGGAGCCGGCTCCGGCGAAGACCAGCGTGGAACCCACAGCCAAGTGGCCCATGCCCAGGGCAATCACCCCGGCAAGTGCGGCAACCGCCAAGAAGAGGTTGTAGAACCCCTGGTTGAAGGCCATTTCGCGCGTTGCTTCTGCTTCAGCCTCGCTGGTCTTGAACAAGGCGCGGGTTTTTCCAGTGGTCCAGGTGATGGACTCCATCGAGAAGATGTAGATGTGGAGCAGGGCAGCGGCGGTTGCGAAGATCTGCGCGGCGATGATCATGGCTAGTCCTTGGTGTTGGGAAGGCAACTATTCTGTAACGACCATTTCAATATATACTGGAATGGTCGTTACGAAAAGAGGAGGTGGGTGTGATGGCGCGTACATCTGCATTCGACAAGGAAGCGGCTATCCAGAACGCCCGTTCGGTGTTCTGGTCCAAGGGCTTCGAGGCCACGTCCATTCCCGAACTTGAAAATGCCACCGGCCTGAGCCGTTCAAGCATCTACAACTCCTTCGGCTCCAAGCGCGGCCTGTTCGATGCCGCAGTAGACAGCTACCTTAATGAAATTGTCCGCCCGCGGTTGCGTCCGCTGCTCCAGGACCCAGTACCTTCACAGGCATTGGGAGACTATCTGCGTGGGCTTGCTGCCGTTTTCGCGAAGCCGGAGTCCCTGCCGGCAGCCCATGGGTGCCTGCTGATCAACACCGCCAGCGCACCGATTGCAGCAGAGAATGAAATCGCCGCCATCATTTCCGCGTACCGGGAAGAACTTGATGAAGCCATGGGCCGTGGCTTGCATGCCCTTCGTCCGGATCTTTCAGTCGAGCGCCACGCCCTGCTGAGCGACACCATCACCGGTCTGGTGGTAGCGGCCTTCGCTCTGGTGCGCATCTCCCCCAGCGAAGCTGTTCGCTTGTTGCAATGCGCCGAGAATTTGCTGGAAGACTAGGACCGGTCTTCTGCCCCTATTCCTTTCCGGGATTAAGGCGCAAAGCCCCGGGGGCACCTGTTGTCCGGATTGCTTCTAGCCAGGCACTGATCCACGGATCCATTCTTTGAATGCATCGCGGAGGGCTGCCGGCTCGATGCGCAGGGGCTCCGCCGACTGCTGCCAGCGGCAGGTCGTTCTGCAATCAGCGAGTTTTCTGCCGCGTGCTGGATACGGGAACGCCTGCTTTTCATCCGATTAAATAGTCCGGCTCCTGCGCTTCGACGGCCGCAGCCAATCACCGGCGCATGCTTGGCAGATCAGTTCGCACGCAGCAGGCATTAATCGTCGCGCTCGCCACGGAAAATCCAACCGCCTTTGGCTGCCGCACCGATTTTCCGCACCGCTAGGATCCGTACTCCCCTGAACGCATGGCACCGGCCGGAACCTGCGCCTGTCCCACCCAGCATTCTGCTGATCGCGCCCCACAGCTGCCAGATCCAGCGAAGCAAGCCAGCGTGCATCAGGGCTCAAATGGCAGAAGCCCACCAGTTCAATCGAATTGAACTGGTGGGCTTCGGATCAGCCAGCAGCTGCTAGCGCCAAGTCTCGCCGTTTAGTGGGTGTCCTCGGCAGCGATTTCGGTGCGGTCACCGCTCCACTGCGTGTGGAAGGTGCCTTCCTTGTCGGTGCGACGGTAGGTGTGCGCACCGAAGTAGTCGCGCAGGCCCTGGGTCAGGGCTGCCGGCAGACGGTCGCGGCGCAGGCCATCGTAGTAAGCCAGCGACGAGGAGAACACTGGTGCAGGGATGCCCAGCTGGACAGCAACGGAAACCACGCGGCGCCATGCTGGAACTGCCTTGTTGATCGCTTCAGCGAATGCCGGAGCGAACAGCAGGTTCGAAGGCTTGTCGCCTGCCGAGTAGGCAGCGGTGATGTCCTTGAGCAGGGCTGCACGGATAATGCAGCCTTCACGCCACAGGCCAGCGATCTCGTCGAGCTTCAGGTCCCAGTTGTATTCGCCGGCAGCCGAAGTGAGCATGTCAAGGCCCTGCGCGTAGGAGACGAGCTTCGAAGCGAACAGCGCCTGGCGCACGTCCTCGACGAAGTTCTCCGGCAAGGTGACCTCGGCGGTTTCGCCGGTCAGCACCATCTGGCCCACGGCGCGGATATCGCGCTGCGAGGAAAGGGAGCGGGCGAAGACCGATTCGGCGATGGCCGAAACAGGCGAGCCCATATCCAGGCCGGACTGCACGGTCCAGCGGCCGGTGCCCTTCTGGCCTGCGGAGTCCTGGATAACGTCGACCAGCGGCTTGCCGGTGGAAGCATCGACGTGGCCGAGCACCTCAGCGGTGATCTCGATCAGGAAGCTGGACAGTTCGCCCTGGTTCCATTCGTTGAAGATCTCCGACTGCTTGGCTGGCTCGATGCCGGCGGCGCTGCGCATCAGATCGTAGGCTTCGCCAATGACCTGCATGTCGGCGTATTCGATGCCGTTGTGGACCATCTTCACGAAGTGGCCTGCACCGTCGGTGGAGATCCAAGCGCAGCACGGTGCGCCGTCGTCGGCCTTGGCGGAGATCTTCTCCAGCATCGGGCCCAGCGACTTGTAGGATTCAGCGGAACCGCCGGGCATGATCGATGGGCCGAGCAGTGCGCCCTCTTCGCCACCGGAAACGCCGATGCCCACGAAGTGCAGGCCCTTTTCAGCCAGGGCAGCTTCGCGGCGGCGGGTGTCGGTGTAGTGCGAGTTGCCGGCGTCGATGACCACGTCGCCCTCTTCGAGCAGCGGCACCAGCTGGTCGATGACCGAGTCCACTGGACCACCGGCTTTGACCATGATCAGCACGCGGCGCGGGGTTTCGAGGTTTGCTACCAGCTCTTCCAGGCTTTCGGTGCGAATGAAATCGCCCTCATCGCCATGTGCTTCAAGCAGCGCATCGGTCTTGCCGACCGAGCGGTTGTGCAGGGCGACGGTGTATCCGTTGCGAGCGAAGTTACGGGCAAGGTTTGCGCCCATGACGGCCAGACCTGTGACACCAATCTGTGCAGGCATAAAAATAAGTCTCCATCGATTACGGGGAGTTGAACCGCCAAGCAGAGACCGGATGAGTCACGATCCCTGTTCACGGCCACGTGACCTTTTCATCCTACAAGGGCGACGCCCGTGTTTTACAGAGGATCGCGTAAATTAAAGCATATTTATTTCGCGGATCGACTCGCCATAGTCTGATTTGGCGCAAGTCATTGGCTAAACTGACCCCATGGCAACTAGTCTGCACGCTCATGTGGTTGAGCACCTCGGCTCTCGCATTATCAGCGGGCAAATTCCGCGCGGCTCCATTATCCTCGCCGCCGACCTCGAGCAGAAGCTCCAGGTCTCGCGTTCGGTGATCCGTGAAGCGATCCGCGTTCTGGCCCAATGCGGCTTAGTCACCAGCACCAAGCGCGTGGGCATCCGCGTGCTGGGAGCGGAGCGCTGGAACCCCTACGACGATCATGTCATCCGCTGGCGGCTGGCCAGCGACCAGAAGGGCGCACAGCTGCGCTCGCTGACCGAGCTGCGCATTTCCGTAGAGCCGATGGCCGCGGAACTGGCGGCCGAGTTCGCCCCCGAAGCGATGCGCAAGGAGCTGATGATGCTCTCGGCGCAGATGAACCATTACGGGCGCCAAGGCGATTTGCGACGTTTCCTGGAACTGGATGTCCGATTCCACGCTGTGGTGCTGGCCGCCTCCGGCAATGAGATGTTTGCGAACCTCTCCACCCCGATCGGTGCGATTTTGCGCGGTCGTACCGAATTGGGCCTGATGCCTGAACGCCCGCACGAGGAAGCGTTGCTCTGGCACCAGTCGGTCGCCGATGCCATCTCCAATTCGGACTCCGCCAGCGCGCGGAAGAACATGGAAAGCATCATGCGCCGGACGCACAACGAGATCTGCAGCCTCTGGGACGGCGCGCCGCGCTTGTTCGTGGACCCGGCCAAGAGCTCCCAGTAACCCGGCGTTCCCTTGTTAAATGCGAATCCGCCGGGGCAGCGATCTGCATCGCTGCCCCGGCGGATTTTTTGTCCTTCTCGCTGCCCCTTTTTAGGCCAGCGCGGTCGCCAGGCCGTAGAGCACCATGACGCAGGCGAAGCCGACCACCGATACCAGCGCCTGGCCAACGGTCCAGACCTTCAAGGTGGTTGGCACATCGATGTCCAGGAAGCGCGAGATCAGCCAGAAGCCGGAGTCGTTGACGTGGCCGGCGAAGACCGAGCCTGCTGCCAGCGCCAGCACCATGGCGGCGACCTGGAAAGCGGTCAGCGAGGCATCCGCCAGCACCGCCGGCTGGACGATGGCGGCCGCGGTGGTCAGCGCTACTGTTGCCGAGCCCTGGGCCAGTCGGACGATGGCCGCGATCAGGAAGCCGGCGACAATCAGCGGCATGCCCACCGATTCAAGCGAGGTGGCAATGGCGTTGCCGATGCCGCTGGCACGCAGCACTCCGCCGAACATGCCACCAGCACCGGTGATCAGGATGATCGAGCAGACCGGGCCCAGCGCGGAGTCCACGATGGTCTCGGTCAGGGTCTTGTCCTTGCCCTTGCGGAAGCCCAGAAGGAACATTCCCAGCAGCACGGTGATCAGCAGGGCCACCGGAGTTTCACCCAGCAGGCGCAGCCAGCGCACCCAGGAGGTTTC
Source organism: Glutamicibacter sp. 2E12 (assembly GCF_050030965.1). Taxonomy (NCBI): domain Bacteria; kingdom Bacillati; phylum Actinomycetota; class Actinomycetes; order Micrococcales; family Micrococcaceae; genus Glutamicibacter; species Glutamicibacter sp. 2E12. The sequence continues at coordinate 3,688,442 of NZ_CP188297.1, forward strand.
CGGGTCCACGACGCCGGCGGAGCCGAGCATGTTCAGACCCGTGTTCATGAAGATCAGCAGCAGCGGGAGCAGCAGCAGGCTGAACACCGTGCCCACGGAAGGAGAGGACTTGAACTCGTCCTTCGATGCGCCGTTGCCCAGTGCGGCATCCAGGATATTCGGTACCGGGATGTTGAACTTCTTGCCGACAAACTTTCCAAAGAGATGGCCCGCAACGAACCACGTTGGAATCGCGACGACCAGGCCGAGCACCAGCACGAGCCCGACATTGGCTTCCAGCAGGCCGGAGGCGGCCACTGGGCCCGGGTGCGGCGGAACGAAGACGTGCATCACCGAGAATGCGGTGGCCGATGGGATGGCGTAGAGCAGCAGCGAGCCGCCCAAGCGGCGGGCCACGGTGAAGATGATCGGCAGCATGACTACCAGCCCGGCATCGAAGAAGATCGGGAAGCCGAAGAGCAGCGACGCAACCGACAACGCCAGCGGTGCGCGCTTCTCGCCGAACTTGGAGATCAGCCAGCTGGTCATCACATCGGCGCCGCCACTGGTTTCCAGCATGCGTCCGAGCATTGCGCCAAGGCCGACCAGCAAGGCCACACTGGCCAAGGTGGATCCGAAGCCGCTGGTCAGCGTGGTAATGACCGATTCAGCAGGGATGCCGGAGGCGACCGCGGTCAGCAAGCTGGTGAGCACCAGTGCGAGGAACGCGTGGACGCGGAAGCGGATAATCAGCACCAGCAGCAGCGCTACCGCACCGACCGCCAGCATCAGGAGCCCGGGCGTACTTAACGTCCAGTTCAGTTCAAGCTCAGTTGTCATTGTCTTCCTTGATCAATGGGGGGGCTTCATGCCATGGGTGGTCTGTGGATTGCTGCCAGCGCACTGCGCTAGGACAGTTTAGCGATCAGCTGTCGAACGATGTCCTCGGGGCTATCGGCAATATCCGCGCTGAGCACTGGCTCGTCCGCATCTGGGGCCTCCAGCGTGGCCAGCTGGCTGTCGAGCAGGCTGGTGGGCATGTACTCGTGCGAGCGCGCGTTCATCCGATCGCGAATCAGGGTCGGAACACCGGTGAGGTGGACGAAGATCGTCGCTGGCTCCAAGCTGAGGATGAGATCCCGGTAGCTTCGCTTGAGTGCAGAACAGGCAATAACCAGCGGCGCTTGGTGCCGATTGCTTTCGGCCAGTTTGGCGCCGATCAGCTGCAGCCACGGCTCGCGGTCAGCGTCATCCAGAGACTGTCCGCCGGCCATTTTTTCCTTGTTGGCCTTGGGGTGCAGGTTGTCGCCATCAATGAATTCATGATGCAGCTGATCAGCCAGCATCTTTCCGATGGTGGTCTTGCCGCTGCCCGAGACACCCATTACAACGAGGGGCGGGACCTGTTCACTCATCCATTTACTCCGTCGTACGTGAACCTAATATATGACTTATGTTGTAGCCAAAGTCATAAAGTATGATTTAACTAGAGTAGGAGCGTCAGCGGACGCTGTCAACAGGTTGCACCTGGTTCACCAGGAAGATTCTGCAAAACATGTGGCCAGATGGGGAATTCCCGGATCAATTGGCCCGAGGTTCAAGCATGGCTTGAACCTAGCCTTTGAAAATGCTGAATTTCTTCGAGGTCGTTGTAGAACCCCAGCTCAATGCCATGTACTCTCGGTTTTTAAGTGGATCGAACCCGACCACTGCACAGTCTGACCATTGGAGCGAATCATGGGATTCATTGGATGGATAGTTTTGGGCTTGATTGCCGGAGCGATCGCAAAGGCCATTCTGCCCGGCAAGCAAGGTGGCGGCTGGATCGCTACCCTGATTCTCGGCGTCGTAGGCGCCCTACTCGGAGGCTGGATCGGAAGTGCTATCTTCGGTGAGGGCGTGGATGAGTTCTTCTCGATCTCAAGTTGGCTTCTTGCCATCGGTGGCGCCCTGATCGTCCTGGTCATTTGGGGCTTCATCACCAAACGACGGGCATAACGCACCTCCCGAGGGACCATTGTCCTGCGGATCTTGAATTCCCGCCGAGCAGCAGTACCAACTGCTGCTCGGCGGGTTCTTCTTTTTTCTTGGCTACTTCACCCGCAGCAGCTCAGAGCCCACGGATTCCCTGCGCAATTCGAAAAGCAGAAGGCTCCCCTCAGTGTCCGCGGCTTCCCCAAGCGCGGTATGGAACACCTTGAAGCTGAGTACCGCGGGGCAGTTGCGTGCGAACATCTGGGCCACGGCGGCTGGCCGGGACCGCTGGCCCGGGGCGTCGAAGACCATATCGGTAAATCCCTCGGGAACCCAGCGTGCACCAAGGTTGTCGTCGCCATCCAGGGAAGCTTCCTGCTGCTTTTCCCAGCGTTCAACGATCCGTTCTTCCGAGACATCCTGCGGCGCATACGCCTCCACGATCTGAATCTCGTATCCGGCCTCCTGCAGTTGAGCTGCCAGCTTCTGCGCTGAATCCTCGGACGCAAGGACCTTGTCAATGACGACATTCAGCCCTTGCTCGAAGCATGCGGCACGCAGGTTCTCGCTGAGCATGGAAGATTCCTCATGCACCAGGCTCGCCATGTCCATCGGGAAGAACTGCTCACCGCGCTGCTCGCGCTCTTTGACTTCCCGAGGCTTGAAAAATCCTTCGTAGGTTCCGTCTTCTTGCGCTTCGCGCATCAGATGCGCCTTGAATTCATCGGCATCGATCACCACATAGTCATCTTCATGACCGCCAAGCAGTTCGCGCAGCAGGCTGCTCTTGCCGGCTCCCGGAGCTCCGGCAAGCACAACAGCTTGGCGCTGCGCTTTGGCGCTGCCCGATGCCCGCAGTTCCTGGTCGATCAGCCGCCGATGCAACTGGTCGCGTTCCCCGATCGCCTTCCACGAGCCCGGGGCCACTTCTTCGAACCAGTCAGGGTTGCGCACGGAGATGAACGGTGAATCATTGGCCAGCACTTCTCCGGGCTCATTGAGTTGAGCAATAGTCTTCAGGTGGTCGGTGATTTCTTGGTCATCTGCCATATTCGAATCCTAATCGGGATTAATCGCGATGACCCCACAGCACGCTGACAGCCGATTATCGTATAGTTCGATGATGGGCCCAGTGCCCGCGCACGACGTTAAGGAGACCCATGGCTACCGCACCGCTACCATCTGCAGGCAAAGGCCGAGCCGGGCGAACCTTCGCGCACATCGGCACCGAGCGCACTCGCTGGCGCGGGCTGATCCACGCCTGGTCCACCCCGGGCATTATCATCATGAGCCTGGTGCTGGTCGTACTGGCCAACGGACGCTTGGCGGAATGGACCACCGCGGTCTTCGCGCTCTGCTCGATCCTGCTCTTCGGCACCTCGGCGCTTTACCATCGTGGCAACTGGACCGACAAGGTGATGGGGCTCTTCCGCCGGGCCGACCATGCGAACATCTTCCTGCTCATTGCCGGCACCTACACTCCGGTAGCAGCCTTGACCTTGCCCGGTCCGCAGGCGATCATCGTGCTGTCCGTCATCTGGGCCGGTGCACTGGCCGGAATTGCCATCAAGTCATTCTGGCCCGCGGCACCCCGCTGGGTTGGAGTCAGCCTCTACATCCTGCTCGGGTGGGGCGCATTGATGCAGTTGCCAGCGTTCTGGGCCGCGAACCCCGCGGTGATGATCCTGATTCTCGCTGGCGGCTTGGCCTATACGATCGGCGCGGTTTTCTACGCCACCAAACGGCCAAATCCGCTGCCGAGCGTTTTCGGATTCCACGAGCTCTTCCATGCCTGCACCGTCATGGCCTTCCTGTGCCACTGGACGGCTGTGCTTCTGGTGGCCCTGTAAGCGCGCGAACCCGCTGGAAAAAGAGATCGCCGCAAGCTCCACGAGGAAGCTTGCGGCGATCTTTGGCTGAATCCGGGGCTGGACTAGCGCTGGCCGTAGCGCTTTCGCACGACCACGAGGCCGATCAGCGAAATCACGGCAATTGCCATGTAGTACAGGCTCGGTGCATCCAGCGACCCGGTCAGGTCCAGCAGCCAAGTCAGTACCAGCGGGGCGATTCCGCCCAATAGGGTCACGCCCACGTTGTAGGCCACCGACAGGCCCGAACCACGGATGGCAGCCGGGAAGAGGTTGGAGAGCAACGCCGGCAGCGGACCGAAGTAGAAGGACATGATCACGCCGAGAACCGCGATCACGATCACCATCACGATTACGCTCGGGTTCGAGGTCATCAGCTTGAACAACGGGTAGGCCAGCACGAACGCTGCGACCGCTGCGTAGGTCATCACCCGGGCCGGGCCAATGCGGTCGGCCAGATGGCCCACCAGCGGGACGCCGCACAATGTGATGATGCCCGCCGAGATGCCGCCCAGGAAGGCCGCGTCGGCAGGGATCTTCAGGTTCGTGACAGCGAAGGTCGGCATGTACAGGATCATGTACACCGAAATCGTGGCCACGCCAATGGTTGCCGCTGCGGCCAGCAGGCGGCCGTAGTGCTGGGTGAACAGCGTGCCCAGTGGCGATTTCTCCTTGGCGGCGGAAACGAACTCGTCGGTTTCATCCAGCTTGGCGCGGATGTACAGGCCTACCGGCCCGATCAGCAGGCCAACGAAGAACGGCACGCGCCAGCCCCAGCTCTCCAGGGCTTCCGGGCTCAGGCCGGTGGTCAGGAAGTAGCCGAAGGCAGAAGCCAGCAGCATGGATGCACCCTGGCTGGCGACCTGCCACGAAGAGTAGAACGCCTTCTTGTGCGGTGCGGTTTCGATCAGGAATGCAGTGGCCGTGCCGAACTCGCCACCGGCAGAGAAGCCCTGGATCATGCGCGAGAGCAGGATGATCAAGGCACCGGCTACGCCCGCCACCTCATAGGGCGGCGCCACGGCCATGATCAGCGTACCGAGCATCATCAGGCCCAGCGTGAGCGTCAGCGCGTTCTTGCGTCCCTTGCGGTCGGCGTAGCTGCCCAGCACCATGCCGCCCAGGGGGCGTATCAGGTAGGAAATCGCGAAGGTGGCGAAGGTGAGAATCAGCGCGAACGTGCCGTCCGATTCCGGATAGAACACCTTTGCAATGGTGGTCGCGAAGGTGGCATAGACAATGATGTCGAACCATTCCAGCGCCGCGCCAATGGAACTGGAAATGACCGCCTTGCGGGCTTTGACGATCTGTTCGGGTGTCGCCTTCACCTCTGCGCTCACGAGCTGACCTGCGCAATCAGCGAATCGATGAAGTTCTCGCACGCCACGATCTGCTCCAGCTCGATGTATTCGTCCGGAGCGTGGGCCTGGGCGATATCGCCAGGACCGCACACCACGGTGGGGATGCCGGCCGCGGCGAACAGCCCGGCCTCCGTGCCATAGGTGACCTTTTCATCGGTGGCAATGGCGCCGCAGGCGGCCGCGAAGGACACAATCCCTTCCTCCGCAGCGGTATCCAGTCCCGGAGCGCCCGCCTGCTGGGAGAACTCCACGGAGCAGCTCGGGTTCTGCTCGCGCATCTGGGCTTCCAGCTTGGCCGCTTCTTCGCGCAAGCGCGCGGTCAGCGCCTCGCGGTCCACCACCGCGAGCGAGCGGTACTCGAAGAACACCACCGCCTGCGAGGGAATGGTGTTCACCGCGATGCCGCCGTCGAACTTGTTCACGTTCATGGTGGTGGTCGGTTCGATGAATGCTTCATCGCGCGGGCCATGGTTGCGCAGCTCGGTCGAAACCTCCTCGACGAAATTCGCGAAGCGCAGCGCATAGGAAATTGCGTTGACCCCCTCGGAAGGCAGCGAGGAGTGCGCTGCGACGCCGTTGAATTCGGCGCGGAAAACGTTCATCGACTTGTGGCCGCGGATCGCCCGCATGCTCGATGGCTCCCCCACGAAGCATCCGCGAGGCGCCAGTTTCTCGTCAACAATTCTCTGCACCAGGGACACCGCGCCGACGCAGCCGACTTCTTCGTCATAGGACAGCGCCAGGTGGATTGGTTCGGCAAGTTCTGCGCCGGTGAACCGATCCAGCTTGGCCAGGATCACCCCGAGGAAGCCCTTCATGTCGCAGGTGCCGCGGCCATAGAGCTTGTCTGCGCGCACCTGGGCATCGAATGGATCGCTGCTCCATTTCTGCCCGTCCACTGGCACCACGTCGGTGTGCCCGGAAAGCACAATGCCGCCGGTGCGGGTTCCATCGGCGGCGGGGATGGTGGCCAGCAGGTTGGCCTTGGTGCCCTCTTCGTTGTGGATCAGCTGGGAGCTGATGCCATAGGCGTCCAGCTTCTTCACGACATTCCCGATCAGCGCAAGGTTGCTGTCGCGGCTAGTGGTGTCCACGGCGATGAGCTCGTGGATTTCTTTCATGCTTGCTTCGCTGGGCGCGGGCATTTCAGCTCCTGGTTCTAGGCGATGATGCTATGGATTCATGTTTCCATATTGCTCCCGCACCACCTAGAAGATGTCAAAGAATGGCCTCTGGCTAGTCGGGAATAACGCCGGCTCCACGCAGATAGTTCAGGATCGCGTTCTCGAAGGCCTCTTGCTGGTCCACGGGCCTTGCCGCTTGGCCCAGCGCGACCGACAGGTGGGGGTAGCGGCCTGTTTCCAGCTGGGCGAACAGCGCCGCCGGGTCTTCGGGCCGCTGCTGGCTTTGCTCATTGAGCGCAAATGCTGCGGTGATGGCGTTGAGCATCGCCAGGCAATGCAGCTTGGCCCCTGCCTCCAGCCCGCTGCCTTCCAGGGCCGCTAATCCACGTTCCAGGTAGGCCAAGGCGTTCGACCCCATGGACGACTTGCCCATGGCCAGCGAGGGCGCCCAAGGATGCCTGCGCATGATCTGCAGGCCCTGGGTGGCCAGGCCGAGCAGCTGCTGGGCAGCCGAACCGGCCAGCGATTCCAGTTCATATTCCGCGCTGATCTGCTCAACCATGAGGCCGGTGAGCTCCTCATGGGATTCAACGTAACGGTACAGGGAGGCGGCTCCTGCTCCGATCTTTGCAGCTACGGCTCTGATGGATACCGCTCCCATGCCTTCTTCATCGGCCAGCGCGATCGCCGCCTGGGCGATCTTGTCCCGGGAGTGCCGGGGCCTGGGCCCGGTGCGAGGCTGGTTGCCGGTCATCGCTCGTCCTTTCCCGCAGGGCGCGTCGCGCGCCGTGCTCTGGCTGTATAGTTAACCGCGAACACTGTTCGCATTTAACTCTACAGGAGGAACCATGCGCTTGCTGATGATCGCACCGGGAACACGAGGCGATGTCGCGCCGATGGCCGGCCTCGGCCAGAAGCTGGCGCTCCATGGTTTCGATGTATCCATTGCGGCAAACCCGGCATACAAGGACCTTGCCGTTTCCGCAGGCTGCCGATTCCGGGAGCTCCCCGGCGACATGGGCGCCTTGGTCAAGCCGGCAGCTCCGGGCGCTAAGGCCAGCCCCAAGGATCTGCGCCGGTACCTCCGGGAGCTCCGGGACTATTTCGAACTGGCAGCTACCGGAACGATGGCCGCAGCCGAGCGAGGTGCCGATATCATCATGACCAATGCGGTAGCACCCTATGCCTACGACGTGGCCGAGGCCATGGGCATCCCCGCGATCGGCGCGCACCTGCAACCCATTGAACCCAGTGCAGCGTACTCGCCCATGGCTTTGGGTGCATCGCGCAGCTTCGGGCCACTGGGCAACAAGCTGCTCGGCCAGCTCTTCGCCGCTTCCAAGGCGCCCTACGACCTCCCAGCAAAGCGGGTACGCGAATCCCTGGGATTGCCCGCGCGCAGCCGTATTGCCTCCGAACGCCTTCGCCGCCAGCACCGGAGTCCCATTCTCCACGGCTTCAGTTCAGTTATCGTTCCCCGGTCCGCTGATTGGCATGAGGGGATCGTCAATTGCGGGTACTGGTGGCCGCCAGCCGATCCGGCATGGACACCGTCGCAGAGGCTGCTCGACTTCATCGACGAGGGGCCGGCGCCAGTCTTCATTGGCTTCGGCAGCACACAGGCGCTGGAACCAGACTTCATCACGGATGTTGCCCGGCGCACCGGAAGACGGACTATCGTGCAAGGGGAACCGGAAATCGACGAACCCGGCATCCTGGGCATCGGCGCGGTACCCCACCACTGGCTGTTTCCGCAGATGGCGGCCGTCGTGCACCATGCCGGGGCCGGCACCACGGCCGCTGGCCTGCGGGCTGGCGTCCCCGCAGTTCCGGTTCCGGTCTTCACCGACCAGCCGTTCTGGGCCCAGCGCATCCACCGGCTCGGCGCGGCTGCCGAGCCCATTGCCTACAAGCACTTGACTGCGCAGCGGCTCGCGTCCTCGATTACCGGAGTCCTGGCCAATGAGGACTTGGCCGATGGCGCCCGGCGAATTGCCCGGCAGCTGGCAGCCGAAACGGACAGCTCGATTCCAGTGATAAGGATCCTCGAACAGCTGGGCGCCAGGCACCGGCCCAGCTAGCCTGGCCGGGACCGGTAGAATTGGAACTCCAGCCCCTCGCAACAGAACAGCTCATGCGCGGTTGCCATGCGCTTGAGCAACGCTGATCGACAGGGCTATCCCATCGCTTCCCATTCCGCCACCGCCCCTGTGACCGTTTCCTGGGACCACGAAGGAACCAGCACCACAGCCATCTGGCTGTCCGCCAATTCCCGCCGGGCACCAGCACACATCGTGGTGGCCGATGACCGCTTGAGCGCGGATGCGGCCATGCGCCACGCGGCCCGCGGCACGGCCATGCTGTGGACCGGCGACTTCCACAACGCCAAGCAGCTGCTTGCCGCCATGGACCGGCGCATGGCGGCCGCCAACGCGGCCAAGGCCAGCAGCGCGAAGGCCAAGAAAAAGGTCCTGGATGATGCGCAGAAGTTCTACGCCATCCGGCAGGCCCGGGCCCAGCGTTCGCGGATGCTGTCGCTGATCCTGGTTCCCTTGGATTTCCAAGCCGAGGACGGCCTGGCCGCCCTGGACTTGCCCCGGGCGCCGATCGTCGGTCCGGCGGTGGCATTCGGCTACGAGCAGGCCGCGGACCTGGCTGGACACCGGGCTGTGGCCAGCCTGCAGGAACTAGCTGGCATGCTCAGTGCCCACCAGTGGTTCCTGAAGGGTGTGGACGTTCCGGCACTGGGAGCGAAAATCCACCCGGCCTACGGGACGTTTATGCCCACCCGTCAGGAATATGTGGATCTGGTGGCGGTGGCTCCGCTGGAGGACCTCTCGCTGGCTTTCGACATCGGCACCGGAACCGGAGTGCTCTCGGCAGTGCTGGCCCGCCGCGGAGTCAAGCAGGTCATCGGCACCGACATCCACCAGCGCGCGGTGGACTGCGCCAACGACAACTTCGCGCGCTTGGGTATTTCCGGCGCCGCCCGTGCGCAACTGACCAGCATGTTCCCCGAAGGCCGGGCCCCGCTGGTCGTGTGCAATCCCCCGTGGCTTCCGGGCAGCGCGCCGAGCACCCTGGATGCGGCTATTTACGATCCCGAGAGCAAGATGCTGATGCAGTTCCTGCGCGGATTGCCCGGTCACCTGACCGAGAACGGCGAAGGATGGCTGATCATCTCGGATCTCGCCGAGCTGCTGGGCTTGCGTACCCGCGCGCTGCTGCTGGAGGCCATCGAGGCGGCAGGCCTTGAAGTCATCGACAAGATCGACACCGCGCCAAGGCACCACCGCGCACAGGATGCCCAGGACGTGCTGCATGCGGCCCGTTCGAAGGAAGTCACTTCATTGTGGAGGCTCAAGGCCAAGTAGCCCCGAGTGCGTTCCATGCAGAAACGGCAAAGGTGCCCGCGGAATTCGCGGGCACCTTTGCCGTTTAAGCTCCTGCGTGCCTGTTGCTACTTGTCCAGGCCGTCGCGTACGTCCTTGGCCGCATCCTTGACTGACTCGCCGGCCTGTTTGGCTTTCGCAGCGGCTTGGTCCTTAACGCCTTCAGCCTGCAGGCGTTCATTGCCGGTCGCATCGCCTACGGATTTCTTGGCCTTGCCCGAAACTTCTTGCGCCTTATTCTGGATCTTATCGCCTAGGCCCATTGGAAAATCTCCTTCTGCAGTTGATTCGACAGCGTACCTTCTCCAGCCTAATGGGCCGCGCAGATGATTCACCTGTCCCGGGCCTCTGCATTAGCTGGCACATTTTCCCGGTTCCTCCCCGGCTGCGCAATTGCGTGTATCCTTGCACGTTCGTCCGGCGATCACACCGCATCCAGCAATGCGCGAAGCTGTTCCTTGTACTCTTCGAAGGCGGTTCGCCCAGCGCGGGTCAAGGCAATGTAGGTCACTGGGCTGCGCCCCTCCAGGATCTTGTCCACCTTCACGTAGTCACCGTCTTCCAGCTTGCGCAAATGCGTGGCCAGATTACCCGAGGTCATCGACAGCAGGCCCTGCAGCTTGGGAAACGAGATGCTGTCCCCGGCCCGCAAGGTGTCCAGGACCGTGACGGTCCTCAGCCGTGCCTGGGCGTGGATCAGCGGGTCAAGCTCCTGCATGCCCACCCCGGATCAAGGCTCCTGAGACCAGTTCCGGCTTGCTGCCGTGCAGCAGGCCCAGCACGATGAATCCCAGCCCGCCAACTGCACCGGCCAAGAGGTTATGCGGTGCCGGCGCGGCCAGTGAGAGCAGGGCAATAGCCAGGATCCAGGACCCGAAGACCAGCTGGGCCCGGTCGTTGAAGAGCACCGAGCCGGCAACCACGAGCACGCCGATCACCAGGCACAGGCCGGTGAGGGCAAAAGTCGCCATGCCCATTGAGCTCAGCCCCTCGGCATGCAGCCGCCAACCGAGCAAGGCGGTGATGATCATGCCCAGACTGAAAGTGTTGCCGTAGATCGCCCCTTGCGCCATCGACGGACCTTTGGTCCCCGAACCGCGCTTGGCCGAATGCACGCCGGAAGTCACGATCGCGATGAGGAATGAGGCAACTGCGGTGCCGATGCCAACCGCCGGCGGCAGCAGCGGCGAGCCCTGCGGCGCGAGTGCCAAGTAGAGCCCGAGGAAGGCAATGATCCAGGCACCGCCCCAGATGGAGAACAGCAGTTGCTGGTTCGGGCTCATGCCCTCGCGGGCTTGCTGTGCATCCGATTCAATTCCACGCAGAATGCGAGCCGGGTCGATGTCATTGCTGTTCGTGTTGTCCATGGCGCACTGCCTCCTTCGGCGATCACCGCCTCCGAGCCGCAAAGCAGTACGTGATGAAAACCACTTTGCATTACAAAGTTCAAGATAGCGCTAACGACGGCTTACCGCAAGAGGCGCATTCTGGCAGCTGCGCCTAATCGCACCCCGCCGTTTTCGACCCACGGCAGAAGCCGCAGGCCAGAGGCCTTTCAAGAGCAATTGCACGTCGCATGGAAGCGAAGTGGCTTTTTTCCTGCAGTGTTCGGTTTGCGCTTGGCGCTATTTGCGCCCGAGCACGGCCACCAGGAAATCGGCGGCAGGCAAATGGAAGTTCCAGGTCGAATAGCGTTGCTGCAGTGCCAGCCCCGCCTCCAAAGCGTCGGCCTCGAAGTCATCGAACCCGTAGCCGCGTCCCGAGCCGAAGCCGATGATCATGCGCCCGTCTGCCGCCAGATGCCCGCGCAGTTGCTGCAGCGCCGGGCGGCGTTCGGACTCGGAGAGGAAGGTGACGACATTGCCGGCAGAAACTATCAGGTCGAATTCCTGGTTCTCCCCCGCTGCGTCAGCGATGGTGAAGTCAGCCAGATTGCCGACCTGCCATTGGGCTTTGGGGTAATCTGCCCGGGCAACATCGATTAAATGCGGGTCGAGGTCCACGCCAACCACTTGGTGCCCTTGCTCGGAAAGCCAGCCGCCGATCCGCCCGGTCCCGCATCCGGCATCCAGAATTCTGCTGCCCCGGGCAACCATCGCGTCAACGGCTCGAGCTTCCCCGAAAATATCCTGGCCTTCGGCGGCAAGCGTGCGCCAGCGCTGGGCAAAATTCTGCGAGTGGTCCGGGTTCTTGCGAACGGTGGCGAGCCAAAGGTTTTCTTCTGGTGCAGTCATGCATCCAGTTTCGCACTTTCGCTGGCATTCGGCGATTGGCTGGCGCCGGCCGGGAATACGAAGAAGACCGCTTCAATCACTCTTTCCAGAGTGATTGAAGCGGTCTTCGTTTTTGTGGGCCCTACCGGGATCGAACCGATGACATTCACGGTGTAAACGTGACGCTCTACCAGCTGAGCTAAAGGCCCTCCTGCAGTGTGTGAAATCGGGAAGTTTCTTTCCTTCAGTCCTTCGCTGCAACAAGTAATAATCTAATGCATCCCGAACTGACTTGGCAAATTGAAATGGAGGTTTTCATAAAAGAGTGCCGAGCGTCACCACATCGCCTGATCTTGGAACATACTCTCCACTGGCGTTGCCGGCAAGTTCGAGGCTGTTCGCATGCACGGGTAATCCGCAATCGCCAGCATCGCCCCCACACCTGCTTATTCCACGCTGCACCACTGGGACCAGCGCCACCGAGGCGCGAGCTCAGTCCAGCGCGGAAGAACACGAGGCGCCTGGATCTGCGGACTTGCCCCGCAGGTGGAAGCGAAGCAGCTCGATGAGCGATAGCACGTACCAAGAAGCGGTGATCGAAGACGACGCCGCCACCCTCCACGGGGCATTGGAAAACAGCGATGCCAGATCGCTGTACCGGGTTCGCAGATTCGAAGCACCCTCCGGTGCCGCGCAAGGGCCACCGGCTCAGCCACGCTGGCTTCGGACGACAATGCCAGGAGTCCAGCGTCATCGAGGATCAAATATTCCATGAAGGCGGCACTATGGGCACCGCAGGACTTGCCCGAGTGGAAAAATCGCCTCAAGGAGACAAAAAATCCCCGATCCGAATGGATCGAGGATTCTTATTTGGTGGGCCCTACCGGGATCGAACCGATGACATTCACGGTGTAAACGTGACGCTCTACCAGCTGAGCTAAAGGCCCTTACCATGTTCGCTTTTGCAAGCCAACGAGGAATAACTCTACACAGGTTTCTGCGTCCGGGCAAATCGGTGAGCCGACTTTTTTCGTGAACTGGAGCACAGCCCATATCGGCACGCTAAACGGCGCGTTCCACTGCCGCCTTGTAATCATCAATGCTTCTTGGCTGCGTCATCTCGCTGCGGAAAATATCGCGCACTTCACCGTCAACCAGGTACAGCGTCAATCTGGCCGCGACCCCACGCTCAGGGTCAAAGGCGTCGGCCTGTTGCGCCACCGCCCCATGAGGCCAAAAATCGGCCAGCAGCTCGAAGTCCAAGCCAAGCGACTGCGCATAGTTGCGCAGGGTGAATTTATGGTCCACCGAAATGGCCACGATGCGCACCTGGTGCTGCGTGAAGAATTCGTAGTGCTCTTGGAGTGTTGCCAGTTCCGACCCGCATACCCGCGAAAACGCCCAGGGATAAAAGACAACCAGCACCCGGCCGCTAGACAGCCCGGTACTGGTTATCGTTTCGCCGTACTGATTTTCCAGCGAGAAGTCGAACAGGCGTGAACCTGTTTGAATCATTAGTTCTTCTTACGCGGGGCGAGGCGGATTGCGGACCAATCCTCCGAAACGCCTTCACTAGTAGTTACATGCAGGCCAGCGGTTGGCGCCTCCTGCTGGATAAGTGCTGGGGATACATGTCCCTCGCGGCCCTGCTTAGGAGTAAGCAGCCAAACGATGCCACTCTCGTCCAAGCAGTTCAGGGCGTCCATCAATGCGTCAACTAGATCTCCATCGCCGTCGCGCCACCAGAAAATGACTGCGTCGACAACGTCATGGTCCTCTTCGGTGAGCAGCTCTGAACCAATCAGGTCCTCGATCGATTCGCGCAGATCGTAGTCCACGTCATCGTCGTAACCCAGTTCCTGAATAAGGTCTTCATTAGCGAAGCCCAATTTTTTGGCGGGCTCCAAGTTTGCCGATACGGCGTCGCTCACTTCATTCCTCCTGCTGGTGCAAAGCGTTACTACCAACGAAACACGGTTTTGCCGCTCCGTTCAAGCGCTACAGCGATAACACGCCGAACAAATATAACCCACATTCCAGTGACCCGCATCATATTGACATGGCCATCGGGAAGTTAGCTCCCGTACCTAGTTGCGCAAGTCACTTCAAATATCTGATTTAAACCGGTTTTTGCTGGAAAACGCGCCACAAAACTGGATCGTTTAACACTAGAGTTGCATATGAACCGGCAGTGCACATCATTCCAGTGCTACTGCACCCGTTGTCCCAATACCGATGCACCGCAGCGCAAAACTGCACAGCGTCGGAGCCGCAATTCAATCAAGGAGCTTCCGTGGCTGTAGAGGAACACATCTCCCAGATCCGTAGCGGGTTGACTTACCAGCTGTCCGATCGGGATCCTGAGGAAACTCAGGAATGGATGGACTCGTTTGACTCCCTCGTAGAGACCCAGGGCACCGAGCGTGCCCAGTTCATTATCCGCTCGCTGCTGCAGCGTGCAGGTGCCAAGTCCGTGGGCGTGCCGCACGTGACCACCACCGACTACGTGAACACCATTCCTGTGGACCAGGAACCAGAATTCCCGGGCGATGAGGCCATCGAGCGCCGCTACCGCGCCTTCATGCGCTGGAATGCCGCCATCATGGTGCACCGCGCCCAGAACCCTCATATCGGCGTTGGCGGGCACATCTCCACCTATGCCGGTGCAGCGACCCTGTATGAAGTAGGTTTCAACCACTTCTTCCGCGGCAAGAACCACCCAGGCGGCGGCGACCAGGTCTTCTTCCAGGGCCACGCCTCGCCAGGCATGTACGCCCGCGCATTCCTCGAAGGCCGCCTGTCCGAAGAGGACATGGACGGGTTCCGCCAGGAAAAGTCGAAGGAAGGCCACGCGCTTCCTTCCTACCCTCACCCGCGTTCCCTGCCTGACTTCTGGGAATTCCCAACCGTCTCGATGGGCATCGGCCCAGCTAACGCCATCTACCAGGCGCAGCTGAACCGCTACCTGCAGAACCGCGGCATCAAGGACACCTCGGACCAGCAGGTCTGGGCCTTCCTGGGCGACGGCGAAATGGACGAGCCGGAGTCGCGCGGCTTCCTGCAGCTGGCCGCCAACGAAAAGCTGGACAATCTGAACTTCGTCATCAACTGCAACCTGCAGCGCCTTGACGGCCCGGTTCGCGGCAATGGCAAGATCATGCAGGAACTGGAAGCCTTCTTCCGCGGTGCCGGCTGGAATGTCATCAAGGTTGCTTGGGGCCGCGAGTGGGATGCCCTGCTCGAAGCAGACAAGACCAACGCGCTGGTTGACATCATGAACCAGACCCCGGATGGCGACTACCAGACCTACAAGGCTGAGTCCGGCGCATTCGTTCGCGAGCACTTCTTCGGCCAGCGTCCGGAAACCAAAGAATTGGTTGCCGACATGAGCGACGACGAGATCTGGAACCTGAAGCGTGGCGGCCACGATTACCACAAGGTCTACGCCGCCTACAAGGCTGCTGCGGAGTTCAAGGGCAAGCCGACCGTCATCTTGGCCAAGACCGTCAAGGGCTACGGCCTGGGTTCGCACTTCGAGGCTCGCAACGCGACCCACCAGATGAAGAAGCTGACCATGGAGGACTTGAAGAAGTTCCGTGATCACCTGCGCATCCCTATCACCGACGAGCAGCTCGAAGCGGACCTCTACACTCCTCCGTACTACCGCCCAACCGAGGATTCGGCTGAGTACAAGTACATGATGGAGCGCCGCGAGGCCCTGGGCGGTTCGGTGCCTACCCGCCGCCAGGAAGCTTCGAAGAAGCTGGCCCTGCCAGGCGAGAAGACCTACGCGATCGCCAAGCGCGGTTCGGGCAAGCAGCAGGCGGCCACCACCATGGCCTTCGTGCGCCTGCTCAAGGACCTGATGCGCGACAAGGAATTCGGCCACCGCATCGTGCCGATCGTGCCAGATGAGTCCCGTACCTTCGGCATGGACTCGTTCTTCCCGACCGCGAAGATCTACAACCCGGGCGGCCAGAACTACCTGTCCGTGGACCGCGATCTGGTCCTGGCCTACAAGGAATCTCCTCAGGGCCAGCTGATCCACCCGGGCATCAACGAGGCCGGCGCCGTCGCAGCCTTCACCGCTGCCGGCACCAGCTACTCGACCCACGATGAACCGCTGATCCCGATCTACGTGTTCTACTCGATGTTCGGCTTCCAGCGCACCGGCGACCAGTTCTGGGCAGCCGGGGACCAGATGACCCGTGGCTTCATCATCGGCGCTACCGCCGGCCGCACCACCCTGACCGGTGAAGGCCTGCAGCACGCAGATGGCCACTCGCCAATCCTGGCCTCGACCAACCCTGCTGTGATCACCTACGATCCGGCCTACGGCTACGAAATCGGCCACATCATGCGCTCCGGCCTGGAACGCATGTACGGCGGAACCCACGCCGATCCGAACGTGATGTACTACCTGACCGTGTACAACGAGCCGATCAGCCAGCCAGCTGAGCCGGAGAACGTTGACATCGAAGGCATCATCAAGGGCATCCACCTGCTCAAGGAAGCTACCACCGACGGCCCGCGCGCACAGCTGCTGGCCTCGGGCGTGGCCGTGCCATGGGCGCTGGAAGCCCAGGCCATCCTGGCCGAGGAGTGGGGCGTTTCGGCTGATGTCTGGTCGGTCACCTCGTGGAACGAACTGGCCCGCGACGGCCAGCGCGCCGACGCCGACGTGCTCGTGGATCCATCGAAGCCGCGCCGCACCCCGTACGTGACCTCGAAGCTGGAGTCCACCCCGGGCCCAGTCATCGCGACCACCGACTACATGCGCGCCGTGCCCGAGCAGCTGCGCCCGTACGTGCCAGGTGAATTCCACACCCTGGGCGCGGACGGGTTCGGCTTCTCGGACACCCGTGCCGCGGCCCGCCGCTTCTTCAAGATCGATGCGCACTCGCTGGTCGTGCAGACCTTGCAGTCGCTGGTTGAGCGCGGCGAAATCCCTGCGGACACCGCAGTGAAGGCGCACGCCAAGTACGACCTGAATAACGCTAACGCCGGCCAGTCCGGCAACGCTGGCGGCGACGCCTAGGCCCCAGGGTCCAGGTGCCCGGAGCTTGCTCCGGCGCCGCATTGAGCAGCTGCCCGATGACGAGGTTTTCCTCGTTGCCGGGCAGCTGGCTCATTTAATCTCACCTTTACCTGCTGTGCCGGGCGCGGGGGAAGAAAAGAAACTAAGCTGGAACCCATGAGTCCTGAAATGGATGCCGCCGCAGCTCCGAAGAACCGTCCCAGCCGATCCCAGGCACCCAGCAGTGAAACGCTCAAGCGACTCAAAAGCCATATTGGCGTCCTGTCCACCACCGCGCTGAAGTACCTGGACCAGCAACTGCCCTGGTACCGATCGCTGGCGCCCAATGAGCGCGCCGCCTTGGGACTGATCGCCCAGAAGGGCATCTCCACCTTCGTTACCTGGTACGAGGATCCCTCCTCCACCCCGTCCTGGGTGGTGACCGACGTCTTCGGCGCCGCTCCCACGGAGCTGACCCGATCCATCTCCCTGCAGAAGGCCTTGGGCCTGTTGCGCACCATCGTGGAAGTGGTCGAATCCCAGGTGCCCGACATCGCCGCCGAGCATGAGCAGGCAGCCCTGCGCGAAGCGGTGCTGCGCTATTCGCGCGAGGTCGCTTTCGCCGCCGCCGATGTCTATGCCCGCGCCGCCGAAACCCGCGGCGCCTGGGACTCGCGCTTGGAGGCCCACGTGGTCGACGCGGTGCTGCACGGCGAGGCCCACGACTCGCTCTCCTCGCGCATTGCGGCCATTGGCTGGAAGTCGCAGAAGAATATCCGCATCCTGGTGGGCACCACCCCTTCGTCCAACCCGGCGACCTTTGTCTCGGCCCTGCGCCGTATTGCCATCCGCTACTCGCGCGATTCGCTGGTGGGCGTGCTTGGCGACCGCTCGGTGCTGATGCTTTCGGACACCAAATTCGAAGAAGCGGATCTGAGCCGGCTGACCCGGTTCTTCGGTCCCGGCCCGCTGGTCTACTCCCCCATGGCTCCGACGGTGAAGGAAATGCACCACGCCGCGGTGGCAGCCGTGGCGGGATTCAGCGCTGCCAAGGCCTGGCCGCAAGCGCCGAATCCGGTCGGTGCCGATGACCTGTGGCCAGAACGCGCCTGCAACGGCGATGAATTGGCCCGCACGGCGCTGGTGGACCAGGTCTACATTCCGCTGCAGCAGGCCTCCAATGGCCTGGCTGAAACGCTCTCCAGCTACTTGGCGCTCGGCCACTCGCTCGAAGGCACCGCCCGGGAACTGTTTGTCCATGCAAACACGGTGCGCTACCGGCTCAAGCGGGTCAGCGAAGTGACCGGTTGGGATCCACTGGTTCCCCGGGATGCCTTCGTCCTGCAAACCGCGCTGCTTTTCGGACGGCTCCACGAATCGAACTTGTAGGCTTCAACCAAAGAGCGTCGAGCTCCCGACACCGATAATTCCGAGTTGATCGCGCATTACAGCGGAATTCAGCTTCTGGATACGCTAGGCTTTTGTAGAGATCCTACAAACAGTCACCACGAGCTTGGTACTCAAATGAAGCGCCAAAAGCTCCCAACATTTGGAAAGCTGTAAGAGTGTTAGCAATCGTTTGCCCCGGACAGGGCTCCCAGACCCCAGGTTTCCTCACCGAATGGCTCGACGTCGATGGCGTGGCCGAGCATTTGCAGGCGCTCAGCTCGATCACCGAGCGCGACCTCACCGCCCACGGCACCACCTCCGATGAAGAGACCATCAAGGACACCGCCGTCGCCCAGCCGCTGATCGTCGCGGCCGGCCTGGTCACCGCCCGTGCGCTCTTTGGCAGCTCGCTGCCGGCAGGCGCCGTTGTGGCCGGCCACTCGGTTGGCGAGATCACCGCGTCGGCCCTGGCCGGCGCGCTGGACGAAGCTGACGCCATGAATTTCGTGAAGGTCCGCGCCAACGCCATGGCCGAAGCCGCTGCGGCGACTCCGACCGGCATGGCAGCAGTGCTCGGCGGCGACCCGGATGAGGTCCTGGCCAAGCTCGACGAACTGGGCCTGACCCCGGCCAACGCCAATGGCGGCGGCCAGATTGTGGCCGCAGGAACCATGGAGCAGCTCGCGGCCCTGGGCGAGAACCCGCCGGCCAAGGCTCGCGTGATCCCCCTGAAGGTTGCCGGCGCATTCCATACCGCGCACATGCAGCCCGCAGTTGGCATCCTGGAGGAACTGGCCGGAACCATCACCCCGAAGGAACCAGCGGAAACCCTGCTCTCGAACTTCGACGGCAAAGCCGTAGCCGATGGCCAGGCGAACCTCGATTCGCTGGTCGCCCAGGTATCGCGTCCGGTCCGCTGGGACCTGTGCATGCAGACGCTGGCCGAAGCTGGCGTGACCGGTGTGCTGGAACTGGCACCGGCCGGAACCCTGGTGGGATTGGCCCGCCGCGGGCTCAAGGGCGTGAAGACCCTGGCGGTGAAGAGTCCAGCGGATCTGGAAGCTGCCAAGGCGTTCATCGCCGAGCACACCGCCAACTAGGCTTTTGCGCCGTTCACAGATTGTGCACGCCGGGAACGTCATGTTGCGTCCGCCGAGCGCGTCTCTGGCCTAAGCTTTAAACCGACGAAACGTGCCGCGCATTCTTGATGCGCCACCAAAGTTTCATTAAGCCGGCTGGAACCGGTTCCTGGAAACAGGATCTGCGCCCAGCCACAAAAATGACCGGAGTCCTCCGGCTAAGAAGAAAAGGAGCCATCCATGGCTAGCAACGAAGAAATCCTGGCGGGCCTCGCCGAAATCGTCAACTCCGAGACCGGCCTGGACGAAGCAGACGTGCAGATGGACAAGTCCTTCACCGAGGACCTGGACATCGACTCGATCTCGATGATGACCATCGTCGTTGAGGCTGAGGAAAAGTTCGAGGTCAAGATCCCTGACGAAGAGGTCAAGAACCTGAAGACCGTCGGCGACGCCGTCAACTTCATCGCTGCGGCACAGGCCTAAGCTTCCCGGCGTTTTTTCGCCACACCGTTGTGCGGGCAAGCCGCGCACACCGGCCGGTACGTCAAGCCGGCCCCCTGAATTTCCAAGCACAGTTCTTATTCGCACAGTAGAGAGTTTGATGATGGCGCGCAAAGTAGTGATCACCGGTCTCGGAGCCACCACCCCAATCGGCGGGGATGTCCCCACCCTATGGGCAAACGCCCTCAAGGGCGTCTCCGGCGCCGTAACCCTGGAAGATGACTGGGTTAAGGAATACGACCTGCCGGTCACCTTCGCCGCCCGCGCTGCTGTGCAGCCGACCGAGGTACTCTCCCGCCCGGAGACCAAGCGCATGGACCCATCGACCCAGTTCGCTGTGGTTGCGGCCCGTGAAGCCTGGGCCGACTCAGGCCTGGTCAAGGAAGAGATGGACCAGAACAAGCTGGCCGTTGCCTTCGCTACCGGCATCGGCGGCGTCTGGACCCTGCTCAACGCCTGGGACACCCTGCGTGAAAAGGGCCCACGCCGCGTCCTGCCCATGACCGTGCCAATGCTGATGCCTAACGGCCCAGCAGCTGCCGTGTCGCTGGACCTGGGTGCCGCCGGTGGCGCGCATACCCCGGTTTCGGCTTGCGCTTCGGGTACCGAAGCGATGCACGTTGGCCTGGAACTGATCCGTTCGGGCAAGGCCGATGTGGTCATGGTCGGTGGCGCAGAAGCCGCGATCCACCCCATGCCGATGGCCGCCTTCGCGTCCATGCATGCACTCTCCCGCCGCAACGATGATCCGACCAAGGCTTCGCGTCCCTACGACACCGACCGTGATGGCTTTGTCATGGGCGAGGGCGCTGGCGCGCTGGTACTGGAAGCCGAAGAGCATGCAATCGCCCGCGGCGCACGCATCTACGCCGAGCTGGCAGGCTCCTCGGTCACCTCCGATGCGCACCACATCACCGCACCGGATCCAGAAGGCATGGGTGCAACCCGTGCGCTGAAGGCTGCCATGTTCGATGGCCGCATCCAGCCAGAGGACGTGGTCCATGTGAACGCCCACGCAACCTCCACCCCAGTTGGCGACAAGCCGGAATACGCTGCGCTGAAGAACGCCCTGGGCGATCACCTCGAGAACGTGTGGGTATCCGCGACCAAGTCACAGATGGGCCACCTGCTGGGCGCTTCCGGTGCCGTGGAGTCCGTGCTGTGCGCACTGGCCATCTACAACCGCAAGGCCCCGGTGACCATTAACCTGGACAACCAGGATCCAGAGATCCCGTTGAAGGTCGTCACCGGCCAGCCTGCGCAGCTGCCTGCAGAGGGCTCCATCGTTGCGCTGAATAACTCCTTCGGCTTCGGCGGCCATAACGCCGTGGTCGCCATCCGCAGCGTCTAGCCGTTCCGGCAGCTGCAGGCGAGCGCGCCACTGGGCTGGTTGAAGATTACTCTTCAACCAGCCCAGTGGTCTTTAACCCCGAAAGAATTGGCTCAGAGCCATTGCTTCGGTCCTGACATGTTCGTTAAGCTCAAGTACCGCCTCATGTCGGAGGCAACTGACGGTACTTGCCACGAGCAAAGGATCCCTTCCCATGCGCACCCTGATCGCCACTTCCTTCGTCTCCTTGGACGGTGTCGTCCAAGCCCCGGGCGGCGAACCCGGCTACCGCAATTCAGGCTGGACGATGAACTCGGTCGAGTTCGACCCCGCCGCCTACGAACTGAAGGGCGCCGAGCAAGAAGAAGCCAGCGCCATGCTCTTGGGCCGGCACAGCTACGAGGCCTTCTGCGCGGTGTGGCCCTCGATGACCGAGCAGTTCCCGCAGTACAACGCGATGCCCAAGTACGTGCTCTCCACTACCTTGCGGGAGAAGGACTTGGCCGGGAACTGGGGCGAGACTGCGATCTTGCGCTCGGTCGCCGATGTGGCGCGGCTTCGAGCCGGCGACGGCGGCCCGATCAGTATCCATGGATCGGCAACGATGGTCCACTCGCTGCAAGAACATCAGCTCATCGACCAGTACAACCTGCTGGTCTTCCCGGTTTTGCTTGGTGCAGGCAAGCGCCTTTTCAGCGACGCGAGCCTGGACGCGCAGAAGCTGGCCCTCATTGATTCGCAGGTCTACTCCAACGGCATCCAGAAGAACGTGTTCAAGGTTCAGCGCTAGCTGGTCCTAGCTGGCTGCGGGCAGGTAAGGCCGGGTGATCAATTCCAGGTAGTGCCTGGAAGGATCAAGCAGATAGACTCCCCGGCCGCCGTGTTCATGATTAATCTGCCCTGGCAGCTGCCGTTGGGGATCGGCCCAATGCTCCATTTTCCCGTCGCGGATAGTCGCGTAGGCGCGGTCGAAATGCTCGTCATCGAGCAGGTAGGCATAGTGCTGCGCTGGGAAGTCCATCGGTGGTGCAGCGAATTGAAGCAGCACCCCGTGGGCCAGGCTGATGTTGGTAAATGGTCCCCAGCTTGATTCCGCGCGGGCTTCGAGCAGCTCAAGATAGAACTTTGCCATGCGGTGCGGGTCGAGTGAAGCGATGATGGTGTGGTTGAACTGTGCGGTCATGTCTCCCTTTCGTGGTTCAGATGTGCTGTTCTTTGGTGGAATGCATCTGGCACGGGAGGGCCGCGGATCAGGGAACGACCAGTTTGCCGTTCCGGGAGTGGCCGCATGCGGCCTGACTGGTCTTCATCGCCATCGAGCATAGCACTGCGCTTCGACACTTCTCCACAACCGCAGTTCTTAGAGCAAGAAGTGGGATCCCCGGCATGGGATCCCACTTCTTTTGGGTAACAACCCCGCACCATCGGGGTTGTATCTGAGTGCCTGTTGATAAGTCACTCAGGGACTAGATAACCAGTTGCTAAACCACCTGGTTGAGCCATCGAACAGGCGCGTCTTCGCCTGCGTGACGGAAGGGTTCAAGTTCTTCATCCCAGGGCTCGCCGAGAGCGATGGACATCTCCTGGTAGAAGACCGAGGGATTGCCGTCGCCCTTTTCATAGGCCCACCGGATGCGTTCTTCGCTGACCATGACGTTGCCAGCGCAATCAACGGTGGCGTGGAAGATGCCAAGATCAGGGGTCACGGACCAACGGCTGCCGTCGGCACCCGGGCTTGGGTCTTCGGTGATTTCGAAACGAAGGTGCTGCCAACCATGCATCTCACTGGTCAGCAAAGCGCCGGTACCTTGCGTACCTACCCACTCGATTTCGGCGCGACAAAATCCGGGTGCGACGTGCTGTTCGGTCCACTCCATTTTTACTGGAGTACCGAGCACGGACCCGATTGCCCATTCCAGATGTGGGCATAGCGCTGCAGGGGCGGAATGAATATAAATCACGCCTCTGGACATCGGTGCAGACATGCCATCCTCCGTTGCGGTGTTGATCGTCTTCCCCTACGTCAACATCGTTCCGGTGCCATCGCCGCCGATACTTCCATTTTGCCCGATGAAGAGGCCTTTCGCCACCCAGAAAGGCTATTTTTGCAGATTGGTACCAAATAGTCAGGCTCGGGGATGGGCTTGGCGGTAGCTTTGCCTCAATCGGTCAACCGAAACGTGAGTATATAGCTGGGTCGTTGCCAGCGAAGCATGCCCGAGGAATTCCTGGACAGCACGCAAATCTGCGCCCCCATCCAGCAGATGCGTGGCTACGGTGTGCCTTAAGGCGTGCGGGCCGCTGGCAGCGGTATCCCCCAGCGATTGCAAGGCCTTGGAAATGACCTCTCGTGCCTGGCGTACATTCAAGCGCGCACCGCGCACCCCTACGAGCAAAGCGCCTTGAGCTTCCTGGCGGGCCAGGACCTTGCGATGCGACCGAATCCACCCGATGATCACGCGCTCGGCGGGCTTGCCAAACGGAACAACCCGTTCCTTGTTGCCCTTGCCGAGAACCCTGACGGTGCCTCGTTCGAAGTCGATGTCGTCAACGTCCAAGGCCACGAGCTCGCTGATACGCAGGCCGGATGCGTACAGCAACTCGGCGATGACTTTATCGCGTGCCGCTACGGCCTGGCTCTTGGCATCGGGGGCAGGTTCCGGCTTGCTCTCGCTGACTTCTTTTCCAGCAGGCGGCTGGGCTGTTTCGGAGAGCAAGCGGTCGATCTGGCTTGGCTGCAAAACATGCGGAAGACGCCGTTCCTTCCTGGGCGCGGCCAGCCGCAGGGCAGGGTCCGCGTCGATCAGTTGATGCTTCAGCGCCCACGCGAAGAAGCTCTTCACCGCAGAGATCCTGCGGGCCAAGGTGGTGCGGGAAATCTGCGATTCATGAAGCTGTG
This sequence comes from Glutamicibacter sp. 2E12, assembly GCF_050030965.1. NCBI lineage: Bacteria > Bacillati > Actinomycetota > Actinomycetes > Micrococcales > Micrococcaceae > Glutamicibacter > Glutamicibacter sp. 2E12. The sequence goes on from NZ_CP188297.1 coordinate 3,712,571, forward strand.
CCAACCAATCGCGGAGCGTATCAACTGAAATCTGCTTGAGGCTCGGATCCTGCGCATGGTGGAGCAAGAACTGGCCGAGGTTCCGCAAATCCACTTCGTAGGCTCGCAGGGTATTAGTGCTGCGGCCGCGTTCGCGTTGCAGGTACTCCAGGTAGTCTGCCACCGGCTCAGCGAATTTTGCTGACATCGCATTGCTGGCGTGCGTCGTTGATTCTTGCTTCATCACTATTGAGGATACCCTCAGCTGCGTCACCGGTCAGTTTTGGCGCACCAACTTCCATGCCAGGCCATCGGTGGCAGCCATTTGCAGTGTCTCCAATCGGTTGATAGCGCGTAGCGTCTGGATCAGCGGCACCCCGCTGCGGGCAGAGATCTCATCGACCAGCAATCCTTTGGTGAAGGACATGATGTCGTACACCATTGCTTCGTCCCTACCCAGGATGTCCGTCGGTCGTTGCTGAACTTTGGCACTCCGCGGCTCTGCTTGGCAGTGGTGGCCAACCAGGCCCAGCGCATCTTGCGGGCTGGCGAGCAAGGCCGCACTGCCTTCTGCAATCAATCGGTGGCACCCTGCGGAGTTGGGCGCGAAAACGCTTCCGGGAACGGCCGCTACATCGCGTCCCAACTCGACTGCATGGCTGGCGGTGTTCAGCGCTCCTGAGCGGTGGCGCGCTTCGCTGACGATAACCAGCCTGCTCAATGCCGCGATCAGCCGGTTGCGGTTCAGGAAGCGGAAGCGCGCTGATGTGGTTCCGGGAGGCACCTCTGAGATCAGCACGCCGCGAGCAATAATCTGGTTGAGCAGGTTGCTGTTGCCCGAAGGGTAGAGCCGATCGATGCCGCCAGCCATAACCGTGATCGTTGGCGGGTTCGGATGCTGCCAATCGTCCACGCTCAGAGCGGCCCGGTGCGCGCTGGCGTCAATGCCGTAAGCGCCACCCGAGACGATGGTGTACCCGTTCAGGGCCAGGGTCCGGCCAAGATCGAAGGTGACTTGATCACCGTAGTCACTGGCATCGCGGGAGCCGACGATGGACACGCTGCGCGCCAGCTCTTGGCCTTCGAGCAATTGCGGGTTCGCTGAACGCCACCACAGGCACAGGGGACGTCCCAGTTCCAGGTCGGCTAGCTGTCGCGGCCACGAAGCATCGTCCGGGATCAGCAAACCGCCACCCGCGCGCGCGGCGGCATCCAAGGCTCCCGCTGGGTTGCTCAGCGACAGGCGCTTTCTCCATCGGGCCAAGGCTACCCTCAAGTCTTGTGCGCCATCCCCGGGCGGGTGGAATCCGAGGATTCCGTCGACCGGCGCTTTGAGCGCGGCCGGGTAGAAATCCTCCCGCTGGATCAGGCGCAGCAGTTCCTGTGGGCTCATCAGTTCCAGCAAGGCCGTGGCCACATAGTCGTTGGGCTCGATAAGTTGGTTCAGATGGGCGTAGACCCGGCGCTCCTGGCTGGTTGGAGGCGAGGATTTTCCGGCAGTGTTCACATCGTTGAAAGTCATGGCCTTACCTAGCTATTTTCCAAGTTCTGGCGAAGGTGAGCGGCGATGGCCAGATCATCCTCGGTCGGTGCTGCATGCCCTTGCTGGTCTGCAACCGTCCACGCGACCCGCAGGAGGCGGTGGATGGCACGCGCAGATAGCCCGCGTCGTGTGGCGAGTTGTTCAAGCGCCGCCCGGGTCTTGGCCGAGTATTCCAGTTCATTCCTGAGGATCTGAGTTGGTATTTGCGCGTTGCAAGCAATAGAGAACTTTCCCAGCCGCTCCTTGCTGCGTGCCCGAGTGGCCAAGACGCGTTCACGCACCTGTGCACTGGATTCATTTGGTACCCCGCTAAGAAGCTGTGCCTGCGCTACCGGATTGACTCTGACTTGCAGATCCACACGGTCGAGGATGGGTCCTGAAAGCCGGGCGAAATAACGCCGGCGGGCCATGGGCGTACAGGTGCACCCGGTACCGGTGCCGAAGTTTTTTCCGCAGGGACACGGATTGGAGGCCATGATGAGTTGGAAACGGGCCGGCAACCGCTGGTGGCCGCGTATCCGCGCGAGGTTGATATAGCCTTCCTCGATCGGTTGGCGAAGCGCATCAAGTACTCCGGTTTGGAATTGCGCTGCTTCATCGAGGAATAGAATGCCCTGGTGCGCGCGGGTAATGGCCCCGGGAATGAGTTGTGCGGTTCCGCCGCCAATCAGGGCTGAGCGGGACGCGGTGTGGTGCGGCGCCACGAAAGGCGGGGTGCGTTGCAGCTGGTCCAATTCCCCGGATCCGCCCCGAGTAATGGAATGCACCGCGGTGGCTTCAAGGGCTTGCAGGTCATCAAGTGGCGGCAGAATCGATGGCAGGCACTTGGCCAGCATGGTTTTGCCGGCGCCGGCCGGTCCGACCATGATCAGGTGGTGCCCGCCGGCCGCGGCCAGTTCCAAGGCGAGCCGTGCTTCCTGCTGCCCGTTGACCAGGCCCAGGTCCGCATCGCCCGAGGCAGCAGTTCCTGCGGCAGGGCCGGCAGATTCGGTAGGCGCCTGCGGCTGCCGGTGGCGCAGGTAAGTGGTGACCTGTTCGGCTGGGGCACCGCAGCAGGTGAGGACCTGTCCCAGATGGCGTAGCGCCATGACCTCGATTCCATGCACCAGCCTCGCTTCTGCCCCGTTAGCCTCGGCCACGATCACCCGGTCAAGACCATGGACCTTGGCTAGCTGCACCGCTGGCAGCACCCCGGGTACTGGCCGCAAGGTGCCATCCAAGCCGAGTTCCGCCATGTACAGCGTGCTCGGTGACGCGAACAGCTGTTGATCAGCGGCCAAGGCGGCGATGACGATGGCCAGATCGAAAGCTGATCCATACTTGGGCAGGGTGGCTGGCGAAAGATTGACCGTCAGTTTCCGGTTTGCCAGAGGAATCCCTGAGTTCCTAGCCGCGGCTTTGATTCGTTCGCGGGCCTCGCTCAAAGATGCATCGGGCAAGCCCAGCAGGACGAATCCTGGGATGCCGTTGCCGAGGTCGGCCTCGACTTCCACCAGTGAGGCGCTGACCCCGTGCAGGGCCACTGCGCTGGTGCGCGCGGTGCTCATGAGCGCACGTTCTCATGCAGCCGGCATTCGAACCCTGTTGTTGTCAGATAGACCTCGACGATGTCCACGCGAAGTTCGGCGAGAAACATGCGATGGCATTGGGCCCAGGAAATCAGCAGCCTGTTGAGCCGGCGGAATTTTGCCGCGCTGATCGCCTCGAAGCCTGATCCATAGCGTTGCGAAGACCTCGTTTTGACTTCGATGGCGGTGATCTGGCCGTTGCCGGCTCTTGCTACCAGGTCCAGCTCCCCTGCTGGGCATCTCCAATTGCGATCGAGAATTTCGTAGTGCTGCCCGGTGAGAAATGCGGCGGCAGCTTGTTCGCCATCGGTCCCTAGGCGTTGCTTCGCAGTCTGCATGTTTGCTCCTCGATGTCTGCGATCCGTAATGGAAACATCGTCGGAGAATTATGGTCCACAGCGGCGGCGCCCGCCGCGGAATGTGGACAATTCGCTTTAAGCGAGATCGCCGGCTCTGTTCCAGAAACAGAGCCAGCGATCGAATGCCGCAGTGCCTCGTGCTAGGAGCCCAGCCCATCCTTCGGGATCTGGAACTCGTCAGGGTTCAGTTCTTCGACGTTGACGTCCTTGAAGGTCAGCACCTTGACGGATTTCACGAAGCGCCCTTGCCGGTAGATGTCCCAGACCCACGCGTCGGTGAGGTTCAACTCGAAGTACACTTCCCCGGCGTTGGACAGGGTCTTCACGTCCACTTGGTTGGCCAGGTAGAAGCGGCGCTCGGTCTCGACCACGTAATTGAACAGCCCCACCACGGTCTTGTACTCGCGGTATAGCTGCAGTTCCATGTCGGACTCGTAGTTTTCCAGGTCGTCGGCAGCCATCACTTTGCTTTCTTTGTCGTGGCTTCACCTTGGGCCTGATCAGCACCCGAAGTCAAGTTCCAGCTCTTGCGGTGGTAGTCGCAGGGACCCTGCGCAACGATCGCGGCACGATGCGCAGCGGTGGCATACCCCTTGTTGATCTCCCAGCCGAAGGCCGGATGCTCGGTGGCCAGATCAACCATGATTCCATCGCGTTCGACCTTGGCCAGGATGGAAGCTCCGGCGATCGCCTGGCAGGTCATGTCGCCTTTGATGATGGTCGTCACCGGGATGTGCAGGCCCACTGGTTCGCGGTCATCGGCCAGGATGTCGAAGAGATCCGGTTCCGGTGCGGTCAGCCAGTCGTAGCTGCCATCCAGAAGCGCCGCCTCGGGCTGTACCGCGCACAGCTCCATGGCCCGCGATCCGGCCAGGCGCAGGGCGCCAGTAACTCCCAGCTCATCGATTTCAGCCGCAGAGGCATGCCCGACGCCATAGCCCACGGCCCACTGGCGAACTGGATCGACCAGTTCCGTACGGGTTTCCGAGCTCAGCAGCTTGGAGTCGCGCAGCGCTGGGAACTCCGTGACCTGCTCAATATCTATTACCGTCATGCCGACGGTAATCGGACCAGCCAAGGCGCCGCGTCCCACCTCATCGACCGCTGCGATATAGCGGAACCCATGCTTGGCTGCCAAGGCGCGCTCATGTTCTAGCGTGGTTGCCTTGCTCTTCAAAACGGCCATGGGCGGTGCCCCTACTTCGCCACTGCGTGCGGGACGTTGGCGAAGACTTCTTCGTGCGAGTCGACGATGCCCCAGCGCGAGGTTGGCCAAGAGATCACCGAAGCGCGGCCCTGGACGGATTCGAGGTCGACGAAACCGCCCTGGCGATCGGCGTGGAAGCGGGAATCCGCGCTGGCACCTCGGTGATCACCCATCACCCAGATTTTTCCTTCTGGGACGGTCGCCTTGAATTCCATGTCTGACGGGCTGTCGCCGTCAAAGATGTACGGCTCGTCAATGGGCTCGCCGTTGATCGTGATGGCGCCTTCCGCGGTGCAGCATTCCACGGTGTCACCGGGCATGCCGATGATGCGCTTGACCAGGTACTGCTCATCAGCCGCTGGCAGCACGCCGACAAAGGAGAGCACATTCTGGAACGCGGTGGGGTACTCGGTCAGCGGTGGCAGCCATTCCTGGTCATCGCGGAAGACGACGACGTCGCCTCGTTCCAGCTCGAACGGCCCGGGAACCATGAGGTTGGCGAAAATCCTGTCGTTGACCTCGAGGGTATGCTCCATGGAGCCTGACGGGATGTAGTAGGCACGGAAGAAGAAGGTCTTGATCACGAACGAGAGCAACAGCGCGATCGCGATGATGATGACAATCTCGCGGACGAAGCGCCATATTTTGTATAGGGGTCCCCTGCTTGGAGGAGTCTCTGCTGATGCTGCGCTCACGATTCGATTAGTACCTTCCATTGTCGCGTGTAATCCCCATCTTACGTGTCTTGCCAGGCGCAGCGGATCATTGCATAGCCACGGCCAGTTGCCCAGAAACGCACCAATGGCCAGGTCCGTCGCCGGGCCTGGCCATTGGTGCGTCCGTTCAAGCGGACTGCGGGCTACTGGGTGGCAGCAGGCGACATGATGCCACCGCTCTGCTTGTAGTCCACGGGGATTTCGCCGATGGGCTTCTCAGCTTCAATCAGCTTTTGGACTTCGTCCAGCTGGCTCTTGTCCACCGACAAGGTGATGCCACCCGTTTCAGGATTCAGCGTGTATGCATGGATGGCAGTGCGCACGGGGTTTTCCTGCTTGCCCTGCCACTTCATGATTTCGGAAATCGCCGAACGAAGCTCCTCGCTGCTGAATTGGACCAGGTGCCCGATGGCTCCGGCTTCTTCAATAGCGGATAGCTGCGCTTCGCTGGTCGTCGAAACGTTCAGCTGCCCGTCCTTGATCCAACCCTGGACGTATTCATCGCCCAAGGCTTCGGAGAGCTGGTCATTGGTCTGGAGCAGTGCGTCTTGATCCACGGTGTTCCCGCTCGAGTTTTCTGTTTGCTGCGAGGATTCCGATCCCGTGGCGCTGGTCGTAGCCTGCGCACCTGGATCGGTTCCCTGGCCGCAGCCGGTTAGCAATAGGGCAGCCATGGCGGCAGTTGAGGCCAGCATGATTGGCGTGCGTGAAGTTCTAGCGTTGAAATTCATAATTTACACCTCGGTGATATTCACGTTGCCGCAACGATCTTAGCTTTGAGACTAGTGCCGGAATCGTAGAGCAACCAAGGAGCTACATGTGTGCCAAGTAAAAATGCCCCGCTACTTGTTCTCAAGTAGCGGGGCATTTTCAGCAGGACCCAGTCCCGCCGGAACAGAATCCCTTAGCCGTGGCGACGTGCGTTGCGGCGGAACAGCAGGAATGCCGCACCGGCCAGGGCCATTGCGCCACCGGCGGCGATCAGCGGAACGCTGTTCGAACCGGTATCCGCCAAAGGATCGTCCTTCTTAGGAGTTTCCTTTGGAGTTGCAGACTTGCTTGGCTCGTCGTCCTTCTGGTCCTTCGGAGCTTCGGACTTGTTGTCCTCCGAAGCGGAAGGAGAGGTGCTCTCCGATGGCTTGTCGCTTTCGTCCTCGGAAGGCGATGGCGAGGTGCTCTCGGAAGGCTTGTCGCTTTCGTCCTCGGAAGGCGATGGCGAGGTGCTCTCGGAAGGCTCAGTAGTTGGTTCCTCGGAAGGCTCCGTAGTTGGTTCCTCAGTAGGTTCCTCGGTAGGCTCCTCAGTAGGTTCCTCGGTTGGAGTTGGAGTTGGAGTCGGCGCAGCAACGATCACGACGTTGGCGTTGACCCGCTCAGAGGTGTTGAAGCCGTTCTTGGCCACAACGCTGAACGCAAACTTTCCTGGTTCTTCCGGGGCTGGGAACGAGAAGTTTCCTTTAGCGTCCAGCTCAACCTTCTTGTAGAGCTTGCCGTCAACGACCACACGGATGATGGTGCCAGCCGGAGCATTGGCAAGGGTACCGGTGATTGCTTCACCAGGTTCAACTTCAGTACCGTTTTCCACCGTGATGGCAGGGGTATTGATATGGAATTTCAGCGTGTAGCCATCAATGTAGCCCTTGTCGAAGACATCATCGAGCGAGGTGTACATGGCGATGTCATCAGCGGTGTTTTCCTCCAGGTCTTCACCTGCGGCGTTGGCCGAGTTGATGCCTGCAGCCTTGCTGCCAACCAGCATTGGGCCACCGGAGTCACCCTGGTCAAGCACGCTCTGGCCAGGATTTTCAGCGACATACCCAGCAACTGAACGGTAGGTCTTATCCGAGCCACCGACAAAGAAGACACCTTCGCCGATGATCGGGGAGCAGCTCCAACCGGTGGTACGGCCCGAAGAGCAAGCTTCCGACCCGACGAGAGCCTTGGTCGTGCCAGTCACGTTGATAACGTCGTCGCGAGGTTCCTTGCCGTCAACCCATTCGGACACAGCAGCGTGCAGGTTCAGCGCAGGATTGATGTTATCGATCACCGAGATATCCGTGCCTGGTTCCAGGTTATTGAACTCTTCCTCGGTCAAGGAGTTCAGTTCTTCGGCAGATAGGCCCGAATTACCCGGACCACCGAACTGGTTGAATCCAAAGGTACCCAGCTCGGCACCCAGCGTTGGCGATTGGCCTGGTACCGACTGTTCGGCAAGGCCCAAAATCTTGGTGGCGCCATCTTCCGAGCAGTGCCCAGCCGAGATGATGGCATCTTCACCCTCTGCGGTCCACGCAGTAAATCCGAGCGAGCAGACCGTCGACGTGCTAGTAGGTGCGCCGGACTTGTCCATTGCGTAACCCAGGGCGCCGTAAATATCCTCTGCGGCGGTGGTCTTGGCAACACCCGAGCTTTCTACACCGTCAACGTGCGTAGCTTCGCTGACGAACTGCTCAACGGTCAGCTTCTCAGGCAGGGAGCCAGCGGACTTGGACTTCAGTTCGTCCGCAGCTTCCTTCTCGTCGAAGCCCTTTGCGTAGATCTTCAAGCCATCGTTGGTCTGAAGGATAGCGGTGATGCGCTTCAGTTCTTTCGGCTCGATGTTGGCCAAGAGCTCGGTGTAGACCTTGTCTACGGTCTTGACCTGCGAGTCAACTTCGGTCACCACGATAGGAGCCGGAGCAGCACTGGCCTTGACGATCTCCTTGGCCTTGGCAGCGTCATTCTTGCTTACGGTGATCTCGGCTTTGCCGTCCTTCACCGAGGCAGTGGCGTCAATGCCTTTCGCATTCAGTTCGTCGCGGACCTTGGAAGCAGCGTCGCTGGTCTCCCCGTCCTTGACGTACTCTTCAACGGACTTATTGAGGTCCTTCTCAATAGCCTTGTCGAGCCCCTCGGTGTCCAGAGCGGTTTCGCTGGCCAAAGGCTTCTCGCTTGCCGTAGCGGACGCAGACGGCGATTCGGAGGCCGTTGGCGCTGCTGCGGCAGGCATGAAGCTAGAGCCGACCACCAAGGCGGTCGCGGCTGCTGCAACGATGCCGCGTTGCGCAGTCTTCTTTTTTGGATGTGGCATTAATGCTTCTCCCAGATTTATGGTGCGAGTGCCCGCGCGTCCCCTTACCTAAGGGCGCGCGCGTAAGCACAGGTGTTGTTACCAAAATGAAACAATACTTGGTTCCGACACAGCTTTTCAACCATCGAATCCAACAAAAATATAAATTCCAGAACCCGTTTCACCTAGTCAAATAGCTCTACCCTCGTCGAGCTGGGTTACAACTTACGTGCCAGTAGTATTGGTTTAAGATTGGACTTCTCTTTCTAATCCCTAGTCAGCTTGGTGGATCCTGAGTGTTGTCGCGAAATTTACACACCAATTGCACAGCAAATCGGGTGGGATGGAAATCCATCCGAATTAATTCCATTAACCTACAAAAATAGCGCCAGATGGGTAGTTCTACCCATCTGGCGCTATCAAAATCGCCGGTTGTTACGGCGTGTCACCTGATTGCTGAACGCTGATCGAGCGGCCAAATCACCTCGGTCGCTTTGCCGGTGACGCGCTCGACGCTGATCATTCCGCCGCCGCTTGCGCCCAGCAATGCCCGCGAATCCTTGGAAGTGGAGCGGTGATCGCCCATGACCCACAAGCGGCCAATCGGCACTTCTACGGAAAATTTCTGTTCGCTCGGAGCATCCCCGGCGAAGATGTACTGCTCGTCTGCAGGCTCGCCGTTGACGAGCAGTCGCCCATCGGCGCTGCAGCATTCCACGGTGTCTCCCCCAACACCAATGACGCGCTTGACGTACTTATTGCTGCTCCCGGTGAGGCTGAACGCCCCCAGCAGATCATCAGCGAAGCTGGCCTTGGCGTAGGGCAGGAACGAGCCGCGGCCATCGAAGACGATGACGTCTCCGCGTTGCGGATCGGCATCCGAGTAAGCGCGGCGGTCTACGGCGATGCTCTGGCCAGGATTGAGCGTGGATTCCATGGAGTTGGACTCGATATGGAAGACGTCGATCAGGGTGGCGCGAATAACGATGGCGGCTAGCAGACCAAGAATGATGGCGAGTACAGCGAAGCGCCAGACCCATGAAAAGGCCCGGCGCTTCATTGTTGCCCGCTCAGTGCGTGCAATCCGGTTCATTGAAGAACGCAGATTACTTCTTTGCGCTGAAGTCGCGCTTCTCGCGGATGCGAGCAGCCTTGCCGTGACGATCGCGCATATAGTACAGCTTTGCACGACGAACGTCACCCTTGGTCACAACCTCAATCTTTTCGATGATTGGGGAGTGAACTGGGAAGGTACGCTCAACACCGGTGCCGAAGGAAACCTTGCGAACGGTGAAGGTCTCGCCAATACCCTGGCCCTGGCGACCAAGGACGTAGCCCTGGAAGACCTGAACACGGGAGTTCTTGCCTTCGATAATGTTGACGTGAACCTTCAGGGTGTCGCCTGGGCCGAAGGCTGGAACGTCGGAGCGCAGCGAGGCTGCGTTAACAGAGTCAAGAATATGCATAGTGCATCTCCTAGGATCAATGCCGCAGGTCACCGAATCCTCGTAGCGGGGCCCGACACCGGTCGAAACCAGTGAAATCCCCGGAACGTTGTACCACCGATTGCCTCTAGCAAACGGTGCGGTGGTCTTCTGTGGCTCGAACTTCCCCCTGCGGCAGGAGTCGAACAAAAACACACCAAGAAACAATTATGCCGTATCCGCGAAGCCGATGCGAGTTTGTCCGAAATGGCTTTCGAGTGATTTTGGACTCTTAGTCGCTCTCGGTGCCAGCGCCGGTAGCCCAGTCCAATTCGGACTTGGGGGTTATGGCACCGTCAACGAGCGCGAATCCGCTGTGCCACAGGGCATCGCGGTCCCTGCGGTTCAGGCTCTCGGCATCCAGCTGCGTGATCAGGTCGGGGCGACGCTCTGCGGTGCGCTTGATCTGCTCGTCGCGGCGGAACCGTCCCACCCGCTGGTGGTTGCCACCGAGCAGCACCTCGGGGACATCGCGGCCGCGCCAGGAGGCCGGCTTGGTGTACACCGGGTATTCCAGCAGAACATCCGAGTGGGATTCTTCTACCAGCGATTCCGGGTTGCCGATGACTCCTGGGATCAGCCGGGCGATGGCTTCCACCATCACCATCACGGCCACTTCTCCCCCGTTGAGCACGTAATCGCCGATGGATACGGGTATGACGTTGAAGTTCTCGTGCGCGTATTCGATGACGCGCTCATCGATGCCTTCGTAGCGGCCGCAGGCGAAGACCAGATGCTCTTCCTCGGCAAGGTCGTAGGCCATCTGCTGGTTGAAGACGGCGCCTGCAGGCGAAGGGACAATCAGGGTTGGCTTGGGGCCGCCAGCATCGGCTGGGCGCACCGCGTCCAGTGCCTGTCCCCATGGTTCCGGCATCATCACCATGCCGGCGCCGCCACCGTACGGGGTGTCGTCGACCTTGCGGTGCTTGTCGGCAGTGAAGTCGCGCAGGTTGGTGACGTTCAGATCCAGGATGCCGTCTTCGGCGGCGCGGCCGATCAGCGAAAGCGAGAGCGGCTGGAGGTACTCAGGAAAAATCGAGATGACGTCAAGACGCATGGCTTACTTATTTCCCTCTTCGTCGCTGCCGTCTTCATCGCTGTTCAAGGTCAGCAGGCCTGCCGGCGGGGTGATGACCACGATGCCGGCTTCCGGATCGATCTCCGGGACGAATTCGTCGACGAACGGGAGGTAGATCTCCTGGCCGTCAGCGTCTTCGAAGACCAGCAGGTCCTGGGCGGGGTTGGTGCGCAGTGCGGTGATGGTACCGACCTGCTCGCCATCGAGCATGACCTTCAGGTCCAGCAGTTCATGCTCGTACCATTCGTCCGAGTCGTCTTCCGGCTGGTCGGAAACTTCAATCTCAAGGCGCGCGCCGCGCAGGGTTTCGGCCTGGTTGCGGTCGGCGATTTCCTTGAAGGAGAGCAGCAGGATGGTCTTGTTCCAGCGCGCATTGGCGATGGTCAGCGTCTTGACCGGGCCGTCGACGACGATGAGTTCTTCGCCAGCGGTGAAGCGCTCTTCCGGGGTGTCGGTCATGACCTGGGCGGTGACTTCGCCACGGATGCCGTGGGGCTTGCCGATGCGGGCAACCTGCAATCGCATAGTCTGCTGCTCTTTCTGCACTGTGTTCCGTGGCGTGTGCCGGGAGACTGGAATGGAAATTCTAGGGGTAAACACGAAAGGAGTTTCCGTCACTAGTTAGGACGGAAACTCCTTTCGTTTCGAAGCCAACTTAAAAGCCAGACCTCTAAGTTGCTTAGCCTCGGCGACGGTCGGTGTCGATTACATCGACACGTACCGGCTCCTTGGCCAACGCTGCCATTACGGTGCGCAGTGCTCGTGCGGTGCGTCCCTGGCGTCCGATCACACGACCGAGATCCTCAGGGTTCACACGTACTTCGAGCAGGTCGCCGCGGCGGGTGGACTTCAAGGCGACCTTGACGTCTTCCGGTTCCTCGACAACCCCGCGTACCAGGTGGTCTAGCGCGTCAACGAGCACTGTTACTCAGCCTCGGTAGCTTCGGCCTCTGCCTCTTCAGCAGCTGGCTTTTCAGCCTTCTTGGTGATTGCCTCTGGGAGGATCACCGAACCCTTGTCGGGAGCAACGAATGCTGGCTTAGGCTCGGCAACCTTGTAGGTGCCTTCCTGGCCATCGATGCCCTTGAACTTCTGCCAGTCACCGGTGATCTTCAGCAGTGCGTGTACCTGCTCGGTTGGCTGAGCGCCAACGGACAGCCAGTACTGTGCACGATCCGAATCGATCTCGATAACCGATGGGTTCTCGGTTGGGTGGTACTTGCCGATCTCCTCGATGGCACGGCCATCGCGCTTAGCGCGCGAGTCCATGACGACAACGCGGTAGAAAGGTGCGCGCATCTTACCGAAGCGCTTCAGACGAATCTTTACGGCCACTTTTGTGGTCTCCTGTTTCTCAACATGGTCGAATCCAATTTTTAGCACCTGTGGGGCAGGCCTTACTGGTCGGATTCTAAAAGGACAGGACTCATAGCGGAGAGAGGGGCCACTGCGAATCGAGTACCCTGCAATTATGCCAGAGAGCGTGCGCGGTGGCCAACTCTAATTGGCCCCGCGCGTCGGGCGAAGATCATGAGCTTGCTCACCCTGGGGCCTGCGCCCAGCTGCAGCTTCTAGCATTGAGTGCATGACCGTTGCTTCCGCCTTGCTGGGTTTCAGTATAGTTGCCGCCCTGATGACGTTGATTCCGGGTGTCGATACCGCGCTGATCCTGCGATCGGCCATTGCCCGGGGACGCGGTGAAGCGCTGCTGGCGGCGCTGGGGATCTGCACGGGAGTATTCGTTTGGGGTGTGGCCGCGGCCGCGGGAGCTTCGGCAATTCTGGCCGCCTCATCCCTGGCCTACCAGGTGCTGGCCTATGCCGGCGCAGCCTATCTGGTGTTCCTGGGCGGGCAGATGATCCATCGGAGCCTGCGGGGCAAGCAGTTGGCAACGATCCGAGTCCCGGTACCGCACAGCAGGTATCGAACCTACCTGACCGGGCTGGTGACCAACGTGCTGAACCCGAAGATCGGCGTCTTCTATATCGCCGCGATCCCGCAATTCACCCCGGCGGGCACCAACGCCCTGCTCATGGGCATGGGGCTATCGGCGGTGCATGTTGCACTGACCCTGGTGTGGGCAGTGGCCTTGGTGTACGGGGTTCGGATCGCTGGCCGCTGGCTGGGCTCAGCGAAGTCGGTGTCCTGGATGGACCGGATCACCGGGACAGTGCTGATCGGGTTCGGACTGAAAGTTGCGCTCTCGAGCCCATAGCATCTTGGCCACGCCGGCAGGTGCAGCAGTTCGCGGCTCCGGGTGCTCAGGCGGCCACCGGAACACTGTTTCTTCGCGGTACCTGCATCGGGTCCAGGTGCTTGGGCAGCAGGATGTGCGCCAGTCCCCCAACGGTAACCAGGGTCAGCAATCCTGCATGAATGGCATGGTGGTGCCTCCGGCACAGGCAGCTGCCATTGCGCGATGAAGTGCACCCGCCACGTTCCCACCAGTTGTCGTGATGGTATTCGAGCATTTCAGGCGGTGCGGTGCATCCCGGGACGATGCATCCGCGGTCGCGGGCGAAAATTGCGCGCTTCATTGCATCCGTGAAGAAGCGTTCCTTGCGTCCTACATCCAGCGGTTGCCCATCGGGTCCGAAGACCACCCGGTAGATCTCGCCTTGGCAGATCAGCTGTGCGGTGTCCGCGGAATCGAGTTTCATCCCGTGGTCGGAGGTGGCGCGAAGCTTGGCCGGATCTCCAAGATCCTGCGGATCGCGCAACTGGATATGGATGCCGATCCTTGGAATGATTCCATTGGGCGCGGCACCTGCCGTGCGCCCTCTCAGCGCGGCCAATAGTGCGTTGAGCCGGCGCTGGGCCACCGGAACCTCCCCATCGCCAAGCAGCAGGGACGTTTGGAGGCCTTCACCTGCTCCGCCTGCGCCGCGCGTTTCCTGCTCTTCAACAAGCTTGTCTCGTTGTTGCTGGGCTCCTGACAAGGATTCTTCTTCCTCTTGCCCGTCCTGGGCCCATGGCGGTGGTGGTTCCTTGCTGCTGAACAGGTCATCGGTGGCTGATTGCCCGGCATTTGCCCCGGGATCCGCTTCCTGCTGGTCCTCTGAGGCGTTCTGGCCATCATCAGGTGCAGCTCCTGAACCGGATTCGGCGGCACGGGCGGCTTTGCCGGCCTTGGTACGCGGATTATCGGCCTGGGCCAGGGTGGAGCGGAATTCCTCGCGCTGCGTCCCGGCGATGTAGAGCTCGTACTTGTCGCAGTCGCCCACGGTGCCTCGCGGATAGATTCCGGGTGCCGGGTTCCTGGTTTGCTTGCGGGCCTTGCGCTCAGCGGAAAGCATTGCCGCGAGCTGGGTCTCGCGGGTGGCACGGTCAGGTTCCTGCAGCAGGGCCGCGGCTTGGTGATCGAGCAGTTGGCCCTGTTCATTGCGGGCGGCCGGTTCCAGCGGCCGGCCTTGGAAGCTCGTGTCAGCCGGCTCGAATTTGTCCAGTGCGCGGGCCGTGCGGGCAATCAGCCTCGGGTCCAGGTCCGGCGCTTCGGCGTAGAGCCTGGCCAGCTGGGACAAGCGCGGCGCGGCGGTGCTGCCATCCATGAGGCGCCGGGCGATGAGCAGGTGCGCGTCATTCACCCGGTGCTGCCCCTCATGGGCGTTGATCCCCAGCCAGCTGGCCAGGAAGTCGCCGGTGTTCTGGTAGTGGGCGCGGCCTGAATGCTGGCGGGCAGGGCGGTCGTAGCTGGTCCGCGATTCGGCGACGGCCGCCAGCTCATCGTCCTCCAGCAGGTGGGCGCCGGTTGATTCGAGATGGATGGCGCAGTGCAATTGCTCCCGCAGGGTATAGCGGTAGAGCGTTTCAATCAGCCGCGCATGCCCCGCCGCCACCCGCGGGTCATCGGACTCGCGCAGGGTGCAGGAGAGCTTGGCCAGCAGCGCGCAGCAGGAAGCCATCAGCTCGAGGAGCACTTGGGTCGCTCCGCGCGGGAGCGACCCGGTGATGGATTCGCGCAGGACCTGGATCGCTGCGGCTAGCTGGTGGATGCCCATGGACCCATCATGGGCGCGGCCAGAGGACCGAGCTGGCAGCCATCGCCAACTGTGGATAAGCCGCTAGCCGCGTTGGCGGACCTTGGACTGGCGGATGACCAGGAAGATCAGGTACGGGGCGCCAATCACCGCGGTCGCCACCCCGGCAGGCAGGATCACCGGGAAAGCCCGGGCCGCAACCAGGTCGGCCAGCAGCACGAAGATCGCCCCGATCAGCGCGGCATGGGGCACCGGCGGGATGGTGCCGCGGGCCACCAGCCGCGCGGCATGCCCGCTGGCCAGCGCAACGAAGGCCAGCGGCCCGGCGATCACGGTCGCGGCGATGGCCAGCAGCGAGGCGAGGCCGAGCATCAGGACCCGGTCGCGCCCCAGGTTCATGCCCAGCGCGCGGGAGGTATCCGAATCCAGCGCCAGCACCTCGCGCTGGTTGCGCAGCAGTGCGGCCGCGGCCAGTCCCAGCGCGATGACCGCCGGCGCGAAGGCCAGGTCGGCCCAGGAGATCGCGTTGATGGTCCCGGCCAGCCAGGTCAGCGCCTGCTGGGCGTTGTAGATTTCTCCCAGGGTCAGCATCCAGGAGGTCAGTGCGGCGCACAGCCCGGAAAAGCCCAGGCCCACCAGCACCAGCCGGTTGCTTTCCAGGGAACTGTGCCAGACCAGCGCGAAGACCAGGGCGGAGACCAGCAAGCCGCCCAGGGTCGCGGCGATGGGCAGCCCGTAGTGCACCAGCAGTTCCGAACGCCCGCCGGCGTGCACGCTCAGGGCCAACACGGCCACTGCGCCCAGGGCCGCGCCGTTGGTCACCCCGAGGATGTCGGGGCTGGCCAGCGGGTTGCGCGCCACGTTCTGGGTCAGCGCCCCGGCCACTCCGAAGCCGGCCCCGGCCAGCACCGCAGCCACGCTGCGCGGCAGCCGGAACTCGATGATCGACAGCTCGGTGCGCGGATCCGGGGCCGCGCCGAAGAGCGTGGCCACCACATCGCCCAGCGCGATCGGGGTGCCCCCGATGGCCAGGTGCAGGCAGAAGGCCGCGAGGGCCACGGCCAGCAGGATCAGGCCGGTAGCCACAGCGCGCCGGGCGCGCACCGCGGAAGCGGGGGTGCGGATCGCCGGGGCGCTCATACGGTGACCGCCTTGCGGCGCCGGGCCACGTAGATGAAGAAGGGCGCGCCGAGCAGCGCGATGACCACGCCCACGGGCAGTTCCCCGGGGCGGGCCAGCATGCGGCCGAGCACATCGGCCACGCACAGCAGCAGCGCGCCGCACAGGGCCGAGCCGGGAATCACCCAGCGGTAGTCGGCGCCGAAGATGCGCCGCGAAATATGCGGTACCAGCAGGCCCAGGAAGGCGATCGGCCCGGCCAGGGTGACCGCCAGCCCGGACAGTGCCACGATCGCCGCCAGCCCCAGCCCGCGGGCATGCAGGGCGGTGACCCCGAGGCTGCGGGCGGAATCCTCGCCCAGGGTCAGCGCGTTCAGCCCGCGGGCATTGGCCAGCGCCAGCACGGTGCCGGCCACCAGCAGCGGCCACAGCGACAAGAAGGATTCGTAGCCTTGGACCACGGAGCCGACCTGCCAGAAGCGCAGGGTTTCCAGGGCGGCCTCGCTGAGCAGCACGATGGCCGAGACCACTCCGGCGCAGAGCGCGGTGACCGCCGCGCCCACCAGCAGCAAGGTGATGGGCGATCCCCCGCGCCCGTCGATGCGCCCGATGCCGAAGACCACCAGGGCCGCCAGCAGCGCTCCGCCCAGGGCCAGCAGCGCCTGGGTCCACGCCGGCAACGGACCGGTGAAAGCGGCGACCGAGACGATGGCCAGGGCCGCGCCCTGGTTGATGCCCAGCAGGCCGGGTTCGGCGATCGGGTTGCGGGTGTGGCCCTGGATCAGCGTGCCGGCCATCCCCAAAGCGGCGCCGGCGGCCAGCGCGGTGACGGTGCGCGGCCAGCGGATCTCGCGGATGGCGATGTCGCTGACCTGGCCGTCGGGGGCCAGCAGCGCGTGGCGCAGCTCGGCGAAGCTGGAGGTGGTGCTGCCGATCCACAGGCTGAGCCCGATGGCGGCGCCCACGCCGGCGGCCAGGGCCAGCAGCGAGCTGATGCGCGGTGTGGTGCGGTCGATGGTCGGTGGCCTTTCTCGGGCCGCGGAGTGCGCGGCGGGTGCGTGCAGGATATGCGAAGCAATGATGTCGCAGGATCTTGACCGGGACGGCCGGATCCATGCTACTGTTCTTCTCGCGCGCTAAGCTTACCCTTGCCTAAGTGGGGCAAGCAAAAATACATCATGCGCTAATTAGTCAATCACCTTCATGGAAAGCACTCGCATGCACACTCCCCGCATTCTCGCCCTGAGCGCCGCCCTGGCCGCGGCCGCCCTGGCCCTGTCCTCCTGCGCCAGCTCCTCCCCGAGCACCGAGCCGGCAGAAACCGCCGCCACCGCGGAAGCCGATTCCAGCTTCCCGGCGGCCATCAAGCACTTCCGCGGCACCACCGAGCTGGCCGAACGCCCGCTGCGCGTCGCCGCACTGGACCCTTCCTACGTGGATGCCGCCATGCTGCTGGGAGCCGAGCTGGTGGCCTACACCGAATACCGCAAGGGCAACAACCCCTTCCCCGAGTACCTCGGCGACATCACCGAGCAGACCGACGAAGCCGTGAACGTCGGCACCATCACCGAACCGGATCTGGAAAAGTTGCTGGCCACCGAGCCGGACGTGATCATCTCCGCCGACGTGCGCCAGGGCGCCATGTACGACCAGCTGAACAAGATCGCCCCGACCATCTTCTCCGAGTCCACCGGACCAACCTGGAAGGAAAACGTGGTGCTGCTGGGCGAGGCCCTGGGCAAGAAGGAGCAGGCGGAAACGGCCGTGGCTGACTACGAGGCCCGCGCCGCCGCGGTGGGCAAGGAAATCCTCGCGAAGAAGCCCGAGACCACTTACTCTCTGGTGCGTTTCGCCGGCGAGGACACCGCGCGCCTATACGCCACCGATTCGTTCATCGGCGAGATCATGGTGGACATGGGCGTTCCGCGCCCGGAGGATGCCCCGGATACCACCGAGTCGATCTTCGTGCCGCTGTCGCCGGAGGAAATCCTGAAGGCCGACGCCGAAGTGATCTTCCAGTCCACCTGGGCCCCGGAAGGGGCCGAGGGCGACGCGTCGCGCGCCCAGGAAGACAAGTTCACCTCCAACCCGTTGTGGGAGAAGCTGGAAGGCGAGGTCATGCAGGTCGACGACTCGATCTTCCTCTCCTCGGTTTCGCTGCAGGGCGCACATGAGGTCATCACCCAGGTGGCCGAGCACTTCGAGGTCGACCCGCAGCTGCCCTAAGCGGCGCCCGGAATACCGGCAATTAAAATACTCGAAGTCCCTGCCCGGCGTCATTCGCCGTAGGCAGGGACTCGATTCATTTACCGGCTCCGTGCGCGGGAACCGGTGCCAATCAGTGGTTACCTGGCAGCTTTGCGCACCGGATCGACAGCGATCTCCGCGTGCTTCAGCCGCTTCTCAGCGCGCTTTTCCTTGATGCTCTTGCTTGGTTTTTTCGCTTCGCCCTTGCGTGGGGATTTGCTCGACATGACGTGCCGTCCTTTACCGGAGACGCGCTGCGCCTCCAACAAGTGTGGGGAGAGTACCCCATAACCTGAACCATAGGAAGTTTCGCACCGAAGAGCAAGGGCTGGAGCCTTCCCGGCGATTCCCCCACGGCGCTCGGCGAGCGCCATGGAGTTTTCGAAGATACGTTCGAATCCGCGTTGGCCGCCTCTTCGGCCGCTGGGCCAGCCTTGCGGTGCAGGCCAGGGAAATCGAGACCGACACGACGGCGTCTTCCCAGCGCCCGCCTAGCTTCACCGCGTAGTCTGGAATGTGGCGCGAGGAACTGCATATCCTCGCGCGAAATTAACTTTGCCGTGGTCAAACTAAGGATCATTCTCCGTGGATATCAGGGAACAGCAGCTGGACGCCTACATGGTCACGTGGAAGCTCGAGCGCGAATTCGGCGGGATGACCACCGTCTGCACCCAGCGCGCGGCCGCGTTCGCCCAGCGGCACGGTTCTGCCGCGGTGGTGACCTTCGGCCCCAACGAACAGCTCCCGCAGATTGTCGAGGAACTCGTCGAGCGCGGCAAGCTTTCGCCCAAGGTCCGGGTGCTCAATCCCTACCTCCACCTGGCGGAGCATGACCTGCAGCCGCAGGCCAGCATCCCCGAGCGGAAGGCCGAACCGGCCTGCCTGGACTTCACGGTACGCAAGTCCGTCCACCACTCTGGCCAGGGCGCCGCCTTGTTCTGCGAGCACAGCGTTGCCGGCCCCGAAGGCGGGATCAAGAAGACCACGTACTACCGGGCCGATGGCACCGCCTTCTTGTCCGATATGAAGTTCCATGACGGCAAGGCCCGCCGCATCGTTGAGGCTTTTGACCGCAACGGAACCCTGGTGGCGCGCTTCCCCAGCGCGGCGGCTTTCTACCGCCATTGGCTGTCGCAGATCGTCGACCACCCGAACTCCTTGGTGGTCATCGACAGCAAGTACACCGCGGCCATGCTCGCTTCCTGGAAACCGGTGCATGCGCCCAAGGTGTTCGCGTTCCACAGCATCCATGTGGCCAAGGGGCAGGACCTTGCCAGCGGCCAGCTCTCCAAGGGCCACGAACCCATCATCGAAGAACGCTCCAACTGGGATGCTTTTGTCTTCCTGACCCACTCCCAGCGCCAGGCCTATGTCGACCGCTTCGGCGCAGCAGACTCGGCATTCGTCATTCCCAACCCGCTGAACCCCGCAGTGGTGCAGCCACCTGTGCCGGCACGCAGCTCGACCGACCTCATTGTTGCCGGCTCGCTGACCCCCAACAAGAACGTCTCCGCCGCCCTGGATGTCCTCCACGAGCTGGCCCTTCGCGGCAAGCGGCCAACCCTGCACATTGTGGGCGAGGGCAGCGAACACGCCGCGCTGGAGGAACGGGCCGCCGAGCTGGACCTGCGCGAGTCGGTCATCTTCCACGGCTACTCCGACCAGCTCCCCCGCCACTTCGCTTCCTGTACGGCCCAATTATTCACCTCGACCAACGAGGGCCAGGCGCTGGTCATCCTCGAGGCCCAGGCCCAGGGATGCATCCCGGTGTCCTTCGACATCAACTTCGGCCCAGCCGACAGCATCACCGACGGGCATAACGGCTTCCTGGTCCGCCATGGCGATATCCAGGCCATGGCCGACCGGGTGCAGCAGCTCATGGACGATCCCGCCCTGGCCGCCCGGATGTCGCAGCAGGCCCGCACTTTTGCCAGCGAGTACCAAGCCCGCGATCTAGTCTCACTTTGGGAGGACACCATGTCCATAGCCAAGATGCTCAAGAAGCTCGGCGCGAAGAACCGCGTCCCGCATTTCGAAGCAAAACTGCGGGGCGTCGACTTCCCTGACGGCCAGGGATTGCAGGTGCGGGTGGAGCATCGGGCCCACGTCGAAGACCTGCCCGAACCGGCAACCTTCGAGCTGGTCTTCGTCAATCGGGACAGCAAGGAAGAAATCGCGGCCGTGGCCAGCAGCAGTGTGGACGAGCAGCTGGCGGTCTTCGATGTGGAACCGCAGCTCTTGGGCGAAACCCAGGACCAGGATGCAGCGGTGGACGTGAACCTGCGCCTGCGCGTGGGCAAGGCCATGGAAATGAAGCGCCTGGGTCTGCCCGAAACAATGATCCTGCCGTACTTCACCACTCACAAGAACCTCTCCTTCCGCCCCAAGCAGTAGCCGGGCAGCAGGTCGCATCCAGCGCGCGTTCGGGACTTGCTGACAATTCTCCAAGTCCGGTCCCATAAAGTCGATCGCATGCGAATTCAGATGTCCCAACTGCGACCGCTGCTCAAAAGCCACCGGATCCTGATGACGGTTCCGGGCATGAAGGATTTCCAGGACACCGGAAGCACCTGCAATCCCGAGGCGTGGATCAGCTACCAGGAAGACCTCGCGCTGGATCCCTACACCACCTTCTGGGGAACCAGCGGAACAGCCCTTCCGCGCATGGGCGCGTTCTCCTACACCCATTCAAAGCTCAACAAGGCCATCAGCGTCGGACGGTTCACCTCGATCGCCAAGGGCATGACTGTCATGGGAGCCAAGCACCCCCTGGAGTGGGCATCGACCAGCCCGGTGTTCTACAACCAGCGGCTGCTGATGCGCACCTACGCGGCTGATCACGGCGCGGAACTGGGCACGACGAAGTACGGCTACACGCCGGGGAAGATCTCCATCGGCAACGATGTATGGATCGGCGAAAAGGTCACGCTGGGCCATGGGGTCGCCATCGGCGACGGCGCGGTCATCGCCTCGAATTCCGTAGTCACCAGCGACGTCGAGCCGTACACCGTGGTCGGCGGCCTGCCGGCCAAGAAGATCCGCGACCGCTTCGATGCGCCGACCGTCCAGGCCCTCCAAGCATCGCAGTGGTGGCAGTACGCCCCGGAGAACCTGACCCACCTGGACGTGGCCAACCCGGCCGCCTTCGCCCAGCAGGTGCTCGAGCAGGCCGAGGCAGGGACTGTGCGGCCATTCCAGACGAGGCCCTTGACCGCCAAGACCATTGCCGAGCACCTGGAGGCCCTGGGCACCGGAACCGGGTGAAGACAGGAAGTGCCCCCGGGCGCTCGCCGATTCGGCGAGCGCCCGGGGGCAATGAAGCCTCGGTGCGTTGTCTCCGCGTTAGCCTACGGCGACGCGCAGTTCGTTGTTCCAAGGGTCCCGGAAGCGAAGTTCGGCTCCGGTGTGGTGGTTTGCCACCTTGGCGTAGGCCAGCCGCTCGGCCAGCTTGCCCACTTCTTCTTCGGTCGGGACGTTGATCAGCACTTCACCCAGCCCCAGCGTGTCCTTGCGCGGGCCGGCTCCGCGCGAGTTCCAGACGTTCATGGCCATATGGTGGTGGTACCCGCCAGCCGAGACGAACAGTGCCTGCTCGCCCAGGGTGGTGGTTTCGTCAAAGCCCAGGGTGCTGACGTAGAACTGGCGGGCGGTTGCGACATCGCCCACCTGCAGGTGCACGTGGCCTACATCCGCGGCGGCCTTGCGCTGTCCGGCAATGGACTGCTCGGTCAGGTGCTCATTGAGGAACTTGTTCGGATCCAGGTAGATGGTGTCCATGGCCACCTCGCCGCCGTTCCAGCTCCAGGTATCGCGCGGGCGGTCCCAGTACAGCTCGATGCCGTTGCCCTCCGGGTCGGTGAAGTAGAACGCTTCGGATACCAGGTGATCGGAGCTGCCCACGAAGCGGCTCTGGTCGAACTGGGCTGCCGACAGGACGGTCGCAGCCAGATCAGCCTTGGTGTCGAAGAGCAGCGCGGTATGGAACAGGCCCGCTTCGTTGCGCGATGGGAGCTGCAGTCCTGGCGCGTTCTGCAGGTTGACCAGTTCCTGGGTTCCGCGGCCCAGGCGGGTGCCTTCGGCTGATTCGGCCAGCACTTCAAGGCCCAGGGCCTTCTGGTAGTACTCGCTCATGGTTTTCATGTCGCCGACCTTGAGCTGGACTGCGTTCATGTGGGTGGTGGCCGCTAGTTTGTCTTGCTGGAGTACTGACATGGCAAGCTCCTTTTCCAAGTGCATCTATTCCTTATTGATTAACAGCCTATCGCAAATTACTTGATGCTTCAATGAAATTGGGATGTTCAGCCGATCACAGCGAATTCTGTTCCAGGGATGGCATTAGCCTCCCCTGCTCGCACACCAAGAACCCCGCTGCAAAAACTACGAAGGCCATCCGGATTTCCTTGCGGCGGCAGGGTCGCTGTTTGCCAGTGCCATAGAACTCACCAGCAGTGGCGGATCGGAGAATCGCGGTACGGCCACCCGGGTTGCCGATGGCGATGGCGACACCATGGATGCCAAGGTGGCGGGCGCAGAAACTCGAGTCCAGCTGCTGAACATCGACATCCCCGAAGCCATTCACCCGGGCAATGGGGTCAAATGCCTCGGGCCAGCGGCTGCCGAATATCTTGAGCACGCCCTGCCGGCAAGACAAAGAGTCAGCTTGGGATTACAACGTGCCCTGCACGGACCATGCGTGCCGGACCCTTGCGGCCGTCCCTGGAAGCGATCTGCCCATCAATAGGGATATCGCCCGCGCGTTCCCCTCGAAGCGCCGCGATAACGCGTGCCTGCCAGGCGACCGAATGCTTGAAACCGTTCACTAACGGTATCTGGCCTGCAGGATTGCCACCGCGCGATCATCGGCAATATAGATCAGTCAATTAGCTTCATCAATGCGGCGCAACCACGCGCCAGCCAGGGTACGCCTCAACAGTTCAGGCCTGCCAATACCCTCAAATGGGTCACAGCGCAGCACAGCCTCAATCAACGCATGGATACGCCTGAGCGTTTTGCGATCTTGGGTCTGCCAGTGGAAATAGTCTTCACAGCCGGCAGCCGTCCAGGTCAGCAATCTTTCACTCAGGGATCAATAGGTCCACGCTCGGACACTTGGCTACCGCGTACCGCTTCCAGCGAAGCAAGCAGGCGGAGCGCATTCCTCGGCGAGCGCAGAAGGTAGCTCGTTTCCACCAGAGAGTCATACTCATCTTTAGACATGAGGACTGCAGATCCGCGCTTCGACAAGATCTCCACTTCGGCATGGTCAAGATTGACTCGTTCGATCAAGCCGAAAAGATCGCGGCGCGCCTCACTCGCTGTGATTGCCATGCCCCTCCTTGGTCAGTACTGGATATGGTGCAACTTCTAGCCGTCTTCGAGAGACTCTATCCCCAAGTGCAACCCGATCCCTGCTTCCATGGGGCATCGCAGTTGATACTCAGATTTCACGGAAAATGGGCTGCCCGGACAAAGCCGCTTGGCTTTAACCATGGGTCACCCAGTCCCATTTCTTGGTCGGCACTTAATAGAGGATAGGTCTGGACTGCTCGTGGATCCAGATCAATCAACAGCACGTTTCTACCCGCTTCAACTACTCCGGTCGCAAGCGAAACCACTGATGCGACAACAATGGAACAGGCAGACGAGCTCGCCGATCAGGCAGATTCCGCAGCGGCCCCGGGCCACACTGCAGCCACTGCATTCCATGCCATTGCCCCGGCGTACGGGTTGCATCCGCGAGGATCGGTAAAACCACTGCCCTGGAAATGCAGCATTAACAGCCCTGGCCGAAGACCTCAAGGCCAACAACGACGAAGCCTGCGTCCGGGCAGTCGGACCCCAGAAATAATGCAAGGCCACACGCCGCGGCTGCAGACGGGATATCGGGAACAAACTGCTAGCTGGGCTCTGGCCACGACGTAACCAGGGACCGGAATTCAGTCCGACTTCGCACAGCAATCATGGGGTGGCCCGGTTTTATATCGGTGGCGATCTTCCACTCGCTAGGACTTCCAAGTATATTGACTGGTGATCCACCTCACCTTGGGTTTTGGTGGTTTACCCAGAGCTACGGAAGGTTAGTTGTGAGCGTTACCGAAGAATTCAGAGCAGCCCGTGACCGTCTCCTGGAGCTAAGGGAGGATTACCACCAGGCTCGCGCCGAGTTCACCTGGCCGGAATTCACCCATTTCAATTTCGGCTTCGACTGGTTCGACCACGTCGCCCGGGATCCGCAGCGCTCCGAGCGCCCAGCACTGGTCATCGCCGAATCCGACGGCAGCTGCACCCAGCGGACCTGGGCCGAACTATCAACCCGGTCCACCCAACTTGCGCGCTGGCTCAGCGACCAGGGCATCAAGCGCGGGGATTCAATCGCCATCATGCTGGGCAACCAAGTCGAACTTTGGGAATCGATGCTTGCAGGCATCAAGCTGGGTGCGGTCATGGTCCCCTGCACCACGCAGCTGACGCCCACCGATCTGGCCGACCGCATTGCCCGCGGCCATATCCAATGGGTCATCACCAACGAGGGCGAAATCCCCAAGTTCGAATCGGTGCCGGGCGATTACACGCTCATCCAGATCGGCGGGCAGCCGCCGGCTGGCATCCTCGACTACTCCCAGTCGTCCGCGGCAGAAGCGGCCTTCGCACTGGAGCATCCGACCCGCGCCGATGAAACGCTGCTGCGCTATTTCACCTCCGGCACCACCTCGAAGGCCAAGCTGGTCGAGCATACGCATACCTCGTATCCGGTCGGGCACTTGAGCACGATGTTCTGGATCGGCCTCGAACCAGGCGATGTCCACCTGAACGTCGCCTCGCCGGGCTGGGCAAAGCACGCGTGGTCCAACTTCTTCACCCCGTGGATCGCCGAAGCCACGGTCTTCATCTACAACTACGACCGCTTCGATCCAGTGGCCCTGATGAACCAGATGGACGCCCAGCAGGTCACCAGCTTCTGCGCGCCACCGACCGTCTGGCGCCTGCTCATCCAGGCCGACCTCGGTGCACTGGAGCATCCGCCGCAGAAACTGGTCTCGGCCGGCGAGCCGCTGAACGCAGAGGTCATCGACCAGGTCCACAAGGCCTGGGGGCAGGTGATCCGCGACGGGTTCGGGCAGACCGAAACCACGGTGCAGATCGCCAATCCACCCGCAGAGCCCATCACCATCGGCGCCATGGGACGCCCGATGCCCGGCTACGAGATCGTGCTGCGCGATCCAGCCACCGGGGAAGAAGGCGATGTGGGCGAGATCTGCCTGGTCACCGCCCAGCGCCCGCTGGGGCTGATGAAGGGCTATTTCGAGAACGAGGAAAAGACCAATGAGGTCTTCCGGGACGGGGTCTACCACACCGGGGATATCGCCGAGCGGGACGAACGCGGCGTCCTGACCTATGTGGGGCGCGCCGATGACGTCTTCAAATCCAGCGACTACAAGATCAGCCCTTTCGAACTCGAATCGGTTCTGATTGAGCATCCGGGCGTGGCCGAAGCGGCCGTCGTTCCAGCACCGGATGAGCTGCGGCTCACGGTGCCCAAGGCCTACATCGTCGCGTCCGGCGGGCATGAGCCCGGACCGGAATTGGCCGAATCCATCCTGGCCTACTGCCGCGAGCACCTTTCGGCTTTCAAGCGCATCCGCCGGCTGGAATTCGCGGACCTGCCCAAGACGATCTCGGGCAAGATCCGACGGGTGGAGCTGCGCCAGGCTGAAGAGGACCGGCACCGCGCCGGCGCCCCGGCGGGCACCGAATACAGGGACACCGACTTCCCGAATCTCAAGGGGTAGAGACCTCCAGCATCCAGGGCGCCTTCCGGACATGGCTTCGGCAGGCGCCCTGGATTTTTCTCTTCCCTCGAAACTTTCGCCAGCCCATCGCCACTCCCCTTCCTCGCGTCAAGCCGCCAGGGTTCGCTGCGGGTTTATTTCCAGAGGTTTCCCGCTCAAGAAGCCAATAGTTTACATCGTGAGCTGACACTCATACTATGAGTTCTCATGCCGTGGCTTATGTCACACTGCTCCCCGATTCCTCTAGAACGGATCCAACATGTCCGATATCGCGATTCTGATAAATACCGCGGTGGCCGTGCTTGCCACCGTGGTGCTTATCGTGAGATTCAAGGTCAACCCAGTCATCGCCTTGGTCATTGGCTCGCTCTACCTGGGCCTATCCACCGGCTTGGGAGTCACCAAGACCATCGAGACCATCACCCAGGGTTTCGGCGACATCATGGTGGAAGTCGGACTGCTGGTGGCTTTCGGCGTGCTGATGGGTTCCATCCTCAATGAGACCGGGGCCATCCGCCGCTTGGTCGAGCACCTGCTGAACACCTTCGGCCCCAAACGGCTGCCCTACACCATGGCGTTGGCTGTCAGCACCGCGCTGCAGACCATTTTCCTCGATGTGCTGCTGGTCATCGCGGCCCCCTTGGCCCGGCGCATGGCGCCGAAAATCGGCAAGCACGGAACCGCGCGCATTGCCACGGCCATGGCCATCGCCGGCGAGGTCGGCATCGTCCTCATGGTCCCTGGCGTCGGCGCCGTCGCCTTGGCCGGCATGCTTGAGGTTCCCCTGGGCAAGATGCTGATCTTCGGCCTGCTGGTCGTCGTGCCCACGGTCTTGATTTCCGTCGCCATCATGTCCTTCTTCTTCGACCGCGGCTTCTGGAAAGCCGAGAGCGATGAGCAGCTGCTGGCGCAAGACGAGCCGACACCGGGTACCCGCAAGCTGGAGCGCGGCGAAGGAACCGGCCAGGATGCGGCACGCACCGGCAACGCCGGAACAACCACGGCGGCCACCGCGGTGCAGACCGGGCAGCGCCGCGAGGCGCCCCTGTTCCTGCTCTTCCTGCCGCTGCTCGCATCCTTGCTGCTCATCGCCAGCGGCGCGCTGGCCGAAATCCTCGGCTATGAGGCCAGCTGGATCCAGCTGGTCGGCAATCCGGTAGTTGCCCTGCTCATCGGCCTGGTCGGAACGATTGCCGTGGCACGCTACACCATCGGCCAGAAGGCGATTGACCGCGGCGTGGCCAGCGGGTTCAGGGAAAGCGGGCAGATCCTGCTGCTGACCGGCGTCGGCGGCTCCTTGGCAGCCACGGTTTCCACGGCTGGATTGGGCGACATCATGGGCCAGTTCTTCTCGGCCAGCACCGTTGCACCTCTGGTAGTGGTCTGGGGCATCGCGGCCCTGCTTCACATTGCCGTTGGCTCGGTGACCCTTTCCGGAATTACTGCAGCAAGCCTCTTGGCACCGATCGCCCCGAGCCTGGGCATCGACCCGGTGCTCATCGCGTTGGCGGCAGGTTCCGGCGCGCTGTTCATGGTCCATGTCACCTCGAACACCTTCTGGCTCCTGCAGTCGTTGTTCGGGCAGACCGTGCGCGGTGCGCTGAAGACCGTCAGCGTAGGCGTCTCGGTCGCATCCATCGTGGCCCTTGGAATGGTCATGATCCTCAACATCTTCATTTAGCGCGACAGCAAAGGAACGGCAGAACATGTCAGAGCACATCGCCCCATTGAAGGGTGTCCGCGTTCTCGAATTGGGCAACTACATTGCCGCCCCCACTGCAGGCCGGCTCCTGGCGGACTTCGGCGCCGAAGTCATCAAGGTGGAACGCCCGGGAACCGGGGACGAGCTGCGAAATTGGCGGCTCAAGAAGGGCAGCGTCTCGATGCTGTACCGGACGATCAACCGCAACAAGAAGTCCATCGTCCTGGACCTGCGCAGCGACGCCGGCCGGGAGGCCGTGCTGGAACTGGCCAAGCACTGCGATGTGCTGCTGGAAAACTTCCGTCCGGGCACCTTGGAGAAGTGGGGCCTGGGCCCCGAAGAACTTAGCGCCGTGAATCCGGACCTGGTGATCACCCGCATCTCGGCCTTCGGCCAGACCGGGCCACTCTCCGAGCGCCCGGGCTTTGCCGCCGTGGCCGAAGCCTTCAGCGGCTTCCGCAATCTGGTGGGCGATCCAGATCGCGCGCCGGTTCGTGTCGGCGTATCGATTGGCGATTCCATTGCCGGACTGTATGCCGCGTTCGGCGCGGTGATGGCGCTCTACCAGCGGGAGATGGCGCGCGGGGACAAGGCCTCCCTCGGGTTGGACCATCGCGTGATCGATGTGGCGCTGCACGAGGCGATGTTCTCCATGATGGAATCTTTGCTCCCGGACCACGGCGCCTACGGCGAAACCCGGACCCGCACCGGTGGACGCATGGAAGGCATTGCGCCATCCAATGCCTATGTCTGCGCCGATGGGGCCAGCATTGTGGTCGCCGGAAACGGTGACGGGATCTACCGCCGCTACATGGAAGCCATCGGCAGGCCGGAGCTCGGGGCCGATCCGCGGCTGCAGGGCAATGCCCAGCGTTGGGAGGCCAGGGAAATGCTGGATGCCGCCGTTGGCCAATGGGCCGCAAGCGTGGATTCGAACACGGCCCTGGCCATCCTCGATGCGGCAGGAGTTCCTGCCGGCCCGATCTACACCGCCAAGGACATTGCCAACGAGCCGCAATACATCTCCCGGAACATGATCCAGCATCTGGATGTCTCCACCGGCGAGGAAACCTTGCAAGGTGTCGGCTTCCCCGGCATCGTGCCGGTCATGGGAGGCACCTCTCTGCCCATTCGGAACCTCGGCCCCGACCTCGGGGAGCATACCGAACAGGTACTGGGCGGATTGCTGGGAATGACCGATGCGCAAATTGCGCAAGCCTCGGCTGGCGAAAGGAATATCGCGTGAGCTACTCATTCACCCCCGCGGCCGCGTTGCGCGACGTCACGCTGCGTGACGGGCTGCAGCTAACCGGGAAGCTTTTGAGCACCCCGGAGAAAATCAGGACCGTGCGCGAGTTGATCCGGCTCGGAGTCCAGGAAATCGAGCTCGGCTCCATGGCGCGTGCCGACCTGGTGCCGCCCATGGCCGATACCCTCGATGTTGCCCGGGGGCTGCGCCCCGACGAGCTGGAACGCTGCTGGATCTGGGTGGCGACCCCGGGGCATGTGGCCAAGGCGGCCAAGGCGGGCCTCCGGAACTTCCAGTATTGCCTCTCTGTTTCCGATGCGCACAACCAGGCGAATATCGGGCGCAGCACGGAGGCGAGCCTCGCCGCCCTGCCAGAAGCCGTGCGCTATGCCCAGGAAGCCGGCGGGCGCATCCAGCTGTGCCTGGCCACCTCGTTCACCTGCCCTTTCGAGGGGCAGGTCCCCGCCGAGCGCGTGCTGGAGATCGCCAATGATCCACGGGCCGAGGGCACCTGCGACATCGTCATCTGCGACACCCTGGGCCAAGCGGTTCCGGCACAGGTCGCCTCGCTCATTTCCAGGGTGCGCGGCGAAACCCCGCAACGGCGCATCGTGTTCCACGGCCACGATACCTGGGGGCTGGGTGTTGCCAATACGCTGGCAGCCATTTCGGCAGGAGCCACCCTGGTTGATGGAGCGCTCGGCGGCCTGGGAGGCTGTCCTTTCGCCCCCGGGGCCAGCGGGAACACTTCCAGCGAGGACATCCTGTTCGCCACCCAGCCGCCATGGCTCACGCCGCAGCGCTTTGCCGGGCTCGTCGGGCTGTCCGAATCCTTGCTGCAGGAGCTGGGCGAGCCGAACCGTTCCAAGTCGGCCCAGGGGGCGCGTTCCAAGGCAGATGCCTTTGCCTGGGTGATCCCCTCTGATGCCACCCCGGATTGCGGCACCAGCCTCTAGTGCCGCTGCTGCCTGGTGCCGCCGCGGCTCTCGGACCGGGCGGGCTGTGCTAGGCGGAAGACCGGTGGGTTTCGCCCGGGAAGCGTCCGCCGATCAGCCGGGTCATCCGTTCAGCGGTGTCCAGCAACGGCTCGATCCAGCTCTGGCAGGTCTCCCGCGGCATGCGCAGGGTGGGTCCGCTGATGGTCACCGCCGCCACGAGGCCCGCTGCGGAATCGAAGACCGGTGCGGACAGTCCCGAGGCCCCGCTTTCACGCTCCCCCGTGGTGATCGCGAAGCCATCGGCGCGGGTCTGCTGAACCGCTTTTTCCAGGTTGGCCATGCCGGTAATCGTGGCATCGGTCAACGGCTGCAGCTGTGATTCCTGCAACCGCTGCATGAGCTCGGGCTTCCAGGCCAGCAGCACGCGGCCGGCAGATCCGGCATGCAATGGGGCGAGCTCACCCAGGTGCATTTCCCTGCGCAGCGCGTGGCGCGTTTCGGCGATGCCCACGCAGACGCGGAATTGCTGCTCGGCACGGAAAAGGCAGGCTGTTTCCCCGGTGAAGTCGCGCAGTTCGCGCAACGATGGGCTGATGACGTCCAGCACTTCCCGCCCCCGGGTCGCCGGCGCGGCCCAGTAGGCCATCTTCATCCCGATGCGGAAGCCGTCATCCTCGCGGTCCAAGAAACCCTGCCCCACCAAATTCGCGACAAGCCGCTGCACCGTGGAGGCAGGCAAATCCGTTGCTTCACGGATATCGGCCAAGTTCATCACCGGCTGGCGCAGTGAAAAGGAATCGAGGATGGAACTGATTTTTCCCAAGACCAACAGGGGGTTGTGCTTCTTGGCGGGGGTCTCTTCCTTTGGCATATTCCAGACGCTAGACCATCGGCATCTGCGAGTCCAGTTGCCTGCCCGGCACTGCTCGCAGGCGCCTTGGCCAGCCTGCCACCGGCAGCGTCCCCGCCAGCGGGTTCAGCCGGATCGGGCGTTCGGTCACTATGCATGCCCGTATTGGAAGCTACTGGACAAAATTCGTGAAGTTCAGCACCTGCACCGCGCATGGTGACGCAACAATTCGCCAGAACTGTGCACTGAAGTATATTGAATCCTGAAGACCGAAGAATTCTGTCGGGCGCAGGCGCCCATCACGCAAAGGACCCCCATGGGCAATACCGAGAAGTTCCGGGCAGCACGCGATCTGCTGCTGGCAGCACGCGATGACTACGACCGGGCTCGGGCGGAGTTCACGTGGCCGGAATTCACCGATTTCAACTTTGCCTACGACTGGTTCGACGAGGTAGCCAAGGACCCGGCGCGAGCCAATGAACCGGCACTGATCCTGACCGAACCCGATGGCAGCTCGGCACGCTACAGCTGGGCCGAACTTTCGCGCCGCTCCACCCAGGTGGCCCGCTGGCTTGCCGACGAAGGCCTGCAGCGCGGCGATACCATCATCGTCATGCTGGGCAACGAGGTGGCGCTCTGGGAAGTGATGCTCGCCGGCATGAAGCTCGGTGCGGTCATCATCCCGACCACCACGCAGCTGGTCAGCGCGGACCTCGCCGACCGCATCGAGCGCGGCAACGCGAACTGGGTGATCACCAGCCATGACCAGGTCGCCAAATTCGAAGCAGTCCCCGGGGACTACCGGATCGTGCAAGTCCGCGGGCAGGCCGCCGAAGGGACCTTGCACTATGCCAAGTCCCACGACGCTCCGGCCGAATTCCGCCTGGACTCCCCGACCCTGGCCGATGAGAACATGCTGCTCTACTTCACCTCGGGCACCACCTCGTTGGCGAAACTGGTCCAGCACACCCATACCTCGTACACCATCGGCCACCTGGCAACGATGTTCTGGATCGGCCTGGAACCAGGCGATGTCCATCTGAATGTGGCGTCCCCCGGGTGGGGCAAGCACGCCTGGTCGAATTTCTTCGGCCCGTGGATCGCCGAAGCGACGGTCTTCGTCTACAACTACGAGCGCTTTGATCCGCTGGCGCTGATGAACCAGATGGATATGGAGAAGGTCACCAGCTTCTGCGCACCGCCCACCGTCTGGCGCTACCTGATCCAGGCGGACCTGGGCACCCTGCAGACTCCCCCGCGCAAGCTGGTCTCTGCCGGCGAGCCGTTGAACGCCGAGGTCATCGACCAGGTGCGCACCGCATGGGGGCAGGTGATCCGTGATGGCTACGGGCAGACCGAGACCACCGTGCAGATTGCCAATTCGCCGGGTACGGAGGTGAAGGTCGGCGCGATGGGCCGCCCGATGCCGGGCTACGCGGTGGAGCTGCGCAATCCGACCACCGGGCAGCTGGCCGAAATCGGGGAAATCTGCCTGCGCCTGGATCCCCGGCCTGCCGGGTTGATGAAGGGCTATTTCGCCGATCCGGAGAAAACCGCCGAGGCGCTGCGTGGCGGCGTGTACCACACGGGAGATATCGCCGAACGCGATGATGAAGGCGTCTTGACCTACGTGGGGCGTGCCGATGACATCTTCAAATCCAGCGACTACAAGCTCAGCCCCTTCGAGCTGGAGTCAGTGGTCCTGGAGCATCCCGCGGTGGCCGAGGTGGCGGTGGTGCCTTCGCCGGATCCGCTGAAGCTCTCGGTGCCCAAGGCCTTTGTGGTGCTGGCCTCGCACGTCGAGCCCGGCGCGGAGATCGCCAAGGAAATCCTCGGCTTCTGCCGCGAGCACCTGGCTCCGTACAAGCGGATCCGGCGGCTCGAATTCTCCACGCTGCCCAAAACCATTTCAGGCAAGATCCGCCGCGTGGAGCTGCGCCTGGCCGAGGAAGAGCAGCATGCGGCCGGCACGACCCCGAGCGGCGAGTACCGCGATACCGACTTCCCTGAGCTGAAGGAACGCGGCTAGGCACGAAAAGCATGAGACAGCCCGGCGGGAAGCGGATCCAGCTTCCCGCCGGGCTGTCCTTTTGGCTGCGGTGGGCGCCTAGCGCTTGTTCTTGGCCTTCAGCGCATCGACGATGCCCTTGCCCAGATAGAATGTGCCATCTGCGTACCAGGCCAGCATCAGCAGCTGGCGCGCCGGCTTGGGCAACCAGGCGAACTTGCCGCTCTTGGCCAGGACCAGGTGCGCTGCCGCGCCGGAGGCCAGTACGGCGGCACCCGAACCCATCAGCGCTTTCGGATTCCAGTTGTGCCGGTACAGCAGCCGTTCCAGGCCCGTGGCCTCGCGCTCCTGCTCAGCCAATGCGGACTTCAAGGTCTTGAACGGGCCGCCGGTGGTGATCACCCTTCGGTCTTCGGGCAGCGGACGGCCGGTGAGGTAATCGATGCTGCGCGGATCGAAGCCGAAGAGCGAGACCAGGCGCTTCATATCCTTCAAGTCCCCGCTGCTGCACAGCAGCTGCTGGGCCTCGGAGCGGTCGGCCGGATCCGGAATCAGCTGCTCGATGATCTGCATTTCTTCTTCGTCCCAGCCAAAGAGCAAGCTGTTGAGCTCATCCAGGCGCACCGCTGCCGGCGAACCGGCTTCCGGTTCCAGGATTGCCGTGCGTTCCAGGTCCAGCACCATGGACACCGAGGAACCGAACATGGTCCGGCGCGAGCCCTTGGCCTCGATGGTTGCGGTAATGACATTGCCGGTACGGTCCAAGCACAGGTACGGGCGGTTCGAGCGCGAGATGCTCGGGGCATAGACCGGTTCCTTGGGCATGGCCATCAGCCCGGATGCATTCTCCCAAACGGTGATCTCGTTCTCGGCAAAGCCGGCTGCCAGCACCAGTTCGGAACCCTTGAGCTTCGGCCCGTGCAGCAGCTCGTTGGTGCCGCCGTACTCGCCGAGCTGCTCGTCATCCGGGTTGGGGCCGTCAATCTCGTCCCCGTCAACCAGCACGTAGCTGGCACCGGTGGAGTTCTTCAGCTCGTGGACCAATTTGGTCACGCGCGAGCCTTCGCGCAGCTTGCCCTTGGCATCGATGCGGTAGAGCACCGCATCGCGGGCTTCGCTCACCGTGGCCACCTCGGCGGCTACTTCAGTGGAGTTCTCGCGCTCAACAGCTCCGCCAATGAAACCCAGCAGGCGGCGATCGGCCAGCGCGGTGCGTACCAGTTGTGCAGATGCAGGCTTGTCGCCCATGAAAATGAACTCTAGGTTGAGGTAGTTGAACCCGGTTGAATCCACGAAAAGTAACCCCTTTGGTTAATTGGATATGGCGATAAGTCAATCATAGGCGGTAACCCGTGCCGTCCTGGCAGGCAGCGCCCGGGTGGTTGCCTGGCGCTAGCGCCGGCGCCGGGCGCGGAACCAGCGGACCGCGCCGAGGACGGTATTCCCGGTGGCATCAACAAAGCCGAGCACCAGCAGCAGCACGATTACCCAGGGTGGCGCCCAGGGCTGCTGCCAATGGGTGGCCGCAAGCACCAGCGAGAATACCAGGCCCTCGATGAGCCCCAGCGCCAGCTGCGCGGCGGGTTTCCACGACAACGTGTTGTACCATCGCGGCCTGGCACCGGAGGTGCGGGATTCGGTGATCAGTGCACGGCCCACTGCCCTGGCCATTGACACCGGCTCGATCCGCCGCGCGCCCTCGGGAAGATCGGCGTCTTCCAGATAGCGGGCCAGGACCGGTGGATGCCCGAAGGTCTCCAGCACCCGCTGGGCCGACTGCAGGCTGCCGGTGCCCACCAGCGCCTGCTTGAGCCGCTCGATGTGCTCGGCGCCGACCAGAAGCCCGGCCAGCTCGTCGAGTTCCTGGCCATCCACGCTGTCCTGGTTGGCGAGCAGCCAGTCCAGTTCGCGCCGGGCGGGTGTTGAGGCCTGCGGCCAGAAGGCGGGGCTGGCCGCGACCGGCCAGATGTGCACCCAGGCCGGGTGCCCGCCGAGCTTGGCCGGCTGCTTGTCGAACCAGAAGCTCGCGGTGAAGCGCGCGCCGGTGCGGCTGAGCATGATCGCCGGATGCTGGCTGGCAGCCAGCACGCCGCCCACCAGGAAGCCTTCGTGCACGGCGACGGCAGCGCCGGCGGATTCCGGCGGCAAGAGCTGCCAGCTGGTTTTGCTCGCGGCGGCCCACACCCCCATGTCCGGCTCGTTCAGCGCGCCGATGGCCACGGTCCGCCCCGGCGGCATGGCATCGAGCCGCGGATCCTCGATGGGCTCCCCGGTTTGCACCTCGGCGTCGTCCTGGTCGATGTACAGCGCACCGGTGCCCAGCTTCAGCGCCAGCGCGAAGTCCTCGACCTGCTGGCCCAGCCTGATGGCGCCTGCGGCGCCAGCAAGCAGCAAGAGCCCCTCGTGGTTCACCGCCAGGCTGGCCTCGATCATCGCCAGCCCGTTCCAGGGCACCGGCACGGAGACCAGCGAGATCACTTCGCGGGCGGCCAGCAGCTCGCGGACCTTGGCTTCGGCCTGCTGCGCCTGGGGTTCTTCGAAGAAAAGAGTCAGGGCGGCGACCAGCGTGTGCTCCTGGTCGCCGCCCTGCAAGGACTGGTTGCTACTTGTTGCCAAGGTACTTTTCGAAGCCCGCCGGCAGGTTCAGGCTCGAAGGATCGAAGTCCTGGTTGGCGCCCTGGCCGAAGGCGGCACCGCTCGGGGCGGCGGCCTTCTTGTTCTTGGCCTCCAGCTCGGCCTGCGCGGCCTTGGCCGGGTTGCCGAACTTCTGCTGCTTCTTGCCCTTGCCCTTGGCCTTCGCCTTGCGGGCAGCGCCCTTGCCGGCCCCCGGCATGCCCGGGATGCCGCCGCCGGCAGCCATCTTCTTCATCATCTTCTGCGCTTCGGCGAAACGCTCCAGCATCTGGTTCACCTCGGAGACCGAAACGCCCGAACCCTTGGCGATACGCGCGCGGCGCGAGCCGTTGATGATCTTCGGAGCCACGCGCTCGTGCTGGGTCATCGAACGGACGATGGCCTCAACGCGGTCGATCTGGCGTTCGTCGAACTGCTCGAGCTGCTGGCGGGAGATCTGCGCGCCGGGCATCATGCCCAGCAGCTTCTTCATCGAGCCCATCTTCTTGATCTGGGCCATCTGGGCCAGGAAGTCGTCCAGGGTGAAGTCTTCCTGGTCGGCGAATTTCTTCGCCATGCGCTCGGCTTCGGTCTTGTCCCAGTTCTTCTCGGCCTGCTCGATGAGCGTCATCACATCGCCCATGTCCAGGATGCGCGAAGCCATGCGGTCCGGGTGGAAGATCTCGAAGTCGTCCAGGTTCTCGCCGGTGGAGGCGAACATGACCGGCTTGCCGGTGACCGAGGCGACCGACAGGGCGGCGCCGCCGCGGGCATCGCCATCGAGCTTGGAGAGCACGACACCGGTGAAGTCGACGCCCTCGTGGAAGGCCTGGGCGGTGTTGACCGCGTCCTGGCCGATCATCGCGTCGATGACGAAGAGGACTTCATCCGGGTTGATGGCGGCGCGGATGTTCGCGGCCTGGGCCATCATCTCGGTGTCCACGCCCAAGCGGCCGGCGGTATCGACAATCACGATGTCGTGCAGCTTGGCCTTGGCCTCGGCCACGCCGTCGCGGGCTACCGCTACCGGGTCGCCGGTGGCGGTGTCGAATTCCGAGGAGACGCCCGGGTGCGGTGCGTAGACCGGCACGCCGGCACGCTCGCCGTTGATCTGCAGCTGCTTGACGGCGTTGGGGCGCTGGAGGTCGCAGGCCACCAGCAACGGGGTGTGGCCCTCGGACTTCAGGTGCTTGGCCAGCTTGCCGGCCAGGGTGGTCTTGCCGGCACCCTGCAGGCCGGCGAGCATGATCACCGTCGGCGGGTTCTTGGCCAGGTTCAGGCGGCGGGTTTCCCCGCCCAGGATGCCAACGAGTTCCTCGTTGACGATCTTGACGACCTGCTGGCCCGGGTTCAGCGACTCGGAGACCTCGGCACCCAGAGCGCGTTCCTTCACCTGGGCCACGAAGCCGCGGACCACCGGTACGGCAACGTCGGCGTCAAGCAGGGCGCGGCGGATCTCGCGTGCGGTACCGTCGATATCCGCTTCAGTCAGGCGGCCCTTGCCGCGCAGGTTCTTGAAGGTTGCTGTCAGGCGATCGGAAAGTGAATTAAACACGTGCCGGGCACTTCTTTCGATAGGTCTTGTGGTGCGCATTGGAAAATCGCACAGGACTCAACTCCCAAGAATATCAATAATCGGGCGCTGGACTAACCAGCTGTGCAGCGTTTCACCAGTTGTCTCCTCCCCAGCACCACGCTGCTCCCGCCCAAAAGGACGGGAGCAGCATCAAGGGACCGGGCAGCAACGGACTACGGCTTGGCCTCGCTGGCAGGTGGTGCGGCTGCAGCCGGCGCCTGCGGGAGCTTGGCCGGGGCGCCCGCTTGGGGCTTCACCGCAGCTGTCGCCTGAGGCTTCGGCTTGGCCGGCGCCGGGGCAACTTTCTGCACAGCCGGCGCTGCAATGGCAGGCGTGGGCTTCGGCTTGGGCAGGGTTGCAACCGGCGCCTTGGCGACCTGCTTCACGGGCGCTGCAACTTTAGGCTTGGCCGGGGCCGGGGCCGGGGCCTTGGGCTTCACTGGCGGCTTGGCCTGCTTTTTGGCAGCCGGCACTGCAACCTCGGGCTTGGACTTTTCAGCCGGTACTTCCTTCGCGGCCGGCTTTTTCGCAGTTGTGGACTTGGCCGGTGGCAGGGCCTTGGCCACTGGCGGTTTCTTCTCCGGCTCTTGTGCTTGCAAGTCCACGGTTTTGGGTTGGGCTGCACCTATTTGGCGCTCGACACGAGCTGCAGGGTCGGTGGGTTCCTCGCTGGCTGGAGCATCCTTACCGCCTGGGCCCTGGTCCTCCCGGGGCTCGACGCCAGTTTCCTCGCTGGGTCCAGGCACTTGGGTTGGTTCAGAGGTTGGCGTGGAGTTGGTCGATTCCGTTGCCTCCGGAACGCTATCCGGAGCTGATGGCGACACGCTGGAAGGTAGTGCCGAAGGACTTGGCGAGGCGGTCGGCGCCGTCGACGGGCTCGGCTCAGCAACTGGTGCAGTGCTGGGCGTCGGCGCTGCGCTCGGCGCGCTCGGCTTGGCCGAAACGGGTGCTGGTGACGCTGATGCAGATGGCGTGGCCTTCGGGCTTCCGGTATTCAACTTTTGCGGCGGCTCGGGCGTCTCGCTCGGCTTGTGCGTCTTGCTCGGCTCTGGTGCCGGTTGCGCGGGACGCGGGGTCGGGCGGAGTTTGCCGGCTTCCTTTTTCGGTTGGGCCTTCGGCTTGGCTGGCGCGGCTGTTTTCTTCTTGCTCGCCGCTGGCGGCTGGAGCGGATCCGCGTGGGAGTGCCTCGTGGTCTTCGGCGGCGCTGGATGCTCCGTTCGGGTCGATCCGTAATGCCTGGCCGCCCCGGCGTACTGCCCGCTTCTTCCTGTTGCCGGTTGATGGCGGATTGCGCTGCCGGCATCGACTGCAAATTGCGTCGAAGCGAACAATGCCTGGCGCTGCCCGCCGCCTGAAGGAAGGTAGTTGCGCGGATTATGCCACTGGCCATTGACGATGACCTCGAAGTGCACATGGCACCCCGTGGAATTGCCGGTGGTCCCGGCCAGGGCGATGATCTGGCCTTGGAGAACAAGCTCGCCCACTCTGACGAGCAAGAGCGAGTTGTGGCTGTACCCGGTCTGCACCTCATGCCCGTGGTCAATGGTGACCCGCTGGCCCGAATGCCCGGCCCAGCCCGCGACGACCACCCGGCCCGACTCGCTGGCGCGCACGGGCGAACCGCAGGAAATTGGATAGTCCTGGCCGATATGGATTTGGCGGCCGAACCCGGTCGGGTTGAACCTCCAACCGTACGGACTGGAAATCCGGCGGGTGGCCACTGGATGCTCCAAGAGCAGACCAGGGCTCAGCATTGCCGGACGAATGCCCTGGTTGGCAGCTAGCGGCGCGGGCTGTGCCAGCGCTCCAGGGCTTGTCTTTGCTGTCATCGCCGCCCGATTGGCGGCCACGTGTGCCAGCGGGTCGGGCGCGGACCCTCCGGTCCTGCCGCCAAGTGAACTCAGTCCGAGGACTTGGATAGCGGATGTTCCGCCCAGATCCGGTGCGGTGACAGCCTCGCTCCCGAGCGCCGGCGCTGGCGCGGCGGGAAAGGCCAGTGTGCTTGATTGGGCTCTGGCTGGCACTGCACCGGCCGCCCCGGGCCAAGCCAATGCACTGCTTAAAGCGAAGGCCGCTGCAATGGCCAGCGCCCCATACGGAAGCCGCCGGCCATTCCCCAAAACGCCGCGCGGCACAGAGCTGCTTAAACCATGATGTTGTCGTTTCATAACTTGCCAGTCCCCCAAAAACTGCAACTACTCAACAGAACCTCAGAATAGCCCCGGCACGATGATTAATCCATGGCTAGTTGAAGCCTTCTTCAGCAGCGTGAGGATTCCATGCACCACCGCTTTCCCCCTGCGCCATCGCGGCCACGCCACGCGCGTGGAAATCCAGCACCGGTTCGATGCGGTTTCGGGACCTGGGCGAGGCCCGACGCACCCTGGAATCCGCCAAAGCACCATGCCTCGCCATCCCAGCCAGCACCTGTTAGGGACCGGATTCGGGCTGAAGCATTTCAAGCCCCCACATGGCATGTGGGCTGGCATGGGCCGTGAAGAGGGCTTCAGCTCGCCGCGGCAGCGGTCTGGCGGGCGGCCCGAGTCCCGGAATTTCCCAGGCCGGGCGATGTCGCTGCCGGACTCAGCCCTACTCATGTGGTGATAATGCTCTTGGGACCGCGCCGCGGCGCAACCGGTCCCACAGCGCAACACGCAGCAAAGGAGCACCGGTGGAGACCAGCACCCTGTCCAGCAGGCTATCGCGGTGGGCGGTATTGTCCCGCGCTTGGCGGCAGGATTATCTCTATGCCGGTGCCTGGCAGCTGCGTTCGCTGCTGCCAGGTACGGAGGCCGGCCGGCTGCGCTCCGGCAGCCATCCGGCAGCCGAACCGGTGGTGCTGATTCCGGGTATCTGGGAATCCTGGAAATTCCTGCTCCCGCTGGCCGACGCGCTGCACCAGGCCGGTCACCCGGTGCACGTGATCCCGCAGCTCGGCTTCAACCGCGGCACGGTGCCGGAGATGTCCCAGGTGGTCTCCAGCTACCTGGACCGGGCGCAGCTCGACGATGCGGTGCTGGTGGCGCACAGCAAGGGCGGTCTGATCGGCAAGTACCTGATGTCCGCCTCGCCGCAGGGCTACCGGATCAATCGGATGATCGCCATTGGCACCCCCTTCTCCGGTTCGCGCTATGCACGCTATGCGCCGGTCCGCTCCCTGCGTTCCCTGTCGCCCAACGACCAGGGCCTGCTCAAGCTCTCGGCCAACCTGAGCGTGAATTCCCGGATCATCTCCATCTACAGCAGCTTCGACCCGCACATCCCCGGCGGCTGCGACCTGGCCGGAGCCACCAACATCAAGCTGCCTACACTGGGGCATTTCCGCTTGCTGGGCGATGCGCGCCTGCACGCCGCAGTGCTCAAGCACTTGGCGCCTGGACTGCCGCCGGCCAGCTGAATTCCGGCAGGCAGCGCACCGCAATCCGTGCGTTCCGTGTGAATCGCCCGGTGCTGTTGAGCCCGCCGGGGCCCTGGCCTAGCGTGAGCGGACAAGGGCTGGATCCCCAGCCCGCAGCCCAGATGCAGACAGGAGCAGCCGATGGACCCGCAGGAATCCTCCGCGTCGCAGCCCGACGCACAGTTGGATGAAGCCCAAGACGCCAATCGCGAAGCCGCAGCCACATCCAACCCCGACCCGGAGCAGCAACTGATTACCGGACTGGAGCCGGGCGGTTCGGTGCCGCCGGGCGAAACCCCGCCCGGTGAAGGCTCGATGAGCCAAGACCAGGGGCATGGCGAATAGCGGCCCGCAGCGTCCGATCAGCGAGGCGCGCATAGGACCCTGGCTTGAAGAGCTGGCCGAATCGGACGGGAACCCGGGCGGCGGAGCCGCGGCGGCACTGATGCTCGGTGCTGCCGCCGCGCTGATGTCCATGTCCGCCGGCTACGTCTCGGCCTCCGGACCCGCCCACGCAGAGCTCGCCGGCCTGCAGGCCCGGGCCAAGCAGCTGCGGATCGACGCGCTGGGCATGGCCGACCGGGATGCCAAGGCCTCCGCGGATTTCGGGGAAGCCTCCGCGCAACCGCCCTCGGAGCAGCGCGACCGCCAGCTCGCCGCGGCCTGCTTGCAGGCCGCGAAATCCTCGGCCGCACTCGGCGCGCTGGCCATGACCGCCGTGAATGACCTGCGCTGGCTTGACCAGCATGCGAAACCGCAATTGGTGGCCGATGTCGCCGCAGCGCTGGGCATGGTCCGCGCAGTGCTGCAGGCCGCCAGCAGCAACCTGCGCTACGACCTGTCCCAGCTGCCCTTCGGCCCGGCGCACGCGCAGCACTCCGGATTATGGGATACCGCAGCATCGCTGGAGCGGGCGATGCAGACCGCCACGCAGCTGGCCGCACGCGTTGATGCACGCATCAAGCGCTGATCCTGCTGCCCGGGAGCACCCTCGACGACAAGGAATGATAGCCATGGCTCAGACACCGATCAATGCACTGATCCTGGTCTGCACCCTTTCCCCTTCGCCCAAAGCCTCCAGCAGCGATCTGCTGGCCCGGCAGGTGGCGGCGGAATTCGAGGAGCACCAGGTCCACTCCGAGATCCTGCGCATTGCCGATTTCGACGTAAAGCCCGGAGTGCTCAAGGACATGGGAGGCGGCGACCAGTGGCCGGGGATCCGGCAGAAGCTGCTGGCCGCGGACATCCTGGTGCTGGCCACCCCCGATCTGGCTGGGCCACCCCTCGAGTCTGGCCCAGCGAGTGCTGGAGCGGCTGGATGCCGAGTTGTCCCAGACCGACGAGCAGGGCCGCCCGATCCTCTTCGGCAAGGTGGGCGTGGTGGCCGTGGTGGGCAATGAGGACGGCGCGCACCACGTGATTGCGGATCTGGGCCAGGGCCTGGCCGATGTCGGGTTCACCCTGCCGGCCCAGGGCTCCACCTATTGGGTGGGGCAGGCCATGCACACCACCGACTACCAGGATCTGGACCAGACCCCGCAGGTCACGGCGAACGCCACGCAGATCGCCACGCGCAACGCGGCGCATCTGGCGCGGCTGCTCGATGCCCGGCCTTTCCCCGCCCGATAGCCGCCGGATGCTGGGTGCAGCCTGCGGATCAGTGCCCGGCCATTGGCCAGCGGCGGCCTGTGCCCTAGCGTTTCAGCCAGCAGAAGACTGCGACCCCAGGCGAGAACTAAGGACGGGCCCATGCCGCACAACACCATCGACCAGACGACCTTGCACCGGTACCTGAGCGAACACCTGCTGGGTTCCGAATCGGGACTGAACCACTTCAAGGCCGCCCACGGCACCTGGGCGGACACCGCCTATGCCCAGCGCTTCGAATCGCTGCACCAGCAGGTCCAAGCGGATCAGGATGACCTGAAACGGATCATGGACCGGCTGGGCTGCACCAAGCGGCCGATGGCCCGCCTGCTCGCTCCGGCGGCCAAGCTGGCCGGGCACGTCAACCCGTTCAATCCGCTGCGCATGCGCAAGCTGGCCGCCGCGCAGGTGCAGCTCGATGTGCTCACCGGGCTGCTCAATGCCAAGCTGCGCATGTGGCAGACGCTGCTGCTGATGCTGCCCCATGATCCGCGCCTGGACCAGGCGCTGCTGCAGGACCTGTCGCACCGCGCAGAGTCGCAGATCAGCCAGCTCAAAGCGCTCAGCGACGAGACCTGGCCCGAGCGCTTCGCCCCGCCAGTGGACGATGAGCAGGGGGAACACCGCCCATGACCCCAAGTACAGCGAATATTGTCGGTGCCGGCCCCAATGGGCTGGTCGCCGCGGCGGTTTTGGCCGAGCAGGGATTCGATGTCCAGGTCTTCGAGCGCAATGCCCGTCCCGGCGGTGCCGCGGCCTCCGGCAGCACGCTGGGCG
The DNA here is from genome assembly GCF_050030965.1 of Glutamicibacter sp. 2E12. Taxonomy (NCBI): domain Bacteria; kingdom Bacillati; phylum Actinomycetota; class Actinomycetes; order Micrococcales; family Micrococcaceae; genus Glutamicibacter; species Glutamicibacter sp. 2E12. The sequence goes on from NZ_CP188297.1 coordinate 3,755,441, forward strand.
AAGGCACCATCGTGGACCTGGGAGCTGCCGCCCACCCCTTCGCCTATGGCAGCCGCGCCTTCGCGCATTTCGATCTGCCCGGCCATGGGCTGCAGTGGGATTTCCACGGCTATCCGCTGGCCCACCCGCTGGACGACGCCGAGTCGGTCTTCCTGCACCAGGACCTGGAAGCCACCATGGCGCAGTTCCCCGCCGACCGGAAGATCTGGGAGCTGCTGCATGGGCCGCTGGTGCGCCATCCGCAGGAGATCCTGGACAATGCCACTAGCCCGCTGCTGGGCATCCCGCCGCATCCGGTGCTCATGGCACGCTTCGGGTTGCGCGCGCTGCCGCCAGCGAAACTGCTGGCTTCCGCCGCGTTCCGGACCCGGCAGGCCGCGGCGCTCTTTGCCGGATCCAGCGCGCATTCCATGCTGCCGCTCTCCCACCCGTTCACCTCGGGATTCGGCGCGCTCTTCGGGGCTTTGGGCCAGTCCTGGGGCTGGCCGGTGGCGCACGGCGGCACCGGCAGCATCATCGACGCGCTGCTGCGGGTGCTCGACGGGCTGGGGGTGCAGATCCATACCGGGCACCAGATCACCAGCCTCGCGCAGCTTCCCGATGCGGACCTCACCTTCCTGGATGCCACGCCCCGCCAGGCAGTGCAGCTCGCCGGTGATCAGCTCCCGGCAAGACTGCGCCGGCGGTTCGAGCGCTGGCGCTATGGCACCGCGGCCTACAAGGTGGATTACCTGCTCGATGGGCCGATTCCCTGGAAGGATGCGCGCACCGCGCAGGCCGGCACCGTGCATGTCATCGGCGATGCCGCCGAGCTGGCCCGGGCCGAGCGCCAGGTCGCCGCCGGGTCAATGCCCGAACGCCCGTTCGTGATGGTGGTCCAGCCTTCGAGCGCCGATGCCTCGCGCGCACCGGCCGGCCGCCAGGTCATCTGGTCCTACGCCCACGTGCCCCAAGGCTACAGCGGGGATGCCGGGGCGCTCATCGATGCGCAGATCCAGCGGTTCGCGCCGGACTTCAAGGACCGGATCGTGCAGCGGGTGGTCACCGGCCCGGCGCAGCTGCAGGCCTGGAATCCGAATCTGGTCGGCGGGGATATCGGCGGCGGATCACTGGCCGGCACCCAGCAGTTCTTCCGCCCCGCGCCCTCGCTGAATCCCTATTCGCTGGGCGTGCCGGGACTGTACCTGTGTTCCTCCTCCACCCCTCCGGGCGGCGGGGTGCATGGCATGGCCGGCTGGCATGCGGCGCACCGGGCGCTGCGTGATCTTGGGCGGGACTGAGCCGCGCAATTACGGTAGCTGAATAGGGATACTGACTAGTAGAGAATAAAGTCTGGGAATTTCCTCAGAATCACGGCCTCTTCGCAACAACTTGGTGGGCCAATGATAATTTCTTATCGGGTCCCCCACCGCTGGCCGCAGGGTCCACAGCGTATTTCAAGGGCCACGCTGCCCAGTCCGGAGGGACGGATAACTGCATTGTTGAAGTGAGAAGTATCGTCTAGAAGTGGAGGGTAGTTCACATGCCAGGAAGGCTAGTCCGGTCCCAGACCGCGTTGCGCATAGCAGAGCTGCTGGGATCACGCGAGGGAAGAAGGCATCTGAGCAGCTATGGCTGGACCCAAGGAATGCCAGTGGTCATGACACAGCCTTTGGAAGCGCTCGATGATGTGATGGGCCTGGTCTCGGTGCACAAGCGGCCGGTGCTGGTCGCGATGGTTGAACCGCAGACCGAGGAACTGAAGTTCTTGCACATTTCCGAGCCGTCTCCAGTCTTGGAAGTGGTTCAGGCCAGCGCGCCGCGCAGCAAGATCAAGGATCTGTTCGGCCAGGCCGAGCACAGCGGAATGGCTGCATTCCGTGTGAAGTACTGGCAATACACTGCGATCGCCCACGCGGTTCCACCTTTCGACGCCAGCATGCTGGGACACAGGTACGCCACGCAGGAGTCCGGCAGCAGCGTGTAGCAGCAAGCACCGCCGCAACGGGCACAGCCCCCGGGGAAACCGCGCATCCGCGCAGATTCCCCGGGGGCTGTTCCTATGCCAGGGACCGGGACCGCTTACTTGGGCGCTACCGGGCGTGGAGCATCTGGTGATCCAGCGCGGCAAGATAGTCTGCGAAGCCCTCGCACAACCGCCCGCGCAAGCGCCCCGAGGTGATCGCCTGCAGCCGGGCCGTGGCCTGGACCCGGTAGCCGGCGCGGCGCAGCGCTTCGACCAAGGCCACATCCTCTCGGGCCGCCAAGGGCTCGAATCCTCCAACATCCAGATAGGCAGCAGCGCACACCCCGAAGTTCGCGCCGTGGATATGGCCATGCCCCTCGATCGGCTGGTAGGCCTGCTCCCATAAGGCGAAGATGTGCTCATCGAGTTCGCCGCGGTCCGGTTCCACGGTTCCGGCCACCGCATCGGCCCCGCCGTCGTGCAGGCAGGCAAAGCCCTCCAGCCAATGCTCGGCGACGCAGGTATCCGCGTCGGTGCTGGCCAGCCAGATGGCGCTCGGGTCCGCGTACGCGTCGAGGCTGGCCAGGGCGTGGCGCGCCCCAGCAGCCCGGCTGGCTCCGACATTGCCGAAGCTGGCCTGCAGCAAGCTGATCCGCTGATCTGCGCCGATCTGCCGCTGGGCAACCTGTACCGTGCGGTCGGTGCAGCTGTCGGCAACCACGATGGCCCGGACCTGCAGCTGCGGGCGGGCACACGCCAACCGGTCCATGGCCGCACGCGCCGAATCCAGGCAACGGCCCAGGCGTTCTTCCTCGTCATGGGCCGGGATGATGACCGCCATGGCCGCCAGCTGCCTACTCATGGGCACCAGCGGGCTTGCGCAGTATTTCAAGCAGGAAATCGGCCTCGCGATGCTCCACGATGCGCTCCCACCCCAGGTCTCCCGCCATCCGGTGCACATCCTCCCCGTCCAGCGGCCAGCCTTCAATGGGATGCAGCCAATGGCAGAGCACCAGCTCTCCGCCGGCTTCCAGTGCGGCGGCACTGGCGGCGAGCACCTGCTCCAGTTCGTCAGCGGCCAGGAAGTAGCCGATCTCGCTGAGCACTACCAGCTGCACGCTTCCCGGCTCCAACTGCGGAAATTGCCGGGGCACGGTGGCCTGCAGCAAGCTGACATGCTCCATTCCGGCCACGGCACGCCGGGCCTGGGCTAACGCGGTAGCGCTGGCATCCACCGCCAGCAGGCTGGTGCTGCGGCGGGCCAGTTCGGCGCTCTGCACCCCGATGGAGCATCCCAGCTCCAGAACCGCCGCATACTGCTCCCGGGGCAGGGAGGCGAGCAGGATCTGCTGCTTGCGCTGCTCATAGCGGCTGCTGCGGTACTCCCACGGATCTTCGCGCTGCCCGTAGAGCTCCTCGAACACCACCGGAGCCGACGCGGCGTCCTTGTGGCCAGGCCAGGTGGCGCGGAAGATCTCGGCGCCGCGGGAAAAATGCTGAAGGAAGCCTTCGCTAAGGAGGACCTCGTCTCCTGGCAGGGCGGACAGCGGCCGGGTTTGGGAACGGTGGGCCTCCAGGGCGCGGGCCTTGGCATCCGCGCTGGATGCATCCAGGGCCAGCCGGCGCCAATGCCTGAAGCTGGGCTGCCGGTCCGGTTGCGCCCAGTGCCAGAACCAGATGGGGAATTCCAGATGGCAGGCATTGTGCGCCAGGGCCCAGTCCGCGGCGAGCAGGCCCAGGATTTCGTGGTCCGGGTGCCCGTCGCCGCGGTAGGTGCTGGCGATCAGGCAGCGCTCGCCGGCGTGCTGCTCAAGGGCTGCGCGGATCGGCTCCTGCTGCGCTTCGAGTTTCCCGTCGCCCAGGCCCAAGCAGTGCAGATGCAGCGTTCCGCTGCGCGGTCCTTGTGCGCGCAGCGTGTCCATGGCCTCGGCCAGCTCGGCCTGGCGCAGCGCGGCCAACTGGGCTGGGGAGTGTGTGGTGGAATCCGGATGCGAGGCTTCCCCGAAGCTGCAGACGATCACGTGGACATCGATCCCCCGGCCAAGGGCCATGCGGATCAGCCCTCCGGCTCCCAGCGTCTCGTCATCCGGGTGGGCGGCCAGGACAACCACCGATGCGATTGCGTGGAAGAGCTTCTCCGGATCCAGTGCGGCGATCCGCTCAAGCCCAGCCTGCTGCCAGCAGCTTGCAGATGTTCCCTGGTCCTGATGCGTGAAGTTCACCATGCGCTGCCACTTTCCGTTCCGGCGCGGTCCACGATCAACTGGCCCAGCGCCGCGTCGTCGCGGGCCGCGTGGTGCTGGCGCAGATAGATGCCCAGATCTGCTGCGCGCCGCGCATGCTCCTCATCGGCGGTCAGCGGGCCCGGGCCGGTGGACTGGCCGCTGAGCTGCAACACCCGCTCGCAGGCCCCGGCCACCTGGCCGCGGATCCGATGGGCCGAAATGGCATCCAGCGTTCCGGCATCGGCCAGCCCAGCGGCCTGTTCCAGCAGTGCGGCGCAGCCGGCCAGCAAGCGGTCTGCTTCGCCGAGCCAGGCCAGGGCCAGCTGATCCGGGGTGCGCGCTTGGGCGCTGCGCAGCAGATGGCGGTAGATTCCCACCGCTGCCCCGAACCAGCAGGCGGCCACGCCGACGCCTCCGACAGCGAACCCGGGACGGGACAGGTACCAGCCGGCGTCCTGCACCGGTTGGGCCGGCACGCTGGTGAAGTTCACGCTGCCGCTGGGCAGCTGCGCCATGCCGCGGCTGACCCAGGCATCCGGTACCGGTTCAACGCCCGGATGCCGCAAGGAAACCATGAACAGCCGGCCACCATCGGGCGTAGGGGCGGTGACCAGTGCATGGGTCAGCTGCGCGGCCAACGAGCACCAGGGCTTGGTGCCATTCAGCTCCCATCCCCCGCCGGACTGGCGAACCGCTTCCAGGGTGGCGTTGGGCGGCTGCGCGGCGAAAACGCCCCATGCAGTGCCGGCCGGCCAGGACATACCCGCCTGGCTCAGGATTCCCGCGGCATCCAAATGCGGTTCCAGCGTCCTGGCTGCGACCAGGTCGGTGGCGGCCACGGAAGCCAGCAGCTCCCACAGGCGCTGGGTCTGTCCGGCCGCTGGCACCGGAGGTTCCTCCCCCGAACTTTCCAGCGTACGCAGCATCGCTTCCGGGTTGCCCTCGCAGCGTACGGCGGCCGCACGCACCGCGACTTCGGCGCCCCACCATAACTCGCTGTTGCGGGGGCGGGATCCTGGTTCGGCTGCACTAAACGACACCGGCCGCTGGTCCATCGACTCTCCTTCTCTGCGCGGAACTTTTGGCCAGTCTAGGTCACGGCCCATTCGTGCCCGGCCCAGCTGAATGACTCCTGATAACCGCAAAGGACCACGCAACGCAGCGAGGCAGCTTATGGGATTGGCCGCCGCGACGGCGGCACTGTGATGATCTGCAAAGTTGGCCGCAAGCAAACTTTCAGCTTCGGGACCCCGATTTGCAATCTGCCCTATAGTTCAAATTGTCAGTAACCAGATCCACACAGGAGGTAAGAATCATGGGAATTGGAGACAAGATCCAGAACAAGGCCCAGGAAGCATCTGGCAAGGCCAAGGAGGCCTACGGCGATGCCACTGATAATGAGCGCCTGCAAGCCGAAGGCGTGAAGGACCAGGCCGCCGCCAAGGCAAAGCAAGCAGGAGAACACGTCAAGGACGCCGCCAAGGATGTCAAGGACGACCTGTCCTAAACCGCACCACCAGCTATGCCCCATGGATACGAATCCATGGGGCATAGCTCTGTGCCAGGACACGGGCACAGCAATACGGCCGCTGCTCCGGGAATTCGGAGCAGCGGCCGTTGCCGGTTTTCGGCGCCCTAGAGTTCGACGCTATTCGAGTCCCCGGGCTCGGCGGGTTTTCCGGTGAGCTTCTGCTTCACCCAGCCGGCCACCAGGCTCGCCGCCCCGCCGGGGTTCTCCCAGTATTCAGCGGAGTCGGCATCGATGCGCAGCAGCACGGTCTGCGCAGATTCCGGGCCTTCGCTGGCGAAGGTTTCCACTGCGGCGTTCCACAGTTCCTTCTTCTTGGCGACATCGAGCACCACCTCGGCGTGGCCGCTGACCGACACCCACGCCTTGGATCCGCTGAACGCGGCATTGACCAGCCCCTGGGCCCGGATTTCCTGGACAATCCCGGCGTCGGCGGTAGAGAAGAACCAGAGCTCTCCTTCGTCGGTGGCTTCGATCAGCGTCAGGGGCCGGCTGGCCAGCCGTCCAGCGCTGTGGGTTGTGACCATGGCGATCCGCAGGTCCTGGATGATGCTGATGACTTTGCTTGCCTCGTCGTTGGCCATGATGAGCTCCTTTGTCTTGGAATGATCTGGTCGTTTCACACGCTACCGAGGTGCTGGCCCGCGCCAAGGGGCGCCCAGGCGATTGCCAGCTTCGGCTCCTGCTCAGCGTTCCGGGTTCCGCCTGGATTCCGGATCCGCTTGCTCTTCGGCGTCCAGCTCGCTGGCGAAACGCAGCTGCCGCCCGTCGCTGATGTCCTGCTCTTCTTTTTCCTCCTGCTTCATGCTGGCCTTGGTATCCCGCGGCGGAAGCTGGACCGAGCGCTCGGCGGCAATCCCCGCCTGCAGCTGGCGCCCGCGCTCGGCTTCCGCGTCGAAGACCGCGCCGAACAGCAGCGCCAGGTTGGCGATCCACAGCCACAGCAGCAGCACGATGACCCCGCCGATGGCGCCGTAGGTCTTGTTGTAGTTGCCGAAGTTCGAAACGTAGAAGAAGAAGCCCACGGTCGCCACCGCCAGCACGAGCAGCGCGATGGCCGAGCCGAGGCTGATCCAGCGGAACTTCGGTTGCTTCACATTGGGAGCCCCGTAGTAGAGCACGGCCACCAGCACAATCGCGCACAGCACGATCACCGGCCATTTGGCGATATTCCATATCGCCACCGCGCCCTCGCCCAGCCCCATGGCGTTGCCCAGCGCCTGGGCCAGCGGACCGGAGACGATCAGCAGCATCCCCAGCACGGACACGGCCACAAGAAGCACCAGTGTCAGCAGCAGCATCAGCGGGCGCAGCTTGTAGAACGGCCGGCCTTCGGCCACCTCGTAGATCTGGTTCATTGCCCGTCCGAACGCCCCGACATACCCCGAGGCGCTCCATAGCGCACCGAGCAGACCGGCAATCAGCGCCAGGCCTGCCGACGGGGCCGAGGCCAGCTGCTCGATGGGCTGGCGCAGGGTTTCCACCACTTCCTTGCTGGCTAGTTCCTGGACCAGCGAGAGGATGTTGCGGGTCATGTTCTCCGCCTGGCCGGCAACTCCGAGCAGGGAGACTACCGCCAGCAGGGCCGGGAAGATGGAGAGCATCGCGAAATAGGTCAGCGAGGCCGCCATGTCCGTGCATTTCTTCCGGGAGAATTCCCTGATGGAGCGCTTGGCCGCGTATTTCCATGACCTGGAGTGCAAATCCGGCGGGGAATCGGGTTTGGATTCGGCATCGGGTCCAGGAGCGTGCCGGGCCTTGGCAGCGGTTTCGGCCGCGTTCCCGTTCCCGGCATGGCTATCGGTTCCTGAAGGCATCTTGCACCTCTTTTCATCAGCTATCTGTGCCAGTTGATGGCCGCCGGCCCTGCTGCTGGGCCAGGCCGGCGCGGCAGGCAAACCGAATCATGCACCTGCCGCGCCGCCCGCTAGGCCAGCTGGGCCGCGCTGCTACTCGGCGACCGGGAAACGCTCCCACGCGCGGTGGGTGGACAGCAGCTGTTCGGCGCTTTCGGCCACCGCCGAAAGCTCGACCAGTGCGATGCCCGGCGCGTCATCTTCCAGGCCCACCGCTTGCAGCAGGCCATCGGAGAGCCCGTCCAGGGTGATGATGGCCTTGTTGTGCCGGTAGGCCTCCGCGACCAGCAATGCCACGCGCGGGTCGATGGGAACCCCGCCTGCCCCCAGGGCGCCGGCCTTGGCGTCCAACGCAACCGCGGCGTCCGGGGCCGGCGGCAGCGGGCCGATGAGCACCAGCGCATCGAATTCAATGGAGCGCGCCGTCAGGTAGGTGCGGTCAATGGGCAGGTCCGGGGCCACCTCGCCGCCGGAGGCCGAAACGAGCAGCGGGGACATGCCCCGTTCGGCCAGCGCCTGGGCTATTGCCGGCACGTGCTGGTGGTTGCCGCTGTTGAACACCACCCCGACCTTGCGCCCGTCCACCGGCCAGGCTTTTCCGATCTGCGACAGCGCGGGGCTGGCCACCGGGTCATCCAGCTGCACTGCGGCCGGCGCCGGCAGGCCCAGTGCCTGGGCGACCCCGGCGGCCAGCTGCGTGTCGATCTTCGCCAGGCATTCCACCTGCCGCTGGCGGATCGCGGTATCGGTGCACTTGCCCAGCTCAAAGGAGTAGGCCTGCTGCACATGGGCGCGCTCCACGGCCGAGAGGCTGATGTAGAACAAGCGGGCCTGGCTGTAGTGGTCCGAGAAGCTGGCCGGCTCGGAACGCACCTTCTTCCCGGAGGCCACAGGCTGCGGGAAGTCCAGCGGAGGCTGCTGGCCAGAGAGAACCTGCGACATGTACGGGCAGCCGCCATCCAGCGAGTTCGGCTTGTACGGCGCGATGCCCTTGGGCACCCGGTGCTGGTGGAAGCCGTCGCGGAACATGTCGTTGACCGGAGAGTCCGGCGAGTTGATCGGGATCTGCGCGAAGTTCGGTCCACCCAAGCGGGTCAGCTGGGTGTCCAGGTAGGAGAAGAGCCGCGCCTGCAGCAGCGGGTCGTCGCTGATATCGATGCCCGGCACCAGATGCCCGGGGTGGAAGGCGACCTGCTCGGTCTGCGCGAAGTAGTTTTCCGGGTTGCGGTCCAGCACCATCTTGCCCAGCGGCTGGACCGGAGCCAGTTCTTCTGGGACGAATTTCGTCGGATCCAGCAGGTCGATGCCCTCGAAGACCCCCGAACCGTCGTCGGGGAAAATCTGCACGCCCAGTTCCCATTCGGGGTAGGCTCCGGCATCAATGGCTTCGGCCAGATCGCGGCGGTGGAAGTCCGGATCCGCGCCGGCTGCCAGCTGGGACTCTTCCCAGGCCAGCGAGTGCACGCCGAGCTTGGGCTTCCAATGGAACTTCACCAGGGACGCTCTGCCCGCCTCATTGACCATGCGGAAGGTGTGCACGCCGAAGCCTTCCATCATGCGCAGCGAGCGGGGTATCGCGCGGTCGCTCATCTGCCACATCACGTGGGCTTGGGCAGGGGTATGCAGGGAGACGAAATCCCAGAAGGTATCGTGGGCCGATTGCGCCTGCGGGATCTCGGTATCCGGGTGCGGCTTCGCGGCATGGACGAGATCCGGGAACTTGATGCCATCCTGGATGAAGAACACCGGGATATTGTTGCCCACCAGGTCGAAAATGCCCTCTTCGGTATAGAACTTCGTGGCAAAGCCGCGGGTATCGCGGGCCGTGTCCATCGAGCCGCGGGAACCGACCACGGTGGAAAACCGCACGAAGACCCGGGTCTGCTTGCCCGGCTTGAGGAAATCGGCCCGGCACAGTTCGGAGGCGTTGCCGTAGCTGATGAAGGAGCCGTGGGCGCCAGCCCCGCGGGCGTGGACCACGCGCTCCGGAATCCGCTCGTGGTCGAAATGCATGATCTTCTCGCGCAGGTGGTGATCCTGCAGCAAGGTGGGCCCGCGCTCTCCGGCTTTCAGCGAGTGGTCGGTATCGCTGACGGGAGCTCCCTGGTTGGTGGTCAGGAATTCGCTGTCCTGGCCGGGGCCGGACAACACCGGTTCCCCTCCCGGGCTTGCTTGCTGTTGTGGTTCGCTGGCCATGGCACTCTCCTAGCTGCTTGGGAATAATCGGCTGGTGAATGCCACGCTAGGGGCCGGTGCACGGCTGATGCCAGCGCACTAGGCGATTCCCATGATTTACACATGTGCCCGCCACCGGGCGTGAACACGCCAGGACCGCCGGTGGCTGCATGGCCCACCGGCGGTCCTGGTAGGACGTTTCAGAAACGCCCTGCCCCTCGTGCTTGTGTTGCGTTATTTTCCAGATTCCGCTCCTTACTTGGAAACCAGCTGGTATCCATTTTCGTTGTGCTCCGCCTCGTCGATCCCGGCAATTTCGATATCTGCCGCGACACGCCATGGGCTGAACTTTCCAATGACCGTGGCGATGACCCAGGTCATCACCGCGGAGAAGACCATGACCACAATCAGGGTGGCTGCCTGGGCGATCAGCTGGGCGACGCCTCCGCCGTAGAACAGTCCGCCAGCGCTCTCCTCGGTTGGCAGGGCGAAGAAGCCCAGGAACAGGGTTCCGATCAAGCCGGCGACCAGGTGCACGCCGACAACATCCAGCGAGTCGTCGTAGCCCAGCTTCCATTTCAGGTTCACTGCCCAGGCTGCACCGGCGCCAGCCAGGATGCCCAGCAGCATCGCGGCCCAGGGGGCCACATCTGCGCAGGAAGGGGTGATGGCGACCAGGCCGGCCACCAGGCCCGAGGCGACACCCAGCGAGCTGGGGCGGGAACCGCGAAGCTTCTCAACCAGGATCCAGCCAAGGACGGCCGCACCCGGAGCTGCCAGGGTATTGACCCAGATGAGTCCAGCCTGCTCGACGGTGGTTGCCGCACCGGCGTTGAAACCGAACCAGCCGAACCACAGCAGGCCGGCACCGAGCATGACCAGCGGGGTGTTGTGCGGCTGCGGACGGTCGTGGAAGTTGTGGCGCTGGCCCAGCTTCAGGGCCAGGACCAGGGCTGCGATACCTGCGTTGGTGTGAACCACTGCGCCACCGGCGAAGTCAATGGCTTCGCCGAAGATGCTGCCCAGGAATCCGTCAGCGGAGAGCAAGCCTCCACCCCAGACCCAGAAGGCCACCGGTGCGTACACCAGGGTGACCCATAGCGGGACGAAGAACAGCCATGGCGCAAAGCGGGCGCGGTCGGCGATGGCTCCGGAGATGATGGCTACCGAGATCATGGCGAAGGTACCGGCGAATCCGGCGGCGAGCAGCTCGGACTGCTCGGTATTGTGCATGGCAAAGTCGCTGATTGGATTGCCGACGATTCCGGCGATGGCTGGTTCCCCGGCGGAGAACGAGTAGCCCCAGAGCACCCAGACAACGGCGGTGATCGCCGCGGCGGAGAAACTCATCAGCATCATGTTCACCACGCCGGTGGCGCGAGTCATGCCGCCGTAGAAAAGTCCCAGTGCCGGTGTCATCAGCAATACGAGTGCGGCAGCTATCAGGATCCATAAGCTGGCTACATCCAACTCCATCTGGATCACTTCCCCTCAAGGTATTCGGTGTATCGGTGGTGTTATGACTATCTAACGCGCCCGATGTTTCCGAACACTCGCTGCTTCGTTTCCGCTGTGTATCAAGTTCCTGCCGGGGGTAACGTTTGCTTCTCGGCAATGTTTCGCGTCCGTTTCGAACAGTTCACGGTGCTGCTGGCCGACGGTCAAAAGAACAGCCCGGCATCAGCAGAAAGTGCTTTCTGCTGATGCCGGGCTGGCAAGGTGGACGCCGGCAGCGGCTACAGCCGCTTGATCTTCACGACCTGGAACTTCGGCACCGTAGTGGATCCGCCGATGGTCGTGTCATAGCTCAGGGATCCGGTCACCGTGGCGGTGATTTGAACGATGTCCTCGGCCACGATGTCATCCAGCGCATCACAGTCCGCCAAGCCATCACCGGCAGTGAACATCGAATTGTGCTCGTAGTCGTATTTGCCCACCTGCGGGTGGCTCAGCTCGGCACGGAAGGTGCAGGGACCGGTCGCGGAGTCGAACTGGGTGACCAGGCCGTAGAGAGTCACATTCTCATCGATGTGCGAGTCCGGTTGCTTCACGATTTGCGCCAGAGCCCGCTTAGTGACCTTCTTGGCCTTGTTGGCCTTGGCTTTTTCCGCCGCGGCCGCAGCTTCCCTGTCTTCCTTTTCCTTCGCCTTGCGTGCCTTCTGGGCTTCTGCGGCTGCTGCGCGTACTTCCTCGGCTGCGCGAAGCTCTGCTGCTTCTTCCTCGGCCAGGGCCAATTGCGTTTCGGTTTCTGCCAGCTGGGCTTGCAGTGCTTCCTTTTCAGCAGCTATGGCTGCGCTCGAGGCTTGCGCAGCCTCGAACTCTTCTGCCGATACCCCGCAGGCAGCCAGCGATAGAATTCCTGCCATTGCGGTTGCAGTTACTAAGAAACTTTTCATGCTCATTCCCCAGTTCACGAGTGCGAGCTGCTTGAACCCCCAAGTTTCAAGTACCCATGATCCTTACAGGGGCCGGGGACAATTTAGCTGGAGCAGGCACACTGGAAGCATGGACCGATCTTTCTTCTTGCCCGATGCCTTGGACGTTGCGCCCCGGTTGCTCGGGGCAGTGCTCACCGTGGATTCCATTGACGGACCGGTCAGTGTGCGCATCACCGAAACCGAAGCGTACATGGGCCTGGGAACCGCAGGGCCCTATGACCCGGGCAGCCACTCGAAGGACAGGAAAACCGAACGCAACGCGTCCATGTTCCTGGAACCCGGGCACGCGTACGTGTACTTCACCTACGGAATGCACTACGCCCTGAATTTCGTTTGCTCACCGCCAGGAGCTGCTTCCGGGGTGCTGATACGTTCTGGTGAAATTATTTCCGGCACCGATCTGGCCCACGCGCGAAGACTGGAGAAGCGGCCCATCCGCTACGCCCGCAATCCCATCCCGGAGATCCAGCTGGCCCGTGGACCGGGGAACTTGGCCACAGCATTGGGACTCACGAGATTGGAACATGACGGGCTGGATCTGTTCGCTGCCCCATTTACCCTCCATGCTGCCCCTGGTCTCCCGGAGACTTTGCGCACTGGACCCCGCGTTGGCGTCGCGGGAATAGCCGGCGGTCCGCAGTTCCCCTGGCGATTCTGGCTGCCCGATGAGCCAAGCGTTTCCGCTTTTCGCCCGGGCCGCGATGCTCCTGGGGCAGTCACTGGCATCAGGAAACGAAAATAGGCTCTGGCTTCAACGCCATTAATGCGTTGAAGCCAGAGCCTATCGAGCAAGGTGCCGCAAAGCCCTATGCTGCCGGGAACAGTTCCTTGGAATCCAGTTCCTTCTTCAGCCGGGATTCCAAGGTCTGGGACAAGGATTCGGCAAAGGTTTCGGTCAGGTGCGAGTGGTCCCAATAGGCCACGATGCCACCGACTACTGCAAAGCAGCGTCCGTCCTCGCACAGCTGGTCATTCATGTCGACATCAATAATATTCGGCTTATCCAGGGCCTTCACGGCGTCGACCTGCGGATCCATCGGAATCCATTGCTTCGCCTCGCCACTGCATTCGCTGAATTCGCCATCGCTGGAGGCCACGCAGTCAGGCACATTCTCCACGGTCTCCCCCGGGAAGGACGTATCTCGAATGACCGCTACAGCGGCGCCGGTGCCGGCCCAGTCCTGGAGAATCTTCTCGTAGGCTTTCTGGGCAGGTTCAGCGGTGTTTTCCATTTCGTATCCGGAAACCGGAAGGGACTGGCGGTTGGAGCTGATCACCAGGTCATAGTCTTCCTTTTCGATCTGCTTGGTCACCCAGCTGCCATAATCAGCGCAGCCCTTTTCCCGTGCCTCGGAGTCAAAGACCTGGGGTTCGCCCATGACGGCGCAACGGCTGGCCAGATAGGTATCAATACTCCAGCCATTCTTCTTCGCCATCGGTTCCAAAGCAGGAATCCACTGGCCTGCATGAGAGTTTCCAACCAGTGCTACCTTGATCTTGCCATCACCGTAGTTGCATACCGGGCGGTCCTTGTAGTCGGCGTCCTGGCTGGCGAAGCAATCATCCTTGTAGACGACCGGCTTGTCGGTCTTCGCGACTACCGGGGCGGGAGCCACCGGCTGGTAGGCCGTCTCGATATTCACTGCTTCGCCGCATGATTCACTGAGCGACGCGGCACCGAAGCAGTCTTCGCCCAGCTCCTTTTCGACCTGGGCCAAGGCCTTGTCGACGTCTTGGGCATCATTGATGATGCGTTCGGTGTTGAGGTAGAAAGCTCCGGCAACCAAAGCCAAGACGAGGCTGCCCGTGGCAAGGAAGCGTGGCGCCGTGAGCAGTACCGAGGCGTCAATGAACTTACGGAATCGAACCTCGACAAGCTTCTGCGTCAAAACAGCCAAGACCAGCGTCAAGGCCAGGGCAATGATCTTCTGGGGCCATTTGAAGTCTTCCACCATGAACGGCATCAGGATCAATAGCGGCCAATGCCAGAGGTAGATGGCATAGGAGTTGTCACCGAAGAACTGGAACGGCTTGCTGCTCAAGAACATGTTGGGCGAGTACTTGTGCGTGGAATGGCAGAGCAGGATCAGTGCGGTGCCGAATACTGGAATCGCTGCAATGTATCCGGGGAATGGCATCTGCCCGGTAAAGGCCACCGCGCTGAATGCGATGGCAAGGACTCCGCCCCACGACCCGATCAAGCTCATCGCATCCTTCTTGGCCGCATGCGCACGCGTTCCCAAGGCCGCCACCAGGGCGCCTGCCGAGAATTCCCAGACTCGGGTAAAGGTCGAGAAGTATGCGCTGCCCGGTTCAGTCGTGGTTGCGTATAGCGAGTATCCGAAGGAAATCAAGAAGACGGCGCTGATCCCGGCCAACGCGGCGGTTGCCGGCTTGATTCCGGACTTGATGGCGGCAAAGATCAGCAGGCCGATCAGAATTGGCCATACGAAATAGAACTGCTCTTCTGCAGACAGGGACCAGAAATGCTGGAAGGGGCTTGGAGCTTCGCCTTCGGCAAGGTAATCGACCTTGGTCAGTGCCAGGTACCAGTTCTGGAAGTAGAACGTCGCGGCCATCGCTTGCAGTCCCCAGTCCTGCCACACCGTGGACGGTGCGAAGAACCAGATGCCCAAGACGCTGGCCAGGATCACCAAGAAGGAGGCAGGGATCAGCCGCTTGACTCGCCTCATCCAGAAATTGACGACATCGCCAATGTTCTTCGGCGGCTTGGCGAGCAGATGCGAAGTGATCAGGAATCCCGAGATCACGAAGAACACGTCGACTCCGACGAAGCCGCCGGGCAGATAGTGCCCCCAGAAGTGGTACAGCACAACAACACCTACGGCGATGGCGCGCAGGCCCTGGATGTCCATGCGGAAAGCCCTGGGCTTAGGGTCCTGCTTGACTGGTATGGGCAGGTCTTGGTTCGACGACACTTCTGGATGGATCCTTTACCGGCTGGTCTGGCCGCACGGGGGCACCCAGAATCAACCGGAGCATCCCTCATGCAGTGCGTACAGATTGAAGGGACACACTTCCCCAGAAAACATCTTTACCCAAGTAGTCTGGACGTTTTCTGTAGCGCTGGTCACTGCTTCCTTGGGTGACCTGCGGCCAGAAGGCGCCGGAAAAGTTCCATTCACTCACTGACTAGATCTTTTCCGTGGAGGCCCCAAGGAAAGTTTCGGACCCAGGATCGAGTGGCGTGACTGACCTCACTGCAAAATTTCCTTGATTCCAACTCCTGTGTGCGCCCCCTGGCCCAACAGGAACAAAACCGCTCTGTGCAGGAATTACAGATGCGCAGCGCCCGCTTAAACAAGATCTCCCCGCCGCAGGAAACGACGGGGAGATCAAGAAAATATGGAATTATCGATTAGCCTTCGAGCAGTGCGTCCACGAAGTCTTCCGGGTTGAATGGCGCGAGATCATCCGGACCTTCGCCCAATCCAACCAGCTTCACCGGAACACCGAGCTGACGCTGGATAGCCACGACGATACCGCCCTTGGCAGTGCCGTCGAGCTTGGTCAGTACGATCCCCGAAACGTTGACAACCTCGGAGAAGACCTTGGCCTGCTGCAGGCCGTTCTGCCCGGTGGTCGCATCGAGGACCAGCAGGACTTCGTCAATGGTGGCCTTCTTCTCGACCACTCGCTTGATCTTGCCCAGCTCGTCCATCAGGCCGACCTTGTTCTGCAGGCGGCCGGCGGTGTCGATCATGACAATGTCGACTTCCTGCTCGATGCCCGCGGAAACGGCTTCAAAGGCAACGGATGCCGGGTCGGCGCCGTCGATCTCGGAACGAACGGTAGGCACGCCCACGCGGTCGCCCCAGGTAGCCAGCTGCTCGGCGGCGGCGGCACGGAAGGTATCGGCGGCGCCCAGCAGGACGTCCTTGTCTTCAGCAACGAGAACTCGCGCCAGCTTGCCGATGGTGGTGGTCTTGCCAACACCGTTGACCCCGACCACCATGATGATGCTTGGGCGGTCCGGATGCGGTTCAGGCAGGTAGCTGCGGTCCAGGCTCGGATCCACCAGCTTGAGCAGTTCCTCGCGGAGCATTGCCTTGACGCGAGCCGGGTCCTTGCTGCCTTCAATCTTCACTCGTTCACGCAGTGCGTCAACGAGCTCAAGCGCAGGCTCGGTACCCAGGTCTGCCATCAGCAGATTTTCTTCAATCTCTTCCCAGACATCCTCGTCAATCGAGTCTTGGCTGAGCAGGGCCAACAGGCCCTTGGAGAACATGCTGTTGGATTTGGTCAGTCGCGCACGCAGCCGGGCCAGACGGCCCTGCACTGGTTCTGGAACATCGAGCTGTGGCGCAGCAGGTGCGGCAGGCTCTTGGACCGCGACAGGCGCATCGCTTGCACCGGCAGTGTCCGCTGCGGCATCAGTATCGCCCTCAGCACTCTGGCCAGCTGGCAAGTCGTCTGCATCGCGCTCTGACGTATACGGAGTCTTGGGCTTGCGGCCCTTGGTGACGAAGGCAATGACGCCAATGGCCACCACGGCAACAACCGCGACAATGATGATGGTTAATATAAGCGAATCAGACACGCTCTAAATCGTCTCATATCTCCAACGATTTAGGGATCATATGGCAGGCAGCACCAGCATCAGCACATTTTGCATTCAAGGCTAGACTGGCAGGTGGGTTGCTTAGCCCCGTTCGTCGTTCCAGAAAGGCTGAGGGTTACTGCTCGCTGAGCGGCAGAACCATCTGTTCAATTGATATGGCATTGAAAACCACCCGTGCTGCCAAGGCGCCCATCCCCCAAGAGATCAGCGTATTGCTGGTAGCGGCATTCATCATCGCATTGGGTTTCGGGCTCATCGCCCCCATCTTGCCCCAGTATGCAGTGAGCTTTGATGTCGGCAATGCGGCCGCCACTATTATCGTCAGCATTTTCGCCTTTACCCGATTGATTTTCGCACCGGTAGCAGGCGTCCTGGTAGGCAAGCTCGGCGAGCCCAAGATCTACGTCACCGGCGTTCTGCTAGTTGCGGTATCGACTTTGCTTTGCGCTGTGGTCCAGGACTATACGCAGCTATTGATTGCTCGTGGACTGGGCGGGTTCGGGTCGACCATGTTCACCATTTCAGCCATGGCATTAATTGCGCGCCTGGCTCCGGAGAAATCCCGTGGACGCATCTCGGGCTTGTATGCCGGCTCGTTCCTCTTGGGCAACGTCTTCGGCCCGGTTCTTGGAACCTTGCTTGCCCCGCTGGGCATGCGTATTCCGTTCTTGATTTACGGCACCGCCCTGGTGATTGCCGCAGGCGTGGTCTACATGGCCTTGGGCCGTCGCCGCGATCTGGATGCAGATGCGGCAAACCCGCGATCAAGGCATTCCGATATTGAAGTGGTGACCACCCGCGAGGCGCTGGTCTCCCCCGCCTACCGGGCGGCATTGTTCTCCGGGTTCAGCTACGGCTGGCTGGCGTTCGGCGTGCGCAATAGCATGATCCCGCTTTTCGCCTTGGCCGTGTTCGGCCAAACCATGGGTGCCACGGCCGCCGGAATCTCCATGACGGTGTTTGCCATCGGCAATGGTTGCGCGCTGGTGTTCTCCGGTCGCCTGACAGACAGCATTGGACGCAAGATCCCCGTGGTCCTTGGCATGAGTGTCCTGCTCGTGTCCATTGGCGCGATGGGGTACTCGACGTCCCTGGTTGGCTTCATCGTCTTCTCGGTCCTGGCCGGCATTGGCGGCGGGCTGCTGGGCCCAGCACAGCAAGCGTCCGTGGCTGACGTGATTGGTTCCGGCCGCAACGGCGGCAAGGCACTGGCCGGATTCCAGATGTGCACCGATCTAGGCTCCATCATCGGCCCGCTGCTGGCCGGGGCCATGGCCGACATGATCAGCTTCCAATTGGCCTTCAACATTTCGGCTGTCGTGGGCCTGGTCGGAGTGATTGCCTGGCTGTTGGTTCCAAAGACCATAAAACCCGTGGAATTGGCCGATTAAGCAATTCCGCAGTTTTAGATTTCCCCTGGCTTTCGCGCCGATATTAATTCCCGGAATCTTGCCGGGAAACATCGGGTAGATATACTAGCAATGGCTTTCGCCATTTCACTTGCACTCGATTATTCAGGGGAATCCATGCCGGCTATCCGGACGCGACGATCCAAAGCTCTATCAATTGCGGTTATAGCCGCACTTTCCATCCCGCTTTCTGCTGGTCCGGGGTTCGCCTCGCCAACAGAAGAGCCCTCCGCTCAAACTGTTCAGTCTCCCTCGCCCACTGCTACCGTGGCTGATGCGCCGGAACCATCGTCTACGCCGTCTCCCGAGGCCGAGGCCACCGGGACCAGCACCAGCGAAGTTGAGTCCGAGGCGCCAGCACCAAGTGCGCCGGCTGCTATTGCCACTCCAGCAGCTGAAGAAATTTCCAAGGCACTGTCCAAAGACGATGATCTTTCCAAGAAAGAACGCGTACAGCTAGCCGACAAGGCGCTGGCCGAAATGGAGCTCGAGCACCTCGATGCCCAGCTGGGCCAGGGTGCCAAGCGAATTGCCGAAACCGGTGACGCGACGATCCCTACCATGGATGAGCTAGCGGATCTCGCGAAGCTGTCTTCAAATGATTCTGCGACTTCAGTTCCGTTCCAGGTGGGTGCGCCGGCTTCCCTTGATGAGTTGCGGACCTGGCGTCCACCGGGCACCCTTGGGATCGATGTTTCCCGCCATCAAGGCGACGTGAACTGGTCCACTGCCAAGGCAAACGGGGCACGTTTCGCCTACATCAAGGCCACCCAGTCGTGGCCTTCTTCCTTGTACAAGGACCCTAAGTTCAGCCAGAACTACACCAAGTCGCGCAATGCCGGCCTGATTCGCGGTGCGTACCATTTCGCCATGCCTGCCCATTCTTCCGGTGCTGTTCAGGCCAGGGAATTCATGGCCAACGGTGGTGGTTGGACCAATGACGGGTACACCATGCCCCCACTGCTGGATATCGAGTGGAACCCGTACAACAAGACCGCTTATCCGCAGGGCAAGGGCGATATGTGCTACGGCATGACGCCCTCCCAATTGGTTACCTGGATCAAGGACTTCGGCAATACTGTCAAGGCCAAGACCGGTCGCCTGCCGATGATCTACACGGCCCAGTCGTGGTGGGATGAGTGCACGGGCGATTCTGTAGCGTTCAAGTCCTGGCCACTGCACGTCTCGATCTTCCCCACCGCTGACGTTGCGAAGAATCCCCGCGAACTTCCTGAAGGCTGGACCACGTTCAATGTCTGGCAGTATTCTTCCAACTCCAATTTGTTGGGGTCAACGAAGAATGTGGATGCCAACGTGTGGAACGGCGATCTGACGTCGCTGCGCGACTTTGCGAAGAACCGCCGCAGCACGCAGTACAAGCTGACTACCAGCTACTTTGGCAATATGGATGTCTGGCCGACCCGCTTGGGCCCATCACGCATGTCTGGCGCCAACCGCTATGGAACGCCTGTTGCGATCTCCAAGCGCACCTTCCCCTACGGGGCCAAAACTGTTGTCGTGGCTTCCGGTGAGCACTTCGCTGACGCACTATCAGTTACCTCGCTGGCCAACCGCCACAATGCACCGCTGTTGCTGACCAAGCAGGCCTATCTGCCGAGCGCAGTGGCTGCGGAAATCAAGCGGCTCAATCCGTCCCGCATCATCATTGCAGGTGGCCCAACCGCAGTCAGCAGCAAGACGTTCACGCAGCTGAAGAAGTATGCACCGGTATCCCGAGAAGCAGGAAACACGCGCTATGGAACCAGCGCAGAGATTGCTACGAATTGGTCTTCTGCAAAGAACGTGTTTGTGGCATCTGGACGCTCGTTCCCTGATGCCCTGTCCATGGCAGCTGTCGCGGCAGACCGCAAGGCTCCATTGCTGCTGAGCAGCAAGAAGTACGTGCCAAGCACCATCTTGAAGCAGCTCAAGCGCCTGAATCCCTCCACCGTGTACTTGGCTGGCGGGCCACTGGCAATTTCCAGAAATGCGGAAAACGAGATCCGCAAAGCGCTTCCGAATGCCAGGATCGCTCGCTACGGCGGAGAAACGCGTTATGACACCAGTGCTGTCATCGCCAAGGCCTTCTGGCCAAATGGTGCGCAGCGCCAGTTCATTGCCAACGGCAAGAGCTTCCCCGACGGACTGAGCGGTGCCGTTGCTGCAGGCTACAACGGCGCGCCAATGCTGCTGGCTAAAAAGTCCTGCCTGCCTAAGTCCATAGGCTCAGCGCTGACCGGCATGGAAGGTTGGACTAATGTGCTGATTGGCGGTCCGCTGGTTCTCGACGAGACTGTTGCCTACCGAAATGACGGAACCCTCAATACGTGTTCGTAGGCGTTGCGAGTTAGGGTTCGCCTAGCTGCACAGAGGCTCGTAGTTGCTGTTTGGGGCAACTACGAGCCTCTCTGTGTTCTGCAGGAGGGTGCCTGTCCCGGGGAAGGCGGACAGCCCGGCTCCCTATAGCTCCGTGCTACTTAGCTTGGCGAGCATCTATGCTCATATATCCATTGGCCGTTGCGTAGACCAGCAAGCCCGAGAATTCCTGGCTCGCAGCGCTTTTCCCCATCTTGATCCGCTTTGCAGGAACGCCCTGATACTCGATGAAGATGTTGCCCAAGCGAGAAATCGATTCAAGCACGGTGGCACGCGGGAAAGATGCAGTGAGCCGCGATCCGCTTTCGTCAACTGCAAGCTCTCCCCTTGCCACGGTTTCGGTGTCCCGATCCCTTATATGAATGCCGATTGGCGACGGTCCCGAGGCTGGAAAATCGACAACCAAAGAAATGCGTTCAGCAGTATTCTCGACCGAAACAACTGCAGGCGCTTTCTCGGAATCCATTTTATTCTGGGCAAGCTGCTCCAGGTATTCCAAGTCGCCGGCGAGGATGGCATCGACCAGCTTTGCCTCTTGCGGCTTGAAGAGCGCTGCAGAATTATCCAGTTGGAAGGTTTCCAAGAAACTCTTGTGGCTCGACACCCATGCTGCGCGCTGTTCTGCGGTATAACGCAGGAAACGTTGTCCGTCATAGAAACGCAAACCCTTGCGAACGAACAATCCGGCAATGCGCTTCCTTGCCACTTCCAGATCCGGCCCCGTGTACGTCGCGATAGTCTGCGCGATCTTGGTCAAGGAACCTACATAACCGGCAGGATCGATTTGCTGCGTACTAATATTCTGGCCGTCCGACCTTAGCCGGATCTCGTAGTAGTTGTAGTCGCCCAGGATGCTTATCCGCTGAGCAGCGGAATATGCTTCGACCATGGCGATGCCATCTTCAAGCCTGACTTTTTCTTCGACAAAGCGGATGCCATGCGAATTGAGAAGCCGTCGCCTGATCATCTTTTGCGGCGAAAGGGTCCGCAGAATAAAGTCGTAGTCGACATCGAGAATTGTTTTTTCAAACAGCTTCGCTTGAACTCTCCGGCCGTCCAAACCGACCATTTTCGGCACGAGGACATCCACGTCGTGCTCCAGCGCAAATGAAGTCATGCGCCTTAGCGCTTGAGGCCCGAGCCGGTCATCACTGTCGATGAAGAAAACATATTCTCCACGCGCATTCTCAATGCCTACATTGCGCGGCTTGCCCGGCCAACCACTGTTCTCTTGATGCAGGGCGATGAAGTTCGAATTTCGCTTCGCATAGACATCCAAAATCTCTCCGCCAAAATCCGTCGAGCCATCATCCACGGCAATGACTTCGAATTCTTCTGGCTTCAGGTCCTGGGCTTCCAGAGAATTAAGCAGTTCCGTAAGGAATGGCATGGCGTTGTAAACGGGAATAACCACACTCACCCATGGAGAAGGTCCCTGGAGCACCGACCCGCTCGGGAGGACATCCTCCTGCCTTGATTCCCGATGCACAGGACTCTTCGTAACAGCAGGGTTATCATTGATACGTTTACGGAAAAATGCCATGTCATCCTCAGTAGAGACAGTGAATTACAGAGCAAGCAAGCTCGCTCCTGCAATTCCCTACTTTACCGCAATAGCTACGTCGTCACAGCTCGTTCCATTTTCTGGCTAATCACCGTAGAAACCCCGTCGCCGCGCATAGTGACGCCGTACAGGGCATCAGCTACTTCCATGGTCTTCTTCTGGTGGGTAATCACAATCAGCTGCGAGGACTCGCGCAACTCTTCGAAGATCGTGATCAGGCGCCCCAAATTCATATCGTCCAAGGCCGCCTCCACCTCGTCCATCACGTAGAACGGCGATGGGCGAGCCTTGAAAATGGCGACCAGCAACGCGACAGCAGTCAGCGAACGCTCGCCACCGGAGAGCAGCGAGAGCCGCTTGATCTTCTTGCCGGCCGGACGCGCTTCCACCTCGATGCCTGTGGTGAGCATATTCTCGGGATCGGTGAGCACCAGCTGGCCCTCGCCGCCTGGGAAGAGGCGATCGAAGATCCGCCTGAACTGCACGGCGGTGTCGTTGTAGGCCTCGGTGAACACCCGCTCGACGTGGGAATCAACGTCGGCAATGATCTGCTGCAAATCCCCTCGGGACTTCTTCAAATCCTCGAGCTGGCCGGAAAGGAACTTATGGCGTTCCTCCAAGGCAGCGAACTCTTCAAGTGCCAACGGATTGACCTTGCCCAAGGCCGCCAGGTCGCGTTCTGCCTTCTTCAGCCGCTTTTCCTGCTCGACGCGATCATATGCCCGGGTGCCGACAGGATTGCCTTCTTCATCAACGTTTTGCCGCAGCGCGCCCCACTTGTCATCTTCGTCGAGGGCCTCCGGAATCAGCTGGTCTGGACCGTAATTGGCGATGAGGTGATCAGGGGTGTATCCCAGTTCTTCCAGGGCCTTGGTCTCAAGATTTTCAATGCGCATCCGCAGTTCCGCACGGGCCATCTCGTCACGATGCACAGCATCAGCAAGACGGGCCAGCTCGGCGGAGAGCTGCTCCGCTTCCTTGCGTTGGCTGACAAGCATGGATTCCAGTTCGGATTTCTTTCCGGCCAGCTCTTCGCGTTCTTGGCCAGCCATCGATACGGATACTTCAATGAAACGCAGGACGCGCTCAGCAGCTTGCTCAATACGGATCGCATTGGCCGCTTGCGCCTTGCGCTGCTCAGCGCGACGAGCTGCAACTTCACGGTGATTGCGCTCAGCTGCCGCAGTGCGGCGCAGTCCCTCAACGCGTGAACGCAACGCAGAAACGCGCTCTTCACTACTGCGCAAGGCAAGCCGGGCTTCTAGCTCCTGCTGTCGTGCCGCGGCTGCAGCATCTGCAAGAGCTGCTCGTGCCGCGTCATCAACGGTTTCTTCATCTTGATCCGTTGAAGCTAGCTCCATGCGCTCGGTAATCTCTTCAAGAGATTCCTGCTCGATTTCCAGCTTCTCCAGCGTTGCTTCGAGCTTTTCTTCCAGCTTGGTTTTGTCCGATCGCGCGCTGCGAAGTTTCTGTCCGAGACGTGCCAGATACGTGGATAATTCATCAATGGCGGCATCAGATTCAGCCAGCGCCGACAGGGCTTCATCTCGCTGTTGCTGAGCGATGGAAAGCTCCGGTCCCCGCTGAGCCAATCTGTGCTCGACTGTGGAAAGTTCTTCCTGGCACTGGGAAAGTTCAGTTTCCGTCTGCTCCACTAAGGCCTGCTGCGCGATCAGGGAAGCGCCTGCTGAGTCCCCCACGGAACTGCGAACTGCCGAAACAGTGATGCCATCCAAGGTGGTGAGCAGCGCAGATGGGTTCTGCACCAAAGCCGCAGGAGCTTGGCTCATTTCCTCAATGATGTAATGGCCAACAAGAAGCTGATCAAGCAAACTGTTCAGCGGGCCATCGGCAGCTACAACTTCACGAGCGCTGACGGCATTAGGCATCGCAGGAGCCTTTGCACCACTTGGAAGAACTTCGGCGTGCAGGAATACTTGGCTGGCCTGCTGCTGTTGGAGGTCTTCGATGAGATCCAACGCATCACCGAGGTTCTTAGCTACCAAAGCTTCTGCACTGTCACGCAAAATCGCGGCGATGGCCTGTTCATATCCCGGATTAACCGTAATCAGCTCCCCCAAACGACCGAGGAGCAGTCCGGATGTTGATCCAAGAAGCTGTGACGACTGATCATCTGGTTTGGAGTTCAACTTCAGGGCTTCAAGGCGAGCACGCAATCCGGAAACACGCACAGATAGCTCGCGTTCACACTGGCTATCGGCATTGTGTTCTTCTGACAATGCTGCGTGTTCCCGATCTGAACTCTCAAAATCGATATTCAGTTGGGCTTCGCCAGCCAATTGTTTTTCAAGATCACTGGCAACTTCTGCGTGAGAGCGCAAATCCAGTTCAAGGTCCGAGTCGAAGGACTGGACGCTTTCCTGGAGTCGGGATATTTCGGCCCGGGTCACGTCGACACGGCTGCGTGCGGAAGCCACCTGCGAGGCGAGCCGTGACATGCCTTCTCGACGGTCCGCCGCGGCACGGAGCATGGCAGCCATCCGCTGCTGTTCGGCGCGTGATGCTTCCTCGGCCTGCTCTTTACCCTCTACAGCTTCAGCAAGAATCTCGTGGCGGTCTTCAAGAGCTTCTTCAAGTTCCTCAAGTTCTTCGCTCATTCGCTCAGCTTGAGCTTCCAAACGCTCAGGATCACGGCTGGAATCGAAATGGGTTTCATTGCTTTCCAGCAATTTCCCGCGTTCACGAGCCAACGCGGCAAGCGATCGGTAACGCTCTGCCTGCGTGCTCAACGAAACCCACGTTTCCTGGATTTGAAACAGGCGCGGGGTAATGGTTTCCATCTGGGCAGTCAGTTCAGCGATGTGCTTCTTGATGCGTTCCAGACGTGCCGCAGCGTCTTCTTGCTGAGCTTGGATCTTGGATTCGTCATCAATATCCTGGGCAAGCTTGTTGTTCAGTGTGACCAAATCATCTGCCAGAAGACGGGACTTTGCATCCCTGACATCAAGCTGCACCGTCTGCGCACGGCGAGCGATTTTCGCTTGCCGGCCCAGTGGGGCCAATTGGCGGCGAACCTCGGCGCTCAAATCTTCAAGACGATCCAGATTTCCCTGCATCGCTTGCAGCTTGCGCAGTGTTTTCTCCTTGCGCCGGCGGTGCTTGAGCACGCCGGCCGCTTCCTCGATGAAGCCACGCCGATCTTCAGCGGTAGCGTGCAGGATGCGGTCCAGCTGCCCCTGTCCGACAATCACATGCATTTCTCGACCCAGACCGGAGTCCGAAAGCAGCTCTTGAATGTCCAGAAGACGGCACGAACTTCCATTAATGGCGTATTCGGATCCACCCGTACGGAACAGCGTGCGGGAGATAGTGACTTCTGCATAGTCGATAGGCAGCTGGCCATCAGAGTTATCGATTGTCAGGGACACATGGGCACGTCCCAGTGGTGGGCGGCCAGAAGTGCCAGCAAAGATCACGTCTTCCATCTTGCCGCCGCGAAGCGTCTTGGCACCCTGTTCACCCATGACCCAGGACAGCGCGTCAACCACATTGGACTTGCCGGAACCGTTAGGTCCTACAACAGCCGTGACACCCGGTTCAAACTCAAAAGTGGTCGCCGATGCGAAAGACTTGAATCCGCGAACGGTGAGAGTCTTGAGATGCACGGCGTGAAGTTCCTATGTTTGGGCCAAATCGCTAAAGTTGGGTTGGGCAATCAAACCCAACCCTTGTCGCAATTCTAGCGAAGCGCACTGGGGATTATCTGGTTGTGCTCGCAAAATCCGAGGAAGAAAATCGAGGGATAGATCATTCTATGAGCATTCTGACGCAGATTGACCAGTGGCCAAGTGACAACGCGGTATCCGTGGTGGTGAACGGCAATGGTGCAATCGTTGACCAGCACGGTGATACTGCCCGTGTTTACCCCTTGGCTTCGGTGACCAAGTTGCTTAGTGCCTACACGTTCTTGGTTGCTCTGGAAGAAGAAGCCATCACCCTCGAAGACCCTGCTGGGCCAGAGGGTTCAACCGTGCACCACCTATTGGCGCACACAGCCGGGTATGACTTCGATTCCGGAACCATCCGCTTTGCCGTAGGGACTAAACGCGGATACTCGAATTACGGCTTTGAAAAGCTCGCAGAGCATCTGGAACAACAGACCGGAATCAGCATGGCCCAGTATGCCCAGGAAGCGGTCTTCGCTCCCCTGGGGATGGCTGATACAGAAATTGCCGGCAGCTGCGCAAAGGATGGCCGATCCACCGCTGCCGACCTGGCAAAATTCGCTGCCGAACTTTTGAACCCAACTATCGTGGCGCAAGAAACATTGAGCGAGGCAACGCGTGTGCATTTCGAGAACCTCGCTGGAATTCTGCCCGGCTATGGCCGGCAGAACCCGAATGACTGGGGACTCGGGTTTGAGATCCGATCGTCCAAAGCGCCGCACTGGACAGGTGCAAACCATCCCGCGTCCACCTATGGACACTTTGGGCAGTCTGGTACGTTCCTCTGGGTGGACCCTAAACATCGTCTGGCCTGTGTGACGCTCACCGATAAAAGCTTTGGCCAGTGGGCTGTTGACGCTTGGGCCCCGTTCAATGACCAAGTTCTAGTCGCCACGAAAATTACTCGGAATAACTAGTTATTCCGAGTCAGTCTGCCTACGATTCTTTAGTTTGATCTTCGATCAAAACAGCTAGACTGATCAACAGATATAGAAACAGTGTGAATCACAGCTATTCTAAGCATAATCACCATTACAGCTCAATCCTTTCAACACCTATCATCCAGAACTAACGAGGATTTCAATGACTGATAAAAACTACAGGCAGTGGCAAGTTCTGCACTACGTATGGGACAACTTGTCAGATTTTAAAAATCGCTGGATTATGCTACCGGGGATCCACACCATTCAATTTGGTAAAGATGAATCCCCAATTGACATTTATGTAAATGAATATATTAATGCGTCAGATTTTAAAGCACAACCAGTGTTCTTCACAGGTGCCATCTCTTCTCGAGGAGATAAGAAAGGGCCATTCTTTTCCGGACTGGGACTGACGAACAATAAAAAACTTCCACTAATCGCCGTCGCGGACCCAAGCCTTGATGATGACGCTTCCTTGAGCCTAGCCTGGTACACAGGTGGTCCAACCGACAACTTCACAGCTAATCTACTCGCGACTTTAACTGTCCTTCAGGAGAGCCTTAAACGCGAGTTGATTTTCATAGGTGGATCAGGAGGTGGATTTGCTGCGCTAAATATCGCTTCAAGGTTCAAAGGAGACTCGACCGCGCTGGTTTGGAATCCACAAACGGATATATATGAATACGCAGAACGCTTCGTAAAAGCATACTTGAGAAGTCGGTTTAATTTCGCCTTTGCGACTTTAGGCTCACCCGATTGGAAACAATTTTGTAAGAGCAGAACCGATTCCAAAGTACACACCCACGTTTTGCGAAGCCAGACTCTTACCGCGCCCCGACGTGTTATTTACCTTCAGAACAGTGCTGATTGGCACCGGAGCAAACACCTCAAGCCCCTCTGGTCAATGGCGACGCAAAAAGAACTACAAGAAGGGGTCAATTCGCTGGACGATAATCACATCGTCTTCGTCAGGGAATTCGCCGAAGGGCACGCACCACCACCGTCCACCCTAATCGGTAGCCTCTTGGAACAATTAATGGACCTCTCGATGAATGCCAAAGATTTAAAATTCTAAGAAGCAAACTCAAATTGACTTCATCAAAAAAATGGAAGCCAGTGAGACTGACAATGCTTCCCGCTAAGCAGCTCGCACTGTCCGACCTAGGTTCATCCCTCGAAAATTGCCCATGTTTTCGATATGAAGAAGAGCAGGACACTCCTACCCTAAAGCCGGAGTCACGAAACAAAATGCGCGCTCCTCGTTTACCCGCAATGGGTCAAATGAGATTTCGTTGTGATAACACGAAGCCATCGACCGTCAAAATAACTATCCAGCCCCAGATAAGGTCCTAGATATGCTGAATCGTACCAGGAACATTAAGAAGCACTCTTCCCGCGGTAGACGCATATTTGACGACTTTGATAGCGCACTTCGTGCAGGTCTTCCTGAAGGGCTTACCATTATCAAATCCAACGGACGATATTTCGATTTCTACTTCGAAGACCGAAATTCTCCGGTGACCCTGGTCACATTCCATGCGGCAACTGGACCCAAAACCGTTGAGTATCCTATTTTTACTGGATCGCGTTTCGCTGAGAAGCTCGGTGTCAACTTACTCGCCTTCGCCGACTCCGCTTGTGGCGGAGCAGAAAAACTACTCACTTTTTGGCACCAAAGCACCAAACGAGTTCCGTCTGGTAAGTTCATCCCGTCAATCATCGCCCTGACACAGCGTCCCGGGCAAGAAAAACATCTTATTTTTTTTGGTTCCTCCGCTGGCGGATATGCGGCTCTTCATTACAGTACCTACTTTCCAAAGTCAGTTGCATTAGTGATGAATCCTCGCATTGAACTTCTTGGAAAACCTGATCGCTTTGACGACTACTCCCGAAAAGCGTATCCGGGATGGAACCCACAAATGATTGCCGCAAAAATTCCAACAAGCATGTCAAAGTGGTACGCCAAAGGAAGAGAAAATACCGTGGCATACATACAAAATACTGGTGACAGACTGTATTACGAGAATCATTTCTCGTGCTTTGAGGCTGCTACGCGTGGGCAATCAAATATTCATTTTAAGATCCAGAATTGGGGAAAGGGGCACATAGTCCCTCCTGCGAACGAATACATGGAACCTCTTAAGTCACTCGTTAACCATGCTCCGAATTGGAACGCAGGGCTATCAAATTTTGCCAGTTGAGGCACCCATACTTCCAGTTCTAGTCACCGTTCATTCGTGAATATCATCTTGGGTTCAGGTTGCTCGGAGTCACGGGGACAGCCCACCGAGACTTGAATAAACATCACATAGTAAGGTTAGACGTATGGCTTCTACTAAGACTTATGCTCCGGTGATTACGGGGTTACCGCATACCTCAATCAGTTCGGCGCCAATAAACACAGTTGTGAAACGGAATGAAGATCCCGTTATTCGTGGTTCACGACGATTCTGGCTCGATGGAAGCGTAATTCTAAACGGAACATGCATTAAGCGAACTGCGGATCTCGATTCGTCACTACCACAAGCAGCGGAACGGTGGAGTATTGAAGAACTTGCTGATTGGTGGTCGAAAGGTGCACGAAACCCTGGTGCACTATTCATTGAAGATTCAGTAGATTCATGGAGCGCTTGTCTGCCTGACCCACTGGGCGGTGCACTTGCGTTCTCTCTCAATAAGCAGGGCAAAGCATTCGTTTCTACCAGCATCGTAGAACTTGTACATGCAGCCGAGACACATGGAATCATCTTGGAAAAGGATCCATTGTTTCAGATAGAGCGTCTCATGCTTGGCAACGGAGGGCTCACACCTGCAAGTTACAAGGGTGTGCATTCACTTGAGCCTTTTCAGTATTTCGTATTGTACGGAAATCAAATCTTTACAAAGAATTACAAGGTTCGCGAGAGCCTTGACTCTGCATCGCTCTACGATTTGTTTACAATTCTTCGATCTGACGTCCAAGGCGCTGTCCAAGCAATAGCAGAGACGAATTCTCAGCAAATCACTGCACACTTGACAGGCGGTTTTGACTCACGCCTAGTTCTCTCCGCAGTATTGAACCTAGAACTGCGAGATCGAGTCAATATATTCTGTTCCGGCCCTGAAGGTTCCACCGATCGAATAATCGCCGATGGCCTGACGAGACAATACGGCCTACAACGAGTAGACGGGGCAGGGCTCACGACTGCACCAACGACGAACATGTCAGAACGACTAATGGGCGCACTCTTTGCGAGTGGTGGAATAACTAATACGGGCCCGTTCGGTCGAGAAATCTCTGTACCAGTTAGCGCAATGGGCGGCGGCTACGGAGAAGTGCTTCGAACATTCTTTGGAAACAGAAAAATTACCGACTCACTTGGTCGACTTGATAGCAGCCTCCTTATATCAAGCTATCTGCCCACAGCAAACACCAAGAGCGCCTATTTTTCGCCAGAAGCAATCGCGAACGTTTCATCATTACTAACAAAAAAATTCGATCACTTGTCCCATCTTTATCAGGATGCCAGTTTCATAGGAGATGCGTTTTATACGCATAATCGGAATCGCTACCATATCGGTCAGACGTCTTTATTATGGAGTCGTGTTGGCTCTAGGTTTGACCCGTTGTATTCTGTTGCTGGTTTCGAATTAGCCAGAAGATCTACGCAACATGTCAGATCGGCAAATCTCATTGGCCATGATTTACTAGACTCGCTGAAACCTGATCTATTATCATGGCCCTTCGATTACGACAGGTTCAGCCAAGATCTATTACAACTAAGAAATCGACGAGAATTACGTTCATGGCCAAGGAATAACGAGAAAATTAATTTCGTAAAAGGGCTCACACCTGAATGTGAAGCTGATAGCACATTCCTATCCGTTCTTCGACGCCTAAATGCCACCGAACCCAAACTTACTGCCGCGCAACGCAAAGCTAAGGTGGAGGAAGCCAACGGATTGGGAGTTAATTTTTGGCAGGTAGTTTACAAGGAGACTGGACAAGAACTGTTATCTAGCGCTCTCGAACAAACGAATGGTACTGATTTACAGGGAACTGTCGATATCGAATACATTCGTAAATTATCAACTGCAAGTTCACTAAACAAGAAACAACTTCGTGATCTTTACAGTTTGGGTGGGATCATGTCTTGGCTCAGTTTCGGGTAATTAAGAATATTCTTACTAGGTTAAGATCTTCAGTATCCGATAATCTTTTCTCTCATAACTACTAATATTTATTTCGCAGGAACAATGGTAAATTTCTTCATATACGGTGGCTGCGTTTCTAGGGATGCCTATGAACTGGTCAAGGATGAACATTATTTAACGGGTTACATCGCTCGCCAGTCGCTTATTAGCGCCAACTCGCTACCCGAGACACGAATTAACACAGCAAATTCATCGACAAACTTTAATTCCCGGATGGTAGTCGGAGACATTAAGTCCTCGCTCTTCTCTACTTTGCGTGAAAAATCGAATGAAGTCGAAGTATTCCTATTTGACATCTTAAGTGAACGACTAGGAGTTTATCGACTCCAGGGCGGACGATACATCACGAACTCCGCGGAACTATCCAAATCAAGTCTTTTAGATGATTTTCCGTACGCCAAGGCTAAGATTCATTTTGGCACCAGCCAACACTTTGAGCTTTGGAAACAAGGAGTACTTACCCTCAAAGATATTCTCGTAGAATGTGGTCTATTCAGCAATAGCATATACATTGAGACCATTTGGACTGATCATTCTTGTCAAGGCAGTAACGTTCCTAAATTCAGAAACTGGTCCGCTCATTACGCGAATAAGTTATACGAACCATATTTTTCGTACCTTCGAGAATTGGGTTTTAGATCAATAAAACCGTCTCTGGATATCAGCCTATCCGATGAAAATCATAAATGGGGTAGTTCACCGTATCATTATCAGCCGGAGTACTATCAGGAAATCCTTGTGCAGGTCTTCGACCAAATTTCAGAAAAGTAGCTTATCTCGGTGCACGGCGTGGTCGCGGCTGGCACACTGGGCAGCTGTAGGAAGAACGGCCCATAAAGGGATCACGACGAATCAGAGATTCACGGCCGTTTTCTCTACAACGCAAACAGGCTTTGCCTTCGCGCCCGTAGGCGTTCAAGGACCTGGCGAAATAACCGCTAGCGCCGTTAACATTCACGTACAGAGAATCGAAGCTCGTACCACCAGCGGCGAGGGCGCGTGTCATCACATCAACCAAAGCATCGTTGAGGCGTTGCACTTCTGGACGCCTGATAGTGCCAGTATTGCGCAAACCTGAAAGGCCTGCTTGCCAGAGTGCTTCATCCGCATAGATGTTGCCGACTCCGGAAATGATCCCCTGGTCCAGAATCGCTCTCTTGAGTTCTGTCGTCCTTTTGCGAAGCGCGACGTACAGGTCATCGGGCTTGCGGTGAGGATCCATCACGTCTCTGGCAATGTGAGCAGCCGCCTGTGGGATCGATGCTTTTAGCGACCCGGCTCCGGCAGGCAAACCATCAGATGTTGCAACCAGTGGGGAGAGGAACATTCCCCCAAAGATTCGCTGGTCTATAAAACGCAGTTCGTTGGGGAAATCGGATTTTTCGCTGAGTGAGAGCCTGACTTTTAAATGTTTCTCATCGGGAGCATCAGGTTCTTCTACAAGAAGTTGACCGCTCATGCCGAGGTGGGCAACCAATGCTGCAGGAGTTGAAAGGCCTTCGAGGTCCATCCAGAGGAACTTGCCGCGGCGAACCACAGAAGCGATAGAGCAACCACTCAATGTCTGTTCAAAATCTTCAACACCGTCGGTATGACGGCGGACGGAACGCGGGTCCAGCACTTGAGCGGTTAGTACCGTTCGAGTGCGAACCCACTTATCCAGTCCTTCTCGGACTACTTCAACTTCTGGCAGTTCTGGCATGAACTAAACGCTATCCCTTAGGTAGCTGCTCACCTGGATGCAGCAACAGCCAAGTCTTGTGCGCCGCTTCCTGCTCAGCTTCCTTCTTGGATGGCCCATGTCCCTGGCCGTATCCCTTGTTTCCGATGCGGAGTTCGGCAAGGTAGGTGCGTGCGTGGTCGGGACCGGAACCAGTGACCTGGTAGTGCATCTCGCCTAGCTTTTGGGAAGCTACTTCTTCCTGGATTACAGTTTTCCAGTCAGTCGTCGCGCCCAGCAGCCGATGATCTTCCAGCAGTGGAGTGACGAAACGAAGCACAAACGAGCGCGCAGCTTCCATGCCTTGAACCAAATAGGTGGCCCCAAGAATTGCTTCCATGGTGTCTGCCAGAATGGAGGATTTATTGGCTCCGTTGGACTGGGCTTCCCCACGTCCTAGGAGCAGGTGCTCCCCCACTTCCAGATCACGGGCAATGATCGCCAATGCGCGGGTACTGACGATAGCCGCTCGCCGCTTCGCGAGATCGCCTTCTGGCAGATTCGGGAAAGTTGCGTATAGGTATTCTGCAACGCAGAAGCCAAGAATCGAATCGCCTAAGAATTCAAGGCGTTCATTCGTTGGAATGCCACCGTTCTCATAGGAATATGAGCGGTGGGTAAATGCAAGACGAAACGTCTCGGAATCAATATTGATTCCGAGACGCTTCATAAGTTCTTCTTTTGAAGACATGTCTTAGACGTCTGCGACCTTGCGACCCTTGTACTCAAGGAACAATTCGGTACCAGCCGAGTCGGTGACAACCTTAGCCTGGTGAGGCAGGCTGTAGGTTACGCGACCGTTTTCAACGGTCTTCACCAGGTTCGGTGCGGTAGCCTTCCACTGAGAACGGCGGGCACGAGTATTCGCACGGGACATCTTCCGCTTTGGAACAGCCACGACTACTTCTCTTCTCTCTTGTCTGACGTTTTATCATTTGTCGCATCCTCTGCGACAATGTCGGACAGCTGCGCTAGCGCTGCCCAACGTGGATCCAGAATCTCATGATCATGCTGAGGGTCATCGTTGAGACTGATTCCGCATTCACTGCAGAGCCCCAAGCAATCTTCCCGGCAAACCGGCTGGAACGGCAGGGCGGTAACCACTGCGCTCCGTACTACCGGATCGATGTCAATCAAGTCACCGACCACCCAATACTGATCCACATCATCATCGTCTTCGAATTCTTCGCTCTCTTCATAATAGAAGAGCTCTTGAATATCAGCCTCGAAGTCGTACTCGATGGGCTCCAAGCATCGTCCACATTCCCCAGCGATTTGCGCTGTAGCGGTACCCGATACCAGAATTCCTTCATGCACGGCTTCAAAGCGAAGATCTAAGTCAAGCTCAGATCCTCCACGAATACCGATGAGTGCATTTCCCACATCTGCGGGTGCCGAAACCTGCTCATTGAGAGTTTTCATTGAGCCAGGCGAACGGCCGAGCTCCCTGGTTGAAAAAACCAGAGGCGAGTTGCGATCGAGTTCGCCGTGTGACGATCGATCAGAACGCTTTTCGCTAATGATGACTCCTATAGAAACATAGTCCGACATTTCATCTTAGCTTGCCGTAGGCCAAGTTCCCAAACTGAAACCAGTTTTCAGAGCTCGATGCCGGTGTTGCACTCACCACAGCATATCGTAGACGACCTGCCAATCCCTACTTGCACGCGTTGCTAATCCAACATTCCCGACCTTGCAATCCGGGCCGCGGACTTCGAAGAAGAATCGGAATAACGCCACGGGCGAGCGCGACGCAAAACGGCTTATAGCAAACGTCCCGAAGAAAGCCTGCCCAGCGAATTATGCTTGGTCATGCTTCGAATTAAGTGGTGAGGGATTCTCTGTGAAAGTGTTACGAACCGTCAATAGCGTCGTCAAGAAAGTGCAATCGCGCTTTGAGACACGGCGACACCTGAAGTTCATTCAGAACCACGCCACAGAACTACGTCACCTGCCCGTGGACGCTGACCGGTACAAGGTAGCGCTGCACTTTCCCGATGAGATGGCCAACGCCTACCAGATCAGGCAATGGTACGAACCGCTTTTAGCCTTGGCAGAATTCGTGCCGGTGGTAATCATCGTACGAAGTCCTGATACTGCACTGTCGCTGCGCAAGGAATGCCCGCTACCGATTCACTTCGCCCCCGCCGTTGTAGATGTTGAGCGATTCATGCAATCCCAGGATCTACGTGTGGTGTTCTACGTGAATCAAAATATCCGGAACTTTCAAATCATGCGGTTCAATGCGCCTAATCATGTCTTCATCTGCCATGGCGAAAGCGAAAAAGCCTACATGTGGTCCAACCAGCTCAAGGCCTACGATTATGTATTTTCAGCCGGTGAAGCAGCTAAAGATCGCCTGGTAAATCACTTGCGCAATTTCGACGCTTCGTTGCGATGCCGGTTAATTGGGCGTCCGCAAATAGATGTGGATTATGCGTCGCCGGTGAACCTGAATAAGGAACTACCAACACTTCTCTATGCCCCAACGTGGGAAGGCGACCGGCCTTCCATGAATTATGGCTCAGTACTATCCCATGGTGAACAATTAATTGACGCCCTGATCAAGGACGGCGGATTCAACGTTATTTTTCGTCCCCATCCACGTTCTGGAATGGGTGCGAAACCCTATGGGCAAGGCGTAGAAAGAATCCGAAAACAGCTGAGGGCGCACAGCGAAACTTCAAAAGCCCAATTCATTTTCGATGACTCGGCCCACTGGGGCTGGCAGTGGTCAGCTGCCGACCTTTGCGTGACTGACATTTCCGCAGTTGCTTATGACTTTTTGGCGACAGGGAAACCAATGTTCGTGACGCAACCAGTGTCCACCGAGGCTACCGTTGATGAAACTCCAGCGCTGCAACAGGTGCCTGCCCTTACAGCTGCGTCGGCAACGGAAATCAGCCGGCTGGCGCGAGAGGCCTTGGCCGGCAGCAACCCGCAGCTACGAGGACTGGTCAATTACTACTTTGGCGACGTTTCCCCCGGTGCCAGCATGCAACGTTTCATTGCAGAAACGCTGGCGCTAGTGCAAGAAGACAGCGTCACTGATCACTAGCCAGCTTCAGCAGCATAGTGGTGCCGGGCCTGCAAGAGGCCCGGCAACACAATTTCAATAAGCTGCGGAGTCTTCCTTATTTGAAGAAGCGCTCAACAACGCGTCGCGCAGCATGTCCGTCATCGTTTGGGGCAAACTTTTCAATGAATTCGTCTCGATTCACCCCTGGCAGATCAGCCCCCGCCAAGGCTGACGATAGTGCATCCCAAAGGTCGCTCTCTTCTTCAACAATTGGGCCAGGCAACGCACTCTCGTAGTCCAAATAGAAACCACGCAGATTGTCCCGGTAGTTCTCCAGATCGTATGCATAGAAGATAATTGGTCGTCGCAACAGCGAGTAGTCGAAGAACACCGACGAATAATCAGTAATCAATACATCAGAAGCAAGGTACAGTTCCTGAATATCTGGATGACTCGAGACATCGATAATGCGGTGCCGCAGGCTCTCCGGAATCGACACGGCATTTGATACCAGCACATGCATGCGCAACATCAAGATGGTATCTTCGCCAAAACGACGGTCGAACTCCTCCAGATCCATTGGCAGGTCGAATCTGAATTTACCGCGGCTTGAAGCCGCATCGTCACGGAATGTCGGCGCGTAAAGTACGGTCTTGATTCCTGGGGGTATTGCAAGCTCATCACGAACACGCTTTTCTTGCTCAGCAACGTCGGTACCGGTCAAGATGTCGTTTCGGGGATAGCCAAGCTCCACGGCTTCGCCTGAGAATGCATAGGCGGATCGCATGATCTCGCTCGTGTAGCGAGAAGGCGAAATGAGGTGCGTCCATTGGCGCGTTGCTCGTGTAACACGCTCAAGATACCCCTCATCGCGGCCTTGAACTTCGCGAACATCGAGTGCCATCTGCTTGAGTGGTGTTCCGTGCCAGGTCTGCAGGAACACTCCCTTCGCGCGACGCTTCACATAGTGCGGGAAGCTCTGGTTATTCACCCAGTATTTTGCCCGTGCGAGGTGCCAGAAATATTCCGGTGACAATCGCTTAACGGTAGTCGTCAAAGGATCGGAGAAGCGGTGCTTTCCCGAGTAAACCCATACCTTGCGACGTGTGTCACCTTGTCGCAGCAATTCCTCGTAAATATACCGAGGAGAGTCGCCGTACTGATTCCCGAGACCTGATTCGAAGACGATGAGGTCTTCTTCCATGGGAGCAAGCTTGTACAACTTGTATAGCTTGCGCATGACGTCAAAGTACCGCTTGTTCCTACGGAACTTGTTCTTCAACTTAACCGGCAATTCGGCACGCCAGCCAACGTTGGGTCTGCCGCGCAGCTCGGCTCGCTCGATTTCTTCCGTTATGCGTTGCGAATTGTTTTGGTCCCGATGGGTCATGAACACGTCAGCACGTTGGCGGTACTTGTCTTCCATGGCTTTCCCTCGTTGCAGGGTACGTGAAAGATCATCCAGCAATGTTTCTGCGTCAAAGGCAATGCGGCCTGGCAATTCGTCGTCCAAGTTCAAATGCGATCCGCTCGGTCCCAAGAAGCGAGAGCGATCGAACTGGTAGTAGTGAACAGGCTTGTGCAGGAAGCTGAAGTCAAAGTTCACTGAAGAGTAATCCGTGACCATGATTGCCGCGGTCTTGATTAGTTCCTGGACGTCAATTTCACCTTGGACAATTAGTCGAGCGGGCGCGCCAGCAAAATGATCCCTGAATTGCATCATGTTGGGATGGAGGCAGAAAACAACTTCCAGGCCATACCTCTGGACTAATTCTGCAAGTTCCGCCGAATTAAGCAGGTTTTTCCATTGCTCGAGGTAGTCCGATTCTAGGAAAACTTCCTCATTCTGCAACCAATCACGCCACGTTGGGATGATCAGGAGCATGTTCTCGTTAACACTCAAATCCGTCGCCAGCAAGGAATCGAACCGCGATAGCCCGGTGACCTTGACTTCGCCAGGCGAGTAGAGGAAGTCCTTAACGATGTACTGCTTCTCGCGCTCAGAGGAAACCATGAAAAGGTCCGTCGCAAAGCCAGGTGAATTCTTGCCGTAGTTGGGAACCATCCATTTGGTTCCCATTACGCCATGCTGCAAGAACACCCGAGTAGCGCGGCAACGCGAGGAGAAGCTATGGTGCCTTGTTGGGTACAAGTAATCGGCATGGTGCGTGCCGATGACTCGTTGCGCACGAATAGCCAATTCAAAATGTTCTTTGCTGCCATGGAAAACGACGTGATCCATGGAATCGAAATTCCGCAAATCGGGAGCTTTCTCATCGATGACATAGTATGCATCAATATCTGGGCGTTCTTTGCGCAGGTATTTGAACAGATGCAGCCCGTTGTCCTGAGCCTTGTAGGATAGTTCGCCGACGATCCAAATCGGCTTCGAATCCGATGGCTGGCTGATTGGGAAACTGCGCTGTTTAGCGTTAGCAAGTACGGCAAAGGCTTCTTTGTCGAACACTTCCAGAATCACCGATGTTGATTTTGCTTTGAAGGTGAAATACGGAGAAATCGCTAGAGTCTTTTCACCGATTGTCACCGCATCTGCACGCGTCGTGCTGCGCACGGCAAACGGGGTACGAGTCACTCGAATGCGTGCAAGCTCACCGCTGGAATTCGAAGTCGCCAGCAGATAGAGATCGTAGTTATCGCCACGATCGATCGCCTCCCAGTCAGCAGATTTGAAATCCAGGGTTGCTGACCAGCTGTAGATAGCACGTCCAAAGCGCTTTGCTGCATGCTTTTCGTCGAAAACCAGATCCGCTGGAACTTCAACTGCAAATTCCGATTTACGTCCAACCAGTTGCAAAGTGACTGAGGACAACCGGTCGCTCTGCGTTTCCAGAACTCCGCCCAACGACAGCATGCCGTCGTGGATCCGGGTGATGTCAGTACGAATTCGATATTTGAAGCGTAGAGGACGGTTCAGGGCCAAAGCCACTTCGGCCTTCTTATTGATATAAAGTCCTACGCTGCGTTCGCCTGAATTATAGACCGTGTCATGGCTAAAAGTAGTCGACGAGAACCGCCCGAGAATACGGTGGGCGATAACAGGGCCGTTGAGGATTAGTTCCCCGGCGTCGATCCGTTCCCGGACCTCTTTGCGCCTGAGCAGTTCACCGTCTTCAGTTAGCTGCAACCATGCGATTCCCGGAGGCAATTGATCGAATTCGGAGCTGAAGGTCAGTGCAAGACGAACCGTACCGGCGTACAGGTCATTTTCCAGAGTCACTTGGTTGTCATCTGCGTCATCCGAATCAGGAACGCTGGATTCCGGCTCTTCGTTGCTGGAAGCGAGTTCGCGATAGTCTTGCCACCGATCAAGAAGGGGATCCAGAGAGATCTCAGCATAGATTCGATGGGATTCATCGTGACCGATTTTGACTAGATCAGACGTAAGTGGCGCAACAGAAAGAACGATGTGGCTACCGTGTAATACCGAAACGGATTGCACGGGATGGGCAACGCTAGCGTCCAGATGCAGAACTTCATCACGAATTGCAAGGTTCAGCTCTTGGTAGCCGCTGTAGTAGCGATACTTTTTGCGCTTTAACCGCTGGGTACGCAAAGTCTGCATCGCTGACTGCGCCAAGTCTTGCATAGCTCGAATTTCAACTGCCACGAATAGTGTCCTTCAATGTTTTAGCTGCTATCCCCCGCTTAAGTCGTTCAGCGGAACAGCCTGGAAATCGCGCGTGTACAACATGAATAGGCCGCTAGCACCACACGGCAGTGGCCGTCATTTCATGTGATCCACAGTCTAAGATTACCGCCCATGGGCGATCAAATCAGTTTGAAACCGCCACGGACACCTGCAAATGGCCATAGAGTCTGCTTCGACTGGAGCGTTGTCATTATCTGGCGCTTAAAGCAATTGGTCCCAATTCGTATGGTACGAATTGGGACCAAGGAG
Organism: Glutamicibacter sp. 2E12; assembly: GCF_050030965.1. NCBI lineage: Bacteria > Bacillati > Actinomycetota > Actinomycetes > Micrococcales > Micrococcaceae > Glutamicibacter > Glutamicibacter sp. 2E12. Next base: position 3,795,000 of record NZ_CP188297.1, read on the forward strand.
TCAGCGGACCTCTAGCTGTGCCAACCCCGGAAGTTCTCCAGCTTTCCTTGACGTTCAACAATCAGCTTCTGAATGACGTCCTGGAATCGCTTAGTTGAATCCCCTCGGTTCAGGTCGCCAAAGTAGAACTGGCGCATTTCAATGCGCTGATCCTTGTGTCCGTCACGAGTCAGTGCATCGGCGAGCAGGTCTCCTACGTTCTTCACGCTATCTTGGTCTACTACGTGGCAGGCCTGCGCAACTGGTGCATCGCGGTGAAGAATTTCGCGGTTGGTACGTCGGTCGGAAATGACTAACGGATTGCCCGGGTGGAGGTACAGGTAGTCCAGGCCTACGCTGGAAACATCGGTAATCAGCGCATCGGTCGACTCGAACATGGCCAAGATATTGCCCTGTTCGGATATCACGTGCTCTGCGCCGGCTTCATTGGCAGCTTCGATCATTTCCAGAATGCGTGCGTGTGCCTGAGCAACGCCAGGAGTATTGCTTTCCTGAATTCGTGGGTGCGGCTTATAGACGACGCGCCAAGAAGGGTTCTCCAACAATGACTCGACAATGGCAACACCATACTTGTCCAACGAGGTGTAGTTGTTGTCTTCGTTTTCCCCTTCCCACGTCGGCGCATACATGACATCGAACTTCTCGCTTGGTTCCAATTCGAGTTCGAAGTTGATATCCAGCTGCGGACGACCGGTGACTTCCAATTTGTTGAACTCGAAGTCAATCAACATTGCCTCGTGGCGCTTGATGGCTGCAGGGCCTGCGACAAAAACCTTGTCGTAGGCCTTGGCCTTATTCGAAACCATCGAGAGTTTGTCGCTCTCACCATGGTTTACATGCACGTGAACAAGCCTTGGGTGATCCAGGGACTGGAAATTCGTGCGCGAATTGTTGGTGTATATGACCAGCTTCAGGTCATTGTCATCATACAGATCCATGAGATCAGTCAATCGGCGTACATAGATCCTTGGCAGGTCTGTAAATTTCTCCGCCGCTTTGAAAGCACTCAAAGTACGGAAGACCAGCAGTACTTCTTCTTTCACATGCAGTTCTTCAAGCACCGGAAGCCACTGAGTCACCTGATAGATCTTGTCAGCGCCATCTCCGAAGTAAACCGCTACAGATCCTGGTACCGGAATATTGGATACACCAACATTCACATTGGCCGACGGACGACCGGTTAGCCCCATCAGACGGGATATCCGTTTTGCTTCCGGACGTCGCCCCACTTTTTGCAGGGCGCCCTTTACGCTGGACTTGATGGAGTCTGTGATGTGCTCGCTAGCCATGAGTACTTTCAAATCTCGAAAACAACAACTTACAACTAAACGAGTTTACTAGCTCAGTTCCTTCACGATCTGGCTCAAAGTGTCCAATGTGTTCTTTAACGACGTGACATGTCGCTCATCGAACTCGCTCAGGACACGTTTCATTTCGGTTGTCGAGATACCTGAGGTACGTGGAAGGTAGACAACTTCGACTTCATCACCGAGGTCGTCAAACTTGCCCTTCCAGTCTTCGCCGATGCCGAAGACCTTTGCATCGTACTTCTTGATGTCAGTACGTTTCTGTTCCCAGTTCTCTTCGGGAATGGCGAGGTCTACGTATTTGATGGCTTGGACGATCTCAAGACGCTGTTCGAAAGGAACTACAGGCTTCTTGCCCTTGATGGCGTTGAACTCATCAGTGGATACGCCAACAACCAGGCGGTCGCCCTTCTCCTTGAGACGCTTCAGGATATTCAGGTGGCCGATATGGAACAGGTCAAAAGTTCCGTACGTCAAAACAGTTTTAGTCATGGGTCCCTTTCGAAGTAAGGTAATAGCTTCGCTTGCTTAGCTAGTGGCGCTCACTTGTGTTCGTCGTTAGATAATAGGCAGACGACCCGCGAGGGTCATGCGAACTATTGTTTTCCATCTAAGTTTAGGCCGTGGTTCACGGTACCAGGGGCTGCCGGTCCAACCTGCCCGCCATCCGGCTATGTACTGGGACACAGCGCTTTTGTTGTGTCGCAGCCGCAAGCACTCAATGAGCATCCAGGTTGTTGGATAGATCCAACGCAGCGGCACGGGCAAGTTACGGCGAGCCAGCCACACCCGGTTTCGGGCATTCAAACGATAGAACTCGTCGTGGCGTCGTGGATCCACGATCGGATGGCCAATCTGCATGTCGCCGGCATACCAGACGTAAGTGCCTGTGTCCCATACGCGCCAGGCAAGTTCGATGCCTTCATGCGCGTACCAGAATCCCCCCGCCCAGCCACCCGTGGAATCAAAAATTCTACGGGTAGTAACTAGGCAAGTTTCCCCCACGTGGAAAACTTTGCTTGGTTCCACTGCCGTTCGTTTTTTCAAGCGCGGGATCCAACGTCGTGGATTCTGTTCTTCGTTTTCAGGATCAGTGATGCGCGGCTGCAACAGCCCCATGCGAGGGTAATGCTTGAACCGTTCGACAGCCGTAATCAAGAAGTCATCATCGATGAACCATGAATCGTCATCGAGGAAGCACAAGTATTCGCCATTGATCTGGTTCACTCCAGCATTGCGGCCGGCCGGAATGCCCAAATTCTCTGGAAGAAAATGAGTCTTGATCCCTTCAGGGATATCCGTTGGATCCCATCCGTTGCCTACGACTACAGCGTCAATCAGCACTGAACGTTGGGCCAGCAAAGATTCCAGGGCGCGTCGGAGCTCAACCGGGCGGTTACCCATGGTCAACACAACTACGCCGATGGTCGGCTTGATCTCTGCAGGCATTTGTCCTCTAAGGCGGTGGGATATACGGAATTAGGTCAAACTATGCTTTGAGCCGGGACGAGGCCATATTAGAAAGGAAATGCCCAAAGTTCACCAGGACGCATGCAGGCAACAGGATCCAGATCATCCACTTTTCAGCGACTCCTGGAATACCAACGATTACGGAGATAATTGAGCATCCAAGAATGATCAGCGATAGTTCCACTGCGTGCAGCAGCTTATGGAATGGCAAGAAGCGAGCCAGGGAACGCAGCTTTCCAACGAGTGAAGTTGTTGGAACAGATCTGGCGGCGGCAGTATCCGGCAATTTCCCGAGACCTGCCATGCCTCTGGCTGCATGAACCATGAGTGACTGCGAACGATTCAAGACCAGAAGAACCGAGAGGCAAGCGGCCATGAACAGTGTAGGCCAGGCCTGCTCAACGGAGGAATTATCCGCAGACAGTTCTTTGAACACCCGGCAGCCCAAAACAATTGGAATCAGCGCCTCTGTTGTGTGGTGCCCAACCATGTCAATGAAAATACCGCGGGGAGATTGAGTTCCCCTCCAACGCGCGACTTCTCCGTCAGAACAGTCAAAATACAGCTGGAGCTGCGACAAGATCACTGCCAGCAACGGTCCCCAGATGCCAGGGATCAACAGCGCCAGAGACATGCACCAACCCGCAAGAATCATCAAGCCGGTAACGCCGTTCGCACTGATACGCGTGCGCACCAGTATTGCGGTGAGGTAAATGGAGATATGGCGCAGGTACAGCTCAGCTGTCCAGTGCTCGGCATTCTTACGCGCACGGACTTCCGGCGGTTGGCAGACCGCGCGCAGCTGTTCAAGCGTTGGGTTCTTTGGACGTTCAACCATGATTACCTAACGCGCCCTTTGTCGACAGTGCCGGCTGCCCCGCAAAAACGACCCTTGATGTATCCAAAAGCCCAAGGCAAATGGATTGCGGGGAAAGCACATGCGGCCAGCAACTTGTCTTTCAATCCTTTCGCGTTGCTAGTCAGCCCCGCAGCCAACGCGATCACTGCATAGACCGCAGGGACGGCCTTGGCCAAGTTCAAAACTACGCTCACACGAGTTGGGGCTGCTTCGCGGACTAGTGGCTCAATTACAGTTGCAGCCAGTCCCGTTGCAACCCCCAAGAGCAATAGTGGTGGAATATCATGGCGCAACGACTTACCTTCGGGGAAGCGCCGCGCAATTTCAGCCCGCCACGTCCCAGAGGCCATGGACTGGCTGATTAACGCTCCGAAGTTCTCGCGAGGGTAGTATCCAACCTTTAGCTCTGGGTCGAACCAAACCGTATGTCCCGCCTGGCGTATGCGGAGGCATAGCTCCCAGTCCTGGGCACGCCAAAGTTCTTCGTTATAATAACCGACTTCGTCGAATACTTCGCGTCGGAAGATTCCCAGATAGGCCGATTCAGAAGGACCTTCTGGTGCACCCGAATGGTAAGCAGGTCCGCCAAAACCGAATTTCGAATGGTACGCAGCTGCGATTCCGCGCTGGACGGGTGTACGCCCCTTGGCGTCCATCAACCCGCCCACGTCATATGCATTGACACGGTAGAGGGTCTCGATGCCACGTTGCGTATAATTCTTTGGAATCTCGCTGTGGGCATCGACACGAATAACGACTGGCATCGTGGATGCGCGTACCGCCAGATTCAGTGCGATCGGGGTCCTGCCCAACGGGTTGTCGACGAGGATAATCCGGGGATCTTCCTTAGCCAGAAGTTGTGCGACGTCATTCGTGGTATCTGTGCTTGGGCCTAGGGCCAGAACCAACTCTTTTTTACCGGCATAATCCTGCGACAAGATTGAAGTTACGGCCTCTTCCAGATACTCTTCTTCATTGAGCACAGGCATGACATAAGAGACGCCAGGAATTTTCCTCATACGTTCACTTATTTCTTTCTCGCTTTCAAATGCTTCTGGTATTCCTTAATTACCGAAATGGTGTCGCCATCCATCATTTGAACGCCCTTCTCGATCCATATAACGCGATCGCAGGTTTCTTTGATTGAGTTCATAGAGTGAGATACATTGAAAATTGTGCCCGCGCTGTCACGAATTTCACGGATTTTCGCTTCACTCCGCTTCTTGAACTTCGCATCCCCAACAGCCAATGCTTCGTCAACTATCAAGATGTCATGTCGTTTCGAAGCAGCTATTGCAAACTTCAATCGTGCCCCCATACCGGATGAGTAGGTTCGCATCGGAAGGTCGATAAATTCTTCCAGTTCCGCGAACTTCGTTATGTCGTCACGCATTTCTTCAACTTGGGCTCGACTGTAACCAAGTGCGAGACCACCCAACGTAATGTTTTTATCTCCGGAAAGGTCAGGAATTAGGGCCGCGCCAACGCCCAATAGACTTGGTCGGGAGCGAGCAAAAACAGCACCTTCAGATGGAGGCGTCAACCCCGTAATCGCTCTAAGAAGAGTTGATTTACCAGATCCGTTAGATCCTATGACTCCAATGGATTCGTTCTCGTAGGCGACGAAACTAATACCTTTGAGAGCATGAACTGTACGAACACCCCGTAATTTCGGTTGTAGTAACCGTCGAGCACCCGCGTTTCCGATTGCTTTTCCGCTAGCGAAAACCTCATATTTTACATGCAAATTATCAACTATTACGACGGGGGTACGACTTGGATCGACCTGCACTTGGCTAACATTGTTCTGATCCGGAGAAACGACATCGATAAATGAAGTGTCATCAGTGAATATTGGTGCAGGTTCATATTCCGGATGCAACTCTGGATTAATTAGGTCATCAAAACTAATTCGCACGTCCATACCTTTCCTCTGCCTTCCAGAAGAACACGAGACCAGCAAGCAACATGACAAAAGCCCATCCAGCAACAACCCACCAGGCCCACGGATCATATACTGCATGGTCCATGATGAATCCGCGGGCGAGCTGTAGCGTTTGATAAATGGGATGGACATCAAATACTGCGATTAGCCAAGGCCAGTGGCTGAGTAAACGGTCCGCACTGAAAAGGACTCCAGATGTGTAAAAAAGAACTCGGCCGATCATGGGAAGAATATTTGAGAAATCTCTTACGTGTACGGTAATTCGAGCACAAAGCAAAGCGACGCCAAGATTGAAAACAGTAAACAACATGAGAATTGGAACAATGGCGAACCAAGACCATTTCGGTTCTGTTCCGAGAATCAGTGCATAAATAAACATGACTGCTAGCATCGGCATGAGACTAAGCAAACTCTGGAGAACTTGCGCAGTTGGTAGTGCTAGCCGAGGAAACGCCAAGGACTGCACCAATGAGGCATTGCCAGTGATTGATTTCGCTCCTCCATTCATCGACGTCGAGAAGAATTCGAATAGAAAGACACCGATAACAATGTACACGGGATAGTCCACTCCACGTTTTCCGCCTTGCAGAATGCCGAAAACGAATCCGTAAACAAGCGCGTTGAACGTTGGTTTAATGACGATCCACAACATCCCGAGACGATTGCGCTGGTTTTGTGACTGTACACGAGCCTTGGCAAGCTCATAGATGAACTCACGTCGCTGCCACGTCTGTTTCAGATAGCTGACCAATGTCGGTCTTGCACCAACACGGTGCAAGCCGTATTTTTCGGCCTCATCTGCAACTGTCATGCGAATTATGTCCTCTTGTTCGAATGCTTCTTGATGCATTATCGGCTAAGCATAGATGTACAAAGTCTAGTAGATGGGGAGCTGTTCTTCTGGCTTTCGCTCTTCAGTCTGGTGTAGTACATCCCACATCTGCTGCTTACGGTGTTTCAGGCGGGTTCTCGCGAAGGTAGTCAGCCATTGCATCGCCTTTCAAAGCTTCACTAATTTGAGCAATAGCGAGTTCGCTTGCCAATTCTATCGATTGCCCATCTGCGCTAGTCGATGTTCCAGCGGTTGGCATGGTGAACATCTCCATATTGTCCGTGTCCACGTTTTTGAGTTGCAAACCCAGTCCGACCAACGTTGCGGCATCAAAGTTGTCGTCAAAGGTAAGATAAGGAGATACCTTGTCGACGATGTCGTACAGCTTGACAGGGTTAGTTAATGTTTCTGATGAGAGCACCTGATTTGCTGCTGCAGCGATGAACTTGCGTTGATTCGCGACACGTTGGTAATCACCATTGGTAAACGACTTTCGCTCACGCACAAACCGAAGTGCGCGGTCGCCTTCCAGCGTGATGTCGCCGGCTGGGTAGAAGTAGTCCGTGTCGTTTGCCGTGAATGGGATCTCATTATTTACAGTCACCCCTCCCAGAGCAGTCGATAATTCACGGAACCCTTCGAAATCAACCATGGCTACATGATCAAGCTTGGTGCTGAAGAGTCCTTCAATCGTTTGCATCAACAGGGGAACCCCGCCAAGCGATATCGCGGAGTTGAGCTTGTTCATTCCATGCCCCGGAATCTCCACATACATGTCTCTAACCATCGACATAATGTAGACCTGTGAGCGGTCTTCCGGGATATGAACAAGCATCATTGAATCGCTACGTTGCGATACTGCCTCATCAAGAGCTTGAGCATCGGCGGTACCTTCATCTGCATGATCGACGCCCAGTAGTAAGACGTTCATGGACTTATCTTCAGGATCCTTGATGGGACGAGCTTGTTCCTCGGCGTCTGAAAATCCTAAAGCCACGGTATTGGATTTCGTGTTGAACTGTCGCTGCAAATCGAATAGAACATAGCCGGCACTGAGCACTGCCACCAGGAGCACTACAACTACAGACACGACGATGCCTTGTGTTCTCTTCTTTTTCCGACGTTCAGATCGATTCCGCGCGCTCCGCGACAAAAAGACTGAATCTTGGTCTTGCACTATTCTCATTCCTACTCCACCGGGCAACGATCCCCCAAGGTCAACGGCAGTCGGGGTGACTTCGCGCAATGAAAAAGACTACCCAAGATAAATGTGATTATCCTGAGTAGCCTAAGCCAAGAACTAGTCTTCTAGAGTTCTGACGAAATCTTTCAGCCAAGTCTTCAAGTTGGCCCCGAGTTCTTCGTTCTCTACAGCAAGGGTAATGTTCGCTTGCAGATAACTTAGTTTGTCGCCGGTGTCGTAACGCCGGCCTCGGAAAACTACAGCGTGAACACCAGCTCCCTCGCCGTCGGCAGTCGCCAACTCTTGTAGAGCATCCGTTAATTGAATTTCATTGCCCCGACCGGGAGCCGTGTGCTTCAGAATCTCGAATACACGGGGATGCAGTAGATAACGTCCAATGACAGCTAGATTACTCGGTGCTTCTTCAACGCTCGGTTTCTCAACTAGTCCATTAACTTTGACGTAGTCGGCATCCGCTACCCGGGATACATCTGCACATCCATAAGCACTGATTTGTTTTGGATCAACTTCCATCAGAGCAATAACTGAACCGCCAGTCGACTTTTGAATGTCAATCATGGAAGAAAGCAAGTCATCATCTTCATGGATCAAGTCATCACCGAGAAGAACCGCAAATGGTTCATCGCCTACATGTTGCTTGGCACATAGGACTGCATGACCCAGCCCGCGAGGATCGCGTTGCCGTACGTAATGGATATCCCCCAACGCTGTGGCATCTTGCACCAGCGCGAGCTTCTTCGTATCACCCTTCGCTTCAAGAGACGCTTCCAGTGACGGAACACGATCAAAATGGTCTTCAAGAGCGCGCTTGTTTCGTCCGGTAATCATCAGGACATCATTAAGCCCAGCACGAGCAGCTTCGGCGACCACATATTGAATCGCTGGCTTGTCTACAACTGGGAGCATTTCCTTGGGCATTGCTTTTGTTGCTGGAAGGAATCGTGTCCCTAAACCGGCTGCCGGAATGACCGCTTTAGTAATGGCGCGAGGTGCAGACATAGTGTTGAATCCCCTATCTTCGGATTAGTTAATGGCGACAGTATTGCGCAACTACCTACGGATGAGTAAGCCTCTTGATTACAGCGCGCGGGAAGTATTCATCTACGTCCCCTCCAAGAGCCTGTACTTCCTTGAGCAGAGATGAGGAAAGATGCGTGTATCGCGTATCAGCCTGAAGGAAGACCGTTTCCACACCTGTGAGATGCCGATTCATCGTGGCCATGGGAATCTCATAGGCGTAGTCAACAGTGCTACGCAATCCCTTGACGATTGCTTCCGCTCCCTGCTCCTTGCAGAAATCAGCTAGCAGGCCCTGGCCCATCGGCACAGCGGAAACCCCACGCAGTCCACCGACAGTTTCTTCTACCATGGCGACTCGTTCGTCTTCGCTGAAGCGATACTTCTTGGAGTAATTCGTGGACACTGCCACGATCACCTCATCAAAAAGGCTCGCCGCGCGCGCAATGATTTCGACGTGTCCATTATGAATTGGGTCAAAAGAACCCGGGCATACCGCTCTTCGCATGAACTGAATCTATCAAGAACTCATGTCAAATTAGCGATCTGATGTGAATGTCTCGTAAAGATTCCATGACTTAATGCCCTTGTTCCTATGTACAGGACGATAATGGACTCATGAGCATTGAATTCACTCCATGGCAGCGAACCGCATATGGTGCCAACCTCCTAGATTCCACAGGCCAGCCTGGAGTGACGGTCTTTGAAGAAATCACCGCATTAGCGAATCATCACAAGGCCATCAATCTAGGCCAGGGGTTCCCTGATTCCGAGGGTCCACCAGAAATCAAGCAAATTGCCATGGACGCAATACAAGATGGCGCTAACCAATATGCACCAGGTTCAGGGACGCTGAACCTCCGCGAAGCTATCGCTGCGCATCAGGAGCGGTTCTATTCGCTGAAGCTTGACCCACAGACTGAGGTCGTCGTTTCCACTGGCGCAACTGAAGCCATCGCTGCTTCCCTGCTGGCTTTCCTGGAACCTGGCGATGAAGTTGTGACCTTTGAGCCTTATTACGATTCCTATGCAGCCATGATTGGGTTGACCAACGCTGTGCATAAGGTCGTTCAGCTCAAGGCTCCGAATTTCGAACCAGATTTGGATGACCTTCGACGTGCGGTCACTGACCAGACGCGGGTAATCCTTGTGAACAATCCCCATAATCCTACTGGCACCGTATTAGATGCATCGGTGCTCCAAGAAATCATTGCCCTGGCACATCAGCACAACTGCATCATCATCTCCGATGAAGTCTATGAACATCTGACTTTCGGTGTGCGACATGTTCCTATCGCGAGCCTGCCCGGTGGATCAGAACGGACCATCACCATTTCTTCAGCGGGCAAGTCTTTCTCCTTTACCGGCTGGAAAGTAGGCTGGGCAACCGGTCCTCGCCAGCTGATTACTGCTGTCCGAACAGTGAAACAGTTCCTGACCTACTCCTCGGGCCCAGCTTTCCAACCGGCAGTAGCGCAAGCCCTGCAACTTCCAGACGCCTTTTTCGAGCGCTTCGCTGCCGATCTCGGACAGTCGGGAGAAATTCTCGCATCAGGCCTGGAAACAGCTGGCATCCCAGTGATTCGCCCAAAGGGGACCTACTTCTTGGTTGCTGATGTACGTGGCTTTGAATTGAATGATGCTGCTGAAGTAGCACGAATGATGCCCGAGCGCCTCGGAGTTGCAGCGATACCGATGTCGGCCTTTGTCCATCCCGAAAACCGAAATGATTACCAGGGTCTGCTGCGCTTCGCCTTCTGCAAAAAGCATGACGTGATTTCCGATGCGGTTCAGCGATTGCAGCGCCTGCCAGAGGTGTTCTCCAATTGACACGAAAGCCGGCTAAACGGTGGCTTGGTTTCGTCCAGGAACACGCCACGATTTACGACGATGACTTGGTCCCCGGGTCAAAAATACTCGCCATCGGCGACGCACCCCAGTCGCATGTCAATCTTTCGCATCCGGAAGAAGTCTTCTACGAATATCTCGCGCGCATTGCCAATCATCTGAAGGTCCTGCACCCAGAAGAGCGTCCAATGAAGATGCTGCATCTCGGCGCAGGCGCCTTGACCCTGGCTCGCTGGGCGAGTGTGGTTTATCCCTCGAGTACTCACGTAGCTGTAGACATTGAGCGGGAACTTCTTGATTTCGTTCTCACGCATCTGCCTTTGCCTCAAGGCTGCGACCTGTCTCCAATTGTTGCCGATGCAAGGAGCGTGCTTGCTGAACAACTGGTCGGTGAAAAGTTTGACGTCATCGTACTGGATATCTTCTCTGGGCCGGACGCACCTGAACACCTCACCACCGACGGCTACTATGCAGAACTCAAGAATTCGTTGGCCAATGACGGATTGCTGTTCGTGAACATTGGCGATGACCCTCCCTTGGATTTCACCTGTTCTCAAATTGAGGCAGCAGGTTCCAGCTTTGAATTCGTGATGCTGAGTTCAAGTCCGGAAATGTTTACCAAGCGCTTCCCCGGAAACTTGATACTGACAGCGTCCCGCCAACGAGTCCGGGACGATCAAATACTCCAATGCCAGGCAGCGGGACCATATCCTTCAGAGGTTCGCCATTCGATGGATCTAGATGGGTTCTGCAAACCATAGGTGCGTTTCGCCGTATTTCTTGTCGGCGAACTTCTCCATGGCACTAGGCCATGTTGGTTCTGGTGAACGACCGGAACGCTCGACGATCACGGTGGCATCTTCAGCTAGGATTCGGGATATCTTCTCGAGTGTGACAGCTAGTTCTTCTTCAGTCAGCGGGTAAGGAGGATCCAGCAAGACAACGTCAAAAGTCTTGCTGGGCACTCCAGAAACCGCGTTGTAATAACCATCAAGGACGCTATCAACGCTCCCGCGCTGAACCGACACTGTATCGGTCTTCAATACCTTATTCACCAGTGCCGCATTCTGCTGGCAAACAGAGACCGCTTTGGGCGCCTTTTCTACAAGAACAACCTGCCGCGCACCGCGACTGGCTGTCTCGACTCCTAGCGACCCTGATCCTGCAAAGAGATCCAGTACTCGTGCACCGGAGAGGATGTCCCAGCTTTCCAAACGGGAGAAAAGAGCCTCTTTGACCCGGTCCGTTGTAGGGCGTGTTGCATCACCAGGTACGGACTTCAGTGGACGCCCGCCAGCGGCTCCAGCGATTATTCGGCTCATTGCCTAGATCTACCTTCAATCAGTTCTTATTCAAATATTCTTTGGTGGATTCATCAAGCCAATTCCCGGCAGCCACCAGGAGTCCGGGGTGTTGACGTCCCCAGTTGCCATCGGCAAGGAGGAGACCCGCGTCGGTTCTAGCCCGCTCAATAAGCGAGCGATCCTTGATGATGCTCAGTTCCCGCAACGACGATCGGCTACCCGATTGCTGAACGCCGAGGATGTTTCCTTCTTTGCGTTCCGCCAAGTCTGCTTCGGCTAGCTCAAAGCCATCGATTGTTGACTCGATCGTCTTCAAACGTCCAACCGACGGATGGTCCGCGTCCAACCATGTGGTCATGAGGCACGTCCCGGGAAATCCGCCACGGCCTACGCGGCCACGCAGCTGGTGGAGCTGCGAGATGCCAAAGCGCTCAGCATCCATGATCACCATCAACGTCGCATTATGAACGTCAACACCGACTTCAATGACAGTCGTGGAAATCAGCACGTCAATTTCGCCACGTGCAAAGGAATCCATGGTTTCCTGCTTGTCTGCTGCATCCAGTTGCGAGTGCAACGCTTCGGTACGTATCCCAGCAAATTCAGGCATACCACCCAGCAACTCCTGCATGGCTTCGACGCTCATGGTTTGTCCGGCAGAATCTTCATAGGTCGCTAGGAGAACGCCTTGTTCCGCTGTCGTGTCCGAAATTCTTGGACACACCACATAGACTTGGTGGCCCTTCCCCACTTCCTCAATGATCCTTGAGAACAACCTGTCGCGGAAACCGGTCAGCTGCATGGGCACAATATGCGTTTGGATCGGTGCGCGCCCAGCGGGCAGGCGCTTGATTGTCGACGTGTCCAAATCGCCGAACACGGTCATAGCTACGGTTCTCGGGATCGGCGTAGCGGTCATGACCAGGGTATGCGGGACTGAGCCGGCCGCCTTTGCCCGCAAGGCATCGCGCTGTTCAACGCCAAAACGATGTTGCTCATCCACGACGACTAGGCCAAGTTCAGCAAATTGCACCTGATCGCCCAGCAGGGCATGCGTCCCAATCACCAGTCCTGATTCACCGCTGGCAATACCTAATAGAGCTTCACGACGCTGTGCAGTTTTTGCCGAACCTGTCAGGAGCGCGACTCCAGTTCCTTCGCCTTGGCCGAACAATCCGGGTTCTGCGAGGTTGCCAAGCATCTTCTTGATAGACGCATAGTGCTGGGCGGCCAGGACTTCTGTCGGCGCTAGGAGCGCCGCCTGTCCTCCGGCATCGATCACCTGCAAGATGGCGCGTAGCGCGACAATGGTCTTGCCGGAGCCTACCTCTCCCTGCAGCAATCGATGCATCGGATGTGGCTGTGCCAGATCGGCAGAGATTTGTTCTCCGACGAGGAGCTGGTCTTCGGTCAGGGTAAACGGCAGGATGGCATCAAATTTATCGGCCAGTCGTCCTGTCACCTGTGGACGCGCGATAGCTTTCTGCGCTCCCAGCTGGCGACCGCGTTCCCCTAATGCCAGCTGCAGCATGAAGGCTTCTTCAAAGGCAAAGCGCTGTCGAGCCACGTAAGCCTGCTTGATTTCTTTGGGAAAATGTCGATCCAAGAACGCTTGATGGCGTACTGGGTAATGATGGGTGCGTAGCAGGTCTGCTGGAAGAAATTCAGGAAGATTCTGATCTGTGAATTCTTCCATCAACAACGCCATCAAATCCCTGATGCGCTTATTCGGCATCTTCGCCGAAGCCGGATAGATCGGGATAGGGCGCGGATCCGCCTGTGATGCCTCATCCAGGATCGCGTAGTCGGGCTGGCTCAGCTGCAGGTGGTCCTGGTACCAGCCAACCTTGCCGCTGAACATTGCAATAGTTCCAATATCCAGGTCGGTTCGGGCTTGATAACCATTGAAGAAGGTCATCTTCAGCTCTTGGCCGCCTGCACTGAGCTCATCACTAACGGTCACTTCAAAAATGAAACCGCGACGCGAGTGCATCTGCCGCTGGCTAACGTTGACCACCTGGGCTACAACAGTGACGTGCTCGTCAAAGGGAAGCTCTGAAATTGGGGTAAGTTCGCCTACTTCGACATAGCGCCGCGGAAAATGCCAGAGGAACTCCCCCACTGTGCTGTAGCCGAATGCCTTTTCCAGCGCGGTGGCGTTCTTATTTCCGAGGAATGTTGAGAGTTCTGCATTCTCAAACGTGGTCAGCGTTGTTTCAGCCATCGTGGGTGCACAGGTCGGTGACGCTGATATTCACTGGGTCACCGTATTTCTTGATCAGGTCCAAGGCTTTTTCAGACTCCGGAACATGCACATGTACGCGCCAACGGTAGGTGTCTTCTTCAAGCTGGTTTACCGGGGACATGATCACGGAATTGCCCATGGCATCTAGCTGACCGCGCAGAGTAGCAGCGCCTAATGCGTCCAGAGAAACAGTGCACATGACTTCGACGCCGGTCTCAGTGTCATTGTTCAGATGAACATGCGGATCCTGGACCTGATAGCCATGGAATTTCTCGTAGGACTCAAAATCAGTGGCGTCGCTTCGAATAGCAGCGCAAAGTTCATCGATGATGATCAGCATGCCCACCGCGCCCGCATCTACTACACCGGCTTCAACGAGGGACGGGAGCTCTGTTTCAGTTCCCTTCACTGCCAATCGAGCCGCTTGGCTCATCTGGGTCAATACCGTGTCCAACGCTGCACGGCTTTCTAAATCGCACTTCAAGTGAGCAAGGGTTGAGCCTGCGGCCAACGCGATGGCGTTGATCACGGAGAGCATGGTGCCTTCAACTGGTTCACTCAGTGCTGACCAGGAGCGCACCTTGGCACGTTCAAGCCCAAGGGCTAGCAGCGGCGCGGTAAGCCGCTCGTAACCGACCCACGGTTCACTCAGGCCGCTGAGGAATACAGCCAACAGGGTTCCAGAGTTGCCGCGCGCCGATTCCATTGACGCGCGCGCGGCAACTTCTAAGAAGCCACCGATGTCGTCGCTTTCCAGTTTACTCACTGCATCGTGACCTGCCCGTGCAGTCAGATACAGGTTACTGCCCGTATCTCCGTCTGCTACCGGGAAAACGTTGATGGCATTGAGCCGGTCAGAATGGTTCCCGAGACTCTTGACACTCCGTGCGAGCCATTCTCTGATGGCACGCACCGAGGTATCGAGTTTTTGGGGAGTCATGGAAAGTCGGTCCTTCAGTGGAGTTATCGTGACAGGTCAGTAGTTTCTACGAACTCTGCCATCTTGTCTTCTTGCAGTGCCTTGCCAAACTTCTCAATCACTTCCATATCCGGAATGACAATTGACTGTCCGTCGGCCGAACGTCCCGGGCCCTTGTTAGGAAGGGTGAAGAATTCCATATCGTTCGAACGCAGGTTCAGCATGGAGGAAGCGTAAGAGGCAACCTTGCCAGAATCCAGAGTTTCATCTACTGCAATGAACGGTGCAATTTGAGAAACAACTTCAGAGACCTTACCCGGGTTGGTCAGGGTTTCCTTGGACATCAACTGACCAAGCAAAGCCTTGACGAAAAGCTGCTGGTTCTTGACGCGCTCGTAGTCGCTGCCTGGGAAGGACTTGCGTTCACGGACAAATGCCAGTGCCTGTTCACCGTCCAGGGTTTGAACACCCTCTGGGAAGTACATGCCATTAACAATCGACTGCTTGAAGCCGCGCGGGTTGTTGACGGTAACTCCGCCTACTGCATCGGTTAGACCCTTGAATCCTTCGAAATCGACGGACGCGACGTGGTTAATGCGAACGCCAAAGAGCCCCTCAAGGGTTTCGACTGCTTTGGGCACTCCACCGCTGGCAAAAGCGCGGTTGATCTTGGCAGTGCCTACGCCCGGAATATCAAGCCAGGTGTCGCGCATGACGGAGGTGACAAACACATTCTCGCGGTCTGCAGGAATATGAACCAGCATCATGGTGTCTGAGCGGCCACCGTTAGGCAGGGTACCAAAGTCTTCGCTGTCCTCATCCGCATCACGAGTTGCGCGAGTATCGCTTCCGAGCAGCAGGATGTTGACGGCGTCCTTGGACTCGTCATTGACTTCAGGACGAGTTTCTTCGGCAGGGAAGGCATCCGTAATGGTCTGGCTTTCAGAGTCGAAAGTTCTGCCAAGGTTCCAAAGGTAACCGGCGGCAACAAGCGCCGCGACCATGACGAGGGCAAGCACGCTTAAGACGATGGCTCGCCCGGTGCGCTTTTTCTTTTTGCGCGGTCGCGCTGGGTGCTCTTCAAAGGACATTTGCTACCTTTCACAGTTTCAACTCTGTACATCCTATCTTTCAGAGTGCCGATGTAGTCTTATAACGTGTCTAAAATCAGCTTGAAAGCCCGACTGTCACCAAAACTTAACCGAAAACTTGCTCAAACTTCGGCATTGGTGATGAGCGGTACTTTATTACTACCAGTACTTGCAGGCTGCGCGTCAGTTGCTTCCGTGGACGCTGCCCCGGACGCAGCTAACCCGCTTTGTGCGGAAATGATGGTTGTCCTGCCCGAAGCCATCGATGATGCCGAGCGCCGTTCAACGACCTCGCAGGCAACCTCGGCCTGGGGCGACCCTTCAAAAGTTGTCTTGCGCTGCGGTGTCGAAGTTCCAGGACCCACTACTGACCCTTGCGTATCCGTTAATGACGTCGACTGGGTAGCGAATGAGGATGAAGAATCAGGTATCTGGACCTTGACTACTTACGGCCGGACGCCGGCGACCGAAGTCGTCTTGGATCCTAACGTCATCCCGTCAAGTACCGTACTGGCCACGCTGTCGGATGCAGCCCAGAAGATCCCGGCTTCCAAAAAGTGCGTCAGCGTTGACAAGTCAGTGAACTTGTAAGCGGATCGCCTACAAGCAAAGCGTGAGGGTGTGTTGATTCTTCAACACACCCTCAGGCTTTAACGGCTATTCCCGGATTAGCGCAAACCGATGTTCCGGTCGGTAGCCAGCCCAATCAGCTCATCAATAAGTTCACGGTACTCAATTCCCGTTTTGGCCCACATTTGCGGGTACATGCTTGACGGCGTGAAGCCGGGCATGGTGTTGATTTCATTGATGATCCACTCCCCTTCGGGAGTGTAGAAGAAATCAACTCGAGATAGGCCTTCTGCATCAATAGCGTCGAAGGCCTTCACTGCAAGTTCGCGGATCTCGCGAGTGGCTTCTTCGCTCAGATCTGCTGGGCAGCTGAGCTCGGCGGCGGCGCCATCAACATATTTCGCTTCAAAATCATAGAAAGTGTGCTCATTATCTGCCACCGCGATTTCGCCTGGCAATGAGGCACGCGAAGGTTCGCAGCCGCGGCCTTCAAGAACACCGCATTCGATTTCACGGCCGACAATCCCCTGCTCGATGATCACCTTGGGATCTTCAACACGGGCAATCTCAATAGCGGCACGAAGCCCCGAAGGCTCGTCTACCTTGGTGATGCCTACCGAGGATCCTGCACGTGCCGGCTTGACGAACAACGGGTACTGCAGGTCTTCGCAACGCTTCATGGCAGCTTCGCTGTTTCGCAGCCACTGCTTGTTGGTGATGACTTCGTACGGGCCTACTTTGAAGCCTGCCCCTTCGAAGACTACCTTCATGAAATGCTTGTCCATGCCCATCGCACTGGCTGCGATACCGGAGCCAACGTAGGAAACGCCAGCCATTTCCAGCATGCCCTGGATTGATCCATCCTCGCCGAACGGACCGTGAAGCAACGGGAAGACCACGTCGATCTCGCCCAGATCTGCCACCGTGGAGTCCGAGTAGGACAGCAATGATGTCTTCTGCGCGTCGGTGGAAAGATGCACCGGATGATCAACCGAGGAAATTTCTGGCAGCTTGCCAGTATTCAGTGCCCAGCCTTCTGGATCCTCTTCCAGCAAGGTCCAACCGCCGTCGCGGGTGATGCCCACCGGAACAATTTCGAAACGCTCGCGGTCGATGGCGTGCATGACGCCGGCCGCAGTAACGCAGGAAACGGAGTGCTCTGAGGAACGGCCACCGAAGAGCAAGAGGACGCGGAGCTTGCGTTCAGTCATTAGTGACGTTCTCCTTCAGATTTCAATTCACGCGACAACAGGCGTGCAGCCATATTTTCAACGCTCAAGGTTCCCTCCAGGACCATGACCACCGCTTCGGTGATTGGCATTTCCACGTGATGGGCCTGGGACAGGTCGAATACGGCACGTGCTGATTTGATGCCTTCCGCAGTCTGCGACATGCGGTCATTGACCTCTTCCAAGAAGAGCCCCTGGCCAAGCAGGCGTCCTGCAGTGTTGTTGCGGGAGAGCGAGGAAGAACAGGTAGCCACAAGGTCGCCTAGGCCAGAAAGACCTGCCAAGGTATCCAAACGGCCGCCCAGGGCGAGGACCAAGCGAGTGGTTTCAGCCAAGCCGCGCGTGATGACAGTGGACTTGGTATTATCGCCCATTCCCATGCCATCGCACATGCCAACGGCAAGGGCGATGATGTTCTTGACGATTCCGCCAAGCTCAACACCCAAGACATCGTCATTAGTGTAAGGACGGAAGTATGCAGCAGAGCACAGTTCAGCAATCCACTGCGCAATATCAGAATCGGTGCAGGCCACGACCGAAGCCGTTGGCTGCTCGCGTGCGATTTCCATTGCCAGGTTTGGTCCGGACAGCACAGCGATCTGCTCTGCAGGCAACCCGGTGACTTCGGCGATGACCTGGCTCATGCGCAGATCGGTCCCGCGTTCAAGACCCTTCATCAGTGAAAGCAAGACCGCACCGGGTTCAAAGAATTCTTTGAACTTCGCCAATTCCTCGCGCAACGACTGAGCTGGAATCGCCAAGACGACAAGGTCAGCGTCGTTGAGAACGGTCTTCGGATCCGATGATGCCGTGATGTTGGCCGGAAGCTTGGTTTCGCGCAGGTAGCGTGAATTGGTGTGGCGTTCATTGATTTCAGTGGCGGCGTCTTCGCGACGGGCCCAAATCTGAACGTCGATGCCCTTGTCTGCAACGGAATCAGCAAGCACCTTGGCGAAGGTTGTCCCCCAGCTGCCAGCGCCCATGACGGCGATTTTGCGTGGTAGCGGCTTAGTCAATGTCAGTCCTCTGGAAGGTGTTGATCAAGGTAATTAGTTATCCGGGGTATCGAAATTGCGTCCAGTCTTCGACTGGCCATGCTTGCTGGGATCCCAACGCGCAGCTGGTGCTTCTTCTTGGCGCAGTTCTGCGGTCAGTGCGGTGATCGCGTCCATGATGCGATCGGTGGCTTCTTGCAGCACTGCCCGAGTCCGCGGGCCACCACGCAAGTCATCAAGATCCACTGGCTGGCCAACTGACACCGTGACGTGCTTTCGCGGGAACGGATACATTTTCTTGGAATAGCGCGGCAGCAGTTCCTGGTCGCCCCAGTGAGCCATCGGTACCACTGGTGCGCCAGTCTGCAGGGCCAAACGTGCGGCACCGGTTCGTCCTACCATTGGCCACAGAGCAGGGTCGCGGGTCAGCGTCCCTTCCGGGTAAATGACTATGACCCCGCCGGCGTCCAAGACTTTTCGGGCCGCGGCCAGCGATTCGCCAGCATTGGATGCGCTGCGTGACACAGGAACCTGTCCGGTCTCGCGCAGCATCCATCCGAGCACTGGGATCTTGAACAAGGATTCCTTGGCCAGCCAGCGTGGCAGCCGGCCATTGCTGTAAATAGCATGGCCGACAACCAACGGATCAATCTCGGTCAGGTGATTGGGGCAGAGGATGTACCCGCCCGGAGGGAGGGTTTCGAAGCCCTTCCACGTTTTGCCCATCAAACCGTTCATGGCAGAACGGACAATGCCCGCCAATAGCGAGAAAACCCGTTTAGTCTTAGCAGATTCGCCAGCGGCCAGAATCTTTACCACGAATCGGATCCCCTTTAGTTGCTCAGCTCGACATTTGCGCCCAGGGCCTGCAGCTTCTCCATGAAGTGCTCGTAGCCTCGGTTGATGATCTCAATGCCGGTGACCTTGCTGGTGCCTTCGGCAGCCAGAGCAGCGATCAAATGGGAGAAACCGCCACGAAGATCAGGAACATCGATGTCGGCACCGGTCAGCTTCGCTGGGCCTACGACAACAGCAGAATGCTTGAAGTTGCGCTGTCCGAAGCGGCAAGGGGTGGACCCGAGGCAGTCGGTGTGAACCTGGACGGTGGAACCCATGCGAACCAGCGCATCGGTGAATCCGAAGCGGTTCTCATACACAGTCTCGTGAATGACCGATACGCCCTTGGCCTGGGTCAGGGCCACTACCAGCGGCTGTTGCCAGTCAGTCATGAAGCCCGGGTGGACGTCGGTTTCCAGGATCAGTGGATTAAGGTCTCCACCTGGGTGATAGAAACGAATGCCGTCGGACTTGACGTCGAATTCACCACCGATTTGGCGGTAGACGTGCAGGAAAGCGGTCAAATCACGCTGGGTCGCGTCCTGGACGAAAATATCGCCCTTAGTGACCAGCGCGGCAGAGGCCCATGATGCAGCTTCGTTGCGATCAGGCAACGCAGAGTGGTCGAAGCCCGTAAGCTTCTCGACACCCTGGATGCGGATCACGCGGTCGCGGTGCACGGAGATGATGGCGCCCATCTTCTGCAGCAGCGAGATCAGGTCAAGGATTTCTGGCTCAATGGCCGCGTTGCTGACTTCGGTGACACCCTTGGCTCGAACGGCCGACAGCAGGACCTGTTCGGTGGTGCCAACACTTGGGTATTGCAGTTCAACCTTGGCGCCGGTCAGCCCATTAGGGGCCGAGATGCGGATGCCATCGGCTGCCTTGTCAACGATCGCTCCAAAGTCGCGCAGCACTTCCAGATGGAAGTCAATCGGACGGTCGCCGATGCGGCAGCCACCCAGATCCGGGATGAACGCTTCGCCCAGGGCGTGGATCAATGGTCCGCAGAAAAGAATAGGGATACGCGAGTCACCGGCATGGGCATCGATCGCCTGGTTCGAGGCGGTCTTGACCTGGGTAGGGTCCATGGTGAGATCGCCGGTTTCAGGGTCCTGGTCAACCTTGACACCGTGGATTTCAAGAAGGCTGCGCACGACAGCTACATCTTTGATCTCCGGTACGTTGCGCAATACCGAAGGGGTATCGCCAAGCAGGGCCGCGACCATGGCTTTTGGCACTAGGTTCTTTGCTCCGCCGACTCGTACGGTGCCCTTGAGCGGGACACCACCATGGATCGTCAGGATCTTACCCATGTATGAATTACCTCATCGCGTAGTCGTTATCGCCCGCCGAAGCTTCTAGGCTTTCGAACTGGCAGGACTAAGTAAGCATACCGCCTCTGTACCTGCCAGTATGCCCAGATCATCTCGTGGCGCACACATTGTGAGCATGCTTTCAGACAGACCTATTATGCTCTGCCGAAATTCATTCCATCAGGAATGCAATAATCCGCTCACCCCTAACAACGTCAGGGATGAGCGGACCATTCCAATTACTTTGAACTCGTTGCTTAGCCTGCGGTTCGTGCCGGCAAAGTCTGCGGCTTATGCGCTGGACGCTTGGCTTCGTATGCGGTGATATCTTCCTCATGCTGCAAGGTCAGGCCGATATCGTCCAGGCCTTCCATCAAGCGCCAGCGGGTGTAGTCGTCAATCTGGAACGGTGCCGAGATGGAACCGCACTGGACCGTACGCGATTCCAGGTCAACGGTGACCGTGGTGCCTGGATTGTTCTCCAGTTCCTTCCAGATCAATTCGATGTCGCTCTGGGTCACTTCAGCAGCAACCAGTCCCTGTTTGCCCGAGTTGCCACGGAAAATATCGGCAAAACGAGCGGAGATCACAGCCTTGAATCCGTAGTCCTTCAACGCCCAGACAGCGTGCTCGCGCGAAGAACCGGTGCCGAAGTCGGGACCTGCCACCAGCACGGAGCCGGTATTGAAAGGTTCCTGGTTCAAGATGAAGTTCTCATCCCGTCGCCAACCCGCGAACAACGCATCCTCGAACCCGGTGCGGGTGATGCGCTTGAGGTAAACGGCAGGAATAATCTGGTCCGTGTCCACATTGCTCTGGCGCAGTGGAACACCAATACCGGTGTGGCTGACAATCTTTTCCATGACGGTGATCCTTCCTAGACCGAAGCCGGTGCGTTGACGAGGTCGCTAGGCGACGAGAGGGTTCCACGGATTGCGGTAGCCGCGGCCACCAGTGGCGACACCAGGTGGGTACGTCCGCCCTTGCCCTGGCGTCCTTCGAAGTTGCGGTTGGAGGTGGACGCGCAGCGCTCCCCCTCGGCCAACTGATCCGGGTTCATGCCCAGGCACATGGAGCAACCTGCAAAACGCCATTCGGCACCGAAATCCTTGAAAATCTGATCCAGGCCTTCAGCTTCGGCTTCCAGCCGAACACGCGCCGAGCCGGGTACCACGATCATGCGGACATCAGGATCCTTTTCCTTGCCCTTGATGACCTGGGCAGCTGCACGCAGGTCCTCCATGCGGGAGTTGGTGCATGACCCCAGGAAGACGGTATCCACGCGGATGTTCTTCAGCGGAGTGCCGCCGGTCAGACCCATGTAGTTCAAAGCACGCTCGCAGGCCTTGCGATCATTCTCGTCTTCGAAGTCTTCCGGAGAAGGCACATTCTCAGACAGCGAGACACCCTGGCCGGGATTGGTACCCCAGGTGACAAATGGTTCAAGTTCATCTGCATTCAAGAAGACTTCATCGTCGAAGCGCGCGCCTTCATCGGTGTGCAGCTGCTTCCAGTCCTCGACGGCGGTGTCCCAGTCTTCGCCTGCCGGTGCGTGCGGGCGCCCCTTGACGTATTCGAAGGTGGTCTCGTCCGGGGCAATCATGCCGGCACGGGCGCCAGCCTCGATGGACATGTTGCAGATGGTCATGCGGGCATCCATGGACAGCGAACGAATCGCAGAACCACGGTACTCCAGCACGTACCCCTGGCCGCCACCGGTACCGATCTTGGCGATGACCGCCAAGATGATGTCCTTGGAGGTAACACCTGGCTTCAAGGTGCCTTCGACGTTAATCGCCATGGTCTTGAACGGCTTCAAGCTCAGCGACTGGGTGGCCATGACATGCTCGACTTCCGAGGTGCCGATGCCCAAAGCCAGAGCGCCAAAGGCGCCATGGGTCGAGGTATGCGAATCACCGCAGACAACAGTCATGCCCGGCTGGGTCAGACCCAGCTGCGGACCTACCACGTGAACGATGCCCTGTTCCTTGTCGCCCAAGGAGTGCAGGCGAACACCGAATTCATTGCAGTTATCCCGCAGGGTGTGGATCTGGGTGCGGCTGGTCAGGTCGGCAATGGGCTTGTCAATATCCAGCGTTGGGGTGTTGTGGTCTTCGGTCGCAATCGTCAGGTCCGGACGACGCAGCGGACGGCCAGCCAGGCGCAGGCCCTCGAAGGCCTGCGGCGAGGTCACCTCGTGCAGCAGGTGGAGATCAATGTAGATCAAATCCGGCTGGCGGGCTTCACCTTCGCCTTCTCCTCGGCGCACAACATGTGCATTCCAGACTTTTTCTGCCAATGTCTGGGGCGACTGCATGGCGGACATGCGACACACTCCTCAAGCTACGAACATTTGATACTCCAACTTTGACACTTCATAGATCGACTTTTCCAGTATGCGGACTTGAATCTCAAATACTGAGACGTGATACTGGAACCATGACAACAGGCAGCGGCGTAGGCGTACTGGACAAGGCAGCAGCCATTCTCAACGCATTGGAGAATGGTCCCACTTCACTGTCCCAGCTGGTAGAACTCACCGAAATCTCGCGTCCTACGGTGCACCGTATTGCCCAATCGCTGGTTCACCATGGATTGGTGGGACGCGACATGCACGGCCGCTTTGAGTTGGGGAACCGTCTGGTGGAACTCGCCAGCGCCGCTGGCGAAGACCGATTGGTCAGCGCCGCGGGCCCCGTGCTCATCAAGCTTCGCGACCTCACCGGTGAAAGCACGCAGATTTTCCGCAAGCAGGGCGATTATCGTGTGTGCATCGCCAGTGCTGAGCGTCCAATCGGCCTGCGTGACACCATCCCTGTTGGAACCCAGCTGTCCATGAAAGCCGGCTCGGCAGCCCAGATTCTGCTCGCCTGGGAAGACAATGAACGCATGGTCGATGGATTGCATCACGCGCGCTTCACGCCGACAATTCTGGCTGGCGTCCGTCGGCGTGGCTGGGCCCAGTCGCTGGGAGAACGCGAGCCAGGTGTTGCTTCCGTATCAGCACCAGTTCGCGGGCAGTCCGGACGAGTCATTGCGGCCCTGTCCTTATCTGGCCCGATTGAACGACTCACGCGCCAGCCAGGGAAGATTCACCACGAAGCCGTGACTAGTGCCGCCCACGAGCTTTCTGAACTGCTGCGCATCCAGAATGACCGCGCGTAGCCAGCTCATGAAGCACGTTCGGAGCAGCTAGCCGAAGTGGTCAAAGCCTGTCTCGGGCTTTGCTACCTTGCCATCAAGTTTCACTACTGCGCGGCGGCCATTAGCCGGCTTGGCAGAACCAATTACGGTGAATTCCTCTGGGATTTCAATTCCCTCTGGGAAGGCAGCAAGGAGTCCAAAATCTTCGCCGCCGTACAATACCCACGAGATTGGATCGGTGCCGGTCAGTTCTGAGGCGGCTTCCAGGCGAACAGCATAATCCTGCAATGCGGAAGACTCTAACTCTAGATTCACATGGCTGGCTTTGGCCAAGCGTCCAGCGTCACGGATCAGCCCATCTGATATGTCCATCATGGCTGTAGCACCAGCTTCCGCGGCACGCGGGCCGGATTCCAACGGTGGCACGGGACGGCACTGCGCCTGGACCAGCCGGCGCACTGCCCGGCTCCAGCCTTGTTCGTTGCGATCATGCTCAAGGACGGAAAGCCCTGCCCCAGCTGCACCGACACGTCCTGCCACGGCAATGCGGTCTCCAACTTGGACTCCGCTCCTCAGGACCTTGCCATGCTCGCATTCGCCCAGAACGGTAGTGGTGACGGAAATTTCTTGGGACTTCCCGAGGTCTCCCCCGAGAATAGTTAGTTCCTGTGCGCCAAGTCCCTGAATAGCCTCGGCTATGCCGCGGCTGAAGTCCCTGACCCATTCCACGGAAGTGTCTTTCGGCAGGGACAAAGAAATCACGGCGCCAGTTGCGTGACCGCCCATCGCATTAATGTCCGAAACATTTTGTGCAATGGATTTCCACCCGATGTCATAGGCTCTGTGCTCTAGCCCGCTGGGCCAGATCAACCGAAAATCTTGATTCTCAACCAGGGTATCCACGGAGACGAGAACTTCCGTTCCGCGCACGCGCAGCGCGCCTGCGTCATCGCCGGGCCCGAGACTTGCTTGTTCAGAATCAAGCAGCGGCAACATCGCGTCCAGGATGCCTTGTTCCCCAAGGTCACCTACCGTTGCATCAACGTTTGGTTGGTTTGTAGTCACAGAGTTCTAATCGGCTTTCTTGGCAGCTGAGGTAATCAATGCTGAATAACTATTGAAGGTGTCCAAATGCTGGTCAACAGGATCAATCACGGCCTGCCTGACCAAGTGGGATACCGAGCGCTCAATGTTCTTCAACGCTTTCCTACGCTTAACTTTAGCGACTATTCGGTTGACAAACGAGCAAGCCAGGCCAAGGACAATACCCAGCAGTATTCCTATGAAAACCAGCAGCGTCGGGAAGGCGATTCCTTCGACCCGGGGAGCCGGAGGCAGGTCGAATTGGAAGTATCCAGCCACCGGATAGCCCGCGAGCCACAAGGCTCCGCCCAGGGCCGCAACAAGTGCCACCCATTGGATGACTTTGACTACCGGCCACCACCACGATGACCGTTCAACACCTAGCGGCGTGCCTGCTATAGCCGCATCGATGCCGTCATCTAGTACCTCCGTATTCGCGTGCACCTTTTCACGCAGTGGCTCTTTCCAGCTTTCCGGAAGATCATTGGAAGCCTCGGAAACATACTGGTCGATGCCATGTTCGATAGCCGCAGCCTCCGCGACAGAAAGCACTGGACGCGAAGTCAATGACAATTCCGGGTCTTCATGCCGGCGCCCGAGATTCATCCGCTTCAGCGGATCGTTGCGCAGCTTCACCAGCCACGTGGTCAAAGGCCATCCTGTTCGCGAAGCACCCCGAAGCAGGTAGGAGGTCTCCACTGCGTCAGCAATGTACTGGGCGCCGTGCGCTTTTGCGATCACACGCTCCAGCTCCGCTTGGTGCAGCTGGCTAGGCAGGCGCACCTTCTCCACCTGGAGTTCCTCACTGAGGCGGTGGATGACTTGATCAACATCTGCGCGGAGTCGACGTGTGGAAAGTGCCTTGTTTTTCGCCGCGGCCGCAATCTTGGCCTGCACATCTGCGACGCCTTCACCCGTGGCAGCAGAAGCGCAAACGATGGGAAGGTTCTCCAAGCCGGACGTTGCCAAGATGCCGCGCAAGGAATCGACGACTTGCTTGCGTTCTTGTTCTGCAATCTTGTCGATCTGGTTCAGGACGATCAGCAGGTTCCCCTGCTGGCTGCGCAAGGAATTGAGATATCCATGGTGAATTGAGGCATCGGCGTATTTCTGCGGATCAAGTACCCATACCAAATAATCCACCTGGCCCACCAAGCGAGCAGCAATCTTGTGGTGGTCCACTGCCGTGGAATCCATGTCGGGTAGGTCCAACAGCAAGAGACCGGAGTCGAACTTCCTTTTCTTTCCAGGTTGTGCCCGGCTGTCCTGACCGCCCATGACGTGACGAGTAGTCACTTCCAGCCAGTCCAGTAGTTCGCTTGATCCTTCTGGTTCCCAGATTGCAGCGACAGTATCAGTAGTAGTCGGGCGGATGACACCCGTGGCGGCCAGCTGCTCTCCTACCAAAGCGTTGAACATTGTTGATTTTCCGCTGCCGGTGGCACCGAAAAGTCCTACAACCACATGTTCGGATGAAAGCTGGCGCCGAGATTCAGCACGCGTGATAACGTCCGCGGCTAGATCGATGGTTTCTGGCTCCAAGTATGGTTCTGCAAGCTGCATCGCTTCCACGATGCTGTTGATTTGCGAGTTGAGACCGCTGACTGCTCTGAGAATCTTGCGTTCGGACATTAATGAGCCCCTTTGCTGCTCAAGGCTGAGGTAATCTTGCCCAATCGATCGGCAAGCTCCGGCTGTGATTTTGCAGCTAGCTCGTCCAGATAGATCGACGAGGTCATATCCAGTAGATCCCGTGCCCGAGTGTCAAGCATCTTGCGGGCTTTGGTGGCCATGCGACGTACCGCATCCTCGCCAAAAATTGCTTCCAGCAGTTTCTGCCCTACCAATGCGGAGCCGCCAGCAATACCGATTTCCAGACCGGTGAGGCCCGCTGTTGACGCAAAGACCACGACCATCAGGATGACCGCCACCCCATTGACTCCAAATGCAGCCATGCGGGCGGTCTTGCGCTTCCCGGCGCCCTCCTGGCGAATCATGTCCAAGACATCTTTTTGCCAAAGCCGGATACTTTCCGAAGCTTGCTCATTGAGATCCTGTGGCGGGCGCGGCGATTGCAGATTAGAGCGTAGCGCTTGGCCAAATGGCGTGTTCTTCCACGACCTGTCAACGTCGTGGCAGGCCTTGGTTGCCTCGGCAATGAAGACCATGTGCAAGCCTGATTCGATGGCTTGTTCAACACGATGGGTCGCTGGCGGTTTTCCAGTCAGGAATGCGCCAACACGATCCCTCATCCGTCCAATGGCGCCTTCGATTCCGCGCAGCAGCTCGCCCGCACCTACGAAGTCCTGCCACCGGGCCAGGATTTCGCCACGCAGCAATGAGCCGTCATTGAGCGAATCGTTAATTCTGGCCAATGATTGCTCAAAGCGCTCATTGGTAAGGGCGCGCAATTCACCGAGCTGTTTTTCCTGCTCCTGTAGTTCAGCGATTAGCTCACTGACATCTGCGGTGGTGCGCCGCAACGCGCCATCAAGTGTTTGGGCCGCAATCTGCTGCCGTTTAGCGGAATCTGCTGCCAGTGAGTTCAGCCATGCAAGCAAGGGTTCCACGTGCTCACTTGGAATCAATTTCTGGTCATCCAGTTGCGTCTCGTTCAGGACATGCAGCAACGACGGATCCAGGTCCTTCTCGCTTAACAGGCGTTTCAAATCCGGAACAATATCGCCTTCGGCTCCCGGTGGCACCCTGTTCAAGACGACGCAGACGGTAATTTTCCGTGCGCCGGCTTCGGTGAGCATATCCCAAGGAAGAGCATCGGCGTATCTATTGGCTGTGGTGACAAAAATCCACAGATCTGCTGCGTTCAGAAGCTGGCCCGCCAATTCCCTGTTCTCGTCGGAAACCGAGTCGATATCCGGGGCATCGAGGATGGCCAATCCGCGTGGAACCTGCTCACGAGGCGTCATCAACAGCGCATGGCTACTGGCTGCTCCGGCATGTGCATTGAAGCCACGGCCGGCTACGCGTTTAAGTTCGGGAAGAATCCGTTCAGATTCAAAGAAGGACTGGTCAACAGGGTTGAAAGCCAAGACCGGAGTCCGTGTGGTCGGACGCACAGCGCCGGAGAGACTGACGGGTTCCCCCAGGAGGGAATTGACTAGAGTCGATTTGCCCGAGCCCGTGGAGCCACCGACGACCACCAGCAGCGGTGCGCCGAGATTCGAGACTCGTGGAATCAGGTAGTCCGAGATTTGATGCAATGCCTTGTTGCGCAGTTCTTCGAATGCAGAGGCTTCTCGTGGCTGGCCATTTACAAAGGAAAGCTCTTCGAGCAGCTCCTGGAGCTCACTCAAACGCGCGGCGGAATCACTGCCAATTTCGGTTTGCGAGGCAGTTTCCTGCCCTGAGCTCTTAGCCAGATCTGAATTCGACTCCATGAGAACTATCTTGCCTCATGCCAACAAGGAAACCCGCGAGCCTGATGCAGATTTTGTCCGGGAAACGCAAAAACCGCGGAATTCTCCGCGGTTTTACTGTGGTGACCCCAACGGGATTCGAACCCGTGTTGCCGCCGTGAGAGGGCGGAGTACTAGGCCGCTATACGATGGGGCCGTATGCTGAAGATAAATCTTCAGCTCACCAAATCTCTTTGGTGAAGCGCTGGGATACCAGGACTCGAACCTAGAATGACGGAACCAGAAACCGTTGTGTTGCCAATTACACCATATCCCACTGTGACTTGGCCTTTCCGGAATCCAGCTGAGCGTCATTCCGGCCACTGCCGTAGCACGAGATAAAACTATACCGGCCTAATGTTCAGTACACAAATCGAGTCCCGCGACCGGTATCCCACGCAGAATCCGCGGAAAATCAGCAAAGAACAGTTGCCAGTCATCCCAAATCCTCCACTAGCCAGCCAGGGAAATTCTTGTGAAGTGAAGCACGGTCCTGGAAAGCTAACTGGAGTCCCCCATCAACGGCACTTGGATAGCCACCAACAGGGTCATCCCCTATGCAAAGCGCTTGTGCCGGCAGACCCTCTAATTCAGCGTACCGGCCAAGGAACGGGGCAAAAATGGGGTTTAGGAGCACCGGTGATATCGTAACCAGCGATCCAAGGCGTATAAGCTTATCCGCTGGGCGCGGTTAATCCTGCCAAACTGTACGCACGCAGCAACCGCACTGCTCGCTTTTCCACAAACGTGAGCTTGCCTGCGATGCACCTCTCCCGGGCTTAATCACCCTCAACCGCAAAAGCAGCCGCCATTCCGGCTCCGACATGGACGAGAAACCGCGGATTTCGGACGTTTGCAAATCTACGAGCGCGTCATCAAAATCAAAGCGAACGCCTCGGACAGGACCAGTCACAGGACTGGAACCATCCGAGGCGCTCAAAGTGCTTTTCAGCGGGCTTTCTGCGAATAGCTAGCGGGACTCACCAAATGCGCGCAAACGCTTGAGGCTCGACTCGCGTCCAAGAATTTCCATGGACTCGAAGAGCGGTGGAGATACGCGCTTTCCGGAGATAGCAACGCGGGCTGGTCCGAATGCCTGACGAGGCTTCAGTTCCAGTTCGTCCACAAGCTTCGTGCGCAGTGCTGCCTGGATGGTTTCGGCATTCCATTCGGTAAGAGTTTCGAGGCCCTGGACAGTAGCATCGACAACTTCAACCAGGTTTGCCGGCATTCCCTTGAGTGCTTTCTCGTCGATGACAATTTCGTCATCAGACTTGAAGAGGAATTCAAGCATGTCAGTCGCTTCACCCAACAGGGCAATACGTTCCTGTACCAGTGGCGCAGCCTGGTCCAAGATGTCGTTTTCACGTTCAGTCAACTCTTCGCCCACCAGACCAGCGGCCTTCAGGTAAGGAACCAAACGATTACGGAAATCCTGCGCTTCGAGCATGCGCACGTGGGTTCCGTTGATTGCTTCTGCCTTCTTCACATCGAAGCGGGCAGGATTGGACAGTACGTCCGTTACATCAAAGGCTTCTACCAGCTGTTCACGCGAGAAGATATCTTCATCAGCACTCAGCGACCAGCCAAGCAGCGCGAGATAGTTCAGCAGTCCTTCCGGGATGAAACCATTGTCGCGGTGCAGGAATACACTGGATTCTGGATCACGCTTGGATAGCTTCTTGTTGCCCTGTCCCATAACGTATGGCAGGTGGCCAAAGCGCGGCATGTACTGGGCAACGCCGATATCGTGCAGCAACGCATACAAGACGACCTGGCGTGGAGTCGAGGACAACAGATCTTCGCCACGAAGTACGTGGGTAATGCCCATCAGCGCATCATCGATTGGGTTGACCAAGGTATACAGCGGCTTGCCGTTGGCGCGCACCACCACGTAGTCGGGAACGGATCCAGCCTTGAAGGTGATCTCGCCACGTACCAAGTCGTTGAAGGTGATGTCGTGATCCGGCATGCGAACACGCAATACCGGTTCACGGCCTTCGGCCTTGAACGCAGCTTTCTGCTCGTCGGTCAGCTCGCGGTCGAAGTTGTCGTAGCCCAGCTTCGGATCACGGCCGGCTGCCTTGTGGCGTGCTTCAACTTCTTCTGGGGTCGAGTAGGACTCGTAAAGATGGCCTGCAGCACGAAGCTTGGCAATGACGTCCTCGTAGATGTCACCACGCTGCGACTGGCGGTATGGCTCATGCGGACCGCCCGCGTTGACGCCCTCGTCCCAATCGATACCCAACCATGCCAGAGCATCCAAAAGCTGGTTGTAGCTTTCTTCGGAGTCACGCTTGGCATCGGTGTCTTCGATGCGGAAGACCATCTTGCCGCCGGTGTGACGCGCGTAGGCCCAGTTGAAAAGGGCAGTACGGATCAAACCTACGTGAGGGGTACCAGTTGGGGATGGGCAAAAACGAACGCGTACCGGGGTATCTTCGGTAACAACGGGAATCAACGAAAGATCAGTCATGATGTTTTCATTCTATGCCTTCTGCAAAGAAACTTGCAGTTAAAGCGCGAGGCTCCCGATCACATTAGCGATCGAAAGCCTCACAACATCAGTGATGGTTCCTAGCGACGGAAGACGGTTCTCAATGAACCGATACCTTCGACTTCCACTTCTACAACGTCGCCTGCATTTACTAAGCCGACGCCCGCCGGGGTGCCGGTCATGATGACATCGCCTGGCAGCAAGGTGAAAGCTTCGGAAGCACGAGCAACCAATTCGTTGACTGGCCAGATCATGTCGTTGGTAGTTCCATCTTGGCGAACCTCTCCATTGACGCGGCTGATAATTCCCAGATCATCCGGGTCGGCAATCTCGGTCTCAATCCACGGGCCCAGCGGGCAAGAACCATCAAAGCCCTTGGCACGAGCCCATTGCGGATCGGTGCGCTGAGCATCGCGGGCGGTCAGATCGTTTGCTACCGTGTAGCCGAAGATCACGTCCTGCGCTTTGTCGGCTGGAACGTCCTTGCAAATACGGCCGATCACCACGGCAAGTTCACCTTCGAAGGAAACTTCATTTGAAAACGCCGGCAGGGTGACGGGGTCTCCATGGCCGACTACGGAAGTATTCGGCTTCAAGAACATCAGCGGCTCAGCAGGAACTTCATTTCCAAGTTCCTTGGCGTGCTCGCGGTACGTGCGGCCAAAGCCCACCACCTTTGAGCGAGGGATGATCGGGGCTACCAACCGAACATCATCCAAGGAGTGCGTAGCACCAGTGGTCTTGATCCCCTGGAAAAATGGATCTCCAGCCAAAACATGAATATCGTTACCGTCGACGACGCCGTACAGCGGGTCGCTATCTACTACAAATCGTGCAATGCGCATGAATACAAGCCTAAACTATGACGTCTCGGCTTTTCTTTCACTGCAGGAACTGCGACTGCGAAATACGGCTAATGAAGGGAAAGAAAATCCTCGGACGGCAATCCATCTCTGCTCGTCGCCGCGAACTTAGCTAGGGCAATTCCGGCTTCAGGGCAAGCTGCACCAGTGTGGTTTGATTTAGAATCCCGTACACGTGGCCGTCGGCACCAACGGTCAATCTGGTGCCATGCCGGTCATGGCTTCGTGTGGACGCAACGGAATGAGTAGTTCCTGCAACATAATCCAACACTGTTATTCCGCCCCCTGCAGCATGAACCATCTTCTGCCCATCCGGCGTTACCCTTACGTCTGCAGCTAGCCATCCAGGACGATAGGAAGTGTTTTTAACGTTGTTGACGATATGCCGTTTCTTCAACTGTCCGCTGTCCAAGTCCAGCAAGGCCACACCTTGCAGATCGGCTACGGCCAGCCAACCGCCGGTAATCGCAGGTGAATACAACGCGCCCGCGGATTCCACAGGACTTGTTTCCCAGAGGATCTTGCGGGACGCTATGTGCATCTTGAAGACCTTGGCAGGACTTTTCGTATCTTCAACGCCATATCCGTTGCGCACCGAAGTGGTGCCATAGAGATGCGATTCATCGGCGGCTAGCCCGATGATGGAATGGCCTGAAACGAATCCTTTGCCATCCCCGTCAAGAACCCAAGAGACCGTATCAGTAGCAGGATCAATCTTCCCCAGAACACCGCCTGAGACTCCATATTCCGGAACAGTTCCGAAAAACACGCTGGATGAATTCGATGCCCAGCCGAAGGGCCTCGATTGCGAGTACTCGGTGAGCAGACGTGCAATGCGGTCGTATTTTCTGTCGGCATTGTTTTGAGGTGTTTCCATGAGGACCAGGTCAGCGCTACCGTAGGAACCGATATAGGTCTTGTTCTGGTCGTATTCGACCATTCCTTCGATCTGGTTGATCACCTGCTCGTCATCGCCGGAGTTCCAACGAACGCCAGTTTCCGGATTCAATGCGGCGACACCGTTCGCCTTGTATCCTCCGATATAGATGTTTCCGTCACTGTGTCCGAGCAGCGATTGGATCTTGATGGCGCTCGGGGTCAATCGGATTTCGCGGGTAGCGCGTACGCGATTCAAACCCAGATCGAATGTTTCACAGAGAATCCCATCGGTTGTCGTACTGATGATGAGGATGCGCCCATTCTGCGGAATGATGCACAAGATGCCGCGCGCCTCGACTTTTCCGAGCTGCTTGTCGTCCATTCCCTGGAATGCAGTTGAATGCAGATGGCCGGCAGTGATGCTGAAGAATCTCCCCGAACTGGCCTTGGAAATCTCGCGCGATGCCCATACCCGGGTCACTGGCTCGTGCCATTTCATCGTCCGGGTATCGAGTATGAGTTGTTCGGAAACGGAGCTAACGGTAACAGCGAGGTAGTGCCCGATAGGGTCGATTGACCCAATGAATCCATGGGCCACATCCACTGGAAGGTTTATTTCACGTACTGCATCCGGCTTCCCCGCCTCAAAGGTGAATAACCTAGGATTCCGAGACCCCGTTCCCATCCATACCCTGCCCCGGCCATCCAATGCCAGCCGGCGGATATAGTCGGTGTCTTCGGCTACACGATCAAACACTCGAAGTTTCTTGCTTTCGACGTTGTAGTTGAAGCTTGCGCCGAGTGGATAGGTCCCTCCCCATAAATTGCCGCTCGAATCAAGCCGAAGCTCATATGCAACCGAGGCGCCTTCAACGTCCACCAGGGTATTGAACTGCTCAGGAATCGCTGGATTCCATGCGAGAACACTCCCGTCCACACTGACATATAGTCTTTGCCGGGGTTCATCCCAAACCATCGAATCAATTCCGTGCCCGCTGTCATCGGGCAAATTCAACGTGTGAATAGCGTTGCCGACGGAGGGATCGACTATTTGCAGTTCATTGATATGCCCGACAACAGACACCGCCAACCGAAGCTTCGAAGAATTGCGATAGTTGGTTAGAGGTACCGCCTCAAGAATCTTCAGCGTCGAATATGCTCTGCCGAAGACCTTTTCATGGCCACTAATTTCCTTCCCACTCTTCAGATTCGCTAAATACCGCATATCGGGAGTCGGTTTCGGCGTGGGGCTCGGAGACGGCGTCACTGAAGGAGCGCTAATCTCAGAGGCCCGACGGTCCGGGAAGAGGAAAGAAAGCCCTGCGGCGGTTCCACCAACAACAGCCAGACCGAGCAAGCTTCGTCTTGCAATGCTTCTATTTTCCCTGCGCTCTTCTCCAGACAAACATTACTCCGTTCGATCGGCCCCAGAACTTCTTGCAGCGGAGCAGCGTCTGCTACATACTGACGCTAGCAACTGCGTTTGCACATGACCAATTCGGTTTAAAAACCACTGGTCCCGAGACTATAAGTCTCGAGACCAGCAACCTTGAGGTAGCTTTACGCCAAAGGCTCCAGCCAACCGTGACGGTCTTCCACGGTACCCCGCTGAATTCCCAGCAGTTCTTCGCGAATGGACATGGTCACCTCACCGGCTGCAGCACTCTCATCACCAATGAGCTCTTCGCCGTTCTTCAGCAGGCCGATAGGGGTGATCACCGCCGCTGTACCGCAAGCAAAGACCTCGGCAATGTCGCCTGAGGCGATGCCTTCACGCCACTCATCCAGGGTGATCTTGCGTTCTTCCACCTCCATGCCGCGATCCTTCGCGAGCTGGATGACCGATGAACGGGTCACGCCTTCAAGAATGGTTCCGGTCAACGCTGGGGTCACCAGCTTGTTGTCCTTCGTTACGAAGAAGACATTCATGCCCCCGAGCTCTTCAACGGCATTGTCATTGAAGGAGTCAAGGAACAGAACCTGCTTGCAGCCGTTTTCTTCAGCTTCCAGCTGGGCTACGAGCGAGGCCGCGTAGTTGCCACCGCACTTAGCCGAACCTGTACCGCCTCGGCCTGCTCGTGCGTAGTTCTTCGATACCCAAATAGCCACTGGCTTGAGTTCGCCACCGAAGTAATTACCTGCTGGAGAAGCGATGACGCGGTAGGAAACCTCACGCGCTGCACGCACACCAAGGAATGCTTCGGTAGCAATCATGAATGGACGCAGGTACAGGGCTTCACCGTCACCGGTAGGAACCCAATCGATATCCGTTGCTACCAGCTTGCGCAGCGAGTCGACGAAAACGTCTTCATCCAGCTGCGGGAGTGCTAGGCGCTGAGCCGACTTATTCATGCGGGCAGCGTTGGCCTGCGGGCGGAAAGTCCATACCGAACCATCGGCATGGCGGTAGGCCTTCAGGCCTTCGAAGATTTCCTGGCCATAATGCAGGACCGAAGCGGCCGGGTCCATGGCGATAGGGCCGTATGGCTCAATTCGAGCATCATGCCATTCACCGTTACGGCCGCTATCGTCTGCTGACCAGTCGATGACTGCGGTGTGGTCAGTGAAGAAGTCTCCGAACCCAGGATTAGCCAAGACGCCGGCTCGGTCCTGTTCGCTCTTGCGATTCGTTGAGAGATTTTCGGTGAATTCCATCTACCCTGGACTTCCTAGTTCAATAAACAAAGAACGGATGCTCCACGCCTCAGCGGAACATCCGTTCGTGGAATTTGCTACTGGCTATTAGCTAACCAGAAACGTCACTTTCAGCTTATGCCAGTAACGCCACAATTGCATCGCCAATTTCACTTGTGGTGCGATTATCGGTCAATTCTTGACGTGAAGTGATCTCTTTTTCAACAGCTTGCTCAACTGTGCGAGCTTCTTCAGCCAACCCGAGGTGATCAAGCATCAGTGCCACGGACAGAATCGCCGCGGTTGGGTCTGCCTTCTGCTGGCCGGCAATATCAGGAGCCGAACCATGAACCGGCTCAAACATCGATGGGTAGGTACGGTCCATATTGATGTTGCCACTGGCGGCCAAGCCAATACCACCGGTAATGGCGCCGGCCTGGTCAGTGAGGATGTCGCCAAAGAGGTTGTCAGTGACAATCACATCGAAACGCGATGGGTCCGTGGTCAGGAAGATGGTAGCCGCATCCACGTGCAGGTAATCGTGGGTAACCTCTGGGAATTCCTGTGCCACCATTTCGACAGTGCGCTTCCACAAATGCCCCGCGTGCACCAGCACGTTGTGCTTGTGCACCAGGGTGACACGCTTGCGTTCACGCTCTGATGCGCGGCGGAAGGCGTCGCGGACAACACGTTCCACGCCGTAGGCGGTATTCACCGATACTTCGGTAGCGATTTCATGCGCGGTGCCCGTGCGCACCGAACCGCCGTTGCCTACATAGGGGCCTTCGGTACCTTCGCGAACCACCACGAAGTCAATTTCACCGGGGTTAGCCAGGGGGCTCTCAATTCCAGGATAGAGCTTAGCCGGACGCAGATTCACGAAATGATCCAGCGAGAAGCGGAGCTTCAAAAGCATTTCGCGCTCGATAATTCCTGACGGAATGCGCGTATCTCCAGGGGCAGCGCCAACCGCGCCGAAGAGAATCGCATCGTGCTTCTTGAGAGCTTCCAGCGTCGCTTCCGGAAGTGTTTCGCCAGTCGCCAGCCAATGTTCTGCACCAAGCTTGTAGTCAGTCAGCTTGATCTCGTTCTTGCCGCCGTTAGTGACGAACTTCAGAACCTTGACCGCTTCGGCAACAACTTCTGGGCCAATACCGTCACCCGGAATGACCGCAATATCAATTACATTTCCCATGGCACAGATTCTATCGACTAGCGTCCGCCATTTGAGAGTTCATCTCAAATAATGAGATCTGATGAGTTTCCGCCGACATATTTCCTCCCCGGGCATGAGGCATCGCCGTCTTCATTGCCGATAACCTTGGATAAACAGATCCTTTGCTTCGCTATACGGATCAACAGCTACTAACACGTCGAATTGCAGGAACTCTTGATCTTTGCCAATCCCCACCGTCGAATTGACGGTTGGATCCGCGAGAATCCCGGACGGGTAGATTTCATCACCGGCCTGCTGTACACGCTGTTCTGCATACCGGCCGCTCTCAGCCTCGCTTCTTCGATGTCAGTTGCCGCCGTTCTCGCCGTGCTGAGCCTTTCTCTTCTCCAGTCAGCTCCGCTGATGGTGCGGCGTCGCTGCCCATGGGCAGCGACCCTCGTTGTCGCCACCGGGCATGTATTGCAACTGGGCTTTGACGGGCTAATGATGTTCTCGCAAGTATCCGTTCCGATCATGGTTTACACCATGGCTGTCTACGGGAAACGCTGGCAGTCATTCAGCACGCTGGGGCTGGGCCTGATTGGCGCGTTGTTGGCGACGTTCAGCATGTTCGGCGCCTCAAGGTACTCACCGGATCCATCCCCCGTCTTCACCTTCGACATGATGATTTCTTTCGTGGGTCTTGCATTGGTTGTCACCCTTTCCTGGACCTTCGGTGACTTAGCGCGAACGAGGCGCCTGGCCATGAAGTCCCTGAAGGATCATGCCGAACGCCTCGAGAAAGAACGCCTCACCGAGCGCGCCCTGGCAGCTTCCGACGAGAGAAACCACATTGCCCGCGAGATGCATGACATCGTGGCCCATTCGCTCTCTGTCATCATCACCCAGGCCAACGGGGCACGATATGCGGCGGCGAAAGACCCGGAGATTGCCATCGAGACCCTGAAGACAGTTTCAGACACTGGCCGCGCATCGCTGAAAGAAATGCGCAGGCTTCTGGGAGTTCTACGCAAGGACGAGGAATTGGAGAATCGCCCTCTTCCGTCATTGGCAAACGTACCTGAACTCGTGGAAAGCGTTGCCGTGTCCGGACTGAATGTCCATCTCGAAACTTCTGGAACGCCGCGGAAAGAACTACCGGCAGGCGCGGAGCTCACAATCTATCGATGCGTTCAAGAATCACTCACGAATGTCATTAAGCATGCTGGTCCGGATACACAGACCCAAGTCCATATTGAGTGGACTTCCCGGGGCTTGAATTTGAGCGTCAGCGACGATGGGCGAGGTGCCGGTTCCATCGTCCTCGAAGGCGTAGGACAAGGTCTGCAGGGAATGAAAGAACGCGTAGCCTTATATGAAGGTACCTGCACTGCACTCCCCCGGACCGGTGGCGGTTTCACCGTTAATGTTTCCATCCCTTACACCGAGGACTAATATTCAAATGCCTAAAACAGATGCCATCAAGGTCGGCCTGGTCGATGATCAGCTCTTGGTTCGCAGTGGCTTCAGAATGCTCATTAATTCCCAAGAGGATATGGAAGTCATTGTTGAAGCTGGCAATGGCCGTGAAGCACTAGCTGCACCACTGATGGCTCAGGCGGATGTCATCTTGATGGACGTGCGAATGCCGGAAATGGACGGCATCGAAGCTACCGAACGCCTATTGGATCCAGATAAGAAGGCCGCGGATGGTCCCAAGATCATCGTGCTGACGACTTTCGACATGGACGAATATGCGCTAAGCGCCATTCAAGCCGGCGCAAGCGGCTTTCTTTTGAAGGATGCGCCCCCAGAAGAACTCTTGGAGTCAGTACGCACCGTCAATCGAGGAGATGCCGTCATAGCGCCATCGACCACTCGACGGTTGCTGGACCACATGGCGCCAATGCTCAAGAAGAGCTCGTCACAGCACAAGGATCACCTAATTGCAGCTGTTGAATCGCTGACACCTCGCGAGCGGGAAGTGTTTGGCTTGATTGCAGAAGGCTTTTCCAACCCGGAAATCGCAGAAAAACTATTCCTGTCAGAAGCCACAGTCAAAACCCATGTGGGCCATATTCTGGCCAAACTGGAAGCTCGTGACCGGGTCCAGGCTGTAGTCATCGCCTACCAGACCGGAGTAGTCACACCCTGACTGAATGAAAAATTGAGGTGTTCTGCTCTGATTCCGAATCAAGCAGAACACCTCAATTTCCTCTCAGGAAAATTTTTACTTCTCTTCCTCGTAGCGTGGGAACACAGGAGAAGGAGCTGGGAGCTCAGTGCCTGGGACCAAAGCGCTATCAAAGGACTCAAAGGTTCGCGCCGAACCTTCACCAACTGCCAACGCATTGAGCATAGAAGTCATGGCCTGCGGCAATACTGGCTGAAGCAGCAACGCCACCTTGCGGACAATCTCAATGGTCACGTACAAGACAGTAGCCATACGCTCGGGATCGGTCTTCTTCAGCTTCCATGGCTCCTGCTCAGCGAAGTAGGCATTGGTATCGCCCAGAACGTGCCAAACGGATTCAAGTGCCTTGCTAAATTCCTGACGCGAGAAAGCATCGCGGTTGATCTCCAGCAGCTTGCCGGCTGCTTCCACAATCTGCTGATCAGCTTCCAGCAATTCGCCCGGGGTCGGGACTACTCCCCCACAGTTCTTTGCGACCATCGAAAGTGAACGCTGTGCAAGGTTGCCGAAGTTATTGGCCAGGTCACCGTTAATACGGGCAACGATGGTCTCGTGGTTGTAGCTGCCATCGGCACCGAACGGAACTTCCCGCAGGAAGAAGTAGCGCACCTGGTCCAGGCCATAACGGTTCACAAAATCATCTGGGGAAACAGTGTTGCCCAGGGATTTGGACATCTTCACACCGTTATTGTGCAGGAATCCATGGATCATGACGCGCTTAGGCAATGGCAGTTTTGCAGACATCAAGAATGCTGGCCAGTAGATCGCGTGGAATCGCGAGATGTCTTTGCCGATCACGTGGACATCTGCCGGCCAGTATTTCTGGAAAGAAGCAGACTCAACGTCCGGGAATCCAACGCCCGTCAGGTAATTGGTCAGCGCGTCTACCCACACGTACATGACATGCTTCTCGTTGCCCGGTACCGGGATACCCCAGTCAAAAGTTGTTCGAGAGATCGAAAGGTCCATCAGACCGCCTTCGACAAACCGTACTACTTCATTGAAGCGGGAACGTGGCGCGCCGAATTCAGGGTTGTTCTGGTAGTACTCCAGCAACTTGTCCTGGTATTTGGATAAGCGGAAGAAGTAGGACTCTTCTTCAGTCCAAGTAACTTCGGTGTCGGTTTCAACGGCATAACGAATACCGTCCTCGCGCACTTCCGTCTGGTCTTCGGTGTAGAAGGCCTCATCGCGTACCGAGTACCATCCTGCGTACTTATCCAAGTAAATGTCATCATTGGCTTCCATGCGGCGCCAGAGTTCCTGCGCAGCCGCATGATGGTCTGCATCAGTGGTACGGATGAAGCGGTCGTAGCTTGTACCCAGCTCATCATTCATGGCCTGGAATGCATCCGAGTTACGCTGGGCCAGCTGAGCCGGCGTGACCCCATGATTCTCTGCGGTCTGCATCATCTTCTGGCCATGCTCATCGGTGCCGGTCAGGAAGAAGACGTCAAAACCATCCAGGCGCTTGAATCGAGCCATAACGTCGGTAGCCACTACCTCGTAGGCATGCCCAATGTGCGGGGTACCGTTCGGGTAAGAAATAGCCGTGGTGATGTAAAAAGGTTTCTGCTGAGAAGTCACGATATAAATTTACCTTAGCTAGCGTCAGAAAGCGGATTTCCAGATTGTACTGACTCGTCACATGATCTTGCCCAAATACTCCCAGAAGGCGCCACGAAGTGTGCGGCGGATGATCTGCTGATCAGTTTTCCATTCCCCAAGCACTTGAGCGCAATCCTTGAGCAAAGTCCTGTCAATTTCGGGTGGCAGCTGCGGCTTGTCAGCAATTAGTTCTACTACGTCAGACTGTGTCGTGAAGGCAAGCCAGGATTCAGCAACCTTTGCGCCGATCTCTTCTGCAACCTTCAACTCTTGTTGCTCATAAGCCGCGGAACCCTGATAGCCAGAAGCTTCACCACCACTGGAGTAGATCACCACAGGTTCGGCTTCCGGTTCAACGGCTGGCCTGATAACTGGCTTCTGAGCCATGACGGCAGGAGTAGGAACCGATGGCTTCGCTGCTGGCTTTGCTTCTGTCTCCAAAGACGCACTAGCAATTAGAGACGTCTTTTCAGAATGATTCTTGTCCCATTCAAGAACCTTAGTGAATGCGCTATCCAATAGTTGATTCGGAACGATTTCAATGTAGTCAGCGGTCAAAGCCAGGTGTTCAGCCACCGAGGCTACTCCAAGACGGCTATCGGATTTCGCTACGCCTAGTAACACTACTTTCATGCCCAAGTCTTGCGCTTCTTCGACGGCCTCGGCGAGGTCGTCATCGCCGGAGACCAAGTAAGCAATTGATGCCGAGCCATTACGGGCAACCCCTACAAGGTCCAGCGCCAGTCTCAGGTCCACACCTTTTTGCTCGCCGTTATAAGAGATACGACCTAAGCGCACTTTAACGCCGGGTATCAAGCCAATCCGCTTATGCTGCTCAGTAAATAGCCCGTCTTTCGAGGCGTCATACCAATAAACGCGGAGGTTATTAAGACCTGTGTTCTTCTTTACGGTTTGCACGATCCCGCGTACCAGCGCCTCGTAATGTGTTGTGAAGGCTGATCTTAAGGTTGTTCCGGCGGCACGATGACCGCCTAGTGAGAGCAGAAATCCGGCATCAATAAATATTGCAGTTTGATTCATCATGATTCGATCGTACTGATAAAACTATGCAAACCATATTGAAAGGTTCTGCAACGCATGACTCTTTCCGGTGTAAACCAGAAAAGACCAGTTCAACTGGTGTTGAACTGGTCTTTTGAACTGAACTAGATGCTGGTTGCTCGCATCATGTCTTCTGGATCTGACAGACTGGAATCGAATTCCTCGATACGCGAACCTACGCCAAGCAATTCTGCAATTGCAGCGACGGTACGTACGGAAGCCCTGCCATCACCGTAAGGGTTTACAGCGTTAGCCATCTCGTTGTAAGCCGCTTCATCATGCAACAGCTCAGTGACCGATTCGAAGATGCGCTTCTCATCGGTGCCGATCAGGCGTACGGTACCCGCGGTAACAGCTTCAGGACGCTCGGTGTTCAGGCGCATGACCAGAACAGGCTTGCCGAGGCTTGGAGCCTCTTCCTGGACGCCACCGGAATCGGTCAAGACGACGGTCGATGCATCAATGATGCGAGTGAATTCGCCGTAAGCCAGCGGCTCGGTCAAAGTCACGTTAGGCAGTCCATCGATTTCCGGAAGCAACGCTTCG
This sequence comes from Glutamicibacter sp. 2E12, assembly GCF_050030965.1. NCBI lineage: Bacteria > Bacillati > Actinomycetota > Actinomycetes > Micrococcales > Micrococcaceae > Glutamicibacter > Glutamicibacter sp. 2E12. Next base: position 3,837,070 of record NZ_CP188297.1, read on the forward strand.
CGAACCGCAGGGTTGCGATGCAACGGCAAGATGAATTCAACATCTGGTTCCGCCTTGGAGAGCTTTGCCAATGCACGGCCGATGCCGCGCATTGGTTCGCCTTGGTTCTCACGACGGTGCGTCGTCACCAGAACGATGCGCTTGTCAGAAGAAACCAATTCTTCCAACTTGGGATCCGAGAAAGGAACCTTTTTTTCGACAACAGTCAGCAGTGCGTCAATGACAGAGTTACCGGTGATAACGATGTCATTTCCCTTGAACGTTTCACGCTCAAGGTTACGCTTGCTCAACGACGTTGGAGCCAAATGCAGGCTGGCGATCTGGCTGGTCAGCTTGCGGTTGGCTTCCTCCGGGAATGGAGAGAAGATGTCATAGCTTCGAAGTCCAGCCTCAGCGTGAACCACTGGGATACCACGGTAGAAAGCCGCGATTGCACCAGCCGTCGAAGTGGTGGTGTCGCCCTGGACCACTACAGCGTCAGGCTTTTCCTTTTCGAAAATCTCGTCAAGACCAGCAATCGTCTTAGTAAGCAGACCATTCAGGGTCTGGCGCGGCTGAATGACATCCAAGTCATAGTCCGGCGTGATGCCAAAGAGCTCGTTAACCTGATCCAGCATTTCTCGGTGCTGTCCTGTTACGACAACAACGCATTCAAACTCGTCAGCTTCTTTCAAAGCCTTGACGATCGGCGCAACTTTGATGGCTTCAGGACGAGTGCCATAGATCGGCATGATCTTCTTCATAGATATATAACCTTGTCAGATTGGAGAACTAGCGCCAGAGACCGCGAGTGTCGATAACTTCTTTGCCGGCCAGTGCGGTTGCTGGTACGGACTTGAACTGGTCGTGGTCGACCAGTAAAGTAATTACGCTTGCCGATTCTAGAGCTTCATCGGTTGCAGCGAGATTCAGGTTGGGGATGCCCGCAAGATTCTTAGGCAATTCCTCTACGTGTGGCTCCACTGCAAAGAATTCGACGGTTGGGTTGGCTTCAGCCAACTTGCGAGCGATCGCAATGGATGGCGATTCACGCATGTCGTCAATGTTCGCCTTGAAAGCCAAACCCATGACCGCTATCTTGCCGTTGAAGGATGGGAGTTTGGTAGCTTCTACAACCTTGTCGATAACCCAGTTCGGCTTCGCATCGTTGGTGTTACGAGCCATGCGGATCAACTTTGATTCTTCAGGAGCAGCCGAGACAATGAACCATGGATCAACTGCGATGCAGTGACCGCCAACACCTGGACCGGGCTGAAGAATGTTTACTCGCGGGTGGCGATTGGCCAGTGAGATCAATTCCCAAACGTCAATGCCCAGCTTGTCGGAGATCACCGACAGTTCGTTAGCGAAGGCGATGTTCACGTCGCGGTACGAGTTCTCGACCAGCTTTGCCATTTCAGCAGTCTTAGCATCGGTGGTTAGGATAGCTGCCTGGCAGAAGGTCTCGTAAAGAGCCTTGGCCTTTTCCGCAGCTTCTGGGGTAATACCGCCGACGATACGGTCATTGGTGACCAACTCTTCCATGACGTGACCAGGAAGTACGCGCTCCGGGCAGTGTGCTACAAGCAGGCTGTCCTTGTTCAGGTCGGGACGCTTCTTCAGCAGGTAGTCGAAGAGATGCTGGGTTGCACCTGGAGGCGAGGTCGACTCGAGAATGACCAGTTCGCCGCCCTTGAGCTTTGGAGCAATGCCCTCTGCTGCAGCCTCAATGTAAGAAAGATCAGCGGTGTAATCATCGTTGAACGGAGTCGGCACAGCAACAATGTACGCTTCAGCTTCTGGAGTATCGAAGCTTGCAGACAAGGTACCGGCTGCCACCGCGGCGGAAACGAATTCGCCCAACGCCGGCTCTACGAACGGCACCTCGCCCTTGTTGACTGCCTCTACAGTTCGAGGAGTTACATCGACGCCTTTTACGGTGATGCCCTTCGAGGCAAGAATTGCAGCAGTTGGCAATCCGATGTAACCCAAACCGATTACGGCGACTTCTTTAATGTTGTTCACTAAAGTGACTTTCCTTCTGGTACGAGCGATGTTCCCTACGAAAGGGCCTGCAAGCTGATCTTGTAGCACAAGAATTGCAAGATTAGCCCTATAAACCATATCCCATCACTGGCATCAGCGACAGCCTCATTGTCACGGAGCTTTACTTATTACTCGCTCGTAAACTTGGACAATGCTATGCGCGTTTTGCTCCCAAGTTCTATTGGCAAGCACGAATTCCCGCCCTGACTTGCCCATGCGCTCAGCTGTCGCTGGGTTTAAAATCAATTTTTCGATATTTTCGGCCCACTCAGCCACATCCCCCGCAGGTATCAAGTGACCGTTCTCACCGTCAGCGATCAGCTCCTGCAAGGCAGGGAGATCGGATGCCAAGACAGGTACGTTCGACGCCATAGCTTCCACTGGTTTGAGCGGAGTTACCGAACGAGTAACAGCAGAGTCAATTCGTGGCACGACGAAAGCGTTCAACGCAGCATGATAGAGGTGCGACTGTTCCCGCGGAATGCGACCAGGAAACACACAACGCGTGGTGATGCCCAGACTTTTGGCTAGGCTGATCAGATTTTCACGATCCGTACCATCGCCAACGATCAACAAACGTAACTCCTTGTGCTGCTTTGCAAGTTCAGCAACAGCACGGACAACCGTCGAAAGCCCCTCATAAGGGACCAAGCTGCTAACCGTCCCCACATAAAATGCTTCAGAATCAAGGTCCAGCTGCGCACGAGCTTGGACCCTGGACACGGGTTCCTCTAGGAACTTTTCCCCTATCCCGTTCGGCAATATTGAAATTTTTGTCTCATCAACGCCGGCGTCGATCAGGTTGCGTTTCATGGCATCGCCCAAGGTGAAGACATGATCGGCATGCCGAGCTACAAACGCTTCGCGCTCCACGAATAGTCGGTATCGTTCTGAATCTTTCGAACTCTCGGGACGCGTAGAAAGCCACGTGTCTGCCAGCTGTCCGCGAACTTCGTAAACCCACGGTATACCGGTCGCTTTTGCAACGGACTTAACCGCTAGAGCGTTAGAAAAATCTGTCGTTGTGTGAAGTACAGAAGGCGCCTCTTGAAGGACTCTGCTCAGTAGGTCTTCAGCTTGTTGCTGGATTCTTCCGGTGAAGTCATGCTTCGCTGGAAAAGGCAGGCAGCGCTGGTATTCGATACCAGAAACCACGTCAGCTTCTGAGACGGATAGTTTGCCGATATTCAAGGGATAATTCACTCGGGTAAGTCCTTTGACTCCCCATCCTGCATCCCTTAATGACGCAAGAATTGAATGAGTTCGTTGTGCGTAACCGCTACCAGTGTGTGGCAACGAATTGGTAGCAACGTAAAGAACAGATCGAGTCGTGCTAGTCGATATACCGGCGGTACGCAGCGGAGAAAGACAAGGCTCTGCCCCCTTGAAGGATGCCAATTCTGATTCATAGTGACGAAGTTGACGGCCGCTGCGATTCTGCTGCAACAGCTCAATGGCATCTGTCATCCAGCCCAATGACCACAATAGACGGGCCTTGGCACGTACGTGGGCGATGGAAGGTTTGCCCCTATTGAGTAATTCTTCTGCAAGTTCCCACTCATTGGAAGCAATGCAAAGGTTAGCCAAGAATACTGATTGGCTTGGGTTGCTGTCGGAGCTTAACCATTCTCTGCAGGCAGAGAGCAGGGCACTAGTGTCATCCTTCAGCATGGCCGAGAGCGCGCGTAGCGGAATGCTGGATTTATCACTCCCAAGAGTAATAATCAACGAGCGTAGAACCGGGTTGGACTTGAAGCGGCGAGCAACTTGGAGCGCAAAATAAGTAGGATCATCAGCAATGTTGGAAAGTACCAAATTACCGGTGTTGATTGCATTCGGAATGACTTTTAGATTCAAAAGTTCTGCTCTATCTCTTGGAGTACGCATCGACGACTGCGCCCAGTAGTTCGGCATATTCCCGCCCGGCTTGACGTAGCGATCCATGTTTCCTGACCCAGTCGGTCCCGCGACGATCGGTCCGCAAAATTCCAGGGTTCGCAACCAAGTTGTTAATGTAAGCGGCCAAGGAAGGTACGTCTTGTTCAATCACAGTCCCAGCTTCGGAATCACGAATAATTTCCGCTGCTTCTCCTCTGACTAAGCCGCTGACGTGCTGATTCAAGTAAAGAAGTTCATAGATTTTCGAAGGCACTGTGTGGTTAAAGCTCGGCCAGTCAGGACGCAGAGAAACTAGGCATGTATCCGCCCACGAGTAATTTTCCAGTACTTCCTGGCCGTAGACAGGGTCTTGGAAGTCAATATCAAGCCCAAGATCCATCGCTAGGCTCATCAATTTACTCTTTTCAGTGCCCTGGCCAACAATGCGCAGACGTACAGATTCTGGTACGTACTCCATCGCTCGGATAACGGTCTCCAGACCCTGGCTCCGACCAATGTTCCCTAGATAGAGAATATGGAATTCGCCATCGATCTCGCGTTGAGAAACTGTAAGATCTTCGCGTTCGGTTTCAACGCCGTTGGTGATCGTGGCGACGTTCTTCACGCCATTTCGCTTCATCTTCCCCGCCAGGCCGTACGTCACCGTGACGAGCATATCGCTTTTATTCACAACGAAACTGATGATCTTCGAAATAGCTGGCTCGACCCAGCGGAACTTGATAACTTGTGATTCACTGAGCAAATCTGGCCAAGCATCCCGGAGGTCGACAACTAAGGGTACACCCCGTAAACGGCTGGCCACGAAGCCAACAATTAGCGTTGGAATTGCTGGGACAGTTGCGATAATAACGTCAGGCTTTTGCCCTCGGAATGCAGCAGGGACGCTCAGAACTGCATCAACGCCATGCTTCAATACTTTTCCGAGCATCGTTTTGGAACGACGCATTGATGGATAGTGCTGCAGCTTCAAATAATGATTATCAAGAAGACGACTTTGCCGTTTAGTTGCAATCCGATTTGATTTCGGGGTCACTACAGTAACTTCGTGCCCCAATTGCCCCAGTTCGTCGGCAATAATTGACCAGCGTCGCTGAGGTGGCGAGATCTCAGGCGTGAACGAGTGAGTCAGAAGCATAACTTTCATCTTCTTCACTCCCCTGATTTACCTCGTACTATTTGCACAATAAGACTTTCCTAGAAAAAGACATGTTTATCATTGCGTCCAAACCACTGAATACTACCAGTTGCAGTCAACTCCGCATCACTCAGATCCCAGGTATGCGCTAGCCCATCATTCCCGCGCATCTGGGTAAAGTTGAAACGGTCACTCGAATAAATGGTTCCTCCACGTTCAATGACGTCTTTTAGGAATCTTGTATCTTCGCCACGGTTACGTGTATCAAAGGGTGTCTCGCGGAAAACGTGCGCGCGGCCAAGCATCGTCGGACCCATCACGAGGTTTGTAAAGCGGTGCTCACGTTCGGCAAATCTCAGCAAAGTAGCATCTGAATCCGCGAGGTACATGTAATGCGCCTGCTTGCCTACTATCGAGGCGCCGCTGTATCGAAGCGCTGAAACTTGATCGAAGAGATAGTACTCCCCGTATAGGTCGTCATCATCCATTTTGGTGATGAAGTCGCCGTTGGCCATGGCCACCGCGGCGTTCAGGCAGTCACCCAAAGTATTTTCTTCACCCATCTCAAGCAGTTGGTAGTTCGCTACTCCAGCTGCTGATGCCATATCGGCCAGTTGTCCAGTGGCGGCCGAGAACTTGTGAGCCACGAGGACGAGCTCAACTTCAACATCCTTCTGTTTCCCTACAGTTTCGAATATATGCTGAAGCTGGTGAGGCCTTATGGTCGAAACAATCGCACTTACCTTTGGAGTACAGGACATGGACATTGGCTGACCCTGAGCAGAACGGAGCCCAACGAATTGTTCAACCTGTTGAGCACGATGCGCATAGGTATGGTTCTTCCAGATCCTGCGCTGACCCATATGGACCATTCGCTGGCGAAGTTCTGGGCTCCGAACCAAGCTGCGAATCGAGTTAGATGCTTGTTCCCTGGTGGATACCTGAAGTACCTCTGAAGGCGTGAAGAAATTCTCTATCGCAGCGCTTGGAGCCGAAATCACAGGAGTGCCAGCGGCGGTGATCTCGAATATTCGACGGGCACACATGCTTGGCGAATCGACCACGGAGTTGACGTTCAGAAAAACGTTGTAGTTCTTGTACGCAGAAAGCATCTTGTCATAGCCGAGCGAGCCGACAACATTCTGGTCATACGGTGCCGGGAACTGGTACTTCGCGTCTCCGCCGTGCTGCCGGGAGAAAATGTCTAGCCCGCTAGTGAGCTTTGGCGAGATATCCATGGCTCCGCCAAGCACGATCTCCATCTGTTCTTGTCGTTCGGGGTACTTGTCCGCAAAATACATTCCGGCGAAAGCTACATCTCGGCGTTCTTGGCTAAGTGTCCGTACCGGATTATGGAACTTCGGCTGAGCTGCAAAGCTCAACGCTGCGACCCGTTCATGGCCCAGTGCTTCATGGTATTCCGGAATTTTGCGGGAATCTGATGTGAAAACGACATCGAACAGCCTTGCAGAATCGAGGAAGTCGGCGAAGTGCGGTGGGTCTTCTTTATTCCAGAAAACTGCTGGAACAGATCGTTCTTTAAACGCTTCCACCATCTCGACAAACGCTGGTCGAGGTGCCGACGGACCGGTTAGGTGGTACTGCCAAGACTTGTTGTTTCCAGCCCAGGCCGACTCCGCGAAGAGAAGATCAAATTCTCGTGTTTCAAGTTCATCCTGCCATGAGCTGGGGGTGATAAAGGTGCAGTTCCATTCAGGCGCCCAAGCTTTCGCGCTGAAATCATCAAGAATGACGGCAACGTTTAACTTTCCATCGTGGTCCTCTGAAGGTTCAAATTCTACCGGTGGGAATTGCAGTCCAAGCAATTTCTCAACATCTGTTCGCAAGTAGCGCTGCTGTCCCCCGATGCGCAAATCATAGTTGCGGCGCTGGTACCACTCCTGCAATTGCTGCGGACCACCCTGGCGAAGATGCCAAAGTGCTTTTCGGAAGTCCCCTAATGCAATTTTCACTTCTCAACTCACTTTATCTTCAATGCAGACTAGATCAATAATACAGTGAGGTGCATTCGGTGGCGATTGCCACTGAACGCACCTCACTAGAGAAAAGCACTAAAGAGCGCTAGTTAGCTTCAATTTCATTCATGATTCGAGCAAGCACATCGTTGGAATCGTAGTTCTTCACAGTGAACTCGCGTGCAGCTTCAACCTGCTCTGCCAGTTTCGCTTGATCCTGTACCTGACTGATCACGTATTGAGCTGCTGACGCAGTGTCTGCATGCAACCACTCATTCGGGTACAGCCATTCCGCTCCCGGCCAGGCCAGGCCTACCGGCAACGCACGAGATGCCGCTCCATCTGCAAGAGTGAAGTGGAATGACTCGAAATCACTGGTGGATACGGCAACACCGATTTCCTGGTACCACTGGGCCATATTATCGCCTTGAGGATCGAAGACCACAGCACCGCGGAGTAGATCAGATTCTTCAATACGAGCATACTGCAGCTCGTAGAAGGCCATTTCTTCCTCGCGTGCAGCCATCCAGGGGTAATCTTCCGGTCGTTTGCCCTTGACGCGCAACGTAAAGCGGCTGTCGATTGCACGCAACTTTTCCAGTAGATCAAGCACGAGGTCGAATCGCTTCATCTGCGGAACCATGCCGACGAAGCCCAATACAAATTGAGAATCGTCGGACTTGGGAAGATCCAGCTTCTTGGTATCCACAGAGTTAGGAATGACCATCGTTTTTTCCTCAGGTATTCCGAACTTTTGAATCGCCATTCCTCGGATCAACTCGCTGACAAAGATCACCTTGTCAACCTTCTTGAAGTTCACCGATCGAGGGTAATCCGTGAATAGTTCCTGCGAGTGGAATCTGGTAACCAGTTTCTGCCCAGGCTTCAAATGCGTTGAATACCACGCCAAATTGCCAAGTGACCATTCGCAGAACACCGTGTCAGCATCTTCTAGAAGATCCTGGCTCTCTTCAACATTGTGCTGAGCGTGGCCGTCCCACTTATCGATCTTCAGGTTGTGCCCGTGGTCGAATATCCCGGCCATGATTGACCCGGCAAACTTAAGGTCATGTCCCGCGACTAGGATGTTCTGCGAGTCCTTGGATGCAGGATTGTCAATGAGCGTGCCGTCCGCTTCTTCGACGTCAAGTGGGCGTCGAAGGCATATGGTCTCTACGGCAGAATCTGCGATGTTGCTACTGCGCGTCAAAGTCGGCAACTGCGCATCCACATGCTCGCGCATCCAGAGCGGCAGGCCCTGCGTACCCACGTACTTGTCAGAGACCTGTACCGTTGCAGCTTGGCCATAGAACATGGCAGTTAGCATGTCTTCAAGAACCTGATGATCTTGGAGAATTTCTTCAGCGTTGGAGGCAATCACGTCTGCTTCACGAACTGCGTCATTGCTCATTACTGCAATTCCTGCAGTTCGCAGAATGTTTACTGCAGTATCATCGTCGCTGAACCCGGCAACGTATACCTGCATAGGTCGCACGCTAGCTGCTACAAGATCCCAAGCAATTTCTTCGGTCAACGTCTTCAGTTCAATGCCAAGTGATGGCAAAGTCGGGATATCAACTGCGAGACCAGCCATGCGCAGCGCCATGGCCAAACGATGGTGCGCCAGATGCTTGCGGAAGGTCACACGCAATGGCTCCCAAGCATCGGCCACGCGATCAGCTTCGGAGTTCATCCACAGTGTTGAAATCAGTTCCGATTCCCGGCGCGAACCGACCACAGGAACCGACCCATCAAACATCCAAGTAACGCCGAAGCTCTTGCCGCTAATTACCGGAGTACCACATGCTGCAAGCTCGAAAACTCGACGGGAGAACATGGTTGGCGAGGCATTCACCGAGTTCACGTTCACGTGCACCGGATGAGACTTGTAAGCCTCTACCATTTCTTCGTAAGTCAGACCGCCCTGGACATAGCCCTGCAATGCTGGTGGGAACTTGTATGGCGATTCAGGATTATCGGCTTGGCGATCATAGATGGTCAGTCCCTGGGGACGTGCTCCTTCGAGGATTGCGCGCAATTCCTTCGAACGCTCCGCATAACGATCACCATAATAGGAGCCACCGTACGCCACAGTATGCGAGTAGGTGCGGGAAGATCCCATTGGATTGTGGATTTCCGCTTGCGCCCAGAAGGAAAGGCTGCCCAACGCCTTGAGGTTTCCACCACGGTGATCCCAGTAGTCCCGCAAGCAGTTGGCGTCAGTAGTCAAGACAACGTCGAAGTACTTTGCGGTACGGCGGAATCGATTGAAGTGAACCGGGTCTTCCTTGTTCCAGAAGATTGTTGGGATGTTCTTGCTGCGGCAGTAGCCAATTAGTGCTACTAGATCCGCGCATTGCTCATCGTCGTAGTAACCGACCTTGCGGGTCCAAGTTCCATCATTGCCTGCCCACGCCGATTCTACGAAGAGCACATCGACCGGATTCGTTGTCAATGCCTCTCGCCAGTTATCAGGAGTTGGCGACACGACATTAACTTCGCGGCTGATGGTTGAGGTCGTAAATTCGTCAGCGATAAGAGCCATACGAATCTCATTAAGCTTCTTGCCAGTTGGCCTACGGCCCTGGACACTGGCAGCTTGGGCAACGAAAGTTTTTGCCACGATTGGCCATGTACGGTTCTCTACCGTCCACTTACGGGCACGGCGCCCCATGTCCTGTGCGGTCCTCGGATCATTAGCCAGGAGGGCGATCGATTCAGCCAAGGACTGCACGTGATCCGCTTCGAAGAGCAAGCCACGAGCACTATCGGTACCAAGCAACGTAGCAATTGGCGAAACGTTGGAACCGATCACCGGACGGCCTGCAGCCATTGCTTCAATAGGCTTCAATGGTGAAACTAGTTCTGTAACAATATTCGATTTTCGCGGGCAGACCACGGCATCAAAAATTGCCAGGTAATCGTTGATTTGTTCATTCGGTACGCGCCCGGTGAAACGAATTCGCTCGTCCAAGCCCAATTCGGTCACTTGCCGCTTGAGCGCGGGTAAGACCGAGCCGTCGCCAACGATTAGTGCGCCAACGTGCGACAGAGATTCTGGTAGCTCGGCTACCGCGTTGATTAGTAGATCCAGCCCCTCGTAGTCCACAAGGCTGCCAGCATATCCAAGAAGGAACTCACCCTTCCTTTTCTTGTCAACGACCTTCGATCGCTCAGCTGGGAGAGGGACGTACTGGAAAATGTTCGCAGCATTCGGCAAGATTTCAATCTTGTCTCTTTCTGCGCCGCGTTTCACCAGTTCCTCACGGACTTCCTCCGTGATTGCGAAGGCACGATCCGCTTCGTTCGCTACCAGAGTCTCAATGCGGCGTGCTAGTTCGAATCGTTCCGATTTATGCCAAGTTTCGTTACCAGCCGCTGCGGTGATTTCCCAAAGCCCACGTACTTCGTAGATGAACGGGATTCCAAGACGACGAGCTGCGATCAATGCTGGCAACGCCGTAATGTGGTTGGACGCAGAAACGATCACGGAAGGTCGATTCATCATCGCTTCGCGAACATAAATATCTGCCGCGATCTGCACAAACTTATCCAGTGGATCGCTACGTAGCGATACACCTGGGTTAAAGTACGTATCGACGCCCTGGTAATTGCGAATCAGGCGCTTTTCTTTCGGCATCTTCTTGTTGACTTTGGAGTCCCAAGGGTAGCCAGGTCGCGCTGCAATGAAGAGATCCATGCCGGCTTCGGTGACGGCAGTGGTGAGACCAGTCGTACGCGTCGAATATCCGTTGCTGTTGTATTCGCCAGTGCTGTGCGCGCAATACATCACTTTATCCGGCTGCGGCATATAAGCAGGCGTAGAGGTCTTCGGCGGAACTACCGGCAAGGAATCGAATAGTCGGGCTTGTCCCAGAATCTGATCGTGCAAGGCTCCGAAGCTTGAAGGCGACTCCTCCTTTGCAGCAAGAGCAACTAACCCTTCTGAAGGTTCAACAATCTCGCCCTGGTCGCGGTAACGGGCTATATATGCATCCGCTTCACGCTTAATAGCATCGATGAAGCTTTCTTCGATGCCGGTTCCGGCAGGACTGTCTGGCCGACTTACATTGTCGAAGTTGGAAATGCTTGGTGATGCCGCCAGGACTGGAACATTCTTTTGAACCCGGCGAGGAGCAACAGGCTTACGCGCAAAGGGGCTCTTCAAACCGCGTGCGGCTCTAACGACCGGATGGTTCTTTAGATTCTCATACGCCGTTTTGAATTTCTCGGCCCGTTCATGCTCATTAGCGAGTTGCTTCTTGAGAATCGATGCCTCACGGCTGAATTTCTGTCGCGCTTCCTGGGTGGAAGCAAGTTCTCGTTCGAGCCTTGTGATTAGGCCATCTGACTTGACCTTGCGCGATCGCAGAGACTCGTTTTCCCGCGATAATTTCGATGATTGCGCACGGTACTTAGCCAAATCATCCAGTACTCTGGTCTCAAAGTCGCCTTCAAGATTCAGATATTCCTGTTTAATGCTAAAAAGTTCGGCACGCGAACTCATTGCTTGAGCGGTCTTGCGATTCGATCGTTTCAACGAGGAAACTCCCTCAACTTTGTATTCTTATCCGCAAGTAATTCTAGCGGTTCGATTGGAAGAGCCGAGGTTTGACACAACCTAGCGATAGCAATTCAGCGAAACACTTCCTGACCCATTGGGTTGTCGGTGAAATATACGTCCAAAGTCTCCGGCTTCCTGCATTTGATGCAAGTCCAGTTGAGGAACGTCACTGGAACTGATTCACAGGCTCTCATGATGCTCACTCACAGTAACGACTTCTTCGGTCTCTGACAATGTAGGCATTCCCTTGCCCGTTATGTTGTTGACAGCTCGTTACTCCCCCTGCCTGTCAGGGTTGAGTGAGACCACCGATTCATAGCAAGTTATTCTCCCCAGACAGGGCGAGAACAGGACTAATCTCCACCATGAGCATCGCCTCCATCCACCCACCGGCCAGCACCATGCCGGAGAATGGGACCATGGATTCCACCCAGCCCCGCCCGGACCAGCCACAACGCCGTAGCATCACCCCGGCCCAGAAAGTCGCTCACCTGCAAGGCTACGAACACGCGATCCAAAGCGGCGAGAGCCGCGGCTACCTGCGCGCCAACGGACTATATTCTTCGCAGATCGTCGAGTGGCGCAGGCTCCGCGATGCGGGAATCCTCGACGGAAACAACCCCGCCAACAGCACCAAAAGTGGCGGGAAGCTGAGCAAGGAACAAGCCGAAATCGCCCGGTTGAAAAAGCAGCTCGCGGCCAGCGAGCAGAAGCTCGCCACCACGCAGACCGCCTTGGACATCATGGGAAAAGCACACGCGCTCTTGGAACAAATCTCAAAGAGCGCGGATTCCAAATAGCAGCACAAGACATCCTTGCTGATGCCTACCAGCAGTTGATCGACAGCGGCGTTCCCACGCGGTGGGCCAGCACACTGGCAGGGGTCAGCCGGGCCACGATGCACCGCCACCAGCAAGCTACGAGAGCACCACAGCCGGTTGCTGCAGCGCCGCGTCCAACGCCGGCGGACAAGCTCACCACGAGCGAAGAAGCCCTGATCCTGGACACCTTGAACAGCGAGTGGTTCATCGATCGGGCACCCGGACAGATCGACGCGGTCCTCTTGTCTAAGGGCACGCATTTGTGCTCGGTGTCCACCATGCATCGGCTGTTGCGCCGTGAGAAGCAAGTGGCCGAACGCCGCCAGCAGGCCCGCCACCCAGCCCGGAAAGTCCCGGAACTGGTCGCGTACCAGCCCGGTGAGGTGTTCACGTGGGACATCACGAAATTGGCTGGCCCAGCCAAGGGCACCTATTTTGATGCCTACGTGATGATCGATATTTACTCGCGCTATATTGTCGGTTGCCAGGTCCATGCCCGTGAATCCGGTGAGCTGGCTAGGGAGTTCATGGCGCAGGTGTTCGCCACCGACCAGATCCCCAAGGTAGTTCATGCCGATCGTGGGACCTCGATGACCTCGAAGCGGGTCGCTGCATTGCTGGCGGACTTGGATGTGCTGAAGTCGCATTCGCGGCCGAAGGTCAGCAATGATAATCCCTATTCAGAAGCTTGGTCCAAGACCTTGAAGTATCTTCCGGTGTTTCCGGAGCGGTTCGGTTCGCTGGCTGATGCCCGGGACTCCATGGACTGGTTCGTTCAGGCGTACAACGGCATCACCGGCATTCGGGGATCGACTTCCATACGCCGGCGGACGTGCATTTCGGGATGACCGGGCATGTTGAGGACCAACGGCGGGCCGCGCTGCAGGCTGCGTGGGACGCGCATCCTGAACGGTTCGGCCAGCGTAGTCTGCCGAAGAAACTGCAGGTGCCTGAAGCGGCGTGGATCAACGAGCCAATGAAGCTGGAGGAGCGTGAAGAAATGATCGCTGTTTAGCACCCGTTGGTCTCACTTGACTTGAAAATTTCCGCTCAGCTCGGTTGGTACTTGGTAACTGTGTACAAAGTACTGAGATCCACTGTCCACGAAGTGATGAGTTTCAGTGCTGTATAGCTGACGTATTTGGTAGCACCTGTGCGCGCATCGGATGTGAAATCTCGACACTTCGTAGACAGTGGATCTCATGGCTTCGTGGAAACACGATCTCATAAGATCGTGGACACGATGTCTCATACCTTCGTGGCCATTCGAGACTTGATTTTCTGGCACGCTCAATCGCATGCCTAACGTACTGTCTCCACGCCTGCGCGCGATGATCATCAGTTTCGATCCCACACAGCCCGAGACCCTGAGCATCAGCGAATTCTGCAAGCCCCAAAAAATTCTAGCGAAGCATCTTCTACCGCATCCGTGAACGTGCCACCCAAGAATCTGCCGGCGCGCTGCACCCGCTCCCCAGAGCCCCGAAACTACCCTCCAGATGCTACGGTCCCGAAGTGATCAACGAACTGGTCAGGATCTGCAAGGAACTCAAGAACGATGGCTGGGACTAAGGACCGAAGACCATCCATTACGAAGCGACCATCCTGGAAGAATTCCCTGGCGGCCAGATCCAGTCCGTGGCGACCATTGCGAGGCTGCTGGCCAGTGTGGGGCATGTTGAGCGCAGTCCGCAAGCGCCCTAAAGCCTCCTACGTACCCTTCGCACACCCTGCTGCCATGGAGTTGTGGCAACTCGACGCGTTCGAGTGCCGAATAGCCCGAAACGGTACTTCAGTTCCTGCGATCGGGTACCGAGCGATTCTTGCGACCTGGTATTTCAATACCTGCTAGAACGTACCGCTGATGATGTGAACTCTGGTGCGTTAGGAGTCCATGAGGATCGCATTGGGCAAACCCAACCATGTGGCCAACTAGCAGTCGGACGTCGTACGCAATACGGTAGTTTCGTCGCTGCTGAAGAACGGTGAATCCTCGTGTCCGCACAATCTGGGACCCAGGGAATCATCAGATCATCCCTCGATTGAAACGTGGGTAGCATCTCCGCGGCGCTTTCGGAATGGCAACGAGCTGCCACGCTGGCAAATAAACCGGGTGTGCCAAGCCCTTCTTCGTCCTCAGCCAAGTGAAGTTCCCGTTGACAGATTTGAGGCCGATAGTTGGTTGGACGATCCGCCTTGGAGCAGCGACAGTGGCGAACAGTACCTGGTTGGAAGAACAGTGGTTTCACGTTGCAAGAATGGCAGTACCTTCAAGGATTATTCTTCATTCGAGTTCCGAACCCATTCCGATCAGGTGGTGACCGTCTACCAGATCATCGACGATGCGACCCGATTTGATGTGCGCTCCAGCGCGTACGCACGGCATGAGAACAGCGGCGACGCGCAACAGGTGCTCGCAAACGCCATCAATGACTACGGGCCGCCCAAGGAAGTCCTCAGCGATAATTCCAAGGCGTTCAACCAGCTCCGTGGTGGAACCATCGGCATCGTGGAGGCCTATTTAGCTTCCCAGGGAAGCATGCCGATCACGGGGTTGCCGGGCAGGCCGACGACCCAACGTAAGAATGAGCGTTCGCACCAGACCCTTCAGCAGTTCCTCAAGGCCAACAGGCCGCAGAATCTTGCGGACGTGCAGAAGCTGCTGCGACGCTACCGTGAACACTACAACCAGTGCCGACCCCATCAGTCCTTGAACCAGGCAACCCCGCAGAAGGACTGGGAGCTGCTGGAGCACACGCCAGCCACCGAGCCGATACCGATGGTGGTGCTGGAAGCCAAGGCTGCTGAATACCTGATGAAGCGTCGAATCGGCAGCTCGGCGGTGAATCGGGCCGACCTTGTCGTTTCGAAAACTGGCGACATCCTGAAGAAGCTCACGGAGCAGCACGAGCCGGACGTGGACCGCGAAAGCCATCAACTACTGGTGCGGGTCAATAAGGACAACTGCCAAGCCCACTATCGGGGCAAGCAGATCTCACTGCCGCAGACCTATGCCGAGCGGCAATACCTGAGGACCATAACCGACAACGAATTCATCTTGTCGGATCCCGATACCGCGGAAGTGGTGTTGAGTTTCCCGTTGCCCATGGTGGCATTGCGTGTCCATCGGCGGTTTGTGTACTCGTACTCGATCAGGGGAATTCACTTGGCGAACCCGACAAAGCAGTGGAGCCGGAAGGCCGCCGAATACCAGGCCCAGTACGAAGCGCGGGAAGAAGACATGCCCGAGGTGTGTGATTATCGGTAGGTAGCTGTTGCCGGCGGCTTTCGAATGGGACTTGCCGGTAGCTGTGTACAAAGTATTGAGATTGGTTGTCCACGAAGCCGTGAGATTCACTGTCTACGAAGTGCCGAGATTTCACACCGTTTCGGTACACAGGTGCTACCAAATACCTCTGCTAAACAAGTGTCCACAAAGTCCACGAAATTCCACACCCGGTTGCAAGAACACAAACACCTTCAAGCACTATTATGCACTCAGTATCCGAAGGAGGATTAACATCAGCGGCTGCGTTCCGGCGTTTATGCAGACGCGATCATGGGTAGAATCATTCCCCAATCGACCGCGGTTCGAAACGCTGGCGTACAACATGGGTGAACAGTTGAGCGCTTCGTAACTAGGAATGCTGTTGGGGGCCGGTGGTTCCCGTTCGAGGAATCACTGGCTCCAGAGGCAATACTTATCGTCCCCAAACCTACGAGTCTTCAAGCACACTGCCGTGACTCGGGCCAACATGGACGCTCTGGAGGATCTATGCAGTAACTTGACCGGGGGCGAACCACAGAGTAATGCGCAATGATCCGGGACGGGATACTCTATGACTCTTGGCAGCTGACAAAGGATAAGCGGAGAGTACAGTGCTGCGATGGCAAATATCTCAGAATGCCCATGGCACTCCATGCTCCTGGTTCAGTAGGCCGACATGTACAAATCGAGAGATACTTGGAAATTAAGTAAGTGTATGACATCGACAAGATTTCGAAGTCATACACTTACTTAATTCAATACTGATTAGAAGATTCAACTATGGAACGTGTTTCTGCTCTTCCGAAGTTGATGTAAAAGTAATCTGCCCTGATTCCCGCCCGTCAAACGGCGTCACACGGTGATCACAGTTCCCGCACCAGCTTTCATAGCAGTTTCAGTGATTCGCGCTACATGCTTAGTAGAAACAAGTTCAAGGAGCACCTTAGTTGCATCAGCCCAAGAACGTGCTTTGAATGCATCCTGTTCACAAATAATGCTAAAGCTGAACTTTAATTCATTCTTGCCCGATGCTGTCAACATAATTTCAACAGGCATTGTAGTTTCAGTGAGGTCCTGTCGGAACTTTTGATCGCCACATTCAAATTCGACAAACAACTTTCCTGCGGCTTTCGCATTGTTGTATAACGAAGTCAGTTTGAATGACAGTTCTGTCGGCTTCGCTTCTTCAAACTTCAAGACTCCCGAGTGTGCAACTCGCATACCAGCCTCGGGACGTTCAACATTCATAGCTAATTGCAGAACCTCGAGTCCAGATTTTAAGTCGTTCCTTACGGCATTGAGACCACCTGGAATACCCACGGATTGTGAAGCAATTGATTGGAACGACGCCTTTTTTACCGCTGGTGGGACAACCGCTCTACGCTTGGGGGTCACTTCATTATCGGCTGGTACAACGTACACGCGAGGCTCATCAACAATGCTCGTGATAGCGTTGACCGAAACATCTAAAGCTTCGCCGACTGCCTCTTCCAGACTCTTGATAGTTTCCTTAGACTTTTGAGAAATACCGTCGTTCATCGAAGTATAAAGCGCATTTAAGATTTGCTCAGAATTCGCTAAAAGTGGAAGGCCGAATTCAGAACGATCAACTTCATCGAAATGACGTTTTACCTTTGGATCGTAACAAAGGCCAACGGCTGGCGTCCCGACTCGATGTGCAATCAACGATGCATGCAAACGCATCGCCAAAATAGCTTCACAACTCTCAAGAGCGGAAAGATACTGCTCCAAGCTAATTTCACCGTCAGCGCTAAGCTCAATTGTTTCCACAGACTTTGGTAGTCGACGGAAAACCTCACCTACGGCCGCCCTATCCATGCGAACTCCCGCCTGCATCGGAAGCGAAACAACTGCCAGTTTCTTACCTTCAGCGCGTAGTTTCTTTTCTAGAGAAATGATGGCTCGGCTTACAGTCCTTGCGATATCTACCATGTTTTCTGCAGCCCATGGGCGAAGATTTAAGCCAAGTACTGAGTATCCTGTCCGTTGCAACTGCTTTAGTCTCTCATCGTGCGACTTAAGCGCAGGTATTTCCACTCCATAAACTGTATCCGGAGCTGAAAATACCTGGTCAGAATTGAGCCCAACGACCTCAGTTAGTAATGATTCAGATTCAGGATCCCGAACATAAATGCTGTTTGCTTGATTAGCCAGGAATCGGACTGTATCGACTGCATATTTATCAGTTAATGGCCCTACGCCTAAACCAACGACATGGAACTCAGCACCAACAACCTTCGCCATCATTGGCAATATGCCAAATCCTGCCATGGAAATCTTCCCGCCATTGAATAATGCTGCTAATCCACCACCACGTTCAAACGTGTAATCATGCCACAGACCGCCTCCACCAAGCACTACGGCAGCAGCTGTCTTCACCTGGTAGGCGCTAACCTCGTGAAGTTTCCTGTCGAACGCTTGCAAACCATGACGGCTCTCAACATTCGTTGGACTTTCCGCCGCAACATACACTTGAGCTGCAGGATCAGCTTGTCGGATCCTACTGCTAATGGATTTGAGGATCATCTCATCGCCGAGATTCCGCGCTCCGTAGAAGCCGGAGATAATGACCTTCTTGGCACGTGGGTAGCTGGACGACAGGATGCGTTCTATCTGGATAGCACGGTCTCGGTCCAACCACCTATTATTATCAATAGTAATTGATCGTAACTCGTCAAAGAGCGCCATCCATCGATGCTCGTAAAGGTGCTCATTTACGATACGTTTAAAACCTGCCGTTGCAATTCGTTCATATTCGGCGGGGTTATCGAGGAGCCGGGCGATTTTCTTTTCAAGGTCGGCTTCGTCTTTATACCCAATAATCTCTTCATCGTATTTGAAGAAATGAGACATTTCTTCAAATACTCCAGTCGCAACGACTTTTCCTTGACCTGCAGATTCGAAAACACCACATTTAATGTTAATGAAACCAGCTCTAGTAAGCGGGAAATTCACGTGTATTTTGCCGCCCTGGAGGGCCTGGACCATTTCCTGTCCGGCAACAGTAATCGCGTTAGGAACTTCCCATCCTCGTCCATACGTGCGCACGTCGAACTTTTTGTCCAGATAAGTCATCATCGAATTTCGATCAGGTCGATTCGTAGCATGACCCAAGCAAATGACGTCAGCATCGTACTCGTTACTCGCAGGTACATCCTGCGTTACGAATCCACGGTCGATACCAAACGGGAAGTATACGGTGTTATAAACTCCGGCTTCCTTGTACATAGCCATCGAAATTTCAGCATTCGTCGTATGTAAATCAAAAACATGCTGATGTTCTTTAATAGACGGGAACACATCTGGATCACTCAATGTAATTCCGACAAGCACTATGCCCTTGTCCTTCAACTTCTGAGCATCGGACTCAGTAAATGTAAGGCCGCCAGCACAACATATGATAACCTGCGGCTCGAAAGCTTCAACAGTCGGGGACAACTTTTCATAGTCAACATAAATCGGCCCCATTCCACCCTGTCGGCGAAGCGGATTATTCAAAATGCGATGGCGGGACGTGTCTAGATCCAAAACATGATGACCCAGATTACGGAGCGATCGCGACAATGACGAAACTATATCTGTAGTTCCGTTTACGGAAGTTCCAATGAACAGGATTTTCCAGTGAAACCCTTGGTCAAATATCTTGTTTTTTAGACCCTGCTTAAGATTTTGTATTTCATTCATTTTTCCGCTATCCATTCATTTCTTTATGATCAGGAGTTTGCTTTATTTACGCTATGCAAAAGTCAATAAAGATATTTAAATTGGGATTGACATTATTGGACCTAGATGAGTGTTGGGATAATTGTCGGTCAATCATTCGACGTTTCATGCTTGCCAAATTCAATCTCGCCTCTACCATAAGTCGGTCTACTACAAGTAAGTCAATTGCTCTAATGCAGAAGACTGTGATCCTTCAGCCTACAATTCTAGAGGCTACAAACTGGGAACTCAGTATGCGACACTCAAATGCAGCTAAGCGACGACAGCGCTGACAAAACACTACCTTTCATTACTCCCAACGGGTCATCTAACTCTCCGGACTCAACCACTTAAGAAATTTACAGTACAACTAATTCTAGCTTCAGGCGTCGTGAAGGGCCAAGCACGTCTCAGCAGCAATGATAACGCCACCACGACGCGGTGAAACGAAAAAAGTGAACCACTTCCGCGTTCAGGTGTCTGATCAAGGGGCGTCAGGCGACACTCCACATTCGCAAAGGGAGCCAAAACACTTGATGCTTATCTCTTACGAAACCGAATATTACGGTTCTGGCGGTGGTGGTCCCTGCATGAGAGTCTCGTATGTCGCTTCTCGCGCGTTGATTCATATCGTCTTCCTCTAATATTTCGTTACCAACGGGAGCATTACCCCACCTTCAAAACTACAGATCACCATCTTTTCGTGCCCATATAGCTCATACACGGCCTTCTAACTTTTCTTTGATGGCATCCAGCCACTTCCGACAATAGTTGTATGTCCACTTCCCTTGCTCCATCGCGACATCTAGGTCAGTTTCAATTACAGGTTCAGAATTTTCAGGGCGGAACACTGACCAGCCGACGCGATTTCTAGCAACTGCGAGGTTTATCTCAGCAAAGTTTGGGCTTGACCTGGTCGCTCCTTCGACTTCCAATTGCGAGACTATTGCGCCTCCACGTGCGAGCTCTGCCTGCACAGCAGCAGTTGGGACTTCTCTCGGTTCCACTTTGTTACAAATCGCCAAGGAAGCAAGTACTCCGCCTGCCTCTCCAATGGCCACGACGGTTGGATGCAGTCGAATCGCTCCAGCTGCTATTCGCGAACACGATATGTTTTTTTCAGCTGCAATAAAACCATCTATTTGAGCAGGAATTAATGCGCCAACTGGTATCGGAAATGGACCTTCGACCCAGCCCTTTGGTTTGTCCGCTTCAGATTCCATAAGACTTGACTCTAGATGCGCATTAGTGCGGCCACCGTGTAGATCTGGATGGTATGTACCGACAGCAACTGAATCCGTCACCCATGCGGCTTCTGATCGCTTTCTTGGTCGACTTATGGTTTTGCCGGTCAAAGTTGACAAGCCGATTAGTCGCCTAGATTCGCGAATATATGGGATTAGCGGCATGTGCTGCTCAATATTTTTGTAGCAGTCCGGAAGGTGAGGGTTTAGCGGGAGTACGGGGCCATCTGCAAAACCCTCATCGGTTGCTACCGACCAGGGAACCCCAAGTTCATTCTGAAGGTAGTAGATTATAGATATAGTCTTCATCTTTGCACTAGCTTCGAACCTTTCTCGGTAATCACTATCCGTAAGGTAATATGCATTGCTTGTCATATCATTGTAATAATTCAAACAGGTTCGGGTTACTTGTTGATATTGAGAACCAGTCTGCATATTTTTTGAAGCGATATCGGGCGCCGCTCGATATCCAGCAAATCCTAAGGGACCTATTTTTTGCATGTGCTTATCAAGCACACCTGCCTTTGGATATACTTTCCGAAAAGTAAGTACGTATTTATCGTAGCCCGCTGGTTTTTCCGAAACTCGCAATGCATCTGGGACCCCCTCAGGATACATACGAATAACTGCTGTGTAAGTAATGTCTTGTATCGCACGTTTCGGAGAAGTAATGTTCTTTTCTTCTATTCCATCCGAATATCCATTACTTATGCGGTGCGGTATTCCTCCAAGTGCAAGCAGGGAGCCATCTTCTGTAGCGTCTATCGTTTGACTGGCCATAATCGTTCCAGCCTGCGTGTGAAGGCCCACGATTCGTTTCCCTGCCCTTATCACACCTTGTATCGTGGTATTGCGAAGAACTGTCACACCGCTTGCTTTAAGCATTTCAGACAAGACTCGTTCAACCACGACTACATTCGGCATAATGGACGTATTTCTATAGTGGCCAACATTGATGGGACGCATGAGTTCGTAATCGTAGATATCCTGTATCTTTCGAACCAGTTCACCCCATAGACCATAATTATGAAGTAGTCGGTCGTAAAAGAATGTCACATCAAATGCTGACACACCAGCTGCTGTCGCTTGTCCACCAACCATATGCGTTGATTCAACAATTGTAACGGCTATTCCCCTTCTAGCCGCTGCAATCGCCGCCGCGCATCCGGACAACCCAGCGCCGGCAATCAACAGATCTGTTCGTCGATCTTTACGTACTGGGATTTCTTTCCAATTTTTCTTTTGTTGATCAGTTAGGGGGCTCGTTGCGTTTGTTGTTGCGTCGAAGCCGAACTGTAAAATTCTTGGAATTGTGTACTCTGCATCATCAACTTTGAAGGCCATGGAATCATGGTAGCCGAGCAGGGCTGAGATTGCGTCATTGATTCGCTACAAATCTGTCAATAAATAACTTTCGTAAACACTAGCCGTTTGCTCGAACTATATAAGTTCAGATGAAACAGGACTTACGATGTATTGGTATCCACTGATAACGGATTCACGAGATTCAGTGTCGAGAATGTAACGGAATTCCACACGAATCAAGTTGAACAGTCGTATCAATTTATACCTAGACGGCATAAATTAATTTGTAAAGGTCGAGCATCCTGCGACATAGATATCTTACATCCACGTTATGGCAGGCCATATTTTTACTGGTGCCATTCTATTCGCATTAGTACCCGAGATATTAACTGAGTAGGGACAAGACAGCGCGTTAAAACGGTCGTCCGTCATAGATTATAGTTTTTTCGACGGTATTCAGCATCTAAATGCGAAAATGAAGAATTGTTGATGCAAGTCAAATGCTCAGTTGATGTTTGATGAAATTTATACTCAATAACGTACCCAAGATTTCTTGGCAGTGTCGATGAAATCACAGTTTCTGAATTAGTGAGTGGTCAACGCTAACTGAAAATTCACCTCCTACCGCCAATCGAAAATTGCCCCTTCCAATCCGGATAACCTATTCCTGCTCAGCGTTACTCAGGTGATCCTGACGATTCTTCACCCGGTTTGAATCGCCCATCAGAGACAACACCTCCACATGGTGAACCAATCGATCAATCATCGCCCAAGCAACAACATCATCACCGAACACCTCACCCCACCGACCTGACGGCATAATCGACGTCACCAACACCGAATCCCAACTCGTACCGATACGCGATCAGTTGAAACAGAGAACTAACGGTCTGCGCATCAAACGGAAGCCAGCACACTTCGTCAATGATCAACAACTCATACCGCTTCGAGAGCCGCAACGCATCAATCAACTTCCCAACTAGATGCGCGGTCCCACCCCAACTTGCGGCGGTATCAAAAAACGTCGGGTACCCTCGCTGGAAAAGGCCTTGACGCCCACAGCGATCCCTACTTGGGTTTTACCCGCCCCAGGAGCACCCAGCAGAATCATGTTCTCTGCCTTCGGGATAAACGTGTGGCGAATAGCCCGAAATGGTATGTCCTCTCTCAGAACATCGTTTACACCATGACTCACAACATCGCTGACAGGTAGCAAGAGATACTGGCAGGCCTGTTCTGGCCACCGATCAATTTGATAATTAAACGTGTCAAATTCAGTATCGGCATCGATACGCCGCCAAATCATCGAGTTCGATCCAGGCCTGCCAGACTCCTTGAGTATCTCGCAGTTCTGCAAGGAACTGGGAATCAGCAGACCCTCCTACTACAAAGTGAAAGAGCGATTCGTCGCGGAAGGGAACAAAGCACTCAACCCGCACTCCAGAGCCCCGAAAACAGATCGGCGCATCTACGGTGACCAAACCAAAGCAACAGTCCTGCGCGTCCGTAAACGGCTAGCCAAGGATGGGTGGGCTAACGGCCCCTTATCTATCTGGTTCGAAAGCCTTGATACGGAGGAATTCGGTGAGCAACGTCCTTCAGTGGCCACGATCGGCAGGATCCTAGCCGAGGCCGGAGCTACCAAACGAAACCCGCGCAAACGCCCACGTAAATCATGGCTGCGATTCGCTCGTTCACACCCGATGGAAATGTGGCAGATCGACGGACTGGAATATCGATTGTTCGACCAGGACGCGACCAAGGCGATGATCTATCAGCTCATTGATGACGGCTCCCGATTCGACGTGGGTACGCGATGCTTTGGGCAAATGGAGAACGCGCAAGATGCGATGGACACGCTTAAGGTAGCGTTCGCCGAATACTGGGTGCCGCAACAACTTCTCAGCGACAACGGAGGAGCTTTCAATCTTTCTCGGCAGGGCACCGTGAATCAGACTGAAATATTCCTAGCCAGTGTGGGATGTGAAGCGATCACGGGCCGGTTCAGTCATACGCAAACGCAAGGCAAGAACGAACGCAGCCACAATACGTTGACCCGGTTCCTCGATGCGCATGCACCGCAGAACCTAGCTGACCTAGCCAAACTATTGGAGCAGTATCGAAACCACTACAACCATCGTCGGCGGCATCAGGCGCTGAAAGTGGGGCACACATATCTGACGCCTGCTCGAGCGTGGGAAGCCGGTGATCATCGTGGTTCGGATGGCGTGGCCATCGATATTGCCCGGCTACAGGCCAAAGCCCAGTCGTACTTGGACAAGGCTCTGGCCGTGAAAGCCGATTTGGTTCCGGAGGGCGTAGTGGATGATGGGCTTCAGGTGTTGGGACGTACGAAGGTTGAAAACTACACCGGTAGCCCCAGCGTACTGACGGATCAACGCGATGATGTGATCCAGATTCGACGGACGAATCCGCAGATCTATTTTCGTGGCCGTGTTTTCAAGGTGTCAGCTTATCTGGTTGGTGAATATCAGCTGGTCTTGAGCAAGGATGCTTATACGCTTTACAGCACTGTTGATAGTGAGCAATCACTGTCATTTCCGTTACCTGTCAGGCTGTATTCCAGTGCGCGTTTGGTGCCGTTGTGGCAGGTGTATGGTGCCCGGATCCGGGATCCGAAGCCGGCCTGGACTCAGAAGCGGATCGAGTATGAGGACATCTACTATTCGTCTGACGACGCCATTTCCTAGCTAAGGAGATTCGTTGCGCACGGTGTCAGCGATGTTGTGAGTTTAGTTGTCAGCGATGTGCTGATGCCGTGTGTTAACGATGTCCTGAGTTTGGTTGTAAGCGATGTGGTGAGTTCGTGTGTAAACAAACTACCGAGCGATTACATCTTGCAACTGGGTACCGCTGTTCCGCGAACATGGTACTGCCGGTCATCTGCCGCTGATTTCCTAGTCATGGATATTCCCCCACGAGAACCG
Source organism: Glutamicibacter sp. 2E12 (assembly GCF_050030965.1). Classification (NCBI taxonomy): domain Bacteria; kingdom Bacillati; phylum Actinomycetota; class Actinomycetes; order Micrococcales; family Micrococcaceae; genus Glutamicibacter; species Glutamicibacter sp. 2E12. The sequence goes on from NZ_CP188297.1 coordinate 3,861,978, forward strand.
TTCATGGTTCCAGGGAGTATCCCTGACCCAAGGAGAATCCTTGACAGTGGATTACCTGCGCATCATGCAGATGATTTTCGACGGGCGCACGTACGCGGAAATCACCGCGTCCATGAACTGTTCCCGACGAGATATTTCAACAGCCAAGAAGGCCATCGACACCCTCCAGATCACCGCGCAGAACCTCGGCAGCATCACGGCGGCCAAGTTGGCCGAGATCTTTCCGGACAAGCGCAAAATCATCAGCTCCAATTATTCCGAGCCGGACTTCGCCGTTGTTGCCGAGCAACTGCAACGCAACCGCTTCTTCACGCTGCAGCAGGCCTGGGTGAAATACACGGACCTCGGTGACGGGCTGAAGAAATACGGTTATTCGCAGTTTTGCTCACGGTTCCACCAGTATGCGCGCACGCATGATTTGGTGGCCACCCTGCAGCACGAACCGGGCAAAGCCATGTTCGTTGATTGGGCCGGCCCCACGTTGTTCGTGGTGGATGCAGTGACCGGAGAGCAGTTCAAAGCGTACTTCTTCGTGGCCTCGTTGCCGTATTCGGCCATGGTGTTCACCCGGGCCTATTCGAACATGCGGCAGGACGCGTGGAACCAGGCGCATGTTGAAGCGCTGGAGTTCTTCGGCGGGGCTCCGCAGATGATTGTTCCGGATAATGCGAAGACCGCGACGCACTACCGGCAGAACCGCCGCAAAGGCGCCAAGGGCGAGGCCCGGGAAGTGGTGGTGACGAAGTCGTATGCGGCCTTGGCGGAGCACTACGGGACGGCGATCGTGCCGGCGCGGCCGGGCAAGCTTCGCGACAAGGCCCATGTTGAGCGGATGGTGCAGGTCATCGAAACGATGGTCCTGGGGTATTTGGCCGATACGGAATTCGGAAGCTTTGAGCAGCTCAATGAGGCCGTGAGCGACAGGCTGGAGCAGGTCAATTCCAAGGTGCACCGCACCAACGGGATCAGCCGGGCCGAGTTGTTCGCCAGTTCCGAAGCGGGCCTGCTCAAGCCGTTGCCGTCCCACCGGTTCGAACAGGTGGAATACAAGCAGCTGAAGGTGGGCCCGAACTATCACGTGAATTGCGACTACCAGTATTACTCGGTTCCGTATCAGCTCGTCGGCCGCACGTTGAGCACGCGGTTGACTCAAACCAGTGTGACGGTGGTCGACGGGGCTACAGTCGTGGCCGAGCATCCGCGGCTGGTGGGGCGCCGCGGCCAGCATTCCACGTTGGACGCCCACATACCTGCGCAGCACAAAGATGTTTCAGGGCTCTGGAGCCGGGACTGGTTCATCGCGCATGCCCAGTCCTTCGTCCCGGCCACCGTTGAAGTGATCACCGCGGTCTTGGATCGGGCTGCCGTTGAAGCGCAGGCTTTCGTCGAATGCCGCAACATCGTCAAGGGGCTCGGGACGAAGCACCGCAGCTTGCTGGAGCCAGCCTGCACGTATTTGCTGGAGCGGGGAGGGTATTCCTCATACAGCGGGTTGAAGCGGATCATCGCGGTGATGGCTCACGAGGAGAAGAACCAAGATCGCCCTGCGGTCCCGGTTCCTGAAACGGTCAAGGACTTGTCCTCTCAGTCGGAGCGGACTGGGCGATTCGTCCGAGCGCGAGGACATTACTCGATGGGAGGCGGTCAGTAATGCTCAGCGACGCGGATCAGCAGAAGATCAAGGACCTGCGGTTGACGGCCTTCGCGCAGAAATTCTTCGAGCTGACCGGCGAGCAAGCCAATGAACGGCTGACGCCGGAAGAGGTGTTTATGCAGGCTGTTGACCATGCGGTTGATACCCGCCGGGGCCGGAGGATCGATAAATTGGTTTCTCAAGCGGGGTTTCCGTTACCGAGCGCGTCGATTGCCCAGATCCATTATCTTCCCGGTCGGAAAATTGATGAGATGCGGATGCACCGATACATGACGCATGAATGGCGTACGGATCCGAAGAACCTGCTGATCATTTCGCCCACCGGTGGTGGCAAGACATACCTGGCGTGCGCGATCGGAGTGGCCGCGTGCCATACCGAGCACACGGTGTTCTATCGTCGGATGGATGATCTGATCCGGGATTTCCGGTTGGCTCGGGACGATACCCGGGACTATCAGCGGTTGCTGGTCAAGCTGCGGACCGTCGATGTGTTGATCATTGACGACTTCCTTACCGTGGGTATCGATCAGTAAGGCGCCAGCGAGTTGTTCGCGGTCCTTTCGGATCGTGAATACACGCTGCCGACGATTATCGTTTCACAGACGGATCCGGAGTATTGGGTCACGGTGATTCCGGACAAGATTGCCGGGGATTTCATCGTGAACCGGTTGGCCACCAATACCAGGTGGTTGCCGCTTGGTGCGTTGGACATACGTAAGCAGCTTGGAGATCAGGACCGAAAATCCAAGGACTTCTGGGAATAGGTTTCGAAGGCCTGAGCATTCCTTGATCCTTGAAGATCTTCGGAGCCTGATGGCTTCATAATATCGTTCTGGGACTCCGGTGACGGGGTCCCAGAACGGTGCCGATGCGTGAAGGCGGTACCAACAAGCTGGAATGGTGGTTCCTGGTAGCCGGAAGACATCGGTACCAAGTCGCTGGAATAGAGGTACCATTTCGCCCTATTCGGCAGTTGCGCCCAAATAGTTGACCCAGCCCTGCTGCAGGGTAAAGAACCGGTTGTGCTTCATCTGTTCGATCACCTGGGCGAAATGCGGGTCGGCATACTCTTGGGAAATCGTCCTGCGTTGATCTGGGAACAGCTGCTCGATGACTGCGGCCTGCAGCGCGGCCAACCGCTGCGCGGTGATGCCGGCGGCGGTCATAGTTCGCTTCGCCGTCGCGACATCGCGGTGCGAGCAACCCACCGAAGCGGTGATCTCGCTGTAGGTTCGTCCCTTGACCAGCAGGGACATGATGGCGTGGTAATCCACCAAGATCCTTCTCCTCTGAACTGATCGCCACACCGAATTATGCGGCGATCAGCCCAGCCCATCACGAAAGGTGCCCGCGCACTACCATGTACCCGGAACAGCACTACCCGGTGACCGGAACGGCACTACCAAGAGGCGCTATTTGGCAACCAACCGCTCGATTCGGTTGGCCGTTGGTAACTGTGTACAAAGTATTGAGATCCACTGTCCATGAAGTGCTGAGTTTCAATGTCTACGAAGTCACGAGATTTCATACCAGGTAGCCGGACGTCCGGTATCAACAAACCCTATCCAGCACCTGTAGATACCAATTACCTATGTAGCAGAAAGTCGTCCAGTATGGCCGTTTCAAAGCTTTGTCTGATAGATTCCTGATTCGACTGCTAGCGACACCCGTTGTCCGCAAAGGCGTTACAATTACGTCTACTGAACACACACATATAAGAGCCCTATACGCATGTCGTCATGACGGTCTTCATGGATAGTTGACTGTAGTTCAGGGTTCAACAATCCAATCTTCGGCTACCCTGCAAGTGTGAATTAGGAATCTGTCCCGCCACGCCTGAAAGTATCTCATCGATTAAAAGGAGCATCTAGAAACCAGACCGATACCTAACATCTTTGACATCAACCACCGGCCTCACTTGCACGAATTTCGCAAAGCACCCCGAATACCACAATATACAAATCTATAAATTGACGCATATTTAATGATGAAATGAATGATTCGTTAAAAAGCCAGCAACGAATAAGTCTATAGATACCTTCGAAACGATAACTTCCAATAACTAACATGGAGTAATTATGCAAGTCAGGGAACGACTGATTTCTAATCACAATAAAAAAGGGCACTACCGTTACGATTCCATAAATGAAGTCGGTCGCGATAGCACTGGCAGCGGCCTGCATTCAATCAGGTTAGGAAAACATTGGTTTGACTTCCTATACGAAAACAACAATGCAGGAGTAACCTTAGTTACTTTTTCCGCCGCTGTTCCACTTGAACGCCCCTACCCAGTATTCTCGGGTTGGTCTTTTCCAAAATATTTACCGGTAAATCTTCTGGCATTTGCTGATCCCGCCATAGCTTCCAGTCCCGCAATAAAAACTTCTTGGCATCTAGGAAATAATGATATTCATGGTCCTAATCTGGCTAGGTCTATCATTGATATATTTTCCCCTGAAAATGAAACCACTCTGTTCTTCGGTGCTTCAGCCGGAGGATATGCTGCACTTCTGCATAGTTACGAGAGGCCACACTCTGCCGCCTTCGTCATGAACCCAAGGATCGATCTGAAAGCTTCCCCGGATATATTCATCGAGGCGGCTATCGATGATACTTCGATACCCTTAAATGCAAAAGTTTTGGCAAGGGGGCCCGAGGATTTGAAGTCGCTCTATGCTCATGAGCCAATGAATCATGTCTTTCATCTTCAGAACCTCGGAGATGCCTGGTATCTCAAAGAACAATATGGGCCTTTCAGGAACCTAATGTCAGAAAACCCAAACTACCATCGCATAGTTAAGCATTGGGGTCGCGGACATGTGGCCCCTCCACGAAAAGACTACATAAGCCTTTTATCGTCATTAATAGAATCGACACCCTACTGGTCCATTAATTAGATAAGGGAACCAGCTCATCTCAGTAGACTCCTTAAATGATTATCGTTGTCAGAAATGAAACCTCTAATTTTTTCATCCAGACTAATGGCCTCTAACTCATTTAAGTTTTTTAAAATAATTCCTCCTTGAGGACCAGATTTACTGAAAGATGATATGACTAAATTAAATGCCTTCAGTATTCCTGAATGTATTGCCATATCAAAATACTTATCAGGGACGATTGCCAGGGCTGGAATACCATTTTCAGAAATTCGTTCAATAAGGTTTTTAAATTTTTTAATATTATTTATCCTATCAGGATCCAACTTCCACGATCTGTCGGACGACTGAGGGGTGTATTCTAAAACGAATAAATTAGGTGAAATATTGTCAATCAAGAAATCATATTCAGCACTATTCGGACTGACAGCGAAACCCGGAAATGTATACTGTGATGTAAAATCACCGTTCGACACATACAATAACGAGATATCTTTTGCATATTTTCGCTGACTCTCATGCGTCAACGCTGTTCGTAGCCGTTCAGAAATCGACTCTGGTGATTCATGCCTAGTGCGTAAGCATAGCTGTTCCACTTTTCCCTCTCCTAAATTAATCAAGTAGGCGTGCAGAATGAGAATCATCAATAAACGATATAATTAATCCAAGTAGCTTTTTTCCAGAGTAGCTGTAACTTATCAGACTTTGAGCATCTGAGCCGCTTTCGGCTAATTCTCGATCTATACGATCATATTTAGCCAGAAGCTCCTCCAATGAACTAAAAAGGAAAAAGTTTGGTCGGTCAAGATCAGTATAAGTACGTCCCGGAACACGATAGTGAGCAACCTGACTAGCCATCAAAAG